>NZ_LXUK01000001.1 GCF_013072695.1 Acinetobacter sp. Ac_5812
CGCGATACAGTAAACGGTACATTGGAAGCAATTTCTGATTTAGCAGGTGCTGATATTGGTGGTGCTGCGGGTTCGCTCACAGGTGTTGTCGGCACATTGATTAATAATGGTTCAACGGCTTCTGGTCTGGTTCAGCATATTGCTGGTGACCTCACTGATGTCGGTGGCCTCATCGGCGGTGTAACTGGTGGTATCGGTGGTGGCGAAGGTGGTCCTTTAGGTGCGATCACTGGCATTACTGGTGGTATTGGCGGTGGTGAAGGCGGTCCTCTTGGCGCGATCACAGGCATTATCGGCGGCATTACTGGCGGTATCGGTGGTGGTGATGGCGGTCCTTTAGGCGCGATCACTGGCATTATCGGTGGGATTACTGGCGGTATTGCTGGTGGTGATGGCGGTCCTTTAGGCTCAATCTCTGACATCCTTGGTGGTATTACTGGCGGAATCGGTGGCGGTGAAGGCGGTCCTTTAGGCTCAATCACTGGTATTATCGGTAGTATCACTGGTGGAATTGGTGGCGGTGAAGGTGGTCCTTTAGGCGCGATCACTGGCATTATCGGTGGGATTACTGGCGGTATTGGTGGTGAAGGTGGTCTAAGTGTGATTACAGATATTCTTGGAACCATTAATAATGGTGCAAATAGCGGAGACGTTATCGCAGGAATTGCTCAACCGATTCAAACGGTCATTAGCAATGGCAACATTGCAGTAGACACATTACAAGATCATGTCAGTACCCTATTCAGCGATGGTTCATTAGAGAGTATCAATAATCTAATTAGCGTCAGTGTTGGAAATGGGGATTACAGTCTTCATGGTAGTATAGACGGAATTTTAGATGCATTGACTGGAACCGTCACTTCTGGCATCGCTGTAGGCGAACCAAATCCAAATGGTGGTTCTTTAACAGATCTTGTATCTCTTCAATCCCCACTCAGCAGTCTTACAGATCATCTATTCAGTTCAGTGAATCACTTCTAAAATAGATTAGCTAAAAAGCCGCTGATCTCAGCGGCTTTTTTTATATTTATTATTTAATTCATATTCAATCAAAAAACTCAGGCACAAAAAAACCGCAATTAAGCGGTTTCTTCTATTAAGTTGGTGCGCTCAGAGAGATTCGAACTCCCGACCCCTTAGTTCGTAGCCAAGTGCTCTATCCAGCTGAGCTATGAGCGCATTACTTATGTGCCTATTCAGGCGTGTGTTACATTAAATCTTTACTTGGTGCGCTCAGAGAGATTCGAACTCCCGACCCCTTAGTTCGTAGCCAAGTGCTCTATCCAGCTGAGCTATGAGCGCTTTAAGTAAAGTGGCGGTGAGAGAGGGATTCGAACCCTCGGTACAGTTACCCGTACGCATCCTTAGCAGGGATGTGGTTTCAGCCACTCACCCATCTCACCGTAACACGAGCGCAATAATACAAACTAAAACCACATTACACAAGGGATGTTCCTGTTTTTTTCTACTTTTTAAGCTCAATCAAATGTTTTTTAACCAATTTCCACATTTTTTCAGCATTTTTTAGTTCAACGCTTGTTAATATAGTGTTCTCTCCTTTATTCAGATCGGAGCAATAAACAGAATCTTGCAATCTTTGACGTGCAGTTAGAGTTTGAATGACTTATGCTAAACCGATCTGCCAGATGTGAATTGAAACGATATGACTAAAAATTGGGCCGATCCCGAAGCAAAAGCAGAAGCGCAACGTTACGATAATCCTATTCCTAGCCGAACTCTTATTCTAACTACATTAGAACAATTACAAACTGCACAATCCCATGCAGAGCTGGTTGACCACTTTAATATCCCCGATCAAAAAAGCATTGATGCCTTGAATCACCGTTTAAGCGCCATGGTTCGTGATGGGCAACTTATGAAGGATGGTTTTAAATACCAACCGGCAACCGATCTGCCAACTCATGAAGCAACGGTCTATATCAATAGCAAAGGTCTAGGTACTGCCAATATTGCAGGTCAGGACGATATCCTTTTACCTGAACGTGAACTTCGCCTAGTTTTTAATGGCGACCGCGTTAAAGTGCGTCAAACCTCAGTTGATCGTAAAGGTAAGCCTTGGGGCTTTATTAGTGAAGTGGTACAACATCGCGTTAAACAAATTATTGGTAAATTGTCTGAACATGAAGGTGAATACTTCATTCAACCAGGGAATCCAAACCAACATCAACCTATTACTTTAGAAAAAGAATTGATTGAGCATGCCAAGGCTAAAGTTGGGGATATGCTCCGTGTTGCAATTGATGACTATCCAACACGCGAAGAACTGGCGACAGGTCATATCGTGCAATCGATGGCAGACAAAGCCGATACCGAGATTATTATTCCGCAGACCATCTTAGAGTTTGGTTTGCCATATGAGTTCCCTGATGCTGTCATTAAAGAAGCTGAAAGTTTTAAAGAACCTTCAGCAAAAGATCTGAAAGGACGTGTTGATTTACGTGATTTGCCATTAGTCACCATTGATGGTGAAGATGCTCGAGATTTTGACGATGCAGTCTTTGCAGAGAAACGTGCAGGCGGTGGTTATCGTGTTGTCGTTGCGATTGCCGATGTTAGTCATTATGTCCGTTTAGACTCTGCATTAAATGAAGAAGCAGAAGAACGTGGTACATCGGTTTATTTCCCGCACTTTGTATTGCCTATGCTTCCAGAAGCGCTATCAAATGGCTTGTGTTCTTTAAATCCGCATGTTGACCGTTTATGTATGGTCTGTGATTTAAAACTGTCTCGTGCAGGTAAAGTCACAGGTTATGAGTTCTACCCTGCGGTGATGCATTCCAAAGCTCGTCTGACTTATACCCAAGTTGGGCAGTATTTTGAGGGGGCAACCAATGCGATCCCTGAAGATAAGAGCATTCACAAGTCACTCAATACACTCTTCCAGCTTTATCAAACACTAAAAGGCTTACGCGCTGAACGTCATGCAATGGAATTTGAAACCATTGAAACCTATATGACTTTTGACGAGTTAGGTGGGATCAAAGAAATCTTGCCACGTAGTCGTAACGATGCACATAAACTGATTGAAGAATGTATGCTGCTGGCCAACGTTGCTGCAGCAGAATATGCTTTAGAACATGATATTCCGATGTTATATCGTGTGCACGAAGCACCAGAGTTTTCACGTATTCAGAAAGTGCGTGACTTTGTGAAATTGCTTGGTCTACCATTCCCTGAACAGCCAACTCAAGCAGATTATCAAGCCGTCATTGAAGCAACCAAAGATCGTTTAGATGCACCAAGTATTCATGCGGTGTTGTTACGTTCGATGATGCAAGCCTACTATGGTGCGAAGAATGCAGGCCACTACGGTCTTGCTTATGAAGCCTATACCCACTTCACGTCACCGATTCGTCGTTATCCTGACTTATTATTACACCGTGCGATCAAAGCGTATTTAGACAAAAAAGTGTATCCACTGTCAGGTGCCGCTTTAGATGATGCGGGTGAACATTTCTCCAAGACAGAACGTCGTGCTGATGAAGCATCACGTAGTGTTACCATGTGGTTGAAATGCCACTATATGCAACAGCATATCGGTGATGAATTTGTCGGGGTAATCAGTGCTGTCACTGAGTTTGGTCTATTTGTCACACTCAAAGATTTATATGTCGATGGCATGATCCATGTCAGTCAGCTCGGTGAAGACTTCTTCCTTTATGATCAAGCCAGCCAAAGCTTGATTGGTCAAAACCGTGGACAGTCATTCAGTCTTGGTGATGAAGTGAAGATCCAAGTGGCAGGTGTCAACTTGGAAGAACGTAAAATTGACTTCCAACTGGTACAACAGCTGACACATTTGGGTCGTGTAATTCGTCAGAAAGCACCACGTACTGCGAATCCTTCTAGCTCGAAGCGTGCTTCAGCAACTGAAGAAGTATTTGGCAAACAGCCATCGACAACTTCTAAAGTCAGTGAAGATGGTGAAAAGCCTGTGCGTAAGAAAAAGGACAAAAATAGTCCAAGTTCTTATACCAAGAAGCCAAGTAAAAAATCTTCTGCTAAACCTGATAGTAAAGAGAAGGCGAAGAAAAAAGTGAAAAAGAAAAAGTCGAATGCGAAAGCAAAGGCTGAGTAATTTTAAAAAACAAGAGAGCTTCGGCTCTCTTATTTTTTGTTATATAATGAATAGATAGACTATTTCTAAATATAAATAAAATCCGAATGACTCACTACCGTATCACAAAATATTATTATCACCATTACTTATCTATTCTCTTTTTTTTCTCACAATAGGTGCAGCTATTTCTGTATTTTGGAGTAATTTTTCACCTCGCTATACGGTAAAAATTGTCACCTTGATCTTTGCTGGTTTTCTCTATGCCTTACTCCTTATTTATTTTCTCTATTTGAAAAAGAGACAGGAATGGGTGATCCCTAGACACTGGGAGCGTGTACAAAAACAACCTAAGCGTCATGCTTTATTTATTTTCCCTTTATTTATTATTCCCATACTCTGGCTCAACTTGGCAAGTAAGCTTCCAATGATCTGGACATATACGCTAGGAAAACCTCAAATCATAGAAATATCAGCACAAGCCGTAAAAAGGCGCTCTAAAAATACCGATCTTTATTCTTTTCAAACAATATATTCAGGGATCCCTATTTTCAGAATTACATCAAAACAATATGTAATGTATAGGGACCATCAACTCAAATTAAAGCTATCTACCCGTCACAGCACATTCGGTACATATGTACTGTCGATTGATGAAATTCAGATCACAACGCAAAACCCAATGAATAAATAATCAATCAACCTTGATTTCTCACCTCCGAAGCCCTACATCTATAACTATGTTTAAAGATGAATATGGCAAAAATACAATGACACTCCAGCAAGCGACACTTCCCGTTCCTCAATTTGATCAAATTCAACTTGCCGATTTAAAACAACAGATTGAACAGACCATCAAAAACGGTCAAAACTTCTTAAATCAACTCAATGAAGTTCCGCAAGGCCCTGAAGCCCAACTGGCAACCTTGGCAGAAGTCGATCAACTTGAAAATAACATGAGTGAATCGTGGGGGATTTTGTCACATCTCAATGCCGTGATGAACAATGCGGAAACCCGTGAAGTCTACCAAGCCCTGTTACCGAGTCTAAGTGAATACTATACGCAACTAGGTCAACATACGGCACTGTATCAGACCTATCAACAGATTCATGACAGTGCAGCGTTTCAAACGCTGAGCGAAGCGCAACAAAGTGCCATTAAACTCGCGCTACGTGATTTTAAACTGTCAGGTGTTGCACTGGAAGGTGAAGCCAAAAAACGTTATGCCGAAATCTCAGCACGTTTATCCCAGTTGTCTTCAGACTTTTCGAACCATGTACTCGATGCAACCCAAGCTTACTTCAAGCCTTTGACCGAAGCACAACTCAAAGGCCTACCGCAAAGCAGTGTTGAATTATTAAAACAATATGGGCAACAACGTGAGCTTGAGCAAGCTGTTGCCACACTCGACTTCCCTGCTTATTTTGCCATTTTGACCTATGCCGATGAGCGTGAATTAAGAGAAGAGCTGTATAAGGCCTATGTCACCCGTGCCTCAGAACAATCCGACCAAACAGAATTTGACAATACCCCAGTGATGGAGGAAATCCTGAGCTTGCGTCAAGAAATGGCGCAACTACTTGGCTTTAATAACTTTGCTGAATATTCTCTTGCCAGCAAAATGGCACCTGATGTCGAAACCGTAGATAAATTCTTGGTTGATCTTGCAGAACATGCGCGTACTCCAGCACTTGCTGAAATTGCAGAACTCAAAGAGATTGCACAACAAGATGGTATTACAGACTTAAAACCTTGGGATGCGACCTACTATTCTGAAAAGTTGAAACAGCAACAGTTCAATCTTTCTCAAGAAGCGCTTAAACCGTATTTCCCTGCACCAAAAGTGGTACAAGGTTTATTCCAGATCGTGCAACGCCTTTACGGGATCCAGATCGTTGAGCGCCAAGCCCCTGTCTGGCAAAATGATGTCCGTTATTTCGAAATTGAAGATCAAGGCCAAGTGGTCGGCGGTTTCTACTTTGATTTATATGCACGAAATGGCAAACGTGGTGGTGCATGGATGAGCGGTTTCCGTTCTCGTGTACAAACAGTCAATGGTCTACAAAAACCAATTTGCTACATGGTCTGTAACTTCACCCCACCGATTGGCGATCAACCTGCGCTACTGACTCATGATGAAGTGATTACTTTGTTCCATGAGTTTGGTCATGGCTTACATCATATGCTCACCGAAGTGGATAACATCTCGGTTGCAGGGACACACGGTGTGGCATGGGATGCGGTGGAATTACCAAGTCAGTTTATGGAATTCTGGGCATGGGACAATGAAAGTCTAGATGTACTCAGCGAGCACACTGAAACCAAACAAACCTTACCGCAAGAATTGCTATCTGCGTTGTTGAATGCTCGTTTCTTCCAGTCGGGTATGCAAACCTTGCGTCAGATTGAATTTGCATTGTTTGACCTGAGTATTCACCACCAAGCACCAGCCTTAAACAGTCAGCAAATTCAAGCCACACTGGATGATATTCGCGCTAAATTTGCCGTGGTTCCAGCTGTACCGTATAACCGTTTCCAACATAGCTTTAGCCACATTTTTGCAGGCGGTTATGCGGCAGGCTACTACTCTTATAAATGGGCAGAAGTTTTGGCCAGTGATGCATTTGACCGTTTCGAAAGCGAAGGTGTTTTTAACACCGAGACCGGAAAAGAGTTTAGAAAGTTTATTCTAGCAGTTGGCGGAAAAGATACAGCGCTTGATGCGTTTCGCAATTTCCGAAAAAGAGAACCAAAAATAGATGCATTATTACGTCATCAAGGTTGGACGAACACCGATAAAAGCGCTTAAACTACGTCATTATTGTTCACAGGGTGTAATTAACTGACATGAAAAGACAGTTCATCGCGGGCGCAAAATGCCCGAAATGTGGGGCCTTAGATCGTGTGGTTAAGATCATCACTGTGGATGACGAGTGGATTGAATGTATCGAATGTGCTTATAGCGAAAAACGCCCAACCCATGTGGAACAGGCACAACCCGCTGAGCCAGATGAAATCGGGGTGATACAATTCAAACCTCGTCATTTTGACTAGAAGGTTAAAAGTGATGTCCACATACCAAACAGAAAATTCCAAATTATTATGGATGATAATTGGTGGAATTAGTATTGTCGTGGTGCTGTTCCTTGCTGTGCAATGGTTCTTAGCTCAAAAAGATCAGCAAGCCACAACCTCCGCACCGACTCAGCCTGTTGCTGAAAAAAGCGTTACCCCAGCACCAACTGAAGCCGCAGCTACAGCTGAAGAAGTAACGACGGCGAGCAGTGATGTCGCTGCACCGATCCAATTGGTTGAAGAGTCGATTGTGAAAGCACCTCTGCCTGCAAATGATAGCTTGGCTAAAGAAGAAATTGCTAAACTGGATGATATTCATCAACAACTGCAAGACCAGCAACATGATTTGAAACAGCAAAATAGCGATGTAGATACTTTACTGAAGCTGAAAGAAGATCAAATCAAACTTTTAGAAGCCCAGATTGCGGCTCAAAACCACTCTTAAAATAAAAAAGCTTTAACCCCCGTTAAAGCTTTTTTCTTAACTGTATTTTTAATCTAAAATGTGTTTTGAGGCTGATTTAAATTGAATCGGTTTCTGAATGGTTTGCGCAATCAAAATCCCCAGCAAGGTTAAGCCACCACCTATATAGTGGAACAACTGCAAATGCTCGCCCAGCAAAGCCACCGCAATCAGCGCAGTAAATAAGGGCAATAGATTCATAAAGATACTATTTCGATTCGGTCCTAAATGTCTCACCCCCTCTATCCATAAATACGACAACAATACTGAAGAAAAAATACTGGCGTAGACAATTAGTGGAATGGTCTGTTGATTCAGTTGCATCTGCGAAGCAGGCAAAAATATAAAAAATGGCAATACATAAACAATGGCAAAACTGGATTGCACAAAATTCGATTGCCACGCAGGAATCGGCATTTTCCAACGTTTCAGTAATACACCATATAAGGCATAACCTGCCGCAGCAATGAGCATCAAACCATCACCCAAATGTACGCCTTGCTTCCAGATATCGGTAATTGAACCATGACTTAACAAATACAAAATGCCATAAAAAGATAGAGCGCCTCCGAACAACATGCCATAGCTCAGCCGAGCTTTCAGCATCACACTACTTAAAATCATGGTCAGTAAAGGAATCAAGGCGGTAACAATCGCCATATTGGTCGCCGTTGTGGTGGATGCTGCCTGATAAGACAAGAACTGGAATAGAGATACGGACAGAAAACCACCCAATGCCAATTGTTTCCAATACTGCTTGATCGTGTGTCGATTGTTCCAAACCGGAATCAACACAAAGGTACTCATCACCGCGAGCGCCAACACCAGACGATAAAAAGTAATGGCGACAGGAGAAATGGCATGGCTGGCCATTTTAGAGACCACCACATTGCCCGCCCAGAACAAAATGGCAAATAACGGATAAAAATAAGCTTTCTGAAACATGTGCTAGACCTATACATTGCGGTATTGATCATGCTAAAAAACAATCAATTTATAATTTCTCGATAATAAGACGATTACTATCGAAAAACAGACAATTTATCTGAGGTACTTACGATGGGAAAGAACTTTGAACATGGGTATTTAGACTATCCAGTCTATGCCTTTTCCGAAAACTACCCACATGGACATATTGAAGATTGGCATAGCCATGATCGAATCCAATTGATTCATACCCTATCAGGCGTGATTCGAGTACAAACCCATGAAGGCATCTGGATTACCCCGCCTGGACGTGGCGTGTGGATTCCTGCGCATAAACCGCATGCCTTACTCAGCAGCGGTGATGTCAAAGCCCGAGGGATTTTTATAGAAACCTCAGCACAAACCCATCTGAGTTCAGAATGCCGTGTTGTTGCCATTCCTGCTTTGCTACGGGAGCTGATGAGTAGTGCGATGCAGATCGAAACAGCAATCCAGCCGAATAGTCGTGATGAAAGGCTGTTGCAGTTAATCTTAGACGAAGTTCGGGTATTGCCAGCCCTTGCCTTTAATTTGCCAGATCCTCAAAACCCACGCCTACAACAGCTCTGTCAAAAAATTAAAGACAATCTCAGCTTTAACTGGAATCTGGAAGATACAGCTGAACAACTGCATATCAGTAGTAAAACACTGGCACGACATTTCCAAAAAGAAACTGGACTGCATTTTTCTCATTGGGTCCGTCAAGCCAAGCTGATGCAAGCCATGATTGATTTGTCCCTAAACAAACCAGTTTTAAATGTTGCCTTAGATTTGGGTTATGACAGCCCCAGCGCCTTTAGTGCGATGTTTAAGCGTGAAACCAGCATGACACCAAGTGATTATCTGAAACAGTTTTCTGAAACAGCCGTCTAAGCAATGAGATGACATTAAGCTGAAAATCTCATTCCTTTCACCTCAGCAGCAGCATAAAATAAGCACAATCTCCCAATACCCGAATCGCTATGGATGCTCAACCCACCAATCGCAACCTGATGATGGCGATTGGTTGCCTTACTCTTTCTGCGTTGCTTTTCTCTGTGATGGGCATTTGTATTCGTTATGCTTCACATACAGTTGATAATTACACCATTGTATTTTTCCGCAATGTGGTGGGGCTGATCCTGTTTTTACCTTTTATCTTCAAGCAAGGAACCCGCTTTGTAAAAACAGAAAAACTGTGGATGCATACGTGGCGTAGTATTGTTGGGCTTGCTGCCATGTATGGTTTTTTCTATGCCATTGCACATTTAAAACTCTCCAATGCGATGGTCTTTACCTATTCTTCCCCGATTTTTATTCCATTGATTGCTTGGCTATTTCTCAAAGAAAAAATCACCACAGCAATGCTCTGTGCTGCGGGCTTGGGTTTTATTGGGGTGTTCTGTGTCGCCAAGCCTGATCAAGGCTTGTTAAACTGGATCTCTATTGTCGGGATCAGTTCAAGTTTGTTGGCATCAATGGCCTTTGTTACCGTTCGCGCCCTAACACAGACCGAACCACCTGAACGCATCGTGTTTTATTTCTGCTTTATTGGTTCTTTATTGTCTGTCATTCCGATGTTTTGGGTATGGCGACCTTATCATTTACAGGAGTTACTGTTTTTGATTGGCGCGGGTATACTCGCCAATGTCAGCCAGATTTTTATGTCACACGCCTATCGGCTTGCCCCTGCTGGGCAGATTGCACCCGTCAATTATATTGCGATTATCTTCGCAGGGATTTGGGGCTTTTTATTGTGGAATGAAGTGCCTGATTTATATAGTGTGATTGGTTTTGGCATTATTCTCTCAGCGATTTTGTTATGTAGCCCTTTAATCCAAAGGTCAAAAAAGTCAGTATTGTAAGTTCATGACTTTGGATAAGGGTGCAGATCCAGTACATAGTGACCTAGAATTTCCCGTTTCGGCTTATCAATAATTACAACAAGATAGGTATTATCTAAGGGCACTGGGATATTAATATGCTGGAATTGCCCATCTTGAGTTTCATAAATATGTTTCACATACCATTCCCATGCAGTACAAGAATGATAGAGCTGTTCAATCACAAGATCAGCATATCCCCATAAATCTACAATTTCCTCAGCACTCTCTGTGATATCTAGCATGGGAGGAAAAAAGGTTGCCTGATATTCGTCCTGACTCAGTTTTTTCATGGATTAACCTATTCAATAAAATAACAATAAAAAAAAGCAGCCTAAGCTGCTTTTCTTTTGGTTTCAATAATTAGTGCTTATACCAACCAAACATCTGGAAGATATACGGCGCATATGTCACCAACACCAACGATGAGAACAAGACGATAATCGGCAACAACCAACGCTCATAGCGGAAGTAGAAACTGGTGTATTTCTCTTTCGCTTCCTTATCGGCGGCCGAGACCTCTTCATCCCCGACGGAGAGTCGCGTCAGTAAGTGGTTCAAGGCAACAGGCGGCGTTACATAACCAAATTCAAATGCCACCAATACAATCATCCAGAAGTGAATTGGATGGATGCCATTCTCGTAAGCAACAGGCGCAACAGTTGCAGCAACTAAAATCACCGCACCGAATGGATCGGTCGTCATACCAATAATCGCAAGTAACAGTGCAATAAAGGCAAGTGAAATATAAATATTACCCAAGTGTGTTGGTAATAATTCAACCACTTCTGCACGTTCGATTAAGCCACCAACACTTGCAGACAATGCCATTAATAGAATTAATGCACCAATATGTCCGACCGTTTCTGAGGTTGCAAAACGTAATGCTCCACCAAAACCAAAGCTCTTGCTCCCGTGTGGATCATGTGATTTCAAGAATTCTGATTTCTTTTCATGCTCACGAACCAAAGCTTCATGCTTCGCATCCACCACTGGTGCAGGTGCAAGTTTTGAGGCAAATAACTTGTCAAACAAGATCATTGCAATCAATACCAACGGTAAAATCATTGGCGCAGTAAATTCATTGATTGACGTATCTAAAGCAAGCTTATAGAACATCACCACAGCAAAACCAATGATGATATACGGGATCACAGGTACACAGGCACGTAACATCCCTGGCACAGCGATTTTAGGTGAGTTTACACGGAACTTTTCCTCTGCAAGAATCAGAGAAACACCCAAGAAGATGAAGGCTGTTAACCAGAAGACGTAGATACCGTGATCAAATAATTCTGTCGATGTCACATGACGGCTGTCCAGCATCGAGATCAGGATTACAAGTAAACATGGACGAATCACCACACCCAAAGAACCAGACATTGCTGATACGGCTAAGGCATATTGACGGCGTGCACCTGAGTTCCAGACTTCTTTATAGATGATCGCACCCGCTGCAATAACAAAAATCCCCGAAGCACCTGTATATGCTGTTGGAATCGCTGCTGCAATCAAGATTAGCCAAGTCAAGGTTTCTGGCGCCAAGTTCCACGGACGTAAGATATTTAAGAATAAATCCATCACGCGTGTTTGGGTCAGTAACATACCCGCCCAAATGAACAATGCCAGATTTAAGAAAATACCTGAGAACTCCACCAAGATACCTAAGTAGATCCCTTGCCCCATTGGATAATCCATGAAGAAGGTAAATACAATCCCTGTCACCAAAGACATAAACGCATACAGAGGAACGCTCAGTAGCGCCAAACCAAAGTTACCCTTCGGCTGTGCTGTCTTCGGAATAAAGATGAATTGGAAAATACTGATAATGGTCAGTGACACAAATAATGCAATCCACAACCAATACAAAACTGCCGTTTTTCCAGCAACTTCAACACCTGAATTCAATACTGAATGGTATTGGCTAATCACGGAATAACTGAGTAAAGCATTACCAGCAACCATCAACGCCGAATAGACACGGAAGTCGATTTTAGTTTTTGGTGCACGTAAACCAATGTGGTGATAACGTAAAGATGCTGTAATTGAAGCAAACAACACCATGATTAATAAAATAACAGTTTGGTTTTCAGAACCTAATTTAAAGATCCCAAAGAAAGTGGTTTCAACTTTACGATAAGTACGAATACTTGGATGGTTTTCCAAGTGCTTCATTGCTTTATCATAGAATTGGTATTTTTCTTCACACTGCTGCTGTGCGGCTAATAAAGACGCACGAACATCAGCTTCAGAAGCCGCACCAAACATACTTGCAAATTCATCGGCAGCATTGGCTTTCATCTGCTCTTGAACTTGTGCATCAATGTTTGGATGTCGATCACAAGATGGTTTTTCAGGTTCCGCACGTAAAAACGAATATTGCATCCCTGTTGTTTGATCACCGTATAAACGCTCCCCCATACGAAGCATCTGACCGTGAATCATTTCGCCTGTACCAATAAGCAACGTCATTAGCAACAAAGCAAGAATAATGAAGGTTGATATCCAGTCATTCCAGATATAGCCTAACCGGGCTAATCCAGTCTTATTCTCTTGATCATTTTGCATGTCTATTCCAATTTATTGTTATCAACATCCATCCAAAGATGTTGAATCATGCGATGTCCATGGTTGATAGATAAATGAATTTACCCTTTGAATCACCAATCCCTTTTTAAACCGCTTAAATTTGCAGCAAACTTTTAGAAAAAAGAATGACTGCAATCACTTTTTTGTTGGTTGTTTTTATCAATTTATATGTACTCTCGACTGCCCTCTATTTTCATCCTTATTTTAATGAACAATTTAGCGCGCTAAATTGTCTTTTTTACCGTTCCTTCCAGCATAAGATAAGTTAGCGCTAATGCAGGCTACTCCATCTTTTCCGTCTATTTATAGCATAACTATTTCAATCTAAAAATGTTATTTTAATCACATAATAGCCTTATCTGGCCTAAATTCATCGCTTGTTGTTCTTTCACCCCAAATTTATCTGCATAACCCGAGTCAACACTGTATCTACCATAAAAAAATAAGCACCCGAAGGTGCTTATTTTGATCTTTAAAGTACAATGCTAGCTATACCAGCCAAACAATTTAAAGGCATAAGGGACGTAGGCAATGATCAGAATTGCAGGCACCATTACCAATAATGGTAAAATCCAGCGCTCATAGCGATAGAAGAAGGACAGATGGCGTACTTCTGCATCTGCTTCCGCCACTTCTGCATCACCAATCGACTGTCTCGCCAATAAATGATTCAGTGCAACAGGTGGCGTGACATAACCCAATTCAAAACCAATCAATGCAATCATCCAGAAATGCACAGGATCAATGCCATACTGATAGGCCACTGGCGCAACGGTTGCAGTAATAAGAATAACCGCCCCGAATGGATCCATAATCATCCCCACAAAAATCATCAACAGCACGATTAGCGTAATCACCACATAGGTGCTGTTAATATCTTGCGGGAAAGTTTCCATGATATGAATCTGTTCAAGGAAACCACCAACACTCACCGAAAGTGCCATGAGGATCACTAAAGCCCCGATATGTCCAACGGTCTCACTGGTCGATGCATGTAATGCTTTACCGAAAGAAACACGGCGCACAGGATTCCGCGGATCATCTGCGGGGTTGATTGGCGCAGCAGGTTGAGAACCATCCGCAGGAATAGTGTAACTGTTCAAAGTACTATCCCAATGCCCAACAGGGGCTAAAGGTGCAGGTTCTTTACGCAATTTATCAAAGAGCACCATCAACAATAAAATGATTGGCATCATCACAGGCGCTGTAAATTCATTCAGATCTGTTGCTAATGCATGTTTAAAAAACAACCAAATCAGGATGAAAATCACGATATAAGGTGATACAGGCACAAATGCACGTAACGACTTTGGCAAGGCAACTTTAAATGGTGCAATTCTAAATTTCTGTTCGGCAAAAAACAGCGCGATTACCAAGAATAAAGTTGAGGTTAATAAGAAGGTATACATACCGTATTTATATAACAGGTCAGTGGTGACTTCTTTATTCAAAGAAGCCACAACCACGATCAATAGACATGGACGAAGCACCACTCCAAGCGAGCCAGAAAGTGCGGTTGCAGCCAAAGCAAATTGGCGACGCCCACCTGCATTCCAGACCTCTTTATAAATAATTGCACCTGCTGCAATAACGAAAATACCTGAAGCGCCGGTGTAAGCCGTCGGCAAAGCTGCAGCAATTAAGATTAACCAGGTTAATGTTTCAGGCGCTAGATTCCACGGACGCAAGATATTCAGGAATAAATCAACAATCCGTGTCTGCTTTAATAGCATCCCCGCCCAAATAAACAGGGCCAGATTTAAGAAAATACTCGAGAACTCGACCAACTGCCCTAAGTAAATCCCTTGCCCCATTGGATAGGCCATGAAGAAGCTAAAGGCAACCCCTGTAATAATCGCCATATAGGCATAGAGAGGCACACTGAGGAAAGCTAAACCAACACTTCCCCCTTCTCGGGTTGGCGTAGGTGACTTAATCAACTGATACAGACTGATCAAGGTCAGTACCGCAAATAAAATCATCCATAACCAATAAATCAGCGTCATTTCTGGGCTAATCGGAACACCAGAATTCATCACAGATCGATATTGACTCAGCACCGATGAGGTCAATAAACCATTTCCAATGAGCATCGCAATACTATAGATACGGAAATCAATTTTCGTTGCGGGGCTGCGCAAACCAATATGATGGGTCTTTAATGTGGCACTGATGGCCGCAAATACCACCATAATCACTAAGAATAAAGCGCGGTTTTCTGTACCAAATTTAAAGATGCCAAAGAAACTGGTTTCAATCTGACGATAGGTCCGCACACTCGGATGTGCCTCGATATGCGTCATTGCCTTATCATAAAATTGATATTTTTCATCACATTGTTGCTGTGCCGCCATCAATGAGGCGCGTACATCTGACTCTGAAGCCACACCAAACATACTGGCAAATTCGTCAGCAGCATTGATCCGCATCTGTTCCTGAACTTGCGCATCAATATTTGGGTTTCGGTCACAGGTGGGTTTTTCTGGTTCAGCACGCAAAAATGAATACTGCATTCCAATTGCAGGATCACCATATAGTCGCTCCCCCATTCGTAATAATTGGCCGTGGATCATTTCTCCAGTACCAATAATCAATGTCATGAGTAATAAGCAAAGGATAACAAAGGTTGATATCCACTCGGTCCAAATATAACTCAGTAGACCTAATCCAGATTTTTTCTGTTGATCATGTTGCATATCTATTCCAGTTTATTGTGATCAACATCCCTCCGAAGATGCTGAATTTTCAATGTACATGGTTGATAGAGAACACATTTATTCTCACTATAACCAATCCCTCGTTGTACCCACTGAAATATTATTAAGCTGGTTTATCCAATGATCATGACATTCTAATTTTTATGTTTTTTATCAATAAATAACTCAAACCACAGAGCAAGCCACCAATGGCACCGATCAAATGTGCCTCGGTCAAGACTGGGCTTCCAATTAACTGGGCTGTTCCTGTTTGCCCAAAGGTATTCTCCCAAATCAGTTTGGCAGCTATCAATGCTAGCACCAAAATTGCAAATTTCCGTTCATTCCGATATTGCAAATACACCACACCAACAGCGCTATAGAGACCATGCAAAACGCCAGAAAGCCCGGCATAGGCATCAATATAAGGTAAATAAAAATAAAAAATTAAACTAATGAATGGAGGCAGAATTAATAGCAATGCACCTAGATGCCAGTTGCGTACATGCGGGAAAATAAAAGGTAAACAGGCAAAAGCCATCATATTGAGTAGAAAATGAATCCAACCCACATGCACCCAATGTGCCGTCCAGATACGCCAAAATTCAGTAAATAAAATAGGGCGCCAATAAATAAAATGATCAGCAAACACCTGTAGACAAGCCGATATGGAAATACATATCGCGATCAAAATGATTTTCCTTATCCATATTTGATCTTTCATCTATCGCTTCCCTCTTAAAAAACAGACCTTTTACAAGTTTAGATGTTGCACTGGTAAAAGGTCGTTTAATTCAGGTTACTCAGTTGGTGTTTCTTGTGTTGGTGCAGCCTGATCTTGCGCTGGTGCAGCCTGATCTTGAGCAGGAGCTCCGTCACCACCACCATCAAAGAGTGAATCTAACTCTGCTGAGCTCTCTTGTTTGTCATCCCAGAATGAAGTTAAACCCTCATCGCCGGCTCTTACACCGGTATTTTCAGTCCAATAACGATCTGCAATACCACGAACCATTAAGCCAGCCATCTTATCAATCAATCTAAACTGTGGATTCGCAGGTTTATCATCGCCAGTTGCCGCAGCATAAGAACGGAATGCATCCCGTAACTTGGCATCATCACCGCTGGCTTGGGCTGCAACAGCATATAAAGCATGTGCAAGACGTACACCTTTTTTCTCACCAATTGCCATGGATTGCTTCATGGTGGCATAAGGCTCTGGTTTACCATCACCTGCACCCGGTAAAAGCGTCCAGATTACCGCACGGGTTGCCATTGGTGCACCCCAGAACTTTTCATTGTCCAGACACGCCATACCGCGTTCAACAATACCTGCAATATCTTTAGGTACATTGATCGCACCACCAGAGTTAATATCGTTGGTCATAGCTTGCAGACCACTGACCATACCGAGTAAATAAACAGTTTGGTCTAGATCATTACGCATGGTTGGACATGAGTCGCCCAACTTATATTTGTATTTAGTTTCCCAACGATTAGCAAACAGCTGATAGCCCGCATATTGACGTTCAGCAGCGATAGCCGCCCAACGTTTCTGTTCAATACGTGCATCTTGCGCTTCAGATACTTGTCCTGCTTTAGACGCACGTAAATAACGTAATTCAGCTTCTAAAGCTTGGTTCTCGGCACACACACCTGCTGCCGTATAAAGTAAGACTGCCATCCGAGTCGGATCAGCACCCATATCTTTGGTGGACATCACTGCAGGGGTTAAAGCATTCCCTGAGTTACATACCATTTCAGCATCATCCATCGACAAAATCGGTGGAACAATATGCTTTTCACCAAAACCAAGTGCCACGTTGGCACCTGTTTTAATTACATATGAACATCCTGATAGCATTGATGTTGTCAATACAGCAACCGCCACACCTTGCCCAATTTTATGGAGTCTAGACATACTTCCTGTCCCTCTAATAATTTGTTTTTTCCTTTTAGCTGTACATTATCAGATGCATAACCTGAATTAAAGAGTAATTGCTCTAATTTTAACCTAGACATTTTGACACATATCACAGAGGAAGGAATTGACACTTGGGCGGCTAAACACAAATTTCAGGCAAAAAAAAGTAGCATTGCGACGGTTCAGCACATGCTACTTATTAACTGGTAAAATCGTGAAACTCTTTATATTTTAGTTTTGTTGAAAATAATCCTTGAGTAATGTTCCGGCTCTTCCTACTACGATCGCCATAACGATTGCAATTACTAGAAACATCCACATTGAAATCTCCATAGAGACCTCCTACACTTACGTATCTACTTTTGATAGATACTAGATTGGCGTTCACCATCGATATTCACGGGAGAGTGATATATTGATGACACTTTCAATCTCTTTCTCTTGGTCACGACAACTTGACGTGATTCAAGAAATTCCCTGAGTAAAGTTCCTGCTCTTCCTACTACAATCGCAAAAATGATTGCGACCACCAGAAACGACCATGTTGGAATTTCCATTTTGGACCTCCACCATACTTTACGTTGGTGTTTGTACTTTAACGAAAATAAATCAGACTTGAGCGCCGGATTGTCTGACAATCATGATTTTCACTATTTTTTAGAGTATTTAATCTAACAATTTAAACAAGATAAACTTTAATTCTAATTAAGATATTGAAATTTATACTTTTATTAATTTTATACAGTTGTAGAATTGTCGAACAATCATCCCAGTTTTGCGCGTAATTTTAGCTTTTTCCATTGCAAATGTGACAATTGATCCCACCAAATAATGCAATTTTTATTCTTTTGATGAGAAAAATACAGCGCGATATAAAGTTGGTGATCCAGTATTTTGACGATCTGTCTGCGCTGGATCGTTAAGGCTGGATCAGAAAACTCAAATGAACACTCTTGATGATCCAAGTATTCAAATCGTCTAATTTGAGGTTGTTTCAAAAATAAAAACCAAGCGACGCTCATCATGCAGAAGCACAGTAGCCAAATCCATAAGGCAAGTAAGGAATAGGTTAAACTAAGCATGGCAATGAAAATCAAGAGCTGCAATACCATCGCAAAACGACTGCGTTGCAGCTCGAAAACACCATTAGCCATGGACATAGTGTTTTAATTTTAAAATAAAATCTTTTAATTCTGCACGAGGCGGTTCCCCAACCTCCATAAACCAATCCAATAAATCTGGATCTTCTTGATCGACCAACTCCGCAAATAATGCCTTTTCAGCAATATCAGCTGTCAGGTAATGGTTTTTAACATAAGGATCAAAATACACATCGATTTCTTTTAAACCGCGACGCGCACGATACACAACCTTACGCTCTTCCAGTGTCATTTCATCAGACATTATTGGCTCCGCAATGCAACAATTTTCCCATAGTGTACCCGATCTACCCAATGAAGTTCTGAGAGATTTTTCTCAAGTGACCAAATACATCAATCAAATTGAGCATTGATCACATTGTTCACTATTTTCGATTTCTTGTATGGTGATGACGATGACTTAAATCCAACACACTAGGGAAAAATAACAAATGCAATCAGGTGCTATTCGTCCAATTCCAAACATGCTCCCACGCAAACTGTTTACTTCAGACCACGAAGCATTCCGCGAGACCGTGCGTAAATTCTATGAGAAAGAAGTTGTTCCAAATATTGAAAAATATGAGACACAACAACATGTAGATCGTGATTTATGGAATAAAGCGGGGGCACTTGGTCTGCTCTGCACAACAATGCCTGAACAATACGGAGGTTCTGGTGTCGATCGTCTTTACAGTATGATTCTGATTGAAGAACAAGCTTATGCCATGGATTCGAGTACCGGTTTCTCGCTGCACTCAGATATCGTTGCCAACTACGTCAACAACTTTGGCAATGAAGCACAGAAGCAACATTGGTTGCCGAAAATGGCCACAGGCGAAGCAGTCACTGCGATTGCCATGACTGAACCTGGCACAGGCTCAGACTTACAAGCGGTGCGTACTACTGCGGTACTGGATGGCGATGAATATGTCATCAATGGTTCAAAAATCTTTATCACCAATGGTTATTTATGTGACATGGCGATTGTGGTCTGTAAGACAGGCAACAATGAAAAAGGTTCAGCCAATTTATCGCTACTTATTGTCGAAGCAGATCGTGCTGGTTTTAGCAAAGGCAAACCTTTGAATAAAATCGGGATGAAAGGCCAAGATACTTGTGAATTGTTCTTTGATAATGTCCGTGTACCGAAAGAAAATTTACTCGGTATGGAAGGCATGGGCTTTATCATGTTGATGAAAGAGCTCGCTTGGGAACGTATGCTGGTCGCGATTATCTGCCAAGCGGGGGCAGAAGCGGCCTTTGCACATACCGTGCAATACACCAAAGATCGTAAAGCATTCGGCAAAGCCATTAGCACCTTCCAAAATACTCGCTTTAAACTGGCGGAATTGCGTACTGAAATTGATTTCTGTCGCACCTATCTCGATCGTTGTATGGAATTACAACTTGAAGAAAACTTAGGTGTGGATGCGGCAGCAGCTGCGAAATACAAAATTTCCGACATGTTCTCAAAAGTTGTAGATGACTGCTTACAGCTACATGGCGGTTATGGTTATATGCTGGAATATCCAATTGCCCGTGCTTATATCGACAACCGTGCCAATCGTATTTATGCAGGTACCAATGAAATTATGAAAGAGCTCATTTCCCGCACACTCTAAATATCAATACAACAAAGGGATCGCGCGCGATCCCTTTTTATTTATTTCGATTCAGGTTTTTCAGTTGTTTGAACGGGCTGCGGATTCATCCTTGCCATCAGCTGCTTCACTTTTGGATTCTCAATATATTGTTGCATGGTGGTATTCAACGCAGTACGCGCATTTTGTGTCGTGAAATGCGCCACTTCACTGCCCACATCACTGGCTTTCTTTGCCCAAGCCTTTCCTTCCACAGATTGATAGAAGGTCAATGCAGCCTGTAACTCTTTCTGGCTAAAACTTTCTACATAACGTTGCACGATAAATTGCTTACGCTGTTCACTATTCAGATTTTTGCTTAAATCGGTATAAAAACTTTCAGGTAAGTCTTTTGGCAAACGCATACGAATTTGCTCTAAAATCATTTTATCAGTGTTTTGCAAACCTTGTTCTGTCCCGTCAACAGATACCAGCTTTTGTGCAATCGCTTCTTTTTGTTTTGCATCATCGGCAAACACCAATGTACTGAATAATAATGTCCCTAAGATGATGATTTTTTTCATCGTATTATCCTTAATCAAAATTTTCTAATGTGCTCAATATACGCGATATTGATCGAATTTAAAGCCTGATTGCAAATAAAAAACCCCATGCTTATGCATAGGGTTTTTTAATAAATTCAATAAATAATTACGACACTAGCTTTGGCTTACGATCGACTTGCTCACCACGTTTATGGAATTGTAGAACCACATCATTGAATGATGCATCTTTCAATTCTTTACGATCCGCAAGGTAGTTATTGGTGATCTTCCACGGTGCTTTTTTACCTTGTTTTGGCATCACATCTGCTGCACGTGCAATATAACCTGAAGACATTTTACCCATAATGGTATCTTGCTCACGCAATGCTGGATCTGCATGGGCGATGACTTCATCATAGCCATTTTTGTCCATATGATTAAGCAAACGACAGATATAATCCGCAGCAATATCAACTTTCAATGTCCATGATGCATTGATATAACCAATGATCATCGCCATATTTGGTACATCACTCACCATCACACCTTGATAAAGCATGTGTTGAGAGGTATCCATTGGCTTGCCATCGATTGTGCCTTTCACGCCACCCAAGATTTGGATTTCCAAACCTGTTGCTGAAATCACAATATCTGCTTCAAGGTGTTTACCAGACTTCAACTGGATACCATTTGCCGTGAACTTCTCAATTTGATCCGTTTCAACATTGGCTCGACCTTCACGCAACGCTTTAAATAAATCACCATCTGGCACGACACATAAACGTTGATCCCAAGGGTTGTAGCTCGGTGTAAAGTGTTTCATATCCACTTTACCCTTTAACTGCAACTCAATGCCTTTCAACAATAAACGACGTACTGTTTTTGGATATTTTTGTGCCAATGCATAAATACCACGTTGCATCCCAATATTACGTGCACGGGTAAATTTATAAGCGGTTTCCTCAGACATAAATTTACGGGTTTTTTCATAAATAAAGTCAATTGAAGGAATCGTCGCAATATAAGAAGGAGAACGCTGTAACATGGTCACATGCCCTGCTCCACCTTTCACCATTGAAGGAACAAGGGTAATCGCTGTTGCACCACTACCAATAATAACGACTTTCTTACCTGTGTAATCTAGGTTTTCAGGCCAGTGCTGTGGATGGATTAATTGGCCTTTGAAATCTTCCTGTTTTGGGAATTTCGGTGCATAACCTTGATCATAGTTATAGTAGCCAGTACAACCCATCACGAAGTTTGCTGACCAAGTTTGCTTTTTCTTGTTACTGTCTTCAATTTCGACAGCCCATTTTTTCTTTGCAGAATCGTAGTTTGCAGAAAGAACTCGATGACCAAAATGAATTTTATCTTTTAACTGATTTTCACTGATTACATCGCTTAAATAACCTTTAATCTCAGCACCGCTCGCCAATACTTTGTCTTTTGCCCATGGTTTAAAATTAAAACCAAAGGTTGACATATCCGAGTCAGAACGAATCCCAGGGTAACGGAATAAATCCCAAGTCCCACCAAAGCTATCACGACGTTCTAAGATTTCGAATTTACGTTGTGGACAGTTCTTTGAGAGATGCACAGCTAGCCCAATCCCAGAGATACCTGCACCAATAATTAATACATCAACTTGCTTTTCCATTTTTTTTATACCCTGTATAAACCATGACTTTATTAAAGCACAAATTTGACAATACGCAATGTCAAGTTTGGTCATTCATCGGTTTTTTCATATCACTTCGGGACATTTTTAAGAAATTGATAGGTAAAAAATCCTGAGATTTTTGCTTGGATTTCTCCTATTAGCGGATTTGCTTTATTAAAGAATAAGAATAGATACAGGCTCTAAATACTTAACAACATGCTCTATTCAATATCTGTAGGGAACCACTTTTAAAGAAATAGCTCTGGATAAAACGTTATGTAGAAATAGATGTTTTAGCAATTTCAGATCATAGCTTTAGTCTCTAATAGAAGATGTCATCGATACGCTAGAGTAAAAATAGTTTCATCAAAATCTCATCCGTATATTCTGCGTTATTTTTTAATGCTTTTGACTCTACCCCATAAGTTTGAAAGCCAAACTTTTGATAAAGCTTAATTGCTGGCTGATTATCATCAGCGACAATCAGTAAAATTTGCTCTAGATATTCTTTACTATGTTCAATAACAGCCGTGAGCAATCTATTTGCTATTCCTAAGCCTTGAAACTCGGGTTCAATAAATACACTTGATAAATAAGCCTTATGAGAAAGCTTTGTTGCGGCCTCTCGGGTTAAAGTCGCTAAACCAATAATTCTATCTTTGTGATAAACACCAAAGATGGTTGAACTAGATAAGCAACTCTCAAAAAAACTGAATGGTTTCACTACTTCTATACGATAAGTAGAACCAAACATTTCAGGGGCCTTTGCTAATGCTGAAAGCCTGATTGTTCTAAAATCATTCAGCTCATTCGCACCTAGAATTTTAATCTCAATACTTAGCATATTTGTCTATTTGAATTTTTATAGTCCTGAAGCCTAATTTAGCAGAAGACTCAATCTAAAATTATGCACAAAAGTCATAAAAAATGAATAATAAAAAAGACCGGTTATTACACCGGTCTTTTTTGGAACAACTGACTGTTCTACACGTAGAAGTATTATTTTACTTCACGGTCAACGAGTTCAACGTAAGCCATCGGTGCAGCATCACCTGCACGGAAGCCCGCTTTAA
The DNA here is from genome assembly GCF_013072695.1 of Acinetobacter sp. Ac_5812. Taxonomy (GTDB): domain Bacteria; phylum Pseudomonadota; class Gammaproteobacteria; order Pseudomonadales; family Moraxellaceae; genus Acinetobacter. The sequence goes on from NZ_LXUK01000001.1 coordinate 23,652, forward strand.
GAACACGAAGATAACCGCCGTTACGTTCTTTGTAACGAGGGCCAAGAACGGTAAATAATTTACCAACAGTTGCTGCAGAACGAGTACGAGCAAACGCTAAACGACGGTTTGCTACTGTATCGTTTTTAGCTAAAGTGATTAAAGGCTCAGCAACGCGGCGAAGTTCTTTCGCTTTAGGTAAAGTTGTTTTAATTAACTCGTGCTCAACTAAAGCATTCGTTAAATTTTGGAACAACGCCTTACGGTGGCTGCTGGTACGGCCTAATTTCACACCACTATTACGATGACGCATGGTGATAGTCCTACTTAATTAACGGCTACGATAGGCAAAACGGTCATCCATACGAAGACTAGCTGGTGGCCAGTTCTCTAAACGCATGCCGAGTTGTAAACCTTTCGAAGCCAAAACATCTTTGATCTCTGTTAACGATTTTTTACCTAAGTTAGGAGTTTTTAACAACTCAACTTCAGTACGTTGAACAAGATCACCAATGTAGTAAATATTTTCTGCCTTCAAACAGTTAGCAGAACGAACAGTTAGCTCGAGATCATCTACTGGACGAAGCAAGATTGGGTCAACTTCTTCGCGAGGCTCTTGAGCAACAGGCGTTTGATCTTTCTGAAGATCAACAAAAATTGCAATTTGTTGTTGCAAGATTGTTGCCGCTTTGCGGATTGCTTCTTCTGGATCAACAGTTCCGTTAGTCTCAAGATCAATCACTAACTTATCAAGATCGGTACGTTGTTCAACACGAGCATTTTCTACTGTGTATGAAACACGCTTGATTGGGCTATAAGAAGCATCTAACTGTAAACGACCTACAGGACGTGTTTCACCTTCAGGGAAACGCGAGTCAGATGTTTCATAACCACGACCTTGAGAAACTTTAAGGCGCATTTTTAATGAACCTGTAGAACTCAAAGTACCGATTAAATGATCAGGGTTAACCACTTCAACATTGTGAGGTAAACGAAGGTCAGCTGCAGTTACGTCACCTGCCCCTTGTTTCTCTAATGTCAAATATGCTTCGTTTTGATCGAACAGCTTAATAGACAATCCTTTTAGGTTCAGCAAGAGCTCGACGATGTCCTGCTGCAAGCCTTCTAAAGTACTGTACTCGTGCTCGACACCTTCTATTTCTACTTCAACCACAGCAGCGCCAGGTAAAGAAGACAATAGAATGCGACGTAAAGCATTACCTAGAGTATGACCAAAGCCACGCTCTAAAGGTTCCAGAATCACTTTTGCCGAGGTCCCGCTCACCGCTTCGACCTTGATCGCTTGCGGAGTTAGAAACTCGTTTGCAGTACGCGTCATTTATTGCTACCTCAAGGATTATTTAGAATACAATTCTACAATCAAGCTTTCGTTGATTTCAGCAGGTAAATCAGAACGATCTGGTGCAGCTTTAAACGTACCTTCTAACTTAGAATGGTCAATTTCCATCCAAGCAGGGATACCACGTTGAGCAGCTAATTCAATTGCGTTTTTAATACGTAATTGTTGTTTAGCGCCTTCGTGTACTGCAATTACATCACCAGCTTTAACTTGGATAGATGCAATGTTAACACGACGACCGTTCAAAGTGATGCTACGGTGAGATACTAACTGACGAGCTTCTGCACGTGTAGAACCAAAACCCATGCGATAAACAACGTTATCAAGACGGCTTTCAAGCAATTTCAACAAGTTTTCACCTGTTGCGCCTTTCACACGAGCAGCTTCTTTGTAGTAGTTACTAAATTGACGCTCTAACACACCGTACATACGACGTACTTTTTGTTTTTCACGTAATTGTAGTGAGTACTCTGATTGTTTGCTACCACGAGCTCCGCCATGTTGGCCAGGAGCTTTAGCATGTTTTTTAGTCTTAACGTCAAACGGTTTAACGCCAGATTTTAATTGCAGGTCTGTCCCTTCGCGGCGAGAGAGTTTGCATTTTGGACCAATATAACGAGCCATGAATGTTTCTCCTTACACGCGACGTTTTTTAGGTGGACGGCAACCGTTGTGCGGAATTGGAGTCACATCGGTAATGCTGTTAATTTTATAACCCACTGCACCTAATGCACGAACCGCAGATTCACGACCAGGACCAGGACCTTTTACAAGGACGTCCAAGTTTTTCAAACCGTAATCTAAAGCAGCTTTACCAGCAACTTCAGCAGCTACCTGAGCAGCAAACGGTGTTGATTTACGTGATCCACGGAAGCCTTGTCCACCTGAGGTAGCCCAAGCCAATGCATTACCTTGACGATCGGTAATCGTAACAATGGTGTTATTAAAAGAAGCGTGAATGTGTGCGACACCTTCAGAGACGGTACGAGTGACCTTCTTGCGTGCGCGAGTATCTTTAGCCATCTTTTAGCTTCCAGAAATCTTATTTCTTAATCGGTTTGCGCGGACCTTTACGGGTACGTGCGTTAGTTTTGGTGCGTTGTCCACGGACAGGCAAGCTGCGACGATGACGAAGACCGCGGTAGCAGCCTAAATCCATTAAACGTTTAATGTTCATGGAAATTTCGCGACGTAAATCACCTTCGGTCGGAACCTTAGCAACTTCTGCACGAATCGCATCAAGCTGAGCATCATCTAATTCACGGATTTTTGTAGTTTCAGCAATACCAACAGCAGCTAAGATATTCTTAGACGTGTGGCGACCTACACCAAAAATATACGTGAGAGAGATAACAGCATGCTTGTTATCCGGAATGTTTACACCGGCAATACGAGCCATTCAATTTTCTCCAAAAAGGCAGTCAAGATAATCAACCGCCCCACAAAAATCTTGAGGGGCGGATAATAACCTAATTAGCCTACTGAAATCAACAGGTCTTAATTAAATTAACCTTGACGCTGCTTATGACGAGGTTCTGCGCTACAAATTACGCGAATAACCCCATTACGACGGATAACTTTACAGCTACCACAAATTTTCTTTACAGAAGCTTGTACTTTCATGATGAAACCTTCTAAGTGCGCTTATCCCTTAGGATGAGCAGTCGTTTTTCTCATTAACGTTTGATTATCATATTGATGCGAAGTAAGGTGCGCTTGGAGTTGTGCCATAAAGTCCATTACGACTACGACAACAATCAATAAAGATGTTCCACCCAAATGGAATGGAATACCAAACGAACTTTGCAGTACCATAGGCATTAAACACACTACAGTAATGTAAATTGCACCAATGAAGGTCAAACGGTTAAGAATATGATCTAAATAACGAGCCGTTTGCTCACCTGGGCGGATACCAGGCACATATGCCCCGCTACGCTTTAAATTCTCTGATACTTCTTTCGGGCTAAAAACTAGCGCAGTATAGAAATAACAGAAGAAGATAATTAACGCGCCAAAGAGCATTAAATACAACGGCTGTCCAGGCGATAACACCAATGCCAGATCTTGTAAGCTACGTTTCACAATCCCTGCATTTGGATCAGCACTTCCCAACCATTGTCCCAAGCTCGCTGGAAATAATAACAATGAGCTTGCAAAAATCGCTGGAATTACACCCGCCATGTTAATTTTTAACGGCAAATGTGTTTGCTGTGCAGTAAATACACGACGACCTTGCTGTTTTTGTGCATAGTTTACTGGGATCCGACGTTGTGCTTTTTCAATAAACACGATCGCAGCTAAAACGGCTAATGAGAGTAAACCGAATACAGCTAAACCTATTAAACTACCCTGACCATTTTGTACAGACGTAAACGACTGAATTACGAGATTTGGCAAACCTGCCACAATCCCCGCAAAAATGATCATCGAGATACCATTACCAACACCACGTTCGGTAATTTGCTCGCCCAACCACATCAAGAACATTGTTCCAGCAACTAACGAAGTTACTGCTGGAACGTAGAATGCCAAGCCTGACGTTAAGGTAATACCTTGACTAATCAGGCCAGCACACATCCCTACACCTTGCACGAGTGCAAGGAATAAGGTGCCGTAGCGTGTATATTGATTGATCTTACGTTTGCCTTGCTCGCCTTCTTTTTTCAAAGCTTCTAGCGAAGGAACTACCGTAGACATGAGCTGCACGATAATCGATGCAGAAATGTACGGCATAATCCCTAACGCCAGAATCGACATGCGTTCTAATGCACCACCAGAGAACATGTTAAATAAACCTAAGAAGGTACCTTCATTAGCTTTAAAAAACTGTGCTAGCGCTACATTATCAATCCCCGGCAACGGAATATGCGCTCCTAGTCGAAAGACCAATAACGCGCCAATCAAAAACATTAATCGACGAATAATTTCACGGTATTTCACATGAAATGGTTGGCCTTTCATCATGTTTACATGACCAGAAGAACTAGGAGTCATAGACACTCGAGATTACTCCTCGACTTTACCGCCAGCAGCTTCAACAGCAGCTTTAGCGCCTTTAGTCAACACAACACCTTTAACAGTGAATGCGCGAGTGATTTCACCAGAAAGAACGATGCGAGCACGAATTTGGTCACGACGAACAACATTCGCAGCTTTTAAAGTTTCAAGGCTAACAACATCACCTTCAACTTTATTCAACTCAGACAAACGTACTTCAGCAGTTTTCAAAGCGATTTGGCTAGTGAAACCGAATTTAGGCAAACGACGATATAACGCAGTTTGACCGCCTTCAAAGCCTGGACGAGTACCACCACTTTTACGTGAGTTTTGACCTTTGACACCACGGCCACCAGTCTTACCAACGCCAGAACCGATACCACGGCCTAAACGACGGTTATCACGCTTAGCACCTTCTGCAGGTGCAAGTTCATTTAAACGCAGAGTCATGGCTTATTCCTCTACACTAACCATATAGTAAACTTTGTTGACCATACCACGGTTAGAAGGCGTATCTTGCACTTCTACAGTATGACCAATACGACGCAGACCTAAACCTTTAAGGCAAAGTTTATGATTTTTTAAACGATGCGAAGAAGATTTAGTCTGGGTAACTTTAATCGTTTTCATGATTGATTACCCTTGAATTTGTTCTACTGAAAGACCACGTTTCGCAGCGACTTTCTCAGGAGAAGTCATATCACGCAAACCTTTGAAAGTTGCGTTTACTACGTTAGCAGCATTTGTAGAACCATAACATTTAGCAAGTACGTTATGTACACCTGCAGCTTCAAGAACAGCACGCATAGCGCCACCAGCAATTACGCCAGTACCTTCTGAAGCAGGTTGCATGTATACACGGCTTGCGCCATGACGAGCATTCACAGGGTGTTGTAAAGTAGTACCCGCAAGGTCTACAGTAATCATGTTACGACGAGCAGCTTCAAGTGCTTTAGAAATAGCAGCTGGAACTTCACGTGCTTTACCACGACCAAAACCTACGCGACCATTACCATCGCCCACAACAGTTAATGCTGTGAAAGAGAAGATACGACCACCTTTAACAACCTTGGCTACACGATCAACGGCAACCAGCTTTTCAACGAGACCTTCGTTTTGTTCAACTTTCGCCATGATTAGAACTCCAAGCCGCCTTCACGAGCAGCATCAGCCAAGGCTTTGATACGACCATGATATTTAAAACCAGAACGGTCAAATGCAACTTTGGTAACACCAGCTGCTTTAGCACGTTCTGCGATCAAAGCACCAACTTTCGTAGCTGCATCTACATTACCTGTAGTACCGCTACGTAAAGATGCATCTAAAGTTGAAGCTTGCGCTAAAACTTTTCCACCATCTGCTGAAATAACTTGCGCATAGATGTGACGCGGCGTGCGGTTTACACACAAACGAGTCGCACCCAATGCACGAATGTGCAAGCGTGTGCTTTTCGCACGACGCAAACGGGTTTGTTTCTTTTCGTTCATAAGAACCTCGCGCCTTATTTCTTCTTAGCTTCTTTACGAAGAATAACTTCATCCGAATAACGAACACCTTTACCTTTATATGGTTCAGGAGAACGGTATGCACGGATTTCCGCTGCCACTTGACCTAACAACTGCTTGTTTGCTGACTTCAAAATGATTTCAGTAGCAGTTGGAGTTTCCGCTGTTACACCTTCAGGTAAAGCGTAGTCAATCGGGTGTGAGTAACCAAGGTTAAGGTTTACAGAAGTACCCTTAACCGCAGCTTTATAACCAACACCAACAAGCTGTAACTTACGTTCGAAGCCTTCGCTAACACCTTTTACAAGGTTGTTCAATACAGCGCGAGCAGTACCAGCCTGCATCCAAGCGTCTTTCGACTCTTTAGCTGGAGCAAGTTGAAGTTTACCTTCTTCCTGTTTTAGCTCGACCAGCGCATGCAGGTTGAAAGACAATGTACCTTTGCTGCCTTTCACTTCGACCTGCCGGCCGTTCTGAGTAACTGTTACACCATTCGGTACAGTTACTGGGGCTTTAGCCACACGAGACATGAGGAATCACCTATTAAGAAACAAAAGCAATAACTTCACCACCAACGCCTGCAGCACGTGCAGCGCGATCAGTCATGATGCCTTTGCTTGTAGAAACAATTGCAATACCTAAACCTTGCTTAACGCTAGGAATTTTATCTTTACCGCGATATTGGCGTAGACCTGGACGGCTTACACGCTTAACAGTTTCGATAACAGGCTTGCCTTCGAAATATTTTAAAGTAATTGTCAAAGTAGCTTTTGCTTCTTCAGAAGCAACTTCTACATTTGAAATATAACCTTCTTGTTGAAGTACGTTTGCAATTGAAACTTTCAACTTAGAAGAAGGCATAGAAACAGTTTGTTTCTTCGCCATTTGTGCGTTACGAACACGTGTTAACATGTCGGCAACGGTATCTTGCATACTCATTTAGTCGCTCCTTACCAGCTTGCCTTAACAACGCCTGGTACATCACCCTGCATTACTGTGTCACGTAATTTGTTACGGCTTAAACCGAACTTACGGAAGTAACCATGAGGACGACCAGTTAAACCACAACGGTTACGAAGACGTACTGGAGATGCGTTACGCGGCAATGCCTGTAACTTTAATGTCGCTTCGAAACGTTCTTCGTCACTTGCATTTACATTTGCAATCGTTGCTTTTAATTCAGCACGTTTTGCAGCGTATTTAGCAACTGTCTTTTCGCGTTTCAATTCGCGATTAATCATACCTTTCTTAGCCATATCGACCTCTTATTTGAACGGGAAGCCGAATGCACGCATAAGCGCACGGCCTTCGTCATCGCTACGAGCAGTTGTCGTAATAGTGATGTCTAAACCACGGATACGATCAATCTTGTCAAAATCGATTTCAGGGAAAACGATTTGCTCTTTTAAACCCATAGAGTAGTTACCACGACCATCAAATGATTTCGAAGAGAAACCACGGAAGTCACGGATACGAGGGATTGCGATCGAGATCAAACGATCCAAGAATTCGTACATTTGGTCGCCGCGTAAAGTAACTTTACAACCGATCGGCCAACCATCACGGATTTTGAAACCAGCGATTGATTTACGAGCAAGTGTCACAACTGGTTTTTGACCAGCAATGAGTTGCATATCAGCAACAGCGCCATCTAATAATTTCTTATCAGTTGCAGCTGCGCCTACACCCATGTTTAGAGTGATTTTTGTGATGCGAGGAATATCCATCACATTCTTAACGCTAAGTTCTTCTTGTAACTTTGCTTTAAGTTCGTCGTTGTAACGTGCTTTAAGTCTGGCCATTGCCTTTTCAACCTATTACTTCGCTACCGCCACTGATTCACCATTTGATTTATAAACACGAGTTTTCGCGCCATCAATCACTTGGTAACCAATACGGTCAGCCTTTTGGGTTGTAGCATTAAAAATTGCCACGTTTGAAATATGAAGCGTAGCCTCTTGAGTAACGATGCCGCCTTCAGCGCCAGTTACACGGTTTGGCTTTTGATGCTTCTTCACTAAGTTAAGGCCTTCGACCTTAACTCGATCTTCAGAAACTGACAAAACGATACCTTGTTTGCCTTTTTCTTTACCTGCGATCACAATTACTTGATCGCCTTTTTTAATCTTAGCCATGATTGCCTCTTATAGAACTTCAGGAGCCAATGAAATGATTTTCATGAACTGTTCAGTACGAAGTTCACGAGTCACTGGTCCGAAGATACGAGTCGCAATCGGAGCTTTGTTGTTGTTCAAAATAACAGCTGCGTTATCGTCGAAACGAATAACTGAACCGTCTGGACGACGGATGCCGAACTTTGTACGAACAACTACAGCATTCATCACGTCACCTTTTTTAACACGTGCGCGTGGAATTGCTTCTTTTACAGTAACTTTAATAATATCGCCAACTGAAGCATAACGACGGTGTGAACCACCAAGTACTTTAATACATTGTACGCGGCGTGCACCACTATTGTCTGCTACGTCGAGCATACTTTCGGTTTGAATCATTGCCCTACTCCAAAACCGAGCATCACCGGTCACAATTTCGAAAGGCTCAAAGAGTACTCGAAATTGTCCGATGATGCAACAAGAACGTCTAATTACTCAGCAGCAGCTTCAACTACTTCCACTAAAGTCCAAGCTTTAGTTTTAGAAATTGGGCGGCTTTCTTTGATGGTTACCAAGTCGCCTAATTTAGCAACATTGTTCTCATCATGAGCGTGTAATTTAGTTGAACGGCGGATTGATTTGCCATACAACGGGTGTTGAACGCGGCGTTCAATAAGCACAACAATAGACTTGTCCATTTTGTCGCTTACGACTTTGCCGGTTAACGTGCGGACTGTTTTTTCACTCATTGTCCGTTCCCCTGTTTTTCGGTAAGGAGTGTCTTAATACGAGCAATTGTCTTACGAGCAATTTGCACTTCATGCGATTTGCCTAGTTGACCAGTTGCTTTCGCCATACGAAGACGGAATTGGTTAAGCTGTTGCTCATCAAGCAAAGCTTTCAACTCTTCTACCGACTTTTCACGTAGATCTTTAGTTTTCATTACATCACCGTCCGAGTCACGATAGTGGTTTTAAACGGGAGTTTAGCAGCAGCTAAAGCAAAAGCTTCGCGCGCTAACTCATCGCTAACACCTTCAATTTCGTACAGGATCTTACCTGGCTGGATCTGACAAACCCAGTATTCCACGCTACCCTTACCTTTACCCATACGTACTTCTAATGGTTTTTCGGTAATTGGTTTGTCTGGGAATACGCGGATGAAGATTTTACCACCACGTTTGATACGACGGCTAATGGTACGACGTGCAGCTTCAATCTGACGCGCAGTCATACGACCACGTTCAGTTGCTTTAATTGCAATCGAACCAAATGATACTGTACTACCACGATGCGCTAGACCAGTGTTACGGCCTTTGTGCACTTTACGGAATTTGGTACGTTTAGGTTGCAACATGGATTATTCTCCCTTGTCAGCAGCACGGTCACCGCGACGACCACGACGCTCTTGACCTTCACCACGACCACGACCACGTTTAGCTGGACGCTCTTCAGCAGGAGCAGGGTTCATGACTTGTTTCATGCCACCTAAGATCTCGCCACGGAAAATCCAAACTTTAACACCGATCGTACCGTATGTTGTTTCTGCGCGCATAGTTGCATAGTCGATGTCAGCACGAAGCGTATGCAAAGGTACACGACCTTCACGATACCACTCAGTACGAGCAATCTCTGCACCACCTAAACGGCCAGAAACTTCAACTTTGATACCTTTAGCGCCAGCACGCATTGTGTTTTGAACCGCACGCTTCATAGCACGACGGAACATAACACGCTTTTCTAATTGAGAAGCAATCGCTTCAGCAACTAAACGTGCGTCCAAGTCAGGGCGATCAATTTCATTGATGCTAACTTGAGCTGGAACACCCATAATGTTGGTGAGTTCGCGCTGTAATTTCTCAATATCTTCGCCTTTTTTACCGATAACGATACCAGGACGAGCAGTGCTAATTGTTACTTTAGCAGCGCCTGTAGGACGTTCGATAAGAATATTGCTGATCATCGCGTTTTTAAGTTTTTTAGTTAAAAACTCACGAACTTGAAGATCTTTAAGCAAGTATTCAGCGTATTGTTTCGGACTCGCATACCAGTTAGCGTTATGACGTTTCACAACACCTAGGCGGATACCGATTGGATGAACCTTCTGACCCATATCAAACCCCTACCTTAACGGTGATGTGACAAGTACGCTTAGTAATACGATCTGCACGGCCTTTAGCACGTGGCATGATACGTTTAAGGCTCATGCCTTCATCAACGTAAATCGTAGTTACTTTAAGGTCATCAACATCTAAGCTGTTGTTGTGTTCAGCATTCGCGATTGCAGATTCAAGTGCTTTTTTAACGAGCACAGCTGCTTTCTTGTTACTGAAGTTCAAAATGTCTATCGCACGTGCAACCGACTTACCACGGATCAAATCAGCAACTAAACGTGCTTTTTGTGCCGAGATAGCGGCACCGCGTAATTTAGCAGTTACTTCCATCATAGCACCTATTAACGTTTAGACTTCTTATCAACACCGTGACCACGATAGGTACGAGTTGGCGCGAATTCACCCAATTTATGACCAACCATGTGTTCAGTAACAATTACTGGAACGTGGTTACGGCCATTGTGAACAGAAATTGTTAAACCAACAAAGTCTGGAAGGATCATTGAACGACGTGACCAAGTTTTGATCGGCTTACGGTTGTTAGCAGCAATCGCAGCTTCAACCTTAGCGAACAAATGCGCGTCGACGAATGGACCTTTTTTTAATGAACGAGGCATTATTCAGATTCCCTTACTTGACGCGACGGTCGCGAATAATCATCTTAGTCGTACGCTTATTGGTACGTGTCTTGTACCCTTTAGCTTTTTGACCCCATGGACTTACAGGTTGAATACCTTTACTACGTCCTTCACCACCACCGTGTGGATGGTCTACTGGGTTCATCGCCATACCACGAACGGTAGGACGAATACCACGCCAGCGCGCAGCACCAGCTTTACCCAATGAACGAAGGTTGCTTTCTTGGTTAGAAACTTCACCAATTACAGCACGACATTCAACATGGACTTTACGCATTTCACCAGAACGTAAACGAACGATAGCGTAAGAACCATCACGACCCAACAACTGAACTGAAGTACCAGCAGAACGTGCTAATTGAGCACCTTTACCGATTTTAAGTTCAAGGTTATGCAAGGTAGAACCGATTGGCATGTTACGAAGTGGTAAACAGTTACCTGGACGAATTGGAGCATCGTTACCAGATTGAACTTTATCACCAGCACGCAGGCCTTTAGGCGCAATGATGTAACGACGTTCACCGTCAGCATATTTCAATAAAGCAATATGAGCTGTACGGTTAGGATCGTATTCAATACGCTCTACAGTCGCAGGAATACTGTCTTTGTTACGTTTAAAGTCAACAATACGGTAGTTTTGCTTATGACCACCACCCACGTGACGTGTAGTGATGTGACCATTGTTATTACGACCACCAGTACGTTTTTTAGCTTCTACCAACGGTGCATAAGGAGCGCCTTTGTGAAGATGGTCATGAACCACTTTCTCTACAAAGCGACGTCCTGGAGACGTTGGCTTACATTTTTGAATTGGCATAATTCTCGTCCTTATTCCGCTGCGTTTTCAGCGGTATCGCCCAAGTCAGCCATTTCTACATCTTGGCCAGCTTTCAGGGTGACGTATGCTTTTTTCACATCAGAACGACGTCCTAATGTTTTACCAAAGCGTTTTGTTTTACCTTTAGTGATCGTTGTATTGATTTTTACAACTTCAACACCAAAGAGCTGCTCAACTGCTTTCTTGATTTCAAGTTTGTTTGCATTTAATGCAACTTTGAACACTTGAACACCAGCAGTGTCACCTAAAACTTGTGCTTTTTCTGAGAATACTGGTCCTAATAGGACTTGATAGATACGTTCGTTGTTCATCCGAGTTCTACCTCAATTTTCTTAGCAGCAGCTACAGACATTACAACTTTATCAAATGCGATCAAGCTAACAGGATCAATAGCAGTAGCATCAACCACATCAACGTGTGGAAGGTTGCGAGCTGCGAGATACAAGTTCTCATCTACAGCATCTGTAATGATCAATGCGCGAGTTGCATTCAAGTCTGTAAGTTTTGCAAGCAAGTCTTTAGTTTTTGGAGCTGCAACAGCAAACTCTTCAACTAATACAAGACGATCTTGGCGAACAAGTTCAGCTAAGATACATTGCATTGCACCGCGATACATCTTACGGTTTACTTTTTGAGACCAATCTTGTGGGCGAGCAGCAAAAGTTTTACCACCACCAACCCAGATCGGGCTACGAATAGAACCCGCACGAGCGCGACCAGTACCTTTTTGACGGAATGGCTTTTTACCACCGCCAGAAACATCTGCACGTGATTTGTGAGCACGAGTACCTTGACGACCACCAGCTAAGTAAGCTGTAACAACTTGGTGTACAAGAGCTTCGTTAAATTCACGTCCGAAAGCAACTTCAGACAATTCAACAGCAGAGCCGGAAACAGTTTTTAAATTCACAGTATTTCCCCTCAGGCCTTGATGGTAGGACGTACAACAACGTCACCGCCAGTTGAACCAGGAATAGCACCCTTAACAACTAAAACAGAACGTTCAGCGTCAATAGATACAATTTCAAGACCTTGAACTGTTACGCGTTCGTCACCTAAGTGACCAGCCATTTTCTTGCCTTTGAACACGCGACCAGGTGTCTGGTTTTGACCTGTAGAACCTAATACACGGTGAGATACAGAGTTACCATGAGTAGCATCTTGCGTACGGAAATTCCAACGCTTAACACCACCTTGGAAACCTTTACCTTTTGACTGACCAGTTACGTCAACAATTTGACCAACTGTGAACAGATCAACACCGATAGAAGCACCCACTTCACGGCCTTCAAGCTCAGCTTCAGTAACACGGAACTCTTTAACTAAACGACCAGCAGCAACACCCGCTTTCGCGAAGTGACCTTTCTGAGCGTTAGTTACGCGCGATTCGCGACGTTCACCAGTAGTTACTTGAATTGCTTGATAACCATCAGTTTCAAGTGTTTTGATTTGCGTAATGCGGTTTGGATCGACTTCGATAACTGTAACAGGTACAGATACACCAGCATCTGTAAAGACGCGAGTCATACCACATTTGCGACCGACTAAACCAATAGCCATGTGCATAAACCTCTAAAAAAGCGGCCTAATTAACTTAAAAAGTTAATCAACCGAAAGCCTTAACCCAAAGCGATCTGAACATCAACACCAGCAGCAAGATCTAACTTCATCAATGCATCAACAGTTTTATCTGTTGGTTGAACGATGTCGATCAAACGCTTATAAGTGCGGATTTCGTACTGATCACGAGCGTCTTTGTTGACGTGTGGTGAAGTAAGAACGTTGAAGCGTTCGATGCGAGTAGGCATCGGAATTGGACCACACACTTGTGCGCCAGTACGCTTAGCGGTTTCTACGATCTCTTGAGCAGATTGATCAATCAGACGATGATCAAAAGACTTCAAACGGATACGAATTCTCTGGTTAGACATACCAGTAAACTCCAAGCCAAATATATAAAGAATCACCCATGACGCACCTCACCATTCTGGTAAGTGTCAAGGGCAGTGAAAATCACTAAGGTCATGATCGATGCCACGACTGTAATGCGTTAACTACTTTCTTCGTAGTAAACGCCCTCCATTTGAGGGTCGCTCATTATAACGATTGTTTAAGTCTTATGCAATTCTTCTTTTCATTTTTTAAGCAATCAATCCTGCTATGCACTCACGACATAATCAATTGCTTGATTCAGCAAACGATTGCCCTGTTCAAATTTACTTTTGATAGTTCTTTTTAATTCAGATATCGGTTGTACATATTCACCATTAAAAACCGCCATATCCTCTTCATTCTCAATCAACAGTGCCAAGGTCTGTGGTGTCATTTCTGGATGAAACTGAAACCCAAGAACATTACGTCCAATCTGATACATTTGATTTCGGCAGACTTTATTCTCGGCTAAGCGCACCCCGCCTTTTGGAATTTCAAAAGTCTCACTATGCCATTGTAATATATTCAATTGTTCTGGAATCTGAAAATAATCCTCAGGCACATGCGAGGCACGCCCCACATCCATCCAGCCGAGTTCTTGGTACGGATTACGGCTCACGGCTGCCCCAAGAGCATTGGCAATTAACTGCCCACCCAAGCACAAGCCAATGGCAGGTTTACCCGCAGCCAAATAGCGTCGCAACCACCTTTTTTCGAGTTTTAACCATGGATAATTTGCTTCATCATTCACACTCATGGTTCCCCCCATAATAATCAGGAGATCAACCTCATCTACTCGCGGTAAGGCCTCTAATTCCAAGGGTAAATCGACGGGTAATGCAAAAAACTCTGTTGCGGTAATTTTTGCTTTATGTGCTTTTAAAAAGTCATAGCAACTGCCAAAACCTTCGCCAGCAATGTGCTGAAAATAATGCACTCTTAAATGCGACTTCATGCGCTAAAACCTATTTATCGTTAGAATGATAATTAGTCTTAGCAAAAATAAAGCCAGTTTTGAGCAATCGTATTAATCCGTACCGATTCTGTACAAAAGCAGCGCAACACTAGCGGCTTAGTTGATTTTCTCTTAACCTAAGTCATTCTATTGATTTAGCCCACGCACCATGACAACACACAATAAAGCACAAACTAATCTGATTCATGCACCACGCCAAGCCCCTCAATACATTGAAACCGTTCAACCTCCCTTATTTCGTGCATCGACGATTATTTTTAAAAGCACGGCGCACCTTTTTGACCGCCATTGGACCGATGCTTATGATTATAGTTACGGCACACACGGCACTCCGACGACGTTTACTTTAGGGGACAATATTGCCCAAATTGAAGGCGGACGTTATTGCTTACTTGCACCAAGTGGTTTATCTGCGATTAATCTCGTGAATAGTACAGTTTTAGGATCAGGTGATGAGGTTTGGGTCGCCGATAATATTTATGGCCCTAATCTTGAGCATTTAAATAATCTGCGAGATCGTTATGGCATCACCGTTAAAATTTACAATCCAATTGATGCCAATAGCTTTCAACCGACTGAAAAAGCAAAATTGATTTGGCTCGAAGCAGCAGGATCAGTCACTTTAGAATTTCCCGATTTAAAGAACTTGGTTAAAAAAGCACAGCAGGCCAATGTACTCACCGCACTGGATAATACATGGGGCGCAGGACTGGCGTTTAATGCTTTTGATTTCTCAGATGAGCATCTCACTGTTGATATTACAGTTCATGCATTAACCAAATATCCAAGCGGTGGTGGCGATATCTTAATGGGTTCTGTAGTCACAAATGACCAAGCACTCCACCACAAACTCTATCGTATGCATGCCATCCAAGGCATTTCTATTTCGGGCGATGATGCTGCGCAAGTTCAACGCAGCTTGGCGCATATGTCTTTACGCTATGAACAGCAAGCACAAAGTGCACTCACCTTGTTGAATTGGCTAAAACAACAAGCACAGTTTAGCCAAGTCCTGCATCCAAGCGATCCTGATGCAGCAGGCCATCAATTCTGGGCAGAAATTTGCAGCACTGGTAAAAGTGCAGGCTTGGTCAGTGTTATTTTCAAACCAGAATATGATCTAGCCATGATCAGAAAGTTCTGCGACAGCTTAACACTATTTAAACTCGGATTTAGTTGGGGCGGTCCTATCAGTCTGGCAATGTTGTATGACTTAAAACAAATGCGCACTTTGGAAAATACACATTTACAACAAGGTTTATTGGTTCGCTTCTGTATTGGACTAGAACATCCAGAAGATTTAATTCAAGATATTCAAAACGCATTAAAACAGCTCGATTGAGATTAAAACAGGTGAAGAATGAGTACACCAATCGTTATTGCAAAAAAAACCACTGATACAACACAAGATATTGTTTTACATTCTAAATTTGCAAACCGACATGGTCTGATTGCAGGTGCGACAGGAACCGGTAAAACCGTTACACTCAAAGTGATGGCCGAAAGCTTTTCTCGTATTGGCGTACCTGTATTCCTTGCCGATGCCAAAGGTGATGTCTCCAGTCTGGCCAAAGCGGGCAGCAGCAATCCTAAATTTGATGAGCGTCTAAAAAGCCTGCAACTAGATGCGATTCCTTTTGCAGCATCACCCGTTATCTTTTGGGATTTATTCGGTCAGCAAGGCCATCCAATTCGTACCACTATTTCAGAGATTGGCCCCTTATTACTGGCACAAATGCTCAATCTGAATGACACCCAAGAAGGCGTGCTTTCAGCAGTGTTTCGTGTGGCCGATGATCAAGGTTTACTGCTGATCGACTTCAAAGACCTGAAAGCCATGCTGACCTATGTTAGTGAAAATGCTGCCAGCCTCAAAGCCGAATATGGCAACCTTTCCCCTGCCAGTCTGGGTGCAATTCAACGTAATCTACTCGCACTGGGTGACCAAGGTGGAGAGCAATTCTTTGGTGAGCCAAGCCTGAATATTCTTGATTTCATTCAAACTGACACCAATGGCCATGGCTATATCAACATCTTGGCTGCTGACAAGCTGATGAACACGCCAAAGCTTTATGCAACGTTCCTGCTCTGGATGATGTCGGAACTATTTGAACAGTTGCCTGAAGTGGGTGATATGGATAAACCGAAGTTGGTGTTCTTCTTCGATGAAGCGCATTTACTGTTTGACAATGCCAGCCCTGCTTTACAGCAAAAGATTGAACAAGTCGTGCGTTTGATTCGATCTAAAGGTGTAGGTATTTATTTCATTACCCAAAATCCACTGGATTTGCCAGAAAGCGTATTAGGTCAACTCGGTAACCGTGTACAACATGCTTTACGCGCATTTACACCTAAAGATCAAAAGGCAGTTAAAACCGCAGCAGATACCTTCCGCGCCAATCCAGAGTTTAAAGTCGACCAAGCGATTACCGAACTTGCGGTCGGTGAAGCCTTGATCAGCTGTCTAGATGAACAAGGGACACCACAGATTGTGGAGCGCGGCTGGGTGATGCCTCCTTACTCCTCCTTTACCCCGATCACTCCCGAAGAACGCCAAGTGATTATTGGACAAAGCATTGTAGCGGGTGTCTACGACCAAGCCGTGGATCGTGACAGTGCCTATGAAATACTGCAAAAGAAAGTGCTACAACAATCCCAGCAAAAAGAGGCAGATGATCTCGCCAAACAGCAAAGCAAAGAGCAAGATGCTTTAGCCAAGCAACAAGCCAAAGACCAAGAACGTTTTGCTCGTGAGCAGCAAAAAGCAGCAGAAAAGTCACAGCGTGATCGCGAAAAACTCACTCAAGATATCGTCGGTACTTTTGCAAAAAGCGCAGCACGGAGCCTTGGTGGAACAACTGGACAAAAAATTGTACGCGGTCTACTCGGTTCTTTATTTGGTAAATAAAAAATTTTATGTAATTAATAATTAAGGGATAATTTGTTATCCCTTAATTTTTTTATGGCTTTTATTTAAATATGCATTGCAAATACACCTTATAAAATGTATTTTAAATACATCTTATAAATGATAGCCAAGAGAGATCAAGCATGACTCCACAGCAAATTGACCTAGTAAAAGCCACAGTTCCTGTCCTACGCGAAAATGGTGTTGCACTGACTGAATACTTTTATAACCGCATGTTAGGTAACCATCCCGAATTAAAAGAAACCTTTAATATGGGTCATCAACGTAGTGGGGCTCAAGCACAGGCACTTGCGGGTGCAGTTTTGGCGTATGCAGAAAATATTGAAGACCCTTCTGTGCTTTTACCTGTCGTTGAAATGATTGCGCATAAGCATGTCAGTTTAAATATTCAATCGCCTGACTACGGCATCGTTGGTGAAAACCTTTTGCACTCGATTAGTGAGGTCTTAAATATTTCAATGGAAGACCCATTGATTGGTGCATGGGCTGCCGCTTATGGTCAATTAGCAGACCTATTTATCAGCACTGAAAAAGCCATTTATGATCAACACCAACAAACCCAAGGTAGTTGGTTAGGCTGGCGTAATTTTAAAATTGCCAAAAAGGTCGTGGAAAGTGATGAGATTATCTCTTTCTATTTAGCACCTGTTGATGGCGGTGCATTACCACACTATGAAGCAGGTCAATACATTTCAGTCCGTGTGTTTATCCCTGAACTCAACTTAAGACAACCGCGTCAATACACGCTTTCGACTAGCCCACAGGCAGATTATTTACGTATCTCGGTCAAACGTGAAGATGAAAAAGGTGAACTTGCAGGTGGCTGGGTGTCTAACACCTTACATGGTTTAGCTGAAGGTTCAGAAATTGAAGTATCTGCACCAACAGGTAATTTCTATCTGATTAATAGCAGCAAGCGTAATGTCTTTATCAGTGGTGGTGTAGGATTAACACCGATGATTGCAATGTTGAACCAATTGGTGACTTTAGATATGCCGCAACCGGTTAACTTCATTCATGCCTGCCGTAGCAGCCAAGTACATGCCATGAAGCAGCATATTCAAGAGCTTAAAACCAAGTATCCACGTTTAAATACATTTACGGCATATGAGTTTCCACACCAAAATGACAGCCTTGGTGAAGACTACGATGTCGCTGGACGTTTAGATTTAAGCAGCATTGATGCCGCATTATTACCGACCAATGCCGATTATTATTTATGTGGCCCAATGCCATTTATGGCAGCGCAACATCAGGCACTGGTTGCTCGTGGTATTCCTGCCGCCAACATTCACAGTGAAGCTTTTGGTACAGGTGGCGTCAAACTCAGCTAAGCCGCACTACATTTTGCATAGGGCTAGTCTATGTTAGACTAGCCCTTTCTATTTCTTGCACCAGATTGAGTGAAACCACATGCAACTCAATAAGTTTACTGATTATGCACTCAGAATTTTGATGTATGTCGCTCGTCCGAGTGATGTACCTTATACGATTGCAGATATCGCAGAAGACTTACATGTGTCGCAAAACCACTTGGTTAAAGTCGTGCACTTCATGGGTAAGCAACACTGGATTGTGACTATTCGCGGTAAAGGTGGTGGCCTACGCCTTAATCCGGAAGCTAAGAATCTGAAATTAGGTGCGATTGTTCGAACCTTACAAGGGAATCATCAAATTGTTGAATGTAACACCCCTCCTTGTGTACTTAGAGCCAACTGCGGACTAAAAGGGATTCTAGATCAAGCCTTAGAATGCTTTTATCAAAGCCTTGATCAATATACGCTTGGCGAAGTCGTCCAACAGGGTATTATCCCCTCTTCCACACGCTCAAATATCGACTTTTTAGAGCTTATTCAAAAAGCTTAAAATCAGATACAGATGAAGGATTCGCACGAACGCCTCACATCCTTTATAATGGTCGTTGCTATTTCTATTCAAAAGTAAGCTTCTATGCGTCGCAGTGAAAAATCGAAAGACACCAAAGCCAGACTCGCACCTAAACAAAAAATCAGTTATGAAAAAAAGGCTGACCCTGCATTAACTGAATATGCAGTACAGTCTTTAACTTGGTTACGCCAAGCTGAATTTTTGATGAGTGCGCCGAAACTGGCTTTATGCGTAGAAGATACGGGTTATGAAATCGCATTTGCTGGCCGTTCCAATGCTGGTAAATCAAGTGCAATCAACGCATTAACCAATCAAAAACAACTGGCACGCGCTTCAAAAAGACCAGGCCGCACCCAAATGATCAACTTTTTCAGCTTGGGCAATCCAGATCAGCGCTTAGTCGACTTACCTGGTTATGGTTATGCTGCGGTTCCTGAAGCCATGAAAATCGTTTGGCAGAAAGAACTCGAAAATTATCTGATCCACCGCAAAAGCTTACAAGGCTTGGTGTTATTGATGGACATTCGTCATCCTTTACAACACTTTGACTTGATGATGTTGGAATGGGCGCATTCACGTCATTTATTTGTCCATATCCTACTGACCAAGGCCGATAAGTTAAACCGCGGTCCTGCCAATGAAGTTTTATTTGATGTAAAACAGCAATTGAAGAAAATGAAACTCGATTTCTCCATTCAACTGTTTTCGTCACTCAATCGTATTGGCTTAGAAGAACTGTCAACTGTCATGGCAGGTCGTTTGAATTACACCCTTGATCAACCAACGGAATTTGACCTGAGCCAAATCCCTGAAGCCTCAGAAACCGACATCCAAGAATAAAAAGTGCATTTTATGCAACTTGATGCATAAAATAATTTTTAATTGTCCCGAATTGCTAAACACAAACACTAGGTAGTTTTCATATACTGCTTAGTGTTGGTTCATTGCACTATCGATTAGGACTAAACGATGAAATTACTATCATTTGTGAAGAACAAAGTTCTTGGTTCTTCGATTGACTATAAAATCCTCCCACGCAAAGTAAAGTTTGACTGGGAAAATACACCAGTGGATTGGATTCCAAACCAGCCTTTTGCCAGCTATTTTATTAATGAAATTAACAATATTTTACCTGCTGGTGAGTTTTGGTTTTGCCGTTTATATAACAAAGTCCTTCCAGAAATTACCGATGAAAAATTAAAGCAAGACGTCCAAGCCTTTATTCGTCAGGAAGCAATGCATGCCGTTGCACATACCTCAGCCAATAAAGAATATTTGACGCAACGCAATATTGATATTCAGCGCAACCTCGACATCATGGATTTCTTATTTACCAAGGTTTTGGCAGACAAGCCTTTCGATAAAGAAATTCCGAAAGTACTCGAGCATCAATGGGATTTATTCCGTCTAGGTGTAATTGCGACTGTTGAACACATGACCTGTGTACTGGGCAAATATGCCCTGTATAACAAGCGCTGGGAAGAACTCGGTGCAGATCCAGAAATGATCGATCTGATTAAATGGCATGGCTCTGAAGAAATTGAACACCGTACCGTTGCATTTGATCTCTATCGTCATTTGGGCGGTGGTTATATCGCACGTTACTACATGAGTGTTGCTGTGATTATTGGTGTGCTTGGCCTTTGGGTCGATGGTGCAGCGCATATCATGAGCCAAGACCCTCGTTTTGCTGACAAGAAACCAAGCTTATTTAAGCCATGGATCTGGATCGAATGGTCGAAGATCGCGTTAAAAGACGCTAAAATCTTGCCAGGTCCTGCATGGTTGGTTGCACAACAAATTGATTACCTTATGCCGTGGTATGACCCAGTCAAAGAAGGCAATACGCAAGATGCTGTGAATTATTTAAATAATTCCCCTGCTGCAAAACGCGCCTTACAACCCGCAGCATAAACATTCTTTTATAGAATAAAAAAAGCAGGAGTCATCTCCTGCTTTTTTGCGCCCAATATGATCAGCTTGATTCAGCTTCCGCCTGCTTGGCATATCGATCAACCACCACACTAATCATCATATCACCCTGTACATTAACCACAGTGCGAACTGTATCCAGCACACGGTCGATCGGCAGTAAAATTGCAATCGCCTCCGCAGGCAAACCGACAGACTGTAGCACCATAATCATGGTCACCATCCCTGCACTCGGAATCCCTGGCGCGCCCAATGAAGCAATCATTGCGGTTAAACACACGATAATCTGCTGCGTTAAACTCAGATCCAAACCCATCAGATTGGCAATAAATAAGGCAGCTGCAGCTTCGTACAAAGCCGTACCATCCATATTCAGTTGTGTGCCTAAAGGAATCACAAAACCCGCTGTTTGCGGCCGCACACCTAAGTTTTCCTGTGCACACTTCATACTCAGCGGCATGGTCGCTGAACTGGAACTGGTCGCAAAAGCTGTGACTAAAGCGGTTCTCGCCCCTCTAAAAAAGGTGATCGGATTCATCCGCCCAAAAATCCACAACAAAGCCGGTAACACCACCACGCCATGGAAAATAGTCGTCCCCGTCACCACTGCCGCAAATTCAACCAACCGACTCAGTACCGATAAATCTTCAGTCGCAATCAACTTTGCTAAAAGCGCAAAAATCCCGATCGGCGCAAGTTTCATCACCCAACCCACTAACATCATCATAATGTCAAAGAATTGCTGACTGATGTTACGCACCAAGGCGAAACGCTCGCCGCCTTTGACCAAAGCCACACCCAGAAATAAGGCAAACACCACCACTGCCAACACATTGCCTTCACTAAAAGCCTTGAATGGATTGATCAATGTATTCTGAATAAAGGTCGTAAAGAAACTTGATGGGGTTAAGGTATCTGGGGTTTGATGGCTATCCATTGCGGCTTGGAATAATTGAATATCCACCCCTTTCCCCACATCAAACAAATGCGCACAGCTAATTCCCAGAATTAAAGCCAAGGTAGTGGTCGTCAGACAGCTCAATGCAGTAATTTTCCAGACACGCCCGAATTGCCCACCCGCCTGTAAATTAGAAACCCCAACCACAATCGAGCTAAAAATCAGAGGGATCAGCAACATTTTCAGCAAACCAATGAAAATGCTACTTAAAATACCCAAGCCATAGAGGCTGTAGTCAACAAAGATCGTCTGTGGGTAGGCCAGCAATAAAAAACCAAAGGCCACACCGAGCACAGCTGCAATTAAAATTTGTGTATTTAGATTCATTGTGAAGGGATAAAATTTTAACTTAGCCGTACTATGGCATGCTCATGTAGAAGAATCGAGCAATTTTTTGTCACATCCTTATGATAAAAAAAGCCATCAGAATGATGGCCTTAGTACGGGTTTACTTTTTACTGAGTTTCAATTTCTCTGAGCCGAATCAAACCTTCTTGGACGGTACTACAGACTAACTGTCCATTTTGCCACATCCTCCCAAAGTTCAAGCCACGTGAGCTGGCACTAATTGTTGCTTCCATGTCGTAAAGCATCCATTCATCTGCACGCAGTGGGCGATGGAAATAAATGGTGTGATCAATACTGGCACATTGTAAGTTTGGAGAGATCCATGACAAACCATGTGGACGTAAAGCCGTGGTCATTAAAGTAAAGTCTGAATAGAACGCCACAATCGCCTGATGTAATGAAATCTCATCAATATTTTGTGGGATTTGATCATGCGTACGAATGTAGTGCGCATAAAATGGAGCTTCAGGCTGGGGTTGAAATGGATTGATCAACTGTGTTGGTCTAATTTCCACATGACGTTCGCGCATAAAACTGGCACGTACATTTTCAGGTACAAAATTAATCAGACTTTCTTTCAGCTCATTCTCAGACTTTAAGGTCTCTGGTTCAGGGTACTCAGGCTCTTTATGTTGATAATTTAAGCCTTCTTCTGGATTGGCAAAAGAGACCATTGCAGAGAAAATAGTACGGCCATGTTGGATCGCACGAACCTGTCGACTGGCAAAGCTTTTACCATCTCTGAGTGGATCAACTTCATAAATGATCGGTGCATTGACATCACCGCCATACAGGAAATAAGCATGTAAAGAGTGTGCTGGACGATCTGTGGTGTACGATGCCGCTCTCAAGGCTTGTCCAAGAACCTGCCCACCGAATACTCGCTTGCCTACCAAATTGCGGCTATTGCCCCGAAAAATATGCTCTTCAAGCTTTTCCAGAGTCAACAGTTCTACCAATTCTTGAGTTAACGCATTCATGTAATAGCCTTCCAACATCAATGAGGAGAGATCAACCAATCCTTTCAGGGTTGATAATTTTGATTGTGCCACAAATTCAAATGACAATGGTCAGGATAAAATGATTCATCCGTCACGATAATGATGTATTGATTATCTTAATATGTATTTATAGCGGCTAAAAATACGATTTTTAACGATAAAATCTACCAAATACGCTATATTTTGTCAGAAAATAACATACCGTTTCATGTAAGAATATCGCAGAATGTCGTGTTCATCATGACTCGATGTCCGGATTATTATTTAGGAGTTTGTAATGTCCAAGACTGGATTTGGTCAAATGTATCGCCAACTTTCGAGTAAGTTACTTGACCTCGTGGTAACCCCACATGTTCTTGGTGAAGTTCCTACAGAATCCACCACTACAGAGCCAAACACAACCGATTCAAATAAGTTAGTTTGCTATGTTTTACAAAATTATTCGCGTAGTAATGCCTTGGTGGTTGATGGTGAAACCCGCCGTCTCAATTTAAAACCCGCATTAGATCCCTTGAGTTTTGGGAGCTATCAAGAAAAAAATTCAGTCTTGTTTTTACATCATAACGAAAATAATTTTTTTAATACCCAAACATTTCCACCTCGCCTGTTACAACTGGTCGAAGCCTTAGAACAACAAACTGATATTGATATTCAGCTCGTGCCTGTGACTGTTCTTTGGGGACGTTCACCCGATAAAGAAGATTCTTGGTTCAAATTATTATTCTCAGATACTTGGGCAACCCCAGGGACAGTCAAACAACTGATGAATATTGGTTTGCATGGTCGCCAGTCTTATTTAGAGTTCCATGAACCACAATCTTTGCGTGAGTTGGTAGATTATGCCAAGACCAACCACCCAAATATTTCGCCAGCAACCTATATTGCCAGTTCATTAGATACCTATTTAGATCAGCAACGTGAAGTCGTGCTTGGTCCTGACTTGTCAGACCGTCGCAATGTAATGCAATCGGTAGTGAAGTCAGCTGAGGTACAAGATGCCATTCGTCGTGAAAGCATTCAGCATAAAATCAGTATGCTCGAAGCTGAACGTCGTGCCATCGGCTATGTCAATGAAATCGTGTCTGACTATTCGGCATCTGCGGTACGCTTTGCCGATATGGCCTTAACCCGTTTATGGACACAGCTTTATGACGGCGTAGAAGTCCATAATTTCAGTACCGTACGGGAGCTGGCAAAAGACTACGAAATCGTTTACACCCCATGTCACCGTAGCCATATCGACTATTTACTATTGTCTTATGTGATTTATAAACGTGGCTTGATGATTCCATATATTGCCGCAGGTGATAACCTCAACCTACCATTTGTGGGTCAGTTATTACGTGGTGGCGGTGCCTTCTTTATTCGCCGTTCTTTCCGCGGCAATGCACTTTACACCTCTGTATTTAAAGAATATTTATACAGTATTTTATCGCGTAATACGCCAATCGAATACTTTATTGAAGGTGGTCGTTCACGTACCGGTCGCTTACTCCCGCCTAAAACGGGGATGCTAGCAATGACCATCCAAGGTCATTTACGTGGTCCTGCAAAACCAATTGTCTTTGTACCCACCTATATTGGTTATGAGCGCCTGATGGAAGGCTCAACCTATGTAGGTGAAATGCAAGGTCAACCGAAAGAAGCAGAATCCATTTTTGGTATCGTGAAAACCTTACGTAAAATTGAACGTATCTTCGGTAAGGTGCATGTTAACTTTGGTGAACCTGTATTCCTGAATGATATTCTGAAACAACAGGGTGCGGAGAATATTCAAGCGGATACTGCAAGCACCACAGAGATTTCCAATGTCGTTGCAAGCTCGGCCAATCTGATTTTAGAGAACATCAACCGCGCTGTGGTCATCAACCCTGTGTCATTACTGTCTTTAATTTTATTGGCAACACCAAAGCACACTTTAGATGAAGAAATCTGTGCGAAACAGCTCGATATCTACCGTGACTTGGCAACACAACGACCATATGATGAGCGCACACAAGTGACCTCATTATCAGGTAAAGAGATCATTGCTTATGGTCTCAAGCTCAAGTTAATCAAACGTGTACAACATGTGTTAGGCGATATTATTGCGATTGAAGATAATCAAGCCGTATTGCTGACTTACTTCCGTAATAACATTTTACACGCCTTTGTTTTACCATCATTGGTGGCTTCGCTGGTTGAGCACAATGGTAAAATTCACAAGAACGATTTAAGCAATGTGATCCGTACTTTGTATCCGTTCTTAAAAGCTGAATTATTCATGAAATGGGAAGCTGCTGATCTACAAAAGCAGATTGATAATTATATTGATGCCTTGGTTCAGATTGGTTTGATTTTCCAAGATCATGATGGCAATTTATTCAGCCCAACGCCAAATAGCGAAGAACATCAAAAGCTTGTCACTTTAGCTCTACCCGTCAAGCAAAGTTTAGAACGCTATTACATGACACTGGCACTGATTACTCAGCGCGGTTCAGGCAACATTTCAACCAAGCAAGTTGAAGAGCTGAGTCACCTCTTAGGTCAACGCTTATCTGTGCTGTATGAATTCAACTCACCAGAGTTCTTCGATAAAGCCTTATTCCAAAGTTTTATTAAAGTCCTGACGCAACAGAATTATATTCGTAACAATGAGCAAGGTTTCATTGAATATGATGATAATTTCAGTGAAATGGCCGCAGGTGCACAGCTAGTCTTAGATGAAACGACGCTACAAATGTTGCAGCACATCACCACATTTAGTGATGAAGAATTAGCAGAAGCATTAGAAGCTATGGCATCTCAACAAGCCAAACGCCGCTTAAAACGCAAAAAATCTTAAAATTAAAAAAGGCAACTTCGGTTGCCTTTTTTAATGCGCTAACGACACTCCAAATACTTCGGATCATCCAAACATCGCAGTCGTTTAATGAGCGATACAAAATACGCATCATAATAACCAGAGTCGACATAACGATTCCGAATTTTGACTACCATCGCGTCATAGCCCTGTTTCTCATAACCTGAGATATCCGCCCAGTAATAGGCTGGTAAATGGTTTTCCCATTGAATGGCTTGTGCAGCAAGCACATTGCTGTTGCGTACAAACCAAGATCGTATTTGATGACCGAAGCCCACTGGGTAGACTTGTGGTCGAATCACGATATTCATCGCAAAATACGCCATAGGGAAGTTGACGACCTGTGTGTCTGCACCAAACTCCTTTTTCAAGTTATACGGCAATATTCCATAAGCAGGTGCAGCCAAAATATCAATTTTCTTCTGCTTGAAAGATTCCACCGCATTGGAAAAATCTACATAGACTGGTTTAGCGCCGACACTTTGTACCAATGCCTGCTGTGGTGGATTATTCTCCAAAATACCAATGGTTTTATTTTTTAATTGAGACACCTTATTGATCTGTTGCGTATTCATGATCATATAAGCCGTGCCGATCGGGATCATACCCAGCATTTCATAATCTGCCCCGATCATACGCTTTTCCACATTGCTATTATTTAAAAGCTGTAAAAAAACTCTGGCAACACGATTATTGGGAATCAAACCAATTCCCCCTGTTGTCCCCATAAAACGATTATAGCGATAGGTATTAAAGTTGGATGCCACCAAGCCTGAACATTTACGCTGGTCAAAAGCTTGTATAGCTTCCTTTTCATTTTTAAAGGTTTGAAATTTTAATTGAACTTGATTCTGTTGCGCATACAGACGAATATCTTGTAGACGGCGACTGATATCACCCTTTGTACTTAAAGGATCAAATACGCACCAAGACTGCTCAACAGCCCAGCTACTGGTTGTGATCAACCCGAATAAGATCATGCAAATTATTTTTCTCATGTATCACCTTTACGCCTCGCCGCAAACCATGTGCTTAATTTAGGCAGTTCCTTTCAGGAATCTATTGGTATTTATAATTCAAAATACATACCAACTCTTTAAACTTTCTTTACAGTCTAATCGAATTATTTTTCATTACTATGTACCAATAAAGCTGCTGCATAGTCATTAAAGCAAATCAAATGGTCAAATTTAAAATCAATCTCAACCAATCGTGTGGCATAAATTCTCTTGCCAGTGTGTTGTTCTGATACTAGTTTTAGAGGTTTTACATGAAGTTGCTGTTGAAACCACCATAATATTTCGTGCATTGGTAGTGGTGTATTATTACTAATGATATAACTTGCTTCAACTTTAGCTAAATTAACTAATAGTGCTAAAAACTTTGCTAAATCATCAATATGAATGCGATTACTAAAATGAATTGCAGGATAAGTCAGACTCTGTTCTGCCATTTTTTTGAGTCGGGCAATTGAAGTCCCATAAATGCCAGTCGGACGCACAATAATACTCTGCTGCGGATAATGCGCTTGCCAAAGTAACTCCATCGCCCGAAGAATGCACCCTTGCTCATCAGCAGGCTGTATCAGCGACTCATCATCAATCCGCTCACCTGCATTTTCACCATACACCCGAGTCGAGGACACGATCACGATCCGTTGCACAGCATGTCCTCTAAGTGCTGCAACAATCGGTGCAACACTGTCGGTATAAGTATGTTGATAAGCATCAATCCCGCTTTGAGAGGGCGCCAAAATCACATAGACCACATCAATCGGGGCTAAGCCTGTCAAATCCAGTTGTTGCACATCCTGAATATAATGGGTCGCGTAACAATCTGTTTTTTCACTGCGACTTATTGTGCTAATGTGGTGACCTTGCTCAAATAAGTGTTTAGCGACACGCTGAGATGTTTTACCATAACCAATAAATAAAATATGCATACACACCTTTGAGCAGAGATGACATCAGTTCAGCAATTACAAGGCGTTGGTGCTGCCGCAGCGACCCTTTTAGAAAAGCTTCATATTTTTAGCACGGATGATTTGTTATTCCATCTTCCGCGTGACTATGAAGATCGTAGCACTATTATTCCAATGAATCAGCTGATCGTTGGACGAAGTTACTTGCTTGAAGGTGAAGTCCGCTCTGTCGATTTCCCTCCGGGGAAAAAGAAATCCCTTGCCGCCTTAGTGCAAGACGATTTTGGCAAAGTCACTTTGCGCTTTTACCACATTTATAAAGGTCTGACTGATCGCATCCAAATGGGGCAACGATTACGGATTTTTGGTGAAGTCCGTGTTGGTGCACGGGGTTTGGAGTTGTATCATCCTGAAATTCAAGTGATTCAGCAACATACTGCTTTACCGAA
Organism: Acinetobacter sp. Ac_5812; assembly: GCF_013072695.1. Taxonomy (GTDB): domain Bacteria; phylum Pseudomonadota; class Gammaproteobacteria; order Pseudomonadales; family Moraxellaceae; genus Acinetobacter. Next base: position 52,374 of record NZ_LXUK01000001.1, read on the forward strand.
AACCCAACTGACTGCGATTTATCCAAGTACCGAAGGGCTAACTCAACCTAAGCTGCGTGAATATGTCCGCCAAGCCTTGCAGCATCATAGTGATGACTTACCTGAATTACTCCCCAGCAAATACAGCAATGGCTATGAGCTTAAACAAGCGCTCCATTACATCCACGAGCCACCGATTGATGCCAATATGCAGCAACTCAATCAAGGTTCGCATCCTGCACAACAACGCCTGATTTTTGAAGAACTGGTTGCCCACCAAATCAGTTTACTCACGCGACGTGCATATATTCGCCAGATTGCCGCCCCACGTTTTAGCAGCAGCAAAGTGCTGGCAAAGAAACTCTTGGAAGGCTTGCCTTTCCAAATGACCAATGCACAAAAGCGGGTTTCAAAAGAAATTCTACAAGATCTTAAACAAGATCAACCGATGCTACGTTTGGTGCAAGGTGATGTGGGCGCAGGTAAAACCTTAGTGGCCGCAGTCGCGGCGTGCCATGCCTTAGAAGCGGATTGGCAAGTGGCGCTTATGGCACCGACTGAGATTTTAGCTGAACAGCATTATTTAAACTTTAAACGCTGGTTTGAGCCTTTGGGCATTCAGGTGGCATGGCTGTCAGGCAAACAAAAAGGCAAAGCCAGAACCCAAGCGGAACAACAAATCAAAGAAGGTCATGCGCAGCTGATCGTGGGCACGCATGCCCTGTTTCAAGATACTGTTGGATTTTCCAAACTTGGCTTGGTGATTATTGACGAACAACATCGTTTCGGCGTTGACCAACGTCTTGCCTTAAGAAATAAAGGTGCTGATCAATTTACGCCACACCAATTGGTCATGACTGCTACACCAATTCCTCGGACACTCGCGATGAGTGCTTATGGGGATTTAGACACCTCGATTATTGACGAACTTCCGCCTGGACGTACCCCGATTCAAACCGTAACCATTCCATTAGAACGGCGTGAACAGGTATTGCAACGCATCGCCAGTAATTGCCGTGAAGGTAAACAAGCTTATTGGGTCTGTACCTTGGTAGAACAATCTGAAACGCTGGATGCGCAAGCGGCAGAAGCCACTTATCAAGAAATTAAAGAGCGCTTTCCAGACATCAACATTGGTCTGGTCCATGGCAAGATGAAGGCTGATGAAAAGCAAAGTGTTATGCAAGCCTTTAAAGATAATCAGTCGCAGCTATTAATTGCCACCACGGTGATCGAGGTCGGGGTCGATGTACCGAATGCTTCGATTATGGTGATTGAAAATGCAGAACGTTTAGGCCTTTCCCAACTGCATCAGCTTCGTGGTCGTGTGGGTCGTGGTGCCACCGCCAGTTTTTGTGCCTTACTGTATAAAACCCCTTTGTCTCAAAATGGTCAGGAACGGCTTTCGATTTTACGTGAAAGCAATGATGGCTTTGTGATCGCAGAAAAGGATTTGGAAATACGTGGCCCTGGAGAACTGTTAGGGACTAAGCAGACCGGCGATATGGGCTTTCGCGTGGCACGTTTAGAACGGGATGATCATTTGCTGACCCAGGCACATTATGTGGCAGAGCAAATTTTAAAGGACTATCCACAACATGCGGAAGGATTATTAAAACGCTGGCTGCCAGAAGCGCCAAGATATGCCTATGTTTAAACGACTTGGCACATCAGCACAGCAGCTTTTTGATTATTTTACACCTTGCAGTCTCTGCGACATCGGTATGAAACGCCAATTTGGTGTTTGTCAAAGTTGCTGGCAACAACTGCCTTGGTTAAAGCAAAGGATCGAGCGCAATCAGCAACAGATCTTGGTTGCTTGCGATTATCAATATCCAATTGATCGCTTGATTCAACAATTCAAATACGAGCAGAAACTGCATCATCAGAGAATATTAGATGGCCTGCTATTACAACTCAGACTTCCTCAAGTACATGCGATTGTACCGATGCCAATTTCGATTGATCGCCTATCAGAACGTGGTTTTAATCAGGCCCTGCTATTGGCCAAAACACTAAGCACTTACCTCAATATTCCTGTATGGCAGCCCGTACAACGCTTGGCTCAACACTCACAAAAAGGCTTGTCGCGCTTAGAGCGTATGCAAGATATTGAGCAACAATTTGTGGCAGCACCACCTAACTCAATTCGTTATCGCAAAGTCCTTATTCTCGATGATGTACTGACCACAGGCAGTTCAATTCGTGCTTTATCTAAGGTACTTAGCCAACTCGGCTGCCAACACATCTATAGTGCTTGCATAGCAGCCGCACAAGTACAACAAACTAATTCACTTGATTTTGCTGACACCACGGAATCACAATTTCTTTCGTTAAGGGCGCAAGTAAAGTAAATTGATCATCTAAATCAATCCATTTCATTTCTGCGATTTCGGCTGCAATTTGCGGTGGCTGTTTCAATTCAACTGCATACACATAACTGACTAAAACATGATCAGGTTCATTGGCGGCAGCTGTTTCAAAACGACCAATGAATTGCGTCAGCTCACATTCACAACCAATTTCCTCCAAAATCTCACGTTGCATCGTGATTTCAGGCGCCTCATCCATTTCCAATTTTCCACCCACTTGCATAAATGCATGTGTGTTTTGCTTGCGTACTAATAACAATTGATTTTGTTCATTCAAAATCACAGCAGCCGCTACGGTGATAATTTTCACTCATTGATCCTCAAGCCTGAATTTCAGCAGTCGACATCCACTTCGGTGTCGCTGGCTGATAATTTGAAAATGCCCTAAGAATATCCTCAATTTGTTCCGCCACAATCAACTTATCGACAAAACGCTCCTGACTAAAACCGCGCTCAACCGAGCCTTGAATCATCTGGATCAAGCCATCATAGAAGCCATCAACATTTAAAAATGCGCATGGTTTCTGATGGATTCCTAACGGGCTCCAGGTCCATTGCTCAAAAATTTCTTCCAGTGTTCCAGCACCGCCCGGTAAAGCCACAAAGGCATCGGATAGCTCAGCCATTTTGGTTTTACGCTCATGCATATTCTTAACGATATGCAATTCAGTTAAACCTGTATGTGCTAGTTCTCGATCGACCAAAGCATCAGGAATCACCCCGATAACTCGCCCACCCGCCTGTAATGCACTATTGGCAACCACCCCCATTAAACCTGAACGGCCACCACCGTAAACCAAGGTTTGACCTTGTGCCGCAATTGCCTGACCGGTTGCCTGCGCCATTTGCTGATAAATTGGATCATTACCGAGAGAAGAACCACAGAAAACACATATAGAATTCATACAATTAAAACCGTTTTATATAACTGTCATGCTGATAAAGTAGGCTATGTAACAAGATTTTTGAGAAAATAACGTTTAGGCAAGTGTTTTTCGTTTCATCCTTGTCTAAAATACACCCTGCTTTTCGGTAAACGACCGAAAACATTACACCGACTGCGCGAGGAAAAAAGACATGCTTGAAGCCTTTTATGCCACAGAGCGCGGTAGTCTAGAAGATGCAACCATCAACGGAGGTTTCGATCTCCACCCCGAACTGGTCTGGATTGATCTCATCGCCCCCTCCCAAGAAGAACAACAATGGGTTTTGGATGCGTATGACCGAAACTTACCGACCCTAAAGTCGCTTGAGGATATTTCCTCATCTGCACGATTTTACCGTGATGATGATGGAATTTTGCATATCAGCACCTATTTTTTAACAAAGAATAAAAACTTTCAAGTCGATGGTGATACTGACGACTCCTTACCCATGTTAGCAATGGTACAAACGGTTGCATTTATTTTGCATAAAGATCGCTTATTTACCATGCGTGGTGAAAAGTTGGTTGCGTTCCGTGCCTTTCGTGCCCGCGCACGTCGTAATGACTATGATATGGATTATAAAGACCCAACCTGGATCTTGCTCGGCCTACTTGAAGCGAAACTGGATGAGCTTGCGGATATCTTAGAAGATATCCACAAGGACTTGGAACGATATTCCACAGAAGTCCTGAATAACCATCATCGCGAGAAAATACTCGACTTAGATGACATGATTACGCGCTTAGCTCAACAAGAAGATATGCTGGGAAAGGCACAGCTATGTTTAATTGATTTACGTCGTGTCTTGACCTTTTTAGCGCGTCCACGTGCATTAGGCAGTCACATTTATGATGCCGACATTCGCGAGTTGAGTGAGGATGTTCGCTCACTAGTCGAACATGATGCATTCTTATTCCAAAAAGTACGATTCTTACTGGATACCACCTCTGGATTCATTAACACCGAACAGAATGACACGATTCGTCGATTCTCGATTTTACCCAGCATGCTTGCGCCCCCAATGCTGATCGCGAGTATTTATGGGATGAACACCGATGTGCTACCTTTTGCTCATGGCAGCCTCAGTTTTTGGATTGTGATTGGTATTCTGATGGCCTTCCTAGTCCTACCCATGTTTTACTTCCGTTGGAAAAAATGGATCTAAACAGGAAAGGATTATTGCTATTTTTGAGTATAATCCTTTCAATCTCAACAGCTTTTGCATGTGCACCTCACTCCCCCAAAGATGTGTTTATCGCACGTGTTCAATCTATACAAAAGCAGTCTTCCGACTCCCAAAATCAATTTGAATTTCAGCATGTTCGCTTTGTATTTCAGCATTTTCTCACCAAGTTGTTTACGCCCAAACCTACCCGATGGCACAGTGATTTTCCAGCCAAAACGATAAAAACAAATGATTTAGTGATTGGTCTTGCCTACCCCGTAGATTCTGCTGCTCCCAATCATTATCGGATCAGCACTCTGGCATTATTAGGTTGTGAGAAAAATATCATAACGATCGATCATCCCATTGCCCCCTTTACCGCATGGGATAGGCAAGTTAAAAGCTGCAGTAAGGCTTCATCCAGCATCAAATTACTAGATGGTTTTTTAGAATATGATCAACGTTATTATTTAGCAAAGTTACATCAAAAATATCCAAGCTGTGAGGCGCTATTTTCTGCTTTTCCCAAAAGCTAGGCATAAAAAAGAGAGCTAAAAATAGCTCTCTTTTTCCACTTTGTCAGATCAATCAAATCAATTTCAAATCGTCTTGCAAATGGCAAGCTTGGATGATTTTCAACATCTTCTCAGACACATTTTTAATGTGCAGGCCTTTATTTTCAGGTGTTTGACGCAACCATTGCACCAACACCGCCAAAGATAAAGTATTGCCGTGTTCAAGCTGGGCTAAATCAACAACCAAAGGAAAATTCTGATGTTGCTGAATATGCTTTAAACCAGCCTGATAGATCTGTTCTGCATTTTCAAAATTAATTGTCTTCGACACAATTAATTGCTGATCAATATATTGAATCACCCGTCACCTACTTATTTTTTGCTAACAGCTGCATCTGCATCTGGTTTAAAGGTCGCAATCGCTTTATTGATGTCACCACCATTACGTTGAACCGTTGCCGCAAACTGATTACGGAATTGCAAACCAAGATCAATACCAGACACATTGATGTTACGTACTCTCCACTGGTCACCTTTGTCTGTTAACTGGAACGACACAGGGATTTTCTCGCCATTATGTAAGAAGTCTAAAGTGACCACAGGGTTTTTGCTGTTGGTCGATTTAAACGGACGCATGGTGTAGCTTTCGTTGGTATATTTCGCGAAAGCGCCGCCATAATTCTCAATAATGACCGCACGGAAATTCTGTTCAAACTGAGCACGCTGTGCAGCCGTGGTGTACTGATTATTTGCATAAGTACCCAACACAATACGGGTAAACGCTTGTGAGTCTACATATGGGTCAAGGTTTTGACGAATAATCGTTCTGACTAGAGCTGGATTATTCTGTAATTTTGCATTATCTGCTTTTAAACGAGTAATCAAGCCATCAGCTACGCGCTTAACAAAATCAGGTGGGGTCTCTGTTGGTGCCGCAAATGCTGCACTTGCAAGCATTGTTGATAATACGCTTGCTGTTAGAGTTTGTTTCAATAATGTGTTCACTTCAATCTCCTAACCTGAATTACTCAACGAAAGAGGGTTCTGCTTCAGTCGCCGCTGGCTTTGAAGCTGGACTTTCTGTTGCTGTTGAGCTCGATGTGGCTTTACCAGCACCACCAGTAATAAATTTACTGATTAAATCTTCTAAATCCATTGTACCTTGGGTATTTGAAACGACATCACCACGTTTTAAGTAGTTCACACCACCACCTGGGACAACTTTCAAATATTTCTCACCCAATAGACCATTGGTTGCAACCATAATATAAGCATCTTCATCAAGGCTGGTGATGGAGGTCATGTTAGCAATAAGTTGCTGTTCCATTTCTTTTTGTTTCGCAGCATCAGCTTGTTGATAATCAGCGCTATAGTGCAACTCTTCAAGTGCATTCTTTTGCACTTCTTTCAGTTGCTCTGGGCTAAAGCTGGTCAACTTACCATCAAGATCAAATTTTACAGTTGCCAAACGTGTCACTGGATCAAGTGTAATCGATTCAACACGGCCAATGGTTACACCACTCATGGTGACTTTCGCGCGTGCTTTTAAACCGTTTACGTTATCAAACTGCGCTGTCATGCTGTAGCTATCACGTAAATTAGTACCGACTAAACCACTGACTTTCATCGCAAGAAAAAATAGAGCGATACCGAAGATAATGACAAAAATACCTACGGCCAGCTCACTAGTACGTGATTTCATTAAATCCCTCCGAACATGACCGCAGTCAACACGAAATCAAAACCTAATACACAAAGTGAAGAATATACGACCGTTCTGGTCATTGCAGTCGCGATACCTTCTGGCGTCGGATCACAAGCATAACCTTGATATACCGCTACCCATGTACAAATTAAAGCAAATACAATGCTTTTGATGATAGTGCCGTTAAAAACGTCATGCCAGAATTGTACGCTGCTTTGCATACCGCCCCAGAATGAGCCTTCATCCGCACCCAAGAAATCAACACCCACCATTTTGCCGCCAATAATCCCAATGGTTGCAAAAATCACCGTGAGCATCGGCAAGCTGACAATCCCCGCCCATAAACGTGGTGAGACGATTTGTCTAAGTGGATCAACCCCGATCATTTCCATGCTGGCAAGTTGTTCACTTTGTTTCATGGAACCAATTTCAGCAGTTAATGCTGAACCAGCACGACCTGCGAACAGCAATGCGGCAACCACAGAAGCCAATTCACGTAACAGTGTCAATGAAATCGCAGTACCTAACATTGCCTCACTACCAAAGGTGACCAGAATGCTATACATCTGCAAACCCAGAACAGCACCAATAAACAAGCCAGAAACAGCGATAATCAGTAGGGACATGACCCCGACACGATACATTTGGTAAATAAAGCGCTGAAACCCACCTTTCGATGGCATGGAAAATAAAACTTGCAGAAGCATCAGTGCCGCAGCACCAATCCCCTTTATCCGCTCAATAACGAGTCTACCTAACCAGGCAATCGCATTCATGGACGAACCTCGTTATCTAAATATGCTTGGTGAGTAAATTGATATTCGACAGGCCCTTCAATCGAACCCGTTAAAAACTGGCGTACAAATGGCGATGCATGATTTTTTAATTGTTCAGGTGAACCTTCACCCTGAATTTTGCCTTCAGCAACCACATAAATATAATCAGCAATCGATAAGGTCTCTGCAACATCATGCGAGACGATAATCGTGGTTAAATCTAAAGCATCACGCAAAGAACGGATTAAACGGGTTAAAACGCCCATCACGATCGGATCTTGGCCTGCAAATGGCTCATCGTACATAATCAATTCAGGGTCTAACGCAATCGCACGTGCCAAAGCAACACGACGGTTCATTCCGCCTGAAAGCTCTGATGGCATTAACTGCTCAGCTCCACGCAAGCCCACTGATTCAAGTTTTAACGCAACTAACTCTGCAATAATATGTTCAGGTAATTTGGTATGTGCGCGGATGGGAAAAGCGACATTTTCATAAGTCGACATATCGGTAAACAATGCACCACTCTGGAATAGCATTCCCATACGTGCACGCGCAGCGAATAATTCTTGACGCGACATGGTCGCAATATCTTTACCGTCGAGCAGCACTTCACCATGATCAGGAAGTAATTGGCCACCAATCAAACGTAATAAAGTCGTCTTACCCGTACCAGACGGTCCCATAATTGCAGTAATTTGACCACGTCGAATTTTAAGACTGATATCGTCATAAATGACGCGTTCTCCTCGATTAAAGCTCAAGTTTTTAACTTCAATTAAGGCTTCGGTATCGAGAGGAGATTTGTTATTCATAATGGCATTCATTCCTGCACTTTTTATGCACGCATACTATACACTGAAACATTAAACGCTTGTTTTTATTTTGATAACCGATGGTACGAAGATTATTTAATTTATGTAGTTATTCTTCGAATCAGTTTGGCTGGTGGTATGTTGAGAATTGACATTAAAAGAATCAGAGTGACTGGTATCAAAAAGTGCATAGGCAAAGAACAAGCCATTACAAAGCATCAGAATGACGAATAGACACGGCAGTCCTTCACTACACATGAAAGACCACATTTGACTCAAAAGACTTTTATTTTGCTTAACCCTATTCATTTCTTATATAAAATTTGAATTAGTACACATTTTTAAGATTTTACATGACTAACACAAAATAAAAAAGCCAGTTTTTCAACTGGCTTCTTGTTTTCATCGGTTTTTAACGATTAAAAATCGTTTTTGCGACGACGGTCACCACCGAAAGTTTCTTCACGTGTACCGCGTGCTGGGCTATCTTCACCAAACTTACGTTTTGGACGATCTTCACCACCGAAGCTGCGCTTTGGACGATCTTCACCGCCGAAGCTACGTTTTGGACGGTCTTCACCACCGAAGCTACGCTTACGGTCACCAAAACCACCTTCACGTTGAGCAGGACGATCACCAAAATCACGTTTTGGACGGTCGCCGAAGCTACCTTCACGACGTGGTTTATAATCTACACGGTTGCCACGGTTGTCATCATTCGAATCAAAACGCGGTTTATCATTGAAACCACCTTCACGACGTGGGCGATCAGAGTTGAACTCGCGACGTGGACGGTCTTCACCACCAAAACTACGCTTTGGACGGTCTTCAAAACCACCTTCACGACGTGGACGATCAGAGTTGAACTCGCGACGTGGACGGTCTTCGAAACCACCTTCACGGCGTGGACGATCAGAGTTGAACTCGCGACGTGGACGGTCTTCGAAACCACCTTCACGACGTGGACGATCTGAATTGAATTCGCGACGTGGACGATCTTCACCACCAAATGATGGACGTTCACCACGAGGCTTGTCATCGAAGCTACGACGTGGACGATCATCACCACCTTCACGACGTTTGAAATTGCTTTCGCCTTCAAAACGACGACCACCGCCGAAACCGCCACGACCGCCATCACGGCCGCCACGACCACGACCACCGCCATCACGGCCACGACCACCACCATCACGACCTGAACGCGCAGGAGGTGGAGATGGCTCAAGACCTTCAATTTCAGATACATTTAAACGTGCATCTAAGTAATCTTCTAACGCACGGATTTTACCACGCTCACGGTAAGTCGCTAAAGTAACGGCTTGACCTGTACGGCCCGCACGACCTGTACGACCAATACGGTGTACATAGTCTTCGTTTTTCATCGGTAAACCGAAGTTAATTACGTGTGAAATTGTTGGTACGTCTAAACCACGCGCTGCAACGTCAGTCGCAACTAAGATTTTTGCACGACCTTCACGAATGCTACGTAAACGACGGTTACGAACGGTTTGTGGCATTGCTCCGTGCAACGCAACAACTGAGTGACCAGCTTCAGCTAATTCTTCAGCAAGCATATCTGTATCTTCTTGCGTGCTTGCGAATACAACAGCTTGATCTACTGATTCATCAGATAACCAATGCGTAAGTAATTTTTTCTTGTGTTCGAAACCATCAGTCCAATGCAATGTTTGCGTTACATCAGTATTGGTACTGTGACCCGTTTCAATTGCAATACGTTGTGGATCATTCATCATGCGTTCAGCAAGACGGATAATACGATCCGCAAATGTTGCAGAGAACATTAATGTTTGTTTACGGTTTGCAGCTAATTCACCAATTGCTTCTAGATCTTCAGAGAAACCTAGATCAAGCATACGGTCTGCTTCATCAACAATTAATGATTCAACTTTATCAAGTTTAATTTGACGACGGTTTACAAGATCAAGTAAACGACCAGGAGTCGCTACGACAACTTGTGCACCTTTAAGCTGTTGAATTTGCTTACCAAAAGGCATACCACCCATGATCGCAGCAATACGAACACCTTTCATGTGACGTACAAATGCAATTGCGTCTTGGCTAACTTGTTGAGCCAATTCACGCGTAGGAGAAATAACTAAAATTGTAGGCTGAGTGACTGCTTTCATACGGTCTTTAAAAGAAACAAATGCTTCTTCGCCCGCTAACGCATTTAACGTAGGTAATAAAAATGCGGCAGTTTTACCTGAACCAGTTTGGCTCGAAACTAATAAATCTTTCCCTTCTAATGCAGCGGGAATCGCTTGTTCTTGCACAGGAGTTGGCGTAGTAAAACCTAAACCTTCAAGCGCTTGTTGTAAGGTTTCGTGTAAAGAAAATTCGGCAAAAGTTTTGCTCATAGAGAGTTTCACCCTAATGGGTGCTCCATTTTAATAAATGCTAAAAAATAGACATCGGCAACAAGCGGCAAAGCGACTCAAGCTGAAAAATAGATGAAGTTCAGCGGCGATCCGAATAACGACGATGTGGACTTAACGCACGCTTGATTACTGCTTCAACCTGAAGAATCGCTAAGCGATTTGGGCGCAAGATGTGGTCCTCTCTACGGACAGCGTGCGCTAATAATGAATAGAACTGAATGTTCAGGTAATGAACTGGAATTTAAGTGCGTGGGCGGATTATAGCAGAATAATTTTAAAAGTCACCCTTTTTAATAGGTTTTTCTATTTCATCCCCTTTATTATTTGTATCTAGACGATAATGACGACCTCAAAACAACGCATTTAAAACAACTTTCACTTAAATATAAAGATAATTATCAGCAAGTTAAAACTTTATTATGTCTCCCCTTTTTTAATACTCTTATTGTATAGATAAACTGAGATTTATTAGATCATTGCTATACTTCATTAAAGGTATCCAGAATTTGTTTCACATTTGCAGCAACTTGATCAGGAATCTGATCCGTCAAGATCACTCGACACTTCAGACTCGAATAAAGCAGGAATCTCTGCCTAATCTTTAATTCTTCATTTGCTCGAACAGGATTCAAGTAAGCTCGATTGAGCTGCCTTGCTACGATTTCTTGAACACATGTTTCCAATACGAGTGAAGGTAGCATTAAAAAAGTAAAAACATGGCTCTCTACTTCATCTTTGATTTTTATATAGTCTTGGTGAGTATCATTGGGATAGGTCATAAATCCAGAGGAACATACAATGATCATTATTTTATTCAAATCGTATTTTATTTGAAGCTGCATAAAAAGCTGAATGTTACGCGCTGCATATTTTTTATAACCATATCGAATAATGTACTGTGTAATATCTCCTTCACTCTGCATAAAATATTCATCTAAATCATAATAATCAAAACCAAACTGCGCCGAGAGCAACTTGGCTGCAGTCGTTTTACCAGCACCCCCTGGACCAATAAAATAGATGAGCAATTGATTTTACCTTATTTCGAATAATGCATAAAAAAGCCCTCAATATTTGAGGGCTTTTCAAAATCTACAAATTATTTTGCAGCATCGCCCCAAGCAGGAACAACTGTTTGCATCAATGGTTTTAACATTTTAAGTGAACAAGCAATAACTTGCCCATTATCCAATGAATCATTACCACCACGAGCATCAACAATAACACCGCCCGCTTCTTTCACAATCAACTCACCTGCAGCGATATCCCATGGTTTTAAACCAAGTTCAAAGAAACCATCAAAACGGCCTGCAGCAACATAAGCCAAATCAAGTGCAGCTGAACCACCACGACGGATTTGTGCGCCAGATTTAGTCACTGCCAATAATGAAGCAAAATGCTGTTCTGCATAAGAAACGATTTCGCCATTACGTTTTGCACGGTATGGATGACCAACAGCAAGGAAAGTGTTTTCTAAGCTTTCTTTTACATTGACACGGATACGGCGCTGGTTCATCACTGCACCGCGACCGCGGCTTGCAGAGAATAATTCATCACGCACAGGATCATAGATCACACCGTGTTGAGTAACACCTTTATGTTGTACAGCAATAGAAATACAAAAATGTGGGAAACCATTAATAAAGTTTTGTGTGCCATCTAAAGGATCAATCACCCAGCACCAATCTGCATCGTGACCTTTACCTTCTTGCATACCAAACTCTTCGCCAAGGAAGCTGTGGTTTTTATAGCTTTTACGGAGGGTATCAATTGTAAGTTGTTCCAAGTAACGATCAACACGCGTTACTGGACCATCGATGCCTTTTTCTTCAACTTGCAAATCGAGTTTATGACGATTTTGATGTGCCTTTAAAAGCTCTTGACCAACTGTTTGAGCCGCACGCGCAGCCATAACCACCATAGGTTCCATTGAACACCCACTACAAATTTGAAGATTTTGACAAAGAATAATGCATAAAAGCCCCTATATTCTATCAAATATAAGCGCTTTTAGGGGAAAAATGTTGCTAAAAATTATTCTAACTTTTACATCAACTTAGTGATGAGAAAACCAAGCTTGCTCAATTGAAGCCAAGATTCCTTGAGTATCTAAACCACAATCATGCAGCATCTGTTGATGCGTAGCTTGATGTAAGAACGTATCTGGCAAGCCCAGATTCAAAATCGGCTTGAGAATACGCGCTTGGGCCAAAAATTCATTGACGGCACTGCCCGCGCCTGCCATCACCGCATGTTCTTCAACAGTCACAAAAAGTTCAGTCCGTGGTGCTAAATCACGCAGTATTTGTTCATCCAATGGCTTCACAAAGCGCATATTTACCACACGCACAGCAACCGCATGTTTTTGTGCAAACTGTTCAGCAGCATCGATAGAGGCTGCAACACGACTACCAAAGGCAAGGACACTAATCTGCTGTTCAGCATCCAAATTAAATTCAGCCACGATTTCAGCTTTACCAATTTCCATCGCTGTCATCTGCTGTTGAATCTCAACACCTGTACCCACCCCACGTGGATAACGCACTGCTGTTGGCCCTTTATAGAGATAAGCGGTATGTAGCATTTGACGACATTCATTTTCGTCTTTTGGTGCCATGATCACCATATTTGGTACGGTACGCATATAGGCATAATCATAGGCACCGGCATGAGTTGGGCCATCTTCACCCACCAAACCAGCTCGATCAATACCAAAGGTGACATCTAGATTTTGCAAGGCAACATCATGGATCAGCTGATCATAACCACGCTGCAAGAAAGTTGAATAAATCGCAACAACGGGTTTAAGACCTTCACATGCCATACCCGCAGCCAAAGTCACCGCATGCTGTTCTGCAATGGCCACATCAAAGAAACGCTCAGGATATTGCTGTGCAAATTGCACCATCCCAGAACCTTCACACATTGCTGGTGTAATTGCGAGTAAACGATCATCTTGAGCAGCTTCATCACATAACCATTGCCCAAATACATCTGAATATTTAGGTGGTGATTTTTTTACTGGCGCAGATGCTGTCGGTGCAATCTTGGTAATCGCATGATAGGTAATCGGATCTGCTTCCGCAGGCGCAAATCCTTTACCTTTTTTCGTATAAATATGAACCAGACGCGGGCCTTTACGCTTTTTCAGCGCATGGAAAACTTGTGCAAGCTGTTCTACATCATGACCATCAAATGGCCCAAAATAATCAAAACCAATCGCTTTAAATAAGTTATCAGCAGCATCTGTCGCAGATTGGTGTAAACGAGAGTTATAGGTCCACTTCGGGTGCGGTTGAACATAGGCTTCGCCTTGATCATTTACATTGACCAGTTGACCTGTTTCCCAGATTGCCGCCAAGTGTTTTGCAAAACCACCTGTACTGCACGAGATCGACATATCATTGTCATTTAAGATCACGATCAAATCGGCATCATGCGCAACCGCATCATTCATTGCTTCAAAAGCCATGCCCGCAGTCATTGCGCCATCGCCAACAATTGCAACAACATCGCACGGATCTTTCTGATAACGACGCGCCAAAGCCATGCCCAAACCAGCAGAAATTGCAGTAGATGAATGTCCAACCCCAAAGGTATCAAACTCAGATTCATCACGCGCTGGAAATGCAGCTAAACCATCTTTACTACGAATCGTGGTAATTCGATCACGACGACCAGTAAGTACTTTATGTGGATAAGCTTGATGGCCCACATCCCACACTAAACGGTCGTCTGGTGTGTTAAAACAATAATGCAGCGCAACGGTCAGTTCGACTACACCTAAATTTGCGCCAAAGTGTCCACCACTTTGCCCTGCCGCATACAAAATATATTGACGCAACTCATCCGCCACTTGTGCGAGTTGGCTTTGCTCGAGCTGACGTAATTGTTGCGGATGATCAATATCATCTAACAATGGCGTAACAGGGCGCTGAGTTGGAATTTCGGTATACAACATAATGTGGCAAAGCCTTTTTAAGCCTGGCAAGTCCGAAGCTGGGTTTTAAATGGGGGCAATCATACAATTAAATATGATCTACCTTCAATCAGCCACACGTGCGAATGATGTAGTGCTGAACATTCTCATGCAAATTTTAAAGAATGACCCGTAGATTATCCTGAATTATGTCACTGTTTATCAACCATTATTGTGTGCTTTGTATGAAAAAGAAAAAGTTATGTGAAAAATCAGGAATTCCAGTTCACGCAATCTTCATACATTAGGCTATACTCGAACTGTTTTTATTATCATAGTGAGCTCTCTGTGCCGATTGAATTTATTGCAACATCAAAGCTACCCACCGCTTTTGGTGACTTCAATATTTCCGTGTTTCAAGACCCTGCGACAGGTGAAGAACATGTGGCGCTATCTAAAGGTTTAGAAACGGCTCCAGATCAGCCTGTACTTGTCCGCATCCACTCTGAATGCTTAACAGGCGATGCTTTCGCTTCACTCAAATGTGATTGTGGACCGCAGCTACAAGCCACACAAAGCTTGATCAATGAAGCTGGTCAAGGCGTGATTCTTTATCTTCGTCAAGAAGGCCGTGGTATCGGTTTAACCAATAAAATTCGTGCTTATGCCTTGCAAGATCAAGGTCATGATACGGTTGATGCGAATCTGTTATTAAACTTGCCTGCCGATGCGCGTCGTTATGATATGTGTAGCATTATGTTGGATCACCTTCAGATTAAAGAGGTGAAACTACTGACCAATAACCCGCTTAAATTAAAAGCCTTGACTGATCTCGGCATCAATGTGGTTGAGCGTGTTCCATTAACGGTAGGTCGCAATCCTTTCAATGAACAATATTTAAAAACCAAACGTGAGCGTATGGATCATCTGTATAAAAAAGATGACTTCTAATTCATTTTTCAAAACGTTTAAAAATAAATCAGTTAAGGGATTTTTAGTGTAAAAAACAAAAATCCCTTACTTTTTTTATGGGTTTTATGTTTTGATATAGCTATCCCTAGATCACTTTACGAGGATCATCATGCAGCACCCAACTTCAGCTGATATTCAACGTGTTCGTGAGTTTTTACTCGATCTACAGGCACGAATTTGTGCAGGACTAGAGCAACAGGAACGTGCAGGCGGTGGTACCGCTGAGTTTATCATTGATGATTGGCAACGCGCCGAAGGTGGCGGTGGTCGCTCTCGTGTTTTGCAAAATGGTGAAGTGATTGAAAAAGGTGGGGTCATGTTCTCCCACATCAATATCAGCAAACTTCCTGCCTCTGCAACGGAACGTCATCCTCAAATCGCTGGGGCGAAAGCACAAGCACTAGGTGTATCACTGGTGATTCACCCGAAAAACCCAAATATTCCAACCTCCCATGCCAATGTTCGCTTGTTTGTCGCAGAGCCAGAAGGTCAAGATCCAGTGTGGTGGTTTGGGGGTGGCTTTGACTTAACTCCGTTTTATCCTGACGAGCAAGATGTTCTCAACTGGCATCAAACCGCTTATGACCTGTGCCAGCCTTTCGGCGATACGGTTTATGCCGAGCACAAACAATGGTGTGATGATTATTTCTACCTCAAACATCGTGATGAGCAGCGTGGTATCGGTGGTTTGTTCTTTGATGATTTAAATCAATGGGATTTCGAAACCTGCTTTAAATACATCCAAGCGGTAGGTAATGGCTATTTAGCAGCGATCTTGCCGATTTTTGAAAAGCATCGTGAGCAGCCGTATACCGAAGCGCAGCGTGAGTTCCAACTGTATCGTCGTGGTCGTTATGTCGAATATAATTTGGTCTATGACCGTGGTACCTTGTTTGGCTTACAAACTGGTGGGCGTATTGAATCGATCTTGGTGAGTCTGCCGAATCTTGCAGGTTGGTCATATCGTCCTGAATGGGATGCTGACTCGGCTGAAAAACGTCTCACCGATTATTATCTAAAACCAAGAGATTGGTTGGGTTTGCAGAAGTAAATTATATTACTCATCCCTAGCTCAGATGTTAGGGATGAGGTTTTTCAAGAGCCTTAAAATAAAAAAATTGCTGTATTTTGAATTGGCCGATGAATTAAATCTGATCTAAAGCTTTGCATTAGCTCTCGACTCAAAGGTTGTGGTCTATCCATTAAAGTCAAAAGTAATTGTAAAAATTGCCCATGCGTGAAAATCACTAAATTCTTTTCTGCATACTCTCGTTCTAATTGCCTTAATTTTTTATGAAATAGTTGCACCCGAGAATGCAAGTCAGCAAAAGACTCTGCATCATCAGCCTCACGATAATCATGATCCATCCTTTCCCAATAAGCATTTACCCATAACTTACGATCATCTAGATTCGTGTTGAAACACTTGCTTTCTGAGAGATAGCTAAATTCATGCAAATTCTCATCAATCTCTGCACTCAACTTGTATTTCTGCAAAATCGGTTCTGCAGTCTGGTACGTTCGCAGGTACTTAGAAACAATGACATGATCAATTTTTGGTAATAGCTCGCATAATTGTCTGGCTTGTTCTTTTCCATGATCGCTCAAACTAATCGATGCATGGGATAAAGCTCGCCCATTAATATTCGCTTCACTTTGTGCATGTCGAATTAAGAAAATACTCATAATGAGATTAATGTTTAGATAATGGTTTGGAAATATCAGAACATGTTCTGATGATCAAATCACGGTATTACCATGCCATAGATGTAAATCCATATTGCAGCATCTCCTTCAACTTTATAAACTTCAAACAACCTCACCATGTTGATCACTCATGACCAAACAATTTGCTGTTATTGGAAATCCGATTGAACAATCCCGCTCACCTGAGCTCCACCATGCATTCGCAGCAAAAACTGGGGTCGATCTACACTATAAAAAAATCCTTGCACCCTTAGATGGTTTTGAAAGTGTTGCCAAAGATTTCTTTGCACACAATGGCGTCGGTATGAATGTCACTGTACCGTTTAAAGAACAAGCCTTTGTTCTTTGCGACCAACTGACTGAACGCGCCAAGATCGCCAAAGCAGTGAATACGTTGTGGATGCAGGACGGCAAACTGTATGGCGATAATACCGATGGTCAAGGCCTAGTTGCAGCAATTCAGGCATTGGGCTGGGAACTAAAAGAGAGCCGTATTTTAATTTTAGGGGCCGGCGGTGCAACCCGTGGTGTGATCTACCCTTTGGTACAGGCAGGCGCAAAACAAATTGTTATTGCCAACCGCACCCTCGCACGAGCTGAGCAACTCGTTGATGATTTAAAAGATGCAGTCCCACAAGCAGAGCTGAAAAGCATTGGTTTAGATCAATTGACAGGTGAATTTGATCTTGTGATTAATGCAACCTCTGCAAGTTTAACTGGGGATACACTACAGCTGCCTGAAAGCTTAGTGTTCCATCATGCTTATGAAATGGCTTATGGCAAACCATCCAGCTTTCTAGATCAGGCCAAACAACGCCAAATCCCCTCTACTGATGGTTTCGGTATGTTAGTCGGTCAAGCGATTGAGGCATTTTCGATCTGGAACGGGGTAAAACCAGAACTCAAAGACTTTTTATAATCTTCAAAGCACAAAATAAAAAACCTGCACTTTGCAGGTTTTTTATTGGGGGATAAAGAAATTATTTAACGGTCAGCATCTTCTGATAAACCTCTTTGAAAATCTCATAATCAATAAATTCGTTATGCTCGATTTTTAAAGACTGAATCGACTTTTCAGATAATTTATTCTTACGGGCATCCACATACACTTGCCCTAAGATATTAGCAGTTTGTCCAAGTAAGACTTTTTCCTCACTTGAAGCACCATTCTCTTGTTCGAACTGGATTTGATATTGTTTGGCAAATAACTGCTGTGGCTGCTTATATTGCGCTTTTAGCTTTTTCCACGCTTGACGATCTGTATCACCACGCATCGCATCCAATACAATACGATTCACTGCTTGACCCAATTTGTCATCAAACTGATCTTCATTTTCAAGATGATGCTTCTTCTGTAAAGCTTCAATGCTTTGTAGCGCTTTCCCTTTTGGATTATAAACCTCTTCATTGGCATACCAGTATGCATATACAGTGGCAATTTCTTGCAGCTCTTGGCTTGAAGAACGCTGTACAATTTGTGGTGCGCTTTCGGTCAATTTCGCAATGAATACTGCTTTATAGGTTTGATCATAGGCATGCGTTGCATCATAGCGTTGTTCCGCAATTACTTTCAGTTGATCTTCCAAAGTCATAGTATATGGTTCTGCTGAACGTTCTTGAACCCCTGCTTGACCTAATTTCTCAGAGAAGCTATTCACTGCTTGTTCCAACATCGAGCCTTTACTTGCTTCTGACCAACTCTTCGCGCGTTTTAATTGTGCCTGATCAATTGGGGTGGCTTTGCCATAATTTGAAATCAACATATCGGCTTTGACACTAAAACGTGACTTCAATTCAGATAAACCATAGTTCAAATCATAGTCTAATTTAACCGCACGACCTTGGGCATCCAAACCGACATCCATAACAAATGGATTTCGTTTTTCAACTGGTGGCAAAGCTTTTTCAATATCCGCTTGGTGCTTGATCCAAAGTGCCTTAAATGCCTGATCATCAATAAATTGATTTTGATCATATGCCGTAAACTGCTTTTCGACCGATTGTAATTTAGTGATATAACTCAAGAAACCAGGTTCTGCTTTCTGCTCACCAAAGACATCAATGTCATACATACTTTGGCAATACTGTGCATCGCCATATGTGGTTTTTTGCGTATTTTGCAGGGCTGTACATTGCTCCTCAGTTAAACTGGCCTGTTCATCTTCAGCGACAGTGGCATCGACCGTACTATCCGCAGCAGCCTCAGCATAGGCTCTCTGCGCTGCTTGTGTTGCATCTTCCGCTGCATCTGCGCTCTCATCAGCATAATCTTCTTCGGCATCTTCAACACCAAAATGCTGATTCACCAACCGATACAGTTCTTGGCTGACCACAGTGGCATCATCAGCCGAATCTTTCTTATCCAACAATGAAGCGGCTTTTCCTGATTTACTTGCAGCATCAACTTCATTGGCAATCAGTTTCTCAAGATTCTCTTCTTTAATGTTGAGAACGCTTTGCATGAAATATTTTTCATTGACTTTGCTATACAAATTGGCTTGTAAAATCAGTTCTTCAATTGAGCTTTTTAACCGAATTTTCTCGACTACGCCTGCAGCTTGATCAGCCGAAGAGACGGACAAAGATTGGATATTTTTCTGATCTGCAAGGCGATAATAAACTGCACCAGAAGCTTTCACATATTCAGCAAATTTCTTGTAATCCACTTGCTTGAACATATCCTGATATTTAGAAAAGTCTAAATAGGCCAGATTGTTCTGACTGTCTTTATTGACCAAATACGGCATCAAAGCAAAATAGTTGATATAAAACTTATAATTATTCAGATCAACGACCATCGGTATTTTAGCTTGTACCAGCAAAGTTGGCTTTTCATAACGTGCCGTCAGGTTAAATGAACCCATTTTCTGACGATAATGCACCGAGCCATCATATTCAAACTGCATGTCATTTAAGACATTGGCCATGATTTGGGTAAACTTATCAACTTTGGTTTGTACTGAGCTTTTTTGCTCTTGTGCCAAGGCCACATACAACGCTTGTTTTTGTTTGGAGTTTAAATTGACCTTCTGATCACGTAAATATTGATCTACTTTTTGTTTCAATGCCGTATCTAGAACCGCATTTTCTGCTGTTGCATTGCTATGCTGTTGACTCGGTTCAACATGAATATTAAATTTTCCGCGGTAATCATAGCTCGGATATTCATACATCGCGTTGATACTATTGATGGCTTTCTGTTCCAGATTGGTCGAAGCCGTATTGGTTTTAATGACATGTTGTGAACATGCAGAAAGACTCAAACCCATTAAGCATAAAGTTAAATATTTTAGACGCATAGCTTTACCAAACACCTTTATATCATTATATTTTCAATTCTAAAATTGAGTAATTTTCACATTTCATATCCGTTTTGACACCAACAGAAATGTGGTTTTTCTAAGAACTAATCTTCAAGGAAATTCGCTTTTCTGACATTCTTTTCCCTAGTGATTATCAATGTATTTTTATCACCATTGTGAATAATCAAAGTATCGAAACAGATAATCCAAAATGATTCAAATACAGGATTAAGATTATGCCAGCTTATAAAGCCCCGCTCCGTGATATTCGTTTCTTAATGAACGAAATGTTAGATTATCCAGCACATTACCAAACTTTGACAAGTGGTCAAAATGCGGATGCTGAAACAGTTGATATGATTCTTGAAGGTGCAGCAGATTATTGCGAAAACGTACTTTCTCCGCTCAATCAATCAGGTGATGAAGAAGGTTGTACCTTTAACAACGGCGAAGTCACTACACCAAAAGGTTTTAAAGAAGCTTATGACCAATTCGTCATGGGTGGTTGGCAAGGTCTTTCTTATCCAGAAGAATTTGGTGGTCAAGGCTTACCAATGTCTTTAAATCTAATCAAATCTGAGATGATGGGGACGGCTAACTGGTCATTCACCATGTATCCAGGTTTAAGTACTGGCTGTATGAACACAATCATGCAGTTTGGTACAGATGAGCAAAAAAATACCTATATGCCTAAACTAGTTGAAGGGACTTGGTCAGGCACGATGTGTTTAACTGAACCACAATGTGGTACAGACTTAGGTCAAGTTAAGACTAAAGCAGAACCTGCTGCTGATGGCACATACAAAATCTCTGGTACTAAAATCTTCATCTCTGCAGGTGAGCACGATTTAACAGATAACATTATTCACATCGTACTTGCGCGTCTTCCTGATGCACCAGCAGGTACACGTGGTATTTCGCTATTCATCGTACCTAAGTTCATCCCGACTGAGGATGGTGGTGTAGGTGAACGTAATACTGTTTCTTGTGGTTCAATCGAACACAAGATGGGGATCAAAGCCTCTGCAACTGCAGTGCTTAACTTTGACAATGCCACTGGTTACCTCATCGGTGAAATCAACAAAGGTTTACATGCAATGTTTACCTTTATGAACACTGCCCGTATCGGTACAGCAGTTCAAGGTATTGCGCACGCTGAACTTTCATTCCAAGGTGCTTTACCATATGCAAAAGACCGTATGTCTATGCGTGCCCTTTCTGGTAAGAAAGAGCCTGAGCGTGTAGGTGATGCGATCATTCACCACGCTGACGTTCGCCGTATGTTATTGACGCAAAAAGCGATTGCTGAAGGCGGTCGTTCGATGATCTATCATGCTGCAAAACTTGCAGACAAAATGACAGATGCATTGGTCAATGGCGATCAAGCAGCGTATGAAGCTTATGATGACAAACTCGGTTTCTATACCCCAATTCTGAAAGGTTTCTTGACTGAACTTGGCTTAGAAGCTGCCAACCACGGTATGCAAGTATACGGCGGTCATGGCTATATCCGTGAATGGGGTATGGAACAAATCGCACGTGATGCGCGTATCTCAACCTTGTACGAAGGTACCACAGGTATTCAAGCACTTGACTTAATTGGCCGTAAAGTTTTATTAAGTTCAAAAGGTAAAGTGGTTCGTGACTATACTGCTGAAATCTTGAAGTTCTGTGCTGCACATGCACGTAACAAGTACCTTCGTCGTTTCGCTTGGGACTTAACTAAGCTTTGCGCACAATGGAATACCCTAACTGTCCGTATCATGCTTGCTGCACGCAAAGACCGTGACATCGTTTCTTCAGCTTCGGTTGATTTCTTGATGTTCTCTGGCTATGTGATGATGGCTTATTTCTGGGCACAACAAGCCGTGATTGCATCTGAGAAATTAGAAGCGGGTGACGGAATCGAAACACCTGAATTCTATAAAGCAAAAATCAAAGTTGCAGATTTCTACTTCGACCGTCTATTGCCACGTGCACAAGGTCATGCAGAATCTATGGTATCAACCTCTCGTACTTTGACTTCACTTGCACCTGAACACTTCAGCTTCGATTACTAATCGGAACTGCAATAAAAAAGAGCGCTAAATGCGCTCTTTTTTATTTTGAATACGGATTATTTAATCAACTTTCTTAAATACATAGGCGTGTTCTGGGAATGGATACTCTTTAAAGAACTTACGATTCCGCCCATTATCGCCATTCCAAATCTTATCCAGATCCATCACCAAGTCTTGATTCTGACTCACTTGATAATACAAGTTAACATCGGCAGCATCACAGCGAATCATAATTTCATTCAGCTCTTTATGCACATGCCATTGGACTTGCTTACAGGTCTGCTCAATCTTGGCAATATTACGTGACGGATCTGAGCCAAGGCGGCTAAAACTGGTATTGGTCCAGAACACAGAGCCATCATCCATTAAATTCAGAATATATTCCGCTTCTTTTTCATTATTGACACAGCCCGCAAATGCATCGCTACAAGGGATACGTGCATGATAACGACCCGCATACACCAAATCGGCTTCGGAAGGCTTACTCAAATTATGTTTACGGTCCGCAGAATACGGCAATGTTGCTTGACCAGCCACTTGGGTCAGCGATAGCCCTTGCGCGTCAGATGCAAGCTGTTCTTCTTGTTCATCTGCAAACACTTCGCTCGTTTCACCACTCGGTTGCGTCTGGGCTTGTTGCTTTACTGGTTCTGGATGATGGCTATCACAAGCACTCAAACCCAAAATCAATAGAAGTCCTACACTAACATGCTGTAAGAATAACCTGAACTGCATATCCTAAATCTCTAACATCAACATCGTTATCGCGTGCTTTTCATGAACGGGTCCTAAACTTCGGAAAATATAGGGATCATTTCAATGTTCGTCTATTCCCCAAAAGGGTAATAGCCAATGCGATAGGACTGAAATAGTAAATTGACAAAGCAGGATGCTTTAATTCGGTGCATTTTAGGCGATGCTGTCGGTTTTTCCATCAATGATTTACACAACTTAACTAATCTCCCATCTGTTTAAACTTTAAAAAGAGCAGTTCGCCCCTATTTCTTAATTAACAGCAGCTCAAACTGACACTATTTATTATTTTCACTGTTGTTTCATGAATTTAAGGAGACAAACTCGATGGCCAACTCTGGTTTATATCGCTCAAACCAACAAAGCATGATCGCTGGTGTAATGGGCGGTATTGCGGAACGATTTGGTTGGAACGCAAATTTATTACGTCTGATCTTTGTTGTGATCTCACTCATGAGTGCAGCCTTCCCAGGTATTTTGGTGTATCTGATTTTATGGCTGGTCATTCCGAAACAGCAGCAAGCGCGTGTTGATCACGTACAAAGTTATTCACAGCCTGTAAAAACAGTGTATGAAGACCAAGGCATAAAACGTTAATTTTCGGTTACCTTTTTGGTCGCTACGGTTGAAATTACCCCTAATCCAACCGTAGCTTTTTTTTAACTAAATTTAGATCTGTCGATTCAGCTGTTGTTGCAGAGCTGCAATCATATCTGCACGGCTGATAATCCCAATCAAGCGCTGTTCTTCAACCACGGGGATATAGTTAAACGACTTTTCTACAAAGTAAGGTACCAAATCCTGAATCGGCTGTGTGGGACTCACCGTCACGACTTTATGACTCATGATTTGTCGCACATAGTGCTGCCACGAATTACGCGGATCTGCTGCGCCCTTGAACCACTCTACCACTTCATATAAGGCCAAAGTCCCGACCAAATGCTCTTCCGCATTCACGACTGGCAAACTCATTAAATTCACCGCTTTAAACTTATCTAAGGCCTGATGAATATCATCATGCTCATGCAGTTTAATCACATCTCGGCTCATAATATCCTGACAAACGAATGAGTTAATCAAGCGCTCGTTGGCATGCGATTGTGCTTCTAAAATAATTTTTTCTAAATCGTACTGACTAATATCTAATAGCTCAGTGTGATGCTCTAAAGCATATTCAATATCTTTCGGTTGAATTGAGACTTTCTGAGTCGGTGTCGGGTCTTTAGAACGCTCATTTACATGTGCCGTAATCGGATAATGACGGCCAATCAGACGATTAAAAAACACTGCAAACACAAGCAATAAAATCGAATTCAGCAGGACTGGATACAAGATGAAATGAAAACCTAAGCGGTGTACAGCTTCACCTCCTAGAACTGCGGTAATCGCGACTGCTCCACTCGGTGGATGCAAGGAGTCTGTGGTCATCATCACAAAAATTGCCAATCCAACAGCAACACTAAAAGCACTGGTCAGATCAGGCAGATATTGTGTACAGGCGACGCCAATACATCCTGCCAGCGTATTACCCACAATCACATTCCAAGGTTGCGCCAACGGACTGTTGGGTACTGCAAATAGCAGCACCGAAGATGCCCCCATCGGCGCGATATACCACGCATTCATGCCACCTAGGACATACCAGCTAATCAAGGAGGAAATCGCCAAACCACATAAAGCCCCGAGACCAGAGAGCATCCTCTCTTTTAAAGGTAGGACTTTATAATTCGGTTTTAGAAAATTTAGCCAGTCTGATTGGGTCAAGCTCACAATGCACCTTGCTGGATTCGCGTGGTTTTACTCGATGCAGCAGTATACGCCTACTCCGACTTAAGGTGTATTTAAATTACAGTTTTAAATCATAACGAAAGTAGCTCAACCTAAATCTCATTAATTTAAATATTCTTTTAGCTGTTCCAATCGCTCTGCATATTTTTGCATCGGACAAAATTCATACATCGGTGAACCGATATAAGCACCTGCATTACGGCACTCTTGATCCACAAAATTTTTCCAGAGTTGCTGCGATTTCATAATGTCGTTATATCGTTCTGGTTGCTTATATTCCTTGCTCTGAATTTTAATTTGATCCAGTAATTGTACGATTTGCTTGGTGTAGCGTGCTTTTGTTCTGGTACTACAGATTTCCACCACTGCATTGTTGATGTTACCCAATTTTAGCTCTTGAATGGTTTCGTCAACACATTGGCTATAAGGATCTATGGTTTTATCCTGTGCTTTGGCAAAAGCATGAGCACTCAAACACGTCATTGCAAGCAATACAACTGTGAACATTAATTTAGTCATTGATCTGCTCTTTTGTTGTTCTCATATTTTTTAATCATAATCAAAAAATCACGCCCATACTGATTTTTATGCTCCTATCTTCTACGAATATTGGTCACAATGGCCTCCATTTTTCAAAAAACAGAAACAGCCTCAAACATATTTTTCATTCAGATAACGCCAATAGCGTTTCGGCAAATATTGCACATGTAATTTGATATTTTGACGTGCTTTAATATTGATACTATTAAAATAATCTTTCCAAAGCTGATCGTATAAAACTTCCTGCCCATCAAGCTGCAACTGGAAGCTTTGGCTGCCGCCATTTTGAATATTGCGATCGATTTCATTTGCATCCATACCCACCTCATGAACATCATGCAAATCATAGTAGAGTCCATATTTGCGTTGTTCATCATAAATCAGCCAGCGCTGATCCTGATAACGGCGTCTAAAATGCGGCTGAATCAAAGGCAGAACATTAAAATCGGGTCGGACCAAACTTAAAAACAGTCCATCTGTAGTCTTCTTAAAACGCACAAAAGCTTCCATCCGATGCTTTTCACGCCCTACTTTTTTGGTCCATTGCGAAATGGCCAGCACACTCGGATGTAAATAATCTTTTTCTATAGAATGCTGCTGTTGAAACACATAAATACAGTAATTAAAGAGATGCTGGTAGGCATCAAGTGACTCAGATAGAGAAGCAAAATAAATCTGCTTTAATGCTGCTTTAGACAGTTTTTGTTGTAAAGCAGACCATACCCGTTGGGCATGTGGCTCATGATTTGGCACATCAATCACATCTGAGAATAGTCCATGCTGTGTCTGATCTATTAAACTTAGCTGAACCTGAAACTCTTTAAACTGAAAGGCACGAAATACGCAGCTCAACAAGCCTGCCATTGAACCATCAAAATAATAGCTCAGTTGCTCGTTTGACATCACTAAAAACCTAAACTCAACTGAGGTGAAAGCGGCTTGATATATTTGGATGAGCCTTGGGTTAAAATCTGCTGACGGATAAAACCAGCAGAAAGTTCTTTCTGAAAGCGAGGACTGTCTTCACAACGAATAAAATATTGTGCACGTGAATAGGCCACACCCAACTGCTTTAATAAATCGACATGAATTTTGCCAAAACGACGCGACTGTACAATTTTCTTAGCTGATTTCACCCCGATACCCGGCACGCGTAAAATCATAAGGTAATCAGCTCGATTTAAATCCACCGGAAACTGTTCAGGATGCCGCAATGCCCAACTGAGTTTTGGGTCAACGTCCAAATCCAAATGTGGGAATCGTTCATTCACGATTTCATTAACCTGAAAGCCATAAAAACGCATCAACCAATCGCTCTGATACAGTCGATTTTCGCGTAGCAAAGGCGGTGCAGAACCCACCGCAGGTAGGTAATTATTCTCGGTATTAATCGGGATATAGCCTGAGAAATAGACTCGCTTTAATTTAAACTCTTTGTAATGCCGATCTGCCATAAACAGCACATCCTGATCGGTTTCCTGATGTGCGCCCACCACCATCTGTGTGGTCTGCCCTGCGGGGACATATTTCGGCACATGCTTGATAATTTGGCGTTCATCTTTAAGTTGAATCAAGCGATCACGAACCAGCCCCAAATCTTTTTGTACTTCTTGATGTGATTTTTCAGGTGCAAAGGCTTTTAAACCGACCTCGGTTGGCATTTCCAGATTAATACTCATCCGATCGGCATACAGACCCGCTTCATGAATCAATTCAGGGGAAGCACCTGGAATGGTTTTAAGATGAATATAGCCATTAAAGTTTTCTTCTAGGCGGAGTTTCTTCACCACTTGCAGCATACGTTCCATGGTATGGTCGGCTGACTTGAAAATACCAGAACTGAGAAATAGCCCTTCGATATAGTTACGGCGATAGAAATTAATGGTCAGGTCAACCACTTCCTGTACCGTAAATGCCGCCCGTTTGACATCATTGGAACGACGTGACACACAATAGGCACAATCAAAAATGCAGACATTGCTGAACAGGATTTTCAGCAAAGAAACACAGCGTCCATCTTCGGTATAGCTATGACAAATCCCTGCCCGACTGGCATCACCTAGACCTTTGTCTTTATTTTTACGGTCACTGCCACTAGAGGAACAGGACACATCATATTTGGCAGCGTCCGCTAAAATTTGC
This sequence comes from Acinetobacter sp. Ac_5812, assembly GCF_013072695.1. Taxonomy (GTDB): domain Bacteria; phylum Pseudomonadota; class Gammaproteobacteria; order Pseudomonadales; family Moraxellaceae; genus Acinetobacter. The sequence goes on from NZ_LXUK01000001.1 coordinate 80,209, forward strand.
AGCTTTTCACGAATGCGATCAGACATTTCAAACGACCTGAAGAAAACAGAGAATATCGTTTAAAAATTAACATTTCAAAGTTGTGAAATTAAGCGCATGCGAGATGCAATACGTCATGAGCTGACGTATAGTTGTGGGCCGAGGATTTGTTATGATCAAAAATTAAGATAATTCAATGCAATAGCTTGATTAACCCTACAGCTTAAATATAAGCAATTGAAATAAATAAAGATTAAAATACCATGAACACCATACTTCAAAAACTTGCGCAACCATTCACTCAGAAACTGATTGTCAGTAAAGTACAAATTTGGCGCTGTTTGATCCAAACACCCTTCTATGCCTGTATTCCCATCTATCTTATATTGGTGGCTTTTTTTGCACCTGATCATTACTTTTCCATAGAAATATTCAAAGTATGCTATGAGATGTTCTTGCTTGTCCTGTACATTGCTTTGATCTATTTCATTCTGGTTTTTCTTCCAAGCTATTTTGTACAGCTGTTGCTACGAAAATACCAAGTGCTGTATTTCTTTTCGATTATAGCTTATGCCCTTTTATTTACTGTTATTGTCCCGAGCTTGATCATTATTTTAAACACAGCTCAAATCAATATCATCTCATTTAGATTTTTTCTGATTTTCTGTTGCTTCTCTCTCACCTTTGCCATCACCAACTGGATTTTATTACTGAGAAGCACCCATAAAGCTCAGACATTTTCAAAGCTGAAATTCCCCAACTAGCCTTTGCCACTCCTCTACAAAATCCTTATACTTAAGCACAATTTTTGTTTGATTCCAGTGGATGCACCATGAGTCGTGCTATATCGCATATTGATACCTTTCAGGGCTTAATTCTTGCCCTACAAAACTATTGGGCGGAGCAAGGCTGCGTCGTATTACAACCATATGATATGGAAATGGGCGCAGGTACTTTCCACACCGCAACCTTCTTACGTGCATTGGGGCCAGAAACTTGGAACGCGGCTTATGTTCAACCATCACGTCGTCCAAAAGACGGTCGTTATGGGGAGAATCCGAACCGTTTACAACACTACTATCAGTTCCAAGTGGTACTTAAACCAAACCCAGACAATATCCAGCAGCTTTATCTCGATTCATTAAAAGCAATCGGTATTGATACGCTCACACACGACATCCGTTTCGTCGAAGACAACTGGGAATCTCCAACACTTGGCGCATGGGGCTTAGGTTGGGAAGTTTGGTTGAATGGTATGGAAGTGACTCAGTTCACTTACTTCCAGCAAGTTGGTGGTATTGAATGCTATCCAGTCACAGGTGAAATCACTTACGGCCTAGAACGTCTGGCGATGTACCTGCAAGGTGTAGACTCGGTTTACGATCTGGTTTGGACCAAAGGTCAATTCGGTACCGTAACCTATGGTGATGTATTCCATCAAAACGAAGTTGAGCAATCAACCTATAACTTCGAATACGCACCAGTCGATAAAATGTTTGAATTGTTTGACTTCTATGAAGCAGAAGCCTCACGTTTAATCGAAGCTGAACTACCACTTCCTGCTTATGAGCAAGTCATCAAAGCCTCTCATTGCTTTAACTTGTTGGATGCACGTGGTGCGATTTCGGTGACTGAACGTCAACGTTATATTTTACGTGTTCGTACTTTGGCGCGTTCAATTGCACAAAGTTATGTGGCTGCCCGTGCCAAACTTGGTTTCCCGATGGCGGAACCACATTTGCGTGATGAAGTATTGGCTCAACTGAAAGCACAAGTTGAAGCAGAAGCAGCCCAAGCTGAAAAAGCGAAGGAGAATAAATAATGACTCAACATACAGTTTTATTCGAACTTGGCTGTGAAGAACTTCCACCCAAAAGCTTAAAGACTTTGCGTGATGCACTCAAAGTAGAAACTGAAAAAGGCTTAAAAGATGCAGGCTTAAACTTCGCTGCGATCGAAGCCTATGCTGCACCACGTCGTTTAGCATTGAAAATTGTTGATATTGATGCTGCTCAAGCAGATACGCAAAAACGTTTTGATGGTCCTGCTGTACAAGCGGCTTATGATGCTGAAGGTAATGCAACTAAAGCACTTGAAGGTTTTATGCGCGGTCAAGGCATTACGGTTGACCAGCTTTCAACTTTCCAAGCCGGTAAAGTTGAGAAAGTATGCTTCCTAAAAGATGTCAAAGGTCAAAGCCTTGATGTTTTATTACCGCAAATTTTACAGACAGCATTGGATAACTTACCTATCGCAAAACGTATGCGTTCAGCGGCAAGCCGTACTGAATTCGTACGTCCAGTAAAATGGGTGGTATTGCTGAAAGATGATCAAGTGGTTGAAGCAACCATTCAAGATCACAAAGCAAGTAATGTGACTTATGGTCATCGTTTCCATGCACCTGAAGCCGTGACTTTGGCACATGCAAATGACTACTTGGCAACGTTAGAACAAGCCTATGTGGTTGCGAACTTCGAAAAGCGTCAAGCGACGATTCAAGCACAAGTCAAAACTTTGGCAGATGAAGTCAATGCGACTGCCATTGTGCCAGCAGACTTGCTTGATGAAGTGACAAGTCTGGTTGAATGGCCTGTTGCTCTACGTGCAACTTTCGAAGAGCGTTATTTAGCCGTTCCTCAAGAAGCCTTGATTACCACTATGCAGGATAACCAAAAGTATTTCTGCTTAATCAATGCCGAAGGTAAATTACAGCCTTACTTCATTACCATTTCAAATATTGAGTCGAAAGATCCGATTCAAATTATTGAAGGGAATGAGAAAGTTGTACGTCCTCGTTTGTCTGATGCGGAATTCTTCTTCTTACAAGACCAAAAGCAACCGCTTGCATCTCGTAAAGAAAAATTAGCCAACATGGTATTCCAAGCACAATTGGGTACGCTGTGGGATAAATCAGAACGTATTGCGAAATTGGCTGTGGCCTTGTCTCCAATTACCGGTGCCAATGTTGCTGATGCTGAGAAAGCTGCGTTACTTGCGAAATGTGACTTAACCTCTGAACTGGTGGGTGAATTCCCAGAACTTCAAGGGATTGCAGGGACTTACTATGCACGCCTTGAAGGTGAAAATAATGAAGTTGCCGAAGCTTTAGGTGAGCAGTATTTACCGAAATTTGCTGGTGATGTATTACCGCAAACCAAGACAGGTACAACCATTGCACTTGCGGACCGTTTAGACACATTGGTCGGTATCTTCGGTATTGGTCAAGCACCAACAGGTTCTAAAGACCCATTTGCATTACGTCGTTCTGCAATCGGTATCTTGCGTTTAATCATCGAAAATGAACTTGATGTGACCATCGAAGAATTAGTGAATTTTGCCTTACAAGGTTATGGCGACATCATTAAAGATCACGATAAAACCCGTACGGATGCAGTTGCATTCCTTGAAGGTCGTTACCGTGCCAAATATGAAGACCAAGGCGTTGCGGTTGATGTGATTCAAGCAGTTCAAGCACTTGCTCCAAAATCTCCACTTGATTTTGACAAGCGTGTCACTGCGGTCAACCATTTCCGTACCTTACCAGAAGCAGCTGCCTTGGCCGCAGCCAATAAACGTGTTGCCAATATTCTTGCTAAAGAAGCGACTCCTGAAGGTGCTGTGGTTGAAGCCAATCTGGTAGAAGCTGCTGAAAAAGCACTTTATGCAGAATTGTCTGCCCTCACGCCTGTGGTTCAGCCTTTGCTTGCTGCGCGTAATTATACCGAAGCATTGTCTAAGCTTGCTGCGCTTCGTGCACCAATCGATGCCTTCTTTGAAGGTGTAATGGTGATGGCAGATGATGCTGAATTAAAAGCCAACCGTTTACGTTTACTCGCTCAATTACGTGATTTATTCACAGCAATTGCAGATGTAAGTGTATTGCAGGGTTAAAGCTGAAATTTGAAGCCATTCAAAAAACCTGCTAGTAATAGCAGGTTTTTTTATGAACATTGCTGATTAATAAAAATGACTCAATCTAAAAATTATTATCGTATCGATATCATCCTTGCAGCTATACATGTCGCTTTAGTCTTGATCGGTTGGGCAAGCTATACACGATTTCCATTCATTCGAACCAAACCCGATATGAGTGGCCTATTTTTTATGATCATTTCGATTTTGGGTGGAATGATTGCACTGATTATTTTGGCAGTTGTCTTACCTCGTTTAGATCAATCTATCAGTCAATTAGCACTCAAGAAATTTCTATTTGCCTTACTCTACTGGATCAGTAGCAGCATCATTTTTATTTTATTTGGCAATACGCTATTGCTCTTTAATCAGCCACTCCCTTGCATCTTAATTTTCTCATCTATCTTTTTAGGCTCAATCTATTTATCCGTCATACGATTCGCAAATATACGCAGACAAGATTACTTCATTCTTTTAGGCATTTTTGGCTTTTTATTTCTCTTCTTTTTCTGCATAAGTTTTAATTAAAGGTTACGTACCGTATCAATTTCATATCATCCCCACTCTTTTCTTCTACCTAGCGATAAGATATAAAATCTCGATTGCGACACTATCGCGGAAAGGACAGACAAGATGATGAATAAAGTACAACTATTATGTGTTACGACTGCACTGATTGCATCGTCTTCGCTCTGGGCAGCAGACACAACTAGCACCACAAGCAATGCTTCTAATGCTGTGCCTGAAAAAGCCATGCCCTATGGTGACAATCCAAGTCTAGGACGTATCCTGCTATATAAAACAGGTAAAGGCATGCAGAATTTAGGTGATTCAATCCAAGGTGCATCTGATAACACCTCACAAAAGATCAGTGAAAGATGGCAAGACACCAAGAAATATACGGAAGAACAATCTGAAGTTGTTCAAGCGCAAACTGAAAAAGCCAAGCAATACACAGCCAAGAAATGGCAAGACACTAAAGATGCAGTGGTTGGCACCAATGAAGGCAATGTCCCAATCGAACGAGCTGAACTCAGCCAGCCCTCAAAAAACTAAATCCCAAAGCCTCTACAACCTAGAGGCTTTTTTTATAATGGGTAATTGAATGAAATAATGCCTTATTTGTATCTGACGCAAAACAATTTACTTATATTGCTTCTGTTATAGTGATTTGAAAAATAGGCTTTAAATTTACAGTGTACGCTCAAAAGATTCATTGAACTTCACGGATTTTGCCGACAGACTCAATCGCATAAATTCATCGGACTGGAATTTTGCACATGACGCAACGCACTTTCAAAATAATTCTTCTTTCCTGCATCAGTGCAATCAGTTTTACTGCTTGCTCAGCACTTTCTACACAGAACAATGGCATACAAACATTACAGCAAGTGAAGAATATTGGTGCCACACCATCCACTGAAGGCAATATGGCCAAACTAAGCAAACAAGACCAACACTGCAACATCGAATTTACGGGATATTTTGATGGTGGTCAGGCGGTTGAACATTGGCGCTTCGACCAAAATGGTTTAATTTCAGCAAGCTCTACCACTCAACACTATCAAGATAAAACGCTTGCTCAGCCCACAACAGCAACCGCCTTTGATGTGCAAGATGCGACTGTTCAAGCCAATTTTCACAAACTACAAAGTAACTTTAGTACGGACAAGCTAGCACAGTGTCATTAAGTCGATAAAAAACGCGTTGCATCTATCTCTAGTTGCAACGCGTCATGGCTTTTTTAAACTATTTTTGGATCGATCTTTAAACTATAAAATCATCTTAATTCGAACTGAGTCCGCTGGTTGCAGACAGTAAATCAATACGTGGGAACACCAAACCAGTTCGCGTATCGGTAATTGGTTTACCTGTAACTCTTAAACGATTTACGGTTTGATCGATCGTCTCTGATGGGGTCACGCCATTGGCACGTAATAATGCAATTGCCCCAGCAACATGAGGCGCTGCCTGTGAAGTTCCACCTTGAGTTTCCCCACCCGCGGTAATCATTGCACCCGGTGCCAATAAAGTCACCAAAGAACCACCATTACTAAAGCATGTGATTTTATCCGCAGCTGTGGTCGGATCAGAGCATTTCAACGGATTACCCCAAGATACACCACCAATATTACTGTCATACACCGCACCTACTCGTACTGCACCTTTTACACAGGCTGGTGAAGAAATTCCATCTGCAAAGGCATCATTACCCGAAGCCACCACAGGTACAACCCCTGCTGCACGCGCATTGGCAAAGGCCGTACTATAGCTACTATTGCTACATTCAGAAGTATATTTCACCCCAGGTACACCCAAGCTTAAATTAATCGCCTTAATGTTATAGGTTTGCGCATTATTTACGGCCCAGTTAATGCCTGCCAGAATGTCGCTGTCATAGGCGGTACTTGCCCATTGCCCTTGTGATCTGACTTTTCTAAACACATCTATCCCAATAATTTTGGTTTTAGATGCGACTTTGGCAACAATCCCAGACACATTACTGCCATGCCCATCATCATCCAAACTATTGTCATCAGGTGCACTATCAAAGGCATAGACCACACGACAAGTTGAAGCTGGGGTATTGACTGCAGTACAGCCAAAGTCAGCATGTTTATAATTCACCCCAGTATCAATCACCACCACACTCGAACCCTCCCCAGTAAAGCCGTTTGTAACCGCTTGAGGTTGGTTAATTAGAGGTAGACTTTCCATTGTGGTCGGAACATTTTTACGGTTTGGATAAACACCTTTGACATTTGGATCATTCAAGACCTGTGCCAGCGTCTCCCGATTCTGAATACGATAGAGACCTAAAGGTAGGCCATTAAACTCACGCAAGGTTTGAAAACCTGCTGCGTTGCTAAATTTATTTTTGAATTGACTTTTACCCTCCGCAATCAGGCTACGTTTTTCTCGCCCTAAATTGGTGCTCGTTGCACTGCTATCATATTCAATCAGTAGATCATTTGAGTCATTGTCGACTAAGGCATCAATATTAATTTTGCCATTCAAGACTTTATTTAATGCTGCGGTACTGAGTCGTTGTTTGAGTTGGACAGCATCGAGTGCTGCGGCAGAGGTTGTAGTCGTATAAAAAGCACACAAGCTTAAAAGTAGTAAGGTTTTATTGTTCACTATTGATCTCCATCGTTCTTGGATAAAGAACGGTTCTTAATATCTGTTTTTCTTGGATAAAAGAAGCCCAGACGATTTAAAGTTTTTTAATTTCATTGGCTGGATCAGTGTCAGGATCAATCGGTTGTATCGAAGGATCGCTTTTCGTATCGTAAAATTGGGTATCTTTTTGAGTTGTCTCCAATTTTTTCAACATATGTGATGTGGTATGTTCAGTTGTGTTCACCTCCTGTTTAGTTAAAACGGTTGAAATATTCCCTGAATGATCAGGGCTGATCTGATAAATTGCGGTATCATCCGTTGAACTGGTTGGTTCGTCAGGTTCAAAGTAGAAAACCACCACACCCAGTGCAATCAATACAATTAAAAATGCTGCAATCTGTTTCATTTATATTCTCCAGCGCTTTATTTACTGGCCATTACTTGGTTTTCAATTCTTTTTCTATAAATAATGCGAATACAATTTAAGATTCACTTTATATTTCACATATATATTTAAATAAAATACGATCTGAATCGTGGGTTTATCAAAAAATATAGCGGCATCATGGTGTTTAATCTTGTGCTTCCTGGTGCAAAATTTCTACGCGCAGCAAACACGATGAAAAAAATGAAATGACTAAAAAAGTGCAATCACAATTTCACATAGTTATACCAAGCAATAAAAATGCCATTTTTTAATCTTTTTTAAAAGCGGTTTAAATCAATTTATATATTCTTAATTTTCATATTCATTTAGATAAAATATAACCAGAAGAGTAGCTATATTATTACCATTACTTTTCTCAAAATTGATTTACTACAATAATTTATATTAATTAAAAAACTATACTTTTCACGTGCTTGTCAGCATAAATAATCTCCACAATTTCTCTCCAGATTGTTTTTAAGCTGTAATCTGGTTGTAACGTTTTGATGAAATCCATAGATTTCTACTTTTTGCTGGCTATGATGCAATTGCGTTGATGAAGTACCCCAATACGGTACATCGCTTAAGGAAATCGCAATGAAAAAAATGATCAAAACAGCTATCGTGACAACCTCTATCCTTGCTTCTGCTTCAGTTTTTGCACAGAACGTAGGCGCAAATGCCAGTGGCTCAGCTCAAGTCAATGTACAATCAGGTGGCCTACTTAAAGGTGTCACAGGTGCAGTGAAAGGCACAGCACAAGGCGTCGGTCAAGTGGCTCAAGGTGTTGGTCATACTGCGCATAATGTCGGCCATGCTGCAGTAAATACTGGCGTTGCAGCAACTCAAAAAACTGTGAGCACAGCAACACAGGTGGGTTCACAAGTCGCAAATAAAACTGGTGAAGCTGTAAAAACTACAACCCATTATGCCGTAGACAAAGCTGTTGATGGTAAAGAACTGGCTGCGGACACCACAGCCAGTGTGAAACAACGAATTGCAGACAAGAAAGCAGCAACTCAATCTAAGTCTTTAAATTTAGGGGCTGAAACCAATGCTCAAGCACAAGTGAATGGCAAAACAACTGGTGTAAATGCAAAAACCGGCTTAAATGCCGATAAAAAGAGCCTGCAAACAGGTGCAAATGTTGGCGTTAAAGTATTAGGTGTAAATGCCAACGTGAATACCAATGCAAAAATTGGTGCCAACTAATTTAAATCTGATCTAAAAAAAGCCCTTTGAATATTCAAAGGGCTTTTTTATTGAAGTGCTGTCATTCAACATAATTGCAGTCTGGTTTGTTCATCTGCATTATTTTCGATGAAATGCGTCAAACCTTGAGCATCACAACATAGGCTCAGTTGTTTATAGCTCAGGCTATAAAAATCGGCATATTGTTTAAACACCAACGGCGATTGATCCAACGCAAAGGGTTCACCCTCTTTGACCAATTTGTGAATTCCACGATCATTCATGCTCAACAGATAATATTCATCATTCAATCTGAGCTTCACTAAACTATTGGCCGTCAAGTTTAATGGCAATAGATAGGTTGAATTAGCCGCAATGATCTCAGCGCTATAGCACTCTAATTTCAAGCTTGCCAAATTAAAGACCAAAAACTGATTCTGTACATTCACCACATTGGCAGCTTGGGTCTCAGTATGTTGCGCAAAATGCGGATGTACACCTAACTTATGCAAATTCTGTTCAGTGCCTTGTTTTAGATTAAACAGCTGCTGTACCAGTTTTTGTTTAAGTACCGCATCAAAATAACGCTCATCTAAAGCAATATCGTTCTGTTGCAGTATTTTTAATAAAGCTTGATGATGGCGTGGCAACAAAGCATCCAACACATGTCGATAATAGAACTTGCTTTGCTTTTTAACCTCTCGAACCCGCTGATAGAAATAAGTGATTTCAAATGGTTTAACCACAAAATCATTCAGCAACTGAGAACTTGCCAACACCGAAAGTGCTTCATGGCCTGTAAATGGCAAATGAATCACATGCATTTTAGGCAATAAAGGTTGGATCTTTAAGAAATGCTCTTTATCTTCTGCATAGTACGGATCGTAGACAATGATGTACTCACGCGATGAATCGACTTCATCTGCCTGAATTTGCATGTCTTGATGGATAGACGCATCAAAGAACTCAGCATAACGGCGATCTTGTACCACATCAGGGTCAATTGAATACTGCGGTACAAATGCCACAATCTTTTGCATATTCAATAAATTTGAATACTTGATTGCTGCATAGCCGCCCATTGAGCCGCCATAGCCGACAATGCCTTTAAATTGCTGCAAAATTGGTTGAATCTGCTGCTGCATCTGCAACATGCTACTTTTCGGAAACCATGATTTTTGCTTCGGCATAATGCCGATCACATTGTATTGATATTTTATTAAGGATTTTTCAGCATTAATAGACATGCCTTTAGCGCGACTAATCAAATCGCCAAACGAAATCACTAAAGTGTCACTTGAACCTTTTAAAAAAATAACGCGAATATGCTCATCTTCAAATATTATTTGCTTATCCATGCTCACACTGAAAAGTTGATCCTAGGTCTGTAGCAAAAAGTCACCAAATGATGGCTTTGCCAAACCATAATTGCGGAGTATCTTATTTTATAGAGATAAGACAGATTAAAAAGCGCAAAAAATGACACAATCCTTACATCCTGCTGCTCAAAAAGGCTTTAGTTTAGGGGCTGAACTGTACCAGCAAGTTCGCCCCAGTTACCCGCAAGAAATAGCGGTTTGGCTGCAAGATCGCCTCCAAATAGGTGAAAATTCCACTGTTGTTGACCTCGGTGCAGGGACTGGCAAATTCTTACCCTACCTGATTCAGACACAGGCAAAAGTGATTGCGGTTGAACCTGTCACGGAAATGTTACAGCAGCTTCAACAAGCTTATCCAACTGTCGATTGCCGACAGGCATTCAGTAGCGAATTACCATTCGCCGATGCATCAATTGATGCCATTCTCTGTGCTCAATCGTTCCATTGGTTTGCCAATATCGAAACCTTAACAGAAATACATCGTGTGCTCAGCCCAACAGGGCATCTTGGTTTGATCTGGAATCAGCGCGATACTGCTGTCGATTGGGTCAAAGCCTTGGCTGATGAAATTGCACCGTTGGAAGGTGATACTCCCCGTTATCATAGTGAATTATGGAAACAGGTCTTTGAAGGACAATCTTTATTTAAACTGGATGGATTAACAACCTTTCAACAGGCGCATCAGGGCACTGTCGAACAGGTGGTGAGTAAACGCTTGCTGTCTACTAGTTTTATTGCCGCAATGCCCTCAGCAGAGCAACAACAACTCAAAGCAAAGTTTGAACAAATTGTATTTGATTTTACAGGCTTAACTGCGCAAGATCAGATGAGTTTCCCCTATACGACTTTTGCCTACCATTTTCAGAAAATATCCAACTAATTCTTGAACGAGCTCTGCTATGCCTAATCTAAAAACCACATTTGCCCTTACTTGTGTACTCAGTTCAGCGCTGGTGCTCAGTGCGTGTAATAAGGACAAAGAGCCAACTGCAAAGCAACAACAGCAAAGCAGCGCAAGTAATGACGCGATTGGTCAACTCAATCAAACACCGATCAAGCAATTCCCTGCCACAGCAGATGATGGCCACGATATTGCGGTATTAGAAGACTATGATCATCGTTTTACCGACATGAGCGATAGTATGGAAATGGAATTGGCCAAGATGAAAGAAGCCAATAGCCTCACACCTGAATTCGAGCAGCAACGTCAAAAAGATAATGTGAACTCAGCGTTGAAGATGCTCAAAGAGCTAGAACTCAAAACTGAACAGGGCCGCTATATTCAAGGTTTGCTTTATGATTATTGGGAGCATCAAGCCCAAGTCTTGGAACAAGCCAATACCGCTCAAACGACAGATGCGAATCAGCAGGTCAATCAGCTGAATGAATATCTACACGCGCAAAGCCAGTTGCATCACTGGAGAAATGCGCAAACAGCTGAAAGCAAAATGCAAGCTGAGTAACTGCAATAAATAAAAAAAGGGGCTGATGCCCCTTTTTTTATTTCACATTCATTGTTAGATATTCTGCTTCTCAATCCAATGAATGGAACTCACACGAAATAACTCACATGCGCCATCACCCACTCCACCTGGGGTTAAAGAAGATTTCCACACCAAGTCCTTATCTCGAACTTCGACCAGCTCACCTTTGAGTTGGACCAAGTCACCGCGTTTTACTTGCTTGATTTGTTTAGCAATCTCTGGATTGGCAGGAATAATATGCATATTGGACACCAGTTTGATCGCTTGATCGGGTGGCACAGGCAGTGTATTCATTTTCCAATTCAAATAACGATCATATTGACGTACATCAATCGTTCTGGCGATTGCAGGATCAGTAAACGCACCCAAACTCACCGCATAGTCAATCGGAGAAAATTTGGCTTGCTCATCATCATGATAAACTTTTGAACCAAGAATACGGAAATTACCATCAAAAGGTTTTAATACCGAAATCGATTGATATTCCACAACAGGCGCTAAGCCATTGGCAATATTATATTCTGCCTGACCCGTTGATGCATGTGTTTGCCCAATTGCAGCCACCATGCATAAACTCATCCATAGACGTTTTTTCATGGCTCGATTATCCTCGAAAATATTAGAAAAGCCTTTCTCTTGATAGTATGCTGAGATGGTGAAAAAAAGTGCTTTTTTTGGTAACAATCAAACTCACTTTAGTCATATTTTTGTGCTGTTAGTGAAGTATCCTCTTTATTAAAACCAACGAATGGATCTCTATGATTTACCAATTTTACCAACGTCATATCTTTCCTCATTTGCTCAATCAGGTCATGCAAACCGCCAGCTTGATGGATCGACGTCGTGAATTACTGCTGCCGATTGAAGGTGAAGTACTCGAAATTGGTTTTGGTACAGGGCTCAATATTCCGTTTTATGGCAATGTTGATTCAGTGTACGCCTTAGAGCCCAATCCTGATATTTATCAATTGGCCATTGAACGGGTACAACATGCACCTTTCTTTATTAAGCATGTGCAATCCAGTGCAGAAAAACTCCCCTTTGCAGATGCCTCTTTAGATCATATTGTGTCGACGTGGACACTGTGTAGCATTGCTGATCTTGAACAGGCCTTAGCCGAAATACATCGGGTACTCAAACCAACAGGAACCTTCCATTTGGTTGAGCATGTCAAACATCCAAACTCGACAAAAATCCAATCTTTGCAAACGCTGCTGACGCCAATTCAAAAACGTATTGCCGATGGTTGTCATCTAAACCGAGACATTGAACGCCAGCTCTTACAAGCCAAATTTAAATTCATCGAAAAACAGTATTTTGATGCAGAAGGTATTCCTGCTGTCGCACAAACAATGCTGTTGGCGCGTGTACAAAAATTAGAAATACCTCATTGACCTTCAAAATCGATTCGTAAGGTTTCAAAACGAATACGCCCTTCTGTGACCGCTTGAGCAATCGCCTGCTGCCCTTTGCTTAAGCGTGCGCCACCACTTTTAATATCCAGTAAAATCACTTCAATATCTTCGGCTGTGCCATCGCCATCTCGAAAGTCGGTATAACCATCAAAAACCACGTAATCGACAGGATCACCTAAAAATTTAGCATCACTGGGTAAATAACGAAACTCAGGCAGAATCGGTGCAAACTGCTCCGCCATTTTACCTTTCAATACCGCACGGCTGGTATTGACACTACGCTTCTGCGCATCGAGTAAAGCTTGCTTATGTTCCAGCTCCAATTCAGCAATATATTTCTCATACTCCGCCTGAATCCGCCCATTACGAGTGCTGGATAAAATAATCGTGGTGATCACGACACCAATACAACCACCAATCAGCATCGCTAACCAAACCGACATAGTCACTTTCCTTTGCTTGAATGCAGCTATTTAACTGCAACATGAAACTTTTGTCATGTGTAACACACTTGACCGAAAAAGATGCTAAGGTATAAACGAATACGAGAGCCTAGTTAATAAATCTAATTTCATGAAAACCATATTAATCGCAAATCAAAAAGGTGGCTGTGGCAAGACCATGACAGCTATTACACTGGCTGCAGCACTATCTCAAAAAGGATATAAGGTTGCGCTGGCTGACGCTGACAACCAAAAATCGTCTTTGCAATGGCTCAAGCAACGTCCTGAAACCGTCACAGGCATTCAGAGTCTGGATTGGCGACATGAAAAATCGATTGGTGAAGCGCCAAAGAATTTAGATTATTTAATTATTGATGCGCCTGGTGCTCTTTCAGGGGAACATGCAGAGCAACTGGTCAGCGAAGCGCATGCGATTGTGACACCATTGCAACCATCGTTCTTTGATATCGACAGTACCCGTCGCTTCTTAAAACATTTACAAGACATTAAACGTATTCGTAAAGGTAAAGTACAAATCCTGTTGATTGCCAATCGCGTCAAACCGAACAGTGCCAGTTCCAAAGATATTCAAGACTTCTTTAGCAAGATTGAGCAAGATCCTGTGGCATGGATTTCTGAGCGTAGTGCCTACGGTACATTGGCAATGCAAGGGCTGAGTGTGTTCGATAAAACCCAGAAAAATTTTGTCAGTATCCAAAGCCAATGGCAGCCTGTTTTAAACCAGTTAGTCGATGATCCAAGCGAGTGGTTCTAAAGCTTTGCAAAGAAACGTAATCTTTTGATATCAAATCTTAAAATGGGGAAATGAAAATTTCCCTTGTCTGCTTTTTCAGTTAAGATGGTTTTATTCAATTTCTAGCACTAGAGAAATACTATCGTGCAACAATACGCTCCCATCTTACAACGCGTTTTGCTGTTTGGACTATTCTTTGTCCTGCTCTTTTTGGGATTTAGTATTCTCAAATACTTTATTGTCCCTGTCCTTTGGGCCGCAATTATTGCCTATATGACTTGGCCCGTATATCTATGGGTACAGCGTCGTTTCTTTGGTGAAAACCGACCTACACTGAATGCCACCCTGATGATTAGCTTGGTCATTATCGTGATTGGTGTGCCATTTATCTGTGCGATCTTTATGCTGCAACTTGAAGGTCGTAATTTATATTTTAATTTACAGCGACAACTGTTTTCAGGCCATGTTCAAGTCCCTGAATTTATCAAAAATCTACCGATTATAGGCAAAGACATCAGTCGTACTGTCAATGAACTGAGTAGTGATCCGAACAGCATTACCAAAAATATTGCCGAATGGATTCAAAGCCATCTGAGTTATGGCCGTTTTGTGTTGAGCGAGATTAGCCGTAACTTGGTCAAACTCACATTTGCACTGATGACTCTGTTCTTCTTCTACCGTGACGGACAAATGATTTTGGCACAAGTGAGTCGTGCCTTGGAAATGGTGATTGGTCCACGCGTGCATCATTATTTAGATACCATTTCAGAAACAACCCGTGCTGTCGTATACGGCGTTGGTTTAACTGCAGTTGCACAAGCTCTATTGGCCGGCCTTAGCTATTTTGTCGCTGGTGTTCCAAATCCAATGCTGTTGACTATGGTCACCTTTATCTTGGCGCTGATTCCTTTTGGAACACCTGTTTCATATCTTGGGGTAGGCCTGTGGTTATTTGCTCAAGGGCAAACCATGGAAGCCATTGGGGTTGTGGTTTGGGGTGTGGTGATTGTGAGTAGCTCGGATAACGTCATTCGTCCACTGGTGATCTCAGGCGCGACCCAGATTCCATTTATCTTGATCATGTTTGGGGTATTAGGCGGTATTGCCAGCTTTGGTCTGGTCGGCCTATTCATTGGCCCAGTGATTTTAGCCATCCTGTTAGCGATTTGGCGTGAATGGCTGCATGAAAATGTCGAAGAGCCTGTTGCAGCGTTAGAAGCTCCTCCCGAAACTAAATAGGTATATTTCGTTTAATTTTTTGTCATCAATTGATTAATGTGGCTTGCGAGATATCCCTGACTTTGTTTGAATCGTCAAATAAAGATAATTTATAAGGATATCTTCGCAATGACGTCAATGCTTCAAAAAATTTCTCTGCTCGGCTGTTTGAGTTTAAGTATCGCAGCCTGTTCTTCGGTTTCTCTAGATAACAATGCAGCTAAGATTCAAACCAAAGCCAGTAAAAGCGATCAAAAGCAATTGATCCAAGTCTATCAAGTCGATGCCAATGGCGTTGGTGCTTCCATCGGAACCGTTGCTTTCCAACAAACACCAAAAGGTTTATTAATCACCCCTGCACTTTGGAAACTTTCTCCTGGCGAACATGGTTTCCACATCCATGAGAACCCATCCTGTGAAGCTGCATTAAAAGATGGAAAAATGGGCGCAGCTTTGGCAGCAGGCAGTCATTTAAATCCTGAAAAAGTCGCGCATCATGGTACGCCTGAAACGGGCCACTTAGGTGATTTACCCGTATTGGTAGTGAATGAAAAAGGCTTTGCAACCACACCTGTGATTGCACCACGTTTAAAACTGTCAGATATTCAAAATCGTGCGATCATGATCCATGTCGGTGGAGACAATTATTCGGATACACCAAAACCATTAGGCGGTGGTGGTGACCGTATTGCCTGCGGTGTGATTAAGTAATTTCAATACTGTGGGTATCTTCCGAGTTATCCACAGTTGTTTTGCTTTTAGTCATTTTTTATGTGTTCTTTAATCGCATCATAACAAAATACAATTGAGCATGAATTTTGCATCTTATCTCTTATATGAAAAATCAAGTATTTGAAAGATCATGCAAATATTCATGTTCAAAAATAGTGCTGCTTGTTGGTTAACAATGCTTTCCTTTGGGAAATTTATTTGTATGATGAATCCAGAACATATTAAAGAATAAGAATCGTGAAAAATTTATCCCTCCTGTTCAATCGCTTTCGCTCCAACTCGATTCTGCTTTATTGCCTACAAATCATGATTGTGCTTTGCGGTACAACACTCGGTTTACATCATTTCGGATTTGGACAGTTAATTGTGCCTGTGACCTTAGGTGCGATTGCGACCGCACTGACCGACTTTGATGATCGTCTCAGTATCCGTTTACGTAACCTGATTTATGTCTGCGTGCTGTTCTTTACAGTCAGTACCATTTTAGAGTTTCTTGCCCCCTTTAAATTTTGGTTCATTGTCTATCTCAGCCTCTCCAGTGCTGCGCTGGTCATGATGGGTGCGCTTGGGCAACGCTATGCCACCATTTCCTTTGGCACAATTCTACTGTCGATCTATACCATGTTCGGTCTAGGTGAGTATCCAGCTTGGTATCAGCAACCGAGTTATTTTGTATTGGGTGCCTTGTGGTATGGACTGACTTCGATCTTATTTTTTGTGATTCGCCCAACCTTGCCTTTACAAGAAAAGATCTCAACTATTTTTCAGGAGCTTGCGGAATTACTTCAGGCCAAATCACGTTTATTCGACCCAGATAATATTGATAATGTCGAAACACTTCTATTCGAACTTTCTCAAAAAAATAGCCAAGTGGTCAGTAGCCTGAATCAAGCCAAAAACTCCTTACTAACACGCTTAAAAGCATCTCGGGTGAACAACACCAGTATTTATTGGCTGAACTTATATTATTTTGCCCAAGATATGCATGAACAAGTCACGTCCAGTTATCTGCATTATGAAAAAATTTATCAAAATTTTAGCCGCAGTGATTTAATTTTCCGTATTCAAAAAAATATGCAGCTACAAGCCTTGGCGTGTCATGATTTAAGCCAAGCAATCTTACATCATCAAAGCTATCAGCCCCGTGAATCTGCCCATAAGGCATTGGACAATCTAGAATCGTCGATGCGTGATTGGGTACAACAACATCCCCATAATCTTGAAGTTAAAAATCTAGAATTGATCCTCAATAATTTAAAAAGTGTGCATGAGCAGTTTGCTCAACTGCAACTCAATCAAAATATTGAACAGCCTTCACCGCAGCAACATCAGGATCATTTGAACTTACTCGATGATGATATTCAGGGGGTTCAGGATTTAATTTTAAAGATCAAACAGCAACTCAGTCCACAATCGGCGCTGTTCCGTCATGCGGTGCGTTTGGCTGTGATCTTTGCAGTGGGTTATGCCATTTCCTTATTGCCTTTTGCCCAAAATGGCTACTGGATTTTACTTACCAGTTTATTCGTTTGCCAAATCACCTACTTTGCCACCAAAAGTCGTCTCAAACTCAGAACCATCGGCACTTTACTCGGGGTGTTATTGGGGATTCCTATTCTTTATTTTGTACCCAGTATTGAGGGACAACTGGTCCTCACTGTGATTTGTGGGGTGTTATTTTTCTATTTAAGACAAAAAAAATATGCGCTTGCCACGGTCATGGCCACTTTGATGGTGTTATTGATTTTTAATTTAAAAGGTGCGGGTTTTAGTATTATTCTGCCACGCATTATTGACACTTTTATTGGTTGTGCCATTGCATGGCTTGCGGTCAATTTCATTTGGCCCGATTGGAATTTTCGCAATATCTCCAGCAATATCAAGAAAAATAATCAAACCACCTTTGATTATTTTCATGCGGTGGTACAGCAATATCATCAAGGGCGTGAACTCGATCTGGAATACCGAACCACTCGACGTGCCGCACATAATGCCCAGATCGAGCTGTCGAATATGATCTCAAGTCTGAGTACCGAACCTCAGCCCAATCAAGAACTCATTCAATATGCGTTTCGCTATTTGGTCTATAGCCATAGCCAACTCAGCTATGTCTCAGCCTTGGGACATCAACGTGAGAAAATCGAAGATCAGGCGTTATTGGAGTTACTAGATAAAATTGAGCATGTGCTCAAGCAAAGTCTGATCGAACAAGCTGCTATTCCGCAACAGCAAGTAGAATGCCTGCTCGAAGAGATTGAGATCCTCAATCAACAGCATCAGATCTCTGCAAAGCACCCGTTGCTGTTAAAACAAATGAGTCTGTTACTCGAGACCTTACCTGAGTTAGTCCTATTAAAAAATAAACTGCTCGCCTTAGAAATCAAGTGAGCAGTCGATGGGGATAATTAATTCAACCCGTCTTGCTGACGTGCCAGCATATGCTGTTTCAAGGCATGGCGTGGTGAACTAAACCAGAATAAAATCAAGACCAGACTGGCTAAAGCAAAGGCCCAAATATGGAAATGGGTATACAGTACCCGAACCAATTCAATCACGACAAAATAACTCACCATCATCAACATCGAGACTGCCGCTGCGACTGTTCCTTTAGACACTTCAGATGACATCAATGCAAAGCGGTACATCACCGAGAAGCTAATCCCCTCACCCAAGCTCACTAAAGTCATGCCAATCAAGAGACAAGGCACCAGATAAGTCTGCCAAATCACACCCAACACCAAGAAGACCGTTCCCAATAACATAATCGGCAAACCAAACAGAATGGTTTGACCGAGAGGGAAACGATCAATGATCTTGATCAGAATGATATTGCCGGCAATCAAGCCAAAAAACACAGGGAACTGTGCCAAGCCATATTGCACACTGCTCAATTTCAGCTCATCCACCAAAATGATTGGTGATAAGGCAATCCATAACATCAAAGGCATTCCCACCATTGGTAAAGCAATGCTTAAGCCCAAGAAACGGCGGTTGCTCAATACTTTTTTAAAGTCATCAAAGATATAGCTAAAAGGCTGCTTCGGTTGTTTACGGCTTTCTTGGGTCGCAGGCATAAATTTCTTTAAACCAAACCAACTCAAGAAAGATACCGCAGCAATGGCGACAAAGCCCCAATGCCATGACACATAATCAATCAGAAATGCACCCAATACAGGGCCCAGTAAAGGTGCCAATAAGGAGATATTCGCCATCAGTGCCATGACTTTGATCGCGTCGCGCTCTTCAAAGGTTTCTTGAATCGCAGCATAACCCACCGCAGAAATGACGCTCAGCCCCATACCCTGCAAGAAACGCAGTGTCAGGAACTGTTCAATATTATGGGTCAATAATATCAGCAAACAGCACAGCGTAAAAAATGCCACACCAGCCAAGAGCACTTTTTTACGCCCGAGACGGTCTGAAAGCGGTCCCAACAGCCAGGCAACACTGGCACCACCCAATAGATAGAATGACATTGACGAGGGTGCCCATGTCGCACTGACTGCAAATTGTTCTGTGATTGACAACATCGCAGGCTGAATCAAGTCATTACCGATGTAAACTGAAAATTCGAATAGCACTAAAGCTAAAGGAAACATGAGCGTTATACGGTTTAACGTCATGTTCTGATTATTCGTCATCATGTTTTATTCACAAAAATAACCAACTCGTGTGCGTCCCATTTTTCAGCAAGAAAAATAGGCCCATCACCACAAGATTTTATGGTCTAGATTTAAATTAAATTTTGATTCCATGCTGTGAGCCAGCATGTGATAAATGTGAAAACACCGTATTCACTAGGTGTATATAAGAAAAACAATTTATTTACGTGAGATTGGTAAACGTTTTACCATTTGGCTAAATTGCCACGCGCAACTGTAGCACTTTTTCAAAATGACCGCAATTTAAACAATCCATCACACCAATTCAGCAATGTGCATAACCGAAAAGTTATCCACAATTTTGCTGAACTTTTATCCACTGTTTAATAATGCACAAAATTATGGGCATAACTCAAATTGGAAAGTTTCGGTATTCTCTCCTCTAGCACATTGATAACTTTGCTTCTTATTGACGACTTTCCAAGTATTCTGGTCGCGTTTTAATTGATACTCAGTACGCACCGCAATCACAGAGTCATCCAACTGTGCTTGCTCCACTGTCACTTGTGCATCGGTTGGGTTTTCCGCACGATTGAATTGCTGATCTATTTTTAAATTACTGTCTTCATGAAACAGATTGGGTTGATCCGATAAAATCACATGCATCACTGTACTCTTTTGCACTTCTGCTTGCTGTTGCGAGGGTGCAATCGGCTGATTACATGCAGTGAGGAATAAAGCAGAACCTAACATCAGTGCCATTTTATGCATTTTGTACCTATCCAATCCATTTAGCTCATTTATGCTACTATGCAAAACTGAATGGCCACGCAACAAAATGTATGTGGCGTGCATTAAATTTGTTGTCATCATTCAAGATGATGATCATAACAAATGATTAAAAAAACACAGTTTATAACATCAAAATCACCTTAGTTTGGACATGCCGATATGTCAGATTTAGCAAAGAAATTAACGATTATTTTAATCCTTGGGAGCACCGCCTTAGGTTGCTCGAAAAAACAGGAAGACCCTGCCAGTGAAGCTGCAATGGCAACTGAAACTGCCGCTGCAGACAGTCAAGCAGTGCAAGACAATGCCGTTCAAAATCCAGAGCAATTAGTCAGCAATCAACAAAGTGCTTTGGAACAGAATCGTCAATTGGTCAAAAGCGCACAATTGCAATTTGAAGTGAAGGATGTGCTAAAAACCACATCAGCACTAGAGCAGCAGTTATTGCAATACAATGGTTATATCGAAGAGAAGCAGATTAATTATCAAGTCAGTGACCGCTCTGAACGTGATCGAATTGATGGCAGTGTCGACATCTATGAAAAGATTACCCCCACAGTGCAACTCACGGTTCGTATTCCCAATGCACAAGTCACCAACTTCTTAAATAATTTACTGCCACTCATGCTGAACTTTAATACCCAAAGCTATGAAGCCAAGCGTTATGAGTTAAAATTGCTCGAAGAAAAACTCAATACCGCCAATCAAAGTAACAGCGGATCCAATGCGGTGAACAATCAGCTACAGCAACTGACCAATTTAGAAGTCAAAGACCGTTTGGCTTATAGCACCATTCGACTGGAATTCTTCCAGCAATCACAAGTGCGTAAATCCCATGATCTGAATATCAATCGTATTGCCACCTTAGACAGTGATCCGCTCTTCAGTCGAATTTGGGAAGCGATTAAAGTGGGCTTATATGGCTTTAGAGAAACCATCA
Organism: Acinetobacter sp. Ac_5812; assembly: GCF_013072695.1. Taxonomy (GTDB): domain Bacteria; phylum Pseudomonadota; class Gammaproteobacteria; order Pseudomonadales; family Moraxellaceae; genus Acinetobacter. The sequence continues at coordinate 101,600 of NZ_LXUK01000001.1, forward strand.
TTTGGCTTGTGATGCTGTGGCCGCTGTATTTGGCAATTGCCATTTTATGGGGAGCCCGCCGTTGGTACAAGGCTAAAAAATCGAAAATCGAATAGTTTAATTATTGACTTTTGATCAAGAGTCTTTTGCTCATCAATAGATTTGTCTAATATAGCCTTATAACTCATTGAAGTCTGTCATATTATCTGTCGTGAGATTTTTTTTATGATACGATTCCAATGAGTTATCTATTATTGTTATGTGCAGAGGACTTTTAATATAAAAGTTGCACATTAATTGCATTGAGGCGATCTGTACTCATGTAGATTGCTAAATCACATTGGCCGATAGAGTTACCTCTTGATGCTCCCATTGAATGTATTCCAACTGCAACAGTACTTATAAACCATGGGCCTCCGCTATCCCCCCAGCACAGGCTAATCCAGGGCTACTACTTGGCGGTACTAAGGCAATCCAAGTATTTGAACATTGTATATTATTATTAGGGCCACATAATGGGTCTCCATTACTTTGAACTGGTTTATAAGCAACTGATGTTACGTCACCACAACTGAAACCAGTCGTGATGCCATAATGGCAATAGTTCTGTCCTACAGCGGTACTTGCTTGTGATCTTCTGCCTGTTAATGTGCGAGGGGTTGTAGATGATTCAGCATAGAATTTAGCTTCATTAGTACCATTTGTCGTATACCACTTTACATCCGTAGTACTTGTTAAGGATGAAGACTGTGGCGTTAAAGTATGTGATGCTCCATCAACACCTGTATAAGGTGCTGTTGTATTATTTTGGCCACAATGGCCAGCCGTTGCCACACCAGTAGTTGAACCTGATGTTTGTTTGACTACAAACCCAGTTGTACAGCCTTCTCCTGTAGTACTATTAATTATTGTACCGCTTCCTCGTACAGCTTCTCTTGACAAAGGGGCTCCAATATACATAAGCCGAATAGGTATATTTAATAGACTTTTTACTTGATTTAATTTTGTTAGATCATCGTTGCTTTTCAAAATTGTAAGAACAATTTCTCCTGTTTTCTCATCTACATAACTGCCTTGGAGATTTGGATAAATTTGCTTTATTTCATTTATATGATTATCTAATAAGTCATTGAGTTGTTGGTTTGTATATTGAGCGTTTTCTTCAAATTCAACTTTTAACTCAAGTGGAATATTTGACTGTTTTAGTTTAGAAAATTGTGGTTGAGGAATCGTAAGTGCTTTATTTCTCTCTTTAGAGTTGCCAACTAATTTTACCACTATTTTAGAGTATGGTTCGTGCTCGATATAAATTCCAGCCAACCTATCTTTATATTTTGCGCGCAACTCTTCTACTATTTTGGCTGAATAGTCTTCTGTTAAAAACCTTCTATAAGCTTTTTCTGGATCTATTTTAGTAAGCTGTGCATATTTAGCAGAATCTGATTTTAATGCGTATTCAAACTCTGAAGTTTTAGTTTTATCAGCCGCTATAGTACTAACTGAAGTAAAGGCTGTTAAAATACTTAAAATATAACACAAACTTTTCATCAACTTAATTCCTGATATTTAGATTTTAATTTTTTAAACAATTAATTTTAAGAACCTCTCTGACATATTAAAGAATAGAAAAACGTAATCACCTCGAATCAGGGCTAAGATATTTATTTAAGACAATGAAATAATTGTAATTTTTATGACTATTTAAATCCAATTTTAGTTCTATCAGATCTAATCATAAATTTTTTCATAAACAAGATATCGAATCGCTCACAAGTTGTGATGATCTTATCTCCTTAAGTAGGATTCAGGTTAATTAAGATCAATTTACTCTATGCCAAATTTTTAAATATTTAAATATTTAAATATTATTTTTCCTTTTTTATGGTAACTTTTTAATTTTTAAAAATTAATATTTTTGAAAAATTAATTTATGGCCTAATATATCAATATAATTAGATATATTTGTTAATTATAATAATCTGAGCCTATCAAAGCTATTTTATAAGATTACTTCTTTGGAGCCACTTATGTGAATAAAATTTAAATTCAAACATAAGGTGCGACAGATTTAATGATTGCGATTTTATGGGGCATTCGTCGTTGGTATAAAGCTAAAAAATCTAAAATCGAATAGTTCAATTATTGACTTTTGATCAATAGTCTTTTGCTCATTTATGCATTTTTACTCATGAATAGATTTTCTAAAATGCGTTCCAGTTTTTAGAGATTTATTTTTGAGTAATCGCATGAGCAATATTTTAATTATTAATGGTGCCAAACAATTTGCACATTCGAATGGTGAGTTGAACGACACCCTGACCGAGTTTTCTCAAGCACATCTAAGCACCTTAGGTCATCAGGTACAAGTGACTCGTACCGACAGTGACTATGATATTCAAGCCGAAATTGCCAAATATCTATGGGCAGATGTGGTGATTTACCAAATGCCAGGTTGGTGGATGGGCGCACCATGGACCATGAAAAAATACATCGATGATATCTTCACGATTGGCCATGGTTCACTGTATGCCAGCGATGGCCGTAGCCGTTCAGATGCATCGAAAAAGTATGGTTCAGGTGGCCTAATCCAAGGTAAAAAATATATGTTGTCTTTAACTTGGAATGCACCAATGGAAGCCTTTACCGATCCAGACCAGTTCTTCCACGGCGTTGGTGTGGATGGCGTTTATTTACCTTTCCATAAAGCCAATCAATTCTTGGGTATGGACTCACTGCCGACCTTTATTGTGAATGATGTCATTAAGGCGCCAAACGTACCAAGTTATATCGAAGCGTATAAAACCCATTTAGATCAGTTGTTTGCCACAAGCCATTAAGTGAGAAAATATCATGCTAACCATTATTGCTGAAATTTATACGCATGCAGGTGCGGAACATCGCCAAGCAGTTTTAGATGCTTTTCAAAAAATCATTCCAACGGTACTGGCAGAAGATGGTTGTCATGGCTATGAACCCTTGATTGATCATCTTCCTGCGATTGAGATGCAAGCAACTGATGAAAATATGATTGTCATCTTAGAGAAATGGCAAAGTACTGCTCATTTAGCAGCCCATATGCAAACTGCCCATATGCAGCAGCATTTTGAAGCTACTAAAGAGCATGTTGCGGATGTAAAAATCCGTATTCTAAACAGCAGCATCTAAACCCAAGACGATCAGTAAAGGAATGCTTACTGATCGTACTTTATTCATAATATCATTGGCATAGAGAAATCTCTTAAACAATAGTTCATAGTAGAATTTGCTCAAATGTCCAATATATTAAAAAGCTATCCTCCAGATGCAAGAGACAATTAGAAATAGAGTAACCCCAACCTAAACAAGATTGAGAAATGAGTTTTGGGATGTAGCCCCAAAGTTAAGAAAAATTGGGGGAAATAGAGAATTTACTTTAAAGTTGAGCAAGGAACATCAAATATTCTTTTATCTTGATGGGATAATAAACTTTCCCATTTTTGTTGTTTTTTACTAAGCCAACCATAGAATTCTGTATAAACATCCCCTTTTAAGTTCAATGCATCTTTATATTTATCTGAAAGTAAGAATTTTCCCATTACACATAGGGAATTAATTTGAGTGATCTCCATATCTTTTTCGAAGTCATCATTTTTACCAGAATCACGTAAAAGCCTTTCAAAAAACATTGCTTTTGATATTGAGGAATCATAAATACTTTTTGTTAAGTCAGACGGTTGTTGTTGTAATGCTTTTGCATAAACAATACTATCAAAACCAATTAAAATAGGAGGTAATGGTATTTGCAATACAAGTTGTTCTTTTGGAGGTGTTTTATTACTACAACCACTAGAAAGTAATAAAAGACATATGAGTATAATTTTTTTAGCAGCTAACATATTACCAGTTCCTTGAACCTGTATTAGTATCTGGATATCGACGATCACTAGCTAATAGTTTTAATGCTTGAGGATCATAATCTTGATTAAAAATTTGCTTAAATAACTGTCTATTAATCACTGTTCCATTGTAATTATTTCGAGCTAATTCAGTTGCATTTTTTACAAGTTCGGTAGGATTGAGTGTATCTATAGTTCCTTTCAAAGATACCAGATCTAAGACTGAAAATGATGTTTTAAATCTGATGGAGAAATTTTTTGATTCAAATTCAGCCATAAGAACTGCAATTTCTTTTAATGCATGCTTTTTTAGATAATATTGAAATTCCACATATTTTACTGTGTGAAATGATGGTCTATGCAATAAAGCGTTATTTATTTGGTTTAAATCGAATTCCATACCATATCGAACAGCTAATAAAAACTCTAATTTATTTCTTTTTTCGACTAATTCCCATGCCCATTGAGGCATCATAAAGTTATAAGGTTGAACAATTTTTCGATTAAATTGAAAAGTACAGAAAGGTTGAGGGACATTACATTATTCAACTTTTTGAGGCCAAGCTCCCATAGCTTCTGATGATGGATCTATTTGTTGAGCCATAATATTTACTCCCATTTATCCATTGGTTTAGAAAGGTCAAAAGTCTCAACTTTTACATCTGTAGCTGTGATTCCAGTGGTTGTAAGAGCTGTTTTCCCTTCTTCGTCAGTGTGACCATCTATTTGTTCGCCGGTGGAGAGGGTGATAGTGTAAAAAAATCAGCAATTGGCTCTTGGGTAACTTCATTCTTGAAATAAAAAGTGACGCTATTTTCTGTTTGTTCTGCCTTATTGGCGAAGCTATCAGTCATAACAGTTTTATTATTTATATTTGAACTTAAGCTACTTCCTTTACTATCCCCCACAACATGAGATTGTTTCGGCAAAATTTTAGCACCACAAGTAAGCTGATCACCGACATAAGCAACAGCTTTGCCATCAAGAATAATATGATCATGACTTTTAATAATCTTTGACCAACATTTACATTTAGGGCAAAAATGGCCATCACCTGCTACCAAAAATAAGTTACCCATTTGAGAGGTTCTCATTTGGGTTGCAGGAATGATACCACCATGATTTGTCATCGAGTTATGAATTGCAAAGCCTACAGCCATGATTGTCTCCTAAGAAATTTAGTCATGACAGAGAAAACCTTGAGGGATTTCTTGATCAGCATACAAACGATACTCAAATACAGATTGTAGACTTTCAATGATTTCATCACCATTTTCTAAACGGCTACCAACAAGTGCAATGTCATATCCTTCAATTGACCCTGCGTCGCCAGCACCCGAAATAATTTTAGAGGTTGTTCCATCCTCATAAATGGCTTCATCACCAACAACAGCAATAAGATGACCTTGTGCCTTAATTTTTTGGTTAATCGTCGCTCTGATTAATCCACCATTTTTTGTTTTAGAACCATCTGTCGCAGCAAAGAACTTTTTATGCTTCTTTTTATTCATAAACTCTTGTTCAGCAGCAATACGTTTGTGAATTTCCTCTACAGATAAATTGGACACTTCATCTTGGGATAATTTTTTTTTAGGATTCACTTCTACACCCTCATTCTTATTTAATTGAATAGTTAATATCAAATACATTATTTTTATTTATTTAGCTAACAAAAACTTATATAGACCTTTAATTGGCATATAATGTCAACAAATAGTGATAAATAAGTTTATATATTTATATTTCGTATTATAAAAATAAATTTTCATTATTAACTTTGATTTATGAACAATAAAAAAGCGCATCTTACGATACGCTTTTAACAGAACTTCTTTTATTTAATCAAGCATTAGAGATCAAATAATTTACCTGGGTTCATAATCCCATTCGGGTCAAACGCCAATTTCAATGCTTTCATATATTCAATTTCTTCAGGCGAACGCGAATATTCCAAATATGGCTTCTTAGTCATACCGACACCGTGCTCGGCAGAGATCGAACCATCATACTTTTTCACGGTCTCAAACACGTATTTATTCACCACCTGACACTTGGCAAAGAATTCATCTTTGGTCAGGTTTTCAGGTTTTAAAATATTGAGGTGCAAGTTACCGTCACCAATATGACCAAACCAGCAAATTTCAAAGTCTGGATAATTATCCGCAACAATCGCATCAATTTCTGCAATAAACGCAGGTACATGGGTAATTAATACAGAAATGTCATTTTTGTATGGAATAAACGGCGCAATCGACTCTGAAATATCTTCGCGTAAACGCCATAAGCTTTGCGCCTGTTCAAGGCTTTGGCTCATCACGCCATCAATCACCCAACCTTGTTCCATACAATGCTCAAAAATCTGCATTGCCTTGTCCATGATTGGTTCATACGGTGCTTCAAATTCCAATAACACATAGAACGGACATTGTGTTTCAAATGGACGTTGTACATGACCGCGATCCAATACTTTCTGCATTGCCAATTCACCAAAGAATTCAAAAGCAGTCAGGTCGATTGCATTTTGGAAAGCATGCAATACAGGCATGACTGCTTCAAAGTCAGGCGCACCCAATACCATCACTTGTAAGTTCTGTGGCTGACGCTCAAGCTTGATTTCAGCTTCTGTCACTAAACCTAACGTACCTTCACCACCGATAAATAAATGCTGTAACGAATAACCAGTCGCATTCTTAATCATGCCTTTGTTTAAACGCAGTACATCACCTTTACCTGTCACTACAGTTAAACCGAGTACCCAGTTACGGGTCATGCCGTATTTGATCACTTTAATGCCGCCGGCATTGGTACCGATGTTACCGCCAATCTGGCTTGAGCCTGCAGAAGCAAAATCGACTGGATAATACATACCCTGTTCTTCGGCATAATTCTGTAATTGCTCAGTCACCACGCCTGCTTGAACACGGACCATACGATCTGCGGGGAAGAATTCAAGAATCTGGTTCATCTTGTCAAAGCTAATTACGATCTCACCATTGGCAGCCACTGCACCCGCTGAAAGGCCAGTACGACCACCCGATGGGGTAATCGCCACATTAAACTGGTTGGCAAGTTTGACAATGGCCTGAACTTGTTCAGTGCTTGAAGGGAAAACGATGACTGATGGGTTCGGATCAAAATGTTTGGTATGATCTCGTCCCCAATTTTCCAAACTGTCGGCATCGGTTTTAATTCGGTTTTCACCCACAATTGCCGTTAATTGGGTCAATAACTCAGGTGTTAAAGCGACTGAAGCATTCATCGTTTACAGGCCTAGCAAGAAGTAAAGATAGAGCATTTGAATAACAACACAATATTTTTCAATATCTTAAAATGGTGTATTCAACATATAGAAACTCGGCAGAACAGCGCAAACCTGATGTTTTCAGATTTGACTATCAGATCTCTGCATTTTACATAGAAGCAGGCATGGGATAAAGCTTAGGATAAAGATACTGTAATAACAAAATGTGTATAACCAATAAAATTCAGCTTCAACTGAAAAATTATCAATAATTCTGCCGTGCTAATTTTAAACCAAATATTTATATCTCAAAGCTCTATGCTATAGTACTGCAACTAAATTTTGGCCTTTGTAGCGGAGCCGTAATGAGCCAACATCTATCACTACCTAAAGACAAAATCCGTTTCCTTCTGTTAGAAGGTGTGCATCAAAATGCCATCGATACCTTAAATGCAGCGGGTTATACCAACATCGATTATCACAAAACTGCGCTTGAAGGCGATGCTTTAAAAGAAGCAGTTAAAGATGCTCACTTCATTGGTATTCGTTCCCGTACGCAATTAACTGAAGAAATCTTTGAAGCTGCGAACAAACTGATCGCAGTCGGTTGCTTCTGTATTGGTACCAACCAAGTCGATTTAAAAGCGGCGATGTCTCGTGGTATCCCTGTATTCAACGCACCGTATTCAAATACACGTTCGGTTGCAGAATTGGTTCTTGCTGAAACAATTCTGTTGCTTCGTCGTGTACCTGAAAAATCGAAAGATACACATGCGGGCGGTTGGAATAAAGCTGCGGTGGGTTCATTTGAAACTCGTGGTAAGACGCTAGGTATCGTCGGTTACGGCTCGATCGGTTCACAACTTTCTGTATTGGCAGAAAGCTTAGGTATGAAAGTCATCTATTTTGATGCTGTGACTAAATTACCATTGGGTAATGCACGTCAAGTTGGCTCTTTAGATGAACTTTTAGCAACTGCGGATGTGGTAACGCTACACGTTCCAGATGTTCCATCTACGCGTAATTTCTTCAAGAAAGAACAATTCGCGAAAATGAAAAAAGGCTCAATCTTCTTGAACGCAGCACGTGGTACCTGTGTGGTGATCGAAGATTTAGCAGATGCGATCAAATCAGGTCACATCGCGGGTGCAGCGGTTGACGTATTCCCGAAAGAACCAAAAGCCAATGGTGAAGAGTTCCTATCTCCACTTCGCGGTTTAGACAACGTGATCTTAACCCCTCACGTGGGTGGTTCGACCATGGAAGCGCAAGCAAACATTGGTTTAGAAGTGGCTGAAAAATTCGTTGCTTATTCAGACAAAGGGATGACCCTTTCTGCGGTGAACTTCCCAGAAATCGCATTACCACTTTCTGATGGTCAGCACCGTTTGCTTCACATCCACAAAAACGTGCCAGGTGTGTTATCGAAAATCAACACCTTGTTCGCTGAACAAGGCATCAACATCTCTGGTCAGTCTTTAATGACCAAAGGTGATATCGGTTACTTGGTAATGGATGTTGACGCATCTGCATCTCAAGAAGCGCTTGATACCTTGAACCATGTTGAAGGTACCATCCGCGTTCGCGTATTGTTCTAAGTAATATTTAGAATAATGTCGAAAAAGCCACAGTTGATGCTGTGGCTTTTTTATGGGCGTTTGACTTATTATGTGAATATTATACCAACTGTTAAATAATAAAATGTCTAGCCCTGTACTGAAAACACCACTCCATGCTTTATTGCTATTAATGATTGCCATGTTGTGTGTACAAGGCAGTGGTTCTTTGGCCAAAATTCTGTTTCAAAGCTTTCCCGTATTAACCGTTTCCGCTATGCGCCTATTTTTTGGTGCGATCATATTGGCGGTGATTTTTAAGATCTGGACCATCAACTTCAAAGTAGTGCGCTGGAAAGCGATTCTCACTTATGGGGTGGCACTTGCAGGGATGAATGCGCTGTTCTATTTATCACTAGAACGCTTACCGCTAGGCCTTGCCGTTGCCTTTGAATTTATTGGGCCTTTAAGCGTCGCGCTGTATCATGCTCGGCAGAAATATGACTTCATCTGGGTTGGCTGTGCCATTCTGGGCTTAATGTTGCTGTTTCCTTTGCAACAGGCACAACAAGGTCTCGACATGCTTGGCGTATTCTTTGCCATCAGTGCAGGTGCGTGTTGGGCACTGTATATTATTGCAGGGCAAAAGCCTTCGGGCATCTCGGGCAACCATACCGTTTGCTTAGGCATGTCGATTGGTATGCTCTGTCTGCTGCCTTTCGCTCTCTTTTCAGGAGCAATCGACCGGGTGTTTGAACTGCCTAATTTATATTATTTTATCGGGCTAGCGATTTTAGCCAGTGCTCTACCATTTACCCTAGAAATGATTGCGCTACGCAGTTTAACCCCACTCAGTTTTGGAACCTTGATGAGCTTGGAACCCGCAGTTGCCGCTCTCTCAGGCTTTATTTTCCTTGGTGAAATGTTGCTTTGGAATCAATGGCTGGCACTGGGCACGATTATTATTGCCTCAATTGGCTGCACCTTTACCACGCAACAAGCGCGACAGCAAAAAGAGGCCAAATAAATGCTCTTGCCTCTGCATCAGAAAAACGCTCTCGCTTATCGTGGAGATCTTAGATGAAAAATCTCCAATTGGTTGCCGTGCTGTACATGGTGTTGTCCATGCTGTCTTATCAGATCAGCGCATCCTTTGCCAAGCAATTAATCGCCACGCTTGATCCACTCACCGTGACCATTTTAAGACTGTGTTTTGCGACCATTCTGGTGGCGATCATGTTCCGTTCATGGAAAATCATTGCCAAATTGAAGGAGCTAAAATGGCGAGATTTACTCTGTTATAGCGCAGCCTTGTGTTGTATGAATATTCTGTTCTACACCTCTTTGGGTAAGTTACCTCAAGGGATTGCGGTGGGCTTAGAGTTTATCGGTCCATTGGGTTTGGCCTTACTCTCGATTAAACAGCGCAGTGATTATATTTGGGTGGCATTTGCGATTTTAGGCATTGCTTTGATGGTACCGTGGCACGATGCTCAAGCACAGCATTTTTCCTATATCGGTGCGGCATGTGCGCTGGGCGCAGGATTCTTCTGGGCCTTGTATATATATTATGGACATCGTGTAGTACAGCAAAATATTGGCATGCATGCGCTAACTATTGCTATTGGTTTATCCGCACTGACGCTCCTACCCTTCGGGCTATGGAATAATGCGCCTGTACTGCTAGACACTCAATATTGGGGCAAAGCACTGGTGATTGCCCTAATGGCAACTGCGATTCCTTATGCTCTGGATTTAATGGCACTCAAACGTCTGACCAAGCTCAGCTATGGGACGCTTTCCAGCCTTGCACCTGCATTAGCGGCATTAGCAGGTTTGGTGCTGCTCCATGAGCGCATTAGCTTAATTCAATGGGTGGCTTTGGCCTGTATTATGGTGGCTTCGATTGGCGTTACCTTACGCGGTGGAAAAGCTTAGTTAGATCTAAGCCTCTATCCCGTAATAATTTGATAGCCCAAACGACAGATCAAAATACTCACCAGTATCAAGAATAAAATGCGGATAAAACCACTGCCATATTTTAAAGCCAAACGCACACCCAATAATGAACCCGCAATATTGGCAACGGCCATCATCAAGCCTAATGCAAATAGCACATGCCCTGTCGGAATAAAGAAACTGAGTGCTGCCAAATTGGTCATGAAATTGCCAATCTTTGACAATGCCGAAGCATGTAAAAAATCGACTTGCAAAAAGCGAATAAAAAAGAAAATAAAGAAACTGCCCGTACCTGGGCCAAAAATACCATCATAAAAACCAATCGCTAAGCTACCCATCGCAGCCAGTAGCAGTAACTTTGGCGTGATTTTTTGATCAACATGGACTTGCCCAAACTGCTTTTTAGCGAAGGTATAAATCGCAATCACAATCAGCATAATCAAGACAATCGGTCTTAAGATATGCGTCGGCACCAATGACACACAGGCCGCCCCAATAAAAGAGCTAATAAAGGCAAATAATGCAATCACACCGAGTAATGACCATTGCAATTTGACACGACGCACAAATGAAAATGCTGCCGAACCTGTGCCACAAATCGAGGCCAGTTTATTGGTTCCAAACAAGGTGGCAGGTGCAGTTTGTGGTAAAGCCCCCATCAGGGCAGGAATCTGAATCAAACCACCGCCACCGACAGCTGCGTCAATGGTTCCCGCACAAAAAGCAAAGAACACTAAAGTTAGAATCAGTTCCCATTCCATTGACGATACTCTTATAAATTTAACAAGCGTTTTGGTACTAAACGTTTTTTATCGGTGATCTCGGCCAAACCTAAGCAACGTTCCCCATCAAAAACCAGCACTTCAGCTGCAGCTTCATGATCGATATTACTTTCCTGACCGTTACCAAAATACTTTTCACGACCTTCAGGCAATTGCACCCGAGGAAAATGCTCAACAGGTGCATAGACTGACAGTAATAATGCATCCCGCTCCTCCAAAGAAAGGCTTTCGAGATATTCAATGGTATAACTTGGATTAATCTCAAAGTGACCTGTTTGAGTACGATGCAATTTGGTTAGATGCCCACCACAACCTAAAGCTTCGCCAATATCTTCGCCTAATACGCGAATATAAGTGCCTTTCGAACAAGTCACATCGAGTGTCAGACTATCTTCAGTAAAATCAACCAATGTTAAGTCATAGATGGTGACTGGGCGCGCTTCGCGCTCAATTTCGATCCCTTTACGCGCCAATTCATATAGTGGACGACCATCACGTTTCAAAGCTGAATACATCGGTGGCACTTGTTGAATATCACCACGGAATTGTGCCAGAACCTGTTCAATATGCTCTGCGGTTAATGTCGGTACTTCTCTCTGTTGGAGAATTTCACCTTCAACATCACCTGTCGCTGTGGTTTGCCCTAACTTGACTGTGGTTTGATAACGCTTGGTTGAATCCAATAAATAATGCGAAAACTTAGTCGCCTCACCTAAACAGATCGGCAATAAACCGGTTGCCAATGGATCGAGCGCACCTGTGTGGCCTGCTTTTTGCGCATTAAAAAGTCGACGTACTTTTTGCAGCGCAGAATTAGAACTTAAACCTAAAGGCTTATTTAATAGGAAAACACCGCTTAAATGGCGGTAAGAACTTTTTTTCATAAAAGAAAAATCAAAGCATAAAGGTCTATTTTAGCAAAACTCGGCCTAGGATTTAAAAAAGGATTGGCTTTTAGCCGCAAACAGACATAAAAAAATGCGCCAAAGGCGCATTTTTTTGCTTTACAACAAAGTTAAAATTAACCTTGTTTACGAGCTGGTAACTTTTCACGAATACGTGCAGCTTTACCAGACAACTCGCGTAGGTAGTAAAGTTTAGCACGACGAACGTCACCACGACGTTTCACTTCGATTTTAGCAACGATTGGAGAGTGAGTTTGGAAAACACGCTCAACACCAACACCGCTAGAGATTTTACGAACTGTGAAAGCAGAGTTCAAACCACGATTTTTCTTCGCGATTACAACACCTTCAAATGCTTGAAGACGTTCACGTTCACCCTCTTTTACTTTAACTTGAACGATAACTGTATCGCCCGGTGCAAAAGCAGGGATGTCTGATTTTAACTGTGCATTTTCAACAGCTTGAACTAAAGGATGTTTACCACTCATGTGGAATCTCCAATATGTGCGGGAGAGAAGAGGTCTCTGACACCGCTGGGAATAGAGGCTAAAGCGCATATCTCCCGTTTAACTTTCCCTTTAGGGCAAAATTGCCTTAAAGAGCCTATTTTTAACTTAAACCAAGTTTAAGTAAAACTCGAAGCAACGCTTCTCGTTGGGTACGAAGACAAACTGATACCAGTTTAATCTTTCGAATTTTTTAACCATTTAATTTGCTGTTTGCTCAACTCTACTTTTTCCACCAATTCTGGTCGACGGTCTAAAGTACGTTGATAACGCTGCAAAAAACGCCATTTCTCAATATTGGCATGATGTCCTGATTTAAGTACCTCAGGCACATCCAACCCTTCGAAACAGTCAGGCTTGGTATATTGTGGACAATCCAATAGACCATCCACAAAAGAATCTTGTATCGCAGATTGCTCGTCAGACATGACATTGGGCAATCGACGAATAATACTGTCGAGCAATACCATCGCAGGAAGTTCACCACCCGATAAGACATAATCCCCAATTGACCATTCTTGATCAACATAATGCTGGATTAAACGCTCATCGACCCCTTCATAACGACCACACAATACAATCAAACCATCATAGTCAACGAATTGCTGTACTGCCTGTTCATTTAAGGTTTTGCCTTGCGGTGACATATACACCACTGGCGCATGAACACAGCCCGCTTGCATTGCAAGTTGTTTAGCATGGGTAATTGCTTGTGCCAACGGCTCAGCCATCATCACCATACCCGGACCACCACCGAACGGACGTTCATCCACTCGTTTATAGTTGCCCTCAGCAAAATCTCGTGGGTTAATGCAAGTCACTTGCACGATGTCACGCTTTGCTGCACGCCCGCTAATCCCGTGCGCTGTAATCGCTTCAAACATTTCAGGAAACAATGTGATGACTGCAAAAAACACCGCAGACTCCTCTATTTTCCTGCTGCGCGACCGTCCCCGAAAGGATTAGTAGTCTACGCCCCAATTGACGTAAATACGACCAGCTTCAAGATCAACGCGTTGTACCACATCTTTATGCCAAGGAATCATTCGCTCTTCAGCGTCAATGCTATCAGGCGTCGCTTTGACAACCATGACATCATTAGCACCTGTTTCAAACAGTTCGTAGATTTGACCGAGATTGACTTCTTGTTCTTCATCATCAAGACCTAACACCGTTAGACCTTTCAGATCAGACCAGTAGTACTCGTCTACATCTGCTTTTGGAAGCTGAGATTTGGCAATCCAGATATTCGCACCAACCAGATTTTCTGCACCAGTACGATCATTCACGTCCTTTAATGCAACAACCAAGCCTTTGCCGTGTGGTTTCCAACGTTTTACATCAATAGTTTGCCAACCTGCCTTGGTTTCAATGTACCAAGGAAGGTAGTCAAACATATTGCTCATAGGTTCTGTATTAGAGTAAACCCAGAGCCACCCATTCAATCCATAAGCTGAACGTAACTGTCCAATCTGAATACGATCTTCTGGCACATTCTGTGTCGATGTCATGGGCTACCTACTACAATTATGCAGTAGTTGCAGCTTTTTTAGCTTGAGCAGCTAAAGAAGCAACGCGATCTGAAGGTTGAGCACCTTGTGCAACCCAGTGAGCAAAACGGTCAGCATCTAAACGAACTTTTTCAGCTTTACCTTGTGCAGTTGGGTTAAAGAAACCAATACGCTCGATGAAACGACCATCACGTGCATTGCGGCTATCAGTTACAATGATTTGATAGAATGGACGTTTTTTCGCACCACCGCGCGCTAAACGAATAACAACCATGAGAACAACCTTATAATTTTTACGGATTATCCCTGCGCCGACCATCGGCAACACTTCAAACCCCTTTCATAGAGGGCGATATTCTACGTTATATTTGCTTTGAAAGAAAGATTAAATTTGGGGTTATCCACAGCTCTGAATTTAATTTATAAAATCTACTGAGTTACCAGTCTTCTGTCTCATTACCACAGCTTGATGTCGTGATATTTGCAGCCGTTTTGGTTTTACATTTAAGGCCTGTACTTGTGAATAACAAGGAATAATTCCTCGGACTTTGACTCACGGCTTTTAATGACCACGCCTGAGTATTGACCGTTAATGTTAAGGTAAATTTTTGGTTAGCACTCGTTGCTGTCAAAGGTAGAAGCAACGTGGTGTTGGTTGCGCTAGGTACGGTGTAGTAAGCACCTTGATTCGTCGCGGTTCCTTTCAGCACAAAACCATCATAACTAAAATTGCGTGACCGATGTTTTTCCAAAAGCTCAGCAACTTTAAGCATTTCTTGTTGTGCTGTAGATAAGTCTGCACGGCGAATATAAGTGTCATAACTTGGAATTGCAATCGCAGCAATAATTGCCACGATTGCAACCGTAATCATCAATTCAATTAGGGTAAAACCTGTACAAGGTTTCCGCGTTGCACAAGAACGAGTACTCGATCGGAAGTCGTAAGAAACACTCGGTCTTACCACTTCCGAAGCGACACATCGACATAACTGCATTTTATTCATTACGTTCATACCAAGTGAGTGGCACCAATTGACGGCGCATTTGATTGACAGGCAAACCACTCAACGTATTGCTACTATTCCCCGAAATCAGTCCACGTGATTGCAAATTGTTTTTACTTGTCGAACCTGCCCCAACACTCAGTGCCACAATTCCATCGCCAGATTTACCCACCAATCCAACGCTTTCAGAAAGCTGCGCTTGTTCACATACCCCAAAAGGTAAACAATAACGGTACACCTCTGTTTTCCCACGCACCTGAACTGGACAGGTAGGCCTTACGCCGCGGTCATACACACTGGCATACAAATTCTTGTTCATTACAACCATTTCATCTGTAACTTTCTTCGCATTGGCAAAAGAAACGGCCCAGCCATTTGGCATCAATGCTTTTACTTCTGCAATATTCTTATCTTTAGCTTCGTCTTTACCTAATATGCCGCGTAGCGCTTTGTCTGTTGTTGTTAAATCAATATCTTTTGTTTCTAATTTATCTACTGCCAAGGAATATAAATTGGTTTTAATTACATCGCGATCAAACAGATTATAAATAGCCCCTGAGCTAGAATCACTGGCTGGTAAACTACGATTGCCTGAGGCAATGCTAATGACAGCTAATGGTTGTTCATAGCCATAGACAGTAAAGTTTGGTGCATCAAAGAATCGTGGGCTAAGACCAGCTGTTGCATGTAAATTTAGGATACGTGTCGCGCGTTGTGCAAAATCACCTGTTGTTGTATTGGCATTGATATCCACTCGCCAAACCTGCCCCCCTAAATCACCAAAATACAAATGATCAACTAAGCCATTGCCGTCACGATCAGCGACACTAATACGACTAACAACACTATAATCCATATTCGTTACCTTTAAGGCATTCTCTTTTGCAGTATCGTTTTTAGTTATTGCACTCGCACTTGCCCACCACAATAGATCACCATTATCAGCATCAAACATATAAACCCCCGCACCTTTTTTATTGGTTTGGTTATATGTTGGGCACTCATACCCCTTGTTACTATAAGCAGATAAACTCACACCTGTTTCCAAATCAGCACAAGTAACTGCCCCTGATGCATCATAGCCACCTCCTACAAACATCACTTGTTTACGTTGCCCTTTCCAATTGACATAAGCAATTGTAGGTTTAGACCAGCTTTGCCCCATATTCTCGATTGCGGAGAATGCTTGCCCTGCCGGATTTGCTGCAGAATAAACTTTGCCTGTATTTGGATCGATATGGAATTTAATTTCTGGCTTGTCTAGATCTGCAAGGTTAAGTGCATAATAACTACGCCCTCCCATACGCAAACCACCATATAAAGTTTGTTTTCCTGTTGCGATGACAATATCTTTATTCTTTGCTTGCTGAACAGTTGCATAAACTTTGCCATCACTGCCCATACCATAGGCATATTCAGTATAAGCAGTCCACGCACCGTCTATACCATACGGCATATCAGGCCAGAAACCTTTACGGTCTTTTACAAACGCTTTTCTTTGCTCAGCATTTTCCAGCATTTCATTTGGCACAAAAGCAAATTTCTCTTTCCCATCATCGGCATCCACGACATGTAACAACCCTTGAGTTGAACCAAAAGCAATGTAATCATCCCGATCAATTTTGTTCGTATCAAACTTAGCATATTGAGTCAGTTTTAATGGCGTAGAATGCAGTGACATCCCCATCTGCCAAAGTGGTTCACTTTGAGTAAGGCTATTTCCTGTTGCACTTTCAGGATTATCTAACTGATAGCCCAAGAGACTCATTAAATACCCCCCATAGCTATCTTTGGCAGAAGCATTTATTGCACAGCGTGCCGCACTCGAATCAGCCAAATAATCAGCTGTTACTTTTTTCAAGCTTGAACTTTCAGCAAAGGAACCATCCGTTTGACAATTTCGGTTAATCCATAACTTACGTGCTGACGTATCCGTCTTTGTTGCACGCAAAGTATTCAGTTGACCTAATGCCCCACCAGTAAATAATTTAGTGTTTTTATCTTGATCTTCTAATTCATTACTATTCCATTGATCTTTCCAATCCACCATACGGATAACATTATTTCCACTGGTCATATCTGTAACGGAATATTTTTTAAGATTTCCAAACCAATTTTGTTGATCCGCGGGTGCAAACATACTGTTATAAACATCATTGCTTAATTGATAGGGTGTTAATGGATCAGCAGGAATGGTTTGTAAGCCCATAAATGGCGCTGATTCCACATCAGCAATATGCTGATTAAAATTGACAATACTTTGTGCAATGCCTCCTGTACTTGCTTCTGTATACCAACCACCCTTGCCTTCTTTACCCCAATATGCAAGATTCCTCACATCTCCAAGTTCTGCATCGGTTGTAGGCTGAGTCGGCAAAATGATATCAACCACATTTAAAAGTGGTCTTAGATCAGCAATAATACTCAAGAGACTCAATGCAGCATTTAATAAACTTTTTACACTACTCAACAAGGTATTGACAATACTGCCACCTGTACCGACACCAATGACCGTGTCGCCACTGAGCCGTACATAATTAAACTCTTTACCTATCCCTGCTACACCTGTTTTGATCTCAACCTGTGTTCGATAAGCAGCATTGCTATCCAATAATGCTTTGGAATAATTCGCCAAGCATGCCCAGGTCGCTGTAGAGCTACCCAACTCCCAACCACTTGGCGGACTTGCCTTACAAAAATCATTAATATTGGTTGTTGCAGTTTTTCCAAGTGATTTTTGCATAATGCGCTGTACTCCCAACGCATCAGCTGGCACAAGTTTTGGTGCATTGCCTGTTAAAACAAAAATCCCTTGTGCTTGGCATTGTGAAGTTGTCACTCCACTTATTTTTTGTTTGATCGAAGTTGGATTATCATAATCACTACTATTTACCTTCATTGGAATAGTAGTAGCACGATAGTTATAGCCAGAATAACTCGCATCCGCAGCATAGTAATAACGAACCACGCTCTTATTGGTATTACCAGACAACCATCCAAGCAGTGCTCCCAGCAAATCACCTAGCAGCCCATTGCTTGGTGTTACTTGTTCAGTACGAATGTAACCCGTTGGAATGGGATATTCTATTAATATGTCATTTGGCCAACTAGTCTTTTTATCATATAAAGTACAATCATTATTTGTTTGTCGAGTTAAACATTTATATGCAACACTTGGCTTAGCAACGGGCACTTCAAACTCAGACAGAATCTCGCCTGTTGCTCTAGTATTATGTCCAAGTAAATAAGCCCCAGTTTCGGCATAGGCTGTGACCAACGGTGATTCTGGGTTATTTAATAAAGCAACAAGTGTTGCGGGAAGACTACCAATAAGCCCAAGTACATCTGTAACTAAACCAAGAATATTAAGCCCATCAAGTACATTTCCAAGAATGCCCACAACTTTATCCAACGTATTTCCCAATGGATCCGAACTTGGTGCCAAACCATCTATTGCAGCTTTAAGAGCTTTTCGCTGGTTACTATCATCGGCTACGACTGTACCACTTTCATCTTTATCTCCCTTTTTATAGCCTAGCTCTAGCGCAGGCACGACAATCATTCCTGCTTTTGGGTTTACCCCACTACTGTTTTTAGCAGGAGCAACCGTAAGTCCTATTGCTGTTTTAGGAGATAATGCCGTAACCCCATTCTTAGCATTACCATTTAAAACATCACGCACAGCCATTTTGATTCGGGATAAACGACTATAACAGCGATAACCTTCACCCAAATTAATATTCACGGAAAGGATTTTATTACTCCGAACAGGTTCACTTGCGTCAAGCTTAGAAAATGGCGTACAACTGGCACGCATATAATCTAATGAACTTTGCAAACCCAATAAGCTATTTTTTTGGGTTCCTGTGATGGTGTCGACCGTACCTAATAAGTCTAAAACTGCTTTTGGAAAAACCACATCACAATAGACTTCTGTTCCAGCTGGTGGCGTCAACTTAACATCCACAACAGGCAATGCCCCAACAACTGCAAATACCTTACTGCTGATACATAATGGATAGTCTTTTAATAAGTCCAATGCAGGAGATCCCATACTTTGGGAGGTATCTACCATTAACATAATGGTGCTATTTCCCCCACTACTCCCTTGTCGGTAGATCTCAACATCACTTGCATGAACCGAGGGTGAAACAATAAAGAAACATGACAATGCAGAACCGATCAATACAATCCATTTCATGTTGTTATTACTTACATTGATTGGTTTTTGTTGTTTCATCTTATTATTTTTCATGATCATTTCTCCCTTATGAACCTGACGGCTCAAAGTCAGATAAGAAGCGATATTCTGCAACTTGTGTGCTATATAAAATATTTTTCTCTTGTAGGCACTGAACCAATCCTGTTTCTTTTTTTTCAATCGCTTCTGGCGTTAGCTCAATACTTTTATTCAAACACCCTGTTTTCGTATCAAATAAATCACTATTAGGGTTTGAAAGTAGCCCTTCCATTACTGAGGTCACCTGTACACGCAAACGAATACTATTCTCTGTTTTTGCACCAATGACATCTGTGCCACGCGCTAAATCCGAGAAAGGTTGAGCCGTAGAGGCTGCTTTTTTAATATGAACCTGTGTCACCACTTGTGAGCGTCCGCCAGAAAACTTGGTTACATCACGTTTATCTTCGCTACTAAGTGCCTGACATGCTCCACCACCTGTTGCCATCAACTGACTATGTTTCGTCGCACCATCCCAATACAACCAACTTGCATTTGACAAGTTAAAAGGTTGGGTTCCCTTAAAACAGAAAACCAGTTCTTTATTCCAGTTATCCTCATTCTTAAAGAAACCGACAATCCCATTCGTAGAGGCCATATTCTGCTGAATATCCGGATTTTGAAAATACATCAATGCTGCATCAGCATTTTGTGCTAATAACGTTTGTATTTGATTATTACTCACTAATTTTAATGAGCTCACACTTTGTCGAATAGCTAGAGTCCCTATGATCGTGATCATCAATACAATCATCAGTACAACAATCAGTGTCGAGCCACGATGAACATATCTCATGTTCCAGCCCCCCCATTTGTACAGGTTGTGGTTTTACTGCTATCGCAACCCTCTGAGACCCACCCCATCGCATTTCTTAAAGAAATTGTTTGATCCACAGCCTGGCGTAAATAATTATCCTGAGAAGCAGGCGTGAGACTAACTTTGGTACCAAGGACTTGAAATGGCTCTTTATTTCTTTGGTTAATCACCGCTTGATTGCCTGTTTTATTATCCGAACGAACCAAGACACCAATTTGAATGGCATGCACATGCGGACGAACAGTCAAGGTGACACCATCAATATTTTTTTTAGCTGGCGTCAATGCCATATAGTTCTTTACATCTGTATAAGCTAGGGTACTATTGGTACTATTAAGGTCGCCATCCATATACCCCAAACGAATCTGGAAAAAATCCACATTAGGTAAAATGACCTGACTTGTACCCCAAGCCAGTTTTAAGCGGTCTGTTGTTGTTTTGGTGTCAAGCGTCGCTTGTGTATATTGTGCCGCTTGACACCGTAAAGATTGCCGCGGGTCCGTTGACGTTGAACCAACATAATAACGCTGTACCACGAAAGTCCCATTCGCAACATCCGCACCAGAACAATCAAGACCGCCTTGAGGTGCTTGATAACGAATCAGCAATTGATCATTGGTTAAACCCGTTACATTGGCATTCCCAAAACTAGTGACTTGGTTATTGGCAAAACAGTCTGCACAATTTAGATCAACTGCCCCGCCCACATTATTTGAAGTCAGTAAAATACCTGCATACGCAGTTTGGTCATTAATCGCTGGGACTGGGGAGCTTAAATTTGCTTTACGAATATCATCAACAATAAAGTTCAGCCCCAAACTGGCATTGTCTTGAATATGCGCCATTGCTTTTTGCAATTTATAACTGGTAATCCCTGTAATAAAAAGCTGAATAGCAGCTGCCACAATTAATAAACCCAAAGTGAGTGAGATCATTAATTCAATCAAAGTAAAGCCTGACTGGGCTTTAACATGTTTGGCGTAGAGAAGGCCTGTTTCCATTTTAATATGCCTCCAAGAACAAGCAGTGTGATCCAGAAACATAGACACCATCTTTAACACATACTGCAATGCCCTGATCACCTGCGAGATTGGTTTCATCCCAAGCCACATAGATACATTGTCGATTACTTCCTGTTGGACACTGATCGACAGCGAGGTTCATGCCATTATTTTTGGCATCAAGTGCCGCATTTTGTAAGTCTTGTAAAGCAATCTTTTCAGGTATATCCGCTACAATTGCAACCTCAGTTTTAGGGACTTCAACCGCTTTCACTTTATATTTCCCAGCACGGGCCGCTTGTGGATTCGCCCGCATACGTTCTGCAAGATCACGTGCAATCGTGAGTGCCAAGACCTGTTTATTCGCTTCAAAACTGGCATCAATTGCCCGCAACTGCAAAGCAGCAAAGCCCAATACACTGATTGCCAATAAAACCAGAGCAACTAATACTTCAACAAGCCCAACACCTTTCTGCTTTTGAATATTCATGTGCAAGCTCCTTCTTTAACTGTTGTATCTCCAATCACCCCGACCTGAATACAATAAGAAAGATTTTGTCGCTCTAAAATAAAATTCTTTTGTACAGCAAGGCTGCCATTTCGTCTAAAGCTAAGATTGGTCGAGGAGCTATTGGCACTGGTCACACCATGATCTAAACGTGCAATAAAGATTCGTTGTGTTTCTGCTTTTGGAATGGCAATGGCTGTAGCACAATCGTCGTTGGATAAAGAGGCTAAACAGACTCCTGTACTCTGTCGTAACAAAACAGCTTGACTACGAGCTTCTGAAATTTTCATCACCAGTTCACGGGCAGAAGACTCTAATTTTTGTCGGCTATACATGGTTGCAAATGAAGGAGCTGCCATGAGCGCAATGATTGCTAGAATAGCGATTGTGATAATGAGCTCAACCAACGTAAATCCTGAGATAGGAAACAGTCGAGTATTACTAGATTCTATCGCAAGACGAGAAGCTAGGCTTCGAGTACGAAGATGAACAAAGCTCTGCTTTGTCTGAGCGCAAGATGAAGAGCTACGCTCGAAGTTGCACGGATGAAGTTGGACAACACTCAACCCTATCCCAAGACGAGAAGCTATGCTTCGAGTAGAAGGGTCGGTAAAGCTATGCTCTGTCTGAGCGCGAGACTGTAAGTCATCATGTGCTTGTTGCATACAGTCCTCCATATGCACAAATCTTTTTGTTTTAACGGACATTTTTATTAATTTTTTATTAAGCATTGATTTTAAAAATTATTTTTATAAAACCCTTACAGGTCTTTAATTTTAAATCAGTAAAATCAAATCGTTATATTAATAAGATGAACGTTATTTTCGTGATTGTTTTCATGTTTAATATTAATTTCTATCGAAAATGCACCAAAATCTACCTTTAAGAGATAAAAGGTAGGTAATCACAGACAAATGATAAGTAGGTCACATTCATTAATTATTGTTGTTAAAAATATTAAATAGTTCACAAAATCAACTGCTATAAAAAAAGCAAACACTGAGGTTTGCTTTTTTTAGTGAGTTAGCAGCTAGGGTGTTAACGGCCATCCCAATTTGTTGTTGCTGATGGGGTACATGCAGAACCACTATTCTTATCACTTCCTTTGTTCCAGCACCTATGTCCTTGATTATTCAGAACCACATGGCCATCTCCAGTTTGCCCATTTACAGGTGTCGCTGTAAGCGTCCAACTTCCAGCTGTAACATTCGACAATGCTAAATTGTATAAAGTTGATCCCGATTGTGGGCTTAAACCATTGTGGTGTATAGTATCAAGTGTGATTGCCTTGTTTTCTAGCGTTATAAAAGTAGAATTTATTGCTTTATATCGCTGTAAACTAGCAGCAATCTCTAACATTTCACTTTCTACTGCTACTCGTTTCGCCTTAGAAACATATTGATGGTATGATGGATAAACAATGGCAACCAAAATACCAATAACGGCAATCACAATCATAACTTCAACAAGTGTGAATCCTATTTCTTTACCATGTTTCACTATTTACTCCACACGGATTTGCTGACTTCAAGTTCGTACTGGTTAATACTTTAGATTCTAATAATTTGTCTTTCGTTCTACAACGAGTACCGCCGCTTATGAACAAATAACTATAATTTTGATCTTGTAAAGCATTACATGTCGCACAATCCGCCCCATAATTTACTGAAGAATTAGCTTCTGCTAATATCACCCACCCTTGTCCTAATGCACTTATATCATCTAATGCAACCGTAGGTACGGTAGCGTCTCTCACAAAAATTGTATATTTTTTTTGTGAACCCGTAGTATTAATAGGTACAGTTGTTGATGCCACAGCAAAACCCCTATAATTTAAATTCCGAGCTTTGTGTTGTTCTAACAAAGTTACTAAACGCTGTATCTCATGCTCTGCTTGAGATGCAGCTCCACGGCGTGCGAATTGCTGATAGCTAGGTATAACTAAGGCAGCAAATATAGCAATAATGACCAATACCACTAATAACTCAATCAAGGTAAAACCTTTATTCTTCATAAAAGCCTCCTTAATTAACGCTCATACCAACGCTGAGAAACGAATTTGGTCTTACCTGTATATTTTTTCAAATTCTCATTCGTTGGTAAGTTTAATACGATACCTCGATCCCGATTAATACCACCAAAACTAATACCGACATTTCCTTTCCCTAAAAAAATATCATTTGGGCGGTTATCAGATCCTGTTGAACCATCAGGATTTTTCTTTTTACATTCACCATACGGCAAACAAAACTGTGTGGCGTTACTCTCACCTCGTACCCCACCATAACAATCTACATTTGTAATATCTTTAGAAGAATCAAAAATGCTCACATATAGATCACTATCAATGGCAACAGATTCATTTAAAATACGCTTTTTAGTTCCAACAGGATAATACCAACCACCATTGCTTAATGCTGTTTCCGTATTACCATTGGTATTTTTTACCAAGTTTTTACCAGCCTCGCCACTTGGTTTAACATCTTGGGTATATAATTCTTTTGTAGCCAAAACAGGTAAGTTGCGACGGGTCACATCTTTATCATAGATTACATATACGGCATCATCAGCATTATTTCCCGCAGACATTGGATAACTAAGATTTCCTGAGCCAATAGTAACAGCTGCAAACAAACCATTCGTTGAGTTATGGATAGTAAACGTAGGTGCATTATAAAAACGAGGTACTTTTGTTGCTCCTGACATATCCAATATACGGACAGCTCGGGTTGCAAATTTTTCACCACTGTCATCAGTAGCCACACCAGCTTTCGCAGATGCATTTAAATCAATACGCCAAACTTGCCCACCTAAATCACCAAAATACAGATGATCGACAAGCCCATCACTATTACGATCAACTGTTTTAATGTTCCCCACTACACTACGCTTCATGTCAGCCGCATACGTTCTTTCAGTATCTGTATTTGTTGAACCGGCATTGGCACTTGCCCACCATAACAAACTACCATCATTCGCATCAAACATATAAACCCCAGCGCCTTGATCAATATAGCTTGATGAAGGTGTATAGTCAGCTGAGCTCTCATAAATTGAGTCATAACCACCACCAACAAACATCACTAATTTCCGCTTACCTTGCCAATTTACCCATGCAATACTTGGTTTAGACCAGCTTTGTCCCATACAACCTAGGCCATTGGTGGCACTACATATACCTGTAGGATTTATACGAAATTTAAGCTTAGGTGTTCCGCTCGTTGATGTAACATTTGAAAGATCTAAAGAATAATAACTCTTACCTCCCATACGCAAACCACCATAAAGCCATTGTTTACCACCATTCGCACTGGCAACGCTGACAATGGGCTCATTAGTTTTTTCACCAGATTTTGTGGCATATTCTGTATAGGCGGTCCATTGCCCATCTATTCCATAACGTAGAGTTGCACTTGGGTCATCTTGTTGGCCAATAAAACTCTCTGCTTGTCTATCTATCATTTCACTTGGTACAAAGCTGAAAATTTCTTTACCAGCATCACTATCCGTTGCACTTTTACCAGCACGAACAACATGCAACACACCTTGAGTTGTACCAAAAGCAATTAAATCATCACGATTATCATAGCTAATCGTCTCTGTATCTTTATCGTATTTGGTTGTTCCTTTTTGTGTAATTAGGATCGGTTTAGAGTGCATCACAGCACCCATTTGACGAAGTGTCGCATTAGTATTATTTAGAAAATTGTTAAATGCCGTATTTGCTTCATCCGTAATCGATGCAGCAACATCGCTACTTACATCGTAACCAAATAACGCAGCAACATAACCACGCTTACTGTCCACATTAAAGTTATTATCGGGATTATTGATTTTTAAATCTGCAGTTTTGATCTGTATTAGATCACCATCCGTGATTGGTTGGGCGACATATGTTGTATTATCGACCGCCAAACTCAACTTCCGATCAGTAAAAATTTTTCTCTCAGTCGTTACCGGATCCGTACCTGTCGTTGTAGTTGAACCTAATAATAACCGGCTTAATGCTCCACCAACTCGAACACGTATCGTTTCTTCTTCATCTATTCCGTTGACTTGCTTAACTTTAGTAATCTCTCGCATGATGTTTTGATCTGCCCAATAATCATTTGGGTTATCCACGCTCTGGCCCTTTCCTGTACCAGAGGTGATCATAACATCTGCACCATCTTGATCTTTCAAGGTATTATTTAGAACTTGATATTTTTTTAAATTTCCAACCCAAGTGGTGACTTTTAAATCTGGACGTGGATCAAATTGTGGGAAATAGCCCCAAGGCTGAATATTTTGAGTATCCAAGTTATCCACTGGAATAGTCACCGAGCCAGTAGTGACTGGTGGGATATATTTTTGCAATTTTTTCAGAAATCTTTTTACACTTTCAACAACATCTGCTGAACTTTGTCCAGGATACCATCCTCCTTGCCCCACTTCCCCCCATTTTTTTGCATTCAAAATATCAGAATCTGTACTGGTATCATCGCCAAAATCTTTACCAAAACCCACAACTGCTGTTTTTATTAAAACTCCTGCTGGGTTTTTAGTTGTGTCTAATAAAGCTTTAGCATAATTTCCAATGCAATCCCAAGAATTAGTTTTATCATGTAAATAACTCGTGGAACAATTAAAGTCAGCTCCTTTTGTACCTAAAGTGCTTTTCATAAAAGTCGTATAATTACCAGAGTTATTCGAATAATTTGGTTCACCATCAGTTAAAAAGTAAATTCCTTGAGTATTACATTGTTTCGCACTCGTCACTCGACTTGGCGCCAAATATTTGTTTCCATCCTGAATTGCTGTTTTGCCAATTGAATCAGTAAAACCTGTACTTGTTAGATTTTTAGTTGTTGCCCCCATCATATAAGCAGCTGCTTCAGCATAAGCGAAAGCCGTAGGTGTATTATTATTCGCCTGTAGACTAATCACAGCATCAATCATTCTTTGTCGATGAGTACGATAAACGGTGCCGAGATATAGAGTTGTTCGGGTATAAGAAGCATCTCTTCGTTGTGCTGTTATACCTGTTTGCTTTACTGTTGCAGTGCGCTGAAGATTCCTAGTACAGTTTTGTGAATTAGTTGTACAACTTCCTGCGGATGGTGATTTGTCTAAATATGAAGTCTGATAATTATTTGTATTTTCAGCGTCCGTATTTACTGCCCCATATTGTATCGTTGTCTCGTTTGGTGGGCTAGCAGTTGCTCCCGTTGGAACTGTATTTGTAGTTCTTTCCCAAGTAGAACAGTTATTACTTGTATCCCATACTTTACATATTTCACGAACTGTTGTGATTGTTTGCTCACGGGAAATCCAACTACTATCCGTAGAACCCGACCACCCCGTATTTCCACTCGGGTTTACTGGGTCAGGTGTCCAATTTCCATTATCGATCCAATTTATTACAGTAGAAACATTACACCATTTTGACCCACCTGTCCTTGTGCCATCTGTAGTAGTACAATTTTGTGTTCTTGTTCCTTTTTGAGCTAAAGTCTGAGAAGTATCCTTTGTTCTTGTTCTTGTTCTTGTTCTATCGTCTATCCATTGGATAGTCTCTACGGTTCTATATAATTGTCCATTTCCAATATCAACATTGTCACTTAAAGGGCGTGCCTCTAGTTTAATTCGACCATTTATACCACCAAACTCAGATAATCCTACGGCCAAATTGTCAGGTAATCTTGTTGTATCAGTATCACCTTGTAATAGTTTTAACATTCCATCCTTTAAACGTGTAATACGATCAGGATATTTTATTGACCCACTATAATCACCCTTACACCACTGGCGGCGATAAGGGGTAACACCTGTTACAGCCGACTCTACAGCAAAATCTCGTCCAAAATCTGTAGCACCACTTGGTAAATCACACCCATAACCCGATTGACTATTAAAATAACGACTCATACTCCCTGATACATCCAACATAAACATTAAGGTAGTTTCAGATGTCTGCGGTGCCTTATATAACTCTACATCACTGGCCTGAGTTGAAACGGCCACGCTGGTTACGATGGTCATTGCAGCTGCTTGACAAGCAACGACTAATTTTTTTAGTTTCATAATTTTCATTGCATTATCCCCAATTAACTGCTTTTGGTGGCATAGCTCACCACTGCATAATCCATCACTTGCTGACTATAAGGCACACCAATTTTTTCAAAACAGTCTGTGATTGTTTCTGTATCAGAATCTTCAGTCGCCTTTTCATTGGTGTAATCTTTAAAACATTTATTAATTTCAGTTGTATTCGAAGACCATGAATTGCCACCTGTTGCCATACCTGGAATAATTGTTGTCACTACAACTCTTACAGGTTGAATATTATCAAGTTGAACCGTTGTAGTATCGGTACCAAGTGGATAAAACTTGAATGGAACATCACTATTCATACTACTTTTCTTAATCGCAACCTGTGAAATCATAACATCACGTCCACTACTAAAATCATTAGTGGTGTACTGGCAAAAACCAGTTATACCTAATTCATCATTCTTAATTTGCGTAATTTTTTTGGTATTATCACTCGGATCAGTCACTTCTTCCCATGACACAATACTGGCATTTTTTAAATCAAAGACATTTTTTTGTGTTTTCGGGCGATAACAAAAAACTAATTCTTTGGTTAGGAAATTATCAGACTTGACCATCCCCAACATTCCCAAAGAGCTTAAGTTTTTTTGCAAAATACTATTATTTTTATTGTCTTGTTCTATCGCAAAAAATACCGCATCGGCTGTTTGCTGCATTAAATTCCGTGCTTGACTATTTGTCGCAATGTTCAAACCGACAATACTTTGTTTAACAGCAAACGTACCTATAATTGTCATCAGTAATAAGATGAAGAGTACCGTTATCAGCGTTGCGCCTCGTTGGTCAAAAATACGCATTACAGACTCTCCATTAACCCATAACCATTACGTAATGCTACCGTTTGAGTAATCACCTCTCGGATATACCTTTTTGCTTTAGCATCATCTTTTAATGTAACTTTTTGATCTAGAATTTGAAATTTATCAGGAATTTCCTGATTACTAGGCACCGTCTCTACTCCACGCATTAATATACCTAGTTGTACTGACATGATTCTTGGACGAGAAGTACCATCTTTCACCAAAGTATTACTATCTCCCATATAGTCTTTCACTGACATATATTTGAACGTATCTGTAGTATTATCTTTGACTCCCAATAAAATATGGAAATGATCCACTCGACGCATAATCACTTCACCATTACCTCCATAACGGCTTATAGCAGTTGGTAGATCAGCTGTTTCCAATAAAGTTTCATACTGACCAGCATCACAGACCAACGCTAAATCATCTCCATCTTTTCTTAAGAAATAGCGTTGGATAATAAAGATACCTTTTTCAATCTCTTCTTTAGAAACTTTCCGCCCCTCACAGTCCATTGAACCTGGCACAATGGCTTTATATTGAATAACCAACTGGTCACTTTTGTATTCTTGAATATTACTTGCACCAGACCAACTTGCTTGACCAACACCCTGAGTGAGTAACGCAATTTTTGTGGTATTTTCATCAGTTAGATGAAAAGGTAAATTTGCAGATTGTGTTTTCTGATCATCAGCAGATAATGATGTATAACTTTTTAAACTTGTCAGTACAATTCCACTATATAAGTTACGATCATTAAGAATGGCTAGATTCGCATCTAAATTTGCCATACGAATATCTTTAGTAATGTAATTCAATCCAAAATTGCCATTATCTTGGAGCTCAGATAGCGTTTTCTGTAAATTATAATTAATAGAACCCGAAACAAATAATTGAAATCCCGCTGCAACAATAATTAGCCCAAGAGCCAATGCGACGATCAGTTCGATCAAAGTCATACCTAGTTGTTTGTTCATTTTAGTACGCCTCCAATACGATGCATTTTGTATCCGAGCCATAATTGCCATTGTGAGTACAGTCATTACTATCTGTACCATCTTGTGGATTCGTCTCATCCCAAGCCACATAAATGCAGTAACGATTCCGCTGTATCTCCGTATCTGCTGCACATTGATTCACACCAATCTTCATCCCTTTTTGATAAGCGTTATAAAGAGCTTGTTTTGCATCTTCAGCTGCAAATTTTTCACTATCACAAGCGGTGGCATTTGAAAAACATGCTGAATAGCTATAAGAGCTCAAATTCTCTTTACCACTAAAAGCTCTCACATACGCCTTATAAACTTCTTTCTTACCTTGCTCGTCAGTACCTTCAATCTCTTTAGTCAAACCATCTTGATTCGCCCGAATACGCTCAGCAATATCTTTGGCCAAACTCATCGCCTGAATACGCTTAGATGCTTCGATTGAGGAATCCAATGCTTTGACTTGTAATAGGGCAAAACCCAAAATGCCAATAGCCAGCAATAAAAGTGCTACAAGCACCTCAACCAACCCCATTCCCTGTTGATGATGTTCTGCTTGCATTTATGAACACTCCTGTCCTTGCTTAGACCCACTTTTTGTAGTCACTTTCCCTAAAGGAGTTATTTCTACATAATTCGTTGTCACCCCATTGGAAACAATAACCTGAATAGCCGAGAGCGTTAAATCTTCTCGTTGATTATGACCATCATCATCCGTAAAATTGCGAGAAAGTTGGGCACTTCCATCTGTTAGAAATACCAGTCTATCAATACCTTCGATTTCTTCTCCATTCCATGCATTACTTTCACAGTTAAACTGTAAGTATGATATTTGCTGATCGCCTGGAACAGACCAGTACAAAATTTGTGGGGTTGGACTTCCAGCTTCACCAAGATTTACAGTTACCCTATACCGATGTAAAACAGCATCATAACGAGCTTGAATTAATGTTTTTTCAAGGTCTTTAGTTGAATGTTCAATTTTCTGCCTTGCTCTTGCTTTTTGAAAATTAGGCATTGCAATGGACGCAACAATTACCAGTACCACCATCGTCACCAGCAATTCAATTAAGGTGAACCCCCGAGTTTTCCCCATTTCCCCAGCACCTAATGCTTAAAATTCACTACTCTATATTAAATTTTATTTTTACAGAACCAATACAAAGCAGATAAGCACCAAAAAAAAACGGATGGAGTGCAATCCATCCGTTTCCAGTTCACATTTTTCTAATAAAATTAGGCTTGTATCACTTGGATACGCAACTCTTTTGGTAGACTAAAGGTAATGTTTTCCTCACGTCCTTGTAGTTCTTTTGGTGGCGTCGCACCCCAATCTTGTAAGCGCTGAATCACTTGTTTAATTAAAATTTCTGGGGCTGATGCACCTGCAGTGACACCAATTTTGCTCTCTGCTTTAAACCAATCTTTTTCAAGTTGATCCGCATTATCGACCAAATACGCCGACTTACCCATACGCTCAGCCAACTCACGTAAACGATTCGAGTTTGACGAGTTTGGTGAACCGACCACTAGAACCACATCACATTGTTCAGCTAGATCACGCACTGCATCCTGACGATTTTGGGTGGCATAGCAAATATCATCTTTACGCGGGCCTTGAATTTTTGGAAATTTACTTCGAAGCGCATCAATCACTTTAGCTGTATCATCAATTGAGAGTGTAGTCTGAGTAACGAAAGCGACTTTTTCAGGATGTCTTACCATTAAAGCCTCAACATCCTGTTCATCTTCAACCAGATAAATCTCACCACCACGAGACTTATCGTATTGCCCCATGGTACCTTCCACTTCTGGGTGACCTTCATGTCCAATTAGAATGGCCTCAGTCCCTTCGCGTGCATATTTCGTCACTTCAATATGAACTTTAGTCACTAATGGGCAGGTCGCATCAAATACTTTTAAACCACGGCGATCAGCTTCTTGCTGTACTGCTTTCGATACGCCATGTGCACTAAAAATCACAATTGAATCATCAGGAACCTGATCCAATTCATCGACGAATACAGCACCTCGCTGACGTAAATCATCGACCACAAATTTGTTGTGCACCACTTCATGGCGTACATAAATAGGTGGGTTAAAACATTCCAGTGCTCGATTGACGATTGCTATAGCACGGTCAACTCCAGCACAAAAGCCTCGTGGATTGGCCAACACGATTTCCATAACATCCTCTCTCATGATCTGAATTTTTACACCAAACTATTTCGTTTAATGACACGCTACACTACAATAGCCAAGATATTTTATCATATTCAGGAAAAATATCATGTCGGGTCTATTGTTTGTCGTTTCTGCAGCCTCAGGAACAGGCAAAACATCTTTGGTCAAAGCCCTACTCGATCGAGTCAGCAACTTACACGTTTCTGTCTCTCATACTACACGCGGTCAACGCCCTGGTGAACTTGATGGTGTTCACTACCATTTTACCAATAAAGAAAGCTTTTTAGCACAAGTTAATGACGGCGGCTTCATCGAATATGCAGAAGTATTCGGAAATTATTATGGTACCTCACAAGCTAAGGTCAAAGAACAACTGCTACAAGGTCATGATGTTTTACTCGAAATTGACTGGCAAGGTGCTGAACAGGTTCGTCGACTTTTTCCTGAATCGAAACAAATCTTTATTCTCCCTCCAACACAATATGATTTAAGGCAACGTCTTTCAAATCGTGGCACAGATTCTGTTGATGTCATTGAACATCGTTTAAGTTGTGCAGTTGAAGATATGCGTCATTTTGCCAGTTTTGACTATGTCATTATTAATGATGATTTCAATAAAGCGGTACATGATTTAGAAGCAATTATCGCTGCAAATCGTTTGGTTACTTTGCAACAAAGTGTGCGTCATCAACAATTAATCGAAAACTTGCTTACCCTTGATCGTGAATAACTTGAGTCTGGGCTAAAAGCCTTTTATACTACTCAGTCTTTTCAAATGTAATGTTCAAACGAGACAACTTATGGCACGTGTAACCGTTGAAGATTGTTTAGACCATGTAGATAACCGCTTCGAGTTAGTACTGGTGGCGAGTAAACGTGCACGTCAATTAGCACGTCAAGGTATGGAACCCACTGTAGAATGGGACAATGATAAGCCAACAGTCGTTGCGCTGCGTGAAATTGCAATTGGTCATGTGACTAAAGAAATTTTAAAACAACGCGATCAAGACTACCAAACATCAAACCTTGATATGGTATTGTCTACAAATTCACTAAACTTAGAAGGTTTTACTTTCTAAATCGAATTTGTTATGCGTAAAGCCCATTGTGAAGACTCTGGGCTTTTTTCTTTCTTGCAAAATTCAATACATATTGATAAAAGCAATATCCGTCATTGAAAAAAATTACGAGTTTTTATAATGAACAAATTGACAAGTTTCTCAATTTGCTTTTCATTAGAAGATAAGCGTAATGTTTGTGAACACTTGCGATCAATGTAAGTTTTCAATGGGATCAAATCCGGTTTACGACATTCAATTCGCATTGAATAGGTGAACCATCAACGTAATATATCTTTATATCGTTGAAGTATCAGCAGACATAGCATTTCTGAATTTAGGTTATAAAAGGTGTTATATGCCAGGCGAAGAGGTCAGCCAAGCCAAGCAGCAGCTCAGAGCAATTATTGAGGCCTATCTTAAAGATAGTGACGTTCAACGAGTACTTGCGGCCTGCGATTTTGCTGATTTAGCCCATAGTGGTATCACCCGTAAAAGTGGTGAGCCATATGTGTTGCACCCAATTGCAGTAAGTTGCATTTTGGCGCATATGCGTCTTGATGCCGATACGCTGATGGCGGCCTTACTGCATGACGTGATTGAAGACACTGAATTTACCAAAGACGAAATTGGACAAAAATATGGCTCAGTGGTCGCCGAATTGGTCGATGGTGTCACCAAACTCAGCCATTCCAGCGATAAAGAATATAATAAAGCCGCCTCCTTCCGAAAAATCTTGCAAGCAACGCTACAAGACCCTCGTGTCATTATTATTAAATTAGCCGATCGCTATCACAACATGACCACCTTAGGTGCATTGCGTCCAGATAAGCGTGCGCGTATTGCACAAGAAACACTGGATATTTTTGTACCTATGGCGCGTCTGGTCGGTATGAATGAGATGGCAGATAACCTAGAACATCTCTGTTATCAAAATCTTGATTTAGACATGTTTAATGATGTGCAAACCGCGCTTTTGGAAACCAAGCCAAAACGCTGTGAATACCAAGCGGTTTGGGAACAAAAACTTACTGAGCTGTTAAAATCGTACGATCTTAAAGGTCGAATTAAAAAGAAAAACAACAATATCGAATTGCTACGCCATTTTATTAAAAATGAAATTGACTTAAATGAACTCAGCCATAGCCATGCTTTTGAAATTATTTTGCAAAGTATCGCAGACTGTGACCGTCTGGTTGACGCACTGAAAGACAACTTCCAGGTTTTACAATATCACGACCACATTCGCCGCCCTTTACCCGGTGGTAATCAGTCGTTAATGATCCAGCTCAAAGGTGAAAAAACCACGCTTTCATTGACCATCCAAACTGAGCTAATGCGTAAGGCAGCCCGTTTTGGTGTAGTGCTTGGCGAAAATGCACCGCAAGCCTGCCGTTCTGCCATTCAAGCTTCGATGCAGAATCTGAATACCCTAATTGATAGTGGCTGTGCCAAAACCACCTTTAGTGATTTGCTTGATTACTTACACCAAGAAAAAATTTGGGTCTATACCCCACATGGACAATTGCACGAATTACCGCAAGGCGCCACTGTGGTTGATTTTGCCTATTCAGCCAGCTTGTTCTTAGGTAACCATGCAGTAGGTGCCAAAGTCGATGGTGAAATTCGTCCATTATCCACCCCACTGCATAGCGGTCAAGTGGTTGAGATCATTACCGATGTTTTAGCAACTCCAAATCCAGACTGGCTCAGCTTCATTAACACGCAGAAAGCACGTCGCGCGCTGCAGAACATGCTTAGAGAGCAGGATATTGATGAACAGCGCTTAGTCGGACAGCAGGCCTTAAATCGCGCCTTAAAATTGTTCCAGCGTTCAATTGATGATCTATCGCCAACTGATTGGACCAATGTGCTGGAGTGGCGTCATTTAAGTAGTAAAGATACTCTATTCGAACAGATTGCGGTGGGTGATCTATTACCACAACTGGTTGCAAATCATTTATTTGCTCAGGATTATCATTCACAGCATCATGAAGCCTCTGATCGTTTGATTTTAGGTACAGAGGGCGTTGATGTAAAATATGCACATTGCTGCAATCCAGTCTTGGGTGACCCAATCCAAGGACACCTCTCCCGACGGGGTTTAATCGTGCATCGCTCACGATGTCGCAATTTATTACATGAACAGCACCTGCATCCAGAAAATATCATGCCATTGCATTGGCAATCCGAAGAAATTGATGATGTCCGTTTCAGTGCTTATTTATGTATTCACATGGCGATGAACGATGAACAGATCTCTGATTTAATCTATCAATGCCGTAAAGCCAAAACGGGGGTAGAAATGGTTCACTCACAAGACCAAAAAACCTATGTCAACATCGTGGTCAGCAACCGAAATCAAATCGCCCAAATTATCCGAGATTTACGCATGAACTTTGGCTTCCCTCGTATTGAACGCCTAAATATGCCCATCGTACAGCCTGAAGTCGAAAAATTGGCAACCACCAATTAAATACAAGTACAGCTGTAAAATGAATATTTAAAGCATGTTATCAACATAAAAGTTCTAATAATATATCCATGCAACTGCGACTACACAGTACTCAAGACTTTCGTGCCTGAATTTTTGTGTTAAAGTCGCATGGTTTAAGGTAGAAAAAACAACCTAGGAGAGCTAAATGTCACGCCAAGTTATTCATACTGAACACGCCCCTGCTGCTATCGGAACATATTCTCAAGCAATTCTTGTTGGCAATACACTCTACCTTTCTGGTCAGATTGGTTTAGATCCGTACAGTATGGAACTTGTAGAAGGCATCGAAGCTCAAATCCGTCGCGTATTTGATAACCTTAAAGCCGTTTGTACAGCGGCTGGTGGCAGTTTAGCTGATATTGCCAAACTCAATATCTTTTTAACTGACTTGTCACACTTCCAATTGGTGAACCAAATTATGGGCGAATACTTTGCACAGCCCTACCCTGCACGTGCAGCGCTTGGTGTTGCCAGCTTACCCAAAGGTGCTTTGGTGGAAATGGATGGGATTGTGATCATTTCATAAGCACTTTTTTAAATTTATATTTATCAAAAAGTTATAAATCATTAAAAATATCGCCGATCAGGCGGTATTTTTTTATTCAAATTCCCAATAAGAATATACTCATTGTTAGAATGAAATTCATTGACAAACGATAATAATTATCAATAATATCAATTATCGCATTTATATTTGTGGCTCACTCCCATGTATGTTTGTTTATGTCGTGGAATTACCGATCAGGATATCAAAGAAGCCGTTGCAAATGGCGCTGAGAGCTATCGTGAAATCCGTGACCTACTCGATCTAGGAACATGTTGTGGTCGTTGTGCTCCTGAAGCCCGCGCTATTATCAGCGATGAACTTGCTGAAATCGCCGCACGTATTTCTATAGCTGCCTAATTTATCTTCAAAATTATTGCTCCGATTCATTTCTTGTTTTACGACTCCACCGCTTCCTGTAGAACCTAAAAAGTTCCTCATTTAAGCGGTTTTTTTATAAAAATCATAACCATATCAGGATGTTTTTGATTGTGATTTTCATTTGCCGTTCTATAAATTACTCGCCAGACGATTCTTTGTTGATTAAAATACAATAAATTGCCTTAGCAACTAGGGCATCACTTGGTGTTTTTGGAGTAAGTGCAATGAAAGGCAATCGCGAAGTTATCAATCAGCTGAATCAGGTGCTGTACCATCATTTAACTGCGATCAACCAATATTTCTTACATTCTCGTATGTTTAATGACTGGGGAATTGAGCAACTAGGTTCAGCCGAATATAAAGAATCTATTCGTCAAATGAAACATGCTGATAAAGTGATTGAGCGTATTTTATTTTTAGAAGGCTTACCGAATCTACAGCATTTAGGCAAGCTCTATATCGGTCAACATACTGAAGAAGTTCTGAACTGCGATATCCGTAAGGTCAAAGAAAATATTGAGGCAATCAAACAAACTGTTGAACTTGCTGAAGCAGAACAAGATTATGTGACCCGTGATTTAGTCCAAGAAATTTTAGAGAAAGAAGAAGAATATTGGGATTGGCTCGACACCCAACTTGATCTGGTTGAGAATGTAGGTATTGAAAACTATATTCAAAGCCAAATCTAACTCTTCTCTTCAACCCCAACTATTTATTGGGTTGAATCAAAAAATAAAGCCCTAATCAGGGCTTTATTTTTATTTCGCTTGCTTATTTATTTCAACCACTTCTGGCAGGCTAAGTGTTTGTCCATACAGCTGCTGTAAAATAAAGAGCTGCTGTTCTGCTTCTTCAAACTTGTGATTATAAACCAGTACCTGTGCATACTTTTTCAGGTTATAAGGGGTTGCTTTATTTTTGACTAAAGCATCAATCCACTCCAATTCCGTACCAGACATTTGAGTTTGAGGTTTTAGATTGATCCAATCAAGTCGCTGCTGAAATTGCGTCAATAACAGAATTTTAGAACTTCCCAATATCTCTACTGTCGGTTGCTGCTTTTTAAAAATTAAACGACTGTTTTCCTGAAATAGCTTGTAATCACGCCAAATCAATAACAGCAGTACGATACCAATCAGCCAAATAAAGCGAATGACATTTTTATTTAACGTCACTGCTTTTAGCTGAGGTGTTTGTGCTTGAACTAGACCCAATAAAAAGCCCATGGGCAATAGGAAATACGCATAACGTTGCGGAAACTCCAACATGGCATGAATCAAAATTGCCGCAACCATCAGAATCGCAACCACTGAAGTGATATCTTTGGCATTTCGGTCTAACCAGAAGAACCAGATTGCCATATAACCAATAATCAATAATCCAAGTGGTAAACCATTCCAGACCAAGATATCCAACAAAACATTGTGTGCACTGATCACCCACTCATGCGAAGGATGTAAATTAAAAATACTGATTTGCGCAACACTGGTCTGATTCCAGCCATAGCCTAACCATGGCTGCTCTTTTAGTGCCAAAAGCATCTGCGTCCAGATATCAAAACGTAAATAGCCTGAGCTAGCCCGTTCAGCCAAACTAGTTGTTTGGATGACTTCTGAGTTTGAGAACGTTTCAATGACATTTGTGAGCAATGGCAAGCCCCACGCTGCAATCACAAAAAAACCGATACACCAAATCCAAAGCTGAATAAAGCTGAAGCGTGGTTGCTGCTTGTATTGCTTATACATCCAATAGAATAGAATAAATAAACAGACTACCCATGAAGTTCGAGACTGGGTTAAAGCAATGGTAAATAGGATCAATAGACTAGATGGCACTAACCAACATGCAGCCACGACTCTTTTTTCATACAGATATAAAGCCCCCATTAAGCCCATGATCAGGAATGTTGCTAAATGATTCGGTTGGCCAAAGTTTGCATAAGGGCGATCCCCTTTTAACTGCATCACCCCATTAATAACGCCACCTAAACCACACCATTGCACAATTGCCATAACACTACAGACAATCGCAATACCAAATAGCAGCTTAGAGGTCTCTTGCATCAGCGCTTCACGCTTTTCTGCTTCTAAAGAAAGGTTATAGCCAAGCACAATCATCAGCCAAAAAGCGAATACATATAGAGAGCTTAATAGTGCCGAGCTAAAGTCATTAACCAACCCAAAGCTCCATTGCAGCAATGGAACAGCTATAATCGGTGCGATCCAGAGTTGTACTCTTGGAATAGTAATTTTTTTATTGAGAAAAACAGCAAGTAAGACTAAGCCAGCTAAAAAGCTAGCAAGCTCACCTGAAAAAGTCACCCAAGGATAAGTATGAAATGGGGAGAGCCAAGCAAAGCTGATCAGAACGCTGGCAAGAAAAAAGCATAAAAATTGCATACTTTATACATAAGAAAAAAACTTAGTGAATTATATCGCTAAGCCTTAAGTTACAAATTAAATATAAGATAAAAACTACAATTTACTTCCAAGGACGTAGGTCTACAATTTTAACCACTTCACTTTTTTCTTTATTAATGAGAACCGTCATATCAACTGCATTCGCTTTTAAAGGGACAAAAGCCGTAGCTTCAGGATATTTTGCCAAAGTGTTTTTTACCAATGTTTTCTCATTAAATTGGTTTAACAAGGCTAAACTTTGTGAATGTTGTTGAATTTGTTTTTTTACTGTATTTAATGCTACATAGCGTTCTGGTCTTCGTGCTATTGAAATTCCACCCAGAACATCAGCTAGCATATCATCACCACGAGTTTGTTTATCTTTAGCAAACTCAACCCCCACAAATTGTGGTTTCAGCCAAGGAATATGCTGATATTCGGGTAAGGCATGATGGATATTCTCTAAAAAAAGTTCATTCTTTTTTATAAGCTGAAACTGATCCACATAATAGGCAATCCAAATTGGGCGTGCTTTTTCAATCGTATAAACCCCATATCCTAATGCACTCAACTGTAATAATATGATGACACTTAAATCCATTTTTAAGGTTTTTTTATTTTCTTTATAGACTAATAATCCTAAAAATGGCCCAATGATTACATCAATAAATAGCAGCATTAGTAGAATATTAGTTACACCAACTGCTTGGGCAATTGGATCAGGGTACCAAATAAAAAAAATGATTCCAATCACATTCAATGCAATGAAAAAAGAAATTAATAAATGACCAATAAAAAATCTTATACGTTTCGACATCCAATTTCCTTTTTCGATTTACATTGTTTCTATAACGCTTGCAACTCATATAAGCAAGGCATTTTACTACTATCTACATCCAGCTGGTTTATATTTATCACTCACGCCCAAAGATGTGTCACACTTCCACTTCCCATTTTTATCACGACTAAAATAAACAAATTGCCCTTTTAAAGCAGGACTAACTTGCCTTAACTTACACACTAGTGCTTGATCAGCTACATTATGAACATCAGGGGGATTAACGAGATAAGTACATATGTGTGAATACGCGCTAGAAAAAAACATATTTGTTACAGTAAAATCACTGGATGCTGAGCCACCGTGTATAATTAGCTCATATTGAGGTTGTGCACCTCTTAATTCAGCAATTGCAATTGCAATTTGAGACCGTGCAATATGATTCTGATATTGAGGAATTACTATAGCAGAAATAATACCAACAATTGCTACAACAATGATAACTTCGATTAATGTAAAACCCTTATTCATTACTTCACCCCTTTTTTCTTATTCATTCAATAAACGTGCCAATAAAAAATAATGATAAAAATCAAAGTGATGAAATAAAATAATTATTGAGATTTGTTTTTATGTGACCTTTTTAGTCAGTTTGAAATATTTTTTATTATCTCTTAAATAATTAATGTTTTATAAATAAATTAAATATCTTGGATATAATAGGAATAAAAAAAGTGCATCTGTATAAGATGCACTTTTTATCAAAACTAAATATATTTAGTTAATTGTACCAATAGAGCAAGCTTTATTTTCAAACTTTTTATCAACATCACTTACACAAGACCATGTACCATTTGAATCACGGAATAATTGAACATTTTTAGTATTAATACCAGGATTTCCAG
Source organism: Acinetobacter sp. Ac_5812 (assembly GCF_013072695.1). Lineage (GTDB taxonomy): Bacteria > Pseudomonadota > Gammaproteobacteria > Pseudomonadales > Moraxellaceae > Acinetobacter. The sequence continues at coordinate 142,115 of NZ_LXUK01000001.1, forward strand.
TAGTAAATGTTAAAGTTATTGCACCTGAACCATTAGTTAAATCTTTAAGAACAATTTTACCAAATGATGGATTTACAATTCCTAAATCTTCAGCGCGTTCACCACGAACCGCTGCTTGAGCATCTCCGGCACCTGGAGCTGATTCAGGAACTGCTGCTTTTGGTGCAGTTGTGCCATCTGGGAATTCACCATATTCCATCACGTATTCCTCCAAACCAGTCTTATTGGCCGAAACCGTTTGTACTGCCGCTGCAATATTTGAACGACCTACATAGTTTTGATATTGCGGAATCGCAATCGCAGCCAAGATACCAATGATCGCCACAACGATCATCAATTCGATAAGAGTAAAACCCTTTTGCATTGATTTCATAACATTTCTCCAATGGATATTTTTTTATAAGCTTTTTTCAGCTATTTAGTAATTAGCATGTTTTATGCCAGTCCTTAGCTTAGCTAATTTTAACCTAAAAAAACAGGGACTTAAAAAAAATTCATGCTGGATAAAATGAGAGCAATTCAGACATTTTAAGAAAAAAAATGACAAATAACGTCAGCTTTACTGCTTAATTATTCATTTTTTTAGCTAATGAATTTGATTACTTTCTACTTGTATGTAAATTGAGCGACTCAATTCACAGAAAATTTATTGATATTTTTTTTACCGCTTATCAGAAGATATTTGGAACAATCCACCGATAATAGATTTAATGTACAGAACATTCTGCACATTAATAGATTTTAAACAAAACAACAAGCTCTATTTTTGGATAGCAAGATCACGTTTTAATTTAGAATAATCGGTTCATTCGGCAATTCATTTTGCTCATTGAGGTCTGTTTTCACATAATACTGGTCTAGTATCTGTCCAATCTCCGCGACCCCATTATTCACGGCCAGTAGATATTGCTTTTGAGCCAACAACAGTACGATGCTTTGACAGATCCTATTCCAAGTTTCAGTCGGTGTAGCATTTTTTAAACCGCGATCAATCACAATCTCGACTTTACGCTCACATAGATTGAGATAGAGCAATACACCACTATTCAGTTCGGTATCCCAAACTCCAAGCTCGGCAAACAATTGCTGAGCGCGTAAACGAGTATTTTGATGATAGGCTTGTGAACAAGGGATATGTCCTTCAATCACCACCTGAATCTCTCCGACATGGCCCTTTTCCGCTTGCTGGACGGCCTTGGCAATCTCGGCTCGATCTTGCTTACTAAAATAACGATGTGCTGATGAAACATAGAGGAAATGCTTAAACCAACGCTTCAAACTCGGTTGCACATGCTCATCCAGTTTAGGCTGAGTAATAATCTGTGTTGTATCTGTCTTGGTTACCATGAGCCTGATGCTCCTCCCCCGCCAAAGCTACCGCCGCCGCCACTATAACCACCGCCACTGCCGCCGCCAAAACCACCTCCGCCGCCACCGCGACCACCACCTGATAGAAAGGCTTGGAAAATCAGTTGCGCCAACGAGGTGATTAATAAAAAGAAAATCCCGACACCAAGCAATAAACTCATCATTAGACCCGCACCGTTGACCAAACCAGCAACGGTTGCAGCCACAGCTGCAGTGGAAGCACTTAAACGATTACCGACAATAAATGAACCGACGACACCTGCTACCAGAATGAATAACGCCATGGTGAGGGTGTTGTCTTTAGCCTGCTGTGCTTGGATTGCTTGTTCATGCCGATCTTTCAACTCTTGGGCGGCTTGCTGTGCAATCTCTGGGTCTAAATTGACGATACGACTGATTTCATCTAATCCCGTAGAAATCCCTTGTGCGTATTGCCCCTGTTTAAAGTAGGGTGTGATTTGATTGCGGATAATTCGGCTCAATACCACATCAGGCAGTACGCCCTCCAGGCCATAACCCGTCAAGATCTGGATATTACGGTCATTGACTGCAATTGCCATCAATAAACCATTATCGCGTTTGGCTGAGCCAAGCTGCCATTTTTCACCCGTTCTCAAAGCAAAATCAAAAATTGCTTCCTGCCCAGTGGTCGGTACAATAATCACCCCGATTTGTGCTTTACCTTGCTGATACAGACTGAGAATTTTCTGATTGAGCTGCTGCATTTCAGCATCACTCAATACTTTGGCCTGATCAATCACGGGTTGATTTAAAGTTGGCAAACCACGAATCGATTCGCCCTCTGCCATGTCATTCGCCACTTCTGGCAATGCAGGAGTTTCAGCATTTGGCGTGGCTGGTGTAGTCGTCGTTTTATTCTTTTGCTGCTCTTGGATAATTTTACCCGCAACAAGCACATCACTTTGATCGGTTGCGGTCGCGACTTCAGCCCAAACCGCATGTTGGAAAAACAGTGTCGCAAAAATAATGGTTAAAACAGCTAAGATTCGCTGCTTTAAGCTCTGCTTAAACACGTTCAACATACGGTAACTCCTCACAGTTCAAAACAATTTCAGATATTAATTAAATGAAACTGTTGGCGCTTGCTGTGCAGACTGTTCCGCTTTAAAGTTTTCTTTGGTTTTCATGCCAATGACTTTAGCAGTCAACGCTTGAGGGAATTGGCGTACATAGCCGTTGTAATCTTGAACCGTGGTAATATAACGATTACGCGCAACCGCGATACGGTTTTCAGTACCTTCAAGTTGTGCTTGTAAATCACGGAATTGCTCATTGGCTTTTAAGTCAGGATAACTTTCTGAAACCGCAATCAAACGCGATAATGCACCCGTCAATTGGCTTTGTGCCTGTTGGTATTTCTCAAATAGCGCTGGATCTTCCAACACTTCTTTATCGACTTTTAATCCCGCAACATTAGAACGTGCCTGAGTAACTTCAACCAAAACCTGCTCTTCATGTTTGGCATAGCCTTTCACCACATTGACTAAATTCGGTACCAAATCGGCACGGCGTTGGTATTGGTTTTGAACTTCAGACCAAGAAGCTGTCACTGCCTCGTCTTTGACTTGCAAAGTGTTATAACCACAACCGGTAAATAACAATGTGCTTGCCAATACCGTTGCCAGTGCGGTTTGTTTGATGATTTTCATAAAAATTTATCCTCAAGTTTTTCTTTATATTTTTGCGATAATTCATTGTAATGAGATTTTTTGTCGGCTGTGTAACATTTATTAAAGTTGCTTTATCTGAATTTAAATAAAAAAGGCATTACTCAAGAATCTTGATGTAATGCCATGCTAAGCAACTTTGATGGTATTGGATGATGATTAACTATAAATTTTAGAAGCGGTTTCCTCTTGGAAGCTTGCCATACCATATTCATCTGCCATGCGTGCTTTCCAGTAATTTACCAATGCGGTGTAATCATGTTTGGCTGGATGAAAATCAGCTTGATAGTAAGATAAATACTCAGGAATCAACTGTAATAGCATTTTACTGAGTAAATACATGCCAAACAGATTGCCACCCAATTTCGGTAAGCTCTTCCATTTATCCTGCCAGATCAACCGCGTGGTTGCATAAAACGTCAGGCTAGCAAAGCCAGTCGTTACACTGCGCATCAGTAAGCGGCGGATACGATCATCGCCATAGACTTCTTGGTAGACATCAAATGCCACCGAACGATGCTCGATTTCTTCAATTGCATGCCAAACCCAAAGCTTCATCGCATCATCATCTAGCGTACTGAGAATTTCTGGGTGTTTTAAAATATAACCGCCTAACATCGCTGTGAAATGTTCAAAAGCGCAAGTTAAGGCCAGTTGTAATTTCGGGTGAATATTTCGCAACATATCATCCCGTTTCGCCAACCACGCCTGAAAACGATCGAGATTATAATCCTCACGTCGCCAAGCATCGTTAAACTCTGTATGTGCTTTGGAGTGCATCGCCTCTTGCCCAATAAATGCCGCAATCTGCGCCTGTAGCTGAGGGTCTTGTACTTTATCTCGAACATTGCGGACACTATTCACAAAATACTGTTCTCCAATTGGAAATGTTGAAGACAGTGCTGTTAATAGATGTGACATGACTGGAGAATTAGCAAAATAATGACGTTTGATTTTTTTCGGATTAAATTGCAAACGTCGTACTGTAATTCCCAATGCTTTAGGACGATTTAAATAATTTTTTTCCACATTCACATTTGCAAGAGCCATCTCGATTGCCTGCATCATTTCCCGGACTGGGTTTGAGTATTGCGCTGAGAAAATGGCAATGACAGGGCAAAAAAGCTTATAAAGTTTGCCAAAACTACCAAAATGATGATTGGTCTATAACGATGATGTAGATGCCACACATTCTGATTGTCTAATTTTTCTCAAGCTCCATATGGCTGCAAGAAACAGTCCACCCATGATTGCCACGACCATATGAAATGCCAATAACTGCGCCTGAGCCATCGAATAATGCAAGCTTACAACACTCCATTGAATGATAAATGCAGTTAATGTGCCTAATACCGCAATCCCAAAAGTCAGTCCAAGTTGTCTGAGCATATTTAAAATTGCAGCGGCAAAGCTGGCATCTGCCTGTGATACTGCATGCAAGCTCAAGGTACTCGAACTCGGCACGATCAATCCAATGCCTGCACCCATCATGCCACTTAAGCCAATAAACAGCAGATATGAAGAATTACTCTGAAAACTGACCATCGCGATCAATGCAACGCCTGAGATCAGCAACCCGATCCGAAGCAATGACAATGCGCCATAACTTTGCTGCAAGCGTCCAAAGCAGATGGAAACCAGCGCCTGCATCAGAAATTGTGGGGCAATCAGCCAACCGGCTTGCGCTGCACTTAAATGAACCTGTTCCTGATAAAACAAGGCAAACACAAATAAGGAGCTATAGCCTGCAAATCCCAATAGAAATGAAATCAGATTAAAGCGCAAAAAAATGCGATTATGGAATAAATGACGTGGCACCAGAGGGTGCGAGACTTTATTTTGATGTCGAATAAAAATTAGAGCAAAGGCAATGGAGATAAGAAAACTAAAACTGATCAGATAGCCGATATGGGCTTGCTGTACCATGATAATGCTATAGGTCAGCGTTGCAATTGCAATCACGCTATAAATCAGCCCTAAATAGTCAAAACTTACTTTTTGCTGGCTTGAATCTGCTTCAATCCCTTTCCAACCTAAAAACAAGGCCAATAATCCAACGGGTAGATTTAACCAAAAAATACTCTGCCAGCCTAGATAATGCACCATGAGGCCACCCATGAGTGGCCCAACAATTAAGGCAAAAGCACTGAATGAACTCCAGTTGCCAATTTCTCGTGCCTTGCGATTGGCTTGGGTAAAATGATGTACGATGATTGCAAGGGTTAAAGGAATCAGCATCGCCCCCGCAATACCTTGAATTACTCGCCCAACAAGCAATAAACTAAAATCTGGCGCAGCGGCACAGATTACAGAGCCAAAAATAAAGATCACGACACCCGTCAACCACAGACGTTTGCGTCCTAACCACTGACTTAACGCTCCCACCGCCAACATTAAACTCGACATACTCAGTGCATAGCTATCAATCACCCACTGTAAATCAGCAAGATGACTATTAAACTGAGTTTGAATTGCGGTTAAAGCCAAATTCACACTGCTCAAATCCACCAAGCAAAGAAAAGTACTGGTATACAGTGCAGCAATTAACAACCTGTCATTGAGTTTCGATGTCATTATTTTATCCACTCACCATAACAAAAATGAGAATTATTATCATTAATAGCATAGCAATTTATTGAACACTTGTTAAAGTTTTTATTTACTTTGGCCACAACAATTAGATTACAGATCATCAACCCGATAAAAAAGCCCAAGCATGAGGCTTGGGCTTTTTAACAACTTAAATAAAGAATAAGAGCTTACACGCCAAGGTAGTCCAAAATGCCTTCAGCAGCTTGACGACCTTCCCAAATTGCAGTCACCACCAAGTCAGAACCACGGACCATGTCACCACCCGCAAAGATTTTTGGATTCGAGGTCTGGAACTTGAACTCTTGTTGTTCAGCCGCGACCACACGACCTGAACCGTCCAATCCGACATTGGCAGTACTAAACCAATCTGCTGGGCTTGGACGGAAACCGAATGCAAGTAACACCGCATCTGCTGGTAACACTTCTTCAGAACCCGGAATTGGTTCAGGGCTACGACGACCACGACTATCTGGTGCACCCATTTGTGTAGTTACAACCTTAACGCCAGTCACTTTGCCATTTTCACCAACAATTTCAATTGGTTGTCGGTTGAACAGGAATTTTACACCCTCTTCATAAGCATTCTTCACTTCACGTGCAGAACCTGGCATGTTGCTTTCATCACGACGATATGCACAGGTCACATCATGTGCACCTTGACGTAATGAAGTACGGTTACAGTCCATCGCGGTATCACCACCACCTAGAACGATCACCTTTTTACCATCGACACTGATGTATTCGCTTGGATCTTTTTCCCAACCTTGGCAACGGTTCACGTTGGCAATCAAGAAATCTAAGGCATCGTAAACACCGTCAAGATCTTCACCAGGGAAACCACCTTTCATATAGGTATAAGTGCCCATGCCCATAAACACGGCATCGTATTCCGCAAGCAATTGCTCAATGGTCACATCCACACCAATTTCAGTATTTAAACGGAATTCAATGCCCATCCCCGTGAAAATCTCACGACGACGTTTCATCACATCTTTTTCCATTTTAAATTCTGGAATACCAAAAGTCAGTAGACCACCAATTTCAGGACGTTTGTCAAATACAACTGGTTTAACCCCACCACGTGCAAGAATATCTGCACAGCCTAAACCTGCAGGACCTGCACCGATGATCGCCACTTTCTTATTGGTCCATTTGACCCCAGACATGTCTGGACGCCAGCCCAAAGCGAAAGCAGTATCATTGATATATTTTTCCGCATTACCAATCGTGACTGCACCAAAACCATCGTTTAAAGTACATGCCCCTTCACAAAGTCGGTCTTGTGGGCAAACACGACCACAGACTTCTGGCAAGGTATTGGTTTGATGGCACAGTTCAGCGGCTTGGAAAATCTGACCTTCTGCAATCAGCTTTAGCCAGTTTGGAATGTAGTTATGAACTGGACATTTCCACTCACAATACGGGTTACCACAGCCTAAACAACGGTGGGTCTGATTCGCAGCCACTTCCGCAGTAAAAGGTTTATAAATTTCCACAAACTCTGCCTTGCGGACAGTAATATCTTTTTTCTCTGGATCTTGGCGTGCTACATCCAGAAATTGAAAGTCATTATTCAGGCGCTCTGCCATGTCTCTCTCCGTGGGTAGGCGCAGCGATGTCCCTCATCTCTGCACCTGCCTATGTCTATGCAGTCGTGGAATTATTGTGGATCAGCTTGGGTTGTTTTCAAAAGCGTTTGCAAATTAGCAGCTTTTGGTTTTACCAGCCAGAACTTACGACTATAGAAGTCGAACTCATTACGGATCTTGTAGGCCCAAGCACTACCCGTCTCTTGGATATGTTCGTCAAGAATACGCAGTAGATTTTCTTTGTGGTCTTCCATCGCTTCTGTAGAAATACGATTGAGATCAATAAGTTCGTGGTTATAGTAGTCAACAAAGTCATTATCAAGGTCAAGTACATAAGCAAAACCACCGGTCATGCCTGCACCGAAGTTATGACCCACTTTACCCAATACGGTCACCACACCACCTGTCATATATTCACAACAGTGGTCGCCCGCACCTTCAATCACGGCAAATGCGCCCGAGTTACGAACCGCAAAACGCTCGCCCGCAGTTCCCGCCGCAAAGACTTTACCACCAGTCGCACCATATAAACAGGTGTTACCAATGATCGCAGTATTTTGCGTTTGGAATGGTGAACCTTTTGGTGGGAAGATCGATACTCGACCACCCGCCATACCTTTACCGACATAGTCGTTGGCATCACCTTCAAGTTTGATATGCAAACCACCTGCGTTCCAAACCCCAAGCGACTGACCTGCTGTACCGACAAGGTTCATCACCACTGGGCTGTTTTCCATACCCAAGTTGCCATAACGGCGTGCAATTTCTCCTGAGATACGTGCACCAATCGAACGGTCACAGTTACCTACTGTGAAGTTGAATGAGCCGCCAGCACCTGCTTCAATTGCTGGTAACATCTCTGCCACCATTTTCTCCGCCAATACGCCTTTATCGAATGGTGCATTGCCTTGAACTTGGCAATATTGCGCCTTGCCTTCAGCAGCAGGATGCGAAGTTAATAACGCACTAAGGTCAAGATGTGCGTGCTTGTCTGTTTCACCTGGTAAAACTTCAAGTAAATCAACACGGCCAATCAAGTCTTTTAATGATGCAACACCAAGTGCAGCTAACCATTCACGCGTCTCTTCAGCAATAAACTTGAAGAAGTTGATCAGCATTTCTGGCTCGCCAATATAATGCTCTTGACGTAAATGATCTTGTTGCGTTGCAACACCAGTCGCACAGTTATTCAAATGGCAAATACGCAGGTATTTACAGCCTAAAGCAATCATCGGTGTCGAACCAAAACCAAAGCTTTCAGCACCTAAAATTGCCGCTTTCACCACGTCTAAACCTGTTTTCAAACCGCCATCGGTTTGAACACGGACTTTACCACGCAAATCATTTACACGAAGGGCCTGATGCGCTTCACTTAAACCGAGTTCCCATGGTGAACCCGCATGGTGAATCGATGACAGTGGAGATGCTGCTGTACCACCGTCATAACCAGAAATGGTAATGAAGTCGGCATAGGCTTTTGCAACACCTGCCGCAATCGTTCCAACACCCGGCTCTGATACCAATTTTACCGATACCATCGCTTGCGGGTTGACTTGTTTTAAGTCAAAGATCAATTGCGATAAATCTTCAATCGAATAAATATCATGGTGCGGTGGTGGTGAAATCAAAGTCACACCTGGTACTGAGTAACGTAAACGTGCAATTAAGCCATTCACTTTACCGCCTGGTAACTGACCACCTTCACCTGGTTTTGCACCCTGTGCAACTTTAATCTGCAACACTTCAGCAGAAGTTAAATATGCAGGAGTTACACCAAAACGACCTGATGCAATCTGTTTGATTTTCGAGTTACGGATTGTGCCATAACGCGCAGGATCTTCACCGCCCTCACCTGAGTTTGAACGACCACCAATGGTATTCATGGCAATTGCAATTGCTTCATGCGCTTCTGGTGATAATGCACCTAAAGACATGCCCGCAGAGTCAAAGCGTGGAAGAATATCTTCAATCGTTTCAACTTGATCTAAGGCAATCGAATTTGTTGTTTTTAACTTAAATAAGTCACGGATCGTTGCGACAGGACGGTTGTTGACCAGTTCTGCATATTCTTTAAAGTCAACGTATTGACCAGAACGAACCGCTTTATGCAAAGAGTTGATCACGTCAGGGTTGAACGCGTGATACTCTTTACCAAATACGAATTTAAGCAAACCACCTTGATCAATCGGCTTACGATGCTGCCAAGCTGTGGTTGCTAGTTTTTTCTGATCTTTCTCTAGGTCTGCAAATGTTGCACCTTGAATACGGCTTGGTACGCCAAGGAAACATTTATCCACCACTTCAGATGATAGACCAACCGCCTCGAATAATTGACCACCGCGATAAGAGGCAACTGTTGAGATACCCATTTTAGAAAGGACTTTAAGTAAGCCTTTTTCCATCCCTTTACGGAAGTTCGCTTGCGCCTGAATTGGATCACCCAATAACTCGCCTTTTGCAACCAAATCATTGATCACATCATAAGCCAGATATGGATAAACTGCTGTCGCACCAAAGCCAAGCAATACTGCAAATTGATGTGGATCACGTGCAAAACCAGTTTCAACTAAAATGTTCGCATCGGTACGCAAACCCGTTTTAATTAAATGATGGTGAACCGCACCTGTTGCCAATGCTGCGTTTGCAGGTAAGAAACCTTCACGGAAGTTTTTATCCGTTAATACGATTAAGGTTTTACCATCACGTACGGCCTGTGCTGATTCTTCACAGATACGTGCAATTGCTGCTTGTAACCCTTCAGCTTCGACATAGTTCAGATCAATATCGACAACACCATAACCCTCGCGTTCTTTTTCAACATCACGAAGCTGCTGCATTTTTGAATTAGACAATACAGGGCTTGAAATGATGATACGGTCTGCATGCTCTGGACCTTGCTCGAACACATTTTGTTCGCGACCCAAACAAGTTTCCAATGACATCACGATCGATTCACGTAATGGATCGATTGGCGGGTTGGTCACTTGTGCAAACTGCTGACGGAAATAGTCAGAAACATGGCGAACTTGACGAGACAATACCGCCATTGGCGTATCATCACCCATTGAACCGACTGCTTCTTGGCCGCTTTCTGCGATTGGACGTAACAATTGGTCGCGCTCTTCAAATGTCACCATAAACATTTTTTGAGCTGCTTTTAATGCATCACCCGTTAAACCTTGGTCAAGCAATTGCTCTTCAAGCTGTGGATTGGCTTGTAAACGAATCGCATGATCACGTAACCATTCACGATATGGACGCATATTTTTAAGGTGATTGCTGACATCTTTAGTCTCAAGCACTTTGCCTGTTAAGGTATCAATCACCAAGATTTGACCAGGGCCGACACGGCCTTTAGATACGACATCTTCTGGCTCATAACCCCATACACCAATCTCAGATGCAAGGGTAATGTAATCATTTTTGGTGATCACCCAACGCGCTGGACGTAGGCCATTACGGTCTAACATACAAATTGCATGACGACCATCTTGAATCACCAGACCTGCAGGACCATCCCAAGCTTCCATGTGCTTCGAGTTGAACTCATAGAATGCACGTAAATCAGCATCTAAAGTCTCGACGTTTTGCCATGCTGGTGGAACCAACATACGGAGTGCACGGAACAGATCCATACCACCACCAACCAAGATTTCAAGCATGTTATCTAAGCTTGAAGAATCCGAGCCAGTACGGTTCACAATTGGATTTAACTCAGTTAAACCTGGTAGTAATGGGTTTTCAAATTTTGGTGTACGTGCCAAAGCCCAGTTACGGTTTGCGGTAATGGTATTAATTTCACCATTGTGTGCAAGGTAACGGAAAGGCTGGGCCAACGGCCAACGTGGTAAGGTATTGGTCGAGAAACGTTGGTGGAATACCACAATATGTGATTTTAAACGTTCATCCGCCAAGTCAGTATAGAAGTCAGCAATTGCCGCTGGCATCATCAACCCTTTATAGGTGATAACAGTCGTTGCCAACGTCGTCACATAGAAAAGTGGATCATTTTGTAATTGTTGTTCTGCACGACGACGAGCCAAGAAGAGCTTACGGTTAAACTCAACTTCAGTTAAACCCATCGGGCAGTTCACTAGAATTTGTTCAAATGCAGGTAAGGATTGTAGTGCAATCTCACCCAAAGCATCATTATTGGTAGGTACAACACGCCATGCTGCAACAGTTAAACCTTCAGCAGCAATTTCTTTATTCAAAATATTTTTGGCATTTTGCGCTAAAGCAGGATCGATGTTTAGGAATACCGTACCAGCAGCAAAAATCTCAGTCAGATTACTACCTAATTTCTGTGCTTCTTCACGGAAAAATTGTTTCGGCATCGCCAATAACAATCCGCAACCATCTCCTGTCTTACCATCCGCGGCAATACCACCACGGTGCGTCATGCAACTTAAACTGTGAATCGCAGTTTCGACCAGATGATGGCTTGAGTCACCCTTCATATGGGCAATCAGACCAAAACCACAGTTATCCTTAAACTCATCAGGCTGATATAAACCTTGAGCGGGAGCTACAGTATTAGGCGATGGCATGTGCATAGCGTACCCTTCTTTCAACATGGCTCTTTCGAGCAACAAACAATCAATTCATTTTCTGCGATATTGCCGATTAACTCATACAAAGTTCAATGCTTCGCGAAAACATTTTTCATGGCGAATTTGCAATATACGTCTTTCCTTTACGAGATTGCACCCTATAAAGTGTTTTCAGTTATTACACCTTCACCTAGCTTTGTAAAGCACAAAAACTTTCCATTTCACCCAATTAATGAACTGTTTAGCACAAAACAGGGCAATGAGCAGACAAATTAGCACCACAAAAAAGCAAAAAACATGCCATATATGCATGTTTTTACTAAATCATTAAAAAAGTTAAAATAACATCAAGATAAGAAGAAGGATGCACTCATTTTTGCGCATAAAAATGCACCAAAAAACCACATGATGCTATAAAAAGAACCACTAATGCACAATTATAGTGCAATATTAATTAAAAGGATCACTCACTTCACGCTTTGAAGCATCTGAATTTTCTTTTATTTTTTCAGCAGTTGCAGGTGGTTTTGGTGCAGATTGGGTCTGTTTTACATTGACTACATTACCCTGCGCATCACGCTGTGTAACTGTAGTCTTCACCGTCGATGGTTCTGTGCTACGTACAGCCGTTGTACTCTGAGATGCACCGCTTCCCATCAGTAAACTCTCATCTACTCTAGGTAATGCCGCTGGTCTTAACTGAACTGCATAAAGTTGATTGGTTGCTGACTTCATTTCGTCAGCACCTAGATCATTCACTAAGGCTGTATAACTTGAGAATTGATGCGCCGTTGGCTGAACAGATTCAGGTAGTGCTAGATTTAATTGTGCAAATTGGCGACTTGCATCTTCAGCATTCGTAAATACACCATAGCCGAGAACATATTGCTCAACCTGATCTTCACCACTCAAACGGAAATATATAAATTTTCTGCGATCTTCGCGGTTCAGTAGAAAATTTTTGACAATCGCTTCATCTGAACTACGGAAAATTTCCATGGTCCATCGCTGCTGATTTTCTTTGATAAATTTAGTGCCACGAAATTCTGGTGCATGATCATTGGAAACCACGACACGTGTGGTTAAATCCAAAGGCTTAACTTCATCCGAAAGAGCGCCTAAATGCGCTGTCGCAGCAACCTTTTCTGGCTGAATTTGGACTTGGGTTTCGGTTTGGGATGGCTGCTGTTCTTTGACCAACACTTGACTATCGGTAATACCCCAAAATATCAATGCAGCTATTAAACAAGCTATGGCAAAAACCAGCCAGCTATATTGTTGAATATTTTGCCAAATTGATCGTGATACAGCCATGCTTTTCCCAAATGATTAATTATGCAGATTGATTTGCAAGAATAGATTGTTTCATCAGCTCAACATCAAAATCTTTGGTAATCACCGCTTGCCCTAATTTCTTCAATAAAACCAAGCGCAATTGACCATTTAAGACTTTTTTATCGTGCGACATATAAGCCAAGAATTCATCTAATGGAATTTTCGGACATGATATCGGTAAATTAGCACGTTGAATGATATTTTTTGTACGTTGCAGATCTTCCGCAGAGATCCAACCTAAACGTTGCGACAAATCTGCAGCCATGATCATGCCGGTTGCTACCGCCTCACCATGTAACCATGTGCCATAACCTAGATAGGATTCAATTGCATGACCAAAAGTATGCCCAAGATTGAGCAACGCACGCTCGCCCTGTTCTTTTTCATCATTGGCCACGATACGTGCTTTATGCGCACATGAACGAAAAACTGCTTCAGCCAATAAATTTGCATCACGCCCAACTAAGGCATCTATGTTTTGCTCTAACCAAACAAGGAAATCGACATCACCCAATAAGGCATATTTAATCACTTCAGCCAAACCCGCAGAGAGTTCACGGTCAGGTAAGGTATCTAGTTGCGCCATATCTGCAAGCACTACTTGTGGTTGCTGGAAAGCACCCAACATATTTTTACCTAAAGGATGGTTAATTCCCGTCTTACCCCCAACACTAGAATCCACTTGTGATAATAACGTGGTAGGCACCTGCACAAAATTCACACCGCGTTGGAAGCAAGCCGATGCAAAACCCGCCATATCCCCAATCACACCACCACCTAAGGCTAATACCGTACAATCACGGTTAAATCCTGCTTCGAGCAGGGCATCAAAAATGAAGTTTAGATGCTGGATATCTTTATATTTTTCACCATCGGGCAAAATGCATTGCGCCACTTGTTTATCCAACTGAGTTAACGCATTCACATAATGTTCGAGATATAACGGTGCAACAGTGGTATTGGACACTAACATCACTTGTCGGCCGTGTAGATACGGTTCGAGTAAGCTTTTAGGGTCTAAATGACTGCCAATAAAGATTGGATAACGACGATCACCTAACTCAACATGTAACGTTTGCATAAACTTAAACCAACCAGAGACTACTTAACTTGTTTAGATAAAATAACGTGCAAAATACGTTGTGCTAAATCCCGTGCTGCACCTTGATTTGTTTCAATTATATAATGTGCGACCTCACGATATAAAGGATCGCGAATCGTCAATAGATCACGTAATTTTTGCTCTGGGTTTTCGACTTGTAATAATGGGCGATTTTTATCGCGATAGGTTCGCTGTAGCTGTAGCTCTACAGGAGTATAAAGATAAACAACGATACCGCGTTGTTTTAAAAATTCACGATTCTTCGCTTGAGTAACAACTCCTCCACCGGTCGCCAACACCAATAAGGAACGAGAAGTGAGATCATTTAAAACATTGGTTTCACGCAAACGAAATCCAGCTTCCCCTTCTTTTTCAAAAATCCATGGAATGGTCGCGCCTGTTTTACGTTCGATCTCATGATCACTATCAATAAAATCTCGGCCTAACAATTCTGCTAAATGTCGGCCAACTGTTGTTTTCCCTGCCCCCATCGGCCCTACCAAATAAACATTTGGTAGGGTTTCAAACGCTTTGCTTGGCAACGCGCCACCTATATTCATTGCAATTATTGAAAATATATTAATGATTTCTGGTCAAAGTGTCATTAACAATTCTCGGCGTCACAAAAATAAGCAGTTCACGTTTATTATCTGTTTTGCGCTCTCTACGGAATAATTTACCTAAATAAGGAATATCCCCCAAGAAAGGTACCTTTGTCTGTGAATTAATATTCTCTTGTTCGAAAATACCACCAAGCACGACTGTTTCACCATTATCGACCAGTACATTGGTATCAATTGAATTTTTATTAATTGTCAATTGTCCTGTTGGTGTTGGGTTACTTGGTGAATCCTTAGTAATATTCAACTTCATCATAACTTTACCCTCAGGCGTAATACTTGGGGTAACATCTAGACTTAAGGTTGCATCAATAAACTCAGTTTTCGGCACTGCATTCGCGCCTCCCCCCGAAGAAGATGCGTATGGAATTTTAGTCCCCGATTCAATTTTTGCAGGCTGTTTGTCCGCAGTCATGACTTTTGGCGTTGAAATTACTTCACCATAACCATCTGCTTGAACAGCCGATAGCTCTAGATCCAGCATAAAGTCAGACAAACTAATCAAACCAAAAGCAATACGGCTTGCCCCAGGCGTCACTGCACCTAAATCCACATTGAGATTATCTGGGCGCTCAATCTCATATTTCCAGCCGCCAGTCTCACTATTCTTTTTCGGATCTCGTAAATTCCAGAGTGTTTTATCACTACCACCGACTAACAGGTCATTATTATTAGTAATCCCCTGTGACAATATCCCCCATTT
The DNA here is from genome assembly GCF_013072695.1 of Acinetobacter sp. Ac_5812. Classification (GTDB taxonomy): domain Bacteria; phylum Pseudomonadota; class Gammaproteobacteria; order Pseudomonadales; family Moraxellaceae; genus Acinetobacter. Next base: position 157,665 of record NZ_LXUK01000001.1, read on the forward strand.
CACCCCCATTTCTCGGGTAAAATCGGTACTGGCACTAACAATACGTGCTTCAATCATGACTTGTTTTACTGATACATCAAGTAAATCCACCATTTTACGAATCTGGTCAATTTTCTGGGAAGTGTCATTTACGATTAAGGTATTGGTTCGAGGGTCAACCGAAACGGTACCACGAGGACTTAACAACCCTCCAGACAATGTATCATTTCCGCTTAAACCTGAACTATTATTACCATTATTATTTTTTCCTTGAGTTATTAGTTTTTCAATTTCAGCTGCTTTCGCATAGCTTAATGTAATGTACTCTGTTTGTAGAGGAGCTAATTTTACACTCTGCGCCATCGCTTTGGCTTCTTCTTCTTCGGCTTTAATTAGTTCAGAAACAGGTGCAATCCAGATCACATTACCATTGCGACGCTTATCCAGACTTTTTGTTTTTAGCACAATATCAAGTGCTTGATCCCAAGGCACATCTTTAAGACGTAAGGTGATATTACCTTGGACTGTATCAGCTGCCACCATATTAATGCCAGTGAAATCCGCCAACAACTGCAATACACGGCGCACTTCAATATCTTGAAAATCTAAAGAGATTTTATTCCCAGTATAGGTTTGTGTCTTGGCTTTGGTTGGAGAGTTATCTATAGGACGTTTCAGACTAATCGTGAGCTTATTCTCTGCCTGATACGCCATATATTCATAGCTACCCGCAGATTGAATGGTAATCACACCATTGCCTTTATCATTATAGGCATCAATACTGGCAACTGGCGTTGCGAAATCATTGGTATTTAAACGGCGAGCTAAATGTGTCGGAATTTTATTCCCTGCTGTACGCACGACAATTTTACTACCTTGTTGTTGCACATCCACAGGGGTGTTATTACCCAGCAAATCAATCACAACCAAGCCTTCACCTTGGTTGCCTCTTTGGAAACCAATATTGGAAACGCCTTGCTGTACCTGACGTGCAGCGGCAGCAGGTGTATTTATCGCAGCAGGTTTGGCTGAGTTAATTTTAAGAACAAAGGTATTGCCTTCAACTCGCGTGGTAAATGCACCCGCATCTTTTAGATTCACAATCACACGTGAGCGCTGATCATCCGATGCAACCTCAATCGAACTCGCTTCAGCAGTTGATACTGGAATCGAGTTTTGCTTTAGACCCTGTTGTGACTTATCAAAGTCCAAAATCAAACGAGCAGGTTGTTCAAGTTGATAAGCTTGTGGTTGTGGTGGGAGGCCATTAAACATCACACGAATTTCCGTGCCCTGATCACCCAAACTTATTGGTATAATATTGGTCATACTCACTTGCGCTGATGCCACTTGCATCACCGCAATCGCAATCGCACCCATAGAAAATTGACGGAATGCATGATTCATGGTCTTCGCTTCCCCAAATAAAGAATTTTTAAACTGTTTTTTCATTTTTATTCCCTTAATCTTACGGTGCTGGTCCAATTAAAACGAGTGTACGTGGTCTCTCGACATAGCCTTCTCGACCGTCAGGTACAATCTCCACCAAATCGATTTGGGTTGGGCTAATTTTAATAATACGCCCTTGATTCATCCCCAAATAACTTCCGACTTGCACACGTTCAATTTGACCATCTGGTGTCTGAATCAAGGCAATAGTATTGCTGGTTTTACCCCGCATACTCCCCTTCATATTCAACGATTCCAGCGCATAACTCTCTAAAGGCTGTGGCTGGCGATTAAAATTCGGATAAACCCGTTTACCCGCCATAATCTTCAATTCAGCAGCCAATGAGCTTGGCATAAATGGGCTTTTAAGCTGATGAGCTGAATAGTTAAACAATGGTACAGGGGTAAAAATTGGTGCAGGTTCAATTGGCAAAGGTGGTTGATTACGAATATCCGCCATCTTCTGATTCACCGCATCAATACGCGAATCACATCCCACTAAACTCGCCCCAATTAATAAACACAGTAATAATTTATAATTATTCACGACTATTTCCCTCCTTGTGCAGGTGGAGTAGTTGCTGTTTTAGCTTTACCAACAGTATTCTTTGTTTGCTCATCCGCTCCAACATAACGATATGTTTTTGCTTTAACGGTATAATTGACAACAGGAATGTCAGATTTTTTCTGTGTATTTTCTTTTGCTTCTACCGTAAAATCATGCAAGGTCACGATACGCGGCAAAGCGGCAATGCCTGTCACAAAAGCACCAAAAGCATGATAATCACCTGTGGCATCAATACTGATTGGCTGTTCAATAAAGAATTCTTGCTTAACTTCACTCTCAAGACGAATATTTTTAAATTTCAGCCCTGAATTCACACCAGTTAAGTTAATATCCTCAACCAAGCTTGGAATTTCCGTCTCTTTAGGCAGTTGCTCTAACTGTTGGTTAAAGTTAGCTTCCATTTCTTGCAATTGCGCTTGATATTGTTGCAAATTACGTAATTTTGAATCTTTTTCTTTAAACTCATTGAGCAAACTTTGTTCTTGAGCTTCGGCGTTTGAAATCGATTCAAGCTGAGACTTAATCACCACAAAATAACCCAATGCTGCAACCGCCAAGAAAACAAAAATCCAGCAGGTAATTTTGACCGATAATGGCCAACTGCCATAGTTATTCATATCCAGCGTATTAAATTGCTGGAAGAATTGGTCTACCGTCATTTTCTTTTTCTTCACAGCAACGGTGTCTTGATTTAAATCATCCGATTTATCTAACTTCATTTTGTCACCCCTACTGCCCCTGATGCTGCAACGTCTGACGTTGGCGCCGCCTCAGCAGTTGTCCCGATTTCACCTAAATCTACAGTGACAACAAAGCTTCCATAATTTTCCTCAACACGAGGCACCAAAGAACTTGCTGTTTTGTCTTTATTTTTGTTTTCATCCACGGCAAGGAAGGAATTCATAAAGGCATTGCGATACCAAGGAGAAGCTTCTAGATTACGTAGAAGTTCAGCCACCGTATTTGGACTTTCAGCTTTTCCTTCAATCGTGAATTTATCCCCTGTACGACTAAACTTGGTTAAATACATGGTTGGAGGAGTCACTCGTACCAATTCATCGACCAAACGTACAGTCACAGGACGTTGCCCTTGTAAACCTTGAATCAGTTTCATGCGTTCAATAATCGCATTACGTCGTTCTTGTAGGCCATCCAATGCTTTTAATTGGGTATCTAAATTCTGGTTGGTACTCACAATCAGTTGGTTGGCTTGTTCTTGATCATTTAGTTTATGATCAAAATATATCCACCCCGAAAAAACGGATGCAACCCCTAATGCAGCAACCCCAACACAAAATGCGACAAACTGTTTCTTTCTTTGTTCTCTTAGCTCATCACGCCAAGGGAGTAAGTTAATCTTTGCCATTAATCAAAACTCCTCAATGCCAAACCACATGCAACCATCAACGAGGAAGCATCGTTTTCAATTTTTTTAATATCAATTTGGGGAGAAAAACCCATTTGTAGAAATGGGTTGGCAATGGTGACACGATAACCGAGTTTTTGTTGTAATAGCTTAGCTAGACCTGGAATATTGGCATTCCCACCAGCCAATAAAATATGATCAATTTCATTGAATTGAGAAGATGAAAAGAAAAATTGGAGTGAACGCGCAGCTTGTTGTACGACAGCGTCCAAGAAAGGTTCTAGGACTTCAGTATCATAATCATCGGGCAAGGTTCTTTCTTTTTTAGCACGACCAGCTTCTTCAAAAGACAGTCCATAGCGACTCTGAACATCTTGGGTCAATTGGCGACCACCAAACACTTGCTCACGTGTATAGATGATCTTGCCTTTTTGCATAACAGATAAGGTCGTCATGGTATGACCAATATCCAAAATCCCCACCGTATTTGCGCCCATTGGTAGCGTATCTGCAAACACACTGAACGCACGCTCCATCGCATAGCTTTCAACTTCTGCAATTTTTGCAGTTAAACCCGCCAGCTCAAGCACTTCTACACGCGTGTCTACATTCTCGGTGCGCGTTGCAACCAAGAGCACATTTACCCGGTTTGGATTGGCCAAACGATCAGGTAAAACTTCAAAATCTAGGCTCACTTCATCTAATGGGAACGGAATGTATTGCTCAGCATCCATACGAATTTGAACTTCTCGTTCTTCATCCGTCATGTCAGCATCCATCTCGATGATCTTATTAATGACCATCGATGTCGGTACTGCAATCGCAACATTCATAGTGTGAGGATTTGCAAGGTTGACCACTCTCTCAAGCGCATCCCCTACCGCCTCTGGATTCAGTATGCTTTTTTCAACCACGCTGCTTTCAGGCAATGGCATCACAGCATAACTTTCAACCCAATATCTACCGTTCTTTACAGAGAGCTCCAATAATTTAACAGTTGTCGAACTAATATCGACACCCGTTAACCCCTTATTTGGTTTACGATATAACCTGAGCACAGTACTTTCCTATTTATTTTTTTATCCCCAAAAATACAACACACTAATTTGTTTTGGTCTTTAATTGATACGGATACAATAACTCATCTAACAATCCGCATGTCTAAAGGATATACTGACCACAATTAGTTTGCCATTCGCTCTTATTAAAACTTACTTATTATGAAAAAGCTATCCAGTTCTGGTATTGTTCGCCCATTTTTTTTGATCATTATTATTATCTTAGTCTCACTTCCAATGGGATTTTATGGCATGTATCTCTATCTCGCACCTTCACTGCCAGATATGAGTTCACTTAAAAAAGCGCCTTTACTAAAACCATTGCAAGTTTACACGGCAGATAATCAGTTAATTGCAGAATATGGCGGAAAATTATCCATTCCAGTTAAGTATGAGCAAATTCCGCCAACCTTTATTCATGCTTTTTTAGCAGCGGAAGATTCATCCTTTTTTGAACATAATGGTATTAGTTTTAAAGGGCTTGGGCGAGCACTTACTGAATCTGTTACAGGGTCTGATGTCCAAACTGGGGGCTCAACCATTACCATGCAGGTGGCAAAGAACTATTATTTAAGCCCAGATCGAACACTTCGACGCAAACTAACTGAAGTGTTTTTGGCACGAAAAATTGAGCAAAACTTAACAAAACAAGAAATTCTAGCGGCTTATGTGAATAAAATTTTCTTAGGTAAAAATGCCTATGGTATTGCTGCTGCGGCACGTGTCTATTACAACAAAAATATTGGCGAGCTGACCACAGCACAAATGGCAATGATTGCAGGTCTACCTAAGGCACCTTCAAAATATAATCCAGTGGTTAATCCTGAGCGTGCACTTGAACGTCGCAACTGGATTTTAGGACGTATGTTACAACTGGGCTATATCAACCAGAATCAATACCAACAAGCTGTTGCAGAACCCATCAACTTAAATATGATTGATCGTTCGGTCAGCAACGTATTCCCCTATGTCGGTGAAATGGTTCGTTCAGAACTGGTTGAACATTTTGGTGAACAAGCGGTTGACTCAGGTTATAAGGTATACACAACGGTTGACAGTAACCGCCAACGTTATGCCGAACAATCCATTCAAGATGGTTTAGAGGCTTATGATCGTCGTCATGGCTGGCGTGGTCCCGAAGCACATGACAAACCACTGAAACAATTTATTGCTTATGCAAACACTTATCCTGCCCAAGTGGTAAAGGTCAATAACAATTCTTTTGATGCCTTGATGCAAGATGGCTCAACAGTAACGGTCAACTGGTCTGGGATGTCATGGGTTCGCCCGTACCGCAATGCCAATAGCGTCGGTGGAGCACCTTCGAACGCCTCACAAATTGTCAAAGTCAAAGATATTATTCGTCTACGTCCAAATGAAGGCAAAACGGTTTGGTCTTTGGTTCAAGTTCCAAAAGTCCAAGGACAGCTTATTGCAATTAATCCCAATGATGGCGCAATTGAAGCCGTTGTGGGTGGCTATAACTTTTATCAATCTAAATTTAACCGTGCTGTACAAGGTTGGAGACAACCAGGTTCTACCATTAAACCATTTGTCTATGCCCTGGCTTTAGAACGTGGTATGACCCCGTATAGCATGGTCAATGACAGCCCAATTACAATTGGCAAATGGTCTCCAAGAAACTCTGATGGTCGCTATCTGGGTATGATTCCTTTACGCCGTGCACTTTATTTATCCCGTAATACGGTTTCAGTGCGTTTATTACAAAACGTGGGGATTGAACGTACCCGTCAACTGTTTATGGATTTTGGTTTACAAGAAGATCAGATTCCACGTAACTATACCATTGCCTTAGGTACACCGCAGGTACTGCCAATTCAAATGGCAACAGGTTATGCAACTTTTGCCAATGGTGGTTATCGTATTCAACCGCACTTCATTACACGTATCGAAGATGCGGCGGGTAAAGTGATTTATGAAGCAAAGCCTGAGTACGCGTGTATTCCATGTATCAGCAATCCAAATACGAATACCGAACAGCAAACAGTGAAAGCGGATGAATCCAAAGACAAGGTGACAGAAGTTAGTAACCAAACTTTAGATGAAGTCTCTGCAGCCTCTGAAGCACAAATAATGCCTGCTGATGCGGCACAAACAGCAAAAGCCAATAGTGATTATCGTCAAGCGCAACGTATTTTAAAATCAAGTTCAGCCTATGATATGGCCAACATCTTACGGGATGTAATCCAACATGGTACTGGTCGAGCTGCACTTAAAATTGGTCGTGATGATCTCGGTGGTAAAACAGGAACAACCAATGACGCTAAAGATGCTTGGTTCGCAGGATTTAATGGTAACTTAGTTGCAATTGCTTGGGTCGGTTTTGACCAACCACGTACACTGGGTCGTCGTGAATATGGTGGCGTTGCTGCACTTCCAATCTGGACCAACTTTATGGGCAAATCTTTAAAAGATACGCCATCAGCTTGGGTGCGTTTGGATAAAGAAGCGAAAGATCCAATCTCTCGTGATAAGTTACAAATCCAGCAAAGCGAAGATAAAAAAGAGTATCGCGCCTCTCCACCGTTGGCGCGCCCACTTTATCGCCCTGCACCACCTGCACCAGTTCGCTCAACACAAAATGATTTCTCAGACCTGCCTGGAACAACCCCAGTGACTGACGAGCAGCCTATTGTCCCAGCGAAAAAGCAACCGCCAGCAATGGGTTCAAATTCACAGAACCCACCACCAAAAGAAAAGGATGGGATTGAGCATTTGATCAATCAAATCCAGTAAATAAAAAAGAAGCCATCACATTGATGGCTTCTTTCTTTTTTGGAATAAATAAATCTGAAAGGCTGCAGTCACAGCAAATAGCTGCGCTTGCTCAAGTACTTTTCGTCGTTCAGGGTTTGCTTTATAAGCATAAGGTGTCATCGCAATTAAATTCTTTAACGCTTGCTGATCCAACTGCAGCGGTGCTTCAACAATCTGTGTCTGTTTTAACTCAAACTGGGCATCTAGCTGTTCTACAAATTTTTGCGGTTCATGCAAATTCACTTGCTCAAATAATGCCTCACGTAAATCATAAAGATGTTTAGGTGCAGGTGTTGCCACAATTAAATAACCATCATCACGCAAGACTCTGACGATTTCATCTTGTGGAATCGGACTAAATAGACTAGTACAAATATCAATGGAATGATTTTGCACAGGCAAGGTTGCACCTGTTCCAACCACCCATATCACCTCTGCATTTAACTTTGCTGCGCGCTGCACGGCTGTTTTGGCAATATCCACACCGATACACTGCTGGGTATGTGCTTGCATGGCGCTAGTGTAATAGCCTTCACCACAACCAATATCTAAAATGGCTTGAGGTTTAAGTTGCTGTAGCATTTTAACCACAGCCTGTTGCAAGGGTTGATAAAAACCTGCTTGCAAAAATTCACGACGTGCCAGCACTGACTCAGGGGTATCCCCTGGACTTTTACTATGCTTATGCTGCACCACGTGTAAATTAACATAGCCCTGTTTGGCTACATCATAGTGATGTCCTTTTTCGCAACGCCAAGAATTCTCAACCAAATTCAAGGATTGGCGACAAACAGGACACATCAACAAACTCATCTATTTTCTCCAAACATAAAAAAAGCTGGTCAATACCAGCTTCTTTCTTGAATCTTGGTTTAACGTAATTTTAAGGTCATTAAGCCTAACACGACGAGGAAAATGGTAATAATCCAGAAACGAATCACAACCTGAGTCTCTTTCCAGCCTTGCTTTTCGTAATGATGATGCAAAGGTGCCATCAGGAACACACGCTTATTCCGCATCCGTAATGAGCCGATTTGCAAGAATACAGAAATCGCCTCCATCACAAACACACCACCCATAATGGCAAATACAATTTCCTGACGAACCATCACCGCAATCGTACCAAGCATCGCACCAAGCGCCAAAGCACCCACATCTCCCATGAAGACTTGGGCCGGATGTGCATTGTACCAAAGGAAGGCCAAACCAGCACCAACCATGGCAGAACAGATCACCACCAGTTCAGAGGTATATTTTACATAAGGAATATGCAAATAATTAGCAAACCGAATATCACCAGATAAATAAGCAAATACGCCTAAACCCGCTGCGACCATCACAATTGGCATAATCGCCAAACCATCCAAACCATCGGTCAAGTTGACCGCGTTGGATGCGCCATTAATCACCAGATAAGTAAACGCAATAAAGGCTAAACCTAACGGCACAGCTGAAAGTGGAATAGAAAGATTCTTAAAGAATGGAATCAACAAATCCAACATGTTGGCTGTATGTTCTATGCTGTCCTGTTGTTTTGCAATCACATACAGTGCAATACCAGCTCCCAGAGAAGCAACTGAGGTCCAGAAGAATTTTTTGCGTGCAGGTAAACCCGCATTGTCCTTATAACGGACTTTAATCCAGTCATCCGCCCAACCAACAGCACCAAACACCACCATGACACCGAGCACAATCCAAACATATGGATTAGATAAATCAGCCCAAAGTAAGGTACTAATCCCAATGGAGAGTAAAATAAGAATCCCGCCCATGGTTGGGGTTCCCATTTTTTTAGCATGGTTTTCAGGCGCAAAAGAACTCACAGCCTGACCATATTTTAATGCTTGTAATTTACGAATCATCACTGGGCCTAAAACCAGTCCGATCGTCAAGGCCGTCAGTAAGCTCAACAAAGAGCGTAATGTTAAATAACGAACAACTTGAAACGAACTGTTATAGTCCGCTAATTGCTCAAATAACCATAACAACATTTAAATTTTCTCCATCAAGTCAGCCATCAACGTTTCCATATGGGTATAACGAGACCCTTTGAACAGGAAACTCATGGACTGGGGTTGATGTGTTTGGACTAAATTAATTAAAAATGGTAATGCTTCTGCTTGTGTTGCAAAGGCATGTAGCTTTTCTGAATGAGATGAACCTTGTTGCGCTGCTTCAGCAAATTCACCAACCACAACCAAGTGATCAAGTGGCACAGTTGCCAAGTCACGGCCTAGATCGTGATGTTCCTGCCAACTGCTGTCGCCTAACTCACCAATATCTCCCATCACCATGACTTTTAAGCCTTGCTGTTGTAGCAAAACCTGTGCCGCTGCACGCATCGAAGTCGGATTGGCATTATAGGTATCATCAATAAACAAATGATGTTGATGTTGAATAAAGTTCAAACGACCTTTGGCACCTTGTGCTTGCTCTAAGCCTTGCACAATATCATCCAATGCAATACCCAGTGCTAAAGCAAATGCTGTGGCTGCTGCTGCATTCTGTACATTGTGCGCACCCGCAAATGGTAAATTCACTGCACGCACACCTTGTGGTGTATGCAAGTTAAACTGTGCTGATTGAGGATGCAATTGCACATCTGTCGCAAAAACATCACCACCCTCACCAAAACTCAGCATTGAATGTGTTTGCGCATTCTCACGAATCGTTTCAGAAAAATCATCTTGTGCAGGAACGATTGCAGTACCTTGAGGCAAAATATGCGCATAGATTTCTGATTTAGCGCGGCATATACCTTCGCGCCCACCAAATTCACCCAAGTGTGCGGTGCCAATATTCAAAATGCCCGCCACATGCGGCTGCACCAGATTCGAAGTGTAATCAATTTCACCCTGATGACTCGCCCCTAACTCCATCACAGCATATTGATGCTCAGGACGCAATTCCAATAACATCATCGGTACACCGAGATCATTATTTAAATTGCCACGGGTAATTAAGGTCGGCGCCAAGCGAGATAAAATACTGCCCAACATTTCTTTGGTGGTGGTTTTACCACTACTACCTGTTAAAGCAATCACTTTCAACTGCGGGTTGTGTTGGCGACGATAAGCACCCAACTGCCCCAGAGCCAAACGCGTATCCTTGACGACCAACTGTGCAATATCCGCATCGACAGGATGATCAACAATCGCAATTTGGCACCCTTGTGCTGCTACTTGTGCGACAAAATTATGCGCATCAAAGCGTTCACCTTTTAAAGCAAGAAATGCATCGCCCGCCTCAGCATGACGTGAATCAGTTAAAATACGTTTAACTTCACCTAGCGGAAGCTTGTGTTTATGCCACTGCCCTTGTGTGGCTTGTTGTAATTGTTCTGCGGTCCAAGGTTGTAATGGAACAGTACTGGTCGTTGAAGTATGCATACGCTTTATTTACCTTTTAACCTTATTGCGCAGGATAGGCTGAATCGACAGGATGTGGCTGTGCATCAATCGCAGACTGCACCTCAACCACATCATCAAACCAATGACGAACCCCTTCGATTTCCTGATAGTTTTCATGTCCTTTGCCCGCGATCACCACAATATCACCTGCTTGGGCTTGTGCCACCACACATTTAATCGCTTCACGACGATCATGAATTTCATGCATCTCATGTTCTGCGAAATTGATGCTTTGCTTCATATCCGCAAAAATCTGTTCAGGATTTTCAGTCCGTGGATTATCCGAAGTAAGTACAACGGGATTGGCATGATCAAGTGCAGCTTGGGTCATCAGTGGACGTTTACCACGGTCACGATCTCCGCCACAACCGAATACCGCCCATAACCGGCCCGTGACATGACGTTTCAATGTAGTCAGTACTTGAATCAAGGCATCAGGTGTATGTGCATAATCGACAACAAACAAACGCTCAGCATCTTGAATCACCTGCATTCGGCCAGGTGCACCTTGGAGCTGCGGTACGAACTGAACTAAATCAGCCAAGGCAAAGCCTGCATACTCTGCTGCAATCAGACTTGCCAATAAATTTTCGACATTAAACTGTCCAAGCAATGGACTTTGTACTGGATAAGCACCTGTTGGGCTGATCAGCGTGAAACTTGCGCCACTTAAACGATATTGCAAATCTGCAATATGATAATCAGCCGTGGTTTGGGTTAAAGAATAAGTGAGAATCTTTGGCTGCGATGGATTTGCTTGAGCTGCATTCAACATCAAATGTGCATGTGCATCATCCAGATTAATGACGACAGCTTTTAAAGTCGTGAATTTGAATAATAAGGCTTTGGCCTCAGCATAAGCGTCCAAAGTACCGTGATAATCTAAATGATCGCGACTTAAATTACTGTACACCGCAATTTCAAGCTCACAACCATTAAGACGCCCTTGCTCCAAACCATGTGAACTGGCTTCCAGTGCAACAAAACTCGCGCCTTGTTTGGCATAGTCATGTAACGCATGTTGCAGTTGCAGTGCATCCAAAGTGGTATGCGTGGATGGGGTTAAGTTTGGCAGAATACCGTTGCCTGTCGTCCCCATTACTGCACAGCCTTTGCCTTGTGAGCTAATCAGCTCCGCAATCAGGCGTGAAATCGTGGTTTTTCCATTGGTTCCCGTCACCGCAATACCACGTAAGGGCTGAACAGGATCGGCTGCTTGTAAATATTGCTGTTGCCATTCACCCATCTGATAGCGGACATCAGCACAAACCCATTCGTTTGCGAGACCCAATTTAGTCTCACTGATCACAGCCAATGCGCCTGCATCCAAAGCATTTTGCGCAAACTGGCGTGTTTTTTCAGGTTGACTATAACTATTTAAAGCAATAAAAATTTGACCAGCAGCAACCTTGCGACTATCCAAAGAAAAACCCTGAAAAGGTTGGGTATACCAAGCCGCATCTATGCTGATCGGGTGTATCTGTTGAAAACGAATCGACATAATTTACCTACGGATTGGATTTTATAGAAGTATCAAGTGGCTTATCTAAAGGCACATTCAAAAGGCGTAAAGACTCTTGCATGATGCGCGCAAATACAGGCGCAGCAACCAAACCACCGTAATAACGACCTTGTGGGTTTTCAACCACGACAATCATGGCCAAACGCGGATCACTGATCGGCGCAACACCTGCAAATAAAGCACGATACTCGCTGTTTGAGTAACCTTTACGGTCTGCACGTAGTTTATGCGCTGTCCCTGTCTTCCCCCCAACACGATAGCCAGGAATTACCGCTTGTTTCGCAGTACCACCAGGCATCGTCACTTGTTCAAGCATAGTGAGGACTTGATCGGCAATTTTAGGACTCAATACCTGTGTACCTTCTGGTTCTTTGTCTAATTTACGCAAGCTTAATGGCATTTGCACGCCATGATTTGCCAACATGGCATAACCTTGTGCCACCTGCAAAATTGTTGCGTTTAGACCATAACCATAGGCCATGGTTCCCAACTGAGACGGATTAAGCTTATCACCCGAATAAAGCAAACCAGAACTTTCGCCCGGAAATTTCACCGCTGAACGATGACCAAAACCAGCACGTCTAAAGAATGAAGGAACCGTATCTTTTGGTAAAGACAAGGCGATTTTTGCCGAGCCTACGTTTGAGGATTTAATAATCACGCCTGAAACGGTTAAAGCACCATAATTATGTGTATCACGAATGGTATGCCAACCTAAACGCATTGATCCTGGTGAAGTATTTACAATGGTATTCGGCGTGTATTTACCGCTTTCCAAAGCAGCTGCCACAGTAAATGGCTTCATGGTTGAACCTGGTTCAAACATATCAATCGCGCCACGGTTACGCATCGCATCTTTATTGCTGAGACCATTCTTATCGTTCGGGTTATAAGATGGCCAACTGGTCATCGCCAAAATTTCACCCGTTTTAACATCGACTGCAATCGCAGTTGCTGAGCGTGCATTGTTGGCAACACCAGCAGCAGTCAGTTCACGGTACATAATATATTGCAAACGTGAATCGATACTCAGGGTGACATTTTCACCCGACTCGACTTCTTTAATCACTTCTGAAACTTTGAGACGATTACCCTTTTTATCGCGGATAATTTTCTGTTCGCCATCCATGCCTGACAACTGTTTATTCAGTTGCATTTCCAAACCTTCAATCCCCACTCCTTCACTATTGGTCAAACCAATAATCTGTGCATTCGGCTGCGGTTGTGGGTAGTAGCGTTTATAACTTTTCTCTGCATAAACGCCTTGGAAATTACGCTTGGTAATCAAGTCAGCTTGCTGTGGTGGAATTTCTTTTTGCAAAACTAAATAACGTGAACGTGGACGTGCCTGCATTTGTTTCTTTAAATCTGCACGATCTACACCCACCGCATCTGCCAGTTCATCTAAGTTTAAGTTTTTATCAGGCAATTGACGTTTTAATTTACGATTATTCGGGTCTTTTTTGAGTTCAGCTGTAATCTCGTCAAATTGTTGTTTGGTTTCCCAATAATCTCTTGGGTCCATCACAATTTTCATGATCGGCGTACTAATCGCCAAAGGTACACCGTGACGATCACTAATCACACCACGCATCGCCTCTAAACGCTCAGTCCTTAAAATATTGGCATTGGCCTTATTTTGCAAAAAGTCTTTATTGACCACTTGCACATAAAACGCACGGGCAATCAACACCACAAAACAAAGCAGCACCGTTCCCCAAAGCAGATAAAATCGCCACATATCCAAAGCAAGGGTCGGTCTTTCAGAAATAGACTGCTGTTTTTTTCGTATTGGTTTAGTTCGCTTATCTGCCATACAGCATGCCTTATTTATCTTGCTTTGAAGTCATAGGTAAAGAAATCACGACCGTCTGCGTTGCTGGCGGTGAGAACATACGGAGTTGTGTGACTGCGCGAGAACCAATCTGTGCGGTTGCACCAAAGGTTTGCTGTTCAATCAATAAACGCCCCCATTCAGCGTTTAAATCATCTCTTTCACGCATATATGCACTCAAGTCACGATAATCATGGCGGTATTCAAATACTTGGAACACCACCATCATCGCACTTGTAAACACCAATGCAACGAGTACAGCATATACAACAACCTTTTTCAGTCCTTTTCTGCTGCTTGGTCTAACGTCGTCATCATTCTTGTTGTTCATTCTCAGCCTTTTTGCTCTAAACGCTCAGCCACACGTAGCCATGCACTACGCGAACGAGGATTTGCTTTTACTTCTGCTTCACTCGCACGAATACGAGAAACTTTCTTTAAACGTCGAGTATCAACCTGTGCTTGAGGCATGCCCCAGCCCGTGTCTTCAGCCAAACTCGATTCTTTTTGAATAAACTGCTTGATTAAACGATCTTCCAAAGAATGAAAGCTAATCACTGCCAGTTGTGCAGTTGGTTTTAATAATGTGACAGCTTGCGGTAAAAATGTCTCGATATCATCGAGTTCTTTGTTAATGGCAATACGAATCGCTTGGAAAGTACGCGTTGCAGGATGCTTATGCTTTTCCCATTTTGGATGGGCGGTTTTAACCACTTCTGCCAGTTGGGCTGTCGTTGTCATTTCACCTGCCAGTTTAATGGCTTTGGCAATACGACGGCTATAACGTTCTTCGCCATATTGGTAAATAATGTTTGCGAGTTTTTCTTCTTCAATCTGAAGCAACCACTCTGCTGCGGTCAAGCCTTGCGAATTGTCCATTCGCATATCCAGTGGCCCGTTTTGCATAAAGCTGAAACCACGCTCTGCTTGGTCCAATTGCGGTGATGACACACCTAAGTCAGCCATAATGCCATCGACTTCAGTCAGACCAATTTGAGCTAATTCGGATTGAATATCTGCAAAACTGGCATGAATAATTTTAAAACGTGGATCTTCTTGTTCTAATTGTGCTGCAACTTCAAGGGCTTGTGGATCTTTATCGAAAGCGTAAACACGTGCATTTTGGTCGAGTTTTGAAAGTAACAACTTGGTATGTCCACCACGACCAAAGGTCGCATCGACAAAAATACCAGTATCGCGACCTGCCAATACGCCATCAACGGTTTCATGAAGTAAGACAGAAATATGCGACATAAGAAATGAATCAACAGCTGAAAATGTAACTGCACATTATCACCTTGTTTTATGCCAGCACCAAACGACTTTTTGTAGAGAATTCTTAACTTTTCATAGATAAAACCGTTTTCTTATCATTTTTCACTCAATAAAAAAGCAAACACCTTCGGTATTTGCTTTTCGATCGTTTTCATTAATCTCAGTAGGAACTAAATTTATGGTTTTTCCGCATAAATCTGGTCAAAAATCGCACCATTCACAAAATGTGTTTTTTGTGCTTTCGCCCAACCACCAAACACATCATCAATCTTGAATAGCTTAATCTTTGGAAATTGTTGCGCATATTTAGCAGCTACTTGCGGGTTACGTGGACGGAAATAATATTTCGCAGCCAGCTCTTGCCCTAAAGGCGAATAAAGGAAATTTAAGTAACCACGCGCTAACTGACGGTTGCCATTTTTATCGACAGTTTTATCAACGATTGCCACAGAAGGTTCAGCCAAAATCGAAATTGAAGGATACACAATTTCAAATTTATCTTTCCCTAAGCCCTGAGTTGCCAATAATGCTTCATTTTCCCAAGACAACAACACATCGCCAATGCCACGTTCAGCAAATGTGGTGAGTGAACCTCGTGCCCCTGAGTCTAAAACTTTGACATTTTGATAAAGCTTTTTCACCAATTCACGCGCCTTGGCATCATTACCACCCGGCTGTTTCAATGCATAACCCCAAGCTGATAAATAAATCCAACGCGGCGCACCACCGGTTTTGGGGTTTGGAGTGATAATTTCCACACCTGACTTGGTTAAGTCATTCCAGTCACGAATATTCTTTGGATTGCCCTTACGCACCAAGAACACCACGGTTGAGGTATAAGGTGCAGAGTTATCTTTAAATTGTTTTTGCCAGTCTTTACGAATCAAACCTGCATTGGCAATTTCGTCAATATCATTGGCCAATGCAAGCGTTACGACATCTGCCTGTAAGCCATCTATAACTGAGCGTGCCTGTTTACCCGAGCCACCATGCGACTGCTTGAAGTCAACATCTTGTCCTGTTCTCTTTTTCCAGTACTGACCAAATGCTTGATTGTATTCTTGATAAAACTCACGTGTTGGATCATAAGACACGTTTAAAAAAGTAGTTGCCGCTTGTGCTACACCATTTAAGCCCAACGCCAACAATGCTGCTGCGATGACAGTTTTCATTTATTGTTTACCCATTTCACCCCGTTTGTCACCACTATATTTCTTTAAAAATAATTTACAATCATATAGTTATATCAATAAATTTATTACTATTCTATTTTTAAGATATAGCCCTAGCCGGTATTTTTTGTATTAAAACAATACTCAGCCTTTTATTTTTATGTCAAAATGAGAAATATTATCATTCTCTACTTTTTCTACACATTTGCTTGCTAAATTTCACTTGTATATAAAGTAGTCGTTTTGCTATAAATACATGGCAGCATGTGTCAAATTTTAAGATTTTTGTAAAAAGTGTGACGTAGTTATACTTTTTTATTAAGATTTATGTTTAAATCGTATTATTAAAGCAATACTATAGTTGTTTGGTTAGTCTTGTAGACTCAAAATCATGAAGGGGATGTGAGCAATGCGAGCATTAAAATTGAAAAAAGCACTATGCTTAAGCTTATTTTTAGCAGCTTCTGTTCAAATGGGGCATGCGGCAGCAATTAAAGAAAGCAATAACATAAAAACAATTGATAAATCATCTTCAAGCTTAATTGTTAAAGCGCTTGACCAGCAAAAACGTAATACGGGTTTATTGCCATCGTCAGACGATGAGTTAAAAATGTTGAATACGATCCGTACCACACCAACGCAAACGTTTTTTGCCAGTCAACATGAACGTTTTTCACGTTTCGTTCAAACCATATTCCAGCCACATACTTCTTAAATTTTAAATGTGTGCCCCTTCACATGTTTAAATCAAGCCTAGTCATGCTGTGACTAGGCTTTTTCGTTATAATAGTTTCAATTTAAATTTAAGCTTCGATAATTTATGAAAGTTCGTACCCGTATTGCGCCTTCACCTACAGGTTTTCCACATGTAGGCACAGCTTATATTGCGTTATTTAATCTATGTTTTGCCAAACAGCATGGCGGTGAGTTTATTTTACGTATTGAAGATACGGATCAACTTCGCTCAACGCCTGAATCTGAAAAGATGATTTTAGATTCTTTACGCTGGTTAGGTCTGAACTGGTCAGAAGGTCCAGATGTGGGTGGCCCACATGCCCCTTATCGCCAATCAGAACGTATGGGTATTTATAAGCAATACGCGCTTGAATTGGTTGAAAAAGGTCATGCTTTCTATTGTTTTGCAACCGCAGAAGAACTTGATCAAATGCGTGCAGAACAACAAGCCCGTGGCGAAACACCTAAATATGATGGCCGCGGCTTAAAATTATCACAAGAAGAAGTACAACGTCGTCTTGCTGCGGGTGAGCCACATGTCATCCGTATGAAAGTACCAGAGGAAGGCATTTGTAAAATTAATGACTTACTCCGTGGTGAAGTTGAAATCCCATGGGTACAAGTTGACATGCAGGTGCTGTTAAAAACGGATGGTTTACCAACTTACCACCTTGCCAATGTGGTGGATGACCACTTAATGGAAATCACTCACGTATTACGTGGTGAGGAGTGGTTACCCTCTGCACCGAAGCATCAATTACTGTATCAATATTTCGGTTGGGACATGCCAACATTGTGTCACATGCCATTGTTGCGTAATCCAGACAAATCGAAACTGTCTAAACGTAAAAACCCAACCTCAATCAATTACTATCGTGATATCGGTGTTTTACCAGAAGCATTATTAAATTATTTAGGTCGTATGGGCTGGTCAATGCCTGATGAGCGTGAAGTATTCACCCTAGAAGACATGATCCAAAACTTTGATGTACAACGTGTTTCGCTGGGTGGACCAATCTTTGATGTTGAAAAACTCAACTGGCTCAATGGTCAGTGGATCAAAGGATTGACGCCTGGCCAGCTTTTAGATCGCTTGTTGGCATGGAAAAGTGACCGTCAAACGCTTGAGGATATTGCTGCTGCAATTCAACCACGTATCAATTTACTCTCTGAAGCCGTGAATTGGGCAGGTTTTTACTTCAACCATATGCCACAAATTAGCAAAGAGCAGTTTGAAAGCAAAAAATTGACCGAAGAACAAGTTCGTCAAAGCCTACAATTTGCGATTTGGCGTTTAGAAAGTCAGTTTACGTGGAATAACGACACCGTTAGCCAAACTTTGATGGACTTGGCTAATCAGATGGAAATCAAATTACGTGATTTCATGCCAGCCTTCTTTATTGCGATTGCAGGTTCGACCAGTTCAACACCGGTCATGCAAGCGATGGTTACTCTCGGCCCTGATTTGACTTTTGCACGTTTACGTCACGCCCTAGAACTTGTCGGTGGACCAAGCAAGAAAGAGCTGAAAGTTTGGGAAAAGCTAAATGAATCACTAAAATTGCCGAAAAATGATGCAAATAGTGAGACTTAATTCAGTTTAATGATTGACGTGTGGGCGCATTCCCCCTAATATTGCGCTCACACATTCTGGGGTCATAGCTCAGTTGGTAGAGCGCTACAATGGCATTGTAGAGGTCAGCAGTTCGATCCTGCTTGGCTCCACCAGATTCTCGAAATCGCAGTGCTTTTCCGAGATGAAGTTAGGCTTTTAGTCATTTGTGTGTTGCCTCATCTGTCCCTATCGTCTAGAGGCCTAGGACATCGCCCTTTCACGGCGGTAACCGGGGTTCGAATCCCCGTAGGGACGCCATATTCTCAAATATAATAATTATATTTTTCTAATAATCTTTCTCAAGCAGATTGCACATTTTCGAATTTTCCATAAAATAGCCGCTTCTCTATGCTTGGACAAATTGTCGTATGCAATCTTCCAACTCAAATGCGAATTCAGAACCAACAACACTAAAGCGTGCCATGAGCACTCGCCATTTAGTCATGCTTTCTTTAGGTGGCGCGATTGGTACAGGTTTGTTTTTAGGTTCTGGCGAAGTTATCGCTCAAACCGGCCCTGTGGGTGCAATTATTGCCTATGTTTTAGGTGGTTTAATTGCTTATATGGTCATGCTCTGCTTAGGTGAGCTTGCAGTACACATGCCTGTTGCTGGATCTTTTGGTGCATACGCTCAAAAATATATTGGTCCAGGCACAGGTTATATGATTTCTTGGGTCTACTGGCTCACATGGACCGCAACTTTAGGTACAGAATTTACCGCTGCGGCCTTGCTGATGCAGGAGTGGTTCCCACACATTTCCATGTGGATTTGGACCATTATCTTTGCAGTCACCATTTTGGGGTTAAATCTCACCTCAACCCGAATGTTCGCCGAATCCGAATTCTGGTTAGCCTTAGTTAAAGTAGTCACCGTCATTGCCTTTATCATTCTCGGCTTGATGGCTATTTTTGGTTTCATTCCATTCCAAGGCTATGAATCAGCACCACTATTTCACAATTTGACCGCACACGGTTGGTTCCCGCAAGGGCTTATTCCAATCTTTACCACCATGTTGATTGTTAACTTCGCCTTTTCTGGCACAGAATTGATTGGTGTTGCTGCAGGTGAAACCAAAGACCCTGCTGAGAATGTTCCAAAGGCAATCAATGCCGCGATCTGGCGTTTATTGATTTTCTTTGTCGGCACAATCGTGGTGATCAGTGCTTTACTTCCATTCCAAGTCGCTGGCTTAGGGGGTGAAGGGGTGAGTAGCAGTCCTTTCGTCACGGTATTTAACTACATTGGTATCCCTTATGCCGATGATATTATCCGTTTCGTGATTATTACAGCACTACTCTCTGCTGCAAACTCAGGTCTTTATGCTGCATCACGTATGATGTGGTCTTTATCTGATCAGCGTCAGTTACCAAGTGTATTCTCACGCTTATCAAAAAGTGGCACCCCGATTATTGCGCTTGTCGTGACCATGTTTGGTGCGATTCCTGGTCTGTTATCAGAGCACTTTGCCCCTGAAACGATTTTTAAGAATTTATTGGGTGTTGCAGCATTTACCATGGTCATCGTTTGGATGAGTATTTGCTGGAGTCAGTTTAACTTTAGACGCCAATGGTACAAAGCGGGTCATAGCGCAAAAGACTTAAAATTTGCTGCACCGCTTTATCCTATTGTGCCGATCTTAGGTTTTATCTTCTGTTTCATTACCGGCTTAAGTATGGCAGCAGACCCTGAAATGCAAGCGGGCTTTATTGGCTGCTTATTATTTATCGCAGCCTGCTATTTAAGCCATTACGTTTTTTATCGTCATCGTAAATAAGCAATACGCAAAAAAAATGCAGTTTAGACTGCATTTTTTATGTCTGTTAAAACCCACATTGTCTCGGTATTTTTTGCTTAACTGCTTATTTTTGATTATTTATTCCACAACATGTTTTATTTTTAGACACTTATTCACTTTTTTTAGATTTTATTTAGAAAAGTGTTTGACACCCTATCTAATTCACCCTAATATACGCCCACCTCTGAAACGTCCCTATCGTCTAGAGGCCTAGGACATCGCCCTTTCACGGCGGTAACCGGGGTTCGAATCCCCGTAGGGACGCCACTAAATTCGAGGAAAAGCAAAGATTAATATTTTTGCCGAGAATTTAGGCCTAGTGATCAATATGTTTGACATACGACGCTCAGGTAAATTTCCTCAGATATGTCCCTATCGTCTAGAGGCCTAGGACATCGCCCTTTCACGGCGGTAACCGGGGTTCGAATCCCCGTAGGGACGCCAAATTCTGAAAAAGCCACTGCATTGACAGTGGCTTTTTTATTGCCTATTCGCTTCCAATACCGACCTGAACTTCTAGTCGTCCAGATTGCACACGTAGGCCACGGATCTCGAATTGATCAACCAGTTGTTGTACCAACTCGCGACTTTCCTGCAAGATATTTAAACCTGGTAAAATACTAAAATCGGTCAGGTTTAATAACTTATCCACCATCCATGAACGGTTATTAATGAAATCAATAAAGCCAGCTTCTTCCAGATCGATATACCACAAGCGATGCCCTTCTTTTTGAATACCTGGCACATCACGAATCAGATGATTGATCAAGAACGGAATCGGCAAAGAATTAATTAACTCGAAGCTCACATTACCAACACGACGTGCCGCCCAATTGGTTAAGGTGCCGCCATGGCGAATTTGTAGATCAAGATGTTCATCGACTTGGCGCAGACGCAAATACTTTTCCTGCCCAATACGACACTCTAACACATTAAATTCAAGCGAAAGACGATACAGAAAACGTCGATAGTGTCCATCGAGTTCAATATGAAACCGATCATTACCACATTCAATTTTAATATCATCAATTTCGCTGCGATCCATTCTTTTACGAATTTGATTATTCAGCAGCATTTCAGGTAAATATAAGGTAAGACTGCTTTTCCCCAAAGACGTTCTTGCCATCGCCAAAGCAACCTGACGTGCGACCTCGCTGGTTTCTGACACCATATCACGTACCGTATTACGCACCCCTTCAACACCGCGCTTGGTCTGGTGGGTGACATGATCTAAGGCATCTAGCGCCGCATCTGCCACCCCCGCAATATTGCGTGAAGTATCACTGGCAAATTCCACCGCATCTTGTGCATGTTGCAATGTTTTATTAATGAGTCGACGTGATAATGATGGTTTATCATCAGATGAAGATACATCTGCTGGCATAATATCGAACATCGCCTTTTTATCATCTTGTCGATTCAAGATGCTCTCCCTCTTCCCTTTGCTACTGGCTCATTTTTCTTATGAGCGTCGATCTGCTTTCTGAACTTATTAGACGTTTTTCTGTAGATTAGCATGCTCTGCACAGCAATTTGCTTATTTTTGTTGCACAGCTTCAAATTATTTGCTGCTTCAGACCCACATCACTTTTGTATAAAACTCTATGGCTCATCAGCTTGAATAGTTGCCTGCCCATCTTCGGCGCTCAGCGTCTGCATCTGACTCAAACGCAACGCTTTATACTGTGCCAATGCTGTTTCAAGCTGATGGACTTGCACTTGTCCAATACCAAAATTGGGTAACTCACGTAAGGCCACCCATGCGGCTTGCATCTGCTCAAACTCACTGCCTTTCACCAGTTTTAGTGCCATCCAATCAGCGAGATCCTGCACACGTTTTTGCATTTCAAACTGCAAGGCAAATAATCCACTACTTAAGGCCGATCCGTCCAATAATCTCAATCCGTTTCTCACTTGCTCAAACTGCTGGCTTTGTTGTTGCTGATATGGAGCTAAAACCTCCTGATTGAACCAGACGGCAAAAGCAATCATATCCTGAACAAGCACATCACGTTGCGCATAGAGTGCGTTGCGCTCAGGATGTTGTTTATTCAAACGGATGTCTCCTAAATAGGCCATCAGCCCTTGTTCTAGAATCATCTGAATATGCCCCAGATCAAAATCAGGCTTTGGCTTCGATTCAATTGGAGTCAGTTGAGTCAGCAATTCCTCATAATGAACAGGTCGCTGTAATAGACGCAAAATCTCTGCATTCTGCTGGATGGCTTGCCATAAACAAGTAATCGGTAGATCAGTTGGCCCTGTACTGGCCGTATTCTGCTCCAGAAAATGCTGCCAAGCGACTTGCATCGTGTTCTGCTGAACCAAGCTTGTGAGCACACGCTGCGTTGTTAAAAGCTGCGGTGCGGTTGCAATGACGTCCTGACTATAAGGAATATGCGATGGCTTAGCGCCAAAAATGCCATTTAAGGATTTCCCCAGCGAATTTAGACCACGTCCCATATCTGCCAATAAATTGGTATTTGAAGCTCGTGTCCGCAGTATCGACTCGGGTAACAACAAACTGACCGCACGCTGTAATCGTTGGGCCTGATTTTTCTGGTCAATCGGTTTCAGATGATGGAGCAACAGATATAACGCATATTCAACATCACTCAGCTGCGACAGATATTCAGGCTGATTGCGACTCAACAGACAATCAATATAAGCATAAAAGGCAGTTTCATTGCGCTGTTGCGATTGTTGTGCCGCCCATTCATAGTATTCAATTGCTTGGCTATATTGTGCAGCCCCTGCGTAGGCTTTGGCCAGTGCAATCGCATGTTGCGCACTTGGATAATGTCGTTGGAAATAATGCAAAAGGTCAATTTTCGGTTGTTGATCGAGACAGCGATCCAACTGACGTAGATAGCCATTGATATGTTGCTGATTCGGCTGAGTCTCAATAAAATTCAGACGATAAACCAAACACTGCTCATACCATGCATATTTACGCGCATGCGACTCATAAGCACTCAGTAGCTCACCTTCAATCAACTCAATTAATTGGCTGGCATAGAGCAGGTCTTCATCATTCTCATGCCTGAATTGCCATTGCTTGGGTAAAGTCACCTTAAATAAACGCAGCAGAAAATGCGCACTGAGATCAGGGCTTTGCATCGTCACCAACATCAACTTATCTTGGCTGGAGAGATGTTGTTTGCCCTTCTGAATGCGGGATAAACGCAATTTTAGAATCTTGGTGCTTAACATGCGTTTCCTTTCGCATTATTCAACCCACTCATGTTGCAACTTAGCAGACTGCCCTGAGTTTTGCGAATGGCTTTAGACGAGCTGTCGCAAGGTTTTTAGGCAAATCTAAACGTCGGCTTAGGGACAGGATAAACAATAAAATAAGTAAATTTATGTATTTGAAAGGCTCAAGATTTTTGCTTTTGCATAATTTTCGCTAAAATAGTCAAAACAGAATAGGAATCCTTTATGCAATACCGTTGCCCTAAATGTCAAAGCGTGAAAATTATGCCTGCCAGTCAGGGTGCTAACAGCCCTCGTCCGAATGTACCTAAAAGTTTAGTGCTTCTGGTTCCTGCCATTTTTATTTTATTAATCTTGGTCTTGATTAGTGTTGCAATGTGGATTTTTGGTAATGGTGCGGGTCAAGGTCTGCAAATTGCAACCGTTGTGGTGTTTGCAATCTGTGTGATTGCAGGTGTTCTGTTCTGGCGTGATCTACCTGATTTTAAAATTTCAATGCAAGCCTTTATGCAGGCACAAAAACATTGGAAATGCCGTGACTGCAACAACGAATGGCAGAATTAATTATTATCCAAAAAATATTCACATCAGCTTAATGCTGATGTGAAGGATCTTGTTCAGCTTTCTCATCATGCTGATGGGTATGCTGGCAATTCATTTCTTCATCATCTTCAATTTGCAAGGTCACCTCAGCAATGCCATGCTCATGCGATAACATCTCAATCGCAGCACGATGTAATTGATTACGATCAGCTCTCGGTGCAAACAGATGCACAGTCAAATGAATATTCTTCGAGGTAATCGCCCAAACCTTCAACTGATGAATACTCTCAACACCATCCAATCCGAGTAAATCATTGCGCAGCTTTTCTATATCGACCTCTTCCGGCACACCTTCCAACAAGATATTGATACTCTGCTTGAGCAGAATCCATGTTCTCGGCAATACCCAGAAACCAATCGCAACCGCAAGAATGGTGTCGACCCAATACCAATTGGTGAAATAGATCACCACAGCACCCACGATGACAGCCACTGAACCGAGTGCATCACTCAGCACTTCTAAATATGCGCCTTTCATATTCAGGCTTTCAGCCGCGCTGGACATTAACAATTTCATGGAAATTAAATTAATAATCAGACCCAAGCTCGCCACAATCAACATACCGACACTCTGAATTTCAGGTGGTTGTGTAAAGCGCTGATAAGCTTCGTACAGAATGTACATTGCCACAAAGAACAACATTGAGGCATTAAATAAGGCGGCTAGAATTTCAAAGCGCTGATAGCCAAAAGTCCGTTTGTTATCTGCTGGACGTTTGGCAATTTTAATTGCCACTAAAGCAATCGCCAATGCAGCCGCATCGGTAAACATATGTGCTGCATCGGACAATAACGCCAAACTCTGGGTGATTAAACCCGCAACCACTTCAACCACTAAGAAGGTTGAAGTCAGTATTAGCGCAATGGTAAGTTTTTTGATATTACCTTCAGTGACCGCTGCATGACTATGATCATGCCCTTGATGTCCACCCATGTTGGACTCCTTATCATAATTAAATAAGACCTGTTGCAGTCTTAAAGTCAGCCAAAGCGAAAATCGCTTTGGCTGGTTCAGGTTCTTCTTAATAAAGTGCTTCATTAAGAAGATAGCATAAACAGATTAAATTGCACTTTCCTGACGTTTGCTCTGTTTGGCTTCATTCATCCAACGATACACCACCGGCAAGATCAGCAAGGTCAGTAAAGTGGATGAAATAATCCCGCCAATCACCACAGTTGCCAGTGGACGCTGTACTTCTGCCCCTGTACCCGTGGCAATCGCCATTGGAATAAAGCCAAGCGATGCAACAAAAGCGGTCATCAACACAGGACGTAAGCGTAATACCGCACCATGCCAAGTGGCATAGTGAACATCATATTGCTCACGCAGCTCTTTGATAAAACTCAACATCACCAAGCCATTCAGCACCGCGACACCAGAGAGTGCAATAAAGCCAACACCCGCAGACATTGACAAGGGAATATCGCGTAACCACAGCGCCACCAAACCGCCAGATAGGGCAAATGGCACGCCACTAAACACCAGCAAACTTTCTTTAAAGTTATTAAACACGGCCATCAACAGAACGAAGATCATTAGCAATGCCAATGGCACCACAATCTGCATTCTGGCTTTTGCTGAGGCCAGATTTTCAAACTGACCGCCATAACCCAGCCAATAACCACTTGGTAATTTTTGCTGAGATAACTTCTGCTGCATCTCACCCACAAATGAGCCCAAATCACGATCGCGCACGTTGGTGGTGACCACAACACGACGCTTACCATTTTCACGACTGACTTGTGCCAAGCCTAATATATTCTCCACTTTTGCCACGTCTTGTAGTTTGATCAAACCACCATTCGGTAGTTGAATCGGCAGCATGGCCAATTGCTGCGGCGTACGCATCCCATCATCTAAACGCACGACAAAATCAAAACGGCGGTCTCCCTGTAAAATCTGTCCAACACTTTGTCCACCAATACTGGCAGCAACCAAGTCCTGAATGGATTTTACTGATAAACCGTATTGCGCCGCCAGTGCATGGTCAATATCCACATTGAGTAAAGGTAAACCATCAGTTTGCTCAACCTTCACTTCACTCGAGCCTGTGATGGTTCTCAAGGTTTGAGCAACTTTTTCTGCTTCTTGGTTCAATACCTGCATATCGTCACCAAAAATTTTCACCCCAATATCACTACGCACCCCTGAAATCAGTTCGTTGAAACGTAACTCAATCGGCTGAGAAAACTCACTGTTGTTGCCTGGAATTTTCTCAACATAGGCCAACATTTTAGTTCGAAGCTCGTCAATGGTTTCCGATTTATCAGGCCATTGATCACGCGGCTTTAACAAAACGATTGCATCAGAAATATTGGGCGGCATCACATCCGTTGCCACTTCGGCTGTACCTGTACGGGCAAAGATTGCTTTGATTTCTGGAAACTCTGCGAGTAATTGCTTCTCAACACTTTCCTGAATCTTCAGTGATTCTTCAATTCCAGTACTTGGTGCACGCATCAACTGTAAAGCAAAGTCACCCTCACTTAGTTGTGGCGCAAACTCACTACCGACACGTGAACCAATCGCAGCCGTTAAGACCAGAATGGTAAATGCACCGGCCACAACCACATAGCGTAATGCATAAGCTTTATCCAGTAGGCTTTCATAACCGCTTTTTAATGCAGCCATCCAACGACTTTCTTTCTCTTTGACCTCACCGGTAACAAATAATGCCACCGCAGCAGGGACGAAAGTCACCGATAAAATAATCGCACCGATCAGGGCCAAGACCACGGTCATTGCCATTGGATGGAACATTTTCGCTTCCACACCCGCTAAGGCAAAGATTGGCAAATACACCACCATAATGATGATTTGTCCAAAAATCAGTGGACGTCGTGCCTGTTTTGCCGCCAAGAAGACTTCGGTAAAACGTTCAGAACGGGTCAGGAGTCGACCTTTATGGTGTTGTGCTTCTGCCAGCCGTCGGATACAGTTTTCGACGATCACCACCGCACCATCGACGATAATCCCGAAGTCCAATGCCCCTAAACTCATCAGGTTGGCACTGATTTTCTGCTCCGCCATCCCTGTCAGGGTAAACAGCATGGATAAAGGAATAATACAGGCGGTAATCAATGCCGCACGGAAGTTGCCTAAGAACACAAACAGGATCACAATCACCAAGATTGCACCTTCGATCAGGTTCTTCGCCACCGTTTTAATGGCTTTATCAACCAAGTTACTGCGGTTATATACCGTTTCGACCACCACCCCTTCAGGCAATGAACGTTTGATTTCCTGCATTTTGCTGTCGAGCGCTTGAGCGATGGATTTACTGTTCTCACCCATCATCATCATCGCGATACCCAGTACGGTTTCTTCACCGTTATAGGTGGCACCACCTGTTCTCAGATCATGTCCAATCGAAACTGTTGCAACATCGGCAACACGAATCGGCAAACCATTCTTGGTACTGACCGTGACATTCTCAATGTCTTGTACGGTTTTCAACATCCCCGGAATACGTACGGTAAGCTGTTGACCATTTTCTTCAATAAAACCCGCACCGCGGTTTTCATTATTTTCAGTGAGAACAGTCTGCAAATCGGTTAAGGGAATTTGCAGTTGTTGCAAACGTTTCAGGTCGGGAGAAACCACATAGGTCTTGTTATATCCCCCAATGGTATTGATTTCAGCAACACCCGGCACACGTTGTAATTGAGGTCGAACAATCCAGTCCTGAATTTCACGCAGGTCCATGGCCTGATAAGGCGTACCATCCGCCTTTTTGGCATTCGGTTCAGCCTTGATCACCCATTGATAGATCTCGCCGAGACCAGTTGAAATCGGTGACATTTGTGGATCAATATCATCAGGCAAAGCACTCTTGGCTTCCTGTAAGCGCTGGTTAATCAGCTGCCGCGCCCAATAGATATCGGTACCATCTTTAAAGATCACCGTGACTTGGGATAAGCCGTAACGGGAAATGGAACGGGTTTGTTCTAAATTTGGAATACCCGACATGGCATTTTCAATCGGATAAGTAATTCGTTGTTCAACCTCAGGGGCAGTGAATCCACCTGCCTGACTGTTAATCTGCACCTGTACGTTGGTAATGTCAGGCACGGCATCAATCGACAGTTTTTGGTAGCTATAAATGCCGACCCCGATCCATGCCACCACAAACAGCATGACCCAAATCGCATTGCGAATCGAAAACTGAATAATCCGATCAAACAGACCTTCCGCAGGAGGAAGCTGCAACTTATCTTTAGTGTCCATGTTCAGCCTCTCCCTTCTCAATCTCAGATTTCAAAAGGAAACTGCCTTGACTGACATATTGTTGCTTTTCAGTCAGACCCGATTGGATTTCCACCCACAGCCCATCACTTGAGTAATTACCCAGTTGTACAGGTGTTGGCGTGAAATGCATCTGGTCTTTCTCTTGCTTAGCAACAAAAACTGTGGCTTTACCCTCGATCTGCTGAATCGCCGCTTTGGCAACACGAAGTACAGGCTTCTTGTCCGTGCCATCTAACAACACGTTTACCATCAAATTCGGTCGAAGTTCTTTGGCTGGGGTTAACACTTTGGCGCGCACCTGCAAACGACCTGTCTGCGTATCTGCTGCTGTGGTCAAAGTCTGGATTTGTGCTTTAAAGCTATTATTGGTTTGCAGCGATTTAAACTCGATCTGCTGATCCGGTTGGACATTGATGTTATTGACGCTTGGTAAAATAAACTCAATCCAAAGTTGATCCAGCTGATCAATCACAAATAACTGCTTATCTGCGGTAATTTGCTCACCCACCACAATATCTTTCAGACTCACCACACCGCTTAAAGGTGCGGTCAAGACATAGCGACCCTGACTGCCACTGGATGCGCCCAAGGCAGATAAACGGCTACGCGCAGCTTGTACTTGAATCTGTGCCTGACGATAGGCATTGTAGGCACGTTGATAATCCTGACGTGCAGAAACCCCTTGTTCCCAAAGTTGTTTTTCACGTTGATAATCTTGCTGTGCAAGCGTTAAAGCTTCCTGAGCAATACTTAAATTGGCTTGCTGATCCACCAGATCAGGGATAAACAGCGTGGCTAACACCTGCCCTTTCTTGACTTGTTGACCGAGTACCGCATTGACACTTTCGACACGTCCAGCAAAGGTTGCTGAAACATGCGCTTGCTGATCAGTATTGGTCACCAGTTTTGCTGGGTAAGCAAATTGCTGTCCGACTTCACCCACACCAACCTGAGCCAGCTTAACCCCATATTCAGTCATCTGTTTTGGGCTTAGGTTTAAGCTACCTTCCTCACTTTCAGCCTGCCCAGCCTCACCTTCTGTATGTCCTTCCTCACCTTCGCCATGACTATCAGCTGCTGCATCACCGCTGGCTTTGTTCTTGCCCGTGAAAAATAATAACGCGCTCAGGACTAAGCCAACGGCAATAACCAGAATGACCCAAAACCACTGCTTTTTAGATTTATTTGTCGACATTATTCTGCTCCTACTACAGCGGGAAGGTTATTGGTATCTTTCCAAAGGGTTTGATTAATCTGATTTAAGGCATCACTTGAACTCACCATACTCGGCTCAATTCCCAGTGCTAAACTTTCTGCATCAATTTGCTTTTGCCATGCACTCTTGAGTAACTGCACTTTATTTAAACGTTGATCTTGCAATTGCATGGTGGCTTGCTGCACATCGGTAATAGCATATTTACCGACTTTGAAACCGAGCAACATTTTCTCTTGCACTGTTTCAGACAATGGAATTTGTCGTTGATTGACTAAATCGAACTGTTGTTTTAACCCCGCCAACTCTGCCGTTAAGGTCTGAATTGCATTCAAGTTTTGCTGTTTGTAAAACTGTTGCTGTTTGACCAGTAAATCTTGTTTGGCATTGGCAATCCGTAATGAATACTGCTGACGATTAAAAATATTCAAAGGGATATCGATACCCACTCTGAATTTGTTATCAGTCGAATTGGTTTCTGCGCTTTTACTTTGCACCATGCCTAAATTGACGGTTGGATTCGGTCGATTGGATACTTTTAAATAATCGATATTGGCTTTCTGACGCACGATATCGAGTTGAATAGCACGCTCAAATAAATTGTTCTGCAAATAATCTTGCAAATCATTTTGTTGTGGCCAGACATTGCTTGCCTGAGTAGAGAAGCGGTTATCGGTACTTCCCCACAGATTTGCCAATTGACGCTTTGCAGTGGCTAAGGAGAGTTCTGTTTGTTGAAATAACCGTTGATTTTCAATATGCGCCATCAAGGTACGGTCTAAATCGACCTGTGCAATGCTGCCCGCTTTGAGTCTTAAGCGAGTTGCATCCAAAGTGTCTTGACTGGTTTTTAACTGTGCCTGAACCACATCATGTTCCAGCTCTAGCACCACGACTTGCGACCACAGATATTTAACTGCTAACTCAAGTTGCGCATTGTAGAGTTCCTGATTTAGCCCCACTTGAGATGCTTGTACATCCGCAAGCTTCACCGCAGCACGGCGTTGACCAAAAATGTCTAATTTTTGTGAAACACCAAATTCCAGCTCTTTGTCTTTGCCTGACCTAAAGTCGGTTTGCTGAATAGAAATACTTGGATTCGACCATAACCCAGCTTGTTTCACATTGGCCTCAGCGATCCCTTGCTGCGTTTGCCACACCCCTGTGCCGGCCTGATATTGTTTCACATCTTGCAAGATTTGCTCAAAATTCAGATTACGTTGGGCAGCCTTGGTTGCAGGCTGATTTGCATCAAGTAAAGATTCTGCGGCAATGGATGGACTCAAAATGGCCGTGCTTAAGGCAAGTGCCAACACTGACCACTTCAATGACAGTTGAGTACGATTTTTTCGCGTATGCTGCTCAACTGCATGAATACGCTGATTTAAACTAGAAGACATATAAAGCCCCGCAAAGTAATAAGATTGCGGTGGGCTATTTTTCGGCTACCCCACCTATAGCGGGGTTGATAAAGGCGGCGGATTTAGCCCTGAAAGATGTGGAGACTGATAGAAGTTGGACCAGTAATATTTTTGTTCTACGTCCTGACTGTGCAACATCGGTTCATTTACACGTTGCTGAACTTCAGCCACCACCACATGGAAACAAGATGGCAGATGGTCATGATGATCTTGCAAGCTTAAAGGCATCGGTAAATCTGCTGCGACTTTATCAAACACAGCGCCTTGTTCAGAACTGTGTGTCTTTTCAGCGACATGATGCCCAAAATGATTCAATGTACTGTATTCACTGACTGTCTCATGCGCGCAAAATGCTGCCGCCACATTCCAGAAACTTTGGAACATGAACAAACTCAGCAAGACGGTCACGAAAACAGTTGAGCGTTGCAACAGCACACCCTTACAGTAAATTGCACAAAGGCACTATAGCAGGCTATGCCAATGTAATAAAATTACAAAACAATTTTCAGTCATTTTCTCACTGATTTAAAACGATTTTTGTTTCTCATCCATGATAATAATGTTCTTTCTGTCGGGTATTTTATGTATAAAACCTTCTCCCTTTTGGTCTTAGCCATGACTTTAAGCGGATGCGCAACCAGCCTACTTTCCACTGCCCTACCCAATGAAAGCTCACAGGTTCAAACCACCACACTGAAAACCGATCAGATTCTGGCGCTTGGACAAGCCATTCAAAATGAAAAAAGCCAAGGCCTGATATTTATTGGGCAAGATTTCAATTACTTAATGACTGAGGGTAGCACCGAACTCCTCAAACTTTTACATGCCATTCCAACAGAACAACGCAGTTTAACCAGCCCTTCACCCTTGGTGTTGACCATGGATGACCCGAATCATTTTCGTGGCGTATTACAAATTCGCTATCACACCCGTATGGTAGATCTCAATCCAAAGCAAAAAGAATTATTGAAATCCTTAGGTTTTAGACAAAATTTTGACTTGATTCAAAATCAAGAAACTGCGCCTTATCCTTATATCAATGTGTTTTTTAAAGGGCAGCTGTATCAAGCACTCGATCAGCAAGAAATCCAACAAAAATTGGCACAACCCTATCCAATTAGCTTACAACAAGAGACCATCACCACCAAACATCCAGTCAAACGAGCAACCCGTATGGTGCTCTATCCTTTGGCAATGGTCTTCGATGTAGTCACTGTTACACCGCTCCTGATGTGGTCTGATCTACGAGGTGATTTTAATAAATAGACACAAATAAATGGGTACAGCTAGATAAGCCAATGACCGAAGCAATCTGGTATAGGCTTATTTTCTATAGGATTTATCACTGCTATGGAATACACAAATAGAACAATAGCTGCAAAGAAAAAACATATATTAAAAACATAATAATGAAAAACTTAGCTCAAGGAGTTGCATGATGAATATTGCAAGTATTAAACAGCGGTTGCATTCCTATTGTTCTGGTTTGGTTCAACAGAACATCATATCTGAGTCTGAACGAGAAATTCATAAAGCTGAGTTTTTTCAAACATTGGCACATCATGAACACGAGCAAGACAGCCACCCTTTTATTTCAGCCAATGACCGCAATGCGGTTTGGTATTTCCTTCGTGCAGCCTTACGTGGTAATGCAGATGCCGCTTTTAAACTAGGCGAAAGCTATTTGCATGGCGAGTTAGGTTTAGATAAAAATTATGGCAAAGCGCAATATTGGTTAGAACGCGCAGCCCATTTAGGACATCCTGAAGCCAAAGCCTATTTATATAGTGCATTCAGTGAATTGGCTTTTTCATAAGCATAAAAAAACCAGCTCGGAAGCTGGTTTTTTTATTGACAGAAATTAACCTGTAATCTTTTTATATTTAGAACGTTTTGCGACCGCTGCATCACCTAAACGCGACTGGCGGTATGCTTCATATTCAGCATAGTTCCCTTCGTAGAACTCAGGCTGTTCATTTTCAAATGACAAGATATGCGTTGCAATACGGTCAAGGAACCAACGGTCATGCGATACCACCATGACCGTACCAGGGAATACAAGAATTGCATCCTCAAGTGCACGCAAGGTTTCGATATCCAAGTCGTTTGATGGCTCATCCAGTAAGATGACGTTTGCACCTAACTGTAAGATTTTCGCAAGTTGTAAACGGTTACGTTCACCACCTGATAATTCGCCTACACGTTTTTGCTGATCTTGACCTTTGAAGTTAAAGCGACCGATATAAGCACGCGATGCAATTTCGTATTCGCCGATTTTTAGGATATCCAAACCGCCAGAAACTTCTTCCCAAACGGTTTTATTATTATCCAACGTATCGCGGATCTGCCCTACATAAGCCACTTTAACTGACTCACCTAAGGTTACAGTACCTGTATCTGGTTGCTGTTCGCCCGTCATCATACGGAATAGTGTGGTTTTACCCGCACCGTTCGGACCCACAATACCAACAATCGCAGTTGGTGGAATTGTGAAAGTTAAGTCTTTATAAAGCAGACGACCATCAAATGATTTACTGATCCCTTCTACTTCTACAACTTTATTGCCTAGGCGCGGACCAGGTGGAATATAAATTTCAGAAGTTTCGTTACGCTGTTGGAACTCACGTGAGTTAAGTTCTTCAAAACGCTCCATACGCGCTTTGTTTTTCTTTTGCTGACCTTTGGCATTTGAACGAACCCATTCCAGTTCTTTTTTCAATGCCTTAGCAAAAGATTCTTCTTGCTTGTTTTCTTGCTCTAAACGCGCATTCTTTTGTTCCAACCAAGAGGTATAGTTGCCTTGATAAGGAATACCCATGCCACGGTCAAGTTCTAGAATCCACTCAGCGACGTTATCTAAGAAATAACGGTCATGCGTAATCGCAACGATTGTGCCTGGGAAGTCTTTTAAGAAACGCTCTAACCAAGATACTGATTCAGCATCTAAATGGTTCGTCGGTTCGTCCAAAAGCAACATGTCTGGCTTCGAAAGCAATAAACGACATAAGGCAACACGACGACGCTCACCACCTGAAAGTAATGATACATCAGCATCCCAAGCTGGGAGGTTCAATGCATCAGCAGCAATTTCAAGCTGGTTATTCAGGTTATGCGCATCCCAAGCGTGGATGATTGATTCTAATTTTTCTTGCTCTTTTGCAAGCGCATCAAAATCTGCATCAGGCTCAGCATATTCAGCAAAAACTTGATCAAGACGCGCTAAAGCATCAAGTGCTTCACGTACACCATCTTCAACGTTACCACGAACGTCTTTGCTTGGATCGAGTGGCGGTTCTTGTTCTAAGTAGCCGATCTTGATTCCTGGTTGTGCACGAGCTTCACCTGAGAAATCTTTATCTACGCCAGCCATAATACGGAGTAAGGTTGACTTACCAGCACCGTTCAAACCAAGCACACCAATTTTTGCGCCTGGGAAAAATGATAAAGAGATGTCTTTTAAGATTTCGCGCTTCGGCGGAACCATTTTCGACACTCGATTCATCGTATAAATATATTGGGCCACGCAGGACTCCTCAAGAAAAACGAATACATCGCAAAATAGCGAATAAAATAATCGGCGTATTATACGCTGAAAAGCCAATTGACTTGAAGTTAAGATGACATTTGTTTGTCTGGATCAAAGAATTTTCTTTTGCAAGACATTACAAGTTTGAATTATTTGGTCATTTTCAAAAATAATTACGACCGATAAAAACTCGCTATATCACTAAAATCACTATCAAGCGCAAAAATTATGCACCATTTTGGATAAAATATACGCTAGACTCGATCAACATTTAACACACGTAGATGATGTAATCATGACTTATAAAGATGAAACTTTAGCCATTCATGCGGGATATTCACCAGAAGCAACTACCAAAGCAGTGGCGGTGCCGATTTATCAAACCACCTCTTATGCCTTTGATAATACACAACATGGGGCAGATTTATTTGATCTTAAAGTTCAAGGAAATATCTATACCCGTATTATGAACCCGACCACGGCGGTACTTGAACAGCGTATAACTGCGCTCGAAGGTGGTATTGGGGCATTGGCTTTAGCCTCAGGCATGGCTGCGATCACTTACGCGATTCAAACCATTGCCGAAGCAGGTGACAATATTGCATCCGTATCTACCTTGTATGGTGGGACTTATAATTTATTTGCCCATACACTACCAAAGCAAGGCATTGAAGTCCGTTTCTTCGATTATCAAAATCCTGAAGCATTGCGTCAGATTATTGATGAAAAGACCAAGCTGGTTTTTGTTGAATCGATTGGTAATCCCCTTGGCAATATCATCGACCTTGAAGCCATAGCCAAAATTGCCCATGAATATGGTGTACCAGTCATTGTCGATAATACGGTGGCTACACCTGCCTTGTTAAAGCCATTTGAATTTGGTGCGGATATTGTGGTGCACTCTCTGACCAAATATATCGGTGGGCATGGCAACAGTATTGGTGGCGTGATTGTTGATAGCGGCAAGTTTCCTTGGGGCAAATACCCTGAACGCTTTAAAGCTTTAAATACACCTGATCCAAGTTATCATGGCGTGAATTATGTCGAAGTATTGGGCGAAGCCGCTTTTATTGCACGCGCACGTGTAGTGCCGTTGCGTAACACCGGTGCAGCAATTAGTCCATTAAGCGTATTCTTGATCCTACAGGGACTCGAAACCTTGAATCTGCGAATGGAGCGTCATACCGAAAATGCCATCAAAATTGCCGAATATTTAAAACAACATGCAAAAGTGAAGTGGGTGAATTATGCAGGTCTAAAGGACCATCCGCAGCACCATTTGGCGCAAAAGTATGTGAAAGGTAAACCTTCTGCCATCCTTTCTTTCGGTGTTCAGGATGGTCTAGCTGGTGGCACCCGCTTTATTGATGCTTTACAGCTGTTTACGCGTCTGGTGAATATCGGAGATGCCAAAAGTCTGGCTTGCCATCCAGCGACGACAACCCACCGCCAGCTCAATGCAGAGGAACTCAAATCAGCAGGCGTCAGTGAAGACTTAGTGCGTTTATCTATTGGGATTGAGCATGTTGATGATCTGATTGCCGACCTCGAACAGGCCCTTGCTCAGGTTTAATTTGAATGAAATCAATAAGCCCCTCTTCAGGGGCTTATTTTTTGTGCAAAAGCTAAAAAATATAATTGCTTTTTCAACTATTACAAGATCTTGTTTTAGAGCTTTTACTCTAAAAAAGACATTATTTTTCAAATATTTACACTAGACAAACAAAAAATATCGGTTAATATTACACCAAAATAAAGTGCAGTGTTTAATCGTAATAAGAAGGCATTGCAAACAACAGCGTGATTAATGTAGGTAACTTACATGAATGCAAAACTCAAAAAACTTTTTCAGCAAAAAGTCGACGGTAAAACAATCATTGTCACAGGAGCATCAAGTGGTATTGGTTTAACGGTTTCAAAATACCTTGCTCAAGCAGGTGCTCATGTCTTATTGCTCGCTCGTACTAAAGAGAAGTTAGATGAGGTCAAAGCTGAGATCGAGGCTGAAGGTGGAAAAGCGACCGTATTTCCATGTGATCTCAATGATATGGAATCGATTGATGCAGTTTCAAAAGAAATCTTAGCAGCAGTAGATCACATTGATATTCTTGTGAACAACGCAGGGCGTTCAATCCGTCGTGCGGTACATGAGTCGGTTGATCGTTTCCATGACTTCGAACGTACCATGCAGTTAAATTACTTTGGTGCAGTACGTTTAGTCTTGAATATTTTACCGCACATGATGCAACGTAAAGACGGCCAGATCATCAACATCAGCTCGATTGGTGTACTTGCCAATGCAACCCGCTTTTCTGCTTATGTGGCGTCTAAAGCCGCGCTGGATGCATTTAGTCGTTGTTTATCTGCGGAAGTTCATTCACACAAAATTGCGATTACTTCTATTTATATGCCTTTGGTCCGCACACCAATGATTGCACCAACCAAAATTTATAAATATGTACCAACGCTTTCACCTGAAGAAGCAGCCGATTTGATTGCTTATGCAATCGTGAAGCGTCCGAAAAAGATCGCGACGAACTTAGGTCGACTTGCTTCGATTACCTATGCGATTGCACCTGACGTCAACAACATTTTGATGTCGATTGGTTTCAACTTATTCCCAAGCTCTACAGCATCTGTCGGTGAGCAAGAGAAATTGAACATTATGCAACGTGCCTATGCGCGTTTGTTCCCAGGTGAACACTGGTAATCGCCTACGATGATTCAAAAAGCAGCCACTCAACAGATTGGCTGCTTTTTTATGCATAAGTATTTTAAGAGCCTGTGTTTTGATTCATCCAATCGGTTGTTTTACGAATCGCTGCTTCTAAGTTTCCCATTGAAATCTGCCAACGCTGTTGAAACTGCGTCAATCGTTCTCGATCCAACTGTTCTGTTCTTAGAAAGCTCAGCATTTCCGTAAACATTTCTAATTTTTTCGCCAACCACTGCCACTTTAAAATAAATCTCAGCAGCCCGATTGGCATATGCCTAGTTGGTGCACTCACCTGTAATTGATCTGCTATCATTTGAGCGAGTTGATGCAAAGCCAGATTGTTTTCACTCACAGCCAACATCGCTTGATTCGACAAAGCCCTATCAACCGAAGCACTGACCATTATCCGACATAAGTCATCGACACGGATTAAAGGTAGATAATGTTGAGCCGTTGCAGGGATGGCACCCATTTTTCCCCGTTTGAGCACATCAATCATTTGCGCGATCGGCTGATTCATGGGAATTTCACCAGACACATCATCACCAACAACTGTTGCAGGATGAATTATGGTCCAATCTACGGATAGCTGTTGAGCCTGTTGTATCCATGCAAAATGCGCTTCTATTTTAGATGCTTTATAAGCGCCCAAATGCTGGTACACAGATGGCCATTGGGTACGCTCAGGTTGTTCAAGACAAAGCCCTGCCTGCTGTAAATGACCCGTGATCGTCAGCATATAACCCGAAACATGTACTGCTCGCTTCAAAGCACAATATTGCTGAACACAGGTTAATAAATTCAACGCACCTTCAACATTTACGGCACGCGCTTGTTGCATACTCAGGTTCCACGCAAACAACGCACTACTATTATATAAAGTGTTCACTGCGCTTAATTTTTGCCAATCTTGCTCGCTGATGGCAAGCTTAGCCTGCGTCACATCACCTTGGATAAAGCTCAATTGATTCATGGAAACATCTTTTTGACTGAGCCAATTTGTGAGCACAGGTTGTTGTTTAGCTTGATTCCGAACTAAGGCAAAAACCGTGTATCCTTGCTTCAGTAGCTCTAAAATTAAATAGCGACCAATAAATCCTGTTGCACCTGCAACCAAGGCAACTTGTTGATTTTGTTTGATTTTTAAGTTGTAATGCTCCATCTCATCTGCTCTTTTGATTGAATGTAGGCATAGGCTAAAGGATGGAGTACACTCAATGGTCAAGGCATTTTTTAGACATATTCAAGAATAATAAGGATGATCGCCATGTTAATTGGACAATTGGCAAAACAGACGGATTTAAGTCGGGATACCATTCGCTTTTATGAAAAAATGCAGCTGATCCAATCCATTACCTGTAATAACGGCTATAAAGATTATTCAGAACAAACCCTACAACAACTGCAATTGATTCGTACCGCAAAAAACCTTGGATTCTCGCTCAATGAAATTAAGCAGATTTTA
Source organism: Acinetobacter sp. Ac_5812 (assembly GCF_013072695.1). Taxonomy (GTDB): domain Bacteria; phylum Pseudomonadota; class Gammaproteobacteria; order Pseudomonadales; family Moraxellaceae; genus Acinetobacter. The sequence goes on from NZ_LXUK01000001.1 coordinate 196,631, forward strand.
GCGATGACAGCCCAAGATGAAATCCCTGCCCCACAAGTACAAAGCATTTTCCAAGACAAGTTAGACTTGATAGATGAGAAGATTGCACAGCTTCATCAAATCAGAACGATGTTAAGTCGATTTACTCAGGGTGAAGCTTGCCCCCTAAGGAAAGATTGTCCGATTCCAGACCTCAACCAATTGCTTTAAAAGCTTTCTGCAATGGCCACAACTTCCCATGTGTATAAACTAAAACTTATCCACAGCTTTGCTGTATTAATCATCAGTAGCGTCTGTCGATTTTGCTTCTAACATATTTCTGGATCACATATTTCCAATGCGATTGCCACGCTCACCTTCCAATACAAGCACTCCATGTCTTGAATTGAAATGAAATGAAAAGATGAAAATCCTAAAAAATGCCTTTATTACAATCTATTTACATAACATCAGCTTGTTCCTGCTCCTAGATTGTCCCTTGATACAGCTCAATTAATTGCTTTTAAAAACATTAAATTCCCAATATTGACCATTCTGACATTCTTTATCTGTCAATGATTTAGCTAAAAACCAGTATTATTCTCTCTATCTAAAAATACATTCATAAAAAGCATACAAAATAGTGTCATTTTCATACTTCTTTAGCGGTATATAACATTCTGTAAAGATTCAGTTACAGAATCTTGCTTGGTTGAAAAGGAACATATATGAGTCAGACATATAGCAAGGAAGAAAAAAGAAGTCGTATCAAAGGTATCGTCGGTGCGGCATCAGGGAATTTAGTTGAGTGGTTCGATTTCTATATTTATGCCGTTTTTGCTGCCTATTTTACCCATGCATTGACCGCTCCAGATATGGATCCAACCACCAAAGCCATTTATGTTTGGGGCGTGTTTGGCGCCAGCTTTTTCATGCGCCCAATCGGCAGTTGGCTATTCGGACGTATTGCTGACCGTCAAGGCCGCAAGCAATCAATGGTCATTTCAATTTGCTTAATGGCACTCAGTTCATTCCTGTTCGCAGCCTTACCGACTTATGATCAAGTTGGGATGTGGGCACCCTTTTTACTGCTCATGGTACGTTTACTGCAAGGCCTCTCTGTCGGTGGTGAGTATGGTGCTGTTGCAACCTATATGAGTGAACTCGGCTTAAAAGGGCAACGAGGCTTCTTTGCATCATTCCAGTATGTCACCCTTTCCGGTGGTCAGTTACTTGCCAGTTTGCTTGGGGTGATCTTGCTCGGCTTTATGACCGAACAACAGCTGAATGATGGTGGCTGGCGAATTCCTTTCGTCATCGGTGGTGTTGCTGCATTATTGTCTTTGTTCGCCCGTAGGCGTTTAGAAGAAACCTTGTCACATGAAGATGCTGAACGTGAAGAATCGGGTAGCTTAATCGCCTTGCTTAAACAGCATTGGAAAACTTTCCTATTGGTTGTCGGCTATACATCAGCTGGTTCACTTACCTTCTATGTGGTCACAGTTTATTCAAAAACCTACCTCACCAATATCGGTATGGACGGCAAAACGGTTGGCTTTATCATGACCACGGCGCTGTTTGTCTTTATGCTGGCACAACCGCTGTTTGGTATGCTTTCCGATCGCATTGGACGTCGTGCATCCATGCTGGCGTTCAGTTTACTCAGCGCAATCTTTATTTATCCAGTCATGGTCACAGGTATGCGCAGCTTTGCTGACTCGCCTGTGATTATCACCCTGTTACTGATTTTCTTGATGATGTTGCTGAGCTTCTATACCTCAATCAGTGGTCTGGTCAAAGCTGAAATGTTCCCACCACATGTCCGTGCTTTGGGTGTCGGCTTTTCTTATGCTGTCGGTAATGCCTTATTTGGCGGTTCTGCACCATCGGTGGCGTTATTATTTAAAGATGCAGGCATTGAAAATACCTTCTTCGTATACGTGATTGTCATGCTGATTATCTGTTTCTTATGTAGTTTGGCCTTACCGAAAAAACCTGTATATCTTGAACATGACCACTAAATAAATTGTGTCCTCAATTTAAACCACTTTTGTAAAAGCAAAGGTGGTTTTTTATTTTGAGCTTTATTCTAGATAGGGATTTAAATTCACTAACTGTTTGAAACCGCTGTTCACTAACATTGCGGTACGAGATTTTGGTCGTTCATGTGCTTCCTGTTGGGTAAATTCAATCATGCTCTGATTAAAATCAAGTCGTGGGTATCTTTGCTGTAATTGCTGTCTAAACTGTTCTGAAAACTCAAAACCACGACTACCAATCACATCACAACTGGCCGCTTGTTGCAGCAAATGCGCTTCTATTCCCTCATTGAGCCCAACATAAGGATTCATATGCATACTGATCACCTCAAAAAGTTGATCCGCTCGGGGTGGTTGCCAACCCTGTTCAAGCGACCAATCTTTTGCTGCATACGCCCCTTGCCCAGCAAAACAACGACAATGTTGATGATGCTGATAATGTGGTTCTGTCATGCCTAAATCATGCAATAAGCATGCAACTGCTAATAATTCATCATCACGTTGCATGTTTTGCATCTTGGCAAAAGCAATGGCATAACACCATGTACGAAGACAATGATTTTGCAGAGATGCTGAGCTACAGGACTGCATCTCTTCTAAAGCCCGTTGCACATCTACACTATCAGGCAAGACAAGATCATCCAGACGCAATTCATACTGAACAGTCGGGCTGCTCCGATTCACCAAACTGTACATTTTTATACTCTGTTTTAGCACAGGCAACAGGCTATGACTCAAAAGTGCTATACGATCTTTTAAGGATAAATCCCCCAAAGTCTGTGCCATCCAAGCGTGTCGACCTATCTGCATTTTTATCCAACCTTAAAATTAGAGTAATTACTCTAATTTATGTTCTACTGCAAAAAAAGACAGAAGTCAAAATCAAGTCATTTCATTTTGATTGTTCTCAGCGCAGTATTTTTAGAGAATTGGCGATTAAATCTACCGCTTTAATCTCCAGCTTTCATCTAAAAATTGGCTACTTTTCATTAAAATCATCATTTTACTCTGACCAATTTTCCAGAAAAATTAAACAAAATGTTCATTTCTCGGCCTGTTTGTTTGTTTTTTATCCTTAATCCTAAGAACCAATTAAGTTTTTATGCATAATGGTCGGCGCTTTAATTTTTATTTTTGGTGTATTTTTAACACTTTTTTATGTCAAGAGGTTACAACTTTAGGGAGTAAATAATGCTGACGCTGATCGGTATTCTAATTATTGTGACAATTGTTGCGCTACTGATGTCTGGTAAAACCAGTCCAATTGTTGCGATGTCGATTGTTCCTCTTATTGGCGCGCTCATTGCTGGTTTTTCGATTAGCGAGATTTCTGGTTTCTTTGAAGCCGGTCTAGCCAAAGTGACCAAAGTGGCGACCATGTTTTTATTCGCCATTTTGTTTTTTAGCATTTTAAAAGAATTACATGTCTTTGACCCCATGATTAAACGCATGGTGCAAATGACCCGTGGCAATGTCGTGATCGTTGCTGTGATGACCACTGTGATTGCTGCGATTGTACATTTAGATGGATCAGGCGCTGCCACTTTTTTAATTATTATTCCTGCTTTATTACCACTTTACCGTAAGCTGGGCATGAGTCCCTATCTGATGCTATTACTGATGGCAGGCAGTATGGGTGTAATGAATATGGTGCCATGGGGCGGACCTTTGGGCCGAGCTTCGGCCGCGACAGGTTTAGATGCTGCCACACTCTGGCATAGTCTGATTCCCGTTCAAGTGGTGGGGGTTGCAGGGATGATGGTGTTTGCCGTATTCATGGGTTTACGTGAGAAAAAACGTATTCTTGCAGCCCAAGCCCTTGGCACTACCCCATTTGAACAAGACTGCATGGCTAAAGATCTGGCCGAAGATCTGCAAGAAGACGCCAAACCAAAGAATCTATGGTTTAACCTTGGTCTGATCGTTGCTGCCATCGTGTGTCTGGCATTTGGACTATTCTCTGCACCTTATGTGTTTATGCTTGCCCTTGCCTTGGTCTTGATCGTCAACTTCCCGCAACCGAAAACACAGATTGAAGTGATTGGCCGTCATGCACCACAAGCACTGAGCATGGTTGCCATTATTTTTGCGGCAGGTGCCTTCCTTGGGATTCTGTCTGAATCAGGTATGCTGCAATCGATTGCCTTAGACCTCATTAAAATCCTACCAAGTACATGGATTGCAAGTCTGCACATTCTGGTGGGAATTTTGGGTGTACCGATGGACATCTTTACCAGTACTGATGCCTATTACTTTGCCTTGTTACCGATTGTGCAGGAAGTCACTGCTACCGCTGGGGTGAATGCCGATTCAGTGGTGTACGCCATGGCGATTGGCAACAATGCAGGAACCTTTGTCAGCCCATTCTCACCCGCAACTTGGCTTGCAGTCGGACTGACAGGCACCGATATGGGACGCCATTTGCGCTATTCATTTGGCTGGATCTGGTTATTCAGTTTCTTTACCTTAGGCGCTGGCTTCTTACTGGGTCTTTATTAATCCTTGCCAAAATAAAAAAGCATACTCAGGTATGCTTTTTTATTGCCCGCATGCTTCACCCACCTAAATCGAGCATTCGCTTTCCGATTACAGTTTGGTTTTTAACAACCCATCTAACCAGTCAATAAAGTCCTGAAAATATTTAGGGCGGTATTGGCGGTCAGTCAGTAACAAATTGACAGGTAATTGTAAGCTTGGAATATCAATAAATAATCGCTGTAACTGTCCTTGTTGTACATAAGGCGCTGCATCAAATTCAGGGATTTGAATCATGCCAATACCTGCTAAACCTGCCTGAATATAAGCCTCAGTATTCTCAACCAATAAACGATACGGCATTTTGACTCGATGTGATTGGAATAAAAGTTCACTCCACTCTCGATAATGTTTAGCGACATGGTAATCCACCGCGAAGTGCTGTTGTAATTCCTCAAAGCGTTGAGGTTCGCCAAACTCTGCCAAATATTGTGGTGCTGCCACAGTCCATATTTCGGTCTGGCTAATAGGACGAATCAGCAGATATTCATCCTGAACTTGCCCGACCCGTACCACACAATCCAGCTGTTGCTCGATCAAATTAGAAAAATCATCACTGCCATTCACCAACATTTTTACTTTGGGGTAACGTTGATAAAATTCAGATAAATGAGGAATCAGAACTTGTGTGGCTAAGCGTTTCGGCATACCAATACTGATCTTGCCTTCTTGACTACGTACATGGGTTTTAAAACGATTCAGCTCTTTTAACTGTGCCACCAAACGCATGGCTTCATGGTAAAACAAACTCCCTTCATGGGTTAAAGCCACTTTACGCGTGGTGCGATAAAACAGTAACACTTCATATTCTTTTTCCAGTGTTTGAATCGCATAAGTCACATTGGAACGTGGTAGCCCCAATTGCAGCGCGGCTTGTGCAAAAGACTGCTTTTCTGCCACTAAGCAAAAGATTTTTAAACGATCAATCTTATCCATTTTTATTGTTCAACTTTTTTGCACAATCAATTCAATACTAACAACTATTTCAAACAAATAAATTCAATTAGCATATTTTTTATGCAAAACAACATCAGGACAAACACATGTCACAGCATCATCTAAATGGAAAAACCGTACTGATCACAGGCGGCGCAAAAAACTTAGGCGGCTTGATTTCACGTAAGTTCGCGGAACAAGGTGCAAATTTACTGATTCATTACAACAGTGCTGCAACCCAAGCCGATGCCGAACAAACCTTAAAAGACGTACAAGCACTCGGAGCAGAAGCCGTGTTGGTACAAGCTGATTTATCCGATATCCAAAATATTGAGCAGCTGTTTATCACCGCTAAAGAAAACTTTGGTGGCGTCGATATTGCGATTAATACCGTGGGTCGTGTCCTGAAGAAACCGTATTTAGACACCACTGAACAAGAGTTTGATGGCATGAATGACATCAACAATAAAATTGCCTATTTTTTTATTCAATCGGCAGGTCGTCATCTCAATGACAATGGAAAAATCTGTACTATTGTGACCAGTTTACTTGCGGCGTATACAGGGCTGTATTCAACCTATGAAGGCTTAAAAGCACCCGTCGAGCATTATACCCGTGCCGCATCCAAAGAGTTTGGTCAACGTGGTATCTCCGTCACCGCTGTTGCACCGGGTCCAATGGATACGCCATTTTTCTACGGTCAGGAGGCGCCTGAAGCCGTGGCCTATCATAAATCAGCATCTGCTTTAGGTGGCTTAACCAAGATCGAAGATATTGAGCCTTTGGTTCGCTTCTTGGTTACCGATGGCTGGTGGATTACTGGACAAACGATTTTTGCCAATGGCGGTTATACCACCCGTTAAGTCGAATATTGACAAAGGTTTGGGCATTCAAGCGCAATGCCCAAACCTACTAAGGTAAGAGAAACACCAAAGCATAGAAACAGGCCAGACTCAGGATAATGGTCAATAGGGTATGTTTCACCTTATACGCAATGATGATGGTTAAAATCGTGGCCAAAAAATACGGATTAAATAAGGTCGAACGAAATGCGCCATGCTCATCCATAAATACAATGGGTGTCGCAATCGCAGTCAATAAACACGGTGCAGAATACTGTAAGGATTGTTGAAACCATTTCGGTAAACGTAACGGAATATTCGGTTCTAGCAAAATATAGCGATTCATAAACACCACCACAGCCAGAATAATCAGAAGGAACCAAGTCATGCCACACGCTCCCGAAGATTCTGTAAACAAGTCGCGGTCAACATACCAATCACCCCTGCCAAAATCGCGGCACTTTTAATCCCTAGACTCAGAAAAACTAAGGTTAACAGCACGGATACCAATACTCCGACCAACGTATTTATGTTTTTAATAAACGGAATAACAATCGCGATAAAGGTCGCTACAATCGAAAAGTCCAAGTGATATTGATCAAGATTCGGTACTGATGAGGCAAGCAGCACCCCACAAAGACTAAACAAGACCCAACATAGATAAAAACAGCTTCCTGCACCCAATAAATAGTAAATATAGTGTTGCTGCTTTTTAATACTCACCGCAAACAATTCATCAGTCAGCAAAAAGCCCAACAGTAAGCGATGTTTTAAAGGCTGTTTAGAAATATCTTCACGCAGATACAGCGCATATAGATAATGCTGTGTGGTAATCAGAAAGACTGAAATGATGATGGTGAATACTGGCGTTCCTGCCATCACTAATCCTAAGGTCATCAACTGCGCTGCGCCTGCAAAGACTAAAGCCGACATGCCAATCGCTTGCCCAGTACTTAGCCCTGCCTGAATTGCCATCGAGCCTGCCAATAGCCCCCACGGTAATACAGCAAAACACAGCGGCAGTATTTTAATTACTCCATTGAGAAATGCCCGTGATACCGTCATTGGCCTATCATCGGTTATGCTTTCACTTAACATCAAAATCACAATTGCTCATAAAAGACCTGATGACTATGCCAAAATTTGATAAGAGAGAATTGTATAAAATTGCTGTTTTATTTGAGGTAAGAAATATAACCACCAGGGGTAATACCGAATGTCTGACGAAAATGACGACTAAAATGACTCTGATCCGAAAAACCACATTGCTGTGAAACCTCAGATAAATTAAGCCCTTGTCTTAACAGTTTTTGTGATTTTTGCAACCGAGCCTGTACCAACCATGCATGCGGTGATAATCCGACGTGTTTTTTAAATTGACGTAAAAAATGCCACTGACTCAGATTGGCCATTTCCGCAAGTGCAGCCAAAGAGAACTCCTGCTCTGGCATGCTTGCCATCAGCTCTTTAATATTTAAAATTCGTTGCTTGGCATTACTCAGATCAGTAATCTGCGGTTTCACCTGACTATATTTCGATACCAACCAGGCAATGGTCGAAAGAAACAAGGTTTGTTTTAATAAAGTGTTATGCGGTTGTTCCAATAAATCGAATAACAGACGGAATTGCTGCGCCAACCCTTCATCATGGAGTACTGCCTCTCTAAACCACGGCGCTGTACCATGCACGGTAGTCAAATCACGTGTCAGTTCGTGAAATATTTCGGGGGTCGGATAAATTGCACGATAGCGCCACCCTGTTTCTACAGCGGCAGAGCCCGTATGTACCTCATCGGCATTGACCAGAATAATATCGCCCTGTGGTGCAACATGATTGCCCCCTGTGCGATAAAAGCGTTGTGCGCCTTCTTCAATTACACCAATACAAAATCCTTCATGAACATGTCGTGAGAATTCTTGCTGATAGTAACTTGCTTTCAGCATTTCCAGACCACCTAGTTCTGCTAGGTGTAAATAATCGACTTGTTCACGAGGTCTACGCGACATCACGACCTCCTTTGAATTCTTTGCATCATGTCAGGTTAACGCGATTTAAATAGATATATAGAACAAAATTGCTGTTTGTTGATTTTATCTGAATTCCTACATATTTCTTAATTTACAAAGAATGATTTAATTAATATTGATGATTGCGCGAAGTGACATACAAACTTACATGCTCAGGACAAGACACCATAATACGCTCAAAATAAAAGCCTCCGAAGAGGCTTTTATTCATTTAATTAATTACTTAGAACCTTTAATCCCTGCTTGTAATAACAAAGCACCTAAACCACCAATTTTTTGCTCTTGTGGTTTTTCAGTTTTTGGCTTGTTATTTTGCGGACGCTTAAAGTCACCTTCTTTACGCGGTGGACGTTGACCTTGTGGCTTACGATCTGAACGTTCAGTACGATCTTGTTGTGGACGTTGCTGACGTGGCGCTTTCGCTGGTGCAGAACCTTCAGCACGCATACTCAAATTCACACGATTACGTTCCACGTCCACTTGCATCACACGTACTTGCACAATTTGACCTGGTTTCACCACTTTATGTGGATCAGAAACAAATTCATTGGCAAGTTCAGAAATATGCACGAGACCATCTTGGTGTACACCCACATCCACAAAGGCACCGAAGTTGGTCACATTGGTGACCACACCTTCAAGTTGCATACCTTCAGTCAATTGTGCAACTTCGGTAATGTCCTCACGGAATTTCGCAGTACGGAACTCAGGACGTGGATCACGGCCTGGTTTTTCCAATTCAGCCAAAACATCTTGAATGGTTGGTAAACCAAATTTGTCATCTACAAATTCATCTGCTTTGACTTGGCGAATGATTTCAGTATTACCGATAATGTCTTTTACCGTGGTTGCTTTTGCAGCAACAATTTTTTCCACCAACCCATAGCTTTCAGGGTGCACTGCAGACGCATCCAATGGCTCAGAACCATCTTGCACACGCAAGAAACCTGCCGACTGCTCAAAAGTACGCTCGCCTAAACGTGGCACTTTTTTCAATGCTTGACGGTTATCAAAACGACCATTTTCTTTACGGTATTCAACAATTTGTTGCGCAATGGCTTTATTTAAACCGGCAATATAAGCCAGAATCGCAGGAGAAGCAGTATTTACATCCACGCCCACAGCATTCACACAGTCTTCAACCACAGCATCCAATGTTTTTGCCAAACCAGCTTGGTTCACATCATGTTGATATTGACCTACACCGATCGATTTAGGATCAATTTTAACGAGTTCAGCCAACGGATCTTGTAAACGACGTGCAATTGAAACCGCACCACGAATTGAAACATCCAATTCAGGCAACTCCTGTGAAGCCAATTCACTTGCAGAGTAAACCGATGCACCCGCTTCACTAACTGTGATACGTGTCAGTTGCAGATCAGTATTGGCCGCCATCATTTCCGCAACCACAGCTTCAGTTTCACGGCTTGCTGTACCATTACCAATCGCAATAAGTTCCACGTGGAACTCTCGACATAAACGAGCAAGTTCAGTAATCGAACCTTCTTTGTCTTCTTTTGGAGCGAATGGATAAATGGTGCTATGCGCAAGCACATCACCGGCATTACTCACCACAGCAAGCTTCACGCCTGTACGGATACCTGGGTCAACACCCAAAGTCGTACGACCGCCAGCAGGGGCAGAAAGCAATAAATGACGTAAGTTTTCAGCAAATACTTCCATTGCTTCAGCTTCAGCAGCCAAACGTTTATCGGTTAATAATGAATGTTCGATTTGCGGACGAATCTTGCCTAACCAAAACAGTTTAGCTGTTTGCTTTAAATAATCTTGACGCATTTGTGGTTGAATTTGTTCAAGATTGTATTCAGTTTCAATACGAGCCAATGGCGCATCATCTTCACCATCAACTTTCAAACCCAATACATTTTCTTGACGACCACGCAGCATCGCCAATAAACGATGTGAAGGGACTTTATTAAAGTTTTCAGAGAACTCGAAATAATCACGGAATTTTTTGCCAACTTCTTTTTTCTCTTCAGAAGCAACGGCACTTTTCAATACCGCAGTTTTAGCAAAAGTTTGTTTTAATTCAGTGGTTAATGCAATATTTTGTGCCCAGTCATCAATCAAGATATGCTGAATCGCATCAAGCTGGCTTTCTGCATCTGGGTAGTCTTCATGACTAAAACCAGCCAATGCTTCAGTTGGATCAACTTGGTCTGCAATAATTTTTTCAGCAATAGCACCAAGGCCTGCTTCTTTTGCTTTAAATGATTTACTGGTACGTTTCGGGCGATACGGTGCGTAAATTTCTTCTAATGCATTTTTAGTCTCAGCTGCATTTACACGCGCCAATAAATCATCGCTTAATTTATCTTGTTCTTGTAAAGATTGGATTACCTTCTCACGACGCTCAAATAAATCACGTAAATAAGTTAAACGTGTATCGAGTTGACGTAATTGCGTATCGTCTAAGCCTTGCGTGACTTCTTTACGGTAACGTGCAATAAAAGGAACGCTAGCACCTTCATCAATTAAACGAATAGCAGCTTCTACTTGGTTTGGACGTACGGCAAGTTCATTTGCCAACTGCTGAACTAAGTCAGTCATCGTGATTGATTCCACAAGGGTTAAGTCTAAAAGCACTGATTATAAAGTTCATGGCTATAAAATCCACCATTGTTTTTTTGAATATTGTGCAAGTAGTTTATGCAAATCGCTGAATGTTTCTAAAATACCAAGATTTTTTCGCCTAAATATTGAAAAATAGATTGATTGTCATCATTTTGCCTGTATATATTTGGTATCTATCTCTTGATTTTATTGGCAATATTTGTTGCTTTATAACATAGCCAAAACTGTGCAATGAATCGTATACTCAAAGGTCTATTGATATTTCACAATCGCATTGCATAAAGACGATGACAATAAACGATAAAGGAGCACATCATGAGTTTAGTTGTACCTGCCGAATCGACGGAAACTGTACACCATGAGACAGACCGGGTCGAACGCATCTTAGTGGTCGATGACGATGTGCGCTTGCGTACGCTGTTACAACGCTTTTTAGAAGACAAAGGCTTTGTGGTAAAAACTGCCCATGATGCAACTCAAATGGACCGTTTACTACAACGTGAATTGTTCTCGCTAATCGTGCTCGATTTTATGCTCCCTGTCGAAGATGGTTTAAGCATTTGCCGTCGCTTGCGCCAGTCCAATATCGATACCCCGATTATTATGCTGACAGCGCGTGGCAGTGACTCTGATCGTATCGCGGGTCTTGAAGCAGGCGCAGATGACTACTTACCAAAACCATTCAACCCAAATGAATTACTGGCACGTATCCGTGCAGTATTACGTCGTCAAGTCCGTGAAGTACCTGGTGCACCAAGCCAACAAGTTGAAGTGGTGAGCTTTGGTCCTTGGTCTTTGGATTTATCAACCCGTACTTTAACTCGTGAAGGTCAGGTGGTTACACTGACAACAGGTGAGTTTGCCGTTCTGAAGGCTCTGGTTCAACATCCACGTGAACCGTTAACGCGTGACAAACTGATGAATTTGGCACGTGGCCGTGAATGGGGTGCAATGGAACGTTCGATTGATGTCCAAGTCTCTCGTCTACGTCGTTTAATTGAAGATAACCCTGCCCGTGCCCGCTATATCCAAACGGTATGGGGTGTAGGCTACGTTTTTGTTCCAGATGGCGCTGAATAAGCTTGGGAAATTAAACGTTGAAACTTGAACCAATTGATCCACAAGAGTTTACGGACTTTTCGGCTTATTCCGAAAGACCACGAACCAAATGGGAACGTTTTTTAGATAAAATTAAACCGCGTTCCGCGGCCATGCGCACCACCATTCTGGTCCTGTTCATGGTGTTTTTTAGCCTGTTTATGTCTTTGTGGTTCTTTTGGCGTACACTTTATCTTCCTGAATTACAGCAACATGCCCGCTACCTCGCGATTGAATTGGAGCTGGTCAACAATCCGGATATCCGTATTCTGCATCGCGATAGCGAAGTAGATGTCGATACATGGTTAAAAAATCGTATCGGCATTGAATATGTGACTGACCCGAGAGAATTCCCCAAAGTTGAAGACAAATTCTTGGCGGAACTGTTCACCAATCAGATCGAATCTAAACTGGCAAAAGAGTTGGGTGTAGAAAACGTCACGGTTTATTTTAAATTTAAACCGATCCCACGCATCTGGATTCAAACGCCAGAAATGAACGGGAACTGGGTGAGAGAACCGTTAAAGACCTATACCAACTATAGTGTTGAACTGATTGCCGGCTGGTTGTTTGGTGTTCCAATTGTATCGTCCATTATTATCTTAATTTTGGTTCGACAAATGAACCGACCTTTGCGTCGCTTACAAAACACAGCCAATAATTATAGTAAAACAGGCAAAGCACCTTATCTCGATACCAATCACGGACCGCTTGAAATCCGTCAAGTGAACCAAGCTTTTAACCATATGGTATATACGCTTGAACAAACCGAACGTGATCGTCAGATTATGTTGGCGGGTATTTCCCATGATTTACGCACACCGTTGACGCGTATTCGTTTGACCGCAGAAATGCTCCCTGATGAGTTCTTCCGTGAAGGTTTGATCTACGATGTCGATGACATGGACGCGATTCTAAATCAGTTCATTTCCTACATGCGGGATGGCTCTGATGAAGAACTGACAGAAACCAACCTGAATACGCTGTTGCAAGAACTGGTGGTACAATTCAAACCGCTAGATATTCGTTTTGAAGCACAAGAGTTACCGATCATTCCAGCACGAAGCTTGTCTTTAAAACGCCTGATTGCCAATTTAATTAATAATGCCAAACGTTATGGCGCAGAACCGATTGAACTGTCTGCCAGCCATGTCGATGATCATATTATGATTACGGTTGCCGACCATGGTGAGGGCATTCCACCGGATCAAGTGGAAGAGTTAATGCAACCTTTTGTTCGTGGTAATTCGGCAAGAACGATTCAAGGCAGTGGTTTAGGCTTAGCAATTGTGAAACGTATTGTCGATATCCATCAAGGACAGATTAACATTCGTAACCGTGAGCAAGGTGGCTTGGAAGTCGTGATTTCCCTCCCCATTCCTCCAGCGCCCAATGACGAACCACAAAACAATACTATCGACAAAATAAAGCAAACCCTCACAGGGCATTTTTAAAGTGCCTCAATCAGCATCCGCTTATCATCTGTTAAAGACTCTTCGACTAAAGTCTTCACTCCAATCGATGCTGGATTGATGGCTTTCGTTCGGTTTCACACTGATTCAAACCCAAAAATCGCCCTTCCCTCATATTCCTTTCCTGTATAAATTCAAGCAAATATCACACAGAAAATAAGCAACTGAAAAGCAGATGAATAAAGCGTATGCAGCTGTATTAGACCTTAGCCTTATTTCAATTCACTTTTCATGTTTTAGCGCTAAACTCCATATCCAATGAAAAGCAATATTGAGAATGGATGATGTCTTTAAGTCGTATTCGTCTTGCAGCACTGCATGACAAAGTGATGAGTGCAGAGCAGGCAGCTCAGTTTATTAAAAATGATATGACGGTTGGTATGAGCGGTTTTACCCGTGCTGGTGAAGCGAAAGCAGTCCCACAAGCATTGGTTGAACAAGCCAAAAAAAATCCGTTAAAAATCACATTAATTACCGGTGCGAGTCTCGGCAACGACTTAGACAAACAATTGACAGAAGCAGGGGTTCTTGCCCGTCGTATGCCATTCCAAGTCGACAATACTTTGCGTCGCGCGATTAATAACGGCGAAGTGATGTTTATCGACCAACATTTGTCTGAAACCGTTGAACAGATGCGCAATCAGCAACTAAAACGTCCTGATGTTGCGGTGATCGAAGCGGTTGCCATTACCGAAGATGGTCATATCGTTCCAACCACTTCTGTCGGTAACTCAGCAAGTTTTGCGATTTTTGCAGAAAAAGTCATTGTCGAAATCAACACCTCGCTCAGCGAAAATTTCGAAGGCCTACACGATATTTATATCCCAACCTATCGCCCAACTCGCACGCCATTGCCGTTAACACAAGTGGATGACCGTATTGGTTCAACAGCGATTCCAATCGATCCAGCAAAAATCGTGGGTATCGTATTCAATGACACAGCAGATTCACCATCAACTGTGACTCCGCCTGATGCTGAAACTCAAGGCATTGCTAATCACCTGATTAAATTCTTCGAAAAAGAAGTCGCAGAAGGCCGTTTAGCGAAAAACTTAGGTCCATTACAGGCAGGTATTGGTTCAATTGCCAATGCGGTTTTAACAGGACTTAAAGATTCGAATTTCGAAGATTTAGTCATGTATTCAGAAGTACTGCAAGACTGTACTTTTGAACTGATTGATGCAGGCAAAATGAAGTTTGCTTCGGGTAGTTCAATCACCTTATCAGCACAGTGTGGCGAGCGCGTTTTCGGTAATCTTGAACACTACAAAGACAAATTGGTATTACGTCCACAGGAGATCTCTAATCATCCAGAGATCGTGCGTCGTTTAGGGATTATCGGTATCAATACTGCGCTTGAGTTTGATATTTACGGTAACGTGAATTCAACCCACGTTTGCGGTACCAAGATGATGAACGGTATCGGTGGTTCAGGTGACTTTGCGCGTAATGCACACTTAGCGATCTTTGTGACTAAATCCATTGCCAAAGGTGGTGATATCTCATCAATCGTACCAATGGTCAGCCATGTCGATCATAACGAACATGATGTTGATATTTTAGTGACTGAAGTCGGTCTTGCTGATCTTCGTGGCTTAGCACCACGTGAACGTGCCCGTGTGATTATCGACAACTGCGTACATCCACTTTATCAAGGTGCACTTAACGATTACTTTGATCGTGCATGCGAACGTGGCGGCCATACCCCACACATTCTCCGTGAAGCCTTATCTTGGCATGCCAATTTTGAAGAAACAGGTCATATGTTAGCACCTGCAGCTGTGGCGAAGTCTGCTTAACGCTCATATTATTTTTATGGACGTACCTTCTCCGGTAAGTCAAAAAGGTCTTTGCATCACACAAAGACCTTTTTTATTGCCTAAATATCAAGCCATCTTGTTATTTTAATTCAAATTATAGAAAATCGATCATCCAATAAAAATCAAACCGAATACAATGAAAAAAATTACGCTATGGTTATTCCTTATATCACTCATTCTGATCAGCCTTGTAACATTCACAACCTTAATCAAAAGCCCCCATACAAGCCCTTATTTCATCACAATTTCAAGTAATCAATTACAAGAACGGGTAGACTTAGCTCCCGATCAACTTTGGTTTGATATGATTGCCAAAGGCAATGATCCTATCTCGAGTATCTCTTTTGAACTCAAAAATAAAAATATTACAGGTTGGATTGATCTAAATCTAAACTCAAATGTTGCCATTTTTCAACGGCTCGACGTTCAACAAGACCACGTTCCTTGGTCTGTTTATACGACCTCTACTTCAGAGAAAGCGATTGGAAGCTATCAAATTGATCAGCAAACATCACAGCAAAACTTAAACCTTCAATTTCACAATGCTCCTATTCGTTATCACCTTGAGCATTCAGAACAACAAATCGTACAACTCTCTGGTCAACTACAATTTAAGCTCCCTTCACACTGGCCTGTTTTAAAATCCAAGCGTTTTCCTCAACTCCCCATACAAGGACAATTTATTTTCGATCAACAACCTTATCAGCTGATTCGTATCAATAGCACCGTTTCTCAGCACTCTGCTCCTAATGACCCGATTTCTTATCAATTCAGCTTAAAAAATCAAAATCAATCACTTGATTTCACTTTTCAACAAGACAGCATATCTTCTCAACCACTGGTACACATCACCACCCACGATCAACTGTATCAACTGAAATCTCCAATCCCCCAAAATCTTTGGCGCGAAGATGATAAAAATATCGTGATTCATGCCCAAAAGCTCTTGCTTCAAGCCAAGTCTGGACAAACTAAATCATTAAATATCAATTTTGTTATTCCTAAAAATTACGCTTATCTAAGCATAAATCATCAAGATGCAAAGCTCATTCCTGCCAACTCTGAGTTACTGGCTGAAGCTAGAAATGAACAAAAGATTTACCAACTCAGCTTTGTACAACAACATCAGCTACTTACACTCGAGCTCATTGAAGAAATACAGGGCAATTTCAGTTTAAAATTCATTACGGAAGATGGAGAACAATACTTTTGTGGTAATGCCTCAACAGCCTGCCCAGGTTTAACCATTGAGCCAAGCAAACAAACTTTTTTATTTAATCAAGTTAAAGTAGGGTCGCATCTGTTGAATGGAAGTCTTTTTATCGCAGGCGTGTTATAGCGGCATGTTCCGACATGCTTTTTTATTTTCCTATTCTGATGCAGCTAAGCGCCCGACTCTCAGCAAAATTGGAAAGCTAATCCCAATCGGCTGCTGTATCTGTAAAATATCTTGTAAGCTTGCCAAAGGACTGACATGCAACTGATCTTGATAATGCTTTACTGCAGACCAAGTATTAAGATAGTCCCACAACTGCGGCCCTGTCCAACCTAACTCGATCTGAAATTGCGGCATCGCGATTTCTTCAAAGGGAAATGGAATCGTTTGGTAATGCTCATCAATATAACGTCGCTCTGCATCCCAAAAGCCCTTTAAAGTCTGATGATAGAGCTGATCGATTCGCTGATTTAAATCGGTATCATCTAACTGAATTAAGCCATAACCAATGACGGCAAAAAGACCATCTGGCTTTAATGTTCGTTTTACTTCTGCATAAAATTTTTCAAAATCAAACCAGTGAATCGCTTGGGCAACGGTAATTAAATCAAAAGACAGATCTGCAAATGAGGGCTGCTCTGCGGCTTGCTGTAAGTACTCTACATTGGGTAATGCTAGGGCCTGATCGAGTTGATTTTGACTGAGATCAGTTGCAACCACATGCTGAAAATAGGGAGCGATCAGTTGAGTCAACTGTCCCGAACCAGCCCCGCAATCCCATGCACAGGCAAAGCCATCGAGTTGCTCTATTAAGCAGTTTACTAACGTTTGTGGATACGTTGGCCGCGCCTGTTGATAAAGTTCACTGTGTTCAGAAAATAAGTCTTTCATGCGGGTTTATTCTTAGTTTTTGACATCCCTCCAACATAACAAACTTTTTGACTTAGAATTGTTCAGTAAAAGTTCGATCTTATAGAACTTGTACAATTCGGTAGCTGGCCTGTGCAATTGGTGTGAGCTGATCACGCATCTGATAGACTTTGACATCATATGTTCCCGCTTGCCATCCATTCGATGGTGTTGTGCTGACCCAATTTTGAGTAACATTTTGAGTGACTCGACGCGGTGTAAATAACAGCACTTCCCCTGTATCTCGATTGAGCCAACGAATAAAGATTTGCTCATCCGTGGGTGATTGACCCATCGTATCGAAATGAGCAAAGACCTCTTGAAACTGATGCACTTGACGAAGATCTTCTGAAAGCTGTGGCATTACAGGCGTTAAGGCGAGTACCAGCCTACCAGACAAAGCTTGCTCATCATTTTTTGAGCTCAATTCTTCTAAAGCACGTTGAGCAAATATTTTCTTATTCTGAATCATTGAAAAGTCTTGTTTCGGAAAAGCCTTTTTCAAATAATCACCCACCTGCTGCTCAGATGCCATTTCGATGATTTTAGCAATCTGCTGATGTTGCTGCTCAGAGAGTGTATTTAAATGTTCCGTATTTGCAGTAAAGCCCGGCGACGTCAAAATTGCCACATCTTGTCGATGATTTATTGTGGCTGCATCAGGTTTTACTGTTTTCGTTATTTCTGGCGCGGTAGAGGGTGGCATCACCTGCTTGTAATCAGCAACCAAATACCCCAACCCAAATCCAAGCATTAAAAAAAGTAAATAAAGCCACTTTTCCACAATATCTTCTTCCAAAAATAAAGGTGACAAAGCCACCTTTAATCTTATCCATCCCTTAGGCTTAGGGCTTTAATTACAGCTGAGCAAAGTCCCATTAATCTCTAAGCTACCATTCTTGGTTGTAAATGCCCCACCTTCACTCAGCACTTTTTGTTGAGTAAAACCAGTCCCTGTTAGCATTCTCAGTGTTGTTGTTCCTTGACACACATTGGTAAAAATATTTACACCGATCTTCGCAATACAGCCATCTGCCGTCACTTTTACAACATTATTGTTACCGAGTGCACATTGAGCCGTAATTACAGTTGTTGGGGTATTCGATGATTCACACGCAGAGCAGTTATTATTATTTTCGCATGCATTTGCAGCGGAGTCTGATTTACAAGTATAGGTCACGCCATTTTTAATAATTGTTTTAGAATAAGAGGAATTCGTACTGATATTACCATCCCCTCCACCTCCGCAAGCACTGAGTAAAATACAAAGTAACGAGGCAAACCCTAATTTCATGTTATTTAACATCGTAAAACCCTTATCTTTCTATTAATAATTTAATGTATTTAAAAGTCTTATTTTTTGACTTTATATTTAATGATTTACATCTAAGTGCAAACGCACAAATCTTAGCTTAAAGTGCCGAGATGAATCAAATCATTTGAACAAACAATAAAAAAAACCCCAAACTTTTGTTTGAGGCTTTTTGAATATGGTGGCGAGACCCAGGATCGAACTGGGGACACACGGATTTTCAATCCGTTGCTCTACCTACTGAGCTATCACGCCAATGGGGTGTATTAAGCCGTATCTCAGACCAATAGTCAATAATTATCATGAGCTTTTGATTTGAATGCACATTTTTCAGGCAATCATTTTTAGGGTAAAAAAAATCCCTGATGGGATCAGGGATTGAAAATACAAATTTATGGTGGCGAGACCCAGGATCGAACTGGGGACACACGGATTTTCAATCCGTTGCTCTACCTACTGAGCTATCACGCCAAAGTGGGCGTATTAAACAATGTTTGTCTAAGCCCGTCAAGCAAATTTGTGGATTTTTCTCTTAAACGCTTAATTTTGCTGCAAAGCAGTAAACTCAAGCTTAAATTTTGCCAAGATGTGATAAACAGCGATGGATTGCCCCACAACCCGGTTCAAACTGTTTAACCCCTTGCTCTTCTTCCATCCGGCACACCTCTTCAACCAAGCGTTCTGCAACCCCACGCCCGCGATTGGCTGGATGTACCACAATATATTCCAAAACACGGCTTTCACCTTGTCCTGTTGCCCAAATTGCACCTATAATTTTGGTGTTAAATTCAGCAGTGTAAACTGTGGTATATTGCTGGAGATTTTGTTCAAGTTGTTCCATTGCATCTTGCCCATCGCCAAACTCTGGGCTGGTATCGTAAAGTCGCTCTAGCTGAGTACGAATTCCTAGATTATCCAGAGAACTGTAAGCATGTACGGTAATAGGCATTGATTAACCCTCCTGAGCAAACTATGATGCTGTCACTTTTTCGTCACAGCGAAACTATTGGTTTTTAATTCAATCATTTTTGACGTTTTTTGAGGAACGTGTCCATGACGCAACGTATCAGTGAAGTGGTAAGAAATACCAACGAAACAAAAATTCGAGTTCGTCTCAATCTCGATGGTACTGGTCAAGGCACACTCAACACTGGAGTTCCATTTTTAGACCATATGATTGATCAAATCAAGCGCCATGGTCTATTTGATATCGACATTCATTGCGATGGTGACTTAGAAATTGATGACCATCACACCGTCGAAGACTGTGGAATCACCTTGGGGCAAGCGTTTGCGCAAGCTTTAGGTGATAAAAAGGGCTTACGTCGTTATGGGCATTTTTATGCACCATTAGATGAAGCACTGTCTCGTGTTGTGGTTGATCTTTCTGGTCGTCCGGGCTTATTTATGGATATTCCATATACACGTGCCCGCATCGGAAGCTTTGATGTCGATTTATTCTCAGAGTTCTTCCAAGGTTTTGTCAATCATGCCCTGATGACATTACATATTGATAACCTGAAAGGCAAAAATAGCCACCATCAGATCGAAAGTGTGTTTAAAGCACTGGCTCGTGCATTGCGTATGGCCTGTGAAATTGATCCACGTGCAGAAAACACCATCGCTTCGACCAAAGGTAGTTTGTAATGACCCGTATTGCTTTACTTGATTATGGCATGGGCAATCTACACTCTGCAGCGAAAGCGCTAGAGCATGTCGGTGCAACGGTTGATGTCACCAATGACCCAAAACTGATTGCCAAAGCAGATAAAATTGTTTTCCCAGGTGTCGGTGCCATGCGTGACTGCATGCAGGGCATGCATGAAGCTGGGATTGATGACGTGGTACGTCAGGCTGCTTTCAACAAACCTGTGCTTGCGATTTGTGTCGGCATGCAAGCGCTACTACAAAGTTCGGAAGAAAATGGCGGTGTGGCTGCATTGGGTATTTTTGACGGTGTTGTGAAACACTTTCCTGAAATCCCAAATTTAAAAGTACCGCATATGGGCTGGAACCAAGTGCAGCAACTTGATCCAAGTCATCCGATGTGGAACAACATTGAGCAAGATGCGCGCTTCTATTTTGTGCACAGCTATTATGTCGAACCAAAAGATACCGCAGTCACTGCGGCAACCTGTGATTACGGCGTGAATTTTTGCACCGCGATTCACAAAGACAATTTATTTGCCACGCAGTTCCATCCTGAAAAAAGTCATACCGCTGGTCTACGGCTGTTAAAGAACTTTGTGGAATGGAAGATTTAAGCCTACTTCATGCAGATCAAGTTTTTCGTTATCACTTGATCTGCAACGCATAAAATAATTTAAGCTTTAATTTTGCAATTTTTTCTTTATTATTCTAAACGATACATTTTTCAATTTTTACAATCCCATAAAAACACTTAGATAGGAATAACAATGAATTTATCTACTCAAAGCGTGGATCACCCACTGAGTCCCAAAGGCCGTTTTGGTCGACTTTCCTATGCCGCTTGGACATTTTTAAGTTCAATCGTCGCAGTGATTCTCATTTTTGTCTTGGCATTTACAGCTGTACTATCCACTGGAACAAATGTCGAGCAACCACAAAATTATCCGATCCTTGCAATTATATTGTTTCTCGTTGTCTATATTGCTCTTCTCTATTTTTCGTTTGTATTTACCATTCGTCGTTTACATGATCGGAATCAAAGTGGCTGGTTATCCTTGCTGATGCTTGTACCTGTAGTTAATTTATTTTTTTTAATTTATTTATTTTGCGCGAAAGGAAGTGAGGCAAGTAATAACTTCGGTCCTGTCCGGGCAACATCAGCTTGGGAAAAAGTATTAGGTTGGATTTATATCATCATCATCCCCCTTGCTTTTATTTTCGGCATCATTGCTGCGATCTCTGCCCCTGCTTATCAAGATTATGAACAAAGAAGTCAGCAAATCCAAATGGACCAACAGAATTAATCCGCTACGATAAATTAAAAGCCAAGTTTCGACTTGGCTTTTTTATTGTGACAAAACCCTTTAAGCTCAATTAAACGCTTTGAGCTTTTAATGCAAATGGATACGCCTCAATACCCTTCCCCTTTAAGCAAAGAACAAATCCGCGCATTGCCTGTATTTCAGAATCTAAGCACAGATCGTATCTTGGTGATCCAAACGCTTGATCAATGTCAGATAATTCAAGCTGAACTCGCTTCTATTCAAGTTTTTGGTTTCGACACCGAATCTAAACCGACCTTCAAAGTTGGAGAAAAATCAACGGGGCCTCACCTGATCCAGCTGGCAACAGCAAACCAAGCTTATCTGTTCCAAGTCAGTCCTGAAATTTTAGCCTTCCTCAAACCGATTCTCGAAAATGAACAACAACTCAAAGTTGGTTTTGGACTAAAAAATGATGCGCATATCTTTCGTGCTAAAGATATTCAGCCCAATGCAATGATTGATCTATCCAAGAGTTTTGCAAGTTTTGGTTATCGCAGCCAGGTCGGTACTCAAACGGCAATCGCTCTTCTATTCCAACGTTATTTTGCCAAAAGTAAAAAGGTCAGCACTTCAAACTGGTCCGTTAAAAATCTCAGCCCGCAACAAATCAATTATGCTGCCGCAGATGCCTATGCCGCCTTGCTCTGCTTCGAGCAACTGTATCAGCAACAATTACTCACAACCCAATTATTGCAACAAATCAGGAGAATACTACAAGGTTTAGCAGACAAGGCTTAGCGATTGATCAATATTTTGCTAATATGTAGCCAATTTAAACTCTACGATGATGCAAGGAGCGAAAGCATGCTAATCATCCCAGCAATTGACCTGAAAGATGGTAAATGTGTCCGTTTAAAACAAGGACGTATGGAAGACGATACCGTTTTCTCTGAAGACCCTGTGGCAACTGCACAACATTGGGTGGATGAAGGCGCACGTCGTTTACATTTAGTCGATTTAAATGGTGCTTTCGCAGGTACGCCAATTCATAAACCCGTGGTTGAAGCGATTGCGCGTGCACAACCTGAACTTCCAATTCAAATTGGCGGTGGTATCCGTTCACTTGAAACCATCGAACACTATTTGGAAGCTGGCGTTTCTTTTGTGATTATCGGTACCAAAGCCGTGAAAGAACCTGAGTTTGTTGACCAAGCATGTAAACGCTTCGCAGGTCATATCATTGTCGGTATTGATGCAATCAATGGCATGGTGGCAACCGATGGTTGGGCCAATGTGACTGATGTAAAAGCGACTGACCTTGCTAAACGTTTTGCCGATGCTGGCGTATCGAGTATTGTGTATACCGATATTGCACGTGATGGCATGATGCAAGGTGTGAACGTTGAGCAGACCGTGAACTTGGCCAACTATTCAGGTCTGCCTGTGATTGCTTCTGGCGGGGTCACCAATTTGGATGATGTACGCAATCTAAAAGACAAAAAAGGAATTTTGGGTGCGATTACAGGTCGAGCCATCTATGAAGGTACTTTAAGTCTTCGTGAAGCACAATTATTGCTAGACCAGCAATCACTCTAATCGTTTCAGGCTCTAGTTATTGTAACAATCACTAGAGCTTTATCCCCTTGGGTGCTATGCTAGCACCAGTTCAAATAAAGCCCCTCTCTCCTTACATGATGCTTACGCCACCTTAAGTTTTACATTTCCTATGTATTAACTCATCACTGTCTAGTGATGTGGTGTAGTTGTGTGTCCGTATATCACATCACTAGCCTTTAAAAATTCCTAAAAAATAGGCTATTTCTATGTTTTCCAATATTCGAGCGCAATGGTTCTCCAATATCCGTGCGGATATTTTGGCTGGACTGGTTGTCGGTTTAGCACTGATCCCAGAAGCCATCGCCTTCTCTATTATTGCAGGGGTCGATCCTAAAGTCGGTTTATATGCTTCATTCTGTATTGCGGTGGTGATTGCCTTCGTTGGTGGTCGTCCTGCCATGATTTCAGCAGCAACAGGTGCAATGGCCTTGGTTATGGCCAGCTTGGTCAAGGAGCATGGCTTACAATATCTGCTGGCTGCCACCTTGCTCACGGGTGTATTACAAATTATCGCGGGCTATCTAAAGCTAGCGAAACTCATGCGTTTCGTGTCCAAATCTGTGGTGATTGGATTCGTCAACGCATTGGCGATTTTGATCTTTATGGCGCAACTGCCTGAACTGGTCAATGTCACCTGGCAGGTCTATGCCTTGGTGTTACTGGGCCTGATCATTATCTATGTATTTCCACTGATTCCCAAGGTTGGAAAATTATTACCCTCGCCTCTGGTCTGCATCATCACAGTGACTTTACTCGCCCTCTACTTCGGCATTGATATTCGTACGGTAGGAGACATGGGGTCATTACCCGATACACTTCCTGTATTCTTGATTCCTGATATTCCCTTCAATGTTGAAACCTTAAAAATCATCTTTCCCTATGCTGTTGCTTTAGCAGCAGTCGGTTTGCTTGAGTCGATGATGACGGCGACGATTATTGATGAAATGACCGATACTCCAAGCGATAAATTTCAAGAATGTAAGGGTCAAGGTATCGCCAATATCGCTTCTGGTTTTATGGGCGGCATGGCAGGCTGTGCCATGATTGGACAATCGATGATTAATGTAAAATCAGGTGGCTTGACCCGTTTATCGACCTTCTCGGCAGGGATTTTCCTTCTCATCTTAGTCGTATTTATCAGCGACTGGTTAAAGGTGATTCCCATGGCCGCTTTGGTTGCTGTGATGATCATGGTCTCGATCAGTACCTTTGAATGGAAATCTATTCGCAGTTTTAACAACAATCCAATCAGCAGCAATATCGTGATGCTTGCAACAGTGGTTGTAGTGGTTGCGACCCATAATTTGGCCTTGGGCGTGCTTACAGGCGTGTTACTGTCTGCTTTATTCCTTGCCAATAAATTAGAACAAGATATTCGAGTTGAGCGATATTTTGAAAATCAGGCACGCGTTTATGATCTGAAAGGACAGATTTTCTTTAGTTCTTCAGAAAAATTTATGCAAAGTTTTGATTTCAATGAGGACGTGAATGAAGTCATTATTGATTTAAGCCATTCACATATTTGGGATGTCACCTCAGTGGCGATGATCGACAGTGTGGTGCATAAATTCCAGCGCAAAGGCGTGCATGTCAGTGTGCGAGGTCTCAACGAGGCAAGTTCAATCATGATTGATAAGTATGGGACGCATCAAAGCTCAAGCTAAGTTTGAAAAATAGCCATAAATGCCAAAAGTGCTTAAGCAATCCAACTTAAGCACTTTTTTAGACTTAATAAATCACGTTTCGGATAAAGCGAACGGTGCTACTTCCTTGATTGAGATAACGATAATTGACAGAGCTTTCAAATAAAATCGACTCGCCAGCCTGAAGCACTCGATTTTCATGTTCAAACGAAATCGTCAATTCGCCCTCCACCACATAAATCAACTCTTGCCAGCCTGTTTGATCTGGCTCAGCCTGATACACCTCACCCACAGCCAAAGACCATGTCCATAATTCGACTTGTGTTTGGGTCGGTACTGCAGCCAATAGCGTGGCCTGACTTTCAACCTGTTGACCTTGCCACGCCAAGGTATTGACGATGGCAGATTCACTCAGCTCAGATGGGCTGACCAGCTTTTTAAAATCGACCGTTAAAGCCGTTGCAATCGCATCCAGCTTGGCCAAACTAATATTGACCTGTCCTGTTTCCAAAGCAGCAATGGTACGGCGACTGACACCGGCCCGATCTGCCAAATCTTGCTGGCTGAGCTGACGTTCAGTACGAAACAGACGGATATTCTGTCCCACATCTTGCAATACCGTCTCTGAATGACTCATGCATTCCTACAATGAAAATAAAAATCTGCGCAATATATTGCACAAGACCAACAAGCAATGCAATATGTGCAGTATATTGCACTTTACTCATGAGGATGGCTGCGTTGACCGCTTTATCTCAATCTCCTAAAACCGCACAATTCGCGCTTATTTTTATTACCATGATTTGGGGTGGCACCTTTTTGGCGGTGCAATATGCCCTGAATTTTAGTAGTCCGATGTTTTTTGTCGGCTGTCGTTTTGCAGTCGCGGCTTTGGCGATCTTTTTAATCTCGATCAAATCCATGCGCGGCTTAACCCTAAAAGAGGGCTTGGCAGGTACAGCCATCGGGATTGTGATTGCAATTGGTTATGGCACTCAAACCATCGGCCTACAAAGTATTCTGAGTAGCGAATCCGCCTTTCTAACCGCACTTTATGTCCCTCTCGTCCCCATTCTGATGTGGGTGATCTTTCAAAAGATGCCCTCAATGATGACTTGGGTCGGTACAGCACTGGCCTTTACTGGGCTGGTCTTGTTAACAGGTAATGGCTTTGCCAGTATTAATTTCAGTTATGGGCAAACACTGACCTTGATCTGTGCTTTTGTCATCGCTTTAGAAATTATCCTGATTGGTTACTTTGCCGGAAAAGTGAATCTAAGACGGGTCACGGTGATTCAACTGGCCGTCGCTTCATTCTTATCTTTTGCCAGTATGCCCTTGGTGGGTGAACACAGTATTCCTGATTTTTCATGGGGATTGCTGATTATTGCAGTGGCGCTCGGCTTAGCTAGTGCTTTGATTCAGTTTGTAATGAACTGGGCACAACGCATGGTTGATCCAACCCGTGCAGCGATTATTTATGCAGGGGAACCCGTTTGGGCAGGGCTGATCGGCCGTATTGCGGGAGAGCGTTTACCCTTATTGGCTTTGTTTGGAGGAATGTTGGTGGTGCTTGGCGTTTTAGTCAGCGAATTAAAATTTAAATTCTTTGCGAAGAAACCACTGCCAGAAAATAAATAAATATCGGAAAGCGCACCACAGTTTTTCTTTCAATAAAACCTGTGGTGCGCTGAAAGCACTAAGCTGTAATTTCTTTTTGCTTCGCGGCAACAGGACTATTGCCAATCTGCCAAACATAAGGCAAAGGTGCCTGATTGACTTCCCAATCACCAATCACTTTCTGTTTATAGACCAACGGATTGTGTGATGCAACCACACGAGCATTACGCCAAAAACGGTCTAACTGTTTGTCAGTGCTACTGGCCGATGCACCCAAGGCATTAAACAACTCGGTACTCAGATTCAAGACCAACTCCGCAATCACCACTTGCCCCTGTGCCGACACCAATTCAGCCTGCTCATTGGCCTCTAGCTCAGCTTGTTCATCATTTTGAAAATGTTGTAAATACGCAACATCCAAAGCTTCCGCAGTACTTAATGCAATGCTTTGCGCTGCATAAGCCTGTGCAGAGGCTTTGCCAATCACTTGCAGGATTTGTGCATCTTCACGTACCAGACTGGCATTGCCATGACTATAGATTCGGGTTCGCTGACGCACTTCCTGCTTAAAGGTTTCTACTGCACTTTGCGCAATACCCGCCAGAGTGGCTAGATGAACCACCTGATAAAATGCGGTTTGGTATTTAAAGCGGTTTTCAAACACCAGAATATGATCTCGGTCAATCTCCACATTGTTTAAGGTTAAGGTTCCGCTGCCCGTGGTTTTTTGCCCAAAGCCATCCCAGTCATCCACAATATCAATGCCTTCTGCTTGCGTGGATACCGCCGCAATCACATGCTGATGAGTGGTCTCATCCAAAGCGAACAGGTCAATCCAATCTGCAAAAATCGTACCTGTAGAATAATATTTCTGACCATTGATACGGAGTTTTCCATCCTGCGCTGCCGTGACACGGGTCGCCACATCGCCGATTTCAACTTGACCAATTTCTGTCCATGCATTACCGACAATCTCTCCACGGACAAAGCGTTCAAACCATAAGGTCTGGGGTTCAGTTTTTTGGGCATTTAAACGGTCTTCGACAAAGGCAAAATGCCCGCGTAATGCCTGCACCACATTGGAATCTGCCTGAGCAAGTTCAATTAATAACTGAAATAACTGCTTTTGTGAAACACCATCACCACCAAAAGCCACAGGCACCCGTACCGCACCAAAGCCTGCCTGTTTTAACCATTGAATCGGTTCATAAGGCAAGGTTCGGTTTTTTTCCCGTGCTACAGCACCTTCTGCAATTCGTTGGAAAATCGGACGGAACTTCGCTGCCACCTGTTCATAATGTGCACCCAAGGCAAGATTTTGATTCGTTTGACTGGTCATAATACTACCCTCTTAGCTCCACGCATGACGTGGCAGTGCCACACCATTCAAATAATAATTTCCCACCAGATTGTATTTCCAACGCACGGGATCATGCAGGGTATGCGTGCGTGCATTACGCCAGTGCCGATCTAGATTCAATTCAGATAAGGTGGAACGGGTACCCGACAACTCAAATAACTTATTAGCAGCCAGTAGTGCGATTTCAGTAGTCAACACTTTCGATTCAGCTGTGAGCAAAGTTGCTTCTGTTACGCTGTCTTCGGTTGGATTGGCCAAAGCACGATCAATCGCCTCACCTGCCAAAGCTAAAACTGCCTCTGCGGCACGCAATTTAATTTTCAATTCGCCAATATTACTAATGGTATAAGGGTCTTGGCTGGCATGTTCCAAACCGGAATCAATCCAAGGACGGGCATGCTCACGCACATAACGGATGGTCTCCTCAATGGCCCCACGTGCAATCCCTGCATCAACAGCGGATTGAATAATTTGTGAAATTGCACCTGCTGCGGTTGGACGTTCAAATGCCAGATGAATCGGCACCACATATTTTAAATCGACTCGCACATGATCCAGTTGCACGCTACCACTGGCGGTAGTACGCTGACCAAAACTGCTCCAGTCATTCACAATGGTCAAACCAGGTGTATGTTGCGGCACTAATGCTGCAAATACTTTGCCATCGTCACTGACGGCAACCACAGGAATCCAATGTGCCAATAATGCGCCTGTGGCAAAGAATTTCTGACCACTAATTAGCGCATAATCCTCTTTAAATTCAATTTTGGTGGTCAAGTCCGCGACGGTTTTCGAGTTTTTTTCAGAGAATGCATTGCCTAAACGCTTGCCTTGCAGCACTTGATCGAAGAAGAACTGCTGCTGTTCAAGTGAAGCATCTAAGCGGATATGTTCTAGAAAGGCCCAATGATTTTGTGCAATTTGCCCTAAAGATGAATCTGCACTGGAAATAATGGTCACCACCTCAGCAAGGGTTTTATAACTCACCCCTGCACCCCCGAACTGTTTCGGAATATTGATCCCCCACAGACCCGAGGCAGAATATTGCTGGATTTCTTGCAAGGGTAACTTGCGCTCATGATCACGCTTTGCTGCCTCTTTGGCAAAAGCAGCCGCTAGGCGATGCGCCACAGCAATGGCTTCTTGATCTGAAGCAATCACATGTGCTGGCGCATTATTCAAGTAAAAATCTTGCGTAATACTCTGTGCATCTTCCAGTTTTATTTCTATTTTTGAGGTCATTATAAATACTCATTTTCCAGTTATAAAAATAAACTAGCACTATTTTTATTGCCTATTTATAAGTTAAATTTAGAACCTAATCTTTTTATTTAAAATAAAACCACCCACCCAATGATTTTTGAATAGTCATTTAAAATCAAATAAAAAGCACGTTTATAGTATTGATTTCCACCTCAACACACGCACGCCTAGAAAATAAAATAACTTTTTGAATTTCATTAAAAAAGAATAATAAAAAGCGAAAACAGATACGCTATTCAATAGATTCATGATAAACATTGATTTTTTTATGATTAATAAATTAGATATCTTTTCATTAATATTTATTAAAAGCTTTCATTTAGTAAAGAGTAATGAGCAAGAAAATTAGATTTAATGCCTTTGAAATGAACTGTATTGCGCATCAATCGCCGGGATTGTGGCGTCACCCTCAGGATCGCTCGACTGAATATAAAGACCTCGAATATTGGACCGATTTGGCCAAAATCTTAGAGCGTGGCAAGTTTGATGGGGTTTTTATTGCCGATGTTTTAGGCATTTATGATGTTTATCATCAATCGGCTCAACATGCGCTCACAGGTGCCGTACAAGTTCCCGTGAATGATCCTTTGCAGATTGTGCCAGCCATGGCGGCAGTGACCCAACATCTAGGTTTCGGTCTCACTACGTCCATTTCTTTTGAACACCCTTACCCTTTTGCACGGCGCATGAGTACCTTGGATCATTTGACCAAAGGCCGCATTGGTTGGAACATCGTCACCTCATACTTGGAAAGTGGCTCAAAAAATTTAGGCCTTAAAACTCAAGTCAGTCATGATCAACGCTATGATATTGCTGACGAATATCTCGAAGTTCTCTACAAGCTTTGGGAAGGTTCTTGGGAACAAGATGCAGTGCTGCGTGACAAAGAACGCGGTATTTTTGCGGATCATCGCAAAGTCCATCCGATCAATCATCAAGGTCAGTATTTTAGCGTTCCCGGCATTCATATCTGCGAACCATCACCGCAACGTACCCCTGTACTCTATCAAGCAGGCGCATCTAGTCGCGGCCAGATATTTGCCAGTCAAAATGCTGAATGTGTATTTATTTCAGCACCGACCAAAGCAGCCGTGAAAAAACTGGTACAAGGCATTCGCTCGAACCTAATTGAACAAGGTAAAGATCCTCATTCGATTTTGATCTACACCATGCTGTCGATTGTGGTGGATGAAAGCGATGCAAAAGCCCAAGCAAAATTTAAAGACTATCAAAGCTACTCCAGCTATCACGGCGGACTCACTTTGGCATCAGGTTGGTCAGGAGTCGACTTTTCACAATTCCATGCAGAAGACAAAGTTGAATATATTCATACCGATGCGATTCAATCGATGCTGGATTCTTATGTCAAAGCCGATCCGAATCGAATCTGGACCATTGAAGAGATTGCCAAATTTATTAGTATCGGTGGCAATGGCCCAATCTTGGTGGGCTCAGCTGCAACTGTGGCTGATCAACTCCAAGCATGGACGGAAGAAACCGATATTGACGGCTTTAACTTGGCCTATATTTTGGCGCATCAGACTTTTGAGGATGTGGTGGAGTATTTAGTACCTGAACTACAGCAGCGTGGCGTGTATGCAACGGAATATACCGAAGGGACATTGCGTGAGAAACTGTTTGGGCGAGGTCCGTTACTGACCGAGCAGCATCGTGGGGCAAGCTATCGCTATCATGCAACAGCGAAAACCAACAACAATAGAGAACTCGCTTAGGTTCACAACCCAGCGAGTTCTGGCCGACCTTAGTCTTGATACATCGGTTTATTGTCATTTAAGGCAATCAAACCTCGGATGGCACGATACACGATCCACACCCATGCCCCAAAAATCACCGCAAAGGCAAAGGTGGTTGCTGAAACTGCAACACCTGCAAAGGCCGTTCCGTTATCACTGGTAAAAAACAGGAACGAGAATGGAATAAAGGCAATAATATTCCAAGCCAAATACCACCAGAAGGTGCGGATTTGCCAAGTAAAGTGACTTTCAAAAATCGAGCCTTGGACATCACTGCGTTTGACAT
The DNA here is from genome assembly GCF_013072695.1 of Acinetobacter sp. Ac_5812. GTDB lineage: Bacteria > Pseudomonadota > Gammaproteobacteria > Pseudomonadales > Moraxellaceae > Acinetobacter. Next base: position 227,851 of record NZ_LXUK01000001.1, read on the forward strand.
AGTTGATGATCAAGGCAATGATTGCCAATAGACCACCAGTAAAAATCGCAATGATATAAAGTACATACAGTACCAAAGTCAAAGTACGATTTGGATCTTGATCAATGGAATAATTCATTTTTATTTATCTCCAAACTCCGTCAATAGAACACATTGAGCGGAGAAATTAGCCAACATATCAACAATATATGGAAGACTATGGTACAGAAATAAATCTTACCAAACGGTTGTTTTTGTGTTTTATGTCTCAGTTTTTGCTGCGCAAGCCAACCACCACACCATCCCCCCAAAGAATCTACGATATGCAAAGTTTGCTCAGGAATACGTCGATTGCCCAATTGTGCCGCCTCTTTATCTTGGGCATACAGCCAATAACTCAATACATTCATCAAGCTGACAAATAATAAGGTATACGGTGGTAGCAATTTACTAAAGCCCGCGATCAGCATAAAAACAATATAAATCACAATGCCAATCTGCATCGCAGACCAGCGTTTCGACGCTGTAGGCTGACTCGGACGAGCACGATGCTCAATCACCTGCGATGCTTTCAAATACGTCGCCTGTTGAGCGCGATAACGACCGCGCTCATCCAGAATCACCACATATTCCAAGGCACAGCCGACCAAGGGTCGCGGCCCGGTGCGAGCAAAGTCTTTGATATGGATAAAGACACGATCTTTTGCTGTGTCATTGGGTTGGATAAAGCCATAGCCTTTATCATCAAACCACTCAACTAAACGACCTTGATCTCGCATGTCTGTTTCCTAAGCTGTGATTCGTTGTAAACGGTCTTGTAACATCATGCGCATTTCCAGCGGATCTTTTTGCAAAATATCATCCCCAGTACGCCCGTGCTCGGCATTTTTCTGCGCCACTTGTAAGCGCATACTCCAAAAACGGCATGCTGCCATTGCCAAGAAGATATTTAAACAGGCCAATTCATCAACGGTCAGCTGACGAATGCTTTGATAAGCTGCAAGAAAGGCATCGGCCTTGGCTTGATCTAAATGCACTAGTGGATAGGCGGTACAGAAGTCATTGATACTAATCGCAATATCAAATAACCATTCATCTTGATTCAATTCATAAAAATCAAGAATACCCTGTAGTTGATCGCCTTCAAACAAAGTGTTATCTCTGAATAAATCTGAATGAATAAAGCCCGTCGGACGGTCTGGATGCTGCTGGGTAATTGCCGCAAACTGCTGGAACACCTGAGCCAATAATGCCTGATCTTGCGCATTCATTTGTGGCTTAAGTTGTTCAGCAACATCTGACCAATATTGATGATTACGATTAAAATCACGTTCCAAAGGAAAGCCTTGTAAGGCCAAATGCAATTTTGCTTGTGCTTGCGCAATCGCCTGAATTTGGATAATGCTGGCATCTTCAGGATGCTCACCCATTAAGCGCGGCGCAATTTGTGCAGGTTTATCTGCAATAGTATGAATGGCCTGCCCACTATGCTTTAAAGGCACTGCCACAGGTACACCTGCCTCACCCAAACAATCCAGTACAGGCACCAGTTCACCTGCACCTTCAGCATCTAACTCTTCAAAAACCGTTAAAACATAGTGTTTCTGTGATTGATCCACCAAAAAATAATTGGTGTTTTGAATACCGCCTTGGATTGGAATCAGGTCAATCACCGCTAAACCATAAGGCTCAGCAAAGGCTTGAACTTCTTCTAAACTCAACGGGGTATAAACCGACATGGAAAACCTGCAAAAAATAGCTGTGAAGTTTGATAGAATACCTGTTCCCTCCATGAAGGTGTAGCACCCCTTTCTTTATTGGCGATTTTTTGGAAAATTTTATGCTCGCAAAACGTATTATCCCTTGCTTAGATGTTGATAATGGTCGAGTCGTCAAAGGCGTTCAATTCCTTGATATTCGTGACGCAGGTGACCCTGTTGAAGTCGCCCGTCGTTATAACGAACAAGGTGCCGATGAAATTACCTTTTTAGATATTACTGCTACCCATCATGGACGCGACACCACTTATCGTACTGTAGAACGCATGGCAGAAAGCGTTTTTGTACCCTTAACTGTGGGTGGTGGTGTCCGTAAAGTTGAAGATATCCGTTTATTGTTGAATGCAGGTGCCGATAAAGTCAGCATCAACTCGGCTGCCGTGTTTACTCCTGAGTTTGTCCAAGAAGCCTCACAACGCTTTGGCGCACAATGTATCGTGGTCGCGATTGATGCGAAAAAAACTGGCGAGAACAAGTGGGAAATTTTTACCCACGGCGGTCGTAAGCCAACAGGCATCGATGCGATTGAATGGGCAGTGAAAATGGCTGACTACGGCGCTGGTGAGTTACTGATTACCAGTATGGATGCTGATGGTACCAAAGCAGGTTATGACATTGCCTTGATGCGTCAAATTAATGATCGCGTCAATATCCCGACCATCGCTTCGGGTGGCGTAGGTAACTTACAACATTTGGCCGATGGTATCTTAAAAGGTGGCGCAGATGCAGTACTGGCTGCTTCTATTTTCCACTTTGGTCAACATACCATTCCAGAAGCAAAACAATATCTTGCCGCACAAGGCATTGAAATGCGTCTTTAATCAGATAAGCCATAAAAAACCTCTCAAGCGAGAGGTTTTTTTATTTAAAAATAGCTGCATGCAGATAAAAAAATACCTTGCTGAGCAAGGTATGGAAACTGCGTTATACAACGCTAGAGGGTAAGCACAATATCATCATTTCGAACAAATTCTGAGCATTTAAAATGCTTGAGCTAAATTAGCGAGAAAATGAGTAAAGATATTGACATTAAAAGCCAATTTTATTGACAATTCACGACAAAACCTCAGGCTTGATGTCATGATCTGTCAATAAAAAGCTTACTCTCCAAAATCTATGCAGTTTAAGCCACCGATTCTTGTTTTGCTTCTGCCTCAGTGTGCTGTGCAGGCGATGCCACCAATTTTGGTTTCTGCTCGACCCATTTCACCGGAAATACCGCTTCCACTGCTTGAGTCAAAACTTTAGACAAGGCTGCCGGTAATGCAATACCTAAAGGATTGGCTTCTTTGAGATCCGCAGAAGAGACTACTCGGGTCCCCATGACATAATCAAACCATGGACGCGTTACACACCAGTTGGCGTCTTGGTTCGAATTCATATGATGATCATAATGCCAAGGAATGGTTTTTCTGGCCCAATCAGGCTCTAAATGTGCACGACGATGCACATAATAATAGTTACCCGCACTATATAGTGCCGCCAAAGACATGCCTTTTGAGATTGGGTAAAACGCCACACTAGCAACCCCTGCAACGACAGCCAATGACATGATTTCGTTGCGGGTACGCCAATGCTCCACGCCCTCAACATAGCAATCATCTGAAAATTCCTGCTTACGCACTTCCCGATGGTGTGCCCAGTGTGATTCCATGCTTTTCGGCACAGGGCTATAACGTGGCTGCCCCGGACGATGTACCCCATGCAAAATGTATTTATGTGCAAACCATTCAAATGCATTTGCAACCGCTAAACCTGCGATAAAACCCTTAATCATGGTTTTCTCCAAATGTTTCCTTATTTTTATTCAAGATATAAATTTTTGTAGGCGAAGTATTGACGATGCGATATATTTATATTGACAAAACACGACAAGATAAGAGGTGGACAGGATGTCTCAACTCAAGAACTATACCGGCTCAGTTTTTGGCGGTTTGGGGCATTTATTAAAAGCCTACTGCGAGGCAAAAAATATTGAAATTCCTGAACAATTGCAAAAAATTCAAAATCAGGAACGCTTTGATTATGTGATTTGGCGTGACTTACTTGAAGACCTGAATCAACTCCATCCCAAAATTGGTTTAGGCCTTGAAATCGCAGAATATGTGCAACCCAAACATCTTGGCATTATCGCCTATCTGGCCTTGTCCTGTGAAAATCTAGGTGAAGCACTATCACGCTATCAAGACTTTCACCGCCTGATTTATGATGGCAGTCCTTTAGTGGTTGAATTTAATCCCCCCTATGCATCGATTCGTTGGGAAGCCCCCGAGCCACACCCGACCCAATTGACCGATGAAATCGCGATTGCCTTGATGGTGCAATTTCTTAAGCTGTTTATGTCAGGTGATAGTATTCACCTACATGAAGTACATTTCGTGAATGCAGCACCGAAAAATATCAGCATTTATGAACAATACTTTCATTGTAAAGTACGTTTTGAACAAGCCAAGACTCAACTCCTGATCCCTGTCAGTGAGGCCTTTAAACCCCTACGCACCGGCGATCATACGCTGCAACAGTTGTTGTTGCAGCAAGCCCACGCCTTGCTGGATCAATTACCCAATTCGACTCAACTGGATCAACGCCTACAACATGCGATTTTGACCGGACTGCAAAAGAACCAATATCAGATCGATTTTATCGCTGAAAAACTGGGTCTTTCCGTGCGTCAATTACAGCGCCATTTACAACAACAAGACACTACTTTTCAAGAACGGGTACAGCAAGTCCGTTTTATGCTGGCGACCGAATATTTAAAGGACCCTCATCTGAGTTTGCAAGAAATTGCGCTACTGCTCTGTTATTCTGAACAAAGTGCTTTTCAGCGTGCCTTTAAGATCTGGACGGAACAAACCCCGCAACAATGGCGGAATAACAACACAACTTACAGTTCTTAATAAAAAATACTGAAGAACTAACGGTTTCACAACAGATCAGTTTCATTGCACGTTTTATATAAGAGCCTATATACCTATGTGAATTAGTTCACAATTTTTTCACGAGGGTTAAACATATCCATAATAAATTTTGGATGTTTGCTTTTTTTATTTTTTATAACTGATGTGGTGATAACAATGAACAAATATTTAGCAGAATTTCTGGGAACCTTTTGGCTCGTTTTTGGTGGTTGTGGTAGTGCTGTGCTTGCAGCTGCATACCCAGAACTTGGGATTGGTTTCTTAGGTGTTGCATTAGCGTTTGGTTTAACTGTATTAACTGGTGCCTACGCTTTCGGTCATATTTCAGGTGGTCACTTTAACCCAGCCGTCAGTGTTGGTTTATGGGTCGGTGGACGTTTTGATTCTAAAGATTTAGTCCCTTATATCGTGTCTCAAGTGATTGGTGGTGCGTTTGCAGCATTCGTGCTGTACATCATCGTACAAGGTCAAGCAGGCTTCGCAGGTACTGGCGGTTTCGCAAGCAATGGCTATGGTGAACTCTCTCCGAACCATTTCTCAGTTGCGTCAGCATTCCTGATTGAGGTTGTTTTAACTGCATTCTTCTTGATCGTGATCATGGGGGCTACTGATCGTCGTGCGCCTGCAGGCTTTGCACCAATCGCAATTGGTTTAGCATTAACATTGATCCACTTGATCAGTATTCCAGTGACCAATACCTCGGTAAACCCTGCACGTAGTACTGCGGTTGCGTTATTTGCTGAAACGGCAGCTATCAGCCAACTGTGGTTATTCTGGGTTGCGCCAATTATCGGTGCCATTATCGGTGCAGTGATCTACAAATTTGTGGGCAGTGAGAAAGACTAAGCGCGATATATCCCATAAAAAAAACAGCCTTTATCGGCTGTTTTTTTTATTTATAGAAATGGATTTTCAATATCTTGCTCAGGTTTTCTGTCAATCTGCTCAGGAAGTTGTTCTTTTTCCAAAGCGGCAACCACGTCATTGATAAAGCTTTGCAATACCTTGGCGGTTTTGAGGCCTGCCAGATCTTTGGTAATCTGCAAATTGCCATATAAACTCACGCAATCGACCTGATTTTCCAAAGTCAGATCATAAATTGCCGAAGATTCATCACCCTGTTCAAAAGGTTTAAACATCGTTTCCCTCTCATTGTTCTTGTCTAATCCACAACATGAGCCAAGCAGGCTGACTTTGCAAGCGGTACTTATCGCAAGATTTGTAAGAAATACTGCACCAAAGCATTGACCAATTGATTGATCAAGGCTTGCTTGGTTTCTTCATCAATTTGCGGAAATTTACTCTCCGTCGCTCCAGTCGGCTTTGAACTAAACTCACGTTGCTGCGCTTGAATTGCATCAGTTTTGGCATCTTCAGCACATTGACTCTGACCATCCCAATGCGAATAGCTAATGTCTTTATTCGGCTTCACTTGCTGCGCAGACAGCGGTAGTTGATAGACATTACGCTTCTGCTGTTCAGTCAACTGCGGGAATAAATTAATGCCTAGTTTCTCTTCTAAATAACAGACACTGACCACTTTGACCTGCTGAGAATTATTATTTGGCGCATAATACGCCCCTATAATCCCTTGCTTGGGTAAATACACGGCTTTGTAGACCGCAGTCGGGACAATCACACCACTGCCAATGGTTTTCAGGCGCTTGCCTTCAAATACGGGACCTGTCAGCACATAGGCGTCTTTATGCTGTTTAGTCACCATCGAACGTACAGCTTCTTCTAATTTACGCCACACTTCCTGATTATTCTTCGGCGCTTGTGGCACCATATTGGCCAGTGAGAAGCTGTCATATTGTGCAGCGGTATTATTCATATCACCATTCGGTGCCATATGACCACGGTCATAGCCAGAACCACGATAGTCCGACAATAAAGCACGATGAGCGGGCTTTACTCGTGTTTCCTCGTGGAAATTATCTTCCCGTTTAATTTTGACGCTCAAGCGTTCTGGGGTCAGATATTCTGCCGTCCATAATGGGGTCTTGGAAATACCTGAGTACATCACATTAAAATCATTAAAACACAGTGCATAACTGTCTTTTTTCAGACTGTCTTTGCTGAGTAAAGGCGGAACATCACGATAAAACTGTTTTAAACAACCGGTATTACTGGATTGAAATGGGATGAACTTGGAAATTTTTTCACTGCCAAATGCGATCGCAAAACTCCCTGTTGCGACCAGTGCCAACATCATTTTTCCAACATTTTGGCTCAAAAAAGCAAATGGGCTTTTACTCTTTCGGGTTGGTCTCTTTGCCATAACTACATCAAAATCAATATGAACGCGCAGCTTAACAACTCAAAAGCCCTATGTATATTGAGTTTCAGCCCAGAGCGACATTTTATGTCGCAAATCTGTACACTCAGGCAACAGACAATAAAAAAGGCACCCGAAAGTGCCTTATTATCTGTTTTTATTTAAATTTCAATCTGACTACCCAACTCCACCACGCGGTTGGTTGGAATCTGGTAGAAGTCACTGACAGGACTGGTATTGCGCTGCATCGAGATGAATAACTTTTCACGCCACGGCGACATACCATCGCCCACGGTATGTACAATACGATCACGTGAAATAAAGAAGCTCATTTGCATCATATCAAACTCAAAATCCAACGCTTTATAGGCTTGAGCCAAAGCCACTGGAATATTGGGTTGATCTTTAAAACCGTAATAGATAAAGATACGATAAAAATGCTCATCCAGTTTTTCAACTTTTAAGCGATCTTCATCTGCCACATAGGGAATATCTTGGGTATAGACCGTAACCATGACATTGCGTTCATGCAGCACTTTATTGTGCTTGATGTTGTGTAACATCGCATGCGGCACAATGTTTGGGGTTCCTGTTAAGAAAATCGCTTCACCTGGCACAAAATGGGTTTCTTTGCTCATGCCAATACTTTTGATAAACAATTCAATCGGCAAGGCATTGGTTTCCATACGGGTATAGACGATTTCGCGGCCACGTTTCCACGTCATTAAAATGGTATACACCACCACACCAATCAAGATCGGCACCCAACCGCCCGACAAGATTTTTAATGAAGTTGAACCAACAAAAATTAAATCAATAATCAGAAAAGGTACGGCAAATAAGGCCACTTTCCATAACGGCCAACGCCATACACCATAAGCTAAAGTCGAGATCAGAATGGTACCGCACAGCATGGTCATGGTCACAGCAACACCATAAGCACTGGCCAATTCCGCACTGCTTTCAAACAGTAAAATCAGGATCACCACCGAGATAAACAGCACCCAGTTAATGAATGGTAAATAGATCTGCCCTTGTTCCACATCCGAAGTATGGTGCACAGTTAGGCGCGGTAAATAGCGTAATTGAATGGCTTGGTTCGCCATCGAAAATACACCAGTGATCACTGCTTGAGAGGCAATCACGGCTGCGGCTGTTGCTAAGCCAATCATTGGGAATAAAGCCCAATCGGGAACCAGTAAATAGAACGGATTTTCAATGGCTTTGGCATCACGCAACAGCAATGCGCCTTGACCTGCATAATTCAGTAATAAGCAAGGAAGAACCACCAAGAACCACGCCAATTTAATCGGCACGCGCCCAAAATGCCCCATATCAGCATATAGAGCTTCGCCCCCAGTCATGGTCAGAATCACCGCACCCATGGTGATAAAGGCAACTGTCGGTTGATCAAAGACAAAATGGAACGCCCAATACGGATTGACCATCATCAAGACATAAGGCGTCTGGATGATGCTCCACAGTCCAATCAGACCAATAGATGCAAACCATAATAGTGTAATCGGACCAAAGAATTTCCCCATGGTGGCGGTACCATGTCGCTGCACCATGAATAATGCGGTGAGGATACCCAAAGCAATCGGAACCAGCCAACGATCTAAAGCAGGTGTCACCAGACTCAAACCTTCAATCGCAGATAGGACTGAAATTGCAGGGGTAATGATCCCGTCACCAAAAAACAGTGATGCCCCGATAAAGCCCAATGCGATCAGAAAGATTTTATTTTTATTGCTAAAAACGGAAGAGCGCAGATTCAGTGCGAGCAATGACATGATCCCGCCTTCACCATTGTTGTCCGCACGCATGATCATTGAGACATACTTAAAACTGATGGTTAGGTTCATACACCAGAAGATCAGCGAAAGAATACCTAAAATCGACCCTTCACTGATATCAACATGTCCTGTGACAAAGCATTGCCGTATTGCATAGAGGGGGCTGGTTCCAATATCTCCAAATACCACCCCTAATGCTGCCAGCGTCATTGCTGGCAAAGCGGCTTTTTTTGCAGTACTTTGCATATGATGTTGTCTTCAAAATTGAACGTGATATGGCGCAATATTATCATTAGCCAAAAACTTTTTCTGCAAATCTGTTCGACTACAACTTGGCAGCGTGCATTTTTTTGGGTACTATCGCACACCTTGGTGAGGTGTCCGAGTGGCTGAAGGAGCACGCCTGGAAAGTGTGTATACGTTTGCGCGTATCGAGGGTTCGAATCCCTCTCTCACCGCCAAATTTACTTTCTATGATATCTCATAGAGTCCTAAAAGCTTAAATTTAAAGGATTTAAGCTTTTTTTATTGCCTTATGTTTTCCAATTAACCCTATTGAATCCTGAGATAGTTGGGGGTATAACTGGGGGTATAATAAATTACCTCTATTTTTATACCCCCAAATTTCTACAGGAAGCGCTGCAATGCTTACAGATGCTCAAGTCAGAAAGATCAAACCTGCCGAAAAGAAAGCCAAATATTCTGATGAAAAAGGCATGTATCTGGAAGTCACACCATCAGGCGGTATGCACTGGCGTATGAAATTTCGCTTCAATGGCAAAGAAAATATTTTCAGCATTGGCACATATCCCGACACCACACTTGCCCAAGCGAGAAGAATTCGTGATGAAGCAAAGTTAAAACTCAAAGACGGCATTAATCCAAACGAAGCAAAAAAACAAAAAAAATTACTGGTCGATGAAAGTACGCTTTTCAGACCACTTGCGATGGAATGGATGCAAGATCGTAAAGCAGTGATAAAAGAAGCGACTTATTTACGTGATTTATCCGTATTTGAAAAAGACCTATTCCCTGCTTTAGGTGATATGCCTATTGATAAGATCAAAGGGAAAGATGTACTCGCTTGCGCCAAAAAAATTGAAGAGCGTGGTGCATTAGAAATGGCGAAACGCTCAATCCCTTTAGCTGGGCGTATTTTCCGCTTTGCAATATGTAAAGGTATTATTGAGAACGATCCTACTCCACACTTAGGAGAGGCGCTCAAGCCACGCAAAGTAAAAAATATGGCACGTTTAGATATTTCAGAATTTCCTGCCTTTCTTGAACGTATGGATCGTTACCACGGTAACCTTATCATTCGATCTGCCTTACAGTTTATGACACTTACTTTTGTCAGAACAGCAGAGCTTAGAATGATGGAGTGGGATGAGATTGATTATGAAAATCGTTTATGGCGTATTCCTGCACACAAAATGAAAATGGGTATGCCTCACATTGTACCGTTATCAAAGCAAGCTTTAGAAATATTGCAAAATATTCAACCAATTACAGGCATAAAACAGTATGTTTTTTATAACTACAGTACTGCAAAGCCAATCAGTAGCAACGCTCTTTTATGCGCAATTCGGACTATGGGCTATAACGGTAAAATGACAGGTCATGGATTTCGTGGACTTGCATCTACAACTCTACATGAACAAGGATATAGAAATGATGCTATTGAGATTCAACTAGCTCATAGGGTTGGAAATACTGTATCTCAGGCTTATAACCATGCACAACACCTAGACTACCGTATCAAAATGATGCAGGAATGGTCTGATTTTATTGATAATTTGAAGAATAAAATTCTTTCCTGATTATCAAAATTCTAAAATAAAGTTTTAATCTTCTTGCATAAAATTGTAGGGTATCCTATATTAGCAATCAAAGTAGGATATCCTACAAATATTAGCATTATAAAATTTTAAAAGGATTTTACCAATGGTAAAAACTAGAGCTGAAATTAATCAAGAAAGTAATGACCGCCGTGGAGTAGTTAACAAGGCCTTTAAGTTGCATCAGAATACTGTTGATGCTATTCGCAGTTTTTCTGATGATTCGGAGAAATCTCAAGCCCAACTCGTGACTAATGCTTTTGATGGTTTTTATACACCTTTACCTGCTGGCTATGAAAATGAATATGGTGAAGATATTTCAGCAGATATTTATATTTATCATCCCTATAGTTTAGAAACATGGCTCATTATCACGAATGTTGGATATGACTATGATGAAGAGAAAGAAATTGATTTTAATGAAATTAACTTTGAGGACATGATTAATTACTTTATTAGCCAGCATTTGCCAGGTCTTCATATCAATCATATCAAGATTTTCTATACCCCAATACTCGGCTCAGGTGAGTTCTACAGACCAAATTTCTCCAAATTAAAGCAAGAAATGTACAAAGAGTCAGTATCTTTCTTTTTTGACCTGTTCCATGAAATGCCAACCCTATTCCGATACAAGAATCTTGAAATGGTTCCAATGTTGGAGGATTATAAAGAATATGAAAAATTATTAAAACTATATTAATTTCAAAAATTTAAATATATTGAAAGTTAATAAGTGAATATTCTGCTAATGAATATTTGAATGTTATCATCATTTACTATTACCATTTCTTACTTTATTAACTTGTTATGATTTTTATCTAAGAGACGGAGCTTACTTCATCAGTAAGCCTCTTTTCTTTACATATTAAAATTTAAAAACTTACCAGACAAAAATTGCCCTCTCATCATCATTGAAACTATGCTAACTAAGAGCTTTTCAAAATAAATTCTTTTAGAAATGCTGAGACTTTAACATTCACTTTGAAGAGAGGTATTGTACCTTCCTCAACTTTCTCAAAATATTGTTTTGCCTTTACTTTATCAACAGAACTCAACAATTGTCCAAAACGTCCAAATTCATCAATATTACTTTCATTCACATGAACATTGATTAGCTGCCTCAGTTTCTTTTCATCTAGTCCCAAAGAATGAGCAATTTCGTGAATTTCATCCTCTTTAGCCTTAAATTGATATTCAGTAATGTAATCCCTAAACGATTTCCCCTCATTGAGCTGCACATCACCACGCTGAATCGCATGTAAGAAAATATTAGCAAATTTTTGTTCTTCTTGCGTAAGTGCAGCAAAACTCTTATGCAGCTCATTTAATGCTTCTTCAACTGAAGCAACTTTACTTCCATCATTTAAAGATTTTAAGTATTTGTTAAATCGACTATTCATGTAGTCAGAGTCAATTTTATCGGTATCGATTTCCGTCAAATAACCTTCGATTTCAAATGGTACGTTTCTCCCTGTTCCACCACCACCCCCAGCCGAGAAAAGCTCTTTGTAACGTAGTGCTAAAATCAAGTAAGTTTGCTTATCTATATCAACTTGAAGACTATATTCTTTTTCATCTTCATCCTTGAAATCATAACTTAATGTATTCCAATTAAAGCCTTGAATTTTTGCAGCTTCCAGATAGTCATTAAGCTGTTTAAACAGTTTGGCAAACTGACCACAAGATTCTTTATCCTGTGGCAACCGATCAAAGTTAGTGATTTTTGCAGATTTAAATAATTGGCAAATTTCCTGATAAATGAAATTCATTCTTTTTAAATTGATTTCCAACTTATCAACAAATAAAGCCAATGGCTTATCACCCGAATATAATTTGACGGCAGCATCAATATTACGTTTCATGGTGTGGGGTTTACGATAGTATCGAATCATACCAAAAGGCTTATCTTTACCAAATAAGCGGTTTGTACGTGAAAATGCCTGAATTAAGTTTGCATATTCAAGTACTTTATCTAAATACAAGGTATTGACCCATTTAGAGTCGAATCCTGTTAGCATCTGGTCTACAACAATAAGTAAATCAATTTGCTTGTCAGGGATATGTTCAATCCGTTCATAAGGCTTTTTGTGTGCCAACCGATTAGCAATATCTCTTTTAAACTTGGCATGTGTTGCCATATTAAATTTCATGCCATAACGTGCGTTATAATCTTCTATAATTTCGACCAAACCATCTTCTTTAAAGGCAAATCCATCGGTATTGTCAATATTTGGATCAAACAATGCCGTAATTTTTAATGCAGGATTGGCTTGTTTAAATAGGCGGTAATACTCAATTGCCTCTTTAATACTACTAGTGGCAAAGATGCCGTGAAATTTATAGTTTTGGCTATATTGCACCCAATTTTCTAAAATATCTGAAACGACCTTATTTTGATGTTCAGGCTCATGATATTGTTCGGTTAGAACGTAATCTTCGATTCCCTTAATGTATTTATTCGCCTGATCTGTATAGCCTGCCATTTTGACTTTACTGCTGTTCATAAAGTCATTATAGATCACACTCTTTTTAGGATCAGCCAAAGCCTCTGCTACTGTATTAGCTTTGGCTTTATGCAATGCGACTGCTTCACGAAGTTTAGAATCTTTATAGGTAGAAATCAGGTAAGGGTCAAAACCAAGTACGTTTTTGTCACGGATACCATCTGCAATACTGTAACGATGTAATTCATGACCAAATACAGTTGCGGTCGTATTGAGTTTCTTTTCGTTTTCTTCCTGAATCGGTGTGCCTGTAAACCCAAAGAATACCGCTTGTGGAAAAGTATCTTTGATGGTCAATAACATATCACCAAAAGTTGAACGATGTGCTTCATCAACAATAATCACAATACGCTTATTCTGCATTTGCTCTAAATCATGCGTATTGACTCCACTTTCTCCATTTTTGATATTACTCATTTTTTGAATAGATGTGACAATAAGTGCATGCTTATAGTTATTACTTTTTAGTTTACTGATCAAAGCATAAGTATTTTCGGTCGATTGTACATAATTTTTATTCGCATCTATTCCAACATTTTTTTTGTCAGATTCATCTGCAAAGTTATTATATTGCTCTAATGACTGTGTACCGAGTTCAATCCGATCCATTAAAAAAATTACTTTATCTGCATCTTTAGATGTTGCAATGAGGTAAGCAGATTTAAAGCTGGTCATGGTTTTACCTGAACCTGTAGTATGCCAGATATATCCACCTAAACGATCTCGTCCATCCCATTCAATACGGGCCACACGGTCCGAAATAGCACGTACAGCATAAAACTGATAACTACGCATGACTTTCAGTACACCATCAGTTCTATCCGCAACAGTATAAAAACCGATAAGCTGGTGTGCCATTGGGATAGACAAAAGATCTGCTGCAATATCTTTCCAGTAATTCATTGGCTCATTGTTAAAGTCAGCCCAGTTAAAGTAATAATCTGAGTTAAATTTTCCATCAGGACCAGGATTGGCAAAATATTTTGTTTCTTCAGGATTCATGGCAACAAAGATTTGCACCAAAGAAAATAAGCCTGAAAATATGCCTTCATGTGCATATTTTTCAATTTGATATGCTGCTTGACTGGCGGGTACGCCTGAACGTTTCAATTCTAAATGAAACAAAGGCATACCATTTATCAATAGCAATAAGTCACCACGACGATCATTAAGAATAGGTGATGATGTTGGAAACTTAGGTTGTTGTACAATTTGGTAACGGCTTTTACCTGCTGCAATCTCTTGTCTATCGTAAATGTTCAGACTAATTTCTTTACCTAAGTGCAAAGTATCCTTTGGGTTGTCTCGCTTAATCGAAACAGTCTTACCATTAATAAAACCATTCAATGCCAATGGTGTCCGCAAGGTTTTGATTTGTTCTAAAATTTGTTGCATCTCACCATCGGTTAATGGCTGATTGTTTAAACGGTCAATTTCACGATTGTTTTCAAATAGAATCTGCGCCCAATTGTTGAGTAAATCCTTTTCCGTTGGATTTTTGATAACTTCTTTCCAACCTTTGTTAAGTAGGGCTTCTATGAGTGCTTTTTCAAATTCTACTTCGTTTTTAAAGGTCATGGTCTATTTACTTTTATCAAGTGATATTAGCTTTAAGCATTCAGTTGCTTAAAATCTCAAGCAACTGAATTATTCAATATTATATTAAACAAACATTTTTTCCAAAAAAGCTTGTTTTAGATTTTTTAGAGTTTGAAGCTGTTGCTGTTGTAGTACAAGGGTTCTATCAAGTTGTTTAAAGAATTGCCCTACTTTCTTCTGTTCCTCCAGTGTAGGACAATAGATTGGCATTTCCATAAATATCGTATCTTTTATTGCTAAACGATCCGAACGAGCGCCAGTATCACCATTTAAAAACATAAATTTATGCCAAATTGATGTTTCAAAATAAGTTTCTAAAAACTGATAATCTACACCTTGTACTCTAAAAACAAAATAAAGTGGGGAAACCACGCCTGTTCGACCTAGCTTATTACGCTTGATAGGACCTACTGGAGCAAAGTTAGATATACGAGGGTTGTAGATAAAATCATTAGCCTTTACAACATAGTACCCTTTAATATTACTTGCATTCGATATATCTTTGTCAAAAAAATCACGTTGTGAAATGACACCAAATTGAGCAGAGTTTGTAAAAGTTTCTGAATATAAATTTTCGCAATTCTTTTCAAGCACTTTAAAAGAAATATCTTTTAATTGCTTTTCTTCCCAATCCTCAATAAACCCTTTTAAACGAATCTCAGGCTGCTTACATCCTTCTTTGGGAAACATTTTTTCCAACATAGCTTTTTTAAGATATTGCGTTTGGCCTAGTTTCTTTTCTTGTAAAGCAATAAATTTATCAAGATTTTGGAAAAAGTTGCCGATTTGGGTTTGTTCATCATAACTAGAAAAGAAAGATAAGAATTCTTTCATGTCTGATGAAAGAATATGCCTAATCGTATTACCTGTAGCAATTTTTTCAATAGCTTTTTTCGCATTATTCGTTTGCCATTGATAATTTAAAAAGTGAGGATTAGTTTGCATCTTATAATCTGAAAACATAATCAAAGCATGAGCTGCTGAATTATTTAATTCTTCAGAAATTACAGCAGAATGTCCTACATGACCTGACTGAACCATCACAAGATCATCAGTTTTAAGCCACTTATCCTTTTGTTTTAAGTAAAAATAATCATCAATAAAAATTTGTGATTTTTTATTGATTTTTCCATCTTTTACATTATTGGATTCTAAATAAAAATTTCCTTTTTTCACATAAAAAGGAGTCGCTGTACCAACAAAGGCATTCCGAATCCTTCCAAAAATATTATTTAATGGTTGCTCTTTCCAGCTTTCGCTATATCCATTAAACCTTACCACAGGGCATTTTTGCTTTTCCACATTACGCCCCTTTTAACAAAGTTTGAAACTGCTTCAAGCCTTGCATGTCAAAAGCATCACCAGCTAGATCATCTATTAGGTAGGCAAGACTATTTTCCGCTTCAGTGAGTTTTTGCGTAGTTTCTGTATAAGTCACCGCATACTTATCCACCAAAGCCTGCACCACATCAGTCAAATGCTCAATCACTTCTTTCGGCAATTCTAAAATTGCTCTTACAATTGGGTTAACCCATTTCTCTTCGAGCAATTCTAATACCTGTGCATCTTCCAAAGCTTCAATCGTAGCTTTGGTCAAAATATGCAAAGCATTGGCATCATCTTTGATTTCAGCTTTAAGCTGTTTTTCTCGTACAAGTAAATCTTCCACCTGGAATAATTTGGCTTCTAAAGAATCCTCAGCAAAAGTAAAATTAGCCTGCAATATTTTCAAATACGCTTTTACTTTGCCTACTGCATAGCTGCCATTTTTATTTGCTTCAATATTTGCCCACTGCACTTCAGAATGTACCTGTACAAATTGCTCCTGTTCAGGTTTCTTTGCTTTATTACCAAGCAATTCCAAAAACGCATTGACCGCTCGAATTTCAGGCGTTTCAATATCTTCAAAAGCCTGTCTTAATATCTTGTTAATCTCTGCTGTTACAAAAGCGTCATTGGCGTCGTTTAATAAAGTATCTTTTTCCTCTTCAGACAGAGAATCCATAATCGCTTCAATTTCAGCACTGGTTTCAGTTAAAGTACGTTCTTTGTCTTGTAAGGTGGTTAATTCATCTAGAAGTAAATGCTGTTGTACCAAATCGAATGGTAAAACATAACCCACCCAACCGTCTTGAACTTCCTGTTCTTTACCATCTTTCTTTTTAATGACTATATTTGGATTAACAATCTTGGTTGCAAGTAAACCTTCAGACTGAATAATTTCCAAATCACCTGCAATGCTTTGCCATTGATCATCCAAAGCTTGATATGCCTGATATTTATCTACTAAAGGAATATTTTCCAAACGCTTAAAAATATCAACACTCAATACATTTTCTTGCTGTGCAATATGCAAAGTCTGCATCTTGCCAATCAACTCAGCTTTTAGATAAGCACGGAAATTTGTAAAAGCGTTATTAAATTGAGTGCTGAATATCTTAACATTTTCATGTTCATGAATCGCTTTACTGATTTCTGTGGTTGCCAATTTTACATAAGGCGTATCACTATCTGTAAATAAATCATGACGCAACTGCGGGAATGCTTTCCAATAGTCTGTATGGACATCAATTTCTTTCTTTGGAATGCCACCGAACATAGTAGCATAAATATCCCATGTTTCACTTGCTGCGGAAGAATCCACATAACGAGGGATATTTAAGTTATAACTATGATCACGAATCTCTTGCTGACTTACAACTCTGGAGAATTTTTCAACATCTTTACGTTGAATCACGGAGTCTACAATTTTCTTGATATTCGATGCCTGTAAGTGGTTATTTTTACCCACTTTCACAAAACCTTTCGACGCATCGACAATTAAAACGTCATTATTGCTACGACGTTGCTTTAAAATAATGATGACGGTTGGAATACCAGTCCCAAAGAAAATATTGGCAGGCAGCCCAATAATTGCATCAATATGGTTATTTTCAATCAAGTTTGTACGAATACTTTCTTCTTCACCACCACGGAACAACACCCCGTGAGGCAAGACAATTGCCATAATACCATCTGGTTTTAGATGATATAAATCATGCAGTAGGAAAGCATAATCCGCTTTGGTTTTTGGTGCTACACCAAAACGAGCATAACGAGGATCTGAGTCTTTATTTGTTGGATCCCACGCCTGAGAATAGGGTGGATTGGATACGACTGCATCGACATACAATGGTTCATAGGTATTAATTGGATCATTGTCATCAAAATATGGCCAGTCATCCTCTAGGGTGTCGGCATTCCGAGCAACAATATTGGCAGGTAAAATACCACGCATAACCAAGTTCATACGAGTCAGGTTATATGTATTTTCCTTTAACTCTTGGGCATAGTATTTGATCTTATTAGCATCATTCACATGCTTGGCAACTGAACTACCAATATTAATCAGTAATGAGCCAGAACCACTTGTTGGATCGTAAATTTTGATTTCTTGTTGATCTTTTAAGTGATGTGCAATGATTTCAGACATCAACACAGAAACTTCATGTGGTGTATAGAACTCACCTGCTTTCTTGCCTGCATTGGCAGCAAACGAACCAATCAAATACTCATAAATAAAACCAATAACATCATAGTCTTGCTTGTTATTCATTGGAATATCTTTGATCAGTTGCAGTAAATCACTAATCGCTTTAGTCTGGCTGTTTGAGCCGTCACCTAGTTTACTTAAGCCTGTTTCTAGTGTTTTAAAAATGCCATCAAATACTTTTTTGTGTGAATTATTGATCAAACGTGAAAATGCTGAAAGTGCATCACGGACATTGGCAACATTGAAGTCATTTCCTTTTTTTAGCCATGTCGAAAATAGATTGTCATAAGCAATAAAGTAGCCAATACCATTCTTAATAAATTCAACCGTTTCAGCATCTTCTTCTGTCAGTGTTTCTATATCTGCCTGACTAAAATCATTTGCTTTTAAAAAATTTAATTCTTTATCTGACAAGAACTTATAAAACATAAATCCTAAAATGTAGTCTTTATATTCATTTGCTTCAATTTTTGAGCGCATTTTATTTGCGGATTCCCAAATTTTTGAGGCGAGTTGTTGCTTGTTCATAGATTGTCTACAGTTAATTAAAATTGACCAAAAATAAACCAAAGTTCTTTAGCATGAGTTGCTATTGCCGTCGTCAGAAGCTTTAGCCTGTGACATTCTCACCAATTTGTTCAAGGTTCTCAACTTATAGTTGTTATTTTTTAATTAATCGACAAAAGAAAGTCAATCAAAAATCAATACGTATATCTAAACAGCAATGCCTTATGCGGTAAGGATCGCCTGACCTATGATGAGTGTGTTGTGAATAAAAAATTGAACTCGTATCTTCATCAAACTTTGACTCAAAATTTACTAATCTATTATTTGGATCTTTTGCCAGTTCTTTTAGATGAGCATCCCAGCTTCGCATCACGTCTTTAACTGTGTATTGTGTCTTGTTCAAATAAATTAGTACGCCACCACTTTCAAATTTTCCGCCACTTGAGTAATCATTTATTAACTGGTACAACCCTTTTTGATGGTATTTATTCCCATCGTACAATTTAGCTTCACCGATCCATTTAAATTTTTTTGATTGATTCTGCACCAAGATATCAACATGGCCTTTATTATTGGGATCATGTGAAGAGACAAAGCCTTTTGCGTCAAGATGATCTACAACCCTGCAAGAGATATCATCTTCTAACTTTTTTTGTAATAAAATTAGATGTTTCTTTAACTCATCAACATCCTTAATATTTTTTTCAGCAGATTCACACAAATCTTTAAAAGTACTAACTACAGAATTTTTATTAAGACTGGAATAGATACGTTCAGCAGCCTCATTCAAAACTTCTTCGAGTAACTCTAGAAATTCATCATACTTTTTTACATTTCGAATCTTATATAACCGCAACACCAAAGGATCTTTCATACTAATACGTGTCATTTTTATGATCCAAAAAATTCTGTGTTACGCCAAAAAAAGATATGACCTCATCATAAAACTGTTCTTCAGTTAAATCCTCACCGGTAAAGGGATGTGAAAAAATATTTGACTCAATCATATTGTTTACTTTATCAAATCTTACTGGGACATATCTTGCTTCTACTTCTCTCCATGCAGAGAAACCTTGTTCAAGAATATCAATATCCTCTCTTGTCAAATAAAAAACACTCGAAACAAAATCTTCATCACTAACACTATGGTCAACTTTTTCACGTAACTCATCAAAGCTAAAAGTGACCTCAAGATCTCTTCCAGCAATGATTAAATAATCCAATATTAAAAGACAGCTTAACTTTATATCGGAATATTCAGAAAACTTCCGACTCCTAATCATTTGATGAAAATAGCTATCTCTTAATGAAGAATTCATACGATAGTTCTATTTGCTAAAATCTTATCGATAATGAAAACATAATCATCATAAGATTTGATATCAAAAATATGTGCTTCATATAAATTCTTCGTTCCTGATATAGCTTTATTAAAATAACGATAGTGCACACCTGTGTAAACTTGAGGCCATGTATTGGTAATTCGTTCGAAACGCTTACTTATTCGATATGGACGAATTTTACCACCCAAGGCTTCTTCAGCTGCTTTACCTCTAAGATGGTATTCAGCTTTACGAATATCACGAGCTCGATCTCTCAAAGTCTCATGATGATTATTTTTTGAGGTAGAAAATGATGCTTTTGTAACCTCCCCTTCCTCATTATCATAAAAGTTTTGGAGGGTAGTATAAAGATTTATAAACTGGGCCTTGTCTGGAATACGACAATTGGTGACGCCAACTTTTCGAAACGCTTTATTAACACTTACTTTTAAATTATTAAAAAACTTATCAACAGCATTTGCTAAGATAATACTACCTAGGTCCAATTGTAAAACTAAACGTTTGTTTTTTAAGTCAAGAGCTACGGCATCAAAACAAGTAATTTGTACAGGGCGGTAGCCTATTATCCTATTATATTTGGATAAAACTTCCTCAGAAAAATGACCTAAGTCACTTTCAGTTAACTCCTTCCGTTCAGAGACTTCACGGACTATTTTAAAGTTATGGAGAATTAAGTCCTCTGCAATTTGGTGACAAGAATCTGCTATGTATTCTGTTCCCTCAAAAGACGTACTATCACTATAAACTTTAATAAAAGCATTAATAAATTCTTGAAGCTTATCTTCAGTAAGATGGTCAAATACCATAATTAATTTATTATCATAACGAATATGATTTTCTAAAAGTGCTGATAATTTTTCTTCTATTTGTGAAGCTTTTGCATCACTACATCTGACGGCTTCACCAATAAGTGATCCCCATCTATGAGCTACATCAACTCCTGCCTTTTCAAATATATCTTCAACAATATCAAGATCTATTCGTCGCTCCTCACAAAATTTAATTTTATCCACTAAATTCTTACGTGGGTGCTCATTGTTTTCATCTATTTTAATAGCTACTTGTGCTGTCATTTTTCAACTTTTTTAAATATAACTTTTGTTAAATTAATACACTTTAATAAAAAAAAATAGTTTAATTCGACTAAATGCTATTTCTGAAAAAATATACTGTCTCTAAAATTATAGACTTACTTTAGAGACAGTTCAAAAGCTCCCACTATTATTCTTTTCGGCTTTCCAGCTTAATCTCAATCCACTGATGAATTTCCCAAGCTGACCAACCAATACGCATTTCAGTCAACCGTATAGGCTGGGGAAAAGTAGGATCATAATACTTTGATTTCTTATTAATCATTTCATAGATTTTTGATTTGCTCAGAGCAGTAAATTCAACCACATGCTTGATGTTAATGATTTGGTTCATCTGAAAAGTTTGACCTGTGAACGCGTTCATGATGTTTTTCTCCTGATCAATGAAGCGAGCGCTTTTCGCTCAAACAATAGGACAATTTCGTAAAAAATTACTTTTGCTAGTTCAAAGCCTGAACAGACTGCTGCAAATCTCTTTGTATATCCTGAACATGATTCAAGTTATAAGTCTGCTGAGATTGTTCGGTTGTTGCTTCATTCGTATAGAATTCATCAACAATATCAATCCCTTCATCATCTCCTAACTCAAAACTGGCATTCCCATAACCCTGCCGCGCGACATGATCTAAAGCCTCCTGATAAAACCCTGCTGCCTTGCTCTGTTCATCGATTTGCTTGGCTGAAGTAATTGCTTCTTGCAAGTTGATTCCATCACGTAAAGTTAAGTCCACGTAGTAGATCGGAGTGCGATAGCTTTGTGTGGTGCTTTTCCCTCTCAGGGTCAATTGCAGAGGCAAACATGAAAGTAGATCACCTGAAGCTGCATGGTAATAACGAAGTCGTGCCGCCAAAGTACGAATACTATTAAAACCTGTAGTTCTAAAAACAAATGTTCCAAATTCATCTGACGCATCGAGATTCACATAGAGCCGTCCATAAGGTTTACATAAGCCTCCTTGTGCCAGTGGACATAAATCAGGTGATGGGCATGGATGTTGCTCAATACCACTTTGACCAAGTCGCTGACAGGTTTCACCATTACCTGTGCAGATAGGTCGACCAGATTGTCGATCAAATAACGTGTATTCAACTCTTAGATTAAGATCAGGATCATTAAAGAGCATTCGGACTGGAATGGTTCTAAGCTTTTGGTTTTGTGCCTTGGCGCGTAGTTGTTCATCAAGTGGATGTTTAACCCAACCATCCTTATTTTGAATTTGGCTAGTAATCGTAAATTGGTCATCCTTTTCAGGGAGCCGTTTACCATTCTTTTCAACGATCTTGCCAATACTAATACGTCCAAGTACAGGTGGTGTAATTGCTAGACCTTTTATCATGAGATGAATCCTTGTTTTGTTAAATATTTACGAAGTCACGTTATTTACCGTAAAGCACTTCCTCTTCACCTGTTCCTGTACAGCCTGATCAATCACCTATCGTTATTCTTCGGTCATAAGAGATTGAGTGCATCAAAGATTTACACAAAGCCGCTCCAACGCCCTTTCTCTGTTATTTTGAGGGAGGGCAAGTGGGGTGGCTTTGCGCTTTTTTAGGTTTAAGGG
Organism: Acinetobacter sp. Ac_5812; assembly: GCF_013072695.1. Lineage (GTDB taxonomy): Bacteria > Pseudomonadota > Gammaproteobacteria > Pseudomonadales > Moraxellaceae > Acinetobacter. The sequence goes on from NZ_LXUK01000001.1 coordinate 250,579, forward strand.
GTATTACTAGAATTGTTTAGGGACGTGGATGAATGTTAAATCTACGACTACCACTACGGGATTGGGGATACTGCTGTAGTAGTTCGGGTTGTGCTTGGAGTAATGCTTTCTGGTCTAAAACCACACTATCCTTGGATTTCTTCCATGTCACACTGCCCCGACTAAATATGGCTTTTTCTGCATCTTTCATTAATATCTGAATACGATGTTTGAGGTAGTCATATTTGGTTTGATGGTGCGCTAGATGCTTTTCCTCAATGAGTAAATCAGTAAACAATTGATCTACTCCTGATAACGTGGATAGATCCACAGTTTGTAAAGAGATATGCTGCGGATATAAAAACTGTAGGGCTTTTGCTGCTGACTCGCTGGCATCTACATGCGGCGGCATATCATTTTCTACACAAGACCAGAAGATTTTTTCTGAAGCAATCAGACGATTAATCACAATTTCATTGCGTTCAACTTTAAATATCTTCGCTTCATGCCCACAGATTAAGGCACAGATATGCGCTGCTTGTTTTCCTGTAACAGCCAATTGATGTTGCACCTGTATGAGCACATACAGAGGCACGCCTTCTCGCCAATGCTTAGTTCCCCACTCTCCTACGGATTTACATTCCAGAAGCTGTACTTCATCACTGCCTACGACCGCATAATCCAGATTGGCTAACATAAAGGCATTGTCTTCATCAGGATGCTGTAATACTGCATTGACCCGACGAACCTTATTACCTGTGCGCTGCCGATAGTAATCTGCAATTAGTGGTTCGAGCTTGTTCCCCCAATATAGAGGTGAATAGTGGTTCTTAAGAGGTTGATCTGGAGGGGCTTGCATTCGGCCCGTTTTAATCATCCATAATTCCAGCATCGACATGTGGGGATTTAAACCACAGGCTGCTGCGGCATCACTACTCCCAATTCCCTGCTTTCGTATCTGTAACCATTGTTCACGACTCATACCTTGGGTTTTAGCCAAACGTTTAGCGGGATTTTGCTGTGATCTAGAAGTGAAAGCTGTTTGCGGTGGATTTAGGGTTAAAGGTCGATGAGCGTTTGCATGACTTGATGAGGTGTGAGTATTTGGATTCATCATATTCTCCATATCTGTAAAAAATTAAAATTTGGGCATAAAAAAAGCCGCACCTGGGGGAGGTGCGGCAAAAGGAAAAACTACTCATTAAAATTGATTGATTCAGGAAAGGTTTAGCTTAGGCTATTCATCTAATAAACCTGTGATTACGTATGTAGAGTTGAATTTAAGCTACCATTCTTAACGCTTGTTCCAAGCCTCGTTGCTTAATGGCTGCCCCCATACCGAACCAAGCAGAATCCAATCGATGATCTGTACTCATGGCTCGTCGTTCATGATCACAAAATTCTGTAATGGCGCAGAGCAATCCATAGGCTGTGTCTTTGGAAGAGCTCAGCTCCGCCCCACGACCATGCCCATTAAACATCGTCATAACTTTAGACATGGCTCGTCCATTTGGTTCAGTTTTACTATCTGATCTAGGTGAGTTTGGTTGATTAGGCATAGCAGCATTACGGTAGAACTGAATAATGCTTTCATCCTGTTCAGCAATACTCAGATTGGTATTGTTAAATACCGCATCAAAGTAAGCTGCTGCTTCCTGCTGTGTTACTTTACGTTGGCTGAGCTGTTTCATTTCATACATATGCTCATCCCATGTACGAATTGAAATACCCAGCTGTTGTTTCACTTTTTCTGCATTAAATCGAGTGCTGTGCGGAACTTTAATAACGCCTGTACTACTTTGCTGTCCTTTCAGTGCAATCGCTAAGGTGTTATTACACACCACCCGAATACTGGTGAACTGCGCTGTGGTTGCCAGTGTGCCATCACAAGCCGTCGCTAGAAGAATATAGCCATTACTGACATCCTTACCCTTTAAGGCAGTGCTCTGTCCTGTTCTAGCCAAAGCCCAGAATTTCTTACCACCTTTAAGTACACCTGCTGTTTCAAGTTCAAAGCCTGATTGTTCAGTTAAGTCTCTATAGAACTCCAAGATAGAACTTGGTTGTACTTCCTGAAAGCGTTGGCTAACCACAGATAATGGAGCATGGGTATCTGAACGATACAAAACCCGCTGCTCTTCAAAAGGCATAATAATACTCTGACCTTTCTCATTCTGAGCCATATAACTGACATCAGAAGATTCAATTCGCCAGTCCATACCTGCTTGTTGTGCCCAGACTTCTAGAGGCTGATTTGGGGTGAGTTGATTACCTAAACCATGCCAAGGGGTTTGACCGACGAATGCCATTGTTTCGACTAAGTGCGCCATAAGAATTCCTTATAAAAAATAAATACTGAATGACTTCAAATTCAGATTTTGTGTATAAAAAAGGCCTGCTAGGGATGCAGTCCAAAATAAAGAGACGTCAAAATGCATGTGAATACATTCATTCACTTAGATGATATATATCTGAAATTTATTCTATTTCTGATATTGTGTATTTCTAAATAAGATTAACCTAGTCTTAGAATAATGAATTACCAATAAGTAACTTAAGGGGGAATAAGATTGGACCATCAAACAAAAAAGCTTGCTGTATTAATCGATGCTGATAACTCTTCCGTTAATTCGATTAGTCCTATATTAGAAGAAATTGCCAAATATGGGATTGCAAGTGTCAAACGGGTTTATGGAGACTGGAGTAAAGATGTTTTAAATAAGTGGCGAGACATTCTTCTCCCCAATGCAATCACACCTGTACAACAGTTTGCCTATACTGTCGGGAAAGATGCAACTGATATGGGCTTGATTATTGATGCAATGGATCTTTTATATAGTGGAGCTTTAGATGGGTTCTGCATTATTTCCAGTGACAGTGACTTCACCCCATTAGCTTCAAGAATAAGGGAAAGTGGTTTAGTTGTTTACGGATTTGGTAGAAAGCAAACACCTGAAGCCTTTAGAAAAGCCTGCGACAAGTTCATCTATGTTGAAAACTTAACAGATGAAGAAAAAGTTTTAACTGAGAGCAAAAATACCATTGAGGAAAAAGAAAATAATAATGTTAAAACCACTACAGATAAAGATACATCACAGCAAGTCGATCGCCCTACTCTCAACCTAATTTATAAAGCCGTTAAAGACAATTCAGATGAAAATGGCTGGGCCAATCTCTCTGAAGTAGGTCAATATATTAATAACGTTCGCCCTGATTTCGATTCTCGCAATTATGGGCGAGCTAAACTTTCAGGCTTAATCAAAATGCTAAATCTGTTTGAAACTAGAATTGAAGGCAGCCAAATGTTCCTCAAGAAATTGAAAAACAATAAAGTTTCTAATACTGATAATAAATCCACTTAATACACCATCTAACCTTTAAAGTGATTTGACGTCCCCTAAAGCAGGTATTATCATTCAGATGCTGGTCTACATTGCCAGTCGGTTTTAGCAGACCGTTCTACAAAAGGCGCACAACAACGCTGTTCTGGTTTTGTGCGTTCTCTTAAGTCACGCCTTTATGGTGAGGCTAGGAGGGGCACGTTCGCGTGCGCTGGTTTCCTTTTGTACCGGTCTGCTAACCCTTCTAGTCTTGCCACCATTATTTAGCAGTAATTTGGTAAGACTCTTTTTAAATCAAAAGGAATCAATACCATGAGTTCACTATTCACCGCTCCAAAACAGCTCATCTCATTCACCCCAGATAATCTTTAAAGAATTAGTTCTGTAACCATTCTTTATTATTACTTATTCAGGGGCTAAAAATGAAAGCTATCAAACTTATAGCTATTGCTACACTATTCTCAACATCTAGCATTTATGCTGCCACACTGACAACCAAAGTCACAAGCAAATTGGAATGGACTGAAGAAGGTGCTTACTTCTCTTCAAGCAAAGGAGATATTTCTATCTACACGGTAGGCATCTCACCTAAACAATTCCAAAGCCTAAATTCGCTAAAAAAAGGTGATTGTATCCTCATCACGGCTAAAGATAGCAAATTGACAAAACAGCAAGGCACTATCTCAATTATGGAATTTCAGAGTGCTAAAAAGGTCTCTTGTAAATAAGGGTCAAGCTGTCCCGCTTTAGCTTTTAGTTATGCTTGAGTCAGTACTTTAAGGCTTTCTGGATATACAAACCCTAATGCTCAATTGACTTAAGTCATATCTAAAATAAGAGACAAATGATTAAAGGAAATTAAAAATGAAAAAATTAAATTTATGCCTCATCTTATCTGTTGGATTGTTGTCTAGCTTCCCTATGCTTGCTCAGGCAAAAGCCAAGGAAGCAATCTGTCAAATTGATGAAGGTGGTCAAACACGTTACAAAGGGAAATGTAAGTTTGAACCTCAAGGTGGGGGAAGTTTCTATATCAGCCATCCCAATATTACTAAAAAGGTAAAAGTTGAAGGGCTCATGGTGATGGTCGAAGGTAAAGACCAAGCTGTTGTCCAAGCCACTAAATTAGGTGGTGGCGGTTCTATGTGGGGTGAAGCTACCCGCTCTCAAAAACAAAAAGCATGTTGGGTCGGAAGTGATTTTAAAATTTGTGCATGGTGATCAATCACCTAACACTGATTTCACGATATGACCAGAAATGACCTACAGAAAGGAATAAGGGGTTTTCTCTTATTTCTTTTTTTATGGTTGTTAGCTCTAGATACCCTACTAAGATATGAAGTAATACGATGAAAAAATTAATCTATGCCCCTGCGCTACTCGCCTTCTGTCTATTCTCATCTACTGTAATTGCCCAAACCTGTGAAGAAGATCTAACCACCTTAACTCCCGATAGTCGGTATGTACTATTGAACTCAGGTAAAGAGGTTAAAGACAAAAATACAGGCCTTATCTGGCAAAGGTGTCTTGTTGGTGAGCAATGGAACGGACAAAACTGTACTGGTGATTTTGAGTATTTCTCGATTGAGAAGATTAAAACCTACCTTAATCAAAATATTACCGTTTGGCGGCTCCCAACGATTGATGAGCTTTTAACTTTAAAAAGTGTCACCTGCTGGGCTCCATCCATCAATACAACTATTTTCCCACCAGCACCTGAACGCTATGGTGATTCAGATACCTTACTCAGTAGCAGCATCTATAAACCAACAAAGCAAGAAGAACGCCTTGCTTTGGGTTATAAATGGAATTGGGCTTTTAGCACAGGCTACGGTCAAAAAAGCTTTGAAAGCAATGGTCGAGGTATGCAGGTTCGTCTAGTACGTTAAATCTAATAATGCTCGATGCATTTCTGCTAATTTAACAAAAAAATAAGGGAATGATGATTCCCTTATTTATCTTTGTACAATCTCCACCTCTAAAGAAAAGCAAAAAAGAAAGCTTTATACTTGTTAGTCCTATTGAAAGTCATGTTGGCAAATATTGCAGTGGAAATAGGGACTAGGTGTAGCGACTGATTGTGAAGGCTGTGTCAAACTATCAATTAGCCCTCCTACAACTACTCCCACTAGCCCACCCAATAACGGTGACATAGGTGTAGGCAAACTTTTAGAAATCATCGTACCAATTCCTGCACCAGCCATAGAGCCATAGGTATTGGTACTTTTAGATGGCACTGTTGTGCGGCTAACATTGTCTGAATAGCAATATGGGCATGTAATGTTCATAAGATCATCCTCATTAAATGAAAAAGGCTTATCGATTGATAAACCTTAAGTTTTGAATGTAAGGGAAAAGAAAACATTCAATCTTCATGTTAATGATGTATATCTTTGATTTTTTGGGATCGATATTCTTCTAAGCATTGTAGCCGTTGCCCTTTACTGAATTCTCTCATTCCTTTTAATCTAGCACGTAAGTATTGGTTATCTTTTTCTGGTTGAGCAAGGTAGCTAATTACGTCAAAAGCATTACAGACAGCAAATGTATCTTTACGCTCAATCAACCCAAGACCTAGTTTATTCAATTGCCAATATCGCTGCTTGTGCTCCTGTTGATTACAATTAAAAAATAATCCATCGCCTTTCGTTATTTGCTCCTGCCAGAGCTCTCCAATGCTCTGCCCTAGATAACTATCACGACACCGTGCAGAACCGTTATAGATCACTAGCAAATGGCAATGGTAACCTTTGCTCTTCCCACCTTGCTCTAAGCGATAGGCATAACCTACCTGATCCTTAAAAATCTTGTCCTTGTTTTGAATACGATTGATTAGCTTTTTAATGTCTTCATCAAATTGCCTAATTGTTGGACTACGCTCATATTGATACGACAAATCAACCCGAACTAACAGCAACTTTCGATGTTGCTCAAGCAAACTTTCAAAATATTTAAATAGACTTTGCCTATTACGATTAGTTTTGGTCTGAAGCACTTCAATGTAATCTTTATGCTGCTCTCGTAATTGCTTCTGAAAAGCTCTAAATGCTCGCTTGTTTTCAAATATCAGGTAATGATCAAAATCAATATTTTGAGGCATAAGATCAAAGTAGGCTTGGATCAATGGACTGTATTCATAATTACTGTCATACACTGATCTAGCCATTTCAAGGATTTGTTGATGTTCAGTTTTAAAGGATTTCCAATCATACATTTTGCTCGATACAACATGCATGAAGTTTTCGATTTTAAGTAAAGCTTGAGATTGATTCATTAGGGACACTCCAAGGTTGTTAGTCCATAGGAGTGTCTGTTTGGTATTTTTATAAATTGGGATAGATCTAGTTTGAATGAACTTTAGAGCTCTATGATCAAAGTGGATGATAGATAGAGATCTATTTTAGATATGAGTATGAATAATATTAAATATAAATCCTAGCCACTCCCACCTTGAATTCAGTCTACAAACTACACCTCTAAGCAAGAAATCCTTCTTCTATAGCAATATGGAAAATTACACTGATTTCCGTGATGTAATAGAGTAAAATGGCAAGCTAAAGTTAAGTTATTTTGATCAGCCTTTTGATCTATTTCTAATTGGTTTTGCAAAGACCTGTTTTCTACGAACTTCAATTTTCCCATCCATCTTCATATTTTCTTCTATCGGTTCTCCATGCTCTTCTTCTAAATTTATGGTCAAAGTAATACTTTTATCCAATTCATTTGACTCAGTATCCTGAAGCAGTTCCTTGTTAGCTACTTGCTCATCATATGCCTGTTTGACTGACAGGATATTTACATTGGGCTCAGTAACAATTTTAGCTTGGGCTGGCAATAAGACTGCTGGCTGTGCTGCCGTTTCAGTATTTGTCTCAAGCTTAACATCTTCTATCTCTGGATTTTCCTGCTGTTCTAAATAGCTATTTGAATCATCCATGCTAGCAATTTTTTGACGCGGTTCACGCACTCGCCCTAGAATTAAACAGCTTGTTCTTGGCATAGATTTATATTCTGTTGCCTCTACCAAGATAACAGGGCTATAAGCGTAGTACGATGCGATTTTTTCAATACATAATTTCTGAATCTTACTTTGCCCTTGAAAGATTTCCACCATGTACCGGTCCAATGAAGGTTCAGTTTTAACAACCGCCTCAGACCAAGCACTCAATCTGTGATTTGCAAAACAACGAAAAGGATTGATCTCACTTTTGAACTTGGAATTTTTCTGTTTTTTCTGATGCCACTGAATTTGGTCCCATTTATTCTCAACATAGTTTTCCCAGTACCGAGCCACTTCATCTTTAAGTTTTTCAATATCTCTCTTTGCTTTCATCGCATCACTGATCTGCTGATCATTTTGAAAAATCAATGTTGCATCAATATAATGCTCCTGTCGATGTGGAATATAAATACCCACCTGTCCTGCTAGGCGGAAGCCAGCAGTGTAACGACGTTTCAGATTATTGCTATAATCCGTAAACATGTCATTAAATAGTTTGACTTCGCTAGAACCAAGCTGACCACATTTAAAAATGAATCGAAGAATCACCACATCTTTCTTAAATATTTGGGCTAAATACTCCTGAATCGACTCTCTTTTTTTATCATACTTCTGCATGGCTTTCTGCTCATACTGAACCAGCGATCTTAGCTTGCATTTATAAGTTTCCAAATTTCTTTTTAAAGCGTATGTTTCGCTAATTCTGTAATTTTTTTTAAGAAAATCTCTACCTTTTCTCAGAGAGCGTCTTTCTTTCTTTCGAGAGTATCTGAATTGATTGACAAAATGAATGGCTTTGCTATTTAGCTCTCTAGGTAAAAGAGCCCCTCTGGCAAAACAATCCATTTTTAAAATCAGTACAAATTGCTGAAACACCAATGATAGCTTATTAAACTTGGGCACACGTTCAAAATCTTTTTGCTGATATGCCTTGCTAAACTCATAAACAGGCAAATACAACAATCTCATTAGAAAAGCTTCTATTTTAATCAAATTTTCTATCGCGCTTTCTCGTACAGTGGTAATGCTTTGCTGCCTGTATAGAAATTTGATTAATTCAAGCTGTGAGATAACCGCTGTCGGCAAGTCTTTATTGCTAAAAAAATGATCTACTTGAACATGATCCACCAATTCTCTCAAATGCGTAATGCTGAGCTCATCACATACTTGATCATCTATCTGATTTTTGGAATTATTAGCTTTTTGCTCAATTTTCTCATCATCAATGTATATTTTTTCTTTATAGAATATGTAGTCGTTCAAAGTAATATTTTTTAGCATCTTCCAATACACCAACTCCTCACCCTCATCCAAATGAACCAAAAAAATACTGGACATGAAGTAGCGCAGGAATTTATCACGGAATGCCATTTTTTGTTTCTTTGAAGAAAGCACTCCCACAAAAGTTTCTTCAGGATATAGGCTTTTGAGCATCGTTTCTCGATTGACCACTTTGACTCGATCATAGACTTCACCTACGATCCATCTTACTCTTGCCTGAATCCAATCAAATACCTTCGTTGGATTTTTATAATTCTTGGCTTTATAAATCACCAAATAAGATAAAACAAAGTGATGATTGTTACGCACATGAGCATGGTTAACAAAGAGTAAAATACCATCATCATGTCTAAAGGCCTCTTCCAGTTTTAAGACCACTTTGGCAAAAAGTTCAGTAGATAAGAATTCAGGGCGTGACTCATACGATCTGAGGTTGTAGGGCACAATAATATCGACTACACTTACGCCAATCTGTTGAACAGTAGCCGTCAAATCTTCGTAAGCTCCGACCAATTTTACATACAAATCATTCTGCTGATCGATACTTTCCTTAATCGATTGATAGCGACGATGATCTGTAGGGAGTGATGACAATGACAACATTGCCTGATAGCCTTCAATAAATTGAAAGAGGTTATTGGCATCAAATCTTTGTTGCTCCCATGCTCTTGCCACCCTTGATAACTTATCAAAAGACTTTTTTTGCTCTCCCTTGTCGCTACGAATAATTTCAGAGCGCCTATCTTCATCAGCGTCAAGAACAAGGTATTCATCCAAAAAAACTGAGTAGCGGCTAATTGTAGAATCAAACCAATAGTGTCGACGAAAGTTTTGAAAAGCATCAAACTCTTGATCATTCAATATAACCAACTTTTTATAAAAATCGATGATGTCCTGTTTCTGCTTCTCATTATTTTCTTTGCACGCCTTTTCATAATCTTCTCGAGTGGGCGCAGCACTATTTTCAATTTTACGTAGCACCTCATGGACGTTCTCCAAAGCCACAATGCTCTCATGATAAATACTTTTCTCTGTATTATTTTGCATGGCTGCAAGTGCAGTAAATCTGACTTCGAACTTGCGTTTTAAGTAGGCAAACACTGCTTGAAAAAAAACATCATCACTTCCTACCCAAAGTTTTTCCACGTTCAAAATCCTTTTTTATTGTAGAATATTTAAAAAAATACCATAAAAATTAGATAAAAGCATGCTATCAATAGGTTTAAAGAAATTATCTATCATTTCTATACCTTAATTTTTTATATTTTAAAGTATAATTTTCTATATTTTAATTACTCAATTTTAGAGATTTATATATTAATGATCTGTATACTTCACTCTCAAAAACTCTATTAGAAATTAAAGAAAATTATTAATCTGGTATAAAAAAACCCTTACCATTTTAAGGCAAGGGCTATAAATTCTCTTTAATATTTAGTCTGTATAAGCCGATAACATTGGTTAAAAAATAATTAAATTCCTAACACCATCTGATAAGGTTTAAAACCATCTAACACAACATCAGCAATCAAACTAATGAATTTTTCTGTCTTACTATAAGCCATCCATTGATCTAGAGCCTCATAGTACGCCAAGCGATTTTCTACAGTAATAACACTTGGTGGGTAGCCATTCTTTAATAGTTCCAGGTTCATCAGTAACCGAGATGTGCGACCGTTCCCATCAACAAATGGATGAATACCTACAAAGTCAGCATGAACTTTAGCAGCCCTTTCAACAGGATGTAGATTGTGAGCTTCCTTATTATACCAATCTATAAACTGGGCCATCTTCTCATTGAGCAATGTGTAATCTGGGGGATTGGTAGTAGCACCTGAAATTAAGACATTTTGCTGGCGATATCGTCCAGCATTTTCATCATCAATATTTTTCAATATTAGTTGATGGATGTTCCGAATTTGCCATTCTGAAAATGGCTCTTGTTTTTTTATAATATCTTCGACATACAAGATCGCATCCCGATGATTGATCGCTTCAAAATGCTCTCTTAATGCCTTACCACCTACGGTAATCCCTTCTAGAACAACTTTAGTTTCCAATAAGGTTAAAGTATTACCCTCAATCGCATTGGAATGGTAAGTCCAGCGCAGGATCAAGTCTTCATGTAGATTTTTGACAATCGCAGGTGAAAGAGGTCGATGCTGATCTAATTTAGCTTTTAAATCATCAATGATCTCAAACATGCTTGTCTCTGTACGTACGTAAGTATCAAATGATCATACATTAAAAAACGATAGCAATAAAATCCGTCAGGTTAGTGTAAAGCTTCCATGCTATAGTAAGAACAATGGCTCAGTAGCTAATGAAGTACCCATATGTAGTTGGGGGTATAACTGGGGGTAAAATAAAAAATATAATTTTTAGTTTTCATCTATTATCAAAATGTTAGATTAAAAAGTTTATTCCCTCTCTCACCGCCAGAATTTTTTATTCATGTGATTGCATGAAATGAGAAAGCTTAAATCTGATGATTTAAGCTTTTTTTGTTGAAAAAATAAAGAATGGCTATTATTCCTCCCCTTAAATAAAGAATAGCTGAGTTATTCAATAGCCGTATTATCAGTTTTCAAATATCTCTTCTTAAAAACTTATTGATAAATTAAATAAATTGACTAAAATAAATTCTAACTTTAAATATGAAAAGTAATATCATAGATTTTATATAAATATCAAACGATAGCAGATATCAATCAACACCATCTCTATTTTATTTATATCTCAAACTCATTAAGTATTACTTACAAATATTTTTCAAAGTAACTATTAGCTTTCTGTGAAAATCACTACGGGGTTATATGTCTGTAAAATCTTTTAACTTTAGAGCAAGGGCTCGTACTATTGAGCACTTAGGTAAAGGTCAAATTGCAGACTGCCCCACGGCTGTTAGTGAGCTTTGGAAAAATGCATATGATGCTTATGCAAGAGATGTTGCATTATTTACTGTAGATGCTGATTATCCTTGCGGTGCATTAATCGATAATGGTTGTGGTATGTCACCAGAGCAGATTATTGATAACTGGCTAATTGTTGGAACAGAATCAAAAAGTAAGAAAAAAGCTCTAAGTGAAAAAGATCGTTTTGGTATCGCAGTTCGTCAAACACAAGGCGAAAAAGGAATTGGGCGGCTCTCAGCAGCATTTTTAGCAAATGTAACTTTTCTTGTTACTAAGAAAATTAGTGGCTCTTTTACTTCTCTCCTCGTAGATTGGAGGTTATTTGAAAATCCATATCTATCATTTGAAGATATTAGCATTCCATTCTTGGAGTTTGATACGATTGATGAAATCACAATCGCATTTGATTTATTAAAAGAAGAGCTAATTAAAAACGTTCAATTCGGGTATGAAGATTCAATCAAAAAAAGAGCATGGGATCGTTTTTCTGAAGATGAACGAGAAGCAAGTAATTCCAATTATATTCTTACGACGCAGGATAAAATTCAAAATTTTTGCTTAAATGCTGTTTTGGATGAAAGAGCGATTACCCCTTGGAAAGAAATACTCAATAAAGTTTCTGAAAAAGATGGTGGGCAACACGGAACAGCTTTATTTTTACTTGATTTAAGAAGGGATTTAACATTACTAACTAATCAAGAAAACTTAGGTACTCAAAACCACGAACTCATTGCAACTCAACGTGACTTAGTTGATACATTAAGAGCTTTTACAAACCCATATGTTGAAAAAGATCAAAATTTCTCTTACGAAATTGTTACGATTAAAAAAAATAATTCGCCAAAGCCAATACTAAATGAGCAAGAGGTTTTTGGGCTTTCAGAGTTCTCTTCACTTGAACACATAGTGGTTGGTGAGTTTGATGAAAAAGGCTGGTTTAAAGGTAATGTAAAAGCTTTTGGTCAAGACAAAGGGGAAATATCTATTGCTCCAAATATCAGTATTAATCCTAAATCTGGTATTGGTAGCTTTAAAATTCAACTTGGATCTTTCGAGTATGATACAGATTTGAGTTCATTAGATAAGGATCAAATCTCTGTTTTTGCTGAGCAAGGACTCAAATATGGTGGCCTTTTAATTTTTAGAGATAATTTACGTGTCCTCCCATATGGTCGATTAGATAACGATTTTTTTGAAATTGAAGCCAGACGTACAAACCGCGCTGGTGATTTCTACTTCTCTACTCGCCGAACATTTGGCTATATTGGTATTACACATCAGAACAACAAAGAACTCATAGATAAATCTGGTCGAGAAGGATTTATTAGAAATTCTGCTACTATTCAACTTAAAGAACTAGTTTCAAATCTCTTAATAGAACTAGCCTATAGATTTTTTGGTTCTAAATCAGAAGAACGCCAAGAGTTAATAATAATTGCAAAAAAAATAAAAGAACTTAGAAAGGAAGCCCAAACACAAGCTCGAAAAGCATCACAAAAGAGCTTTAAAGAGGCGTTAAAAAGTCAATCACCGAAACTCGATGAGTCTTTAAATCTAGCTAAAACTCTTAAAAATAGTGTAGAAAATATAGATAAACTTAGTGCCGATGAACTACAACATCTTGATCAACAACTCTCAAAACTTGAAGTGACCCGGACTGAAATTAAAACGCCTACCAAACCACCTAAACTAGGTCTTTATGAAGAGCGCTATAGAGAATATCGAGATAAATATAATGAATTCTCTGCTTATGTTATTCAGCTAAAAGCCCTTGTTAATAAGATGGAGTCAGAATTAAATAAGTTAGCCCCTCAACAGACAGCTAAGAAATTATTTGATAAAAATCAAGCTATTTTGAATTCAAAATTGAACAAATATCTTTCGCTCATAGAAAATAAAATTGATGTACTTCATTCGAATTGGAAAAAGGATATTAGTGAAGATAGAAGCTCGTATTACAGCCAGGCAATCAATATTGTTGAAAGCGTTGAGGACTCATCTCAGTTAGAAAATGCCCTCAACAATTTAGATATTATCTATTTGGAATTAATAGAGACCTATACATTTAAGTATGACGCAATTTTAAAAACATTAGAAAAAATATCTGACGGCATTAACTTAGATTCAGCATTCTCAATAGCTGAGGAGGAACGTTCTGATATTGAAGAAAAAATGAGAACAATCAATGCAGTTGCACAACTTGGAATTAGTGTAGAAATCTTGTCTCATGAGCTGGAAGAGCTAGATTCCTTAGTCAATCGTGGGCTAAATTCATTACCGAGTAATGTAAAAGAACATCCTGGTTTTAAATTAGCAAAAAACTCTCATAAAGCACTCACAAGCCAAATTCGCTTCCTTTCCCCATTAAAAATTTCTGGCTATCAAGCACGTGAAACAATTACAGGGAAAAATATCGAAGACCATATTAATCAGTTTTATGGTGATCGTTTTGGAAGACAACGTATCAATTTTGAAGTAACTGAAGCCTTTAGATCAATAAAAATTAGTGACCTTCCTTCACGAATCTACCCAGTATTCATCAATTTGATTAACAATGCGATGTATTGGGTTTCATTAGTTGAAAATAGACAAATTAAGATAGATTTGATTGATGATCTCGTTGTGATTGCAAATTCAGGACCAAAAGTTGATGAAGATGATATTCAAAGACTGTTTGATCTTTTCTACACAAAACGAGCGAATGGACGCGGCGTAGGACTGTACTTATGTCGTGAGAACTTAGCTGTAGCGCATCACAAAATTTGGTATGCCGAACAACATAATGACGACCCTTTCATATTCGAAGAGGGCGCTAACTTTATTATTAAATTTAATGGATTGGAGAAATAATTGTGACTGTTGCACTAAATTACGCGAGTTTAGTTACTCAAACATTTTGTGATAATGCCATACGCAGTGTAATGATGATAGATGATGAATTTTTATCATATCCCGCTTTAATTGAAGGATTAAAGAGTAAACAAGTTTTAGCTACTAAATTAGTAGAAAATTCCTCAAGAGCCGCTGAGTTAGAAAAATTTTTTCAATCAAAAAATATTCTTTGTGATATCGACAACTCAGCTGAACATGCACAATGGGATAAAATTCGGAAGTCTGATCTTATAATTATCGATTATCACCTCGAAAATAATAGTCCTAAAAAGACCTTAGAAATTCTAAATGATTTACAAACCTCTCAGCATATGAACTTAGCGGTGGTCTACACAAATGAACCTTTAGAAACAGTTTGGAAACAGATCGCTTCATCTCTCATGAAAAAACATAAAACATCGGATGTTCTCTTAAAACTAGACATAGATGAATTAGATGAGATTTTGGAAAAAATAATATTAGATGATACTTATAAGCTTTCAAACGATGAAATTGCTGAGTATTTGAATACCAAGCTCCCCCCTAAACGTATCTCGAATACAATTGATGCCGATAAAGAACTACTCTCTATTTCCTCTATAATTCAAGCAAAATACGATAATCCAAATGATGATTTCCAGCTTATAGATAAGCTTTCTACCTTAATTTGTAATTATCAACTTGAACAAATATCAGATGAATTTGGTATTAATCCTGCAATCGAATCTAGCAAATTTATATCCAATAGAAATGGAAATAAATGGATTAAAATCAATAATATTTTTATTTGCCTAGTAAATAAAGTTGATAGAAGTACTAGTATTGACACTGCACCACAGAAAATTTGGGATACACTAAACGAATCACTTATTGAATGGAAGCCTACATACTATCAATTAATGCAGTCCGAAATTCAAAACTTTATTGAGTCAAATGCATTCGCTTTTAGTTCTAAACATGATAATGAAATTCTTTCGCAAGCTGCTTGGCTAAATGAAATTTTAAAATCCACTGAATTATCTCAATTTAACATCATTCAATCTCTTTTTAAAAATTTATCTGAAGATCTATTTTTTAAATTTAAAAAGAGCTCTAGCTTAAATAGATATATAGATAATATTTTTTTAGTATATAAAGAAAAATTTACTAAGTACCCAAGTTCTAACCAACAGAAAAGCCTTGAATTTTGTGCAAAAGAAATGAATGTCGTAATAGGACAAGATACATATCAAGATATGTATCATGCTCTGAATATGCATGCATCTTCAAAAAATTATGAAGAAAAGCATATTTCTACAGGAACCGTTTTTTTAGATAAAACTTATAATAAATGGTATTTATGTGTTTCTGCAGCTTGTGATATGGTTCCAGCACAAGGAAATGATCCTCATCACATTAGGCTGACACCCCACAAAATTATTAAGGTCCTTGAACTATTCAAAGTAAGTAAACCAAGAGATGCTCTAAGAAATGCTTCTCACTCGAACTATATTTATATCTTAGATGGAAATAAGCCTCTATACTTATCGATTGTTACAAGTAGTCGACCATTACCAAGTATTGATTATCTTTTATTAAAAGATCAAAAAAATACTTTTACTAATCAACCAAATATTATTAACGGATATTTGATAAATAAAGATTCAACTACTGACAATCCTAATTTGGAAGAGATTGAGCTTAAAGTTAAGTCCCAATTACGTACAGGATATGCTGAAAGATTTCAATCTGTAGCAGCACAATATACAGCTAGAATTGGGGTAGATTATTTCAATGAAAAGACGCTATAAACGGATTAATAATTGATTTCTTAAACCTTTAATTCGGTTAGGTAGTGGTGCAGAATGGCTAAACCAAATTGTTTAGCCATTTCACATGGTACAGCATTTCCAATCTGTCTAGAAGCCTCAGCCACACTTCCCTTAAAGATAAAGTCTTGAGGAAATGTCTGTAACCGTGAAGCTTCTCTTACACTAATTGCACGATGCTGATTTGTATCTGGATGACCAAAACGTCCATTAGAATAGCTATAACAACGTGTTGTTAGCGTTGGTGCAGGCTTATCCCAACTCATACGACCATACACATCCATATGCCCTAAATGCGTCTTATGGCATTCATTAATTAAATGGTCTGGCCAGTTACGTCTATCACCGCCTTCAAGTGTATATTGAATACGCTCTAAATTACGTTCACTCAATGGTGGGCATCTATGCCATGGATCATCTGGATGTATTTCGCCAGCTTTAATGGCTGGAAATTCTCCAATAAAATCGCGAACTGTTTTAATCGGTTCTAAACCGTCTCCATGTGTTCTTACTGGAATTTCCATTTTTCCAGATTTACAAGCTAATAGAACAAAACGCTTACGTTTTTGTGGAACACCATACTCTTCAGATCTTGCAATGAATTCTCTAATCTTATATTTCTTAGATTCTAAAAAAGTGATGAAACGCTTGTAAGGACCATCTTTTTCTTTATCAATTTTTTGGAGGCCAGGAACATTTTCTACAAGAATATATTCAGGTTTTAATTTGCTGATAAACCGGTGTGTTTCATCTAATAAAGTACGTCGAACATCATCTTCACTTTTTGATTTATTTTGTGTAGAGAATGGCTGACATGGGGCACATGCAACAAACAAAAGAGGTTCTTTTTCTCTATTTTTCTCTTTAAAGGCTTTTGTTAGTACTTTTTCATCTAGATCTCTAATGTCGACATTATAGAATAATGCCTCAGGAAAATTAGCTTGATATGTCTCAGCCGCCCTTATATCAAAATCAAGCCCAATAGTGATATCTAATCCAGCTTGACGTAGCCCTTCACTTGCCCCACCACAACCAGAAAAGAAATCTATTACTTTCAAAATATTACCCAAAATATATTTTTTAACAGCCAATTGAATAGTATAACAAAATTTAAATTTCCTCATAACTAAAACTTCTTTTTTTAAGTAAATTCTTAGCTGGAGGATCTAAATCTGTATGCTCATTTGACTTTTAAAATAGCCTTATAGAGCTCTGTTTTTAAAAGATTTGATATATAGAACCATTAATAATGGCTCTTTATACCCTCTATTTTTACTAGGACAAATAATCCTTCTTTTGTAGCAGGCAATGCCGATATCTGATTTCAACATTAAAAAAAACAAGTGATATAAAAGTTGCAATTATCATGAAAAAACAATATATCATCTTGAAATTTAACGACTTACACAATAAAAAACTTATATACTTACTTGTTTTTCAATGCTATAAAGTGATCATGATGTTGTTTTAATAAATCCATATCAATTCCAAACCGAACTGGTGAAGTAATGGAGTGACCTTCTATTTCCAGCAAACCAACATTGAATCGAGTAGTTTCACTAACTTTACGAAGTTTTGGCGAAATCATAACTTCGAGTTGAGCATTCAATGTCAATAAATGCTGATCAAATGCACGATCGTACAAGGCAGATAAACACAATCCATTATGAGGACTTAGGCGTTTATCTGGAGCCTCTGTCCAACTTACAATATGACTAGCAATTAATAATCGAGGTTCAGCCAACCCACTGATGCAGCATCGCTCATCAAAATTACTAAGTATTGTTGCTCTGAAAAAATTTTGACGAATTCGTTGACTTACCATAACTTGACGCTCTTCCCCATAAAAGCTTTTGTTAGATTCCGCAGGCTCCAATTGTGAGAATAAACTATCAAGTGATTTTACATCAGCACCAACTATTTTTTTTAAAATCAATTCAGCTTCAGTATTTAATAAATCTAATTTATTATTGTAAAACTCCCAAATTTCTCTATCTAAAGAAGATGTATTCCCCATTCCTTTACGGCCACTTGCAATTATGACAGGATCAAGACTCGCAAAATTCACTAGTTTCATAGCAACAGAATTAGCATTACGATTAATTATTTCTGCCCACTTAATAATTAATGGGTTTCTAGCATGTAAGCGTCCAAAAGGAATTTGATAGTACAAAAACAAAGCTAATATTGTCTGTTCTTTGTTCCATATACCTTTTGCTGGTAGCGATACTAAATTATATGTTAATAACATCGGCTCCTCTTATCGAATTAATAAATCTTCAAAAGAATGTATATCATAAGGGTTTATTCGCTACTTTTTTATTTGATTACTACTTATTCTACAAAAAAAGGGAGCAAAAACTCCCCCTATCATTCTTCTCAACGTTCCAACTTAGTCTCAATCCACTGATGGATTTCCCAAGCTGACCATCCGATACGCATTTCCGTTAATCGTATAGGTTGAGGAAATATCGGATCGTAATACTTTGATTTCTTATAACTCGCCTGACCATCAAGATTTGTCATTTTGGGAAATCACTTTAAATTATTAAACTCCCCAGATATCTCGAATTAAAGTTTGGCATCCACTCAGAAAAATGATAACCAATACACAAGCTAGTTTCATAAAATCTGTCTTTTTCATTATTTTAAATTCCTTATGCGGCTTCAGTTTCAGGATTAATTACTGCATTAAAAAATTAATCTTTAGTTAGAACTAAAACTCTATTTCCTTACCTATATTTGGGCTGAATATTATTTTCTTTGATGATTTTTATAATCGAGTAAAGTACAGAACGTTTGACATGGGTATTGTTATAACTGCCTTGGTGATTAAACCCTTTCATTTGAAATACTTGTTTTACCCCACTTTGGCCTAATGGTGCACAGCCTGACTGATAAGGTACTGTTCCATCTCCGTCTGCATTTTGAGAAGAAATTTTAAAAGTACCGAATTTACCACTCGTTAATCTGATATATCTTAACCCGTTGTTTTCCTTTGTATTGGCTTTCATATAGTACATTGCACTTTGCCCCATTTTCATCGCATCTTTTGCAACGTCTTGGTTATGTACTTCTATTTCCTTAGCACTCACTCTTGGTAATCTTTTCATTTGCTCAGCCGTTAAACCTCGCAATGCTTGGTCTAAAGTCCAAGTGAGTGTTCCAAAACTTGAATGTTTGGGGTCATGTCCATAATTGACATAAGTACATGGATGGTATTTATTCGTAATTTTCCCATGAAATTCTTTAACTTTTTCAACCTTTTTAAAATATATATCTTTTATTCTTTTACCTGGGTTTTTACTTTTTACCATCTTAGCAGGATCAATCAGCTCTTCTTTCACCATTTCCCACCAAACACCATCAGCCTTATAAATTTCTTCATAAGGATCACTTCTGGGTAAAGAAACCACATTGGTTTGTAAGTCTTTACCATTCATCAATCCTGAACCATTTAGAAATAACCATGGCTTACCACTATTATAGGCCTTACTTGGTAATAGCTCTAAGCCCCCAGGCGCATTTGCAAGAACTGCTGTAACATGTTCGGTATTTTTACCAATTACATTCGCTGCAACAGCACTTTCTAAACCACCTTCCGATGATCCTGCAACTAGGCGTCGATACGCTGCTGCTGCACCTTCTGCTGGCATCACACCATGCACCACACCTGCGATATCATTAGCACGTAATTGAGCTAACCTCCGTGTAAGTAAACCACCCATTGAATGGGTGATAACGATGAACTTATGAAATCTACTTCCATACTCTTGTTTGATTTTATCTAGCTTACCTGCAACAATTACAGCTCCGTCTTCGCTAGATTGCAGCCAGTTATAGCCCATCGCATAAACAGGAAAATGAAATTTTTTTAGATGCTCTATCTCCTGTTTATTAACTGGCGTAAATGATTCTTTAGGAGTCCATTCAGGGGATTCGTTTTTATTCAGTAAACTTTGCCATTCATAAATGGCTTCTTGTTGCTTGATTTGCTGAATTGCTGCATATCCACCTCCAACTCCTCCTGCATAAATAGGTTTATCATTCAAATCGACATTATTGAGTACCATTTGTAGATAAGTTAAAATTCCTCCATAGCTATCCCAGTGTACCGTTCCCCAATAGCGTTCTCTAAGTACTTTTTCTGTTAATTTAAGCCGACGATCAACTTTGATATCTCCATCAAGGTCAACCCTTGTATTTAATGGGTCCAATTCACTTTGTAATACTGCTGGGCTTTTCTGCATTTGAGAATAGATTGTACTCGCCATACCAACGCCATTGCCTAGTTTCCAAACAGGCTTTTTGAGAGCTGCATTAAAAATATTTGACCCCATAATTCCTGGTACAAAGATAATTGGAATCGTATCTTGTAAAGGAATTTCAAGATGAGTACCTGTTTTATTGGATGTTGGGCTTGTTGCAGATTTTGTTTGTGAAACGATCTCAGCCATTTTATTTTTCCTTCTTATTATTTGGTGAAATTTGAAGACTATTCAAAATAAAATCATGCAATTGAAATACAGCTTTTTGGCTAATCGTTGACTGTAATGCTTCATCACTATGGACTAATTCAGCACTTTCTAGACTGTAATGAACAAACGGATCATTATCATTCTCTAATGAACCTAAATACTGCCATGCCGCTGACTCAAAGCCGCGCTCAAAAAAACCTCTACGATGTGCATGACCGAATATCTCTTCACCTGCCAAGCCATGAATTACTTTTTTCTGTTCTCTTAGATTTTCCGTGCTCATCATTGTCTTAAAAATCAAAGGGGCATTGGCTTCATTTTCTTTCACCATTTCAATCAAAGGGCGATCTGACTCCAACCGAACACGATGCTCAATATCGACTCTAACTCGAGGGTAGCTAGGAAATCTAAAATGCAAATGTCCACCTGTAAATGGGATATTTTTACTCATATCGTCTAAGATAAAAAATTCTTTCCAGCATAGACCAGCTTGTTCCTCATCTTTAGCAGACCTTATTTTTATACTTTTTAAGGTATGTTGCATATCTGTTAATGATTCACTTAACAAGTCATTACTTGCACCACTTTTTAAAATAATCAACTTACCTGGTCTTAAATAGAGATAACCATATATTTCATATAAAGAAGTAACATATTTCCCATCTCTAAAAACAATAATATGACTGACAGATCGGCCTTGCTGTTGCACAGGTCCATTCATTTCACTTTTCAGTAGCGTACCTTCAGTTTCATGAGGTTCACTTTTCAAAGATTGAATCTTATCATTAACTAACTTCTGATATGCCTCATAGGTCTTTATACTTTCATCAACTTCAAGATCACTGCCATTGTAATTAAAGTTGCTATATTCCACTTCAGTTTCTTTCGGTACAGTCATTTCAATACGACCAAAACATACTTTCTTTGGATTACGATAATCAATCACTTGAATTCCTTCTTTCTGTTTCTCAACATTTGAACATGCACTAAAAGAAATTACCGTTAAGGTACAAAGCACTAAGCGCTTTAATAGTTTCATTCTTAACCTTCCTTCGTGCTTTATTCTGGAGAAAATACTTCAATATTTAGCGCAGTCATTACATCTTTAGAAAAAACACTCGTTTTGCCATCTTCACCAGATACGCCTTCAAAAACCTGTCCATCTTCAGCCGTGATTTTGTACTTCAGATTTTTTGCAGGTTCCCCATCGGGATAGTGCAAAATAAAATGTTCATCATAGTTAGATTTCAATTCAGGCATTGCTGGAAGCTGGCTAGACAGTGAGGCACCACTATTCGTCTTGATCTGCCCAGCTTTAAGCTCCATTAAACCAGGGCAAGCAATTTCAATATTTCCACCTTCTATTTTGATGTATCCTCCACCAGCAGTGATGAGAATACCTTTTCCACTTTCTACTCTTACAAGATCATTGAGTGAATACACATGCATTTGTTGCTTTGAAGAAAGTGTCATTTTTCCATTTTGTGCTGTGACATCCACATCACCTTCACCAGATTTAATCTTGATCCCAGCATGTTTTGCAAAAATACTGATTTTATCTAGTGCCTTTGCAATCCAACTTTTACCAGTAAAGAATTGAAGGTTTTTCGGCGTACTGACATCAATATTTTGTTTTGCTTCGAGCAACATATTCTCTTTACTGTTGAGAACCATTGCCGATTCACTATGTAAAGCGACTAAAGCATCTGAACCTTCATTCCACTGATCAACCTTTTCTAAAAGAGAGTTTTGTGGTTCTAAGTCAGGTTCATCAACTTCATGGGCTGAAGCCAACTCTTTAAAATATTGATTACTGTCGTTATGAAACTTTAGATTTTCATTAATATTGGATCTTGTTAACTGCTCACCTTGCGCTTGCTCTGATGATTCTGAAGATAAAAGAATTCCCTTTGACGCACGGATCGCTCCCCATGAATCAGTCCTTAATTCAAATCCTTCACCACGCCCCTCACTTTCAGCTTGGTCTTTCGGATGGCTTAAATTACCCAGGTTAAGTTGCGTTGCACCGTGACTACTATGTAATTGAGCACTGATTTGTCCTGTCGTGTCATCAAAACGCAGTTGGTTATAACCTTCACCACCGACTTCTTTAGAACGAATCCCGCTCAGCTTTTTGGTATCGGGAAGTTGGCCTTTAAGATCAAATTTAGTTGGTGAACGTTCTGCTTCATGGATACGTCCTGTCACAAATGGGCGGTCAATATTACCGTCAAAGAAGTCAATCACAACTAATTCATCTTTACGAGGTAAGAATCTAGCACCATAGCCTTCACCCGCCCAAGGTGTCAGTACATCTACCCAAGCAGAGTCTGTATCATTATCATTCGAACCTGCACCACCATCATGACTATGATCTTCTGTACGGGTAAACAGGAAACGAACTTTAATCCGTCCCCATTCATCTACATGAATTTCTTCACCATCTGTCGTGACTTTGCCACGTTGTATGTATGCAACTGGGCGATGTTGTAATAGATCATATTCAGGAACAACTGCAATACTTCGACGTACAAGCATCAATTCATTGGCTTGGCGTTCTTGCTCACTATCTTTACTGGTTTCCCAATGACTGAGGCTAAGCAATTTTTCCAATTGATCTTTCAAATCTTTTGGAAGATTATTTTGATTATAGTAGTGCTTGTTCAGTATCAAAAACTCACGATCATCCGAACTATGATTTTTCTCAAGTTCTGGATGATCTGATAGTCGAAACCAATATCCAACTTGAATATCTCGGACACTGCTGTGTGCGGTAAAATATTTGGCTTGTAGTGCTTGATATTGATTCAATTGAGTGTTGAGTTTATCAAGTTGGCTATTGCCTGATTTTGTGGCTTGATCTTCACCTTTAAGATCGCTGATCCATGCTGGGGAGATATTCCATGCTTGTTCTAGGCTTAGACTTTCATTGTCCCTATTGGAGCTGTGTTTATGCGAACTGAGTACTGATCCGCTGGCATCTTCTTGACTTAAGCTATCCGCTTGCCAACGTTGTACATGGATCGCTGTAGGCTGTAAGCTACGTTGTGCGATAAAGCTGGTGATGCTGTCATACTGCTCTGTTGCATTCGACCTATGGTAGCGTATGCTTCGACGTTCAATGGCTTTAAATTGGGCATTATCATCGACTAAACGTAATTTTTGTGCTTCAATACTTTGGCTATTACTTGATACAATATAACTCGCTTCATCAATGAGCCAATTAATCGATTCTTCGCGCATTAATCGAGTTAAATATGCATAATCGCTTTCGTTTGACTGCATCGAGAATGGACGGATATCATAAGACTTAGTTAGACCACTCGTATCTAATTTTAGACTTGAAGCAAATAGAGCACTTTTAGACTGCCATTCTTTGAAAATTACTTCAATAATTTCAATAACATTCTTATTCATAAACACACGACTATTACGTCGCTTATGCCATAAGCTAGTTGGGTCTTGCATGGTCAAGCGATATAGACTTAAAGCACCGTCAGATTGTCCTTGAGAAGCGCCTGTAATAATGCCAGTCGTTCTAAACAATCTGCCTGAATCAGTGACCTGATCAACTGCTATTTGACAACCAATGAATTGTTTGAGTTCTATGAATGGGTTCGTTGATAGGCAGATCAATTCTGCTGACATTCCTTCATTAATGCCATGAAAGCCATCAATACGTTGTAGCATAATCTGTGAATTAAGTTGTGCATTTGAAAATTGAGCACTGATGGCACGTTTTTGTGTTCCAAAGCCTAACTTATCCAAAATGCCAAAAATATTATCCAACATTGTTATTTATTGCCTTATTCTTGATCAAAGAAAATTACCAGAATGATTTGTCTGTTTCAATTCTGAATGAGTTTCGTTTTGTTTTAATTCAGTTAGAAGGTTGCGGTAGCTTCTTATTACATGTCGACCAATTTGATATTTTTTTTGTAATTCGACAATTGTCATGGTTTCGAGATCAGATTGATGTTGTTTTACCCAATTTATTTTTTGTTGAGTATGTGAAATATTAAGTATTTTCCTTAATTGGGCTCGACATCCACTTATAAAAAACTTGTTCGTATTAAATTTTTGCGCAATTTTTTCCAATGGAATATCAGTTCGCAATAACTCAATTTGATGATCAAGTATCCACTGCCTCTTGTCATTTAAGTGCTGTTGCCATTGTTCGGATTGAGTCGGTATATTTTTTTCTTGGCATACTAAATCATGGATTATTTTTGAAATATAGTATGAAAAGCCAAATTGCTTTTCAATCTCTTTAATATCAAGCCCAGACACCTTTTCTTTATTTTCCTGAAACCATTGAATATGTTTTCTTTCGCAAGTTGATTCACGTTGTAGCTGTTTACGTACAATACCATGATGGAGTAAACGGTTTGTATACGAAACGATTTGGGACTTTGTAAGACCATATTTTTGAGATAGTACTTCATAACTGTCATAAAGAATTTCATCTTGGTGTTCAAGAATCCATTCAAAGTTGTATGTTATGGGATGGGATAAGAAGAATCCAATCGCTTTTCTAAACCGTCGAACAACAGGCTCAGAAAAACCTAGCGTATTCGTGATGTGGACAATACTATGTTGTATTATATATTCTGCAATTTCATTGGTTAAAATATAATAAAAATTAGCTTGCCCACCATTTTGAGGTGTTTCAGCATATGGCCATCCTTTATAAACTATGATGCCTGCTTGAGTCTTGTATTCTTCGTATACATCCCAATATTCACCATCCCAATCCTTGATAGTTTTAATTTTAAAATATTTATATTTTCCCATTATTTTATTTCACTGCTCGAAATCAAATATAAAACCATATCCACCAAAATTTTTAACGATTTTAATACTAACGGACATTCATTTTAGAAATCAACAATTGACCTAATATGCAAAATAAACCGACCTATTTGGTATAAGTTTTTAAATTAAAATATGAGGTATATTTTAATTGAGTTAGAGGGTAAAAATTAAACACTCACATAAATATCAAAAGACAAAAACTTACCTAGAAAAGCAGAATTATTTTATACTCTGGGATACCCGATCCTGCCCCATCTCTGCTAGTCTATTTCTTTTACTGTCCTCGCTTTCACTATGCTCAGTTTATTTGTTTACGGCACATTAGGGCCTAACCGTCCCAATGCTCATGTTATGGAAAATATTGGTGGTACATGGGCAGACGCACATGTATTTGGCACACTCAAACAACAAGGTTGGGGAGCTGAATTGGGCTTTCCGGGTATTGTTTTAGATCAAACAGATCAAAAGGTCTCTGGCTTTGTATTTTTCTCAGATAACCTAGAACAACACTGGCAAGCACTGGATGAATTCGAGGGTGCAGGCTATCAACGTGTGCCTGTTAAAGCGCATTTAAGTACAGGTGAAGTGATTGATTCCTTTGTTTATGCACTCAATACATAAGTCAAAATTGGCGAAAATTCGACAAACGAATTAAATTTATCTGATTGCTCATTTTTTCGCTTGTTTTTTTAAACAGATTCTGTAGAATTCTCGCCACGTTGCCGGCATAGCTCAGTTGGTAGAGCAACTGACTTGTAATCAGTAGGTCCACAGTTCGAATCCGTGTGCCGGCACCATTTCTCGCTTTACTCTCGTTTCTTCCCCATCATTTTCTCAAAATGCGAAATATTCGGATTTAATAAATCCCATTCATTTGCATGGCTCACAAAACATTCTGCTTGCGGTTGATACAAATTTGGATCATCCAAGGTTCCTGCACGTATTGAAATCATCTCAGGTACGAGTTCGGGTAGGCCAAACATTTGCGAACCACAATTAGGGCAAAATGCACGGCGGATCGGTTTACCAGATAACCCTAAAGACTCAAAATATTTTAATTCACCTTCAATTTTAAGTTCGGATTGATGAAAGAAAGCAATCGGCGCATAAGCACTGCCCGTGGCTTTTTGGCAATCACGACAATGACAATTAAAACGATAACGTGGCGCAACCTCGGCCTGATAGCTCACGGCCCCACACAGGCATGAACCTTTATATTCATTTGGCATCTTGTTCTCACTTTTTTACTGCACTGATTTGAATATAACGTACTAATCCATCTTGGTAGAGTTTTCGGCACAACTTGGCAGTCATATTTATTTTGAGTTGGGCAAAATCAAACGCTGATTTTTCATTTTTTTGTGTTTCGATATATTCCGCAAAACCATTCAACACCGGCTCAGAAAAATCCTGAATTTGAATATCAATAAAACCATGCTGCACCAAAGTCTGCGCAAGCTGTTGCTGATCCATCAAATGCCGCCAATTCACATCGGCACTTTTTAATAGATAGCGATATTTTTGTTTTTGTAGAGCAGAACACTGTAGCCAATTATCCGACCACATTAGCGTGTGAAACGCAATTCGTCCTTTTGAATTCAAAACTGGAGTTGTAGATTCAAGAAATGAATTCAAATCACTGTGATAAGCCGCATCTATACACAGCACCACATCAAATGAATTCAAAAGTTGCAGAGTTTTTAAATTCAAAAAAGATCCACAATGAATTTGCACTTGCGGCAATTGTTTTTGAATTCGTTTGACGCATTCAGGCTGTAACTCAACCGCACTGAGTTGTTGAATATGATAATGCTGGAGCCAATGCAACAGACTGGCACCTTGTCCACAGCCTAGATCTAAAACACGATCTGTGGATTTCAGTTGAATGGATTGTGCAATTTGATCAGCCAGACTTTGGCAAGCCTGTGGATAACACTCATGTTGGTCTTGCCAAAAACCTAAATTACTCCAAGCAAGCCATGCATCATCACCGAGTCGTTTGGCATCAATTGCATATTTATGCCCAATGACTTTTTCAATCAGCGCTTGCTTGAAGGTGGTCATGCTTAATAACCGAGTTCAGGCGCAACTGTGACTTTTGGCTTTAATCCAACAAAGGGAACAGCTGCACCTAAGATTTCAGAAATATGCATCGCTGAGGTCACGGCAGATTCCAAGATCGGTAAACCGTCGCAGGACCATGAACCGCAGTAAAATACTTTACGGTTTAAATCCAAATGGCGTTGCTGAATTTGTTTATTCAAAGCCACGGTTTCTGAATCAACCACTGCACGAGTGAGTTTGACCTTGGAAATGATTTTCTTCGGATCGATATCAATCACCGGACACCACGTCTGGAACACGGCATTTTTACCCACCAAGCTGGGTTCAATCGCATTAATCCAAACCGTAAATTGCTGACGGGTAAATTTACGATCCATCATATAGCTCAATACCGCCCAATCTTTACGGCGTTGTGGCATCACAATCGGATCGGTATGAATCACCAAATCGCCTTGTTCAAAGCGGAATTTCTTCAATAAGGCAATGTCTTCGGCAAATTGTGGCTGCTTGAGAAAATCTTCAATCACTGGCGTTGGCGTGGCAATCACTACACGATCAAATAACTGGCTCTCACCTTGTGCATTTTCCACCCATACCTTATCACCCTGCTCTTCAACTTTTTGAACAGGCGAACCACTATGAATTTCAATGCCTTCAATCAAGCGATTGACCAATGCAGGCGTTCCGCCTTTCATCCGCAATAAGGCTTCACCCTCAGTCAACTGGCGGATAAATTCCAGTAAAGGTTTGGCCGGCCATTCACCAATGGTTTTAGGATGACAAGTACAAATGGTATACAGCACTGGCATCACCGTGCCATGCCAAAACACTTCCTCAATATGATATTGATTCATGAATTCAGCTAGTGTGATGTCTTGATTATCCGATTTAAAAAATTGGTGTACCGCAGTTTTCAGCTGCAACATGCCTTTGACCAAGCGCCAGCCATATTGCTGAATGCCTTTGCGGTTATTGATAATCGGGAAATTGCCGATACGGCTGCGTGAAGTGGTGAGCCATGTATCTGTTTTATCTTCAAACAACCAACTGCAAGCCATAAAGGTACGGACAGGGAAAGTTTCTATGCCCAAGTAGCTTGCCAAACTTAAAGTATTTTTCCAAAGCTTGGGATTCATCACCCTTAAAGGCGCATCAATGATGCCACCATCAAAATCAATACTATGACTATCCATGCCTCGCCCTGCGAGTGCTTCGAATATAGTCACCTTATGCCCTGCATCATGTAGGATTCTGGCTGAGGCAAGTCCTGCCATTCCACTGCCAATAATTGCAATATCCAAAATTATGTCCCATCAGTTGATGATTTTTCTTGATTATGACCGATAGTTAAGCGAAACGCGGTATTAAAAAATACCAGATTGAAGGCTTCTGCCAGACTTTTGTCGTAATATCGTTGTTGGATTCTTGTTACATTTTATCACAAATTGCATTTCTATCTTAACATGATGAAAAAATTAAACTTATTACATTTTAGGACACAAAAACATACAGAACATTCTATATTTTTTCATTTTCAGCGCTTTATAGCCTTTGCAAAGCCCAATATTAGTGCTATTTTTATTAAACAATAACGAGAACAAAGTCACATAACAAGCTGAATAATTATAAGTGACATAATATTAAAAAAATCAATAGAGGACCCTTACAGCGAAAGCCTATCACTCTAACGGAGTGATAGGCTTTCTTATATAAACAACTGATTTAAATTACAATTAAGCTTGCATTGAACCAAATTTACCACTATTGAAATCACGAACTGCCTCAACGATTTCCGCTTTGCTATTCATGACAAAAGGTCCATAACCTTCAATCGGTTCATTCAGTGGCTGACCAGTCAAAATCAGGAATTTACTGTCTTGTTCGGCCTTGATGCTAAAGTCAATTTCTTCACGGCTCAGCACCACCAAACTCGGTGCTTCTATGCTTTGGTTTTCATTTAAGACCACCTGACCAGAGAGCAATACCAACAATGTGGTATGGCCTTCAGTCGCATAAAAGGTATGTTCCTGATCTTTTACAATCATGCCATCCCAAACATTGACTGGACTAAAGGTGGTTGCTGCACCCTCGGTGTCTTGATATTGACCTGCAATCACTCGCATCTCACTACCCGCATCATCCAATTTAATGTGCTGAATTTGATCGGCTTCAATGGCTTGATATTTTGCTGGCGTCATTTTGGAATGCGCTGGCAAATTAACCCACAACTGAACCATTTCAAATAAACCACCTTGATGAGCGAACTCTGGTGAATGGAACTCTTGATGCAAGATACCACCACCTGCGGTCATCCATTGCACATCACCCGCTTTGATGGTTCCACCACCGCCACTTGAGTCTTTATGCGTCACTTCACCTTGATAGGCAATGGTCACGGTCTCAAAGCCACGATGTGGATGCGAACCGACACCATGTTGTGCTGTGGTTGGATCAAAACGGTATGGTGCAGCATAGTCCAAGAGGAGGAATGGGCTGAGGCTTTGACCTAAGCGATCATAGGAAAATAAGTTATACACTGGGAAACCATCACCGACCCAGTGCATGTGTTTGTTTTGATACACACCCAGAATTCTTTTCATTTGGTTTCTCCTATAGAGTAGAAGTTCTGTTCTTGGGATCTATTTTACGCCTCAAACAGGTGTGCTTATAGCCTCAGAACGGCAACACATTATTCTACATATAGGACAATTAAAAATTAAAAAGCGAATTAATCTCTAAACATTATCAATCATCCCATTTTTGATATTGTTTATCTCATTTTTTGCGCTTCATCTACATGAAAAATTTAACTAGCATAATTTCAAGCACTACGGAAATTCACTTTCTTTTCCGTATTCTTTTTACAAAAACATGAGGATACAACAATGGCTAAAGACTATATTCGCCTAGACAAAGACAACGCAGCCGTACTTTTGGTCGACCACCAAGCTGGCCTCCTTTCATTGGTTCGGGATATTGATCCAGATAAATTTAAAAACAATGTTTTGGCATTGGCAGACGCCGCAAAATACTTCAACTTACCGACAATTCTCACCACTAGCTTTGAAAATGGCCCAAATGGTCCACTGGTTCCTGAACTGAAAGAACTGTTCCCCGATGCCCCTTATATCGCTCGTCCAGGCCAAATCAATGCTTGGGACAATGAAGACTTTGTTAGAGCGGTCAAAGCAACTGGTAAAAAACAATTGATTATTGCCGGTGTGGTCACGGAAGTCTGTGTCGCATTCCCAGCCTTGTCTGCACTGGCAGAAGACTTTGAAGTATTTGTGATTACCGATGCTTCAGGAACATTCAATGCCTTAACCCGTGATGCGGCGTGGGATCGTATGTCTCAAGCAGGGGCACAATTGATGACCTGGTTTGGGATGGCCTGTGAACTGCACCGTGACTGGCGCAATGATATCGAAGGCTTAGGTGCTTTATTCTCGAATCATATTCCGGATTATCGCAACTTGATGACCAGTTATTTCACCAATAGCTCAGAAAAATAAATAAGGCCCTCGGAAGATGAGAAGAGTTAATGCTATTCTCATCTTTTGTTATTTCGGATTCGCTTTGCCTTGATTAACTCATTTGATGACTTTCATTATTTCTATTTGGTGGTGAAACACGGCGGATTTAGTGCGGCCAGCGAAGCTGAAAATATCAGTAAATCCAAACTTAGCCGTCGTATCATTGACCTAGAACATAAATTTAATGTCAGCCTGATCCAACGCACCACCCGTCATTTCAAAGTCACGGATTTAGGTCAAGAGTTCTATGAAGAATGCTGCAAAGTGATTGCACAAGTCGAATGTGCCGAAAATGTCTTGCTCAAGCAGAAAAATGAACCACAAGGCATGGTCAAAATCAGTTGCCCACCGTTAATGATGCATTTCCAGATTCGGAAATTACTCAATCAGTTTTTAAAAGCCTATCCCAAAGTTGAAATCTCTTTAGAATTGACCAGCCGCCGCGTCGATGTGCTGCATGATGATATTGATATCGCGATCCGTACCAGTTTTGAGCCCAATCAAGATTCCAGTTTAATTGTCCGCGATGTGATTCGGACTGAGCATTGTCTGGTGGCAGCGCCCGAATTATTGCAAGGTAAGACCATTACTCATTATTCAGAATTACAGCACTATCCGAGCGTAGCCCTAGGCATTCAAAAACACCAATATTATTGGCATTTATGTCATGTCGACCATGATGAAACTGTAGATGTACCTTATCAACCACGGGTCAAAAGCAATGATTTGGCTGGGGTTTATTATGCGGTCCATGATGGTTTGGGTATTGCGGACCTGCCTTATCTCACGGTGCAAGCCGATATTCAAAAAGGTAAACTGATTCACCTATTACCCGAGTGGAAATCCAATCGGGGCACCGTACAGCTGGTCTATGCCTCGCGCAAAGGGCAACGTTTGGTGCTGGAAAAGCTGATTGAGACCCTGATGGAAGGCCTGAGAGAATTGGCAAAAACTGACAGTGGCTATTCCTTATAGTGCAGTATTAATAAAGCACCGAATTGTGTTGTTTCAGTTCCGCAAATTTCTTTACCAGAAAATCAATCAATAATTTCATCGATGGCAGCAATCCACGTCTAGAGGTATAGACCAAGTGGATCAGCTCAGGTTTAGGTTGCCATTGGGGTAATACATGAATCAAACGCCCTTGTTTAATGTCTTCAGCTACCATCAATTCGGGTAATTTTGCCACGCCCAAGCCTTGCAGCGTGGCTTCTCTAAGCGCAGTCAAATCCGTGGTGGTCAGTCGTGGATGACATTGGACTTTGAGTTCTTGCTGATCTTGAGAGAATAACTGCCAAGCATATTCAGGCGCAAAGGACTCCATCATCAACACAGGGAACTGCGTCAGTTGTTGTGGCTCATGGATTGAATAAAACTGATGTAACAGGTCTGGACTGGCAACAATCAATTGTCGTGCCAAAGCCAGTTCTCGCACAATCAATTCACTGTCGGCTAAGGGTAAAGGACGAATTCGTATCGCCAAATCAAAACGCTCATTGATTAAATCAACGCGGCGATTGGTGGCTTCGACATGCAGACTGATTTTGGGATATAGCTGCAAAAACTCATTCAGCATTGGACTAATATTGATATGCAATAAATTGGTCGGGCAAGACAGCTTGATCAATCCACGTGGCTCGGCCGTTAAAAATTCAATTGCTTCTTCGGCAGCTTCCGCTTCAATCAACATGGCCTTGCAATGCTGATAATAAATTTTCCCCACCTCGGTAATTGACACCTGTCGGGTGGTTCGATTGATCAGCTTCACCCCGAGTCGATCTTCCAATTCGGCAATACGCCGGCTCAGTAAAGACTTGGTCACCATCAATTCTTGGCTGGCTGCTGAAAAACCACCGCAATCAATCACTTTCACGAAGAAATATAAGTCATTTAAATCTTTCATGTTATTTGCTCGACCCGTCAATGATGACCACAATTGTTCTTTTGACATGACAATATATCCTATTATAGATGTTTTTCACCCATCGTCCTGTCTATATCATCAATTATACCCCCTAAGACAAGATGAGGATACAACAATGACAATGCCAGCAAACTTCAATGGCCAAGCACCTGTTATCGATGTCAATGATGCCGTGATGCTTTTGATTGACCACCAAAGTGGTTTATTCCAAACCGTCGGCGATATGCCAATGCCTGAATTACGTCAACGCGCAGCAGCCTTGGCTAAGATTGCCAGTTTGGCCAAGATTCCAGTGATCACCACCGCTTCCGTACCACAAGGCCCCAATGGCCCTTTAATTCCTGAAATCCATGCCAATGCCCCTCATGCCCAATATGTGGCACGTAAAGGTGAGATCAATGCATGGCATAACCAAGACTTTGTCAATGCTGTTAAAGCGACAGGCCGTAATACCCTGATTATTGCAGGAACCATTACCAGCGTGTGTATGGCCTTCCCTGCGATCAGTGCTGTTGCCGAAGGCTATAAAGTCTTTGCCGTGATTGATGCTTCTGGAACCTATAGCAAAATGGCAGAAGAAATTACCCTAGCTCGTGTGGTGCAAGCCGGTGTGGTGCCGATGGATACTGCGGCTGTGGCATCAGAAATTCAGCGTACTTGGAACCGTGATGATGCATTGGAATGGGCTCAGGTCTATACCCAGATTTTCCCTGCTTATCAGCTTTTGATTGAAAGTTACAGCAAAGCTCAAGAAGTGGTGACCAACCACGAAACCTTGGACTCTGCGCGATAAAAAAACGTCCCCAACAAAAAAGGCATAAAACTAAGTTTTATGCCTTTTCTCATGCTGAACGCGAAGATCTAAAACGGTAAATCGTCATCTAAATCCGCTGGTGCTGCCGCAGCAGGTTGAGGTGCTGCTTTTGGTGTATTAAAACCATTACCTGCTTGTGGGCTACCTGCATAATTACCTTGCTGGTTGCCGCCATTAAAGCCACCACCTTGACCATAACCACCTTGGTTGTTGTTATTGTTATAGCCTGTATTTTGGTAACCGCCACCTTGGTTATTATTGTTGTTAAAACGTGGTTGGTTAAAGTCGCCACCGCTCTGCTCGCCTTGTTGACGGCTATCCAGCATCTGCATTTGATCGCCACGAATTTCAGTGCTGTAACGCTCTTGACCGTTTTGGTCTGTCCATTGACGGGTACGTAATGAACCTTCGATATACACTTTTGAGCCTTTACGCAGATATTGCTGTGCAATTTCACCTAAACGGTTGTGCAACACGATACGGTGCCATTCTGTTTGCTCTTTACGCTCACCCGTACTTTTATCCATCCACGATTCACTGGTTGCAATCGAGAATTGAGTTAATGATCCACCATTTGGAAAAGTTTTAGTTTCTGGATCTTTACCTAAAGTACCTACTAAAATAACTTTATTCACACCACGCATTAGCTGTCTTCATCCTATATATTTCTATGTTTTACTTTATAAGAGTTATGATTAAATGGCTACCTCTTTGCCAATCAAGTGCGTTAAATCTTGTCGCCCAGCATCATCAATGCACTGTTTATCGACTTTAATATACGCAACTTGCTGTTCTGGCATCACCACGACTTCTTCAATACCACGAATCGCCAACAGTTTTGAAGTCCATTCATCTGTTTGTATTGCTTGAGGTAAAGGCAACACAATAGAAGACAAATATCTCGGCTGAGCCAGACCAAAACTAATCAGCAGCCATATTATAGCAATCCCCGTCAGCACACTCCACCCGAGTGCAGTATTCTGTAACATCAAAAGCTGCCCCCCCAAGGTTCCGCCAAAGAAGGCACCCAAGAACTGGCTACTGGCATTGACGCCCATGGCAGTGGCTTTGGATTGGATCGGAGCTGCTTTGGATAGCCAAGAGGGTAATAATGCTTCCATCACATTAAACGCGATAAAGAATAAACCCAGTCCTGCCAGCAATATATATTTAGACTCATAGCCAAAGATTAGAATCAGCAAACCGCCGATAAGCCCTGCAATCGCAGTAAGAAAAATGCCGCGCATTTTGCGATACTTTTCCGCAATAATAATGCTTGGGAAGGCAAAGAACAGGCTAATCACTAATAGAGGTAAATAGACTAGACCATGCTTTGCTAAAGGAATTCCAGCATATTCGATGAGCTGTGAAGGTACATAAATAAACATCGCAGTCAGCAATAAATGCAGTGCAAAGACTGAGACATGCAGACGATTCAACTCGCCCATTTGGATCACTTGCTTGAGCTGCTTCAGATAACCTTGCTGATAGTTGCGATGGTGTCGCGTGACTTTAGGAACCAGTAAGAGCATTGCAATCGCAGCCAAACCCATAATCGTGGTGACAAAGAATAGACCTGAAATGCCCACCAGACTGGTCAACCACGGCCCCAGACTAAAGGCCACCACAAAAGACAGGCCAATACTCATGCCCATTGCGGCCATGGCCTTGGTTCGCTGTTCTTCACGGGTGACATCGGCCAGTAATGCCATCACCACAGCCGAAACTGCACCAGCACCAGCAATCGCTCGACCGATAATCACACCATAAATGGTGTCGGATAGGCCTGCGATGGCACCGCCAATGGCAAATAATAATAAGCCAAGCACCACCAGAGGCTTACGGCTAAAGCGATCGGCCAATAGGCTAAATGGAATCTGTAAAATTGCTTGGGTTAAGCCATAGACCCCCACCGCGAGACCAATTAAGGCAGGTGTGGCATATTGATAGGATTGTCCTGCAACTGAAAATACAGGAATAATCATGAACAAGCCCAACATGCGTAAGGCAAAAATGCTACTTAAGGCAAAGGTTGAACGGCGTTCTAAAGCATTCATTATTGATAAGACACTATAACTGGCTCAGCGAATTATAAGCCATTCGCCTACAAAGGTTGTAAGTTAGATCATGAAAAACACAATCTTTCTGCAGAGAAAAAATAAAGGAGCGATGTTCGCTCCTTTATTTACACTAGCTGATCAAGCTGAAAACAAGCTTAAGAAGCTTGCTGTTCGCGCTTGCTATATTGAATCGAAGCAATCACTGCCCACACAATAAAGGCCACCCCGATCAAACCAGTGACCACTTCGGGCACATGTAAGCCGGTACCGCTGGCAATCATAATGAATGCCAGTGCACCAATCGCATAATGTGCGCCATGCTCTAAGTAGATATACGCATCCAAAGTACCCTTTTCCACCAGATAAATGGTCATTGAACGGACAAAGATCGCACCGATTGCTAGACCCAGCATGATGATTACCACATCACTGGTAATCGCAAATGCACCGATCACACCATCAAAACTGAAGGATGCATCTAGCACTTCAAGGTAGAGAAAACCACCAAAACCAGCTTTTACCACACCCGAAGTTGCACCACTTGAGTCATGGCCAATGGCATTGCCATTTTCATCAATCTCAGGCTCTCCACCCAATAAATGACTCAAGACTTGCACCCCGATATACACCACGATGCCCCAGATTCCTGCCATGGTCACAGCCAAACGAGCAGACTCATCGACATTCGCCGCCATAATGATCATCGCGATCAAGGCCAAGAACACCGACATGGCAGGCACGTTAGCCAAATGG
Source organism: Acinetobacter sp. Ac_5812 (assembly GCF_013072695.1). Lineage (GTDB taxonomy): Bacteria > Pseudomonadota > Gammaproteobacteria > Pseudomonadales > Moraxellaceae > Acinetobacter. The sequence goes on from NZ_LXUK01000001.1 coordinate 287,215, forward strand.
GCTAATTTCGCTTCCAGCCATTTAAACCAATGGGTTTCTTTACCATCATCAAAGAAGAAGTTTAAGAACACCATCAATAAGAAGGTCCCCCCAAAGGCTGAAATTTCAGCATGATGGGCCATTAAGCGTTCTGAATAGGTCTTCGGATCATTCAGGGCCATTTTGGCGACTTCAACCATGCCCATATCGGCGGTTACCGCCACAATCACCACAGGGAAGATCAAACGCATCCCAAATACGGCAATCAGGATACCCACAGTCAAGAAGATCATTTTCCAGAAATGATCCCAACCACGCAGTACTGAGGCATTCACCACCGCATTGTCAAAAGAAAGAGACACTTCCATCACCGCTAGAATTGCAGTAATGGTCAGTGCTTTTAGCATGGTGGCAACACCCGCTTCAGGGCCATGCGTATAGCCCCAGTAAGCCGAAAGTGCTAAACACACAATCGTAAAAAATATTGAGAAACGGAAATGCTTCATGAGCAGCCTTTTATCCAAATGTAGAGTGATAAAAATGTGCTTATTGTAGGCGAGTTTTGACCCAAAAACAGAAAAGATTGTTGGACTTGTTTGGCAAAAAAAACCATCCAGACCAGACTCTGCTATAGTGCTGAAAGATTTCTTTTATATGTACTTTAATAGGTTCATTCCATGACGTTTTCTCAAGATGTTTGGCAGCGTAATCAAGATTTATATCAAAAAATATTAGCGCTTCCGTTTAATCAAGAGCTTGCAGCAGGCACACTCGATCGTTCAGCCTTTTGTCATTATGTGATTCAAGATGCACATTATTTATTGGCCTATGGACGTGCCTTGGCAGTTGCTGCCGCAAAGGCCTATGAAGCCGATGATGTGATTCAGTTTTCTGAAGCAGCTAAAATTGCCATTATTGTGGAACGCAGCTTACACAGCGATTTTATGCAGGAATTTGAGATCAGCAAAACCGAATTTGAAAGCACACCGCTGACTTTGGCCTGCCATCATTACACCTCATTCTTGACGGCAACGGCATGGTCAGAAAGCTATCCTGTGATTTTGGCAGCCTTACTGCCATGTTTCTGGATTTATGCCGAAGTGGGTAAAGATATCGTCAGCCAATCGGTTGCCAACAATCCTTACCAAGCATGGATCGATACCTATGCAGGGGAAGAGTTTAATACCGCGGTACGTAATGTGATTGCGACAGTTGATAAAGTCGCAGCCCGTTGTGACGCAGACACTTTAGCCAAAATGCATGCGGCTTATAGCATGGGGGCAAAATTGGAGTGGTTATTCTGGGACAGCGCCTATCAACAACGTCAATGGTTGGGTCTGGATCAAGCCTAAGCACCTAACCCTGAGCCTTATTTTATCCAGACGTAAAAAAGCCCCAATTAAGGGGCTTAGTCGTATATCGTATCGTCCGATATACTGTATGAGGCTCATCTCAAACTGAGCGCATTAAAGCATAAATCAGCTCAAATGCCTACTTTTATTGCTGGGTTAAAAAACATTCACCACAATTAAAGCAATCAGTGCGGGAACTGCTTGAATATAAATGATCTTTTTGCTGGCTGTGAGGCCACCATAAATCCCTGCAATCAACACACAAGCTAAAAAGAAATTGGCAATTGCGGTCGCATAAGCGGTGGGTGCCAATAATGACCAAAATAAACCGGCGGCAAGGAAACCATTATACAGCCCCTGATTTTGTGCCAATACTTTGGTCAGTTGTGCTTTTTCCAGACTATTGCCAAAGGCTTTTAAACCATAAGGTTTGTCCCACAAAAACATTTCCAACACCAAAATATAGACATGTAATAATGCGATGAGTCCGATGAGTAATTGTCCAAGCATCTGATTTTTCCTTTTTATGATAACGAGATCGGAAGTGGCCAGCCTCACGGCTGGCGGTGAGTAGCTGAGTTATGGTTGTAACAACACCTTACCCTGACGCGCGCCTTGAGTTGCTTTCAACGCGGCAGTTTTAATCTGGTCAAAACTGAAGACACCTTCAACTGGTAAAATTAGTTTTTTCTGCGTCGCCAATGTAATCAGTTCTACAAACAAAGCCTTTTTACGTTCCACTGGCATTTCTTTATTGACCACACTGGCCCAGAATCCTTTAACCGTGGCTTGCTTAAAAATCAGATCACCCGATGAGATCTGCATGGTCTCGCCAGTCATACTGCCAAACGACACCAATAGGCTATTTTCACTGAGTAAACTCAACATTTCCCCGCTGGCGCTGCCACCAATTGAGTCCACCCCTGCAATTAAGGGCTGATCTGCATGGATCGCTTTGACTTGTTGCTTCCAATCTGACTGATCTGTCGCCACCACGTGCTGAATCCCCAAAGCCTGCATTTCTGCAATCGCATCAGTACGGCGAACCAGATGAATGACGTGTAGTCCGCGCGCTTGAGCAATCATGGCGACGGTTTTACCCACCGCACCATTTGCGGTATTTTGAATCAACCATTGGCCTGCTTGCAGATTAACAAAATCAAGTAGCATCAAGGCACTGATTGGCATGCCGATCAGTTGAGCTGCCGTTTCATTATCAATTGCATCATTTAATGGAATGATGCTTTGTGCAGGTGCAATAAAATATTCTGCCCAACTGCCATGTACGCCAGCAACCGCAACACGCTGTCCCAGTTTACTTTCATCGACACCTTCACCGACTGCATCGACAATCCCCACCGCTTCGCTGCCACCAATGGCTGGGAGCGTTGGCTTATAGCCATAGCTACCACGTACGGTCCAAACATCATGGTTATGCATAGGAGACATGATGGTTTTAATACGAACCTCACCTGCTTTAGGTTCAGGCTGTGGCATGTCACCCAACTGCAATACCTCTACAGGTTCACCAAAACTGTGATGGATAATACTTTGCATGGTTTATTCCTTAATCGGCTGTAACAGCTGTTGTGTGGTTTCTAAAGCTAAATGTAGCGGTGCCTTGTCTTGCGCTAACTTGGTCATCAGGGCCGCACCCAACCACAATTGATACATGACTTGGGCTGTTTTGGGTGGGTCAAGATGCACAGGGATTGAGCCTTGCTGTTGCCCTTCTTGTAATAACAAGGCCACGCGTTGCGTCAATCGATGCACCCCGAGATTGAGAATTTCACGCATGTCGTCGGACAAATCAGCAACCTCTGCCGCCAGTTTCACAATCAGACAATTTTCCGCCCAACTGCCATAAACTGGGTCCTCAATCCATGCTTGCCATAACGCCATCAGACGCGCATAGGCACTTTGTTCGGTATGTTGCCAGAGCTGTTCGACACGGACTTTATAATCCGCCATATATTGTTCGAGCAAAGCACAGCCAAATGCTTCTTTAGAAGCAAAATAATGGTAGAACGACCCTTTCGGGACGTCACAGGCTTTGAGAATCTCTTGCAAACCAACACCGACAAAACCCTTACGTAATACCAATTCAAAGCTGGTATCGAGAATATGTTGTCGCGTGGCTTCACTTTTATTTGATCGTTTCATGCACACACTATAAATCAATATTAGACCAGTCGTCTAGTAAATTATGTATTTTAATTCGTGATCAATTTTTACATGGCAATCTGTGGCATTGAATGCTAAAAATATGAGGCGCATCGCGTGAGATAAATGTGAACCAGTTCATTAACCGTCACAATTTGTCGTTTTAATTATTTTTATACTACTTGAACGATTTTAAATCGCTATCATATACATGTTTTCATATTCAGCTTATTGAGATGTATTTATGAGTCAAAGTCATATCCGTATTCGAGGCGCACGTACCCATAATTTAAAAAATGTGTCACTCGATATTCCACGTGACAAGTTTGTGGTAATTACGGGACTTTCTGGCTCAGGAAAATCATCCTTGGCCTTTGATACCTTATATGCCGAAGGTCAACGTCGCTATGTCGAATCACTGTCGGCCTATGCCCGTCAATTCCTGTCACAAATGGAAAAACCAGAAGTCGATTCGATTGAAGGTCTCTCCCCTGCGATTGCGATTGAACAAAAGTCGACCAGTCACAACCCACGTTCAACCGTCGGTACCATTACCGAAATTTACGACTATTTGCGTTTGCTCTATGCCCGTGTCGGTACACCTTACTGCCCTGAACATGATCTGCCAATGGTGGCACAAACCATTTCTGAAATGGTTGATGCTGTAAAAAGCCTTGAAGAAGGCACCGCCTTGATGTTGCTTGCGCCTGTGGTGCGCGAGCGTAAAGGTGAATACACCCAACTATTTGAACAGTTGCAAGGCCAAGGCTTTGTGCGTGCCCGTGTCGATGGTGAAATCATTGATATTGATACACCACCTGAACTGGACAAGAAGAAAAAACATACCATTGAAGTCGTGGTCGATCGCTTTAAAGTGCGCGACGACCTCGGTAACCGTATTGCAGAATCGTTTGAAACCGCATTACGTTTAGGCGGTGATATTGCAGTTTTATCATGGATGAACGGCGAACATCCTGAACGTGTGTTTTCAGCAAAACACTCTTGTCCTGAGTGTGATCGTGCCGTGGCTGAACTTGAACCACGTCTGTTCTCATTCAACAACCCATTCGGTGCCTGCCCGGTTTGTGATGGTTTGGGTACGCGCAGCCATTTCAGTTCAGATAAACTGATTCCAAACCCTGAGGTTTCAATCAGCCAAGGTGCGATTCGTGGTTGGGATCGACAACGCCCGTATTACTACACCATGCTGCAAAAAGTCGCGGATCATTTCAATATTGATCTCGACCAACCGTGGAACACACTGGATAAAGACACGCAAAAGAAATTCCTACAAGGCTCAGGCAAAGAGAAAATCGACCTGAGTTATATTGATGAACGTGGTCGTAAACACAGTCGTGTGCAAGCTTTTGAAGGGATTTTGCCGCATTTAGAACGTCGCTACCGCGAGACTGAATCCAATTATGTCCGTGATGATCTTGCGCAATATCTGTCGAATGCGGCATGTGATGCTTGCGGTGGTTCACGTCTCAATGAAATTTCTCGCCATGTGCGGGTCAAAGACAAAACCATTGCCCAAATCACTAAGATGTCGATTGGTGATGCGGAACACTATTATCAAGACCTGAATCTTGAAGGTGCCAAAGGTGAAATCGCCGATAAAATCTTTAAAGAGATTCGTGAGCGTTTACACTTCTTGGTCAGTGTTGGTCTGAACTATCTCAGCTTGGCACGTTCCGCAGAAACCCTTTCGGGTGGCGAAGCGCAACGTATCCGTTTAGCCTCACAGATCGGTGCTGGCTTGATGGGCGTGATGTATGTACTAGATGAACCGTCAATTGGTCTACATCAACGTGATAATGATCGCTTGCTACAAACCCTAATTCGTTTACGTGATCTAGGTAATACCGTATTAGTGGTTGAGCATGATGAAGATGCAATTCGTGCGGCTGACCATATTATTGATATCGGTCCAGGTGCGGGTATTCATGGCGGTGCGGTGATTGCCGAAGGGACTTATGATGAGTTGGCCAATCATCCTGACTCACTTACAGGTCAATATCTTTCAGGTAAATTAAAGATTGAAGTGCCGAAACAGCGTACTCAATCGCCACGTCCAGATGAAGTCATCAAATTGTCTGGCGCAAGCGGACATAACTTACAGAATGTCGATTTGACTATCCCATTGGGCATCATGACCTGTGTCACAGGGGTTTCAGGTTCAGGTAAATCAACGCTGATTAACCGTACCTTATTGCCTTTGGCAGCGACTCAACTCAATGGTGCAACTACGCTGACTGCGGAAAAATTTGATTCAATCGATGGCTTACAGCATTTAGATAAAGTGGTCGATATTGACCAAAGTCCAATTGGTCGTACTCCACGTTCAAATCCAGCAACTTATACGGGTTTATTCACACCGATCCGTGAATTGTTTGCGCAAACGCCTGAAGCCAAAGCGCGTGGTTACAGCGCAGGCCGTTTCTCGTTTAACGTAAAAGGCGGACGTTGTGAGGCCTGTGAAGGCGATGGCATGATCAAGGTCGCGATGCACTTCCTACCTGATATGTATGTACCGTGTGATGCCTGTCATGGCAAGCGTTATAACCGTGAAACTTTAGAAGTCGGTTATAAAGGCAAAAACATTTCCGATGTACTGGAAATGACGGTGGAAGATGCTGCTGAGTTCTTTAGTGCAATTCCGGTGATTCATCGCCGCTTAGATACCTTAACCCAAGTCGGTCTTGGCTATATTCGTTTAGGACAAGCAGCAACCACGCTTTCTGGTGGTGAAGCACAACGGGTCAAACTGGCACGTGAGCTGGCAAAACGCGATACAGGTCGAACCTTATATATCCTGGATGAACCGACCACAGGTCTACATTTCCATGATATTGCCAAGTTACTCGACATCCTGTACGAGCTCCGCAATAAGGGCAATACCATCGTGGTGATTGAGCATAATCTGGATGTGATCAAGACTGCCGATTGGGTGATTGATCTTGGCCCTGAAGGTGGTTCGGGTGGTGGTCAGATTATTGCTGAAGGGACACCAGAGCAAGTGGTGAAATCTAAAATTTCACATACAGCGAAGTTCTTAAAACCTTTGTTGAAATAAAAGATCACGTTCTAAACCAAGTGATTAACATTTCATCAAATGACTCTATCTGTGCGAACCTTAAAGAAACCGAGTCAAACTCGGTTTCTTTTTTGACTTGATTTTATGCATGTGTGTCCTGAAGTTTATGTACAACCCCTGAATGTGGAAAAACAACATCATTCGATTGATAAATATGAAATTCAAAATCAGCAACCGTTTTCAGACGATCAAATTTAGCCTCAAAAACCTTATCCCCAAAGAATTTTTTGACATCATCTTTGGATGAAATTGCTTCAATATTGACAACCGTTTTACCATCAAGACTTTTCGCTAAATTGCTCCATAAAAAGCCCTCTTTAAACGATGCATAATGCACAATTTCCTGAATAATTTTAAAAGCTTGCTCCTGTTTTTCTGGGTGAGCATGGATAACATTCACCACAAAAACAGTCGGTACAGGTTCTGATTGGAACTGGGTAGATGTAAGAATATGACTCATTTTTCTAACCTGATTCAAAATTAAGTAGAAATCAGAGTTTAGATTCACTTGGAATATTGAAAAATAGGTTAAGATTCTAAGGAATACGGAAAAATATTCCAGAATAAAAATTATGGATCGTTTTAGTTCTTTAAATGTCTTTATTCAAGTTGCTGAGTTTCGAAGCTTTACACTGGTGGGGCAAAAACTAGGTTTGTCCGCATCTGCTATTGGAAAAATCATTGCGAAACTTGAAAAGAAATTAAATGTCAGGTTGTTCCACCGCTCTACACGCAGCATTCAACTTACCCCTGAAGGTGCACTCTTCCTTAAACGATGCCGTCAAATATTGACCGAAGTTGAAGAAGCCGAATTAGAATTATCACAGATTAATCATGTCCCCCAAGGACGGCTAAGAGTCAGTTTACCTTTAGTTGGAATGTTAATGATGCCAACGCTCACTCAGTTCATAAAAGCATGGCCAGCCATCAATTTAGATCTCGATTTTTCCGACCATCTCGTTGATGTAATTGAGGAAGGGTTTGATGTTGTGATTCGTACAGGTGCGTTGACTGACTCACGCTTAATGGCAAGGGTATTAGGTACTTATCACTATCAAATGGTGGGCTCACCTGCTTATTTTGTTGAACATGGCATACCACAGGCTTTAGGTGAGCTTGCAACAAGACATTGCTTACGCCATCGTTATCCAAGTACAGGTAAAATCGAGGCTTGGCCCTTACAAGAACAAGGTAAACCCTACATCATGAATTTACCTGTCTCCACTGTGGCCAATAACATTGAATCTATTATTTATATGGTTGAACAAGGATTAGGTATTGCTTGTTTACCTGATTTTGCTATTAAAGATCAGATACAATCTGGACGACTCATCAGTATCATGCACGACAACATCATCCATGCTGGGCATTTCAATATTGTGTGGCCATCAAATCGCTACCTTTCGCCCAAAACCCGAGTATTTATTGATTTTATGCAGCAATATTTATTCCCTGAGGGCAAAGAAAATGACTCATTTCATTAAATAAAAGATGTGGTTAATGTATTTTTAACTCCCCCTTAACAAAAGCTCATTCTTAATCGCTTAGGTTGATTCAATCACGGGCAATTTAATATTCCACCACATTCTTCCCTTTTGCCTTCGCTTTTAACAACGACTGATCCGCTTTTTCTAACAGCTCTAACCAACTATTTGCGCCAATCGCAACCCCGATACTGACCGAAACATGAATCGACTCAGCTACATTCGGGATCACAATCCTTTCTTTTAAAATAGCCGAACGAATACTCTCTGCCACAACTTTTGCAGCGGTCATCTGAATATTCTCGATTACGACCAAGAACTCATCACCGCCATAACGCACAATTAAGTCAGATGCTCGAACATTATGTTTGAGCTGATCAGCAATCATGCTAATCACCTGATCCCCGACAATATGCCCATACTGATCATTTACAAACTTAAAATTATCAATATCAATCGCAATCACACAAGTCTGAGACAAAGCCTCAGGCTTGGATTCAAGAAACTGAATATATTCATCTAAAGCCAAGCGGTTTGCGACACCTGTTAAAACATCAGAATTTGCAATCTGCTTCAGTTGCAACTCCATCGCATCGCGCTGTTTTAACATCCCTTTTAATTTATCAATCGCTTCAAACAACGAGAAAAACTCTTCCTTATTATTTTTACCTAAAGGAAGTTCATCCGAAGTTCCAGATAAGCGCAAAATCATATCACGGGCATGGATCAGTGGACTAAACACCTTGCGCTTGGCATAAATCATGGTGAAAATTGCAATCAATAAAGATAGGCTAGAAATAATTAAAGTAAAAATAAACTGCCGCTTTGCGAATTTATTTTCATTCACTGCAACTTGGATGCTGTAATCTAGAATATAGTTTTGCAAGTCCATGACTGGTGTAAATTTCCCCACCATTCGCTCTGTCAATTGTGTCCCAGACAGAAAATACGCTTTATTATTTTTACTTTCATCCAATAAGCGCGCAATGATCGGTAATCCTTTATCTAAAAACTCCGTTTTAACACGACGATATAAGTCTACATATTCAAGCGTCTTCGACTGTTCAGGCTGGATCGTATCAATTAACTCCCACAGATAAATCGCTTGATGTTGTGTCTGTAATGAGCGCGCTCGATTTTCATCCGAAATTTTTTCCCCAAATGTCACTGGTGCCATGACATTAGATGCAACTCTACCTGCCTGATCACGCATATCAGTGAGTACTAAAATTGAGGTGAAATAATTCGACATCTTGCTGTTCTTACTATTGGAACGAACCAATAGCCACGTTAAGAACTCACGGCTTTCATCCCAAACACTAAACATGGATAAAATCGCATGATCATATTGCTTGGATGTTCGCTCAGCATGTGGCGTGCTGGCATATGCATCAACAATGGCTCGTGCTGCAGCCAATTTAACTTTTAAATCAGTTTCCAGTTCATAAGCAATCAGCCTAAACCCGTTTTGTTTTAAAACTTCAATGCTGTTATCAATTTCTGCATCAACAATCTTGCGATACTCGAATAATTCTTTTTGATTTTCCAATAACACATTCGCTTCACTCGACATCACTTTATTGGAAGGTGCCCGTTCTCTGGAAATTTTATTGGCTGTTTTAACTAATGTGCGAAGGCAAGTAATTTCATTGAGTGTTTGTTCTGATTTTATATATTCTTGATAACTATTAATAATTAAAGGGATGGAGAGATAAAAAATCGAAAAGATAATGACTATCATGCAGAAAAAGAGACGACGACTAATCTGCTCAGAACGTAATTTCGAGCTTTTTAATTCACGCCCCATTCATACACCTTGTACTTTTCAAAAACGATCTCAATTGATTTTTAAATAGAACTTAATTTTACCTGAATTATAAAACGCACTACCACGCTTAAACCGAGGTTTTTGGTTACATTAATCGCGACTGACTTTATTAAATCGTTATTTCAGTCTCGCAATTATTTTTAAAAATTGATTATGAGAATGATTTTTATTTAATTAAATTTATCTAAACACCTAATATCATTAAAATAAATATTTTTAAATTTAGACCAAGGTTCAATAGTGAATCGGGAATCAAAGCAGTTTTTTCTGAATGACCTTATCTAAAATGATCTTAGAATTAATACTCATAATGCCCTTAATCTTATTCAATTTATTAATAATGAATTGTGAAAAAGCATTCAAGTCTTTGGTGGCCACATGCAGCACATAATTCGACTCGCCTGTAATCACATAGGCATTCACCACTTCTTCAAAGTCCTCAATCTGCTTTAAGAAAAAATTATGGTCAGTTTCAGTAAGTTGAATCAATTTTATTTCAACTATTGCCTCAATTTTAATGCCTAATTTTTCATAATTGAGCCTGGCTTGGTACTTCTCAATAATGCCATTGCTTTCCAAAAGCTTGACCCGTCGATGACAGGCAGAGGGTGAAAGGTTCACCAGATCGGCCAATTCCTGATTACTCAGGCGTGCATCGTTCTGCAAGAAATTTAGAATTTTAAGATCAATCGCATCAATATTCATATTCGGAAATTATTCTAATAATTTAAATATTATTGAAATCATATCCTAATTTTCAACTTTATCTACTGATTTTATCGGATAAAAAATAAAAATTGCAGTGATAAAATTTAACAGTGGAATTCAATAAATATAGGGATGCAATTCAATATGGTGACACAAGAACAATGCCTTTATTGGGATAAACAAGATGAGCTCAACGCATTTAAAAATGACTTTGCCTTGCCTAACAATGTGATTTATCTAGACGGTAACTCTTTAGGTGCAAGACCAAAGCAGTCTTTAAATTATGCGCAGCATATTATTCAACAAGAATGGGGTGAAGATCTCATTAACAGTTGGAATAAAGCAGATTGGTGGGGCTTACCAACTCGTTTAGGCGATAAAGTCGGACAACTAATCGGGGCCAATGCTGGCGAAACCGTGATTTCTGATTCGACCACCTTAAATTTATTTAAAGTGCTATCCGCTGCAGTCAAAATTCAGGCCGAGAAGCATCCACAACGTAAAATCATTGTCGCGGAAAAAGACGCTTTCCCCACCGATATTTATATTATCGAAGGCTTCATTGACTTGATCAATCAAGGCTATCAGGTCGAATTGATTGAGGGTGCGGCAGGTTTAAGCGAAATTTTAACGACTGATGTCGCTGTTGTGGTGCTGTCTCATGTCAATTATCGCACCGGTTATTTCTATGATATGACCGCGATTAATCAGCAAATCCATGCCCATAATGCCTTAATCATCTGGGATTTATGTCACTCTGTTGGCGCTGTACCCATGGACCTCAATCAAAGTCACAGTGATTTTGCCATTGGCTGTACCTATAAATATCTCAATGGTGGTCCTGGCTCGCCTGCACTGCTCTGGGTCAACCCCAAACATCGGGATCAGTTCTGGCAACCACTTTCTGGCTGGTGGGGACATCAAAAGCCTTTCGCCATGGCTCAGCATTATCAGCCAGCCAACAATATTCGCCGTTATCTATGCGGCACTCAGCCGATTATTTCCATGAGCCTAATCGAATGTGGGGTGGATATTTTCCTGAAAGCCAACATGCAGAAAATTCGTGAGAAATCGCTTCAATTAACCGACCTATTTATTGCATTGGTTGATCAGGAATGTGCCGAGTATGGTTTCGAGCTGATCACACCGAAAGCGCATCAATATCGCGGCAGCCATGTCAGCTATCAACATCCACATGGCTATGAAATTATTCAGGCACTGATCGCCCGTGGCGTGATCGGAGATTATCGTGAACCTGAAGTGTTACGTTTTGGCATCACACCGCTCTATCTTGGATTTGAAGATATCTGGCATGCTGTGCAACATCTCAAAGCCATCATGCAGCATCAAGAATGGAACAATGAAAGCTACCTGGTACGGGGGGAAGTGACCTAAGTCGTCACTTTCGGATTGAGCTGATGGCTAGGAGAGGCCGATGAATAATTTTGACAAGATTCAAGCACGTGAAGCAGGACTACATAAAAAATTATCCGCCAAACAGATGGCAATGATTGCGATTGGTGGCGCGATTGGAACGGGGCTGTTTATGGGGAGCAAATTTGCAATTAGCTTTGCTGGCCCTGCTGTCATTTTGAGTTATGCCATAGGCGGGCTGATTGCCTTTGCGCTGATGGCATGTCTCGCCGAAATGACAGTACAGCACCCGACTTCAGGCTCATTTGGAGCCTATGCTGAACATTATATCAGCCCCTTGGCGGGTTTCTTGGTGCGCTACAGTTATTGGGCCTGTATCGTACTGGCGGTTGGAACCGAGATCACCGCAGTCGCAGACTATATGAAAATGTGGTTTCCCGATCTGCCCGCATGGATCTGGATCGTGTTTTTTTCAGGTACTTTGCTTGCAGTGAATGCTTATAGCGTCAAAGCATTTGGACTGGTGGAATACTGGTTTTCCACCATTAAAATCTTTGCCATTATCGTGTTTATTCTGTTGGCAATCGGCATTCTGACTCAAAACACTCAGCAAAGTCATCATGTGCTGACTAATCTGACTGGACACGGTGGCTTCTTTCCCAACGGATTCAGTGGCGTCTGGATTGGCGTGATTATTTCGATTTTTAGTTATTTAAGTATTGAAATGATTGCCGTCGCTGCAGGTGAAGCATCGAACCCAGAAAAAGCGGTCAAATATGCCTTTAAGAGTACCGCACTGCGTCTGATTTTATTCTATTTACTGTCCCTGTCTTTAATCGTGGCACTGGTTCCATGGACAGAACTGATTGGCAAAGATGCTAGCAGCCCTTTTGTGACTGTGATGAAAATTGTCGGGATTCCATATGCTGATAGCATTCTCAATTTCATTGTGATTGTCGCCGCCCTCTCTGCCATGAATAGCATGCTGTATATTTCAACCCGAATGTTATTTAGCTTGTCACGGGCAGGTGATGCACCTCAAATCTTCGGCAAAATCCGTCCCAATGGCGTGCCCATCAATGCACTATTTTTATCCGCCATGGGGATTGCTGTTGCAAGCGTGGTGTATACCATCAATCCTGAATCGGCCTTCCCCATCATGATTGCCTTATCGATGTTCGGCGCATTATTTACTTGGGGCAGCATCTTTGTGACCCATATCTGTTTTAGACGGCATATGGCGAAAAATGGCATTGGATTAAAATACAAAATTCCAGCAAGTCAGTTCATTTCACTGTTTGGTTTATTCAGTATTCTGAGCATTACCCTCACCACGTGGTTTACGGCCGAATTTAAATCTACGCTACAGTTTGGCATTCCCTTTATTGTGCTGTTAATCGTTTTTTATATGCTAAAACGCAGCTCGGCAAAGCTCGATTTAAGCACAAACACCGAAGCTTCTGAGTAAACACGCCATGAAGCTTTATGATAATTCTCGAACGGTTGCAAATGAGCAGGATATTCTGATGGACTTTCAACAGCGTAGTCTGTTGAGCTATCAGCAACACCCCTGTATTCAGAATATTGCCTATGCCGAAACAACTCGATCGTGCTTAGATCTCTTTCCTTTAGCGCAGGCACGTAAAACCGTCGTGTTTGTACATGGCGGCTATTGGCAATGGTGCAATAAATCCGATTTTGCCTTTATCGCCACTGATGTTCTTGCCAACAATATGCAATGTGTCTTACTTGAATATGACTTGGCCCCGCAACGCAGCATGGGCGAAATCGTCCAGCAAATCCAACAAGCGCTTGATTTTATCCAACAACAAGCATGGAGCACTCAAGAGATGATGTTGGTTGGGCATTCTGCGGGGGCTCATTTATCGGCATTAATGCTCACCCATCCTGCTGTAAGTGAAGCCGTTTTATTGAGTGGCATTTATGATCTCGCCCCCATTCAACAAACCCATTTAAATGCAGCGTTGAATCTCTCGGAATATGAGATTCGGCAATATAGTCCCATCCATGTCGAGGCCGCTGTCCCAAAGCCCTATGCCATTTTCTGTGGCGCGCAAGAGCTCGATGAGTTGATTGGGCAAAGCCAGTCGTATTTTCATAATAGGAAATCCATCGACCCAGACTTTGTCTCTTTCCAACTACTGAATAACACAGATCATTACAATATCTTAGATGAATATTTTCATCGGAGATTAACCGCTCACCCTTAAATCTATACACGGACGTATTTGAAAATGGTTAAGTTCAAACTTCAATACCATCGGGTTTTTATTGCCCTGAGTTTTGCACTCTGCTCTTCGGCATTTGCACAAATTGAATTGATCAATCAAGATCAGATTCTCAATGAGCAGGACAACTTTAAACTGAGCAGTGCCGGCAGTCTCAGACTGCAAGCCCTGAATTTCGATCAATATCAGCCTTCCAATGCAGGCCAGAAATATCGTCGCAATGGCTATAGCGCAACCAGCAGGATCTATCTCAATAGCGACTATAAAATTAATGATGATCTGCATTTGATCACGGGTTATCAAAATTTTATTAATCCAGCCAAAATTTTAGATTGGGATGGGCATTATCAAAACAATGATGAGCGTCTGACCACAGAACAAGCCTATGCGGGAATCTCGAGCCATCACTACGGCAGCTTAAAATATGGAAAAATTTATAGTCTGTATTACGATGTGGTTGGGGCTAAAACCGATCTTTGGGACTACAGTACGCTGGCTCAACCGCAAACATGGAGCCCTTTTGCCTATTTCGATGGGACTCAAGCGGCCAGTAAGACTTTAAGATATGAGAAGAAAACCAAAAATATTGATTTTTATGCAGCTTATTTATTTGAAGATCACACCAGTCTGAATCAGCTTCGTTATCAACGCAAATCTGGTCAAGAAGCCGCTGTCGATATTCACTTAAATAAAAACTTAAACTGGGCGATTTCATGGAAACACAACAAAGCTCAGCTGCAATCTGACCATGCAACATCTAAGCTCTCTCAAGACATGCTTGCGTCCGCCCTGTTCTACTTTGATGGGACATGGATGCTTAGTACAGGTGCAGGCTGGTATAAAAATCTATTGCCTAACTTTGATGCACTCAATCAAACATCAACTCAATCTGTTGAAAGCCTGTTAGACACGGAGGCTTATGGACTTGAATATTATGCAGGCTATCATGTCGAGCTTGACCATCATGGCATGAAATACATCCAACCTTATCTGATGGGGAATTATTTAAAATATCGTAGCGGCTATGATTTCTCTCGACGTGACCATGGCATTGGCGTGGCGATTCGTTTCAATCACGGTTTTGGCTTTGACTATGAACGCCTGTATACCCAAGACAGCAACCATACACCTGACATGCATTTATTTCGCTTACGCTACGAGTGGTAATCACGAAATTTAATTCACTCATATGGGCTAAACGTTTTGAGTCTCATTACACATACCAAGTGATCTAAACGTTTTGCCACTGAATTTCTATTTTAAGTAAAATCAATCATATTTCACTTGGGTTATGCGCTTGCTTTTCCACACTTGAATGCATTTAAAAATCGAAAAATTCTATTCTAAATATATAAATTATCAATTTTACAAATTACTTTCCAGAGAACATAATTTAAGCATACAGAGATTGCAGAATTTACCCCCTAACCCTCTAGGATGTTTTCTCCCCCAAGCTAAACATCCTTTCTCAGCCCAGCTTTCCCCAAAAGCTGGGTCTTTTTTTGCGTATTTAATGGGCTAACAACCCCAACTGTTGCAAGGCTTGATACACAATCACTTTGCGTGCATCTGCATGTTCAGGCTGACTCATTTGCATATTCAGTGAGAAGGCAGTGATCTTACCATTTGGCTGTTCAATCCAGCCTGTCCACCATCCCACTTGCGGGCTAACATCCATGCCCCAACCACTTTTGGCATAGATTTTGGTTCCCTGAATTTGATCCACCAATAACATCGCTTTGACTTGTTGCTGGGTCGGCTGGTCAAAGGGCAGTTTTTGTTTTGCCAACGCATAGGCAAAGCGAACTTCTTCTATGGGGGTAATTTTTAATGGGCCAACTAACCAGAAATTATCGACTTGTGTCCCAATATTTTTATTGCCATAACCCACGCGCTTCACTTCACGGGTCATCAGTTCCAGACCAATACGTCGCGCCAGTTCTTGATAAACGGGTACCGCCGATGCCTGCATCGCCTCAGCTAAGCTTAAATCTTTTTCCCAACTACTGAATGCCCGCTTTTTGCCATCCCATTTAAACACTTCATCTGATGTAGTCTTATGATGTTGTATCCCAATCAAGGCATTCAACATTTTAAAAGTTGAAGCAGGGATATAGCGCTGTTCTGCACGATCAAGATCATTGCCATAGCTGTGAATTTTCTTGCCATCATAAATCACCAAAACACCACTGGTTTGGGCACTCTGGAATAAACTTGAGATCTGCTGCTGCTCATTTTTTTGTGTCGAGAGCTGTTGTTTTTGTTGGCTAAAATTTTGACAAGCGGCCATGGGAATTGCAAAAAAGATGGCTGTAAAAAGGGCCAGACCTTTTAATTTTTTCGACATCATCATAAAGCTGGAAAAGTAGAATAATCTGTCACTATAAGTGTTTTGTCGCTGTTGTTCTGTAGTGTTATTTTCATCAATACTTTGTAAAAAAACAGACAAAAAAAAGCTCAGCCTTGGGGAAAGCCGAGCTAGTAAAACGATGATGTAAAAACATCAAAAAACTCAAAAGAAAATGTTATGAGATATTTAAATGCAAATTAGATATCCCTTGCTTTGCATTATGTGAATTAGCTCTCACAAAGTAAAGTTGATTAAATAGATCGGGTTTATCGTTACAATCGATTTTGTTGATTGTTCATTTAAAATCAGATTTATTTGATGCTTTTGGTTTATATTAATGCACAGTCAATAATATGAAATTATGCAAAGCAGGTCTCATAAAAACAGTAGAACAATATTTCAATACACACTTTTATCGTCAAAATTATGACAATAACAAGAATGATTTAAATGAAAAAACCGATTACAACAATTGAATAAACCAATTGAAATATTTACGGATGACATTCTTATGACATCACTTATCTTGTTAAAAAATAAACTTATCTATTTGTTAGATATATATTTTATAAAAGGTTGACAGCGTTTTTCTTAATTGTTCATTTATTATACACCGCCTGATCGGTATTTGTTCATTTATCGGAAGCTCAAATTTATTACATTGACTTCATACTTTGTTACAATACAATGGCTCCAACTTTACTCTTTATTGTTTTAAAGCTGGAAATTATTATGAAAAAACTCGGTTTAGCCACTGCTTTAGTTTTAGCCATGACCGGTGCTCACGCATACCAAGTAGAAGTTCAAGGTCAGTCTGAATTCATCGACGCAAAAAGCAACAATGACAAAGACTTCACTGGTGCTGCTCAAGGTACTTACTACTTCAAAAATGTAGATGCTTCTAAAGGTCCTTTAGCTGAAGCTGCATTCTTAAATCAAGCATCTAATGTTTCTGTAGCTTATAGCTTTGCAGAATTAAGCGGTGACGAAGTTGCAACTGTTAAGAACAATTCTTTCGGTGCAAAAGGTGAAGCTTACCTTCCAACTCCTTACTTACCTGTGTATACAAGTGCTGCATACAGCCACTCACAAACTAAGTCCGAAGGTAAAAAAAATAATGGTGACCGTTTCGCATTAGAAGTCGGTACGATGCTTACTCCTAATTTCTTAGTTGCTGTTGGTTATACGAACATTGCTGATCAATTTGCTTTAGACGCAAACAGCGTCCTTTCAAATGGTATTGCTAAATCAGTCGCTCAACCATTAGTTATCGGTGAAGACCAAGATGCGATCACTGCACGTACTAAATACGTAGGTAACATCGATGGTACAAACATGGCTGTAGGTTTTGAAGCTGGCCTTGTTTACGGTGACTTCCAAGCATACGAATTGAAAACTGACGTATATGTGACTCCTAAGTTAAGCGTTGGTGCTTCTTATGCTGAAGCGAATTTCAGCTCTAACCCAGCAAATGAAGACAACTTCTCTGCAATCAATTCTGCTTGGGGTGCAAACGTAAACTACTTCATTACTCCAGCAATTGCTGTAGGCGCAACTTATGTTAACGCAAATGCGAAACATGAAAGCACTGATACACAAACTATCGGCTTAAACGCGAAGTTCCGTTTCTAATATTGGATTTGGGTTCTACATAGAACATCTCATTCATCATAAAAAACCAGTTCTTAGGAACTGGTTTTTTATGATCTCGTATTCTACAAAATGAGAAATGGGCTTTCTCATTGCAATACATTACATCTTTTTATCTTCAATATTTAAGGCACTAATCGCCAAGACCGCCTGAGTACGATTTTGTACCCCCAGTTTACGGAAAATTGCGGTGACATGTGCTTTGATTGTGGCTTCTGAAACTTCTAATTCATAAGCAATTTGCTTATTCAATAAACCTTCGGCCACCATCATCAATACGCGGAACTGCTGTGGCGTGAGTGATTGTAAACGTTCGGCTAAAGCGGTTTCATCTGCTGCACGCGGATCAAAGCCTGCATGAGTCGGTAAGTTCGGTGGTAACCAGATCTCACCTTCCAAAACATGCTTAATCGCTTCACCAATATGGCTTGGATGTGAGGATTTTGGAATATAGCCCATTGCCCCATGTGCAATCGCACGCTGAATAATTGAAACTTCTTCATGTGCTGAGACCACAATAATCGGAATTGCAGGGTATTGTGCGCGCACATACACCAAAGCAGAGAAACCCGACGCACCCGGAAGATTCAAATCCAGCAATACCAGATCAGGCTCTGCACCATGCTCTAAACGTGCATAGAATTCATCTACATCTGCAGTCTCTTGGATCTGCGCCTGAGGCAAACTATAACGAACCGCTTGAATCAAAGCATGTCTAAATAAAGGATGGTCGTCTACAATTAAAATATTCATAAGCGCTTAAGCTATCTGCAAGTACGTCACTGTACGATGTTTATTTAAATTCAATCCGCTTAAGCCTATTTTCAATTCAAGGCTAGGTCAAGCACAAGGTACGATTTATTTCCTTTTCCCGCAAAATAAATCAAATATTGATATAACTTGATTAAAATCATCTTTGCATAAAACAGATTCAAAAATCTTGAATAGAAACAGAAAATTAACGACCTAAAATTTGATATTTATTGTGATTTATCGACATATCTTTAAAAAAGATAAGCTTGCAGCATTTCCTTATTTTACAGCTTGGCATGCGGTGTAGATAAATAAATAGCAATTCGAAATGATCTTTTAGGCCGTTATTATGTCCAATCACAATACCCTCTCAACTCCCCTTAATATTGTTGCCGTATCTGGTGGTTTAAATAGTCCCTCAAAAACAGAAAGTTTAGTTCAGGCGATTCTGGATGAGCTTTCTGAAGCGATTAATATCAAAGTGCATTTCGTCAAGCTCAGTGAAATTGGACCTTTATTGGGTGGGGCCATTTATCGTAATCAGCTGCCACAACGCGTACAAGATGATCTCGCAGCGGTAGAAGCAGCAGATGCACTGATTGTCGGCACCCCAGTTTATCGTGCTTCATTTACAGGTTTATTTAAACACTTTTTTGATTTTGTTGAACAGACGGCTTTGGTCGATGTACCCGTCCTACTGGCGGCTTCTGGTGGCAGTGACCGTCATGCACTGGTCCTAGAACATCAATTACGCCCTTTATTCAGTTTCTTCCAAGCACAAACCTTACCGATTGGGGTCTATGCCACTGATCGTGATTTCACGCCTGAATATACGGTTAAAAGCGAGCAATTGTCTGATCGCGTGACCTTAGCCGTGGCACGTGCCTTACCCATTTTAGAATGGGCACCAGCCAAAGGCCAACGTGCAGCGGCCATCAAAACCAAAACTGAGCAAGCCAATCAGAATCTCGGTATCAACAAACAGATTGAACAAGCAGAAGTCTTACCATCTGCGGCAGTACCCAATCTGGATGCAGCTGAGTCTCGCTTACACCCGAAGTCAGCCAAGAATTTAACCCACGTCGCATAAACCATATCTGTTATGGAGGATACAACGATGACAATAACAGCATCCGCAATTAAATTTGCCTACTGGGTTCCCAATGTGAGTGGCGGTCTCGTTGTAAGCAACATTGAACAACGTACTGACTGGAGCTATGACTATAATGTGCGCTTAGCACAAGCAGCGGAACGAAGCGGCTTTGAATATGCCCTCACCCAAATCCGTTTTACCGCGGGCTATGGCGCAGAAAACCAACATGAATCGGTCAGTTTTAGCCATGCGTTATTAGCAAAGACCGAAAAACTCAAAGTCATTGCGGCGATCCTACCTGGCCCTTGGAAGCCTGTACTCGCGGCTAAACAGCTGGCAACCATTGACTACCTCAGCCAAGGGCGTATTGCGATTAATGTGGTCAGCGGCTGGTTCCGTGGCGAATTTGATGCGATTGGCGAACCTTGGCCTGAGCATGATGAACGTTATGTTCGTTCCGAAGAATTTATTCGTACCCTCAAAGGTATCTGGACAACTGACAATTACAGCTTTGACGGCAAATATTATCAATTCCAGAATTACACGCTTAAACCGAAACCTTTGCAAAAACCTTATATCGAAGTGTTTCAAGGCGGCAGTTCCCGTGCCGCACGCGATATGGCTGCACGTGTATCGGACTGGTATTTTACCAATGGCAATAGCGTTGAAGAAATCAAAAAGCAAGTTGATGATGTCCGCAGCAAAGCAAAGTTAGCCAATCGACAAGTCAAGATTGGGGTCAATGCTTTTATTATCGCACGTGATACTGAGGAAGAAGCCAAAGCAGTCCTGAATGAAATCATTGCTCAAGCCAATGTCGAAGCGGTGAATGCCTTCGGTGATGCGACTCGTGAAGCAGGTGCAGCAGCCCCTGAGCGTGAGGGCAATTGGGCAAAATCGACCTTTGATGATCTGGTGCAATATAACGATGGCTTTAAAACCAATCTGATCGGGACGCCACAGCA
Organism: Acinetobacter sp. Ac_5812; assembly: GCF_013072695.1. Lineage (GTDB taxonomy): Bacteria > Pseudomonadota > Gammaproteobacteria > Pseudomonadales > Moraxellaceae > Acinetobacter. Next base: position 308,260 of record NZ_LXUK01000001.1, read on the forward strand.
AATTGCAGAACGCATTGTGGCCCTAAAAAATGTCGGGGTAGATTTGGTTCTTTCTGGTTTTCTGCATTTCATTGAGGAGGTTGAATATTTTGGAGAAAAAGTTCTACCGCTGGTCCGTCAACTTGAACAACAACAGGAGCATCATCTCGCAGCAAAATCAGCGTAGTTTTCAGCATTAAATAAGAAGAAAAACAAAAGAAATGGCAAATACTCCCCAAGGCTCGGCTTGGGGCTTTTTTTATTTTAACGGGTCTCAATTTCTCGCATGACGGTTTCAACCGAATAACGGCACCACTGCGACAGCTGCTCAATAAATTCATTCAATTGTGATGGGTTAAAGTGGCTGACAATCATATAACAGGCATTACCGAGAATTTTAAAACATTCATCTACCTGCTCATATTGTTTGACCAAACGCTCAACCTCAATAAAAGCTTGCTGATCATTCATAAACAATTGGATGAATTGTTGATGTTCATATTTTATCGCGATGGTGTAATTTTTGATAATGCCTGCATCCATTAACTGTGCAATACGAGCACCCACTGCCTGCCCAGTACGATGCACGCACTGTCCAATTTCTTTATGGCTTAAACGCGAATCTTGTTTCAGCAATTCAATAATTTTTAGATCAATCGGATCAAGTTCAATATTCATTTTTCATTAGGAAAGAAAACCAGCAACAATGCTTTCATCTGAATATAGCCGATTTCTGCGTTTCACCCTACTCTTGTTTTATCTTAACGCTGGAAGAAAAAGTGATGAAACAAGCCTTACTGATTATTGATGTGCAAAACGATTATTTTAAAAATGGCAAAATGGAATTGGTCAATCCAGAGCTTGCTCTGCAATATACCAACCAATTAGAAGATCATTTTATCCAAAACAATTTACCGATTATTTATATTCAACACGTAAATCCGACTTCTGCCAGTTTCTTTCAGGAAAATACCGTAGGTGTTGAATTACATCCACAACTGAAAGTGACCGAGAACTCAATCATTGTTGAAAAACATTTTCCCAATAGCTTTCTGGAAACCAATCTTCAAGCGTTGTTACAGCAGCATCAAGTTGAGCAGTTAGTGATAACTGGCATGATGACCCATGTCTGTATTGATTCGGGTACACGTGCAGCCAAAGAACTCGGGTATCAAGCTATTGTGATTGCAGATGCCACGGCAACCCGTGATCTCGAACATGCGGGTAAAACCGTCAAAGCAGCAGATGTGCAAACGGCGTTCTTATCTGCACTGGGTTTCTTCGCCACTGTACAAAACACGGCAGATTTTTTGGCGCACAATTAAATAATACAGATAAAAAAAAGAGCGTTCCATCGAACGCTCTTTTCACATTTGCATCGGGTTTATCGGTTTGGATAAACCGTGGCAATCAAATGTTCAACCACAGCAGGTTCAGCCAACGTTGAGGTATCCCCCAAAGTATCCAATTCATTTGCCGCGATCTTTCTTAGGATACGGCGCATGATTTTACCTGAACGAGTTTTTGGCAAAGCGGGTGCCCAATGTAGTGCATCAGGGGTAGCCACTGGCCCAAGCACTTTACGCACCCAGTTGACCAACTCCTTGCGTAGCTCCTCAGATTCAGCCACATCGGCTTGTAGAGTGACAAAAGTACAAATCCCCTGTCCTTTAATATCATGCGGCATACCCACCACCGCAGCCTCAGCCACTGCAACATGCGAGACTAAGGCACTCTCAATTTCCGCAGTCCCTAAGCGATGCCCCGATACGTTGAGTACATCATCGACACGTCCGGTAATCCAATAGTAACCATCAGCATCACGACGTGCACCATCACCTGTGAAATAGTAATTCTTAAAGGTCGAGAAATAAGCCTCGATAAAACGTTGTGGATCACCCCAAATGGTCCGCATTTGACCTGGCCAAGAATCCTTAATCACCAGATTGCCTTCAGTCGCACCTTCTAGCTCATTGCCCTCTCCATCCACCAGTGCCGGTTGAACACCAAAGAATGGACGTGTTGCAGAACCTGGTTTTAAGGCAGTTGCACCCGGTAATGGTGAAATTAGAATGCCGCCTGTCTCTGTTTGCCACCATGTATCGACAATTGGGCAACGACCTTCACCCACCACTTCATGGTACCAGTTCCATGCTTCTGGATTGATCGGCTCACCCACCGAACCAAGTAGGCGTAAACTACTCCGATCACTTTCACGTACATAAGCATCGCCTTCACGCATCATGGCGCGAATCGCAGTCGGTGCTGTATACAGAATGGTGACGTTATGCTTATCAATCACATGACCGATACGTGCCCAAGTTGGATATTGTGGAATCCCCTCAAACATCACCGTGGTGGTGGCATTACTGAGTGGCCCATAGAGTAAATAACTATGTCCTGTAATCCAGCCTACATCCGCAGTACACCAATACACATCATCTTCACGCAGATCGAAGACTTCTCTAAAAGTGGTATTCACATACACCAGATAACCGCCTGTGGTATGTAACACACCTTTCGGTTTACCTGTTGAACCTGAAGTGTACAGAATGAAGAGCGGATCTTCTGCTTTCATCGGTTCTGGCGGACAGTGTTCGTCTACCTCCATGATGGCAAGGTGATACCAAACATCTCGTGCTGCATTAAACTGAATTGGATTCCCTGTACGATGCACCACAATCACGTTTTCAACACTGCTGGTACCATCAATTTCTAAAGCGGCATCCACGTTTTCTTTCAGTGGCAGTAACTTTCCACCGCGCATGCCAGCATCCGCAGTAATCACCAGTTTTGCTTGGCAGTCTTCAATACGACTGGCCAAGGAGTCTGGCGAGAAGCCACCAAACACCACACAATGCACGGCACCAATACGTGCACAGGCCAGCATGGCAATTGCCGCTTCAGGCACCATCGGCATATACAGCACTACACGATCACCTTTGCGAATACCTTGCTTCTTTAACACATTGGCAAAACGACACACTTCATCATGCAGTTCAGAAAACGAAATGATTTTATGACGCGAAGGGTGGTCACCTTCCCAAATAATCGCTGGCTTTAATGGATTATCTTTAAGATGTCGATCTAAGCAGTTGGCTGAGACATTCAGCTCACCATCCGCAAACCATTCAATTTTAAAATTATCTTGATTAAAACTGGTATTTTTGACCTGTGTAAATGGTTTGATCCATTCAATCTTGCTAGCTTCCTCTGCCCAAAATGCTTCAGGTTGCTCAATCGAATGTTGGTAACGTTTGAAATAGTCTGCTTCAGAGATTCTTGCCGTTTCTTTGAATTTATCAGGCACTGGGTAGATTTCTTTCATAGCTCACTTCCTTGGTTTTTTATCTCATACCTTAGATGTTCTCATCTATTACACGGGTATGTTTTGTTCTCACTTGCAGTATTGACACCATTGACAAGCGCAAACAATGCGGCTTTGGTCGTAGAAATGTCAGGACTTTTAATCTTTCAATCTTGTCTTAGTTTTAGGCTAAAATAGCAAAGCCGACGCTTTTACGATCCATTTCTTTTCAAAAATTTACTCAAAATAATTTAAATTTGAACTGCTTGTCTATGCTTTTTGTTCTTAAAATAAGTGATTATTTTGATCATTGCCAAAAGCTTAAAAGATTTAATAATCAGAAAAATAGGAATGCACTATGTTTGACCCTGTAATAACACCCCAAGTACAACCAATCAATGACCATCCACTTTCTCCTAAAGGTCGTTTTAACCGTCTCAGCTATTTAGGTTGGTACGGTTTGCTCAGTTTGGCTTGTCTGGCTGCATTTATCTTGATCTTTGCTTTCGCGGGTATTTTTGCAAGCCGCAACGTCGATGATGCCATATTTAGTGCGTTTCCAGGCATGTCTGTCTTTGCCATGATTGCAGTGTGGTTGGGTGCCTTTTATTTGCAAATCGTGCTTTTGATTCGTCGCTTACATGACTTGAATAAGACTGGCTGGCTATGCTTGTTGCTATTGGTGCCCGTGATTCAACTGCTGTTTACCTTATACGTTTTGCTTGCACCAGGAACACCGCATCGCAATGACTACGGTGATGTTCGCCCATCTCGTGGATGGGAAAAAATACTGGCATGGCTGATGATTTTGGTCACCTTACTGATGATGTCTGGTATCTTCATTTTTGCGTATTATTTTGCCAGTCCAGATCTCTGGGAAGCACCAACCCAAATCATTCAAAATACCACCGAATATTTTTAAACGACCGCATCCAGCGAATTGATTTAATCATCATGGGAAGTAAAGACTGAATTTTCACATGCGTATTGGGTATAAATTCATTATGATTGCTTCCCTCATTTACTCCTTCCTTTGCGAAATAGAGATCTTGCTGTGGCAAACGAACAAACAACATTGACTGAAGTGGCAAAAGATACAGGTGCGCTGATTCATCAAGCCAGCACCAAGACCACTGAAACGGTCTTGGCTCATACTGAAAAGTATCACGATGCCTATACCACCATTGATAAAATTATGGACAGCTTTTGGGAGCGTATTCCCTATATCGGTATCGCGATTACAGTTTTCATTATCTTTTGGCTGCTCACCAAGTTGTTTAAACTCTTTATTCGCAAGACTTTAGAAAATCGCAGCTATACCCGTCAAAACCTAGTCCTAGTACTCAATCGTGTCGGTAGTACCTTTATTATCTTCTTTGGCTTCTTGATTGCGTTGGTGATTGCCATCCCAGGCTTTACGCCAAGTCAATTGATTGGTGCTTTGGGGATTGGTTCGGTTGCGATTGGTTTTGCTTTCAAAGACATCTTCCAGAACTTATTGTCCGGGATTCTGATTTTGATCAGCGAACCGTTTCGTATCGGTGATGATATTGTCGTAAATGGCTTGGAAGGAAACGTTGAAGATATTCAAATCCGAGCAACTTTCTTACGCTCTCCAGATGGCCGTCGCATCGTGATTCCCAATGCTACGGTGTACACCAGTGCAGTCACAGTCAACAATGCCTATCAACGTCGTCGTTGTGAATTTGTGGTTGGTATTGGCTATGAAGATGACATGCAAAAAGCCAAGAAGATTATTCTCGATATTCTGGATCGTAATTTGAATGTACTGAGTCAACCAGGTTTCTCGGTCAACGTCACCGCACTGGCAGATTTCTCAATTAATTTAACAGTACGCTGGTGGGTCAATACCACTGAAACCACTACCTCAGCCTCTATCAGCGAAATTCAAGAATTGGTGGTGACTGCTTTTGACGAAAAAGGAATTTCAATTCCTTATCCAGTGCAGGAAGTCAAAGTCTATCGTGGTGATCAATCTGAGCTGAGCGATGCTTTAGACAAATAATCGCCCTAAAATATTCGATACGGCTGTTTCAGTTCGCAAAATTCGGTTGCCTAAGCTCATCGCTTGGCAGCCGTTTTTTATCAGCAGATCAACCTCATAGGGAATAAATCCTCCCTCTGGACCAACGATCAAACTACAAGACTGTTGAATTGCATACGGCATTGGCTGCTCTGCATAGGGATGCGCCACAAAAGCAGGCTGTTCTGCGCTGATCAACGTCGGTAAAACATCTTCCACAAAAGGTTTAAAGCGTTTATACAGTTGGATTTCGGGTGCAATAGTATCGCCCGCTTGTTCTAAACCTAAAGTTACATAATCATTCAGTTGCTGTAAAAACGGTGTTTGCCAATAGCTCTTATCCACTCGATAACTATGAATCAGGCTAATCCGTTCCACGCCCAAGGTCACAGCATCCATAATGATGCGACGTAATACTTTAGGACGTGGCAAGGCCAGAATCAGATGCACGGGAAGCTTTGCAGGAACCACTTCTGTTTGTACTGGACGAACCCTAATGCATTCTTCGCTGATAGCCACCACCTCAGTTAAGTAGCGCTGATCTGCACGAATCCCAACCTTTAAGGTATCACCAACATTCAGCTGTAAGTGCTGAGCTAAATGCTGTAATTGTCTGGGCTGGCTAATCTGCCAGACCTCCGCCGAAACACACTGATCTGGCTCGAGTAAAACAATATTCATGACGATATGGTTTGCTGTAAATAGTGATCAAGACACTGAATATGCTGCTGTAGTGAGCCTTTATTTGCTTGTAGAACCCGCTGAGCCTGTGTAACCAGTTGCTGAGCCTGTGCATCATGCTCTAGACAGGTTAATAATTGCTGCCCCACCTGCTCCGCATCCGCTCCAATCAGAATCCCATGCTGAGCCACAAACTCATCCACAATAGTTTGAAAATTGAAATAACGCGGACCAATGGCGGTGGGCACATTCAAGACCATCGGCTCTAAAATATTATGCCCGCCACCCGGCTCATTCAATGAACCTCCAACAAAACAGGCTTGGCTCAAGGCATACCAGAGCCACATTTCCCCCATACTATCGGCAAGGAAGACTTGGGTATCCGCTTGAATCGGTTGTTGCAGACTACGGCGTTGCGTTTTTAAATTCAAACTTTGGCAAACTTGATATACCTCATCAAAACGTTCTGGATGACGAGGCACCACAATACAGAGTAAATTCGGATTTGAATTTAAATGCGACTGCAATTGTTTCAGCACACTGTGTTCTTCTGGTGCATGCGTACTGGCTAAAGTGATGATCTGACGATTCGCCAATTGCCATTCTTGTTTGAGTTGCTGTGCTTGCATGACAAAATGCTCTGGTGCAGCAATATCAAATTTAATATTGCCAACCACCTGACTTTTGACTGGATCAAGACCTAGATCGACATAGCGTTGTTGCGTTGCCACATCTTGGGCCAATAGCCAAGTCAACTGTTGCAGCATCGGTTGAGTTAAACGACGAACCTTGCCATAACCTTTGGCCGATTTTTCGGAAAGACGTGCATTCAATAAAATACAGGGAATTTGTTGCTGTTGTGCTTCGGCAATAAGATTTGGCCAGATCTCTGTTTCAACCAATGCCAATAGCCGAGGTTGATACAGGTTAAAAAATCGTTTTAATAATGCTTTTTGATCGACAGGCAAATATACCGCCTGAAATAAATCGAGATAGGGTACTTTTAAAAACAGGGATTTTGCCCGAGCTTGCCCAGTCTTGGTGGTATTGGTCACTAAAACGGGATGACCTAATTTTAGATAATGCTCTATCAAAGGTTGAGCCGCGTTGGTTTCACCAACAGATACCGCATGAAACCAAATTGCCCTTAAATTTTTAGCAGGCTGAAACGGCCCAAAACGCTCGATACATTCCTGCTGAAACAGCGCATCACTTTCTGCCCGTTGTTTGATTTTCCAACGGTATAAGGGCTTGATACAAGCCAATAAAACGTTATACCAAAACGGTGTTTGCTGTGCTGCTGTGTTCTGCGCCATCCGAGACCATAATTTACAAGGTGATTCCTGCCCATTATGCGGAAATTTATGATGTTTTGACAGTTAGACTTTTAAATGTGTTTTGAAGAAATATGGACTTCCTTTCTATATGCTTAGGCCAAATTATCTTGTAAATTAGCCAATTGCGCGATTTAGTCAATTACTTAAAGAATTGATATGTTTTCACTCTAAAAGAAAAATCTATTTGAAATTTCATTAGATCACGACACAACCATGAAAAGAAAAAAACGAACAAGGGGTTAAGCAAATGTATACTGTCCATAAACAAAAAGGATGTTTTCCAGCGGGAACTCGTATCCTCACAGAGCAAGGTCTAGTTCCAATTCAAGACATTAAAGTGGATGATATGGTTCTGTCCAAGCCAGAATCTGGTGAGGGCGAGCTTTGCTATAAACCTGTTATAAGCACAGCTTCTTATGAAGATAAAGAAATTTGGGAGCTAACATACTTTCAAGTTAAAGCAACTACTGATATCTCAAATTTAAATAAAGGTAAATTATTGCAGCTATCTAAAAAGGGTCAAATGAGTACAATTATGACCACTCCGAACCATCCATTTTGGGTTAATGGTATTGGCTGGACACGATTGGATGAATTAGAGAATGGACATATCCTTCAAACTAAAGATATAGACATTGTAATACTAGTTTTCAGTGTACAACCTCGATATAAAACAGATAAGCCTTTTGTTGCTGCATCCTATTCACCGAGAAATATATTTGACGCTGATAAAAAAGGCTTTGATATAGATAACGTTGATTATTATTTCTTTCTAGAGCAGCACCCAGATGGGCATCGAAAATACATAGGTAATGGTGATAACCCAAGCCCATTGATATTAAAAGAACATGACCCAATTTATGTGTTAAATGAAGCCTTTTCTACAACCGCTTTCCACTTGGAAATTGCTGACTATCATACATACTTTATTTTTAATGACGGTTTGTGGGTACATAGTACTGATTGCCCTCAAGCCTTCTGATGTTGCACCTCGGTTTCCGGAGATCCGTTCAGGTAATTAAAACAAAAACTCATGCAATTTTGGTAAATCACATGAGTCATTTTTTAAAGTTTTAAAACAGATTAAGCTTCTAACTGTTCAAAAGCAGGATAATCGGTATAACCCTCAGCACCATCACCATATAGCGTTTGTGGCTGAAGTGGATTTAAAGGCAAATCATGTTGTAAACGTTCAAATAAATCAGGGTTCGCGATATATTGTTTACCGAATGAAACTGCATCCGCTTGGCCTGTCGCCAAAATACGTTTCGCAGAATCCGCGGTTAAACCTTCATTGGCAATCCACACACCTTTAAATTTCGGGCGTAATTTTGGTAACACACTATCCTCAGCTTCATATTCACGCGTGAAAATAAAACCAATATTGCGTTGATCTAATTGCTCAACCACATAACCAAACGTTGCTAATGGATTTTCATCGCCCATATCGTGCGAATCACCGCGTGGGGCAAGATGTACGCCCACTCGACCAGCACCCCATACTTCGATGAAGGTATCTACAACTTGGAGCAATAAACGCGCACGGTTTTCAATTGAACCGCCGTATTCATCATCACGTTGATTGGTTGTGCTTTGTAGGAATTGATCAATCAAATAACCATTCGCTGCGTGTAATTCCACACCATCAAACCCAGCGGCTTTGGCCTGTTCAGCAGCATTTCTATATTGCGCGACGATTTCTTGAATTTCTTCATGTGATAAGGCACGTGGTGTCACAAAAGGACGCTTTGGACGAAGTAAGCTCACTTCACCCGTAGGTTGAATCGCACTGGGTGCCACAGGTGTATCACCATCCAATAAGTCTGGATGTGAAATACGACCGACATGCCACAGCTGAACCACAATTTTTGAACCTTGTGCATGTACAGCTTCAACAATTTTATGCCATGCCTGCGCTTGTTCTTGGGACCATAAACCTGGCGTATTGGCATATCCCGCTGCTTTTGGGCTAATCACCGTTGCTTCGGTAATAATAAGGCCAGCATTGGCACGTTGTTGGTAATATTCCACCATCAAATCGTTTGGAATACGTTGTGCACCACTACGCGCTCTGGTTAAAGGAGCTAAAACCAAGCGGTTTTTAATCGTGAAATCACCTACTTGCAAAGTAGAATTTAGTTCAGCCATGATCGCCTCAACTTACACTTCTTCGATTTAAAGTGCTTGTTTTAAATGTTCGATATATTGCTGAATCAAAGCTTCATTGCGCGTGAAATAAGACCACTGTCCATATTTCTCGACCTTAATCAAACCTGCCTGTTGCAATACAGACAAATGATTCGACATGGTCGATTGTGCAACTTTTCCTAAACGTTCGATGTGCCCTGCACATACACCCCGTTCAAAACTACCACCACATTGCTCAACGGGTAGAAATTGCTCAGGCTCTTTTAGCCATTGCAAAATCTGTCGACGTAATGGATTGGCTAAGGCTTTGCTTATAACATCAATATCCATAGACACACCACGTTTCTCAAGCGGCAACGCTTTGTTCAGCACCTGAAACCAGTATATCGAATTTTTCAAATATTAATATCCATTTTTTTCGATATTAATATCATATTTTTTCGATTAACCAGCCGATACTGAACGAGATTGCCGTTTTAATTGGATTAAAACTTATAAACCTTGCTTCAAACTTGCTTCGATGAACTTATCCAAGTCACCATCTAACACTGCTTTGGTATTGGAATTTTCGACACCAGTACGTAAGTCTTTAATGCGTGAGTCATCTAGGACATAGGAACGAATTTGACTTCCCCAACCGATATCTGACTTTGAGTCTTCTAAGGCTTGAGCAGCTTCATTACGTTTGCTCATCTCGAGTTCATAGAGTTTGGCACGTAATTGCTTCCACGCATGGTCACGGTTGGCATGTTGTGAACGTTGGTTCTGACAAGCCACTACAATGCCTGTCGGTGCATGCGTTAAACGAACCGCAGAATCGGTTTTGTTAATGTGCTGACCACCCGCACCCGAAGCACGGTAAGTATCGGTACGGACATCGGATGGATTGATATCAATTTCGATATTGTCATCAATCTCAGGCGAGATAAACACGGCTGAGAATGAAGTATGGCGGTTGTTGTTACTGTCAAATGGTGACTTACGGACTAAACGATGTACGCCACTTTCAGTACGTAACCAACCATAGGCAAATTCACCATCTACACGAATGGTTGCTGATTTAATCCCAGCGACATCACCATCTGACACTTCCATCAATTCAGCTTTAAAGCCATGACGTTCGATCCAGCGTAGATACATACGTAATAACATTGACGCCCAATCCTGTGCTTCTGTCCCACCTGAACCAGATTGGATTTCAAGGAAGCATGGATTTGGATCCATTGGATTACTGAACATACGACGGAATTCAAGATTACCTAAGGCCTGTTCAGCACTGTCTAATTCTGCTTGAACATCCAACAATAAACTTTCATCATCCGCTTCAACCGCAAGGTCTAGCATCGCTTTGGCATCATCTAACTGTTCAGCAAGACGATCAAATACACCTAATGTGTTTTCTAAACTGCCCTTTTCTTTTGCGATGGCCTGAGCACGGCTTTGATCATTCCAAATCGCAGGGTCTTCTAATTCTCTTAAAACTTCTTCTAAACGCTCAGCTTTTAGATCGTAGTCAAAGATACCCCCGTAGTGTTTGGCTACGATCAGATAAGTCTTTCAATTGAATTAAATACGGATTAATTTCCACGCGTCTTTTCTCACACTATTTTTTCACTTAATCCGCTATTTTAACATAACTGTTTTAGTCGACACAGCCATGTCATTTTGAATACATTTATTTATTAAAATGGATTTTTTAAATTACTTAATTTTATGCCTGAAATGTTTAGTTAGATTTCTCCGACCCTAGTTTTTGTATAAAAATTAGACCAATTACACTAAAACACACAATCTCTCCTAAGTTTTAATAAATCAAAACATTGATTTTTTATTAAATAATATCAATCAGATAAAATGTCAAAATTACAAGTCAATTACATTCGTACTGTTCGATTACCTTATCAAGATTGACGATATTGAAAATTACTCTAGACTCAAGTTGTAACAAAACATGTATCAGTGTTTAACACTTGGTTTAAATCTTAATGAGGAAACAACCATGAAAAAATTAGCAATTGCATCAGCACTTTTATCTGCCATCGCAGTAACAGGCACTGCTCATGCTTATCAAGCTGAGGTAGGTGGTTCTTATACCTATAAAGACCAAGATCGTTTTGGTGACAATGATCGTTTCAGCGTAGACGGCAAATATTACTTTAATCCAGTACAAACACGTAATGCACCTCTTGCAGAAGCAGCGTTCCTTGACCGTGCGAGCAATGTAAAAGCACAATACGCTCATGAAAAAGATGATGCATTCAAAAACAATCAATATGGCGCAGGTATTGAATACTTTGTTCCAAACAGCGATTTCTATTTAAGCGGCAATATTGGCCGTGAAGAAATCAAACCGAATTCTAAATATGCAACTGACGAAGACAAATTAAAAATCAACCATTATTCAGCAGAAGTTGGTTACTTACCAGCACCAGGTTTATTGGTTGCTGCGGGTGCAAAAACGGTTGATGTGAAAGATGGCGACCGTGAAACTAGTCCAACACTTCGTGCCAAGTATGTAACTAAAATGGGTCAAAATGACGTAAATTTAGAAGCATATACTGCTTTTGGTGACAACAAAGAAGTGAAGTTAAAAGGTGATTACTTCATCGACAAAACTTTAAGCGTTGGTGTGGATTATCAAAAACTTAAGTATGACGACACAATCGTTAACTCAAATGAATGGGGTATTTCTGCGAAGAAATTCTTCAATCAACAAGTGAGCTTGGAAGGTCGTGTAGGTTTCGGTAACGATAAATCATATATTGATAATGACTACACTTCATTCGGTCTTCGTGGTGCATACCGCTTCTAAGACTTGAATAGCAATTTTTAATATCGGAAACGCCCTGAATCATTCAGGGCGTTTTTTATTGCCCCCCCCCCGTTTTCTTATCATTTTCAGTCCTCCCCCTTTTGATTTTTTCCCAGCTTAATCCTGTATTTAAGAATTGACGCTTAGCTATTTTTGAATACACTACTCCGTGTAACAAAATATGTATGATTTTTAATCGGGGGAAATTCGAATGAAAAAACTAAGTCTTCTTGCAACACTGATAAGTGCTTGCTTTGCCATCAATGCCCATGCTTATCAAACCGAAGCCAACGGTGCATATGAACATATCAACATGGATGATGGGAAAGGCAACAGCGCAGTCATCAGCGGGAAATATTATTTTAACCCTGTGCAAACCCGTAATGCACCTTTAGCAGAAGCTGCTTTCTTAGATAAAGCATCGAATATCGGTGGCGGCTATGCCTATAGCAAACTGAAAGATGACGAAGATTTCGGTGACTTACAATTCAATATTATCGGCCTTCAAGGTGAGTTCTACGTCCCTAACTCACAATTTTATCTTTCTGGTGCCTTACATCGCACCAATGTCAAAGCAACAATTAATGGTTTAGGCTCTCATTCCGAAAATGGCGATGGCTATAGTCTTGAAGCAGGTTTCTTACCCATCAATGGATTACTCCTTGCAATGGGTGTTGCAGATTTATCTGATAGCCTAAATCCAGTTCAGGTTGCTCAATACGGCTTTACCAATACGCTTTCAAACGCTGCAATTGTGTCTGGCGAGAATGACGATACCGCCGTTTCTTTACGTGCAAAATATGTTTCACAGATTGGCGGTTACTATACCAATTTTGAAGCACTGAGTTATATTGGAGACGAAACGACCTATCGCCTAGGTGCTGATCTTTATCTTGATCCAACACTCAGTGTCGGTATCTCATTTGCAGATTCTACCGCTGATGATTCAGACAGTGTTTTCAATCTTCACGCACAAAAATTCTTTACGCCACAATTTGCTTTAGGCGTCGGTTATACCACAACAGATGGTGTTGATTCTTATGGTTTCAACGGTACTGTCCGCTTCTAACCAATAGCATGTAATGATTAAAAAATCCGCTCATCAGAGCGGATTTTTTTATTGTTTTAAATAGGAAATTTGCAATTGTAGACGGGTGTTACCATTAAAGACATTCCGCTCCAAGGTATAGACTAAATCCACATAGCCCAGCATGGGATTAAATTCAAAACGGTCCATCGCATTAAATGCAATTGCATCTATGGAATGAGACCCGACCGCCAATTTGAGTTTCAAATGTTGCTCTTTGAGCCAACGATAATCGATCACTTTGAATCGCCCCTCAAATTGAGGCAGTGGAAACTTCTGCCCCCAGGGCCCAAGTTGTTCAATCCAATCCAAAGTCCCTAAATGTAAATCTGAATCGCCCAGCTCACCATCCGTCCATAAGGTCGCCGTGAATAATTCATCATCCATTTCAGCAATCGCTTGGGTGAAAGCCGTTTTGAATGCATCAAAATTTTCTTTCTTCAGGGTTAAACCGGCGGCTGCAGCATGCCCGCCAAAATGACTGACCAAATGTGGATAGTGTTCTGCAACTTGCTCAATGGTATCGCGAATATGAATCCCATCAATCGACCGTGCTGAACCTTTAATATGGATCCCATCTTCATCAGGCGCAAACACTAAACTTGGACGATGAAATTGCTCCTTTAAACGCCCAGCCACAATGCCAATCACACCTTGGTGCCATTGTTGATCAAACATCACCAATGCTGCAGGTAAATGCTCTGTTTCCAACTGAATATGTTGCAAAGCACTTAGTGCTTGCTGCTTCATTTCAGTTTCAACTTGGCGGCGTTCGATATTGAGCTGATTCAACTGTTGTGCAATCGGATAAGCGGTTGCCATATCAGCCGCAAGTAAACACTCGATTCCGATCCGCATACTTTCCATTCGACCTGCTGCATTGATTCGCGGGCCCACCACAAAGCCTAAATCTTGTGCACGTAAACTGGCTGCGTCACGTCCTGCAATATCCAGTAAGGCTAAAATACCTGCACGACATTGATATTGCTGAATCCGCTTTAATCCGGCATCAATCAAAATACGATTGTTATAATCCAAACTGGCGACATCGGCATAAGTCCCTAATGCGACCAAGTCGAGATATTGGGTCACTTTACTGCTGCTTTTGCCTTGCTGGCTGCGTGAACTGGCCAATTTCGCCAATAAATAAAAAGCCACGCCTACCCCAGCCAAAGCCTTACTTGAAAACCCACAACCGAGTTGGTTCGGATTAACCACTGCCTCAGCACTCGGTGTTGGCTTGGTGGTTAAGTGGTGATCAGTAATGATCACCTGCATCCCTAACGCTTGGGCAGTATCTACACCCGCATGGCTCGATATACCATTATCCACGGTAATCAAAAGATCTGGCTGATAGCTTTGCTTGGCCAATTCAGCAATCGCAGGCGTGAGCCCATAACCATACTTAAAACGATCAGGCACCAGATACTCAACCCTAGCACCCATATCTTGCAAGACAAGCACCATTAAAGCGGTACTGGTCGCACCATCGGCATCATAGTCCCCCACAATCACGATCTGTTTTTGCTGATCAATGGCTTGATCGATCAACGCAACTGCCTCTGCCAAGCCTTTAAGCTCAGGGGAAAGCAAATGCTTGAGTTTCAGTTCCAGCTCTTGCTCAGATTGCACACCACGCCTTGCTAAAATTTCGGCAATAAAAGCAGGCACGCCCTGAAACTGTTCAGGGCGTGTCAGCAGTGGTCTTTTTTGAATTTGAATCTGGGTCATTTATGGCATCAAACGTTGGATAGTCCAAAGACCATTTTGTTTTTCATAACTTAAACGATCATGTAAGCGATTTGGTCGCCCTTGCCAAAACTCATAATAATCTGCTTCTAAGCGATAACCGCCCCAAAACTCAGGCTTATCCAGTTCATCTTGAACTTGACTTTGCAGCGCTTGAAAGCGTTGTTGTAATAACTCACGACTTTCAATCACCCCACTTTGTGGGGTACTGATATGCGCAGCAATCTGACTGTCACGCGGGCGTTTATGGTAATAATCCGTCGATTCTTGTTCAGAAATCTTGATGACCTTGCCACCAATACGGATCTGACGCTCTAAACTTGGCCAGTAAAACAGCAGCTCAGCATACGGATTGTCAGCTAAGTCTAAACCCTTTTGGCTGTCATAATTGGTATAGAAATCATAACCTGCTTCTGTCGCACCACGTAATAATACGGTACGCACATGCGGACGCCCTTGAGCATTTGCCGTCGCTAATGACATCGCATAGGGTTCATGTAAATTGGCAGCTAATGCATGATTAAACCAATTCAGAAACTGTAAATGCGGCTGTAGGCTAATCTGGGCTTCATGTAATTCACCCTGCTCATAGCTCAAACGCAACTCACTCAGGTCTTTAATGACATCACTCATGATGGCTCCCCCTTAAGCAGCTTGGGCTTGAGCGCGTACTGCATCTGCTAAATGATTCGCCAACGCCTCAACTTCTTGCTGCTGATCGCCTTCCACCATGACACGAATCACAGGTTCAGTACCTGACTTACGAATCAACAAACGGCCTCGACCTTTTAGTTGCTGTTCCGCTTTTTCAAATTCTGCAACCAAGGCTGGAATTGAATAGGGATCAATCATGTGTTGTAGACGAACATTGACCAGTACTTGCGGGAATAACACAAAACCTTCAACCAACTCATGCAGTGCTTTGCCTTGTTCCACCATCACAGTGAGCACTTGTAACGCTGCAATGATCGCATCACCTGTCGTGCTCTTATCTAAAGTGAGAATATGACCTGAAGGCTCACCACCTGTGACCCAATTCTTTTCTTCAAGGGCTTGTAATACATAGCGGTCACCAACTTTAGCACGAACAAAGCCAACCTTAGCTTGTTCTAGGGCCAACTCGAGTGCCATATTACTCATCACGGTGCCTACAACACCCGCTGGCTTATTCTTCGCCTGTGTTGCAAGAATATAGAGAATATGGTCACCATCAATCAATTGACCATTTTTATCCACCATGACCACACGATCAGCATCGCCATCGAAAGCAATACCGACATCGGCTTGATGTTCCAACACTGCTTTTTGTAATTGTTCTGGGTGGGTTGAGCCACAGTTTTCATTAATGTTTAAACCATCAGGTTCATTAAATAAAGGAATGACTTTAGCACCGAGCTCACGGAATACCGATGGGCCTACGCTATAGGCTGCACCATTGGCACAGTCCACTACGATTTTTAAATTACCTAAGTCAAAATGGTACGGGAAAGTCGATTTACAGAATTCGATATAACGACCATTGGCATCTTTAACACGAACACTTTTACCCAAATTTGCAGTGTCTTCAATCACTAAATCTTTTTCGAGTTCCTGATTGATTTCGTCTTGCAAAGTATCAGGTAACTTCTTACCTGCACTTGAGAAAAATTTAATGCCGTTATCAAAATAAGGGTTATGCGATGCTGAAATCACGATCCCAGCATGTGCGTGTAATGCACGGGTTAAATGTGCAATCGCAGGTGTTGGCAAAGGGCCTAACAAATGTACATATACACCTGCTGCATTCAAGCCTGCTTGTAGAGCGGCTTCTAAAATATAACCCGATAAACGCGTGTCTTTCCCCAGCACTACAATCGGTTTATTTTTAGGACTATTTCGTTTTAATACTTTTCCAGCGGCAAAGCCTAATTTTAATGCGAACTCTGGGGTAATTGGCAGTTGTCCAAATTTGCCACGAATTCCATCAGTACCAAAATAGCTCATCTTTTACTCACTTTCTTATCTTTTATATGGTGTGGAACCATATCTTTCTTCATCTGATTCACTTTACACCAAAACGAAAAAACCGTCAGTGGACTGACGGTTTTTCTGTCAACAAAATTACCAAAAATCAACCAACTCGATAGTTTGGCGCTTCCTTGGTAATTGTCACGTCATGAACATGTGATTCTGACATGCCTGCTGAAGTAATTTTCACAAACTTTGCATTTTGACGAAGATCTTCAATGACAGATGAACCCGTATAACCCATTGATGAACGTAAACCACCCATCATTTGGTGTACGATGTTACCCATTGGGCCTTTGTATGGCACTCGACCTTCAATACCTTCTGGTACCAACTTTTCCGCACCTGCTTTAGCGTCTTGGAAGTAACGGTCAGCAGAACCAGATACGCCCGCCATTGCACCCAATGAACCCATACCACGGTATGCTTTGTAGTAACGGCCTTGGAAGAATTCAACTTCACCTGGTGCTTCTTCTGTTCCAGCGAGGAGTGAACCAACCATAATCGTGCTCGCACCTGCGCCAATTGCTTTCGCCATATCGCCAGAGAAACGAATACCACCATCTGCAATTAAAGGAATTTGATCTTTCAGTGCATTTGCAACACTATCAATTGCAGAAATCTGTGGCATACCAATACCAGCCACAATACGTGTCGTACAAATTGAACCAGGCCCGATACCGACTTTCACTGCATCTGCACCTGCATCAAGCAATGCCAATGCTGCATCACCCGTTGCAATGTTACCGCCAATGACTTGAACTTGCGGGTAGTTGGCTTTAACCCAGCGTACACGTTCAATTACACCCGCAGAATGACCATGGGCAGTATCTACCACAATCGCATCTACGCCTGCATCAACCAAGGCTTCTACACGGCTTGGTGTTTCTGCACCTGTACCCACCGCAGCACCCACACGTAAACGACCCAAATCATCTTTACAACTGTTTGGATAGCTTTCAGCTTTACGGAAGTCAGTTACGGTAATTAAGCCTTTAAGCTCATGGTTCTCACCAACAACCAAAACTTTTTCAATACGGTGTTTTTGCAATAATGCTTGGATATTTTCTTTCGACTCGCCTTCACGAACAGTCACGAGGCGGTCTTGACCTGTCATGATGTTGCTTACAGGCTGCTCAAGATTGGTTTCAAAGCGTGTATCACGACCTGTGACAATCCCCACCACTTTGCCATCTTTTACAACAGGCACACCACTAATATTATTCGCTTGGGTAATCGCAATCAGCTCACGCACTGTCGTTTCAGGGCCAACAGTGATTGGATCTTTCACCATACCAGCTTCAAATTTTTTCACACGGCGAACTTCAGCGGCTTGTGCTGCGATATCCATGTTTTTGTGCAAAATACCAATACCACCATTTTGCGCCATCGCAATTGCCATACGTGACTCAGTCACAGTATCCATTGCAGCAGAAACGAGAGGGATATTAAGTTGAATTCCGCGAGTTAAACGTGTCTTTAAGGAGACATCTTTTGGGAGAACAGTTGAGTAGGCAGGAAGTAATAAGACATCATCGAAGGTTAGCGCTTCTTGAACGATGGTCAGCATAACAATCTCACTGGTAATTTCCGTGAGCTATTATAAACAAATTTCGATGTGATTTTCATTTTCTATGATGAAAATAATTTGAATCGACGCTTGAATGACTTTTCACCTAATCGGTTTTAGTCTTAAACCCTAAAACCACAGTCCGTATCTTGGCTCTTCAATATGAGATTTTTCAATAACCTACATTCAAAACTCTAAAACTGACTAGTGGGATAACGACTTTGCTATTCCACCAGCCATGAAACGTTATATTTCACTTATCATCGCTTAACTCATTTCAGTCGGTAAACTAAAAACATATTCATTCATCAAATCTACGCCACATTCCAGCGTTTCGATCCAGTCTAGAAATTGATTAATCATCTCTTTACCAACAAAAGCCGTACCATGTTGCGGCACAATCATGTCGATATCCATTTGGCGAACCATATTGACCCATAAACGAATCACCTTATTGGAACACATATAACGTTGATGAAAGCCTTTCATCTTTTTGATATGTGTTTCAAAATCTGTAATCAGTAGGCTTGCATCATCAACGATCGAAGCCCCCATATCCCCTGAAAATAGGATTTTGGCTGTTGGATCATAAAACTGGAAATTACCAACGGAATGCAGGAAATGTGCAGGCACTGCAACAAGCGTAGACTCACCTAAAGAAATAATTTGTCCCGTATCTGACAG
The DNA here is from genome assembly GCF_013072695.1 of Acinetobacter sp. Ac_5812. GTDB lineage: Bacteria > Pseudomonadota > Gammaproteobacteria > Pseudomonadales > Moraxellaceae > Acinetobacter. The sequence continues at coordinate 327,665 of NZ_LXUK01000001.1, forward strand.
TTCGATCAAACGTTCCTCCCAATTCCCCTTCATACGCTCACTCATAAAAGCAGAGTTAAGATGCGGTAAAAAACGTGCCCACAGCTTAGAGGCCACCACTTTGGCATCGGTATACACCAACCAACGCGGCATCGAGGTAATAATGTCAGGGTCTTGATGCGAGGCCATCACATAATCCAGATTTTTTAGTTTGGTGTAGCGATTGAGTTCCATAGTTAAAGGAACATAAGTGAGATCACCACCCGGATCCAAAACCGCGGCACGCTCATGATCAATAATTAAAAATTGATTGGCCTGAATACCCTCACCTTTCACCAAACTGGTAAAACTAATGCATTTATGTGTGCCATTATCAAATAATATTTGCGATGTTGTCCGCTCAAAACTCATAACCACCCCAGAAAAATTCTTTAAATATGAAATATTTTAATTCCATAATAAAATAATGGGATTTAATTCATGTTTCAATCAGATATTTGACTTTTATCATAATTGATAAGAAAAAACCCATCTCTTCTAGATGGGTTTTGATGGATTTGAGATTCAATCCGCTTAAAGGAAATAGTGTTGTACCAAAGCTGAAACACCAACGATCAAGAAAATCGCAGCACCAATTTTATGAATCAATGAAATCGGCAATTTATCAGCTAATTTATCACCAATAAACACGGCAGGCGCATTGGCAAGCATCATACCGAACGTAGTGCCCAACATCACCCAAAACACACTGTCGAAACGTGCTGCTAAAGCGACGGTCGCAATCTGGGTTTTATCACCAATTTCAGCCAAGAAGAATAAGATGAAAGTGGCACCAAATACCCCAAACTTCTGCCATTTATTAATATTTTCAGTTTCATCACCTAGTTCATCTGGTATCAACATCCAGATTGCCATACCAATAAATCCAAGCGCCAAAATCCATAACAAAATTTCAGGACTGAGTACGGTGGTAATCCATTGTCCCAAGACAGCAGAAATACCATGGTTAATTGTGGTGGCCAGTAAGATGGCAATTAGAATCGGAATCGGTTTACGGAAACGTGCTGCAAGCAAGAGAGCGAGTAATTGCGTTTTATCGCCCATCTCAGCGAGGGCAACAATGGAGGTGGAGATGAGAAATTCATACATAGTTGAATGCTCTGGCTAGCAAAATATACCGATGACCTACCCCTCCTGCTAGCCAAAATCAAATAGATTGATGCAGAGTGGTAAATCAAAGGTCTTGCCAACAAAAGCACAGCTGAGAAGCTGTTCTTGGTTCTTTGCTATGATGACCATGTTCAGTTGAACAATTATGTTGATCATCACCTCTTTACTTTGCGTAAAGAGCGGCTACTCCCCAATGAAGTGAAACTATTCTATCAAACAATAAAATGCTTTTGAATGCTTATACCCAAAATTTTTGGTAACTCCAGATCAACACCCGTAAAAAACCAAGCAAAAAGGCCAAATAGGCACTTAAACCAAGAAATCCGAAACTGCCCCAACCGCTGGCTCCGCCTACATCTTGTGCTTGATATTCCATCGCCATCACAACAGTCGCAAGCAGGACTTCAAGCCCCATGACCACATACATCACCCAATCCCATGGAAAGTGTAGAACGCTGACCCACAAGCCCATCGCCACAAAAACAACCAGCAATAAAGGCAGCATCACCCGATAAATCACCAACATCCCTGCTCCCTCTGGCAATGAAATTTTATTCTCAGCTCAACATAACATACATCTATTCATTTTTTGTTCAGCCTAAAAACAGAAAACCCCGCTTCTGCGAGGTTTTCCAAGCTCAAAAACAATTAGAGCAATAAGCTACGAATGTCTTTTAACAATTTAGTCAGCTTATTGGTAAAACGCGCTGCATCGGCGCCATTAATCACACGATGATCATAAGACAATGACAACGGCAACATTAAGCGTGGATCAAAGTCTTTACCATTCCACACAGGTTGCATCGTGGCAGGTGAGATACCTAAAATCGCAACTTGCGGCCAGTTCACCAATGGTGTGAATGCTGTTCCACCAATACTGCCTAAGCTGGTAATGGTAAAGTTGGCACCTTGTAGATCTTTCGGTGACAATTTACGATCACGAGCTTTTTGGCTGAGTTCAGCCAATTCTGCTGCAATCTGCTTAATTGATTTTTGGTCAGGGTTACGCAATACCGGAACGGTTAAACCATCTGGGGTTGCAACTGCAATCCCCATATGAATTTCGTTACGCAACAACACTGACTTCTGATCATCGGCCAAATGTCCAGCAAAATACGGCTCTTCTTTTAACAAGTGTGCAACCGCTTTGGCAATAAAGGCCAAAATAGTTAAGCTCAAACCTTGCTTTTTAAAGCCATCTTTCAGTTCACCGCGCCACCCTTCAAGCTCGGTAATATCCGCCAAGTCAAACTGTGTCACTTGTGGAATAAAGTTATTCAATGACAATTGCGGTACAGACACTTGCTGTAAACGCGTCATCGCTTTCACTTCACCGCCACCAAATGCATTAAAGTCTGGCAACTTTGGTAAGCCTGAAGCCACTGCTGCAGCTTGTGGGGCAGCGGCGGGTTGTGGTGCGGTCAGACGTGTTTTCACATAGGCAAAGACATCGTCCTTCATTACACGACCGTGCTCACCTGATGCTTTGACCTGTCCAAGAACCACACCTAACTCACGTGCCAGTTTACGCACGGCTGGACCCGCGTAGACTTTGGCATTGTCAGCTTCTTGCTGTTTAGTCAACTTCTCAGCTTGTGCAGGTTCAGTTGGTGCCGCTGTCACAGTTGCCGTTGGTTTTGCTGGCGCTGTCGTTGCTACGGGTGCAGAAGGAGCTTGAGTTTTTGGTGCAGATGCTGGAGCAGCAGCCTGACCACTCACTTCAATCGTTGCCAAAGCCACGCCTTGACGCACTTCTTGATTGGCAGACACATGAATTGCTTTCACAATCCCTGCAACTGAGCTTGGCACTTCAACCGAAGCCTTATCTGACTCAACCACGCATAAGCTTTGTTGCGCTTCGACGCGATCACCAACATTGACCAGAATTTCTGAAACAAGTGCTTTTTCTACACCCAGATCAGGCACTTCAATTTCAACATTACCTGTTGAGGTATTCGTTGCAGCTGGTGCTTCTGTTGCTGCTACTGGCGCTTCTGTTTGAGCAGGTGCTGCTTGAGATTCTGGTGCAGCAGCCGAACTTGCAGTCTTGACCTGAATCAAGACCACGCCTTCTTTAATGCTATCGCCTTCTTTGATTTGAATGGCTTCCACAATCCCCGCAACCGAGCTTGGTACTTCTACAGTTGCCTTGTCAGATTCAACCACAACAATACTTTGTTCAGGTTCAATCTGATCACCCACTTTGACCAACACTTCTGCAACCAACGCTTTTTCTACGCCAATATCTGGAACTTTTACATCCACAATCTGGCTTGAAGTCGCTGCTGGAGCAGCAACTGGTTGCGCTTTTGTTTCAGCTTCCACAGGTTTTGCTTCGGCTTTTGACGCTTCCGCTTTCGGTGCTTCGTTCACAGGTGATTCAGCAGCAGACTCAGACTCTAATTCAATGAGTGCGACACCTTCAGTGACTTCATCGCCCTGTTGAACCAGAATACTTTTCACGATACCGGCTGCCGTGCTTGGTACCTCTACCGTTGCCTTATCTGATTCTAGAACCAGAAGACTATCGTCAACTGCAACATGGTCGCCTACTTTGACTAAGATTTCTGCAACCAGTGCTTTATCTACGCCAATATCAGGTGCTTGGATTTGCATGATTATTTCCCCTCACCTGTTTGCGTTTCATTGTATTCAGCAACGGCCTGAACTTCTGGATGTGCTTGTGGCGCCCATGCAACTGGACGGTCCGTATCTAACTCAAAGTTAGAAATTGCATCTTTGACTAAACGTGCGTCTACTTCGCCTTCATCTGCTAATTTTTTCAACGTCGCAACCACGATATGTGCAGCATCAACACCAAAGAAACTACGTAAGTTGGCACGTGTATCTGAACGACCGTAACCATCTGTACCTAATGCAACAAATGGACGACCATCTGGAAGATATGCACGGATTTGCTCACTGTACGCACGCATATGGTCTGTCGCAGAAACGACGATACCCTCTGTTCCACGTAACTGTTTAGATACCCAAGACTCTTTCACTTCTTCAGTCAGCGGATGTAAGCGGTTGTACTCTTCACATACCATACCGTCACGTGACAACTCATTGAAGCTAGTTACACTCCAAACGTTTGAATGAATTTGGTATTCATCACGTAAGATTTTCGCCGCTTTAATCACTTCACGAAGAATGACACCTGAACCCAGTAATTGAACCGTTGCTTTTTCATCTTTTTCGAACAAGTACATACCACGTTTAATGCCTTCCGCAGCGCCTTCTGGCATTGCAGGATGCTCGTAGTTTTCATTCATTACGGTTAAGTAATAGAAGATTCGCTCTTGGTTCACATACATCCGTTGTAAACCGTCATGTACAATCACAGCCAATTCATAACCAAAACATGGATCATAAGATACGCAGTTTGGAATAGTGTTCGCCAAGATATGTGAATGACCATCTTGGTGCTGTAAACCTTCACCGTTCAGTGTGGTACGGCCAGCAGTCGCACCCAACAAGAAACCTTGTGCCTGTGCATCACCAGCAGCCCATGCAATGTCACCAATACGTTGGAAACCAAACATTGAGTAGTACATGTACATTGGAATCATCGGCAAGTTATTGGTTGAATAACTGGTTGCCAACGCAGCCCATGCACTCATCGCACCCGCTTCGTTAATTCCTTCTTGAAGCATGTGACCATCACTTGCTTCACGGTAATGCATTAACTGTTCTTGGTCTTCTGGAGTATATTTTTGACCGTGGGCGGCATAAATACCAAGCTGACGGAACATCCCTTCTAAACCAAAAGTACGCGCTTCATCTGGAACGATTGGCACGACGCGGTCTTTAATTGCTTTTTCTTTCAGTAAAGCCGCAATTAAACGAACCATCAGCATCGTGGTCGATTGTTCTTTACCACCGGAACCATTTAATACAGCATCAAATACAGAGAGTTCAGGAATCGCTAAAGTGTCACTCTCACGACGACGTGCTGGTAGGTAACCCCCCAATGCTTCACGACGCGCCTTCATGTACTTCATTTCTGGAGAGTTTTCACTTGGGCGGTAGAATGGGAGTTCTTCTAACTTATCATCTGTAAATGGCAGGTTAAAACGGTCACGTACATATTTCAAAGAGTCGATCTGCATTTTTTTGATTTGGTGAGTTTTGTTCACCGCTTCAATTTCTTCAGACAAACCGTAACCTTTAACCGTTTTCGCAAGAATAACAGTGGGTTGACCTTTGGCTTTCATTGCTTCTGCATAGGCTGCAAAAACTTTGTACGGGTCATGACCACCACGGTTAAGATTATCGATGTCTTCATCACTTAAATCTTTGACCAGTTCCGCAGCTTCTGGGTACTTGCCAAAGAATTTCTCACGGGTATATGCACCCCCTTTCACTTGATAGCGCTGATACTCACCATCCACTGTTTCGTCCATGACCGCTTTTAAGGCACCAGAACTGTCTTGCGCAAGCAGTGGATCCCAATGACGGCCCCACACCACTTTAATCACGCGCCAGCCTGCACCACGGAATAAAGATTCTAATTCTTGAATAATCTTACCGTTACCACGTACAGGACCATCGAGGCGCTGTAAATTACAGTTCACCACCCAAATGAGGTTATCCAGCTTTTCACGACCAGCAAGTGAAATTGCACCCGTACTTTCTGGCTCATCCATCTCACCATCGCCAAGATAAGCCCAGACTTTACGATCTTCTTCTTTGATCAAACCACGATTCATCAAATACTTTTGAATGTGTGCTTGGTAAATCGACATAATTGGACCCAAACCCATCGATACGGTTGGGAACTGCCAATAGTCCGGCATTAAATAGGGATGCGGGTAACTCGGAAGACCATTGCCACCCACTTCACGGCGGAAATTATTTAATTGATCTTCAGTTAAACGCCCTTCCAAGAACGAACGTGCATAGATACCAGGGGCACAGTGACCTTGGTAATAGATCATATCACCACCAAAGTTATTGCTGTTTGCGCGGAAGAAATGGTTGAAGCCCACATCATACAATGTTGCAGATGATGCGAAACTTGCAAGGTGACCACCTAGGTCATCGCCTGTTTTATTGGCACGTAATACCATCGCTAAAGCATTCCAGCGAATCAATGCACGGATACGGCGTTCCATATCCTGATCACCAGGCATCGCTGGTTGCTCTTCAACTGAAATGGTGTTGAGGTAAGGTGTATTTAAGCGCTGGATTGGCACATGTTTCGCAATTGCCCGTTGATAGAGTTTTTCTAGTAAGAAGGCAGCACGTTCCGTGCCCATATGTTGTAATACTGAATCAAATGCTTCTTGCCATTCTTGGGTTTCTTGCGCGTCAGAGTCGCCATAAAACGCCATACAATTCACCTTTTCCCTTAAGTTATTTGTCGACCCTATTTTTATCATGTTTTGCTGTGATAGAACTATTGCCCCAGATGAATGCAAAACGCCTTATTATTTTCTGACAAAATAGTCATTGACCTAAATGAAACAAAACACATAAAAAATCGCCAATAAAGGCGATTTTTTTGAATATTTATATACAACTGTTAACAAATTACATTAAGGCAACATTGCTAAGTAAGTTGATGGATTTTTACGTTGGCCATCTTTTACAACTTCAAAGTGTAAATGTGGTCCAGTACAACGACCTGTACAACCGACATTGGCAATATGCTCACCAGCACTGACGCGATCACCCGCATTCACGATTAAACGTGATGCATGGGCATAACGAGTGATATAGCCATTACCATGATCAATCTCGACATACTGACCATAGCCTGTACCCCAACCCGACTTCGTCACGACACCAGGGCCAGTTGAGTAAATTGGCGTACCAGAGGGTGCAGCAAGATCAACACCAGAGTGATGACGTGTTGAACCTAATAGGGTGCGGTTACCCCAAGAAGAGCTGACTCGACCTTCTTGCAATGGATGACTCACCAACCAAGAATAACCGGTATTTGCAGAGAATGAAGGGGCGTTGTCTTGAGATGAAATCGCTGAACGACCATATTTCTTCTCAATCGTTGCATTGTTCAATTCAATGGTTTTTTCACGTAATTTAACTGAGACATTCGATACGGCTGGCAGATCCATATCAGCAGAATGAGTATAAGAACCTTGAGCTAAGGTTTTTGATAATTGCTCTAAGCGGTCATCACCTGTGGCTTGACCAATGTTCTGATAATCTGCGAAAGCAACCGAAGCAGCTGAAGCAGCCAACGAAAATGCGAGTAAAATACGACGCGTATGATGCATAAAAAACCTCTTGAAACCGTCCTTCAAACGTTCCTTTATCATCTGTTCCTTGATAACAGCTGAAGCAAACGCTTAAGATGGACACATCACCTCCGAGGAAGTTCTATGTCTGACCCTAACAACGTTTTCCAACAGAAAGGACAACACATAAAAACTGGAAACTTAACGTTTCTGACGACGCAAGTCACACAATGGAAACAACTTACGAAAATTATTCAACCTTTACTGCCCCAACCAGAGCAATGGCAGGTTGTTTGTTATCAACATGGTGTGTTGATCATCACTGGTGAAAATCAAGCAATGATTAGTCAACTCAGCTATTTACAAAGCCACTATGTTGCGCAGTTAGCTCAACTCGAAGGACTCAAGGAATTACGAAAAATTCAAGTTCGGTTAAGAAACAAAACAGTTGTCTCTCGTGAACCCTCTCCCCCAACAAAAACACTAACATCAGAGACCCAAGAGCAATTGCGCAGCGCCGCTGAATATGTGAGCGACCCTAAGCTTAGCCAAGCTTTACTACGTTTGGCAAGCAATAAAAAGTAAACTTCATATATTAAGTGTTGGAATACACACTCTTTTTATGTGACAAAATTCTCATATTCATTTGTTATAATATAACATAGGCAATAAAAGACAATGACTTATGTCACACTCACATAAGGAATTGGACAATCACTCTCGTTATTAAATGTTACAATTTCATAGCTGCTTGGATCGTTTTGAACATTGCGTAATAGCTGATTATTCAGCGCATGTCCCGATTTATAACCATCAAACTTGGCAATAATTTGATGTCCAAGCAAATATAAGTCACCGACCGCATCTAGAATTTTATGACGTACAAACTCGTCGGCAAAGCGTAAACCTTCTTCATTGACCACACCTGTGTCATCAACACCAATCGCATTTTCAAGACTCGCACCTAAAGCCAGATTATTGGCTTTTAAATAGTCCAAATCTTTCATAAAGCCAAAAGTTCGCGCCTCACTCACTTCGTAGACGAAAGTTTCCGTCGAGAAGTCGATCGTGGCTGACTGATATTCTTTGGCAAAGGCAGGATGATCAAAATCGATCGTAAAGTTCAGCTGAAAACCTGAATGTGGTGAAAAAATGGCCTTCTTGTCATCAATTAAAGCCTCAACAGGCTTTAAAATGCGAATGAACTTCTTTGGCGCGTCTTGCTCCGCCAATTCACCTTGCATCAATAAATAAATAAAAGGCCCTGCACTGCCGTCCATAATCGGTACTTCGGATGCAGAGACTTCAACAATCAGATTATCAATCCCCAGTCCTGCAATCGCACTCATGACATGCTCAATCGTACCGACTTTAATATCTTCACGGACCAGATTCGAGCACATAAAGGCTTCTTGAATCAATAAAGCATTGGCTGGAAGGTCAATCGGGGGATTTAAGTCGATACGGCGAAAGACAATACCTCCATCAATATGATGTGGAACAAAATTAATCAGCACCTTTTGACCACTGTGCAGACCAATACCGCTCGCTTTCACCACACGTTTGAGAGTACGTTGTTTCAACATGCCATACCAACTTCATTTGCAAAAACCGATATAACTTAGCATATTTTGCCATTTTAAAAAAATAAAAAAGGGGGTAATTACTTACCCCCTTTCTCTAAATATATGATTTTATTATTTACGCTGTTGATTTTTCAGATAGTCTTGAATGCTCATTGGCGATGAACGTGGCGTAGAACTTGCTGTTGCGCCCACTGGTGCATCCGTATTTGCACGTTTGCTGATCGCAGGAACATCATCTTCATCAATTGGTTGCTGAGCCGCTTGAGCAGACGGTGCATGTGAAACTACAGCACGTCTTTTCTGATCAACTTCACTTGCATTACGCGTTAAGCCTGTTGCAATAACAGTCACACGAAGCTCATCACGCGCATCCGGATCAAATACTGTACCGTAGAAGATCTCACCTTCATCCAAATCAACGATCTGGTTGACGACATCCGTAATAATTTCAGTTTCACGCAGGGTAATATCATCCCCACCCGTAATGTTAATTAATACGCCTTTTGCATTAATAATATTCACATTATCAAGCAATGGGCTACGAATTGCCTGTTCAGCAGCTTGACGAGCACGATCTTCACCACGACCTAAACCCGCACCCATCATGGCATAACCACGGGTACTCATGGCTGTTTTCAAGTCAGCAAAGTCAAGGTTAATATGACCACGGTTTACCACAAGATCAAAAATACTACGTACTGCATTCAGCAACACATCATCTGCCTTTTTATAGGCATCTTTCATTGAAATATCACCATAAACGCTGAGTAAGCGCTGGTTTGGAATGATGATCAATGAATCAACATGTGCTTCTAAGGCATCAATACCCTTTTCAGCAGACTTTTGACGACGACGGCCTTCAAAGTTAAATGGTGTAGTTACCACACCTACGGTCAGGATACCCATCTCTTTGGCAACTTCTGCAACCACTGGTGCAGCACCTGTACCTGTACCACCACCCATGCCGGCAGTGACAAACACCATGTCAGTACCTTCAAGATGCTGACGAATCACTTCACGACTTTCTTCCGCTGCGATTTGACCCACTTCTGGATTCGCGCCTGCACCTAAACCACGTGTACTTTGTTCACCCAATTGAATTTTGAATGGAGCGTTCATGCTATCCAATGCTTGTTTGTCTGTATTTGCACAAACGAACTTTACACCTTGGATATCAGATTGCGCCATGTGCTGCACGGCATTACCGCCACCACCACCAACGCCAAATACTGTGAAACGGGCTTGACCGTTGCCATTGTCTAGTTCATCTTCTATAAATTCAAATGAGGCCATGACCTTTAGATTTCCTAATATTAATGGCAGTTACTTCAGCCCGTTACTGCCCTGATTTTTAAACAACTGATGTTTAGGATGCTGTTCAATAATCGCTAGCTTGTCAAGTACAGTGGCAAATTTAGAACAACTTCCTAACAAATTTTCCCAAAAATAACTACAACTTAAAAGATGGCCTTTAATTTGCTATTTAATGCATTCCAACCATTGGCAACACGATCAACAAAACTACGATCACTTGCTTCTTCTGGCTCTTCAACCGTATCTTGCAAATCACTTTGGCTAAACATTAACAAGCCAGATGCGGTTGCGTACATTGAACGACGCAATGCAGCTAAATGCTGATCATCTGCATAAACCTGTAATGGCGGGTTGCCCAAATGCGCAGACACCCCCAACATTCGACGCGCCAAATTCACCATCCCTTCAATTTGACATGCATCACCTGTCAGTACCACACCATGATAGAGACCGTGAATTGCGCCGCTATGTTCCAATTCTTCACGGATTAAAGTGAAGATTTCTTCATAACGCGCAATGATGATTTCTGCAAGCTCAATACGACTGATGGTTTGCGTACCATCAATCCCCTGCACCTGAATCATGTGATCAGGTTTCACCCCACTCAAGTCAACACAACCGTGTAAAATCTTGATGCGTTCCGCTTCTTCAGTCGTGGTCTGCAAAACGGCAGCAATATCACGCGTCACATTCTCACCACCACGTGGCAAGGTCCGTGCTAAAGCCAAACGGCCATCTAGATACACCGCGATATTGGTAATACCTGCACCAATGTCAACCAGACATACACCATATTCTTTTTCATCTTTGAGCAGACTCGCTTCAGCAGTTGCCAGGCAAGACACCACCATTTTCTCCACCCCGATATTGGCCCCTTTCATGGCCCGATCAAGGTTTTGCATGGTGCTGATCGGCATCATCATCAATTGATAATGACCCGTCATACTATGCGCCGACATATTGACTGGGTTTTGTACCCATTCTGCTGAATCACCCAACTCAAAGCCCAATGGCACAGCACTGGCAAGATAATAATCTGGCGATACATGACTGGCTTTGGCCAACTCTAGCGCGCGCACCACTTCATTTGTCGTAATAATATGATCGTGGTTGGCAACAGGTGTACGGCCTGAAGCATAAAAACTTTGTAATTCAGTACTTGGAATCGACACCCACGCACTATGAATACGACACTCAGCCATATCCTCGGCTTCGGATACCGCATTCTTAATCGCCGCAATGACCTTGTCTAAGCTAACAATCTTGCCTTTAACCATACCTCGGTTGCGAGCAGTTGCCATGCCAATGACTTGGATCTTATCTGGTGCATGGATCTTACCAATCAAAACTGAGACTTTATGAGTCCCAATATCAATCGCAACAACTGAGGGAACAGCTTCACTCATTACTTCAATACCATATCTTTAGTGTTGTTTAGGACGATTGCCCTTTATTTTAAGCCACGTATTATGGCTTTGCCTGAATTGCCCCTGCAAGGCTTGTGTCATCAATCGTTACAACTAACTGACCGTTGACAATCTTCGGCGGAGATGCGTTTTTCCACTGAATGGCAAGACCATTCCGATAACGCAAATCAATTGCCGTGATTTTTGACCATACAGGTTTTAAATCCGTTTGTGCCAAATGGCTTAAGCGTTGCAGCTTATTCATGGTCTGATCTTGGTCTACAATAATCCGTAAGCCCGAATCAAACTGCATGAACCACGTCATACGCTCGGTTAAATACAATTCTTTTAATCTCAAATTCGCTGGATGAAATAACTGATTAATTTCATTATAGCGACGCATCATCATTTTGGATTGGCTGGCTGGCCCATGTAAAAGCGGCAAGTTTGGATGTGCGGTTGGCACAGCCTCACTAAATACATCGCCATTGTCACTGAGCAAACGCCCTGTTCCCCAACGTGCAATCGCATGGCGCGGCATCACCCGTACCCGAATTGCATTTGGCCAAGCCCGTGACACCACCACACGATCAACCCATGACACTTTTAACGCTTGATCTCGAATTTGTTCTAAATCTGAAGTGAAATAGTTATCTTTAATAATTGGACTCAGATATTGAACCAACTGTTGGTTCTCAATATCAGAATTGGTTCCAACCACCTGCAACTGCGCCGCTCTTGCATCGGTCATGACTTTATATAAGCCAAACAAACCCAATCCCAAAACAGCAAACGCAATCACCAGCAAGATCCAACCGCCCGCATTCACCATTTTTTGTTTAGGCGAAGGCGGTTTCTCGTGAATCGAGCTAATGGCTGGCCGCGTTTTACGGCGCATCGAGGCAGGAAGCTGAGCCATAAATCGTTAAGCCGACGTAGCTAAGGTTTGCTCTAAAATCGCAACACAGAGCTGATCAAAACTATAACCTACAGCTTGCGCTGCTTTTGGCACTAAAGAGTGACTGGTCATTCCCGGAACAGTATTCACTTCCAACAACCAGAAGGTACCTTGCTCGTCTTGCATCGCATCAATACGACCCCAACCTTCAGCACCGACCGCTTGGAAAGCACGTAAGCACAATGCTTGTAAGCTTTTCTCTTCTGACTCGCTTAGACCACAAGGAATGCCATATTCCACATCATTACGCTGATACTTTGCTTCATAGTCATAGAAGGCAACGTCTGCGGGTGGTTGTAAACGAATCACCGGTAATGGCTGACCATTCAAGAATGAAATGGTGAATTCACGACCTGTGATCCATTTTTCTGCCATCACCACTGCATCATGCTGCGTCGCTTTCTCAATCGCTGCAGCAAAGTCTTCAGCTTTTTCAACCTTACTCATGCCGACACTTGAGCCTTCATGTACAGGTTTGATAATTACTGGCAAGCCCAATTCAGCAATCACTGCATCAAGATCGGTATCTTTAGTGACAATACGATAAGGTGCTGTTGGCAAATCACTGCCTTGCCAGATTTGCTTGGTTTTGACTTTATCCATGCCGATCGCTGAACCTTGCACACCCGTACCAGTATAAGGAAGGTTTAACCACTCCAATACACCTTGGATCTGACCATCTTCACCACCACGACCATGCAATACGATAAAAGCACGATCATAAGCAACCAATTCAGTCACACTACGATCTTGTGGGTCAAATGCTTCTGCCTGAACGCCCGAACGTAATAACGCCTCTAAAACAGCTTGACCGCTGTCCAATGACACAGCACGCTCAGCCGACTTCCCACCAAACAACACAGCAACTTTGCCGAATTTTGCAGCATTTGACACGTTTATATCCTTAAAAAAACTTCATATATTCTATTAAATCCCTCCCCACCTCCCTTTTCAAAGGGAGGAGTTCCCCCTTTAACAAAGGGGGTTAGGGGGATTTGGCATACAAGCGATGCTGAGCCAATTCTACCGAAATTGCGCCAACGTTACCCGCGCCTTGTGTTAATAACAGGTCATTTGCTTGTAACACTTTTTGTAAAACGTTCGGTAAATTGCCTTCCACTGGATCAACCAAAATCGGTTCAACATCACCACGTAGACGGATACTACGCGCTAAAGCACGACTATCAGCGCCCACAATCGGCTTTTCACCTGCTGGATAAACTTCCAGTAACAACAACTGATCCACCTGTGATAACACATCGACAAAGTCATCAAAACAATCACGGGTACGGCTAAAACGGTGCGGCTGGAACAGCATCACTAAACGACGGTCTGGATGGCTGGCACGCGCTGCCTTAATGGTTGCTTCAACTTCTTTTGGATGGTGACCATAGTCATCCACCAATTTCACCAAGCCTTCATCAACCTCAAATTCACCCTGAACTTGGAAGCGACGACCTACCCCACTAAAACCTTCTAAGGCACGGCAAATCGCGCCATCAGACACGCCTTCATCAGTTGCTACACCAATCGCAGCCAATGCATTCAAGACATTATGCAAGCCAGGTTGATTAATGGTGACACGCAATGGCTCACGGTCTTTACGCAATACGGTAAAGTGCGACTGCATACCTTCTTGTGCAACATCCACCGCACGGATGTCATTATCTTCAGCAAAACCATAGGTCAACACTGGACGACCAACACGTGGCAGAATCTCACGAATATTGGCATCATCGCCACAAACCACAGCCAAGCCGTAGAATGGCAAGTTATGTAAGAACTGGATAAAGGTATCTTTTAACTTATCAAAACTGCCTTCATAAGTATCCATGTGATCCGCATCGATATTGGTCACGATCGCAGCCATCGGTTGCAAATACAAGAATGAAGCATCTGACTCATCCGCTTCTGCCACGATAAAACGACTTTCACCGAGTGCAGCATTCACACCTGTACTATTTAGCAAACCACCAATCACATACGTCGGATCAAGGTTTTCTTCTGCCAACATGGTGGTCAATAAGCTTGTCGTTGTGGTTTTACCATGTGTTCCCGCAACCGCAATCCCGTGGCGGTAACGCATCAACTCACCCAACATTTCCGCACGGCGTACAATCGGGGTACGTTGTTCAATCGCTGCTTTAATCTCTGGATTTTCAGGATCAATCGCAGTCGACACCACCAATACATTGGCATTTTTAATATTGTCAGCCGAGTGACCAATAAATACTTTAATCCCATTGGCTTCGAGTTGAGCCGTTGTTTTCGACGCTTTAATGTCTGAGCCTGAAATTTTATAACCTTGGTTACTCAATACTTCGGCAATACCGCACATCCCCGCACCACCAATACCAACAAAGTGGATATTTTTAATACGGCGCATTTCTGGCACTTTAATCAGCTTTTTGGCTTGGCTTGGATTTGTAGGAGACATAGATAAACTCGAATTACAATTTTTTAATCAGATCAACCACATGCTGTGTTGCATTCGGTTGTGCTTGTTGACGTGCTTTAACTGCCATTTCAGACAGGAGTTGGCGATTTAATAAGGTTGCTAACAACTCATCCAAAACAGCAGGTGTCATGTCTGCTTGCTGGCAAATCTTGGCAGCACCCGCATTGGCCAAAAATTTCGCATTTGCGGTTTGGTGGTCATCTACCGCAATCGGTAAAGGAACAAAGATTGCAGCCAAACCTGCGGTTGCCACTTCTGTTACCGTTAAAGCACCAGCACGGCAAATAATCAAATCGGCTTCACTATAGGCCTTGGCCATATCCTGAATAAAAGGTTCAACCTGAATATTCAAACTGGCAGGGGCATCTTGATACAGGGCACGTGTGGCATCTTGCTTGTTTTGACCACATTGATGGAACACCTTGAGCGGTACAGTGACCTTTTTCAAGGCCTCAGGCAAACGCTCATTCAGTGCCTGTGCACCCAGTGAACCACCCACAATCAAAATATTCAGTGGCAGTTGTTCTTGTTCGCGAGTTTGATAGCGCCAAGAAGGATTCAAAATCGCAGTGATTTCCGCACGTACCGGATTGCCGGTGGTCACGACTTTATCACTGTTTGGGAAGGTATTTGGAAATGCCTGACATACGGTCTTGGCAATACGTGCCAATTGAGTGTTGGTAAAGCCTGCAATCGCATTTTGCTCATGAATCACCACAGGAATACCGAGTAAACGTGCAGCCAAACCACCTGGACCCGCCACATAACCACCGAAACCCGCCACAGCATCAATCTTGAGCTGTTTCATATAGCGCATAGCGCTGAGCGTGGCTTTTAAAATTTTAAACGGTGCACTGAGTTTACGGACCAGACCATTGCCGCGCACACCTTGAATATCAATTTGATAAATCGGAATATTTTGATCTTTCAACAACCGATTTTCCATTCCTGTCGGGGTCGCCAACCATGAGACCTGACAGCCTTCTTGTTGCAGTTGTCTAGCAACAGCAAGTGCAGGAAAAACGTGTCCACCTGTACCAGCGGCCATCATCATGACATGTTTAGGTTTGTTTTCTGGGGAATTGGTCACAGTCTAATTCTTCAACTCAAAAAAGAAGGTTATCGTCTATTGTTTTCGGCAGTTATTTTAATCCTAAAGCTTCATTCACGAAAAGCGAATTTCACCTGTTTACAACAGAAAGCTGGGCTTTTTTCGATTCTTTGTTAAAAACAAGGTTCTGCCGATATACAAAAGCCCGTTTGCCTGCCAATTATGCTGACATTCAAACGGGCAATTCGGTCAAAAATACAACTTTTTAGTTTTTACGACCGGCTTCTAAAACATCAAAAAGATCATCGGCAATTGACGTCCCAAACTGTGCATCAATCTCACGGATACAGGTTGGACTAGTGACGTTAATTTCAGTCACATAATTGCCAATCACATCCAAACCAACAAAGACCAGCCCTTTTTCACGTAGGAATGGACCGACTTTTGCCGCAATCAATTTATCATTTTCAGTCAGTGGACGGGCCTGACCTAAACCACCAGCGGCCAAGTTACCCCGCACTTCACCATTTTGTGGAATACGCGCCAAGCAATATGGAATCGGCTCACCATTGACCATCAAGATGCGTTTATCACCTTCCACAATTTCAGGGATATAACGTTGCGCCATGATTGGACGGGTGCCCATTTCCGTAAGCATTTCCAAAGTCGAACCAATGTTCACGCCATCTTGGTATAGGCGGAAAATCCCCATGCCACCCATGCCATCCAAAGGCTTTACAATCACATCACCATGTTCTTTGATAAATTCACGAATCAGACTTTGTTGAGAGGTCACCAAAGTGGGTACTTGTAGTTCTGGGAACTGCGTGGCAAATAACTTTTCATTACAGTCACGTAGCGATTGTGGTTTATTGATAATCCACACACCTTCACGCTCGGCCTGTTCTAAAATATAAGTGGTATAGACAAAGTTCATGTCGAATGGCGGGTCTTTACGCATCAACACCACATCGTAATCCGCCAAAGATTCTTTGCGCTGCTCGCCCAACTCATAGTAATGGTTATAGTCTTCAAATACTTTCAGCGGTGAGATCAGGCCAAAGGCTTTACCTTGGTCGATATATAAATCGTGTTGTAATGCATAGCCCAACTCATGTCCGCGACGGCTGGCCGCCCATAACATTGCCATGGTTGAATCTTTTTTGAGATTCACAGTTTCAATTGGGTCCATCACCACCAGTACACGCATATTCTGACGCTCGTATTTTTAATCTTGGCAAAAAGTATAGCGAAGTTTGCGGTCAATCGTGAAACAAGTTGTATAAATCTTAAAGATTAAAAAATCTATTTTGTTCAAATAATTACAACATATTAAAAATATTCAGCTTTATGATTTAATTTGTTTCGGAAGAGGAAATCACCAGTGGATGCATCGTAGACCAGTCATTTCCATTTTCCTCATTTTCTAGGCTATTTATCGCAAAAGCTTTTGAATATCTTTGGCAATTTTTTCAGGTTTGGTGATTGGGGCATAGCGTTTGACCACTTCACCGTTTTGATTGATCAGAAACTTAGTGAAGTTCCATTTAATGCTGCTGCCTAACAGACCTTTGGCTGCAGAAGTGAGGTATTGATACAAGGGATGTGCGGTTGGACCATTGACATCGACCTTGGCAAACATCGGAAACGATACGCCATAGTTACGTTGGCAGAAGCTGCCAATTTCTTCATTGCTGGATGGATCTTGGTTGGCAAATTGATTACATGGAAAACCAAGAATCACCAGCCCTTGTTGTTGATAGTCCTGATATAACTTTTCCAAACCTTCAAATTGTGGCGTTAGACCACACTGACTCGCCGTATTCACCACCAATAACACTTTGCCTTGGTAATCGGCGAGGTTCTTTTGTTCGCCTTCTAACAGTTCAGCCTGAAAATCATAAATCTTGCTCATAGGTGTTCTCTCTTCGACCCAATGGTGGATGTACTCAAAATCGTTTGCTGAATCATTCAGCTTGCCTATTTAATATTTCACACAATTATCTTGTGTGCAAGTTAATTATACACAATATACTTTTTGCACAATCCCATTTATACTGAATGTTCAACAACCGAGTCGAGGACAAATCATCGTGGCTGACGTTTCATTTTTGGATAACCAAGTGTGTTTTGCCATGTATTCTGCGACCAATGCGATGATTCGCCAATATCGGCCTTTACTTCAGGAATATGATCTAACCTATCCGCAATTTATTGTATTGCTGGCTTTGTATGAGAAAGACAATGTGATGTTGTCTGAAATCGGGCAAAAGACTTTTTTTGATTCCGGAACGCTGACACCGATTATTAAAAAACTCGAAGAAAAGCAGTTTTTAAAACGTGTTGCGGTCAAAGAAGATGAGCGGATGAAAAAAGTGATTTTGCTGGAAAAAGCACTGACTGCAAAAGATGAAATCACCCTGATTCCGTTTAAGCTCGCCTGCTCATTGGGTATGGACCCAAATGATCTGCTGGCGATTCATAACTTATGCCATCGTTTTTTAAAGGGTTTGGAACAATCTAAACTCGAAAGTCTGGAAAATTAAATGCAGCAAGCCATTGTCGGTTTTCATCTCGATGAAGAAGCTCATTGGATAGCTGATCTTGCTTGTGGGCATGGGCAACATGTGCGCCATGATCCGCCGTGGCAAAATCGCCCTTGGGTGTTAAGCGAACAAGGGCGAAGTGAAAAATTAGGGATGATGTTGGAATGTAAGAAGTGTGAGGATGTATAATTTACATAATACCCATTATGTTAAATGCCCCCCCAAAAGGCTTCATTAACAAGATACCTGTCTTTGGAGGCATTACTTTATTAAATTGATTTTTAAGCTAAATTATTAAGATTATCGTTAATAATATCTATTCCCATTTCACGGGATATTTCATTAATTTCTTTAATAGTGAAATTTGGCGAAATTCCTTTATCTGCAAGATTTTCAATAATTATTTCCTTAGGAATACCCTCTCTTACCATCTCAAAAATTCTTCTTTTAGCTTGGTTTGAAGAAAGAATATTTCTCAAATTAGTACTCTGATTTTTTACGGATGATTCAATATTTCTAATTCTTTTATCAAAAGTTCTAGTTGTTTCTAATAGCTCTAACAAAATATTTTCTTCAGTTCTAATGACTGGTTGTAGAGTCTCATTTGAATACCTCTTAAGAATAGCACCAAATTCGGTTTCAAACTTAGGCCAATAAGTTTCAAAAACAGTCTCCAGAATATCATCTCGTAATTTATTTTCTTTTAAAGATTCATTTAATGTATCTATTAAAGCTCTCATATTATCTTTGTTCGGAAGAGTATGGTTGAACTGAGATAAAGGAGGTTCAATATCTGTAGGTTGAAGATCTACTAAAAATGTGCATACTCTAGAGGATGTTAAGCCTCTGGCTAACGATCCAGCTTCGAATAGAATCCAAGGCTTATTTAAATTTTCTTTTGTTAAGCAAATAATTCCTATAGTAGTATGTTGAAGTTGATCAGCAACTTCAGTAAACCAAAGAGCGCCCCGACCAATATGCTTAGTTGAAATCCAAGGATCTACTGCTTGTAAAACGCATCTAATCCATGAATCTAATAATTCTGCCGTTTCTTTGCTCTTGTCTCCAGACCAACTCAAAAAAACTTTCATTTTATCTCACTAGTATTTTAAATTTTAATTATTATATTGATTTTTATACTGATATACTAATTAAAATTTTATTTCTTAGTTTAAGAAAAGTTATGGCATCAAGAGTTTTTTTTAGTTTCAGTAGTTCGGATATAAGTCACTACTATTTAATGAAAGCATGGAAAAAAAATCCTCATACAGATTTTAATTTTATTGATTATCAGCTACCTACTGCAATTCGTTCCGAGAATATTCCATATATTAAGAGAGTTTGTAAGGAGCGAATTGATTCAGTAAGCACATTTGTACTTTTAATAGGTAAGGATACAAAGTTCAAAACTACTTTTGTGAAGTATGAAATTGAATGTGCTGTTAAAAAAGGTTGTAGATTATTTGCTTTAAATCTTAATAATTCTAGAAATTCTGATAATTTATGTCCTGATTTTATTAAAGATTTAGGATTTGTTTTCTTGCCATATTCGCAAAAAGTATTAATGTACTGTTTGGAAAACATTCCTAAACAAGAAGTTGGAAAAAATTATGTATTATCAGATTCTGCATACAAAAAGTTGGGTTTATGAAAGATACAGATTTTCCTAATTGGTTTCAGGTTTCAGATAAGCTTTCAACAAAATATCAGAATCAGTTTTATCGTCTTTATTTTGCACATATTTTGTTCTTAATAGTACTTACAGGAATATCTCTTTATCCAAACGTTACAAAGTGGACTATTTCATTCCAGATTTTCATTGTTGTATGTGTCTTAATCTCATCATTAGGTCTCTTTTTGAATAAGCCAGACAGGAAATGGTATTCTGCGAGATCGTTAGCTGAGTCTATTCGAACTATTACATGGCGTTTTGTAACAAGAGCAGAACCATTTCATGAGGATACTGATATTGCAAAGGTGAAGTTTATTAATTCAATTAAAAAAATAACAAACCAAAATCAAGAGCTGAAGCTTTTAATTTCTGCTGATATCAATGAGGATTTAATTTCATATCGAATGCAAGAATTAAGGAATGGTACTTTACAGAAAAGAAAATCCGCATACCTATCATATAGAATTCAATCACAATTAGACTGGTATAAAAAAAACTCAAGAAAGAATAATTTTAAATCTAATTCATTGTTTTCAATAGTTATTATCCTCAATATAATTGCTGTTGTTCTAGCTGCATCGAGGCTAGGATATGTAGACGAAAAAGTATGGCCAACAGATATAATAGTAACAGCTGCGATAGGTCTAGTCGGTTGGATACAGGTGAAAAAATATTCTGAATTATCAACATCCTATTCATTAACAGCATCAGAAATAACACAAATTAAAATTGATTACTTTTTGTACCCAATAAACAATGAAAAAGCTTTTTCTGATTTTATTGGCGATACAGAAAATGCATTTTCACGTGAACATACTCAATGGTATGCAAGGAAAGATCATTTTTCTTAATGTTTACAAGGCCCTGTTTAGGGGCCTTGTAACAGCATTGAGCAGTAACAACATAATTTAAAAATTTATGGGGCTACTAACTCAGCAAGTTTGGCGGCAATATTTACTATTGGTTCTTCTATAGTACTTAAACCACTTCGAGATCCAAGCAAGGGGCTAACATTACGTAATTCTTCAAAAGTAGTATCATGAACTATTGGAACAAGTAAATCTCGAGCTAAGAGGGCGGAAAGTTCTTTATCAGCAATACCTTCTCCTTTAACACGTTTAAGAAAAGATGGTGTAACCAATACAATGCCAACTCTTGATTTTGCTAAACCTTTGTCTATTTCACGAAGCAATGATGAACCAAGAAGAACATCCTTTTCGCTAAACCAAACAGATACACCATTTGATTCAAGTAAATCATGTAATTCTTTAGCAGCCCCTTTTCTGTCATCCCAAGCATGACAAAGGAAAACATCTCTTAAGTCAGGTATCTCGATACGTTTTGCAACATTATCACGTACAGGAGAAAGAGTTCTAATTTCTTCAGGAGTATAAAATATAGTTGAACCTGCTGGAGACCATCGAGCTTTTACTTTTCCTGATGATTTTCCACTACTGTTAGTACTAGAACTGTTTGAGGGGGTACTATAAGAGGAATATGAACTGTAAGAAGAATATGAGTTATAGCCTCTACTACTGTAACCACCACATGCAGGGCAATTTGCTCTTGCACTTGCTGAACGATGACCATGAACTGGTGCTGTACATCTTGCCATATTTTAAATCTTTCTATAGGTTAATTACTTTATTCTTTTAAAGCATGAAATTTAAACAATTGCAATTAAATAATAAATATTTTTCTTTTATTTATTAACACTCTAACAAGTATGGATATTATATCTTTAATAATATCTACACTACCAATTTAAAAATTTTAACCGTCATAACAGTGAAAAATTTCGTTTTCTATTTTAAACAGTTATAATTCATATACGCCATTGACCTCAAGCCAACTTGAGCTTTTATAGTCATCTTTTAATCTAAAAATACGGATAGATGGATGGATAACTCAAATAAAACGTTTCTCATATACGGCGTCAGTAAAGGTCTAGGCAAAGCCATTGTTCAAGCTGTACCAAAGCCAACAGATACCATCTATGGCGTATCTCGCAGCCAACCACAACAAACTCCAAACTTAAACTGGATTCGTGCTGATCTATCCAAACCAGAGCAGGCTGTAAGCGATGTAAAAACAGCAATTGGACAGAAAAAAATTGATGTACTGATTTACAATGTGGGCATTTGGGAGCAACAAGCTTTTAGCGACAACTATAATTTTGAAGAGGTTTCTGCTGCTGAAATCAACCAAATCATCAATACCAATATCAGCACCTGTATCCTGTCGATTCAATCTCTCATTGAAAATCTCAAACTCTCCGACAACGCCAAAATTATTCTGATCGGCTCCACTTGGGGTGTTGATAATCATAATGGTAAAGAACTTGTTTTCTCCGCTACCAAATTTGCGTTAAGGGGCATTGCGCAATCACTACGAGAAATCTTACGTGAGCACTTGATTGGAGTCAGTGTGCTGAATTTGGGCTATCTAGCCAGTGAATATGAGATTGATAAAGCCACTCAAGACATTTTAGAACAAACCGAATATTCTCTCATCCCTTTAGCCGATGTGATTCAGGCAATTCATTTTATTATTTCAACCAGCAAAGCTAGCTGTATTAAAGAAATCCTGATGCCTGCAATGTTAGATCAGAATGTTTAATAAAATACCGACCAACTCTTCTTTTGGAACAACTTGATATAAAAAAGAGAATAACATGGTAAAAACCTTGAAATACACTCAGATAAAATAGAATAAAAACGGAGTGTTAAGACTATGACGTGTCGTAATTGTGGACACTTGAATATTGATTCATCACAGTTTTGCTCAAACTGTGGAACAAAAATAAATCAGCAAAATAGTAAAACTTACCTTTGGAATCCATCTGCTATTACCAACTGGAGTATTCTGTGTACTCCCATATTTGGCTCTATTCTATATTTAAAAAACTCAGAGGCTTTAGGTAATAAAGACAATATCGCAAAATCAAACAAATGGTTAGCCATTAGCCTCATCGTCTTATGCCTGTCACTATTTGTTATTTATAGTGATTTTAACAATGATCTAGAGTCCAGTATCAGTGGTGCAAATGGATTAGGTTTAGTCTATTTATTTATATGGTATTTTTTCTTTGCAAAGGAACAAATCAATCAAACCAAGAATTTAGGTTATCAGAAAAAATCTTGGATCATCCCCCTCATTCTCGGGATTAGTTTTAGGCTCATCATCTTTTTATCCGCCAGTTATTTCACAAGCCTGCATCAACTGAACTAAGATCAAGAGTTAATCTGATCTGCACCCTATAACAAAAAAGGAAGCCTTCGCTTCCTTTTTCTTTACACCTAAAACTTAGATGCCATATTTTTCACGATACGCCTGCATATTAGCTAAAGCGTCTTTTTCGCCTTTCGCATCCAAATAATCCATCAAATCTTTCATGGTAATGAGAGCATGAACTGGAATTTCGAGTTCTTTTTGCACTTCCTGAATCGCAGAAAGCTGACCTTGTCCACGTTCCTGACGATCTAGCGCCACCAACACACCTGCAATTTCAGCACCCGCATTTTTTAAGATGGTCACCACTTCACGAATCGCCGTCCCCGCAGTGATCACATCATCAATAATCCAGACTTTTTGACCCGCAACCGATGCACCCACCAACACACCGCCTTCACCATGATCTTTGGCTTCTTTACGGTTAAAGCCCCAAGGTACGCTCTTACCATGCACTTGAGACAATGCCACCGCTGTTGCTGCGACAAAAGGAATTCCTTTATACGCTGGGCCAAAAATCACACCGACATTGTCGCATTGTACTAGTTTGTCGGCATAGCCTTGCGCTAACAAAGACAGTGCTTCACCATCGTTTAACAAACCTGCGTTAAAGAAATAAGGACTGACACGGCCTGATTTTAAGGTAAACTCACCAAATTTAAGCACTCCACGTGATAATGCGAGTTCGATAAAAGCTTGCGGATGAAATGACACAGGCGTTGTCATATAAAGTGCTCCAAATTCTTCAATTGAGGTTAAACAGACGTATGATACCAAAGGATAGCTATCCAAGTGATGTAAAAATTCTTCGAGTCGTTTCAATTAACGTAAATGGCTTGCGCTCATCAGTCACCAAAGGCCTGCTCGAATGGTTAGAACAGTCGGGTGCCGATGTGGTGTGTATGCAGGAAAGCCGCATCACCCATGAGCAATGGACCGATAAATTTAAACCTGAAGGCTGGTATACCCACCTGTTCCCTGCTGAACGTGCGGGCTATGCAGGCACAGCGATTTATAGCCGTCTGCCATTCGTATCGGTAAAAGATGGTTTAGGCTTTGAACTCGCCGATTCCCAAGGCCGTTTTATCACCGCTGAATTTGATTTAGGCTTGTCACAAACTGTTCATATTGCCTCGTTATACTTGCCATCAGGATCAAGCGGTGACGAAGCGCAAGCACGCAAAGACGTGTTTTTACAAGAATACGCCAAAATACTCAAACAGTGGCGAGATGAAAATAAATCAATCATTGTCTGTGGGGATTACAATATCGTGCATAAACGCATCGATATTAAAAACTGGTCAGGCAACCAGAAATCTTCTGGGGTTCTGCCACATGAACGTGCTTGGCTCGATCATATGTATGATGAGTTAGGTTATGTGGATAGCTTCCGCGAAGTCCGCCCTGAAGCAGAATTGTATTCATGGTGGTCAAATCGCGGTCAAGCACGTGCGAAAAATGTTGGGTGGCGTATCGACTACCATTCATGCTCTCCAGACTGGAAAGCACGTACAACAAATGCATGGGTCTATAAAGAACAATGGTTTAGTGACCATGCACCCGTGATTATCGACTACAAAATACACGAATAAGTGAACACCTGTTCACTTTTACCGCTTCTTTAGCTTACATAACTTGTCGCTTTTGTATATTTTTATTTCGCATCTAGAACGGCATTATAGCTTCACGGCACAGGGAAGCGGTCAGGATGACCAAAAAGGGATAGGACGCCGTAGGAAGATAAAATAAACTTAGATTAAGTTTATTTGCATGGATGAGACATTGGACGTTGAAATGAGACCCGCATAATCAGGAAGATTATATGCGGGTTTTCTCTTTTCTAAATCTTAGATTTTCTTGCTTTAATTTGTCTTTAGCAGTTCTGCTCAATTCACATGATCATTTTCGTCATTTAATTATTGCTGCATACACCCTACCGATCAACTTAATAAAAAATTTCAACTGGTACACCCCCCTTCTTTTGCGTTAGGCTTTGGCTCATCTCTTTTATTCTTTTATGGTTTTCGCTATGTTTAAAATTTACGGCATTAAAAATTGTAATTCGATGAAAAAAGCCTTTGATGCCTTACAAGCCAACGGCATCAATTACGAATTTCATGATTATAAAAAACAAGGCATTGATGCAGATACTTTAGCGATCTGGTTAAAAGAGATTGGTGCAGACAAAGTACTGAATAAAAAAGGCACCACATGGCGCAAACTCACTGCCGATGAGCAAACACACGCCACCAGCAATGAACAGAACCTGATTGACACCCTGATCGCGCAGCCTAGCCTGATTAAGCGCCCTGTACTGCAAACCCCACAAGGTTTTGTGATTGGCTTTGATGAAGCCACCTATCAAGCTTTATCCGCTTAAACGCTAAAGATGAGCAGAAATAAAAAACCGAGTCTTAGGACCCGGTTTTTTATTATTTAAATCTGGCTTAGTTGGTACGAATCCAAGTTTGGTTACGGCCTAAAGCAGCTACACCGATATAACCACGTAATTTCAGCTTTTTACCACCTTCGATAATTTCAGCTTTCAATTTATAGGTTTTACCATTTTTAGGATCGATAATTGAACCACCATCGTAGTTCACACCACCGACATTTTTCAGGCCATTTACAATAGTCACGCCTTTCAGTGGTTTGTTATGGTAAGTTCCTTCACATTTAGAACAAGCATTTTCCTGGCCTGCTACTAAATATTTTTGAATCGACGCCGTTAACGTTCCATCCTTTTGCTCCGTGAATTTCACGATCGCCTTTGGCTGTTTTGTTTCATCATCAATTGTCTGCCAAACAGTGCCATTCAGCGCATCCGCTGCATTGGCAAAAGTTGTCAAACCGAGCAATCCAAATGCTAAAGCAATTTTCTTCATTTTTGTAATATCCTTAAGGGGTCTTTCAAACTGAAAGTATTGAGAACTTCAATCAATATTGCAATTCTTGATTATGACTATTTGGTATAACCTGAGTAAGAGTGTCATAGTGCACATTTTTTCAGATTTTATCGTCGTGCTTAGACATAGCTTATTTTCAAGAACTTTCTTATTGCTATACTGATCTAACAATATGGAAAAATTATGAAATTTGCTACTGTTTGGAAATATTATTTTACTGAATCCTTACTTAAAGCGACGATTCGGACACCGAGCCAATTTAACTTGGCCCCAAATGCATTACGTCCGTTGCTCGATCAACTGTGCCGTCTCTTTCCCCAAGATCCAACAGTACAAGTCCGCCCCATCCGTTTGGCTGGTGTTCGTGGTGAAGAAATTAAAGCCCAAGCTGCTGCCACACAACTGATTTTCCACATTCATGGTGGTGCTTTTTTCCTTGGTAGTTTAAATACTCATCGTGCCTTGATGACAGATATTGCAGCACGTACTCAAATGCAAGTGATTCATGTTGATTATCCACTCGCACCTGAGCATCCATATCCCGAAGCCATCGATGCGATTTTTGATGTCTATCAAGCACTATTGGTACAAGGCATTAAACCGAAAGATATTATTATCTCAGGTGATTCTTGTGGTGCAAACCTTGCCTTGGCACTGTGTTTGCGTCTCAAACAACAATCTGAACTGATGCCAAGTGGCTTGATTCTGATGTCGCCTTATCTTGATCTCACCTTAACCAGTGAATCGCTACGCTTTAACCAGAAACATGACGCCTTGTTGTCTATTGAGGCCTTACAGGCAGGTATTAATCATTATCTTAGCGATAATATTCAAACCGATGATCCACGTGTTTCACCGTTGTTTGATGATTTAAAAGGGCTTCCACCTACCTTGGTACAAGTCGGCTCTAAAGAAATTCTATTGGATGATTCAAAACGCTTTAGAGAAAAAGCTGAAAAAGCTGATGTCAAAGTTCAGTTCAAGCTGTATACCGGCATGTGGCATAATTTCCAGATGTTTAATGCTTGGTTCCCTGAGGCAAAGCAAGCTTTGGCAGATATCGCAGCGTTTGCGCATGCTCTCGATCGTGACTAAGCAAAACAAAATTGTGTAAAAAATGGTCAGCTATGTCTGACCATTGTCATTCTTAATTCCCTTTGGTCATCATAAAATAAAAGTCATTGGATATTCTGATAAGAGCTGATTTATCAAAGAATTTTTCCCGTCCTAATTTGCATTAAAAAGCCCAGAGCTAGACTTTTTTCTCATTCTAAAGATGTTATTGTTATTTCAATAATCGTTCTTCGGTATTTTGACGACAGATCTACAGTTACTCGGAATCTCATTGCATAAAAGGATGCATGCCAATGGTGAAGATTCGTTTTAATCGGTCAACTGACACAAAAGGATGGGGCTTTAAGCTTTCTTGGGAACATCATATTGTCGTCAATTGGACCATACTCAAAAAAAGTATTTTATTACTGATACTTGCTGCATTTATGAGCCTGTTTTGGATCAGTTGGGATATTTTTGTCCTGATACATCCACAGTATTCTGAATGGGTCAATCTTGGGATTGTGCGTTCGCACTTAATTACTAGCCTGATTACGCTAACCGTGATGCTGCTGCTGATTATTCCTTGCCATGTGTTTAAGGATCGAACTTGGGCGCAGAATGTTTTACCTATCCTCAGCGTGCAGATTTTTACTGCAATGCTATGCCATAAAGGCTATTTAGCCGGCAGTTTTAGCCCAGCGACTATGGTGGGTTATGTCAGTGTGGTGGGTGTAGGCCTAGTGCTGTTTGACCGCAGGATGGTCTATTGCGCTTTGATTCCAGCAACACTTGCCTTATTGCTATGCAACTACCTGAGCATGATTGGGATGCTGACTTATGCGCCTTTGTTTAATATGCAGCGCCTAAATGAAGTACCGATGCATCCATTCTGGGTCGGCAGTATGGTATTTTTCTTATTGCCGATTTTATTGGCGTGTTTATTCTTATTTGAAATTTTACTGACACAATGGCGAACGCGGGAAATGACCATTCAGATCCTCAGTCGTCTCGACCCTCTAACCAATGTACTCAATCGACGTAGTATCAGTAGCTATTTAAATAAGTTGCATCAACACCCCCACCCGCTCTATTCCATTATTTTGCTTGATCTCGATCATTTTAAAACGATTAATGATCAATATGGGCATAGCATGGGCGATCAAGTATTGATCCAAGTCGCACGATGCTTGGCAAGTAATCTACGTGATCAAGATATCATTGGTCGTTTTGGTGGCGAGGAGTTTATTTTATTACTGCCTAATACGCCGACGATGCAAGCACAGAACGTAGCTGAACGCTGTCGCCACGCAGTATCACAACTGCGCTTTATTACAGAATATAAGCAGGAATTTAGCGTGAGTGCCAGCTTTGGGATTAGTAGTTCACTCAGTGCCGATGAACCACATTTGATCATCAGTCAAGCCGATCAAGCCTTGTATGCAGTCAAAGCTGCGGGGCGTAATCAAGTGAAAATATTTACTGATCTTGCAACAAGCTAGAACAATGAAGGCACAATATGCCTTCATTGCAATGTTGATTAGCCTTTCAAAAATTCTTCTCGATGTTGACGATAAGGTTCATCAAAAGGCACAAACATCTGCTCCTGTTTAGCTTCGTCAATCCATTGCTGCACCGATGCCAAAGACAAGGTTTTTTGCACATAGGCTTGGCTGGATGCGGAGAGTGGCAGTTGATAGCATTCAAAACGCATCACCACTGGTGCATAGAATGCGTCTGCAATACTAAACTCGCCACATAAAAAACTGTCTTCG
Source organism: Acinetobacter sp. Ac_5812 (assembly GCF_013072695.1). GTDB lineage: Bacteria > Pseudomonadota > Gammaproteobacteria > Pseudomonadales > Moraxellaceae > Acinetobacter. Next base: position 356,973 of record NZ_LXUK01000001.1, read on the forward strand.
CTCGGACGTTCAGACCAGATCTGATCAATTCGAGCCACATCAGCACGTAACTGCGCATGTTCAGCCCAGAGTTGTTTGCCGATATGTGCCAGATCCGCTTCTACATTCATGGGGCAGAGATTGCGTAGGCTTTGAAAGCTGCTATGCATTTCTGCACTAATACAACGTGCTCGAGCACGCCATGTCTTCTCTTGTGGCCACAAATCAAGTTCAGGATGCTGTTCCGCAATATATTCACAAATCGCCAAGCTATCCCAGACCACCAGTTCGCCATTCACAAGCGCAGGGACTTTACCCGTTGGGTTGAGCTTTAGAATCTCTGTTTTAAATTGGCTATCTGCTTCAAAGCTATCAAACCGGATCACATGCTCCTGAAAGGAAATCCCCGCTTGTGTAAGTAAAACCCATGGACGCATCGACCAAGTGGAGTAGTTTTTATTGCCAATAAAGAGTTGATACATTGTTATTGTTTCCCTTTAAATAATGCCAATTGCTGCAATAGCTCAGTTTTTTGGAATGCACCCGTTAAGCGTAGCGAGCGAATTTCTTGTTGTTGCTGATCTAAGAATAAATAAGTCGGTGGTCCTAAAATATCCCACTGTGCTAACAATGCTTGGTGTGACGCATCATAATGGCTTAAATCCATTTTAATTAAATAATAACCCGATAACGCCTGCTGGACTTCGGCATCTTTTAGAATGCGATGCTCAATCGGCTGACAAGCCACACACCAATCCGCATAGACATCAATCACAATGCCACGGTCTTTGGGTGCATTGGCTAAAATCTGCTGAAATTCATCTGCTGTTTTTGCCACATGCCATTCGGCCAACTTATCAGCCTGAACTGAACTGAGACTTTGAAAATGCTGATATTGATTAAAAGCCAATGCTGGAATCGCTAAAATCAATAATATCGCATACAACCATTGCAACTTACTTTTCTGTGCAAACAAGCGATATGCCGCATAAATAATAAAAGCCAAACCAAGAATTAAGCTGAGAATTTGAATCGCTAACTCTGGCAGCAAAGGACGGATAAAGTAAATGCTCAATGCCAGCATTAAAAAGGCAAAGATCACCTTGATTTGATTCATCCAGTCACCAGCTTTGGGTAAAGCTTTTGCCCCCAAAACGCTGGCCAATAGCAATGGAATGCCCATGCCAAAACCGAGCGTAAACAGCAACAATCCACCTTGCCATTGACTTTGTGTCTGCGAGATAAACAGTAATACCCCAGCCAAAGGTGCGGTCATACATGGCCCGACCAACAGTGCAGAGATCATGCCCATGACACTGGCACCAACCAAAGTACCGCCTTTTTGATTGGACTGCAGCTGATCCAGTCGATTGACCCAGTTCTGTGGCAGTTTCAACTCGAACAGGCCAAATAAATTGAGGGCAAACACCACGAACAATAAGCTAAATGCGATCAATGTCACGGGTTGTTGTAACCAGCGTTGGAAATTCAGCCCTGCTGCAGAAGCAATCAAACCTAATACCGCATAGACCAAAGCCATACTCACGACAAAAGTCAGTGCAATCGACCAAGCCTTGACGCCTTTATTGTCACGCACAATCAATGAGGTCAGAATCGGTAACATTGGTAAGGAACATGGCGTGAACGCCAATAAAATTCCTAAACCCAAGAATAATAAGATGCTATAGGCCAGCGAATGCTGTTCGAGTGCGCTTGACCACTTTTGGTCTTGTGCCATCACATTTGAATTTTTTGCCGTTGGCTCAGCTTGTGCCTCATCATTTGTTGCCGTTTGGGTATTTAAGGAATTGGATGCACGCGCCACATCTAAAAAGCTTTTTTGTGAGTTTGCACTGACATTCTGAGCACTGACTAGACCATCGGCATCAGTCTGAAATTCAATATTTTGCGGAGGATAACAAATACGGTCCTTGGCACAGCCCTGCCAAGTCACACGATAATGTTGCGAGGCTTGAGTTGGAATACTAAATTCGGCTTGTTGATAATAAACTTGGCTGTGACCATAGTTCTCATCATACTGCTCCACCGCTTTCGGTAAAGTCAATGCGACGGGCTGATTGCCCTGCTGCACTTCAAATTTGTGTTGATATAAATAGTAATTCGGCTGAATCGACCAATGCAAGCGCGCTTGATTCTGTGCTGTCGACTCAACCGTAAATGCAAACGCCTGTTCGGGGCTGAGTAATGGCGCCGATGAATTTTCTTGAGCGTAAGTCAAAGACCCACATAACAACAATAAAGTCCCAAGAAAGTAACGCATCAGCGGGAAAGATTTCCCAGTCTGAACACACATTTGCATGATTATCTCACTATCACTCTCCTGAACCTCCCTCCCACTTATACAGAAGTAAATTTAAGAGAATTCAGGAGTATTCATTATTGTTAGAATAAAACCGATACGCCGAAGCCACCGTTATAACTTTTTTGATCGCCATTAAGATCAACGCCAATGCTGGCATCCAATTGCGTGCGATTATTCAAGGCATAGATCAGACCTGTACCAAGACCATATTCATAATCCTTGCTCTCGGCTTTACGGTAAACAAACTCTGAATAACCCGATAATTTACCTGCAATTTTATAGTCAATCGTTGGAATTGCAGTCACGGCCCAATTACTGTTCTGCGCTTCATAACGCATCGTGATCGAAGTTCCAATCAAGTCACTAAATTCGTAAGCAACTGCTGAAGTGAGACTATAGATATCATCATGGTTGGTGAATTCATCATTCCCCGTTGCAATAATGGCTTCAGCCAACAAGGCCATAGATAAACGATCATCTTTTAGATCAATGGCTTTTTTCAAACCAATGCTGACATCGCCCAGACCATTGGTCTCTTTTTTCGTGCCCGCACGTTTGTATTGCTGCCACACTGGACCTTGCCAACCCAATTGCAATTCGAGGCCATCAGCTAAACCTGTACGCAATAACATGTCACCATTCAACGTCAAGGTCTTGTCTTTGACACCATCAACCTTGCCTTCTTGATAGCTGACACTCGGTAAACTTTGTTCCCATGCCAACTGCCCTACAGGGGTAATACCTGTCCCTATCCCCGCACCAGGGCGGTCAAAAGAAAAGTCAGCCGCAAAAACGGTACTTGTGAGCATAGATACAGCAATTAAGCTCGATATTTGCAATGTTTTCATTCTATTCCTCGTTCTATTTTTAATAGCTTGGCTTATGCGCTGAGCTCTTTTGACATTTTTGCACCATGTTCACGTAGCAATTCCAGTGTTGCTCGCTCTTCTGGCAATGATTCTGACCAATCAATTTCATCGAATTCACAATCAAAGAACAGCTGACTAATAGAAGATAAAACCGTTAGGCCTTCTTCATCACGGGTATTTGGATCTACTTTTTCATCGAGTAAGCGTTGGACCACAGGCACACAAGCCGAACTTGCCGCATCCCAAAGCGGACCATAAAACTCTTCGGTATCCCACAAATGTAAATTTGCCTTGGCTTGAATCAAGGCTTCTAAAATATCTAAATAAACTTTAAGTTGTTGTTGCTTTTCTTCGTCAGTGAAAGGCTTACCTGCTTCATAAGCTTCACAGATTCTTTCCCACCAAGCAAATAGACCATCACAAATCATGGACACAGGTGGTCCTTGTTCAGGATCAATAAAATTCGGGTCGAGTCCTTCAGCAAGTAAAGATTGCACTTGGTCCAAATCGAGTTGTTGTATGGCTTGCACCAAGGCCTGCTGTTGCTTATTTAACATGACCAATTCTCACAATATTTTTTAATCTGTCTATTATGCCGAATATCCTGACAGGATTTTATAAAACCATCTAAAAAATCATGTATAAATTTGATACACGCATAAAAAAAGCCCCGAACAGGGCTTTTTTTATGCGTCGATTTTTATGCTTCATCATCCACTTTTACATCGTCATCTACATCGACATATTCAGGTAAACCACCACGATGCTGCTCTTTTTTCTCATACAGGTGCTCTAAGCTACGTTTTAGCTTATCAATCGCACCATGAATCGAGTTATCAATATTTGCTGCTTTATGAGTCACTGCGACAGGTTTCATTCCTGCTGGGCGAGCTTCAATCATACAGCGTTTGTCATGATCGCCCGTTTTATCCCCATTTTCATCGCTAATATGAACCGAAAAATGTGTAATACGCTCGCTATAACGTTGGAATTCTTGTGTAAGTTCTGCACGAACATAACTGTTTAAGCGTTCACTACCTTGAATGTTTTTATCTGTACGGATTTCAATATTCATAAATATCTTCCTCTCTTTTCTGTGAGACGGTGCTACAAAACTTTCTTATCTGGCACACTTTGAGCATGCAGTCATTCAGCGCAGTTGTATATTCTGATTGTGTAAATGCGTGTTGTCTCCTCGCTTTGCATCTGTTGTTTTTCAGTATGTAAGAAGATCTTCTATAATTCCAATATCTGTCTTTCCTCCAAAATATGCAAGCTGATTTTTGACATTTTGATGAAATCTTCAACAAAAAGCTGCTTAACTTTAAGGTCTTTTAGGCGCGTCCCTGCATATACAATTCTTTTGTTCATTTGGTCAAATTTGGCTTTATTTTTGCTTAATACCTTGTATCCTTGACACGCCTTTTGGGGGGAGATTTTTTAAATGCAATTGAAGCAACTTGCAGCAACAGGTTTATTGGTATCTACAGCCGCTTTCACTCAAGCAAAGCCGATTTGGCAAGATTTTAGCTTGACTGGTTTGTACGGTGAAAACTACGAAGTTGTTGATGAAAAGCAAACAACGATCACGGTTGAATATGCGGCAAAAGTAAAATATGCCGATGTATTCTTCTTTATGGATCGCATGCGTGGCAGCGATGACCACAAAAGCACCTATTTCGAGCTTTCTCCACGTTTAAGCTTGGGTGAAATTTCAGGTCAAAAACTTGCGTTTGGTCCAATCAAAGATGTGCTGATCTCAACCACTTGGGAAAGCAACAATGATGACTTCGCTAGTTTTGACAACTTCTTGTATGGTGTTGGTTTTGATCTTGCGATTCCATATTTCCAATATGCGAATGTAAACTTCTACCGTGCCAACAACGAAAATACCGCTGATGACTACCAAATGACCATTGCTTATGCTTTGCCATTTAAAGTATCAAACGAAGATTTCTTGGTGGACGGTTTCCTTGACTGGTCAACAGGCGAAAAAGATCACGCCAGTGAACTGAACTGGACCACACAATACAAGTGGAACTTGGGCAAACACATTTCACCAGACACTCGCCTTTACTTAGGTGTTGAGCATTCAGTTTGGAATAACAAATTTGGTATGAAAAACCGTGACGAAAACAACGTCAGCGCTTTGATTAAATACCATTTCTAATCTGATTAGAATGTTAAAAAAACAGCAAGGATTCCCTTGCTGTTTTTGTTGGTATCACTGAATATAAACCTGAAACGATTTGCCGCTTTCCCAATGCCTTGTCTTGTGATTTGTCTGATTCGATGACCTTTGCCCATGTCTGAAAATATTGCACTTGCCCCTTCTAACTTAGCCACACATTTCCACATTCGTTTTGCCACAGTTGATGACCTCGAGCAAATCCTCACGATCTATAATACAGAGATCCTGAATGGGACGGCGAACTGGAACGATCAGGCGGTTTCCTTGGTGGATTATCAGCAGCGTTTTCACGGCATGCAGCAACAACAATTTCCCATGATCGTGGTCGAAGACCTAAATAGTCATCAAGTCGCAGCTTATGCCTATTACACTGCCTTTCGAACCATCAGCGGTTATCGTCAAAGCATTGAACATTCTGTTTTTGTTGACCCAAGCTACGCTCGCCAAGGTCTGGGCAAAGCGCTGATGCAACAGCTCATTCATCTGGCCAAACAGCAAAACATGCATATCATGGTGGCTGCGATTGATAGTGAAAATAAGGGCTCGATTGTGTTACATGAACAGCTTGGCTTTATTCAAACTGGTTATATGCCACAAGTGGGCCAAAAGTTTGGCACATGGCGCGATTTAGTCTGGATGCAACTGCAACTCACAGAATCTCAATAAAAAGCTCACTTTTAGCGTACTGTCAGGCAACTCGATTATGGCTTAAAATGAAAACAAGAGTTCATTTCAAAAATAGCCAACAATGATTAAAACATCTCAACTCGGTCTGTGCCTCATCATGGCAATCAGTTCAAGCGCGAGCTTTGCAGAACTTTCTTTTGAACAGGAATTACAGCAAGGTTGTGCCAAAGTGAAACAATATGCGCAAACAGGTAAAAAGTTTTACGATCAAAAACAATATCTCAAAGCTGCCAAGCAATTTGAAGACCAAGCCGCATGGGCACATTTCTGTCAGGCCAATGCAGATGAAAGCGGGATTCAGGTCAGTGACAGAGACATCGAAATTGCCAACAATAATGTCGGCTTGAGTTATGCCAAATTAGGCAAACCGCAATGGGCAAAAGTTTGGTTTCTCAGAGATAAGGATTCTAAAACCAGTCAATACAACTTAAAACAGCTCCCGAAGCCCAAAGTATCTTCGGATCTACAAGGGACTTATGTCCGTGCCAATGGTTTTGGACAATGGGATTATCTCAAGGTCAGCAAAAAACAGAATCAATATCAGATCGCCTTCGATGGCTACTACTTCGGGCTGCGCGGCTTGATCTATGGTCCGAATATGGGGCAATTCGAAACGACCATGCCACTCAAGTCAAAGCAAGCCAGCTATCGCTATGAAGACTGTCAGATCAAACTCCAATTTGCCAATGATGCAAAGCTTGGACAAAAAATTGAAGTTGAACAAAACAGTGGTGAGTCCTCATGTGGCTTTGGGCACAATGTCTATGCTGGCGGCACGTTTTATAAAGTGGAAAACAAATGAATGATCTTTACACCCAAACTCAACAAAAAATTTAAGAAAAAGTATGAGACTCGGAAACATCATTCACAACCTGAGCAAGCTAAAGCGACTAAAGCTTTAGCAAAGCGCAAGAAAAGTTGCAATAAAGATTGAGCAGCTTTAATCACTCATTGCATAGGTGATAAATGCCTTTGCCCTTACGAAGCTTCAAACGCTTCTCAGGGCGAAACCAAAGTAGGGCGAACCGCAGGTTTATCCTAAGATTAGATATAAAACAATAAGATTCCACAATGATCACTGTTTAATCAGGCCGTAGGTCGAAAATCTCTTTCGAGTGTTTTAAATCGCCACCAGTTCCCGAATCCCCTTCTCAGGCATCTCCTCCCCTCGCCCTTGCGCAATCACCTGCCCACGCGCCATCACGGTATACGCATCTGCCAACTCTTCGGCAAAGTCATAAAACTGCTCTACCAGAATAATCGCCATCTCGCCCTGATCGGCCAGTTTACGAATCACCCGACCAATATCTTTAATAATCGACGGCTGAATCCCTTCGGTCGGTTCATCCAGAATTAATACGCTTGGCTCTGAAGCCAACGCTCGAGCGAGCGCAAGCTGTTGTTGCTGCCCACCGGATAAATCACCACCACGGCGATGTTTCATTTCATCCAGCACAGGGAAAATTTCGTAAAGATGACTCGGTACTTTCCGTGTTTTCGCACCCGAAAATTTTGCCATACCAATTAAAATATTTTCTTCTACCGTTAAAGTCGAAAAGATATCGCGACCTTGCGGCACATAGGCCAAACCCGCACGCACCCGTTGCTCAGGTGACATTTTGGCAATATCCTTACCATCCAGCAAAATTTGCCCTGATTTAATCGGCAGAATCCCCATCAAGCATTTCAGCAAGGTGGTTTTGCCCACGCCATTGCGCCCCAAGACTACACTGCATTCACCCACAGGCGCGTTAAAAGACACATCACGCAGAATATGACTGCCACCATAGAATTGATTGATTTGTTTCACTTCTAGCATGTGTCTCTCCTAGCGTCCTAAATACTTTTCAATCACATCTTCATTGGCCTGAACCTCTGCCAATGTGCCCTCGGCCAAGATTGCCCCTTGCGCCAGTACCGTGACTTTTTCACTGATGGTGTCAATAAAGCTCATGTCATGCTCGACCACCACAAGAGTATGATTTTTCTTCAGCTCCAGACACAGTTCAGCGGTGCGCTCAGTTTCAGCATCGGTCATACCTGCAACTGGCTCATCCAGTAAAATTAACTGCGGTCGTTGCATCAGCAACATGCCAATTTCCAGCCACTGTTTTTGTCCATGTGAAAGTAACCCTGCTGGCTTTTGCACAAATTCCTGTAAGCGGATCTGTTCCAGACTTTCATCCAAGGCCAATTGCGCTTCTGGATCTAAACGGGAAAATAAACTTTTTTTCACCCGCTTATCTCGTGGTGCAGCTAGTAGCAGGTTTTCCATGACGGTAAAATTTTCAAATACGGTTGGTTTTTGGAATTTTCGACCGATGCCCGCTTCAGCAATTTGCTCGGTACTCATTTTGGCAAGATCATAGTTTTGCCCAAAAAATGCCGTGCCTGTGGTCGGACGGGTTTTACCGGTAATCACATCCATCAAGGTGGTTTTGCCCGCCCCATTTGGCCCGATAATGCAGCGTAATTCGCCCTCAGCAATATACAGCGACAGGTCATTTAAAGCCCGAAATGAGTCAAACCAGACACTGACTTTTTCCAGATACAAGGCAATGCCGTGGCTAAAATCCGCACCTTGTGGCTTGGCACGACCATAGCCCTCACCCAGTTGACCGCCATGTTGAGCTGAGTCTATTAATACATCACTCATTTAGTCACGCTCCTTTTTAAAACGATCAAATAAACCAATGACACCTTTAGGTAAGAACAAGGTCACCACAATGAACAGCGCCCCCAAGATCAATAACCACGCTTCTGGCGCAGCCACCGTGAAGTAGGTTTTTACTGCATTGATTAAACCTGCCCCTAAAATCGGGCCAATCAAGGTTCCACGTCCACCCGCAGCCACCCACACCGCCATTTCGATTGAGTTGACGGGGTTCATTTCACTTGGATTGATGATGCCCGCCTGTGGTACATATAACGCCCCAGCGATACCGGCGATCACCGCCGACAATACCCATGCCGACAGCTTGTACCACAACGTGCGATAACCGAGATATTGCAAGCGATTTTCACTGTCACGAATTGCGCCCAAGACCCGTCCATAAGGACGATTCATCAGTTGGCGTAGACCAAGGAAGCACAACATCAACATCAACGCAGTCACAAAGCATAGCGTGGCGCGCATCGGTGCAGAGGTAATGTCAAAACCGAGAATAGTCTTAAAGCCCGTAAAACCATTATTGCCCCCAAAGCCTGTTTCATTGCGAAAGAATAGCAGCGCTGCGGCAAAGGTCATAGCTTGGGTAATAATCGAGAAATACACGCCTTTGATTTTGGAGCGAAAGGCAAAAAAGCCAAAGATAAATGCGATCAAGCCAGGGACAAGAATGACTAGAGCCAAAGCCCAAGCAATATGGTCGGTCCCAACCCAATACCAAGGCAATTCAGTCCAACTGAGAAAACGCATAAAATCAGGTAGACCGTCGCCTGCGGATTGACGCATCAAGTACATGCCAAAGGCATAACCGCCCAAAGCAAAATACAAACCATGTCCTAAGCTCAAAATGCCAGCATAACCCCAGACCAAATCCAATGCCAAAGCCACCAAGGCCAAACACATGATTTTGCCAATCAAGGTAATCCAATAAGCGGACAGATAAAAGGCCGAATCAGGAGACAACAGGTGTAGCCAAGGCAACAACAATAGCACGCCGAAACAGACTGCAATCGCCACGGCGCTATAGGGCTTGTCGGCAAATAAAGAAGTGATTTTCATTGGCTTACTCCACAAAACGGCCTTTGATGGCAAACAAACCTTGTGGACGCTTTTGGATAAACAAAATCACAAGAACCAAGAGAATAATTTTTGCGAGCACTGCGCCTAAGCCAATCTCTAAAACTGTACCGCTAATCCCCAGTCCGAGTGCTGCCAATACAGCACCCCACACTTGACCGACACCACCAACAACAACCACAAGGAAGGCATCAATAATGTAGTTTTGACCGAGATCTGGGCCAACATTCCCCACCTGCGCCAAAGCACAGCCTGCCAAACCTGCCAAGCCTGAACCCAGACCAAAGGCCATCATGTCAATCCGTGCAGATCGAATACCGACAGCACGCGCCATTTGACGGTTTTGCGTCACGGCTCGAACGAATAAACCAAAACGGGTTTTATTGAGTAAAAACAGCAACAGTAATAGCACCGCAACAGTAAAGCCAATAATGGCGATACGGATATACGGCAGCATCAGGCTCGGTGTGAGCGCAATTCCGCCACTCAACCAACTGACATTTGAAACCTCGACATTCTGCGCACCAAACACCATTCGCACCAATTGCATCAAGATCAGGCTCACCCCAAAGGTGGCGAGCAAAGTCTCCAACTGACGGCCATAGAGTGGGCGAATCACGGTGCGTTCAATCAACATGCCCATCAAGGCACTGACCAGAAAAGCCGCAGGAATTGCCGCCAATAGATACCAGTCCACCAGCCCCGCGAAATGGGTTTTAAAAAAGCTTTGAATTACATAGGTGGTATAGGCACCGATCATGATCAGCTCACCATGTGCCATGTTAATTACCCCAAGCAGACCATAGGTAATCGCCAAACCAAGCGCTGCAAGCAATAAAATACTGGCGGTACTGAGGCCAGAAAAGATATGGCCTGACCACTCACTGATTTGTAGTCGGGTTTTAATTTTATTGTGTGCATCCAACAACGCTGCCTTCAATGCAGGATTGCTTTGCGGTTGTTCTAAAGTTTGAGTGATTAAGGCAAACACATCAGGACGATTGGAATCCGCCAAGACTTTTACGGCTTCAAGCTTGGTAAACGCATCAGCACTGTTAAAATCCAAACGGGCTTTGAGCTGTGCTAAACGTGCTTTGACCTGATCATTTTTTTCATTCAGATAAAGCTGCTTCACCATCGTTACATCGAGTTCAGCCAAATTATTTTCTAAAATATCCACCGCAGCTAAACGTTGTGAAGCATCTGTAGAATTCAGTTTGGCCTTGGCTTGACCAAAATTCAGCGCCTTGCGTAGCGTATTCACCAAAGTCACTTGGGATAAATCCGCAGGCCATTGTTCCAGCGCCTGCTGCTCAGGATAACTGAACAGCTTGTCATCATTTTTTAACAGATAAGTATTGCCTGCGCTATCGGTATACAGCTCATTTTGATCAATATAGGCGACCAGTTGATCCAGTTGTTCAATACTGGCAGGCCATTGATTGAGCATGGCACGACGCGTCGCAAAATCGGACTTCACAAAGGTCTGAATGGCATCTTGAGAAGCTGTAGACGTCACGGTTGTTGCGGATGTGACTTCTGCCCATGCTGGACTAAAAATCATCTGTGCCATGATGCAGAGCAGTGCCAAAACATAGTGTTTCGCCATAGAACTCCCCTTATGATTAACGGTTTTAAATAGATCAAAAAACAGAATAAAAAAGCCTGCTGCTAATACAGCACAGCAGGCGAAAAAACTTTATTTCGGGATATACGGACTCCAAGGCTCCGCCTTGATGGTTTGCGGTGTTTTATAGACCACATCGAATTGACCATCGCCACGAATCTGTCCAATCATTACGGGTTTATGTAGATGGTGATTGGTTTCATCCATTTTTAAGGTATAGCCCGATGGTGCGGCAAAGGTCTGACCTGCCATCGCATCACGGACTTTATCCACCTCAGTCGTGCCTGCTTTTTCAACGGCTTGCTTCCACATATTGATTCCGACATAGGTCGCTTCCATCGGATCGTTGGTCACCACTTTGTCTGCATTTGGAAGTTTGTATTCCACCGCATATTGTTTGAATTTATTCACAAACTCAGTATTTTTCGGATTTTTCACCGACATGAAATAATTCCATGATGCTAAATGACCCACCAATGGCTTGGTATCGATCCCACGTAATTCTTCCTCACCCACCGAGAAGGCCATCACAGGAATATCCGATGCTTTAATGCCTTGATTGCCTAGTTCACGATAGAACGGCACATTGGAGTCGCCATTAATAGTCGAAATTACCGCAGTCTTTTTGCCCGCAGAGAACTTCTTAATATTGGAAACAATAGTTTGATAATTGCTGTGACCAAATGGGGTGTACTCTTCCATGATGTCGGCATCAGCCACGCCCTTGGACTTCAAGAAGGCACGTAAGATTTTATTGGTGGTTCGTGGATAGACATAATCGGTGCCGAGTAATACAAAACGTTCTGCTTTACCGCCTTCATCCCCCATCAAGTATTCAACCGCAGGAATCGCTTGTTGATTTGGCGCTGCACCGGTGTAGAAGATGTTTTTAGATTGTTCTTGGCCTTCATATTGCACTGGATAGAACAATAAGCCATTCAGTTCTTCGACCACAGGTAGAACTGATTTACGCGAAACGGATGTCCAACAACCAAAAATGACTGCGACCTTATCTTGAGTAATCAACTGACGGGCTTTTTCTGCAAACAATGGCCAATCCGACGCAGGGTCAACAATCACAGGTTCTAATTTTTTACCCAGTACCCCACCATTGGCATTGATCTCGTTAATGGTCATCAAGGCGGTGTCTTTCAGCGAAGTCTCTGAAATCGCCATGGTGCCTGAAAGTGAATGTAGAATCCCGACCTTAATGGTATCGCCGCTTGCTGCGGGCGCAGTTTTGGCTTCTGTTTTAGTTTGTTCTGTTTTTTCTGCTGGTTTTGAACAGCCAACCAGACCGATCCCCATCATGGTTGTCATCAGGATTGACATCGACATCAATTTGTTTTGCATCTTTCTCTCCACCCATCAATATTGTGATTTTTACTGGGTGGAGTTATTCAATTTTTATGCCAACACGATAACTATTTGTTTTTAATTAACTTAAATAAAAATGAAGCCTTAATTCTTTCATCTTGTATACAACATTGCATACAAAAAATACGCAGCGACCTAAAATGATGCAAATTTGTTCAGCTCGGACATTAAAAGTTCAATAAAAGAAAAAGCCAAGCTGATGCTTGGCTTTAATCCAACAATGAAACGAAGCGCTTAAACAGTAATATCCGCTAAATTACCCTTTTGTTCTAACCAATGCTTACGGTCGGCTGAACGCTTTTTCGCCAGCAATTTATCCAATAAACCTGCGGTTAAATGTGCATCATCCAAGTCCAACTGCACTAAACGACGGGTGTTCGGATCCATAGTCGTTTCACGCAACTGGCTGGCATTCATCTCACCCAACCCTTTGAATCGGGTGATCTGCGGATTTTTATTGCCCTTGACCTTCTTCAGGATGCTTTCAAGCTCGTCATCATCCAAGGCATAGTACACTTCTTTGCCAATATCAATACGATAGAGCGGTGGCATCGCCACAAAGAGATGTCCTTCTTCAACCAAGGTTGGGAAATGTTTCACGAACAGTGCACATAATAAGGTCGCGATGTGCAGACCATCCGAGTCTGCATCGGCAAGGATACAGATCTTGCCATAGCGCAATTCAGACAGATCATCACTGCCCGGATCAACACCAATCGCGATGGCAATATCATGCACTTCTTGAGAGGCTAAGACTTCGTCCGAAGAGACTTCCCAAGTATTCAAGATTTTTCCACGGATCGGCATAATCGCTTGGAAATTCTTGTCGCGTGCCTGTTTGGCACTGCCGCCTGCAGAATCCCCTTCGACAATAAATAGCTCACTGTCTTCACGGGTTAAACCAACACAATCGGCCAATTTGCCTGGTAAGGCTGGGCCCGCTACAATCTTTTTACGTTCAACTTTTTTCGCAGCTTTGAGACGACGCCCTGCTTTGGCAATCGCCATTTCAGCCAGTTGTGTCGCAATCTCCGCATGTTGATTCAGCCATAAAGCAAACGCATCTTTGGCAATATTCAGCACAATATTAGAGGCTTCGCGACTGGATAAACGTTCTTTGGTTTGGCCTGAAAATTGTGGCTCTTGGAATTTCAGCGATAGAATAAAATTTACCCCATCCCAAACATCTTCCGCAGACAGCTTCATATTACGCGGCAACAAATTGCGTAATTCACAAAACTCACGCAAAGCCTCCGTCACACCTGAGCGTAGACCATTGACATGGGTCCCACCTTGCGCGGTTGGAATCAAGTTGACATAGCTTTCCTGAATCTGCTCGCCACCTTCCACATTCCAGCAAATCGCAAATTCACAGGCTGCGCGATCGGCTTGACCACTGCTGACAAAAGCGGGATCCGGCAAGATGTCCCGATCTTGCAGTTCATCCATCAAATAGTCGACCAGACCATTTTCAAACTGCCATTCGATCTTTTCTTTATTGATTTTATCGTCATAAATAATTTTTAAGCCCGCAGCTAAAACCGCCTTGGCTTTTAAATTATGCTTCAATGCCTTCAAGGCAAATTTGGGACTATCAAAATATTTAGTTTCTGGCCAGAACCGTACTGTTGTCCCTGTCGCACGCTTTGCTACTTTACCTTCTAAAACCGACAAAGGCGCAACAGGCTCACCTTGTTCAAAGGCCATTTGATACAAATTACCTTGACGCTGTACCGCAACTTCAACACGGGTCGATAAGGCATTGACCACCGAAATCCCGACGCCATGTAAACCACCCGAAAACTGATAGTTATCGGTGCTGAATTTACCGCCTGCATGCAGCTTGGTCAAAATAATCTCAATACCACTTTGCCCATATTCAGGATGGATATCGACTGGCATACCACGACCATTATCTTCAACCGACAATGAGCCATCTTCATAGACCGTGACACAAATCTGGTTGGCATGACCCGCAAGTGCTTCATCGACTGCATTATCAATCACCTCTTGCGCCAAATGGTTTGGACGTGAGGTATCGGTATACATGCCTGGTCGACGACGAACAGGATCTAAACCAGAAAGAACTTCAAGGGATTGGGCCGTGTATTGTGTCACTTGGTCTGACTTCCTTATTGGATCGCTGCCGATAAAAATTCGAGAATTAAAGGTAATTTTTCTTCAAAATCATCCATTGCATGATTACCATTAGCGTCGGTTAAAATCAATGATGATGGATGAACTGCACTATAATAACGTTGAGCTTGCTGATAATCCAAGACTTCGTCACCTTGTTGCAATAGCACCAGAATTTTATCAGCATGCGCCAGTTTCGTGTCAGCAATCGATTGTAATTGCTGCAATTGATCGGCATCAAGCGTCCATGATGCAGTGACTTTGAGCGGGATTTGCTCAATCCCGAACAAATCTTCGAATAACTGCCATGGTTGCATAGCTGGATTAATCAGTACAGCAGGATAGCCATATTTTGCGACAAGGTATGTCGCATAAAAGCCGCCCAGACTGCTTCCAACTAAAACCACTTTATCGTTTGGTAAATTTTCGATAAGCTGTGACAGCTGTTGCAGCACTCGATTGGGTGATTGATTTAAATCAGGTAAATGCACCTGTATCGTCTCGTACTGTGCACAATATTGTTGCAGTTGTTGCCCTTTTATCGACATCGGACTACTGCGAAAACCATGTAGATAGATAATTTGCATACGCACCAAAATAGGCAATGGCTTGACATAAAGTGAAATAAATCACATTATTTTGATTAATAGTTAAACAAATAACAATATAAATTACATTTAAGCTCGATATTGTCTGACACAAAAAACGATACTGTACTCCGTTCATCAGTATTCTAAAAAAATTACGTATGAAAGACATAAGATGTAAGAGTTTGTTGTAGTTTATCTAAATAATATTCAGAAAAATCACTTCAAACCTTCGGTATATATCAAGGATGGGGAAATTAATATGCCAAGTTTAACGCCTCTGCATGAAACCTATTGTAAGTGGGATCGTACCCCCCCAAGTCAGGCAGATGTTTTGGAGGGTTTGGCACAGCTGGTCAGTACCAGTCTCAGTGGCGTACACGAACTGATTCAAGTGGTACAAACCGAAGTATTAAGGACAACGCTCGGTTTAAGTGCACAAAAAGCCAAACAATTACAAAAGCACCCACAACTGCAAAAATTTTATCAGTTCTCTTATGTGGCACTGCAAAAATATGGCAGTCATTTTCTAGCGCCTAATTTACGTCGCATTATTGAAAAATTTCCAGTCTTGCATGACAAGCCCTTAACCCCAACCCTGCATTTTGTGGTGGGTGCGCTGAACGGAATTTTTGGTGATTTCTTTTTAAAGCAACACAATCCAATGGCTTTGCCGATGGTGCTTTATGATCACTATGGTTCTTTACAGCAAGGCGAACTGACTGGGCGTGTAGTGATTCTTGCCCATGGTTTGTGTATGAACCATTTGACCTGGTCAAATCATCGCTATGGCGGGATTGGTGAACGCTTACTTGCGCAACGTGATAACAACACCATGTTGTATTTGAATTACAACACTGGACGCCGAATTTCCGCCAATGGCCGTAGTTTTGCCAATACCCTAGAGGATTTGGTGCAGCGTAATCCACGTATCACCAGTATCGACCTGATTGGTCACAGTATGGGCGGCTTGGTTTCGCGTAGTGCCCTGTTTTATGGCAAACAGAATCTGTATCAATGGGTGCACATGGTCGAGAATCTAGTCTGCATCGGTTCGCCTCATCATGGTGCAGTGCTTGAACGCTTTGGTTTCGTCTTGCAGGATAAACTCGGTGGCTTCCCCTTTATCAACTTGCTAGGTCAGTTAGTGAATGTGCGTAGTAACGGCATACTCGATCTGCGTTATGGCAGTGTTCGTGATGATGACTGGGAACACAATGACGCCCGCATTGGTTTTGCTGATGACAATCGCAAACCCGCTCCGCTGCCGTCCCATATCAATACCTTCTTGATTGCAGGAACTTTAGAATTTGAGAAGTTACGCAATAAAGCGCTGTCTGTAATTGGGGATTATCTGGTCAGTGTGAAAAGTGCTTTAGGTGAACACCAAAATCCACGTTTTCAGTTGAAGTTGCCTGATACACATAAAGCGGTTTTCTATGGGCTGAATCATTTTGAAATTCAGTATCATTCGAGTGTAGCCGAGCAGATTACCCGTTGGTTATACCCAGATGCCAGAGAAAAAGTTGAGGCAGGTGTACAAACCCATATGATCAATGTCCCGCAGAACTATACTTTTGATGATTTAGAAGGCATTGTTGAGACCTAAACCATAAAAGCTCAGTTAGGTTCTAGCTGAGCTTTTTTAATAAACAGGGATAACGGGTCATTCTAGGGTTTGAATCGATCATAGACTCTATATTTAAAAATATTCTGGATTGATGTTTCTTGAAACAAATATCCATTAAGTGCGGACACAATATTGTGATCATTTCCTGACTTCGCACAGGATAAATTCACATCCACTGAATCCTCGACTTTAAAGCCTTCTTTTTTAAGCTTAGTGCGATCTATCGCTCTCGAATAGGCGAATGAGTTATTAGGATTAAAGATCATAATCAGATCAGTTTTATTATGTTTCATTTCCGCCCAATAAATATAATAATCCGTATTTTTGTATAGAACATGATTACATATTCCTGTAGACGTCCAATTATTATCTTTTAAGTTAAAGCCGATTTCTTTTGCAACTTTTTTATTTTCCTTATTAAAACCATCCTCCCAGATATCAGGACATTCTGTATCTTCTAAGACCGTCACTTTTACAGCAGTTTCACTCCAATACTTCGTACATTGGTTGGTGCTCTCTGCATATAAGCCCATACTATTCAGCAGAATAACTAAGACTATCGTTAGCTTTATTCCCTTCATCTCTATCTCAAACGAATCCTAAATTAATGAAAAATAAATTGTGATTATCTCACTTCATAAGTTCACCTTGGTCATTTAATTTCAGTTTTAGCTCTTTTCCATTTTCTTTATATAAAACTTCATACTTCTGATTAATAAAAATATTTTGAGATGCATCTAAGGTAATGCTTTTAACCAAGCCAAACTTATTTACCGTTGTCAGATTTATTTCTGGATTTCCAGCTTCACTTGAAGAAGGAGATGCAATTAATAAAATGCCTGTACTTGTTTCTGGGAAAACGACTGAATCACCATAACGTGGGTTGATAAAGTTATAAACTTTAATCAGACGGCTGCTATCAATCAAATTGATTGAGCCGCAGTTCATTCTTTGTGCCGATAAAATACAGTTAAGATGGGCATTTGAGTTATAAGGAAGCGAAGTGATCAGGAAGCCATCATCATTCTTTTTTAACTTTACAGGATTTGACGAGCCTTTTTTTATTTGGCTTTGATCGGAAATTTCATGTTTCTTTTCTGAGATAGTGCTACAGGAAGAAGTTATGATGCTTAAGCCTAGAATATAGGTATATTTTCTATAGGATGAATTCATAATAAGTTCCTTTAAAATTAACCACAACGACCATAATATTCACTGAATTTAATCTTTTTCTTGGTTAAGCAATTTACCTGCCTCGGTATGTAATCATCAGGTGTTTCAGCTTTAGGATAAAGTAAATAATCATCTTGAATTAAAACAGGTTCCTTATTCTTTTCTGTTTTAAAGGTTGAATACCTATATCCGACTTCAGAACGATCTGCACAATTACGATATTCCAAGGTAAAGTTATTTTTGCTAACAGCAATATTATCAAATGAGCTATAAATGCATCCATTATAAGAATTATTAAAAATTTGACTGTTTTCATACATTAGTGATTTATCTATGCCACTCAAAATACGTATAGATGTCAGCTGGTCTTTTTTTCCTAAAATTTCAATTAAATCAACAATACCATCACGATTAACATCCATTCTGTAAGATTGTAAAACCATTGCTTTCGCATTCAAAGAATCGTTTTCTGCAGAATGTGTCGACGCTGTCGCAAAAATTAAACTAACAGTAATTAACAATCCTTTGAGCAAAAGATTAAATTTCATTTTTCCTCCAGAATAGAACAGTTTTATCATAATAGATTAAAGAAAAGTTGGCTTAGGCATCAAAAAACTTAAAATTAGATTCAGAGAGATTCTGTAAAATTAAAATAGTAATTGAGTTATGCTATCTAGAGTTTTTTCCATCATTTCACTTAACTCTATCTCACTTTTTTAAAAAACTTCTATCTTTTAAATTAAATATATAACATTCATTCTCAACATTTATATTATTATCTTGATAGGAAAATGTTGTACCTGACAAACAAACTTGATTGCTAACTTGACTAAACTTAACGATAGAGGGCTCTGATGCAATCTCTTCGAATCTATCATCAACAAAATAACCTACAGACTGCTCTAATGGATATACATTCTTCGTTGCAGGATCCAATACAACAAAATATTTGACTTTCCTAGGTACCCCCGTTCCTGCATCTCTTTCTTTTTCAATTACTAAAGCAATTTTATTTTGAGAAAAATTTACTTTTTTGCTTAATGCATTATTATAAATTTTTAAAAAGCTATCTGAGCAAAAATCAATATATCCTTGCTCAAACTTACACTTAGCAACATTGTCTCGTGTAATTGTATCAACATCAAAATATTGATTCTTTTCTTTAGAAAAACAAGAATTTGAAATAACTAAACCAATAGTAAATATCATTGCTGCTTTCAAAAAACTCATTTCAAATTTCCTATTAATAATTTTAAAATTTATTAAAAAATATAAACAAAACACCCCAAAACTATTAGGTTATACCAATACAAAATAAAATTACTCTTGTTTTAAATTTATCTTTAATAATTTTCCATTTTTATCCTTATAACTTATAACTCCTGAGCTATCAATTGAGTAATAATCACCCATTTTCTCTATATTTAGTATAGGTTTTATTTTTATTAAATAAAATTCAGAGCTGGACTCTTCCTCTGTATCTATATATTTTTCAGCAATAGAATAGAAGCTGTCTTTAAATTCTGGTAGAAATCTAAATGCATTTGCATTTAATGAATTTACTTTTGAGTCATTTAAAAAAACCACTAAATTAGGTGATATTTTTTGTAATTCAGATAAAGTATAAGGTCTATTATTAGATTTTTCAAGTTGTTCACATTTTTTCACTAGATTTTTCTCTGTGCATTTAGAAAAAAAGTCTGAAGAAATTGGTAAACTGAGTTTCTTTATTTCATTATTTGAACTAGTATTGTTATCTTTTTTCACCTCCTTCTCCAACTCCACCCTAGATTTAAAATCAAAACTTCCATTATTATATACATAGCAAGTTTTCACTGCAGTATAAGAGTTTCGATACTGATTAAAATTTCCGCTTAGGCAAAATATACTATTATTTAATGAAAATTCTATAGGTTTAATATTTAACATCACACTTAATGATGCTGGAAATGTATAAACTTTTTTACTTTCCAAATCTATGACTGCTAAATATAAATCATTTCTTTCTTTAAAATTTATTAAAAATTTATTTTTATCAAAATTTGATACTTTGTTTTTTAGAACACTATTATAATCTTTCAATAGTTTCTTGGTACAAAAATTAACTTCATCAAAATCAATCGAACAGCCTTTGACATCGATTTTATGAATTTCTTTTACTGCAGGTGATTTCGCTTGGGTCGAATCTTGCGAATAATCACCCCATGAAGAATTTTCTTTTGCAGAACAAACGTTAAACGAAATAGTAAAAGCAACCATCACTCTTAAAAAAAACAATTTATTCATAACATTAATTTCAAAAAATGATATTTAAAAAAGAAGTCATCATGAACATCCCTCTTGATATTTCAATTTATCAAGTGTCCCATATGTAACCTCGACAACCTTATTCTCAACAATATAAAAATTTAACACCATTATTATTATCAAATTGATGTTGCAAGTAGTATGTATTGTCATCATATGCACTTTTTACTAAGCTCAAGTCTTTAATCTTAGATTTTAAATCTGCAACAGGAAGTCCCATAAATTCAGATTTTTGATATGAGGCAGTTGAAATCTTATTATCAAAGACTAAATAATCAATATTTTCATCTTTAGTTTTTGCATATAAACAATTATCAATAATTTCCGTATCATCTACTTGCTTTACAAGACCTTCTTTTTCCAACTTAGTGTAATCTTGGCCTATATTCATATTTTTAAATTCAGACAATAAATTATTTAATGAATAATTATTATCTACAATCTTAGTTTCCTCTTTGGCATCACACGCAGCTAAAATCAAGCATAGCAGGAAAATTATTTTCTTATTCACTATTTACCTCAAGAAGCTACCAATAACCTTTAAAATAAAACTCAATTAATGGCTTTCTTTAAAAATAAACCAGATTTTTTCAAAATTAAAGATCCTCTATATAACTTCAACACCTATGAAAGCATAATTAATCTTCACAATCCGACATAGAGAAATCTTTTTCCTGCAAATGAATTCCTTGTATTTCACTGTTTACTACATCAAAAACTAAAATATTATTTTTTTGATACTCATCAAAAACCTGATAGTTAAAATCTTGCTGAGAATCCCCAGCACCCTCACTTTTAATTTTTATAGTTTTATATCCTGCTTTATAATTATTATTTATATCTTCAACATTCATTCCATTACTGATACCCTTTGATGTATACACACTTTTATTTTCATACTTCATTAAAATTTCAACTAATTTTTTAGAGTAAAAAGTATATGAAATAGCTGAGTCAGGATTAAAAATAGTGGTACAACTCCCCATCTCACTCATTAAATTATCTTTTGAAGAAAAATTAATTTCAGAATATTTATCACCAATAGAATAAACCTTTCCATTATAATATAAAGAGTTAAAATCTATAACATTTTTCTTACTTTCAATTTCATTAGCATGATTACATGCACTAAGAAACACTAAAATAACAGTATAAAAAAATTTCAAATTAATCATCCTTATTAAAGTTCAATGATAAGCCTTGCAAGTGTAAGTGATTGTTATGTCTTGGATTTGTCCATTCACTACATCGAGGAAGTATATAACCTTTACTAAGTTTATATTTTCCGACTAAATGATTAGGATAATATTCACTCAACATATTCTTTGTCTTTCCCCAACCAAAGGAAATCAAAATATTAACAAATTTTAAAGATGCCTCATGATCATATTCTGACATTTCAAAATTGACACCTACTCCATTATTTCTATCTGTTCTAACATAACCAATATCACCAACTTCTCCATTAAGATGAGAGCTACTCCCCCCTGGAGAACCATTTCTGTCACTGAATCCACTAAAACGAACTTTTTCTCCAAACTTACATACAGCTCCAATATACGCGGCAAATGCTTCTGTTGATAACCAATATCTATGCTGCTGTTGAGAATCATTATGAATCGAAATATTCAAACTACCTATTTTTCTCTCCCATCTATTTATAGGTTTTGAAGCCGTATCACCAAAAATTTCTCTTATACTAACTAGATAACTTTTCCCTGTCCCTTTTTTGCCTTTTTTTGACCATCTATCAGCTGTATAAATTTTACTCTTTCCTATCAAAATAGGTTGATTATTTATTACATAATAATATGCAGCAAAACCCGATGCAGTCTTATTAGTACGATCAATGAGTCCATTAGGATAAATTACATAATTTGTTGTATCACTTGTAGCAGTAGCTTGGTCACTTACCGTTGTTAATGGCTTTCCTCCACTTTCAGTATACGTATTATTTTGCTTCGTTTGATTCTGCTTATCTGGCTCAGTTTTTGCTTTTTCTGCTTCTTCTTTTGCTTTCTTTTCCTGAACATCTTTCTGCTGTTGTTGTCTTTTTAGATCTTCAGCCTGTTTACGTTTTGCATCTGCAACTTCATATAATTTCGATGCCTGAACGGCACTACCATTTACGGTAAAGGGTTTCGTTGAGCTTGATTTTTCAACACGACTTAAAACTAAACTTTTTCCTTTTATACCAAAACCAAAAACAAAACCCGTTAACATTCGTACATTCATTACACCGCGATTATTTGTTCTTTTCGGTATTTCCCGACCTCGGTAAAAGAGACTAAACAATGTGTTTGGAACAGGTTTTCCGTCTTGAGTTACTGAAATATTAAAAGGATGTACAGGAAGCTTCACTTTGACTGTTGTATTTTTTAATGCCGTAGTTACTTGAAAATGATGAATTACCTGTTTCTGCCCATCACCTTCTACTGAAACCTCAACATCTTGTCCTTCCTCCGCAATAATGCCTTGCTTGACCCCAAGACTATCAGCTGTATGTTTTTTAATATTACCTTTATAAGTAAGAAAAAAATTCATATTAGAGATTGCCTTACCAGAATCCCCTTCGACTATTTCAATATTAAAGTTTACATCTTTAGATGCAGGAGTTACCTCTGCCTCTTGAGAAGTCGAAGATTGTCCCTGTTCATTTCTTACTTCTTGAGGCGTTTTATTAACCTGAGGTCTCGGTTGAGGTGCACTATCTGTCGCTAAAGTTGCTGAATGGCTTGTAACTTTAAAATCACTTAAAGTTGCTTTTTGTTTTTCATTTGCTTTTTGAATAATACTATTCGACTCTTTTCCATCAGCAACAATTTTTATTTCTGTATTTGGGTGTCTAACAATAACAGGAAGATTACCATTCTCATCACTCTTAACCTTTACTTTGGTTTCACCAGAGAAACTCTTTCCCATATAATTAGAAACAACCACAACCTCTTTATTTGCCAATATATTTTTATCTACATCTTTTAAGCTAATATAAATTTTTCTATTACAACACTGTTCTAAATCAAACCCACCAAAATCCTCAATATATTTCTTAATATGAGTTCCATTGCCATCTACTTGTTTTATACCCTTAAATTTTGAAATCCCCAAAAAGGCACCTAAACCACCAATTCCTACAAGATGCATCCCTGCAATTGCACCTGACTCTGTAATTTCTACATTCTGAATAGTTCTGCCGAAATGCTCATTAAAATTATTATTTCTAAGTTGATTACATAAATATTTAATCCACTCCTTAATAATTTCATATTGGGTTTCAGGGCTTTTTAGAAAATCCTGTTTTGAGTTAATATTCCTTTTACCCGACCACTTACCTACCCAGTTATTAGAATTAAATTGATTTTTCCAGCTTGTACGTAAAGATGAGTTTTTATCTGCATTCTTGATATCAGCATAAGAAATACCTTGATCCCCTAAATAATAACCTAAATCATATAAAGCCTCTTCTCCCCATTGAAACAATCCCATAAAACCACTTTTGTTTACAATACTAGCTGATTCCATGTTCAATGGATGGTTTAGAGGTAATTGTAAAACTGCTGAAGATTCCTTAAAGCTAACAGCCTCAATAAAACCTGCTAAATTAGTCTCAAAACTTTTACTTGACTTCTTAAAGTTAATTGTTTTTTTCATAATCAATTCTCTTTATACCAATCACCCACTTTATAAAAACTCATATTTACTGATGTATTATTCTTTAAATAACTATTTAAAACAGTTTTCGCCTCTTCATAATCTCCATTCTTTGCACAACTTAGTTCTACGCGAGAACTCTCATCTTCTTTATGAGGAGTAGCTACTTTTCTAAAGTAAGAAAATGCATTTTTATCATTATATGCAATCCATATTTCATCTTTATCCTCTTTATAATAAGCTCGATAAATATAATAATTGTTTTTATTATATGTAACTTTGGCACAATTTCCTGTGGACATCCATTGATTATTCTTTGGCTTTAAATTTAGTTGACTTAATAATTTCAATCGATTTTGACTAGTATTACTCTTTCCGTAATCCCATATATGTTCACATTCTACTTCACCCATTTTTTTAATAGATACAACAGGCTTTTCATCCCAATATTTCATACATTCTTTAGCGCTTTCTGCATGTAAATTTATACTATTTAGCAAAATACATGCACCAATCATTATCTTTACAGTTTTCATTATTAAATTAATCCTTAAGTCCAAAATTTTCAAAATCTGCTTTTAAATCTGTATCTTCAATATGTTCATCACTATCGTGCTCATGGTTATGATCATCATCGCCACCGCAACAAGCCTCATCTGAACCATGACCTTGCCCTTCCGTGATCACTTCTTCAACCAGTTGTAGCTTATCTGAACTGTCATCATTCTTACCGAGTAAAAGAATTTCGACGCTATCTGGGTTATCACTAAAGATCCGCCCCGTCCTTGCGAACTGATCAAGAAAACCGATGTATTCTGTTTTCTTAGCGTGATTAATAACTTTATATTTAAATCCATCTTTCAATAAATCCGCATTAACCAACTCGCTAAAATCAAATCGGCGGCTAAAGATTCCACTTTCTGGCATTTTAGGCAGTTCAGCATTTACGGTTGCGCCACTCACAAACAAATGCTGACCAGCCTTGCTCTCAAACTTACCACCTGTGGTTGAAAACACCCCGTTGGCATTGATCTTCAGCTGAGAACCACCCGCTGTCAGCACAATTTCTTTAGGACTGGTGATTTCAATCCTATCTTCAGTAGAAATCAGTTTAATCACCTTCTTGGCAATCGCTTCAATCGCATCATCCTGCGCCTGCAACTCCAATTTCCCTTTTGCTGCATAAGCTCTAAAGCCCTTTTGCGCGGCAAACAAACTGATCTTGTCCTGTGCATGCCCAATAATATTCTTCTGTGCACTCAGGTTAATTGAACCACTGGCACTCTCGGCAATATCCTGAGAGGCCTGCAAAATAATATTTTCAGGCGTGGTTAATGCAATTCCATTCGGTGATGCCAACAACATCAAGGCCTGTCTGAAAATCTTGCCTTGCTCTTGCTGTTTAGCATTCGAACTGCTTTCCAAACCTTGGGTATAACCCTCCATAAAGCCCTGTAACGAGCCCAATGCTTTGGACGGGGTGATGTCTAACTTGCTGCCTTTACTAAAGGTGCCACAGGTACTCATCAGCTCAAAATCTTTAATATCGACATTGGCCAAAACCTTTCCGACTTCTTTAATACTCTCAAACGGGTTTTGCTGAATCCGATCTTTAATACTGGCAAGCTTACCTTTGACAATATCAGCGCCATGCTGTTCTACGTTTTCAATGAACTCTTTCAGATTTTCAACCGCATCTTTGGCATCACTAAAGAACGCATTAAATTCTTCGACCGCGCCTTTGGCATTACCGCCGAGGGCACCAATATCCTCAATAAAACCACCACAATCCTTTAAAGCATGAATCGGATCCTTACTCATCCCTTCTTTAAATAAATTTAAAGTGCTATCCAGTGCTTGACCTGTGGTTTTAAGCTCCAATGACTGAATAAACTTCGGTAAACGGTTAATCACATTCAGCGCATCGGTCTGTTGCTTTGCAGCTACTTCACTGAGCATTTTCATGCTGTCATAACCCTGTGACAGCAAAGATTGTGCTTGAGCGGCTTCCAGATGATCAGCAATGGCCTGTTCTTGGGCATAGGTACTAATCAGCATGCCCTTACCTGCCCGCACAGCGCCCCAAGCATCGGTTCTGAGCTCGAAGCCCTCACCACGACCGTTACTGCTTTCCTGCACTTTAGGGTGGCTTAAATTACCTAAATTCAATTGCGTTGCAGCATGGCTACTTTGTAACTGAGTACTAATTTGCCCCGTTGTATCATCAAAGCGTAACTGGTTAAAACCACTGCCATTGACTTCCTGACTGCGGATACCACTGAGTTTTTTAGTATCAGGAAGCTGCCCTTTGACATCAAACTTGGTCGGAGAACGTTGCGCCTCATGAATTCGCCCTGTCACAAAAGGACGGTCGATATTGCCATCAAAGAAGTCAATGACCACCACCTCACCAATCCTTGGCAAGAAGCGTGCACCATAGCCTTCCCCCGCCCAAGGCGTGAGGACATCCACCCATGCAGAGTCGGTGTCATTGTCATTGCTGCCCGCACCACCATCATGTCCATGGTCATCGCTACGGGTAAACAGAAAGCGCACCTTGATCCGTCCCCATTCATCCACATAAATGGTTTCTCCTTCTGGCCCAACCACTTTGGCGCGTTGCGGATAAGCAATCGGACGATGCAACTCTGGATCATATGCAGGGGTGATCTTGATCTGACGGCGAATCAAGGTCAGTTCATTACCTTGACGCTCAGCATCATCGACCTGTTGATTCCAACGGCTTTGGCTGAGCAGCTGACTCACTTGTTGCTGTAAATCTTTCGGTAAATTATTTTGATTATAGAAATTCTTGGCAATAATCAGGAACTCTTGATCGGCCCCTTCATGCTGATCAATTTCAGGATGTTCCCTGAAATTAAACCAATAACCGACTTGGCTATCGCGCACAGTACTATAAGCCTTAAAGTATTTGGCTTGACTGGCATACATATCATTGAATTGCTGATTCAGTTTTTCTAACTGACTGTTCCCAGAAGCTGTCGCTTGGTCTTCACCCTTTAAGTCCTGCATCCAAGCTGGGCTGATATGCCATGCCTGCTCAAGACTTAAACTGGCAGAGTCGAAACTGTCCGAATGGTTATGGTTGGTGACGACTGAACCTGCGCCTTCTTCTTGTGCCAAGGCGTCGGGCTGCCAGCGTTGCAAATGCACGGCTGTGGGTTGCAGGCTTCGCACCGCCACAAAGCCAGTAATGCTATCCTGAAATTCTGTGGCACTGCTGCGGTGATAACGAATACTCCGTCGAACCAGAGCTTGATACTGGCTATTGTCATCTATTAATCTTAGCTTCTGCGCTTTGACAGGCGTACTCGAATGCGGCACAAAAAGCTCAGCTTCATCAATCAACCAGCTAATGCCTTCACTACGCCATAAGCGCGTTAGAAAGTCATAATCAGATTCATTCGAGCCCATCACAAAGGGTCGTATATCATAATTCTGGCTTAAGCCATTCAGATCCAGATTCAGACTTGCTGCAAAAAGTGGGCTTCTTTGCTGCCATTCCTTGAATAAAACTTCGGTAATTTCCACAACCGTTTTATTCATAAACACACGGCTGTTACGGCGTTTATGCCATAAATGAGTCGCATCGTTTACAGTCAGCTTATACAGGGTTAATGCGCCATCACTTTGCCCATAACTGGCCTCAGTCACAATCCCCGTGGTGCGAAACAGTTGCCCTGAATCGGTGATCTGATCAACTGCAACCTGAACCCCAATAAACTGTTTGAGGGGAATTTGGGCATTGGTCGACAGGCAGATGAGTTCAGCTTCCAAACCCACATTGAGTTGATGCTGGCCTTGTATGCGTTGTAAAAAAACTTGATTATTCAGTAGATGATTAGAAAATTGTACGTGGATGGCACGTTTCTGTGCATTTAGCCCTATTTTTTCTAATACATTAAATATATTAAAAAGCATTTTTTATAATCAGATCGTACGGGGAATCGGCTGAACTTTATAAAAAACAGACCTGACTGTCTACAAAAAAACGACCATTTCTAGTAAAAAGTTACACTTTTTTTGACTAAGTGACAAAATAAACCCGAAACATGCATTCATATTTCGGGTTTTAGAATCATATAGAACAACGTTTTGCTTATTTTTGTGTAACGCTATAGTTTCTAAATAACTGCCATAAGCAGATCAATAAAATCAAACTGAAATAAGCCAGGGACCAAACGGGTAGAGATTGGCCGAGGAAAGTCCAATCTATTGCGGCGCATTCACCTGAACCCGAAAGCACTTCTTGCAGTACGGTTTTCATTGGCAAGGCATCCACCAGATAGTTTAAGCCAGGTCCACAGCTTGGCACCTGATCAGGCGGTAAACTTTGCAGCCAAACATGACGTGCCGCAACACCAACTGACCAACCAATCGATAAGGTCGCCAAGAAGGCATAAAAACGTTTAAATCCATTCGAAACTGGATTATGGATAAATGCCACAAGCGCAATTATACCCATCCCAATTAAGCCAAGGCGTTGGAAAATACAGAGTGGACAAGGATCCAAACCTTGCACATGTTCTAAATACAACGCAAATGAGATACCAATGATGCTGGTCAGTACCAAAACAGCGCTGACTAGGCGGTAATTCCAACGCATGGGAAATCCTCTAAAATATTAGCGATATTGTGCAAGATATTGTTCAAAACTCATGTCGTTATCTTGTTCAAGTTGCGCCTGTTTTTGCAACGATGTTTGCGCCAATTGTTCAAAATAGTGTTTGCGTTCTTCACTGAGTGGATGTTGGTCATAATGATCAACATGTTGCTGTGCCATGACACTACCAAAATTCCATGTACCACCATGCTGCAAGGTGTCTGCAATCACGTGCGCTGAAGGTGTATTTTCGACATGGTCTAGGCGTTGCTGCATCACTTGGATCGCATCTTGATACAGCTGGGTGTCATCCATTTGGTCTAGGATCTTGGCACAGGCTCGAATCGCATTTAAATGGCTTTGCGCCCAGTCTTTTAACGAGATCGAACGATCTGCCTCTTCGATCTTGGCATCTGTCGCACGACCACGATTGACCACTTCCATTTGGTTACGATCAATCTGTTCTTGTTCTTCAGCAAATAAATCTGGACTGTCTTTGAGTAAGCAGTACAAGGCTAAACTTTCAAGGAAGCCTGCCGAAATTTCATCAATCCCAATCGCGCTATACGGATTCACATCCACTGCACGTAATTCGACATAGCCGACACCACGATTTTTTAAGGCTTGTGAAGGCGTTTCACCCGCTTGTGGTACCTGTTTAGGACGCACCAGACTGTAGTATTCATTTTCAATCTGTAACACATGATCATTGATCTGAATCGGCTCACCCTGCTCATCGTTGAGGCCCAGTGCCGTAAACTCTGGATAGGGGGTATGCACGGCTTTTTGTAAGCCATCCAGATAATCATGCAGGTCGTTATAATGAATGCCGAGCTCTTTTTGCGCTGAGTTTTGATAACCCAAACGCCCCATCCGTAAAGCGGTTGCTTCAGGTAAATAGAGCGTACCCTTCACTAAGGGTTGTAAATGGTGCTGACGACCGGTCAGGAAGCAACGACACACCGATGGACTTGCGCCCAACATATACATCACCAAAGGAATCAGACGAATAAAATTACGGATCAAACCAAAATAACGATGACTACGATAATCTTGCAGGCTGAGCTGTTTTAATTGTGGGTTGCTTTCATGCTGCTGTAAAACAGCAAACAGTTGTTCTGGAAAGGATAAATTATAGTGTACCCCTGAAATGGTCTGCATACGGCGACCATAACGCACCCCTAAACCGCGGCGATATAGGGTTTTAAAGCGACCAATATTGGAACTGCCATATTGCGCCAGTTTAATATTTTCTTCGTTATCATCCAGCATACACGGCATCGACAAAGGCCAAAGTTTCTCACCCTCTTCGAGCTGCTGATGTACCACACTATGGATATCGCTTAACTCAGTTAAGGCCGCGGCAATGGTACTTTGTGGCGTGGTGATGAACTCCATCAACGCTTCTGAATAATCGGTGGTGATATACGGATGTGTCAGTGCCGAACCTAAGGCAATGGGGTGATTTTGTTGTGATAAAAATCCATTGCTTTGCATGCGTAGGCTTTCACGCTCAATCCCGCGTAACATCCCCTTTAATAGCGAGGCATCTACCCAAGTTGGTATCACAGAGGAAGTAAGGCTGGGTTGATTCATATTCTATGCTCGCTTATTCAAGATCCGCCAACCAAATGCATGGTAATGACGTCGTCGATGCTACAGACATGTTCAACATGCCAATCCCTTCGACTCAGCCAATTATAACGACAATTACAATCTAGTCATCTGATTTAGTTTGGCAATTTTTATCACAATCTTGTTACATAAGACACGCAAAAATTGTGATTTTATTGAAAAATAAATCTTCCAATGGATACCCGACCATGCAAGCGCAAGACATTCTTAATTTTTGGTTTGACCCTGAGCATCGTTCACTTTGGTTTGCCAAAAGTGATGATTTTGATGCAAAAATTCGTGCGTCCTTTGCAGAGATTCATCAGCAGGCCGCTCAGGCGGAGCTGTGGTCATGGCGCCAAACACCTGAAGGTCGTTTGGCTGAAATTATTGTCTTGGATCAGTTCTCACGAAATTTATATCGAGATCAGGCACAGGCCTTTGCCTACGACAGCTTGGCACTGACCCTGTCACAAGAAGCGATTAGCTTGCAGCTGGATGCACAACTCAGTCCTGAGCAACGTTCCTTTCTCTATATGCCGTTTATGCATAGCGAATCCAAACTCATGCATGAATTTGCACTGAAGCTGTTTCAACGCTTAGGCAATGAAATTAATTTAAACTTTGAGAAAAAGCATAAAGTGATCATTGATCGTTTTGGTCGTTATCCACATCGCAATGCAATTTTAGGCCGTCACTCAAGCGCTGAAGAACTGGAATTTTTAACTCAACCCAATAGTAGTTTTTAAGTCGATCTCCCTCGACACTGTACACAGGAATGGCATATGAAAGCTTTATTAATATGCACCCCGCTCCTTGTCGCACTGACATTTGCAGGATGTGCAACGGTTCCCTCCAAACCCAGAACCTTTGACCAACTCGGTCAATTCACCGCTTATCCGTTAAATAACAAAACTTACCGCGTTGGTTTCCAAGCGGATAATAATTTGAGTTATGGTACGGCAGAGGAAATTACCTTGCTCAAAGCAGCGCAAACCACGGTCAAAAATGGTTTCCGCTATTTTAGTGTGGTGGACGATCCAAGTAATGCCCGTCATAAAACACCTCGTCAGGCCGTGATTTATCCGACACCATCTTATTATCCATATGGTTACTATCGTCGCCATCCTGCCTTTTGGCCGGATCCATTCTACGATACCCCACAAGTGGTCAATATTGATCCGATTCAAGTGTCGTATACTATCGAGTGCTTTAAGACGCAGCAGCAATCACCAGATGCCTTTGATGCACAGCTGATTTTGCAATCCTTAGGGCCTAAATATGGCTTGAGCCCAACAGGAGACGTGTTGCAGCCCCCTGCACCATCTCAAAACAAGAAATGAAATTAAAAGGATGACTCAATGAGTTCAGTCGAAGAAATCCACGTCCCAAGCTTACAACGAAGTAAATACTTCGCCACCATGGCACTGATTATTGCAGTGATGTCATGGGTCGCTTTAATGGTCGCGGCACATTTTCTACCTGAATATAAATGGCTCATCCATATTTTCATGCTTGGTGCAGAAGCCGGTGTGGTCGGTGGCTTAGCCGATTGGTATGCAGTGACGGTGTTATTCCGTAATCCTTTTGGCAGAATGCCCCTACCGAAACTATTGCGTGATCATACCGAAATTATTCCACGCAATAAGGCCCGTATTGCCGAGTCAATGGGTCGCTTTGTACAAGAAAATTTCCTCTCTCCACAGATCGTAGAACGTAGCCTACAAAATGCCGATATCAGTTTGGCTGTGGGTCAATGGCTGGCCAATCCAAAGAACAACCAGCACGTGGTGCAAATGATTCAGCACACCGTGCCGAGAATCTTCGAGTTTGTCAGCCAAGATCAAATTGCACACTTTGTTCAAAATAACAGTGTGCAATGGGTCAGAAGTACCAAGGTCAATAAATTGGCCAGTGAAATGCTGCGTGCCGTACTGGAAAATGATTTCCATCAAGATGTGTTGCAGCGCGGTCTCGATCTGGCGCATGAATGGATGGTGTCTCACCCTGAAGAAGCACGTGATTTATCCCGTAAATTATTCCAAGAATTAGGCGTTTGGAAGCTGGCCAAAGGCGCAAGCTGGATCGGCATTGATGTACAGCAACGCACCATTGATTCTCTGATTGAAAAAGTTGAATCGATGCTGGCCAATCCTGATCATCCTTGGCGTCAGGATATTGAAGCCACCACGCATAACCTGATGCTGGAACTGGCAGAACCTGATAGTGAAGCCAGCCAGCGTCTAAATCGTGGCAAAGATGCCTTACTTGATAGTCCACAGGTATTGAACTTTATCAGTGGTGCTGTGGCGATTTTATGTGATGCGATTAAAACCGATTTAATGCAGGAAGATTCAGGCATTGCCACCAATTTACAGGCGGCGATACAGCAACTCGGTGAAAGTCTGATCCAGAATGAAAAAGTGCGTCAGGTACTGAATGAAAAGATGATCGGCTTAGCCACCAATTTCAGTGAGCAATATAGCGACAAGATCATTCGTTATATTAGTGAGCGTATTCATGAATGGGATTCTCGTGAAATGATCGCCAAAATTGAAAGTGAAGTTGGCGGTGATTTGCATATGATCCGTGTCAACGGTGTGATTGTCGGTGCCTTTATTGGTTTAGCACTCGGTGTGATACGTGCCATTGTTGAAAATGTTTTGTAATATAGCGTCAATATTGACTACAAAAACCTGTCATCAATAAGATACGCGAAAAAAGTCATTCGCAACCTGCGTGATTTCAATTAAGTGCTGTTTCTGCGATGTAATAAAACCAATGCAAGAAGTGAACAGGTTTTGCGAATGACAATGCTTTTGGTTACTTTGGGCGAATCCAAAGTAACTCCAGCTGAAGGCTTATCCTGAAATTAGATGAGCTCTCGGTAAGATACCGTCAAAATACATAATCCATTAAAATTCTATTAGGTCATTTCAATCATGTTGCAACTTCAGTCAAAACTCCCAAGCCAAGGCGTTACCATCTTTAGTGTCATGACTGAACTCGCACAACGACTCAATGCCTTGAACCTGTCCCAAGGCTTCCCCGATTTCCCTGCGCCACCAGCATTGCTCGAAGCCCTCAGCCAAGCCACGCTTTCAAGCTATAACCAATATCCTGCGGGTGACGGGGTACTGGCCTTAAGACAACAACTGGCGACACAATTCTTAGCACGTGATCAGTTGCAACTCGATCCTGTCACTGAAATCACCATTACCCCTGGCGCAACTATTGCAATTTTCTGCGCCATTCAAGCCTGTATCCATGCCGGTGACGAGGTGATTATTTTCGATCCAAGCTATGACAGCTATGCGCCTGCGGTTCAGTTGGCAGGTGGAAAATCAATACATATCCATTTAGATGCCCCAAGCTTTCAGGTGAATTGGCAAAAGGTCAAAGACAGTATCAATGCCAACACTCGTATGATCATTGTCAACACCCCACACAATCCAACAGGGGCAATTTGGTCAGAACAGGATTGGCGACAGTTAATTGATTTGATTCAAGATAAAAATATCGTGGTGCTCTCCGATGAAGTCTATGAACATCTAATTTTTGATGGGCAAAAACACCATAGCGCACTGCAATTCCCTGAATTACGTGAACGCAGTTTTGTGATTGGTTCTTTCGGTAAAACCTATCATGTCACAGGCTGGAAAACCGGCTATTGTGTTGCTGCGCCACAACTTATGCGTCTGTTCCGCCAGATTTATCAATTTGCCAATTTCTGTGGCACCACACCGTGCCAGATTGCGCTGGCCAACTACATGCAGCAGCATCCTGAGCATATTCAAGAATTGCCAAGTTTTTATCAGGGAAAACGTGATTTATTCAATGCCCAGATTCAAGATTCACGTTTCGACTTCATTCCATCTCAAGGCACCTATTTCCAAAATCTGGATTACAGCAATATTCGTCCTGATCTTAATGATATCGAGATGTGCCAATTCCTTGCGGAGCAACATAAAATTGTGGCAATTCCAATTTCGGTATTCTATCAACAAGCACCCGCATCATTACGTATGATTCGTTTCTGCTTCGCCAAGACCGATCAAACGCTGCAACGTGCCGGTGAAATCCTCGTACAGTGTTGATCAACAAAAAGAAACTGAACTCTCATCTTCAACACAATTGATCATGTTATGTTGAAAAAAATACCATCGTTTCAGGATGAAGCGTGAAGGAAACTGAATGACACCACGCCAACCTCTGGTGATGCAACCGAATCTCTGGAAAACCTTTTTTGTGTTTCTGGTGCCGCTGATTGCCACCAATATTTTACAAAACCTGTCGGGCACCATTAATACCATCTTTGTCGGTCAAATGATGGGCGTGAATGCGATTGCTGCAGTCTCGGTATTCTTCCCTATCCTGTTCTTTTTACTGGCCTTTGTGATCGGGATTTCTGCAGGCTCCACGGTGCTAATTGGACAGGCATGGGGTGCACAAAATCTGGAAAAAGTCCGTTCTGTGATTGGCTCCACGGTCTATATGACCTTGATCGGTGGCAGCATTATTGCGGTCTTGGGTCTGATCTTCGCCAAACATATTTTAGAATTGCTGGGTACCGATCCTAAAGTGATGCACCTGTCCTTGCCTTATGTGCAATGGATGTTGGTGGGTAGCCCCTTACTGTTCGTCTATATTATTTACACCTCGATTTTACGGGGTGTTGGCGATAGCGTAACCCCTTTGATTGCCCTAAGCCTGACCAGCTTGATTGGTTTGGGGGTGACGCCCGTTTTACTGAAAGGTTATTTTGGTTTTCCTGCTTTGGGTATTGTTGCTCCTGCAATTGCAACCATTATCGGTTACGCCGCTGTGCTGATTTTCTTAGCAATTTATCTAAACTATAAAAATCATCCACTGAAAATTGATGGTCTATTGCTGCAACATATTCGCCATGATGCTGAGCTGAGTAAATTAATTTTAAAACTCGGAATTCCGACTGGGATTCAGATGGTCACCACCTCCTTAGCGGGTTTGGTGATTATTGGCTTGATTAACCATTATGGTGCACATGCCACCGCTGCCTACGGCGCAGTCAATCAGGTACTGAACTACATTCAATTTCCAGCCTTGTCGATTTCGATTGCTGCTTCGATTTTTGCTGCACAAGCGATTGGCGCAGGTAAGCCTGATTTATTGGCCAAAGTCACCCGTACCGCTTTGGGCATGAATTTCTTATTCACGGGTAGTTTGATTGCTCTGGCTTATTTATTCTCAAAATATCTGATGGCGCTGTTTATTACCGATCACAGTGTGATTGAGCTGGGTCAACAACTGTTATTTATTGTGCTGTGGTCGATTCTATTCTTTGGTGCCAGTGCCATTTTTGCATCGATTATGCGTGCCAGTGGTGCGGTCAATATCCCAATGATGATTAATATTTTGACCATTATTCTGATCGAAGTGCCGTGCGCGTATTGGTTTAGCTCATTGTGGGGCTTAACTGGAATTTGGATTGCATATGCGCTGTCCTTTGTTTGTCTATGTCTGTTCCAAGCCTTTTATTATCAATTCTTTTGGAAAAAGACCAAGATTAAAGTGCTGATCTAAAACCACCTTGTAACACAAATAAAAAAGCCATTCACAGAGAATGGCTTTTTTCATGCTGACAACTTACATCATCTTGGTTGCAAGCGCTGCAATACGTTGATAACCCGTCGGGAATAAACGTTGGAAAGAATCCACAATACGCGCATCAGTACCAATTAATAAACGGCGTTTATCTTTCAATACCGCATTTAAAATTTGACGTGCAGCTTCTTCTGGTGGAGTGCGCAGGAACTTATCGAATTGCTTGATTGATTTGTTTGGGTCCATGCCCAAGCTCTTCAAGCTGTCATTCATTTTTGCTGCTTTGGCGATATTGGTACGAATCCCGCCCGGATGTACGCAGAGTGAGCTGACACCGCCCTTCTCAATATCCAATTCCTGACGTAATGATTCAGTAAAACCGCGTACCGCAAATTTAGTTGCGTTATACGCCGATTGTGTTGGTTGCGAAGTTAAACCAAAAATACTGGAGATATTGATGATATGACCATCTTTGCTTTGTTTGATAAATGGCAGGAATTCTTTGGTGCCATAGACCACACCCCAGAAATTAATCCCAACGATCCATTCCAAATCTTCATAGCTTGCGCCTTCCACTGTCGAGCCGAGTGCTACACCTGCGTTATTGAAGATCAAATTGACTGATCCATGATCCTGTACAGTCTCTTGCGCCCATTGTTTCACTGCATCGCGATTTGAAACATCAAGCACTTTGGTGGTTACAGTCACAGGATACTGTTTGACCAGTTCTACAGTTTGTGCCAAGCCTTTTTCATTGATATCACTCAATGACAAATGACAGCCTTGTTTCGCCAACAAAACGGCCAACTGCTGTCCAATCCCAGAACCTGCACCGGTGATCGCTGCGACTTTATTTTTAAAATTTTTCATTGCCTATCCTTTGTACTGCGAATGATACGCACATATTCGCTCAGACCATGTGCTGTTTAACCTGTAACCAATATAATTTTGACAATACGTGTTGTCAATATAGTACACTCTAGCTTTAAGACAAATGGCAATAACCAACACCCGACATGTCATAATAGGCCTATTTACATTTATGACCGAAGATGTTTAAAAGAGACAAGGCATATTTTCAAAATATGGTTATGCTAGTCGGCACAACACGTTTGAAATGCAAATATTAGACACACGATTTAAAGACTTTTTAGGGAACGGTTTTCTCAATGGCAACTCAAGATCAAACCACTCGCAAGAAAAACAATACGGAAGTGAAAGAGCGACAATTCAAAGGCCTCTCTTTAACTGAGCGCAAAGAAGCACGTCGTGAAAAATTGATTGAAGCAGGCATTGCAACTTACGGCACACAAGGCTTTTTCTCGGTTACCGTCAAAGATGTCTGTAATGAAGCCAAGCTGACTGAACGCTATTTTTATGAATCATTTAAGAAAAGCGAAGAACTGTTTCAAACCGTGTTCTTAAAAATGATTGAAAAAATGCAAACCTGCTTAACCCAAGCCGTTTTAATGGCTGCGCCTGAACCCAAGAATATGGTGACTGCAGGTTTGTCGGCTTTATTAAGTGCGATTAAAGATGATCCACGTATGGCACGGATTATTTATATTGATGCCATGCTGGTGCAAGATCTGCATAATCAAGCCACCATTCAAGAGACATTGACTCAGTTCGATCGTATCATTCAAGGCTTTGTGATGATCACCATGCCGAATGCCCCACATAGCACTGAAGAAGTCTCGCTCATGGCGACAGGCTTAAATGGTTATGTCACGCATATTATTATTCGCTGGGTCTCGGAAGGCTTCAAACAGCCTCTAGAAGATGTTTTATCCGCCTGCTGTGCTGTCTTTTTGTCTTTTATCGAAACAACCTCGCAAAAAAATTAAAATCGTTTTACAGTTTTGTGACACGCAAAGCTGTTAAACTACACGTCAGTTAAGCAAATGAATTCATTTGCTTTATTGCTAAGCGGATTGTCATAAATTCGTCACCATGCTGCCCTACGATTGTCACAATTTATTGCTAAATTCGACTTTATTAATTCTTTTGCAATGATATTGTCATAATTAATCTTTGTAATAAGCCTGTCATAACAACAAAACGGTTAAACCGTTACAGATTTTAAGGGTATTGCGCTGTGAAAGATGACTATATTTT
Source organism: Acinetobacter sp. Ac_5812 (assembly GCF_013072695.1). Lineage (GTDB taxonomy): Bacteria > Pseudomonadota > Gammaproteobacteria > Pseudomonadales > Moraxellaceae > Acinetobacter. The sequence goes on from NZ_LXUK01000001.1 coordinate 395,194, forward strand.
AATTGTCGATGATGAGCTACCGATCCGCGAAATGATCCATACCTCTTTAGATATGGCAGGCTTCCAATGTTTACAAGCAGAGGATGCCAAACAAGCGCATCAGATTATCGTTGATCAGCGTCCTGCGCTTATTTTGCTGGATTGGATGCTACCGGGTGGTGTGAGTGGTGTAGATTTATGCCGCCGCCTCAAACGCGATGAAAACTTGGCAGAAATTCCTGTAATCATGCTGACTGCACGTGGTGAAGAAGACCATAAAGTACAAGGTCTTGATGCGGGTGCAGACGATTACATGACTAAGCCATTTTCAACCCGTGAATTGGTGTCTCGTATCAAAGCAGTATTACGTCGTGCCAATGCATTGAGCGGTGAGAAAGTGATTGATGCCAATGGCTTATTACTTGATCCTGTCAGCCAGCGCGTCAGTTTCGGCAACAGTATTTTAGAGATGGGTCCAACCGAATATCGTTTATTGGCCTTCTTTATGACGCACCCAGAACGCGCCTATACGCGTGCTCAACTCCTAGATCAAGTCTGGGGTGGTAATGTCTATATCGAAGATCGTACTATTGATGTGCATATTCGCCGTTTACGCAAAGTGTTAGAGCCTTTTGGTGTCGATCGTTTTGTACAAACCGTTCGTGGCACAGGTTATCGCTTCTCGACACGAGCAGATTTAGCAGTAGGTTAAAAATCCTTTATGTATGAACCTTACCCCGTCCCTGAACTGGCACGTGAACACCAACGTTTTCGCTACAGCAGTTTGTGGACCTTTGCAAAGCAAGATTTAAGACTGTTACTTTTTTTCTTATTGATTGCAAGCTTAGTCGGATTCGGGGTGGGTTACTTCTGGAGCTGCATTTTTGTCGCCTTCGTGCTTTTTTTCATGCTACAGCTCCGCTCGCTTTATCTGGTCAATGAATGGATTTCCAATCGCCCTTATGATGTCCCCCCAAATCTGAATGGGATCTGGGGTGCATTGCTGTTCAATGTCTACCGTGCACAGCGTCAAGAACGCATTGTTCAAGCTGAAATGGTGGGATTGATTGATCGCGCACAATCCTCTTTGGTGGCATTGGCCGAGGCTGTGGTCCTGATTGATGATCAACATCAAATCGAGTGGTGGAATCCTGCCGCTGAAAAACTGTTAGGGATTAGTCCCTTGGATCGTGGCCGCAATTTATTGTCGATTTTGCGCCAACCCAGTTTTATTGAATATTTTAACCACAGTGATCAATCTCCTGATGGGATTCGTCTGCAAGCGCAGATGGATGAAGATCGTTATGTGCAAGTCAAACTAACCCGCTTCGGTGGCGAAAGTCGTCTATTGGTTGCTTATGACACCACGCGAGTACATAACCTCGAGCAAATGCGTAAAGACTTTGTTGATAATATTTCACATGAATTACGTACACCGCTGACCGTACTCAGTGGTTATATCGAAACTTTTATTGATCAAGATGATATTACCCCACGCTGGAAACGTGCTTTCACACAAATGCAGTCACAAACCAAGCGTATGAATGCTTTGGTTAATGACCTCTTATTATTATCAAATTTAGAAAATAATAAAAAAGTCGCGAAAAATCAGATTATTGATATGGCCAATCTGATGAATCAAATCTTTGATGATGCGCGTGCCTACAATCTCGATTATGGCCATACCCTCAATCTGGATATTGATAGCCATTGCGACCTGATTGGTTCTGACATCGAAATTGCTAGTGCATTCAGCAATTTAATTACCAATGCGATTAAATACACGCCTGCAGGCGGCATCATCACCATTGGTTGGCACGAAGATGGTGATCATGCCTATTTTACCGTACAGGATAATGGAATCGGGATTAACCCAAAACATTTGCCGCGCTTAACTGAACGGTTTTACCGTGTCGATAGCGCACGTAGCCGTCAGACAGGCGGAACCGGACTTGGTTTGGCAATTGTGAAACACGTATTGATGCAACACGGCGCACACTTGGAAATTACCTCTAAAGAAAATGAAGGTTCGACCTTTACCGCAGTGTTCCCAAAAGAACGCTTATACCGCATGATTTAAACCTAAGGGAACTGCCAAGTTCCCTAAAATATGATGTGATCATTCCACTAAAATAATATAATAAACTGTTGTTTCATTTCACTATTTCTATTTTTTGATGCCATTCTCATGCTAAATACCTCTTTTCTTCGCGCTTGCGTTTTCTTACTTGGGTTCAATACGCCTTTGGCGATTCACGCTGCACCGACTGACCCACTGATTGGGACGTGGAAAGTCGTCGATGAGCGTACGGGCTCGTACCTGTCTGATATCGTGATCCGCAAACATTCTGCAACCGAACAATACAGTGCGGTGATTGTCAAAATGTATCCTTCTGCCAAGGAGGTTGCACTCACTGTATGTACAGCATGTACTGGTGCTTTAAAAAACCAGCAGATTATCGGCATGGAAGTGCTAACTGGTCTAAAAATGTTGAGTCAAAATGAGGAATTTGGACAAGGCGTTTGGCTCAATCCTTATGATGGCCACAAATACAACCTGAATGCACGTTTAAGTAAAACAGGCAAAATGCTAAGTATCAATGCGAAAAACCCAAGCAATAATAGTTTCCGTAATATGACCTGGATTCGACTTTAATGATTTAAATTTAGCCACACTAATAATTTATATTTCACATAAAAAAGAGTGCATTTTTATGCACTCTTTTTTATGAATTTAACCATAAAACTGTCAATTAAGAGCTGGTTTTGGCATTCAGCGCGGCTGGCTCAAGCAAATGGCTGGGTAAACCAAAAATATGATCAAAAAAGTAATTATAAACAAAGGTATAACATGGGATCAGCACCATCAAACTAAAATCGAGCAAGAACGCTTTGACTAAACTAATCTGCATCCACCACGCAATCAATGGAATCAAAATCATCACCAAGACAATTTGAAAGCCAATCGCATGTGCCACACGTCTGAGTACCGTACGTTTTTTTGATGTTTGCTTCTTTTCCCACATCTCAAATACATAGTTATAAAAGAAATTGACCGTCACTGCGATCACAGCAATCAAGATCGACAAAGGTCCTGTATGGCTGATCGTCGTGCCCGAAAGCACTGCCAGCACCATTGCACAGATAAAAAAGCTCAAAACTTCATAGAAAAATACGTAAGTGACTCTTCTCTTGGTTCCTTGCATGACCACACCTTAAAATCAATAATGAGTGGATTTTACGCTTTAATTTTGATAAAAAAAGTTAATCGTTATCAGTACAACTGACAAGGAAATTACCATGAAACTCAGTCGCGAGCAGCTTGAACTGATTCTTGAAATTATTGATCGTGGTAATTTTTCCGCTGCGGCACGTGCCTTAAATCGTGTTCCTTCAGCGGTCAGCATGGCGATTGCCAATCTCGAAGCAGAGCTGAATTTAAAATTATTTGAACGCAGTAAAAATCACCTTGCCCCCACCGAAGTCGCGCTTTCAATCGAACCGCATGCCCGACTAATTCTGACCAAATTAGGTCAGCTCGACCTACATCTGACTGAACTTTCAACGGGATTAGAAACCAGTCTCTGCATTGGCATTGCAGCAGATGTGAATCAAAAATTTTTATTGGCAGGGATTGAACAGCTAATTCAACGCTATCCCTTGTTAAATATTGAAATGGTCAGTGCACCACAACAAGAGCTCAAAACACGGCTACACAATAATGAGATCGATCTCTATATCGCTTATAGCTCATCACAACTCGACAACAATGAACGTTTCCGCTTACTGGGCATGGAACAATTTGTTGCGGCAGTTTCCCCCAAAGATGCGCAACAACTCAAAGCGCAGAATAAAAATGAGCTCACCATGCTGTCTGAACTCAGACAGATTATTGTTGCCAGCAAGCATTATCCATTACCTGACAGTCGGGTTTTGGTCTCCGATTCTTATTGGTACAGCGATAATTTATCCATGGCCATTGATATGGTGGAACAAGGTCTCGGTTGGGGTAATTTTCCGCTTTCCGTGGTGCAAGCACATTTTGCCAAACAACGTCTGGTTCGCCTAGCCTTTCTCGATACCACCAATGGACTGGATATGCCGATTCATGCGATTTGGCCAGCTTATAAACCACTGAGCAAATCCATGCAGCTCTTGATTGAACTGTGGGAAAGCCAAATCCATCGCGCATAAAAAAAGCCCGACATCCAAGTCGGGCTTTTTCGTATTCCTTTCACTAGATACAACTCCTGTCATATCTCACATCCTGATGCGCAAACTTATCATTCTTGTTTTATGTTTTGGAACTTCCTGTTCCTGATGAGTTCATATTAGGCAATTCAACTGAGGCTGAAAATGGGACATTGCCCCTAATCGCTGTAAGAAAAAGCGTACACTGCCGAGCTTTCTCACCCTTTAAAAAGTCAGTAAATATATGGAACGGAACACGGAGAACGTATCAATCTCCTAATAAATCAATCGACTGCCCTTTCGTCATCACACCCATATACTGATCATAGCTTTGTGCCAGTAGACAAATCACTACAGCAGCAATTAAAGTCAAAATCTTATTTCTCATTGTCATCGTCAGCGACCTGAATCAAGGATCTATAAAAAAGGTATAAGATTTCTTCCATCTAATCTAATATAGAAAAAACAAGCACTGATCTAATTTTGAGATATGTGGACCTTCAAACAATTTAATTATCTAATCACGATTGTTGAAACTGGGGGCTTTATTGCTGCCTCGGAGAAGCTGTTTATTGCTCAATCGGCCCTAAGCAGACAAATCAAAAATTTAGAAGAAGAAATCGGTTTTGAAATTTTTGATCGATCCGAGAAAAAAATTAGACTCACACCTGCAGGTGAAGCACTGTATAAAAGTCTAAAAACCAATATTGATCATTTAAAAAGTTCCATTGTCAGCGCCCAAAGTATCAGTCGGGGTGAAGGTCGAATCATTAAAATTGCCCATTCCAGTAGTATCGTATTAGATCAAAACAAGCTGGAAATCTTTGAACAGCTCTGTGATACCTATCATATTGATATCGAAATGAATACTTTATCCTCTGAGTTACAACTCGAATATTTATTGAATGGGACGATTGATCTGGGTTTTATCCGCCCCCCGATTTATCATAATTTGAATGATGTCAATTCGATCAGTTTATATACCGCTCCTTTATACGTCGCTGCACATATTTCAGATCCATTTTTAAGTGAAAAAGAAAGTATCTCGATCCGTGAATTGGCACCCTTGGATTTTGTTTCTGTGCCACATAAAGCCCGTGGTGGCTTGAGCTATTTGGCCGCCAATTTATGTTTGGTCAATGGCTTTAATCCGAAAAGAACTCGAATTTACTCAAGAAAAAGATCGCAATTGGAACTGGTCGCCAATGGTTTTGGTATTTGTATTGTGCCAGAAGAATTTAAAGTGATTCTCCCCAGCAACGTTAGACTGATTCCGATTCAGGACGAGAATACCCTCAGTGAAGTGAAACTCATCTGGAAAAAGGATGAAGACTCGATCATTGACCGTTGTGCAGCCTCGATTCATGCCTATTACAGTGCCAAGCAAATGGACTAAACAACTAACGGTGTTTCAGCTCAAATGAAAAAAGCCCGACATCCGAGTCGGGCTTTTTCGTATTCCTTTCACTAGATACAACTCCTGTCATATCTCACATCCTGATGCGCAAACTTATCATTTTTGTTTTATGTTTTGGAACGTCCTGTTCCTGATGAGTTCATATTAGGCAATTCAACTTAGGCTGAAAATCGGACATTGCCCTGAATTAGTGTAAGCAAAAACGTACATGGTTTTTTAGTTCATCAATTAAATGAAAATTTCACCTTCTAGATATAAGCGACATTCGCCTGAAATTTCAATTCGGTCATTTTCAAGTAACTTGCAATACAGTACGCCCCCTCGTTTTGAAGCTTGATAAGCAACAATATTTTCTTTGTTGATGAATGGCTGCCAAAGCGGTATCAGTGACGTATGTAATGAACCCGTGACAGGATCTTCATCAATTCCCATTGAGGGCGTAAAGTAACGGGAGACAAGGTCAAACTGAGCAAAGCCTTCATCTATAGCATCATTTAATGTGGTAATCGCGACACGTCGCCCACCAAGTTTTTTTATCAGATCAAAATTCGGCTGTTCATTTAAAACGGTTTGGGTATTTGGATAGATCACGATATAGGCCTGTGGATTGATATACACTTCAGTGATTTCTTGAGACAGGCTGTCTTTTAAGGCTTGGGGAATCACCTCTAATCGATGAGGAATCTGTACAGGAAAATTCATTTTGATTCGGCCCTTTTCACTGCGAGTAATAAAAAACTCGCCCAAGTTCGCCACATGAAAAACTAACGATTCAATTTCAGGTTGATTTTTAAAAATAATAAAACTGGTCGCTAGCGTGCCATAACCACAAAACTGCACTTCTTTGACGGGTGAAAACCACTTAATTTCATAATTTTGATCATCAATTTTTCTGGCAAAACTGGTCTCTGACAAATTGTTTTCTAATGCAATGTTTTGCATTACATGCTGATCTAACCACTGTTCTAATAACACAACCGCAGCAGGGTTTCCTTTAAATACTTGATCACTAAATGCATCGACTTGGTAAATTTTCATGATTTCTAGCAGCAATAATTTTTAGATAAGATACTCAACTCATGCATCCAATAATGTTTGTTTTTGATGAATAAAATGCGTTACTGTTTCACTTTAAACCCTCAAAAAATCAAAATCTAATTTTGATAAAACCAGACTAATCTTATTTAAACCAAACGGTATCATCTCATTTTAAGCTTTAATTAAAAAAGATATCAGTAATGTCTCTTTCTATACTTATCAGTATGTTTGTTTTCTCATTCACCATGTCCATTTCACCTGGACCAATTAACATTACCATTCTTTCATCCAGCTTAATGTATGGATTTAGAAAAACACTGCCCTTTATCTCAGGTGCAAGCATTGGCTTTAGTTTACTGCTTATATTTTTAGGTTTTGGGATATCTAAAACCATCATGCATTACCCTACATTTTTTATGATCATTGAGGTTTTAGGTAGCTTATTTATTTTCTATCTCGGTCAAAAAATTATCTTTTCAAAAGCAGAAGTTGAAATATTAAACAATATCGCTACTGCTAAATTTATGGATGGATTTCTCTTACAATGGCTCAATCCCAAAGCATGGATTGCCTGCCTCTCTGGTATCTCATTATTTTCCTCCCCTGTGAGTTATCATCCCTTGATTTTGTTTATTCTGATCTATTTCTTTACTTGCTATATCTGTTTAATCCTTTGGGGCATTTCGGGGCATCATCTCGCCAAAATATTAACCAACTCACACCAGCTCAAAATCCTGAATATTTTAATGGGTGGGTCTTTAATCATTCTATCAATCTACATGCTCATCAAACTCTTTTGGCATTAAATGATTGATAAATTCGCTCAAGCAAGGCATAGGCAATCCCATTCATTGGAATATTAGCAGGCCAAACTGCATAAACACGCAATGGCTCTAGTATCCAAGCGGGTAAAACTTTCACGACTTTTCCCTGTTCAAGATCGGCTTGGATTAAATCATCAGGAGGTGCTGCCAGCCCTGCATTTAATTTTACCAGTTCATATGAGGCTTCAACATTATTCACATAAATATAAGGCTGATATGAAATTTCTATTTCTTCTCCTGTATGTTGATGCCGCAATATTCTCTTATTTTTTCTCATACTTAAACCAATCCATTTCATCTGAATCAGATCTTTAGGATGGGTAATAACGTGCTGCTGATTTAAAAACTCAGGGGTTGCAACGATACTTCGGGCTAAAGGAAATAGATAGCGAGCTTTAAATGAACTATCTGGAAGCTCGCCAATTCGAACAGCAATATCCACATTCTCAGCGATCAAATCTGTCCGGCTATCATCACAAGTAATATGTACAGTTAAGTCCTGATACACCTCACAAAATGTTGTGATACATTGCATTAACTCACTATGGATAAAAACCGCAGGAATAGAAATATGCAATTGTGTCTTTCTCAGAATAGAACGTTGCTTAAAATCTGAAATACCTGATTCATAGGTTGCCAACATAACTTGGGCGGTATCTAAAAGTTTTTGCCCATCGTGAGTTAAGGTCATTTTCCGCGTATTTCGATAAAATAAGGCACACTCTAAATTCTTTTCCAATTTGGCCAAATGCAGACTAACCGTTGCGGTAGATAAGCCTAATGCTTTGGCCCCTTTTGAAATTGAACCAAACTCAGCAATTTTCGCAAAAATAATTAAATATCTGACATCTTCAATCATACGTTTCAATCTACAACAGATAAATGCATAAACAGGAGCAAAATTAATCAGATATCGTCATGTTTCTTTTATAACACATATAAAAATTGAAACTGGATAATGCTGCTGAAAAAATACAATACAGTATAAAAACCTTCATATTGATCAGTGGTCGATCCAGAAAGTAATTACTGAATATGGTTGCAAAAGTTAAAATTCCTAAAAATTCAAAAAATGAAAATTGTGGTATTAAAAATTTCATCATTATTTGCCTTTATTTTAAATTATCTGAGATTATTTCAAGTACTACAAAATATATAAGACTTAAACTATAAATAAAAAGCCCCAATTTTGGAGCTTTTTAAAATCATATCTAAACTAAACCGAATGACCTAAACGCTCACCCATCACCACTGTCGAATTGGCTTTAAACTGTTCTTCCCAAACCATTTTATCTTTTTCAAATAAAACCACAGCAGTTGAACCTAGGTAGAAGCGACCTAGCTCTGCACCTTTATCCAATTTCATTTGATGATGTTGCAATTCAACTTTGCCAGATGGTTTTACTTTGCCTGTGGCAACTGTTTCAATCCCAGCTACAATCATGGCGCCAACCAAAACCACCGCCATACGACCCAGCTCGGTATCAAATAAACACACCATACGTTCATTACGTGCAAACAAGCCCGGTACGTTTTCAGCCGTGGTTTGGTTAACTGAGAACAACTCACCCGGAATATACAAGGTTTCCGTCAATGTGCCCGCCAAAGGCATATGGACGCGATGATAATCTTTTGGCGATAAATACACGGTCGCAAACTGACCCTCTTGGAAGGGTTTAGCCAGTTGTGGATCGCCAATCAATTTCTCAACAGAAAAGCTTTGACCTTTGGCTTGAAAAATATCACCCGCTTCAATTTTACCGAGCTGTGAAATCGCACCATCCGCAGGACAAACAATGCTATCCGCTTGTTCATCAATGCCACGGACACCTTCTTTTAACGCACGGGTAAAAAATTCATTAAATGACTTATATTGCAGTGCATTGCTTTGCGCCGCAATGCTCATATCAATACCGTATTTTGCTTTGAATGCCTGAATCACAGCAGTTTTTACCAAGACATTTTCACTTGCGGCAACCTTACCAACCACACGACTCAGTTGATGTTGTGGCACAAGATTCTGTGCTTTGATAAAGAGTTGTTTTTTTAAATCTGCTGAAAAACTCAAGACGGTGACTCCCCTGAAATAATAGGACTATCGAGGCGATTGCCCCATTCACTCCACGCACCATCGTAGGCTCTCACTTGCCAGTTGAGCAATCTTGCCAAAATATACGCCAAGCCAGAACGGTGATGAGACTGACAGTACACCACCACTGGTTGTTGTAAATTAAAGCCTAATTGTTCTAAACGTTGTTGTGTGCGTTCAAGCGGGTGTAATTTTAGATGATTTTCACGGTTTAGGGCAGTACTCCATTCAAAATGCAGTGCATTTGGGATGTGACCGCCGCGTCGCGCCGCGAGGCGTAAGCCCGTATATTCCTCGTTGCTACGACAGTCCCAGAGCTGAATATTGTCTTGTTCGACTTGTTGTAACAATTCATGATATTCAATCCGATGCTGCTGTACCGTATCTAAATCAATCTGGAACAGATCAGCAACGGGTTGAACTGGATCGACTTCAGCGGTGGTCGGTAAACCTGCGCCCAACCAGCCGTGAATGCCGCCATTAATCAAACTGGTGCGGTTAAAACCCAAGCAATGTAAATTCCAGATTAAACGTCCAGCCCACGCCCCGCCTTCATCGTCATAAACCACAACATGATGCTGAGGTGAAATATTTAACTTCTCAATTAAAGCCTGTAAGCCTGCTAAATCAGGCAATACCCCATTGGCTTGTTCTTGTTGTGCAACCAAGTATTTAGGCTGTAAATGAATTGCATGAGGAATATGCAATTGTTCATATACCGAAGCTCGGCTTAAATCGACAATACGAATCAACTCGCCGCCCAAATACGGCACCAGTTGTTCAGGCTCAATCAGTAAACCCAGTTTAAAATCTACGTCAGTCATGGTTATGCTGTTTTATCATCCGCATTAGGGGTGATATTAACATAGCCGACTTTTTATCTTTGTCTGATTTTTTGCATTCATTTAGCAGAAAAGTAGATATAGAAAAAAGCCCAGTGATTATGGATTAAAAGTATAAAATTTGCTGACAATTGCGAAAGTTAAACCATATAAACCTGTCGAGAAAATTTACTGGTGCGGAGGCGGCATGGACACCGCCCGTTGAACTGCGGCATCAAGGATGTGCCGTCAGTTCAACAAAAGATTTTTGTTACTTTTGATCTTTCAAAAGTAAAGAGTGCCTATATATCTCATAACGTTGAGCGATTCCACGGCCGTACCAGATTTGAGTGTGAAAGAATAGTTAGGCTTCTTCAATCTCAAACACCTGACGCAAATACGCCAAGAAGGTATCATTATCCGTCATAGTCTTACCCGGACTATCCGAAATCTTCGCCACCGACTGACGATTACACTCCACCAATTTCAACACAATATTCAACGGCTTCTGCCCCATATCATTGGTCAAATTAGTACCAATCCCGAAGCTTACCTGAAAACGGTCTTTAAAATACTGATGCAATAACCATGCTTTTTCCAAATTCAACCCATCACTAAAGGTCAACATCTTGGTCTTGGTATCAATCTTGAGTTTGCGATAATGTACATAAGCCTTATCGCCCCATTCATATGGGTCACCACTGTCGTGGCGCAGGCCATCAAATAACTTGGCAAAATACAAATCGAAATCACGCAGGAAAGCATCCATTCCCACCACATCGGTCAAGGCAATACCCAAATCACCGCGATATTCTTGTACCCATGCTTCCAAAGCTGCTTTCTGGAAATTACGTAATCGCACATCAAGCGCTTGAAACGCCTGCAAGAACTCATGTGCCATAGTACCAATCGGACTAATCCCTAATTGCTTGGCCAACAATACATTACTGGTACCACGAAAGACTTTAGGTGCAACAGCCTGAAATGCCTGTACCACATGCTTCTGCCATTCAAAACTATAACGGCGGCGTGTGCCAAAATCAGACACTAAGAACGGTGGCTCTTTATCTTGTTGTTCTTGGGCATAATGCTGTAACTGTAGCAATTTCTGTTGCAGACGGCGCTCACCCTCAAGCAATACCTCATCACTACGAATACGACGGAAATACAATTCATTGACGATGGCCAAGACAAAAATCTCAAACATCATGGCCTGAACCATAGGACCTTCAATGCGAATATCTAAACGCCCAGCCTCATCAATACTGGCTTGAATAAAACGACGCTTGAGTTGGAACAGTTCCAGATAATCAACAAAATCACTTTTAATAAAACGCAATGAACGCAGGTACTGTAATTCGTCTTCTGCGAAACGCAGTTCACACAGCAAATCCAGTTGCTGATTCAAGTCATCCAAAATATCAACTAAGGGATAAACCGTATCTTCTAAATTGCGGCAACGAAATAAATAAACACTATGCGTTTGCGGAAACTGATGCAACACCACCTGTAACATGGTGAATTTATATAAGTCGGTATCCAGTAAAGATTGAATAATTGGTGTAGACATGACTGAATTAAGATCTATTCTATTTCAAGCATTAAAGCATACTTTTATCCAGAAATGAGACTGTCTACGACGATGGATATTTTTCTCAAAATCATCTGATTCGGTGTCTTTTTAAATTCAATAGCTTAGGGAAATAGCAAAGCTTAATTGGAGAGCTCAGCCTGAATCTGTTGTAAGCGTTGCTGTTGTCCAAATTGAATTGCAAACTGCTCAGCGGTCAATTGACCCGTTTTTGCGGCATTAACATCACAATCGACCTGACGCAATTGTTTGGCAATGCTCCATTCTGCTTTAACAATCGCCCCCATTAAGGCGGTATGTCCACGCTTGTCTCGAAGACAACGATTGGCACCTTGTTTGATCAACACATTAACCGCTTCTTTTTGCCCATAATAACTCGCCAGCATCAATGCGCTATAACCAGAGTGATCCTGCACATCGATCGGAAAACCATGCTTTAAAAACTCTTGTAAAACCTCAGTATTGCCAACTTTTGCTGCTGAAAAGAACAGCTCAATCACTTCATCTGAGCCCTTCACTGCGGTCGGAACTGTATTCGCATAACTTGAGACGGATAAACTACCGCAGAATAGGCCGATTGCACATAATGTAGCTCGTAAATGAATCATCACAATATCCTAAAATTGAATCAGGAGTGCCTGTAACACTCGCCCTAGGTGCAGGAAAGGCTATTGAGGTTACAGGACTTTCTGGGGGTAACATTCAGGCACCTGTTACCACATGCTAAAACGACTTATTCGTCTTTCAATTGCGCTGCTTTCGCTTGAGCATTTTTAAGATTCACACCTACAGCCTTGGCAAGACGTGCCCCATAATCAGCATCGGCCTTATAGAAGTAAGACAGCATAATGGTCTTGGTCTCTATATCTTTGACTTGTCCAAGGTCTGCCGCAAGATTACGAATCAAGTCATTTTTTTCTAGCGCTGAATAACTACGATATAAATCACCAGCCTGTTTAAATGACTGCTGCTTCTGAATCGCGTGCTGCATCACTGTACCCTGCAAAGGTGTTTGTACAGCTCTGGCAATCTCAGTAGATGGTTTTGGTTCAATCGTACTTGGCTCATAATTCACATGAGACTCCGTTTGCCCCATGTTCATAGAGCCTTCTTGATTGTTGTTATTCACCGCAACCCGAGGACGATTCACTGGAATCTGTTGATGATTGGCACCTAAACGATATAACTGGGTATCCGAATAAGAGAAGATACGACCTTGTAATAAACGGTCTTCTGACGGTTCAATACCTGGAATCAAGTTGCCTGGTGCAAAAGCCGATTGTTCCGTTTCCTGAAAGAAATTCTTCGGCATACGATTCAAGGTCAAGGTTCCGACTTTGACTTCAGGCACCGCATCACTTGGCCAAATTTTAGTTGCATCTAATGGATTGAAATCAAATTTATCTAAGTCTTTTGGATCAAGTACCTGAATGTACAAATCCCATTTTGGATAATTACCTTCATTCACATTTTTATACATATCATTGGTTAAATGATTCCAGTCACGACCTTGAACTTCACGTACCTGATCAAGATTCAAGCCTTTCACGCCTTGTTTAGAACGCCAGTTGAACTTAACGTACTTATATTCGCCTTTGTCGTTATAGAGTTTAAAAGCATGCACGCCAAAGCCATCTAGCGTGCGGTAGCTTTCTGGTGTGCCTAAATTTGAATAAACATAGGTCAACATATTGATTGACCAAGGCTGGCTTTTTAAGAAGTCAAAAATACGGTTCGGATCTTGGACATTGCTGACTGGATCAGGCTTCATGGCATGGACAAAATCAGGGAACTTGATCGCATCACGAATAAAGAATACCGGCAGATTATTGCCGACCAAATCCCAATTGCCTTGCTGCGTATAGAATTTCACGGCAAAACCATGCGGATCACGTGCGGTTTCAGGCGAACCCTTCGGATGGATGACGGTTGAGAAGCGGACAAAAACAGGTGTGGTTGTACCAGTCTTAAACATCGATGCGACAGTTAAATCAGACAAATCTTTTGTTGCGACAAAATCACCATAGACGCCTGTACCACGTGCATGCACCACACGCTCGGGAATACGTTCACGGCCAAACGTTGTAATTTTTGAATCAGCTGGACATCTTGCAACAAGGTTGCGCCATTGGCACCCGCGGTCATGGAGTTTTGATTGTCACCTACAGGTGCACCATTGTCTTTGGTTAAAGGGGCTGCATACGCAGTGCTCAGCGTTGCTGCCATTATTGTGAATAAAAATGTTCGCTTAAACATACTGTTAAATCCAAAATCTAAATACCTTTCCTGCACGGGGACTATACAAAGATTTAGGCAATAGATAAAAAAGATAATTTTAATAAAATAAATCGAAAAATAAGATCAAAGACAATCTAGTGCCTTGATGAGGTCATGCTGAGCAAGCAAATCTGTTAGACTGCTGCCCTGATTCAATACCGATCTTCATTTTTATGCGCGCATTAATTCAACGTGCCCTTGAAGCCAAAGTTGTGGTTGACGGGCAAACCACAGGCGAGATTCAACACGGCTTGTTGGTGTTTTTGGGTCTAGGTAAAGACGATACTTTAGAAAAAGGCCAAAAGCTGATTGATAAGATTTTGAAGTATCGTATTTTTGATGATGAACAAGGTAAAATGGGCTGGAATGTCAGCCAAGCCAATGGTGGACTGCTACTCGTCTCTCAATTTACGCTGATGGCGCAAACACAAAAAGGCTTAAGACCAGATTTTGGCCCTGCCATGCCACCTGCAGCAGCCAAAGACCTGTATGAGCAATTGGTCAAGTACGCACAACAACAATTTAACCATGTCCAAACTGGGATTTTTGCCGCAGATATGAAAGTGCACCTGATCAATGACGGTCCAGTGACTTTTAACCTAGAAGTCGAATAAATCGTGGCAATAAAAAACTCCCCAGTGGGGAGTTTTTTATGTCAGCGCATTTATTTGCCTGTTTTTTCTTTAATAAAGGCACGTGCTTGACGAATTTTTTCTTTGACTGGTTTTGGCACTTTTGGTGGAATCAATTTCGCTGCTTGGTTAAACCACACCAATAAGCTAAAGTCACCTTCCATTTTGATGCTACCATCTTGCATACCCGTCATAAATGCGGTTGGGTCACCTTTCAACAAAGTTTTAACACCTTGCTCGCTTGATGCAAATTGTAAAATAAAGTCTGCTTTTTCTGGGCTACCTGCAACCGTATCAATCTTGCCACGATTCACAAGAATCTGACGAGCAAAGCCTAAATCTGTACCAATCTGAATACGGAATTCACGGTCATGTACCAATTCAATAAACTTTGGGCTGGTACGTGCCAATTGCTTCATACGCAACGCCAAACCTGCCACTAATAAATCCAGCGGATCAGTGCTTACATCAACGATAGGTAACTTAACCACAGGTAAAGAAGAAAGCTTCATGACAATTATGCCTACAGTATTATGATGAAAATTAAGACAACCGTATCCTAGCACAGTTGTAGAGCGGTCTGTAAAAGCTTTGTTGCAAAAAATTAGTACAAAAAAGGCATGCTGAGCATGCCTTTGATGTTGTTCGAATTATTATAATTTATCTGCTAGAACATTGTTGCTGGTCATCCTTATAAACAGGTGTATGTTCAATATACTGGCGATTTGCCAGCTGTTTTTGTGCTTGTTTGTCTTCACGTAAAAGGATAAATGTAACCGTTATCATCGCAAGGCTCAACGCGGTCAAATAACTATAGGCGACGGACATCTCGAATATGGTTTGCGCACCAAAGCGCACCACTTCTAACAGTCCCCAGCACAGCATACCCGCCAACATAAAACCTAACCAACGACGATAAGGAGAAAAGAAAACAGCAATAACTGCGACAGCGATTAAGCCAAATCCAACCCACATGGTGAAATTCGCTGCTTCCATAGAAACCTCCGTCTTAAAAGGGGTGGTCTGTATTTATATTCAGACCTCTATATTGTTCTGTAATCTCTAACAGTACTTCGTGTTGCATTAACGTCTTTATGCATTATGGAGCGTTTTTTTTAGAAAAAAAGAGCCTGAAATTAACCTTACGACACAAGCTGTCGCAATATGCTTTTGTCATTACATTTTTAAAACATATAAAAGTCTTGAATGTCCATATAGCATCGATTACAGCGTGTCATTACAAAAAACTATGCCACTTTTTTGCTGCAAAAAAACTTTTTTCGGAATTTTTTTATCGTTGTTTTTCTATACATTTAGACATAATTATGACGAATAAATGACGTACAAAAAATGAATAAGGCCGCAGTAAAAGCGACCTTATTGAAATGCGATAAATGTTACTCTAAGCGCGGTTTAAATCCTTATCATGCATACCCAATAAGTACAGCACGCCATCTAAACCCACACTTGAAATGGCTTGATTGGCATTTTGGCGGACCAAAGGTTTAGCACGGAATGCAACGCCTAGACCTGCAATTGAAAGCATCGGTAAGTCATTGGCACCATCACCAACGGCCATCGCCTGCTCTAGCGAAATTCCCATTTTTTCGGCCAGTTGACGCAGTAACTCTGCTTTACGGGCACCATCAACAATCGCACCTTTCACTTCACCAGTGACAAAGCCATCTTCTACATCAAGAATATTGGCATGTACTTCATCAATCCCAAGTTTTGCTTGTAAGTACTCAGCAAAGTACTGGAAACCACCTGATAAAATTGCAGTCTTATAACCCAAGGCTTTCAAGGTAGAGATCAAACGCTCTGCCCCTTCAGTCACGGTCAAACGTTCTGCAATTTTCGGCAATACAGAAGCATCCAAACCTTTTAATAAAGCAACACGGGCACGGAAACTTTGTTGGAAATCAAGTTCACCTAACATGGCACGCTCAGTAATTTCAGCCACTTGTGCACCGACGCCTGCTTCTAATGCCAGTTCATCAATCACTTCTTGCTCGATCAAGGTGGAGTCCATATCAAAGCAAACTAAACGACGATTACGACGATAGGCATTGTCTTCTTGCACAGCGACATCAATATTTAACTCGCCAGATAGGCTTAAACATGCTGCACGCATCGCTTGTGCATCCAACATCTGTCCACTGAGGCCAAACTGCACACAGGCACGACGTGGAAATTGGCTTTCTGCATCCAGATCTAAACGCCCAGATAAACGGGTGACCGTTTCAATATTAAAGCCTTGACTTGACACAATTTTAGTCACGGCTTGCAGATGTGCAGCGGTAAGTTCAGGTGCAAGCGCAGTTACGATATAGCGAGTTCGGCCGCCTTCACTCACCCATTGATCATATTCTGCGTTGGAGATTGGTTTAAATCGCACAGTTAAGCCAATATCATGTGCTAAAATCAAAATCTCTTTCATTGCTAATGCAGTTGCAGTCTCATTATCCGATGCAACAACGATCCCAAGGGTCAGTTGATTATGGATAACTGCCTGCCCCACATCGAGTATTTGCAAAGAATGTACGGATAGTACCTGCATTAATCGAGTAAACTGATTCGGTTGATCTGGTCCTAGAAAGGATATAAGAATGATTTCTCGCATGAATTGACTCGTGGTTGAGCGACAACTATTGTAAGAATCATAACATAACCCATGAATCTATTTGCCTTGGAAATTTAACTTGAATGCGCCTCGCCAAGGGCTATTTGCTAGCCTACTGATCGTAAGTTTTGCATTGCATACCTTTTTATTGGTGATTGCAACGACACATCAACTCAATGAAAATCGCGCTAGCCAAGGACAACTGATGACCAGTCAGTTAGTGGCAGATAGTCTTGCCGAGTTGGAACCAGCCAATACCGTTTCACTGGCATTGGTGGCGAATCGTTATGCAACCAATCCGAGTGTTGCCTCTATTCGTATTTTAGATGCCAATAAACAAGTGCTTGCAACCAGTGGCATGGCCAAAACCCGCCAAGGTGAAGTGTTCGTTCGTGATGCACTCCAAAATGAAAAGAAAGTCGGTACGGTTGAAATTACCCTTATCCAGCCGAGTATCGGTGAGATTTTACGGACTCAATGGTTAGCGATTTTAGTTTCACTCTTCATTCATGGGCTGATTTGGTTGGCCTATCGTGCCATCGCACGTCCAACACGCAGCGAATACTTGGCACGTATCAATCAAGAAAATCATCTCAAACATGAGATTCAACGTTTAACCCAAGCCCTTGCACTTGAAAAACAAAATGCCGTGACTTTGGTTGCTCAGGCACAACAGCAGGCAAAAGCGCAAGCCAAACCGCGTGTTGAAAAAAATCCAGTTGAATCCGTATCACTGGACGATCAAGCTCTGGCGCTCAATATTCAGTTTTATGATCCTAAACAATTATTGAGTAGCGTGAACCAATCTGTTTCCGTGCCTTATTTCAAACTATGCCAATTATTTTTAGATAAAAGTATTGCGCTCTGTGCCAAGCATTACCAGATTGATGCCGCTCAAATTCAGGTGGTTCAAGAATTCAATGCAGATGGCGCAAGCTTAGCAACAACAGCTGAAAACAGTCATGCCCTTGAATGTCTGATGATGGTCGGTGCTGTTTTCCAGTTATTGGCCGATGTACTGTATAAACGTTATCGTGAAGATAAACGTTTTGCCTTACAAACCCGTGGTGCAGTTGCAAGTGCAGTCGACGCCATGCAGTTAGATGCTGTTGAAGCCGCGAAACGATTGGCACAACATTTACATGCCAAAGAAGCAGCTTTGCATTTAAATCATGAGCAGCTCAAAAGTATTCAAAACAGTTATGAATTAGTGGCAATGCCAAATCCAAGTAATATCATGACCCGTCATGCTTTTATGATTAATGGCATGAATGAAGAATGTGCAACGTTGGCGCAAACGCTACGTACCGAAATTTTAATGGGTAAAAAAGCCAGAGCATCAACAGAGCTGGAATAAATAGCACTTAGGCTACGCTAATCGAGTCATTCAAAACACAAGGCTTTGTCTAAATACAAAGCCTTGTGTTTTTTTGTTTAGCCCATAGATATAAAGCTTACAATCACATCACACTGTCTTTTAAAGTGGCAAAACTGGGCAGGATAATGTGTTGCAAGATAATTTGTTTGGCCTGACTTTTTATTGATAAAGAAGCACAGGCGAAATTTTTTAAAATGCGGTAAACTATGCCAGATTTATCGAATACTAGTGCCTAACAAAGGCAAGATAAAAGGTGAAAGCGAATGCCGCTGAGTCATGTTGAAGAGCTTGTTGCAGATATTCGTGCAGGCAAAATGGTCATCCTGATGGATGATGAAGATCGTGAAAATGAAGGTGACCTCGTCATCGCTGCAACACATGTTCGCCCTGAAGATATTAACTTCATGATTACACATGCACGTGGCTTGGTCTGCCTGACACTCAGTCGCGACCGCTGTAAACAACTCAACCTTCCATTGATGGTTGATCAGAACGGCGCGCAGCACGCAACCAACTTCACGCTTTCGATTGAAGCGGCAGAAGGCATCAGTACAGGTATTTCAGCAGCTGAACGCGCACATACTATTCGTACTGCGGTTGCAGCACATGCCAAACCAAGTGATATCGTACAACCGGGTCATATTTTCCCGTTAATGGCACAACCAGGTGGTGTTTTGCACCGTGCAGGTCATACCGAAGCAGGTTGTGACCTCACCCGCTTAGCAGGTCTAGAACCAGCCTCTGTGATCTGTGAAATTATCAATGATGACGGTACAATGGCACGTCGTCCTGATTTAGAAGTCTTTGCAGAAAAACACGGCTTAAAAATTGGAACCATCGCGGACCTGATCCATTACCGCATGACCAATGAACAAACCGTTGAACGTTTGTCTCAAGAAACCATTGAGACTGAATACGGTGCATTTGAACTATATAAGTACCGTGAAATCGGCAATCCTGATATTCATGTTGCCTTAGTTAAAGGTGAACCAAAACAAGGCGTCACCACTGTTCGTGTGCATGGTTTCAGCCCAATTCGTGATTTATTGAAATTGAATAAAGCCGACGGTTCTCCTGCTTGGAACTTAGACCTTGCCATGCAAACGATCGCTGCAAGTGATCGCGGTGTACTGGTATGGATTGGTCAGGGTCAATTAGAAGATCTTGGTCCTGCATTACAGAATTTAAATCAGCCAAAACCACTGAAATCCAATGCTGCACTGTCTCATCAATATCAAACCATTGGTGTGGGTGCACAGATTTTACGTGATTTAGGCGTTGAGAAAATGAAGTTGTTGAGTTCCCCACTTCGTTTCAATGCCTTATCCGGATTCAATTTAGAGGTAGTGGAATACATCACTGCCGATCAAATCACAGCAAAATAATCGAGGTTGCTATGGCAATTCGCCGAATTGAAGGTTTATTACATCTCGCAAGCGAAGGTCGTTATGCGATCTTAGTCGGTCGTTTCAACAGCTTCGTTGTTGAACATTTACTTGAAGGCGCAATCGACACTTTAAAACGCCATGGCGTTGCAGAAGAAGCGATTACCGTTATTCATGCACCTGGTGCATGGGAACTACCGATTGTTGCGAAAAAATTAGCAGCTTCAAATAAATTTGATGCCATCATTGCTTTAGGCGCAGTGATTCGTGGCAGCACACCTCACTTTGACTTTGTTGCTGGTGAATGTGCAAAAGGTTTAGGTGTGGTTGCACTTGAAAGCACAATGCCTGTGATCAATGGTGTCTTAACCACAGACAGCATTGAACAAGCAATTGAACGTTCTGGTACGAAAGCAGGAAATAAAGGTAGCGAAGCTGCATTGACTGCAATCGAAATGGTTAACTTATTAAAGGCAATTTAAAGCATGTCGCAAACACTTCAGGCCGCTTATGCAGCGAAACGCAAAGCACGTCGTTTTGCTGTACAAGGGATTTATGAATGGCAAATGAGTCATAACCCAGTTCATGAAATTGAAGCACGCACGCGTGTTGAAAATGCCATGCACAAAGTTGACCTTAACTATTACCATGAATTGCTCACTCAAGTGGTTGCTCAACATGAAGCTTTAGATGAGTTACTCATCCCTGTACTTGACCGTGAGTTAAATGCCCTGGATGGCGTAGAACTTGCAACCTTACGACTAGGTGCTTATGAACTCCGAGATCATCTTGAAGTTCCATACCGCGTTGTACTTGACGAAGCGATTGAGCTAGCTAAACACTTTGGTGGTGCAGACAGTCATAAATACATCAATGGTGTATTAGACCGTCTTTCATCAAAGCTGCGTGAAGCTGAAAAACAGCAAGCAAAATAATAGGCTTGTGTTAAATGGCTGAGTTTTCAATTATTGAGCATTACTTTAAACGCACATCCAATACGGATGTCAGTTTAGGCATCGGTGATGACTCAGCCATTATTACCCCACCATCTTCACAACAACTGGTGATCTGTGCAGATACACTGGTTGCTGGTCGTCATTTCCCTTTAGACACCGCTGCCCATGCCATCGGCTGGAAAAGCGTCGCCGTCAATTTATCTGACTTGGCAGCAATGGGGGCAAAACCTCATAGTATTTTACTCGCATTGAGTCTGCCGACTGTTGATCATGACTGGCTGGCTGGATTTAGTCAGGGCTTGTTTGATTGCTGCGATCAATTTGATGTCAGCCTGATTGGGGGTGATACCACCCAAAGCACTCAACTCACGATTAGCGTGACTGCGCTAGGCTGGATCGAACATGGTCAGGCCATTACCCGTGCAGGTGCACAAGTCGGTGACTATATCTGTGTCAGCGGCCAAATCGGTGATGCTGCATTTGGATTACAACATCTTGGTCATGCCTTGCAACAACGTTTGGATTATCCAACCCCACGTTGTCATTTGGGTCAACAGCTCAAAGGGTTGGCATCGAGTATGATTGATATCTCGGATGGATTGGCGCAAGACTTAGGCCATATTTTAAAAGCATCCAATGTCGGTGCAAAATTACGGCTTGAGCAACTTCCGTTAGATTCATCACTCAAACAACTGGATCTGCAACAAGCGTGGCATTATGCGCTTGCAGGTGGTGATGATTACGAATTATGCTTTACAATATCGCCGCAAAACTTTAAACAACTGTCGCGACAACAATTAGATGTTCCGCTTACAATAATCGGCAAAATTACCCAACAAACTGGATTGTTATTTGAGTATATGGGCAAAGCACACCCATTACATGTTCATGGATACCAACACTTTGCATAAGCCTCCCATTCACTTTAGCCAAATGACTTGGTTTGACCGCTTCATCGTATTCTGCGGTGTCGGTTTTGGTTCTGGTTTAGCACCCAAAGCCCCTGGAACCTTTGGTTCTGCCTTTGCGCTGTTATTTGTCCCACTGTGGTTGTACCTTGGCTTGTCAGCAAGCCTGATTGCGATCGTATTCATGTCCTTCATTGGCATCTATATCTGTGGACATACTGCAAAAGTCATCAATGTGCATGACGATGGTCGCATTGTCTGGGATGAATTTGCAGGACAATCCATTACCCTCCTACCTTTGCTGTATTTACAGCAAATGAATTGGCTATGGGTCATTGTCGGGTTCATCTTATTCCGTATATTTGATGTCTGGAAACCATTCCCAATTAGCTGGGCTGACCAAAAAGTGTCTGGCGGCTTAGGGATTATGCTGGATGACATCATTGCTGGCCTTTGGGCGGCACTCTGTATTCTTATTTTTCATTTTTATCTTTTGACTTAAGCCACTATTAGAGTTAGTTATGTCAACAACTGTTATTATTCTTGCAGCAGGGAAAGGAACGCGAATGCGTTCACAATTACCAAAAGTATTACAACCACTTGCAGGTCGTCCTCTGCTTGGACATGTGATTCAAACTGCAAAAAAACTCAATGCCCAAAACATTATTACCATATATGGACATGGCGGTGAGCTGGTTAAACAAAGCTTTGCAGCAGAACAGATTGAATGGGTTGAGCAGGCAGAACAACTTGGAACAGGTCATGCCGTGCAAATGACTTTGCCTGTTCTACCGCAAGAAGGTGTTTCACTGATTTTATCAGGCGATGTACCTTGTATTCAGGCAGATACGCTACAAAAATTATTGGATGCATCAACTCAAACAGGCATTGGCTTAGTGACACTCACAGTCGATGATGCAACCGGTTATGGTCGTATTGTTCGCAAAGATGGTAAAATTCAAGCCATTGTTGAACATAAAGATGCCAATGAAGCACAACGCCAAATTAAAGAATTTAATACTGGCATTTATTGTGTCAGTAACGCAAAACTGCATGAGTGGTTGCCTCAACTTTCCAATGAAAATGCGCAAGGCGAATATTACCTCACCGATATTGTCGCGATGGCAATTGCAGATGGCTTAGAAGTTGCCTCAGTTGAACCAGAGCTTGCATTTGAGGTTGAAGGTGTGAATAACCGCTTACAACTTGCGACCTTGGAGCGTCAGTTCCAGCAGCAGCAAGCCAAAGAATTGATGCTACAAGGTGTTCACTTAATTGACCCAAATCGTTTTGATTTACGTGGTACCTTAAGCTGTGGGCAAGACGTACAAATTGATGTCAATGTCATCATCGAAGGTGTCTGCGAGCTCGGTGATAACGTACAACTTGGCGCAGGCTGTATTCTAAAGAATACCCGTATTGCTGCGGGTACAAAAGTTCAACCCTATAGCATTTTTGAAAATGCAGTGGTTGGTGAAAGTGCTCAAATTGGGCCTTTCGCGCGTTTACGCCCAGGTGCCAATCTCGCGAATGACGTACATATCGGCAACTTCGTAGAAGTAAAGAATACCAATATGGGCCTAGGCTCAAAAGCCAATCACTTCACTTATTTAGGTGATGCAGATATTGGCGCGGGCTGTAATATTGGTGCAGGTACCATTACCTGTAATTATGATGGTGCCAACAAACATCGTACTATTATCGAAGATAATGTATTTATTGGTACCAATAACTCATTGGTTGCACCAATCAAAATTGGTCAAGGCGCAACAACAGGTGCAGGATCAACCCTCACTCGAGATGTGGCTGAGCATAGTTTGGCTGTCGAACGATCAAAACAGTTTGAAAAAGCAAATTATCAACGTCCCCAAAAGCTGAAAAAATAAGAGGATAAAATTATGTGTGGTATTGTTGGTGGCGTTGCTGAACGTTGTGTAACCGATATTCTGATTGAAGGACTAAAACGCCTTGAATACCGTGGCTACGACTCTGCTGGTTTAGCATTACTCAATAATCAAAAAATCTTACGTGAACGTCGTGTTGGTAAAGTTGCCAACTTGGCTGAAGCCGTGTCAGAACAGCACTTAACTGGAAATGTCGGGATTGCACACACACGTTGGGCAACTCACGGTAAACCGACAGAAAATAATGCACATCCGCACGTTTCGGGTGATGTTGCAGTGGTTCATAACGGCATCATTGAAAACTACCAAGAGCTGAAAGATGAATTGCAAGCCTTAGGCTATGTGTTTACCTCACAAACCGATACTGAAGTTGTTGCGCACCTGGTTAACGATGCATTAAAGCAAACAGATAGCCTATTGGAAGCAGTACAAAAGATCACACCTCGCCTTAAAGGTGCTTATGCACTTGGGATTGTGCACACGGCACATCCAGACGAGCTAATTACGGTTCGTGAAGGTTCGCCTCTGGTGATTGGTGTCGGTATTGGTGAAAACTTTATCAGTTCAGACCAATTGGCGTTATTGCCAGTCACCAATCGCTTCGTTTATCTAGAAGAAGGTGATATTGCGCGCTTAACCCGTACCAGCATTGAAGTTTTTGCAAATGGTCAGCCTGTAGAACGCCCAATGAAAGAATTAGATGCAACAGTAAGTAATGTATCTAAAGGCGAATACAAGCACTTTATGCTTAAAGAAATTTATGAGCAGCCTGAAGCAATTCAGCAAACCATTTCTCAAGCATTGAATGGCAATAACTTACGCGAAGATTTCCTTAATCACGCCAATGCTGATTTTGCTAAAATTCAGCAAATTCAAATCATTGCTTGTGGTACTAGCTACCATGCAGGCATGATTGCCAAATATTGGTTTGAACAACTGATTGGTGTGCCTTGCCAAGTTGAGATTGCAAGTGAATTCCGCTACCGCAATCCAGTGATTGTAGCAAATACCCTATATGTCTGTATTTCACAATCAGGTGAAACAGCTGATACCTTAGCCGCATTACGTGAAACCCAAAAGCGTGCCAAAGCTAATAACATTGACATCAGCACCATGACGATTTGTAACGTTGCGACCTCCTCTATGGTACGCGAAACAGATCATCACTTGCTGACGCTTGCAGGTCCTGAAATTGGGGTGGCGTCAACCAAAGCCTTTACCACTCAACTTGCGGCATTGATGCTATTGATCTTAAAAATTGGTCAAGTCAAACAACGCCTTTCCGCTGCCCAATTTGCTGAAATCACTGAAGCCTTGTGGCATTGCCCTAAAGTCATTTTAGATACTTTACAAGGCAATACTGAAATCCTGCGTTTATCAGCATTATTCGTTGAGAAAAATCACTGCTTATTCTTAGGTCGTGGGACTCATTTCCCGATCGCACTCGAAGGTGCATTGAAACTGAAAGAAATTTCATATATCCATGCTGAAGGTTATGCCGCAGGTGAATTGAAGCATGGTCCATTGGCATTGGTGGATAATGAAATGCCTGTGGTTATCTTGGCACCACAGGATGACATGCTCGATAAACTCAAATCGAACATGGAAGAAGTTCAAGCCCGTGGTGGCGAATTATTCGTCTTTGCAGATGAAAACAGTGGTATTCATGGCAAAGACCGTCAACACGTGGTTCATGTTCCAGCGGTAAATGAATGGCTAGCACCGATCGTTTACAGCGTGCCTGTGCAATTGTTGTCTTACCACGTTGCAGTGTTACGTGGTACTGATGTCGATCAACCACGTAACCTCGCCAAGAGTGTGACAGTCGAATAATTTGATACGGCTATCAGCGTCGTTTGTACCACGCTGATATCTAAAAAAGCGCCATAAAGAGATTCTTTATGGCGCTTTTTTACTGCTGGATTTGTCATGACATCAGTCATTTAATGGGTTGGATCACATCTAGCGTCTTATGATCGATATAGCTTGAGTTCTGCGACAGTCAAACCCATCTCAGAGCGTACACTTGCATCAAGCCACATAACGCGTGCTTTTATGATTCAATAACACAATCGAATTGAGAATAATCACACCCAAAATTGAAATCAGAATTAACTTCCAATCGACAAAGAACAATGACGCTAACAAGATTGCGAGATCAATACCTAACTGTACTTTGCCTGCTGGGATCTGAAAGCGCTCCTGTAAATACAACGCCAGTAGGTTGATACCACCCAAGCTCGAACGATGTCTAAACAGGATCAAAAAACTCACGCCCATCAAGACATTAGCAAAAACTGTAGCGTAAATGGGATTCACATCAGAGAGATGAAAAAATTGTGGAATGATTTCAGTAAATCCGGCCAACAATGCAACAGCGATAAAGGTTTTCACCACCAGCGCGATGCCCATCTTTTTATAGGCAAAATAATAAAATGGAATATTGATCAGGAAAAATAATACGCCGAACTTCAGATCGGTAATGTAGTGAATCAGCAAAGATAAACCTGCTGTCCCTCCCGTCATAATGCCTGCCTGCTGCAATAAGGTCATTGCAAAAGACAGAATGAATGTTCCGATCAACATCGCCAATGCATCTTCAATTTTAGAGTGCTGCTCAATCACAGGCATGACTGGACTTACCAGAGATACATTTTGCTCGGTATTCATAACGGTACAACTCAAATAGAAGAACAGCTAAAGGGAGAGAGATCTTTCAAAGAAAGACATAGCATATTTGATCATTTTTATTAAAATTTCGCAATTTATTCTTATATTTTTGCCATAAATGCAATTTATATTCAAAATAATCCATTTCGAATAGTCTATGCGCTTCGATCAGCCTTGTTATGAATTCGTCTCAGATCAAGTGACGATGAAATCCTTTTTTTATTTAATCGCAATCCCGTTTTCTTTTAATTTTTCCAACACAATTGAAGTGTTCAGATTACTAACACCAAAGTTCTTGGAAGACAAAATTCCAATGAGTTTGACCATCTCATCCAGATTTTTAACTGCGACTTTAAGGGCAAAGTCATAACTGCCTGTTAATTTATGAATATCCTTCACGGCGGGCTCATGCATGAGGAACTCTACAAAACGATCATGGGTTGCATCACTATAGTTCTGTAATTTCACTTCAATAATACCCATGATCGGCGCAGGATCTGCACTCAACGCGATTTGAGCATAATAGCCTGTAATAATTTTTTTCTGTTCAAGCTGAACACGACGGCGTGAACATTGCGAGGTCGATAAACCGACCAATTCAGCCAATTCCTGATTGGCCAAGCGTCCATTCATTTGTAAATGATGGATAATTTTTTGATCAAAATCATCAAGTTCGACGGTCATAAAACGCTCAGCTTAGGTTTAAGGCATAATTTAACTGATGCTGATGCACCAGCCTGAGAAGTGTAACGCCTTTAGATCAAACAGCTCAAGCTTATGCCAAAATTGCAGCAGACTGAATCCGCTGAATGCCATGTTCTGACATACTTTGCCATGCATTATGTAATGAACCATTCAGATCAATCGCTTTACAGGCATCCTCAATCACATAGGTTTTAAAACCCATCTGTGCGGCATCCAAGGCTGTCCATGTCACACAAAAATCAGTGGCAATTCCCACAATATAAACCGTATTAATTTGATGTTCTTGAAGATAGCCCTTTAATCCCGTCGGTGTTTTACGATCGGCTTCCATAAAGGCAGAATAGCTATCAATATTAACGTGAAAGCCTTTGCGGATAATCAATTGTGCCGTTGGAATATCTAAATCAGGGTGAAATTCGGCATCCTGCGTCCCCTGTACACAATGCTTTGGCCATAATACCTGCGTGCCATAAGGTAACTCTATTGTTTCAAAAGGCACTTTTTGCGCATGATTGTCCGCAAAAGAAATATGTTGATCTGGATGCCAGTCTTGCGTCAGCACCACCGTTTCAAACTGATGCGCCAATTGATTAATCACAGGGATAATCTGATCGGCACCTGTGACTGCCAAGTTTCCACCTGGGGTAAATCCATTTTGCACATCGACAACAATTAATGCGCTGTGTTTTGAATCGCTTTGCATCTCATTATTCAACCTAGATAGCTCCTTGTACAATACGCTGCCTCTCTGTTTCTGACTAGCCAACCAGACCTAAACTTTTTCATAAGATGAAAATCATTCAAGTAAAAGATGAATTAAAGTTTTCGGCTGTTTGACTAAAGCATATTGTTCTTATGCCGCCGATCAGTCATAATTTGCATAATTGTCATTCAATCGAATTCATTATTGAACGACGAATCAAAATACTGCAACCATCCAATATTTCGTTTCAACTAATTCAATCTCGGATGGGAAAATAGGATAGTTTTTTAAAATGACTCAGCTAGCACAGAATATTCAAGGCTCAATTGTCGCACTCGTCACCCCTATGTTTGAAGATGGTCGCGTAGATTGGAAGAGTCTTGAGAAGCTCGTTGAGTGGCACATCCAACAAGGTACACATAGTATTGTTGCTGTTGGCACAACGGGCGAAGCATCTACATTAAGCATGGAAGAGCACACACAAGTCATCAAAGAAGTGATTCGTGTAGCCAATAAACGCATTCCAATTATCGCGGGTACAGGTGCAAACTCAACACGCGAAGCCATCGAATTAACCAAAGCAGCCAAAGAACTCGGTGCAGATGCGGCATTGCTCGTGACACCATATTATAATAAACCCACACAAGAAGGCTTATATCAACACTACAAAGCAATTGCTGAAGCAGTTGATATTCCACAAATTCTTTATAATGTCCCAGGTCGTACTGGCGTCGATATGCAAAACGAAACCGTGATTCGTCTTGCCGATGTTAAAAACATTGTTGGGATTAAAGATGCAACAGGTGATGTGCCCCGTGGTCAAGCCCTCATCGAAGGTCTAAATGATAAAATCGCAGTGTATTCAGGCGATGATGAAACTGCTTGGGAACTAATTTTGCTGGGTGCAAAAGGTAATATTTCGGTTACTGCTAACGTTGCACCAAAACAAATGAGCGAAGTTTGTGAAGCAGCTTTAGCTGGCGATCAAGCCAAAGCACAAAGTTTGAATCAACAAATTGCAAATCTACACAATATTTTGTTTTGCGAATCAAACCCAATTCCTGTGAAATGGGCGTTGCATGAGATGGGATACATTAGTACAGGTCTACGCCTGCCTTTAACCGCTCTCGCAGAACAATATCGTGAACCGCTCCGCACAGATTTAAAAACTGCGGGCATTATTTAATACGAGCAATTTATGATGCAATTACGTCTTGGTGTTGTCCTTGTCATTTCAGCTTTAAGTTTGGCTGGTTGTGGTCGTTTTGCCCTCAATAATCATTCTTTAGATTATAAAAAAGCGCAAGCGCTTGAACCACTCAAATTCCCTGAGAATGCAACGGTAAGACCATTCACGCCATTGTATCCAGCACCGACGGTTGATCCACTTGCGATTCAACATGCGCCAACATTTGAGAGCAAGACTGGCAACCGTTATGCATTGCCTCGTCCAGAGTCAATGAAAACTGTAAGCAATAGCACTGAGGCGGCAGCAACGACTTTAGGCCGTCCACAATTGGTGATGGATGGGAATAAAAACCCATTACTGAAAGTGGAAGGTCCAACAGCCACTGCTTGGCAATATGCCTTTGCAACTGTGAGCAGCCTCAACTACAAAGTCATCTCTCAAGCAGATCATGGCTATGAAGCAACAATTAAGGTCGGTGAGCAAAACTACCTGTTGAAGCTTTCTGCGGTTGGCTCAAGCAATACTATTGCCCTCTTCAAACTCGACACGACTTTTGCAGAACCAGCGGTTGCAACTGAAGTGTTAGCCCAGATTTACCAAAATTGGCCAGCCTAGTCGTTTACTAGGCATTTTTTTCAAAAGGTTCCCCCATGTTAAAACAAACCTTGCTCTATACTGGTAAAGCTAAATCTGTATACGAGACAGATAACGCTGATCACCTGATTTTAGTCTTTCGTGATGATGCTTCGGCATTCAATGGCGAAAAAATCGAGCAACTCGATCGTAAGGGCAAGGTCAACAACCGTTTTAACGCCTTCATCATGGACAAATTAGCTGCTGCGGGTATCGAAACGCATTTTGAAAAATTGCTTTCTCCAACTGAAGTGCTGGTTAAAAAACTTCAGATGATTCCAGTTGAATGCGTGATTCGTAACTATGCAGCGGGTTCATTGTGCCGTCGTTTAGGTGTTGAAGAAGGTAAGGAATTAACTCCGCCAACATTTGAATTGTTCTTTAAAGATGATGCGCTTGGCGATCCTATGGTGAACGAATCTCAAGCAATTGCTTTAGGTTGGGCGACTGCTGAACAACTTGAAAAAATGAAAGAACTCACTTACCAAGTGAATGATGTGCTCAAAGCATTATTCGATGCAGGTAATATGATTCTGGTTGATTTCAAACTTGAATTCGGTGTGTTCCATGACCGTATCGTATTGGGTGATGAATTCTCTCCAGACGGTTGCCGTTTATGGGATAAAGACACCAAGAAAAAATTGGATAAAGACCGTTTCCGCCAAGGTTTAGGTGGTGTGGTTGAAGCTTATGAAGAAGTTGCTTCTCGTTTAGGTATTAACTTAGATGACATCTAAGTCTGACTAAACTTTTTGTTTCTAAAAAACCAGCCCAATCGGGCTGGTTTTTTTATTTTCCATTCAAAAAAACGAACATCATTTTAAATATCAATACCATATAAATCATTCACTTAAAATCCATCAATTGAGCTTTGCAAATTTTTTTCTAACCTTATGTTTTTATATTGTTTTTGAAAATATTTTGATCCTCCTACCATGTTCACAAATGTTTACAAAACTTGAGTTAGAAGATCAAAATGAATACTCCCCTTGTAAAAACTTTTCCTTTAAGTCTGAGTACTAGCCTGATTTTGCTTGCCCTGTATAGCAATGTACATGCCGCTGAGAACACGCCCATAGAGCCCGAACAAGTCAAAACGCTCGCGACCATTGTGGTCACAGGAACGCGGACCAACAATCGTTCACAAACAGAGTCCTTACAGCCAATTGATGTGATTAGTGCCAAAGAACTGACTGAACGCACGGGCTCCAATGAACTCGGGACAGCGCTGTCTCGAATTATTCCTTCAATTAACTTTCCACGCCCCACTGTAGTGGATGGAACCGAGCTGGTCCGTCCTGCCCAATTAAAAGGCCTTGCACCAGATCAGGTGCTGGTTTTAGTCAATGGCAAACGTCGTCACACAGGGGCTTTTATTAATCTCGGCGGTACCATTGGTCGAGGTTCTGCACCGACTGATTTAAATGCAATTCCGATCTCAGCGATTAGTCGTGTCGAAGTACTCCGCGAAGGTGCATCGGCTCGCTATGGCTCTGATGCGATTGCAGGGGTGATTAATATTATTTTGAAATCCAATCCAAAACATGGCGAAGCTGGGATTAAATATGGCATTTATAACAAGGGCGATGGCGAGCAAAAGCAATCTTTTGTTTCTGGTGGCACCCAACTGAATCATTATGGTTATGCGATTTTTTCAGGGGAGTG
The DNA here is from genome assembly GCF_013072695.1 of Acinetobacter sp. Ac_5812. Taxonomy (GTDB): domain Bacteria; phylum Pseudomonadota; class Gammaproteobacteria; order Pseudomonadales; family Moraxellaceae; genus Acinetobacter. The sequence goes on from NZ_LXUK01000001.1 coordinate 426,772, forward strand.
GCAGGATAGTCAAGCCACCAACCGTGCAGGTGCTGACCTACGTGATCCGAAATCAAACACCTATGGACAGCGTACTTTCCGTTTTGGCGACCCAGATTCCGATGAGGTCAAAGCAGCAGTGAATCTGGGTTATGACCTCAGTGATCATGCCGAGCTGTATTCTTTTGCGACCTATAGCCATCGTAATGCAGAAACTGCTGGATTCTATCGTTTAAGCAATGCCTCCAATAATATTCCTGCCCTGTTTCCCAATGGCTATCTACCCATCATACAAGGTCAACTCGATGATTTTGCTGCGGTAGCAGGGATCAAAGGCGATTGGTCTACGTGGCATTATGACGCATCGGTGAACTATGGTTTGAATCGTTACGATGTTGATACCAAAACCATTAATGTCGATCTCTATAAAGACACTGCCACCACGCCTTTCGGCTTCCAAAATGGCACACTGAAAAACGCACAAACGGTGGTGAATTTTGATGTTTCTCGAGCGTTTAATCTTGCAGCACTCGCCAGCCCACTGAATGTTGCCTTTGGTACGCAATATTTGAATCAGAAATATCAAATCCAAGCGGGTGATCCAGCCTCCTATTATAAAAGTGGCTCTTCTGGATTAGCGGGCTTTCGCTCTGCCGATGCCGGTGAATGGTCTCGCGACAGTTATGCGGCTTATCTGGACTTAGAGGCCAATTTAACTGAAAAACTGTCTGCCTCTACAGCCTATCGCCATGAATATTACAATGATTTTGGTCATACCGATAATGCGTCATTGTCTTTGCGTTATGCGATTCATCCAGCGATTGCGCTACGAGGTAGCGCCTCTACGGGTTTCCGAGCACCAAGTTTGGCTCAACAATATTTCACCCAAACCTCTTCGCAGCTGATCAATGGTCAATTTGCTGAAGCAGGCACCTTCCCCACCACGTCATACGTTGCTCAACTACTTGGTGCCGAACAACTTAAACCAGAGAAATCTAAAAACTATAGTGTGGGTTTGGTCTTAACACCTACAGATCAACTGTATGTGACTTTGGATGCTTATCAAATCGACATTGATAATCGGATTAGTCTGTCCTCCAATATCAATGCCAGCAGCGACAGCGTGCGCCAATACCTGAATTCAAAAGGAATCACCGACACCAACTTCAACACGATTCGTTATTTCAACAATGCCAGCGATACCCGCACACGCGGTGTTGACTTAGTTGCAACCTATAAATGGGCTGCATTGCCTTATGGTGAACTGAATACCTCACTGGCCTACAACTACAATAAAAATAAAGTAACCCACGTGGATGGAAATCCAGCCATCTTAGATGCGCTGGGCATTAACCTCACGCGTCTGGATCGTCGAGAGCAATACGGTTTATTGGCTGGTAGTACCCCTGAACATAAATTCAGTTTAGCGAATGACTATAAGCTTGGAAACTTCACTGTGAATACCAATGTCACACGTTATGGCAGCTTTAAAACCTTTAGTAATTCTGGCGAAGCCAAAGATCAAAAATTCTCAGCCAAATGGTTACTCGATTTAGCACTGTCTTATCAATATCAAAACTGGAACTTCACCGTCGGTGGCGACAATATTACCGATGTATATCCTGATAAAGATGTCTACGATATCAACCAACCCACAGGCGGCAGCTTGCCTTATAGCCAGTTCTCGCCTTTTGGCTTTAATGGCGCGTTCTATTACGGCAAGATCAATTATCGTTGGTAGTAATCAAAAACCGAGCCTTCTGGCTCGGTTCTTACTTTAATTCTGCGCGTTCTGATAAATCAGTTTACCTTCTTTATAAGTGGCCAATACCTTAATGTTTTTAATCTCACGACTTGGGACAGTCAACGGGTTCTGATTCAGAATGACTAAGTCAGCCAATTTACCTTGGCTTAAAGTACCCTTGGTCTGATCCTCAAAGTACTGATACGCCGCCCAATCTGTCATCGACTTTAATGCCAGATATGGGCTAATGCGCTCATCTGCACCCAAAACATAATTGCTCCGCGTTACTCGGTTCACGGTGGCATCGAGCATCATCATACTACTCGGTGGTACCACAGGTGCATCATGATGTTCGGTAAAGATCAGATGCTTTTTTAAAGCTGTTGCAGTTGGCGAAATATGGGCAGCTCGGGTTTCGCCTAAGGTTTGCTGACGATGCCAATCACCCCAATAAAAGGTATGCAACGAGAAGAACGAAGGAATAATATCTAAGGCTTTGAGTTGATCCAGCTGATCATCACGGATGGTTTGCGAATGGATCAATACACTACGACGATCTGCCAGTCCTTGTTTTACTGTGGCATCTTTTACCGCCCCGATAAATTGATCAATCGCAGCATCACCATTGGCATGCGCAAGCACCTGCCAACCTTGCTTAAAAGCTAAATTGATATAGTCCTTGACTTGCTGATCATTACTCATGGCAGGATAGCCCTTGTAAGTCTTATCTTTACCTTCAGGCGGTACCAGATAAGGCTGGGTCAGCCAAGCAGTCTTGCCTTGAGGTGAGCCATCTAAACTGATTTTCACTCCACCAATACGAAAATGATGATCATACTGTCGCTGGCTACCTTGCTTGAGCATATAGTCTTGGCTGGTGGTGATATCAGGATAAGACACCACATCAATTGGCAGTCGATTCTGCTTGGCTAAAGCGTGCCACATTTCAGTGGTGCCCTGATCAGCCCGCCCTTCTTGTACCGTGGTAAAACCATTTTTAACATAGGCATCAATACCTTTTTCTGCAATTTGGAACATCACAGCAGGGGGTACATCTTTAAAAATTGAGCCAATTGCAGTAAATAAAGCGGATTCCTCTAACACACCATTCGGCACATTAGAACCCGCTTCACGGCGAATCACCCCACCCGCTGGATTCGGCGTATTTTGATTGATCTTCAGTAATTCAAGAGCTTTATGATTGACTGATGCTAAATGCCCCGATTGATGCAAAATCATCACCGGTTGGTCTAGAGATACCCGATCTAGATCTGTTGCAGTCGGATGACGCTGCTCATTCAGTTGCGCATCATCATAGCCATTACCCAAAATCCAGCCGCCCATAGTTTTAATCACGGATGGATTTTGAACTTTCCAACTATTCAGCACATTCACCAAAGAGTTGATATCTGAGACCTGACCATCAGGCGTGGGGTAGAGATTAGCCACCATTTGATGGAAACCAACCATATTCACATGACTATGCGCATCAATAAAGCTGGGCAATAAGGTTTTATTGTTTAGATCAATAGATTGGACTCTTTTATCCGCCAAGCTTTCAGCTTGCTGCTTTGAGCCCACAAAACGGATTTTTCCATCCTTCACCAACAAGGCTTCTGCATATTCAGGACTACTGCCTGACATGGTCAGAATTGGGCCACCATAAAACAGTTGTTCTGTTGCAGTGACAGGCACTGCCGTAGTTGCACAGCCCACAACAGCCAGTGAAATAGAAGTGAATAAGGTGCAGTGTTTGAGATAAGTAGGGTTCATGAATTAAAATCCATATTTTTATTATGTCTTTTTTGATTAAAGCTGATTCCGCTGGTAATAGGAAGCATTCACTGATTATTTTTGTAATGTTTGGTCAAGTTCCGAGTAGCCCTACACAGGCTATGCACACGACTTAGTGCGAGGTTTAAAACATTTTTGCCAATTTATTCGAGATTTTAATCGCGGCATCATCGACATAACGGCTATAGGGTTGTGCCAAAATAATGCTCAGCAACACGATCAGTAAACTTGCCACTAATCCCGCATTGAGATAGGACAAGCCGCCTTGTACATATAAAAGATTAAACAATGGAATGCCCAAAGCGTACAGTACAGCAAGATGAATTAAATAAATTGAAAATGAGATTTTGCCTAAAAACACCAAAACAGATCGATCAAAAAACTGTGCTAGCCATTTGCCTTTAAGTACTGCATAAACAATGCAAAAACCGCCAATAAAGTTGAGGTAGTCATATGTTTGTTCACCTAAAAACTGGGTAAACAACTGATAGCTGGTACTACTGTTGTGTGCACCACACAAATATAAGCCCAATATAAACAGCACAACCGAAACGACAGTACTCAGCTCTACAGCATACAGAAACAGTCCCATGCCCAAAATAAAACTGAGAAGACCCAACAACACGGTTTGCGAGATCATATATGCGGTCACAATGCTGATGATGAGAAATAGACCGCATAGAATTGGCAGCTTGCCATAAAAATAACAGGCCAGATAAATCACCAGTGACCCAAGCAACTCAATTTGCATGGTCCACAGCACCCAGTTATAGCTAGAATCGCCAAATAAGAATGCACCCATACTGCCTTCATACAAAGCGGTACCCAGTTGCGGATGTGGATTGGCCAGTGCGGCACCCCATTCGGAAACATGCGACACATCCACAGGCACAAAACACACCAGATAAGCGATAATACAAGAGACAAAGGCAGGAATCGCCAAACGCGGATAACGCTTAATCAAAGAAGTTTTCAGTTGAGCCGCGGTATTGTGCTTTTTAAAACTGGATAATGTCAGTACAAAGCCACTTAAAACAAAGAACACAAAAACCGCACCTGTACCTGAATAAAAGAAGGCCAAAGGCGAGTGATGTAACTGCGCAAAAAAATCATACTGCGGTACCGCACTGACATCAAAATGATGCAATTGCGGAAAAAAGGTCAGTGAGATATGTGACAACACAACGGCGAGACATGCCAAGCCTCGGATACTTTCCGCAGCATTAATTTTGTTTGTGGTCATGATGGGGCTTGATCATCCTTGATAAGCGGGATGATGCGACCTTTTATCTGTAGTGTCTAGAGGTCACTTACAAAAATACAGTGACTGTCCAGCGCATCAGCAAGACCAAACAAAACCAGACAATGTTTTAGTATTTTTTCTGCGTTGCCACCCAGCATAGAATTGAACCTAAACACACCATAAATGCACCATACCAAAAAGAAAGGCCTAATGGCGTACTGAGTAGAATTGCCGAAAAAAAGGCAGATAGAACTGGAATAAAATAGGATGCACCGGCCAATAGCGTCACATTGCCATGCAAAATTCCCACATTCCAAGCGGCATAACCAAAGCCCATTGCTGCTGCCGCAAAAAACAATGAAATTGAAGAAGACCAATCAAAATCAAATGTACCACCGCCCATCAATACATATTTAATCCAAAGCACCACCGAGACCAGAATAAAGAATAGGGTGATGCCATTGGTTCCCTGTGCAATTCTCGCTGTGAGCGTACAGTAGGCAGCCCAGAGTAATGTTCCAATAAAGGCAAGCCCATAACTGAATGGATTGTGCTGTATGTTTTGCAGCATACCAGCCAAATCAAAACCCTGCTCGCCACCGAGCACCCAACAGATCCCCAATATTGAAAGGATAAAGCCAGGAATAATCAAGAAATTGGCTTTTTGCTGATTAAAAACAATGGCAGCCACCATGGTAAAGGTCGGCCATAAATAATTAACCATTCCCACTTCAATCGCCTGTCGATTATTACTGCTATAGCCAATCGAAAGCGATAAACAAATTTCATAGGTAACAAATAGAAGACTGCCCCAGATCAAATAGGTTTTGGGAAAGCTTTTGAGGCTGGTCCAACCAACCGAGAAAAACAGAAAAATTGAGGCCAGTGTATAAATCAGTGCTGCACCGCCCACTGCGCCAAAATGACTACTCACATCCTTAATCAAGGCAACGATCAAACTCCAGAGCAAGATCGCGACCAATCCAATCAGTGTTGCTTTTTTTGCGTTCATTTTTATACAAATAGAATATTAAGGCCAAAGCAGAATCTATCGATGTGATTCGGATTCTTGCTTTGGACAATTTTAAAATGATCGGTGAATTCACCGAGTTTTTGATTACTGCTGCTGTTGTTCCTGTTGCCAACGGCGCTGCTGCAAACGTTCGCCTTCGACTTCACGCTTATTTAAGGCTCGCTCGTACAGCTTGGTACCGCGTAATTCTGGTGGCAAATAGTCCTGTAATACGAAGTGTTCAGGATAGTTGTGCGGATACAGATAATCCACGCCATAACCTTGCTGCTTCATCAATTTGGTTGGCGCATTGCGTAAGTGCAAAGGCACAGGCAAATTTGCGGTTTTTTCTGCCAGCTCTAAGGCTTTGTTAATCGCAAGATAGGTACTATTACTTTTCGGGCTAGTGGCCAGATATACGGCACATTGTCCTAGAATAATGCGCGCTTCAGGCATCCCCACTGCTTGGACTGAACGGAAACACTCTCCTGCCAGCAACAAGGCATTTGGATTGGAATTGCCAATATCTTCCGATGCGGCAATCAGCATACGACGCGCAATAAAGACCGGATCTTCGCCACCTTTCAGCATACGTGCCATCCAGTACAGCGTCGCATCTGGATCACTACCACGAATCGATTTGATAAAAGCCGAAACCAGATCATAATGCTGCTCACCTGATTTGTCATAGCGTGCAATATTTTGCTGCGCGACTTTAACGACGATGGCATTAGTTACGATATTTTCAACATCAGGTTCAAAAGTACTGGCAATCAAATCAATCAGATTGAGGGCTTTACGTGCATCACCTGCCGCAAACTGAATCAGCGCATCATATTCTTCAATCTGGATAAAACGTTCTTTTAAAAACTTATCCGTTTGAATCGCTTTATTCAGTAGGGTTTGAATCGCCTCAGCACTCAAATTATTTAGGGTATACACCTGACAACGCGACAACAAGGCACTATTCACTTCAAAAGAAGGATTCTCTGTGGTTGCCCCAATCAAGGTGATTTTGCCTTTCTCAACCGCATTGAGTAAGGCGTCTTGCTGCGATTTATTGAAACGATGGATCTCGTCAATAAATACCACAGGGGTCAACAAGTCACCACTTTCCGCAATCACCTCACGGAGCTCTTTCACGCCTGTATTGAGTGCAGATAGGCTGATAAAAGGACGATCCACAGCCTGAGCCAATAACAATGCAATCGTGGTTTTCCCGACCCCTGGAGGCCCCCAAAAGATGATTGATGGCAAATGTCCCTGATCAATCATCTGACGTAAAGGGGCATTTTCACCCAGCAAATGATCTTGTCCAATAATTTCGGACAAGTCACGTGGACGTAAACGTTCAGGTAAAGGAATATGCGTATCTGACATCATCACTGGCTTTATGATCTTTTACCCTAGTCTATTGTGTCTGGCTCAAATCTACAATTTGAATCTGCAATCACTGCGACATTCTATTGCGTGCTGTTGTTTTGAACCAACTGTTGCATCACGTGATAGCTGGCTTTGATCCGCTCTTCATTAGGAAAATTGGTATTGGCCAACATCACAATTCCAATTTTTTGCTGCGGAATAAAGGCCACATAGGCACCAAAACCATTGGTTGCTCCTGTCTTATTAAAGAAGGTCGCAGGCGTGGCAAGCTTTGGTTGTTTAATCGGTGTGATTGCATGACTTTCTAAAGCCATTTTACTCGAGTTACCCTGCAACAGCATCTCTAGCGATACGGGATAGGCATACTGCTCCCACCCCAGACCTTGGGTCATTACACCGACTTTAAAATAACCCACATGGGTATTTTCAATCGCTTTGCGAAGCGGTTGTTTGAACTGCTGAGGATTGATTTGTGCATCGAGGAATTTCAACATATCCGCACTGCTACTTTTCACCCCATACGCTTCTGCATCAAACATACCTGGTGAAACACGCATGGCTTGATCGGCTTTGTACCCCCATGCATATTGCGACATGTGCTGCTCAGGTACTCGAATAAAACTTTGTGTCATTCCCAATTGCGGCAGCAAGGTTTTTTCAATCAGTTCGCTATACGGTTTTTTCATTGCCAAGGCGGTGACATAACCCATCAAACCGATACTTGGATTGGAATATTGACGGGCAGCACCGACTTTGGTTTTTGCCTGCCAAGTCTGAAAATATTTCAGCATATCCTGTTGCTGCACCACGTCATCAGGGAATTGCAGGGGAAAACCCCCTGCGTTATAGGTCCCCAGATTCAATATCGTGGCACGATTGACCGCAGTATTTTTAAGTTCCGGAAAATATTTGGCAGGATGATCAGAGAATGATAGCTGTCCTTGCGCCTGTGCATAGCCCGCTAAAGTTGCATTAAAGGTCTTACTCACAGAGCCAAGTTCAAACAAAGTATTGTTGCTTACCGCTTGCTGGTTTTGCTTAGAGGCCAGTCCATAATTCACGAAATAATGTTTGCCATTCAGGGTCAAAGCAACGGCCATACCGGGGATTTTATATTGCGCCAATAAAGGCTTAAATTGCTGGTCAACGATCGTTTGAACTTGTTGCTCGGTCAAATTTCCAGCCCAAAGCGCTGAACTGCAGGACAACAGTCCTGTAAATAAAAATAGTTTTTTTAAATTCATAGAAAAGGCTTTCGGCTGATTCATTATGTATATCACTTGGAGTTAGAATTTAATTGGCATGAAGTTTCAGTAGCTTGGCTTTCGATCCATCTTCGATCACCCAGATTGAACCATCTTGGGCTTGATGTAGCCCACGAATTCGTTGTTTCATCTCAAGTCGTTGAGCTTCTTGCACAGGTCGAGATTGAATATCCACCACCACAATGGCTTTAGAGGATAAACCACCAATCAAAGCCTTGTGTTGCCATAAAGGAAACTGCGCCCCCGAATAAATGATCATGCTAGACGGTGAGATCACAGGGGTCCAATCGATTTCAGGGGCTTTAAACTCTGGACGGGTATCATGATCAGGAATCGGTAATCCAGAATAATGGTCGCCATTCGAAACCGTTGGATAGCCATAGTTTTCCCCTTTCACAATACGGTTTAATTCATCACCGCCTTTAGGGCCCATTTCAACCACCCACAACTGTCCTTGCTGATCAAAAGCCATGCCCAATGGATTACGATGACCCAATGACCAAATTTCGGTCGTTACAGCGTTTTTTTGATGAAACGGGTTGCCCTCAGCAGGTGTACCATCGGCATTCAAACGTAAAATTTTACCCAAATTACTGTTTAAATCTTGGGCAGGATCAAACTTCTGGCGCTCACCCGAACTGACCCAAAGTTTGCCATCGGGACCAAACTGCATACGATGACCATAATGGCCTTGCCCTGACACTTTCGGCACTTGCTGCCAGATGGTTTTTAAATCCGTGAGCTTGGGTTGCTTAGAATCAGATAAATCCAGTGTTGCAAGTGCAATCTCCGCACCATAGCCACCCTGATCTTTGCTGGCATAACTCAAATATAATTGGTGATTCTGCTGAAAATCAGGATGCAAAATGACATCACCTAAACCACCTTGCCCGCCATAATTGACGGTTGGAACGCCACTCACATTGATACTGGATTTAGTTTTAGGATCAAATAATTTTAATTGCCCTCTACGCTCAGTAATCAGCAACCGTTGATCTGGCAGACTCGCAATCGCCCATGGCTCATCAAATTCAGTGACTGACTCGATCCGATACTTTTGTGCAATATGCTGGCTTGAAGCATGTTGTGCCGTATTTTGCTCAGGCGTTTTGGAGTTACTTTCGTTGGAACCACATGCGACCAAAAATAAAATGCCGCTATATAGCAAAGGTGTCATCAACAGTTTATTCATAGCTTATCTCCCTCTTTTATCCTTCATCTTAGGGAACATCACCAATAAAAATACTGCAAAAGTGTTGTTTTTATGATCATTACGTCTTATCAATTGGCTGTACAGCCCTTAACGTATCCAACGCACAATATAATCTTCAATTTGTTCTTCATCGATCTCGCTTTCTGAAATACAACGCCCTGCCGCTGATTTTTTCGCTTTAATCACACTTTGGCGTGAACCCGTATTCAGATAATGCCATGAAGGTAAGTTTTTGCCCTCACTTAGACGACGATATGCACAACTTGGTGGCAACCAAGAAATCGTGCTAAGCCGCTCAGGAGTCAGCTGGATACAATCAGGCACTTGCTGCTGGCGGTTAGGATAATCGGAACAACGTGCGGTTTTACAGTCCAGTAATTTACATGCCACTTTAGTATACGCAACCTCTGCTGTTTCTTCATCTTCTAACTTGACCAAACAACATAGACCACAACCATCACACAATGCCTCCCACTCCGCATTGCTTAGCTGATCAAGCGGATAGTGTTTCCAAAAGTTGGGGCGTAGTTCGACGGACATACAGAGGTTTCAATATTAAAAAAAATAAGCTTCTTATTATAGCATTCATCTTTGCTTTGCTGACTTCAATCTCTTTTAATTGATTTAACACTTCTTTAAGTATTAAACATTTAAACCACATAAACACCACATTTCGTGCAAAAAACACACGCTATAGTGGACACATAACGAAAAATTAGGAGGACACGACATGTTCCGTTGGGCCATTATTTTTGCAGTCATCGCACTCATTGCCAGTTTATTAGGTTTTGGTGGTGTAGCAGGCTTATCTAAGGACTTTGCTGTTATTTTACTTGTCGTTGCTGCGATTTTAGCGATCGTCGGTTTCTTATCCAGAGGCAAGGTTTAGTCCTATATTCAGAGAGCAAAGCTTAAAAAAAGAAGAGTCCTCGTATTCTTCTTTTTTTATGTTTGATCATCGCTAAAACAAGCGTATTTATTATGTTTTTACGATGCCATCCATTTTCCTTTTTATGCTTTAATCAATGCATTCTAAAAATACGGATCAGGATTATAGAATGAGCTTGCCTATCAACACTCGTGAAATTGAATATACCGCACCAGATGGTCAACGTTTAATTGGTTATTTTGCAACACCAGCGATTGATTTGCCCGTTGCAGGTGTGATTGTTGCGCCTGAATGGTGGGGTCGTAATGCATACACAGAACAACGCGCACGCGAGCTTGCAGAACATGGTTTTGCTGCTCTCGCTATTGATATGTATGGCGACAAAAAAGTGACCACGGCTGTACCACAAGCTTCAGAATGGATGAATCAAACCTTTGAACATGCAGATACCATCGTCAATCGTGCTCAAGCAGGCTTAGATACTCTCGCGGCTCAAGTCGAAGTCAATGCTGATAAACTTGCAGCAGTAGGTTTCTGCTATGGCGGTAAAGTGGTGCTAGATTTGGCTCGTTCAGGTGCAGATTTAAAAGCAGTTGCAACCTTTCATGCCATCTTGAGCCCGAAAGTCCCTGCTGAGAAGGGCATAGTTAAGGCCGAGATTTTAGTCCTGCATGGTGAACTGGATAGCATGGTCACCTTGGACAATGTCGCAAGCTTCCGACAAGAAATGCACGATGCAGCCGTTGATCACGACGTGATTATTTTTGAAGATGCCAAGCATGGCTTTAGTAACCCACTTGCTGATGAACGTGCCAAGGCCAATAACGTGGACCTAGGCTACAACGCTGAAGCTGAGCGTCAAAGTCTTGAAGCGATGTATGAGCTATTAGATAAGCATTTAAAGTGATTTGAAAATATTGCTAAAAGTCTAGAGGCAAAGAATGAAACAAAATAACTTTTTTTGTTTAATCACTCGATAATCTTTGCTGTTTGTAAAACCAGAATCTAAACGCTCGTAAAAGTTTACTGGAGCAAAGGCGACATGGATGTCGCCCATTGAACTGCATTATAAGGACGTAATGTCAGTTCAATAAAGGATTTTTGCTTGCTTTTCATCCTTGAAAAGTAAGGCGAGCCGCAGGCTGATGAAAAAGTTAGATAAGAGCTTAGCACAGCTCCGCAGTGCGAGCATTGCCCCATTTTATACTCAAAATTGCAATCATTACATGTAGGGCGATGCCTTATTTTGACGGGTCATGAGTTGCGACTAACGCAAGGCAAACTCCCTCTATTGGGCTAATCGTACTGCCTGAGCAATTGTCAAAGCAGCTCATTGGGCGGCATCCATGCCTTTGCTCAGGCAAATATAGAAGAGACTTGAATCAAACCTTGATCTAAACCCACGCCCCAATCTCGTTGATGTTCCAATAGAATTTTAACGCCTAAAAAAACCTATTTCCGCTATACTATGCCTCTGCTTTTTACTGTTCTGATCCATGTCTGATTTCTCATTTTCTGATGCACTGCTTACATGGTTCGACCAACACGGCCGCCATGACTTACCTTGGCAAGTTGCCGATGATCCCTACAAAGTATGGGTCTCAGAAATCATGCTACAACAGACGCAAGTCAAAACTGTACTGCAATATTTCGATCGTTTTATTGAACGTTTCCCGACCGTAGCAACCTTAGGCCAAGCCAGTTGGGATGATGTCGCCCCGTATTGGGCAGGACTCGGTTACTATGCTCGCGCACGCAATCTGCATAAAGCGGCAGGTATCGTTAGCCAAAAAGGTGTATTTCCAGAAACACTAGAACAATGGATTGAGCTGCCTGGCATTGGCCGCTCCACTGCTGGCGCATTGATGTCACTCGGATTACGCCAATATGGGGTGATTATGGATGGCAACGTGAAACGTGTACTCGCTCGTTTTTTAGCGATCGAAGATGATCTGTCCAAACCACAACATGAACGGGCACTCTGGCAAATTGCTGAGGACCTCTGTCCCCATGCACGAAACCATGATTACACCCAAGCCATTATGGACTTAGGCGCAACCGTATGTACTCCAAAAAAACCACTGTGTTTATACTGTCCTATGCAACAACATTGTCAGGCTTATCAACAAGGTTTAGAACAAGAATTACCATTTAAAAAAGCCAAGAAACCCGTTCCAGTCAAAACTGCCAGTGTGTTACTGATCCAGTCAGGTGACGAGTGGCTTTGGCAGCAACGAGGAGCACATGGTTTGTGGGGTGGTCTGTACTGCCTTCCCATCATTGAACAAGCAACCGAATTACAACAGATTGAGCAACACTTCAAACTGCAAGCTCAAGTATCATCTTTGCAGATTAGCCATAGCTTTACCCACTTTACTTGGTTACTGCACGAACAGCTGTTCCACGTGGAACATGACCAAAAAGAGCAACTCAGTATCGAATTGAATGGCATATGGCTAAGTCCAGAAACTGCGATTGCCAAAGGCATTCCCACAGCCATGAAAAAACTGATTACAGCCAAACAAAAGGCTTAATGCCCAAAATGCTGTAGATCAAACGCAAGGAGTTTGTGTGCGTCATTCGATAGCTTATACGGTACTTGGCGTGTTGATGATTTTACTTTCAGCATGTACCACCGCCCCAAAAAAACCAACGCCATTGCCTAATGTGCAGGTGAATAAACTCAAAAACATGCGTTTAGATAACCGCCTCCCTGTTCCTGTGAAAGGCGTGAGTCGGAATGAGTTAAGGGATACTTGGGGGGCTGCACGTAGTCAAGGTCGTAGCCACGAGGGTATCGATATCATGGCAGAGCGTGGTACGAAAGTGTATAGTGCGACCGAAGGTTTAGTTGCTGATTTACGTAATAATAATTTAGGTGGAAAAGTCATTTGGATCATGGGCCCAGCCGGCTCTTGGCACTATTATGCGCATCTAGATGGTCATAAACGCGGTCTCAATGTTGGGGATTACATCCGCAAAGGTGATCTGATTGGTTATGTGGGAAATACAGGTAATGCACGCTACACTGCCCCACATTTACACTACGGAATTTATTTAAATGGCAAAGGGCGTGGAGCAGTCAATCCATACCCATATTTACGTTAGGAACACACAATGTCAGAAGCCTTGATTGAACGTCTGGTCGAATTTGCAGAGTCTGGAAATCAACAAAAAATCATCATCAATGGAACCAGCTACCAAGGTTGGATCATGGAAATTACTGAAGATGCCTTGTTGATTAGTACCGGTTTTGCCGATAAATCAGGTAAAGACTTTTGGCTTAAATTTACTGATTTAAATAGCGCAGAACTGTATTATTGGGATACTCGCCCAAATGAATGGGTGGCATTCCAACTTTAAATTATGCTGTTCAAATAACAACAAGGAGCATCAAATATGTCAACTCAACGCTGTGGCTGGTGCTCCGATGACCCCCTCTATATTGCCTACCATGATCAAGAATGGGGCAAGGCTCAACATGACGAAGCCCATTTGTTTGAGATGCTCTGTCTAGAAGGACAACAAGCCGGACTTTCATGGATTACGGTACTGAAAAAGCGTGATCACTACCGCTCACATTTCTTTCAACATTCCATTTCCGAAGTCGCAGCACTGACGGATGATCAACTCGAACTCAAACTCAGTGATGCAGGCTTAATCCGTCACCTCGGTAAGTTAAAAGCAATCCGTGATAATGCGATTGCTTGGCTCAAACTCAAAGATGAGGTCAACGATGTCCCCGCTTGGTTATGGAGTTTTGTCGATCATCAAACCGAAAATAATGATGTGGCGAATTACCGCGAAGCACCTGCACAAACTGAGCTTAGCCAGAAACTATCAAAAACCTTAAAAAAACGTGGCTTTAAATTCGTGGGCCCAACCACCTGTTACGCTTTTATGCAAGCGGTTGGTATGGTCAATGACCACGAAAATCATTGCCAATTTAAATAACAAATTATCATCGATTTTCCTTGAATGGGAGTTCCAATGAGCAATAATCAAATTCGCGCTTATGCTGCAATGCAAGTAGGTGAGCAAGTGGTGCCGTACCAATTTGATGCGGGAGAATTAAAAGCCCATCAAGTTGAAGTCAAGGTTGAATATTGTGGCCTGTGCCACTCTGACCTGTCTGTAATTAATAATGAGTGGCAATCATCGGTTTATCCTGCGGTGGCTGGGCATGAGATCATTGGGACTATCATTGCACTGGGATCAGAAGCCAAAGGACTCAAAGTCGGTCAACGCGTTGGCATTGGCTGGACTGCGGAAACCTGCCAAGCCTGTGATCCCTGTATTGGCGGCAATCAAGTCTTATGTACAGGTGAAAGAAGCGCCACCATCATCGGACATGCCGGTGGCTTTGCTGATAAAGTTCGTGCTGGTTGGCAATGGGTCATTCCCCTTCCAGACGATTTAGATCCCGAAAGTGCTGGCCCACTGCTGTGTGGTGGCATTACGGTCTTTGATCCTTTACTCAAACATAAAATTCAAGCCACCCATCATGTCGGCGTGATTGGGATCGGTGGTCTCGGTCATATTGCGATTAAATTGCTGAAAGCATGGGGCTGTGAAATTACCGCTTTCAGCTCGAACCCAGATAAAACAGAAGAACTCAAGGCCATGGGCGCTGATCATGTGGTCAATAGCCGAGATGCCCAAGCCATCAAGGCGCAACGTGGCAAGTTTGATTTATTACTCAGCACCGTCAATGTGACCTTGAACTGGCAAGCCTATCTGAATACCCTTGCACCACAAGGTCGTCTACATTTCCTTGGCGTGACTTTAGAACCGATCCCTGTCTCTGTCGGTGCAATCATGGGAGGTGCCAAATCTGTCACTTCTTCACCTACGGGTTCACCTCTGGCACTGCGTCAGCTTTTACAATTCGCTGCACGTAAAAACATTGCACCACAGATTGAGCTATTTCCAATGTCACAGCTGAATGAGGCGATTGAACGACTGCATTCAGGCCAAGCACGTTATCGCATCGTACTCAAAGCCGATTTTGATTAATTTAGGCCTTTGCACACCTCATCCGCCAACGGTTGAATCGCTTGGCGGATCTCATCGTAATCTTTTATTCAACTCCGCCCCAGAGAGATTATCTGCACAATGGAAATGACCTGTTTCTGCAATCGAGCTGGCCGCTTGAATAAAACCGTTCCATGCCGTCCGTGCCAAAGCACTTCCAACACTGATTCGTCGAACACCTAAAGATGCCAGCGCTGGCACACTCAGCTCACTGTCCCAAGCGATCAGCACATTCACAGGTTTGGGTGCCACTGCTTGAACCACTGCAACAATCTGATCTGATGTTTTGATACCAGGTGCATAAAGACAATCAGCACCCGCAGCAGAATAGGCTTTCAGTCGAGTTATGGTATCCTCTAAATCTGGAACACCAATAAAGAAGTTTTCAGCACGTCCGATCAACATCACGTCTTCGCCACTTTCATCAATTGCTTTACGTGCCGCAGCGATCCTCTTAGCAGCCTCTTTAATCTCTCGTAATGGCTTGTCCGCATTTCCAGTAGAATCTTCTATGGATATCCCTGCAACCCCTGTTGCAATCGCCATGGTTACGCTTTCAAACACGCCCTCAATGGTCTCTGCAAAACCACTTTCTAAATCGGCATTCACAGGGAGATCAGTTGATTGAACCATAGCGCGAAGATGCGCGAGTACCTCTGCACGTGACAACTGCCCATCTGTCTTGCCGCAAGACCATGCATAACCTGCACTAGTTGTTGCCAAAGCTTGATAACCGAGTTGTTGCAACATTTTGGCAGTACCAGCATCCCACGGATTGGGCAACACAAAACAGCCTGACTGATGCAGATCGCGAAATATTTTTCTTTTTTCAGCAATCGTAGGTTGCATTTTTTCTCCCCTCTTTTTTAATTCTGATTGTCGATCAGTGCTTAACACTCTGATGAGCCCATACTAACCCGCGTCCACTGCGCCAATTGCTGAATCGCTTGGCGGATTTCTGCTGTTAACGCATGGCCGGCATTTAATCGGATAAAATGTTGATAACGGCGGTCTTCACCAAACACTTCACCAGGCACAATGTTGATCCCCTGCGCTTGCGCCAAATAATACAGTTCCAAACCTGTGATACTGTCAGGAAGCTGCATCCATAAAGCATAGCCACCTTGTGACTGACTCAGCGCAATCGGAATGCCATGAAAACACTCTAAAATATACGCTCGATACTGCTCCACTTGCTGCATCAACTTGGGTCTGAGTCGATCTAAATGCTCCCGATAACCACGGCTATAAATAAAGTCTGCTAAACCCAACTGTAACGGCGTATTCACTCCCACGTTATTGGCCAACAACTGCGGACGTAAATGTTGTAATTGCCGCCCTAAACAAAACCATCCCACTCGATAAGCAGTGGATAATGATTTAGAAACCGAACCACACCAGATCACATAACCTTCCTGATCCCAATAACGAATTGGCAAAGGGCGTTCTTTTTGGAAACTGCATTCACCATAAATATCATCTTCCAAAATAAAGCATTGATATTTTTGTGCCAGTAGAGCAATCTGCTGTTTCTGTTCATTGCTCAGACAATAACCCAAAGGATTTTGAAAATTAGCAGTGAGTAAACACAGTTTGGCACTGCCCTGTTGCATGAAAAACTCTAAACGTTCCAGATCAACACCACGATGATCGGCAGGAATTTCGATAATATTACGCTTCAGGCTCGCCAGCATTTGCAACTGACCATTAAAGGTCGGGGTTGGGATCAAAATACTATCGCCTTCTTGGCTGATCTGTTGAATCAACAGAGATAAAGCAGGCATACAGCCATTACTAATAAAAATATCCTCAGTCGCAACATAGATTCCATCTTCACGCCAATGGTCTGACAACGCTTGGCGCAAATGCTGATGACCCTGCTTATTACAATATAAAAAATCTTCGGGCTGACAATGCTTGAGCGCGCGTTGTAGAGAGCGACGCAGCCCATCCACAGGAATCAAATGGGGTGACAATTGAATCGCCCCCAATGGCGTTAAATGATGTTGAATTGAGGCGGTCTGAATCTGGTTTTGCAGATCTAAATTTGAAACTTGCCTCGCCTTAGATTCAAAATGGGGACTGTCAGGCACAGCACTTTGATATTGTCTTGAATTGACAAAATAGCCCGATTTGGCTTTTACATAAATCAACCCTTTGGCTTCCAGTAGCTCGTAACACTGTTGTGCTGTACTCAGGCTGATACTTTGCTGGCGTGCAAATTCCCTTAAAGAACTTAACTTCTGTTGTGGCTGTAACTCATGCTGGTAGATTTTATGCGCCAGCTGTTCTGCTAAACGTTGATATTGGAAGCTCATCTCTGTACTGCTTTTTTATAAATTTCTGTATCTGTATTGGTTTATACAACACCGTTAAGCTATAAAAATCAACAGCCAAAGGATAAGACCATGAAAAATAATATCTTATTTATATTAAGCGTCATTTTATTGACAGGCTGCGATCTGACTGACCAAGCCACCTATCAGCAACAACAAGTGTGCAAATCACTCTCACAGGGCTATCTGCAAATTCAAAACCAGCCGACCTATGAGTTATGGAAAATGGAAAAAAGTGAAGCCCCCGAGCAGACCCGCATCATCAAAATGACCTATAAGAAGCCCAATGAAAATGGTTTGATACTCTCAAGCAACTTTCTGCCAACAGTCGAACTTGAATGCAAGCTACAGCAGCAACATATTGTGGTGTCAGTGATACAGAAAACAGGCCCATCAATTCCGGTGCTGAATGTACAGCTTCAAAATGAAGCTATAGGCAAACCGAGAAGCCCTGACTTAGTTGCTCAGTCAAAAACTCAATAAATAAACGGACCCGTTTCGGCAAGTGCTCTTGTTGATAATAAACAGCATGGATGCTTTGATAAGAATGTTCGATTTGATCTTCAAACAGCGCCTCAAGACGCCCTTCTCGAATGTCCTGCCAGATTTCAAATTCAGACAGTCGAGCAATCCCCTGCCCACGTAAACAGAGCTGTCGAACGGTTTCACCACTTGACGCCCTCACTTTAGGTTGTGCTTGGAAATACTCACCCTCAATTCTAATCGGCCAAGTATTGATATAGGTTGGACGGGTAAAACCAATCACATCATGTTCAAGCAATGCTTGAGGCTGTAAAGGCGTGCCCTTGCGTTTTAGATATTCTGGACTGGCAACAATATAGATACGACTTTTACACACCAATTTAGCGTGTAAGCTGGAATCATGTAATTCACCAAAACGAAACGCCACATCGGTTTTATGTTCCAGTAGATCAATCACCAAATCATTGCTATTCAACTCGATTTCAATATTGGGATAACACTGCCGAAACTTATGTACCAATGGTGTAATAACATGCAAGATAAATGGTGTCGCGGAATCTATCCGTATTACCCCCGACGTATCCTGATCTGATTTTTGTAGAGCCTCTTCGGCTGCATTGAGATCACTCAGGATTTTACGGGCCTGTTGCAGGAATTGCTGCCCTTCTTGTGTCAGTTTTAATTTTCGCGTGGTCCGTTCCAACAAAGTGACTTCGAGCTTGGATTCTAAACGGCTGAGTGAACGACTGAGCCCAGATGCAGTCTGCCCCAATCGTTCAGCAGCGGCAATAAATGAACCTGTATCGACGATGGTCATAAAAGCAAGCAGTTCTTCTACCGTAGACTTCATTGCCACCCTCTCAATTATTGATATTTAGTCAACTGTATTTTGCAAATTCCTCTATTTTTTAGCAACAATAATCATCGCAAAATAACAGCCATCCACAAAACAGCTCTTTAGAGCATGAAAAAAGATTAGGTGAAAAATATGCGTATCCCTCAATTTGGTTTAGGTACTTTCCGTCTTAAAGATCAAGCAGTGATTGACTCAGTTAAAACCGCTCTGGAAGTAGGTTATCGTGCCATTGATACCGCACAGGTTTATGAAAACGAAGCAGCAGTAGGTCAAGCCATTGCTGAAAGTGGTGTAGCACGCCAAGATCTGTTCCTCACCACAAAAATCTGGGTCGACAATTTTGCTGAAGACAAATTCATTCCCAGCTTAAAGGACAGTTTGCAAAAACTACGTACCGATGCTGTCGATCTCACCTTGATCCACTGGCCAGCTCCAGCACTGGGTGTCTCCATTCCAACTGTGATGCAATTGTTATTAGAGGCAAAGCAACAGGGTTTGACTAAACAAATCGGGATTTCAAACTTTAATATCGCCTTGACCCAACAAGCGATTGATAGCATTGGTGTAGAACACATTGCCACCAACCAGATTGAACTCAGTCCTTATTTGCAGAACCGCACCTTGGTCAATTTTTTAGGTGAACAAAATATTGATGTGACTTCATACATGACTTTGGCTTATGGCAAAGTACTGCAGGATCCAACCTTAGTTGAGATCGCTGCACAGCATCAAGCAACGACTGCACAAATCGCTTTGGCTTGGGCACTACAAAATGGCTTTGCTGTGATTCCTTCATCAACCAAACGTGAAAATCTCATCAGCAACTTAAAAGCGCAAGACTTAAGGTTAAGTGCAGAGGAAATGCAGTTGATCGCTCAACTTGAACGTAATGGTCGAGAAGTGAGTCCTGAACCCTTTGCGCCTGAATGGGACAAATAACATGAGCAGCCGCATCAACCTTCCCTTGCTGGCCTTGGCCATTGGTGCATTTGCAATTGGGACAACAGAGTTCTCTCCAATGGGTTTGTTGCCCAATATTGCCAACGATCTTGGGGTGTCGATCCCAAGTGCGGGCATGCTTATTACAGGTTATGCATTGGGCGTGATGCTGGGTGCACCGATCATGACCTTATGGTTTGGTGGCTTTGCCCGTCGTAATGCCCTGATTCTACTGATGGCAATCTTCACCATTGGTAATCTGATCGCAGCCTTTGCACCCAATTACATGAGCTTAATGGGTGCCCGATTAATTACCAGCTTAAACCACGGTGCCTTCTTCGGGATTGGTTCTGTAGTGGCAGCCAGTGTTGTTCCTGCAAATAAACAGGCCAGTGCGGTGGCCACCATGTTTATGGGTCTCACCATCGCCAATATTGGTGGCGTACCACTGGCAACATGGGTAGGACAAAACATTGGCTGGCGCATGTCTTTCCTTGTGATTTCTGCACTCGGTGTCATCACCATGCTGGCGCTCTGGAAAGCACTGCCTGTCGGATCTGCCGGTCAAAAACCGAATGTGAAAATGGAACTCAAAGTGCTCACTCGCCTGCCTGTGGTGTTGGCACTCTTAACCACCGTATTTGGTGCTTCCGCGATGTTCACCCTATACACCTACATCGCGCCAAGCTTGGTTGAATTTAGCCATGCTTCACCGACCTTTATCACCATGATGCTGGTCTTGATCGGAATTGGTTTTTCAATCGGGAACCATTTCGGTGGAAAGTTTGCAGACTTATCGATTGATAAAACCTTAATTGGTTTCTTAGTGCTACTAATCGCGTTGATGGTCATCTTCCCAATCCTTGCTCAAAATCAATTGGGTGCAGCAATCGGTTTGGTGATCTGGGGTGCGGCAGCCTTTGCCATTGTTCCGCCATTGCAAATGCGCGTGATGTCGGTGGCACATGAAGCCTCGGGCCTTGCTTCTTCAGTGAATATTGGTGCGTTTAACTTAGGCAATGCCATTGGAGCTGCAGCAGGCGGTGCAGTGTTAAGTCTCGGCTTAAACTATGCGGCTGTTTCCATGATTGGTGCTGTGCTGGCAGGTATTGGTTTAATCTTGGTGTTCATTCAAATGAAATTAGCAAGCAAACCAGAGTCGCCATTACAACAATTTCCTCAAGCTTAAACTCAAATAAAAAAGCCTGATTTAAATCAGGCTTTTTTATTATTTCAATAAATCTGGTAACTTCGGTTGTGCATATAAAGGATTATTCACTTCTTTTTTCATTTTCATCAGCATTTGATAAGGTTGCTGCTGCACAAACATGTTCACAAAGCTCAATGGAATTGCCCCTGCTGGATCGGCATAGCCACTGGTCGTCACTTTTACTTTGTTATTTGCCAGCCGCTGGAACGTCCAGTCACCTGCGTATTTGCTTAAGCGCACCACATCAGGCTGCTCAGGGTAATTATTCTGAATGGCATTGTTTTTAATACTGATGCTGCCATCCGCATTTTTAGTCATTTTGCCTTTAATCACCACATCACGGTCTTTTAAAGGAAATGGGAAGTCCAAAACCATATACAGGGTGAATTCACCTTTCTTATCATCACGTGATAGCATTTGTGCCTTGCCCACATACGGCACCCATTGCGGTGTACGTTCTACATCCAGTACTACTGCTACAGCACGTTCTAAAGGCACATCAAATGTGGTTTCAGCTTTATATTGAATAATCGGATTGTTTTCTGTTTGGTACGTCCAAACCTTAATATTGTTCCGATGCAAACTGAGTTTGGCTGTATCTGTTGCTGCAGTCACCGCAAAGCTGCTGAGACTGAGCAATGTGGCAAGAACGATATGTTTTTTATTCATGTCATGCTCAATTGTTGTAATAAGGGCGAGAGCTTGTTTCACTCCTCTCGGAAAGAAAGCTCAACAAGCTCTTTTATAGTACAAAAAAGGAACGTTTTAAACGTCAATCTCGTTAAAGCCTAAAACATCTTTCATATCATATTTACGCGCTTCACGGCCAACCACCCACGCCGCGGCACGGACTGCACCTGATGCGAAGTTCATACGGTTGGTGGCTTTGTGTGTCACTTCCACACGCTCACCTTCACCAATAAACATCACCGTATGTTCACCGACGATATCGCCACCACGAATGGTTTCAAAACCAATGGTCTGACGATCACGAGGACCGGTATAACCTTCACGTCCATAAACCGCCACTTCTTTCAAGTTACGACCCAACGTATCGGCAATCGCCTCACCCATCATAAAGGCAGTACCTGATGGTGCATCCACTTTATGGCGGTGATGCGCTTCTATGATTTCGATATCCACTGTATCGCCAAATACTTTCGCTGCGAGTTCCAGCAATTTAATCGAAACGTTCACTCCAACTGAATAATTGGCAGCGTACACCACAGGTGTCTGTGTTGCTGTTTCATCAAGGAATGCCTTTTGCTCATCCGACATTCCTGTGGTTCCAATCACCATGGCCACGCCCGCTTCACGGCATAACTTTAAGTGCTGTTCAGTTGCAACCGGCGCAGTGAAATCAATCACCACATCACAGTCTTTCAGCACTTCACTCAAACTTCCCACGATCTTGACGCCGATGCTGCCAATACCAGCAAGCTCACCTGCATCTGCACCGACTAAACTGCTTTCTGGACGCTCAACAGCTGCTGCCAGTTGGTAGCCTGCTTGTTGTACCGCTTGAATCAGAATACGCCCCATGCGTCCGCCTGCACCCAAGATTCCAATGCGTGGAGAAGTTGACATAATTTTTCCCAGTCTTTTATTTAAACAATCGAGCTACTATAGCAAAACTCTGTGTTTGTAAAAAAGTTAAAATAAGGCATTTAAGAAAATTGAAATTTAAGGCACACGATGTCAGTCAAACCTTATGATGCATTTGAAATAGATAAACTGGTTAAATATTATCGAAATATTCCCAATTTCCCCAAGACGTCTCAGGAACTCTATCTAGATGATGCGGCAATGATGGCAGGTCTATATATAGACCCGATCTCCAACTTAGAAGATCGGTTTCGTGATATTTTCGTTTTTTCAGAATATAAAAAACCAGTCGATATCAAACAAGCCCAAACGATTGGCGGAGTTGATCAATTTGACATACAGGAAATAGCTTATTTTATCAGCGATATTTTAGTCCATGAAAAATACCATACTGGGCTCTTCGGCTCTATGATTATCAATGGTGTGATTGAAAATATGATCTGTCGTTTAGAAACGCTCTTACAAGATGAAAAATTACTACATTCCCCACAAAAATCTTGGTGGAAATTTTGGCGTTAATCTGTTGCCATTTCCCATAAAAAAACCTGCCGCAGCAGGTTTTTTTATTGATGTCTAATTAGTCAAATAGACGATCAAAGAACGATTTTTTCTTTGGAGAGGCAGCATGTCCATCACCATCAAAAGACGCTTGTAATTCTTTCAATAATTCACGCTGGCGACTGTTTAAATTCACAGGCGTTTCAACCACAATACGGCAGAGTAAATCACCGACCATACTGCTACGTACAGGACGAACGCCCTTAGCACGTAAGCGGAACAATTTACCTGTTTGTGTACCTTCTGGAATTTTTAAGCTGACACGACCATCAAGCGTCGGGATTTCAATTTCTTTACCTAAAGCTGCATCTGCAATGCTAACAGGTACGTCCATATAAAGATCTGCACCATCACGTTGGAAAATTTCGTGTTCACGAACTACGACTTCAACGTATAAATCACCCGCCTGACCATCACGAATCGCTTCGCCTTTACCGGTTAAGCGTACGCGATCACCATTGTCCACACCCGCTGGAATAGTAACTTCAAGGGTTTGCTGACGATCTGCAACACCTGAACCATGACAGCTATTACATGGATTCTTGATGATTTTACCTTGGCCACGGCAGGTGCTACAGGTTTGCTGAACGGAGAAGAATCCTTGTTGCATACGCACTTGACCTGCACCATGACAGGTACGACAAGTTTCTACATCGTTTGGATTTTTTGATCCTTTTCCATCACAGGTTTCACATGGCGCTGGGGCAGTAAAGGTAATGGTTTTTTTCACGCCTTTTACAGCTTCTTCAAGTGTGAGTTCCATGACATAACGAAGGTCTGAACCACGGCGTTGACGTTGTTGACGACCACCGCCACCAAACGCACCACCAAAGATATCGCCAAACTGACTGAAAATATCTTCTGCGCTAAAACCACCGAAGCCACCACCCGCACCACCATAGCCGCCTTCAAAAGCACTGTGTCCTGCGCGGTCATACATGCTGCGCTTTTCATCATCAGAAAGCACTTCATAGGCTTCTGCAGCTTCTTTGAACTTTTCTTCAGCTTCAGCGTTGTCCGGGTTACGGTCTGGATGATACTTCATCGCCAACTTACGATAGGCTTTTTTGATCTCATCATCACTTGCGGTTTTCGAAACGCCTAAAACCTCATAATAATCACGTTTAGCCATGGTTGGCGATGCTCCTCACGGAATTTATTTAAATCTAAAAAAACAAATAGGCTCTGCCGACTTTCAAAATAAAAAGTCAACAGAGCCTTAATAGGGACTGTACGATAAATTTACAAGGTCTATTGCAATAAAAAAGCGATAATTTTAGAAAACGGCTTTATTCTTGAAGTACTTGGCAATACCTTTCAGCCAAGCATTCAATAAAAATAACCATGCAATTGAACTAAATACTACACCTGCGACCGTCATTGCCGTTACCCAGAGTGCACTATCCCAAGCGAAAAAGAACAGTGGAATAAACCATAACGCTGCAAACAAAGCCATCAGTAAAAACAACATCACATTACGCATAATCCAGAGTGCATGCGCATGTATCCATACTTCGGCATTATCCACAATCGCAACTTTTCGTGCTAATAGGTACGCAAATACAGCAAACACTATTGTAAATAATGCAAGAAACATGAACACATAAGAAATCGCCACATAGCGGCGATGCTGCTCAATACCGTCTTGCCCCATGCTCTCTATCACCTCATTCACAGCATTATGCAAAATTTGTCATGCTATGAAATTCAATTATTTTTTGGTCTTAAAATATAGGTGCTACTATATTGAAATTTTCAATCTTTCGCACCTTTATTCACAAAATAATTACGATAGTTGTGTTGTTTTTCTAACCTTAAACCATGCTGCATACAGTGCAGGCAGGAAAAATAAGGTTAATAAGGTGGCAACAATCAAGCCACCCATAATCGCAACCGCCATCGGACCAAAGAAAATACTGCGTGATAAAGGGATCATCGCCAACACCGCAGCCAATGCCGTCAATACAATTGGACGGAAACGACGCATAGTTGCACCAATCACCGCATCCCATGGCGCATGCCCAGCCTGAATATCTTGCTCAATCTGATCAATCAGAATCAGCGAATTACGCATAATCATCCCAGACAATGCAATCGTCCCGAGCATTGCGACGAAACCGAAGGGTTTGTTGAATAACAGTAGGAATGCAACCACACCAATCAAACCCAGTGGTGCTGTCAGTAACACAATGGTTGCCCGCGACATACTACGCAGCTGGATCATTAATAAGGTCATCACCACTGCCAAGAACAATGGCATACCGGCATTCACCGAATTCTGCCCCTTAGCCGATTCTTCAACCGTCCCCCCCACTTCCAGTAGATAGCCACTTGGCAGATCTGCACGTAAGCTCTGCATCTGATCAGCCAACTGTTGCACCACAGTTGCAGGTTGTAAGTGGGTGCGAATATCTGCACGAACGGTAATGGTTGGCAGGCGATTACGATGCCAAATCAAACCTTCTTCAAAACGAGATTCAATGTTGGCAATTTGCGCCAACGGGACTGTTGTGCCTTTGCTGGTCGGCACGGCTAAGCTTGCCAAAGATGCCACTTCAACCCGTTCAGATTTATCCCCACGTAAGCGGATTTCGATCAATTCACGTTTTTCACGATATTGATTCATCACCGCACCCGTCACCGACGCATTGAGGAAATTGGCGAGATCAACACTGGAAACACCCATTTGACGTGCGCGATCCTGATCAATTTCAATCGCAATGATTTTGCTTGGCTCGCCCCAATCCAAATGCACGTTAGTGGTATTTGGATCTTCACTTAAGACTTTGGCAACTTTTTGCGCCCATTGACGTACTGTGCCAAGGTCTTCACCCGAGATACGATACTGCAATGGATAACCCACAGGTGGACCATTTTCCAATAATGATACCCTTGTCCGCACTTGCGGCAATAATTGCTTAATCTGCTTGTCTAAAGAGCGACGGATTTCATCACGATCATCAAGGGAGGAAGCCAATACCACAAATTGGGCAAAACTAGCTTGCGGTAATTGCTGATCTAACGGTAAGTAGAAACGCGGTGAACCTGTTCCCACGTAGGCCACATAGTTATCAATACCCTTTTGCTTGGACAGGAACTGCTCCACTTTATGTACCGCCTGTTCAGTTGCGGTCAGTGATGCCCCCTCTTCCAGTTTTAAATCCACCAAAATCTCAGCACGGTTCGATGGCGGGAAGAATTGTTGCGGCACCAACTTAAACATCGCGACCGAGAGCACAAAGATCCCGACAGTCACTGCAATCACGGTTTTACGGTAGCTAATACAAATTTCCACCACCCGACCAAAGGACTGATAGAACTTGGATTGATATGGATCGTGATGCTGCCCATGTGCTTCTACCACAGGTGCAGGTTGCTTACGCAGTCGCGCCCATAAACGTAGATACCATGCCGCCTGCTGATTCTGTTTGCTGAAATCTGGTAATAGCTTTTCACCTAAATAAGGCACAAATAAAACCGCCGCAATCCATGACACCATCAGGGCAATGGTCACCACTTGGAAAATAGAACGGGTGTATTCACCTGTACCCGATTGGGCGGTGGCAATCGGCAAGAAGCCTGCTGCGGTAATCAAAGTTCCCGTCAGCATTGGAAAAGCGGTGGTTTGCCACGCAAAACCTGCCGCTTTCAATCTGCTATAGCCCTGCTCCATTTTAATCGCCATCATTTCAACAGCGATAATCGCATCATCAACCAACAACCCGAGGGCCAGAATTAATGCCCCCAAGGAAATCTTATGTAGCCCCACATCAAATAGATTCATGCCTGCAAAGGTCATGGCCAATACCAGTGGAATAGACAATGCCACCACCAAACCAGTACGGAAACCCAGTGAGAAGAAGCTCACCAATAAAACAATAATGACTGCTTCTGCGAGAACCTTTAAAAACTCGTGAATACTGCGTTGTACTGCGACAGGCTGATCAGACACTTTTTGCAGTTTCATGCCCAAAGGTAAGGTTTTTTGTAGGCGATTGAATTCGGTTTCAAGGTTTTTACCCAACGCAATAATGTCACCGCCTTTACGCATCGAAACGGAGATACCAATACCGTTTTCGCCCATAAAACGCATACGTGGTTGAGCAGGTTCACTAAAGCCCCGATAGACCTCAGCAACATCTCCGAGTTGAATGGTTTTGTCCCCGACCAACAACGGCATTTTTTTCAGGTCATCAACACTATGTAAGTGTCCACTCACTCGGATTTGAATACGATCTGTACCTGTTTCAAAGAAACCAGCACCTGCCATGTCATTTTGCTTTT
This sequence comes from Acinetobacter sp. Ac_5812, assembly GCF_013072695.1. GTDB lineage: Bacteria > Pseudomonadota > Gammaproteobacteria > Pseudomonadales > Moraxellaceae > Acinetobacter. The sequence goes on from NZ_LXUK01000001.1 coordinate 454,599, forward strand.
GAATGGCTTCCTGAATCGCAGTGACAGGCACACCCAACTGCACCGCTTTGGTATTAGACAGTTCAATCCAGATTTTCTGATCTTGTAGACCCACCAGATTGACCTTATTGACATCTTTGACCCGTTGCAATTGCAGTTGCAAACGGTCGGCATATTCTTTCATTACCGCATAGTCAAAGTCTTTGCCTGTCAGTACATAAATATTACCGAAGGTGTCACCAAACTCATCATTGAAAAAAGGCCCTTGTACACCACTCGGTAACTGCGAACGGATGTCATTGACCTTCTTGCGCACGTTATACCAAACATCGGGAATGGCACTAGACGGTAAACTGTCTTTGGCCACAAAGGTCACCAACGACTCACCTGGTCGTGAATAGGCCATGATGCGGTCGTACTGCCCCGTGGTCATCAATTCTTTTTCAATTCGATCCGTGACCAAGGTCGACACTTCTTTGGCAGTTGCACCCGGCCAATAGGTCTGTACCACCATCACCTTAAAAGTAAACGGCGGATCTTCACTTTGCGAAAGTTTGGAATAAGACATGATGCCGACGATGCCGAGCAACAGCATAAAATAAAGGATAATCCCCTTATTCTTGAGTGCCCATTCTGAAAGGTTAAATTTCATGTTTAACCTCCTGCTTTTACGGTGACTTCACGATTATCACGATCAACTGGATGAATTTTTTGCTGGTCACGCAGTAAATGAACGCCACCGACCACGACCCAATCCGTTGCTTTTAAGCCAGACACCACGGGCACACTATCTCGCCCATAAGTACCTAAAGTCACAGGCACTTTGCGTATGCTTTGATTGGCATTGACCACCCAAACATAAGCTTGTTGATCATTGGCAGTGACACTGGAGAGCGGTACGCTCAACACGTTATTTTCATTTGCGACAAAGAACACTCGTGCGCTTTGCCCTAACTGAATACTGGATTGCCCTTCAAGCAAAGAGACTTTTACCGTGAAAGTACGCGACTGATCTGCTGCGGGTGAAACCTCGCGGACTTTAGCTGCAAAACGAGCATCTGGTTGCGACCATAAAGTCACCCATACTGGTTGCCCGACCTTGATGGTACTGACCGCCTGTTCAGGCACACCGAAGACCACCTCACGCTCACCATCAATCGCTAACTGATAAACGGCTTGCCCTGCTGCAATCACCTGTCCAATCTCAATTTGACGTTGAGTAATCACACCATTTTTATTGGAAACTAACTGGTTATAGCCGGTTTGATTAGATGACACCTCATAGTTTGAACGTGCTTGTTGCAGGCTTGCTTGTGCAGCTTCATATTGATTCTTCACTGCATCAAATTGTGAACGACTCACCGCATTAACCGGTAAAAGTTGCTGATAACGCTGATATTCTTCAGCAGCAATCTTTGCCGCTGCCTGCGCGCTGTCTAATTGGGCCTTGGCTGCATTCATCTGCAGCTGCGCATCTTTTACATCTAATTTTGCCAGCACTTGTCCCACTTTGACCCGATCACCAACATCGACATAACGTTCGGTAATTTGTCCTCCGACACGGAAGGCCAAAGCGGTTTGCTGTCTTGCTTGCACATCCCCTGCATAGCTTTTTTGATCGACATGATTACTGCTCGGTTGCGTCACCATGACATAGGGAATTTCCTCAGTCTTTGGCAGCTCTTTTTGACATGCGCTAAGGAGTACACTACTGACAATGAGTAACCCCAATATGATACGATTGATCTGATTCATCTCTTTGCGCTCTTATTCAAATTGATTTTTAAGGCGTGATATGAGCATTATCATAGATTGTTTATTTTTTAATTAATATACCCGCGAGTACACTAATTAAAAATTAAAGCTAGAATTTTGATTTTTAAATTAATTAAAAGAGAACGATAACGTGCACATCAACAGTGGTCGCCCTAAAGATTTAGAAAAAAGAGCCAAGATTTTACAGGCTGCAAAATCTATATTTTTAAAAATGGGCTATCACGCCACCAATATGAATCAGATTGCCAAAGAAGCGGGTGTGACCAAACTCACGGTCTATAACCACTTCCAAGATAAGGGCAATCTGTTTATCTGTGCCATTGAAGAAAGCTGTGAAGAATCGATTCGAACCAAACAGATTGAACTGACTGCAGACGCTGATTTTAAACAGGCACTAGTCCTCATGTGCCAGCGTGCATTAAGTATTATTTACTTGCCTGAAGCACTGAAGCTGGATTGCCTGCTGTTTGAATTAGCAGCAGAACAAAGCCCCTTAACCAAGCAATTTTTTGATGCATCACATACCCGCATGTGCAATGTCTGGTGTGATTTCTTTGAACAGGCCAGTGCCTTTAAATTTATTCGCGCAGATGAACCACTTAAGCAAACTGAGCTGATCATCTCGCTGATGTTGGGTATCCGTCATCAGCAAGTGTTGCTGGGTTTAGCCCCTGTACCAACTACAACTGAAATCAATCAGATGATTGAACATGCTATCGAAATTTTTATGCTTAAATATCAATCAATAAATTAGAGAAAATTCACATTTTTTTACGTTCTGCTCTTGGAATGTCTCTCAATCGCGCTATAGTCGAATGAGAACAACAGGAGAATTAGAATGATTCAGCAAATCACTGCTCCATTACGTGAAGATGTCCGCTTACTGGGCAATTTACTTGGAGAGACCTTAAAGCAACATGCTGGGCAAGATTTGTTTAATCAGATTGAGCAAATTCGCGCATTAGCCAAAGGCGCACGTGACGGCCAGATCGAAGCCGAAAAACAGCTAGAACAACTTTTCCTCGGTTTAAAAGATGAAGAGATTCTGCCACTGACCCGCGCATTCTCACATTTTCTCAATTTCGCCAATATTGCTGAACAATATCATGTGGTGCGTAGCCGTCGTCAGGCCGAGTTTGATGAACAAGCCCCAAGCCCAAACCCGCTGCCACATTTATTCGAAAAATTCAAAACCCAACAAATCAATGCACAGCAATTATTCCAACAGATCTGTGATTTAAAAATTGAACTGGTGCTGACTGCACATCCAACCGAGGTCAGCCGTCGCACCCTAATTCAAAAATATGATGATATTACCGACTGTCTTTCACAGTTAGATCAACAAAAACTGACACCAAGAGAACGTCAACAGACCATCGCTACACTGAAGCAATTGGTCAGCTCAGCATGGCAAACCGATGAGATTCGTCAGCATCGCCCAACGCCTGTCGATGAAGCCAAATGGGGCTTTGCCACCATCGAGCAGTCGCTCTGGAATGCAGTACCGAAATTCGTACGTGAACTGAATGAACTCACACAGCAGCATTGTGAGCATGCCTTACCTTTGAGCATTGCACCGATCCGTTTTGCCTCTTGGATGGGCGGTGACCGTGATGGCAACCCGAATGTCACCCATCAAGTGACGCAAGAAGTGCTGTGGCTATCACGATGGCAAGCTGCTGACTTATATCTGCGTGATATTGAAAATCTGCGTTGGGAACTGTCGATTCAAAGCTGTTCTGAGGAACTGACTCAAGCTTTAGGTTATGAACACCCTGAACCCTATCGTGAATATTTGCGTGACACTCGTGAACGTTTAAAAGCCACTCGCTATTGGTTGGGGCAACGCTTACAAGGTGCTGAAGCCGATGACAGCAATATCATCAAAAATAAAGATGAACTATTAGCGCCACTGCTACTCTGCTATCGCTCGTTGATTGACAGTAACTTAGCCGAAATCGCCAATGGACAATTGCTGGATTTCATCTATCGGGTCAACTGTTTCGGCATTGAACTGCTCAAACTGGATATTCGTCAAGAATCAGGCCGCCATCGCCAAGCCATTTCAGCCATTACCGAATATCTGGGCCTAGGCAATTTTGAATCGTGGACCGAACAAGCGCGTCAAAATTTCCTGATCCAAGAGCTACAAAGCAAACGTCCATTATTACCGAAGTTCTTCAATGAACCTGAAGGTAGCCTGATTCAGCATCCTGATGTACTGGAAGTATTTGCCACCATGCGTACCTTGGCGGAACAGCCGACCGAGAGCTTGGGTGCCTATATTATTTCGATGGCAGAGTATCCAAGTGATGTCCTTGCGGTGCTGTTGCTACAAAAAGAAGCTGGGATTCAACATCCGCTACGCGTCGTGCCTTTATTTGAAACCTTAAAGGATCTGGATGGCGCAGCCAAAACCATGAATACCTTGTTCAATATGCATTGGTATAAGCAACATATTCAAGGCAAGCATGAGGTGATGATTGGCTATTCAGACTCAGCCAAAGATGCAGGCTTTATGTCTGCCAACTGGGCGCAATATCGCGCTCAAGAGGAATTGACTGCAATTGCCAAACAGCATGGTGTGCAATTGACCTTGTTCCATGGTCGTGGCGGTTCAATCAGCCGCGGTGGTGCACCAACCCAGCAAGCCCTGTTTTCACAGCCACCGGGTTCAATTTCTGGTGCGATTCGAGTCACTGAACAAGGTGAGATGATTCGTTTCAAGTTCGGCCTAGAAGGTATTGCGCTGCAAAATCTGGAAATTTATACCGCAGCGACCTTAGAAGCAACTTTGCTGCCGCCGCCTGAACCGAAAAAACAATGGCGTGACTTAATGAATCAAATGACTGATTTATCGGTCAAAGTCTATCGTCAAACCGTGCGCGACAATCCAAACTTTGTCAGCTACTTACGCACGGTTACGCCAGAACTGGAATTGCAAATGTTGCCATTGGGTTCACGCCCAGCCAAACGCAAAGTCAGTGGTGGTATTGAATCACTGCGCGCCATTCCTTGGGTATTTGCATGGACACAGATCCGTTTGATGCTACCTGCTTGGTTGGGTACAGGTACCGCAATTAATCAGGTGCATGAACAGCATAAAAACACCTTAAATGACATGCTGGAACAATGGCCTTATTTTCAGACCTTAATTGATATGCTGGAAATGGTATTGTCTAAATCGGATGCCGATATCGCCCTGTATTATGAGTCGCATCTGACCCAAGATCAGGACTTAAAGGTGCTTGGCGTGGAATTACGCCAACGTCTGCAGAATGCTGTGGATACTCTGCTCCGTTTGAAAGGTGAATCCAAATTGCTCAGCAATAATGAGGTCTTGGATCAATCCATGCAGGTACGTAAACCCTATTTATTGCCACTGCATTTATTACAAGCGGAGTTGATGAAACGTCGTCGTCTATATCTGTCGGAACATCAAACCGAACATAGTCCTGTTGATCATGCCTTGATGGTCAGTATTGCAGGGATTGCTGCGGGTCTGCGTAACACAGGTTAAGTCGAAAGCCAGCCTCGCCATCCATAGAAATCACAACGATTGATGGCAAGACTGGCAAAATATGCCACCTATATTTAAAAAAGAGAAAAAATTCAAAAAATATTTTGAAAATAAGAGCGTTAACTTTTCAAAGCATCAGCACAAAAATAAATAATAAAACCGCTAGCTTATTTTGAAACAAATTTTACCAAAAGGTAAAAATATAAACTCACAGTGCTTGTTCTGGCAATATTCTCAATGGCTTATAGGTGAAAGCTCGTTTTAAGACAGGGTATCATACGCGCTGATATCACATAATGAGTCTAATTTATGTCAAGTTGGTTTCCAAAATGGCAGCCGTATCAGGGGAAGATCGATCATCGTCCTGTTGCGACAAATGAATATTTACCGCCCTTACAAAGTGCGGTGCTCGGGGTTCAACACGCATTTGCAATGTTTGGTGCAACGGTTCTGGCACCATTATTAATGGGCTTTAGCCCAAACCTTGCCATTTTAATGTCAGGGATTTGTACCATCATTTTCTTCCTGATCACAGGTGGACGCGTACCAAGCTATTTAGGTTCAAGTTTTGCCTTTATCGGTGTAGTGGCTGCGGCAACAGGACATATCACAGGCTCTGGGGCCAATCCTAATCTTTCAGTTGCACTTGGCGGGATCGTGGCCTGTGGTATTTTTTATGCCTTGATCGGTTTTGCAGTCATGCTCACTGGTACACGTTGGATCGAAAAACTAATGCCACCTGTGGTGACTGGCGCGATCGTGATGATCATTGGTCTCAACCTTGCACCTGTCACCATCAAAGGTGTTGCGGGTCAACCGTTTGAGATGTGGATGGCACTCATCACTGTACTGAGTATGGGTATCATTGCGGTCTTTACCAAAGGCTTATTACAACGCTTATTACTGCTGGTTGGCCTACTGATCGCCTATGCCCTGTATGCCATTGCCACCAACGTTTTAGGCTATGGCAAACCGATTGATTTCTCCCAAATCGCTGCGGCACCATGGTTCGGTATTCCAAGCTTTTCGCATCCAACTTTTGATTTAAATGCGATTCTGATTATTGCTCCTGTGGCTCTGATCTTAGTGGCAGAAAACTTAGGCCATATCAAAGCGGTGGGGGCAATGACTGGCGAAAACCTGACCCCGCAATTAGGCAAAGCCTTTGTTGCAGACGGTTTAGCCACCACCTTATCCGGCAGTGTCGGTGCACCGGGTATGACCACTTATGGTGAAAATATCGGGGTGATGGCGGTGACCCGCGTGTATTCCACCATCGTGTTTGTGATCGCAGGTGTGTTTGCAATTTTCTTGGGTCTTTCTCCAAAGTTTGGCGCAGTGATTAGCACTATTCCAACCGCAGTCCTGACAGGGGCTTCGATTGTGGTGTTTGGTTTGATTACCATTGCCGGTGCCAAAATCTGGATCGAAAACAAGGTCGATTTTTCAAACAATAAAAACCTGATCATTGCCTCTGTCACCATTATTTTAGGTGCAGGCAACTTTGAATTGTTATTTGGTAGCTTTAATTTAGGGGGTATTGGCACCGCAACGTTTGCTGCGATTTTCCTGAACCTATTATTCAGTTTAAAAGATAAAAACTAAAACCTTGAAGGCAGCGCAAGCTGCCTTTTTTATTTTGGGAAAGATGCCACGACTAGATAATGCCCCCATTGGCTCTAATCACTTGAGCATTGATCCAGTTACTGGCATCACTCACGGCAAAATCAAGCACCGCAGCAATATCTTCCACTGTGCCTAAACGCTCTAAAGGGGCTGCTTTGGCGAGCTGTGCAATCAATGCCTCACTCTTACCGTCAAAAAACAGTTCGGTTGCGGTCGGACCTGGTGCAATCGCATTGACGGTAATATTTCTGCCTCTTAACTCTTTGGCAAGGATAACCGTCAAAGCTTCGATGGCTGCTTTAGACGCGGTATAAACGCCATACCCTTCCAGCTTCATACCAATCACACTACTGGACAAATTGATAATTTTTCCACCCTGCTCAAGTCGTTTTGCCGCCTCACGCATGGTATAGAGTGCGCCTTTTAAATTAATTGCTAAAACTTTTTCGATCGTTTCATCCTTGAGCGCTTCAATTTTTTCAAGAGACATGATGCCCGCATTGTTAATCAGAATGTCGATACGCCCATAATTTTGGATCACATAATCAAACAGTTGTACAACCTGATGCGACTGACTGATATCTGCTTTAAATGCGCTTGCTGTCCCGCCTGCCGCTTTAATTTTTTCGACCAGCTGATCTGCCTCTAAGGCATTATTTGCATAATTGATCACGATTTGATGACCTTGCCGTGCCAATAAGGCTGCAGTAAAAGCACCAATGCCTCTGGATGCTCCTGTAATCAAAATCACTTTTTTATCATTTGCTGGCATATTCATTTTTAACCTCGTCCAACTCAACTTATCACGGAATACGATCTATGATACTGTTCACTCAGAACAAGATAATCCATCAAGTTTCGGCTTCTTTATCCGAATAGAGCGAACAAAAGAATCAAGCCTATGGACAAGTTAAATGCAATGTCGGCATTTGTGCATGTGGTTGAGCAGCGCAGTTTTACCAAAGCAGCACAGATCCTGAACCTACCACGCTCGACCCTGACCGATGCCATTAAACAATTGGAAGCGCAACTCAATACCCGTTTACTGTTCCGGACCACACGACAGGTCAATCTGACTGACGAAGGTCAACTTTATTATCAACGTTGTAAATTTATTCTGGCTTATATCGACGAATCCGACCATGATTTTCTACATGCAAAACCACAAGGGAGTTTAAAAGTCGAAGTCCATGGCATCTTTGCCGCTCATTTTATTATTCCAAAATTACATGAATTTCTCAGTGAATATCCACAGATTCAAGTGCAACTGACCGAAAGTGACCGTTATGTCGATATCATCAAGGAAGGTATTGACTGTGTAATTCGGATTGGACATTTAAATAATAGTGAACTGGTGCTGAGACCCTTGGGACACATTCAACAAGTCACCCTTGCAAGTCCTGCATATCTGAAAAAATACGGTACACCGAACACACTCAGCGATTTAAAACAGCATGTGATGGTGGGCTTCTATTCCAGCGCACGACAAAAAGCGCTGCCTTTAGAATTCATCATCCACCAGCAAGTGGAACCTTATGATTTAAGTACATTGATTCAGGTCAATGGAGCGCATACCTACTCAGCAGCGGCAGAACAAGGCTTTGGTCTTATCCAAGTCCCGCGTTATGGGCATGTCAAGCAAATCGAAAATGGTCGACTCTGCCCTGTATTAAGCCAATACGCTGTTCCTTCTTTACCCGTTTCGTTGCTTTATCCCTCAAAAACACGGGTTTCACCCAGACAAAGGGTGTTTATTGAATGGATTGTGCAACTGTTTAAAGATCACCCGTTGGATCAGCATGAATAGATCTCGCTCAGTAGCACTTTGCTGCTGCACTTAAGTCCACTATCTTTATTGAAGCGATGTTTAGTATGATGGCTTTTTATATTTCAATACGTTGCCACCATGCGTTTTGATTTTTTTGATTTACAGCTCGTTCTGCACATCGTCAACACAGGCAGTCTGACCAAAGGGGCGGAACGTTCTGCGATTTCCTTGCAAGCGGCCAGCGAACGGATGAAAAAGCTCGAACAATATTTCGATACGCCTTTATTCATTCGACACACTACAGGCGTTGAGCTCACCAGCGCAGGCCATGCCTTAGCCGAACATGCGCGACGTTTGCTGCGACAAAAAGATCAACTTGAACAAGAAATGCAACGCTTTCGGCAGCAACAGCCAGAATCCTTAACCCTGTGGTGTAATTCTTCTGCACAAAGCGAATATTTACCACCGTTATTACCGCAATATCTAATGCGCCATCCTGACATCAATATCGATCTGCATGAAGCTGAGAGTTCTGAGATTATTGCGGCTCTCGGTAAAGGTATTGCCAAATTAGGCTTGGTTTCCAGCTTTTTTGATATTCGTCCTTTACAAACTCAGGAATTTGCCAGTGATCCCTTGGTGCTGATTTGTCCCGCTTCACATGCTCTCGCCCAACACGCACAGTTGAATTTGGTCGAAGCCTTGAACTACGGCTTTATTGGGTTGATGCCGCATCATTCTTTGCAACAATCCATCGAAACCCAAGCCAAACTACTGGGCTTTAATATTCAGTACCGTTTGCGCTTACCCAATTTTGCTGCGATTGCCGAGGTGGTGGCAAAAGGTGTTGGTATCGCCATTATGCCTGCCCGTGCCGCACAACGTTTAGCACCAGATTATCATTTCCACACCGTACAACTCATGGGTGCATGGGCCAATCGGAAACTTTTGTTGGCAACACAGGATTTCAGTCAACTGTCCGAGACTTATCAGCAATTTGCAGATTTTTTATTGCAACATCGTCCTTAGTTCAAACCCAAGTTAATGCGATAGCATATAAGCACCTAATGCGACCAACCCCATAAAAAATAGGCGGCGGAAGCGTTGCTCATTCAATTGATAGCGGATTTTTTTACCCAACCACATCCCAATTAGAGCCGCGATCAAAGCCACTATGGATAGGCGATAATCCAAGGTGATACCAGCCATCGGATTATGCTGTAAAAACACGGCGAGACAAATGGTGGACACGGTAAAGGTCAAGCCCAAAGCCTGAACCAGCTCATCCCGTTTTAAATGCAAAGACTGTAAATAAGGCACCACGGGAATAATCACCACACCTGTCGCTACGGTCACCGCCCCACCGATATAACCAACTACGGGTGAGAGCCAACGCTCATATTTGCCCAAATGCGGTAGATTCTTAACGCATAGGCCATAAAGCCCGTACAGTATCAGCATCGTCCCCAAGAGAATTTCACTGCTTTGGCCATGGCTTTGGCTTAACGTAGGTAAAAAACTCCAGATCGATCCAACCACTATACCAACCAGTAAGGACCAGAAACGACGCACAAAGGTCCAGACCCGACCCTCAGCAAACAGCTGCCAGATATTGGTGATCATGGACGGAACGATCAGCAGTGATGCAGCCTGAAACGGACTCATGGCAATCGTCAGCAGTCCCATTGAGACCGCAGGTAAGCCTAAGCCGATCATGCCTTTAATCATGCCCGCAAAGACAAATACCATCACAATAATTGCTAAAAAAGTCACGCCCGAATCTCCGATATTGCATCGGAGTTATGCTACGAAAAAAAGCGCAGCTTGCCCTATTCTTATTTTTGGGAGCGGGCCTCAGGCAGAGCTTGAGGCGGTTCTATATTTATCTTCCAACACATTGCTGATGATGCTTTCAATCATCCAGACCCGATACAAGCTGTTAAAGACATAACTTTGCCCATCAATACGCAATTCTAACACGGGAAAATCAGGCTGATGCTTTTGCTGACACAGTTCATCGTTCTGCTTCAACAAAGCTTCGACATCCTGCTCAGTGATGTGCTCGATCTCTAAACGCTTTTGCATACGCTGGAAATGGGCTTTAAATGACAGGTCTTTACCATGTGTCCACACCCCTGCAAAAATTTGGTGGATACAATCGACTTGCTGTTCTTCAGGCACGCTATAAAACAGTCGTGCCATCTCATAGGTCGCTTCTTTGGTCGGACGGCAGAATGGCGTAAATGCCACTTGGGTTCGCTTGGAGACACGAGTAGCCAAGCTCCAGTCAAACCAATCCCGTCCGTGGTAACTGAGCGGATAGACTTTCAGCTGAATATTATAATAATTGGCCAATTCTTCTTTGATATAGGCCAATAATAACCAGCTCATGGGATCTTCAAGCGCAATGTATAAATCTAGCTCGGGATGCATGGCCTGCACTTCATTGAGCGCTTCACCATCATTAATCAAATGCTCGCGCCATTCGATATGATTGATCAGAAAAATTGGATTTCCGGTCAGTAATTTTTGCTGTTTCAGACGACGCGTCAGACGCAGTAAATCGTCAACCGCTTGGTATTTCCGCTCACCAAATTCAAAATAACTGGCGGCAACGGGCACATCTTTAAAAATACGTTCAGGATAATCTTGCGGGCTTTGGTGCTGACTGGCCATTGCGTATAAGGTACGCAATTTTCCATATTGTTGTTGCCACAGCATATGGAACACATCTTCCAGTAAATGCAAGAAGTTCTGTTCACGTAAGGGGGTATTTCGAAGAATGGTTTCAGCTTGTTGTAATGCGTCTGCGCTGGGAATTTCCGGGGTATCATCAAAGCCAAAACGGTGCTGCTTGGCCAGAATCTTCGCATCATTTAAACAGTAACTGAGCCATTCCTGCTTGGACATTCCATTCGGAGGCTCTGCGTCCTGCCTCGAAATAATCACTTTTAACGGTTTCAGCTCATCACTTAGGATTTCATTGAGCTGATCCAGTTGTTGTACCGCAAGATAGCTATAAACATCGTCTAGACGTAGGTAAATGCTTAAACCCTGTTCCGTGGGTAACACTGCCTGACGAGAAGGTTTCTGATAGAACCAACTCGATCGGATGGGATCAAACCAACGACGTAACAAAGACATGTCGATCGCCTCTAATGGTCATAAAGTGAAATATGAATCGATTACTCAAACTTGGGTTGGAACAAGTGAGTCAATAAGTATGTTCAGTATCTTATAAAATAACAAAAAAGTCCCCCTTAATTGAAAGAGGGACTGAAAGGGATTACAAAACTCGTACTGCACCTTTGGCTGCGCTGGTCGAATGCATTGCGTAAATCTTCAATGACTTAGACACTTTACGTTTACGTTCTTCGGCAGGATGCCAACCCTTGGCTTCCTGAACGGTACGGCGATGTGCCATGGTTGCATCATCAACATTCAAATGAATGGTACGGTTTGGAATATCAATTTCAATGGTATCGCCATCTTCAACCAAACCAATCGCACCACCTTCTGCTGCTTCTGGAGACACGTGACCAATCGACAAACCTGATGAACCACCTGAGAAGCGGCCATCGGTAATCAAGGCACAGTCCTTACCTAGGCCTTTCGACTTCAGGTAACTGGTTGGATACAACATTTCCTGCATACCCGGTCCACCACGTGGGCCTTCATAGCGAATCACCACGATGTCGCCAGCTACGATTTTATGATCCAGAATCGCTTCAACTGCGGCATCTTGGCTTTCAAAAACGCGTGCTGTACCAGTGAATTTAAGAATTGACTCATCCACACCCGCAGTTTTGACGATACAGCCATCTAGAGCGATGTTGCCGTAAAGAACCGCTAAGCCACCGTCTTTAGAGAAGGCATGTTCAGCATTACGAATCACACCTTTCTCACGGTCACCATCCAAAGTTGAATAATAACGGTTTTGCGAGAATGCCACTTGCGTTGGAATGCCCCCTGGCGATGAACGATAGAATTCATAAACATCCGCATCTTCAGTGCGGATAATATCCCACTTGTCCAATGCATCTTTCAGCGTAGGTTCATGCACGGTTGGGCATGAGGTATTCAATAATTTGGCACGATCGAGTTCACCCAAGATTGCCATGATGCCACCCGCACGGTGTACATCTTCCATATGCACGTCTTGTTTTGCTGGGGCAACTTTTGACAATACCGGTACTTGACGAGACAGGCGGTCGATATCATCCATGGTGAAATCAACTTCAGCTTCATGTGCGGCAGCAAGTAAATGCAATACGGTATTGGTTGAACCACCCATCGCGATATCAAGCGTCATGGCATTTTCAAATGCGGCTTTGGTTGCAATTGAACGTGGCAAAATGCTGTCATCATTCTGTTCATAATAACGTTTCGCCAGTTCAACCACTAAACGACCTGCTCTTAAGAACAGTTTTTCACGGTTGGCATGGGTCGCCACGATCGAACCATTGCCTGGTAAAGATAAACCTAAAGCTTCAGTTAAGCAGTTCATTGAGTTGGCCGTGAACATCCCTGAACATGAACCACACGTCGGACATGCTGAGCGTTCAAACGCAGCAACTTCTTCATCGGTGTAGCTTTCGTCTGCTGCAACCACCATGGCATCAACCAAGTCAATCGCCTTTTCATCACCACGGAATTTGACTTTACCCGCTTCCATTGGACCACCAGACACGAATACCACTGGGATATTCAAGCGCATCGCAGCCATTAGCATTCCCGGTGTGATCTTGTCACAGTTCGAGATACAGACCATGGCATCGGCACAATGGGCATTGACCATGTATTCCACAGAATCGGCAATCAAATCACGTGATGGCAGTGAATACAGCATCCCGTCATGGCCCATGGCAATGCCGTCATCGACAGCAATGGTATTAAATTCTTTTGCCACACCACCAGAAGCTTCAATTTCTCTCGCAACAAGTTGACCTAAATCTTTAAGATGCACGTGACCGGGAACAAACTGGGTAAATGAGTTGACCACCGCAATAATTGGCTTGCCAAAATCTTCATCTTTCATACCGGTTGCACGCCATAAACCGCGCGCGCCCGCCATATTTCTTCCATGTGTTGATGTTTTCGAACGATAATCAGGCATTTTGTATTCCCAACAAGTGTGTGCTCGAGAAAAATAAGACTTTCTCTCTGGCGAAATGATACTGAGCTGTTTGCATCATACTACAAGTTATCGTTTAACAGATGACCAACAGGCCTATCTTTTTTGCACAAAAGCAATTCAGTCCGTGAATTAGGGACTCGCCGCGTTTTCGCTTATAATTTGAGATAAGTTTTATTTGGATTGCATTTGTGAAAATCATTTTTGCTGGTACGCCTGAATTTGCGGCAACCGCATTGGCGGCATTATTAAAAACATCCCACCAAATCATTGCGGTTTATACCCAACCTGACCGTAAATCAGGACGTGGGCAAAAATTAACGCCATCGCCTGTTAAACAATTGGCACTTGAACACGGTTTACCCGTTTATCAACCTTTGAATTTTAAAGCGTCTACGGAAGAAGGTTTGGCCGCTCGACAAGAGCTTGCTGCACTAGGCGCAGATGTGATGGTGGTTGCAGCCTATGGCTTGATTTTACCGCAAGCGGTTTTGGATACACCGAAATACGGTTGTTTAAATATTCATGGTTCACTGTTACCACGCTGGCGTGGTGCTGCCCCGATTCAACGTGCCATTGCCACAGGGGATGCTGAAACGGGCATTACCATCATGCAAATGGCGGCTGGTTTAGATACTGGCGATATGATGTATAAAACCTATTGCCCAATTACTGCGGAAGATACCACGGCCAGCTTGCATGACAAATTGGCGGTTCAAGGCGCAGAAGCGATTTGTACTGTGCTTGAATCCGAACAAAGCTTGCAGGATTTTATTGAAAAACGTGAAGTACAAGATGAAGCACTGACCGTTTATGCGCACAAATTAGTGAAAGCCGAAGCGCGTATCGATTGGACTGTAAATGCAGTTCAAATCGACCGTAATATTCGTGCCTTTAACCCTTGGCCAGTCGCGTTTATTCAGCTCGATGAAAACAATGCCTTACGTGTTTGGGGTTCTACACTTTCACAACTGAGCAAAACCGATGCACAAGCTGGTGAAATCCTTGCCATTGATAAACAAGGCGTGCATGTTGCTTGTGGCGAAAATACGGCAGTGTGCTTAACCAGCTTACAATGGCCAGGTGCTAAAGCCCTCAATCCAGTACAAATTGCTCAAACTCAAAAATTGCATATTGGACAAATTCTCCCATGAGCCAATCGAATCAATCATCTACAAAAAATTTGAATCTGCGTGCGCAAGTGGTCAAAACACTTTTGGCGGTTCAAAATGGGCAATCTTTGTCTTCCGTTTTAAATCAACATATCAATATCGTTTCTGAACGTGACCGTGGTTTATATCACGAGCTTACTTTAGGTTGTTTACGCCAATGGTATTCGTTAAAAGCCATTACCTTACCCTTGCTCACAAAACCATTAGACAATGAAGCCCTAGAAAGTTGTTTATATCTTGGTTTATATCAAATTTTATGTACGCGCATTCCTGTACATGCTGCAATTTCAGAAACTGTAAATGCGGCTAAGCAACTCGGTTTCGAGCCAATGAGTGGTTTGGTCAATGCGATTCTGCGTCGTGTTTCACGTGAAACAGATGAATTTCAAACCGCGTTGAATCATACCCATGGTTTACCAAGTTGGTTATTCAAACGACTCAAAAAAGATTGGCCTGAGCAAGTAGAACCGCTATGCCAAGCCTTAAAACAAGTCGCGCCATTGACCCTACGCATCAACGAACGCCAAGTCAGTCGTAACGAATATTTAGAGATTTTGGACGAAGAACAGATTGATGCTCGTCCTTGCACACTTTCAGATGTGGGTATTGTTCTGGAACAAACGGGCAATATTACCCATTTACCCGGTTTTGAAGCAGGCGGTTTTTCTGTTCAGGATGAGCATGCACAATTGTGCGCCACGCTTTTACCGAACTTAGATAATAAAGTTGTTGTCGATGCTTGTGCTGCACCGGGTGGTAAAGCCGCACATATCCTTGAGCGCTTTGATCCTAAAAAATTGATTGCACTTGATCATGATGCCAAACGTTTACTGCGTGTTTCTGAAAATTTAGAACGTCTTGCCCTAGAGCAGGACAATGTTGAGATTATTACAGCTGATGCCACCACGTGGCAGGCACCAGAGCCCGTCGATTGTATCGTGCTGGATGCGCCTTGTTCTGCAACAGGTGTGATTCGTCGCCACCCCGATATTCGTCTGCTTAGACAGTCGACCGATATCGCGCAAACGGTTACGTTACAACAGCAGATTTTGCAGCAGATGTGGCAACAGCTTAAAGTGGGCGGCACTTTACTGTATATCACCTGCTCGATTCTAAAAGCTGAAAATGAGCAGCAAATGGCTGCATTCTTTGCAGCACATACGGATGCAGAAGAAATCAAAATCGAAGCCGATTGGGGCGTTGAACAGACCCATGGTCGTCAGCTGTTCCCTTCTGCCCACGCTGGTGATGGTTTCTATTATTGCCTGATTAAAAAATTGGGATAAATCAAAAATAAAAAAGCAGGCTTAAAGCCTGCTTTTTTTAAATCTATTTTTAAAGCGTATGCTGATCTTTGACTTCTTCCAGAACCTCATCGAGTTCTTCTGGATGCTTCATTAAGTGCAGAATAGACAGCGCCAATCCACCCCATACAAATAGCATAGAAATAATCATCATGATGATTGCTGAAGTATTCATCTCTACTCTCCTAGCGATCTTTGATTCGGCTGAGTACAACAGCAACGACAGCACAGAAAATCACGCTGCCCCATCCAAAGATGCCTTGTAAGCTCATGCTATAACTATCGTAACCGTTTTTCACCAAGTTAAACACGGTCATGCTTAAGGTTGTTAACAAGATGAGTGAAGTAATCACGGTTAATGTAAATGACCAACCCTTGCCGAGCTGAATCGTCGAAATACGGTTGACATGATCCCGAAGCTCAATTAATGCAGAACGTTTTAGCCAAGCAATCGAGATAATCGAAACCAATGCACCACCGATAATGCCGATGTTATTGATGAAATGGTCAATAATATCAACGAGCTTAATCGCATTTACACTTGAGAATAAAATCACTGAAACCAGTGCACTACCACCACCAATAATGGTTACAGCTTTGGTACGGCTCCATTTCAACTTGTCCTGCATTGCAGCAATCGGTACTTCCAGAATACTCACCATGGAAGAAATACCCGCAACGAAGAGTGAAGAGAAGAATAATAAGCCGAATAAGTCAGCACCTGCACCTAAGCTTGAAATGATTTTAGGGAAAGCAATAAATGCTAGGCCGATACCACCGCTGACCACATCTTGTACTTCTTTACCTGCCACATGGGCCATAAAGCCCAATGCCGCAAAAATACCGATACCTGCCAAGATTTCAGTTGATGCATTGGCAAAGCCAACGATCAGACCAGAACCGGTTAAGTTGGTTTTTGGCTTGAGATAAGAGGCATAAGTTACCATGATCCCGAACCCAACAGAGAGCGAGAAGAAGGTATGACCATAAGCCGCTAGCCAGACTTTATAATCCATCATCGCAGACCAGTTTGGGGTAAAGAATGCATTTAAGCCTTCAGCCGCACCAGGTAAACGTAATGACTGAACCACCAGAATCGTGAACAATACGAATAGCAACGGCATGAAGATCTTATTGGATAATTCAACACCCTTCTTCACTCCGCCATACAAAATGATTAAGGTCAGTGCCCAAATCCCAACGATTGGCCAGAACAAATGGCTCACAAATTGTAGATCGAAGCCAGTTGCTTTCGAGGTCTGCAAATAAGTATTAAAGAAGAAGCTTTCCGGGTCACTACCCCACGCCTGACCAATTGAGAAGTAGACATAACTCCCCGCCCAAGTCAGTACACTGGCGTAGTACAAACCAATGATGATACAGACACAGACTTGCCACCAACCAAGTGTCTCACCGCCTTTAAATAGCGCACGATAGGCTTTTGGTGGTGAATTACGCGCACGATGACCTGTTGCATAATCCAAGAATAAAAGAGGTAAACCAGCGGTAATCAACGCCAGTAAATAAGGGATAAGAAACGCCCCGCCGCCATTTTCATAAGCAACATAAGGGAAACGCCAAATGTTACCTAAACCTACAGCTGAACCAACAGCTGCAATAATAAAACCAGATCGTGATGTCCAGTTTTCACGAGAATCTGCCATAAAACACCTAAGTTGTCCTGCTGGCCATTCCATGCTGTGTTAGGTTTTTATTATCCAACAGACATGAAAAGTGCCATAAAAAATCTTGTTTTGCTTGCATGAAATTTCAACCTTGTGGGCCTCCGTTTGCATGGACAAACAAAGCAAAAACCAAACCATCTTCCTTAAAGATTGGGCTTTGTTTTTCTGCTTTTAATAGCCGAACAATACCTGTTTTTATTTCTTTTTACTGTAAATTCTGAAAGAAAAAGTCATCTTTTTTAAACAACTGATTATTTTTCAACAGACTGTAATTTTGACCTTGCAGTCAACTTATAAAAATCAAGTACATAAAACAATCAAGCGAAGCTAAAACTCCGCTTGGGCCACAATCTTTTTTATTGTTTGATGGCTAATAACCTTTCCTCTTGCATATCCCTAATTGCAGAATGAATCCCTTCCCGACCAAGGCCAGAATCCTTCACCCCGCCATAGGGCATATTATCGACACGGAACGTTGGAACATCGTTAATAATCACACCTCCAACCTGTAAATGATCCCATGCATACAGCATCTTATTCAGATTCTGCGTATATACGCCTGCTTGTAAACCAAAACGACTCTGATTAATCGTGGCAATACCCTGCTCAAAATCCTTAAATTTTTCGAGGATCGCCACAGGACCAAAGGCTTCATCTTTATAGATTTCCAGCTTGGCGTCTACATTTTCCAGCAAAGCAGGCTCAAACAACATGCTTTGTAAACTTCCCCCTGTCAGTATTTTTGCTCCTTTTTTCTCGGCTTTATCCAGCCATTTTTTTAGGCGAACAGCCTCAGCTTCCTTAATCATTGGTCCAACCAATGTCGTTGCTAAAGCTGGATCATCCACTTTGATTTTTTTCAATTTGGTGACCAGTTTCTTTTTCACTTCTGCATAAATATCAGCATGAATTAAAATCCGCTGCACACTGATACAGACCTGCCCCGCATGCCCATAAGCCGCACTGATCAGACGATCTATGAGTGCGTCATCAATCACAGTATCTGCATCGATCAGAACCGCAGCATTACCGCCCAGTTCTAAGGTGACTTTCTTGCGACCTGCGCGCGCTTTCATATCCCAACCGACCTGATCTGAACCGGTAAAGCTGAGTAATTTAAAGCGATCATCGGTCACCAAAATATCTGCGGCTTGACGGTCACATGGCAAGATTGACCATGAACCTTTAGGTAGATCTGTTTCAGCTAATACCTTGGCGATCATTAATGCACTGATTGGGGTCAAACTGGCTGGTTTCAGCACAAATGGACAACCTGCCGCAATCGCAGGTGCAATCTTATGTGCCACCAGATTTAAGGGGAAATTAAATGGACTAATTAAGGAAATCGCGCCAATTGGCACATGCTTGACCATGCCACGAAAACGGGCAGCCGCAGGAGTGACTGCCAAAGGTAACATGCGTCCATCATCCAGCTGAGTCACGGCATCTGCTGCCAACTGGAAGGTATTAATCAGACGTTCGACTTCAGCGCTTGCCGCACCTCGCGGCTTGCCACCTTCTGCAATCAGGATTTCAGTCAGTTCTTCACGCAGTTCATTAAAGCGTTTTACACAATGCAATAAGATTTGTTGTTTTTGAAAGGGCTTTAATGCGGCCATTTCCTGTTCTGCTTTTACTGAAGCTGAAATGGCTTTTTCAAGCACTTTGGCATCGGCCAGAGCAACACGTGCATAGACGGTATTTCGATACTTATCATGTACTTCAAGCCATTGCCCCGTGCTCACTGCTTTTCCCGCGACATATAGTGGATAATCCCGCACGCTTGTTGTATCTGTCATTATTCTTGATCCCGTTATAAAAATTTAAAATTAGACTACTGCATATTTTCCAAGATCACTATATGATTCGCCCATTCGCTGATGAATTCACAACAATTCATTACGGTTTTTGATACTGATTAGGACAATGCAATGAAAATATTAAAAATATCAATGCTTGCTTTAGGGACAAGCTTTTGTGGTCTAGCGCAAGCGGATATGATTGGTGTAAAAGGCGATCTTAGCTATTGGAATTACAATGGTGAAGCCAATATGGCTGCGCAAACTTCTGCACCAGATCAAGACCTTGATCGTAAAGGTTCTGCACAAGTTTCTCTTGCATTTGAACACCCGATTCCACTGATTCCAAATGCAAAAATTCGCTATGTGAATTTAAAATCACAAACAGAAAATGAAGTTGCAGGTCAGTCAGTCTATGATCTAAATATCGATCATACCGACTTCATTTTGTATTATGAAATCTTAGACACCATCGTAAATGCAGATGTTGGTCTAGGTGCCACTAACTTGAATGGTGATGTAAAAACACTAGGCTTAAGCAAAACTGATATCGATAAAACGGTTCCTGTGATTTATGGATCAGCAGGGGTAAAACTACCATTCACAGGCTTAAGCGCTAAAGCTGAGTTGTTATATAGCAACTTTAACGACGCTAAAATCACCGATGCGCAAGCCGAGTTACAATACAACTTTATTGACAATCTCTTGGTCGATGTTGGCTTAAAAGCAGGCTATCGTATTCTCGATATCAAACTAGATGATTACGAAAAAAATGACCTTAAATTTAACTTTAAAGGTCCTTATATCGGCTTAGATATCCATTTCTAAATCGTAATAAAGTGAGAAACGGAATCTTTAGATTCCGTTTTTTTATATCCAACCATTAAACTCTCCTCCTTCATGTAAGCCAAAACCTACAACAATCGCAGTGATTGGCGAATACCCCAATACAAAATTTTCACCTATCATACAAATCATAGAGAGACAGGAAGTCTCATTGAGAATAAGAACAGACACAGGACGTGGTCGTTAATAGGATATTAACGACATAAACTGAATATGAAGAAGCCCCGTCAGGATGATGGGGCTTCTTTTTATCTATCATTTTATAGGTGATTTAAAGGCTTTTAAGATACGCAACCACTTCGCTATGCTCTGCCATTTCAGCAAGCTGTAATGCCGTATATTCGCCTTTATACGCGACATTTGCACCCTTACTCACGAGTAGCTTCACCACCGCCAAATGATCGTTCTCAGCAGCAGCCTGGAGTGCACTATAACCTTCATCATCGGTCTGGTTTGGATCTATCCCCTCTGCCAATAGTTGATCGACGTGCTCCACATCACCAAGGGATGCCCAATACACCAGTTCAGGAAGATGCAGTTCATCTTCAGGGAGCGGTGAAAAAGAGTTAAGTTTCATTTAGTTCCTCTCATTTAAAAGTTAGCGCTCTCTCCATAACAATGACGGGAGCAACATATTCACTGAGTTCTTTACGATAAAGTTCAACAAAACCTTGCTTTGACCAAAATGTAAATGCAGGTTGATTTGATTGAACCACTGCAATTCTCAACCGATCACATCCCCAAGCATGAGCAAGATCCGAAATAAAATGGACTGCTTGCGGGCCATAGCCTAAACCTTGATGAGACTCTATAAATAATAGCAATCCAATAAATACTATTGATGACTCGGGATAACCTTGCAGAATATCAATACAACCAATCATCTGTTCTTTATGATAAATCGCGTAAAAAAACTTTGCAGTACATGGATGTCCACTAGGTACAGCTTTTAGATCGTTTCGAGCAGCATTTTTCTCTGCGCTATATCCTTGAATGAGTTTAAAATAATTTGGACTAGCCTCAAATACAGCTTGGATGCTGGCTATATCAGTTTCATTATCAGGGCAGAGAAGACAATAACTCAGCATATACTTACTATCCTGATGCTTTAAATACGGACAACTTTTGCTTATACCGTATCAAAGCTGTACTCCATTCACAATCGACCAATGGTAAGGCATCAGTTCTCTTAAGGATTTAAATAATAATTTGTTCTCAGCCGTACTTACTGCCACTAGAACATCTCCTCCCCAATAGGAAAGACGCTCTTGGCAGATTCCACAAGGCGTTAAAATTAGAATATTTGAATGTTCCGACGCTCTGCATATACAGAGGGAATGTGTTATTTTTTCATTGATTTTATGTGCCTCCAAACATGCCCCAACTTCCATACAAAGTGATAAAGCATCATTTCGTGTTTCAGGCGCAACACTAATCAAAATTTTTCCACTCTCTGTGGCTAGTGCAGCAACACCACCCCAGCCTGTAGGATAACGGCTCTCCATAAAAACTTTCGCAGCTTGAAATAACTTTTGTTCCACCTTATCTCCAAACAACGTCATAACTTCACAATTTTTATTGTTGATATCTCATAATTGTTGCTTCTACCGTATGGTGATTGGCTTGATGCAGCACTTTAAAACCATGCCTTTGGTAGAGTGAAATATTATGGCTTTCACATTGTAAATAAAGCATGGTTACGCCTAATTCTTTAGCTTTTTCTTTTGCCATAGTCATCATTCTGCTTGCAACACCTTGTCCTCGCCATAAAGGATCAACAAAAATCCCACCGATCCAATGCTCATATTCTGGATAGTTTTTATTCTCTCGTAACTTAAGTTCTAAGGCACCGATCAATTCATTTCCATGATGAGCTACGATTGCCAAAGGAATAACATCACGATTAGCTGCTTTTTCCAGCACCTTTTGGTGCATCATTTCTTCGGTAATCTGTAAAGAGAGATAAGCCCATTCGTTATAATACCACTTTGCAATTTTTCCAATCGCTTCTGGGTGGTCTACGAGCAAAGAAATTTTCATCGTATGGTTAATTTTGAGAATGATTTAACCGATTTTAGCCGATTTCTTCTACCAATTTTCCTCCCCACAATAAAAAACACCCCCTCTGCGTAAGCGGAGGGGGTGTTTCTAATTTAAAAGCTGGCGATGACT
>NZ_LXUK01000002.1 GCF_013072695.1 Acinetobacter sp. Ac_5812
CGCAAAGTCCGCACTACTGATGTTTTTATTACTTAGACCTTCAAGCGTGCCTTTGCCTGCATCCAAGGTCAGCGTATTGGCTGTGTTCTTCACAACCACCTTACCTGCTTCGAGTTGCGTTTGAGTCGTTCCATTTTCAATATTCACGCCCGTCTGACTCAGCACGGTTTTGTTTGTTCCCGTACCCGCGGTTACCGTATCAATATTCAGATCTTTACTTAAACTAAAATCAATGGTGGTGGTGCCTTTGCCATCATTTACCGCAGTCGATTTTAGATTAGTTTCACCTGTGGCTAAGCCAATATCGACCGTATCCGTCGGCTTCACTTGTGTTGCTGCCAAGTTACTATCTGATTTTACATTCCAGCCTTTGTTGGCGTTCTGTGCTACATCGCTGACTGACTTTAACTGTTCCTCAGTCGCTGCTTGTTTACTGTTATAAGTTGCGTTCGGGTCCCATGTGGTATTGGTCAAGCCATTGATTCGACCTGTGACACCATTCACCGTTACAGGGTTGCTGCCTGCGCCTGATCCAATCGTGACTTGATTGGCTAAACCAATATCCACATTATTACCTTGATTGCTGATCACAAGGTTACTGTCTGCATTGGAAATATCCACGGTACCGTCAGGTGCAACATTGCTCTTACTGGCAGCATTGTTATTGGTGGTGAGGTTCCAACCCTTATTGGCAATTTGCTCAACCTCATTCAATTGACTGCCATTTACTGCATCGGTTGAACTCGCATTCACATCACCTTTGGCCACGTTGGTGATCTTTTGATTGCCCGCACTAATTCCGTTCTTACTGATGCTTGGACTATTCGCAATTGCATTACCACTACCATCGACAAAGCTTAAGCCATTACTATTGATCAATGTGCCTGCTGCATTGACGCTATCGACTTTCACATCTTTAGCTAATTTAACCGTGAGCTTGTTATTTCCATCAGCCACAACACCAATATTATTATCTGTCAATTTACTGGCATCTGTTATACCACCAACGACATTGAGTGTTTCTCCAAGTTTACGCTGCACATTGGTACCGCTGTCCGCTTGAAAGGTTAGTGGTGTATTGGCTAAATCTTCAATTGCAGTATTGGTTTGATGCAACTGACTACCATTAATCGCATCCGTACTGGTTGAGCTGATTCGACCTGCTGCGACATTGACGATGGTACGTTCATTCCCTGCACTGCCCACACTTACACTTGAAGAATTGGTAGGTGTGCCTGCAAAACTATAGGTCTTACCATTAATCACCGTACTGGTTGTTTGTACATAATCGGCAGATTGCGAACCACGACCAAGTGCAACAGCATTGTTATGATTAACGACTGTATTTGCACCTATGGCAGTTGCACCTTCAGCTGTTGCCTGTGCATTGGTACCTTGAGCAATGGTATTGGTATTTAATGCTTTGGCATTGAAACCTTGTGAAATTGCTGCGTTGCCTGTCGCCAAAGCATTTGCACCAATCGCAGTTGCATTATCCGCAATAGCTTGAGCATTATTCCCTTGTGCAATCGAATTAATATTTAACGCTTTCGCAGCTACACCTTGGGCCAGCGCATTCTCCCCATCTGCTTTCGCTTGTTTACCTAAGGCAACCCCATTTGCGCCAACCGTCTGCGCATCTAAACCAATAGCGATCGCATCTTTCGCTTCAACTTTACTGTTTTTACCCACTGCAATAGTATTTTCTTCTGTTGCTCGGGCCGTATTCCCCAAAGCAATTGCACTTTGGATCTTGGCTAAACTATCTGTACCAATGGCGATGGTATTTGAATTGAGATTGTTGTCAATTTCATCTTTGGTTGGGTTGGCTTTCCCTGAAATAGAATTGTTCCCCATTGCAATCGCATTGCTTGCATAAGTGGTTGCTTGCGTACCTGTTGCAATCGAGTCACGGGCATTTGCATTAGCTTGTTTACCTGTCGCCAGAGCATTGGTTCCAGATGCCGATGCTTGTGTACCTAAAGCCAACGCGTCAGTACTTGAGGAACGACTGCTGACCCCAACGGCAAGCGCCCGATCGGCACTGGCTCGAGCATCATAACCTTGCGCTATACTTTCTTCACCTCGTGCAATGGTTTCTTTACCAATCGCAATTCCTTTACTATTGGTGACCAGTGCATTGCTACCAACAGCTATCGCATCATTCACTTTATCGTTAGTAGTTTGTGGTTCTGATTTCGCATCTTTACCAATGACAATACTGTTTTCACCACGACTAATCGCATGCTGACCAATCGCTACACCAGCTGCATCATATGCGATTGTGCCGGTTGAACCGATCGTGGTTGCATTATCTCCTAACGCATAGACTTGCGAACCAATTGCGGTACTGTTTTTATTCTGCGCAATCGCCTCAGGTCCAATTGCGACAGCATCGACCCCTGATGCACCTTCATTATTTTTATTTCCAATCGCTTCTGATTTAACGCTGATATATTTAACTCGACTCGCTTCAACCGCTTCTTGCATTTGAGCCAGATTGACAGCATCTGTCCCTACTTTGCCTGCTGCCAAGCCACTAATCACGGTATTGGGTCTTAAATTAATTTGCTTAGATGTCGCATCTGTATAAGTCACAGCATTATCAACACTTGGAAGCACAGCACCGCTGGAGATTGCACCTAAGGCATCAACCACCGTGTTATATTTAAATTCATTGCCTTTATTATCTTTCAGCGTAATTTGTGAATAATTACCGTTGTTATCGACACTCACATCGCCACCAATTAAATTTCCCACTTTTTCTTGGGCGATTTTTAATTGTCTAACGTTTACAGCATCATAACCATCCGCACCATCATCGACATGAGCAATTCGTCGATTAAATGCAGCCACTCCACCAGAACCATCTGAACCAACCGAGACAACACCTTGATTGCTCGTTTTAGTTGAAGTCAAATAGCCTGTTTGTGTTTCAGCTAACTCTTTTGAAGCGACAGAATTAGAACCCAATGCAATACTGTTGTCTTTTGCCCATGCATTAGTCCCAATGACAACCCCATTATCTGCATTTTTCTTGGTGCCTGTACCAGAACCGTCATCAATCCCTTCTACTTTTGAATTGGACCCAATCGCAACCGCCCCCTGATTATCAGCATTGGCAAGATAACCTACAGCCACAGCCGCCTGACCAGAAATGGAACGTCCACCAATTGCTGTCGTATGATCCGTATCACTGGCATCTTGATTTGACAAATACCCGATACTGACATTTTCTTCACCTGCTGAACCTTGTCCTGACTTAGAGCCAATCGCAATATTATAATTACCCGATGTTCCATTTGAGGCTTGTAATCCAATCGCAATATTTTCATTTCCCTTAATGTTCTGTCCGGCGCTAGTACCTATTGCAATATGGTTTTGATTACTATTTCCTGCATTATTGGCTGTACCCACACCAGCATTCGCACCTAAAGAAATGGCATTGCTACTATTCGCCTGAGCACCTGAACCCAATGCCGTGGCATTTGCTCCGCCCGCAATTGCACTATCACCTATGGCTGTTGCTGAACCTGAAGCGGCTTTCGCCCCTTGACCAATAGCAGTCGCATTGGTTGCAGAAGCCTCTGCCCCTGTACCGAATGCACTTGCATTTGCTGCACTTGCAATTGAGTTAGAACCAATCGCGATTGCATTTTTAGTGCTGTTACCACTGATTTTTGCGGCATCACCAATTGCAATCGAACTGGTAATTTCCATCGTATCAGTCGTCGCTGCCTGTCCAATCACGGTATTTTTATTGCCTAGTGCCTTAGTGTCTTTACCAATCGCAATTGACTCAATGCCATCGGTAGCAGGTGTACCACCAGCCGTTGCTGTTCCGACAACGGCATTATTACCAATCGCCACCGCATCTTTAGCCGCTATATTGGTCACAGCCTTTGGCCCTACCGCCACTGAGTCTGTACCATCTGCGACAGAATCATCTAAAACCGAAGTTGCATGAAAATATTTAGCACGTTCAATCCCTGCATTTAATAAATCCTGCTCTACTTGATACAGTTGATCACCCGTTACGACCTCCTTGGAGCCAGAACCTACAGTGGCATTTTTGGTCACTGTAATTTGACCATTATCAAGCACAACGCCATCGACAGTCACTTTGTCAAAACTGACTTCTGGCTTAGTTGCTACTGTAAGATTATTGCCTGATCGGGTAATCGCAATATTTGCACCATCATTAAACTGGACTGTATCTGAAGCTTTTACCGATGTGGCAGCATCGCCATTTGCTTGAATTTTCCACGTTTGATTCGATATTCCCCCGACTGAAGATTGTAGATTTGCAATATCTCCTTCATTGGTCGTGACTCGATTACCTAACGAAGAAATATCACCTGTGTTTTTAGATACACTCGAGTTTATTGATGAAATATCACTTGTATTTTTAGAGACGCTTGAATTTAAGGATGAAATATCTGAGCTATTTTGACTGACTTTATTATCGACAGTTTGCAGTTGTCCAAAAGTTGCAGCATCATCATTGTTCACCCCATTACTCAACCCAGATACTTTATTAGTCGCACTATCAATCACCACTGATCCCACGGCGACATTTTTAAAATTGACATTATCTAAAGTAGAAATCGTATGTTTGATATTAAGTGGGTCACTATTATCTGTAATGACTTGTATATTATTTCCCTGAATCACATCATCTGCATAGCTTGTCTCCATCCCCACTGTCAGATGAACCAGTATGACAGCGGCTGAAACTTTGATGGTTTTTGACTTTACTTTGGATTTGGCCAGCTCAGATACCGCGACCCAAACACCAATTGAAGCATTCCAAACCAGTTTATAGACTTTATTCATGATTTTTTCACCTTATCTTTTTATCTATGTTTTTAAAGTATTTATTTTGAATAAAATATAAACAGAAACCCGTCAAAGCCTTGGTAAATTCAAGTAATTCTTTATTTATAGTTTTGTTTTTTTAATGTAATTTACAAAAATACAATTTATTTTTTAATTATTTAAAATCCATTGATTAATTATATTTTACAAAAAAAATAAATCATTAAAATCAAGTAAATATAAATTAATTATAAAAACTTACTTATTATTTTAAAATTATTTAAATAATATAAACAACCCGTAATTACTCAGATTTCAATCTGTTTATTTGTGTAACTTTATTTTATCTTTCGTTAAGTTAAGTTTATATAAAAACAGTTTATAATAAAAAAATTTAGTTTTTATAGTAACTTAGGCTAAAAATATAAAAACACAATAAAATCAATAGATTTGCACAGAATCGCTCTGAGGCGTATTTTAAAAAAACATGAAAAATAAATAAATTTCAAACCTAAAGATAGATCGAATAAGAAAAGTGAGATCGAAAAATGATTGAATGGTTACAAGGCGAATTAAAACATAGCCCAGAAATATTATTGTTCTTATCCTTAGCGATAGGTTTCTGGATCGGTCAGTTTCAATTCGGAAAATTTCAGTTCGGTGGTGTAGCGGGTTCTCTACTTGTTGCAGTCGTACTCAGTCTCATCGGTGTTCCCGTCGATAATGGGGTCAAGGCTATTCTGTTTGCATTGTTCATTTATGCAGTTGGTTTTGAAAGTGGCCCACAGTTCTTCAAATCATTGGGTCCACAATCGATAAAAGAAATTCTGTTAGCCGTCTTTATGGCAATCAGTGGCTTAATCACAGTCTTAGTCATGGCGAAGTTATTCCATTTAGACAAAGGCTTAGCAGCAGGGCTAGCTGCTGGCGGAATGACCCAATCTGCAATTATTGGGACTGCAGGTGATGCGATTTCTCGCCTCGATCTCCCTTTGGCTGAGATTCAAAAACTACAGGCCAATGTCGCAATCGGATATGCCGTGACTTATATTTTCGGTTCATTGGGTGCCATTATTGTCTGTGTGAATATCCTGCCTAAATTTATGGGCAAAGAAATTCATGATGATGCGCTGAAAGCTCAGTCTGAACGTCTAAAAGGTGCTTTTGAATTAGCCCCAGGTCAAGAACTGGCGATGCCTGAAATTGTCGGACGTATTTATAAAGTCAAACAAGCTAGTGGGCAAACGGTGGCAGAGCTTGAAGCTAAACAAGCCAGCATCACAATTGAACGGTTAAAGCGAAAAGATCAACTGATTGATGTTGTACCAGAACTAACTTTACAAACAGATGATGTGATATTACTGGTCGGCCGTCGTGCCAGTGTGGTGGCTATTTCAGACCAAATTGGTACTGAGCTACAGTCTTCACAAGGCATGGAAATGATTATGGATACCACGGACGTGATCCTAAGAAATTCCAAATATATCAATCGTAGTCTCGGTGACATTAAAGCCAATACCCCTGCTTATTTGAAACATGGCATTTATGTGCTGGCGATTAAACGTAATGATGAAATCCAAAGCTTGAGTGATGATACCGTGCTACAACAGGGCGACGTCATTACGGTTTATGGAACTAAAAGTGATCTTGATCGTTTAGTCAAAGAAGCAGGCACAGCACTGCCAGAAAGCTTAAAAACCGATTGGATTTTCCATGGTGCAGGTTTGGTTGTCGGCTTGTTAATCGGTCTGTTTGTAATCCGTATTGGCGATGTCCCTCTAACACTCGGTGCGGGTGGCGGTGCGCTACTCTCAGGTCTTCTATTTGGTTGGTTACGCAGTCGCAATCAGGTTCATGGCAACATGCCATTAGCTGCCTCGCAACTGCTTAAAGATTTAGGTCTTGCGGGCTTTGTCGCTGCTGTCGGTTTACAATCTGGTCTACAAGCCATTCAAACCATTAAAGACAGTGGTCTGTCCCTATTTATGATTGGCGTCGTGGTTACCTTAATTCCTTTAATTCTTTCCATGCTTTTCGCACGTTATGTACTGCGTTATGACAATGTTGCGGTTATGGCAGGAGCCTTATCAGGTTCACGCAGTGCCAACCCAGCCTTTGGTGCCATTCTAGATAAAGCAGGAAACTCGATTCCGACCGTACCTTTTGCAATCACCTATGCCTTGGCAAACGTATTCTTAACACTGCTTGGCCCACTGATTGTTGGCCTTGCTTAACATCCATATTCAAAATTTTATTGCCGTCACTATAATTAAGGAGACTTCCCATGGGGAACGTTGATTATTCAAAATACTCAAAACTTAGCCCATTCGAACTAAAAGACAAATTAATCGAGCTTGCTCAAAGCAGAACGGACAGGATGATGCTCAATGCAGGACGTGGAAATCCGAACTTTTTAGCCACCATTCCACGTCGAGCCTTCTTTCAATTGGGGCTGTTTTCCACAACGGAATCAGAGTTCTCTTTCTCTTATATGCCAGAAGGTTTGGGCGGTTTTCCTCGCCCTGTCGGTTTGCAATCCCGCTTCGATAATTTCATTATGCACAATCGGGATAAACCCGGTGTCATTTTTCTTGGTAAAGCCATTTCCTACGTCAGAGATCAATTGGGCTTAGATCCCGATGCTTTTTTACTGGAAATGGTTGAGGGCATTTTAGGCTGTAATTATCCGGTCCCTGATCGAATGCTACGCATTAGCGAATCAATTATCAAAGAATATATATTGCGTGAAATGGGCGTCCAAGGCATGCCTAAAGAAGGTTTGGACTTGTTTGCAGTCGAAGGTGGAACCGCAGCAATGGCTTATATTTTTAACTCATTAAAAGAGAATAAAATTATTGCCAATGGCGATCGGATTGCAATTGGTACTCCAATTTTCACTCCCTATCTGGAAATCCCGAAACTGAATGACTATCAACTTGAAGAAGTATTGATCGAAGCGGACCCGAAATTAGACTGGCAATATCCAGAATCTGAATTGCGAAAACTGGAAGATCCGTCAATTAAAGCCTTTTTCCTCGTCAATCCAAGTAACCCGCCCTCAGTAAAACTGAGTGATGAAGGCTTGGCTATATTGGCAGATATCGTTAAAAAACGACCTGACCTGATTATCTTGACCGATGATGTTTACGGTACTTTCGCAGACAATTTCAAATCACTGTTTGCGATCTGTCCAGACAATACCATTTTGGTGTATTCATTCTCGAAATATTTTGGAGCAACGGGTTGGAGACTGGGTGTTATCGCACTATCCAACAATAATATTCTGGATAAAAAACTCGCCGCACTCTCTAAAAAAGACAAGAAAGAACTGGAAGAACGTTATTCATCTTTAACCACTGATCCAGCCAATATTAAATTTATTGACCGTCTGGTCGCAGATAGCCGTAATGTTGCACTGAACCATACCGCAGGACTATCGACACCACAGCAAGTGCAAATGGTCCTATTTGCACTGTTTAATATGATGGATTCTCAGCAGAACTATAAGAAAGCAGTCAAATCTGTGGTGCGTGAACGTGATGCGGCACTGTATCGCCAGTTAGGGGTTGAAGTTCCTTCCGACCCGAATTCTGTCGATTACTACACTTTGGTGAATTTGGAAAACACCTCTCGCACATTATACGGGGATGATTTTGCCGATTGGGTCATGAAAAATAAGAATCCAACCGAATTATTATTCCGTGTTGCCGATGAAACAGGTGTGGTGCTCCTACCTGGTTCAGGCTTTGGTGTACAGCACCCTTCTGCCCGTGCGTCATTGGCCAATCTGAATGAATACCAATATGCTGCAATCGGAGACTCACTAAGACGTTTTGCCGAAGAAGCCTATCAAGAGTACTTAAAAACCAAGAAAGCTAAAAAATAAATCTGAATCAAATTTTCAGTAAATAAAAAAGCAGCTTAGGCTGCTTTTTTATGGTTTTAAAATCATAACTGAACATTTAAAGATCGAGTACCAACTTTTTACCTTTAGCACGTGACACGCAGATCATCATCGATTGCTGCGAGGCTTTTTCATCATCACTCAGATATTGGTCAAAATGCTCCGCCTCACCTTCCAGAATCATGGTTTCACACGTGCCACAGACTCCTTCACGGCATAAACATTCCACATCAATATTGAGCAATTCAATTGCTTGTAAAATGGTTTGATTGCCTTGCACTTCAACTTGCTGATTGGATTTTGCCAGCACCACTGTAAATGCTTCACCTTCTTCGGGTACCGTAGATGCGAATTGCTCCCAATGGATATATTCATCGCGGTAACGATGGTAATTACAACGATCGATCACTGCATCAATCATTGGCTTCGGGCCACACACATACACATGCGTGCCTTTCGGTTGAGCGCCAATCAGTTGATCGAGGTCCAGACATTTTCCATCCGAATCGATATAGCTAAAAATATGTTCAGCATGTTTTTGCTTGAGTTCTTCTAACAGCGCGGCATGCTCTGGCGAACGATAGGCATAATGCAATTCATAATCAGCACCTCGTGCAGCTAACTCATCCATTTGCGGCACAAATGGCGTAATCCCTATACCACCCGCAATCAGAATATGTTTCTCACCATCTGCCGCCAATGGAAATAGATTCTTCGGTTCAGAAATCAGAATTTCACAGCCTTCATTGCACTGATCATGCATATAAACTGAACCACCTTTACCTTCAATATCTTTACGGACACAGACTTGGTAAGTCGATAAATCGTGAGCACAGCTCATCAGTGAATAGGCATTGGACAGTTGGTCATTCATTTTCACAATGATATGACTGCCACCATTGAATTGAGGGAAATTTTGTCCGTCCTGACGTTTAAATGTAAACCGTTTGATCAGTGGTGTCAGTTGCTCTACCCGTGTGACCACCGATGCAAACATTTCATAATGACTAGCCATGTCTAAATCCTCTTTACCGCATGCTGCTCATCTAAGCATTTTCTAATTTTAAGCGCATATTGCCTGTTGACCCTAGGTGAAGAGAGTCTTCACAGGCATTGTTGCTATAACCCTAAACACATATATTTAATGGTCATAAACTCTTCTAAACCGTATTTTGAACCTTCACGGCCAACACCAGATTGTTTCACCCCGCCAAATGGCACCACTTCGTTGGAAATCGCAGTTGAGTTCATCCCGACCATGCCGTATTCCAGCTGTTCAGCGACACGCCAGATCCGTGAAATGTTTTCGCTATACACATAAGCGGCCAAACCAAAAATGGTATCGTTGGCTTGCGCAATGACATCAGCTTCCTCAGTAAAGCGGATTAACGGCGCGACTGGCCCAAAAATTTCTTCCTGAACAATCTCCATATCACGAGACACATCGGTTAAAACCGTCGGTTCAAAGAAAGTCTGACCCAGTGAATGCTGTTGACCGCCACAAGCGACTTTTGCACCTTTACCGCAAGCGTCATCAATCAACTGTTTTGCTTTCAGTACCGCCTTGTCATTGATTAACGGTCCGATCTGTACATTCTGTTCCAAACCATTGCCGATTTTGAATTTTTGTACCTCTTGCACAAACTTCTCGGTAAAGGCCTGATAAACCTTGTCATGTACATAGATTCGATTGGCACAGACACAGGTTTGTCCTGCATTACGGAACTTGGCAAAAATTGCACCTTGTACCGCTTTATCCAGATCTGCATCATCAAACACAATCAGCGGCGCATTGCCCCCTAGTTCCAGCGCCAACTTTTTAATGGTGCCTGAGCATTGTTGCATCAATAACCGCCCCACTGGTGTAGAACCGGTAAAGGTCAATTTTTTGACTTTTTCATGGCTGCTAAAGACCGAACCAATGTCTTGTGATTTGCCTGTAACAACATTAAGGACACCCGCTGGGATACCAGCCATTTCCGCCAGTTTGGCAAGCGCAAGTGCGCAATACGGCGTTTCATTGGCTGGTTTAATCACGATGGTACAACCTGCCGCCAAAGCAGGTGCAGCTTTACGGGTAATCATGGCAATCGGGAAATTCCACGGCGTAATTGCTGCCACTACACCGACAGGTTCTTTGGTCACAATAAAGCGCTGCTGGCTATTGGTAGTTGGAATCACATCGCCATAAACGCGTTTGCCTTCTTCGGCAAACCATTGAATAAATGAAGCCGCATATTTCACTTCACCCAAAGCTTCAGCTAAGGGTTTACCTTGTTCAATGGTCATCATTCGCGCCAGTTCATCGGCATGCGACAAAACCAATTGATACCAAGCCAATAACAGGTCTGCACGTTTTTGTGCCGTTAATCCTTTCCATGCAGCTAAAGCCTGATACGCTACTTCGACTGCTTCGGTGGCTTCGTCTGCCCCCATATTGGGAATGACGCCAATTTCCTCACCTGTCGCAGGGTTGGTCACAGCAATGGTGGCATCGGATTGTGCACCCACCCATTGACCATTGATCAGTCCGCGTTGTTGAAATAACGGACTTGCTTGCAAACTTGACATGTCATGTTCCTATCGATTGAAAGCAAGGTACGGCCTGATCACCGCACCTTAAATTATCTGATGCCTGATACAAAATTACTTGTGATGTTGCGCAACAAGATTCTGGAAATAAGCAATACCGTGTTCACTGATTCCTGAACGTTGCTTGTCGGTCATGATACGGCCCTGACCACGATAACCCCGTGATTTTAAACCACGTTGTACGCTTTCAACCAGTTCGAGGTCTTCAGGACGGAAGACATTGCGATACCATTCAATCAGGTCTTTCTGATCTTGGGTCAGCTCTTCATTGGTGAAGAAAATGTCATAGTGCTGCAAAGTGGTTTCCGCATCCATCGGGAACTCATAGATCACCGTCATGAAGTTTGCACCCGGCGGTACGTTAAACATGGTGCACGGCCACGTCCAGAAACCACTAAAGGTCGGATCTTTAACCGATGGATCAAGCTTGAAAGATTTTTCTGAAGAACGTGCATAGCCATATTGCAGCGTCCAGTTTTGATGGGTGGTGTGCCAGTATTTATCTACTTGCACCGAATCAGCAAAACCCGGATGTGCTGGACCACAGTGATAACATTCTAAATAGTTATCCACGATCACTTTCCAGTTGGCAGGCGTTTCCGTGACGAAACGTGCCGCCAGTTTCAAGTCTTTGATGACCGCACAAGCTTCATTCAGTTTTTGTGCAAATTCAGGCAACTGATCTTCAACACAGGTAGCATTTTCATCCATATTGATAAAGACAAAACCGCCATATTCTTCCACTTTTAATGGCACCATGCTGGAGTTTTGCTTGTCGAAAGACTCAACATGATCACAGTTACGCGCCAATGCCAAGCTACCATCTAACTTAAAGGTCCATGCATGATACGGACAGGTAATCACGTTTTTGGCTTTACCACTACCACTTAACAGCTCATGACCACGATGCGGGCAAACATTATAAAAGGCACGTAAAACGCTATCTTTACCGCGGATCACGATAATATTTTCCCCAATCACCTTACGGGTAATATAGTCATTGGCTTGGGCAACTTCACTGCCATGTGCCACGCAAATCCAGCTTTTCGCAAAAATTTCTTCTTTCTCACGCTCAAACACCTGAGATGAGGTATAGAACACTTTTGGAAATGTCCATGCCACATCTGGGTTTGAACAGAAATCTTCTGGTAATTTTTCAACTGCATTCATGGTTTTACTCCATTAAACTGTTTTGTCCTAACGACCGTTTTATCAAAATTGGCTGATGTCCAAATCACTTGAACATTTGCTTTAACGAATTCAGCATGTGCTGATATAAATCCTGCACTACAGGACAGTCCCGTACTAAACGTAAACTGCCATGCAGTAATCCTTTGCCGAGATAAAACTCGGCGACAATATTGGCCTGCTTCAACTTGTCCACAAAAATACGTCCGTCGTCACTCAGTGGATCGTATTCAGCGACTGCAACAAAACTACGTGGCATATCACTGAAATCTTCTGCCAACAGTGGTGCTAAACGTGTGTCCTGCCAATCACTTTCATTCGGTGCATATTGTTTCAGGTAATAATGCATTTCCTCGAGCGTCAATAACGGCGCCTGTGCATGCTGCTGGCAAGACGCTGTATCAAAACTGCTGCCCAAACATGGATAAATCAAGGCCAGACCACAGGCCTGGACACCTGTATGCTGTAGCTGAACTGCCAGTGCTGCAGCTAAATTTCCGCCTGCACTATCTCCTGCTAAGGCAATCTGCGTTGGGTTAATGTTCCACTCTGCCCCATACTCACGTAGCCAGTGATAGACCGTTTCACAGTCTTCATAAGCGGCTGGAAAATGATGTTCTGGCACCAAACGATAATCCACACTCAGTACTGCAACATTCAGATCACGACATAAATAGCGGGTGATAAATTCATGTGAATCCAGATTTCCCAGCATCCAGCCACCACCATGGATAAACAACACGCAAGGCCAACCTTGCGCAGGTGCTTGGCCCAAGGGTGAATACAACCGAAGATTGACGGGATGAGTCGCATGCGTAACGGTTTTATCTTCAATCTTCACCGTTCCATCACGTGGTAAGGTGTAATGCAGACACATGGCATCATAAGCTGCACGAATTGAATCAATATCGTTATCCGCTGCTGAATAAATGCTGCTCCAGTACACCAGACTTTGCATTTCTTCGCTTAACGCATCGCGCGTGTTCGGTTGTGCTGTCATGACAATTCCTTTTGACTGCTTTTATGTGCCAGTGCGGTTACCGCAATATCAATCTGCATCTGTTGATTTGGGTCAGTATGCTCAAGCACTTCCAAGTCATTAAAGCTACTCTGTTCAATCAAATGCGATGGCACCTTGGAATAATCTTCAATCAACCATTTCACCAAGCCATAGGTCTGTACCAGAATAATCACAATAAACGGTAAGGCAGTCACAATGGTGGCAGTTTTCATGGTGTCTAAAGGTGCTTTAGAGAAAATCATCGCAATCGGCACTAGGGTTAACATCAAACACCAAAACAAACGCGCATTCGGAGATGGATCTTGCCCTTCACTTAGGCCACGGGTACAGGTTGCAGAAACCGCATAGCCCACCGCATCCATATGTGCTGCAAGGAAAATCACCATAATGCCAAGGAACAACCACATCATCAGCTTGCCTGCTGGCAATAAGCCCAACAGTTGACCAATCGCCACTTCACCGCCCTGTTGGCTCAAGATTTGCGGCACATTGACCATGCCGTGAATAAAGCTGTGAACGCTGTAATTTTCAAATACCCCAAAGATGAACCATAAACCAACGCTACCGCCGATGACCATGGCAAGAATCACTTCTTTAATGGTGCGTCCTTTGGAGACACGGGTCACAAACAACGCCACACCGGGTGCATAAGAAATCCACCATAACCAATAGAATACGGTCCATTCACGGGTGAACTTTCCATCGCCCATCGGGTCGGTAAACAAGCTCATATCGACAAAGTTGGTCGCCATCAGACCAAAACTCATCAATGAATTATTCATAATGAATTGGGTTGGCCCAAAGCACAGCACATAGATCGCAAACAGCACCACACCCAAACACACCATATGACTCAAACGCTGCATGCCTTTATCCATACCAACATAGGAGCTGAGTGCGAATAACACTGACACCGCTAAAATGATGATGACTTTGGTCATGAAGGTATTCGGAATACCTGTCAGCTGCGACAGAATGTTGGTAAAGGTCACCGCAGTCAGTACCAGTGAAATGGTCAAGGCACCAAACATACACAGCAAGAACATTAGATCGACCACACGTCCAACTGGACCCGTTGCTTTAAAACCCGTTACTGCTTCGACCATTGATGCTAAGCTCAGGCCTTTATTCTTTCTGACATGGTAGCTATAGCACAGTGAAATCGATGCCAAGGCATAAATCGACCACGCACTTAGACCAGAGTGAAAGAAGGAATAAGCCACACTATATTTCAGGGCTTCTGCCGATTCTGGGGCTAAATTCAAACCCGGAGTTTGATAATAATAGGCCCAGTCTAAAAAGCCCCAGTACAAGGTGGATGATCCAATCCCCGACAAAATAAACATGAAAATCCATGACATGGTGCTGTATTGGGGCTTACCTTCGCCGAGCTTGATTTTGCCGTATTTACTAAAGGCCAAACCGAAGGTAAAAATAATTGATAAAAAAGCAAATAGTAGGACTGGCGTGGTAAACACCGACGTGGTCCACTGCATCCATTTTGCAGCCAGTTGTATTGATTCAGATGAGTAGATTGCCAGCCCAGCCACCGATGTAAATACAACGGCAAGACTGGTGATCGCAAGCGTCTTATCTGTATAAGGCTTTGTAATTTGATTATCCATATCTATTCAATCCATCTCGGATAGTGACTATTCCCTCAGGGGTACTTACTCCATCGCGAATAAATCCATTTTTTGCTGAGTCACACAGGATGCAATCGCATCACCCACTTCATAGGTCTTGGCAATACCACCGACATCAGGTGTTTTCGGGCCATGCACCAACACATGCTCAATCGCCTGCATGATTTCCTGCCCTGCCTGAATCACCTGCTCATCTCCATCTGCCAGAAAATCCAGCATCATGGCACCCGACCAGATCGCCGCAATCGGATTGGCAATCTGTTGTCCGTAAATATCGGGTGCTGAACCATGTACAGGTTCAAATAGCGAAGGAAACTTACGTTCAGGGTTGAGGTTGGCCGAAGCCGCCAAACCAATGGTACCCGTGCATGCAGGGCCTAAATCCGACAAGATGTCACCAAATAAATTCGATGCCACCACCACATCAAAACGCTCAGGCTGTAGAACAAAACGTGCCGCTAAAATATCAACATGTTGCTTATCTACCTTGATCTGCGGATAATTTTTTGCCATTGCATCGATACGTTCATCCCAATACGGCATGCTGACTGCAATACCATTGGATTTGGTTGCAGCCGTGATTTTTTTAGCCTCACGCTGATCTGCAAATTCAAACGCATATTTTAAAATACGATCGACACCATGACGGGTAAACACCGCTTCCTGCAACACAAACTCACGATCGGTGCCTTCAAAAGCTTTACCACCAATCGCTGAATATTCACCTTCACTGTTTTCACGTACCACATAAAAATCGATATCGCCGGGTTGTTTGCCAGCCAATGGACATTTCACCCCAGGCATTAACCGAACAGGGCGTAAATTCACATACTGATCAAAACGACGACGGAACTGCAGCAATGATCCCCATAGTGAAATGTGATCAGGCACCTTTTCAGGCCAACCCACTGCACCAAAGAAGATTGCATCATATTCCTGTAGGACCTCAAACCAGTTATCCGGCATCATTTTGCCGTGTTCAAGGTAGTAATCACAGCTGGCCCAATCGAAGCTATCCATTTGAACTTGAATGCCATATTTGTCTGCCGCTGCCTTTACAACCTTGATGCCTTCTGGTAGAACTTCTAAACCAATCCCATCACCCGCAATCGTGGCAACTTTATACTTTTTTGCCATAACGCTCCCTTACACCTTTGGTTAATATCCTTAGCTGTAAACATGCTGTTTTCAGCAACAATGATCAATAAGAAAACTATCACCCCAATGGACACGGATCGTGAATAATCTACCTAACCTATCGGATTTAAAGGTTTTTTGCACAGTCGCAAAACGCAAGAGTTTTGTCGATTCAGCTGAGGAGCTGGGTGCTTCACCTGCATTTATCAGTAAACGCATCAACATTTTAGAAACCAACCTAAACTGCAAACTGTTCCATCGCAGCACCCGCCATGTCAGTTTGACCGAAGATGGCAAACTGATTTTGGATCGAGTCTCGAATATTCTGGATGAGTTTGATGAAATCAGCGAGCTGGTGAATAACCCCTTAAGCACGCCCACAGGTCATCTCGACATTGTCAGCAGCTTTGGTTTTGGCCGTAAACATGTTGCGCCCATCTTGTCTAAATTGATGACCATGTACCCCAAACTGGAAATTCAATTCGATACCATCGATAACACCAAAGACCTGATTCAACACAGCATTGATCTGGATATTCGGATTGGTAATGACATTGCCCCGAATATGATTGCCAAAAAACTGATGTCTAATTTTCGGATATTTTGCGCAGCGCCCAGTTATTTGCTCAAACATGGCATGCCTGAAAGTCTGGAAGATTTACGTAACCACGATTGCCTGACCATCAGTGAGCGTGACCAATCCTCAGTATTATGGAAATTACGTCATCCTTCGGAAGATCGGTCGGTACATGTCACGCCACGCTTTATCTCCAATAATGGCGAGATTATTCATCAACTGGCCATTGAAGGACATGGCATTATATTACGTTCAATCTGGGATGTTGCCGATGAACTAATTAGCGGTGAATTGCAGCATATCTTGCCTGAATACTGGCAAGATGCCGATGTTTGGGCAGTGTATCCTTCGCGCTTAAAAAGCTCGTCTAAACTACAAACCTGTATCTTGTTTATTCAGAATGAATTGATCAACCGCTTACAACATGTTCAGAATTTGACTCGAGGTCAGTTGATCCAGCCGATTGAGCCAATCAATCCGAATACGGAAAAAGTCTTTTTATAATCGCGATAAGCTACCTGCTTTCTTTTTTCACCAACATCATGCACATTAGCGAGATCATGAATCAGCAGGCAGCCTATGAGCACGGCAATATTTGTCCTTATTTTAATCGCAGCGGTATGCCATGCCACATGGAATGCCATTGTAAAAGCAGGCACAAATAAGTTTTTAACCACGGTATTGGTCACTGCATCAGCAGCAGTTTTAGCAGCGCTACTGCTGCCCTTTTTCCCCATGCCGCATCGCGAGAGCTGGCCTTATATTCTGGCTTCAACGGCAATACAAATTCTGTATTTTGGCATGGTGGCTAAAATCTATCGCGTTGCCGACATGGGCCTGACCTATCCCTTGATGCGTGGTACAGCGCCGCTGATTGTGGCCGTTTTAGGCACCTTATTACTGCATGAACAACTACATTTCAATGCATGGCTTGGCATCATCACTATTTCCATCGGCATTTTATCGATGATTCTGGCTGCGCCCCAAACGGGACGTAAAGGTATTGGTCTGGCTTTGCTGAATGCCGTCTTGATTGCAGGATATACCTTGCTGGATGGTCATGGCGTTCGCCTTGCAGGATCAGCCATTGCCTATATCCTATGGAGTTTCGTACTTTCAGGACTGATCTTTTTTATCTTTGCCCTAAAAATGCGATATCGTCAGATGGGTGAGTATTTTCGACATAATTGGCATTTAGGCTTAATTGGTGGCATCGGTTCATTTTTCTCTTATGGTTTGGCGCTATGGGCAATGACGCTTGCACCTGTTGCGATTGTTGCCGCACTAAGAGAAACCTCGATTTTATTTGCCACACTGATCTCAATCTTTATTCTAAAAGAACGCATCAATGCGGTACGGATTATCTCCTCATGTCTCATTTTAGTTGGTGCTTTAATCTTAAGAACCGCCTAAACGAAAAAAGCCAGTCTATCGCAAACAGACTGGCTCATTTTCAACGCTGAGTTTAGAAGTAATAACCCAACGATAAATAGAACAATTTATTCCATTGATTGCTGTCACCTTGAGCAAGGCCATCCGCACCACTGCCCGTCATTGGGTCATTGCGACTCCAGATATATTCACCCTGTATGCCGATTTTTTTATAGTTAAAATATAGGCCTGCGATTAAGCGATCCGAATCTTGATAGCCTGATTCATCTTTATAAAAGCGGCTATAAGACACATAAGGTTTAATATTTTCTAACTGATGGAAAGGCTTGGCAAAGGTGTAGTTAATCTCATTGGCCATATATTTGCCTTTGTTGGCCACTTGATAGGGATAATCAAATGCACCAATGGTCGAGCTTTTCGGCAAAAGATCATCTGCATTTTTAATATTCTGCTCACCTGCCAAAAATAGCCATTGCCATGCCTGATAGTTGGTGGTGCTAAAGACGCTCCAAGTACTGCGATGCCCATCTTGATGAGTACGGTTATTTTCCAGTTCTGAATACCAGTAAGAGCCACCAATTTCCGTCGAGAAATTCTGCGATTGATCGAGCTCAAATTTTCGGGATAAACGCGTCACCCACATATTCTTTTCATCAATATCGGTGCCTTGGGTCAAATCATCTGCCCGCACAAAGTTACCGCTATAGCGACTGGAATCATTGGAGGTACCTTTGTAA
Source organism: Acinetobacter sp. Ac_5812 (assembly GCF_013072695.1). GTDB lineage: Bacteria > Pseudomonadota > Gammaproteobacteria > Pseudomonadales > Moraxellaceae > Acinetobacter. Next base: position 19,013 of record NZ_LXUK01000002.1, read on the forward strand.
TTGCCACCATCGGTAGGATAAAAACCAAGAATGAAATTATACAGATTGTCCTTATACTGGTACTTCACCCCAAGGTTTTGGATATCTTCCAGTCCAACGGTATTCAGCAAAGTTTCATAATAACTATTGCCCCACAGTCGTCCAAAGCCAAAATCAACCGATTGAAAACCGACTGTCAGTCGTTGCTGATCCGAGAATTTATAGCCTGCCCAAGCATCTTTTAAAAACAGTGCATCACATAAGCGATCATACTGGTAGCAACGCACATCCATTGAAGCAATCCAATTCGGATTTTCATAACTGAGTACCGCTTTGATATCTGCCAGTCGCCAATCATCGTTTTTGGAACCTTCATTGGCTTCGACAATATAGTCTTTATGGATATAGCGAGTACGGATTGCGCCTGTCAGTTTCAGTTCACCCGCTTGTGTTTTTGGGTCACCGATACTGAAATCGGCGGCCAAGACTGGCATATTTGCCAAGATACCCATTGAACCCAAGAGAAATAGTGCTTTTTTCATTGTTGTACGTCCTTGTTTAACCTCATAAGAAAATGAAGAAATTCATGCAGACAAACAACGCTTAAACTATAAAGTTGGTCTTTACGGAGTGTGTTTAATAAAACAGGATTAAGCTCAGACAAGTATGGAATATCCTTTTAGATAGATAAAATTATCAATAATTGAATTACAGCCAAAAGAGCATAACTGAGCTTATAACTATCATAGAACCAAAAAAAACAGATAACTTAATATAAAACCATAACTTTTTATGCTGCTCTACCACGCTCATAGCCGAGTTGAAATCCAAGCTATAGAATAGTTTTCTTTTTTCAAAAAATTTTTTTAAGCTTTTCTCGGAAAATAATAAAATTGTACTGACAAAAGTGACACCTAAAATCACTGCTTCAATATTAGTCACATCCATTGATTTATTTTTATACAAGTTACCGTAAAATATACTCTTTAAAGCTTCATTGCGATTCAAATACCTTGCAGCTAATTGGTGAAAAGTAGCCCACAACACAACCGACAATAATAAATAAATTACTAACAAGTCTTTAATTAACATAAAAAATACTCATAAAATGTAGTCCCATTATGTTAAAAATAAAAGACCATAAAGTTTAAAATAATGTTAATTGTAAAATTAATTAAATCACACCCATTAATTATTGTTAAAATAAGGAACTAACATTAAAATAAGCTCATTTAAATTTCAATAATAGCTTAGATTTAAATGAAAAATTTTTTAGTTCTCACATCACTTATCTTCTTGATTTCATGTGGCAATTCTCAACAAAATTCCACCTCAAATACAAACAATTCAGATGCAGAAAACGTGTATATCTATGATCAAAAAACAAATAAAAAACTAAAACAAGCAGAAGATTTCATCAACAATGATCAATATGATAAAGCATTTCCGATCTTATTAGAGCTTGCTAAACAAGGGAATCCAGTTGCTCAGAATGATGTTGGTGCAAGTTACCAATATGGATTTAATGGCGAAACCGATAAAGAAAAAGCTATTCATTGGTATACATTAGCAGCTAAACAAAACCATGCCCCTTCAATACATAACTTAGGCTTAATAGCGTTTAATAAAGCAAAAAATGAAGATGACTATCAAAAAGCATTAACCCTTTTTGAAAAAGCAGCTAAGCTTGGTTCTTATGAAGCTGTTAATTATATTGGTATATATTATGAAAATGGGATTATCTTTCCACAAGATTCAACAAAAGCTTTAGAAAAGTTTCTATTTTCTGCAGATCATGGTAGTGCTGCTGGTCAGTTTAATGTAGGACAAGCATACTATTATGGTAGGGGAGTTAAGCAAGATTACAAACAAGCATTTGAATGGTACACAAAGTCATCTAAGCAAAATTATGCAACAGCAGCTATTCAACTAGCAAGTTTATATGATGAGGGTAAAGGTACTGATAAGAATATAAACAAAGCTATTGAATTGATAAAACCATATGCAGAACAGGGTTATGATCTTGCGCAATACAATATTTCTCTTTACTATAAAGATAAAAATGAACTAGGAAAATCTATATATTGGCTAGACCAATACAAGAAAAACCCAACTAAGAGCGATTAGATAAATTTAATATTCTATGAGCTATAAAATTATTGATTATTTTTCTTCAAATAATCCTCTTCATCCATAATTTCCCACTTGCCAGAAGGATCATCTACTGCGATTTGTATATTATCTCCATTTTTTAAAATCCGAATATTTTCTTTAACTACTTTACTATCTAGTTCCAATAATTTTTTTTGAGCGGCATCCAATCCAAACTCTTTTGCTAAAGTGTAATAGGCATACGCAAGATCAAAATCTTGTTTTACTCCGTCACCTTTTTCATATAACGACGCCAAATTATAAGCAGCACGAGGTTCACTATTCTCTATTGCTTTTTTATACCAATACACAGATTTTTCAATTGACTTATCAACAACTTCTCCTTTTTTATACATAACAGCAACATTAAATTGTGACGGTGCATAATTTTTTTCAGCAGCTTTTAGAGAATAATCAAAATACTTATGCTTATCTTTTATACCTCCCCAACCTTCATAATAACAATTAGCAGTATTTGCAGCTCCTAAACCATAGTCAAAAGTTGCTGATTTCTCATAATATTCGCATGCTTTTTTTAGATCTTTTTCAAGATAGAAACCATTAAAATACATAAAACCGATTGAATTAATAGCCTCAGGTACATTTTTACTCATTGCATTCTTATAGTAGTTGTAAGCTTTCTCATAATCTTGCTTAACTCCATTACCATGAGCATACAAACTCCCCATATTGTTTTCAGCCACTCCATTATTATTTTTTATTGCCTTTTCATACCAATATATTGATTTTTCAATATCCTTCTTTTGATTTAAATATCCATTTTCAAAAACCACCCCTACTAAATTTTGCGCAATAGGATTATTATTTTCAGCCTCAATCAATAAAGCATTAAAATATTTTATTTTTCCATTATTGTCTTTGCTTTTTACAACTTTATCAATTTTAGATAAATCTAGACTAACACCTTGGCCTTCCCTACTAACTTTATTAGCTTTTACATCACAACCTGTTAAGCTTATCGCCAATACTAATGTAGTAAGCAAAAATTTCATTTTAAGGAATCCTGTTTTATCCAACCAAATATAAAGCGGATCTGGATAATCCGCTTCTTACCAATTAAATTAACCTAAGACTAAATATCTAAAATATTTTGAGTCACTCATTTTTAAAAAATTTGAACTATTCACATTTATTACTTTAATTTGGATGCTCAATATACCACTTCAAGTTTTGCTGTGCTTTTGGATCACCTAAATCTGCCAAAGGCTTAATAATTTCAATGGCTTTCACAACATTCTTATTAACACCTTTGCCGCTAAAGTACATCTCAGCCAATTGAATCTGCGCTAGGCTATAATCTTGATTTACAGATTTAGTAAGCCATACAAAAGCTTTTTTATAGTCCTGCTCGACCCCTTCTCCATAGTAATAAGCTTGTCCAATATTAAATAGAGCACTTGCATTATCTGCATCAATATCTATAGCTTGAGAAAAATATGAAAGCGCCTTTTTATAATCTTGTTCAAAAACTATTCCTTCTTGATGATAAATTCCTAACATATTGATAGAATCGGCATTATTCATACTTGCAGCTTTTTCAAAATACGGTAAAGCCTGCTTATAATTTCCTTTTAAAAACTCTAAGATACCTAAATTATGGATACCACCAACATAATTTTTATCAGCTGCTTTTTGAAACCATTTTTTAGCTTGTTTTAGATCAGTCTCTCCCCAAAAGCCATGCTGATAACCATTGCCTAATGCGTTTTGAGCTTTAGCATCACCTTGATCCGCAAGTTGCTTAAATATTTTATATGCATCTTCATATTTATCTTCATCGAATAAATTTTGTTCTTTTTCAAATAAAGGATTAACGTCTTGTTGGCTATGGTTATCTTTCGATTTTGTCGTATTAGCAGAATTACCACAAGCGACTAAAATAAATGAAGATAAAAACAAAGTCAGAAAAACTAAGAAAACATTCTTTTTAGTCTTAATCCACATATTCGATACCTTTTACTTCACTTTATTTTTATTATAACAACTTAACAAAAATAAAATTTATAAAACCCACACCTGTTAAAAAATACTAAAATCATAAAAATTAATATTCAAACATAAAGAAATAAGTTAACGACCCAACAAATAACACCCCAGAAATAAAAAAAATCAAAGAATATTTTTTTAAAAAAATGTAATTATTATTAATAAATTCAATCAACTCATCTTTAGAAAAGTTATTCATTACTACATTATGTTTATCATCATAAACTGGGAGGCGCCCACTTTTCTTATAGAAAATATTATAATGAATAAAAAAAGAAAATAGCAGAGATTGTATTTTCAAAAATCTCATAAAATGAGTATTTTTTACCATTGATTTTAGGAAAATTCAATTCTATAAACTTATTTTTATTCATAAAACTATAAGAATATAAATAACTTACCAAAAACAGTAATATACTAAAAATAAAGATAAAAAAATTAAAACCCATTATTTACACAATCCCATACTTTGATACAGTGCTTTATCCACATACATACTTGAACCAGCAGCAGCACCTAAATCCTGCTACAGTTATAATTACCTGCCCAACTTTAGCATGAGGCGTAATACCTAAAAATCCAACTAGACGCTTGCTTAAAATTTCACCTACAGCTAATGCCGCTCCAGTTTAGTAAGATATTTGATCAATTTTTCTTATGCAATTAATAACGGCCTCAATATCAACTTACTTGATTTTCCCCATCTAGTTGATACTGAGTAATTAATTTTATTTTTAATATAAAATGTTATTCACAACCTATAGTTTCTTTACATTTAATGTCCCAATATTCATATTTCCCATTATCATTCATAGACTTATAGTAAAGTCTAATATTATAAATTGCGTCTGGATCACCCTTTTCAGCCATTTCACTAATAACATTTATAGCTTTCTCAACATTTTTCTCCACACCATACCCTTTATAATATGATGTTGCCAACTGAATTTTCGCAAAATCATAGTTTTGCTTTGCAGACTCATCATACCAATAGAAAGACTTTTTATAGTCTTGTTTAACTCCCTCACCATAAAAATACATTTGCCCTAAGTTGAATTTTGCATCAGGGTTCCCCAAATCAGCTGCTTTTTTGTAATATAAAAAAGCCTTATTTAAATCTTTATCAACATAATCCCCATTATTATACATAATACCCAAAAGATTAATAGCTGGCGCATAATTATCACTTTCTATTTTTTTCAATATAGACAAAGCTTCAGCTGAATTCCCATCCTCTAGTTTCAATCTACTAATATTGTACATTGCAGGAACATAATTATTATTACCCGCTTCAGCATACAATTTTATTGCCTTCTTTATATCCTTTTCAACAAATATACCTTTCTCATAAAAAAAACCCATTTCATTCTTTGCAAAATCATCATTTTTTTCAACTAATTTTTCAAGTATACTAAAAGCACCTTTATAGTTCTCACTATCCATTTCAGCTTGATATTTAGAAACATATTCTTTTTTTTCAGCTTCAGAAATACCACTAGTGCTTTTTGAATTACAAGCACTACTAAAAACAAGAAAGAAAACTGTAAAAATAAAAACTATTTTTTTAAAATCAAACATAATTAATCCTTAGATATCAAATCTATTTCCACAATAGGATCTCTATCAAAATGCTTTTTAGAAAAACGTCTATATGGATCAATGATTAATAATCCATAAGTTTGTGATTGTGCTAATGATGCTGATAGATGAGTTTTTTCATTTGAGATAGAAGATGCTTTCTTCGATCCAATTGATGCTGCTGCACCATAGCCTTTTCCACGTATAGTACGTCCATCAGCAGTTTCAGCTATTGTATGTACTCTGCTCAAATCCGCAATAGGCAATTTAACAGTGTTAGTAATACTATATCCAGATCCAGTGAGATCTTCTACATGTTGGGCATTTGTTCTTACTACAGAATCGCCTATGCTGAACGAAAGCCTTTTAAGATGTTTTTTAATTTCTTCTTTAGTCCACTTACGTTTTTTTACAAGCCCCTTTTTCTGATAGCTTTCAATAATTTCGTAAATGGTACCTTTACCACTTTGAACATCTGATACTATATTATTTATTAAATTCTGAGATAAATCTATTTGCTCAATAGTAGATACATATAGCATCTTATTACCATTTAAATCATATGCAAAACCTAATTCAAAGCTCCCAACGAAATTAAAAAAATCTGTTCCTAAACTTACTGATGCCTGCGTAGCTTTTTCTTGAAGTGCCATTTGTACAGGAAAACCACTATTACTTCCGTAAAAAGCTCTTCTCTTGATTTCTATATCTATTTCTTGTCTTGCAAATGCATTTTTGAAATAATCTCGATTATTTAATACCAATGTTTGACCTACATTCAAAGTATCAATTTTTTTTATTTTATTATCAAAAGCTATTTCATCAACATTTAATGAGTACTCTTTAGCTATAGAACTTAATGTATCACCTGATCTAACAATATGAGATGACTTAATAAACATTTTTTTATCAGGGCCAATAAGTTTTGGATCAGCAATTTTTATAGGATTATCACCAATATAGAGTCTTTGTCCTTGATATATTTTAAACTCATGCGCTAAACCATTGTTCGACATTAAAAGCTCTTTAGATTTATTAAACTTCCTAGCGATAGATTCCAATGTATCTCCAGACTTAACCTCATAAAGATCACTTCGTTTATTACCACTACTTCCTTTTACATCTGTTTTAAAAATTCCAACTTTTTCAACAGGAACTCTAGCTTTAATAGTTTCCTCATAAACAATAGATCTTAATATATAGGCACCAGTATCAACATTAAGTTTTTTTATAAGCTTCCATTCTTTATGCTTAGTTGGAAGCCCTTTTACCTCTACATAAATATAACCACTAAATCCATTGATTTCAAAAATTTTGGATAATCCATTTTTATCAGTTTTTTCCCCACCTTTTGTCAAAGTACTTGCAATTTTTGGATAGACTGTTGGATACATTCTTATTCTATATTCAATATTAGCAACACCCTCGTCACAATTTGCATATATAAATTTAAATGAAAGCTTTAATTTCATTTCTTATCATCCAATTGAATTTTTAAAAATTCTTCTTCAACATCAATTTCAACATCAATTAACAATGAATAATTTTCACTTTCCGTACCAAATACCCTCTTTGTTCTTCCCCTTTCATCTAAATTCCCAGCATAAAAATAGCCTTTACTAGATAGGAATTTATAATGAGTATTTTGATACTCTAGATTAGTGGAATAATAGGATAAATCTGCTCTTAAGCTAAATTTCGTTGTATCTCCCGCCCCTTTCAAAACAGGTAATTCATATTGAGCTTTCGCCCCACCCATAAACAAATGCTGTCCCGCCTTCACCTCAAACTTCCCACTGGTCACAGGGAAAATCCCTGAGCCATTCAACTTAATCTGAGAACCGCCCGCAGTAATCACAATCTCTTTAGGGCTACTAATCTCAATACGGTCTTCAGTCGAAATAATCTGGATACCTTGCTTGGCAAGTAAATCCATGCCATCCGATTGTGCCTGAACTTCAAACTTACCTTTGGCGGCCACCTGTTTAATTCCATTCTGCGCAGCGAATACACTGATTCTGTTTTGCGCATGCGTAATCAGGTTCTTCTGTGTACTTAGATTGATACTATCGCCTGCAAACTGATTGATCTGTCCATCTGCCGATAAATGAATATCTTCATTGGTACTTAGGCCAATCCCTGCTGGTGAATTCAGCAATAGCAATGATTTTTTAAACTGGGCGATTTTTTCTTGAATCTGTTCCGCAAACTCTTTCAGTTGATCCAGCGATTCTATTTCATCGGTTTGCTGATTCTTGGCAACTTCGCTCAGTGCCTTGGCATTGCTTTGATTGCCTTCTAGCTGCTGTTTAGCGACTTGGGCATCCAAATGTTCACCTTGGGCCTGATCCTGTTTATAGGTGGAAACGAGAAGACCTTCGCCTGCCCGCACTGCACCCCATTGGTCGGTACGTAACTCGAAACCTTCGCCTCGATCTTCACTTTCGGCTTTGTCTTTAGGATGGCTGAGTTTACCCAGATTCAGTTGGCTGACGGCATGACTGCTTTGTAGTTGAGCACTGATCTGTCCTGTGGTGTCATCAAAGCGGAGTTGGTTAAAACCTTCACCTTGGTACTCTTTCGATTTGATCCCCGCCAGTTTCTTGGTGTCTGGCAGCTTACCAGCATTGTCAAACTTGGTCGGGCTACGATGACCTTCATGAATTCTTCCCACCACAAAGGGACGGTCGATATTGCCATCAAAGAAGTCGATGACAACAATCTCACCAATCCTCGGTAATAAGCGTGCGCCATAGCCTTCACCAGCCCAAGGCGTCAGTACATCCACCCAAGCTGAATCGGTGTCATTGTCATTGGCACCTGCACCACCATCGTGGCTATGATCGTCGTTGCGAGTAAACAGGAAACGGACTTTAATTCGTCCCCATTCATCGACATGGATTTCTTCACCGCTTGGCCCAACCACTTTAGCTCGTTGCGGTGAGGCGGCTGGGCGGTGTTGTAAAGGGTTAAATTCAGGTACGGTTTTAATGCTGCGGCGTTGTAGCGTCAGTTGATTGGCTTGGCGTTCATCATTATTAGATTGAGTGGGTTGCCAATTACTTTGTGCTAATAATTGATTGATCTGTTGATGTAGATCTTTGGGCAAATTGTTTTGGTTATAGAAGTTTTTGCCTGTAATCAGGAATTCTTTATCGCTGCCAGCATGTTGATCAATTTCAGGATGTTCAGCCAATTCAAACCAGTAACCCACATGCGTGTCGCGGACGGTGGTATCGGCGATAAATTGTTTGGATTGTAAGTCGTAATATTGACCGAGATTTTGATTCAGTTTTTCGATCTGTGCATTGCCCGATGCGGTTGCCCCATCTTCACCATTCAGATCTTGCATCCATGCCGGTGAGAAATGCCATGCTTGTTCTAGACCAAGACTGGCATTGTCATATTGAGCACTGTGTTTATGTGTGCTCTGCACACTGCCTGCGCCATCTTCCTGTTCCAGTACATCGGCTTGCCAACGCTGTACATGCACGCTGCTCGGTTGTAAGCTGCGTTGCCCGACCAAACTGGTCATGCTGTCATATTGCTCTGTCGCACTGCTGCGATGGTAACGAATCGTTCTTCTGTCTAGCGCTTGGTATTGGCTATTGTCATCAATCAAGCGTAGTTTTTGCGGCTGAATCGCAGCGCGACTTTGCGGAACGATTCGTTCGGCTTCATCAATTAACCAGCTAATCCCTTCGCTACGCATCAAAGATGTTAAAAAATCTTCATCTGATTGATTATATTGCATAATAAAGGGACGGATATCATAGTTCTGGCTCAGTCCGCTTAAGTCCAAAGTTAAGCTTGACGCAAATAAGGAACTCTTTTGCTGCCACTCCTTGAAGATAAGTTGCACGACATCAGGCACGCTCTTGTTCATAAACACACGGCTGTTACGGCGTTGTTTCCACAGTGCGGTGGGATCTTCTAAAGTCAGCTTATAGACGGTTAAGCTACCATCCGATTGCCCTTGTAAGGCTTGAGTAATGATCCCTGTGACACGGGTCAATTGACCTTGATCGGTCACCGTATCAATTGCCGCTTGGCTACCAATAAATTGTTTGAGTGGAATGGTCGCATTGGTCGACAGGCAAATCAGTTCTGCCTTAAATCCATCATTGAGTTGATGCTGACCATCAATACGTTGTAGGAAGACTTGAGTATTTAAGTTTTGATTAGAAAATTGAATATGGATTGCGCGCTTTTGTGCAGTAAGGCCCAAATTGTCCAAGGCCTGAAATATATTACTCAACATTATTTTATAAAATATTAACTAAAATTTACGCTATTTTATAAACAGCATACAAATCTGTCTATATTTTTAATGTTACGTTCTTGCAACAAAGCCTACAATAAACAGAGGATTTTAGTCTAAGCGCTTAAAATAATGATTAATAATTTTTTTTACAGGATTAAATAAAAATACATATAAACCAAAATGTTTTATCAAATAAGGCCAATTCTCCCTATTTGATAAAACAGCAATCATTCAGCCTTAGACTGTAGCCTTAAAATAATCTTCTTTCGGCATATCAATCACTTCAACACACAACTGTATCGGATAGCTGAGCTCAGACTGGATATAGCTTTTTTGCTGCAGTCGCTGCAACAATGCCGCACCAACAGCTTGTTTTTGAGCCTGCGTTCTGCCACTCAATAAATACAGTTTTAAATGAATATAGGCTTCTTCTGTTTCATTCAAACCAATTAAAAATATCTCGTCTTTAAATGCACGAGATTTAATATCATGTGCGACAAATAAATCCGTTTCAATTAATGCGATATTTGCATCTTTTAATAATTGATGCGGGTTTAGTTCAGTTAAATTAGCCGAATAGTTTGCAATTAAATGCGGCATTTTTATGATTCCTATTCTACAAATAATAAAGCTAAACGGACTTGGTCATAAGCCATTCGCGGACTAGTGGCTTCAACAATGGGACGCAATTTAATCGAACCATCATCAGTAAAATGTTCAGGGTTTTTACGTTTATGCAAACGCTTATAAATCTTACGCACTTCTTCAATCACTTCATCGCCTGGACTGGCAACTGAAATATCCAGACCCTGCTCTTTATGCAAACGTGCCAAATGATTGATGATCGTTGCAGGGGTTAAACCACGCTCATGTGCAATATCTTCAATTTCATAACCCTCTTCAAATAAAGTACGGGTTTCATCCAAGGTCGCAGCGGCATAATTCTGTTTCGCACCTTTGGCGATTTTCTTTTCATTACGGGCAATTTCAGTGGCATTCAATGTGCCACCACAATGCCGAATAAAAGCATTATGCTGTGTGGTTAAATCAATATTTTCAAAGTTGGTTTCTGCTTCAGTCGATAATTCCTGAAAACGGCGATCCGCTTTGATTGCGAGACTATCTAGTTCAAGTGCCTGCTCGTTAAAGCCAAGCAGCTTCAGCCCTGTCAGAGATTTTAAGCGTGATAAAGCCACATAACCCTGACCTTTTTCAAAGGTATTACTGAGATTGATTTCTGCAGCTTCCAAAGTCATACCCTGACTTTTATGAATGGTAATCGCCCAAGCCAAACGCAACGGAATCTGTTGAAAACTGGCAATCGCCTTACCTGCTTCATTTTCAATGGACCATGTTTCTGGCTCAACCAAGAAGGTTGTGCCATCAGTCAACTTCACTTTAGGTAAAATGCCCTGCTTATCGTCTTCTTCAAAACCAATGACTTCACCCAAACTGCCATTGATATAGCCCATATCAAAGTTGTTTTTAACAAACATGACTTTGGCATTTTTCTTTAGGGTGAGTTCTTCAGGCGCACGCACTGATGATTTTAAGGTTTCCATCAACTTTTCGTTGCCATCGACAACTGCATTGAATTGATGGCTTTCATTGTCAATTTCATTCAGGTGCTGATAATTAATATTATCGACATCCATATTGTGCGTATATAAACGGGTAAAGGTCTCGCCAATATCATGCTGCCGCGATTGTTGCAAAGCACTAATATGGTTGCTTTGAATATTCTGTGCCCGAATTGCATTGAGAATCTGATTGAGGATTTCATCATCCTGACGATGCTGTTCCGTTAAATAGCAGACACGGAATTTCGCTTCGACCCAAGCATCAGACATAAAGCAGAATTTATCGCGATTGCTTTCATCCTTTTTACCAACAGGCGGTAACTGAAAGAAGTCACCTGCTACAATCACCTGAATCCCACCAAAGGCCTCATCACTTTCTTTAAAGTATTTCAGGACTTGATTGACCAGATTCAGTTGCTTGGCGTGCAACATGGAAATTTCATCAATAATCAGAACTTGGGCATTTTCCAAATGCTCTTTTAAGTATTTACGCTCTTTCATTCGCTTGAGGTCATCATCACTCAAACGATCTTTAATTCCAATCCCTGCCCAAGTGTGAATAGTCATACCATTCATATGGGTTGCCGCAATCCCTGTCGATGCGGTAATCGCCACAGGCACTTTACGCGCTTTGAGATAATGGATGTATTGATTAAGCGTATAGGTTTTACCTGCACCAGCTGAGCCCGTTAAAAAAACATTTTCCCCAGCTTTAAGTAACTTGAGTGCAGTCTCTTGTTTCATAATTTCTTCAGTCAAAAACAACAGCGCATAGCTTAACGATTTTTTGTCTAAAATAAAAATGCAATACGAAATCTAGCCGCATTTCCTCATCAAACCTCCAACATTGTTGAACGCTTGATGTCGCATAATTGCATTGACATCCAAGGGTTTTCATTTAATGTGGTTGTTAATGAATTCAGACTTGATCTATAAAAATGACTACTTCAAATCTCTATACATATCAACCAGATATACTAGGTGAAGATTATCAGCAACTGACCTTAAATTTCGCTGATGATTATGATGGAAAAGTTGTTGCTACTTTGGTTCGCAAGAAGGCTGCTGAAGCGACCAAAAAAGCAGTTTTATATATTCATGGTTTTGCAGACTATTTTTTCCAAAAAGAAATGGCTGAACAATTTAATCAGCATGGCTACGACTTTTACGCCCTTGACCTGAGAAAATATGGTCGCTCTCGCCTGCCACACCAAAAATTCTACTATGTGCTTGATTTACGTGAATACGATGCCGAGATCAGCAAAGCACTGGAAATTATCGGTCAAGAGAATCACAATCAAGTACTACTGGCAGGCCATTCAACCGGTGGCCTAATTGCCACCTTATATGCGGCACATTATCCAGATCATCGCTTAATCAAAGCGGTCTGGAACAACAGTCCATTCTATGATTTCTATAAAAGTGTGCTTGAGAAAAAAGTAGGGATTCCCTTGCTCAGCGAAGTGGGTAAACGCTTGCCGAATGGCAAATTTCCAAGCGGTCTAAATCAATGGTATACCCCAAGCTTACATAAAGATTTTTATGGTGAGTGGGATTTCAATCTGGATTGGAAACCAAAAACCATGCCTTTTGTACACTTGTCTTTTGTCACGGCAATTCACGAAGCGCAAAAAGAAATTCATCAAGGTGTGAGCTTAAATGTGCCGACCTTGATCATGCATTCACATCAATCTAACAATCCAAGAAAATGGGGAATCGACGCTCAACAAAGCGATGTGATTCTCGATGTCAAAGACATGACCCAGAATGCCAAGAAAATGAAAGGTGATGTGCAAACACTGTCCATTCAAAATGGTCTGCATGATTTGGTTTTATCTGCGCCGCCTGTGCGTGCACAGGTCTATAAGGATCTGTTTGCTTGGTTAGCAGAAAAAATTCAGTAATACTGACGACCCTTTTAAATATCTGAATGCTCAGTGGTCTTGGTACTTGCTGAGCATATTTTTAGCAGGATGCGAGGCTGGCAATAACTCTAATAAGCGTTCAGCAGCATCCACCGCTTCTGGACAATAGGCCAAATGTTTTAATAAAGCATCACTGCCCTGTGTCTGAAAAATCGCATGACTCAAACGTGATTCCAAACAATCCCGCCAAGCTGATAAAAATGGACTCTCGGTTTTCGCTAAGAAAATACCGGTATACCCTTGTAGAGCGGTACTGATATAACCCGCATCCAATGCTTGTTCCAGTTGCAGGAAATCCGCCTCAACTGGTACATTCAGGCGATAAGGACGAGAACCAAGTAAATCCCCCAAATGCTCTCTTAAATGTGACATCTCCGCTTTTAATGTCCCCATACTGACTTTACGTTCCCCATACAAAGCCTGATGTAAATTTTCTAAATTCAGCCCTTGCGGGCATAAAGCCAAAATTACCAGAATTTCCACTTGTCTCGGGCTTAAGCTTAAGTTTTTGCCATTGATCAACACCTGTGCCGTATTAAAAGTACGGAGATACAGATGCTGCTGTTGTAACTCCTGCATTGCCATTTGAATAATTGCAGCACAGCGTTCGACCGCCAATAAACCTAAACTATTGTGGTTTTCCCATGTAGTAGATAAATCTACTACGCCTAAGACTTGTTTGGAGTATGGGTCTACGATTGGAGCAGCATAGCAAACCCAATCATGTACCGACGCCATATAGTGTTCATTGGAAAATACACAACTTGATTTCTGCGTCTTCAGCGAAAGTGCCAGAGCATTGGTGCCGACCAATTCTTCCTGCCATTGCCCACCTGCAACAAAATGGACACGTTCGGCAGCATTGCGCATTTGGGTACAGGATGCTGTCCAAATAATAGTACTGCCGACATCGCCAACCGCAAGCACCATCGCTGACTGCTCTGCAACATGCTTGAGGTCTTGTTGGCAAACCTGTAATGCCAAGGCCAAAGAACCTGTTTGAGTCGAAACTTGATCGAGCAAAGGCGCAGCTAAACGTTCTTTAGGAATATCAGCGAGTGTAGAACGCTCCCATGAACTGGCGATACTCTGTTCCATTTTTTCAGCATGCTGTGGATTGAGGCTACTTTGCGACCTGAGTTGCTCAACCAATGTCCGCTGTTGCTGTAATTCCCTTTTTGTATGCATTTGTAATTTCCCTATTCCCTTACATGCAATTCCAACCTTTTTCCAACCTTCAACGCGATAACGTCATTCTCAATAACGTACCCAGTACTTTATTTAAAAATATCACAACACATAAAGGAGTATGTATATGCGCTATGTTGATCCCAATCAATCTGGTTCAAAAATCCATTTTAAAGACCAATATGAAAACTTTATTGGTGGACAGTGGGTTGCCCCTGTTAAAGGAGTCTACTTCGACAATATTTCTCCTGTCGATGGCAAAAGTTTTACTCGTATTCCTCGCTCCAGTGCCGAAGACATTGAACTGGCACTGGATGCCGCCCATAAAGCCAAGCAAGAATGGAATAAATCCTCTCCAACCACACGATCAAATTTATTACTAAAAATTGCTGACCGTATGGAAGCCAATTTGGAGATGTTGGCGGTTGCTGAAACTTGGGATAATGGTAAACCTGTCCGTGAAACACTGGCGGCAGATATCCCATTAGCCATTGACCATTTCCGTTATTTTGCAGGCTGTATTCGCGCACAGGAAGGTGGTATCTCCGAAATTGATGAAGACACCATTGCCTATCATTTTCATGAACCACTCGGCGTGGTTGGACAAATCATCCCGTGGAACTTCCCGATCTTGATGGCGGCATGGAAATTGGCACCGGCATTGGCTGCGGGGAACTGTGTGGTGATCAAACCTGCGGAGCAAACCCCTGTTGGTATTTTATTGGTGGCGGAACTGATACAGGATCTCCTACCAGCAGGTGTCCTCAATATCGTCAATGGTTATGGTGCCGAAGTTGGTCGACCTCTAGCCACCAGTCCACGCATTGCCAAAATTGCTTTTACTGGTTCAACCCAAGTTGGGCAACTGATTATGCAATATGCCACTGAAAACATTATCCCTGTGACGTTGGAGCTCGGCGGAAAATCACCGAATGTATTCTTTGCCGATGTGATGGATCATGATGATGATTTCCTCGATAAAACCCTTGAAGGTTTTGCCATGTTTGCACTGAATCAAGGTGAAGTCTGCACCTGCCCATCTCGTGCTTTGATTCAAGAAAGTATCGCCGATCAGTTTATGGAAAAAGCCATCGAACGGGTCAAGCGAATTAAGCTTGGACATCCACTCGATACCGACACCATGGTCGGTGCCCAAGCCTCCTTGGAACAGCAAGAAAAAATTCTGCGTTGTATCGATACAGGCCGACAGGAAGGTGCTGAGGTGCTATTGGGTGGGCATGTTCGCCAAGAGGTCGGCAATGGTTACTACATCGAACCGACCATCTTTAAAGGTCATAACCAGATGCAAGTATTTCAGGAAGAAATCTTTGGACCTGTACTATCAGTCACCACATTTAAGGACTTTGATGAAGCCATTCGGATCGCCAATGACACCATGTATGGTTTAGGCGCTGGGGTCTGGTCACGTTCAACCCATACTGCCTATCGTGCAGGTCGTGCCATTGAGGCCGGTCGAGTTTGGACCAATTGTTATCACATCTACCCTGCCCATGCTGCATTTGGAGGCTATAAAAAGTCGGGCGTAGGCCGTGAAAACCACAAAATGATGCTCGATCACTATCAACAAACCAAAAACTTGTTGGTGAGTTATTCAACCAAAGCCATGGGCTTTTTCTAGGCGATCCAAATCGGTTTACTGACCTGTATACGCCTTATGTTTAAAGGTTTATACGGGTTTAAACCGCCAGATGCTAGTTTATAAAAAACCTCTATTTTTCACTCAAACTGAATCACCAAAGCAAATAAAAATTAAATTTTGGCACAAGGTGTGCAACATCGGCATTGCTTTTGCATCTTGCTGATGAGACCCATACACGGAGCTTTGTATGAACAATCAAGAACCTATTTCTGCACTTTCAGCATCTGCAACCTCTTCTGAAGATTATTTTGCCCAAAGAAAACTCAAGCAAGGTGCCGTGGGCTGGTTATTACTGATCGGCTTAGGGGTCGCCTATGTCATTTCAGGTGATTTCGCTGGCTGGAATTTTGGTATCGCTCAAGGGGGTTGGGGTGGCATGTTTGTTGCCACCGCAGTCGTTGCCGTGATGTATCTCTGCCTATGTCTGGCCATGTCCGAAATGGCAACCATGCTGCCAACAGCGGGTGGCGGCTATAGCTTTGCCCGTATCGCATTTGGCCCACTCGGTGGCTATTTAACAGGTACCGCGATTCTGATTGAATACGCGATTGCGCCTGCCGCCATTGCGGTCTTTATTGGGGCCTATTGTGAATCTCTATTCGGTATTGGTGGTTGGCAAGTTTATTTAGCTTGTTATCTGATTTTTATGGCTATCCACCTGAAAGGTGCTGGTGAAGCACTTAAGATTATGTTTGCCATCACCTTGGTTGCAGCGATTGCATTGGCTGTTTTTATCGTTGCGATGTTGCCTCATTTTAATTCGCAGAATCTGTTTGATATTGCTGCCGAGCAACAATTTGGCGCAAGCAGCTTTTTACCCTATGGCTATTTAGGCATTTGGGCAGCGGTTCCCTATGCAATTTGGTTTTTCTTGGCGGTTGAAGGTGTACCCTTAGCTGCTGAAGAAGCCAAAGACCCTGCCAAATCACTGCCACGCGGATTGATTGGTGCGATGTTAATTTTAACCGCCTTTGCCCTACTGATTCTATTTTTAGGCGCAGGTGCAGCCGGCGCCAGTACCTTACAACACTCCAGTGCACCTTTGGTCGATGCCCTTGTCAAAGTCTATGGTCAAGGTACTTGGTTAGCTAACTTTGTTAATTTTGTCGGTCTTGCGGGGCTCATTGCCAGTTTCTTTTCAATTATCTATGCCTATTCGCGTCAAATTTTCGCCCTATCTCGTGCCGGCTATTTACCTACATCGCTGTCATTAACCAACAAAAATCACGCCCCTTATTTAGCCATTATTATTCCTGGCATCATTGGATTTTTCTTGTCTTTAAGCAAAGAAGGCGATTTGCTTATTTTAATTGCAGTCTTCGGTGCAACCATTTCTTATGTCTTGATGATGCTCTCACATATTAAACTGCGGGTATCTCGGCCCTTAATGCACCGTCCCTATAAAACACCTGGCGGTATGTTCACTTCAAGTATTGCCTTGATTCTAGCTGCCATCGCAGTTGTCGCAGGTTTTCTCGTTAACCCTAAAGTGTGGTGTATTGCAGCAGGTATTTATATGGTCTTTATTGCCTATTTTATCTTTTATAGCCGCCATCAACTCATCCAAGGAACGCCAGAAGAAGAGTTTGCCCAGATCACCGCAGATGAAAAGCAATAATCAGGAAGATTAAGGAGAAGCGCATGCGTTACCGTCAAATCGTCGCCCAGCAACACTATCAGTTTGCTGATCTTAAAACCTTGCTGGCAAAAGCCACCCCTTTACGTTCTGGCGATCAACTGGCAGGGATTGCTGCACAGGATGCAACTGAACGAGTTGCAGCACAAATCACGCTGGCAGATGTGCCTTTAAAAAACTTTTTAAATGAAACCGTGGTGGACTACGAAAGCGATGAAATTACCCGTCTGATTATTGATGAACATCGTGCTGATCTGTTTGCACCGATTGCACATTTTACAGTGGGTGATTTCCGCAACTGGTTACTGAGTGAAGATGCAACTACAGACAAACTACAACAACTTGCAGCAGGTCTCACACCTGAAATGGTTGCCGCTGTCAGTAAAATTATGCGCAATCAAGACTTGATTTATGTTGCAAGCAAATGTGAAGTGGTGACCAAGTTCCGTAATACTATTGGCTTGAAGGGACATTTATCCACCCGACTGCAACCCAACCATCCGACCGATGATGTACTGGGCATTTCCGCCAGTATTTTGGATGGTTTAATGTATGGCAATGGTGATGCGGTGATCGGGATTAATCCTGCAACCGATAATCTGCATAATTTATCTGAACTGTTAAAACTGATCGATCACGTCATTCAGGAATATCAAATTCCGACCCAGTCTTGTGTTCTGACCCATATCAGTTCAGGCATTCAACTGGCAGAAAAAAATGTTCCAATTGACCTGATGTTTCAATCCATCGCAGGTACACAGAAAGCCAATGAGGGTTTTGGTATTTCTCTTGCCATGCTACAAGAAGGTTATGAAGCGACGCTGGCTTTAAACAGAGGTACGCTCGGCAACAATGTGATGTACTTTGAAACAGGCCAAGGCAGTGCCCTGTCCAGCAATGCACACCACGGCGTAGATCAACAAACCATTGAAGCGCGTGCCTATGCCGTGGCGCGCAAATACAATCCTTTATTGGTGAATACCGTGGTTGGTTTTATTGGCCCTGAATATCTGTATGACGGCAAACAAATTATCCGAGCCGGTCTGGAAGATCATTTCTGCGGCAAACTGCTCGGTCTGCCGATGGGCTGTGATATTTGCTATACCAATCATGCTGATGCCGACCAAAACGATATGGATGTGCTGCTGACCCTATTTGGTACGGCGGGAATTAATTTTATTATGGGCATTCCGGGTTCAGACGATGTGATGCTGAATTATCAAACCACCTCTTTTCATGATGCACTATACCTCAGACAACTGCTTGGGCTAAAGCCTGCCCCTGAGTTTGCATCTTGGTTAGAACAGCAAGGTATTTTAAAACAGCAACAACAACATATTCATTGGGCAGAACAGATGCCTGCTCAATTCTCCAAGTTACTGATGCATTGAGGAGAATCAAATGAAACTTTCCAAAGACATTCAATTTCCTGCACAGGCGCATCAAGACCCGTGGGAAACCCTAAAACAGTTTACCGATGCCCGTATTGCCATTGGGCGTGCAGGTTGCAGTATCCCAACCCGCGCTTTACTGGATTTCCAACTCAGCCATGCTCAGGCCAAAGATGCGGTTTTTCAGTGCTTAAATGTTGAATTTCTGACTGAGCAATTACAGCAATTGGGGCTCAATCCCATCCATGTGCAAAGTCAGGCAGAACATAAAGAACTGTATTTAAAACGACCTGATTTAGGACGTTTACTTTCAACCGATTCGATGCAACAACTTCAGCAGATGCAACAAGATCAGCAGAGTTATGATGTCTGTATCGTGATTGGTGATGGTTTATCGGCCCGTGCCATTGAAGAAAATGCACTGCCTTTTATACAGGCACTAATCCAACCTTTTGCAGAACAACAATGGTCTTTAGCACCCGTTGTGATTGCCACAGGCAGTCGTGTTGCTTTAGGTGATGAAGTCGCTGAAATTTTTCAGGCAGGTATGCTGATTATGCTGATTGGTGAGCGTCCCGGTCTCAGTTCGCCTGATAGCATGGGACTCTATTACACCTTGGATGCATTCAGTGGCTGTCTGGATTCACAACGCAACTGTATTTCAAATATTCGTCCCGCAGGATTAAGTATTCCGATTGCTACTCAACGCTTATTGGCTTTAATGCATAACTCCAAACGACTGGGCTTATCTGGTGTCGATTTAAAGGATGAACATGTGGTTCCAACTATTGAAGAACATCATCAACGCAGATTGCTTTTTTAACTGAGCAATTGGACAGCCCTATTTTCCAGCGCTGTCCAAAAAGCATAAGGTCAACACATCGGTCTTAAAAATGATTTAAGATACAACATAATTTTTATTCATTGGTACTCGGTCATGCCCCTCGCTTCTCATCTAAAAACCGTTTACGCCATTCAGCATCTTGCTTTTGAAGACCTTGGTTCATTAGAAGATATTTTTTATCAGTTGGGTTTTCGCGTCCGTTATTTTGAAGCGGGTGTCGATGATCTGAGTCCTGCACTTAATTATGAAGGCTTAACCGTAATTCTTGGCGGTCCAATCGGCGTCTATGAAACCGAGGACTATCCATTTTTAGTAGATGAAATTGCAGGTTTAAAACAACGTTTAAAAGCCAACAAACCCACCATTGGCATTTGTTTGGGTGCACAGCTGATTGCACATGCGCTGGGGGCAAAAGTCTATGCTGGACATCAAAAAGAGATTGGTTGGAGCAAATTAGATATTAAAGTGCTTGAGACGAATCCCTTAGCCGCATTAGAAAATGTCGAAGTGCTGCATTGGCATGGTGATACTTTTGATTTACCTGAAAATAGTACCTTATTGGCAAGTTCGGCGATCTATCCAAATCAAGCTTTTTCTGTTGGTAATAATATCTTGGCCTTGCAGTTTCATCTTGAAATCGCTGAAGAAAATTTTGAAAAATGGCTCATTGGCCATACCTGTGAAATACGTCATGCGGGTTTATCCATTCCTCAATTACGCCAAGATAATCAGGCTTATGCAGCACAATTAGAGCAGCAGTGCCGATTGGTCATTCAAACGTTCTTAGACAATCTGAATGTTTAAAACTTCATTCTTTCAGATTCTCAATAAAAAAGCCCAATTTTAAAATTGGGCTTTTTTTCAATCTAAATCCAACTCTCCAAACACTCAGTGAGGAGAATTTACTTCACACTTACTTCTTGTCGGCTTTAAAACTGTCTTTCAGATCCAGAATACGGTTGAACACTGGCTTGTCAGCTTGATGATCATATTGATCCGCAACAAAATAACCTTCACGTTCAAACTGGAAACGATCTTCAGGTTTTGCTTGGGCTAAAGCAGGTTCAATCACCGCTTGTACCACTTGCAGCGAGTCTGGATTTAAATGTACCAAGAAATCATCATCTGCATCTGGTGCAGCTTCGTTAAACAGACGATCGTAAATACGAACTTCCGCAGGTACACCTTTGCTCGCAGAGACCCAATGAACAACTCCTTTCACTTTACGACCTTCAGGGTTTTTACCCAAAGTTTCAGGATCAATCGAACATTTAAGTTCGATCACTTCACCATTAGCATCTTTAATCACTTCATCGCACTTGATCACATAAGCATGGCGTAAACGCACTTCACCCTCAGGAATCAAACGTTTGAAACCTTTTGGTGGTACTTCTTCAAAATCTTTACGATCAATATAAAGTTCACGCGTTAACGGAATGATACGTTCGCCCATATCCACGTTTGGATGACGCGCATGCGTGAGGTCCAATTCTTCAGGTAAATTGGTCAAGGTTACTTTCAATGGATTGAGTACTGCCATGCCACGTGCTGCAGTATTTTCCAAAGACTGGCGAATACAGAATTCGAGCATTGCCACATCGACAATACCATCCGTTTTAGAAACACCAACACGCTTACAGAAATCACGCAGACCTTCAGCGGTAAAACCACGACGACGCATTCCCACAACCGTTGGCATACGTGGATCATCCCAGCCCTGTACATAATTGCCTTCAACCAATTTACGCAATTTACGTTTAGAGGTAATGGTGTAATCGATATTTAAACGTGAAGATTCATACTGACGTGGTACAGCTTGTGAATGAACCTTCTCTACAATCCAGTCATAGAATGGACGGTGATCTTGGAATTCTAAAGTACAGAGTGAATGGGTAATGCCTTCGATTGCATCAGACAATGGATGAGCATAGTCATACATTGGATACATTTTCCATTTATCACCCGTTTGGTGATGCTCTGAATGTAATACACGATAAAGAATCGGATCACGCATATGCACGTTCGGGCTAGCCATATCAATTTTGGCACGAAGTACAGCACCACCCTCTTGAATCTCACCATTACGCATTTGTTCAAAACGCGCAAGATTTTCTGCAACAGTCGCATCACGATAAGGTGAGTTTTTACCAGGTTCGACGAAATTACCACGGTTCAGCTTGATTTCTTCTGGGGTTTGCAAATCAACATAAGCATCCCCTTGTTCAATCAATTGAACAGCCCATGTATAAAGTTGATCGAAATAACCTGATGCATAACGAGGCTCACCATTCCAGTTAAAACCTAACCATTTCACATCATTGGCAATACCATCGACATATTCTTGCTCTTCGGCATCTGGATTCGTGTCATCGAAGCGTAAATTACATAAACCTTCGAATTCTTCAGCGATACCAAAGTTCAAACAAATCGCTTTCACGTGACCAATATGTAGATAACCATTTGGCTCAGGTGGGAAACGTGTCACCACTTTCTGGGTACGACCTTCTTTAAGATCATCGGTAATCACTTGACGAACAAAGTCTAAGCCTGCCTGTTGTTCTTGCTGCGCGGCATCGACAGAGGCATGGGTATTCGGCGTCGGGGTCTTTGGCAGTTCAGAAACAACATCATTTGGCTTCATAGGGTGTAAATCACTTCTTACAGTTAAAAATGGGAAATAAAAACGCAATCTTTGCTATTTATGAAAGATTTTAACGTTTTTTACTTGCCTTGTAGTTTACAGTTTGCTTATGCTTCTCTCAACCAAAAACCCATGGTCAATTTGCCCATGTTTAGGAGATTAATGTAATGAGTTTTCCTCAAGTCGAATTAAACACCAACAAAGGTCGTATTGTTCTTGAGCTTAACGCTGAAAAAGCACCAAAAACGGTTGCAAATTTCTTAGAATATGTACGTGACGGTTTCTATGACGGCGTAATTTTCCACCGCGTGATTGATGGTTTTATGATCCAAGGCGGTGGCATGGACGAAAACTTCAAAGAAAAAGCAACACGTGATTCAATCGAAAACGAAGCTGATAACGGCTTAAGCAACGATGAAGGCACAATTGCAATGGCGCGTACTCAAGCTCCGCACTCTGCATCTGCTCAATTCTTTATCAACGTTAAAAACAACTCTTTCTTGAACCACACTGGTAAAACAGCTCAAGGTTGGGGTTATGCAGTATTTGGTAAAGTTGTTGAAGGCCTTGATATTGTAGAAGCAATCAAAGGTGTGCGTACAGGTAACCGTGGTTATCACGCAGACGTTCCTTTAGAGAACGTTGTCATCGAATCTGCTAAAATTATCTCTGAATAAAAATCTCCCCTAACCCCTCTTTTAAAAAGAGGGGGAACTCCTCCCTTTGTAAAGGGAGGTTGGGAGGGATTATAAAATAGGATATAAGTGTGACCTACCTGTTTATCTCAGATTTACACTTGTCACCTGATCACCCTCGACTCGTTCGAGGGTTTTTGGCTTTATTGCAACAATATCAAGATAAAAATACCCAACTCTATATTCTAGGTGATTGGTTTAATGCTTGGATTGGGGATGATTACACCGCGCCTTGGTTAGATGAAATTGTCAGTGCGTTACTACGATTTACTACAGCTAATAACCAAGTGTATTTCCAAGTAGGCAATCGTGATTTCGCCTTAGGTCAAAAATTCCTCAATCAATTTAACGGCATTCTATTGCCAGACGTTTATACCTTAAATATTCAACAGTATACATTCCGACTGGAACATGGAGATGCACTCTGTACTGATGATGTTGCCTACCAACGTTTTCGCAAAGTGATTCGTAACCCCATTTTATTGGGGCTAATAAAACGTACTCCCCTCAGCTTTAGACAAAAACTGGCCAATGGTTTCCGTAAAAAAAGTAGCGAAACCAAGCAGCTGAAAAGTTATGACATCATGGATGTCAATACTCAAGCCGTAGAGTCTGTGATCGAACACGTTGATTATTTAATTCACGGTCATACCCATCGTCCAGAGATTCACCATGTCCTCAACAAACAACGTATTGTTTTGGGAGATTGGCGAACAGATTCAGCTTGGATTTTAGAGCTCAACGAGCAAGAAAATTATCAATTAGATTTTAAACAGTGGTTCTATTGATCATATAAATCATCAATCACTGTCTTGATTTTCTACTTACATTTTTTAGCTGAAGAATAGAACAGCTTTGATTCTTACTTTTCTATAAAAACTTTACCGAATATGTATAGCTGTAGATTTTTTCTAATGGAAGTTGATCTAGTTTTGTATTTTAGAAAATTATAGTCGCTCTAATCCACTCATATACGACTTAAATCTATATAGAAATCACATTTAGCTACTTTTAGTGAAAGTTAGATCAAGTAAAATAAATTAAATTTTAAAATCGAGTGAATGACGGATGGATACTTTAGCTACAGCAAAAACACGTTACGCCACAAAAGCTTATGATGCAGAGAAAAAAATTCCTCATGCACAATTTGAGAAATTGTTAGAAATTTTACGCTTCAGCCCTTCTTCGGTAAATATTCAACCTTGGCACTTCTTGGTTGCTGAATCTGATCAAGCAAAGCAGCGTATCGCATCGGCATTGACAGGCAATTATGTGTATAACGCGGCCAAAGTTCTAAATTCTTCACACACCTTAGTATTTTGCACGCGTACCGATATTTCTGCTGAATATCTAGAGCAATTATTACAGCAAGATGATGCCAGTGGTCGCTTTAAAGATGAAACTGCCAAACAAGGACAACGTGCCACACGTTCTGGTTATGTTGAATTCTATCGCAATGAACTTAAAAATCTTCCTGCATGGATGGAAAACCAGACTTACCTTGCACTTGGACAACTGCTTTTTGCTGCGGGTCTAGAAGGAATCGACGCAACGCCTATGGAAGGATTTGATAGAGAACTCATTAATAAAGAATTTGGTTTGACTGAAAAAGGCTTAAAAGCCTCTGTAATTGTTGCACTCGGTTATCGCAGTGACAGTGATTTCAATGCCAAACTGCCAAAATCACGACTGCCAGATGAAGTGGTTTTTACTCGTCTATAACAGCATTGATTGAATCAACGCCCTAATAATGACCAATTACACCTTATTATTAGGGCTTAACATTACGCATTCGTATTGATTTGAGATTGACTTAAAACAGTCTGATCTAATTCTTCAAAGAATACCTTTAGATCATCAGCCTGAATAAAATCTGCTTTAAACAGCATTGATGTCTGAACATCATCAATCCCACAATAGGCAAAAATACCTTCTACGATTTGTTTATGAATCGCTTGTGTATAACCATGCCGATCGTATCCAGATTGCGTTCCTGTTGCAGTCCCTATCAATTTGACTGGAATATTTTTTAGAGTACCTAATAGATTCCCCTGTTCATCGTATTTATAGGCCCAGTCCTGACTAAATACACGTTCAAACCAGCCCTTTAAGAAAGCAGGAACTGACCACCAATACACAGGAAAAATAAAATAGACAACATCTGCACGATCAAAGCGCGCTTGTTCAAATTGAACATCGGCATCCAAAGCTTGACGACCACGATAAGCTTCAATATCAGAAAGCGTCATCACAGCTTGAAAACCTTCCTTATATAAATCAGCAATTTCTACTGAAATTCCCTTTTCTGTTAAATCACGAGAAATATGCTGTGCAATCTGATGAGAAAGTGATTGTGTATCTGGATGTGTTATGACAATCAAAGCATGCTGGAGTTTATTTGAATTAGACATAGATCAATTCCGAATAAATGATTCACACAAGTTACCAATAGTAACTTATACTGTCAACTCAGTTCTTGATGCCTGTATTTAGGTCGCTGAATAATCTTGTAAAATAACTAAAAGTGAATTTTCCATCACCTGCTGTGCAGTCAGTGCATCAATTTGATTTTTACTTGCTGCTGTCGATACCGTTTCAATCAGACCCATGATCGCGATCACGATCGCCTCACCCTCTTTTCCATCCAATTGAATAAATGGGCGCATGCTTTGTTTAAAAATTTCTGTGAATTTTTGCTGACATTGCTGAAAATAGTTTTGCAAGATATCACTACCAGACAAAGCAGCAATCACCAATCCAACCTCTGGACCCATTGAAATAAAACAACTTAAATAGGCTTTGCAAAAAATATGAATAGTTTGCTGTAAGGTTTTTGCTTCGGCAGCTAAAGACCGATTAAGCTCTGCAGTCTGTTTATCATCAAACTCTTGATAAATCGAAATCAGTAAACCTTCACGGTCGATAAAGTGTCGGTATGTAATTGGCTTAGTAATACCAGCTTGCTCTGCTAAATATCCCAGAGTTAGGGCTTCTACACCCTGAGTTCGAATAATTAAACGGGCCACCTGCAACAATTGTTGTCTGCGCTCTTCTTTACTCAGTCTCTTACCAGTCATAATTTTACTTCCATCAAATTTAACCAAATCGCTTTACATCATTGCTTTGGCTAAACACAGGACGGCAACCACACCACAGATCAATCCAATCCAGGTGTAGGCTTTTAAGCGTTCTTTAAATAATACAACACCACTGAATACACCTAGTACCACGACAAGGATATTCATGCCAGCAAAGACAATAGCAGGCGTTTCTTTAAAAATCATATGTGCTTTGACATATAAAGCGATATTGGCAAAATTCAGTACGCCTAGAAACAAACCTGTAAAAATATTTTTAGGTTGCCAGTTTGGTTGAGTGATTGCGATATAAGCAATGGATAAAATAAAGGCCGCAATAAAGGTTAAATTCAGTGTGACTGCAAACTGTAAACCTAAACTACTACTATATTTAAGTAATATATCTACAGCAGCATAACCGGCCCATACGCTAAACAAAAACAAGGCTGATTTTAAATTCATGCCTTTAGTTGCCTGTTCTGTGGCCTGTCCGATAATAATCGCTAAAATCGCAATGACGCCCAACACGACACCAATTAATTTTAATTGGCTAAATTGCTCCCCAAAAATAAAATAGGCAGCTAATAATGACAGTATGACTGCAAGCCGCTGAGCAATTTCCGTTTTCAGGATGCCTGCAAATTGCAAAGACTTTGCCAAGCATAAAAATATGCTGGGTAATAACACGGCTAAAATAAGAATGAACCACCAAGGCGTATGATTCAAAGAGATATGCGTAATATCGGTTTTAAACCAATAAAAACATAAAAGGCTTGCGCTCAAATAATTCCACGCAATCATTTGAAAAACATCAAATCCTTTTGCCTTTAAGTATTTCAGCAAAATTGAGACCAATACACTACAACATGCCGCAGCAACAATCATTTCCATAGTATTTATTCTAGCTTTCTAATAGACAAAAAAATGCCAGTCTAGCGTGAGACTGGCATTTTCTTAAAGATCATCAATCAATTAACGATTGTTTTCGTCTTCTTGACCATCTTCAAATTTAGTTTCGCCATCGAAGCCACCTTGATGACCGAAGCCACCTTGACCACCGAAGCCGCCTTGACCACCGAAGCCACCTTGACCACCGAAGCCGCCGCCTTGACCGCCGAAGCCACCTTGACCACCGAAGCCACCACCTTGACCGCCGAAGCCACCTTGACCGCCGAAGCCGCCACCTTGACCACCGAAGCCACCAGCAGCACCTTGACCACCGAAGCCACCAGTAGCGCCTTGTGCAGGGAAGCCACCAGCAGTACCTTGAGCACCAGCAGGACGTGGGTTACGCGCAGGAACAACTGTAGAAATCGCGTGTTTATAAACCATTTGACTTACAGTGTTTTTCAACAAAACAACATATTGGTCAAATGACTCAATATGACCCTGCAATTTGATACCGTTTACAAGGAAAATAGAAACTGGAATACGTTCTTTACGGAGAGAATTTAAGAACGGATCTTGTAAAGTTTGACCTTTAGACATTTTTAACTCCAAAAAATTTTTAAATCAGCGCAAAAAAACTATCTTTATTTTTCAACTAAAAATTATAAAAAGACAGCCTGCGAATTTTGCTTTATCCAAAGAAGTTTCGCAAGTCTTCTTTCGCCTGCTTTATCGTCACGTAAGTTTTAAAATCGTGTATTTCTTGCAAAGAACGTAACCATGTGTATTGACGTTTAGCTAATTGCCTCGTCGCAAAAAGGGCTTTGTTCTCCATTTCTACTTTATTTTTGAGACTTAAGTCACTTTTTAGTAAAAAATCCAAAGCTTGACGATAACCCACAGACCGCATAGACGGTAAATCATCATTTAAATCGTATTTTTTAATCAAGTCCTCTACTTCATTCAAAAAACCAATATTCCACATTTTGCTCAATCTTTGCTCAATGCGTTGATGTAATTCTAAACGATCTGGCATTAATGCGTAGTTATGAAATATGTAACGATATGGTTGATTTTTAGGTTGTTCAGCTTGTAGTTTTGTTATCGGTTCACCCGTGATTCGAAACACTTCAAGCGCACGAATGATGCGCTGCTTATCCGATACTTTAAACTTTTCCCCTGCAACTGGATCAACCGCAACCAACTCTTCATAGACGGCTTGCCATCCTTCCTGTTCAGCTTTTTGAAGAATGGCATCACGTATCGTTTGATCCGCATTGGGTAAATTACTTGCCAGACCTTCAAGTAAGGCCTTGAAGTACAACATGGTTCCGCCCACCAAGATTGGAGTTTTGCCACGGGCATGCATATCATCAATCAATGGGCAAACATCTTCAACAAATTGTGCTGCCGAATACACCTCTAAAGGGGTAATAATATCAATCAAATGATGTGGATATTGCTGCTGCTCTGCTTTGGTTGGTTTCGCTGTACCGATATCCATATCTTTATAAACTAAAGCTGAATCGACTGAAATCAGTTCGAAATTTCCACGCTCATAAAGTTCACATGCCAATGCTGTTTTACCGCTCGCGGTAGGCCCCATTAAATTGATGACGGGCAATTGATTTGACATGTAAAACTACTCTCCTCGAGCAAATAATTTATCTAATTGATGTAATGGAAATGCACGCCAAGTCGGACGCCCATGATTACATTGGCTGGCAAACTCGGTTTGTTCCATTTGACGTAATAAAGCATTCATTTCCGATAGGCTTAACTGGCGATGCGCACGCACAGCACCGTGACAAGCCATCCCAGCGAGTAATTCATCACGTTTTTGCAATAAACCTCTCGCTTCATCATTTGGATCAAGATCATTCAGCAGTTCTGGAATGAGGTTGCTAAAATCAGCTTTATGCAAAATCGCTGGGACACCACGCACAATCACTTGATCATCACCATATTGATCGACTTCTAAGCCGAGACGTTGTAATTGTGATTGTAAATCTTCGATCCGTGTCGCCTGCATACGCGTGATGGATACAATTTTTGGAATCAATAACTGTTGAGATGTCCAAAATTCAGGTTTATCCCAAGCCGATTTCATTTGTTGAAGCAAGATACGTTCATGCGCTGCATGCATATCGACAATAATCAGACCTTCGGTATTTTGCGCCAAAATATAAATACCATGCAGCTGCGCAATCGCAATACCGAGTGGAAACTCATCTACTCGTGATGGGCCTTGATCATTTCCATCCTCGACTTCTTCACGTAAAGGCGCTAAATAACTTTTGAGTGCATTATTCAATTGCGTAGAACCGTTATAACGTGGTTCTTGTGGTGTTGAATTGTAGTGCACTGCTTGTGGACGACTTTGATTAAACTCTGTCAATAAATCTGTCGATACTTCAGCAGGTAGATTTGATTGAGGTTCAGCTTCTACCACCGCACGATGTAAATTGAATTGTTCTTGATATTTTGGCTGCTGTTGATAATTAAAATTATCCGTTAGCGCCTCATCTGTTTTCATTGCCTGTGCTAAATCTGCAGTTGCAGTCTGAAATTGAGACAAGGTTGCTTTAGCATAGTGACGTACAAACTCATGCACTTCACGTTGATTCAAAAAGCGAATTTCATGCTTAGTTGGATGTACATTGACATCAATATTTTCGGGATCAACTTCTAAAAACAATAAATATGATGAATGTTGATGTCCATGCAAAATCCCGTCATAGGCCATACGCAACGCATGTGAAATGGTTTTATCTTTGACAATACGACCATTGACATAGACATATTGCATGTCAGCCTGCGCACGTGCATCAGAAGGATGTCCCAACCATCCAGATAAGCGCATATTAATGCTATCAGAGTCAATCCAATACGCATTTTGGATAAATTGCTGACCCAACAATTGCTGCACGCGCTGATAACGTAATTCGCCACTGTCAGCGACAGGTAGGTTTAAACGAATATTATCATTATGCTCTAGTACAAAACGGATATCGAAATGGGTTAAAGCCAAACGGCGAACAATTTCTTCAATATGATTAAATTCAGTTGTTGGTTTTTTTAAGAATTTACGGCGTGCTGGCACATTAAAAAATAAATCCTGTACCCGAATGTGTGTACCTTTTTGTGCAGCGACCGCCTGAATTTGTTGATGATCAAAAGCTGTACCATTCACTTCAACTTGATAGCCAACACCTTGCTCATCTTGACTGCTGGTGAGGGTTAAACGTGATACTGCTGCAATTGAAGCTAAAGCCTCTCCACGAAATCCCAAACTGACAATCGCATGTAAATCATCTGCAGTTTGAATTTTACTGGTGGCATGACGCATTACCGCCAATGGTAAATCTTCTGCATGAATACCATTACCATTGTCAATGATTTCAATCAGGGTTGAACCACCCTGCGCCACTCGAATAATCAACTCCGTTGCGCCCGCATCAATTGAGTTTTCTAATAATTCTTTGACTACTGATGAGGGACGTTCAATCACCTCACCTGCAGCAATCTGGTTGGCTAAGGCAGCATCTAGGGTATGAATACGACGAGTTGAATCATGCGCCATTCAATTGTTCCTGCAAAGTTTGAGATAAAGCTTCAGACGCTGTGGTTAAAGTCACGAATCGAGTCAGTTCATCTTCCGATTTTTGAATATCAATCACAATATCTGGTTTTGGAATTTCATCACCACCTTTCGATGGCCATTCAAATAAAAATAAAGCATCGGGTGTTTCCAGATAATCACGGATGCCCATTAACTCAAGTTCATAAGGATCATTCAAACGATACAGGTCAAAATGGAAGATCTCTTTACCTTGAATGGTATAAGGTTCAACCAAGGTATAAGTCGGACTCTTGACCGAACCTTGATGCCCTAACTTTTGTAGAAAGTAACGGGTAAATGTGGTTTTTCCTGCGCCCAAATCACCAATTAAATAAATAATGCCAGCATGCACATGTTGTGATAGCACCTGTGCAAAACGTTGAGTGTCTTGTTCATGATTTAAAGTAAATTTCACTGAAGATGACATGGCAAATAAAACAAAATTGGGATGGCAGCTATGATAACATTGCCCTGCTTTAAAGCCTAATCCATAGAAAGAAGTTGATTCTTTTTAAAACAACTCCTAAATTATTTTCTGAGGAAACTGTTGTGGACGAACATCGGAAACTCATTTCGAAATTTACGCATCAGCTTTTTTTATCCATCGAAAAACCTTTTGAGACAACAACTGAGCTAGAACGGCAAATTCTTGCAAGTTTTAGTTTTGGTACAATTCATGCCCAATGTTTTTTAAACCAACTCCCTGCTTTAGAGATTCATAAACTTGCAATTTTTATTTTTACTACAGAATTTAAATATGCACCTCAACAAGCACAAGATTTCTTAGAGCATCTCATTGAAGTTGCTAGTGATAAAGAGCTTCACCCGACCACGCATGCAATCATTCATAGAGGAATTGATGGACACAGGCAATTCATCAACTCGGATTATGTTAATCTAAGCAAAAACATCAACGAGATACTTAATCTCATTTGTTCTTAAAATGCCGGACCTTAATTTTAGTGGCATCATTTATCTCTATGAATCAATTCTCAAATAAAGATTTTACTCCTCCACTCATTAATGGTGTCAGCGCGAGCAAAGTCTTTTTACCTCACGATGTTTCTGCACTTACTATTTTTGATTATCTCTGCCAACACTTCCCACATATTCAGATCAGCGAATGGCAACAGCGTTTTGCCGATGAGCTGATCTATGCAGCAGATGGCAGCAAACTCGAATTGGATAGCCCCTATACACCCAATACCCATATTTTCTACTATCGTTTCCTTGCGCATGAAGTGCATGTGCCATTTCAGCATGAAATCCTATTTGAAAACGATGAATTACTGGTAGTCGATAAACCGCACTTTTTGACCATGACGCCAACTGGGCAATATGTACAAGAAACGCTCTTGGTTAGACTAAAAAAACAAACTGGCTACGAAGATCTCACCCCCATCCATCGACTTGATCGAGAAACAGCAGGTGTAGTTTTATTCTGTAAAAAAGCCGCCTCAAGAGGTGCATATCAGCAGCTTTTTGCCGAACGAAAAGTGCAAAAAACCTATCATGCGGTTGCAAAATATCGACCTGAACTGAATTTTCCGCAAATTTTACAGCTACATTTAGAAAAAGGTCAGCCTTTTTACACCATGCAAATTAATCCCGAAAAACCCAATAATACCGAAACACGAATTGAATTATTAATGCATGATCAGCAGCATGCCAAGTACAAATTAATGCCTAAAACTGGAAAACAACATCAGTTACGTGTACATCTAAATTATCTGAATATTCCAATACTTAACGACTCTTTTTATCCACAGATTGAACATAAAGCAGAAGATGATTTTAGTCAGCCATTACAGCTACTTGCCAAAGAAATTTGCTTTATTGACCCGATTTTAAATCAAGAAATGCAGTTTAGTTCTCACTTTGAACTTGCATTGCCAACACAACGTAATGACAAAAATTCTATTTTTTCACTTCAAAAATATTGAAATTACATTGCAATGGTTTAAAATACATGACGATAACTAAAAATATTTGGTCTTATTCTTCATGCGAAAAACAGAAGTTTATCAGGTTCGCCTCGATTCACAGGAAAAGAAGCAAGCTTTTGCAGTGTTTAAACAGTTGGGTATCTCCCCTGCTCAAGCCGTTCGTCTTTTCTTTAAACAAGTGGTACTCACCAAGTCGATTCCGTTCGCAATTGAGAATCAGAACATCAACATGGAACAGTTACTGAAACTGCGCAAATCAAAAGCAGCGGCCAGTACTGAAAATCCATCTTCTGTCGAAATTGAAGATGATCATGAAGACCTGTTTGAAGAGTTGAATGCACTTCTCGGCGAAAGTGACAAAACTTAACAATGTTGCATTTATAAACAAGTTTTTATTTTTTAAGCTGAATTTTTTTCGCTATCCTGACAGTCCTAATAAAATGAATAAGCGTAAGGATGGACAGGAATGATTGTTAAGCGAGCAACAAAGGAAGATCTTCATCAACTTGCTGTCTTGTTTGACGAATACCGTCAGTTCTACGGTGCATCCTCAAATATTGAACAATCGTATCAGTTTTTAAAACACCGCTTCGACAATAAAGACAGTGTCATTTTTATTCATGTTAAAGATGATGTATTTACGGGCTTTGTTTTACTCTATCTTGCCTTTTCTTCTGTGGCTTGTGAAACCTACTATATTCTCGATGATGTCTATGTCACTCCCTCTTATCGAAAACAAGGTTCCGCTAAACAACTGATTGATACCGCTATCTTGTTTGCACGGCATGAAAATGCACAACGCATTAGCCTCGAAACGCAAAAAAACAATTATCAATCTCACCGTCTATATGAACAGATGGGCTTTATTCAAGACAGTGAGTTCAAAACCTTTCATTGTTTTTTAAAGTAATCATTCATCTAAAGCGATGTTTTGACTTAACTGTTTTTGCACAGGGCTTAAATACGTCCATTCTCCCTCCGCCAAATCAGGAAGTTCGAGCAAACCCACTTGATGACGATGTAGGACTTCAACTTTATTTCCAACAGCAGCAAGCATCCGTTTCACTTGATGGTAAACACCTTGGTGAATGGTCATTGCAATTTGATGTTCTGAGAATAATTGCACATCCGTAGCAGCATAGATGCCTTTTTCATTACGCAGTTCGACACCTTGCTCTAAGCCGTGTTGCTGTTCAGCTGTAACTGGATCTGCAGTGGTCACATGATAAACTTTGGGTACATGTTTACGTGGATGTGTTAATGCCTGTAGATATTGTCCATCATCGGTCAGCAATAATAGACCAGTGGTATCTTGATCTAGACGTCCCACACATTGAATTCCACGATGCAGTAGAATTTCAGGAAAAAGACTGAATACGCTTTTGTGATGTGTGGCCTGATGTGAACATTCATAACCTTGCGGTTTATTCAAAACAATATAGACATGCTCTCGAAATTGGTATTCTTCACCAAAGACCTGAAAGACCAGTTGATCGGTATTGAGATTCTGTTTCGGATTATCACAAACTTGATTTTCAATCTGAACAGAACCATTTTTAATTAACTGCTGACAATACTTACGTGAACCAAAGCCTTGTGATTGCAAAATTTTTTCCAGCAGCATAAATAAATCCTAACCTAAACTGCATCCATTGTACTCGATTACAACGCTAGCTGTTGATCGTTGCCTATTCATTCTTTATTTTTATAATTTATTCACAATCCCTTCATTTGTTATAGAACACCAACAAAACCCTCGTCAAACACTCTCAATCTAGATATTGCGCTCCATATTTTCACTCACAACTATTGTTACATTTGTCACAAGCAAAAAAGAATATTGTCCAAATGAATGGATAAGGAGTTTCACCATGAAATCAAATATGTGGTTATGTAGCGTTATCTTAGCAGCGTCTTCCATGATGACCGTTGCACATGCAGACAATACCACTCGTGTAGCAGCAACCTCTGCTCTAGGAAGTGTGGTTGGTACTGCCTTAGGAAAACAACTTGGTGGTGACACGGGTGCAATGATTGGCTCTGCAATCGGTGGTGCTGGCGGTGCCGCTGCATCTAGTAATCGACGCGACCGTACTGAAGCTGCTATTGGTGGTGGTTTAGGTGGCGTGGGTGGTTATACCGTTGGCCGTAATATGGGTGGAAGCAATGGTGGTTATATTGGTGCAGCCCTAGGCGCGGCTGGTGGTTCGGCCTTAGGTCAAAAGGTTGGTCAAGACCGTGATGCGGATCGACGTTATGATGATCGTCGCTATGACCGTCGTTACGATAACCGTCGTTCTTATGATGACCGTCGCTATTACAATTCTCGTGAAAGCTATCGTCATGACAATGGTCGTCATCGTGGCTGGTACAAACACCGTTAATCAGATTAAAACGTTTTACCCCTTTAGCACCTTCGGGTGCTTTTTTTTGTTTGATCAAAACAACAATATATCGATCTAAAACGATATACAAAACCAAACTTATATCGTATTATTTCGATATATAGTTTTGAGACACCATAATGAAATCACTACAAGATATAAAATTCTCTATCCTAGAACTCGCTCCTGTTCGAGATGACAAGAGTATCGAGTTTTCTCTCCGTCATGCATTAGAACTCGCGCAACATGCAGAAAATTTAGGTTATGAGCGTTTTTGGTTGGCTGAGCATCATAATATGGATGGGATTGCCAGTTCAGCAACGGCAGTTTTATTAGGATTTATTGCTGCAAATACGCAGCACATCCGTTTGGGTTCAGGCGGTATCATGCTGCCAAACCATGCACCATTGGTAGTTGCAGAACAGTTTGGAACGCTAGCCACACTTTATCCAAATCGTTTTGAACTCGGTTTGGGGCGTGCGCCTGGAACAGATCAAATGACAATGCGTGCCTTACGTCGTGGCCGTCAGGAAACTGAAGATCAATTCCCTCAAGATGTGATGGAGATTCTGCAATATTTTAAAGCACCGCAACCGAATCAGAGAATTATCGCCACACCAGGTCAAAATACCCATGTGCCTGTTTGGTTACTCGGCTCAAGTTTATTTAGCGCGCAACTGGCCGCAAAACTTGGACTACCTTATTCCTTTGCCTCTCATTTTGCGCCAAGAATGTTAGGTCAGGCGATCGAAATCTATCGTGATAATTTCCAAGCCTCTGAATATCTTGATAAACCTTATGTCTCAATGGGTGTCCCAACAGTCGTTGCTGCAAGCGATGAAGAAGCCCAATACCTGGCAACCAGTTCATATCAACGTATTTTGAATCTGATCCGTGGTCAGAGCTTAAAGCTTAAGCCACCGATTGATTCAACTGAAGGTCTTGCATCGAGTGCTGAACAAGTGGCAATTCAGAATTTTTATGCCATGGCACAAATTGGTTCTCAAGAAACGGTTAAAGCTGGATTAAATAAAATTGCAGCGCAATATGATGTCGATGAATTCATCTTTACTTGTGATATCTACGATACGCAAAAACGCTTAGATAATTTTAGTTTATTGATGGATATTAAAAACAGCTAAATCTTTGGCTCGAGTCTACAAGGTTCATTTACCAATCAGCCTTGTAGATTCACCATCCACTTAAATTCCAGCTTGGAGCATCTCTGTCGCTTGTTCTACATTCACAGCCCGACTAAATAAATAGCCCTGTCCGATTGAGCATCCGGAAGATTTTAAAAGCTCTAATTGTTCGGTGTTCTCAATGCCTTCTGCAACAATATCCAATGACAGTTTTGGCCCCAAAGCGATGATCGCCTGTACAATGGCTAAAATCGCCTCGTCATCATTCATTTGACGAATAAAATCGCAGTCAATTTTTAAACAGTCTACTGGGTAGTCTCTTAAACGAGTTAAAGAGGAATGTCCCGTACCAAAATCATCCAATGATATTTTAATACCTTGTTGCTTTAATAAGTTTAATGCTCGGATCACATAGTCAGAACCACGATCATCCAAGATATGTTCAGTAATTTCTATTTCTACTAAATGATGTGGAATGTTGTAGGCATTTAAACGATGTAGTAAACGCTCAGCATAATTGTCTTTTAGAAACTCAACTGGTGCTGCATTGATTGAAACAGGAACAACATCTAATCCTTGCGCTATCCAAGCTGCAATATTTTTAAAAACTTTATTCTGCATTGCATCACTAATTTTTGTTGCCAGAATATAGTCTTGAAAAGCCTGTTCAATATTACAAGGTGAATGAATATGTTGATCAAGCGTTTGCCAACGTAATAATGCTTCAAAACCAACCACCTTCGCATCCGCTAAACGCACTTTTGGCTGGTAAAATGGCACAATAAGGTCATCACGAATAATATGACGCGCATCATTTAATTGAATTGCAATGTTTTGAGCCGCAACTTGCATCTGCTGGTTAAACATACGAAAACCACCACGTCCCGTCGCTTTCAAATCATTGAGCGCAGTATCTGCGCATTTCATTAAATTAGCTGAATCTTTGGCATCTCGTGGATAAATCGCACAACCGATACTCATACTGCCATTAATCAAATTGCCAGCATAAGTAATCGGAGCTTCTAATAGTCGACTAACATCCACTGCTATTTTTTCAAGCTCTAGTTGTGTCTCAATTCCATTTACGACAATAGCAAACTCATCACCACCCAAACGAGCGACAAAAGTGTTTTCAGGCAAAATGTTTTCTATTCGCTTAGACAGAACACGGAGTAGATGATCTCCAGCAGCATGACCAAGCGTATCATTGACATGTTTAAAGTAATCTAAATCCAGCAACATTAAGCCAAGTAACTTCTTGCCTTTTTTATGTCGATGTAATGCACGCTTAAGTTGTAATTTGAAGAAACGACGGTTATATAATCCTGTTAAATCATCCAACTCACTCGAAAGCTGTAATTGGATTTCGGTTTGTCTTTGTGTAGTCACATCGCGAGACAGACACAAAACCTGCACGATCTGGCCTTTATCATTTAATATGGGGGTAAGCAAATTATCCCAATATTGTCTTCCAGCCCCTTCCCCACTCATTCCACGGAAACGTGCAGTTTTCCCTTTAAGTGCCGTTTTTAACGCATAACTCGCCTTGGTTCTTATTTCCACAGGTAACAGCTCTGCCCACTTCATTCCAAAGCTATTTTGGCTTTGAGGGAGATTAAGTGCGATACATCCCGTTTTATTGACATGCAGTAAAGAACCATCAGCTTCTAATAATTTTATGCAATCAATACTATTATCCAGCATGTTAGTTTGGGCATTAATACACTGAACTAAGTTTTGTTGATACTGCTTGGTATCATGAATATCAACACTATTGATAAACCAATGTGCCTTTTCTTCTGAATTCGCCGCTATAAATTTTGCTGACAATAAAAACCAGCGATATGCACCAGACTGATGTTTTAATCGGCATTCAATTTGAAATGGGGACTTATAGATAAATGCCTGCTGCCACTCACTTTGGAAGATTGCTCTATCCTCAGAATGGATTAAATCGACCCAGTCTTTTGCAAAATGTTCTAGGTCATTAAAACCAATATACTCTTGGCTTAAACTATTAAAAAAATACGCATCTCCAGACTCAGAGAGCAGCCACACCAGACTCGGAATACGGTTAAAAATATTTTGTTGGACCTCACTCAGTTGATGATTTGAGTGAAAAGGAATAGCCAAGTTCACAGACTTCTGTTCCAAACAGAACTCTCTCTATCAAGATATTCAGTTGCAATAAAAGCCATAGACCACCAACAATAAAAAGTGAGATTTAAATCACAGTATTGTAGCAGAAATGCAATAAAATTATCACCAATTCCAGCACTGATCAGTTAGATTTACTTTATTATTTAATATCAATTATTTATTTTAAATTCACGATATTTATCAAACTTTCTTTAAGAAAATGATCTAAAAAATTACAGACTACCCCATCTAGATGACTGAGGTAGTCTGGCCTTATTAGCCAATACGACGTTTTAAACCCGTCATTTGTAAGACACGTGTTGAGATTTCCTCAATCGACATTTCCGTGACATTTAAATATTTAATCCCTTCAGAAATATAGATCCCTTCTATCGCGCGCAATTCCATTTGACACTGGCTGAAACTTGAATAGCGGCTATTCGCTTTACGTTCGTTACGGATTGCCACCAAACGTTCGGCATCAATCATCAAACCAAATAGCTTGTTTTTATGTTCACGCAGTACTTTTGGCAAACGATTGTCATCCAAATCTTCTTCAGTCAATGGATAGTTTGCTACACGAATACCAAATTGTAATGACAAATAAATTGAGGTCGGGGTTTTCCCTGAACGTGATACACCAATTAAAATAATGTCGGCTTTATCATAATGACGTGTTCTTGCCCCGTCATCATTGTCCAGTGCGAAATGTACAGCATCGATACGCGCTTTATAATATTCAGAATCAGTTACCGCATGAGTTTGTCCAACCAATGTGGTCGGTGGCGTACCCAATTCTTGTTCTAATTTACTAATCAAACCTTCAAAAACGTCTAAGTTGACTGCCTTAGCAGTATTGATAATTTCACGGACATGCGGATCAACTAAAGTATCAAAAACTAGCGGCAAAGAACCATCACGACTTTGACATGCATTGATCTCTACAGCGACATTCATAGCCGCTTCTTCAGTCGTAATATACGGTATAATATGAATGTCAAAATCGACGTTTGGAAATTGCGCAAGTAGTGAATGTCCAAGGGTTTCTGCGGTAATTGCGGTACCATCTGAAATAAAAAAAACGCTCCGTTTAATTTCTTTACTTACGGGCATCAAAATTCTCCTTAAACATTTGTCTTAGTGCTCTATAATCTTTATAGTAAACTCATCTAACATGACTGTCGCTTAGTAAAACACTAAATCTAAGCACTTTTGTATAATTTCATACCAATGATGGTCATTCATACTGCAAAAAAAGTGGAGTAAATACTTTGGAAGCGCGCGTAATCGGTCTGGAAAAATTAGGAAAACACGATGTCGAACTCGTAGGTGGGAAAAACTCATCTTTGGGTGAAATGATCAGCCATTTATCCAATGCTGGTGTATCGGTACCTGGTGGCTTTGCAACTACTGCTGCTGCCTATCGTGAGTTCTTGGATCAAAGCGGCTTAAACGCTCGTATTCAGGCTGAACTTGTTCAGCTAAATGTAGAAGATGTAAATGCACTTGCTGAAACTGGTGCAAAAATCCGTAACTGGATTGTTGAAACTCCGCTTACTGCGACATTAGAACAAGAAATTCGTGAAGCTTTTGCTGCACTTTCAAACGGCAACCCAGACATTGCTGTTGCGGTACGTTCTTCTGCAACGGCTGAAGACTTACCAGATGCGTCTTTCGCAGGTCAACAAGAAACATTCCTCAACATTCGCGGTATTGATAATGTTCTTATCGCGATTAAAGAAGTTTTTGCTTCACTTTATAATGACCGTGCGATTGCTTACCGTGTACACCAAGGCTTTGAACATAGTGTTGTTGCCCTTTCTGCTGGTGTTCAACGTATGGTTCGCTCTGAAACTGGTGCTGCGGGCGTTATGTTTACGCTTGATACAGAATCAGGTTTCCGTGATGTAGTCTTTATTACTGCATCTTACGGTTTAGGCGAAATGGTCGTTCAAGGTGCAGTAAACCCAGATGAATTCTATTTATCTAAACCGCTTTTAAATGCAGGTAAACACTCTGTTTTACGTCGTAACCTCGGTTCTAAACACCAGAAAATGATTTATGGTGAAGAAGGTGCTGCGGGTAAATCAGTTGTTGTGGTTGACGTTGAAAAACCAGAGCGCCAACAATTCGCATTAAATGATCACGAATTACACGAATTAGCAAAACAAGCCTTAATCATCGAACAACACTACGGCTCGCCGATGGATATCGAATGGGCAAAAGATGGCGATGATGGTCAAATCTATATCGTTCAAGCACGTCCAGAAACAGTAAAAAGCCGTCAAAATGTCGGTACCATGGAACGTTATTTGTTAAAACAACGTGGTACTGTGATTTGTGAAGGTCGTTCAATTGGTCAACGCATTGGTTCAGGTAAAGTGCGTGTTGTAACGTCTATTAAAGAAATGGATAAGGTTCAGGACGGTGACGTCCTTGTATCTGACATGACTGACCCAGATTGGGAACCAGTGATGAAGCGTGCTGCGGCAATTGTTACTAACCGTGGTGGTCGTACTTGTCACGCAGCAATTATTGCCCGTGAATTAGGTGTTCCAGCAATCGTGGGCTGTGGTAATGCAACAGAAGTACTGACTGATGGTCAAGAAGTCACTGTTTCATGTGCTGAAGGTGATACTGGCTTCATCTATGAAGGTGCATTAGATTTCGAAGTACAACGTAATTCGATTAATTCAATGCCATCACTACCGTTCAAAATCATGATGAACGTCGGTAACCCTGACCGTGCATTTGATTTCGCTCAAATCCCGAATGAAGGTATTGGCCTTGCACGTCTTGAGTTCATCATTAACCGAATGATCGGTGTGCATCCTAAAGCATTGTTAAACATTGACAGCTTACCACGTGAAACACGTGCTGCTGTTATGGCACGTACTTCAGGCTACTCATCTCCAATCGAATTTTATGTCGAGAAGTTAGTTGAAGGTATTTCAACACTTGCTGCTGCATTTGCTGAGAAGCCAGTGATCGTGCGTATGTCAGACTTCAAATCAAATGAATATGCAAACTTGATTGGTGGTAAGTTATACGAACCAGAAGAAGAAAACCCAATGTTGGGCTTCCGTGGTGCAAGTCGTTATGTATCTGATAACTTCCGCGACTGTTTTGAGCTTGAATGTCGTGCCTTGAAAAAAGCACGTGATGAAATGGGTTTAACCAATATCCAAATCATGATCCCATTCGTGCGTACAGTTTCTGAAGCGAAACGTGTGATCGAACTTCTTGCTCAGAATGGTTTAAAACGTGGTGAGAATGGCCTAAAAGTCATCATGATGTGTGAACTTCCAACCAATGCATTATTGGCAGAACAGTTCCTTGAGCACTTCGATGGTTTCTCTATCGGTTCAAATGACTTAACACAATTAACACTTGGTCTTGACCGTGACTCTGGTATCGTATCTCACTTATTTGACGAACGTGACCCAGCAGTTAAAGCTCTTCTCTCTATGGCAATTCACGCTTGCCGTAAAGCAGGAAAATACGTTGGTATTTGTGGTCAAGGTCCTTCAGATCACCCTGACCTTGCTAAATGGATCATGGAACAAGGTATTGAATCTGTGTCACTTAACCCTGACTCAGTACTTGATACTTGGTTCTTCCTTGCTGAAGAACAAATCAAGAAAGCCTAGTCTTTTTTAGAAAAAGACCCTCTTTCGTAGGGTCTTTTTTCATCTTTCGTAATTGAGATTTTAAAATTATGCAAATTTACTTGGCTCGTAACAATCAACAAGCAGGACCTTACAGTTTAGAACAAGTGAACCAAATGCTTGCTAGTCAACAAGTTTTATTGACCGATTTAGCTTGGCATGAAGGTATGGCTGAATGGAAAACACTTGGTGAACTCACACAAGGTAAACTTGTCTACGAACCTGTAGGT
Source organism: Acinetobacter sp. Ac_5812 (assembly GCF_013072695.1). GTDB lineage: Bacteria > Pseudomonadota > Gammaproteobacteria > Pseudomonadales > Moraxellaceae > Acinetobacter. Next base: position 61,648 of record NZ_LXUK01000002.1, read on the forward strand.
TACTCTCCTTTTAGTGCTCAAATTAAAACTGAAACGAACGAACCAACTTACAAAATCAAAGTCGAACAAAAAGCACCTGAACTTGCACCTTTTCATTCACGTGCGCTAGCGAAAGTTTTTGATCTTATCCTTTGGCTACCGATGGCTTCTATCCCATCTTTCTTTTTTAATGAAAGCCAATACCAAGAGTTGTTTGAAATTCAAAAACAGATGCAAGCCACCCAAATTGCATCTGATAAAGCAGTAGAATTACAGCAGCAACTCATGCAGCTCATCCCAAATGAAGCATGGATCATGATCTTTGTTTACCTCATTGTCATGCTCATGATTCAGGCGTTCTTTATTGCAAAATCAGGCCAGAGTATTGGTAAAAAAATCGCCAAGATTAAAATTGTGGATGTTGAAACATCAGAAAAAGTCAGCACAATTCGGGCCTTTTGGTTGAGAAGCGTGTTCTTTATCATTCTCAATCTAATCTTTGTGCCTATCATTACCGTGATTGATTATGCTTTATTCGCATTTACCAAAAATCGTCAAACTTTGCACGATAAATTGGCAAAAACTAAGGTCATTAAGCAGTAATCACAAATCGATAAACAAAAGAGGATTTATTCCTCTTTTTTTATGTATTAATCTGATATCTATATAAAAAACACAGATGCAAATAACAATCCCTACAAAATAAATCGGGTTTTAAAACAAGTATTTCACACGACTTTATGAGTAGCTTAGTTTTTCAATATAAGGCATAATGCCCAACAACGTTGCGGTGTCGCGTGATTGCTAAGCATTTTTTAACCAATCCTTATCAATCACGCGACACTTTAATCGCTATCCCATAATTTTAATTAGGGAATGGGACTCTTCACCGAGGTTGTAAAATGAGACAAACGATTTTAGCTGTATTGTCTTTATCAACGATGGCTGCGCTCTTGACTGGGTGCGGCGGTGATATGGTACTTCTAAACAATAAAGGTCCAGTTGGTCAAGGTCAAAGTAACCTGATGATGACTGCGATCTATTTAATGCTATTGGTGGTGATTCCATCAATCATTATGGCATTATGGTTTGGTTGGAAATATCGCGCGTCGAATAAAGATGCAGACTATAAACCTACTTGGGCACACTCTACGACAATTGAGATCGTTGTATGGGGTGTACCTGTCATTATTATTGGTATTTTAGCTTGGTTAACTTGGTGGGGTTCCCACAAGTACGACCCTTACCGTCCGTTAGAATCAGATAAAGCACCATTGACTATTCAAGCTGTCGCTGAGCAGTTCAAGTGGATTTTTATCTATCCTGAGCAAAACATTGCAACGGTAAACGAAGTACGCTTCCCAGAACAAACACCAGTAAGCTTTAAGATCACTTCTAACTTCACGATGAACTCGTTCTTCATCCCACAGTTAGGCGGTCAGATTTATGCAATGGCTGGTATGCAAACTCACCTTCACCTATTAGCCGACGAACCAGGTATCTTCCGTGGTTTCTCAGCAAACTATTCAGGTTACGGTTTCTCACAAATGCGCTTTAAAGCACATAGCGTAACTGAGCCAGAATTTGCACAATGGGTAGAAGCAGTTAAAGCTGGTAATGGTACAAGTATTAACCCTGAAGCAATTCAAAAAGGCACACTTGACCAAGCTGAGTTAGCAACGCTTAAAGATGGCGATCGTTCTAAGCATCAGATCGAGCATTTAGTGAATCGTGCTAAAGCTGCTGGTGATGAAGAAGCACTTGCAAAAGCTGAAGCGATGAAACCGTTCCCGACTAAGCCACACCCAGTGACTTATTACTCGTCAGTTGAGCCAAAATTGTTTGAAACAATCATCAACCACTACATGAGTAACTATCACGGTGCTGACCATTCTGCTGGACATGATGCAACAGCAGAAACTCATGCTGCAGCAGAACACGCTGCTCAAGGGGAATAAGACATGGATATGATTTTTGGTAAATTGGGGTGGGATTCTATCCCGACTGAACCCCTTGTACTTGTCACCATGGTCTTTATGGCACTTGGTGCAATTGCTGTATTGGGCGGTATCACCTATTTCAAGAAATGGGGATATTTGTGGAACGAATGGTTTATCACTGTAGACCATAAAAAGATTGGTATCATGTATATCATCGTATCTGTAGTCATGCTGTTGCGTGGCTTCGCCGATGCGATCATGATGCGTCTACAACTTTTCCTCGCGAAAGGCGGCGGCGAAGGTTACTTACACCCTGACCACTACGACCAGATCTTCACCGCGCACGGTGTAATCATGATCTTCTTCGTAGCAATGGGTCTTGTTGTTGGTATGATGAACATCTCTGTACCTTTACAGATTGGTGCTCGTGACGTTGCTTTCCCATTATTAAACTCTTTAAGCTTCTGGTTATTCGCAGGCGCTGCTGGTTTGATGATGCTTTCACTTGTATTGGGTGAATTTGCTGCGACTGGTTGGATGGCTTACCCTCCTCTGTCTGGCATTCAATATTCTCCTGGTGTTGGTGTTGACTACTATATCTGGGCACTTCAGGTTTCTGGTCTAGGTACGCTTTTATCTGGTGTTAACTTCTTTGTTACCATCATCAAAATGCGTGCACCTGGCATGAAATTAATGGACATGCCTATTTTCACGTGGACTTCACTTTGTACGGCTGTATTAATCATTGCATCATTCCCTGTATTAACAGGTACGCTTGCAATGCTTACTTTAGACCGTTACTTCGGCTTCCATTTCTTCACAAATGAGCTTGGCGGTAGCCCAATGCTTTATGTGAACTTGATCTGGACATGGGGTCACCCTGAAGTATATATCTTGGTATTGCCAGCATTTGGTCTATACTCAGAAATCGTTGCAACCTTCTCTCGTAAAGCGTTGTTCGGTTATAAGTCTATGGTGTATGCGACAATTGCGATTACTGTACTTGCATTCGTTGTATGGCTTCACCACTTCTTCACCATGGGTGCTGGTGCGAACGTTAACGCGTTCTTCGGTATCATGACCATGGTTATTGCGATTCCTACAGGTGTGAAAATCTTCTCTTGGTTATTCACAATGTATAAAGGTCGCATCACCTATACAACGCCTATGTTATGGACGCTTGGCTTCCTTGTAACATTCGGTATCGGTGGTTTAACTGGTGTACTTATGGCTGTTCCACCTGCGGACTTCCTTGTACACAACTCATTATTCTTGATCGCTCACTTCCATAACGTAATTATCGGTGGTGTGGTGTTTGGTATGTTTGCCGGCATCATCTTCTACTGGCCGAAAATGTTTGGTTGGAAGCTCAACGAAGCATGGGGTAAAGCTGCGTTCTGGTTCTGGTTCATTGGTTTCTATTTTGCATTCATGCCACTTTATATCCTTGGTTTCATGGGTATGACGCGTCGTTTGAATACATATGACAACCCTGAGTGGGATCCATACTTAGCGATTGCATTGTTTGGTGCTGTTCTTATTGCGATCGGTATTGCATGTTTCTTAATGCAAATCATCGTTGGTTTCTTACAACGTAAGGACAACATGGACCACACAGGCGATCCATGGGATAGCCGTACCCTAGAATGGGCAACGTCATCTCCTGCTCCGTTCTATAACTTTGCGCATGAACCAGATGCTAGCGGTGTAGACCGTTTCTGGACTGACAAAGAAAATGGTGTAGCATACGCACGTAACACTAAATATGAAGACATCCACATGCCGACTGATCGTGCTGCTGGTTTTGTCATTGCAATGTTCATTACAATTCTTGGCTTTGCACTCATCTGGCATATTTGGTGGCTCGCTGTTGTTTCATTCGTTTCAGCTATTGTTAGCTTGATCGTAAGCTCATTCACTAAGAATGTTGATTACTACGTTCCTGCTGCCGAAGTTGAGCGTATTGAAAACGAACGCTATGCTTTACTTGAAAAACACTTGAAGAAGGACTAAGGAAATGGCTGAAGTACTTCATCACGACAACCACGGCCACGATGGTCATCATGAACATGATGATACGGACTTAACGGTCTTTGGTTTCTGGACATACTTGATGAGTGACTTGATTCTTTTCGGATCACTCTTCATTGCGTTCGCTGTATTAAGCAGTCATATCCCGCCAGGAACCCCAAGTGCATATGACCTGTTCCATGATTCATTAGGCTTCGTGTTAACTGAAACATTTGCCTTATTGATTTCATCGGTAACATTTGGTTTTGCTGTACTTGCATCTTATAAAAAGAATGTAAATCAAGTAATCACTTGGTTATTCGTTACATTCCTTTTTGGTGCATCGTTCATTGGTATGGAAATCTATGAGTTCCATCACCTTGTACACGAAGGCCATGGTCCAACTCACAGTGCATTCTTATCTGCATTCTTTACCTTGGTTGGTACACACGGTATTCACGTAACTTCTGGTTTAGTGTGGATGCTGGTATTAATCTACCAAATTAAAAAGAATGGTTTGACCTTACCGAATACACGTCGTCTTGCTTGCTTAAGCTTGTTCTGGCACTTCCTTGACATCGTTTGGATCTGTGTATTCAGCGTCGTTTACTTACTGGGAGTTCTCTAATGAGTAGTCATGACCATAATGCTGCAGGTGCGTCACACGGTAACTTTAAACAATACACGATTGGATTTATCCTATCTGTCATCCTCACCATCATCCCTTTCGGGATGGTGATGGCTGGCGGTTTTAGTCGTGGCATTTTAGTTACAGTAATTGCAATTACTGCTGTTGCTCAGGTACTTGTACAACTTGTGTATTTCTTACACATGAATACATCATCTGACCAACGTTGGAACCTTATTGCATTTATCTACACAATCTTATGTATCGCTGTACTCTTAGTCGGCTCTGTGTGGATTATGAATTACCTACACTACAACATGATGATCTAAACTGATCGTCATGTGGAAAAAGTACTTATTCCTGACTAAACCAGGGATTCTCTTCGGTAATTTTATTACCACCTTGGGCGGCTTCTTCTTAGCCGCCCAAGGCTCTATAGACTGCCTCTTATTATTACTTACTCTTCTCGGAACAACATTAGTGGTTGCTTCTGGTTGTGTAGTGAATAACGTAATTGATCAAGATATCGATCAAAAAATGCAACGCACCATGAACCGTGCACTTGTGACGAAAACCATTTCCCCTACTGTTGCCATGTGCTATGCACTGGTTTTAGGTGTGATTGGCTTTAGCATGCTCTGGTTTTATGTTAATGCTTATGCTTTTTTATTCGCTATCATTGGTTTTGTAGTCTATGTCGGTTTTTATAGTTTGTGGAGCAAACGCACCACAATCCATCAAACCGTGATCGGTAGTATTTCTGGAGCGAGTCCACCTGTTATTGGTTATGTGGCTGTAAGCCATCAATTCGATATGGCTGCCCTCTTGATCTTTGTTGCATATGCTTTATGGCAAATGCCGCATTCATGGGCGATCGCAATTTATCGTTTTGACGACTACAAAAATGCAGGCGTTCCTATTTTACCTGTAGCCCGTTCAATCCTTAGAACAAAAATCGAATCACTGATTTATGTGGTTTTATTTACTCTAGCGATGAATGCTTTATATGTATATGGATACACCAATATCGTGTTCTTGGTCATCTGTAATATACTTTGCATTTACTGGTTCTACATTGCTATTTTAGGATTCAAGGCCGAAGATGATCAGCTTTGGGCCAAACGCTTTTTCCTTTTCTCAGTAATTCTCATTACTGTTATCAGTTTAAGCTTTAGCTTCACTTTTAAAAGCCCTGCACCATTCTTTCCTATTTTTTAAAAAGATAGAGAATGCTCTATCTTTTTATGCTCTCCCAATTTTTATCATTTCGTGCAATAAAAACATTGAGTTCTTTATTGCCTAAATGAAACAAGCCTAGACTAAATTCCAAACCGGTCGTTACATACAATCTTTAAAGATTAACCTGCAACACTACTCTCTAGCCAAAAAACTCACTGTCAGGCTCAAAACGCCTAAAAAATTGATCAATATTATGTGGATATTTTTGATCTAATTTTTGCCATACTTTTTGAGGTAACGGAATGAACTCCAAGGTATCGGAACCATCAGAAGCCACACAAAAACGGATTTCATAATCAGGCTGCAAAATTTGATTGAGTGCTTTTAAGGTGGTATCTCGATCTGCGCCCTCGCCTTGATAAGGAATAATCAATGCTTGATCTTTATAATGAAGGCGAATGATAAAGCCTTGAGCATTATCAGCACTTTCTGTCTCTACGCTTAAATCCCGTGTTTGCAATATTTTTTCGCAATATTCAATAATTGCCTCATCTTCTTCTCGCCAATCAACAATCATTAAAATTTGATAAATATCCCCCTCATATTGCTCAAACACTTCGAAATATGCCTCCTCCGTACCTGACTGTAAAACCTTCTCAATCAAAGCCACTGTTTCTAAAAATTGTTGTTGCATATTCATTCCCTATTTTATTTTAAATAATATATCGCAAAGACTATGGCAAATTTGCTTTATAGCGTCAATTTGCATATAATCCCCGCTTCGCAATTTGCGACATAACTTTTTAGTTATGACTCCTTGCTTCTAATTATTTTTAATTAGGGGCTGCTTAAACCGTAAGGAGCTGACAATGCGTCACTACGAAATCGTACTACTGGTACATCCAGACCAAAGCGATCAAGTTGTAGGTATGGTTGAACGCTATATCTCTCAGATCAAAGAAGCTGAAGGTCAAATTCACCGTTTAGAAGATTGGGGCCGCCGCCAATTGGCTTACCCGATTAACAAAATTCACAAAGCACACTACATTCTTATGAATGTTGAATGTGGTCAAACGACTCTTGATGAGCTAGAAGAATTGTTCCGTTATAACGATGCAATTATTCGTAACATCATTATTCGCCGTGAAAATGCAATCACTGAAGAATCTTTGCTTGCTAAAAGTGCTGAAGAAAAACGTGCGCGTAAAGCTCAACGTGAAGAAGCACAACACGTAGTTCAAGAAGCTGAATAAGGAGAACATCAATGGCACGTTTTTACCGTCGTCGCAAGTTCTGCCGCTTTACAGCTGAGAACGTTACGTACATCGACTACAAAGATATCGACACTTTAAAACAGTACATCACTGAAAACGGCAAGATTGTTCCTAGCCGTATTACAGGTACTAAAGCTCGTTATCAACGTCAATTAGCGTTAGCTATTAAACAAGCTCGCTATTTGTCTTTGATTCCGTACACTGACAACCATAAGTAAGTGAGGTGAGCTGTGGACGTTATCTTATTACAACGCATTAAGAATCTTGGTAAATTAGGCGATAAAGTATCAGTTAAAGCTGGTTATGGTCGTAACTTTTTGATTCCTCAAGGTAAAGCAGTAGCTGCAACTGAAGCTAACACTTCAGCTTTTGAAGCTCGTCGCGCTGAACTTGAGAAACAAGAAGCTGACATCTTAGCTGCTGCAACTGCACGTGCTGAACAATTGAACGAAGTTAACATCGTAATCACTGCGAAAGCTGGTGATGAAGGTAAACTTTTCGGTTCAATCGGTACTCGTGACATCGCTGACGCTTTAACTCATGCTGGTCTTACTGTAGACCGTGCAGAAGTTCGTTTACCAAACGGTGCGCTTCGTCACACTGGTGAATTCAACATCGCAATCCAATTGCATCATGATGTTGTTGCTGAAGTTCTCGTTACTATCGTATCTGAGTAATTTCTGCAAAGAAAAAGAGCATGTTTTACATGCTCTTTTTTTATGTCTAATGATTCTGTTTTAAGAATATATCTCGTATAAAAACATCCTTAATGCATCGCTAATAAATATTTCACATAATCCTCTGCACTTTGCTCAACATCATTGATTGTAGGTAAAACCTCGTCCTCCTCTGGCTGGGTTTCCATTCCATAAAAAGCATAAACAGGCTGATAATCGGCTTTGACATAACGTGCAGTCAATTCAAAAGGAGCACACAAAGTTTCTAAACTCACTTGATGTCGCCCATCCACTGAATAATCATGTGCTTTACTTCCAGTCGATACTGCAAGGGTTATTTTCTTATTTTTTAACTGATTTCCTACTGAACCATAAGCCCAACCATAAGTCAGGACATCATCTAACCATTGCTTTAATAACGGTGGGCAGTTAAACCAATACACAGGGAACTGAAATACTAGATTCTGGTGTGCTTCTACCAAAGCTTGCTCTTTTAACACATCAATCTGACCATTTGAATAACTTTGGTAAAGCTCATGTACAGTGAACTGTTCAGGATATTGATGTAATTTTTCAATCCAACATTTATTTATTATGGAATTATTGATGTCAGGATGAGCAACAATCACAAGCGTTTTTTTCATTTCAATAGACTCCATTGATCGTTCAGTTATAGTGATGAGTCGATTATAAAAGCATACTGGAGATAATTTAAGTACGGTCATGATGGTTATATACTAGACTAAAAGTTAGTGTCAGTAGAGAATGATGGAAACTTGCGCCCCACCCTATATCGATTTAGAACAAACAGATTTTGGATACACACTTTCTTTAATCAATGGCAAATATAAGATGATCATCATGTATTGGCTTTATCAACATAAATCCATCATGCGCTTCAATGAGTTAAAACGCTCAATCGGCAATATTTCCTTTAAGACCTTAAGTCTCACTTTAAAAGAAATGGAAAAAGATCAACTGATTATTCGGAATGAATATCCACAGATCCCACCCAAAGTTGAATACAGCCTATCAGAACGAGGACTCTCCTTGATTCCACTTTTAGACATGATGTGCCAATGGGGAGCTTCAAATCGACGCTAAAATCCAAGCCACACTTTTTCACCACTTACACAATTTTCACTGAATTAAATTGTCCCGATGACCTCCATTTGGATTAAGATAGTCACTCGGTTTTGTTTCATCTTTTTATTAGGTCTTGTTATGTCACAGGCGAATGCCAATTTTACAAAAAATTCTCCAAACACAGAGAGTAAAGTGAGTGACTCAGGTCAACTAAAAGAATTCCGCACTCCGCCTCATAACCTTGCCATTGAGCAAGCGGTATTGGCAGCGTTAATGACGGTTGCAGAATCTTTTGAGCAAGTCAGCGACTTACTCAAAGAAAATGATTTTTATGCAACACGTCACAAATATATTTATCGTGCCATTGAGAAACTGGCACAGGAAAACTCCCCGTATGATGCTGTTTTGGTCAATGACTGGTTGCTCAAACAAAACCTGTTAGATGCCATTGGTGGTGAAGAATATTTAATGCAACTGATGGCAGATTCACCATCAAGTTTCTATAACCTTGAAATTTATGCAAATAAAATCAAGGAGTTTTCAACTCTGCGTAACATGATCAAGATCAGCAGTGATATTTTACAAAATGCCTATGACACCAAAGGTCGCCCCGTCAGTGAGATTCTTGATTTAGCAGAAACCAGTATTTTCTCTTTGGCCGAACAGCACAATAACAATAAAAAAGATTCTGGGCCAAAATCCATCAGCTCAGTCACCGCAGATGTCATTACTAAATTAGATGAATTGTCTAAACTTGATGGCAACATTACCGGTTTAACCACGGGCTTCTTGGAACTCGATAACAAAACCTCAGGGATGCAGGCCGGAGATTTGATTATTGTTGCAGCACGTCCATCGATGGGTAAAACCACTTTCGCCATGAACTTGGTAGAAAGTGTACTGCAATATAACCGCCTACCTGCTCTGGTATTTTCTATGGAGATGCCAGCAGACTCGATTGCCATGCGTTTGATCTCAGCCATGGGTAAAGTCCATCAAGGGCATTTACGTTCAGGTAATCTCGATGCAGACGAATGGACCAAAGTCACGGGCACCATTCTTCAGCTACAAGAAATGCATCTCTATATCGATGACTCATCTGCCCTGCCACCAACCGAACTTCGTGCACGTGCACGTCGTGTGGCTAAAATGCATGATGGTAAAATCGGCTGTATCATGGTCGACTACTTACAGTTGATGAAAGTTCCAGGCATGGGCGATAACCGTGTTGGCGAGATCTCGGAAATTTCGCGAAGCTTAAAAGCTTTGGCTAAAGAAATGCAATGCCCTGTCATTGCACTCTCTCAGTTAAACCGTAGTTTGGAGAATCGACCAAACAAACGTCCAGTCATGTCAGACTTACGTGAATCGGGTGCGATCGAGCAGGATGCCGACTTAATCATGTTCATTTACCGCGATGAAGTCTATAACAAAGAATCCAAAGAAGCAGGTACTGCTGAAATCATTATCGGTAAGCAACGTAACGGCCCAATTGGTAGCGTACGTCTCGCATTTGAAGGTCAATATACGCGTTTTAGCAATCTCTCACCTGAGTTCTATGCTCAGTATGAAGATGACGAATAACATTCAAACTATTTCTATTTATATACAATCCAAGTCGACCCAAAGGAGAACTCAGGGTGCGCCAAGCTACAGTTTATATTGACAGTAAAGCACTGCAATATAATTTAAACCGTGTTAAACAACTGGCTCCACATTCAAAAATCGTCAGTATGGTCAAAGCCAATGCCTACGGACATGGAGTTAAAAACTGTTTAGCCGCCCTAGAGGCCACGGACGCTTTTGGTGTCGCCTGTTTAGAAGAAGCACTGGAGATCAGGCAACTTGGATACACTCAGCCGATTACATTGATTGAAGGTGTATTTTCTGAAGATGAGATGCAACAGGTCATCGAGCAGAAGCTTGAATGCATCATACATCACAATCAACAAGTAGAATGGTTGATTCAGCATAAAGCTGCTTATAACGCATTAGGCTTAAAGGTTTGGGTAAAACTGAATAGCGGCATGAACCGTTTAGGTTTCAAAGTCGATGAAATCATTGACGTGATTCAACGTTTAAAAACTGAAGGTTTTACCTGCGTACTTGCTATGCATTTTGCCAATGCTGATGTAGAGCATCCTTTAAATGAGCAGCAGAAACAACAGTTCTTACAGGTCAAACAAGCCTGTGAACCGATCTTGGTGTCTTGCTGTAATTCTGCTGCGATTTATAAATACCCTGAACTGCATTTTGATTTTGTTCGCCCGGGCATCATGCTATACGGCGCATCACCATTCGCAGATCGCAATGTACATGAACTCGATCTAAAGCCCGTCATGAGCTTTAGTGCCGAAATCATTGCCCTCAATCAAATCCAGCAAGGTGAATATGTTGGTTATGGTTCAACTTATACGGCACATGACTCGGCAAAGATCGCAATTGTTTCAATTGGCTATGGCGATGGTTATCCACGCGCTTATGTAAAGCAGAACTTTGTTGCCATCGATCAGCAACTTGTTCCAGTCGTCGGCCGTGTCAGCATGGATATGATCGCCATTGATATCAGCAATGTTAAAGCAGAAATTGGCACAAAAGTTGAGCTTTGGGGCCAATCTCGCTTGGTTGATGATGTTGCGGCAGCGAACGGAACCATCGGCTACGAGCTGCTTTGCCGCCTCTCTCAACGCCCAATACGTCAATTAGATAACTAAACATGACTTGATCAATTTTTGTGTTTTATCTCTAATAAGGTTTTTAACCATTCAGATTCAGAATGCTCAAACTGATTTACGATAATTCGCTTTATAAAATGCCGATCCAGCAATTGGTTCTGTTTCTGATCCGAATTTCGATCGGCATGTTTTTCTTTAGCACAGGTTTTAATAAACTATTTGTTGAGAAAAACAAACTGATTATGCTGGAAACGATTACTGAAACAGGCATTCCATTTCCAGAAATCATGAGTAGCTTTGTGTCAGCCACTGAAATGCTGGCAGGTTTATTTCTGATTCTCGGATTATTGACTCAGATCGGCAGTATTCTCTTGTTTATAATCTGTCTAACCGCTTTATACACGGTGGGGATACATACCATCCCCAATGGATTAGACACGATAAGTTGGCTCAGCTGGTTTTTCTACCTACATGACTTATTGTATATGTTCATTCTGGCGATACTGATTACATCTCAACCAACCATCCTGTCGCTGGATCGCATTCTCAGTAGAAATATCCGCTAACTGCATACATTTAAACCTTCAAGGCTTACATTCAGAGGCTTTGAAGGTCTATTACTATTTATTTATAAGCCATAGTCAGCAGTTGGTTTTGGCAGCTCTTGTAAACCACGGCGCAAAGTCTCAGACCACTGTCGACTAATCTGAGTAAAATAAGGATCATCCTCACCAATCCGCTTACCTTCTGGAATTTTAAAACTATCTTTATGGTAAACCAATGCATCTAGAGGCAGGCCCACTGAAACATTCGAGCGCAAAGTCGAATCAAAAGAAATGAGTGAACAGCGCAGTGCATCATCCAAAGGCATATCATAGTGTAAAGCACGATCTAAAATCGGTTTTCCATACTTGCTTTCACCAATTTGGAAATATGGTGTATCAGTCGTTGCACAAATAAAGTTCCCTTGCGGGTAAACATTATAAAGCTGCATCTCCTCGCCTTGAATTTGCCCACCGACCAAGATGCTACACGAATAATTCATCTGTTCTTGAGTATCACTGGTAATATCTTCAAGCACTTTGCGTAAGGTTTTTCCAACCAATTCAGCCACTTCAAACATGGTATTGGCACTATACAAATTCGGCTCTTGATGTAAAGCCAAAGCATTTTGCAAATGCCCAATCACGGCTTGAGTCGTGGCCAAATTACCTGCTGTTTGCAAAGCAATAAAACGTTCACCTTCTACACCAAAAGTATGCAACTTACGAAATACAGAAATATGATCGACCCCTGCATTGGTTCGGGTATCACTAATCAATACCAAACCTTGCTCTAATCTTAATGCGCAACAATAGGTCATCTTTCTCTCTTTACATTCAACACGCCAAAACCTGCACCACAGACATCATACTCTCTACCCCACCTTGCTCACGAATACCACGAACAGGTGCCACATCTAAATAATCACGTCCAACTGCAACGTAGATATGGTTTTGGGGTGTAAATATCTGGTTACTTACATCGAAACAATACCACTCATTCTCCACAAAAACCTCTGCCCATGCATGACTGGCGAGGTGTGGCTGATTTTCATCGTAGATATAGCCCGAAACGTAACGTGCTGGTAATTGTAACGCACGACACATGGCAATTAATATATGTGCGTGGTCTTGGCATACCCCCTGACCCGCATAAAAGGCATCAATAGCTGAGGTGGTGACTGAGGTACTTTGAGGTTGATAGGGAACTTGTTGTAAGATTTTTTCTGATAAAACAATCAAATGGTGGCGATTTTTTACAGCAACAATCGAATGTGCGAAATCCGACATAGTCAGGTCACAGCAAGTCATCGCAGTTCGCTGTAAAAAAATCATCGGTGAAATATCTGTCTCGACATAACCCAACTCAGTCGCATGCAAATCTACCACTCCCTGTGCCATGATGGTCAAATAACGATAATCATGGCGTTGTGTTGCGGTAATCCATAGGTTATTAAACGCATCACGTTGACACGAATACTGTCCTGGCACACTGATATGCCAATTTTCAACACGCTGATGTCTTGAACTTTGTGGCATCATCTTGATCGACTGAACACTATTCCGTGCAACTTCGCTATAGCGATAATGCGTTTGGTGATTGACCATAAGTTTCATGAGGATGCCTCAAATTGATTTTCCAATTTATAGGTAAATGCATAAAACTGATTTAAATATGGCTGTTCTTTTAATGTCTCCCAACACGGTTGTAAGTCTTGCCATCCCAAATGATATAACCGCTCAATGGTTGGATCAATCGCATCAAAAACAGCATGTGTATTGTGTTGAAATCTGAAATAGGTATCAATTTTCTCAATACATTGCCCAATATGAAAAAATAGAAAAATATCTTCTTGCTCAGCTTTCAGAATGTCACAACAGCTTTGTATCACTACTTGAATCGCGAGCCCGTCTGCTGGTACATTTTTGATCAGATAATTGAGTTCTGCATAGGCCTGTGCTGTTAATAATCCCCTCAGCTCCTGAATATTGTCCCGCGCAATCTCAAGCTGGCTCAATAAAGAATAAGGCTGCTGACGATCTAACATAAATTGATTCAAGTTTTCTGCATCATCAATATGCAAACAAAGTGCCTGTGCAAATTCTGATGCTTGATGATTATCAACAAAAGGTAAATGTCCTGCCACATGGCCAATCCGAAACAAATAACGTCCTAACCAATAAATATGTTGAGCACTTGAGCTAAGTAAAAGCATAAATCTCCTCCCTTTTCTTAATATTCAGTCTCACAGCCCGCGTTGTTGTCATCTTCGGGCTGTGGATATGGTTCAGGAACGTAAGGTTTCAACCACCCATGTATCTTTAATTCCGCCACCTTGAGAAGAGTTCACCACGAGAGAGCCTGCTTGCATGGCAACACGTGTTAAGCCACCTGGCACAATTTCAGTGCGATAAGGTGAGCTGAGTACAAAAGGTCGTAAATCAATATGTCGCTCAGCAACGCCTTCTGCTGTCATTGTTGGCGCGACTGAAAGGGCTAAAGTCGGTTGTGCAATATATAAATGCGGTGTTTCAATCAATTTCTGTCTAAAACAATCAATTTGTTGTTGATCTGCTTGCGGACCAATCAACATGCCATAACCACCAGAACCTTGTGCTTCTTTAACCACCAGTTTTTCTAAATTGCTCAACACATAATCAAGTTGCTCAGCCTCTCGGCATTGATAAGTGGGCACATTATTTAAAATCGGTGCTTCGCCTAAATAGAATTGGATCATTTGATCGACATAAGGATAAATCGATTTGTCATCTGCAACCCCAGTTCCGGGCGCATTGGCGATCACAACATTATGTTGTAGATAAGCAGACATTAAGCCAGCCACACCTAAGCTGCTATCAGGCCTAAAGCTAAGTGGATCAAGAAAATCATCATCAACACGGCGATAAATCACATCTACCTGCTGACGACCACGAATAGTTTTGACATAAACTTTCTTGTCTTCAACAAATAAATCCCGACTGGTCACCAGTGGTACATCCATTTCCCGTGCTAGAAATGAATGCTCATAATAGGCGCTGTTAAAACGTCCAGGCGTAAGCACCACAATCAAAGGCCGATCAACATAAGCATTTTCTTCCAGAATTGCTCTTAACAGACTTGGATATTGCTCAATCCCCTGTAAATTATTACTACTACACAGATCTGGCATCAATTTCTGACTGATTTTGCGACTTTCCAGCATATAAGACACGCCTGAAGGGGTTCGCAGGTTATCTTCCAACACAAAGAAATCGCCTTGCCCGTCGCGGATGATATCGATGCCACTAATTTGTGAATAGACTTTTCCTTTAAGCTGATGTTTCAGCATATGCGGTTGAAATGCTTCGTGCGCAATCACTTGTTCTGCGGGAATGAGACCTTCTTTTAAAATATGCTGTCCATGATAAATATCATCTAGAAATAAATTTAATGCTTTGACTCGTTGTGCGCAGCCCGTCGCGATCTTTTCCCATTGCTTCTTTTCAATCACACGCGGTATCAAATCGTAAGGAATGGTACGCTCAGCACCCTCCTGATCACCGTAAACATTAAAAGTAATACCTTGATAGAGAAAATGCTGTTTTGCTTGTGCTTCTAGTGTTTTTAAATCGTCAAGACTACGAATACTTAACCATTGTTCAATTTTTTTAGACGCTTCACCGTTAAAACTTTTGTCATCTAACATTTCATTAAAAAACTGTGATTTAAGTTGCTCAAATAAATTGGTCGTCACATTGAGCTGTGAAATAAATGTAGAGGTATCAACGGACGCCGCTGGATTGGGCTCTGGTGCGTAATAATCTGTGCTGATATGTAGGTTGTGTTCTTGTTCTGACATAGAAACCTCGTCTCATCATTTATTTATATCTAAAGGAAGCAATTTCAATGCCACTTATACAAAATGATCAATTTTCAACCAGACTTAGAATATTTAAGCAAAACTAGGGTCATTTCAGTCGTAAATACGTAATCTAGATAGGATGGACTTGATAATTAAGTATAGTTTTTTTATTGTGTCTGCTTTAGACCATTGAATTACGTGTTTCGCTTATGTCATCCATACAAGAAAAAGAAACATCCAATAGCCTTTATCGCCAATGGCAAATCTTATCCCGCCTTTCTACTGGGAAATGGATGGGCACCCGCGAATTACAAGAAATATTAGAACGTGAAGGCATTGATATCAGTCTGCGTACCATTCAGCGTGATTTAAATCAAATTGCTCAGCGTTTCCCAATCGAGAGTAATAAAACCGTACCACAAGGCTGGCGTTGGCGTTCAGATGCACCAATTCAAAGCTTGCCCCACATGACCAGCTCGCAAGCGGTTACATTTATGATGGTCGAAGAGCATTTACGTCACTTGCTTCCACCAAGCTTATTAGAAGAAATGACACCTTGGTTTGATCTGGCCAAGCGTAGCCTATCGACACAAAATAATGTTCGACAATGGATCAACCGCGTCCGTATTGTGCCGGCCACTCAACCATTGATTCCACCTGTCGTCGACAAACATGCACAACAGGCGATTTATGAAGGTTTATTACAAGACAAACAGATCGAATGTATTTACCGTGCCCGTACCCATCAAGGTGAAGATAAGACCTACATCCTTAATCCGCTGGCTTTGGTTCAAAAAGGTGCAGTGATTTATTTAATCTGTACCCGAAATGATAAAACCGAAGTACAAACCTTCGCATTGCACCGCTTTAAAGCAGCAACGGTATTGGAAAGTCGTGCCTTACATCCTGTGAACTTTGAAATTGATAATTATATTGAATCAGGCGCACTCGGTTTCCGTGTTGACTACAGCAAGCCAACTGAACAAATTCACTTAAAACTGACCATGACCGAGAGTACAGCCAAGAGTTTCTATGAAAGCCAGTTGAGTAAGGATCAAATTATCCAACATCTGGAAGAAAATATTGTCGAAGTCTCTGCAACCGTCCCGTTTACCTCACAACTGGTGTGGTGGTTGAGAAGTTTTGGTAAGAAAATGCTGAATATTGAACCCGCTGCTGTTTATAACGCAGTGAAAGAGATTGAAGAACAACCCCAATAAAAAAGAGAACCTTTCGGTTCTCTTCGATTTTTTATAAATTTTGTTATCAAACACTCAGTATTATTTTTATTGTTTAAATGTTCAAACCAACCTCTCTCCCCGCCTTGATCAAAATTGGTTTGTACCTTTTAAGCGCTTTGATTTAAATTAACATCGGCACGCTAATTCATAGCCATTGTAGCGGATTCTCTTTTTGGTCATAGTTTAAACCCTCTTTGTTTGAACGTAAGGCTAATATAACGAGGATTATTTGGGCTGTGAAATAACAAAGATTGGAATCAAAAGCTGTTTTTTTGCTATTGCTGATCTTTGAGCCAAGATCAGCTTATTCTTTATCGGATAATAAAGTTTCGAAACGATGCAAATGGGTAAAACGTCCCGCCTGTATCTGATATTGATCAATTTGTGGTACTAAGCGCTGAAAATGTTCCGACTGTACATGCAAATCAAGTGCTGCACGATCAACCCACTCTTCGATAAAAACAAAATGCCCTTTCTGTTTATGATCATGATAAAGATCATAGGCAATACAGCCTGCCTCGGCTTTGGTTTTCTCTACCAACGCTTGATAAAGTGGTAACACCTCATCAATTTTATCTGGCTGGATATAGTCTTCAGCAATCAGTTTTAATGTCATCTCGCTCTCCCTAAATATTCCCCATAAAAAAAGCTCTCAAATTCTTGAGAGCTTTTTTGTCACCGACTCAGTTTATGCTGAAAATGGATGACGCAATACGATTGTTTCTGCACGGTCAGGACCTGTTGAAACGATATCAATTGGGCAACCAATTAAAGTTTCAATACGACGTACATATGCCAATGCATTTGCAGGAAGTTGATCAATTTGAGTCAAACCAACAGTAGACTCGCTCCAACCTGGCATTGTTTCATAGATCGGTTTCAAGCTTTCGAATGAAATCGCATCAGAAGAACCTGCACAGCCTGAATCTACATCTTCATAACCTACACAGATTTTTACTTCTTCTAAGCCATCTAATACATCAAGCTTAGTTAAGCAAATACCAGATAACGAGTTCACATCAACCGAACGACGTAAAATCTCAGCATCAAACCAACCACAACGACGTTGACGGCCAGTAGACGCACCAAACTCATGACCAACTGTACCTAAGTGACGACCAATCGCATCACCTGTATCTGTTGCTGCATCGTAATGTAACTCAGTTGGGAATGGACCTGCACCTACACGTGTTGTATATGCTTTGGTAATACCCAATACATAATCTAAATGCAATGGGCCCATACCTGAACCAGAGCTTACGCCACCCGCAGTGGTATTCGAGCTTGTTACAAATGGATAGGTACCATGATCGATGTCAAGCAATGAACCTTGCGCACCTTCGAACATGATTGCCTTACCTTCTTTGCGGTAATTATGTAACACAGTCGTTACATCAATCACTAGTGGAGCAAGAACTTCCCGCCATGCATCACAAAGAGCAAGTACATCTTCAAACTTAACTTCTTCAACGCCATAGAATTGAGTAAGTTGGAAGTTATGCAGCTCAAGCATTTCCTGAAGTTTTTCTTCAAGCAAAGCACCACCACGAATCAAGTCAGCTACGCGTACAGCACGACGTGCAACTTTGTCTTCGTAAGCTGGGCCAATACCGCGACCAGTTGTACCAATTTTCGCGTTACCACGTTTTTTCTCACGTGCTTGGTCAAGCGCGATGTGGTTTGGCAAAATAAGCGGACAGTTTGGAGAAATACGTAAACGCTCTTTAACAGGTACGCCTTCTTGTTCCAAAATCGCCATTTCTTTAATCAAAGCTTCAGGAGAAAGAACAACACCATTCCCGATTAAGCACAATACGTTTTCACGTAAAATACCTGATGGAATGAGGTGTAATACAGTCTTCTTACCACCTACCACAAGCGTATGACCTGCGTTGTGTCCGCCTTGGTAGCGAACTACCGCAGCCGCTTGATCTGTGAGCAGGTCGACGATTTTACCTTTTCCTTCGTCGCCCCATTGGGTACCAAGTACCACAACATTTTTGCCCATAATAGCCTCATTACATCATGCTGTTAAAATTGGAAACCAAGTCTTAAAACTTGGCAATTAAATTTTTTCAATCACCCATTGCCCGTTTTGAGACACCAACTGATGGGTCGCATAAGGCACTGAGCTTAAATCATCATTACCCAACAACTGCACCACACGTGAACCTTTGCCACGCACATCTGCAATTGCATTTAATAAATCTTGATCATTGCCTTTCGGTGCAACCACAGTTTCAATTTCTACAAACTGTGTCGCGCCTAAAGCATATAAGTCACAACTAAATCCAGTTGCTGGACGCGCACGTCCAAAATGCTCACCAATACCATCATAACGACCACCTTGAGCCAGTGGTGCCGCACGATTCGGTGCGTAAATGGCATACATCAAACCTGTATGATAGTGATAACTGCGTAATTCAACGACATCTATCCCTATGTTCAGATTCGACCAACGTGACTGGATTTGCGCTAATGTAGATTTCAATGCAGCTAATGCATTTTTGAAATCCGCATCATTTAAAATATCTTGGCTTAAATGCGTTTCTAGTGCATCGAGGTCACTTGCATAACGACCTAAAGCATAAAAATCTGCACCCATCGCTAAATCTTGAGTGAATTCTTCTAACTCTGGGAAAGCTTTACGCTGATATAAGTCAGAAAGTTCACTTTCGGTATTTTTATTTAAGCCAGCGCGTTTAACCAGACTACGGAATAAACCAACATGACCTAAATCTAAATGAGCGCCCTCTAAAGTATGAGTATGCTCAATTAAGGCCAACATCACGTTGATCATTTCAACATCTGCTTCGATGCTGTCATGACCATACAACTCTGCACCTAACTGCAAAGGTGCACGGGTTGCATTGAAATTCTGTGGTTTGGTATGCAAGACTGAACCTGCATAGCAATAACGTGCTACACCTTCAATTGGTCGAACATGAGCATCTATACGCGCAACTTGCGGCGTCATATCCGCACGCACACCGAGTAAACGGCCAGACAGTTGATCAATAACTTTGAAGGTAACTAAATCTAAATCTTGATTAGATTCTGAAAGTAGAGAGAGCGATTCGATGTATTCAATAAATGGCGTATACACCAATTGATAACCTCGAACTGCGAGGAAATCTAACGCTTCTCGACGCAAGGTTTCAACCACTTGCGCTTGTTCTGGCAATACATCTGCTACCCCGTCAGGGAGCAACCATGTCTCTGAAATGGCCATGTTCCAAACCTAAAATCTGTTCAATGTGGAAGCATCCACACAAAAAGCAACCACATAAAAAAATCGGGTGAATGCCCGATTCAGCGTAGTGTAGCACGAAGATTTCTGTGATGCACCTTCGAATTTGAATAAATCTTTCGGGTTTAACGACCAGCCAACTTCATTAAGTAAGAAAAATTAACGATTAGATTCAATAGATTGAAACTACTCACTGAGAGTATAAGTCCATGTTCTTGCCTCTAAGAACTGCCCAATATCTGAACTATCGCCCTGCTTACAATTGATCAAGTTTGATTTTTTATAGCATTGATTGCTTGGGAGTTACATGCAAGCCAGCCTGTCCGAAATTTCGAGCCTCTTAAGCAGCTATTACCCAAAATAAATGAAACGCCTTAAGGCCTTGTTCTTAGCTTATATTAAAAAACACACATTCCATTTTTTGATTTCTTTCACCTGAACTAAGGGCTAAAGATTCCCATTCAGGTATAAACACAAAATCGTGCCTAGAATATAAACAGACTGCTCGCTCATTTTTTGGAGATACGCTTAATACAATCCTAGAATGACCTTTAGAAACTGCTAAATTCTTAATCGCAGAAATCAGAAGATCGGCTATACCACGGCCACGAAACATAGGATTAACCCACATCGCGATCACATTAAATTCAAGTACAGCGTTTTGAGTTCCCCCAATAATCCCAATTGCCCGATCCCCTTTAATTGCTAAAACATATTGAAATTGGGTCTTTTGTGAAGCACGGTCACGCCATTCTGACTCACTATATTTCTCTGTAGTAGCATAATTAGCAGCGAAAACTTCTGGACTATCAAGCAGCGACTCTAAACGAATGGTTTTAAGGATTTTCCAATCCTCTTCGGTAGTCAGACGAACCACCAAGTCATTCAAGTCTGGGCTCATTCAATACCTCGAGCTTATCGCGATTCTGGATTTTTATAAAAGATTCTTGAAAATTGGCCTATATTTATTAATTTCCTTTGCCGCCTTTTACTACAATTTCTAGCAAATTCACCATTTCAACATTTTGCTTTTCTAAAGCGGCAATATTTGCCACAGTTCGATCTAAAACCTCTTGTTGTACATGCATCTTTTTAGCGAGATCCTGCATGATTTCCAAACTCTTTTTCAGATGCAACTCTAGGTGTATCACCTTTTCTTCGAGTTGCTGCACCTCAATATCTTGGTTTGGTACGTCTACGCTTTTAAACTGAAACCAGAATAAAAAAGCCACCGCCGCCAATAAAATAGCAATAAATCCCCAAATCAACATCAATGTCATGCGAGACCCCACATTATTTTTTATATCTTATTTAAAATATTAATCACAAAAAGTTTCACACAAATCCAGTAAGCGATTTGCATATCCCCATTCATTATCATACCACGCAAAAACTTTTGCTTGATGACCCACCACCATGGTTTGAGTCAAATCCACAATCAAGGAATATGGCGAATGATTAAAGTCACTTGACACCAGATCTTCATCCGTCACTTGCATAATCTGCGCATAATCATATTGAGCCGCCTTGCTCAAAACTTCATTGATTTTATGCACGGTAATCGGTGAATGCGAAACAAAAGTGAGATCAATGGCAGCCACATTAATGGTCGGTACACGAATCGAATAACCATTAATCCGATCTTCCATTTTCGGCATGACCTGTTTCAATGCACCCAAGGCACTGGATGTGGTTGGAATAATATTTTGCCCTGAAGCACGTGCGCGACGTAAATCCCGATGAGCATGATCTAATACCGATTGATCGGCTGTGACCGCATGGATTTCTGTCATTAATGCGGTATCAATACCAAAGGCATCATCAATAATTTTGACCAACGGCACTAAGGCCTGTGTGGTACATGAGACACTAGAAATGATTTGATCTGTGGCCTTTACGTCATTGTGATTAACACCATAGACAATCGCGGCGTCCACAGAATCAAAAGGCGCAGCACCAATAATCACACGCTTCGCGCCTGCCTCAACATGACGAGTTGCATCAGCACGTGAACGGAATAAACCGGTACATTCAAGCACCACATCAATGTGCAAGTCAGCCCAAGGCAATAATTCTGGCTGAGCCTGCTTAAAAACCTGTAACTTTAACTGACGCTGATTAGACTGGATATTCAAGAAAATATGTTGATTTTCAATTTGAATTTCAACTTGACCTGCAAAACGACCATGCGTGGTGTCGTATTTAAACAAATGCACCAAGGTCTGCACATCAGCAATATCATTGATGGCAACAATATCAAACTGAAATTGCTTAGGACTCTCAAACCACGCACGTAATACATTCCGACCAATTCGACCAAATCCATTGATAGCGATACGTTGCATGTAGCGTCCTTATTCATCAAAACATCATCTTTTCTATGCTATATGGTAAAACATCAAGCGCATTGTTGAATATAGATTTTTAGCTTAAACACAGTTTTATATGATATTGCTTGTAAAATCGTTGGTGAGGCAGGTATTTTCCGTTATAATTTAGCACTTTTAAAATCTATGCCACGCACTGGGTTCGATTGTAGAACATTAGACACAACGTACCTTGTTGCATATAGCCAAATTCAAAATTATGGAGTGTCTTGGTTGTGAGTACTCGCTTTATGACATCAGCTGAAATCCGTGAAGCATTTTTGCGTTATTTCGAATCGCAAGGGCATACACGTGTCGCTTCGAGTTCTCTGGTTCCCGCCAACGACCCAACTTTGCTGTTTACCAATGCTGGTATGAACCAGTTTAAAGATTGTTTCTTAGGTTTAGAAAAGCGCGACTATGTCCGTGCTGTTTCATCACAAAAATGTGTACGTGCTGGCGGTAAGCATAATGACCTTGACAACGTCGGTTATACAGCGCGTCACCATACTTTCTTTGAAATGTTAGGTAACTTCTCTTTCGGTGATTATTTCAAACAAAATGCACTGAAATTTGCTTGGGAATTTTTGACCAGCGAACAATGGTTAGGCTTACCGAAAGATCGTTTATATGTCACGGTTTATCATACCGATGATGAAGCATTTGATATCTGGAACAAAGAAATCGGGATCGATGCTGAACGTATTATCCGTATTGGTGACAATAAAGGCGGACAATACGCATCAGACAACTTCTGGGCAATGGGTGACACAGGTCCTTGTGGTCCATGTTCTGAAATTTTCTATGATCATGGTGACCATATTTGGGGTGGCTTACCAGGCACACCAGAAGAAGATGGCGACCGTTTCATCGAAATCTGGAACAACGTTTTCATGCAGTTCAACCGTACTGCAGATGGTGTCATGCACCCTCTTCCAGCACCTTCTGTGGATACAGGTATGGGCTTGGAGCGTATTTCGGCTGTACTGCAACATGTCAATTCAAACTATGAAATTGACCTGTTCCAACACTTATTAAAAGCTGCTGCTGACATCATTGGTTTAGATACCACTGCAATTGAAGCTGAAGCGAAAGCACAAAATAAACCTGTTGAATATCCTGCTTCTTTAAAAGTGATTGCTGACCATGCACGTTCATGTTCATTCTTGATTGCTGACGGTGTTAACCCTTCAAATGAAGGTCGTGGTTATGTATTGCGTCGTATCATTCGTCGTGCAGTACGTCACGGCAACAAATTGGGTGCAACAGGTTCCTTCTTCTATAAGATGTTGCAACCGCTGATTGAAGTGATGGGCGATGCTTATCCTGAACTTGCTGCACAGCAAGCACGTATCGAAGCACAGCTTCTTAAAGAAGAAGAGCAATTCGCGAAGACACTTGAGCAAGGCTTGAAATTGCTCGAAGGTGAATTGGCTCAACTAAAAGGCAATGTGATTGCTGGTGAAACTGTATTTAAACTGTATGACACTTACGGCTTCCCGACTGACTTAACGGCTGATATTGCACGTGAGCGTGATCTGACCATTGACGAAGCTGGCTTCGAAGTGGAAATGGCTGCACAACGCCAACGCGCACGTGATGCGGGTAAATTCGCAGTTGACTACAACAGTATCGTTAAAGTTGAAGGCGAAACTCAATTTGATGGCTATGACGCGACTCAAGGTCAGGGTCAAATTGTGGCGATCTATAAAGATGGCGTTCAGGTTGATGAAATCAACGAAGGTGACGAAGCACTGATCGTATTGAACCAAACTCCTTTCTATGCAGAAAGCGGTGGTCAAATCGGTGACACTGGTCTTTTCAAAAACGATACTGGTATCTTCGAAGTTCAAGATACTAAAAAATCTGGCGGTGCTTTTGTCCATCAAGGTATCGTGACCATGGGTAGCCTTAAAGCTACTCAAAATGTTGAAGCAACCGTTAAAGCCGATATTCGTGCTGCAACAGCACGTAATCACTCTGCCACTCACCTTCTCCATGCGGCTTTACGTCAAATTCTTGGTGAACATGTTCAACAGAAAGGTTCTTTGGTTGCGAGTGACATTTTACGTTTCGACTTTGCCAATGACCAACCTGTTTCATTTGAACAGTTGCAACAGATTGAGCGTTTAGTCAATGCTGAAGTTATTGCCAACAGCCCTGTAACGACTGAATTGTTGGATATTGAATCTGCGAAAGCCAAAGGCGCAATGATGCTGTTCGGTGAAAAGTATGGTGAAGAAGTTCGCGTACTGTCTATGGGTTCTATTATTGAAGAGAAAAACTTCTCTATCGAACTTTGTGGTGGTATTCACGTTAAGCGTACGGGTGATATTGGTTTATTTAAAATCACCTCAGAAGGTGGTGTCGCTGCGGGCGTTCGTCGTATTGAAGCCGTGACTGGCACTAAAGCGCTTGAAGTGGTTCAAAAAGCAGAAACAGATATCCAAATCATTAACGGTTTGTTGAAAGCTCAAAAAGACCAAACTGTAGAGAAAGTTGAAGCCATTGTTGAAACTGCTTCTAGCCTACAAAAGCAAATCGAACAATTGAATCAGAAATTAGCCAGCTTCCAAGCGGCTGAACTTTTAGATCAAGTCAAAGAAATTGCAGGTCGTCAAACGCTTATCACATCGGTAAAAGGTTTAGATGCCAAATCATTACGCAATCTTCATGACAGCGTAAAATCAAAATTAGAAGATGCAGTCATTATTTTAGCTGGTGTTGAAGGTGATAAAGTGAGTTTAATCGCTTCCGTCGCTAAACAATACGCTGCAACTCTAAAAGCAGGTGACATCATCAAACACTTAGCTCAAGAGCTTGGTGGTAAAGGTGGTGGTAAACCTGACTTAGCACAAGGTGGCGCGCCACTTAACGAGAAGTTTGATCAAGTCATCGCAGCATTACCTGCTTGGCTTGAGCAATAATAAAGACTTCACTTTTGTGTAACTGACCCTGATGCCTCTCAGGGTCATGGCTTATATGGAACAACTATGGCATTAATCGTTCAAAAATATGGCGGTACCTCTATGGGTACTCCTGAGCGCATTTTAAATGTTGCTCATCGTGTCAAGCGTTGGCATGATCATGGTCACAAGGTGGTCGTGGTTGTATCAGCAATGAGTGGTGAAACGAACCGCTTACTTGCGCTTGCCAAAGCCATTACCAGCACCCCTGACCCACGCGAATTAGATCAAATGGTGTCAACGGGTGAACAAGTAACGATTTCCATGTTAGCTATGGCACTGAATTCAATTGGTGTAGAAGCTAAATCATATACAGGTCGTCAAGTTGGTATCAAAACTGACAGCGCGTTTACCAAAGCACGTATTGAATCAATTGATACTGATGTAATGACCGCTGATCTGGATGCTGGTCGTGTCATCGTCGTTGCCGGTTTCCAAGGTTATGATGCCAATGGCAATATCACAACTTTAGGTCGTGGTGGTTCAGATACTTCAGGCGTTGCACTTGCTGCAGCACTAAAAGCAGATGAATGCCAGATTTATACCGATGTAGATGGTGTTTATACCACTGACCCTCGTGTAGCGCCTAAAGCGAAGAAAGTTGACCGTATTTCTTTTGAAGAAATGCTAGAAATGGCATCTTTAGGTTCGAAAGTTTTACAAATTCGCTCTGTTGAATTCGCAGGCAAATATCAAGTGCCATTACGTGTATTATCAAGCTTTGATAACGATAATGATGGCGCATTTGATGAAGATTTCAAACAAAACGTAGGTACACTAATTACGACTGAGGCGGAAGACGATATGGAACAACCAATCATCGCAGGTATTGCATTTAACCGTGACGAAGCAAAACTCACTATTTTAGGTGTTCCTGATGAACCAGGTATCGCATCTAAAATCTTGTCACCGATCAGCAATGCCAACATCGAAGTGGATATGATTATCCAAAATGTTGAAGAAGACGGCACAACAGATTTTACTTTTACCGTGAATCGTACTGACTTAGCAAAAGCAAAAGCAATTTTAGAACAAACTGCAAATAGTATTGACGGTTGTGAAGTTGTGACGCGTGATGACATCGTAAAAGTGTCTATCGTTGGCGTTGGTATGCGTTCTCACGCAGGTGTAGCGAGCAAAATGTTCACTGCATTAGCTGAAGAAAGCATTAATATTCTCATGATTTCTACATCAGAAATCAAAGTTTCTGTCATCATCGAAGAAAACTATTTAGAGTTGGCAGTTCGTTGTTTACATACAGCTTTTGGCCTAGATCGTGAACACGGCGAAAGCAGTGCACGTGCTTAATTAATAGCTGCTTAAACATATTTACTCGCAAGTAAATAAGAAAAAAAACAGAGCCACTATAGTTTTTCTTATAGTGGCTCTGTTATATTAGCCTTGAGGTTTTTAAAAAGACTCTCACAGAACTTACGAAAAAAAATGTTTTTTACATATTTCTGTTAGAGTTTTCTGTATATTAGGCTGTGCTTTCAAACAATGAATTCCCTGTCGCAAGTTTAAGCGTTTAGCAAGGAGATAAACATGCTGATTCTGACCCGTCGTGTCGGAGAAACATTAATGATTGGGGATCAAGTCAGTGTTACTGTGCTTGGCGTAAAAGGCAATCAGGTGCGTATTGGTGTAAATGCTCCAAAAGAAGTTTCTGTGCATCGTGAGGAAATTTACCAACGTATCCAACATGAACGTGCCATGCATGAGCATCTGCAACATCTTGATCAAGATTATCAACATTCTTATGAAGAAGAGAATAATGATTTTTCTCAACATAATAACTTCAATCGTTAATATGCCGCATTCTTCTCGAATGATTAAAGCGACTAAAATTAGTCGCTTTAATTGTTTTTACAGCCCTAAAGCTTTCTTGACAGGCGCATAACTACGGCGGTGTTGATCAATGACACCATGAGCGGCAATCGCTTCAAAATGTGCTTTAGTTGGATAACCTTTGTGTTTAGCAAACCCATAGTCAGGATGTTGCTGATCTAACTCATGCATCTGACGGTCACGGGTCACTTTCGCTAGAATACTGGCCGCACTAATTTCTGCATGGCTAGCATCCCCCCCCACAATCGCCTCACACGGAATCGTAATTCCTTTTGGAATCTGGTTACCATCCACAATTACTTTTGCAGGAGAAGCAGCTAATCCCTCTACTGCACGACGCATTGCAAGAAAAGTGGCTTGCAAAATATTCAATTCATCAATTTCGGCATGGGTTGCTTCAGCAATTGACCAAGCTAAAGCTTTTTCTTGAATCTCCAAGAACAGCTTTTCCCGTTTTTTTTCGGTTAACTTTTTAGAATCATTTAAACCCTCAATCGGATTATTCGGATCTAAAATGACTGCGGCAGCAACAACAGAACCCACTAATGGTCCTCGCCCTGCCTCATCTACACCAGCAACTCTCATATAAAATCTCTAAAGGCCGATGACTCAGCCTTATCTTATTAACCTGCTTTCTTGAAAGTTTCAGCCACACATGCATTTACAGTTTGAGAAACCACTTGAGTCACAATCGTCGCGCGTGCCGTTGGATCAATAGCTGCGGTAGCCAATTCTACTGCTGTTACGCTATTTGGTGCTTTTTCACTGACACAGCCACAAACTTCAGTTTGAATATTTTCACGTTGTTCTGCGGTCATTACACGTGTCGCTGTTTTCCACGCTGGTAGCGTATTAATTTCATTAATACATTTCGCATTTACAGCAACTTTCAATGCAGCCATGCCTAACTGCTGTGAAGTTGCACCCACTGAGTTATTTCCATCTGGAGTAACGCAGCCTGTTAAAGCTAAAACAGCAGGGGCAACAATAAGTACCAACTTTTTCATGATTTCTATTCCGTATCTAAATTTTGGCAGGCGTATTGTGCCTAAATGACACGTTTTATGATATGACCCTGTGCTATCTTTACATAATATAACAATGATAAATGATTTATAAGCACTACAACGTTCCACTCATAAAACGCTCCGTTACATTTACACTGTATGAGTAGGAAAAAGCGCTATTTAAAATCAAAGAACTCATATCACAGCTAGGATGTTGCGATGCCAACCTCAGCACAATATTACACACGCACTGCGCAAGTTTTACATTGGCTCATGGCTGCTATTTTTATTATTGCGTGGCTTATCGGCTTTTATAGCGGTAATTTTCTTAGCTATGATGCCGATGGGAGTTTCAAAGGAACAGTTATTACCCTACATAAAAATATAGCAACCACCATTATCTTCTTAGTCGTTATTCGTATTTTTTGGCGCTACACCCACCCTGCACCTGAACTACCAAACACCATGTCGCCTCTGATGAAAATGTTGGCGCATGTTGGACATTTATTCCTTTATTTAATGTTATTAGCGCTGCCAATTACTGGCTGTTTATTTAGTTGGAGTGCTGGACACCCTGCTCCAGTTTTATATTTATTCGAGATTCCACGTTTAGTACAAGATAATCCAGAATTACTGGCAATTGTTAAACCTCTACATATTTATCTTTCATGGTTCGCTGGTCTACTCGTTGCTGGACATGCTTTGGCTGCCATCAAACATCACCTTATAGACAAAGATAATGTTTTACTCAGTATGTTGCGCCAACCCAAATAATTTTTGAGTCATAAAAAAAACCGCTTTACGCGGTTTTTTAATTTAGATCTTTTTCACTTCTGCAATCCACTTTTGCTTTTCTTCATCCGAAATGAATGAAGCTTCAAAAGAGTTGATTGCCAGTTGCTTTAATTCATCATTGCTTAAATCCAAAGCTTGCTGAATCGCCACAAAGTTATCATTCATATAACCACCGAAATACGACGGATCATCTGAGTTCACAGTAACGTGTACGCCCTGCTGCAATAAACGGCGGATGTTATGCTCACCCATGTCTTTTACAACACAAAGCTTTAAGTTACTTAAAGGGCAAACTGTTAAAGGCATTTTCTCAGCGATTAAACGCACCATTAAGCGCTCATCTTCTTCAGAACGCACACCATGATCAATACGGTTTACTTTCAACAAGTCTAAAGCTTCCCAGATATATTCTGGTGGGCCTTCTTCACCCGCATGTGCCACAATCAAGAAACCTGCTTCACGGGCTTTAGCAAATACACGCTCAAATTTGGCTGGAGGATGTCCAACTTCGCTTGAGTCTAAACCAATCGCAATAATATCATCTTTAAATGGCAATGCTTGCTCAAGCGTTTCAAATGCTTTTTCTTCGCTTAAATGACGCAAGAAACACATGATCAGCTGAGAACTAATTCCTAACTTTTCTTTTGCATCTGCGCAGGCACGCTTCAAACCAGCAAGCACAGTTGCAAATTCAACCCCACGTTCAGTATGCGTTTGCGGGTCGAAGAACATTTCGGTATGTACCACACGATCTTCAGCACATTTCTCGAAATATGCCCAAGCAAGATCATAAAAATCTTGTTCAAGCACCAGCACATTTGCGCCCGCATAATAAATATCTAAGAAAGATTGAAGATTATGGAAGTTATACGCTTGCTTCACTTCTTCAACCGACTGATAAGGAATCTGAATCTGATTACGCTGTGCAATTGCAAACATCAGTTCTGGTTCAAAAGTCCCTTCAATATGCACATGCAATTCGGCTTTGGGTAAAGCACGAATCAGCTCGATTTGATTCATATTAACTCCACGTCTAAAGAAAAAAGGGTGTTATCGAAATAACGCCCTTTTAGGCTCTCTTCACAGAAAGAGCTGTTATTCAAACAGCCCACAAAGAGAATGATAAAATAATAACAACGATTTGCTTAGCCGCCAAATGCAACAAATTTAAACACCCACAGTGCCGCAATAATCCAGACCATATAAGGAACTGTCTTTGCTTTTCCTGTCAGTAATTTAACCAATGCATAGCTGATAAAGCCCATCGCGATACCATCTGCAATTGAGTAGGTAAATGGCATAAACACGATGGTTAAAAAGGCAGGAACAGCTTCAGTAATATCATCCCAATCGATATGTGTGATCCCTTGGATCATCAACACACCAATAAATAACAATGCGGGTGCTGTTGCAAAACCTGGAACCGATTGAGCCAATGGTGCCAAGAACAAGCAACCAATGAAAAGAAATGCAACAACGACTGCGGTTAAACCCGTACGCCCACCTGCCGCAACACCTGAAGCGGATTCAATATAAGGTGTAGTTGACGATGTACCTAAAGCAGCACCCGCTACGATTGCAGTTGAATCTGCAAATAATGCCTTCTTCAAACGTGGCAATTTACCATCTTGAAGCAGACCTGCACGATGTGACACACCAACCAAGGTCCCTGTACTGTCAAATAAATCGACAATAAAGAAGACGAAAATCACCCCAACCATACTGGCGGTAAATAAACCTTCGAAGTCCATTTGCATAAAGGTAGGTGCTAAAGAAGGAACTTGACCGACAACACCCTTGAACTCATTCAAGCCCATTGCAGTTGCAATCGCAGTCACAACCAAAATACTAAGAATGATCGCACCGCGTACTTTAAACTGATGCAAAACGACAATCATTAAGAAGCCAAATAAGGCCAATAACACCGTTGGTTGCTTGATATCGCCTAGACCAACCAAGGTCGCTGGATTATCAACAATAATGCCTGCATTTTTTAGTGCAATTAAGGCAAGGAATAAACCAATACCACCACCAATTGCAAATTTCAGAGACATTGGAATTGCATTGACAATCGCTTCACGAATTTTAAAGAAGCTGATTGCAAGGAAAACCAAACCTGACACAAAAACTGCTGCTAAAGCAGTTTGCCAAGGCACGCCCATGCCTAAACAAACCGAATAGGTAAAATAAGCATTTAAGCCCATTCCAGGTGCAAGTGCGATTGGATAGTTCGCAATAATCCCCATGACCAAACACCCAATTGCCGCAGCCAAACAGGTTGCAACAAACACAGCACCATGATCCATGCCAGTTTCAGAAAGAATGAGTGGGTTTACAATGATGATGTAACACATCGTCAAGAATGTAGTTACACCTGCTAGAACTTCCGTTCTAAAGTTGGTTTTGTTTTCGCTCAGCTTAAATAAGCGTTCTAACAAACCAGCCGAAGCATTAGGCGTTGTCATAACATAGCACCTGTTGAAATCTAAGATCGTAGAATATGAAATCTATACGTTTGTGTTTGCAATCTTTTTTGAATGTACACAAAAAGGTATACAAGGCTAAAAGCAATCTATATGCCAGCTTTGCGCTTGTTACACAGAAGATATGTATAAATTCGATTCCGATATCAAAACGTAAAAAGCCGCATATCAACATGCAGCTTTTTATTTAATGGTAAATATTTTAACAGATTCTACTCAAAACTTGAGTATCACAATACAAAAAAAGCGTATTTCACGATCAAACTCAGACGATTGAATCAGCAATGCTCTTTATTAGCACATAAAACTACTGATTACGCTGATAAGAGGATAAATGCGTATGTTGGTTATGCTGTATCGTATTCAAGCTGTTTTCGGCATCTTGAACAATTTTCATTAGCTCTTGGCGTTTCTTGGTTTGGGCATCAACATAGGTGACATAACCCAAAACAAATACTGAAAAGACCAAAGCGATCGCAATCTTAATCTTCATTATTATTATCTCTATTATAAAGTTTTCTTTAATGCTAACAAAAAAGACTGAAAAGGAGAACAAAAACGCATATTAAAATCACAAATGATAACCACATCACAATTATACAGTTATTCTAATAAGTTTTTTGCTTAATTTTCACTCAATCAAATATTAGAATATTCCAGTTTTTTTAGCAATGACATTTTATATAATTCAATAAGATAGATATAAACTATATCTTTATAACAGAAAAAACTGTTCATTTTCAGCAGCTAAAAATGAGAAAGCACTTTTGTCTAGACAAAAGTGCTTAAAGTCACATTAATGTGTTTTGATTAGAACTGGTAATTCAAACGCACCAAGAAGTTGCGTGGTGTACCTGGCATCGTGTTTGATCTCCAATACACTTTATCCGTCAGATTACTCACTGCTAAAGTAGCTCCCCAATGCTCTCCTTTATAACCCACGGCAGCATCTAAACGCGTCCACCCATCAAGTTTTGTATCTGGAGCATTTGATATATTCGTATATAGCGAACCATTATAGGTCGCACCAACCTCTGTATAGATACTGTCTACAGGTAAATAGCGAATAAATAAATTACCTGTATTTTTCGCAACATTTGCTAAGTAATGACCTGTATTGGCTGACTTTTCTTTATCATCTTTCACTTTTGCATCTGTATATCCATAACCACCTCGGATAAATACATTATCAAGTACACGACCAATAAAGCTAAACTCAGCGCCTTTTGACTGATGTTCACCACCAATTACATAATCAAAAGGTCGATTGTCAGGATCTGGACGATAACGAATATTTTTCTTACGGATATCAAAAACAGAGAATTGAGTATTCAAGCGATCATTAAACCAATCACTTTTAACACCAATTTCATATTGCTCATTATATTGAGGTTCAGCATTCACCATTCTCAAATCGACTGTACCACTGGTAAACGGTGAAACCCCCGCACTACCACCAAATGGTGCAAAACTCTTACTATATGATGCATAAAAACTTTGACTATCAATTGGTTGCCAAACAAAACCGACATTTGGACTAAATGTCTCTGAATCCGTAGAGACAGATTGTCCATATGTCTTTGACGTAGCCAAAGTATCTCGAGTATTAACTTCATATTGATCATAACGAGCGCCAAGCATCATTTTTAACGTGGGTGTTAATGAAATTAAGTCTTGTACAAAGAACGCTAGGCTATCATTATTTTGGTGTGTATAAGATGTTGCGTTTGGTCGACCTAGACTACGATCAAATGAGGTCTGATAATCTTTTGTGTTATATGGATTGATCAATTGATAATAGAGTCCGGCACTATCCCCACTTGAATAGTTACCCAACTTAGGCTCACGATCTTCATGTGACCAGTCTGCACCGACCATCAGTTGGTGTTCTAATTTCCCCGTATTAAACTTACCGGTAATATCAAAGGTATTCGTTGTTGTTTTATTCATAGTTTCTTGCCAAGCATATGATTGCTTGATGTAACCTGGTTTGCAGCCTTTTGTACTATCAGTACAATAACTTCCACCAAAGAAGTTATCGAAATCTTGATTAGCTTGTCGATAGCTTAATGCCCAATGAAACTTCCAATCTGGCGCAAATTCATATTTTAAGTCAGTACGTACTGTTTGTAATTCATCAACAATGAAATCCGATGAGGTTGCAAAACCTGTTTCTCTCAAGATATTTTCAGGGAAACGACTTAATACTGAAAATGATGGTCCACGATCTGGGATACGATCTAATTTGTCGTAAGTATATTCTGTGGTCCAAAGTAATTTTTCATCATCACTACGATAAGTCACACTTGGTGAAAACATAGATTGCTTAGTACCGATGCCTGAACGGAAGCTATTTGTATCTGACTTCTCTCCAACTAAACGTACAGCCCAGTTATCATTCACGACTTGGTTGATATCTAAAGTACCCCCAATATTTTCATACGATCCTCCATAAATACCAACTGAACTTTTTGAATCAAAATTGGCAAATTTGGTCACCATATTCACGACACCCCCACCAGCACCGCGGCCATAAAGTACAGAGGCAGGACCTTTTAAAATCTCGATACGCTCTACGTTGGCAGTACTACGGCGTACTTGCCCTCCCTCACGAACGCCATTACGATAGATATCACTGGTATCCGCACCAAACCCACGAATCATAATGCCATCACCACGTGTATCATAGGTGGTTGTTACACCTGGTGTCCCCTGTAGCATGACACTCAGGTCATTGGCGCCATAAATTTTATATTTTTGCACATCAATGGTATCGATGGTCTGTGGAATATCTTTTTTCTTAAGACCATTACGGGTCACACTAGCCTGATCATAATCGATATAACTTTTGATCGGATCAAGCTCGCTCATTGCTTCGATCTTAATGGTTGGCATCACTGCTGTTGGCGCCGCTGCCTCATTGGCAAAAGCATACTGTGCTTGCAACAGCATCATGCTTAACAAGCTAAATTTGAAAATAGGCTTGTGATGCATATTTAAAGGTAAAGAACGCATAAAATTTCTCAAAAAACTCAGACAAAAATTAAAAAAATGTTAAAAACAAAAAAACGCTACAATTTTAATAAAAATCATTCTCATTTTCATCATTTTTTGCATTAATTTTTAACTTAATAGGCCATTTCTTATTCATTTGAAATTTATGCTTCATTTTCATCTTCAAATCCAAGCTTGAAAATAATTTTTAAATCTTTGAGTTCTTAAGAATAAATTCCATTTTTCTACACAATTTTACATTAGGCTACACAGAAAATAATTTGATCGTTTTTTGGGGGTCTAGAATGAAATATGCTGTTTATTGTGGAAAACTCACTGTGCTTAGCTCAGCATTG
Organism: Acinetobacter sp. Ac_5812; assembly: GCF_013072695.1. GTDB lineage: Bacteria > Pseudomonadota > Gammaproteobacteria > Pseudomonadales > Moraxellaceae > Acinetobacter. Next base: position 96,786 of record NZ_LXUK01000002.1, read on the forward strand.
CTCAGTATAAGTGCTTCAATGTTTGCTGCCGAACCAGTTACTGAGAGTCCTGCGCCCGCAGCATCCGAGTCAAGTCCTCAAGTTTTGCCGACCCTTTCATTTAAGGCTTCAGCCGAGCCTAAAAAAGCCAAAGATGATGATATTAGTGCTGTACCTAAAACCATCATTAGCCGTGAAGAAATGCTGCAATATGGTGATCAATCCGTCATGGATGCATTACGACGTGCTGCTGGATTCCAAATTCCAAGTTTTGGCCAAGGTCCTCGCGGTGGTGGCGATGCATCAGGCATGCGTTTCCGTGGTGGTGGCGCACCCACATTTTTGATTAATGGTGAACCTGTGCAAGGTGGCCCACGTGGTGGCATGTCAGTTATTGATACCATTACGCCAGAAATGATTGAACGTATCGAAGTAGTCAAACAACCAAGTGTTGCCCAAGCTTCAGTTGCATCCTCAGCGGTTATTAATATTATTTTAAAAGAACCTCTGGATACTCGTTTAAATGGCTCAGTGAAACTCGGCTATGGCTTACGTGATAGCGGTGAACAACAATCTGAACGCAAGCAAATCAACATTCAAGCAGACGGTCGTGAAAACCAGTGGTCATATAGCGTTTCAGCCAATCAAATGTGGATGGACAACACCTCGATCAGCAAAACTGAAACAGCAACAGGAACCCGCGAACAACTCCGCACCACCAACCGCACCATGCAAATGTTTTCACCACGTTTGCAATACGATCTGGATGATCAACAAAAGTTGATTGCAGAATTGTTCTACCGCAATATTAAAATGGATGGCTATTCATCTAATCAGACTCAAGATGACAAAAACGATAGTATTCGCTTAAACACGCGTTATGAACGTAAAGACAAAGATCTGAGTGATAAAATCCGTTTGTCTGTTGAACGTCAGACGGAAACCCAACTCACCCGCTCACCACAAAATACAATTTATACGGATGAAACGGTAAATGAGTACGGTCTTGCCTATGATGGAGTCCGTAAATTAGATAAAGACCGTCAAATTAAGTTTGGTTTCGACACCCGTAGCAACGAACTCGATAGCAATGTCAGCAAAAGTCTTGATGAACAACGTTATGCTGTGTATGGCGAAGGAAGTTGGCGCTTTACAGACCGCCAAACAGTAACTTTAGGTGCGCGTCAGGAATGGCTTAATCGTTCAGGCTTGGTTGATTATCAAGACCAACATTTAAGCCCTGTTTTGGCTTATCGTTTTGACCTCACTGAGCAATGGTCAATTCAAACCAACTTGAGCCAAGCTTTTAAGAGTCCTAATACCGAACGGCTGATTCCGAATGTGACTGTCTCTACAGATAGCGATGCAGGTAGTTTAAATAACCCCGATCGTGGCGGCAATCCAAATCTAAAACCAGAAAAAATCCGTGCGGCTGAATCCACCCTTGCCTATGATTCTGCCAGTGGTGGTGTGAGTGTCACGGCCTATCATCGTGAAATTAAAGACTACATAGAGAAAGTCATTGCACTTGAAGGCACACGTTATGTAGAACGTCCACAAAACCAAGATCAAGCGACCACCTATGGTGTTGAATTCTCAGGCCGCTATGCACTCAAGCAAACTGAAGCTGGACATGCGTTTATGCTCAATGGACAAGTCTCAACGGTTCGCGCCAAAATTGAAGATGAACAACACCGTGAACGCTTAGCCAGTGATGTTGCGCCTTATAATACCAGTGCGGGTTTATCCTATAGCTATAAACCATGGCAACTCTCGACCAGCGTAAACGTGAGTTATACACCTGAATTTACCCGTGCCTTAGATGGCCAACCCTATGATCGTACCACCAATGAACGTTTTAGCTTAGATCTCAGTGCAACCAAACGCTTTAGTCATGGCTGGGCAGCAAGTCTTAATCTCAATAACGTCTTGGGCACCAATTATAAGGAGCGCTTAACCAATCAAACAGATGGGAGCTTATATCAGGCGAGAACCAATGAAAGTATTCCATCCTTACAGTTTAGCCTTGAGAAAAAATTCTAATTTTCTTCCGCTTAAAAATGATTGAAGCATCGAAGTCAGCTTATCTTGAGCTGACTTTTTAATTGCAAAATAAACATTAAAACTAAATGATGACAATCACTTATGTTTAGGATGCTATGATCTGCATCCAATTCTGATTAGCCGCTTAGAATACAAGATGAGAGCCGAATTAAAAGCTAAAATCATCCATGTCTGCGATGAAAAAATGACCAAAAAAGGCAATAATGTCGGACTTTCTTTCTATGCCTTCTTCGCCAATAAAAATGATGATCCTGAGCGCCTTATGGAGGCTGCACATTGGTGGATCATGGAGCATCGACTGGATCATTTTGAAAAAGCCAGCAAGATTAAAGCGCTGGTTCTAGCTGAATCCGATTAATAGACATCGCGTTGATAGCGCTGTTGTTGTTTAAGCTGCTCCACCAAATCAAGGCCCAAAATTTCTGTTAAAGCCTGATCGACACCACTCGCCATTCCCTTAAGGCTACCACAGATATAAACTGCTGCACCTTGATTCACCCAAGTCTGTAATCGAGCTGATTGTGCTTTTAAACAATCTTGTACATAGATTTTTTCGGCTTGATCACGGGAAAATGCATAATCGACTTGATCGAGAAAGCCATGTTGCTGCCAATAGTGAATTTCAGCCTGATAAAGATGATCAAATTGCTGCTGTCTTTCGCCAAAAATCAGCCAGTTTTGTTTATAGCCCCAATGCTCTCTCTGACGTAGATGTGCCAGTAAACCGGCAATGCCAGTACCATTGCCAATCAAAATCAAAGGTCTGGCATCATGCGGCAAATGAAAACTTGGATTATGACGAATATGAGCTTGTAAGATTTGGTCTTGCTGCAAGCCTTGTGTTAGCCAGCCCGAGCCTAAACCCAGCCCTGTTTCCGTATGTTGTTGCCTAACGACCAGCTCAATAAAACCATTTTCAGCCAAGCTTGCGATGGAATACTCACGCTTGGGTAAGTGCTCAAATTGGGTTAACCATTGCTGAAAGGACTGCTCTGCTTTGCTCGGTAATTTTCTTAAGTTCAGGGGGCTTAATTGAGCGATTAAGTCAGTATGGATTGGCTGTCGCTGTGATTGCAAAAACGCTTCAATATCATCCAGATTGTTTTCGCATTGGATCTCTAAAATATCACCTGATGACCAAACCAAGTCCTCATCACCAATCAATTGAACTTTATAAATGGGTTCACCGATACTGCCTTTATTTAGACACTGCCGATGCGCAAACTTTAATTGCAGCATTTGTTGTGAATGGGTTAAATCACTGAACTGCATTGAAGTTAGCTGTTCTAACCCAATCAACCATTGTTCCAAATCACGGCTATTCATTTGATCTACTAAAACTGTGTCAAATAAAGCCTGTGCCTGTTGTTGTAGCAACCATTGTTCCAATCTCCGCCCAAACTGACAAAAATTAGCATAGCGCCGATCTCCCAATGCCAACACTGCAAAGGATAAATGGGATAAATCTAAGCCTTGAGTCAAGGCTTTATTGATAAAGGATTGTGCACTATCAGGTGCATCCCCTTCACCATAGGTACTCACCACCCATAAAATTCGCTGTTGCTCGGTTAAATCATGGATACTCAGATCTTGAATATTTTTGACTACGATCTGATCATCAACTAAAAGTAGTTGTTCAGCGGTATGTCTCGCCCAGATTTCGGCATGTCCAGACTGACTGGCATAAACCACCAAATATGAAGGATGCAATTGCGGAGATGTCTTTGAACGTTTTTGCTGCCAAAGCAAGTACATCACAATAAAAAGATGCAGACCCAATAATATTGCCAAAATCGCAATAACGATCAGCACAGCCTGTGTCATGACTCCACCTTAAATGGCAAACCAAATGAGTAAAATAATCGCTGCCAAACTTGCTGCTGTGAGAAGCAAATGCGTGATTAAACGGGTTTTAATCGTGAGAAATAAAATATAGCCCGCCAAAGACAATAAAATGATGATGATCGCACTGATATCAATGAGCCAATGCCATGTTGCACCGACATTTTTACCGCGATGTAGATCATTGAGTAATGAAACGGTCGTTGCTGGTTTTTGGGTAATTTCGACTTCACCTTGATCCATCAACACCCAGAGATCTGTTGAACCTGCTGGACTCTCCAAACGGATCATCACCTCCCCATCCATAACTTCGCTGCTTTTATAACGTCCAATCAGTGGCTGCTTGTCGCGAACAAAATCCAGAATCGCCGGAGTTGGATTCTCTTGTTTTTGGATGGCACTGACAAAAGCAGCTGGTAAAGTGAGTTTTACAATTTGTTCATCGGTGGATGATTTAAACCAATCTGGGTTATTGAGCAGCAATCCTGTTGCAGCAAAAAAGATCAGAACAATGAACGCAAAAGCAGAGAGCCAACCATGCACATAGCGTGCATGGCGGTAAAAATCACGGCGTTGATACAAGAGATAAGCCTCGTAAATAAGTAGGGCTTTTAATTAAGCACCACGTTGGAAGTTTAGTTTCAGCGTACCAATTTCTGCCTGTGCAGGAAGTGTTTTTGTTACCGCTTTCGGCCCGACTTCTAATTCAAAACTTTGGTATGAATGATCACCATGCTCACGAGAGGTTTCAATATGGATTAAATATTTACCTGCATCCACAGCTTTGCCTGCTTCATCTTTACCATCCCAAGCCAAACGGTACTGCCCTGGTTGACGTGATGGCTTAGCTACTGCATCCAAGTTTGGCATTTGACGACCATAGCGACGCCACCAGACATAGTTTGAGTTCAGCCACTTCTCATCTTTGCCCCAAACCGCAAGCGTACGCACTAATTTTTTATCACTATCCGTCACCCAAACGGAAACATACGGTGCACGATAATTATCAACGGCTAGTTTTGGAATATTCACTTCAATTTGAGCCTGATAACCTTTAGGCCAAGCTGTTGCTGCACCATTAGCAGCAACATGTCGCATGATCGCAGGTTGGTTGGCATCTAAAAGCGTAGACCAACCTGAACTTTGATAGTTACTGCCATCACTGGCAACCAATTGTGCTTCAAACCCAACCAATTCCTCAATCAGTTGCATGCCTTCCTGAGGTGACATTGCGGTTAAAGCCGTTGCCAAAGCATCTGCATCCGCAGCACACTGTCCAACCACAACACATTGCTCTACGGTTTGAATTGGCATACCTGTTTGCGGATTAAGTAAATGCGATTGGCCTACCAACGAACGGTAACCTTGTCCACTGAATGCCACTGCTTGATCTTTAATATTCAAAACCTGAGCTGGCGCAGCATTATCAAAGCGCTCATTTGGATTTTGAATGCCAACTTTCCAGCCCGCGTGTTGGGGTGATTGCCCCCACACCCGCATATCACCGCCAATATCAATCAAAATCCCCTGTAAATGCGGTACAGCTTGTCTTGCCGCAATCAAAGCACGATCAATTACATAGCCTTTGGCATAGGCATCAGGTGCAATTTTAATGGCTGAATCCAGTTTAATTTGTTTGGTTTTCGGATTTAACTTAATGCTTTGGGTTTTTAACTGGCTTAATAAAGCTTCTTGGGTTTGATCATCCAGATTGTGCACCTGATGACTTTGTTCCCATAACTGAATCAATTGGCCCAAACGTGCATCAAAACCACCACAGGTCGCACTACGCCATTGTTCACAAGCAGCAATTACTTCATACAGTTCAGAGGAAGCTTCGATCTGTTGTTCACGATTGAGTTGACTGATTTCACTATCATCACGCCATACCGATAAAATCTGGTCCAAACGTGCCACTTCATTCTGGATTGCCTGTAATGCTTTTTCTGCATCTTTTTGATGTGCAGTAGTTACAACAACATCTAAAGAAGTACCCAAAATATGATCTTGGTGAAAACTATAACTTGGCGTCTGAACAGGTACTTGTAATGTCTGAGGGTCTTTTATAGCATTTTCATTGGCCTGAGTTGCTGTAATTGGTGACATGAATACAGCGATAGCTGCCATCAACGGTGATAAACGAAATATAATTTGAATTGGACGAAAAATTTGTTGCGTTGATGACATCGTTAAGCTTCCATTTTCTAAGATTTACCTAAGCCAATACATGTGCTTTAATCAAAAGCAAATCGCTTGGTCTCACGCATGAATTACAGCCAAAATAACATGAAAGTGAAATCATTTTATTTTCAATAAAATCAAAAACATTCCATTCACTTGAGATACACATTAGGGAGATAAAAAGCTTCTTAATCCTTGTCTGCCCAATGGCATAAAAACGATTAAAAATTTATCGAAATAATATTGCAACTGATACTCGTTATCAAGTAGATTGTAGCAATTCTTTTGCATTTTTGTTTATTTCTCTTTTAAGGAATTCTTCATGCGTCATCTGCTCACTATTGCCCTATTTTCTGCGCTACCAACCCTCAGCTTTGCTCATACAGCAAGCCCTTTTTTATTGCCAGAAGTATTCGACAGTAAAGCGGATAGCGTTAGCTTCCAAAGTGGGATTACCGTTGAAAAATTCTTTGTACCAAGTCGCAACTTTAAAACTGATTATCAGGTGACGACGCCAGAGGGTAAAACTGAAACCATCAAAGCAGCAGCAGAGTTAAAAAAATTCAATATCGCCGAAGTTAATTTAACCACGGATGGCACCTATCGTCTTCGCACGCAAAATGCGACTGGCAACCCAACCAAATATGCATTGATTGATGGCCGTTGGTTACGTGTTCGCCCTCAACGCCCTGCCAATGCAAACCCGATGCCGCCACAAGGCAATAATGCAGAGCAAAAAGCGCCTCAAGCTCCAGCAAATCAACCACCTCGTTTTATTGCTGAAGACCAAATTCCTGCAACTGCAAAAACAGCTCAAACCATCAACACCTATATTGCTGAAAGCTTTATCACTAAAGGTAAACCAAGTGCTGTGCCTGCTGTGAGCAACAAAGGTTTCGAGTTTAAGTTCCTCACTCATCCAAATGAGCTATTTGCAGGTGAAGCTTTTAAAGCACAAGTGCTCATGGATGGTAAGCCTGTTCCAAATCTAGAAGTTGATGTCTTTAAAGGTGCCAGCAGCTATCAACCCAATGCAAAACGTGAACAACCGCATGTAAAAACCAATGCCAAAGGTGAAGTTGAAGTAAAATTCAATGAAGCAGGGATTTATCTGATTACCACAGCTTACCCTGAAGCAAACACAGATAATACCAAACAACCGATAGCTCAATCTTATACCTACAGCGTGACCGTTGAAGTGACAGAATAAGCCTTTTAACTAAGGTACTTATCAGGGTATAAGTACCTTTCCCCGTCCAGATTTAAACTCAATCCATTTCTATCTCAAAAAGAACAGCGTATATTGTTTTAAAACTCGTACCTACCCTGTTTTATGACTTCAAAAAAAACCAGTGATGCAGGCATCTTTTTATGGATGGTTTATCAAACCATGCAAAAGATGAATTTAGATGCCGCTGCCATATTTGCTCGTGTTCATTTACCCGATCAGCCACCTGATAAGTTTGTCCGTCGTGACAACGCCACACAACAGCGTTTTTGGCAAGCAGCCGAACAAATTAGTGATGATCTCGATATTGGTTTACATGTCGGTCACAATGTTCCACCCTTTCGCGGGCAAGTGGTTGAATATCTTTTTCTGAGTAGTGCAACATTTGGTGAAGGTCTTAAACGAACCGTTCGATATCAGGCCTTACTCACCGATGCCATGTCATTCAAACTCGATCTTCTTGATGACACAGCGGTAATCTCAGGTCTTAATCACCCAGTACGACATTATCTGGAATGTGCGATTGGTATTCTGCTTAATTTCTTTAAATATATTAGTGACGGAACTTTTACGCCAACTGAAATTGGCCTGCCTTACCAAGAGGGTGCGGATCAAGAGGAATACCAGAAAATCTGGGGATGTCCTGTCAAACTCGGACAAGAGAATGGCTATATTTGCTTTGATTCAGCACAATTAACAACACCCTCTGCTGCTCATGAACCTGAACTGTTAAAAGTACATGAACATCATGCTGCATCACAACTTGAGTTATTAAACAAACACCAGCTTATAAACGAAATCGAAAAAATCTTGGCCAGTGGTTTATTAGAGTCTGGAGAGTTTGATCAAAACATCATTGCTGAGTATTTGGGACGTAGTACTCGTAGCTTAAGGGCAGACCTTCAACTGCTAAATACCAGCTATGAAAAAGTCATTGCGCATTATCGTGAACGTCTCGCTCGTCGCTTACTTTCTCAAACCCAAGAAACTATTGACCAGATTGTTTATCTCACAGGTTTTTCAGAACCCTCAGCATTTTCACGGGCATTTAAACGCTGGACTGGGGAAACACCAACGGCGTATCGACAACGTAAACAGACTTAAATTGATTGGATAGGCAGCTTAAAACTGTCAGATCAGTCAAAACTTTTTACTCTTCTCTTTTTAAAATCCGATCTATGTTAGACGAGGTAATCCAAGCATGATCGGTTTTCCAGTAGGCGTTTTTGTTGCAAATGGTATGGAATGGTATTTCCACAAAGTCTGGTTACATGAATTTCCAAGCAAAAATAGAAGCAGCCCCTTCTTTACGCATATTGCCCATCACAAACGCGCTCGCTTAAATGGCTTTCATGATGAAGGTTATGCGGAGTCGATGTTTAAAAATTCTGAAATGTACAATGAAAAATCGGCACTCATCGGCCTAGCGGCTGCATCCACCATTTTTCTACCGGTTGCGCCTTTCTTTACCGCGGGTCTGTACTATGGCATTTGGAATTATTGGAAGGTGCATGCCAAATCACACCTAGATCCAGAGTTCGCGAAAAAACGAATTCCTTGGCACTATGATCATCACATGACCAGCAACCAGAATGCCAATTGGTGTGTAACTAAGCCCTGGTTTGATTATATTATGGGAACTCGGGTAATGACTGATGCATCGGTCACGGAAACTAATCCCTTGGCGGTCAACTTGCCGAAGTGGCTGGAAAAAAGAGTGAATCGCGCAGCACGCCGCCTCTTACCTAAAGCCTATGCTCAAATTGATGCCAATACGCAATTTGATCAACATAATTTAAAACAAGGGATTGAGGTAGCGTTATAAAAATAGCCAAAGATTATCTTAAACCGAGCTAATACAGCTCGGTTTTTTATTATTACAAAATTAATGCGAGCTGGTTTTAGACAGCAAATTAAGAATCAACACACCACTCATAATCAAGACAATCCCAATGATTCCCCAAATATCCAGTTTTTGGTCGAACACAAACCACGCTACTGTAGTAATCAAAACAATTCCAACGCCAGACCAAATCGCATACGCAACGCCGACAGGAATCGTTTTTAAGGTTAGAGATAAGCAATAAAATGCAATCACATAACCCACCACAACCACAATAGAAGCAACAGGCTTGGTAAATCCTTCACTACTTTTTAAGGCAGAGGTTGCGATCACTTCTGCAGTAATCGCAATGAATAAAATTAGCCAATTGTTCATTTACTCATCGCCCCAATTAAACAGAATTTGCTTAGCAGAAAAAAACACCCTTCTACAAAGGGTGTTTTTAACATTAACGACAATAGACGAAGGAGGCAATTATGCCGACTTCTTCGCCATATTGTTTTTACGAATCGTGATCATCAGTAACTGTACCGCAGCTGGTGTTACCCCAGGGATACGACTTGCTTGCGCTAAGGTTTCAGGGCGAACAGTGTTTAACTTTAATGTGATCTCACGTGATAAACCTGAAATACCCTCATATTCAAAATCAGCAGGGATTCTGGTTTCTTCAAGACGTTTTAATTGAGCAACATCTTCATGCTGACGATTAATATAGCCTTGGTATTTCACCGCGATTTCAATCTGCTCACCCACATGCTCAGACACTTCTGAACCTGTTAATTCAGCAATTTGGCTAAAATTGATATTTGGACGTTTTAGTAAATCGATGGCACTACACTCTTTACTGAGATCTGCCCCCGTCATTTCGACGAATTTTTTACCCATTGGGTTATTTGGTGCAGCCCACAAATGTTGTAAACGAGACGTTTCACGCTCAACCGCTTCCATTTTTTCGCTATATGCAGCCCAACGTTCATCATCAACTAGACCAAGCTCACGACCAATTGACGTTAAACGCTGATCCGCATTGTCTTCACGTAACATCAAACGGTATTCCGCACGCGAAGTAAACATACGGTACGGCTCTTTGGTACCCAAAGTGATTAGATCGTCGACCAATACACCCATATAAGCTTGATCACGTTTTGGTGTCCACTCTTCTTGTTCCCACGCACGGCGTGCAGCATTCAAACCAGCAAGTAAACCTTGTGCACCCGCTTCTTCATAACCTGTCGTACCGTTAATTTGACCAGCAAAGTACAAGTTTTGAATCGCTTTGGTTTCAAGTGTGAATTTCAACGCTTGAGGATTGAAATAGTCATATTCAATTGCATAGCCTGGACGCAAGATATGCGCATTTTCCATACCGCGAATCGAACGAACCAAATTGAACTGCACATCAAATGGCAATGAAGTCGAGATACCATTTGGATAAAGCTCATGCGTATCCAAGCCTTCAGGCTCCAAAAATACCTGATGTGAATCTTTATCTGCAAAACGGTGGATTTTATCTTCAATCGATGGGCAATAACGTGGGCCAACACCTTCAATCACACCGGTATACATTGGTGAGCGATCTAAACCACCACGAATAATATCGTGGGTTTTTTCGCTGGTGTGCGTGATATAGCAATTGACCTGTTCAGGATGCATCGAAACATCACCCATGAACGACATCACTGGAGATGGGAAATCACCTGGTTGTGGTGTCATGACTGAGAAATCGACCGTACGCGCATCAATACGTGGTGGCGTACCCGTTTTTAAACGACCAACAGGTAAATCAAGCTCACGTAAACGATGTGCCAATGCAATTGACGGAGGATCACCAGCACGGCCACCACTTGAATTTTGTAAGCCGACGTGGATCACCCCACCCAAGAAAGTCCCTGTCGTCAATACCACAGTCTTGGTATCAAAACGGATACCCATTTGGGTCACAACACCTTTAACAGTATCGCCTTCAACAATTAAGTCGTCTGCAGCTTGCTGGAAAATATCCAAGTTCGCTTGATTTTCTAAAGTATCGCGAATCGCTGCTTTATAACGTACACGGTCCGCTTGCGCACGTGTTGCACGCACAGCCGCACCTTTACGAGAATTTAGAATACGGAATTGAATACCACCTTTATCCGCTGCGAGTGCCATTGCACCACCGAGCGCATCGATCTCGCGGACAAGATGTGATTTACCAATACCACCAATCGCCGGGTTACAGCTCATCTGCCCCAAAGTTTCAATGTTATGCGTTAACAATAATGTTTGTCTTCCCATACGTGCCGCAGCAAGCGCTGCTTCCGTACCAGCGTGACCGCCGCCAATTACGATAACGTCGTAAACTTTAGGATAGTGCATAGTGGTAAATGTGTATTCAAAAAATGACAGAGCATTATACAGGAGTTTTGCATTAAATTGCCAAAAACAGTCAAGATTGTTGAGGATTGCAAGCCCCTGTTCTGACTACAGAACATACAAAAAGAAACCTTATGTTGCATTTTCCTCTTAGACTGCACACAGCGATTCATCACTATTAACTTGAACACCACTGTTTTATCTGCCCAGTTTCTTATCCTAAAAAGTGTATAAAAAATACTTTAGGACAATGATATGAACACAAAGCTTTTATTTTCATCTCTTATTTGTAGCCTATGTTTTAGCGTAGCTGCGCATGCAGATACCAAAGCAAGCCAAGACCAACAGGCCAAGAAATATCAACAGGTCTGTAAAGGCAAAAAACAAGGTGATCCAGTTTCATTTGCATTTAAAGGCGTTGTTTTCAATGGTTCATGTGAGCCCAATGAAGCGGGTAAGTTAGCATTCCAGCCGCCAACACCCGCATCTAATGCTGCCGTTGAGACTCAAAGTCGTCTTTCAGAAACACAATCGGCACCTCGCCCAGTCAGTGGTGCACCAGTAGACAATAGCACTGCACCCATGGAAGCACCACCTATCGCTCCTGCACCACCAGTAGCACCTGATGTCGAACAAACTGCACCTTAATGCATAAATGATATAAAAGGAGGCCTAATTTGGCCTTCTTTTATATAAAAACAATATAATAGATTGCATTAGGACAAAATATTTCATCTTAAAATTGTAATCTGTCTACTTTATAATCCCTTTAACAAGCACGAATCCATTACAATAAGCACAAATACATTTATTTAGGTTTTCCTGTGAACTGGCTACAAATTCATATTACTGTTGATCAAAACCAAGTCGAACTGACCGAAACATTACTCCTGTCATTAGGCGCGGTGAGCGTAACTTTAGATGATGCTGAAGACCAAGCCTTACTTGAACCATTGCCAGGTGAAACACCACTTTGGAATAAAGTCATCGTCACAGGGATTTATCAACAAGAAGAAGATGACCCAATTGATGTCGATACTTTAGAAGCCTTCTTAAAAGCACAACTTCCAGATGTACCAATGCGCCATGAATACTTGGAAAACCAAGTGTGGGAACGTGCTTGGATGGATTATTACGAACCGATTCAAATTGGTGAAAAATACTGGATCGTACCAGAATGGTTAGAACCACCTGAAGCTGATGCAACCAATATTAAGCTAGATCCAGGTCTTGCCTTCGGTACTGGAAACCATGCAAGTACCTTCTTATGCTTACAATGGCTAGGTAAAACTGATGTTAAAGACAAAGTCGTGATTGACTATGGTTGTGGCTCAGGCATCTTAGGTGTTGCGGCTTTATTACTCGGTGCTAAAAAAGTTTATGCGACTGATATTGACCCACAAGCGGTACTTGCGACAAAACAAAATGCAGAATTAAATGGTGTACTGGATCGTCTTTCTGTAGGATTACCCGAAGAATTTGATCAAGAATTTAAATCACAACAAGCAGATGTCCTTGTCGCCAATATTTTAGCGGCACCTTTAATGGCACTTGCGCCTGAATTCTCAACTTTAATAAAAAATGAGGGGGAGTTCGCACTTGCAGGTGTAATCGAAGAGCAAGTTGCTGATGTTTCTAGTGTTTACTCACAGTTTTTTGATATATTAGAGATCGAAAAGCGTGAAGAAAACTGGTGTCGCATTTCAGGAAAACGTAAAACAACAATTTGAGAACATTGTTACTTATGAGTGAAAAACAAACCCGCTGCCCTAAATGTTCAACTGTGTACAAAGTGACCCTTTCACAACTCAGTGTTGCACAGGGTATGGTTTGTTGTCCGAAATGTGTCATTAACTTTAATGCATTAACCAACTTATTAGAAACAGACAGTGAAGCGATCCCGACGCCTGTCAATCGCTCACTTTTTTCTTCAATACAACCTGACAGCTCATTTGCAGAAAAGCAAATGCAGATTTTGAGCATCTTTGACCAGAAAATTGAAAACTCAAATATTGATTTATTGACCTATCTCAACAACCTCAATTATTTCAATACTGAACCTGTTACCGCCTTACCTAATTTAAATCTGTCTGAAGATACTTTACAAATTGACCATGAGAATAATGATAAACAACATGGTTGGCTGTATTACACGCTTTGGGGGCTCGGTAATATTGCTTTAATTTTAGTCTTTGCTTTTCAGATTTTATGGTTCAACCCAAAACTGATGCATGAAAGCCCAGCCTTGAATCAGATGTTTAATTATGCTTGCGGCATTTTCTCGTGCAAAACCAGTGATGAACAGTATAAATATCTTAGTTTTGAAAAAGTAAAAATTAAGCGTGGAGAAAAAGATGCCACTGTTTTTTCAGGTGTACTTCTAAATCATAATGAGAACAGCGTAGCACTGCCTCCTATTAAAGTCGTGCTCAAACAAAACGACGAAGCCGTTTTTAACGTAATGCTCAAACCACAAGATTATTTAGTCGACAGTTTGAAAACGATTCAACGCATTCCAACCAACAGCCCTTTTCGCTTCGAATTTACCCTTCCAAAAAGCAAAAATAGCTTCAATGACTATAGTTTAGAATTTGTACAGCCCTAAAAGCTCAAAAAAGTGACAAAAAAACAAAAAAAAGTGCAGTTAATTTGCTCACTTTTTCGCTGACAGTGGTATGATACGCGCCACGAATGCTTGACCTACTTACTCCTCGTAATTTATAGACAATAAAATCGTTAAACGAACTGTGCTTTTACCCAATAAGCGCATTGTTGGTTTTTTTGTTTTTAAAAGTAGGCGGTAACAAATATTTAACTATTGTTACGCTTATTTTTTACACAGCTCGAGGATTTGTGGCAAGCTAATAGTCCTTTTGTTTTAGAGTCACTGTTTTAGGATCTAAAACGGGGCTCAGTAATTTAGACCACATTTATATCACTTTACCCAAGTGATATTTTGATATTTCGGATTAACACGCATGAATAGCAAATCTCCTATTTTTACGGCTCAATCTGATGTCGCTCTTCGCATCCATGTAGATCGCGCAGTTCGTCATTATTTTGCACAATTGCAAGGTGAGCAACCATCTCAAGTTTATGACATGGTTTTAGCAGAAATGGAGAAACCTCTTTTATCTGTGGTCTTAGAATATACTCGCGGTAATCAAACACGTGCCGCTGAGATTTTAGGCCTTAACCGCGGAACTTTACGCAAAAAGTTAAAAGCTCACGGTTTAATGAGTGAATAATTGATAAAATGCTCACGTTCTCGTGGGCATTTTTTTTGCCTTTTATTTTTAATCTGTAGACTTCAAACTGTTGACTAAAATCATGACTATCAAACGTGCTTTAATCTCTGTTTCCGATAAAACTGGAATCGTTGAATTTGCTCAAAATCTTGCAGCTCTAGGGGTAGAAATTTTATCTACGGGCGGTACATATAAGTTGCTTAAAGACAACAATATCGCCGTAGTAGAAGTTTCTGAACATACAGGTTTTCCTGAAATGATGGATGGTCGTGTAAAAACACTACATCCAAAAATTCATGGAGGCATCTTAGCGCGTCGTGGTCTGGACGAAGCAGTGATGCAAGAACACAACATCGATCCGATTGATCTAGTTGTTGTTAACCTGTATCCATTTGCAGCAACTGTTGCAAAACCGAACTGTTCACTTGCAGATGCAATCGAGAATATCGACATCGGTGGCCCGACCATGGTTCGTGCCGCTGCAAAGAACCATGCTTCAGTGGGCATCATCGTGAATGCAGCAGACTACGATACAGTCATTGCTGAATTAAAAGCAAATGGTGCACTTTCTTACGAAACTCGTTTCGACCTAGCGGTAAAAGCATTTGAGCACACAGCACAATACGATGGCATGATCGCATCTTATTTAGGCGCACGTGTTGGCAAAACTGAAGGCGAAGCGGACCTGTTCCCGCGTACCTTCAATACCCAACTGAATAAAGTACAAGATTTACGTTATGGTGAAAACCCGCATCAAAATGCGGCTTTCTATGTTGAAGCAACAGCTCAAGAAGCATCTGTTTCCACTGCGAAGCAATTACAAGGTAAAGAGCTTTCTTATAACAATATTGCAGATACAGATGCGGCACTTGAATGTGTGAAATCATTTGCAAAGCCTGCTTGTGTTATCGTTAAACATGCCAACCCTTGCGGTGTTGCGGTTTCATTGGACGGCATTAAAGCAGCTTATGATCTTGCTTATGCAACCGATCCTGAGTCTGCTTTCGGTGGCATCATTGCATTCAACCGTGAGTTAGATGTCGCAACTGCACAAGCAATTGTAGATCGTCAGTTTGTTGAGGTGATTATTGCACCAAGCCTTGCAGATGGCGTACTTGAAATTACGGGTGCGAAAAAGAATGTACGTGTGTTGGTCTGTGGTGAGCTTCCAGCAATTGACGCTCGTGCAGCACAACTTGACTATAAGCGCGTAAACGGTGGTTTATTGGTTCAAGACCAAGACTTGGGCATGATCACCAAAGATGATCTTAAAGTTGTGACCAAGCGTGCACCAACTGAGCAAGAAATTGATGACTTAATCTTTGCTTGGAAAGTTGCGAAATATGTGAAGTCAAATGCAATTGTTTATGCCAAAGATCGTCAAACCATTGGTGTAGGCGCTGGTCAAATGAGCCGTGTAAACTCGGCACGTATTGCAGCAATTAAAGCGGAACATGCTGGTTTAGTGGTTGAAGGTGCTGTGATGGCGTCTGATGCATTCTTCCCGTTCCGTGATGGTATTGATAATGCAGCTAAGGCTGGCATTAAATGTATTATCCAACCAGGCGGTTCAATGCGCGACGAAGAAACCATTGCAGCAGCAGATGAAGCTGGTATCGCAATGGTGTTCACTGGTATGCGTCACTTCCGTCACTAAATGATCTGAGTCTCAACGCAATCCCCCTAAATCCCCCTTTAAAAAAGGGGGACTTACTTTTTCACTCGAATAAGCTTGCTCCCCTCTTTCTCAAAGAGGGGTTTGGGGGAGATTCAGGGGGACTTTTTTATTCTGAACAGGTATATTCTTAGATACTGAAAAAGGGAAATAACTTAATAATGAATATTTTAGTTTTGGGTAGCGGTGGCCGTGAACATGCACTTGCATGGAAAATCGCACAAGATGCAAAAGTCACTCAAGTGTTCGTTGCACCGGGTAATGCAGGCACGGCAACTGAAGACAAATGTACAAACGTAGCGCTTAATATTCTAGACAATTCAGCAATCATCGCATTTGCAAAAGCAAATGATATTGCATTGGTAATTGTTGGTCCTGAAGCACCATTAGTGAATGGTGTAGTCGATGCAGCACGTGAAGCTGGCTTAAAAATCTGGGGCCCAACCCAGTACGCTGCACAGCTTGAAGGTTCAAAAGCATTTGCCAAGCACTTCTTAAAACGCCACAACATTCCGACCGCTTTTTATGACGTTTTCACTGAAGTGGATGCGGCAAAAGCCTACGTTGAAAAAAATGGCGCACCTATCGTGATTAAAGCGGATGGTCTAGCTGCAGGTAAAGGCGTAATCGTGGCAATGACCAACGAAGAAGCTTTTGCTGCGATTGACGATATGCTTGCAGGTAACAAGTTTGGCGATGCTGGTTCACGTGTCGTGATTGAGCAGTTCCTTGCGGGTGAAGAAGCTAGCTTTATTTGTATGATTGATGGCAACAACATTTTGCCAATGGCCACTTCACAAGATCACAAACGTATTTTCGAAGGTGATGAAGGTCCAAACACGGGCGGTATGGGTGCTTACTCTCCTGCACCCGTCGTAACCTCAGAAGTCTTTGAACGTGTCATGAATGAAGTGATGCGCCCTACTGTTGACGGTATGGCAGCGGATGGTCATGTTTATACTGGCTTCTTATATGCTGGCTTAATGATTGATGAACAAGGTCAACCCCGTGTGATCGAGTTCAACTGCCGCTTTGGTGACCCTGAAACTCAACCAATTATGATGCGCTTAAAATCATCTTTAGTTGATTTAGTTGAAGCAGGTATTGCAGGTAACCTACCAAGCGAAGCTGAATGGGATGAACGTAAATCAATTGGTATCGTACTCGCAGCGGAAGGTTATCCAGAAACCGTACGTAACGGTGATGTGATTTCAGGTCTTGGTCAATCTCCAGAAGACACCAAGATTTTCCATGCAGGCACGGCGATGAGTGCTGATGGACATGTGATTACTGCTGGTGGTCGCGTACTGTGTGTGACCGCACTGGGTGATACCGTACTTGAAGCACAAATCAATGCGCTAGAAGTATGTGGTCAAGTCACATTTACAGGTATGCAATACCGTAGTGACATCGGTTACCGCGCAATTGCTCGTGAAAAAGCTGAATAAGCTTTGTTGAGCAAAAAAGCCTTCTTCGGAAGGCTTTTTTATTCCATAAACCGCATAAATATGAATTCTATATTCATTATTTAAATATAAAATTCAGAAAAATATATATTTATTATTCAATTGATTCCGCTCTCTATATTTTTGGAAAAATTCATAAAACTATCATTTATTTATATTTACTTAGACCATAAATTTCTTCTAGCAAGCAGGTTGTTAAGCTGCAAAGTACAAGCTGTTCCACTATAACCGCCCATAAATTGTTGCTATGATTGCCGAAATTTTAGATGTTGTTTTTATGTTAACTGTATATTCTTTTTCATTATTTTTAAATGTCTAGAATATTGAACCTAACAAAACAAATTGCAGCTAAATCCAAATTTGATTTGAAAATGAGATGAACAGTTGGTTCCTAACTGTATATACTGAATCGGAACATGAATATTCATCTACTTTTCGGATGTTGTAGATCTATCACACTTGTTCAAACTTTAAGAATAATTCAGGGATTGTTTTGAGTGCGATGTCAATTTACAACATACAAACCTATTGCAATCATTAATGCTAGAGAAATGATGATTTTCTCGACATTTTTCCGATTAGGATTTATACATGAAAAAGCTGATTAGTCTTTTTTTAAGTGTATCTGTGTTATTACTTGCGGCCTGCAGTAAACAACCAGATACCGCATCTACCGAACAAAAAGGTGATGCTGCTGCATTACAAACCGTTGTAATCGCTTCTACAGGTTCAGACGCTGATATTTGGCGTTATATCGCAACATTACCTGAAACCAAAGCTGCTGGCGTTAAACTCGAAATCAAGAACTTCACAGACTACGTTGCAATGAACACTGCAGCTGCAAACAAAGAAGTCGATTTGAATGCATTCCAATCTTACGCTTACCTTGTTGCATTCAATGCTGCAAATAAAGACAAGATTGCTCCTGTTTCAACCACTTACTTAGAACCGATGGGTATCTACTCAAGTAAAGTAAAGAAAGTTGAAGAGTTTGCTGAAGGCGCAACCATTGCGATTCCAAATGACGGTGCCAATGAATCACGTGCTTTATTACTTTTACAAAGTGCTGGCTTGATCAAATTAAAAGCTAACTTCGATCCTGTAAAAGGCACGCCTGCTGACATTATCGAAAACAGCAAGAAAATCGTGATCAAACCTATCCAAATGGCAACAGCTGTACGTGTTAAAGACGAAGTTGATGCGATTCTATTGGGTAATACACTTGCAATGGAAGGCGGTTTAAACGTTCTTAAAGATGCAATCTACTATGAACCAGTTGATCAAAGCACCAAATTAAATGTCAATGTATTGGCAACTGCTGAATCACGTAAAGATGATGCGGTGCTCCAAAAAGTTGGCGCGCTTTATCATACGGAAGCAGTGAAGCAATATGTTCAAGAACACTTTGCTGGTACCAAAGTTGACGTAAATAAACCAACAAGCTACCTCACAGAAGCAAATTCGTAATATAATATCCTCAAATAAAACAGGCAAAGTGATTTTGCCTGTTTTTTCTTTTTTGCATAGTATTGACGAACATGATCCAATTTAAAAACATTTCGAAACACTATCAGTTGAAAGGTCAAACGATTAACGCGCTGGATCAGATCAATTTAGAGATCCCAGACGGTAGTATCTTTGGCATTATTGGCTACAGTGGTGCAGGTAAAAGTACGCTTATCCGTATGATTAATTTACTTGAGCGCCCGACTCAGGGACAAGTGATCATTAATCAAAAAGATTTTACCGCAATGGATGCGCGTACACTTCGTCAAGAACGTGCAAATATCGGCATGATCTTTCAGCACTTCAATTTACTTCAGACCAAAACTGTGTCTGAAAATATTGAAATACCGCTGAAATTATTAGGTCATAGTAAAGCAGAGCGAGAAAAACGCCTTGCTGAATTACTTGATTTCATTGATCTCAAACATAAAAAAGATGCCTACCCTGACGAACTTTCAGGCGGGCAAAAACAACGTGTCGGGATTGCACGTGCACTCGCCAATCATCCTAAGATTTTACTCTGCGATGAAGCAACATCTGCACTTGACCCACAAACCACCAAATCTGTGTTGGCATTGTTGAAAAAGATTAACCAAGAACAGAACATCACCATTGTAATGGTCACCCATGAAATGGATGTAATCGAATCGGTATGCGATTATGTGGCGGTAATGGAGTCAGGTCATGTGATTGAAACTGGCCCGACACTGGATATTTTCAGTCAGCCACAGCATCCAACCACCAAAACCTTTATTCAAACGGTATTGCAACAACAGTTGCCGATCAATATTCTGAATAATCTTGAGCATAAGCATCACAATAGCATCTATAGTTTGCAATTCTTGGGTACATCAGCACAAGAAACCGTGATTCAGGCTGCGATTAAGCAATTTGATATCAGTCTAAATATTCTTTTCGCGAACATGACAGAAATTAATGGCACGGTGATTGGACAGATGTTCATCCAACTCTTAGGTGATCCGCTGACCATTCAAGAAACTGTTAAATTTCTTGAGCTTCAAGGCGTGAAAGTTGAACAGTCTGGAGTGGTTAGCCAATGAGAGATTTAATCGTACAATGGTTGACTCAAGTCACCGCTCCGTTTTGGCATAGTTCTTTATCCATCGACCAGTTTGTGGCTGCACTACAAGAAACCTTCCAAATGGTGTTCTTCTCGCTGCTGTTTGGCTGTATTTGGGGCTTAATCCAAGGCATTACCTTAGTGGTGACCCGCACTGGTGGCATCTTACAAAATCGCGCGATTTATTATTTCCTCAACCCAATTGTCAATGCCTTACGCTCCCTTCCCTTCATTATCCTATTGATTGCTGTTATTCCACTGACCAAAATGTTAGTTGGGACATCAATCGGGACTTGGGCAGCGATTGTACCCTTAACCATTTATGTCGGTCCGTATTTAGGTCGCTTAATTGAAACTTCGTTACTTGAAGTAAATGAAGGCATTGTCGAATCCGCTCAAGCAATGGGTGCTTCGCCTTGGCAAATTATCTTTAAGTTTATTATCCCTGAAGCGCGTAGCTCTTTGATTCTGAATTTAACCACGGGTACGATCTCGCTCATCGGTGCGACAGCGATGGCGGGAGCCGTAGGCGCAGGTGGTATTGGTGACTTGGCGATTTCTTATGGTTACCAACGTTTCGATACCAGCGTGGTGATTTTAACCGTGATTGTGTTATTGCTACTGGTTCAAATGGTACAAATGCTTGGTGATTGGTTGGCTAAATTACGCTAATTTTCATTCCATACTTGATTAAGGAATATATTGAAAACTCAATATATTCCTTTTATTTTCCTCAAAAACTGACCAAATGATATAAAATAATGCTCTATTAAAATAATAGTAAAAAATCCAGCAAGAGCACAATATGGCATCGCTTGAAATACTCACCACTTTTTTAATTACAACGTTTATTTTTGCTTATATTCCTGGCCCAGCAATGCTATATACCGCCGCACAAACTTTAGCAAAAGGGCAAAAATCTGGTTTCATGGCAACTTTAGGGCTTTTTATAGGAGGATGTGCTCATATCATAGCCGCCGCAGTCGGGCTCACAACACTATTTCATTTATTTCCAGTTCTATACACCATCATTAAAGTCCTTGGTGCATGTTGGTTAATCTGGTTAGGTATTAAACTCATCAAAGACACTCCAACATCCAACACGCTAAACACTGCTCAAGAAGAAATTGCAGGAAAAACACTCAAAGAAAGTATCTTGGTCGAAGTATTAAATCCTAAAACTGCGATTTTTTATCTCGCATTTTTACCTCAATTTATCAATAGTGCTTCTGAATCACCCGTCTGGCTACAATTTGTCCTTCTAGGTTTAATCGTTAATACAATTTTTATTTCTGCAGATCTTGTATGCGTTTTTCTGGCTGAATTCGTCATGAGAAAAATGAATAAATCCCAAAGTATCCAAAAAACTATGTCTATATTGGGTGGTTTAATCTTTATTTCTTTGGGCCTATTTCTGGTTTTGGGCCAACACTAAATCAGCTTATGCAAAGTAAACTTCATTCGCTGCCTTAAAGGTATTTACATGCAATGGCACTAAATCATCCAGTGCCTGATATCCCCCCGCCAACACAAACAACATCGGGATTTTCATTTTCTTGGCCATCTCAAAGACAATTCGATCACGTTCGAATAATAACTCCGTCGTAAACCATTTAGAGCCGTATTTATCATGTTGATGGCAGTCCATCCCCGCCTGATAAATAATCAAATCTGTATCCCAACGCGAAGCATATTGGAATGCCTCAAAGATCGCTTCGCGATATAAATCGAAATTGCCTTGTTTTGGATGGATATAACGCGTCAAACTACGGTCACCGGCCTTGCAACCAAAACGAATCCCAAAAATCCCAAAATTAATCAGATTGGTCATTCGATTGGTAAAAATCGCAGTACCATCCCCACCATGCTGGTCACAATCCAACACAAAAATCCGCTTCTCAGGATATTGCTTTGCGACCAGTGCCAAGCCATTGAACGTACAATAGGCTGCACCTGATTCATAACTGGCATGATGAAAGCCTTGGGCAATATTGGCAGCAATACCCTCTTTAAATGCAATCTCCGCACCCACCAATTGCCCAGCCTGTACTGCCAGAATTGCATCGCGAAGCTGTTCATTCCAAGGCTTAAACCCTTGTATGGTCGCAAAGGCAGACTGTCCCGATAAAAAAGCTTCAACATACTGTGGATTGTGCAGTTTCTTTAAGAGTTCAACATCAATGCTGCCTGGGTCTATCAATTCAACCATCTGTTGAGCACGTAATACATCGGCAACAGCAGTGAGTTTTTCCATACTATTGGTATGCGTTCGTGCAAAATAGCGTGGAGAGTAACAGGCTTTTAGCATGGATGTCCTATGTAAATCTGATCACGCGCAATTTCCATCAGCTGACTCAATTCGGTTGTATCTGGCCTAAATAATCCATTATCGACCTGTTGTTTAAAGTGATATCCAAATGCCCGAGCACGATTTTGTGGCGAAACAGCCAAGGTTGTTAAACGTAAAAACCAAAAACCATACATCTCGGCAATCGGGATCACATAGCCCTTATATTGTTTATTTTTATGTTTCGTCAGCTGTTCAATGTCATAGCTAGCTGAAAACAAACTGCCCGCAGGTAAACGAACACCATTCATCATCAAGGGTACTAAACTGATGCAAGAGTGATTATCCCCCATATTCAATTTTTCCATCATAATCGGTTGATCATGCTCATCCACAAAAATATTGATTTCACCCTGCCGTAATAAACGATGGTGTGCAATTCGCAAGAAGAATTTCTCTGCCATCGGGCAAGACCCTACTTTAGGTTTTTCCTCTAATGCGTGACATTCAATCATTTCAAGGTTTTCCGCATCTTGCGGTAGGATAATATCGCTGAGTAGCTGACAAATTAGTTGGCTCTCTTCGAGCTCAGCATATTGATGTATGGTTCTTAACTTGGCTTGAAACTCAACTTCCTGCTGTAAGCTCTGTGCAAAACTTTCTTGTGGGTTTATACGCTGCAAGCATTGTTGGACGTTTAAATTGGTATCCAAATTACGCCATGTTTCTAACTCTAAACCATAAGATGAGCTTTGATTAAGAATATTACGCAAAGCTTTGGTCTCGTATTCTTCAAAAATACGCAAATCCTGAAACCCAATTGGATCCCGAACTTGAGAAACAAACTCTGCAATAACACGCGTCGCTTGCGTATAACCACAACCCCGACGTTCTGTTTGATGGCTAAAATGCTCATTCAGCATTTCTGTAAGTTTGGCAGAGAGTGGATATAAATACTTTTTAAAGATAACGACCACTTCATGATCGATCAGCTCAGACATAATTCCCTCTCTTGTTCTTCAGATTTATCACTTTTCACCTATCGTAAAAAATCTGTATTTCTCTTTTTAAATCTAATCATTGAAATTATTTAGCTTTACTTCAATATTTTTATACGACTAAAGATAAATCATTAACTTATAAAACTTTTATCTCATCTTTATTGAAAATATGACACTTGTCAACGATAAAGATATCTATTGAAAGTGGCTGTCAAAATCTGCCCGAGAAAGTCATTATTCAGCGCTATAAATCAGTCGGAGTTTTGCACTGGATTGCATTTGCACTTACACTACTAATAGGCACTCATATGGGTACCCAAACTGCAATAACCTCACGAAACCAAACTTTAGGATTCGGCTATGCATTATAAGATTCATGCAATTGACGTAAAAAATGCCTTAAAAAACTATATTTGGTTATTGGAAGATACAGATACACAAGAAGTCGTTGCCATTGATCCAACAGAAGCTGGTTTAGTTACTGTTTTCTGTGAGCAACATGGTCTACAACTTAAACAAATCTGGCTGACGCATTGGCACCGCGATCACACTGGCGGTGTTGAAGGTTTACTCGCCGATCAGAATATAATGGTCTACGGTCCACGCGATGAATTGAGTAAAATTTCACTCATCTCCAACCCTTTACAAAATGACGATCATTTTCATTTTAATGATCTCAAAGTTGAAATTATTGCGACGCCAGGTCATACCCTTGGCCATATTACTTATTTTATTGAAAAAATAGAGACACTGTTTAGCGGTGATACCTTATTTGCAATGGGTTGTGGTCGTCTATTTGAAGGGACAGCGGAGCAAATGTATCACTCATTGAATCGGTTGGCTGCGCTACCTATTCAGACCAAAGTATACTGCACCCATGAATATACTCTTGCCAATGCAGAATTCGCCTTAACTGTTGAGCCACATAATGTCGCACTGCAACAGCGCATGCAACAAGTCAAAACGCTAAGAGAAGCAGATCAAATTACCCTTCCAAGTACGATCGAATTAGAGCTTGAAACCAACCCCTTCCTGCGAACTGAAAGTGCAGAAGAGTTTGCACGAATTCGTAGTTTGAAAGATCAATTTTAATTAAACCCCTTCGCTTCCACTGATTCATTTTCTACTTTCTCAACAAAGTGGAAAATGAAATCATTTTTTACATTTGATTCAAGAATATTTTCTCTAAAAATTGATTTTCACCACATTTATAAAAAATATTTTTTACAATAAATTCAAATAACTAATAAAAGTACAGATAAGATTTTATCTATAAAAATTACGCTAAATTTACATTACTTACATGTGGAAAAATAAATCTATGCAATCCCCCTTTAAAAAAATTTAACTGACCCTTATTAATAAATACATGTTCACAAGGAGATCTGTCATGAAAAACAGAGTTGTTAAAGCAAAAAACGTATTGGCTTTCCGTATTTGGTTAGAAAAATTAGGATATTCGGTTAAAAATCTGACAGATAACCGTGGTTTTACATTCAGCTTTAAAAAAGAATATGGTCTAGTCACATGTGACTTATCTGGTAATGCTTTAGCAATGCAGCTTGGCGAAGAATTCGAAGATCATTTAAAAGCATAATGACAATTTTTTCTAAACCTGAGGATTCCAAAGGGATTTGGAATCCTTGATTAATCGAAATAAGAATACTTCAAACTTTTCCTCCCTTTTAATTCTTCATTTTCTAACCATTTCATACAAAATCTTAGGGTCTGCTGATGTTTCACCTTACGAGCTATAGCTCTCATTGCGCCAGAGGATATTTTTTAGGCGATACAAGGCGAGTTTTGCGTAACTTAGTCTTCTAATTAAGCGAAACGTAACGTAGTAGCGGCAAAAAAAATCCCTGTCCTTGAGCTTCGCCTTGCGCTGCAATCAAAGCAGGGCTTTGCTCTTGCTCAGGGTTATTGGCTAAAGCTTCCCTAAACTGCGTTATGAAACTTGACAAGGGGACCGCCATTGCCAGCGTTTCATGCCTTGTTTATGTCGTTTTAACCAATAACTCAATGTATGGATGAAACTTCAGCAGCCCCTCTTGGAACAAACGCAATTTCCAAGTATCATTATGCCCAGTCGAGGGATGCTGCGACAATTGATCGGCACTAAAGATCAATTTGCCAGGCTCGACGATCGGTTAGACACTCGTTTTAACCAACAACGGCATCCGCGAACAGAATGATCCATACTATTTTTTCTAGGAGATCCTGATGAACGCGGTGAATGCTTCATTTACAGATTATAAAGTTGCTGATATTTCCCTTGCTGACTATGGTCGTAAAGAGATCAAACTTGCTGAAGCAGAAATGCCAGCTTTGATTGGCTTACGTAAGCGTTATTCAGCAGCTAAACCACTTGCTGGCGCAAAAATTTTGGGTTGTATCCACATGACAATCCAAACTGCTGTTCTTATTGAAACATTGGTTGAGCTTGGCGCAGAAGTGCGTTGGACCTCTTGCAATATCTTCTCTACTCAAGACCATGCTGCTGCTGCCATTGCTGCAAGCGGTGTTCCAGTTTTCGCTTGGAAAGGCGAAACAGAAGAAGAATATGTATGGTGCTTAGAGCAGCAGATCAATGTGAATGGTCAGCCTTGGGATGCCAACATGATCTTGGACGATGGCGGTGACTTAACTGCACTTGTTCATGACAAATACCCTGCGCTTTTAGAACGTATCCACGGGATTACTGAAGAAACGACAACAGGTGTACAACGTCTGTTGGAAATGTGGAAAGACGGCTCTCTTAAAGTGCCCGCAATCAATGTTAACGATTCGATCACTAAATCGAAAAATGACAACAAATACGGTTGCCGCCATTCATTAAACGATGCCATCAAACGTGCAACAGACATGTTACTTTCTGGTCGTCGTGCACTTGTAATTGGTTATGGTGACGTAGGTAAAGGTTCTGCGCAATCTTTACGTCAAGAAGGCATGATCGTACGTGTAACTGAAGTTGATCCAATCTGTGCAATGCAAGCATGCATGGATGGATACGAAGTTGTATCTCCATATAAAAATGGCGTACAAACTGGCAAAAAAGAAGACATTAACCAAGACTTATTGGGCAATACTGATCTTGTTGTGACCACAACTGGTAACTACCATGTATGTGATTCTGCAATGTTAGATAGCTTAAAAGCGGGTGCTGTGGTGTGTAATATCGGTCACTTTGATACAGAGATCGACACTGCATACTTACGTGGTTACAAGTGGGTTGAAGTGAAGCCACAAGTCCACCAAGTGTATCGTTCAGAAGACGAAAACAACTACCTTATCCTTCTTTCTGAAGGTCGTTTAGTGAATCTTGGTAATGCAACAGGCCACCCATCACGCGTGATGGACGGTTCTTTCGCCAACCAAGTCTTAGGTCAAATGCATTTATTCGCTGAAAAATTTGCTGACTTACCTGCTGAGCAAAAAAAAGCTGCGATTCGCGTAGAAGTACTTCCTAAGAAATTAGATGAAGAAGTTGCTGCTGCAATGGTGCTTGGCTTTGGTGGTGTGTTAACACAATTAACGCAAGTACAAGCAGATTACCTTGGCGTTCCTGTAGAAGGTCCGTTCAAATCTGACGCTTATAAATACTAAGAAAATCAGGGCAGACGTTTTACGGACTGCCCTTTTTTCTAAAATTCCAAGCGATTTTAAAAAGGATTTGAAATGACAAAACGTGTTCCTATTTCTTTTGAATTTTTCCCACCAAAAACTGATGCGGGCGCGGAAAAATTAAAAACTGTTCATCAAGAATTACAACAATTAAATCCAGAGTTTTTCTCGATTACCTATGGTGCGGGTGGCTCTACACGTGAACGTACTTTAGCTGCGATTAGTGACTTTAATGGCAAAGGTACACCCGTTGCGCCTCACCTCTCTTGTATTGGTGATGACAAAGCACGTATTGCTGAACTTTTAGATTTGTACAAATCTCAAGGGATTGATCGCATTGTCGCATTACGTGGTGACTTACCATCAGGTCAGGTTGGTCTAGGTGAATTACCCTACGCTCAAGACCTCGTGCGCTTTATCCGTCAACATTCAGGCGATCACTTCCATATTGAAGTGGCTGCGTATCCTGAAATGCACCCTCAAGCCGATACATTTGATGGTGACATTCAACGTTTTGTTGAAAAAGTGAATGCAGGCGCGAACGCAGGGATTACCCAATTTTTCTTCAATCCAGATGCGTATTTCTATTTCATCGAACGTATTGCCAAAGCTGGTGTGGATATTCCAGTTGCACCAGGTATCATGCCGATTACCAATGCAAGCAATTTAATCCGCTTTGCAGACGGCACAGGTGCAGAAGTTCCACGTTGGATCCGCAAACAACTGGCTGCTTATGGTGATGACAGTGCAAGTATCAAAGCATTCGGTCACGAAGTGATTGTAAATCTTTGCGAACGCCTGATTGCAGGTGGTGCACCTACCCTCCATTTTTATTCAATGAACCAAACTGAACCGACTCGACAACTGGTTGTCGATCTTGGTTTAAACTAATTTGTACGAGCACAACCCAAGCATGAATCGTTTTTATATCGAAACCGAATTAAATACTGGCAACACCATTGAATTAACCGAATCGGTATTTCATCACTGGGTCCGTGTGCTACGCGCAAAAGAACAAGAACAAGCCATCTTTTTCAATGGAAAAGGTGGCGAATACGTCGTAACACTGACTGAAATCAATAAGAAAAATGCCTTGGTTTCTGTTGATCAATTTGATCCAGCCGATCGTACTGCACCTTTCAAAGTTGTTTTAGGTCAAGTGATGAGTAAAGGCGATCGCATGGATTATGCGATTCAAAAAGCCACAGAATTGGGTGTTACAACGATTCAACTGTTGACCAGTGAACGCTGTGAAATGCGCTTAAAATACGACCGGGACCAGAAAAAATTAGATCACTGGCAATCTGTGGCAATAGCTGCTTGTGAGCAATGTGGTATGAACCGAGTTCCTCAAGTTTTAGCGCCAATCAGCTTAACGGAGTGGCTAAACTCAGAGTTACCGTCATCACGCTTTGTGCTGGCTCCAAACAAAGATCAAACGAATGTCTTACTGAACAGCCGACCAGACATTGCCCTACTAATCGGTCCAGAAGGTGGTCTGAGTGAAGCAGAAATTAATACTGCCAATCAGTATCAATTTAAAAACTGGTGTATCGGAGACCGTGTTCTAAGAACTGAAACAGCCCCAGTAGTTGCATTATCTATTTTAAATTACCACTTTGCATAGAAGTAATGTCGTGACATTGCTTTCTGCTATGTTTAGCGTTAATTTAAAATAAAACGTTGCTGTGTTTACAAAAAAACAAAGACTGTGAATATAGATAAAAAATGAAAAGGATTATTCTTTGTATGTTAGGGGCTCAGGAAAAAAATTTGCCACAGTTTATCTATACAGATCAAATCGATTATCCAAATCATGTACGCTTATTTGTATTAAGTGTCTTCTGTATTTGTCTGTTAGATTATGCCCTATTTGGTATTTTTTATTCATTTGAATCAAATATTTTCACGACTTGGATGAGTATTACCCTCATCCTTTTATTTAGTTTTACCTGTATCTGTCATTTCTTACTCAAACGCTACTCTTCAGTTCGCTACACCAAGCAAACCAACATCATTTTTCAAGTGATCTGTTTTTTTACTGGTTTACTGATTGGAGTGAATACGATTGTCATTAATCACTACTTGGCTGTCGATATCCCTCATTTGATTGGGTCACATATTTTGACCCTAACTGCGTTACTACTCACTGCATCTCATATCATTGCACTGACCTTTTTAACCCAACATATTCGTTATTTTTTCTTATTTTTTATTCCTAGTATTGCACCTTTAATCGCATCTCAAATTTTACATCGAGATCATGATCACACCCTGTTTTATCTTGCTTATTACTCTTCATTTTTCGCAACCGTACTCTGTGCTCAAGTCACTTATAAAATTCATAAACGCTTGGCCTTGGTTTTAGATAAAAATAAACAACTGATTGATGTCGCCGAGCAACATAACCAATGGACTGAAGAACTCTGTCAGCAATTACAGCGTGAAGTGAATAAATCCAAAGATATTGAAGCGCAACTGCAATTCAATAACCACCTGTTGGAACAAAAAGTTCGTGAACGTACATTCGACTTGACGCAAATGAATGAAAGCTTAGAAGAACATCGTCAGAACTTAAGCTTTGCCCATGAAACCGCAGGCATTCGTCCTTGGGACTGGAATCTTGAAAGCCATACCGTTGGAGTCACCAATGCACATAGTCAAGCAGTCACGCGCAATTCTGAAAACCATTACACCCTACTACATAAAATCATTCATCCAGATGATATCGAGCGGGTAAAAAACACCTTATATAATCATTTATGTGGCCAAACCAAGCGTTATGAAGAAACCTTCAGAATTAAACGCCACAATGGTGAATGGACCTGGATTCATGATGTTGGTCAGGTGATTCTAAGGGATCCAAAAGATGATACCCCTTTGCGAATGGTGGGTATTCATCGTGATATTAATCAGGAAAAGAAAGATCAAGAGCGCTTAAAACTTGCTGCCAGTGTATTTGAACAAGCTTCGGAAGGTATTTTTATTTTAGATGAAAACTTTAACTATGTTGAAGTGAATCCTAAATATGAACAACTCACAGGTCTTGATAAACAAGCAATCGTGAGTAAACCGTTATTTGAAATTACCAAACAAAATAAACAACACCACCATAATTTTCATTTATCGATTCTTGATACATTACGTGAAGAACAGGAATATGAGGGTGAATTTCAAGAGACCTATATTTCTGAAAAATCTTGTTTTTTGTGGATTCATATCAATGCAGTGAAAGATGAACAAGAACGCGTCATCAACTATATTGGTATCGTTTCCGATCAGACTGAACGTAAGCATCAAGAGCAACGTTTATCTTATCTAACCAATTACGATACGCTCACCGATCTTCCTAACCGTTTTTATTACCAACAGCAGTTGCATCAATATTTGGTCAATGAAGCTTCGATTCAACATTTAGCTGTCATTCGTTTAAATATCGATCGCTTCCGTGCACTGAATGAAATCATTAGCAACCAAGCGGGTAATGAGCTCCTTAAACAGGTGGCACAACGTTTACGCATTAGTAATATTGATGCCCTACTGGTCGCTCATTTAAGTGCAGATGACTTTGCAATTATTTATGAAATTTCACCACTGCATCCACCGATTCACCAATTGTGTAACAACATCGTTGAAGCGTTTAGCAAACCTTTTTATCTTGCAGATCAAGAGTACTTCGTAAGTATCTCAATCGGTGTCGCCATTTATCCAGAACATGGCCGTCAAGTCGATAATTTAAATACCCATGCGGAACAAGCACTTACCGAAGCTAAGCGTTTAGGTGGTAATACGATTCGTTACTACTCCAATGAAAGAGCGAGTTTTGTTGCGAAATATACAGATTTAGAACTCGATCTCAGAAAAGCCATTCAGAATAACGAGCTGGTTGTGTACTATCAGCCAAAGATTCATGCACATAATCATCAAATTAATGGTTTTGAAGCCCTAATCCGTTGGAAGCATCCAACCAAAGGGCTCATCATGCCAAGCATTTTCATTCCTTTAGCGGAAAGTACCAGCCTGATTTCTGATATTGGACAGCTCGTTTTACATGAAGCGGCTAAGCAACTACAAACGTGGCAAAAGCTTGGTTTTAACAATATTAATATTGCAGTCAATATTGTGGCACAGCAAATTTTACGCGGCCAACTGCTGCATGATATTGATGCTGTGTTAAATACGTATGAGATCTCAGGAAAAAACCTTGAACTCGAAATTACTGAATCGGCCTTTATCGAAAACACCGAGAATGTCAAAACCGTGTTGTGTGCCATTAAAGAACGTCAGATTTCGATCGCACTGGATGACTTCGGTACAGGCTACTCTTCTCTTGCTTACCTCACCGAATATCCAATTGACATTTTAAAAATTGATCGTGCTTTTATCTCTAAAATTGGTAATGCAAAACAAGATGCGATAGTTAATGCCATGATTGCCATGGGTAAAACCATTGGCCTAAAAGTTGTGGCTGAAGGTGTTGAAACAGAACAGCAATATGAATATTTGAAACGACAAAATTGCGACATATTACAGGGTTACTTATTTTCACAACCGCTCACGGCCGCCCATGCGACAGAATACCTGCAAAAACAAAAGCAGCAGTCAACTGCAAGATATTCCATTTAAACGTGAATTTTAACCTTTTCTGCTATTTATTTTTCGCTGAATAGCAACTGTCAAGAAGCATGCAGTTCAGTGAAAATAAGCTTTTTTGACTGTGCGAAAGCATGAACTAGTGCTATATTCTTGTGCACTTATCTTAATATCGTAATTAGACAGCTATATGTCTGATTATTATCGGAACAAACGAGACTCAGATGGACGATCAATCTTTAAAACAAGCCGCTTTGTATTACCATGAATTTCCAACCCCAGGAAAAATCAGTGTGACACCTAGCAAGCAGCTCGTTAACCAACGAGATTTAGCGCTTGCCTACTCACCTGGTGTTGCTGCGCCATGTTTGGAAATCGAACGTGACCCTTCTGCCGCTGCCAAATATACAGCGCGCGGTAATCTGGTTGCCGTCGTGAGTAATGGTACAGCCGTGCTTGGTTTGGGAAATATTGGTCCGCTCGCGTCTAAACCTGTAATGGAAGGTAAAGGCGTTCTGTTCAAAAAGTTCGCTGGTGTTGATGTCTTTGATATCGAAATTGATGAAAATGATCCAGACAAGATCGTAGATATCGTTGCTGCATTAGAGCCGACTTTTGGTGGTATCAACTTAGAAGATATCAAGGCGCCAGAATGTTTCTACATCGAGAAGAAACTTCGCGAACGTATGAAAATTCCTGTATTCCATGATGACCAACATGGGACCAGTATTATTGTCGGTTCAGCGTTACTCAATGCTTTGCAACTGGTCAATAAAAAAATTGACGAAATTAAAATCGTTGCATCAGGTGCCGGTGCTGCAGCACTTTCGTGCTTAGATTTGCTTTGCGCTTTAGGCGTGAATAAAGCCAATATCGTTGTTGCCGATTCTCGCGGACTGCTCACTACATCACGTGAAGGTTTAGATGAATCGAAAAAGCGTTATGTACAAGACATTCAAGCAACACAATTGCATGAAGTGATGGCTGGTGCAGATATGTTCCTCGGCCTTTCAGCAGCGGGCATCTTAACCAAAGAAATGGTTAAGGAAATGGCTGAAAATCCAATTATTTTTGCACTTGCAAACCCAGATCCCGAAATTCTACCTGAACATGCGCACGAAGTACGTCCAGATGCAATCATGGCAACGGGCCGTTCAGACTATCCTAACCAAGTGAACAACGCACTTTGCTTCCCTTATATCTTCCGTGGTGCACTGGATGTTGGTGCAACAACGATTAATGAAGAAATGAAGATTGCCTGTGTACATGCAATTGCACGCATGGCACATGTGGAAGCAGATGCTGCAACCTATGGTGAAAAATCTGCGTCATTTGGTCGCGACTATTTGATCCCTCGCCCACTTGATCAACGTTTGATTTTAGAAATTGCTCCTGCTGTTGCGAAAGCAGCTATGGATTCGGGCGTTGCGACTCGTCCGATCGAAGATTTTTCTGCGTATCGTCAACGCCTTTCTGAGTTTGTTTATAACTCAGCGTTCTTGATGAAACCAATCTTCTCTCAAGCGAAAACAGACCCTAAACGTATTGCCTATGCTGAAGGTGAAGATCAGCGTGTATTACGTGCAGTTCAGATTGTGGTTGATGAAGGCTTAGCGAAACCAATTCTGATTGGTCGTACTGCTGTGATTGAAGACAACATCAAAAAGTTGGGTTTACGTTTACAGCATGGCGTGAATATTGAAATCGTCGATCAGGAAAAGAATCCATCTTATGATGATTTCTGGAAAGAATACCATCAAATCATGCAACGCAAAGGCGTAACAGTTGAATATGCGCAACGTGAAGCACGTCGCCGCTCAACACTCATCGCAGCGATGTTAGTTAAATTTGGTAAAGCCGATGGTATGTTGTGTGGTACTTACTCAAGCTATGATATTCATTTAGATTTCGTGAAAAACGTGATTGGCCTAAAAGAAGGTCGTAGCACGTTCTTCACGCTAAATGCATTAATGCTTGAAGATCGCAATTTATTTATTGCAGATACTTATGTAAATACCAATCCAACTGCGACTCAACTTGCTGAAATGACCATTTTGGCTGCGGAAGAAGTTCGTCGTTTCGGTATTACACCACGTGTCGCACTACTTTCTCACTCAAGTTTTGGTAGCGACCAGAATGACCCAAGCGCACAAAAAATGCGTGAAGTCTATCGTCTGCTTTCAGAGCAGGCACCTGAGTTAGAAGTTGAAGGTGAAATGCATGGTGATGCAGCATTAGATGAAAATATTCGTCATTTTGCATTCCCAAATTCACGTTTCAAAGGTTCAGCAAACTTGTTGATTATGCCGAATCTAGATTCAGCGAATATTTCATTCAACTTGTTAAAAGCAACTTCTGGTAATAATGTGACGATTGGACCTATTTTATTGGGTGCTGCAAAACCTGTTCATATTCTGACACCTACAGCAACAACGCGTCGTTTGGTGAATATGACCGCATTAACGGTTGCCGAAATTCAGCAAAGCCAAAACTAAGTTCACTTAAGCCTCGCTTTTCTTGAAAAGCTTCGCTTAACCCTTGAGAAAACCTCTATTCTGTAGCATGATTGTGTGAAGAATAGAGGTTTTTTCATGCAAGTTTATTTAGTAGGCGGTGCTGTCCGAGATCATTTACTCGGCCATCCCTATCACGAAAAAGATTATGTGGTGGTTGGAGCAACGCCCGAGCAATTACTCGCCGAAGGCTATCAACCCGTGGGAAAAGATTTCCCTGTATTTCTACATCCAATAACAAAAGAAGAATATGCACTTGCACGTACTGAACGTAAATCAGGCGTTGGTTATCACGGTTTTCAATTTTTTACCGATACCACGGTTAAGTTAGAAGAAGATCTGATCCGCCGTGATTTAACCATTAATGCGATGGCAATGGATGATGCAGGTACTATCTATGACCCCTATGGCGGAAAAGACGATTTAGATCAAAAAATTCTACGCCATGTTTCAGATGCATTTACCGAAGATCCTCTGCGCGTACTTCGTGTAGCGCGTTTTGCTGCTCGTTATGCAAACTATGGCTTTAAAATCGCAGATGAAACCCTACAATTAATGCAGAAAATTGCCCAATCTGGCGAGCTTGATGCATTAACACCTGAACGTGTCTGGAAAGAAACCTCTCGTGCATTGCTGGAAGATCATGCTGATGTCTACTTTCAAACACTCAAAGATTGCGATGCATTGCAAATTTTATTTCCAGAGATTGATGCTCTTTTCGGTGTACCACAACGTCCTGAATATCATCCTGAGATTGATTGTGGCATCCACACCCTCATGGCGCTTAAACAGGCCTGTTTAGCGAAATATGCGCTGGATGTGCGTTTTGCTGTGCTTGTGCATGATCTTGGCAAGGCACTCACCCCTGTGGACGAACTACCACGCCATATCATGCATGAAGAACGTGGTCTCCAGCCTGTAACGGATCTGTGTGATCGTTTAAGAGTTCCAACGCATTTAAAAAGTCTGGCTTTGATCGTATGCAAAGAGCATTTAAAATGTCATCAAGTGAAAAATCTAAAGCCAGGCACTTTATGGCGTCTTTTACAACGTTTAGATGTATTGCGTCGACCTGAAAAAGTTGAAGCCTTTGTTCAGGCCTGTGAGTGTGATGCCAAAGGTCGTTTAGGTTTAGAACACCGCCCTTATCCCCAAGCACAATACATGCTAGACGCAATGCAAATCGTCAGAAATATTCGTGCACAGGATTTACCTGAACATGTGACTGGTCCAGAAATTGGTGAAATGCTGATTCAGTATCGCATTGAAGCACTCGCTAAATTTAAAGATCTGCACAATAACTGATTAATTTTTAAGTAAATTAAGTCTTTTTTGTACAGATTCACTTATCTATACGCCAAAAAGATTATTAATCAAGCAAACGATTAATTTTATTTACTATTGTTGTTGACGCATCCGCTTTTCATGCCTAAAATGCGCATCAGATTCTCCAATAGCTCAGTCGGTAGAGCGACGGACTGTTAATCCGCAGGTCCCTGGTTCGAGCCCAGGTTGGAGAGCCAATCTACTATTCTCCCATAGCTCAGTCGGTAGAGCGACGGACTGTTAATCCGCAGGTCCCTGGTTCGAGCCCAGGTGGGAGAGCCAAGATTCTAAAAAGCCCTGATCATTGATCGGGGCTTTTTTATTAATCAACAACAAAAATGCCGCATAAAAAAAGCTCCTGATCAACAGAAGCTTTTTATCTCTTAATTCAACTTAGGCAGTGACCTGTGCTGGTACACCGCTATGAAAACGGAACATATCATCTGGACTTGAAATCAGATTCTTTTCCACTTCACGAATATGCTCAATGCGTTGCTGGATCGTCTCTTCTGGATCTTTGAGTTTTGCAGTTTTTGCAACGTCCAAAGCCAGTGCTAAATAGTCCTCAAAATGGCGAGATTCCGACTTAAGCAAATAGCGGTAGTATCGCCCTAGTTCATCGTCCACAATCGGTGCCAGCGCATAGAAACGCTCACAAGAGCGTGCTTCTACAAATGCACCAATAATCATGACATCAATCAACGCCTCAGGCTCATAAGTGCGAATTTCTTTACGCAATTCACCTGCGTAACGTCCCGCACTTAAGCCCTTCCACTCTTGTCCACGTTTGGTCATGAACTCTAAAACCTGCTCATAATGCAGCATTTCTTCACGCACCAATTGTGCCAATTTCACTTGCAGGTCTGTAAAGAAACTATAGCGGAACATCAAGTTCATTGCTGTACTCGCCGCTTTTTTCTCACAGTTGGCATGGTCTTGCATTAATACATCAAGATTATTAATGGCTTCATCCAACCATGCCTGAGGAGTCGCACAACCTAAAAATGCGATGACAGGTTGCATTAACTCATCATAATTTACACTACTCATCAACTTATCTCGCAGCAGCCTGAATCGCTGCTTTCATCTCTTTTACTGCTTGAGACAAACCCACAAATACACTGTCAGCAATAATCGAATGCCCAATGTTTAATTCATGAATTTGTGGAATTGCTGCAATCGCAGCAACATTATCTAGATTCAAACCATGCCCAGCATTCACAACCAAACCTTTTGCCGCTGCATATTCCGCACCTTTGATAATACGGGCTAATTCAGCTTGCTGTTGTGCATCCGTTTCCGCATCTGCATAAGCACCCGTATGGATTTCAATGGTTGGTGCACCACATGCCACCGCTGCATCAATCTGTGCTAAATCTGCATCGATAAACAAAGACACATCGCTACCCATGGCTTTGAGTGCTTGGGTCGCCGCTTTGACTTTCTCAAAATGACCTACCACATCCAAACCACCTTCGGTGGTCACTTCTTGACGTCGCTCGGGTACAAAGCACACATGTTGTGGCTGAATCTCTTTGGCAAATGCAACCATTTCATCTGTTACTGCCAATTCTAGATTCATACGTGTTTTTAATAATGGACGCATACGGCGTACATCATCATCTTGTATATGACGGCGATCTTCACGTAAGTGCAAAGTAATACCCTCAGCACCGGCTTCTTCACAAACCAAAGCAGCCTGAACTGGATCAGGGTAAGTTGTACCACGTGCCTGTCTTAATGTCGCAACATGATCAATGTTTACACCCAAGATTGCAGCCATAAAAATATCCTATTATTTACCCTTCTTTTTGCATCATCAATACATCAAGAAGATCAAGTTTGTGTATTTTGAATCCAAAGTTGACGGCTTTTCAGCGGTCGATCACCCAGCAAAGAGCTAATCATTTGACGGTATAGTTTACCCAATAATTGCAACTGTTCGGGAGAAAAATCCTGTCCATCTTCATAACTTTGCATTGAACCAAGTAAATTGCCCGCCAAGGTCGCACGTGATGCTTTTGCAACAGGTAAAAAACCATCGTTCAGCTGGAAATGATAATGTTGAGACGGTTGAACCGCTTGCTGATTTGCATCAACCGAAAAGTCAATTGCATAACCAAGCTCTTGCAGTAAAGCATGCTCAAATTGACGGAGAATTTGTCTCAGAAATAATGCCGCTTGCTCATGTGAAGCAAGTTGTTGTAATTGCAATAATATCAATTGATATTGTTCAAAGGTTTGCGGCATGGCCTCTTCTAATGGGCATAACCGTAATAAAATTTCATTTAAATAAAAACCAGCAAAAAATGCATCGCCATGAAAAAACACAGGTTGATTCAGGATTTCTAATTTTGTGAAATTTTTAAGTTCTGACTTACCAGAAGCTTGCAGACGAATAGGTTGGTATTGCGGCGGTGGGACCTGTCTTAGAATCCCATCCACCCGACCATATTCTTGTGTAAATAAATGCACAATATGGCTTTTTTCACGATATTTACGATGATGAATCAAATAACCATGCAGGACTTCATTACGCATCATAGAACGAGACTAGTCCTTCTTTTTCTCATCCTTTTCATCATCGCCATCAGGAATCACCGCACCAACAACAGCAGCCGTTCCTTTAACAACACCTTTGGTGGTCTTATAAGCAACTTTAACAGGTACAGTCACAAGCTTGTGAATACAGCCTTGCAACATAAAAATGCATGTCACGATTGCGAGTACACGGATTGTTATTTTCATACCTGTTTCCATTGTCAGCAAGACAGTTAAATATCGCTATAACCTAAGCTTTTAAGTGCACGTTCATCATCAGACCAACCACCTTTGACTTTCACCCAAAGCGTTAGCATGATTTTTTGTTCAAACATTTTTTCCATGTCTGCACGTGCATCCATACCAATACTTTTTAGCTTCGCACCTTTGTCACCAATTACAATGGCTTTTTGACCTTGGCGCTCTACAAAAATGGTCGCATCAATATACGTACAAGGTGGCTTTAAACGACCTGTTTTTTCATTTACAGCCGCTTCTTCAGTTTTGAATGATTCAATCTGAACCGTTAAATCGTACGGAAGCTCTTCACCCAACTGACGCATAATTTTCTCACGAATGATTTCACTCGCAAGGAAACGCTCAGAACGATCGGTAATCTGATCTAATGAATATAAAGGTGGTTGATACGGCAGATACTTTTCAATGGTATCGCGCAAATGATCTAGGTTTGCACCACGCAATGCCGAAACTGGAACAATTTCAGCAAAATTCATGAGCTTTGCACGCTCTCGAATCAGCGGTAAAGCTTCATTTTTATTTTCAAAGGTATCTAGCTTATTGATCACGAGGATCACAGGCATATCTGCATTTTTAAGCTTTTCCAAAACCAATTCATCGTTTTGAGTCCACTTTTGTGCATCAACCACAAATAAAACCAGATTCACATCGCGCAATGCTGAATGTGCAGCACGATTCATCATCTTATTGATGGCACGCACTTCTTTTTTATGCATCCCAGGGGTATCTACGAATACAGCCTGTGATTTCTCACGTGAATCAATCCCCACGATCTTATGACGTGTGGTTTGTGGCTTACGTGAAGTAATTGATAGTTTTTGACCCAAGATATGGTTCATCAAAGTTGACTTGCCCACATTTGGACGACCAACGATTGCAACAAAACCGCTTTTGAAATCTGAAGGAATTGTGCTTCCTTGAGAACTAAAAAATTGATCAACTACATTATTGCCATCTTGCTGTTCAGTTGCTTCTGGCTTATTTTCTTCTGAATGAGACATCAGGTTATTGCTCCAATAATTTTAAAATCTCTGCCGCTGCCGTTTGTTCGGCAAAACGACGACTTGAGCCCTCGCCTATAAATTTTGGCAATCCCGCTACATCACATTCCACTTTGAAATGTTGATTCGGGGCATCACCCTGAATATCTACAACCTCGTAAACTGGGAGAGGTTTTTTACGTGCTTGTAAATACTCTTGCAAACGTGATTTAGGGTCTTTCAGTTGATCTGTCGGTTCGATATGATCAAGATATGGTTCATACCATTTTAACACAATGCGCTCTAGCAAGTTGAGATCATTACTGTCTAAATAAATAGCACCAATAATAGCTTCAACCGTATCAGCCAAAATCGATTCACGGTGATGTCCACCCGATTTTAACTCACCTGTGCTTAAAATTAATGACCGACTCAATTGTAAGTCATTTGCAATTTTCCCCAATGCTTCCTGTCGAACCAAAGTCGCACGCATACGTGTTAAGCGACCTTCATTTTCTAGCGGATAGGCATTGTACAAATAATTTGCAACGATCATCCCTAATAATGCATCGCCTAGAAATTCTAGGCGTTCATAATTATGTTTATGGCTGACCGAGCGATGGGTCAAAGCCAGCTTTAACAAATCAAACTGTTTAAACTGGTGACCTATTCGCCCTTGCAGCCGTGTATCATTGAGCTTGTTTTGCAGATTTTTGGTCAAAAGTCTTCTCAAAGGTCATCACTAAACTGATATTCAGCATGAAAGGCTTACGTATTTCATACTTCTTCATCACGACAAGATCATCTTTATAAGTCACTTGCGCAATATCTTTAAAATATAGATCACGAATTCCATTCATTTCGAAACGTTGATCCATCTGAGATGCAAACTTACTCGGTGTAATATTTGCAGGACTATCTTTTAATAGCCCCTCAATTTGAGTATTAATCAATTTGTCATCCCAATATGCTGGCCAAATCGCAATTGCTGCTTTCACAGCAACTGCAAATAAGACCACCCCAAATAAAATTGCAATATACGAAGTCCCTTGTTGAGATTTACGCATCTGTCTATTTCCTATCTATTTTTATTAGTCAATCTTACCATTTCGGTTGAAACTTGGAAGATTAAAACCAGGTTCTTTATGCATCCATACATAAAAAGCACGACCTGTTAGGTTCGCTTCAGGTACAAAGCCCCAAAAACGACTATCTGCACTTTGATCCCGGTTATCACCCATTGCAAAGTATTGTCCCTTTGGCACTGTTACTTCCCAATCTTGACCGTTACTTTGGATAAATACATCATTCTCTTTTGCGACAAATGGCACCAAAGCTTCAGCACCTCTCAATTGCGCAAACTGGAATTGCTCAACTAAAGGATTACGCCCCTCCAAGTAACGAACCAAATGCTGGTGTTCACCCAAGGTTTCTTTGAAATAAAGTGCTGTCGGTGTATCTTGCTGGTCTTTCTCACGCGAGTATTGTGTTTCTACCTTTGCGACTTGCTGACCATTAATGATCAATTGACCATTTTTGAATTGAACATGGTCACCTGGCACACCCACCACACGTTTAATATAGCTAATCGTGGGTTGTGGCGGATAACGGAATACAATCACTTCACCACGTTTTGGTTCGCCTACATCAACGATTTTAGCGTTTACGATTGGTAAACGTACACCATAATCAAACTTATTCACCAAGATAAAGTCACCCGTTTCTAAAGTCGGGACCATAGAATCTGATGGGATATTAAATGGTTCATATAAGAAAGAACGCAGCACCAGCACAACAGCCAACACAGGCCAAAAGTCGTAAGCCCATGTAATAACAAAGTTCTCTTGATTACGTCCTCGTGTTGCACGCTGTTTCAATACCAACTTATCCAGTAACCACACCAAAAAGAAAATCAGTGTTGCTGGTACCAGAATCAAGTTAAAATCAAAATCCACAAACCCTCTCTTGCAGTTTCACTGCCCGTCGTTCGACTGGGTAAAGCGGCATGCTTCCCCAGCCTGATCTTTTTTATCGATCAACTTTCAATACAGCTAAGAATGCTTCTTGTGGGATCTCGACACTTCCCACTTGCTTCATACGTTTCTTACCTTCTTTTTGTTTCGAAAGAAGTTTCTTCTTACGTGAAACGTCACCACCATAACATTTTGCCAATACGTTTTTGCGCATCGCTTTTACAGTAGAACGTGCAATGATTTGCGCGCCAATTGCGGCCTGAATCGCAACATCATACATTTGACGAGGGATCAGATCTTTCATCTTCTCAACCAATGCAATACCACGATGACGTGCATCTTGACGGTGACAGATCATTGCCAAGGCATCAACCTTCTCGCTATTAATTAGAACATCAACCTTAACCAGAGCTGAACTCTCGAAACGGACAAAGTTGTAATCCAGCGAAGCAAAACCACGCGAGCATGATTTTAATTTATCAAAGAAATCCATGACCACTTCAGCCATTGGAATTTCAAAAGTGATTGATACTTGGTTACCCAAGAATTTCATATCTTTTTGAATACCACGACGTTCGATACATAAGGTCATGACATTGCCTAAATACTCTTGTGGTACAAGGATATGACATTCAGCAATAGGTTCACGCAAATCTTCAACCGTTGAGCCATCTGGCATTTTTGAAGGGCTGTCGATATAAATGATATCGCCTTTCTTGGTTAATGCTTCATAAATAACAGTCGGTGCAGAACTGATCAAATCAAGATCATACTCACGCTCTAAACGTTCTTGTACGATTTCCATGTGCAGCATACCTAAGAAGCCACAACGGAAACCAAAACCTAAAGCATCTGAACTCTCAGGTTCAAAGAATAATGCAGAGTCATTGATCTGTAATTTTTGCAGTGCTTCACGGAACGGTTCAAAGTCACTTGAATCAATCGGGAACAGACCCGCATAGACCTGAGGTTTAACCTTTTTAAAACCTGGTAAAATTGCAACATCTGGTGTATTCGAAAGTGTAATGGTATCGCCTACTGGCGCACCAAAAATATCTTTGATACCCGCAATAACGAAACCAACCTCACCCGCTTCGAGGATGTCAGTTTCGGTATGCTTTGGATTGAATACACCCACTGAAGTCACAGGATGTGTTTGTCCTGTTGATTTCACTAACATCTTGTCGCCCTTGCGGATACGACCTTGTTTAATACGGACAAGCGATACAACACCAAGGTAGTTATCAAACCATGAGTCAATAATTAAGGCTTGTAACGGCGCATCACGATCACCTTCTGGCGCAGGAATCACATCCACCAAACGCTCTAGAACACCTTCAACACCTAAACCAGTTTTTGCTGAACAGGTTGGTGCATCTGTCGCTTCAATCCCGATAATTTCTTCAATCTCGTGGATTACACGCTCAGGCTCAGCTTGTGGTAAATCAATCTTGTTCAAGATTGGTAAAACTTCTAAGCCCTGTTCAATCGCGGTATAACAGTTTGCAACTGACTGCGCTTCTACACCTTGAGCAGCATCAACCACCAACAGCGCACCTTCACAGGCAGCGAGAGAGCGCGAGACCTCATAAGAAAAGTCAACGTGCCCTGGAGTATCAATGAAATTCAATTGATATTCTTGACCATTTGGATGCGTGTAATACAAGGTTACCGATGCAGCTTTAATGGTAATCCCACGCTCACGCTCAAGCTCCATAGAGTCTAATACTTGAGCCTGCATCTCACGATCTTGTAAACCGCCGCACATTTGAATAAAACGGTCCGCCAAAGTCGACTTACCATGGTCAATATGAGCAATGATCGAGAAATTGCGTATATTTTTGATATCTACGGATTTTTTAGCTTGCGCCATGGGTTACCTTAATAATATGTACACAACAATGTACTCAATTAAAAAATTGCTTCTTGCTGTGGAAAAAAATGTACGAAAAGTTCGGCACAGTATAAGCAGATCATTGTTAAAAATATAGTGTTAAAAGTATGTCTAATCATTGATAGCATGGCTAAATCATCCTATTTCCCTATTGGCAGTCTTTAAGACTAGACTTACGATAATTTTGAGTTCCTTTACTGCTAAATGTTTTTTTTAATACTATTTAGATACGTTTTATCTTGGTGAAAAAAAAGGAAATTTATGTTTTTATAATATCTAAAATATTTAATTGGGGAATGAAAATGATTGAAAACGCTCCTGATCCTAAGATCTTTCTACAAAATAGTGCCGAGTTTATGTATGAGGCGTTTCAAATAATTTTATCTTTAATGAAAGATGATTTTAATACATTCTTTGAAAATGACATATCAGCTGATGAGGGAAATTGGCTAGAAGAAACTCACAGCGTAAAAATCGGAACGGTATCTCTACTCATTTTTACTTCTATTGAAAATTATTTAAAATATAAGATATGCACAGAATCACCTTTTTTACTTATATCTAGTCTTTCTGATCTAAAAAAAGGAAAAACAGATTTTAACGAATACCACATGCATAGTTTTGAGGATTTATTGAAAGTTTATATTACTATTTATGGAATTACTGATGATGATAGACTCAAAACTAAATTTGAAATGCTCAGAAAAACAAGAAATTCATTTGTTCACAGTATCCTAAATGATGGAACATTAATTAAGGATTTACTTGAAAGTGCAGCATTTTTTGTAAAGGAAGTTTGGAATAATAAATCTAACCACCCACCTCTTTTTCACTATTTTGCTGATAGATTAGATCCACTAGCTGATTATCATGATGTAATGAATTTTACACCTGAATACGAAGATGACAATGATCAGCATGCTGAACTATTGGCAATTTATGAGATTTTAAACCACTATTTAACTAAAAATGAGGCATTATCGTTCTTAGGGTTATCAAAAACTGATAGGCTTATGATATGTCCAGTTTGTTCTATTTATTCATACAGAAATAGATCAATTACGTGTTTTAGATTTGCTAAATTTATTGTTGAAGATGGTGAAAACTTCTCTGTCTGCCAACTTTGCCAAGCCGAAGTGTTAGTCAAAGATAC
The DNA here is from genome assembly GCF_013072695.1 of Acinetobacter sp. Ac_5812. Lineage (GTDB taxonomy): Bacteria > Pseudomonadota > Gammaproteobacteria > Pseudomonadales > Moraxellaceae > Acinetobacter. The sequence goes on from NZ_LXUK01000002.1 coordinate 141,394, forward strand.
TGATGAAAATCCTCAAAATTTGCTCAGTGCAGAAATTTTATCAATAATTAATCAATCTCAATAAACAACAATTCCCGTCAATAATTAACATTATTCAGGAAATGATTATGTGCGCTAATTACGAACCTATCTCAAAAAGTCGAGCTCAACTACTAAATTTATATGAGCCAACTTTTGAGTATAAAGCCGATCTGTTTCCTGGTTATGTAGGTCCTATAGTCATTGCAACTGATCAAGGGTTAGAGTGGCGAGCAGCGAGGTTTGGTCTGGTACCGAACTGGGCTGATGATATAAAAAAGGTAAAAAACACATATAACGCACGCTCTGAGACAGTCGCATCCAAGCCAAGCTTCCGTCATGCATGGGCAAAGAATCAGTTTTGTTTGATTCCAGTCGAGACGATTTTTGAGCCAAAATATATCGATGGCAAGTCGCACTGGTACGGGATATTTCGAGAAGATGACATGCCGTTCACCGTAGCCGGAATTTATGAACACGCCACATTAAACGGCGAACCGGTTATCTCGATGAGCATGTTAACGATCAATGCAGATGATCATCCGTTCATGAAGCAGTTTCACGCGCCAGACGATGAAAAGCGCTCTATTGTTGTCATACCTAAAGGACGGCGTAATGATTGGCTTAGATGCAGCCATGATCAAGCTAAAGACTTTTTAGTAGAGATGCCAGTTGATGAGTACACCGCAGCGCCAAAAAATGAAATGCATAAATTCCGACCAAACACACACTGACTAGCGTCAAGTTTTGACTTGTCCTTGTTTATCCACAGATAAATAAATTTGAATTTATAATGATAAAAATCTTATCCTAAAAAGGTAAATCAATTCCCAACACGCCTCGTAGCGTAGGAGTTAGAAAATGTCTAAGAAGTTGCCTATTTACTTCTCTGATGGTGCCTGGTCGAGCTTACAAGATCTTATGGGACCTGATGGGAAACCAAGCCCCACCGTTAATGCTGTTTTTGAACAGATCTCAATGCAAGCAGATCTGATTGATAAACTCGGCCTCACCCCTATCCTTCCAAAATCTAAAGCATCGATACCGATGTCATTAGAGCGTATCCCTGCAGGGCCTGCATTCGCGACTAAAGATGATTTAGATACTAGCGTAGATCTGAATGAATATCTGATTCACAACCCTATCTCATCATTCATGGCCCGAGTTGATAGTGAATCTATGTTAGGTGCTGGCCTTGAAATTGACGACCCCATCATTATCGATCGCAGCATAGAGGCTGCACATCAGGATATCGTAGTCGCATTAATTGACAATAAAGACTCAACGATAAAGCGTCTTATGATCACCGCCAAAATGTCGAAAGCAGATATTAAAGAGATCTTTGGTGATGAAGATTATCCGCTGCCTAAACTCTGGCTTAAGGCTGAAAATCCCGCTTATGAGCACATCATCCCTGCAGACAATCAGACTGTAGTTGTATGGGGTGTGGTGACATTCAACTTAAAGCGTATGCATTACCGCTCATAATAAGAAGAATTAAAAATGAAAAGTAATACTCGCATATTCGCCTTGGTGGATGTGAATAACATGTATGCCTCGTGCGAACGTGTTTTTAATCCCGCGCTTAATGATCGGCCAGTAATTGTGCTCAGCAATAATGACGGCTGCGCTGTGGCCAGAAGCCAAGAATCGAAGGATCTAGGAATCAAAATGGGTGTTCCCCTCTTTCAAATTGAGGACATCGTTAAAAAGCATAATGTACAAGTGCTATCAAGCAATTACGCACTATACGCTGAAATGTCACGGCGCTTTATGTTGATGCTTGGCCAGTATGTCGCACCAGGTGAACAAGAAATTTATAGTATTGATGAGTGCTTTTTAGAGCTTACAACGTTCGAAAAAAACTTTGATCTAACCGCATACGCTCAAGAAATGAGATTGAAAGCTCAACAGTGGCTTGGGTTACCCTGCTGTATTGGCATTGGCCGCAGCAAAACCGAGGCCAAAATCTCGAACCATATAGCTAAGAAAAACAAATATTTCAATGGGGTATGTAATTTAGCTGAGATGGATCCTTGTTCTGCCGAGCAATTACTCGCACATGTGGACGTTGGTGAGGTTTGGGGCGTTGGCCGCCAAAATTGCAAGAAACTAAACTTAATGAATATTAAATCTGTTCTAGATCTAATTGAGTCAAATCCGAAAGAAATTAAAAAGTCTTTTTCAATTGTGATGGAAAAGACTGTCCGCGAGTTACAAGGCGTTTCATGCATTGATATCGAGAACGAGAACCCGTCAAAACAGCAAATTATAAGCAGTAGATCCTATGGCCAGCCAGTCTATGAAAAAGACGACATTAAATCATCGGTGCGATTATTCGTGACTCGAGGCGTTGAACGTATGCGGCATGATGGCTCTATATGCAAGATGATTGGTGTGTTTATACAGACTGGAAAGTTTAATAAAGAGGAACGTTATTCGCCGTATATCATTGTGCAAATGCCTGAACATACAGATGATTTGTTAGAAATTACCAAGGCGGCAATGAAAGGTATCGACCAAATTTATAAGAAGGGATTTAAATATAAAAAGGCCGGCATTGTTCTACTCGAGTTAATTCCTAAATCGAAATTTGTTCCAGATCTTTTCACAGATTACACGCATCGAAATCAACGTGAAAAGCTTTCACAAACGATGGAAGCAATCAAAGAGAAATACGGAAAGGATCATGTTTCTCTTGGTCTATGTAACGACACTAAAGCAATTTGGCAGATGAACCAAAACCGCCGCTCTCCCTCATATTTAACCAATTGGAACGAACTTTTTAGAATCGGGTAATCACTATGCATATTTTTAATTTAACAAACGAACAACTTGCACAGATCCTCATTCCGAAGCGGTTCGTTCCTGAGAGGTCTGCTGAATTGGAAGGAAATAATGTCGAGTATGTTTTTGATAGTGAAGATAAATTCGAATTAACTTATGATGAGCTATTAGAAATAATTGGAAAGGCTAGATTGGCTGGACCGCAACTTATACCTGTGATTGGGACAGTGGGGGAACAATGAATAGTAATAAAAGTACATTTTACGCAATATTATTATGGGGTGTTGTTATTTATGCTATTTCATTGCTTATTTACTGTACATTAAGAAGTTATAGTGCTGACACTAAAGATTTTATTTCAGATTTTGGTTCAATAATCGGTGGAATAGGTACTTTTTTTGCAGCCTTCATCGCTGCTTATTTATTCAACGATTGGAAAGATCAACACAATGCACAGGTAAGATATAACTATATTAAAGATACACTAACTCTTTTAAGGGAATGCATAATCGGACTTGGTCCAACACTAAGTTCAGCAGTTGTTGCAGGTGAAAAGTTCATAAATACAAGTTCAATAACCAGCATCCCCATTGATCAAAATTTAAACGATAAGCTCTATGAGCAACATAAACTTGTATTTTTAGTATTTAAGGAATACTACTCAATTTTTAAAGATGATGATAGTTATTTAGAATTTCTTAAACTAAACACCTTTCTTGAAAAAATATTTGTCTCATTATCAGATTTGAATACAACTATCCTGAATATTGAAAAATTAGAAAAAATTACTCAAAACACTCAAATAGTTGCTATTCCCTCTGCAATAAGCAACGGTCAAGTAATTAGCCATGTGACAGTTCAAAAGAGTTATCTAGATTTATATAGGGAGTTAGAACTCCACTACTTCAACCTGACAAGCCACATAGCTACCTACCAAATTAACGATTAATTCTCTAAATCACTTTTACACATATCCCAACATGAATATTGTTGTTTATAGTGTGTGCAGTGCAATCTGGTAAAAGAACAAGAATGCAGGCGCTTAAGATCAATGTAATCACTGAGCGCCTGCAGTGATAAATTACTTTTTTAAAAATAGATTACGCTCGGCAGCACGACGGCGTTCCAATCCTTTCATTACCTTGCCTCCACCAATATTCCAAACTTTAAACTGATCGGCTGCACCAATGAAATCACCTTTATTCAGTTTGGCCAATAGTGTTGATTTCTTAAATGCAGTTTCACCGATGTTGTATGTCAGACTCACCAGTGCATCGAATTGATTCTGAGAAACTGGAACTTTAACAACGCTATTAACTGCTGCTTCAAAGCGCTGCAAATCATGTTGAAAAAAGGTCATTGCTTGCGCTTTTGTGCAGGTATCACCTCTTTTCACTTTAACGCCGTTTGGAAAAACCGTGGTACCAAAACCAATGGTCCAAACTCCCACGCCATCGTCATAAGCTGTAAGCACCAGATCTTCAAAACTGGTGATTAAGTTGATACCAACGGAACTGGTTTTCATGCTACCAGATTGGTATTCATCTAAAATTTCACTAAATCGATCAACTTGATTTTGTGTAAGCTTGCCGCCTAGTAGTTTACGGGCAATGTCAAAGAATGCCTTTCTATCCATTTTACTGTCCTCTAAAAATTAGAAACCGCCCGAAGGCGGCTATTTAATGCTGTGATCTAAATGTCTTTATCTTTCTTCTTTTCTTGCTCTGAACTACCGAAGTAGAAACCGCAAGCGGTTGTCATTGCCCCTGCAATAAAACCTAATGCCGTGTTTATTAAGTTGCTGTTCTCTCGTGGCATATCGACAAAGAATAGTGCGATTACCAGGACAAACATTAAAGCAACTAAGGCAAAGGCCAGATAAGCCCGAGTTTGTTCACTTGTCATCAAAATCACCTTTTAACCGTTCTTTAGTTTGCTCATATTGCTTCTTTCGCAATTCGTGGATCTCTTGGGCTCGCTTATCATCACGCCGCTTAAAGTACAGCGTAGTGAAAAACGAAATCACACCAATAAATACCGAAAACCATACTGCCCAATCTACACTTGCTGCATACGCTGCCACTGATGCTACCCCTGATGCATATGATACTTTTGGTGCTGTTGCTGCGATTGTGTTTGTAGCAGCTTCAACCGCGCTTGCTGCCTGTTCCTGCATTTTTCTGACTCCAGAAATGAAAAAACCGCCTTAAGGCGGATGTTGTTAATTAGTCTATGAATTAAAGATTGGTTACATCAAGCGAGCAGCTTGCTACGATTGGCTTATCTTTTGTTCTACGCCGAGCATAGTAAACACATAAAATTCTTGCTGGAGTTGTCTCCACTACGAACGGTTGCCCGCCATCTGTTGAAAATATTGGTGCAATGCGAGTTCTATAAGACCAAGTCACCCCACCATCAGTACTTCTAAAGATTGTCACACCTGTTGTATTTGCTCCCCATATAATGTCGCCAGCAGATCCTGCGTGACCACTTGAACCGCTACGATCGCCAGTGGCCAAGATAATAGATCCATCAGAGATTTTGGTTAAATTCGGCTGTCGCCCATCCATCATTAATGCATCTTGAATGACTGGTGCAGACCAAGTTGCACCATCATCAATAGATACACTTTTATACAAAGGATTTGAGTTTCCTGAAGAATCTTCTCGACAGTATGCAATCCAGGTCGAACCTGTTGTATTCACTAAATCAGCTTCTGTAAAAATTTTCCCTGCACTACTAAACATGATCGATTTTAGAAACCAATTTTCTTTATCGTTTGAAGTAAATAATGCAGTTTCACTTATTCCGTTCACAGAATCAAAGTAGTAACCTGTTCTATACCAAACACCATTTTTGAACTTTAGACGAGACCAAACAGCATAAGCTTTACTGTTTGCATAAATAAAAGGCTTAATCGTTGCAGAAATTACACCCGCCACTTTTTTAATAATGAAAGTCTTTAAAACAAGAATGTCACCATCATTCATAATGCTTTCAAGTAAAGAAAAGTCATACTCAAGGGTGTCATTAATAAAGAAATTTTCATTCACTTCATATGTTTCACCATTGTCTTTTGAAACAAACATGACCTGCCGATCTGACTGTGCATGCGCTAAGCCATCTGAACAAATACCTACTATTGCTCCATTTAGTTTTTCAACAAATGGAAAAGCTGAATAATTCCCCGTGCGAACAATGTTCTTTGTTCGAAAGTTTACTGCTTGTACAAAAACATGGTTGGAGGGTAATCGTGGAAAGATACAAGGATCATTATTCAAATCATTCCCTGTAAATTCATATTCGCGTTTCTGACCAAAAACAACACTCATAATTTAAATCCTAGAAAATCACTTGGGCAGTCCAGTGGCATAGATAGCGATGTCCAGCAACAGCTGCAACGCTGTTTGTAATAGTTACACCGCTTTCACTTAAGTTATATGCGAGACCATTAATGTTGATTGGAGGATCTGCCGACTTATCTAAAAACCTTGATTCAGTACCACTTGTTGGCGACTGAAAGAGGAATTGAGGTGCCATAAGCATGACGGGGCTAAATTTGATATTTTGTGCAAAAGCCCAGTTAATATTTGAATTTAAAGCAATCATTTGAATTGCACCTTGCTCCGTTTGTACTCCACGGGGTGCTCCATAAGGGTAAGTGGTTTGATACCGGCTTAAAGCTTTCTGCATGATGTCGTATTTCTGCAGTTTTAAAGTCCGCACATATTTATTTGTTTGTGTAAGCTGGATACCTTCAAACTCTAAATAATCATTTGCGCCTGCAACTTCATTAATAAACTTAATCGTAAACAGCACTGCAATTTGAGTGAAGTGAGAAGGCAATGCAAAGACCAGTGAAAATGGATTGTCCTGGTCTCTTGACTCGATATTGAAATCTTCACTTTTAATTACTGTATTGCTGTTACTGTACAAACCATCTGGTCTTAAAATCGGTTGCTCTAATTCATCAGATCCTAAAATTTTTACGTTGATATCAGTTGCTTGATAATCCGAACCTTTAAACATATACCAGGCAAGACAGCAGGTATTGCCGAACAAATATTTAGCTTCATCGAAAGAAAGATTAATAACAAATGTATGCTCAGCCGTACTTGTTGTCGTAGCGTTTCGCTGGATGCGCATTGCATCTTGCTCATATGTTCCGTTTACATGGAATATAGTTGTACCATCGGCGAATCCAGCACGCGCGTGGGTGATCCCTGCAGGGATCTGCTTCCGCTGAGTTGTATCAACAGATAGCGCGTGCCCCATTTGCCATGCCGTTAATGCTCCTTGCCAGAGTTGATTTTCATAGGGAATCGTCTTAAATCGCTCTATAAAGTCTCTATTTAAAGCCCTTTGAGTCCGCCCATCCTCAGTAACAATTAATAAGTCTGTCCACCCATTTGCGCCAGCACCTGCAGCTGCAGCGATTTCAATCGCTTCTGCTAACCCTTCGATCGCACCATCTAAGTCGGCTCTAATCTGTTCAAGAACTTCATTAAAATGTTTTATCTGAGCTTCAACATCATCCTTTAATGCATTAATCTCTTCGATTGCTTCATCAATGGTGGTTATATCCACCTTTGTGTCTAAGCTTGCTAGTACTTTCCGCAGAATCATTAAAATGTCTGCCAAGCTATTTGCATTGCTTAAAATTGCACTCCAATTCGTTGCCATGCTTTCCTCCAGGCAATAAAAAACCCGCTTTCGCGGGTTTCATGACAATTTAAATTATTTAGCTTTGATTACATAAATCGCTGAAATATTCTTAGGTCTATTTTCGGTCGCAGTTGGTACAACTAAAGATGCATTAAATTTTGCACCCCAAGCATTACCAGTTCCAGTTGTATCCCCTGTGCTGTTTTTATTTCCAGGAATAACTTCAAATGCACCAGTGGCTTGTAAAGCATCAACAAACTGTAAATTACCAGAGTCCGTGCTACCGGCCCGAATATCTCCCTCAATATTTCGGATAGCATCACCCTGGGTACTTCCCAAAGTTCGGCCAATATCGACACCCCTTCCATGGTCCCAACCTCGTACAAATTCAGCTCGATAATCAGGGACCGCAAAAGTGTTTGCATCACCACCATACTTATTACCCAATCTTGCCGCTAGAATTGGATAGTCAGCCTTGTTATACGTCTGACCATTACACTCCAAATAGTTCACTGGTACTGTTTCAAATGGACAAATACTTATTAAGCCAATCGAATCCTCTAAAACACTTACCCTTCCACCCAAGACCTCAAAATCATGCGCATTTGATTGAGAAATTTGAGTTACTGTATTGTCTAGATCACCATGCGCATCAATAATTTCATTTACTTTTTTCGTTAATGCATTAAACAGCCAATTGAACCATTGTCTAGCAGGTTTTAATTTAGTGGGAAAGCCCTTGAGTAGATCCAATTGATCAGTATTTTTTTCTCCAGTACGGGCAAATTCCGTTAATTTATTAATACTCATCTTCATCACCAAATAGTAATCTGACCCCAGAAGGTAAAGGAAATAGCATCCGCACCAACTCCCTTTCATGTGTGTCAAAATCTTCTAAAAATAAAAAGCTCACAGTCATATTTAGATTATCGACTATCTTAAATCGCTTATTTAAGACCTGTTCGATAATCTCTTTTGCGGACTCCAAGGTACAATCAGACTTGTTCAAAAGTATCTTGGCTTTTATAGCAGACCGAAACAGTTGAGGGCTCATTTGATATGCTCGAAAACTTCCCACACCTGAGTCGCGCCAAAATCCTCCGATTGCTGGATCATTTGTTTCACCAAAAGGAAGTGCCTCCTCCTGATCTGCAAAACCAAAAAATGGAATCGCAACGGCGTTAGGGATTGAATCACGACTACCAACCCAATCCGCTAAAATCTGTAATTGATCCCCTTTGGCTGTTTCTAAATTGAACTTGCCACCAATACTGTTAAGGCATTCAAGACAATCAATTAAGGGATTCAGTGAGATCTCGACTGTTTCTCTAAACTTGGGTTTGTCTCGATGCTGGCTTGTAAGGAGAGCTATGTATTTCTTTGCATCCACTAAGCGCCTCCTGATGATGTAATTTCAATATTGTCGGTGTCACAATATGCAACCGCATTAAAAGCTAGGTAGTAATCACGTTCAATGGGTACACCATTTGCGATTATTTGGATCGACTCAATCTGGAACGACTCTGAATCCAAGTTCCCGAATAGACCTGCAGGAATATAAAGCTTATTCAGCATAATACGATCACCGATATCTAATTGATTTACATAATCAGCTAGGTTTTGCTTAATCTCAGCTTCAATTTCTTTGGAATAGCCTGAGGTACCAGTAATATCAATTGAAAAACTGATATTCACGATATTAGGTCTATACAACGAAACTATTTCTTCATCACCAAAGGTATTAATGACGGTGACTGAAATATTTCCGTACCATCCGCAACCCAAGCTTTTCTTTGATCTCATCACGTTAGCAATCTGGTTTGCATCCCCACCCGCTACCACCACACATAAACTATGAGAAGGAATGCCTAGACTGTTTGTAGCATCAGTGTCATTTTCGTATGTCTTACAGCGTGAAATGCCTGGCAAGCTAAAGATCGCCCCTTTAATGCTGTCCGTTTTAGATTGCGAAGGAATGGCCACAGAAAGTGCCTGACGCTGTCTTAGCTTTGCATCTGACTCAACGGGCATACCTAAAGTCGATGTCGCGGGATTATTTACCCCTTTCCATCCCCGTGTCGGCTTACCAATTATTTTGATGGTGTTGCTCATAGCCAGAATTGCACCTGGGTTTTTCGCAGTGGCTGTAATAACAATTTGACCCGAATTAGGAATTATCACCAAGTCTGGAAAGATCCATTGATTAGCATTGTCATCGAGGGCGTATCCTTTTGTGATTTCCGTAGTGGCCACACCCGTAATTTCTAGATCTACAGTCGAGAATGTTGGTACCTGCCGAGCAATTCCATTTATGGCCACATTGCGAGACAGAGCATCTTTCTTTGCTGTCTTTGGTGAAAAGGTGGAGTAAGTATCTACAATGGCCGCATTTACATCGGCGATCGCACGGGAAAACACACCAATCCACTGCCCGTCCTGGCTATCGTTTTCAAGGTACGCATCTTCGCCATAAATACTTTTATATTGCGTCTTGAGATAATCGACTATCTCGTAATAGGTGGGTGCCAAGGGACCGCTATCGGTAATAACTGGCGCAACTGTCGTCAATGTCATGTTGTTAAGTCCCCATTAATAAATGCTTCGCCGTAAATAGTGTTTACCGTCATCGATACAGTTAAACGGCGTGTTTCTGTATTTAAAGAGCTTTGAAAATCGACAATGTTATTTACACCTGGTGTTTCTAAAACTCGCTGTCTTAGAGTGAGCTCATAAAGATTCTTGGAATGCTTACCAACAATCGACTGACTCCAACCTGTGCCGTCCGATGTGTCGGCAAACCACTCACCAAGCCAAAGCTTAAGCCTGGATAAAATCGCCTGCGCCACGGTCTCGGGTGAGTTCACAAGAAAGTCATTCTTGCCAGATCCAAAAACATAGTCGCCATCACTTGAAAGTTTTCTATAGCGCATAAAAAAAGACGCTGTCGCGCCCCTCATGTTGATAACTTTTATTCTGGTGGGCCTGATTTGCTAGATCCCGAAGCAACGCCCGTTGTGATGTGGCTAAATAAACTTACTGTCTTGGCCACAACATCAGTTAATGACTTAATCAGCCCTGTAACAGTTAAAGTCTTTTTCATTTCCACGTCACAATGAAAGACAGCCTTCTGGCCAATAAAATTAAAGACCCCATCTTTTGTGATTTGGATCTTTGTTGCATTGTCATCACTGCGGATCTCAAGGCTATCTGTAGAAATATTCGAGATCTTGTTTGCTTGTGACTGCGGTTTAAAAAATGCAAAGCCATCTGATAGATCATGATGCCGAGTATCAAAGGGATTCTGAACCCCACCAGATTGCCACCACAGGTCGATGTTGCGAGATGAAAAGTTAACAAGGCATTCATCCCCCACATTGATTGGATGTGTAATGGTGAAGCCGCCAGCGCACGGAAACATAACTGGTACATCTTGCAGTATCGGAATTTCTAACATTTCGATATTTCCGTCCGGTGCACGTACCGGCACCTTGATTAACGGTTTCACTTCTAAAGTGACTGCATCAGGATCATAACTCACCACTTCACATGGTAAGTTTGTCCAGATAGCCAAGATCTCTGCAGTAACAGCATCTTTAATAATGCTAAGCAGATCTGGTGAACGTTCATTGATTGTTAATGCCATCTATTCAGCCCTCGGTGTGGGTGCCCAGCTTTCATCAACTGCAGTGAGGGTAATACCAGTTAAAGGCACTACTGCACCAAGTGCCGTGCAAACCATGTTGGTGTACCACTCATCCCCACGTGTATCACCGCTATGTTCAATCGCTTGAATCACAAAAATTCCCTTGGCATTGGTTGCCAGTTTCGGTGTTTTGTTGGGTTGATCAACTTGCTGTCCAGCATAGGAAATATCATAGTTTTCTGACTGCAGATTCGTTACATCGATCTTTATGCGGTCCATACGTTTAAGCTTAGGATTCAACAAGCATTTAACGACTAGTCCCTCGCTTGTCAGTTGTGGCATTCCAACCATCCCCGTATCTGCAGTTAAAACAAACATGGGGTGAATTGAGTATTTATCCAATTCTGTAGAATTAATGACACCTTCGGAATAATCAAAGGTGACATTATTCTCACGGCCAACTTTTTCAATAAATCCATGAAAGCTACCGAACAAGGTTCGCCCACGTGGGTACTTTTGATCACTTAACTGGACCAGATCCCCCGCATCGATTCCATACTTCTTAGCTTCCTCCACGATTAGATCACTTAAGCCGTGAATAGATGTACCTGCAGGTACAGATTGATTAATAACGGCCTCATTTCGGACTTGATCACCAGCAATGGCCAACACACAAAGATAGGTATCAACTGGACTATATCGACCACGGCGGTATTGAAATACACGACCTTTAAAAATAACCTCAGGCTCATCATCCCCATAACTACACGCCAAGATAACTTGCGTATTCTTTTTATCATCGTCTACGCCAGCAAGCTTATTCATAGTCTCATGCGATAAATTGTAGATATAGAACTCTGCGGCCTTTGGTTGTTCTCTTGTCGGCTGACTAACCACAAAAGTGATTTTAAAATCAGAAAAATCTAATGCGTCAGGTGTATTTTGATCAACTTGAATCGTCAGTCTACAGTTACGCATCCATTGCATAGTCATGTGTCACTCCAAAACAGTTTTATTCGGGTACTTAAGTCACTGAATGTCTGGCTCTCATCTTCATTAGTATTCAGCACGTATAGCGCACCCTTAATGATGTGTTGATGTTGGACCAGTAAATTGTCACCCACCAACATTGGTAGACCAGCAATTAAGGGATTTTCTGCATTATCAAAAATATCTAAATACCACTGCTCAGCTCGATAGATAAGTTGCAACTTATACTGTGTGGTACCGAGCTTGATATTAAATTTTTGATTACCGAAATTAAGCGGGATTTCGTAATCCATAATTATTCACCCAATAATACTGATTTGATAAAACCTGTAGTTTTACTTAATGCTGACTCATTGATAGGTATAGCCTGAACGGTACCACCGTCTGAAACGCCTGCAGTAGCTTCAGGGCTTGCTTGATTCTCAATTGCTATGAAAGTTGTTTGTGTACTGACCATCAAAACTTTTTTAAAAGTAATATCGATCATCAAAACGTTTTCAGTCTGTAGATCCGTAGTACATCCAAGCGACTTGATAAGCATGTTTGTGTACAGTCGCTTACCAGTTGAAATAATCAGGGGTAAAGCTTGTTCTTGTAGCTGCAGCAATGTTTGATAAACAATTGTCAAACTCGTATTGCCACCCAAGATGGTATCTCCAAGAAATCCATTTAAGGTGCCTGCGCTCTCTGACCACCCCACCTTCATTGTCACTTCTGGTGGCTCTTTGAATGCATGATCCGAAATAGCCGCACCGACTTCCGTAGGATGCTCAGTTATTTTCAGTTCATCTTTATGCTTTTCTTCTACTGTGACATCTGCAAAAAGCCCCATGATCGTTCGACCACGGCCAGAGAGTAAAAGTGAGCCTATGATCTCCGAATTCTGATATGACGTGACAGCACCTAGGCCGCCATCAAGTAATGTACCTATTGCCATAATTTCACTCATATAATATAAGAAGGCATTACACCTAAAGATGAAAAAACAGAGTAACCAATCATGAGAAAACTACTGCTCTTGACTATTACATCTATGCTTAGTGCTGGAGCTTGGGCTTTACCTGCGCCTAAAGATTCCTGTCAAATATCAGATCTTCAAACAAGATATGCTAGGCTTTATGCTGCAGGAAGTACTTGTGGTAAAGATGAAAATTCACCTTATGCAAACAAACTTAGTCAGCTTTTCCAGTCGGATCAAGAGAATTGCAAAGTTTCAGCGAATCAAATAGATCCTACAGATAAGCAAGTTGATCAAGCTTTTAATGAACTTGATCAAATGACACATGCCCAAATAAAAGAATTATGTGCAAGTTTGGATAAACAAATACAAGCCATTAAACAAAAACCCCCTTTGCTCCCCTTGCCATGATTGTCATTGCATTTTCCTGCTGATGCTTAATTGCATTGGCAGACTCCACTGGACTTGATGCCCCATTAATCGTCATATCTGTCTGATAATTTTGATTAATAGTGATATTACTAGCTGACATATCATTCGAGCTATTCACCTGCGCCTTGTGTGGATTACCATTGGGAATAGTCGCATTTTCCGCAAATCGGGCAAGATCTTTAGGGTTATTAGGTAAAATAAATTTTTCTGTCTTATCAATTTGTCCCTTTAATTTCTCCAGATTATTTCTCCGTCGCTGATCATGAGCTTTCCAATCAAATGCCGTTTTGCCTTTATTTATGCGATCTTGGCCATAAGCCCATACAATATAGTTTTTACCTAAAGTTTTGGCGTAATTTTCAGGATCAGCATTAGGAGAAGAATCGAATAATTCTTTGGTTTTACTGTATCTCTTTATGCTGTATATCTCACTTCTAGCAAACTCAGCCATTGCTTTTAGTGATCCTTGATTTTTCAACATATGTCCAGTTTCATCAAGTAGATTTTTAGACTTTAAATAGTTAATTAACTTCTCCTTCCTATCACCTTGCCAACTAAAAAATCCAAGATTTTGTTTTGAATTTCCAGCATCAGAATGAGTTCCGAACATCGTATCAAGGTTATATTCATTTTCACGGCCAACCTCTGCGGTTAATGCCATAGCTTGATTCATAGAAAATCCTGAATCCAAGAATGCTTTAAACACTGACAATCTACGACCATCTTTGGTTTTTAGTGATGTTTCACCTACAGCTCCTTTGACGGCATCTACTGTGGCCTTCGCTGCACCAGTAGCAACAGACTGGTACCCAATTTCACCACGTTCACGTTGATCAACTCGGGTTTGAGCATCAGCATTGCCAAACATGGCCAAACCTTTATCGACCATAGAAAATGCAAAATCGGTAATGCTGGCCACTTTGTCCTGTGTAGGCGTAACCTTTTTCGGATCTGTTGGATTGATGTATTTATCAACTGCATCGTTAACTTTCTCTGCAGTCTTTGTGACACCTTCTTGAACCTCGGTCGCTACCTCTTTTAATGCACCTGCAGGATCTTTAATGATTTTCTGGATGAACTCGATTGTCTTGTCTTTGATCTTGTCGAGAATATCTAAAAAATCTTTGATCTTGTTGATAATGGTATCGATGCCATTGGTCCACTTAGACCAGTCAAACAATGACTTGCCGCCTTCCTTCCACGTTTTGTAATCGTCATAGAGCAATGCCAGGGCTGCACCCAATGCCAGGATAATTCCGATCGGTGATGCTAGGAATGCGAGTCGGAATAACTTAAGCAAACCGATAAAAGTTTTAAAAGCCGGTATAAACTTTAAAAGTAGCCCGAGCGACTTGGCCAAAGCTCCAAACATTAATGCCAACATTGCAAAGCGCAAGCCAACGGCGAGCCCTTCTTTGATTTGTGGATTCAATTGTGAAAAGGCATGAATACCTGCCTGAATCAACTGATTCAACATTCTCAAGATAGGAATTAAAGCTTTACCCGCCTGCATGATAATGACCTGAAACCCTGTTTTAGTCATCATTGTCAGATCACGGTATTCGGTCATAAACTCATTGCCAGACTTGGCTAAGTCATTATTCATACCGAGTTCTTTTTGGATCTTCTGGTATTTATCCATGTTGGCCATGAATTTACCATCACGCATGGCCATCAATGTGTTTTGATCGATACCAAGGGAATTGGCATAAGCATTGGCTTGATACGATGGCATCTTGGCTAAAACACCGCTCAGATCCTTCATAACTTCCACGCGGTCACGCATTGCGCCGTTTGCATCACGTGTATTTACACCAAGACTTTTAATCTGTCCCTCGTAACCAGGTGAATTACGGATCTTTTCAGCTAATGCCTCAAGTGTTCCGACAGCACCCTCGGCACTACCACCAAGCTGAGCAATGGCATTCCCATATGCATTGATGTTGGTAACACTGGCACCAATACGTTGAGATGAGAAATAGAGCTTATCTAACTCACTGGCAGTTTGTTTTACAGCAAGTACGGCACCAGTGGCCAAAGCCAACAAAGCGCCGTTTAATGCCTTAGCTTTCCATTCAATGCCATCCATGGCACTTTTCATATTAGCTAAGCCGGTATTGTCTGTATCAAACCCCAGCGAAACCAAGAAATCACGAATTACACCATCTGCCATGGGATCACCTATTTATTTTTTCTTTCACGCTCCTTGTTCAACAGATATTCATTATCTGCAACGACATCAAGCGCATCATTCATGAAAGCTATATCAACGAGATCTAGCTCACCATTTTTTAAAGATTCAAATTTGCACATGCCTTTGATCACTGGCCGCATGAGCCAATCCGACTCATCCGGCAAGGACCTGAAACTTATTGCGGTTGCTTCATGCTCGATGCCTTCATAAGCAACCCTTGAATAAAATTTCCCAAGTTGATCCGGATCGTGGCAATTACTAAGGGCAAAACTTGCGTCATATCGATGTCATCAAACATGATGCTGTTATTACGACAGACAACAGCACCACCTCGCTTGGCAACGCCTAGGCATTTAAAAATGATGTAATTCACATCATCCTCAGGCATTTGTGCAATCGCATCCATCAACGGCGATAGAGCATCGGCCAATGGCTGCAGGTCGCTAAGATCACCGCTTTCGCCCTGGTCAATCGAATCAATTGCTTTTGCTAAATCACCCTTGGCCACTTCCGCAATAATCGGCATCAACTTAGGCACAATAGGTGCAATTTTTCGGGATACATGAAACTGATCGACCGCATTTAAGCGGCCGATCGTGTATTCAATTCCATTAATTTCCATAACTTAAAACCTTACTCATATGTGCCAAGTTTCATATCGACTTTGATTGAGTCAAATACCCATTCCACGATGCCGCCGTCTTTTGCATTCACATAGTCAGGGACTTTCTTAAATGCACATTTGGTGGCTGTATGGTTATCCCCTGAACCGTCATGATTCAGAGTGATTGTATTTTTCCCCCATTTCACCGAGCTGTTTTTCTGCAAGTTATAAAGATTCATTAACTTGGCATTAGTCGGAGAAGTTTTAAGAAAGCGAATTGTGATCTGACCTGAATTGTCGGCATGCAATGAATGCATCCCTTCACCATCGGCCCCAATGGTCATGGTGTTTTTGTCGCCTGCCATTGCAAAGGTAATACCCTCATCGGAAATAGCTGCGCCATAACCTAGATCAATCACCGCGTCTGCACTGGTTAAAGTGCAATGGGTATCCATAAAAGAATATGTACTCACGAATTACTCCTTAACGGTTTACAGCGACAAGAACATCAGCAAAGTGTGTTGCACCTGCTAACTTACCCGCAATTTGAAATACAGGCGCTTTACGAGCTTCACGATCTGCCTGAGGTTGATCATCAAGACTATTGGCAAACACGTAGTAGGCTTTTGGCAGATAGTCACCCGTCTCAAGTACACCAAAGCTGTCGCCATTCCATCGACCAGGACCAAGCAAGCCATTGGTCACACCTTGCTCACAAGCTGTTTCAAGCACACCACACTGACGGTTCACACCTGCGCCCGTTTGCGGAATCTTGGTTGTGTTGGTGTAATAAAGATTCCACAACGATGTCTCAAGATGGTTTTGGAACCAATCTAGGCCGTGGATCTCATCAAAGAATGTGCCATCTGTCATGACACCTTCCTGCAGGATGGCCGTGTCATTGTTATAGCCTGCAAACACATTACAGTTAATCGCTGCCAGCGCCTTAGCCTCTGGGGTTTTAAGATCCTCTGCAGCAATGCCAGGCAACTGTTTAAACTTCAATGTTATGGTGGTATTGGTACCCATAAAATTTACAGTGAAAGCACGACCAAACACCGATGCAGCAGCATAAGCGTTATCACTGGAAAAAATTGAGATGGTCCGGCGGAACTTCTTCTGTTTAAGCTTGTAAGGGATGCTGGTGGTATCCGTTGAACTTAAGCAGTTTTCATCTTGTGAGGTGTAACCGAATACACGCGAAGGATCTGCAGCCTCAATCAAAGCACCAACGTCTAAAGCCTGCTGCTCGGTAAGATCTGCAGCAATAACCAGACCGTACCACTTTAACGACCCAAGACATGCTTGGACTGCAGCTTGAATTGTTTCTGCCCCTGTGCCTTCTTTGTGCCAATAGCCAATATATAAGGTGCGTGGCTTAGGCGATTGTCCAAAGTATGCCAAAGCTGCTTTATATTCTGGATCGTCAACGCCGTAATCCTCACCAACTTCGGTGATATTTGAATACTGACGCATACGCTCAATCGCATCAATCACGCCACTGGTAGCACCAAGAATCAGCAAAGATCCAAACGAGCGAGGTCCTGCCGCCAATGCAGCAAGGCTAATGCTGACATTTACGACATTAGAAACGGGTAATGTCATGGATTACTCCTGGTTAAATTTATTGTTCCAACATCTAAAAATGACTTAACAGCAAACGTGCGTGATGTTTTCCGCTTAAATACAGTGGTTAGGTCATATCGATGTACAAACTGATTATTGAGAAAGTCAGGCGCGGTGATGAGCTCACCGACACTGATAAATTTGATTTGCTGCGCTTTGAGTTGCGCAATGTTTTGCGGAATTGCTAGACCATCCTTAAGGACGTTTGCGATCGATTGGCCATGATCACCATAGAACGATAGGAATAGTGTCAATTCTTCATGTCGAATTGAATCCATTGTCTCGTCTTTCTGGTCGAAGTATGGCCCATCATCGGGAATTATCGACTTTACAGCGAAGGCGCACCAATCCTCACCAATCGCAGGGAAAGGCGGAGGATCTTTCTGGAAACGTGGCCGAACCATTACACCTGGTAAAGAAGTTACCCCAACAATAAAAGCTTGAAAGATGTCCTCAAGTTTCTGGTCATAAGCAGATCCGCCACTAGGGGTGATATATCCCCCTGTTGCAGAATCACCCATGATTTACCCCAGTGGCTTAAGCTCACAAATTGCTTTTACGAAACCTTGGCCATAATGCAAATTATCCAAGACTTGAGAAACGATGTAGGTTTTACCCTGCCATAGGATCTCATCTGCTTTGGTTTCAGTATTACCTGAGGACAAAGCAAACTTGGTATGAATATTAATTGCACCTTTAATCAAAGTTCCATCAGGACGGCGGTCCATGTTTAGACCGCTATTGGTAGTCACCACACCTGCAAAAGTGGTGGTAGTTATGGTTTCTTGCGATCGGCCGTTATTACCCACGATGACTGCAGTACGATTACAGGCAATACCAATATCCATAAAATCAGGATCTAGAAGTACATCAGAGACATCAAGACGAGCCACGCTTTACCTCCTTATCCTTTTTCATGATGATGTAAGTAACTTTCTTGCGCAGCTCGCCAGTATCGATCAACGGCCGAACTAGGCCTGTTTCTGCAGGTCCAGTTTCTAGCTGTTTAAGGTACTTTTTCGCACCTTTACGCCCACGCCGTGCACGTGCACGGATAGTGGCCAAAGACAACGGCGCAAACTCACCATTTACGAAATATGCTCGAACAGAGTTCATTGCCTTCATCCCTGCAGACTCAAGCAACATCATCATGCGCTTATGATTACCAGTTAATGCAGCATCAACTGCTTTTACCAGCGTATTACCTACCTCGTCTTGAACTTCTTCAACACCCGGTACAAGGAAAGCACGTTCAGGAATGTTCATTGCAGGTGAGCCATTTTCCTGCAGGTATCCGATTTGGGCATTGGTGAGACCATCACCATCGGTTCGTACTTCGCCGTGTGGAATACCCACAAGCACATCAACCTTCGATAATTCAGCAACGGCCTGCAAGATATCTAACAGACCATTGCCTGTGGCTGTTACATTGCTGCTCATAGTTGAATACCTCCCGCACCTGCCATCATCATGAGCTGATAGAACTGAACACCCCACGTGGTCTGATTCCAATGGCCAGCATCAGCAATAATCACACCAGACACATCCATAGACTTTGCAACACTATCTACTGCTTTAGAAGTCTCGTTCCCGACAATCTTGCCTGCATCACCACCTACACTGGCCGCATCCATTCCACGTTTGTACAACGTGAGATAGTGAGCGATAAACAGCGTCAAACCATAATCGAGCAGATCCTCCCATCGATCCTCATTCAATAATTTTTTCCCAAGATTCAAGTAAAAATTAAATTGGAATGTTGGATATTGTGCAGCATCTGCAAAGACTGGCATCGTTTCCCGAAAGGATTGCTCATCGATCATGGGTTAAGCTTCCTTTGGCTGCTCTTTGGTTTTGGCCGCGCCCTTTGTACCAGCAGCAGTTGCATCTGCAGGTGTCTGTTCAGCTTTGGTCAACAGGATTTTAAGATCGCTGATCTCTTTATCCTTCTCTTGAACATCGCCTTTCAGCTTTTCGATCGTTTTTGTGGCTTCGTCCGATTGTTCCTGCAGGATTTTAAGATCACCCTGCAATTGCTCAACCTGCTTTTGTAGTTCGCCGTTTTCAACATCTTCTTGGGTGAGCTCTTGGCAATGGGCTTTTACGAACCAGTTTTCAGCAACCTCTTGTTCTACAGACTGCAGCCCAGCTTGAAGTTTTACCGTAATTGCACGGCCATGTTCATCAGTACCAAGGTTAACAGTCAATGGACGTGAAAGGAGAATTTGTACTTGCTTACTCATGTTGCTCTCCTTACAGACCATCGGCATAGAATGCTGTCTCAGGGTAAACCCATTCAACTGCACCTAAACGGCCGTAATAAGTTGTTAATTGACGTAAATCACGGTATTCGACTGGCGTACGCTGTAACGGCACCATCGGGAAACGAACGCGGTTTTCGTTCTGCTCATAACACATCATGCGGTCAGTACCTGCAGTACCACGGCCAACACACCATTTAGATGGCTGGATATCTAACGGCTTACCATTCTTAGCCATAGAGATACAGTTGATTTTGACGTATTCCAGAATTGAGATGTTTCCCGCTTCTGAAACTTTACGGGTAACGATCAAACCGAACTGCTCAGGCGGTAATAACAATTTAGAAGGACAAACGGCGAAAGCAGATGCAACCCATGCGTTATACAAAATCATATTTACGTCTGCGAGAATTTCATCTGCAGTAGCAGCCGACCATTCTTTATTGACGTTGGTTGCTCCTACCTTATCCGAGTTAAGCAATCCCTTAACACCCACGATGTCATCACCAATATAGATCTGCTCATCAGTGTCCATATTGTGCTTAAGGATTAAGCCGCTATGCTTTAACGCATCAACAGGGCGACCAACTTGGCGAGCCGATTCAAGCTCTGGAAGTGTCCAGCCGATCTGATTGGCCCATAAAGTCAATGGTTGAGCTGTTTTGCCGATATCCAACGCAATCCCCTGGATTGCATCAGCGTTCTTGCCTACCCAAGATTTACCCTGTGGCGATGCACCACCAGCTGCAGCAAAGGTAGCATTTGAGAAACTCGAAATTTCATCGGCAATGGATACGTCTGAACGTAGATCAATGTCACGGGACCAAGTGACATCAGCCAAAGGCTCATGCATGGTTTGATCTAAGCGTTCTAATTCACCAACCAGAAACGCACCTGTACTATCTACCGTCTGAGCATCAAAGGTCAGCATATGGTCACGTGTACGCGCACGTACAGGGTTTGCAGTACCCATGGCCACGGCTTGGGCAAGAGTAGTTGCAATCAATAACTTACTCATATTGTGTTTTCTCCAGGCACAAAAAAACCACCTCATTGGTGGCCGTGCGAATCAATTTTGTTTTAGATGTTGAATGAAATTTCTACGTTGCCCTTTGCATCAGCATCATGCATGAAAAAGGCACTTGGCAATGCAATACTGTTTGCACCATCTGCTGCGGCTTCGATTCCACCCACTGGCTTGGCTTCTGTGCCTGCAGTGACACGCACATAAACAGTTCCTGCTTTTTTGGCATTACCAGCATTACATTTCACTGTCATATAACCACGGCGTAAAACGTCTTGAATTCCGTTAGGCTGAGGCACTGCTTTGCCTAATTCGTTTTGCGCTGATTGAGTTGGGTAAGCGCGAACAAATAAACCGTAAATCACTGCCGCCGTATCTGCAGCAGCGAGTGGTACAAACTTTCCTGTTGTACCATCAATCTTACCGAATAGACCAAATGCAGCGAACTGTGCACCTACAGGATGCGATTCAATTGTTGATTGGCTTTTACGAGAGACATCACCAGGGATACCGCTCGGCATGCGATATAAAAAAGCATTACTCATGATTATTTTCCTTGTTGGTTCCAGTAGGCGCGGTTACGGGCGTTAATGTCTGCAGGTGTTGGTGCAGATCGACCGAAATCACTTGTTTTAATTCCAGAACGAACACCACGGGCATTGTTCTGCTGTTTGATCAATTCCGATGCCCCTGCGAAAGCAGCATCAATTGTATGGGTGGGTAATTTGTCAAAATCAGGATCTACCCCAACAAACGGAGCGATTGCCTTCTGGCCATCTTGTGTTGCGTATGAAGCCTTAAGCACCTGACGCTTAACATTCAAGACAGCTTTACCATTTTGGGCACTATCCAAGGTCGGCATGCGATAACCAGGCGAAAGGATCTCTGCACGGGAAATAACTTCTTTTAATGAATCACCTGTATAGCTCTGGACACCATTACCAGATAGCTGCTCAGCTTCTTCGGCTTCGGTTAAATCACCAGAATCATTAGTTTCCGATTCTTCCTCGTCCTCATCCTCGGTTTCATCTTTTTCAGAATCCTTGGTTTTTTTCTTTTCAATGGCTGACATGCGCATATCCATCGTTTTCATGAATTTACGCATTTCCGCCTGAAACGCCGCATCACCTGTTTTGGTTTTTCCCTCCTCAGGTTCGTCCTCATCTTCGGTTTCTTCTTCCTCAGAATCAGACGTTTTTTCTGCCTCCTCAACAGCCTGATCCACGGTACGTTTAAGCCCAATCAAACTTTGATACCAAGGCGCTTTATTTTTAGTCGTCTTTTTAGACATAAAACTATCTCCTATTGAGCAGCGAGAACCGCATCGCCCTTTTTCAACTAATGCAATATGGTTCACCCGAATATTGCTCTGTAACCCTTTGCCCTTGCTGGTCTCTGTATAGTCAGCATCGTAGCCTAGGGAAATTTCTACTTTTCCATCGAGAACCTTTTGAATGGTCTCTTTATCCATGACCAAAAGATCAGCCATGAGATAATCAGAATCGACACCATCACCACGGCGAACATCTTTGCCCACCCCCTTGGATAGTTCTTTCCAGTTATCTGGCGTTACCCAATCATCAGGGTGGTCATCGGTAATAGGCTTGCTTTCAGCACTTGCAATGGTGATTGGATCGAATAGAACATCTTCACCACGGTAGATGATGATCAAGCCAGTATTGTCTGCAGTGACTGGGACCTCGCCGTCTGCATACATCAAAGTCCCAATACGTGCGATCGGAACATCACGACATAGCAAATAACCCTCTGGGGTAATCTCTCGGGTGCGTCCTAACTGGCCAGTGGTATAGATCTCTGATCGATCAACCGTTTTCTGATCTTTTGTCTTTTTAGGTTTAAACATGGTTCACCTTTATGCAGGCATAAAAAAACCACCCGAAGGTGGTCTTTTTAAAATGAATTTATCATTCAATAACTTTTAAAGCTTCGGGTGAAAAGTCATAAGATTTGACTTCACCCTCGACAACCCAAACACAGACGGCTTTAGCATTATCCTTGCGAATTCTTTCAACTGTCATCGAAATACCGCCTGATTTAAGTTTTACAACATCTCCAGCTTTAACGCTCATAATTATTCTCCAGAAATAAGAATCTTCAAATATATCAGCTATTAAAATTTAAACAATATACTTAAACATCAGGTATTACTGGCTCTGCATAACACCGGCAATTCGGTAAACATCCTGCATGACCACGCAATCGATCTAAAACAGGTGGGCTACTCCACAAAACGAACTTCCCATTCATTTCCTTATGGGATGGCCTAACATCTCCATCCTCACTGGTTCGCCAAATATATCCATCAGAACCAAGATTCTCGGCTCTAGCCTGTGTAAATAAACATGATGCTCGGCTGACCTCAGTGCGAGCAATTGTATTTGCTCTGGATCTTGTCACTTGACCAGTGGCCATGATTAGACCAGCAACCTCACTGGCTCGACTACCATCAATTAGCGATCGTGTAGATAGATCCTGAACACGCTGAGCTGCTTCCAGTGGTAGCGATCTAATCAAGCGAACTTGCTCATTTAGCAACTCTTGATAGACCGCACCTATATCAGTGTCGCGGATCTGTTCACGCACACCACGGGATAGATCTTGTGCATAGATGAGCCAAGTTTTCTCATCACGTAAAGCAACATCTGTGATGATTCTCCCCGCAGTGTTTTGTGCCCAAAAATGTAAAGTCTCTGCATATTGATTTAAGGCATTCACAATGATGGGGTACTTACTTGGATCATTAACATCGAAACCCTTAACAATGGTATCAACGTAATGGGCAATCTTTCTAAGCTGCTGACTGTACCGGATCTCCATCTTTCGCGCCCGATTCGGCGTTAGGCGGCTGATTTGGTTCTTCATCGTCTAAACGTCCCCTTGGCGGTGGTGGATCTTCATCATCAGCATCTTTAATTTCCTCGTCTGTGATATGAGAGAAAATTCCAGTTACTTCGCTTGATTGGCGTAACTCTTTAAGGGCGGTAGACCGTTTGATCAGCCCAGATTCCTCGGCTGCAGATACAGCATCAACCACATTCTTGGCCACCTCTGCTTTTTTATCGTCCCCAAGCTGCCACAATGAGGCGAATTGAAAGTCGAATGAATCAGGCAAAGGCTTGCCAACCACAGACATAGACAACACGGCATAAAGGATCTGCAACGGCGTACGCAATCGGCCCTCTTGCTGTTGATTGATATTGTCGTAATAGTTGGCTAGATCAGATTCTCCCGTGGCATTTAGCCCTGCAGGTGACTGCCCGAATAAGCGCACTAAAGGGATACCGGTTGCACCAGAGATCTGTTGTCCAAACTGCAGAAGTAAATTATCCAATCCCGTAAAGCTATATTGATGAGTCTCAAATTCATCCTCGGCATCCATCAAGGTCAAACCCTCGTTAGATTGCCATAGTCTGATTTGTTCAATCTGCTTTACCAGAGCATCAAAAAGCTTGCCACCTGCAGCAATGACATTGCGTAACCCTTTGACCTTGTAGGTGCGTAAATGAGCCTTATAGACCAACTGCCCAGCGCCTAAAGTTGCGCTGTCAAAAATCGTTAATCGATCTAATAAACGCTCAATGACTGATTGGCCCCAAAGGTTTTCTGTGATCGATTGGTTATATGGCAATTCAACGCCGTCCATACGAATTACACGGGAATAATGGATTTTCTGATTGCATAGCCCAACTGAATCATGGATCACGTCATAGAATTTAGGCATTCCATAATGTGGACCATATTCAGTGACAAGATCTTGCATAGATGGCTGAACCATCCAACGGTCTAAAACCAATAAACCTTTGAATTGACCTTTACCGACTGTATTGGTATTTAACGGCGTCGAAACGTTCTGGCCATCGATTAGCATTACAGCAATGGTTCCACCATATAGACGGGACCACTTAATTGTCTTATTAAGACGATCCCATACCTGCAGGCGATCCATCTCTTGGTCAATCATCTCCCCATCTTTCGGTGAACTAAATCCCTTAATGTTGCAGCCCTTACGTGTCATATCATCGGCGACAACATCAACTACTTGGCCAACCACCCAAGAAGTGCGATACATTGCTTCGAGTTTTAATCGGTTGCGGCTTAAGTAATTGAACCCATAACCAGACTGGTCATGTTGGTTTCCTGAACCCAAGCCAACGCGAGCGGCGAAGTTTTGAAAACTGTCCGCCGTAAATTTTAAGAGTCCCATAATTTTCTCGTATTAAAGCTTGCCCCAAACACTTAAGGCTGCAATCTGCGGGTTAAAACAAATCATGACGCTATCAGCTCGGTTCGGTGATGCTGTACCGTCTGGTTGCTTGTTGACTAAGATCTTACCCACACCGTTCTTTGTATATGTAGGCTGTGATAACTCGGTAGTGAGCAATGCCAACTCCTTAGGGTCGATATGCTCACTAGATAGTGAAATGATCATGTCGGGATCATATTCACGCCCTTCCAGTGCTCTAAATGTTTCCTGAAAACGTAAACGCAAAGACCACCATGATTGTGCTTTGAGATTTGCAAAGAAATCCTTATTGAAACGCATTTCAACCATCTGACTATCAGGCTCATGCACTGCACCAGATCCACGGAATGGCTGAACATCAACCTCGGATAATCCTTGCTCTCTCCGTATCTCATTGATCACTCGGGCATCTCCACGGCATCCAGCACCTAAACCATCGGCATCGTAAAATAACGTGTCGATTGATTGATCGATACTTAGATCCATGGCCTTTTGAGTTGTTCCGAAAATATCATCGCCTTTGCCTGACCATGTATCCAAATAGGTCATAACAACGCCGTGACGCGCTGCATAAGAGTTCTTATCCTTACCCTCATCAGCAACGTCCAGACCTGCAATACGATCACCTGTAGGCTCAATGCCAAGCTTAGTATGTGCATCAACTGCAAACTGTACCCACGTTGATGGAATCAAGACACCTTCCACAGATGCGGCATAGTTAATATCGACCTCTTGAGCCAGGACAACATCATCGAGTGTGGCCAGTTGCTTTTCATACCACGGGTGGATCTGCTTCCCTTTATATTCAACGGTCCAGTTCTTATCCGGGTTAGCTCGCCAAGGCATTGAAAAAACTGCGTAGCGGCCGCTGAATCTATCCTGGTGAAATCGATCACCAATCCCGTTAGGTGTAGATCCTTTGATATGAACGTTCGTGTTTTGCGATATAGCTGCATCAACAGCCTCTTGTCGCTCTACGAATGCCCACTCATCAAGAAAATACATTGTGGTACGTCCACCACGGCCAATATTGTCACCAGCTTCACCTGTAATGGTTGCGCCGTTATCCGGGTTAATGATCCGCATATAGTTATCATGCACTTTCTCGACAAAGCCCTTAGGCTTCATCCAGTCAGGCATTTTGCTGAACATATCGCGGAACTTATGGAATAGGGTTTTAGGGTCGCCCTTCTTATCTACCAATTCCTCTTTACGGCTACCCACTCCACCTGCAAAGCCGTCAACGTATAACCACCGATGCAGGAAATACCCGAGGACAACATAGCTCATTCCCTCATCACGGGATTTTTCAATTAGGCCATGTGTCTGTGTATTCTCTCGCTCTAATAGCCAATCAACCAACTCCACTTGCTTAGGCCGTAACACAAAAGGAATATTGGCAGGGAGACCAAACGACATGCCGCGCGGATCATATGTCCATATCCAATGATTGAACCAATGAATCGGATCTGTACGGCACTTATATAGCTCCGCCTGAATGCTTAATTCGTTCTGCTCAGCTACAGCTTTGTAGTAGTAACGCCGTGACATTTCGGCCACAACATCAGGAAGCCGTGTATTAATCGTCCACTGTTTGATTAATGGCGCAATCTCATCAAGTGCATAAGTCATTTCTTACCTGTCAGGACTAAACGAGAAAGTTCTAACGGCGACATCGCGGCAAGTTCTTCCGGTGTAAGAATTGGTGGTGATGGGATTTGAGTATTTTCTGTTTTTATTGCCCCACCGCCTGCCCCTGTAATTTCGACACGCTTCTCATAAAAACCTTTCATGATCTTTTGCATTTGGTCCACGATTTTAATTGTCATCGTCACGTTATTTTTTTTAGACCAAAGCAGATCGCTTAAAATTTTGAGCTGAACAATGTCATTTGCTCCACTAATGTTGTGGATTGGTTGCTTGAGATAATCATCCCGTGTTGTTTCAAATACGTCCTTGTATTCTTGTCGTAGATCTCTGCCTGCAACCTTGGTGGGGTCGTAGGCTTCCACTTGCTGCGGTGACACATCAATGTTGAATTTTTCCTTGATGTCCTTAACAACTTCTGAGGGTGTCATGAATTGCGCAAGTGACCGAACTATATAGAGTTGCTCGGCTTTTTTTAGCTTTGCCATAATTCAAAATCCATCAAGGCCCATCAAGGAAACAGGCCAAAAAAAAGAGCCATTAGGCTCAACTTACAAGGCAGGTTCCACAGCACTTGGAAATGTTTACATCATTCACAAACGGCGATTGCTTCGCCACTTCAATAAGTCGCTTCACTTGCTCGCTCGCTCCCCATCGTTTCACTATGCTGACAAACTCCTCAACATCGTGGCCAGTGAGATAGTGTTTTGGTAAACCTGTCATCTCGCTAAGACGTGGTTCACCATCCTCATCACGCTCTACGCCGATGTGATATAGCTCATGCTCTATCAATGCACAAAAATCTCGGTCTGTAGCTTGCTCGCAAAAACTGGCATCAATGGTAATGAGATATACCGGCACATAGCCAAACCAATCACGCATCTGCTGCTCTTGTCTCGCCTTACGCCAACCGCCCTGGTTAAACATAACTTTTTCACATTGGCCAGAAACCATTTGTTTTTTGACAGTACATGCTTGTGATGCCCAGGCAAATGCAAGGAAACCTTCGCTGTCATGTAGTAACTCAGCGATATGGTCATGGTCTGGATTGTGTAGTGGTCCACCAATGGTTAGAAAATTATCAATTACCCATTGCATGAGATCTGGTGCCGGTGCAAGGCGTATTGCTTCCTCACTATCTGCTTGATCAATCAAGTCAGTCGGTGGAAATGGTCTTATTTGGCTCATTAAATGTGTGCCTCTTTAAATTTTTAAGCCATTGTTGTGCAAAGCTCGCTTGTATCTGTAATGGACCAGCCTCATTAATCTTAAATCTAGCTGCCGATTCCAAACGAACAATAGTAAATCCCATTTCATAAGCAGTGTGTTCACGATCAGCATCATGGGAGAAACATTTTCTTTTCCTGCCTGCTGACCATGGCCCACCGGCAATTTCAACCAAAATTCGATACTCAATTAAATGGAAGTCAAAACGCCAGTGCTTCGTTGATTTAAACTGAAATAACTTTTCATGTTTAATTTCTAAAACCTGTAAGGCACGCTCCAAATCCTCAAAAGCTTCTAAGTATTTTTCATTCGCTTTCGGCAATGGTTTGTAACGTGGCTTTGATTTATGTTCTCGCTTTTTAGTGAGCTCGAAATATTTTGAACTATCCATAAATCACACCCATAAAAAAACCACCGATTAGGTGGCATGGAAAATCAATTAAAATGACAATCTAAAAGCTATTTTTATCCATATTGCTCATTAAAGTTTTATAAAGATGATGCTTATCTTTGGATCTGGCTTCTTTTAAGATTGATTTAATTTCTTCATCAGTCTTTTTGTTACCCCTTCTAACATAATTTAAAAAAATTGCTATAGAGACAAATGGGTGATCATTTTCCCTTATATACGGTTTCACTAAATACCGATATGATTTAGTCATAACAAACAGTCAAATAAATATGAAATATACATTAAAATTATATACTTATAATTATTGAAATAGAATAAGCATCTTAACAAATAATGTAATTATATAGTCAGGCTTAACTATTAAGATAGAAACCCCGCCAATACCATTATTGCAGCGGGGTTTTTAATGCCGTAATACGTTCGGCTAGTTGACTCGCATTGCGCTAATGCGAGTGAGGGTTAAATCATATTTTCGAATATTCCATATCTTTACCGCGAGATTCACAACCTCACGCTCATTTTCCCAATCAATATAAATTCTTTCTTCACTTAATGGATGATCTGGCCATGTTGTTATGTTTGTGCTGGGAGATTGCGCCCCACACTCATGGCAAAATGCACGAGCTGACCATATAACCCCATGCTCTTTTAAATCATGTGAATTACTATCAACAGCTATACCATGGTCATAACCGCAAAATGGGCAAGGCAAACCCTTAACATCTGGCCTCATATTATTTTCTTGATCAGCATGCCAACGATTTTCCATTTTTATTTTCTCTTTTTGAATGGCCATGAAAACAGCCCAGCTATCCAAATGAATAACTGGGCTGAGTAGTACCGTAGTTTAAGGCTAACTGAGTGTGTTAAGGGGTCGCCAATCCGCAAGTAAATACTCACCTCTTTAGGTGGTCAAACCAAGGGTAGTGCCTTGTTCAAAGCCTCGCACCCCTCTATTCACTCTGCCGACCATGCAAAGCGCCTATTACTTTAAGAGGTCTAATAGGTAACCCCAGAAACGCAAAAGCCCACCTTTCGATGAGCAAAAAAATACCCACTGACTGATGTGGTATCTCAGTGGGTATGAAAATCAAAACTAAGTGAATTACTATAACTTCGTCCACTGTATCACAAATCTAAACTAAGTGTGCTACACAGTCAAGTGTGAATTAAAGCCTTATCAAACACTCATTAATACTTCAATTTTCCCATCTAAATACGATAGGCCTAAATCAATCTCCCTTCGGACGGTTGCCTTGCTCACCTTGTGAGTATTCGCAATCGTTTGATACGACCAATCGTTCTCATATTTTAAAATCAACAACCAGGCACGCTCTGCCAAATATTCTCTATTTTCGTTGTGCATTTTCGCCAAGAGTTTACCAACCTCAACCGCTTCATAATCAGTAATTTCACATGGCTTTGAAATCTTGCTTGCACGAACTCGTGTTTCATCTGCCTGGTCTATTGCTTTGGCAAGCGGGTTAGCAGAGCTTTTAAAATTACCTGATCGAACCCAGATACCATATTGATCAAGCCACTGGTGAGGTGAGCGCTTCGACCAATCCATTTTTTGTTTTGCTACTGCATTCATTATTTTCGCGCTCCTAATGCTTAAAAAATTTACATGTGAATTGAGTTCCGTTAACCCAATACACTTCTTGACCTTTACAAACTTGAACCGTGTTCCATGTATTAACCGCCACTACAACAATGGCGAATATGATGAATGCAATAATTAAAAACCAATCGTTATTTTGTTTTCTCATTTCAACCGTCCGTAAACTAACATTGCTGCATCACGGCTGTGTTCACTTGTTCTGCCTACCCAGCCAGTTATTTTTTTAAAATATGCATCTTTGGTTTTTGTCATGTTTGCTGCAGGGTGTACCAAGTCAAATTTAATTCCCTGCTCTACACAGAATTGCTCCCATATACTGCAGTCACGTTTAACAGATCCAACGCCCTCACGTACACCTGCACCCGACTTAGCTTGTCGCGCATCTGTAGATCCGAACCAGGTGCGCTTCCGTGCATCTTCAATACGTACAAGCAAATCAGGATCTTGATCATGCAACTCTTTGACCGCCTCCATTGCTTTTGTAATGGTTAAGGTCTCAACACGGTTCAGAACCCCTTTATTGGCCACAGCAAAACCTGTCTTAACGCCGCAATCGATACCAACTTGAATCATATTGCTTTCCCCTTGATCGCTTGCTCTAACTCTTTTGCACTTCCTCTTAATGCTCTCAATAGCAAGTCTATTGAACTGTAAGCTTCATCAGGTGTATCAATCGTGCTTAGAATAAAGATTGAATCATCCACCCGCTTTTGCAGGTCATTCACTTTTGATTGCTGCTGATTGCTTAATTCAGCCATTTCAACAAGCTTAAGCATGTTTAACGGATGAGCCACAACATCGATAAAAGGACCGTAATGTCTATTGCATGCATGAATAGCATCCTCTGCAGCTCGCCTAAAAAGCACCAATTCTCTTGGAGACAGCTTACTCATCGCCCTTCTCCCACTTCTCAAAATGAAAGACAATTGGCTTTTGAACAAACTCAACCAATCCAAAACGCATTAAGTGGCGGATCTGAGGGCAATCCCGAATCACTTGGATATCTCGATAATGGACCAATAGTTCACGCCAGGATTCGAGTGATAAAGAACGTTTGTTGTGGTTACACGGCGTGCAAGCAGGCATTAGATTCTCGTAAACATCATTTTCAGGCTTTGTAGGCTTGCCAGTTGTTAAATCTCTAACAACCGCATTTAAATGATCTGGATGCCATTTATCGCCTAATTCATCACCACAATAGGCACAACAACCACCAAACTTTTGCTTTAAATCTGCTTTTTGAATTTCTGTTAATTTCACTGGCTTTACTCCTTGTAAGCGGCCAAGGTTTTAACCTGGCTTAATAGGCCCTTCCTGCGGATCTGCGTGTATTGCTTGTTCGCTTGTTTTGCTTCTGGTGATCTATTGCCCTGTACGTAAGCACTGCGCAAAATCATCATTTCTGCATAGCCCTTTGGTTTATTGGCCAATGTGTCTAGATCTAAGAAATCAACATCAGAAACAAAACAACAAAATGGGCGACCATCATCCAAGCGTCCATAAACACGACCATCTTCACAACGATCGACAACACCCTGCCCTTTGAATCGGATACGGCGCATCCCCTTGTCTGGTTCGTTGTAGAAATCAACCTTGATCTGTACACCTTTGCGTAATTCAGCCGATTTAACTGCAATCCGAATTTTTTCTATGCCTGCCTCGCTTTGGACCAGCGTGTAGTGTTTATCAAAGAAATGATCACGCTCGATATACAAACAAGCATCAAACTCTTGAATGATCGCTTTCAGGTTTTGAATACCTGCAGGCGTGTTTAAATTAATCATGCTGCAGCTCCTTTTTGTTTAAAGCCAATTTCCGCTAATTGTTCAGACC
>NZ_LXUK01000003.1 GCF_013072695.1 Acinetobacter sp. Ac_5812
TGAACCGTACCGGGTTTGTCGGAGAGTCAATATTCTGAGAGACTATCCCGATGACAAAATTAAAATATACCCCTGAAATCAGAGAAAGATCGGTTCAATTATTGATTGAATCCGAAAAAGATTATCCTTCTACTTGGGCTGCAATCACAGCAATTGCTCCCAAGATTGGCTGTACTCCTGAAACACTACGTTCCTGGCATCAGAAGCATTTGAATCAACAGAATCCAATCAAAGTACAGCAGCTTTCAGACCAAGAACGCATTAAACAACTTGAACGCGAAAATAAAGAACTGCAGCGAGCCAATGAAATTCTACGCAAAGCAGCCGCTTTTTTCGCCCAGGCGGAGCTCGACCGCCCACACAAATAATGGTGGATTTTATCCATAACAATAAAGCGTTATACGGTGTTGAGGCGATTTGTAGGATTTTACCGATCGCCCCTTCGACCTATTACCGGACTTTAGATCTCGCGGACAATCCAGAACATCGAGCGAAACGAGATTTACATGACTTGCATCATGCTGAACAAATTAAACGAATTTGGAAGGAAAGTTCAGGTCGATATGGTGTACGTAAAGTTTGGCAAAAACTGAAACGTGAAGGCTATATTATTGCACGCTGTACAGTTGCTCGATTGATGCAAAAGCTAGGTATACAAGGTGTTTGGCGTGGGAAGAATAAACAAACTACCCGTAGCAGAGATGATCAAAAACGAGCAGATGATTTAGTGAAACGGAATTTTAGTGCTGATCAACCTGACCACCTGTGGGTCGCTGACTTCACGTATATTCAAACCAATTCAGGTTGGGTCTATACCGCCTTTATTATTGATGTCTTCTCACGAGCAATTGTTGGATGGAAAGTATCAACACGCATGAATACAGACATGGTCCTGGATGCATTGGAGCAAGCATTGCATGATCGAGGCATGCCAAAGAACGTGATTCATCATAGTGACAGAGGCGTACAGTATCTTTCCATTCGCTATACCAATCGTTTAGAAGCAGCAAATTTACGAGCTTCAGTCGGTACAACGGGTGACTCATACGATAATGCTTTGGCTGAAACGGTGAATGGCTTATACAAAACAGAGGTGATTGAATATTTAAAAGCATATTGGCAAGGTTTAGCAGATGTACAACTTGCGACACTAAACTGGGTAGATTGGTTCAATAAAAAGCGTGTACACAGTGCACTGGGTTATGTATCGCCTTTTGAGTTTGAAGCAATGTACTATGATAAGATTAACCCGTTAGGTCAGGTGGCCTAACTTAAATAAAAAAGTCTCCGACAAACCCGGTACGGTTCA
>NZ_LXUK01000004.1 GCF_013072695.1 Acinetobacter sp. Ac_5812
ACCGTACGGTGGTATTTAAATAAGGCCTAAGTGAAAGCTAAGCGCATCACCAGCGCAGCTGTACGGCCACTCAGGTGGAAAAACCAGACTGGCCGTACAAATGTATCGATTGCTATTAATATGATTTTAAAATGAAAAATGGCATCATTCTTGCAAAATAAAACTTGTTCAAGAATGAAAATGAATACAATAAAATTAAGAGGTACTGTATGAAACTAATCACCGCCATTATCAAACCATTCAAATTGGACAATGTCCGTGAAGAGCTCAACAAACACAGCATTCATGGTATGACCGTGACCGAAGTCAAAGGCGCAGGCCGTCAAAAAGGCCATACCGAAATGTACCGCGGTACCGAATACAGGGTCGATTTTTTGCCGAAAGTGAAATTGGAAGTGGCCGTCCGGAGCGATCAGGTCGAATCAGCAATTGAAATTATCAGCAAATTTGCCGCTACGGGCAAAATTGGCGATGGTAAAATTTTTGTCAGCGCGCTGGAACAAGTGGTACGTATCCGCACTGGTGAAACCGGTATGGACGCCATTTAGTGTTATGCTCGATCCTATCCCCCCACCCTTTGGTTTGATCACCCTCGCAAAAGTTAAACACTGAATTACCCGGCAAGTGGGGTTTGGGGACACATAAGACTAAACTCAACGCTTTTATTGCCAGCCGGGTACAATTCTGACTACCCCTCTGAAAGCCTGTTGCAGCGTTTCTGCCCTTGTTCAAGGATTCTAAAATACCTTCTACGACTATGACCTATGCCGCTATTCTCGAGATGTGTTGCAACTTGCTACATGTCTACATCGCAGGTCATGTCCATGCGCGTCATTCAAATAAAAGGGAATAGGAAAACGGCTTCCCATCAGTTTAAAGCAGGCTCAGCTCCAGACTCATCGGCTGCTCAAACGGGTCAAATAGAACACCTAAAAAAATCCTGCAGTTAGCAGGATTTTTTAGGCTGAGTGGATTGCTGGCTACTTAGCCTTTTGCGGTACGTTTTAATTTCTCGGGATCATCAAATGGCAAGGTATGCGCGATTGCATTTACCTCCAGGCTGCCTTTGACCTGCAGGGCTTTACCCTGCTCTGCATAAGGCACATCCAGACGTGAGATGGCCACGGTTTTACCGGTCAGCGGCGAATGCATACCGCAGGTAATGACCCCCACTTGCTGATTGCCGTCCCATAAGGTATCTCCCATTGCAGGCACCTGATCGCCTTCCAGCAATACACCGAAGATTTTAAAGCGTTCTTTGCCTTTTAAACGGCGATGCTCATAGCAGCCGCGGAATTCGCCTTTATGCGGTGAAACCGTGAAATCCAGGCCGAGTTCCCACAAGGTGTCGCCGCAGACATCATTCTCGAAGGGGAAATATTCTGAATTATCATACGGAAAGAAGAGTAAATAACTTTCTGTACGCAGCCAGTCCAGCGTGGTAAATGAACAGGGAATAATGCCATATTCAGCGCCGGTACTGAGAATGGTTTCCCAGATCATCGGTGCATCGGCCGCCTTACAGAAAATTTCATAGCCGCGTTCGCCGGTATAGCCGGTACGTGAAATCATGACAGGCGCACCAAACAGTTTGGTTTGCTGATGGTGAAAATAGGGCAAATCACGAATGCCCGCGACATGTTGAGCTAAATAGTCCACGGCCAATGGCCCTTGCAGCGATAAATCATGCAGGTCATCATCAAACAGTACCGCAACCTGACGCCCAGCCGCTGAGCGAATCAGCATTTCATAGCCAATGCCTGTGCCATGCACCACCATAAAGGCATTTGGTCCGGTACGGTAAATCACGCAGTCATCCACAAATTTTCCTTGCTCATTCAGCATGGTCGCATACACGGATTTGCCGGGATACAATTTGGAAATGTCGCGGGTGGTTGCATATTCCAGCAGGCTTTCCGCATGCGGGCCGACATAATGGACTTTTTTCAGGCCCGAAACATCCATCAATCCGGCTTTGGTGCGGATAGCCGTATAGTGATCTGCAATATCCGAATCATAGGTCCATGCTGTTCCCATGCCGTTCCAGTCTTCTAATTTTGAACCGAGCTGACGGTGGTGGGCTGCCAATGCAGAAATGCGCCAAGAGTTTGCCATACAGGTCTTCCTTATTGAATATTTTAAAATGTGCTGATTACTTAATTTTTGAAACTGAGCTGTTATTCATCTACGCCATCGAACTGGCTGAGCCATTGCACCAGCGGTTCACGATATTCACTGATGCCCTTGTATTCTGCGATCGGCTCAGGCAAATCGCGGATTACGCGGTATAGCCGCTTGGCCCATGCCGGGTTGCGGGTCAAATCATTCAGGCTAATCAGATAAGTGCGGATACTGAACAGCAGTGCATTGCTGCGTGCCAGACGCGGCATTGTTTGTAGCTCCACCCGCAAATGCACCAGTTCACCGGCATTTTCCGCAGTGACCAGACCGCGTTCATGTCCCCATAAATGATAGGTTTCCGAGGAAGTATCCATACGCGGATTGATGGTCATTGTCCAATTCAGACGTCGGTAGGGCTGGCCAACCTGAATGTTGAGCAGGAATTTGAGTGCGCGCTCAAACACCCCCAGGTTATGTGCCAGTTTTGGTACAGGGGCGTGCCATTGCTTAAAACTCATGCCGGCATCAAAATTCAGTGACCAGTCTGCAGGGCCGGTGATCATGCCGGTATCCATAAACAAATCGCCATCACGCTGATCCAGCAAGGCAACATCGCCCTGGAACTGACGGCTGATAAATTCAAACGGCTCCATCGGCAAGCTGTCTGCCTGACCAAAAATAAAATGGACGTCGATATTTAATGGTTGATTGACCCAGTGCCAGTTCAGGCCATCACGCTCCAGCTGGAAATGTTCAGGGTAGTCTTCCGCATAATGCAGCATCACCATTTCCAAAAAGTCCCAGCTTGCTTGACGCATGTGAGGCATGATAATGCAACGTTTCGGATCCTTTTCCAGGGTTAAACGGCGCTCGTTCATTTCCGTTACATAATGTTCATCTACATCGAACCAATGCTCAAAAATGCTATCCGGCCTTGAAACAACAGGCTCAATATTCACCGAATACATATACTGGTCTTCGGGAAATGGAAAAGGAAAACGGGCAATCGCCTTTGCACTGTTATGGTAGTGAAACTGATCATGCATATTTTCATTGGGGTTAAATTGAACCGTCATCGTAATCTCCCAAAGCTATAGGTCTAAATGCAGGCAATGGCCTTGTTTGGCACGCGAAACGCAAGGCATCAACTGCGCCGAGCGCTCCTGCACCGTTAAATAATGATCCAGATGTTCTACCTCGCCTTGGCTGTAGGACGTGGCACATTGACCGCATACGCCGCCGCGGCAGAGATTGGGTACCTCAATGCCTTCTTGTTCCAGTGCTTCCAGCAGGCTAAAATCGCCGGGCACATGAATACGGCGCTGGCTTTTACTGAGCACGGCATCAAATGCGACTCCCGGTGCAGGCGAAGAAAAAGCTTCCCAATGCACACGTTTTTTTGACCAGCCCAGCATTTGTGCACAGTCAACAACAGCATGAATCAGACGCTCTGGCCCGCAAATATAGACATGGCTGCCGAGGGACTGCTGGCTCAGCAATGCGTTTATATCCAAACGGCGCTGGGTTTTTTCCGAATAAATATGTACCTGGTCATGAAACAGCTGCATCAGCATATCTTCATAGGCATTGCTGATGCCGTCACGACAGGCATAGTGCAGTTCAAAACTGTGTCCGGCATGCAGCAGGTATTTCATATGTGACAGGAACGGGGTAATACCGATGCCGCCGGCAATAAATACATGGTGCTGGGCCTGAGAGTTGAGTGAAAATAAATTCAGCGGCGCAGAAATATTTAGGGTATCGCCCACCTGGATGTTTTCATGCAGGTATTGCGAACCGCCACGCGAGTTCTCCTGCAAGCGTACCGCAATTTGATACTGGTGCTGCTCATACGGGGCATTCAGCAATGAATAGGCATTGCGGATGATGCGGCCTTCCACTGGCAGCTGCACAATCACATGACTGCCGGAGGAAAACGGCTGCAAGGGGGTATCTAAAGCGGCCAAGGTAAATTCGCGAATCATCGGGGTAACTTGATGAATTCGGGTCACATGGACAGGAACGGTTGGGTTCATGCGCTGAGTACTCCCATAGGTTGATGCGCATTGGCACAGACTCCCATATAGGCGCCAAGGCGTTCAGAAAAATGACTGCGGATCAGCAGTTCGACCTGACACTGTTCACAACTACACAGCTCGTCTTTAACGGTGTGCTGAATATGCCCGCAGTGCACGCAGTAGACTTTTTTACGCGGGTTTTGCAGGCTGGAGCTATCCGCAATCAAGCTGATTTCCTCATCTAGGCAGCCCGTACCCACCAGGCACTGCTGTACTGTCCAAACAAAGGATTCATCACCGCAGACCACGGCACGCACGCCAGCCTTTTCCTGCTGCAGCACTGTCTCTAGTTCATGCAGCAGGCCAGCCAAGGCTTGATCTTGTTGACTGTCCAGCATCAGCTGCACCGTTTGCGGGTGCTGTTTGCTCATTTTGGTTAATTGCTGTGTCACTGCCGATGCTGCATGCTGCAACACCATCACATACTTGGGTGCATTCCAGTGCAGCGTTTCTACAGTTTGATATCTGGGGGTACTGTGCATGGCTTCCATCATTTGAGAAACCTCATATAAGAACTACATAATCAGATATTTAAAGGTTTTTACGCCGCCTGACCATTCCCTCTAAATCATACCCACTAAGGGGTAAAGCACAGCATGCGGGGGGAGTTTTTAAGCTAACGCAGACATAAAAAAAGCAGCTGGAAACCAGCTGCTGCAGAAGAAACGTATACCAGGTTGTTACTATATTTTGTGGGTCTGCCCGGCAGTGTTGCAGGTCAAGCACTGACCGTCCTAACCCGCTTTTTGCTGTAGGTTGGCCTCGGTCTGTAAATAGGCCTCCAGGGAGTCATCCAGGGCATCAATCCAGGGCGTATGATGCGGCGTTGCCATAGTCCCGGTCATCAATGAACAGTAAGTATTGTCACGGAAGGCCATAATGTTTTCTTGCTTGTGTTTTTTCCATTGCAAAAAGGTCAGCCGCACCGCTTCAATATCAAAGCTTGGATAATCGGTCTGATCAATCAGGCGCATAATATAGTCGCCTTGAAATTTGAACATGGCTGCTGCATCCTGCAGGGTTTTTTCTTGCTCATGCCAGGCTTGGGTGTCGGCCTGCATCTCGGCAAAACTCGGCAAGGCAATTTTACCCAGCATCACATCGCGCGCATACCAAGCCTGTGCATCAAACATATTGAAGGAATACCACTGATCCTGCATGCCTAAATAAAATAGCTGCGGATTGGCTTCCCAGACCACGCCCTGATACAGGTGCAGCGGATAGAGAATGTTATCGGTTTTCAGACGCAGGCTTTCCGACATGAAAGGGAAACTGTGCAAATAGCCGGTACATAAAATAATGGCATCAATCTCGGCCGAACTGCCATCAGCAAAATAGGCATGGGTCTGATCGACCCGCAGCAGTTGTGGACGCTCTGACCAATTTTCTGGCCAGTGATAACCCATCGGTGAACTGCGGTAACAGCTGATAATCTGCTTCGCACCATATTTATAGCATTGTGAACCGATATCTTCAGCAGAATAGCTGCTGCCGACCAGCAGTACATTTTTACCTTTAAATTCCAGGGCATCACGGAAGTCATGGGCATGTAAAATCCGTCCGCCAAAACTGCCGAAACCTTCATATTCAGGAATTCTTGGGGTAGAAAAATGGCCTGAAGCCACCACCACAAAATCGAAAGTCTCGGTATACACCTCGTCGGTGACATGGTTATGCACCGTCACTGAAAACTGCTTGCTGTCCGGGTGAAACTCGACATGGCGCACCGCGCTGTTGAAGCGGACATATTTGCGAACATCGGCTTTTTCTACCCGGCCTTTGATATAGTCCCACAGCACGGCACGTGGCGGATAAGAACCAATCGGCCGGCCAAAATGCTCATCAAAGGTATAGTCTGCAAATTCCAGACATTCTTTCGGGCCATTCGACCACAGGTAACGGTACATGCTGCTATGCACCGGTTCACCATGTTTATCCAGGCCGGTATGCCAGGTATAATTCCATTGACCACCCCAGTCGGCCTGCTTTTCAAAGCATACCATTTCCGGAATTTCGATGCCCTTGCTTTGCGCAGATTGAAAAGCGCGCAGTTGCGCCATCCCGCTTGGCCCTGCCCCAATAATTGCAACTCGTTTCATGGTGAATCTCCATGTGATCTGTTTTAAACAAAACTGCCGTGATGCCATTACCTTAGACAGGCCTACATCATTTCGAAATTCCTCAGATGGGGTATGCACAAGGGGATACTGACCTGGGGTCATGCCGCTTTAGCGGCTTGCATGCCCTCAGTTTTGGATAAATACAGCGCCTTCCAGACCCAGCACCATATCACTTTGCGAATATAGGCCCTGCCCGATTTCCTGTACCCGCTGTATGCGGTTCTGGGCAGTGACAATGCGGTAATGCAAATGAAATACGCGATGATGCTGCACAGCCGACTGGATACTGTCCCAGACATACTGCTGGTCATCGGGATGAATCAGCTGTCCATAGCGCGGCGTATTGATCAGCAGCTCACTGCGATAACCGGTTATCTGCTGACAGCCGCTGCTGACATAGTCCATGGTCCAGTTCCAGTCATTGCGTGAGCGGTACAGCATGACCGGCAAGCGCGACAGCAAATCATGCAGACTGCGCTGCTGTGCATCCTGCAGTTCTTGCTGCCGGTTTTTTTGCGTCTGCTCCGTGCCTAAAATGCACCATCCCCGCAACTGGTTTTTTCCGGCACCGGCACAGATCGGCTGCAGCGACAGATCAAACCACACCAAGGGCTGTTCCGGGATTAACAGGCGCAGTGCCAGCTTGCACGGCCGTCCGGCCATGAGGGCACATTGGAAGGTCAAACTATCTTCGGAATACAGCCAGTAGCTCAAGGGTAAGCGCTGTGCTGCAGCATCCGGTTGCAGCTGTAGCAAGTTGTGCCAGGTACGATTGCTGCGCTGAATCGTGCCATGGCTATCCAGCAACAGTGCAATATCGGAAAACTGGTCAAACAGTTCAGGCCAATCCTGATTCAAGTCCATATTCAGCTCATCTTTGCTGGAGGGCAGCGCTATTTTCGACATATCAGCATTACTCGCACGGTGAACCTTAAACGGAAGACGAGGGATAAATATCGAAATCTGCAGTGTTAAGCTGCTGATGTACCCACACGGAAAGCTCCAGCCGTGAATGCACATTCAGTTTGCGTAGCAGACTTTTCACATAGACTTTTACCGTACCGTCACTGATGCCTAATTCACGGGCAATCAGTTTATTGTTCAAGCCTTTGGCGATCAGTTTTAACGTTTCCTGCTCCCGCTGTGTCATTTCCGACAGCAGTTTGCGCTGCAATAGCACCTGTTCAGAGGTTTTATGCAAGGCAGCGGCTAGGGGTGCTGTCTGCTGCCGGACTTGCTGGGCCAGCAAAGCCACCCCATCGGCATGCAATACGGTCCTGCCCTGCATGACTTGATGCAGTTGCAGCAGAATATCTTCCGGCAAGGTATCTTTGGGCAAAAAGCCATTGGCACCCAGACGAATGGCATCCAATACAATGCTGTCCTCCAGGCTGGCGGTTAAAATAATCACTTTAAGATCGACATTGCATTCCCGGATGCATTTTAGTACCTCAATGCCGCTCATCTGCGGCATCTGTACATCCAGCAGCAGCAATTCAATGTTCGCGGTGTCCAGCGCTGACAGAAATGCTGATCCGCTGCTGTATTCCTGCTGTACATCAAAGTGCTCGGACTGGCGGATAATATCCGCCACACCGCGCCTGAACAGCGCATGGTCATCTACAATACTGACTGCAATTTTATTCATCTCATTCCCCTCCAGTGTTCAGGTCTAATATCAGTTCAACGCAGGTGCCGCAGGGCTGATTCGGGCGGATACTGAGCACAGCACCAATCCGTTCGGCACGTTCCTGCATAATTTCCAGTCCGAAACTGTCCGGCCGTTTCCGCCCTGCCTGTATGCCGCGGCCATTATCTGCAATCTGAATGTGCAGCTGCTGAGTGAAATTGCGCTTTACAGAAATGACGGCTGTACTGGCGTGGGCATGACGCACAACATTGCTCAGGCTTTCACGGATGATATACAGCAGCTGTACCGACTGTCTGGCACTGACTTTCAGCTGTGGAACACGGTTATCCAGTTCAAAAGCCACACTGGACTGATGTTCAAATTCGGCAATAATTTTTTTCAGCGCGGTGAAAAAATCCAGTTCCTGATAGGTTAAGCGTGAGGCGGTAATTAATTCACGCACCTGCTGGTAAGCATAATGGGTATAAGCCGCCAGCTCCTCGGTCTGTTCCAGCAGCGGTGCATAACCAGGCTGCTGTTTGCATTGCTGGTTCAGCTGCGCGGATTTCAACCTTAAGAATCCAATAATTTGCGCAATGCTGTCATGTAAGTCAGCCGAAAAATCACGCCGCTCCTGCTGCAATATGGTTTGTATGCGCTCCTGCTGTAGCGCGCGTTCCTGAAAGCCCGATTGCAAAGCCTGATCCAGCTGCTGTAGTAGCTCCGCTTCCACCGGCTGGGCTGCCGAATAGTTTAAATAGACTCGCCAGACTGCAAAATTCTGTCCTGTAAACAGCGGGAGGCAATCATGCTGCCCCAGCAGCAGCGGCACATCCTGCTGCATCACAGAGACGGAGCGCGGTAGCAGCTGCTCTTGGAGCAGACGTACCTCAGACTGCGCCAGCGGTTGCGCCAAGGCATGAAAAATGAAACATTCCTGAGTGAAGGGATAGCACATCACCAGACAATATTCCGGCAAGCCCGGTACAGGAAAATGCTGTTTCAGCCATTGCAGAAAAAGTGGCAATTCGGCCTTGGGATCCTGAATCTGCATCAGCTTTAATTTGGCCTGCAGATAAAACAGCGTCAATTCACGCTGGCGAAGCAGCCGTTGGGTCTGATCTAAATCACCTGCCTGGTTTATGGCCCGCTCTGTCTCTATTTTGCTGTCATTCATCACTTCACTCGCAAGATGCGCCATGCTGCTGAATTATTCTTTACAGTTAAATTATTTGAGCAGGAATCATGCCAAC
Organism: Acinetobacter sp. Ac_5812; assembly: GCF_013072695.1. GTDB lineage: Bacteria > Pseudomonadota > Gammaproteobacteria > Pseudomonadales > Moraxellaceae > Acinetobacter. Next base: position 9,203 of record NZ_LXUK01000004.1, read on the forward strand.
ATCCAGCACTACCCTATTCAGGGTATACCTCTGGAGAAATTGCTGTTCCAGCAGAATATGTGTGAAATGAAGAGCATCAGAACCAGCGGGACGCTTTGGGCTCATCTATGGGAACGCTTACTTCAGCTTTAGCCACTGCAGTGACAGATGAATATATTCATCTGCAGCAGCCAATCCATGAACTGTATTTGCGCGCAGATGCACAGTGCATGCACATTTTTGACCTGGATGCGGGTGATCGCATTCAATTTGACTTACCTGAACAACAGAGTATTGATCTACTGATTTTCAATACAGAACAGCAGCTTAAGCCAGAATTGCTACAGGCACTACAGGCCGAATCCCACCTAGTGGCCAATGGTGCTCGGGCTACACATGCACAGTTAAATCAGGCCAGCGCCTCTAGCAAGCGCCTGAAACAGCAGTTAGCACAACATGCTATACAGCCTGACTGGCTGGAGCAGGCGCTGACCTTGCATAGTCCTGGAAAGAACATTTTTCAGGCATCGGCGGCAATTCAAGTCATCGTGCTGAATACCGGCCTGGACATGAATGTACAGCAGCAGTACTGCATAGATGAAGTTCCAGTGACGCTATTTAAAGCCCAGCCCGTGCATTATTATTTGCCGCAGCCTTTAGCCAAACCGGTGCAGGAAATTCTGATACCACGCGCTTCAGCACGGACGTATAGCGTTAAAGCAGGACAATGGATTCAAATTATAGACTTGTCGGGCAAGCAGTGTTCCGATTTTTTGGCCTTTGATGCCCAGGCTTTGGCCCAGGGCCAAGAACTGGGTCTGGATGCCATGGCCACCCGGACCATTTTGGGGCATGCCACCCCGGCTCCCGGGCTGCACTCTAAGTTTTTTGCCTCAGATCTGCAAGCACTGGCCGAAGTGGTTCAAGACACCGTGGGCCGGCACGATATGTTCCTGAGTGCCTGCAGTCCGAAGTTCTATAACGATTCCGGCTACTTTGGCCATATTTCCTGCACCGATAATTTTAACCAGGTTCTGCAGCCTTTTGGCATCCAAAGCCGCAATGCATGGCCTGCCATTAACCTGTTTTACAACACCTTTGTTGAACCTTGCGGTGCAATCAGCATGGCAGAACCGTGGTCCAGACCGGGAGATTATGTCCTGCTGCGTGCCCACCGTGATCTGCTCTGTGCATCATCTGCCTGCCCTGACGATATTGATCCTTCCAATGGCTGGGTACCGACGGATATTCTGGTCCGGATTTATGATCAGGATCAGCATTTCCCACGCTCCCAGCATTATCGAATTGACCCCGAGGAACTGCCGCGCATGACCCAAGCATCAGGATTTTTTCCGCGCATCCAAGCGCTTACTTCAAAAATCAGTGAGTACCACGGCTATTGGATTGCCAATGAATACGACGGCTGGGGTGCCAAAGCAGAATATCTGGCCTGCCGTGAAAGGGTCGCCATGATCGATTTAAGCGCGCTGCGTAAATTTGAAATTACCGGCCCAGATGCAGAAGCTTTTATGCAGTATGCATTGACCCGCAATATCCGCAGACTGGCGGTGGGTGAAATTGCCTACTCGGCCTCCTGTCTGGAAACCGGCGGCATGGTGGATGACGGCACGATTTTCCGCATGGGTGAAAACTGTTTCCGCTGGATTTGCGGTGATGAATATTCAGGAACCTGGCTGAAACAGCTGGCACAGCAGCATGGCTATAAAATCAGCATCCGCAATTCATCCCAGCATATTCATAATATTGCAGTGCAAGGTCCACACAGCCGTGCGCTGTTGCAGCAACTGATCTGGACGCCTGAACATCAGCCAAGCGTAGAAAAATTAGCATGGTTCCACTTTACCCTCGGCAAGCTGGGCGGTACAGACGGTATTCCGGTCATGGTATCACGCACCGGCTATACTGGTGAGCTAGGCTTTGAAGTGTGGTGTCATCCTAGCCATGCCGAACAGCTTTGGGATGCCGTTTGGCAGGAAGGTCAGCAATATAACATTGCTCCGCTCGGTTTTGATGCCCTGGATTTATTGCGCATAGAAGCCGGGCTAATCTTTGCACAGCATGAGTTTTCAGCCGAAACCAATCCCTATGAAGCCGGCATTGGTTTTACAGTACCGATGAAAACCAAGGAAGAAGATTTTATCGGTAAACAAGCCATGAAAAATCAGGCGCCGGAAAGCCGGCATAAACTGATGGGCTTAGTGCTGGAAGGCAATGAAGCGGTCCAGCATGGCGACCTGGTCTATGTCGGACGTTTTCCTGTGGGTGTGGTGACCAGTGCAGCCAACTCCCCTGTGCTGCAGCAACAGATTGCCCTGTGCCGCCTTGCACCGCAGTATGCCCTAACAGACACCGCCGTCGAAGTTGGACAACTGGATGGTCTTAAAAAACGCCTGAAAGCCAAAGTGGTGGAGTTACCTTTTTATGATCCGCAAAGGTTAAGAGTAAAAAGCTGATTATCCAGCCCATCATTTTTGCCTAGCCCTTGGCTGCTCTGTAAACCTGAGCATGGCCACGGCTGAACGGCACCCGGACCATGAGACCCGCGCTGCATTTTTCTAGAGGGTGCGGTGCTTTAACCCTGAGTTTTTACCTGGCTATGGCAGGATCATACCAGTATTTTAAAGGTGAAATCCCGGGTGGTGATAACTGCAAGCTCCCACTCGGGTCACTCGTGTGCCTTATTCAGTAAACTGATACCCTCCAGCCAGCTTCGGAATATTCAGTTGATGAGTTAGAGAAAATAGCAATACATGTTCAGGATCGAGAAAGATGTGTAGATACCTGTGTCTTTAGGTTAAGCAGAATGTCAATTTCTAATTTATTTACTGCAAGTTGTTTACATAGCAAAAGTAGAGAAATGATGAGCCAACAATCGCTATATGTCTGATCAAATTGTAGAAATTCTTCCATATTTTAGTTTTTACGTTATTTTTTAACTGCACGTTTAAAAGCTTTCAATACTTGCTCTCTGGCACTTGCCACCCATTAAGCTAGATCATGGTTGAGGCTAGCTCCTTACCCATCTATCTAAGCCACCTGATTTTTGTTTCCACGTTTTTTTAACCAGGGACTAAACACACCAGATAATGGCTTGCACAACGCCCCTGCTTCTAAAGCCTTTTTTCTATGTAAAAGGTGGCATTATGCGTAATTTAAGCATTAGTTTCTTTCAGCTTAGGCTATTTCCAGCAATCTAGTGAATGAAAACAATCATTTTGGCACCCATTTTGCTTAATCAGTATTACGTTTTATAAAAATTGTAATATTGAGGGCAACACTATGGGTTACGTTGCACGTGAACTCAGTCAAAGAAATAAACTACTGTTTGGCTTGGGGTCTTTTTTAATACCGGTCTTGATTTGGTGTGCAGTCAGCTATTTACCTTTTATCTGGCATCCACAAGTCCAAATTGCCGATTCAGGCAGCGTGAACTATTTACAGGCTCAAACATTTCCGTGCTATTGCAACTCGATTCGATAAACTAGCACGCAATTATAAATCTATGATCCGTATAGCCTGCATATTTATTTGGTGCAAAGCCAAATGAGGACACCCCCTAGTAGACTACTTTTTTTATTTCAGCAATGCGGGCTTAATTTCAGGTAAAACTTCAGACCATCGGTTTGCAAAAGTTTTTTCATTCGAGTCAAAAAATTTCTTATAATCTTCTTCAGAGATTAAAAGTCGTATAGTCAAATCATTATAAAACCAATACAATGGTGCAATGAGTTATTCAGAACATTTTAGACGTAAAATTTTAGCTAAGCTTGAGGAAGGTTATTCTATTCGAGCGGTAGCTGCACAATTTGAAATTAATAAAAATACCATTGTTGAATGGAAGAAACGTATAGAGATTAAAAAAACTCGTGTACGTAAACCTTCTAAAATTAACGATGATGCTTTACGTGAAGATGTTGAAAAGTATCCTGATGCTTATCAATATGAACGTGCTGCACGTTTTAATTGTGGTGTTTCATCTATTGGTGCTGCATTAAAGCGCTTAAATATTACAGTTAAAAAAAGACGTTAAGCCATCCTAAAGCAGATACAAAGCTTAGGGATAAATTTATTCTGCAAGTGAATGAATTAGAAAAAAACCATCCGATTATTTATCTGAATGAAAGTGGTTTTAAGTCACATGATTATAGACCTCATGGCTACTCACGAAAAGGAGTACCCTGTTTAGGGCAATATAATTGGCAATTAAAGAATCAGACCAATGCCATTGGAGCAATCCATGAGGGTAAGTTATTTTCAGTCGGTTTATTTGACTGCAAAATCAATTCAGATGTTTTTCATTTTTGGATTGAGCAATTCCTCATACCAGCATTACCAGAAAATAGTGTAGTGGTTATGGATAATGCAGCATTTCATAAAAGAGCAGATATTCAGGAGTTATTGGAACAACAAGGGCATAAAACTCTTTGGCTTCCTGCATACAGTAATGTGGTTCCGTTAATTAGACCACTCAATTCAGTTTTATAAGTGATAAATCCGCTCTAAATATTTAAATTATGCTGCCATTACTTTTAGTAAATGTTGATCATAAAATTCATCCGGTGTTGCCTTATTCAAACTTGAATGAGGACGTATCATGTTATAAAAATCCAAATATTCAGCAATTGATTGTTTCGCTTGTTTAACCGTATCGTAAGCCTTCAAATAGACTTCCTCATGCTTCACACTGCGCCATAAACGCTCAATCATTACATTATCCATCCATCGTCCTTTCCCATCCATACTGATACGGATATTTCGCAATTTTAACTCATTCAAAAATGCCTCGCTTGTGAATTGACTGCCTTGGTCTGTATTAAACACCTCAGGACAACCATATTTCACAATTGCTTCTTGCAACGCATCTATGCAAAAGTCTGTTTCCATACTGATCGATACTCGATGAGCCAGTACTTTACGACTATGCCAATCTATAATTGCACACAGATAGACAAAGCCTTTAGCCATAGGAATGTACGGGTGAGTAGACCAAGGGAATCTCACCCTTAGCCCCTCGCAGAACCGGACGTGAACCTCTCAGCTCATCCGGCTCCCATTATCCAACCGATGGTAAACATCCCATTTTCCAGTGCACAAAGGCATTTGGAAAATCACGCGCAAGTCGCCCTAAGGCATATCTAGCCCGTCTTTTATGACGGGCCAAGTTTTTATACTTACGCCTCATCCAGCGTATAAGATAAGCATTCATGTGTTGCCAGATCGCTGACATTGCTGAACCATGGAATCGACCATAGTATTGCTGCCAGCCTTGAAGAATTGGATTAAATATTGCAGATAAATCACTTAATTCGCGATTACACATCAGATGTAGATGCCATTTCCGAATAGTCTGTCGCATTGTTTTAAGTGCATCACGACTGACTGCAGGAGAGAAATTTACATAAACTCTTTTATACTTGTCCACAGCCTTACGGGGCCTAAACGTGTACCCGAGAAAAGTAAATTGAACATCTGGATATGCTTGGCGACGATTCACATCTTGGCAATAAACAATCTTTGTCTTATCTGGATGCAATTCGAGTCCACATTCACGAAATCGTGCACCAATCTTTTGTAAAACAAGTTTGGCTTGAGATAAACTTCGGCAATGAATTACTCCATCATCCGCATAGCGGCAGAATCTTACACTCGCAAGATTCTTGGTAATCCACATGTCAAAAGCATAATGCATAAATAAATTAGCCAATAGAGGACTGATAACTCCACCTTGCGGTGTGCCGTGATTCCTTTCTAAAACTTGACCATCTACATTTTGCATAGGTGCTTTTAACCAGCGTTCTACATAGAGAAGAATCCATGGAATTTCGCAGTGTTTCTTAAGTGCACGCATGAGTAGATTATGGTCAATGTTATCAAATAGACCTTTGATATCAAATTCCACAACCCAGTCATACTCCCAACTTCGTCGTCTCACCACAGCTATCGCATCATGGGCTGAACGCCCTGGACGATATCCATAAGAGTTTGGATGAAATAGAGGATCAATCTGTGGCTCCAATATAAGCTTGACAGCTGTTTGTGCTACTCGATCCGCTACTGTTGGAATGCCTAACATACGTACCCCACCTGATTTCTTTGGAATCGGAACACCTTTGACTGGCGGTGGAAAATAACTGCCTGAACAAAGTCGATTCCATAGTTTATACAGGTTGCCTTTTAAGTGGTGTTCGAATTGCTCAATAGATTCATGATCGATGCCTGCAGCACCGCCATTCTCTTTGACTTTCTTGAATGCCTCCCAAATTAACGCTTTAGGAATGTTAAATGGTTTGGTCATAAAGCCTTGTTCCTCCTGCTTGTGCAGTTGACAAGACCGCAGACCTGGATAATGCAGCCCCTTCGCTCCATTACCATTACAGTAACTTCAACACTACTACGAGCTGCTCCGCCCCTTGGTGACGCATTGCTATTATCGGCCTTGCCTTTTGAGCTTGTACCTTTCGCTTGACATCGCCACCGAAGGTTCCCGCAGTTCAACGTAAAAGCCTGAATTAGGATCGCGCTGCCTCTACGCCGGACACCGAATGGCCCGTAAGCAGGTAACGGCCAAACTGATCGCGGGGCAACATCCATCCCCGGTTTTGATGTCATTTGAGTACTTTCGACACTTGAACGGCAGTTCACTGGTGTTCGCCTTCCTAATTCTTACCTGACGCCTGTACAACGCCTTTTCCATAACGCTCACGACCGGGACTTTTGATCCAAGCCGCTTATGGTGGTTTGCTACCTGCTCCTGCAAGCCGATAGCGAGGGGCCATACCCTCATCTCTTACGCCGCTTGCTGCGGCACACTGATATCTGTACACCAGACTTGATTAGAGTGATCGATGACCATGTTTTTCAACAGATATGGGAAAATACGGTGTGCAAGATTAGGCTTACTGGTATTGGGTTTTGGATACAAAGCATGTATTCCCATCAAGCGCATTAAACGTCGGACTTTACGCCGACCTATTTGATGCCCTTGACGCTGTAGCATATCTCGTATCATTCGACTGCCCATAAATGGGTAGTCGAGATGAATTTCATCGATTAGACGCATCAAACTCAAATCAGTTGATGAAATCTCTTTGGGCTTGTAATACAACGTACTGCGATTGATTTGAATCAATTGCGATTGTTGTCGTACCGAAAGTTGATGGGTCTTATCGATCATTTTTTGCCGCTCAGCTGCCCTATTTTTCTGAGCGCACCTTCTAAAAAATCAATTTGCAATGCCTGATGTCCTATCTTGGCATGTAAAGCTTTGAGGTCAATCTCAGGTTCTTGTTGTGCTGTTGGTCGTGAAAAAATATTGACTGATTGCTCAAGCAGTTGATTTTTCCAATCGATGATTTGGTTTTGATGTAAATCGAATTGAGTAGAAAGTTCAGCGAGTGTGTGGTCGCCTTTAATTGCTGCGAGAGCAACTTTAACTTTAAACTCTGCTGAATGATTACGACGTTTTCTTCGTGTCATGGTTGACTCCAAAAACAAGCATTTCCCATGCTTATTGGGGAGTAGATTATCACTTATAGACGTGGTCTAAAATCCTAGAACCACATCATAATGGCTGTTATACGAAATTGCAACTAAATATAGTTGCAATTATTATTTAAAAGTAACTATACTTAGTTGCAATAGCAGTAGGGCTGAAGTATGGGTAAAACGGAAAAGTTACTGGAAAAATTTGGAAATTCAAAAAATACATTTCCGTATAAAGATTTAGTCGTTTTACTGAATCAGCTCGGCTATGAAAAATTTGAAATGGCAGGCTCTCGTGTCCGTTTTTTTAATACGAAAACTGAACACATGATTTTACTGCACAGGCCACACCCTGAAAATGAAATCAAAGGTGGGGCTTTGAAATCTGTAAAACAGGCACTCAAGCAGGAGGGATTTTTATGAGCTATTTAAAATACAAAGGTTATCTAGGTACAATTGAACCTGATCTTGAAACAGGTGAGTTATTTGGAAAGCTTGCATTTATCCGTGATCTCATCACTTATGAAGCAGAAACATTAAAAACTCTTGAACAAGCTTTTCAGGAATCTGTCGATGGATATTTAGAGTCTTGTGCTGAATTAGGTAAAAAACCCGATCAGCCATTCAAAGGTACATTTAATGTCCGTATTAGTCCTGAGTTACACCGTAAAGCTGTTTTAGCATCAAGTGATAATTCTCTTAATGCTTTTGTAAGCGATGCGATTCAAGAGAAATTAATGCGTTTAGGTGCTTAATTTATTGAAGCCTAGATTGACATCTAAAAATTGAAAAAAATTAGTAAAAAAGGGAGCTTACAGCTCCCTTTTTTGATTTCGCATAAGTGTATTATGTTAATTTTAGGAAATCTTAAAAATTATAGCCTAGCTATATCTAGAAAATAATTCCTTATTTCCCTGTTGGATTAAAGAAATGCCCAACAATAAGTTGATTAAGAAAATCAAAAAACCATACGAATTCTAAAGTATGTAAAAACAATCCAACCCAACAGACAAACAAGACAGCTGCTGTATATATAGGTGCTCTACTTACAGAATATCTTTTTAAGATTCGTTTAGTATAAAATTTATCAAAAAAACTTTGATTATTTAATTTATCAGTAAATCTTTGTATCACCTTATTTTTCATATTATCTGAATCAAGATTGAATAAATCAGTAAATTCATAATCGTAATATTTCTGCGTATATATCTTTAAAGATTTTTCAGCTTCACTCGCTTGAAACTCCCAATATTCTTGCCAAAATTTTGCACCAGAGGCAACGTTAATTTGATTATATGAAACCCCAATTCCTGCTAAACATATAATAAATTCTACAAGTGGTTTACTAGCTTGATTGCTAAAAACGGCAGCTAAAAGTACTCCCTGAAATAACATATAATAGTTATTTCTGTTAGTAAGTTGAGTAATCTCAAAATTTCTTGTATTTACGCTGATTTCATAGACTCGCTGTAAAGCTTTTAATTTAGAATTTACTTCGTTTGCCATTAGATTCAGATGTATAATAAAAACAAGGTGAATCATATAGATAAGCGGAATATTATCCAATATCAAACTTAATCTTATGTCTTAAAATAGCACTTTATACATTCAAAATATAAAAAAGGAGAAGATATGAAACTTTGTACTATATGGGGAGATATGTCTGCTGATCGAGCAGCTGATCAATATCCTCAAGCAAATGTGTGTGACGAGTGTATTCAAAAATATTCTACTGTAGAAGAATCTCCAATAGTTCATATCAACGGTAGTTACGAATCTGCCTATGGTGAAGAATGTGCTTTATGTGAAAAACATATTTCGGAAGAATAGGAAACAATCATGTTAAGTGCACATCAAATTAATGTTCTACACCATCTTGTAGACAATTGTGAAGAATACATTACTGATCTTGCAGAAGAGAATGGGATTAAGAATACAGATGCTAGTATTGGTGTAGCTAAATTTCTAGTGGCACATCCTGAGAACTTTACAAAGATGAGTCCTAACCAAAAATTTCATTATGAAACTGCAATTGAGCCGTTAATCCATGAAGTATCTTGTGATGGGATGACTGGCGAAGATGGTTCATGTCTAGGTAATGGCTTTGTTGATGAAGACAGTCTCTTAGGTGCTTATTTAGAGCAAGATATGCGTTGTCAACATTGTATAGCTACCACTAATTCATGGTTTGAGAATAACCCTTAATTAGTAATTAGATCTACGCCTAATTTTAGATGGCTAGATCTCATTTAACATAATGGCGGTTATACGAAGTCGACTTGTTAGAACCCATTTAAAGTGTCTATATTCTCACCAATAAAAATGTCTAGTTTATGATGGTTTAAACATCATAGACTGGATATGAAATATAGATGCTGATCACTATGTCTGACAAAGAAATTCAACGTCTTGCTGTTCTGCAAGACGTTCGAGATCATCGTATTACCCAAGTCCGTGCTGCTGAAATCCTGAATCTTTCCACCCGTCAAATTACCCGGTTATTGCAGAAGCTCAATCAAGATGGTGTTTCAGGCATGACGCATGCCAGTCGTGGTCAACCGGGCCATCATCGCCATGACGATTTATTAAAATCGCAATGTCTTTCCATTATTTCTGAACATCTGCTGGGCTTTGGACCTACCTTGGCGCATGAGAAGCTCAGCAGCATGTTTGACCTGAATATCCCGGTAGAAACGGTTCGGCGCTGGATGACTGCAAATGACCTTTGGATTCCGCGATCCAAACGTCTAAAACGCCCATACCAGCCACGCTATAACCGTGATTGCTTCGGTGAGCTGATCCAGATTGATGGCTCATATCATGACTGGTTTGAAGGAAGAGCCACCAAATGCTGTTTGCTGGTTTATATCGATGATGCTACCGGCAAGCTGTTGCATCTACGCTTTTGTGAGGCTGAAACGACCTTTGACTATATGCTTTCAACCCGAGCCTACATTGAGCAATACGGCAGGCCCTTGGCCTTTTATAGCGATAAACACTCGGTATTTAGAGTCAACCAGAAATCCAGGCAAGACAGCCAGATCACGCAATTTGGGCGGATTCTGAATGAGTTAAACATTGATATTATCTTCGCCAATTCACCCCAGGCCAAAGGTCGCGTAGAGCGAGCGAATAGAACCCTTCAGGACCGTTTGATCAAGGAGATGCGCCTGGAAGGCATCTGTTCGATTGCAGAAGCAAATGCCTGGTTGCCCTGCTTTATTGAGCAGTTCAATCAGAAGTTCGCCAAATGTGCGCGAAACTCAAAGAACCTGCATCGACCATTAACCGAATCTGATCTTGAACTGGATGATATTTTTACCTGGCAGGAACCGCGTAAGGTCACCAAGAACCTGACGATTACCTATGACAAATGTATTTATCTGCTTGAACCGACAGAGCTGAATCATAAGCTTGCTGGGCAATACGTTTCATTTCTGGAGTATCCGGATGGCACTGTGGCCCTCATGCATGAAGGACGAAAGCTCAACTACAGCATCTTCAATAAATTGGCTGGGCTGCAGCAAAATGAGATTGTTGAGAATAAACGGTTAGGTTCAGTCCTGGCGCATATCCAGCAACAACATGAAGAATTGGAGAAACAGAATAAACGTTCCCGTGCCAAGAAAAGTATGCCGAGCCGTAAAGCTCAGAAAGCTGTTATTGGACAAAGAAATTTAAATCCTGTGCTTGACTCTTGTGGTTAAAAACAGGACATTTTAAATGGTTTATCGCATAGACATTTTAATTGGTGAATAACACGACTTGTAATGCAATTTGCATTACAGTACTCTTAGCACATTAAATAACTGGGAGATATGATGGCTACTGTTAACTTCAGGGTCGATGAAGCCCTTAAAGAAAAATCCTATTCCATCCTTAAAGAACAAGGTATTGCACCTACAGATTTCTTTACTAGTATTCTTGAATATGTTGCTACGACTGGGAAACTACCTGTCAAAAAAGCTCTGCTTTCAGAAGAAGATGAAGAATTATTAGCTCTTGTCCGTAAGCGCATTAATGACCCTAAAGAGATGTTTGAGGAAGTCACATTAGATGACTTATAAGCTTTTACGTCACAAAGACTTTAAAGCAGAATGGGAAAAACTCCCTGTTGCTATACGAGATCAATTTAAGAAGAAACTAGCCAAAGTCATAGAGCAGCCACATATTCCAAAGAATATGCTTAGAGGGGATCTTGCAGGTTGCTATAAAATTAAATTATTAAAAGCTGGTGTCAGACTTGTCTATCAAGTTAAAGATGATCAGGTAGTTATCTTGCTCATCACAGTCGGGAAACGAGCTGATAGCATAGTTTATGACGAAGCTAAAAAGCGCATTAAAGACTAAAAATGGGAGCTTATAGCTCCCATTTTTGCATTCGTATAAGAGATTTTATGTTAAGTGTATTTTTATATCTATAAAAAACTTTCCATATAAATGATTTATATGAAATATATTTTTTGTTATAAATATTGCGATACCTAGAGCCTCGTTAAAACCGTTGATGCAATTACATCACTAATCCAATAAATATAAATGATTGATATATATGAAATATATGTGATAATTTGAATCTTAAAAGTATCAGAGAAGATAAAATGGAAAAAAGTCTAAATTTAGCAAATTCAATTTTCGCAGGCTTTAATGATAAAAACGGATTAATGATTTGTGGTTATGAATGGGGTGAAGAATCACAAAGTAAGGGGCAAGAAGTTATAATAGATATGACTAAAGAATGTACCTTTTCTAATAAATCATTGCGATATGGTGATGTTGCTAAGACATGGATTAAATACGATAAAAGAATTAGAACTTGGTTTTCTATGTGGGGGCATCCTCTAAATGAGGAAGGCTTAGGCGATGCTTTCGACAAAATGATTGTACAAACTAATTGGGCTGTAGAATCAAAAAAATCTCGTTCTGCAATTCCTTTCTACAAACAAGATGAAAATGTTGATAATTTCATAGCACATATAGAAGAACTTAGACCTAAAGTAATTCTGTTTATGGGAAGTGAGCTTTTAACTAAGGTACTAAAATTTTATAAAGTAAGGGATAAATTCACTCCAATTATGGGCAATGAAATTGAAAAATTGCAAACATTAAGAATGCCTGATTATCATGGCTCATTGGCTTATATCAATAAATTTGAAAACTGCACTGTAGTTGGGTTGCCACATCCTTCTAGTGGTCGTGGAATTACAAATGAGTATATTGAATTCTGTGGATCTGAATTAAATCCTATTATTTCTCAATTTAAAAAAGATCGCGGTATTGCATAAAATTTATGAAAAAAGTCCATCTCATCCAAGCAGATATAACAGCTTTTGCTGTACATGCCATCGTTAACTCAGCAAATAAATCTTTGCTTGGTGGTGGTGGACTTGATTATGTGATTCATAAAAAAGCTGGACCATTGATGAAAGAAGAATGTGTTCGTCTAAATCAAGAAAAAGGTGGATGCCCTACAGGTCAAGCAGAAGTAACAACAGCAGGTAATCTGCCTGCTAAATACCTTATTCATGCGGTTGGACCACGATGGTTAGATGGCGAACACAATGAGCCACAATTGCTTTGTGATGCTTATAGTAATGCACTATTCAAAGCTAATGAAATTCATGCACTCACTGTTTCTTTTCCATGTATTAGTACAGGTGTTTATGGTTTTCCACCTCAAAAGGCTGCTGAAATTGCGATTGGCACTATACTCTCTATGTTGCCTCAATATGATCATGTTGCAGAAGTATTTTTTATCTGCCGAGAGGATGAAAATTATTTAATTTATAAGAATCTTTTATCGAATATCGATGATCCAAATATTCAGATTCTGATTTCTTAGTTTAAATTATCGAAAGCTCGTATAAGAATTCAGCCACAATTTTGGCTAATAATTCATGTTCTTCTTGTGATTCAACAATATCGACCATCAAGTCATCTAAACCTGTTTGTTCCTGAATGGTAACACCTTGAATTTCGAGATAAGTCAGCATTACAGCTAAACCAGTTCTTTTATTACCATCAACAAAAGCATGACCTTTTGAGATAGCTATACCAAACCATGCTGCGATCTCAAAAATGTCGCTTACATTGCTGTAATACATCTGCTGATCTATACGGCTTAATACGCTTTCTAGCTTTTCAATATGACAGCCTATTCGCCCTACGCCAGTTTGTAATAGGATCTCATCATGCACAGCAATGACGAATGTTGAGCTAATCAAACTCATTTATAAGCAAGCTCTTGGATTTCAGCTTTATGCTGATTAATGACTCGTTTTGCACTATGCATCACAACACGTTTAGTCGCTTCGTCATTGCTAAATTGGATTGGTAATACTTGACCCGAAACCTTTTCGCGATTTGAAATTTGATCAAGGCTATAGTCTTTTAAACGCTTTCTCATCTTCATACCCCTATTAAAAGAGAATTTTATTTTAGCCTAAATTAAACAATTAAGTACGATAGTGAGGATCTTTTCTTGGAATAGCATTTTCTGAATCTATATCAAAGAAATCATAAATTTTAGTGGCTGTTACTGTGTTAAATAGTTTTTTGTCCATATACACGATTGCTTTTTCTTTATTTGCGTCGAAAATTACCCTACCCCTTGGAATCTGTTCATATTCATAATGACGTAGTTCTGGGTATACACTTTGCATATTTTTCCAATAATCGACATGTGTATATGGACTATCAATTAAGCCTATTGAATCTGCATCATTTAAATTGAATGGATGAGCTATGCCGATAACTTGCTTTTGCAAAAACCAAAAAATTCCTATTTTCATTTTTCATCAACTGATTAATTTCCCTAAAATTAACATAATACACCTTATGCGAAGTCAAAAATGGGAGCCTAAGCTCCCATTTTTACTGATGTTTTTTTAATTCTTTTAGCATGGCATCCCGCAAGATTTCATTCATGCGTGTCTGATAACCTTTACCTTGTGCTTTGAACCATGCAAGTACGTCAGCATCTAAACGAATAGATGTTTGTTGCTTCAATGGTCGATAGAATTGATTGTGGCGTACAGCATTGCTCCAGTCGGTAATTTCAGGCATATCTGAGAGATCTAGCTGATCGTCAGGAACCGTTCCCTTAGCAAGCAAGCGTTGAATTTCAGCATCTTGCTTGTCGCTGAATTTTTCATTCAGTTCTTTGCGTGAGTGTCTAACCATGCTCATATTTATCTCGCTCCGCTTTTGTTACCTGTCTTGCACTAATAATTCTTATGATTTCACAGTCATCTTCATCAAAGATGGTATGAGCTACTAAGAGCATTAGTACGCCTTTCACTTTTCCAATGGTCTGCCAACGTTCTTCGCCATCGGTATGTCTGTCCTGGATTGAGATCCTTAGAGGATCTTCAAAAACAAGGCTTGCCGTTTCGAAAGAGACATCATGCTTTTTCTGATTCTTTCGATTCTTTGCCTCATCCCATTCGAAATACTGTTCCATAAAAAACATTCAAATTTGTATATACAATAATGTATCACAAAATTGTATCACTCAAGTTGAGAAGCGTAATTTTTAGTCAAATTTATTGGCAAGAACTATCAAAACTGCTCATAAAAAATCCAACTTGTTTCAAAATCGGATTTTTGGGCATTTTGGGATTTTTCTTGTTTTATTAAGTAGTTGATATTTCAATTAATATACAAGTGTACTTCGTATAACCGCCATTATGTTAAATGGATGGTGAATTGGTGGAAAATTCCAGTTTTTATAATTGCGAATAAGAGTTTTTATGTTAAATCATAATCCTAATGTATTAGTGTAATAAAATCTTATAGTTAATAATTATCTAATAAATCAATTAGATGTGCTTTTATGTTAGTCCATTCACTTTTGATAATACTGTACATTACGGTATCTCGAGTTGTACCATCTTTACGTAAAGCATGACCTCTAATTATCCCATCCTTTTTTGCGCCCAATCTTTCAATTGCTCGCTGACTTTTAATATTAAAAATATCAGTGCGAAGTCCAACCGTCTCAATATTTAACTGTTCAAAAGCAAATTGTAGTAATAGCAACTTACATGTCGTATTGACATGCGTACGCTGCACTGATTTTGCATACCAGGTATAACCTATTTCTAAGCGTTTCACGTTCAAAAGAACATCATGATAACTAGTTGTACCTAGAATTTTCCCAGAGTTTTCTTCAATGACAACAAATGGATAACGTGTACCTTCCTGTTTTTGTATTAGAGCTGTTTCAATATATTGATGAACCTCAGAATAATGTGGTGTTGATGTCACTCTTAACTTCCATAGCTGACCATCTTTACATGCTTCCATAAGCCCACTTTCATGTTCAAAAGATAAGGGAATTAAACGGATATTACTTTTATTCAAAACAACATGATCAAATAATTCTAATTCTTTCACAATACTTTCCCTTTACGACATTTGAGCTGAATACAAGTGGTTCTATTGAGTTAATAATTTCTAAAATTAACATAATACACCTTATACGAAATGTGTTTTGTATAATTTATTTTGAAATTCAAATACTTATTTCAAAGTTTATAGCCCAAACATCACTGTTTGGGTTTTTTTTATGATTTTTCACGTTCCACGCCTATTCTTTGACCAATGTTTCACGACTTTGTTCATATTAGTTAAACAATCGTGGTTAATCATAGGGTCTAAAAAAACGGCTCCAAAAGCCGGGGTATTAACAGCCTTCAATGCAGATGCAGAAATAGCTTTCGATCTTCAGCCGTACAAGTATCAGTGTTGAAAAAGAAAATTACGGAACTCACAGCTGCATAAAATATTCTCCGATCCTTGATGACTGGTCATCATTAAGGCTTTTGCCCTACTGCCCTTTGAACTGTAGCAATCCCTACTCCAAACTGTTTTGCCACACTTCTAAAAGTCGAGCCATCTTCCTGCATGGCTTTTTGTATTTCTGCATAATCAACTTTACGCTTTCTGCCCTTATATAAGCCTTTCGCTTTGGCTTTAGCAATACCTTCCTTTTGCCGTTCACGGATCATGGAGCGTTCAAATTCTGCAAATGCAGCAAGCATTTGGAACATGAGCCTATTTATTGCCGACTGTGCAACATCATGGCTAAAGGTCAGATTTTCTTTATGAAAAATGATGGTTATGCCACGATCATTCAGGCTGTTCACAATGTCGTTCAGATCATTCGTATTACGTGCCAGGCGGTCAATACTGTGAACATGCACCGTATCACCATCACGCAGATATTCGAGCATAGCGAGCAATTGAGGACGTTCACGGCTACCCCCACTTGCCTTCTCTATGAAGGTCTTATCGAGGTGGATTCCATCCAATTGACGTTCCGTATTTTGTTCCGATGAACTGACTCGGATGTAGCCAACCTGATTAGGCATTTTGTACCGTTAGATATTGGAGTTATAGATACATATTGTACCGAAATATAAAATTAAGTCTATAGATACGGTTTTAAGTCTGATTTTATTAGGTCTTAAATTGTTCCGTTAGGCTATATCCTATTAAAAACTGGCTTATATGCCATAAGAGTAGTTTTTTTTAATGGCTAAGTTTGTCTTTGTTTGAGATATATATCGTGCCAAGTTGATAACCAGCTATCTCATCCCCTTGCTCATAGGCTTTAAAGTACCATTCCGTCGCTTTAGCATGATTTACCTCTACTCCTTTGCCATAACGATACATTGAACCCAGTTTACTTTGTGAACTTGCGAGTCCTTGATTAGCAGATTTTTCATACCATTCAAACGCTTTGCTATAATCCTGATTTACGTCTTCACCCATGTCATACATCAAGCCAAGTCTATACTGTGCTTCAGCATTGCCTTGTTCGGCTAATCTGTTTAGTTTTATAAGCTCACCATTTTCTTCAATTCGCGGTTGCATCTGAGAAGTTTGTGAATTCGTTGTGCTATGTATTTTATGACAGCCTACAAGCAGTATAGGCGATAAGAAGACAACGCAAGAAGTGGCGGTTAACTTGGTTCTAGGAAAAATCATAGGTGCGGCTCAGTGATTAAAAATTGTCTATTAAGTATCTTATCAATAAAATACTTGGGGCTGTCCTAGATAAGTAAAATTATTTAGGACAGCCGTATGAGAAAAAGTAAATTAATTGGTATACCCTAGTTAAGGTGGTTTCCCACTAAGGCTTATTCACTTGACCTAAAAATAGTATTGCGTCAGTTTTATTGTCTTTAATCATAAAAAGAAACGGGTGATCGGCTTTAAAAACAGGTGGTGGAGCAGAGGCAGATTGAGTAGATACTACAATGCCAGTCGCTGCTGCTGCTTCAGTTCCTTTTTCATCCACGATGACCACCGCCTGATGATAGACCTCATCTATCTTGGTAGATAAAGGCTGATCAAACAGTTTGAAGGTAGCCTTGTCTTCAAAAGCAATGGGCATGCCCATATCTGACAGCAGACCTTTCATGTCGTAGCGCTCTTTAAGCTTGAACTTTGGTAAGTGTAGGTTCACTTCTTGCGTAACTAAGCCTTTATTCCACTGTTTGATCTTATCAACGCTCAACTCATTCACTAATTGCTGCATGGCGGCCTTGTCTTTTACTTTGGGCAATACTATGAGCATGGACAAGTCGTCCCCTTTATAAGGCAATTGCACGACCTGCACCTGTTTGTCCTCGCTATAACCAAAATCCGCCTGTGTATGCATCATTTTGATAGGGGAGCTTGTACCGCTATGATTATAAAAAGGCTGCTCACTGGTGCTTTGAACCTTAAAAGGCATTTTCCAATCGCCCTTAAAATAGACGGCGTTGGTTAACACGGCGACCGTAATTTTTTTAATACTGCCTTTTGGCAGTAATTCAGGGATCAGCTGGTTGGTATGCTGAGCGATTTTTTTATTAATAATGAGGCGTGAAGGATCAGGATTATCTTCAAAATCAAGGGTGGTCACTTGGCCGCCATAATAGCGTTGCACAGTATCGACGTATGCCTTATTAGGTGTTAGCCCTTGTTGCATCCATAAGTCATTGACCGTGGCAAGTTTATAATCGGGATTGGGTTTGTTAAATTGATTATAGAGCGCAGCGCTATTGGGATTAAGAGTATCCATTGATGGATAGTGAAAGGTCTTTTGAATTTGCTGCTTTGTTTCACCCTCAGCTGCGGCATAGAGCATTGCCATGGCAGTAGATAGGCTATAGGGCGAGAAAAATACGTTTTTATCTACTCGATCAGGTTGACCATTTATCTGCTGATATATATCAACGGCGAGCTGGTTGTTGGCATTGATGACTTTTTCAATGCCGTCTGGGGTAGAGGTAGAGTCATCAGCAGCAATAAAGCCATCTTTGCTAACGGCTTTATAATTGGAGTTATTTTTATTCTTATCTGACAGGGATGTGTTATATGGGTTTGGTGCGCTATTGGCTACAATGTCAGTAGGATTAGATTCTTTTATAGTACTGTCGCAGCCACTGACAATCAATAATAGGCTAGTGATTGCCAATGCGCTCATAATACGGTTACTGGGTACTTTTTTAAGATAACAATACTGGTTATTCTTCATATTTGCTTCACTAATAATCTAGGGTTTATACGATGCCATTCTATTATCACTTCCATACAATCGTTTAGCCTAGTTTGGTAAGTGAACCGTACCGGGTTTGTCGGAGACTAACTTTCCTGAGAGAATGTTCCGATGAAAAAACCTAAATATACCCCTGAAATCAGAGATAGAGCGGTTCAATTATTGATTGAATCCGAAAAAGATTATCCATCGAATTGGGCTGCAATCACAGCTATTGCACCCTGAGCAGTATACTGCGCAAGGGTTGTACTCCTGAAACATTACGTGTTTGGTATCAAAAATATTTAGATAAACAAAATCCAGTTAAAGTACAGCAGCTTTCAGACCAAGAACGTATCAAACAACTCGAACGCGAAAATAAAGAACTGCAACGCGCCAATGAGATTCTACGTAAAGCAGCCGCTTTTTTCGCCCAGGCGGAGCTCGACCGCCCACACAAATAATGGTGGATTTCATCCATAACAATAAAGACTTATATGGTGTTGATGCGATTTGTAGAATTTTACCGATAGCACCTTCAACCTATTACCGGACTCTAGATCTCTGCGATGAGAAGCATTGCTTCGCAAGGGAACATCGAGCAAAGCGAGATTTACATGACTTGCATCATGCTGAGGAGATTAAACGAATTTGGAAGGAAAGTTCAGGTCGATATGGTGTACGTAAAGTCTGGCAAAAATTAAAACGTGAAGGCTATATTATTGCACGCTGTACTGTTGCTCGATTAATGAAAAAACTAGGTATACAAGGTGTTTGGCGAGGTAAGAACAAACAAACCACCCGTAGCCGAGATGACCAAAAACGAGCACCTGACTTGGTGAAACGGAATTTTAGAGCTGATCAGCCTAATCACTTGTGGGTTGCTGACTTTACCTATATTCAAACTCATTCAGGCTGGGTCTATACCGCCTTTATTATTGATGTGTTCTCACGAGCAATTGTTGGATGCAAAGTATCTACACGAATGAATACAGATATGGTGCTCGATGCATTGGAGCAAGCATTGCATGATCGAGGCATGCCAAAGAATGTGATTCATCATTCCGACAGAGGTGTGCAATATCTTTCCATTCGCTATACCAATCGTTTAGAAGCAGCAAATTTACGAGCATCAGTCGGTACGACTGGTGATTCATACGATAATGCTCTGGCTGAAACGGTGAATGGCTTATACAAAACAGAGGTGATTGAATATTTAAAAGCAGATTGGCAAGGTTTAGCGGATGTACAACTTGCGACATTAAACTGGGTAGATTGGTTCAATAAAAAGCGTGTACACAGTGCACTAGGTTATGTGCCACCTTTTGATTTTGAATCAATGTACTATGATAAGATTAACCCGTTAGGTCAGGTGGCCTAACTTAAATAAAAAGTCTCCGAAAAACCCGGTACGGTTCAAACCTGGTGCTTCTCTAAATATTGGGAAAAAAGGTACGCGAACCAGTGTCGGTATTCCAGGTACGGGACTATCTTACTCTAAACACCAGCCTTACTCTAAAAAGACCCGTGTTCCACAACCGACATCGCTAGAACACACGGAATATAATCCTCAGAATTTAGAACAACCGAAGGCAAAGATATGGCCTTGGATTATTTTTGGAATATTGTGTTTTATTGTGAGTGCCGTCATTTTTTAGCAAGAACAGCATTGTATTTTGATCAAAAAAAATGCCCAGATGGATGAATGGGCAAACTAAGGAATTAATATCCTTCAGAAACTCCAGCGCAATTCTCGCTACTTTCAGTAAGCGACTCTGGCTCAATCATGATAGTCTGACTCAATCGAATCGAGGTAAATCGATCCATCACAATTGGAGCAGAAATTATGCTTGAATACATTCTTGAATGATGCTGAAAAGTCTTTGAGTTTTAATTAATAAGAGTATCCATGTCTACCCTCAACTTTACTTATTTTCAGATAGCAACCAATCGAGAGCACTCATTTTTACAATACCATTATAATTCGCTTCAGTCCCTATCGTGTCTAAGGTAAGCAAATACTTGGGATACGAATCAGAAATTTTCTGTAATGGACGTAACTCTCGGCTGAGTGTCTCCTCATTGAGCGTTTCTAATGCCACCTGATAATAAGTTAAATTCTGTAAAGTATCGACAGCAACAAAATCAATTTCATATTCATCAACCCGCCCTACATAGACCGTATAACCTCGTCTGACAAGCTCAAGATAAATCACATTTTCTAAGATATGACCTTGATCAGCATTAGCATCAGGCAACATAATCCGGCGCAATCCGACATCAACTAAATAGTATTTTTCAGAGGATTGTAATAACTCACGCCCGCGTACTTTAAATTGTGCGGCACTATAAAATAACAAACTGTCCTGTAAGCCCTGAATATAGCGTTTCACTGTTTCAAATGAAATTTTAACCCCACTTGAAACAAAGGTATTTTTAATTTTATTGATGGAAATAGGTGAGCCTGTCACGCTTGCCAAATATCTTGCGACACGCTCGAGAGAGTTAATATCGGCAGTATTCAAACGGGGAATAACATCTTTAAACATTACACTGGCATAGACCGCTTGCAAGTAATCATAAGTTTCCTGCTGGCTAGTCATGGCAAGCGTATAAGGGAAACTACTGCGCGTATACATGGCATACAAATCACGATTGGATAATTGTTGGATGATCGGATTATTTTCAATATGCCACTGTTTAAATTCTTGGAATGACAGAGGTAGAACGTGTTGCTCGATATAGCGTCCTGTAAGTAAAGTCGCAAGTTCTCCACTTAGAAAGAATGCATTTGAGCCTGTAATATATAAATCGATATAATCCCGAACATATAAAGAGTCGACTACTTTCTCAAAATTTGTAACATGTTGTATTTCATCTAAAAAAACATAGTTTTTTTTACTTTTATCAACTTTAGACAATACATAATCATGTAGTTTACGGTAATCGGTGAGTTCTTCAAATTCCATAAATTCGAAGTTGATGGCAATGATGTTTTCGGCTTGTATACCCTGTGCTTTTAGGTCTTGTTGAAACATCGCCAATAAGGTGGATTTTCCAGAGCGACGCACACCTGAAAGTACTTTAATGACATCACGGTCTTGCCATGTATTCAGAAATTTTAAGTAACCATCACGTCGAATATTAGCGCTTCTCATTATTTACACTTAAAATCTAAAGTTTTAATAAATTCTATCAAATTTTAGAATACATGTGTAAATATATTTAATTTTAATAAAAGTTTAAAGGTTAAGTGAAACATTCAAAGCTGCTGTTGAAGTATACGGATAGTAAATGTAATAAAAATCTAGATTCTATCTTTTTTGATTATTTTCCATGTCATGTTATTTCATTGATGCTACGACTTAACGGCTAATAAATTAAGTGAAAAGTAAATGGAACTAAGATGTTAACTAGAGTGGAACTCATTTTTGTTGTGCTAATGGTATCAGCCTTATTGCGTATGAATTGCTAAAAGGTTTATTTTTTAAGATCATAGGACTTACGCATTGACGGATTCAAAAAAGTATTAAAATACTTTATAAAGTATCTGTGATCAGACGAATTAAAAATGCTTCTACAGCAACTTGTACTCTACCCATTTATATGGGCTTTCTCATGACAGAACCGAACTCTATTAGCTGCACACAACTTGCCGAGACTTATAACATCTCGCATGATAGTGTAAATCGCTTTCTAGAACGTGAAGACTACACACCTCACGACCTATATCAAGAAGCAATTCAACATATTGATAATAATAAACTTATAGTCAGTATTGATGATACTGTTTTAGATAAACCATATAGTCAGCATATGGACTTAGTTAGCTATTTTTGGTCAGGCAAACACCACCGATCCGTCAAGGGTATTAATCTCATTACCTTGTATGCGACAGATCAAAATGGTCAAAATATTCCAATTAATTTCCGAATTTATGACAAATCTGAAGGTAAAACCAAGAATGATTACTTTATGGATATGTTAAGTGAAGTACTCAGTTGGGGTGCAAAGATTCAATTTATTACAGGTGATAGTTGGTATTCATCGACTGGAAATCTAAAAACCATAAGAAAACATGTAGGACTTACGCAGTATTATTTATAGATTCTCTGTGGTAGCAGATGATTTTTATCGAGAATAAAGTCATCAATGAAGTTTTTGATCATTGGTCTAAATAACTTCTTCTGCCAACGATATACATTTTCAAAGATCCGCTCAAACTGGTTCTTTTGTATCTCAACGTAGGCCATCAAGGCTGAAAAAATATGATTCGAAATCAGTTTAGATCGTCTTACTTGAAACTTTTCAATATGACAAACCTGTTTAATCACTCGGTGATATTGTTCTATTTTCCAATGACTTGAATGTAATTCATGAAAACCATCAAAGGACAATAAATCATCTTCATCTTGATGCACAATAGGCTTTGTTGCACAAAGCTATTCTTGAAGGCTTCTTCAGCAATATAATTTCCAGATGAAGAAGCCTGCACCTAAAATCTACCGTACAACCAATTGGTCCTCGTATAACCAAGCTTTAATCAAGCGAGGGAATATTTCAATCTGGTTTGATCCAAAGACCCAATGGTATGCACAACCACAAGGCAAGCACGGACGAAATCAAACTTATTCCAATACAGCGATTCAATGCTGTTTAATGATCAAATCTCTATTCTGTCTTTCTTTACGTATGGTCACTGGCTTTGCTCAAAGCCTGATTAAACTCAGTGGCTTGAATTGGACAGCATCAGATTACTCCCCCCTCTGTAGACGACAAAAGCATATTGATATTGCGATAAGCTATCAGAAAAGTCGTGATGGGTTACACCTACTCGTCGACTCTACGGGTTTAAAATTTTTAGGTGAAGGAGAATAGAAGCGTAAGAAACATCAGCCTGAATACCGTCGGAAATGGCGTAAACTGCATATCGGTATAGATGCTAAAACCCTGCAAATACGAGCAGTTCAGCTGACAACAAATAATATCAGTGATTCGCAAGTTCTTGGAAATTTACTTGATCAAATCCCATTAGATGAGCAGATTGATTCATTCTATACAGACGGGGCTTATGACACAAAACAATGCCGTCAGGTCATTGCAGATCGGCAAGCGTATGCCGTGATTCCACCCAGAAAAAATGCAAAGCCTTGGAAAGATAACAAAGTTCATTCGCGAGAGCGAAATGAATTACTTCGAACAGTTAAACGTTTCGGCAGGACACTATGGAAAAAATGGTCAGGCTATCATCACCGAAGTTTGGTCGAAACTAAGATGCATTGCATCAAATTATTAGGCGATAAACTCAGTGCTAGGAACTTTCAAAGCCAAGTCAATGAGGCACATTCCCGTATAGCTATTTTAAATAAATTTACAGAATTAGTCCGACCTCATACTCAAGTTGTCACTTAAATTTGAGGCACCTAGGAGAACTTTGCCTTTAAATCCTTTATGCAATAAAGCCCTATATATCTGTTATATATAATGTTTATTAAAATACTATTTATGTTATTTAAGGTATTTTATGTCGGTAACTATTGCCAAGGTTGGGGTTTCTTTCACATGCTTGATGAATTCGTCACTTTTCCACGCGATGAGCAGAAACAAAACGACTTATTTTGACTTCTCCTTGTTTATCCACAACTTTTTAAATTTGAATTTTAATCCCTGTTAGTAATATCATATTTAGACAAATTCTACTTCCAAACACGCCACTGTAGCGTAGGAGTATCACATGTCTAAGAAGTTGCCCATCTACTTCTCTGATGACGCATGGTCATCTTTGCAAGATCTCATGGGTCCAGAGGGTAAGCCAAGCCCTACCATCAATACAGTTCTAGAACAAATCGCTGTTCAAAATGAACTTGTTGAGAAATTAGGGTTAACCGCAGTACTACCCAAATCCAAAGTCTCAATTCCAGTCTCTTTAGAGCGCATTCCTGCTGGTCCTGCATTTAGTACCAAGGATGAACAAGATAAAGCACTCGATCTGAATGAGTTCCTTATTCATAACCCTATTTCTACATTTATCGCTTACGTAGACAGTGAATCGATGCTTGATGCAGGTTTTGAGATTAATGATCCGATCATTGTTGATCGCAGTATAGAAGCAAAGCACTACGATATCGTAATTGCATTAATTGATAATAGTTCTTCGACAATTAAGCGGTTAATGATTACAAGCAAGATGTCTAAGTCTGAAATCAAAGAGATTTTCGGAGATGAAGACTACCCTCTTCCAGACCTTTGGTTAAAAGCTGAGAATCCTAGATACAATCACATCATTCCCAACGACAGTCAGACAATATCTATTTGGGGTGTAGTGACTTTTAATTTAAAACGTATTCATCACCGTTCATAAAAAGAAGAATAAAAATGAAAAGTGAAAATGAAATATTCGCGTTAGTTGACGTGAATAATTGCTACGTCTCGTGTGAACGTGTGTTTAACCCTGCCCTAAATGATCGCCCAACCATTGTGCTCAGCAACAACGATGGCTGTGCCGTGGCAAGAAGCCAAGAAGCAAAAGACTTAGGTATAAAGATGGGGGTTCCTGTATTTCAGATTCAGGATTTGATCAAACAACATAACATTCAGGTTCTCTCGAGTAATTTCTCTCTGTATGGTGAAATGTCCAGACGCTTTATGGAGCTTCTCGGGAGTTATGTTGCACCTGGAGAGCAAGAAGTCTATTCAATTGACGAATGCTTCCTAAAGCTCACAGCGTATGAGCACTTATTTGACCTGACAGAATATGCGCAAGATATGAGAATTAAAACATTCCAATGGTTAGGCCTACCCTGCTGTATTGGAATCGGTCGCTCTAAAACTGAAGCCAAGATTGCCAATCATTTAGCCAAGAAGAACAAGTATTTTGGTGGCGTGTGTAATTTAGTTCATATGGACCAGTGCTCTGCTGAGACTTTACTGGCGCAAGTCGATGTATCTGATGTTTGGGGAGTCGGCAGGCAGAACTGCAAGAAACTCAATGCTATGGGCATCCAGTCTGTTCTAGATCTGATTAACGCCAATCCTAAAGAAATTAAAAAGCAATTCAGCATCGTCATGGAAAAGACAGTACTTGAGTTACAGGGTTTGTCTTGTATCGACCTGACTGATGATGCAGTAGCCAAAAAGCAGATTATCAGCAGCCGTTCATATGGCAGCCCTGTGTATGAAGTGGATGATCTAAAGGCTTCGGTGCGACTCTATGTAGCCAGAGCAGTAAAGCGAATGCGTGATGATGGCTCAATCTGCAAGATGATTGGGGTTTATATTCAAACCAGTCGATTTGATAAGACTGAGCGTTACACTCCATACACCGTAGTTCAGATGCATGAGCATACAGACGACTGGTTACTTATCACCAAGGCTGCAATGAAAGGTATCGATCAGATATTTAAGAAGGGTTTTAAGTATAAAAAGGCAGGAATCGTACTTTTAGAAATTAAGGATAAATCCAAATTTGTGCCTGATCTATTCACGGACTATTCGCATAAGCAAGAGCGCGAAAAACTTTCAGATGTTATTGAAGCCATCAGTGAACGGTTTGGGAAGAATCTCGTTACGCTAGGCATTGCCAACAATCAAGAAGCCTCATGGCACATGAATCAAAACCTTAGATCACCATCGTATTTAACAAAATGGTCTGACTTACCTAGAGTAGGATAAAAACATGCACTTATTTAAATTAACTGACGAACAAATTACTCAACTCCTAATCCCGAAACGATTTGTACCACCTACTCCGCAAGAACATGAAGGCAAGAACATGGTTTATGTTTTTGATAGTGATGATAAGTTTGAACTGACTTATTATGAGCTGGTGGATATCATTAGCAAAGCGAGAATGGCTGGGCCGAAGTTGATACCTGTTTTAGGTACTGTGAATTAGATTGAGCAGAGGCGGCACGCCACTTGAATCATTATTTGATTGGAAGCGGATTTGGGCTGAGAATAATTTAGCTCAAATTTAACCTGACAGGCACACTATAAAATGGGTAACTGTCATATCGAGTTTGGACTACAACACTTTAGCTCAGCGATTTACCAATTTACACTAGTGTCTAAAATCCAGTGACGAAACTGTGATGCTAAAGCTTTTAAATTTCCCCTTTTTAAGATGCTTAGGCTATTTGATCCAGAGTTCATCTTCTTGCATCATTTTTAACATTAAATTAAATATAACCAGCGGAGTAACATTTTTTTTGTTAGAACCGACAACTCTTTGAAAACTAAATTTAACGGTTCGCTCAGGAGCATCCAAATTAACTGGGTAGTTTTGTTTTTCTAAATACAGATGATCCCCTAACATTGGCTCTATACCAGTAATAAAATTAACAATTTGTTGCTCATCACCTTTCATTCGGCATTGAAAATGTAGAAAATTCTTACGCAATTTTCCAAGTAATAATAATATTTTAAGCGCCTTAACCGTGTTCTTTTCTTTCAGTGCATCTTGCTGCCTATCATCTTTATAATGAAAATCAAGGAGAGGAATTATTTCATCTGGACGAGTCAGTTTTTTAGCCTTTTCGTAAAGTTCATCAAACCAACTCTCTTCTAAATTCTTACTATAAACATAATTCGTTTTTAAATAAATTTTTTGGCGATCCATCCATTTAGTGCTCATCCATTGACATCGTTGCATCCATTCTTGAGCTTGAGTATCTTCGCTTAAACGCCCTTCTCTAAAACTTATCAAACGTTGAAAAGGTGTCAGAGTACTCTTCTCGATACTAAACTTCTTTTCTTGTCGGCCAGCCATCGTAACTGGCTGTGTTTGCTGATAAGAATTAAACCATTTCTGCTGCTGAGTATAACGATTTAGGTTTATGTAGTCTGTACTTGACTTCACTGGACTAAAACACTGTTCTAATACTTTTTTTGAAATGATACACGGCGAATTATAAATTCGATCGACTGCTAATAAATCCAAAACATGAAGGTAATTTGACGCCGTTTGCTCAATACTGCTATGCCCCATCCAAGTGAACCGTACCGGGTTTGTC
>NZ_LXUK01000005.1:0-371608 GCF_013072695.1 Acinetobacter sp. Ac_5812
CTTTTAAATCTAAACACCCCCTCCGCTTACGCAGAGGGGGTGTTTTTTATTGAGCAAAATTTTATATACTAAATCTTTATTGATCGGCTTTCTGATATGACTTGGATCGTTGTACAAAGCTTCTCATTTCCTTATGAAGCTCAAATTGCTAAAACGCAATTAGAAGCAGCTGAGATTCCAGCACGTATTGAAAATGAACATACCATTAAGTGGTTTTTCTATTGCTTGGTTTTCCGCTCTTTTCTTATAAAAATGGAACGAGGTGCCGACAGTGCCAGCATTTTTGGAGTTAGTGTTGTATTGCAAAAGTGGCAAGATGCTTTAAATCAAGAATGATTGGTTTATGTTCAAACTAAAATAAAAAGAGTATTTAGATAATGAAGATTGCCAAGCAAATTTTATGGGTAGATTGTACTGCGGCTGCATCGGCAGGCTTGATTGTGTTGTTCGCTGGCGAATGGTTCAGTCAGCTTTATCATTTACCTAAACATGTCGTCATTTTCATTGGTTGCATTAATCTCTTATATGCATGCTATTCATTTGCACTAGCCAATTATAAAAAACGCTCACTGTTGCTCATCAATATCTTGGTGATCGTAAATAGTATCTGGGTCGTGGTTTGTCTGTTGATGCTTTGGCGATTTTGGCAAGAAATGACAATCTTTGCCATGATCCATATTGCTGGAGAGGCGGTCTTTGTTGGTGCTTTAGCTCGATTGGAATTTCAATGGCGGCATCAACTTATATGTTCTTATCACCAAATAAATAACTAAATTATGTGGACATCATTTAAACAGCTTTGTTTAATACAGTAGAACATTATAAAAAGGACAATAAGATGGAATATAAAGGAAGTTGTCATTGTGAAAAAATCGCCTTTGTTGCACAAGGAGATTTAACTGAAGCAATGTCATGTAACTGTTCGATTTGCCAACGAAAAGGTTCATTGTTATGGTTTTTACCTAAGGATCAGGTTGATATTTCAATTCAAGAAGATGCTTTAGCGAGCTACCAATTTAATAAACATATGATCGATCATCATTTCTGTAAGATCTGTGGTATTCATCCTTATGCAACAGGTATCGATCCGCAAGGGAATCAGATGTATGCCATTAATGTTCGATGTATTGAAGATTTAGATTTGGAAAGCATCAAGATTAATCATTTTGATGGACGTTCGGTGTAATCATCAAATCTAGAGAACAAAAATGACCAAGAATAAAAAGTTAGAGCCTGATCAAGCGACAGTGTTACTGGGCATATTGAAAAAGCGTTTTGAAAAGAATATGCATCGTCACAAAGGCTTGAATTGGGTTGATATCGAGGAGCGATTACAGCAGCAAGCAGAAAAGTTATGGTCGCTCAGTCAAATGGAAGAAACGGGGGGAGAGCCAGATATCGTTTCACTTGATTCTGAATCAAGTGAAATCATCTTTTATGATTTTGCTGTAGAAACACCAAAAGGGCGTAGAAGCCTTTGTTATGATCGTGCCGCTTTGGATGCACGTAAAGAACATAAGCCCGAAAACAATGCTATTGAGCTTGCAGAGGCAATGGGTATTGAATTGCTCACAGAAGAGCAATATAGGCAGTTACAGTCAGTTGAACATTTTGATCTCAAAACCTCAAGTTGGGTCAAAACACCAGAAGATGTGCGTAAATTGGGTGGTGCAATTTTTTGTGATAGCCGTTATGGCCAAGTCTTTACTTATCATAATGGTGCTCAATCTTATTATGCGACCCGTGGATTTCGTGGTCGATTAAAAATATAGTTTTGTGATTCGATCTTACTTTGACGTGTTTTTTTATTCTTTAATTTTGCCAAGCGCTTGCTTGGTTTTTCTGGTTTTGCTACTTTAGTGCTCATTCAATAAACAATGATCAATAATTGCTAGGAAGCAGAATATGCACCTTAATCCTTTGTACTACAACGAGCAGCATCTTGAATTTGCCAAGAGTATTCGACGTTTTGTTGAAAAAGAAATTTCGCCTTTTATCAATGAATGGGATGAAAGTGAAACCTTTCCGCGAGAGCTCTATAAAAAAGCCGCAGATATTGGTTTGTTGGGATTAGGTTTTGAAGAGCAGTATGGTGGGATTGCGGGAACAGATGCATTTTATACCTTGTTATCTTCGATTGAGCTCGCAAAATGTGCTTCAGGTGGCTTAGCGGCCTCTTTACTGTCACATACCATTGGTGCGCCACCCATCCAGCACTTTGCCAAGGAAGAGGTTAAAGCTCAGGTACTCCCTCAGATTCTATCGGGCGAAAAAATCTCGGCATTGGCGATTACTGAGCCGGGCGGTGGTTCCGATGTGGCTTCACTTAAAACCAAAGCTGTGCGGGAAGGTGATTATTTTCTGGTGAGTGGTGAAAAGACCTTTATCACTTCAGGGATGCGAGCGGATTATTATTCAGTGGCAGTGCGTACTGATCCGAATGTGAAAGGGGCAAATGGTATTTCAATGCTTCTTATAGATGCGCATAGTGCAGGGATTAGTAAAACTAAACTGGACAAAATGGGCTGGTGGGCATCGGATACCGCACATTTGCATTTTGATAATGTCAAAGTACCTGCTAGCCATTTATTAGGTCCAGAAAATATGGGCTTTCTGGTGATTATGAATAACTTTAATATGGAGCGTTTTTTCCTTGCAGCCAGTAGTTATGGCTTTGCCCTGACTTGTTATGAGGAAGCGCTGGATTGGGCACAGCAGCGTCAAACCTTTGGTAAGCGTTTGGTCGATCATCAGGTGATGCGTCATAAATTGGTGGATATGGCCACTCGTCTGACCGCAACACGTGCTTTACTTGAGGATACCGCATATCGTTTGGGTAAGCCTGAATTGCAGGGCAGTGAACTGATAGCCCAGATTTGTATGCTGAAGAATGTTGCGACTCAAACCATGCAATTCTGTGCCGATGCTGCGGTACAAACACTCGGAGGCATGGGCTTTATGCGCGGTACCAAATCTGAACGTATTTATCGTGAAGTGAAGGTGAATATGATTGGTGGTGGTGCAGAAGAGATCATGAAGGATTTAATTAGTAAACAGTTGGGATATTAAAACTGTTCCAAATATCATTAAAAGTGCGGTTAAAACACCGCACTTTTTTCATTTTGAAATTTATTCGAGTTCAGCCAATTCTTCTAAAGAAATCTGACGGATTTCAAAGATGGGTTGTTTTAGAAATGAATTTAGTGCTTTGATATCAATAAATTTTATGTTGTCGAGTGCAATACCTTCGATGCTATCTTTTTCAGCATCATAGCGAATATCCGCAGTTTGCTCGATAAACTGTTTCAATAACAATGGGCTATCGCTCAGCTCTGCAAGGGGTTTATCCATCAAGGCTTCGAACTCATAGTCCATCGCATAAATATTGGATTCCCACGAAACATCACTAAAGTTCTCATCTTGGCTAGAAATAATACTGCCAGTTTCATAGCCAGAAAAATAGTCTTCTTCTGAGTTGATCCAGAGGACATAGCAAGGTTGTGACGCATCGACTTCTATAAGTTGATACCAGACAATACCTGAAATTTGGGCAAATTCGAAAGCATCGTCTTCATTCAGTTTCGGAATTTCACCATCTTCGATATCAAATTTTTTGCCTGTTTTTTCTAATACCAAAGCTTCAAGTTTTTCGTAGACCTCATCATCTACTTCACCATTGCCGATGTCATAGTTACAAAGCTCATCATAATATAAGCCCTCAACAACTAAGGTTTTATAGGCCTTTTCTGCTTCAACTTTATCTGTATAAATTTGTTTGATTGCCCCAGTTGAAACGCAGTTGGTCAGATGCCATTCGTCATTATAAGCAAAGTCATTTTGACGAATCACGTATTGGATATTGCTCATTTTTATTTCCCCTTAAGTTAAGCAATTTTAGTTTTTAATTCTTGCAGTTTGGCTGCACTCGGTGGCACAGCCATGCCATTGTCCATCCAGAGTTCAAAACGCATTGGATTGAAAAAGAAATCAGGACGAATATCAAAATCAATAAATTTGGCTTCACCTTTTCCCATCATCGGAAGAATGCTATTGATAAACCAACTATTATGGGTAATCAGCAAAGACTTTAATTGTCCCGTCACCGATAATGGCGAGAGCAGGGTTGCTGACAGCTTTGGATCATTAATCACATCAGCATGGAACTTCTCTAAGCGTTTCGCCAATCCATCTGTAGGGATATCCTGCATCGCTGCAACAAAATCACCTAAAGTTGGAATAAAACGATGATGGAAATCAACCAATAGGTGGTCTTTTTCACACAGGTCTTTTACTTCAATGCTTTTGCCTACACTATTTTCGAAATGATGCCCAAAGATTGGAATAATCACTTCTTGAACACCCCAAAAGGTATGCAAGATACGATGGCGATTGTCTGTACACAACATTTTGGTGCTGTCGATTAGAGCATGAATATCAATATAATCTTCAAGCTCGCCCCCACGACGTTTCACCGATATATTGGCGTGTTGTACTGGATTCATTTTTACTAATTCTTATAATCGTTTGATGTTTAACAACAATAGCAGCTTTCTGATATAACGAATATAGATAAATAGACGTGAGCGATAAGCTGTGTCGTGCTTAAATTGGAATCAATTTTTTAGAATGCTTGATATTTCTGATCGGTCCAATCTGCATTTAAAATTGCCCAACGTTCATGATCTTTCCATTCTTTTCCGCCCACTCGTAGATACTGGCGAGAAAAGCCTTCTTTTATAAAACCTGCCTGTGCCACAAGGCGAATAGAAGGCAGATTATCTGGTTGGATATTGGCTTCTAGTCGATGTAGATTCAGTGTTTGAAATGCTTCGTGTAAAACCAGTTGCAACCCTTGTCGCATATAGCCATGTCCTGCATAGGGATAAAAGGCTTCATAACCTAAATAGGCAGAATGGAAGTAACCACGAATCATATTTGAGATATTAAAAGTGCCAACAAGGGCATGATTTTCTTTCAAGCAGACGAAATAACGATGTTCTTGCGCTAGATATTGCTGAAAGTCCGTTGGTGGATAGGTCCACGGTTGATGCAGTTGAATACTATTTGAGTAGGCATGTTTAATTTCAGCCAAATCGCTGAGTTGAGGCTTACGCAAATAGACTGGACTCATTTCAACGCCATTTCCCAAACCATGTCCGTCAATTCATCAATTTTGACTTTACCTTCGGGTCTATACCACGTTACGGTCCAAGAGATTGAGCCGCCGAGCAAACGACGCCAGATAAAAGCATCATGTTTGACTTTACCTTGGGCACGTAGTTTTTCAATCACATCCAGCCAGACTTGCTCATATTCATTACGCATTTTCAGAAGGTGGTCTTGTTTTTCTTTAGAAAGGGCAAACCATTCATGTACTAATACCGCCATCGCTGCACCCGTATCACCTGCAATCGAAAGTAATTCAGCTTTGATGAGATGACGTAATTGCTGTTCAGGATCAGTTGCGCGTTCAGCCGCTTCTTTTAAGCGGGCAAAATTATAAATGATGGTTTGTTCCATCACTGTCGCCAGAATCTCGTCTTTACTTTTAAAATGATGAAACAGACTACCTGATTGTATGCCAATAAATTCACCGAGTTGACGAACCGTGGTTTTGTCATAACCCTGTTTATAAAATAGATAGGCAGCACCTTGCAATAAACGGCCACGTGGACTGTCATCAAAACAAACAATTTTGGGGATTTGCTCAATTGAAGTTGCGATCATGCCTATCCGTCTATCCTATTTAAGCTGAGGTACATTGTAACAAAATTCATTTGATGCATTGTCTTATCTTTTTATAACAAGCATTTGCTTGAATTTGACTATTTTTGCCAATACAGCATAGCATTATGCACTTTACAAACCAAGCACTTGCTTGGTAATGTTAAGGCGTTTTTAGCAATAACAATGAGAAAGCGCATGACAAGTGTCAAACAGGATGACCAGAGGGTAGTCAAGATTGGGTGTGCATCAGGGTTCTGGGGCGATACCAATACCGCTGCTTTTCAGTTGGTACATTTGAGTGATATTGATTATCTGGTCTTTGATTATCTGTCTGAAATTACCATGTCGATTATGGCCAAGGCGATGATGATGGACCCAAGTCATGGTTATGCCTTGGATTTTGTCAGTCGAGTGATGGCACCGCTGATCAATAAAATTGCTGAGAAAAAAATAAAAGTGATCAGTAATGCAGGTGGGGTAAATCCACTGGCTTGCCGTGATGCCTTGCAGAAAATTATTGATGAAAAAGGCTTGGATTTAAAAGTCGCAGTGGTACTGGGTGATGATGTATTGCCCATGCATGCTGAATTACTTACCCAAAATGTTCAGGAAATGTTTAATGGCGATGCCTTGCCTGCGCATGTTGCCAGTAGCAATGCCTATTTAGGCGCTGTTGCGATTCGCGATGCGCTTGATTTGGGGGCAGATATTGTGATTACAGGTCGTGTGGTCGACTCCGCAGTTGTGCTTGCTCCACTGTTACATGAATACAAATGGTCACTGGATGATTATGACAAGCTAGCACAAGGTTCATTGGCAGGGCATGTGATCGAATGCGGTGCTCAATGTACTGGTGGTAATTTTACCGATTGGCGTCTCGTTCAAGGCTTTGACAATATGGGCTTTCCAATCGTAGAGGTCAGTGCTGATGCTTCATTTATCGTGACCAAGCCAAAAGGGACAGGTGGCCTCGTTTCAACTGCGACCGTAGCAGAGCAAATCGTCTATGAAATTGGCAATCCACAAGCTTATCTTCTACCAGATGTAAGCGCTGATTTTAGCCAAGTCCATTTAGAACAAGTGGCAGAGCATCGAGTCAAGGTGACAGGAGCAACAGGTTGTGCGCCAACTCAGCAATATAAAGTCAGTGCGACCTATGCCGATGGTTATCGGGTCTTGGTCAGTTTCTTGATTGCAGGTCGCGAAGCACCAGAAAAAGCACAAGTGATTGCGGATGCCATTATCAACAAATGTGAACGCGTTTTGGCACTGCGTTCAGTCCCACCGTTTAGTGAAAAGTCGGTTGAGATTCTCGGCATTGAAAGTACCTATGGTGCACATGCGAAAGTGAAAGACAGTCGTGAAGTGGTGGTTAAGATCGCGGTTAAGCATCTGTTTAAAGAAGCCTGTATGTTCTTTGCGTCTGAAATTGCCCAAGCCTCCACAGGTATGGCACCGGCATTGGCAGGGATTGTCGGTGGTCGTCCGAAAGCCTCGGCCGTGGTGAAATTATTTTCATTCTTGATTGATAAAGATCAATTAAAAGTCGAAGTCGATTTTGCAGGGCAGCGTTATCCCGTACAGATTCCTACTGGGCAATCTCGACAGGATTATGTGCAGCATTCCATTGGTGACGTGGCTGTATATCAAGGCGATGAAGTTGAAGTGCCTTTGATCGAGATAGCGCATGCGCGCAGTGGCGATAAAGGCAATCATAGCAATATCGGGGTAATTGCACGCAAGGCTGAATATTTACCTTGGATTCGTGCGGCACTGACTGAAGCCAATGTTGCAGCGTATATGCAGCATGTTCTTGATCCTGAAAAATCAAAAGTCATTCGCTATGAATTGCCAGAAATGCATGCACTGAATTTCATGTTGGAAAATGCATTGGGTGGCGGTGGGATTGCCAGCTTGCGAATTGATCCGCAGGGCAAAGCCTTTGCACAGCAATTATTGGATATGCCGGTGAAAGTGCCTGCACAACTGTTAGAAAAATATTAAGGATGTAAACATGGGTTATCAATCAATTTTCAGGGCAGATGCATTTGCTGACAAAGTGATTATCGTGACTGGTGGTGGTTCTGGCATTGGCCGTTGTACTGCACATGAGTTGGCTTCTTTGGGGGCGCAAGTTGTCATCACAGGACGTAAAGTTGAAAAACTGGAAAAGGTCAGCCAAGAAATTCTGGAAGATGGAGGCAAAGTCCATTTCATCGTCTGTGATAACCGTGAGGAAGAGCAAGTCAAAAATATGATTGCTGAGGTGCTGGAAAAATTTGGCCAGCTTGATGGTTTAGTCAATAACGCGGGTGGACAATTTCCTTCTGCGCTTGAGAATATTTCTGCCAATGGTTTTGATGCTGTGGTCCGTAATAATCTGCATTCAACCTTCTATCTGATGCGTGAAGCCTATAACCAGTGGATGGCGAAGCATGGCGGTAGCATCGTGAATATGACCGCAGACATGTGGGGGGGTATGCCTGGTATGGGGCATTCGGGTGCAGCACGTTCAGGGGTTGATAATCTCACTAAAACAGCTTCGGTTGAATGGGGCAAGTCGGGTGTACGTGTCAATGCAGTTGCACCAGGTTGGATTATTTCTTCGGGCATGGACAACTATAGTGGTGATTTTGCCAAAGTGATCATTCCAAGTTTGGCGAGTAATGTTCCGTTAAAACGTATGGGGACTGAGTCTGAAATCTCTTCCGCAATTTGTTATTTACTCTCCGATGCTGCGGCTTTTGTTTCGGGTGTCACCCTTCGCATTGATGGGGCGGCATCACAAGGCACACGGATGTATCCATTGGCTGATGCGACCAATAATGACGCCTTTAATGGTTTCCATCGTGCTTTTATCCCTGACATATTCAAAACAGATGGAGAAAAAACATGAGTATTCTCCAGTCTGAGATTGCAGTGGGTGGTGAGCAATATGTGCAAAATCGAGAGGCGTTATTAACGCAGCTGGCTGAAGTGCGTGCCGTGCAGCAAAAAAGCATTGATAAGTCTTATGCGGCAAAACCCAAGTTTGACAAGAAAGGCAAAATCTTGCCGCACGAACGTATTCGTTTGCTGTTAGATGCGGATTCACCTTTTGTTGAGCTATGTGGTCTGGTTGGCTATAACATGCATGACGATAAAGATGGTTCCGAAGCCGGTGGCGGGGTGATTGCAGGCATTGGTTTTGTCAGAGGGGTACGTGCACTGGTCTCTGCCAGTAACAGTGCAATCAAGGGTGGCACCATGTCACCGATGGGGGTACATAAAACCCTCCGCCTGCAAAAGATTGCATTAGAACAAAAGCTGCCGATGGTGACATTGACCGAAAGTGGTGGGGCAAACCTGAACTATGCGGCTGAAGTCTTTACCTATGGCGGTATGACCTTTGCAAA
Organism: Acinetobacter sp. Ac_5812; assembly: GCF_013072695.1. Classification (GTDB taxonomy): domain Bacteria; phylum Pseudomonadota; class Gammaproteobacteria; order Pseudomonadales; family Moraxellaceae; genus Acinetobacter. The sequence goes on from NZ_LXUK01000005.1 coordinate 9,123, forward strand.
TCAGGCGCGTTTATCTGCTGCTGGGATTCCCCAAGTCGCTGTGGTGCATGGTAATGCAACCGCGGGTGGCGCTTATCAACCGGGGCTGTCTGACTATGTGATTGCAGTCCGCAAGCAAACGGAAATGCTATTAGCTGGTCCACCACTGTTATTGGCAGCAACAGGGGAAGTAGCGACTGCAGAAGAACTGGGTGGCGCAGAAATGCATACTCAAGTTTCAGGTGTGGCGGAATATCTTGCGGAGAATGATGCCGATGGTATTCGTTTAGCGCGTGAAATTTTTGAACATCTAAACTGGAAAGAACAAACCGCACAATTGAATCAGAGTTATAAAGAACCGCGTTATGCGGCTGAAGAGCTGTTAGGTATTGTTCCACAAGATCCGAAGCAACCTTTTGATATGAAAGAAATCATTGCACGGATCATTGATGATTCAGATTTTCTGGAATTTAAACAGGAATATGATGCTTTAACGGTCTGTGGCTGGGCAAAAATGGGGGGGCTGCATATCGGCATTATTACCAATAATGGCCCGATCACGCCACAGGGGGCAGCCAAAGCAGCGCAATTTATTCATCTGTGTGAACAGACCCAACGTCCACTCTTATTCTTGCATAACACTACTGGTTTTATGGTCGGAACCGATGCAGAGCAGAACGGTATTATCAAGCATGGTTCCAAACTGATCCAAGCGGTGGCTAATGCGACAGTACCTAAGATTTCGATCGTGGTTGCGGGTTCTTATGGCGCAGGCAACTATGCCATGTGTGGTCGCAGTTTATCCCCACAATTTATTTTTGCATGGCCCAATTCACATGTGGCCGTGATGGGCGCGGCACAAGCAGGCAAAGTCTTGCGTATCGTGGCTGAGGGCAAGCAAAAAGCTTCTGGCATGGAACCGAATCCGCAGATGCTAGATTTCTTGGAACAAAGTACAGCGATGAAATTGGAACAACAGTCGACGGCTTTATTCAATACAGCAATGCTGCATGACGATGGCATCATCGACCCAAGAGATACCCGTAAAGTACTGATCTTTTTATTACAAACTATTTATGAAGCACAACAACGTGAACTCAATCCAACACGTTTTGGTGTGTCGAGATTTTAATAATCCCTCCCAGCCTCCCTTTTTAAAGGGAGGAGTTCCCCTCTTTAATTAAAGAGGGGTTAGGGGAGATTAATTTTAAGGAAAAAAACAATGAAATTTACTGCAGAACATGATGCTTTACGCCGTACCACACGTCAGTTTGTTGAAAATGAGCTGAACCCTTTTATTCCAGAATGGGAGGAAGCAGGCCGTTTCCCGATTCATGACGTGTTTAAGAAAATGGGGGATTTGGGTTTATTGGGGATTTGTAAGCCTGAGGAGAATGGTGGTTTAGGACTCGATTATTCATACAACCTTGTGGTGGCAGAAGAATTAGGTCGTGCAGCCTGTGGCGGTGTACCCCTAGCGATTGGCGTACAGACTGATATGGCAACACCTGCACTGGCTCGTTTTGGTAGCAAAGAATTGCGAGATGAATTTTTAAATCCTGCCATTCGTGGTGAATATGTCGCGTCGATTGCGGTCTCGGAAGTGCATGCGGGTTCTGACGTGGCAGCGATTAAGACTACAGCAAAAAAAGATGGCGACGACTATGTGATTAACGGCAGCAAGATGTGGATCACCAACTCATTACAAGCTGATTTCTTCTGTCTATTGGCCAATACTTCTGATGACAAACCACACGTCAACAAATCCATGATCATTGTGCCCGCAAAAACGGCAGGGATTAGCTTTTCAGAACCCTTGAATAAATTGGGCATGCGTTCAACCACCACGGCACAAGTTTACTTTGACAATGTTCGTGTACCACAACGTAACCTTGTCGGTGCAGAAGGTATGGGTTTCATGATGCAAATGATGCAGTTCCAAGAGGAGCGGATGTGGGCCTGTGCCAATGCCGTGGGTGGGATGGAAAAGGTCATTCAGCAAACCATTGATTATGCCAAAGAGCGAACCACCTTTGGTCAGCCTCTGATTCATAACCAATACGTACATTTCCGTTTTGCTGAATTGATGACTGAAGTGGAAGCATTACGAGCATTAACCTATCAAGCCTGCGAGCAGCATATCGCTGGTGAGAATGTCACCATGATGGCCTCCATGGCAAAGCTGAAAGCAGGGCGTTTAAGCCGTGAAGTGGCGGATAGCTGTCTACAATATTGGGGCGGTAATGGCTTTATGTGGGATAACCCTGCTTCGCAACTGTTCCGTGATGGACGTCTAGGCTCAATTGGCGGCGGTGCAGATGAGATTATGCTAGGTATTATTTGTAAGCTCATGGATATTCTGCCTAAAAAGCAGAAAAACTAGGAGTAGGAGCATGACAGTTTTAACTTCTCTTGCAAGCTTAGTGATAGATGACAGCATTCAGCTAGAACAACAAGGTGGGATTTTAACGCTATGGCTAAATCGTCCTGAAAGCCGTAATGCCATGAGTTTGAATATGGTCACCGCCATTCAGCAGGTGTTTAGCCAGATTGCCGATGATGTCTCTATTCGCGCTGTGGTTTTACGTGGTCGAGGTGGGCATTTCTGTGCTGGCGGTGATATCAAAGATATGGCGAGCTTGCGTGTTGAAGCTGCGAATACAGGCAGTTTGCAACCTTATGTTGATTTTAACCGTCGTTTTGGGGCCATGATCGAACAGGTTGATCAAGCTCCCCAAACCGTTGTTGCTGTGCTGGAAGGGGCAGTGCTTGGTGGAGGCTTTGGCTTGGCCTGTGTTTCAGATATTGCCATCAGCCGTGAGAGTGCCCAGTTTGGTCTGCCAGAAACAGGCTTGGGCATTTTACCTGCACAGATTGCGCCTTTTGTGGTGAAGCGAATTGGTTTAACCCAAGCCCGTCGTTTGGCGTTATTAGGTTTACGTTTTGATGGCAAGACGGCTTTGGATTTAGGTGTGGTTCATCAAGTTGCACAAGATGATGTTGAATTAGAGCAACAACTTATGGATACCATTCAGCAGATTAAACGTGCTGCGCCTTTGGCCTCACGTGCCACCAAAGCCTTATTACATCGAACTTTGAATGAACCTTTAGCACAGCTTTTGGATGATGCCGCGCAACAGTTTGCTCAAGCAGTCGGTGGTGCAGAAGGTCAAGAAGGAACCATGGCCTTTATTCAAAAACGTAATCCGAGTTGGTTTGACTGAAATCTCCCCTGATCCCTCTTTGTTAAAGGAGGGACTTCACCTTTTAAAAGGTGGATTGAGAGGGATTTAATAATAGAGATGAAATAATGAGTTTTTCAAAAGTCTTAGTGGCAAACCGTGGTGAGATTGCTGTTCGCGTGATGCAAACAGCTAAAGCAATGGGCTATCAAACGGTTGCGGTGTATTCAGATGCAGATGCCAATGCCCGTCATGTACAGCTGGCAGATGAAGCGGTTTATATCGGTGCATCTAAAGTGGCCGAATCTTATTTATCCATTGCCAATATTATTGCAGCCTGCAAAAAGACAGGCGCAGATGCGGTCCATCCGGGTTATGGATTTTTATCTGAAAATACCGATTTTGCTCAGGCTTGTCTTGATCATGGCATTACTTTTATTGGGCCGACGGCTGCGGCGATTGAGCTGATGGGCAGTAAGCGTCTTTCTAAAATTGCCATGATTCAAGCAGGGGTGCCGTGTGTGCCTGGTTATGAAGGCGATCAGCAAGACCTTGATTATCTAGCACAACAAGCTGAGAAGATTGGCTATCCTTTAATGGTCAAAGCTTCGGCAGGCGGTGGTGGGCGAGGCATGCGTCTGGTTGAGCAATCTGCGAATTTGCTTGAAGCCTTAAAAACAGCACGTTCCGAAGCAGAGAATGCCTTTGGTTCGGGTGAATTGATTTTAGAAAAAGCGGTAATTGCCCCACGTCATGTCGAGATTCAGGTCTTCGGCGATACGCATGGCAATTATGTGTATTTATTTGAACGGGACTGTTCGATTCAACGCCGTCATCAAAAGGTGGTTGAAGAGGCGCCTTGTCCAGTGATGACACCTGAACTACGTCAGAAAATGGGTCAGGCTGCTGTTGCTGCAGCTCAAGCTTGTGATTATGTCGGGGCAGGCACGGTCGAGTTTCTGCTTGATCAATCTGGTGAATTCTATTTCTTGGAAATGAATACACGTTTACAAGTCGAGCATCCAGTCACTGAAATGGTCACAGGCTTGGATTTGGTGGAGTGGCAATTGCGTGTTGCCAATGGTGAAACATTGCCACTACAGCAACATGAGCTGACATTGAATGGGCATGCCATTGAAGTCCGTTTATATGCGGAAGATCCACGTCAGGACTTTCTGCCACAAACAGGTAAAGTGCTGCGTTGGCAAGCAGCAGGTGCGGATGGCAGTTTACCCAATGTTCGTGTTGATCATGGCATGTTGGAACACGGTGAAATTAGTCCCTTCTATGATCCGATGGTGGCCAAAGTGATTGCCTACGGCAAGACCCGTCAGGATGCGATTCGCCTGCTTGCCAAAGCGGTTGATGATTGTGTTTTGCTTGGGGTGAATAGTAATAAGCAGTTTCTTGTCAATTTATTGCGCCATCCGATCATTGTGGCTGGGGATACCAACACTGCATTTATTCAGCAACACTTCCAAGAAGATGTCAGCCTGCACCAACAAACGTTGACACACGAAACCTTAGCCGTCGCAGCCGCATTGTTTAGCCAGCAAAATCAGCAGCAAGTCGCTTGGCAAACCGGTGTTAGTATGCCGTTTCCGCTGAAACTGAAATATGTCGATCAGCAGATATTGCTGCATGTGCAAAATGATCAGCAGCAGGTCAAAGTTACGTTATGTGATCAACAAGCGACAATCAAGATTATAAGCATCAGTGATGAACAGGTTGTTTATAGCTGTGAAGGTGTTCGACGCAAGCTTGCCTATGTCTTTGATCAAAATCAGCTGTATTTAGATGTAGGCAATGGTAATAGCGTGCTTGAAAATATTACTTATGCAGCCCCAGAGGCAGCAGAAGTGGTGGGTGATGGCAAAATCCGTGCGCCAATGGACGGTGCGATTGTGAATCTGCTGGTCAATGTTGGAGATTCAGTAACAAAAGGACAAACCTTGTTGGTGCTTGAGGCGATGAAGATTCAGCAACAAATCAAATCCGATGTCGATGGTGTGGTAGATGAGTTGATTGGTCAAGTCGGGCAACAGGTGAAAAAACGTCAATTGTTGTTAAACCTCAGCACGACTTGAAGACAACACTAGAATAGTGCAAAAGCGAGGTTTTATGCCTCGCTTTTTAATAGGTGCAGCACTGCATCTAAAGAATGCTTTGAATTCCCTTGCAATTCTTGTGTTGCAAATTCAGCTAATGCTCGTTCATGCGCCAATAAATACTTGAGAAAGTCTTGTGTGTTGGTATCTGCGTGTTGCTGCATCCGCTCAAACGTTGCCATAAATGGCTGTGTACCTTGTTTAAGTAAACGCATGGCCAGTTTCCACGGCAGTTTAGCCATGGCAAGCCCTGAAGCTTTCGCTTGTAACTTAACATGCAAACGAATCGTCGCCGTTTGACCTTGTTGAATTAAGTACTGCTGTAACTTGCGTAGGGTTTGGGTTTCCAGTTTGGCCAAAGTTTGCCATTTTTGTTGTTGCTCAATTGAGCGGGCATATTTGGCGGCATTTAAAAAGATCAGTTCACCCAGTATTTCTGATTCAAGTGCGGTGTTGAGGTCGTGTTGATATTGCGGGTAATGCATAGCTGATTTCCTTAAATTTATGCGTCTTATTCATTTTTTCTAGCGAATGGCCACAGTATTTGTTTGAGATAAGTCTTTGGTAGTGCAGTCCTTAACCCGACTTGTCCAGCTTTAACGGGTTTGCTTTCATGGTAGTACGTCCCAAACAGATGATCCCAGATCATCCAGAATTCACCAAAGTTTTTACGACCAAAACCATGTTTATGATGCCAGCGATGGACTTTGGCAACCCCGAGCAAATGCCTAAAAGCACCTAAAGAATAATCGAGATTGGCATGCTGAAAAGCCAAATGAATGGCCGTTAATCCCATCCATGTACCAATTAGATTGGCTGGCGCTCCCATGAGTGTGACACAGATAATGCCCGGTGCTGCGAGCAGAATAGCGCTTAAGGGATGCCGACGTTCACCATTCAGCCAATATAATCGTTCAGAACTATGATGAAGAGCGTGCAGTTTCCATAGAAATCGTTTTTTATGACTGAAGTAATGCATCAGCCATAAGCCAAAATCGATGATGAGACCGACAATCAGTAATTGTAGCCAGATCGGTAGAGAGGCTGGCCAAAAGCTCGGAATATGAATCAGCTGCCGAAATAAAGTAATGCATTCCGCGGTAATAAAAATCATGATGATACTAAAACTGGCATGCAGGATATCAACACCTGTATCTTCGTGATCGTTTAACCACGTTTGCTCATAGGGCTGAATCTGCTCAAGCAGAGCAACCAGCCCAATCGCAACGGCTGCGATTAAGGGCACATATGGCCAATAAGCACGCTCACCCGCTGCAACAGGTAATAAAAAAACCAGACTCAGCCCCATAATCAAGGGATAACTGCTATAGCGAATGAGGTACTGGATTAACTTCGGCATGGTGTATTGTTCCAAAACAATGAACAGTCACTATGCCTGTGCGATTGCAGGACTGAATTGAACAAAACAGCTATTTATTCAATAAAGAAAATTTTGCCCTGCATATCACTCAGTTCCGATGGGCGCACTCCCAATAACTCGATACAAGTTCGTGTGAAATGCGCCTGATCAGCAAAATTAGCTTGGTGAGCTGTATCCGTTAAGGCGAGTCCTTCTTGCATTTGGGCTAATCCACAGATGAGACGTAACCATTTGCGATAACTGCGTAAAGGTAGTCCTGCCTGTTCACGAAACCAGTGCGAAAAGCGACTTTCAGATAAACCTGCAATTTGTGCTAAATATTGACGATCAGGAATGTTGGACTGCAAGATGCCCTGATAAAGCAATTCTAGTATGTGTTCAATCTTCCGTGGATTGCTCTGGGAGGCATGGTTGTTCAGTGGTGTCGTTTTTAAGAAATGGGCTAAGCCATGATTGAGGGGTGTCTTTAGACAAAAGCTTTGTCGTAATTGTTGTTGTAGATCTGTGGATACCTCATATACCTGTGTTGCTCGATGAAGATCTAGATTGAATCGGGTGGTGAGTGCATGATGGGTATCAAGATAGATTGACAGATAGTTGCCTGTTATAAGTTGATGCTTTAGCTTGGCAGGAATGAGTAAAGTCGGTGCTTGATAACGTTGGCCATCAGCAATCACTTGTACAGCTTGATCTGGGTTCAAGGACATGGTGATTTGATGCGCATAGTGGTGGTGAGGGTGATTATTTCCTGATTGTCCAAGAAAAGCGCCAACTCCCAAAGCAATTGCTGCTTGACCAGTCCAACCAGAATTCACATGTTTAATGCTGCTCATGCCACATCATGATCTTGAAGTGATTGAATGGCTTATTTAGCGGGAATCAATGTTCTTTGTCAAATGAGCGAATGGCGAGACTTTTAAAAGTCTCATTTTTGTTTAACGCCGACGCATTGTTTATCTAAATGGTCGGCTGATTTTTATCAGAAATGAGATATAAATTTAAGCTGCTATCCGTTGAGTTCAATGTGTTAAGAGAACATTTTTAGACGCAGACTTTCTAAACGGCTTTGATATTGCTTTTGCCACTCTTCATTTGAGAGTTGTGTTTTTAACGGCTCCATCTCTTGTTGCAACTGCTGCACAGCTTGTTGATATTGGTCGACTTGTTGCTGTTGTTGAACTTCACGTTGTTCTCTTTGCTGAACCTCTTGGCGTTGCTGCTCAGTCAGATAACGTTGTTGTAACATCTGCTTTAAGCGTTGCGTTTCAGCAGGGCTATGTTGCCCTTGATTGATTAAACCGAGTGCTTGTTCATAAAGTCCGATTTTATTTTCTTGTTGAGTTGCATCAGGGTACTGTTTTTGTAGCTGCTCAAATGCTTTTAAGCGTTGTTCAGCACTCAGTTTTTGATTCTGCGCCAAATCATTGTAAGCAAACCGATAATCTGCATAGCCACGCTCTTGCCCAAAACCCAGCATCGCTTCGGCTTGTCCCAAGGTTTGTTCTCTGAGCTTCCACAAAACTTCAAAGCGTTCTTTTGGTGATAACGACGTTGATAACACGGTACTTTGCATGCGTTGTTCATATTGCGGCAGACGTTTTATTAGATTTTCCACCAAATGTGCAAAGTTTTGATCTGGATAATTGGCTAAAGCTTTTGCTAAAGCTGCATTACAGTCGGATACAGGGCAGTTGGCTTTAAAATCATTGAGAAACTCGGTGATATTGCCAGGTTGCTGTTGTAGTGTTTTTAATTGTTTTAAAAGTGACTCTTGAAAAACTTCGTCCTTGGTTTTGTTTGGCATGCCTTCATTACTCACCTGTGTTGATGAATCTTGAGATGATGCGGTGGATTTGGCTTGCTGAATTGCAGCGGAAGAGGCAGTGCTCTTCCAAACTACAATCCCAACCAAGACCACGACAACAATAAGCATTGTCAGCAATAGTCTTTTATTCATACCGAATTCCGTTTATGGGCCGTAATTAAATTGCCCCATCACAGGGAAGTGATCTGAAAGATCCCAAGTCATATACAGTGGGTCCGCTGTGGTACGTAAGATACGCACATCGTTACGAGACTGAGTTGGTTGACGGTGGTTATTTGATGCCACCACATAGTCTAGATATTCGACTGTTGCACCACCTGAACCTGCTGCTCCAGCCAACTTATTTACGCGTGGGTCAAAGGTCGATTCAGTATAACCTGTGCTTGGTGCTGCGGTGGCATTCAGATTGGTCAACATGTCTTGATAATCTTGCGGCCATAACAGTTTATTCACATTGAAATCACCGCCCATGAGTACTGCATCAAAACTTGGAATATTTTGTTGATTGACCAATTGGCGAATTTGTTTGAACTGAACCTGACGCAATGCGCGTGCTGCATCGGTATCAAAAGAAGCGGTATGCGTAGAGGTCACATGATAGGCCTTACCATTCTTAATGATTTCTGCATACAACACACCTTTATCCGCAAAACAATCAGTTCCTGTACAGTCTGGATAAATCAATTGTGCCGTTTTGACGATTGGATAACGGCTCACAATCACCAAACCGCTGTCGAACAAGTTATAGCCAGAACCGACTGGAATATGAGTTTGATATGGGTACTGTTGAGCCAGTTGATTCAGCATGCCAGTACGCGATGAAGCAAAGGCTTCTTGCATCATAATCACATCGTAGCCGTTTAAATGATTTGGTAATTCAGCCAAGCGTTCGCTGATTTTACTCGCCACCATCGGCAGGGCATAAATATTATAAGTCATTACCTTGAGCTCATCGGCACTGGCTGAAACAGGCTCTTGAAGCGTGTTTTGATGAATAGTGTAGTGAAAATCATCATAACCTCCCGTGTACTCAGCTTTCACTGCTGCTTGGGCTGATAAACCAGCATAAGTTGTGCTAATACGGTGTACATCACGATCTGAATACCAAGGTGATGTTGTGGTCGCCGTTTGAATCCCATGTTTAATATTGCTGCCCGACCAAGTTCCAGTCATGGTTTGTTTTAAAGTGACTTGTGAATTGCCACTGCTGAGAACGGTATCAAAGTTATAGGTTTTACCGGATTTGATCCCGGTATAACGGTTGATACGTAATACCCGTTTGGTCTCGTAGGGTGCAAGTTGAGTCGCTTCCTGCGCCCATTCATTGCCTTGCTGTAAGCTTGCCCCAGTTTGATTGACTTGTATTGATACGGTTTGTGGCGTGGTATTGGTCACAAACACGTAGGAATCAGCCAAGGTCTGTTGGGTAGAAAAACCACTGATTAAGAGCGCGACCCCTGCGCCTAGTTTTAAGCTCTTCAGCTTCATCTTTATCTCTCCATAGTGCTTAATAATATCTGAACAAATACAACCTTTCATTGTTGAAATTATTCATTTGTGAAAATTTTATGATTGTTATTTGTTCGAAAATTATAATAATGAAAAAATATTGCTAAATCATTTAAATTTCTAACCGCTCATCTGATGTTTTAAAAAACAATATTTTATTCCATATTTTTGGCTGAAATAGGGATTTTTTAACAGATTGGGATAGTTATTTAGTGAAATATATGAAAATTAATGATTCAAAAAAGAAAATTGAAAAGTAATCTATTTATTATAGAGGCTATAAATGAACAAAATCTGACAAGCTTGCGATGCCTGTCAGATTTTATGATGAGAAAAATTAAGCTTGGTCTGCGTCGACGATTGCACTGCTGGTTTGTTTCAAACTATAGAGCAGTTGTCCTAACAAGACATCTTTATTACTTAAAGTCACCATGACCATGGGATGATGAGGGGCAGGGATTGAAGTCAGAATGGCCTTACCATTTTCAGCATCCAAGGTAATACTTTGGCAGCCTGTCAGCTGGATTTCATTGAGAAAAGCGGTGACCATTGCCAAGATTGAACTACTGACAGCTGCCAGTTTGGTGCTGTTATAAGGGTTCTTCTTGTAAATGGAGGCAAGCTCAAAGCCATCGGTAGAGCAGAGCATAATATAATCGACGCCTCGGATATTGGTTAAAATATCATTGGCCTGCGCTTTAGCAAACTGAATCAGCTCTTTGGGTGCTGTACGTTGCTGACTAGGAATACTGAACATAATTCTTCTCTTTATAAAGTAATTAGTTTGTTGCTTTTAAATTGACTTCTAATGCTGCTATGAGAGATTCAATCATCAGCAAAATATGTTCTTGTTTACGGGCATCAATAAAAAATAAGGGATATTGGTAGTCATTTTGAATTAACCACTCGCGATAGATCGTGGTCGGTTGCCCTTTGTTTTCATCCACGTGGGTGATGCCGATTGAAATATTTTGGGTATAGTCCTTAAAGGTATCCAGATACCCCTCAAGTTCTTCGATCGGTACTTTACTGTTGTGGTCAACCAGTAAAATAACCCCCAAAGCGCCTTGGCAAATCACAGGCCAAATAAAATCAAAGCGTGATTGGCCTGGGGTGCCATATAAGCCTACTTTTACACCGTCATCTAAAGTAATCTCACCATAATCAATACCCACCGTAGTTTGCATTTTATTATGGGCCTGACTATCTGTATTGAATGCTTCGGTCGCGAGGACAGGAATTTCTGAAAGCGATTTGATTGCTTCGGTTTTCCCTGCGCCCATGCTTCCTGCAAATACAATTTTATATTGTTGGAGAATCATATCAATCCTTAAAGCCCAAAGCGGCGTCTGATCTTGCCGAAAAATTTATTTAAAAAGCCTTGTTGTTCAATTGTTTGTTCAGTCTTTTCAATTTGTAGGTAATGACTTTCTGAAGCTGGGATAATGCCGCCATTGTCTGAAATAATGCAGGCAGCGATAAATTGTTGAACCGTTTGAATAGGAAGTTTTAATTGTGTTGCAACTTGATAGAGTTGGGCTCCTTGTATAAAGCAAGCAGAAAGCAATAAAGTGGTTTTACGGTCAGTGCCTTGAGCTGGCTGTGGCCAATATTCAATTTTGTAGTATTCATTTTCATTTGGGGCTAAACGCTGAAACTCGAGTGAATGCCAGAACAGATTCCATAACCAATCTTGCAGGTTATATTCAACTTTGCGAGAAACTTTGGTGAAGTTTGAGGTGGTCGCAAATTCATATTTAAAACTATGGTTGGTTTGCGTGTGGGTGCGGGTTGGTTCTAGCCATGCAATTTGACTTCGCGTATCAATAATGGCCAAAGTACCGTGATCATCAAACAAATGTAGACGGGCATTTTCAGGATTTAACATGTCGGTTAAATACTTTTCATTGATGGCATTATGTGTAGAGGTCGATTCGATCTTCGGTTGTTGCGCCTGTTGATGGGTGATATAGCTTAAAAGGCGAAGATGAATCCAGTTTTTTAATGCATCGGTATGCTGAAAAGGCAAGTAAAGCGTATTGTGTTCTTCTATATGTTGTGAGCCTTCTCCTTTTGAAATTTTTAAACAGGGAAGTTGTTTTTGTTCTAAAATACGTTGAATACCTTCGGTTTCAAAAAAATTTTCATTTATTAATAATAAGTCGATATTGGGATCGGCAATATTGATCCAGTTAATGCCAAATTCATGAGGTATTGTTTTTCTAAGTTCTATTTTTAACTCATCTGAAACTTTTAAACTTATACCTGAAATTGCGATATTAATGCAATGTCCATTCATAGTATCACTTTAATATTTTATAAAATATTGGACTGCACAAAATTAGTCTAATACTAAAGACTGATAATAGACCGCTTGCATATTTATATTTTCTTATAATGAAAATATTAAATATACAAGAAGTCTAATATATTAAGTATTTTGAAATTTAGAATTAAGCAAAGTCTAATTCTTTTTCAAATGTTTTTAATTCGTGGCGAGCCATCGCAAGGTTCGATTTACTGCGATCTAATACGAGATAAAGGAATAAGTTGCCATTGCTTTCTAATGGACGGATTAAGTGGTATGCCTTGCCAAGTGTAATCAGAATATCTTCGATGTCATCGTTTAGTTTTAGTGAGTTAGCTACACGGCGTTTTGCTCGAATAACTTCGGTATTACCCGCAGCTGCCAGTTCTAAGTCGATTGAACCCCCACCTTGAGTTGCTAGTGCCAAACCACTCTCTGTATCTACTAATGCTGCTGCAACGAACCCATCAATATTTGTTAAGCTTTCTAATGAAATTTTAGCCATGATTTTATCTCTACTAATACATCTTTGTTTATGAAGTTATATTCGCCACTTCTGTTTTTGATTAGTTTTCAAAAGTAGTTAATCTCATTATAGGAAACTCTTTTATTAAATCAATCATGCTTTAAAATAATTGAATTGACCGATTTGCTAATAATTGACAATTTTTGTCAAACAAACAAATAAAAATACTAATTGAGGATTGGAATTTATTTTTAGTGTGATTTTATTCACATTAATATCGGGTTTTAAATACTTGCTTTGATTGTAAATAAATGTAAATTATTTTTCATTAATATAGATAAATTGATTTTTTAAATAAAATTAATTTTATAATAAGTCTATGATAAAGAAAGCAATCGTGCTTTCTTTATCATTTAAATGATGAGATTAAACGGAAACCAATTGGCAATATGAACAATACAAAAAGATCAGAATGACCAATGCCACCAAAGGGGAAACAATATAGGCCCAAGTTGGAGTTTCTGGAATTTCGACTTCGATCGTAGGCTCATCATCATGCGCAGCAGGTTGTGCTTGATGAACCATTTGATTGAATTCTTGCATCGTTGCTTCAAGTGATACTTCTTGCTGAATAACCGGCTTCGAGCCAAGTAATTCTGTGAGTTGATTGGTTGACCAAACCCAGTCTTCTGCTTGTCCAGATAGATGCTCAATCTGACCCAATAAAAGTTCTGTTAGTCCTGTTTGCCCAAAGCTACCTGTCTGATCAAGCTGTTTCAATTCAGTTAATTGTAAGGCCAGTACATCTGACAGGCTTTTTTCCAATTCAGTTGCTTTCAGTGCCGATTGATTATGAGCTGAAGTGGTGAGATGGCGAGCAACCTCTTGAATGTAAAGAGGATCGGCAGTATGGACTTCTTGATAGAGTTTCTGTGGATTCTGTTTCCATAGACTAATCAATTGTCCAAGTGCTAATACGTTTACTTCATCAATATATGTTTGTTTTTCTTTAAGAGAATATTGACCAAAAAGTTGTGGTTTTTGAATTTTTATTTGTTCAGAAAAATATTGAACTAAATCAAATGCCATCGTGATGATCCTCGCTTAATCTAAAATTCTTAGTGAAGGTTTCTTTTTCGTTGGTTCAGTTTCTTGCTTTGTTTCATCGATTGATGCCGCTGTAGAGTCTTCGATTTCTGCATATTCAGAAGCATCAAAAAACAAGCCTTGACCATTTTCTCTTGCGTAAATACCTAATACAGCACGAATCGGCACATAAATTTCTTTTGCAACGCCACCGAAGCGAGCAGAGAAGGTAATCGCTTCATTACTCATATGTAGCTGATGAATTGCGTGTGGAGCAAGATTTAAGACAATTTGACCATCCTTCACAAATTGTAAGGGAACATCAGTATGGGGTTGCGTCGCATCCACCAATAAATATGGTGTCAGTTGGTTATCGCAAATCCATTCATAAATGGCACGAGCAAGATATGGGCGTGTAGGTGTAAAAGTTATTTGCTCAGACATAATTGAAAAACTTATTAAATCGTAGAAATCAATTCATTGTAGCTGTTTTTTTCTTGAGCTGTCATTGATTTAATGAACGATGGTCGGCTAAAGATACGATGGCAATACAAGAATATAGGTCGACAGTGCTGTGCAGGGAGTTCAACCCCCATACTTTTTAGCCTTAGGAAGATTGGAGCGAGCATACAATCTAAAATTGAAAAAGTTTCCGACATAAAAAATGGAAAATGCTGAAACAGTGGGGTGAGAGAAATTAGGGTATCCCGAAGTTCTTTCTGTGCTTTTTGCTTTTGCAGTGGGTCTACCGTATCAGTATGTCTCAGCATATGATCGGCAAGTTTGAACCAATCTTGTTCAAAGCGCCAGATGTATTGGCGTTGCTCGGCACGTGCCATCGGGGCATCGGCATAGAGTTTATTTTGACGATAGCGATCATCTAAATATTCAGCAATGACATTGGCTGAAAATAGCTTTAGGTTTTGCTCAATCAACATGGGAAGTTGATTGTAGGGATTGAGATCAGCTAAATCCTCATCCTCATGATCAGTAATAATCAGTTGGTATTTGATTTGTTTTTCAGCAAGTAAAAAACGAATCCAGTGGGAACGGAAATCATCTGCATGACTATAAAGCGTAATGCCTTGGACAGGGGTTGGGGGATTTTCTAAAGACATAAGTCCAAAAAATTATGGTTGACTGTTTAGAATACTAAAATTAACGTTGGAAATCACTTAAAGCTGAATAATATGCTTGTTACGGAATAGATTTATGATTCAACAAGTTCAAAGAGAGAGAAAGGGAATGAAACAATACGACGTTGCTGTACTTTGTGCTGCATTATTACTGGGTGGTTGTGCGAACTCACCTACAGGATCTGGGCAGGGCAATGTCTCATCAGTAGAGAGTGGAGCTGCTGCTGATGCTGTGATTGCTGATGCGGCGGATGATGATAGCGGGCAACAATATGGTGGGATCAAAAAACAGTATGTGGTCAAAGGGTGTCAGGTCACTCTTTATAATGATGGTCCAATCCAGATGGTTCATGAAAAAACGGGTCAACCGTGTAACGCACCAATCCCGAAAGATCATCAATTTTCTAAAGTGAGCAAGACCTATACACAGAATGGCTGTAAGATCACTGAGTTTGCTTCTGCCGATGGCACTGGTGATGCGATCATGGATTGTTCTAAAAAGAAATAATGAAACGCGGGCAATAAAAAAACCTCGGATAAATCCGAGGTTTTTTGTCCAATTCGTAAAACGATTAACGTTTAGAGAATTGAGGACGTTTACGAGCTTTACGTAAACCAAGTTTCTTACGTTCAACTTCACGAGCATCACGAGTAACGAAACCAGCTTGACGAAGAGCAGGTTTTAAGTTTTCGTCAGCAGCGATCAATGCACGAGTAATACCGTGACGGATAGCGCCTGCTTGACCACCAATACCACCACCTTTAACAGTGATGTAAAGGTCAAATTTTTCAGTAACTTCTAAAAGCTCTAAAGGCTGACGCACAACCATACGAGCAGTTTCACGACCGAAATATTGCTCAAGTGTACGGTTGTTAATTACGAGTTTACCTGTACCAGCTGATAAGAAAACACGTGCAGTTGCGGTCTTACGGCGACCTGTACCATAATTAGTAGCCATGTGCTGTATCCCTTAGATGTCCAAAACTTGTGGCTGTTGAGCAGTATGAGGATGCTCAGTACCAGCGTACACTTTCATTTTTTTGATCATTGCATAACCAAGAGGACCTTTTGGTAACATACCTTTAACAGCTTTTTCTAAAACTGCTTCAGGTTTGTGAGCAATTAACTTCTCGAAGTTAGTCTCACGGATACCACCAGGGAAACCAGTATGGCGATAATATTTCTTATCAAGCGCTTTTTTACCAGTCACTTGAACGTGTTCAGCATTGATCACAACGATGTAGTCGCCTGTGTCAACGTGAGGAGTATAAGAAGTTTTGTGCTTACCGCGTAAACGACGAGCGATTTCAGTCGCAAGGCGACCTAAAGTTTTGCCAGAAGCATCAACAACATACCAGTCGTGTTGAACTTCAGCTGGCTTAGCGCTGAGAGTTTTCATTTAAACCACTACCTATTATAGTTGGTTTGGACGGTGAAATCTGTCCAAACAAAAGGAGACCGAATTCTACATGGATTTATAAAAATGCACAAGAAAAAATCACCTGAAAGGTCAGAAAATGCTGCAATGTGACTGAATTTGTAAGTAAGGCGACCTTTATTGATGGCAACATTATTTGCCTTGTGAGGGGGGCAGATTTGACCTATTATTTTTTAGCAAACGTTTGAAATAAATAGAAGTATTAAGCTTTTCTGCTGGGGAATTTGATGAAGTTGTCGTTTTCTACAAAAATTGTTGTAGTTACATTATTAATAGGTGTTTGTTCTACACAGACAAATGCACGACGGCTTTATAAGTGGGTGGATCAAACCAGCGTCACCAATTATTCAGAATTTCAGCCCAAAGAGGGAACCAGCCGAAAATTAGAGGTTCTGGAAAGTCTAGGCAATGATCACGTCGACCCCGCTATGGCTGTAACGGCTGAGATGAAAGCGATCGAGATCCCTGTCGATCAACTCAATCTTCATGGGCAAGCTGCAAATACAACGGCTCAGCAACCGATGACACAAACTGTGGTGAAACAAGGGTCAATCGCAGCACCTTATGCTCGACCTGTAAGCACTGTGGTTGCGCCAACTCCTGTGGAGAAGAAAGAGACTCAAGTCGTACAAGTGGCTGAAAAGAAAGAAGCTGTTAGCAATCCATTGGCAGATAAATCCGCGAGTGCTGTAGCAGTCCCTGAGAAAAAAGAAGAAGCAGTGACGGTACAGGCTGAGAAGAAAGTACAGCCCAAAATTAATCCGTGGACACGCAAGGTCGAGTTTGTACCTTCGAATCTAGTGCCACAAAACTTACCCAAAGCGACCACAAATCCCGAAGTAAAGTAAATTATAAAAAATGAAAGGCTATAGCTCGTTTTAGATTTTGGTTACACTAGATGTAATCAAAAAGATTGGCGATACCTATGCTCCCTTTATATGTCACTTCAGGCGAACCTGCAGGAATTGGCCCAGACATCTGCCTGAGTTTGGCAGAGCGTGTAGATGAGCGGCCCATTGTTATTTTGGCTGATATGCAAATGTTGCAGCAACGCGCCAATCTTTTAGGTGTTGATGTTGAACTGATTGCTTATCAAGGACAGACTGAATCTAGTTTGCTGGGACAACTTTTTGTTGAACATGTGCCTTTAGCTAAGCCTGTTGTGTTGGGACAGTTAGATTCAGCCAATGCCGCTTATGTACTGGAACAATTACGCCGTTCAGCTGATTATGCAGTGTCTGGACAGAGCGTGGGTGTTGCAACAGCGCCAGTGCAAAAGTCGATTATCAATGATGCGGGCATTGCATTTAGCGGGCATACCGAATATTACCAAGAGTTTGCTGGCATTGATCGGGTGGTGATGATGTTGGCCACCAAAACATTGCGTGTTGCCTTGGCGACGACACACCTACCTTTGCGGGATGTAGCTGATGCAATTACACAACAGCGCCTACATCAAGTGATTGATATTCTGATTCATGATTTAAAAACAAAATTTAAAATTGCTCAGCCACGTATTTTGGTCTGTGGTCTGAATCCACATGCTGGTGAAGATGGCTATTTGGGTCGAGAAGAAATCGAAGTCATTAATCCTGTGCTGGAAAGTTATCACGCACAGGGGATTAACATGAGCCTCAGTTTACCTGCGGATACCTTGTTTACCCCAGAAAATCTAAAAGATGCCGATGCTGTTCTAGCGATGTATCACGATCAAGGTCTACCTGTGTTAAAATCACAAGGCTTTGGTGAAGCAGTTAACATTACATTAGGCTTGCCATTTATTCGGACTTCGGTCGATCATGGTACAGCACTTTCTCTTGCAGGCACTGGACAGGCGAAAGCATCAAGCTTACATGTCGCAGTGGATTTAGCACTTGATTTAGCCCGTCAGTGATGGGCAAGAAATTATTCACGTTGGAATTATTATGTATCAAATTAATGCCCTGAACCCTAAAGATGAAGGGCATCAGGCCCGAAAACGTTTTGGTCAAAACTTCTTACATGATCAACGTGTGATTGCCAAAATTGTACGCTCGGTGAATCCGCGTGCGGGCGAAAATATTGTCGAAATCGGACCGGGTTTGGCAGCATTGACTTCACCTTTAATTGGCGAATGTGACGCGTTGACGGTGGTTGAACTGGATCGCGATTTGGCCGCGGGTTTACCGGGGCGTGTGCCACATCCGGAACGTTTGACGATTATTGAAGCCGATGCGTTGAAATACGACTTCACACAACTGTTTCAAGACGGTCGTCCGCTGCGTGTGGTGGGTAATTTACCTTATAACATTTCAACGCCACTGTTGTTCCATCTCTTGGAGTTTGGTGACAAAGTCAAAGACATGCATTTCATGCTGCAAAAGGAAGTGGTTGATCGTATTACGGCAACACCAAACACCAAAGAATATGGTCGTTTATCGGTGATGATCCAGTATTACTGTAAACCAACCTTCTTGTTTGAAGTGCCACCGGGCTCCTTCAATCCGCCACCGAAGGTAACTTCAGCCGTTTTCCGTTTAGAGCCATATGCAACTAAACCGATCGTGGCAAAAAACGAGAAAGCTTTAGCGCGTTTAGTGGGGCATGTATTTACCCAGCGTCGTAAGACCTTACGCAATAGCTTAAAAGGCATGTTGGTGGAAGATGGCTTTGAGAAAGCAGGGGTTGATCCGATGGCACGTCCAGAAACCTTAAGCCTAGCTGACTTTGTCGCGCTTTCTGATCAGATGGTGTCTTAATGCCTAAACGCTATAACTATGTCATTGGTGATGTGCAAGGCTGTTTTGAAGCACTGAAAGCGTTGCTGAAAGAAATCCGCTTTGATCCAGACCAAGACTTTTTATGGTTTGCGGGTGATCTGATTGCACGTGGTGAAAACTCGGTGGGCGCATTACGCTTTATTAAAAAACTGGCGGATCGCGGTGCTGCCGCAACGGTGTTAGGCAATCACGACTTGACCTTGATTGCCTGTGCCCGTGGTTTTAAAAAGGCCAAAGACAAAGATCATACTCAAGAAGTGATTGATGCCATTGATGGCGATGAGTTGATTGATTGGTTGCGTAAACAACCGTTAAGCCTATCTCCGAATGCACAGACCTTGATTACCCATGCAGGTGTGCCATGTATCTGGAATGCCGAAAAAACGGTGGCATTGGCACAAGAAGTCCAACAGGTGGTGGGTCATGACGATCTCTCGGTTTTGGATAGCTTTCTTGCCGAGATGTATGGTTCACAACCTGATGTGTGGTCAGATGAACTTACAGGTATGGCCCGCTTACGCTGTATCACCAATTATCTTACGCGGATGCGTTTGACTGATGCCGAAGGTCGTTTGGAATTCGATTTTAAAGATGCGCTTGATGCACCAATGCCAGTAGGTTTCCAACCATGGTTTGAGTTTGAAAGTCAGGCAGCACAGACCCATCAGTTGATTTTCGGACATTGGGCAGCTTTGCAGGGCAAGACCATTAGCGCTCAAATTCAAAATGTCGATGGTGGCTGTGTTTGGGGACAGCAATTGATGGCGTTCCGTTTGGAAGATCAACGCATGTTTGCGGTGGACAATCCTTTAGCTTGAATAAGAGCAATTTAAGTTTGATCTAAATATTTTTATCTAGAGTTTGTTGGAAAAAATTATCTTAACGGAGTCTTGATAAATTCTCATCGGATTACAGAATCAGCCTGCGGCTCGCCCTACTTTTCTTTTGGGAAAAGTAGGCAAAACCTGAGGGGCGAGTAGCAAAGATTAATAATCTTTGCCGTACCGTAAGATGAAAGCTATGCTTGAGTCCTAAACTACGCACTTCGTTTATCTTGCGCTAAGGCAAAGCTTAATCGCTTTGGCTTGCGCAGGTTGCTGATGACGTTTCCGAGTATCATGTTTCTGATCAAACTTAGGTTAAGTATTTATTGTGTTGTGTGCAAATACCCAGTTTCAGACTGGGCATTTTTTATTTTAAGACTGTCAAAAAACTGTCATAGACTGATCATTAAAGTGTCAAATAATGTTTTTAAGCTGAAAGCATGAAAATAACGACACAAATGGATGGCGATATGCAAAGTACATACGCGACATCTCTATTCAAGCAAGAGTTTCCTGAAAATTTTAAATTTTACTTTAAAAGGAAACAACTCAAAAATAAACAAGATGAATTGTCTGAGCTCCGTGATCTCGTTCGTCCTCGTCTCCGAATTGCCATTGTAACCGAAACATGGCCACCAGAAATCAATGGCGTAGCGCTGTCGATGATGCAATTGTGTCAAGGTTTGCAGCGATTAGGGCATAAAATTTTGTTGGTACGACCAACCCAAAAAGCAGTCTGTACCGAATTTCATCCAGAACAAGAATGTTTGGTGATGTCACAACCGATTCCGAAATATCCAAGTATTCAGTTTGGTTGGCCGCAATATATTAAAGTGTCCAAAGCCTTTGAAAAATTTGCGCCAGATGTGGTGCATATTGTGACTGAAGGGCCTTTGGGTTTGACCGCCTTACAAGCAGCAAAATCAAGAAAAATAGCCGTCTCCAGTGGTTTTCATTCAGCCTTTCATGATTTTAGCCGCTTCTTTGATCTGGCTTTCTTGGTTAAACCAATTCAGCGCTATTTAACTTGGTTTCATAACAGTACCGATGTGACCTGTGTGCCAAGCCAATATACCGAACAAGCTTTACGTGGTTTCGGTGTGACTTGCCCATTGGTGGTGGTTGGACGTGGTGTGGATACTGAAAAATTCTCAGCGAAGCACCGTTCACAACAACTGCGCCAACAATGGGGTGTCGATGCTGATACCCGAGTGATGTTGTATGTCGGACGTTTATCACCCGAAAAAGAAGTCGATGTGCTGATTAAAAGCTTTCATGCATTACAGGCCCAACAAGGCAAAAATAGTAAGTTTGTGATTGTTGGTGATGGCCCAGATCGTGCCCGTCTGGGCAAGATGGCACAATCGGATGACATTATTTTTATGGGCAGTCTGAGTGGTCGTGAACTCTCGGCAGCTTATGCCAGTGCCGATGTTTTTGCCTTTGCCAGCCAAGCCGATACGTTTGGAAATGTGGTCTTAGAAGCAATTGCCAGTGGCTTAGCAGTGGTTGCCTATGATTATGTCTGCGCCCATCAGCATGTACAACCGAATGTGACTGGCTGGTTGAGTCCATTAGGACAAACAGATCATCTCATTCAATCGATTTGCCAATTACCTGCCTTGCCGCAATTACGACAAATGGGCTTATTGGCCAGTGAAAGTGTGCAGCAAAGTAGTTGGCAGTTTCCAGTACAACAATTAGAACAAGCATTGTATCAAGTCGTGAGGAGTCTCCCATGACCGCGACTTAAGCTACTCTCAAAAAAGAGGAGAAATCGTATGAATCTTCAAAATGCAAAAATAAAAATACTCGATTTAGATTTAAAGGGCTGTGTTTACCTCAATCACCTTTCTCAGTCACAACGGATCGCTTTATTTTTTAAAACGATCAGTCGTTTGGGGGATGGGCCATTTTGGTATGTCATGTTGTTGTCTGTATGGGCAATGCAAGGTCTGGCATACGGGCTGCAAATATTGTATGTGATTGCGGCAGGTTCTGTCGGAACCTTGATCTATAAGTTTTTAAAAAATAAAACTACCCGCCCAAGACCCTATCAAGTGCATCAAGTGATTGTCTTGGGTGAGCGACCACTCGATCATTTTAGCTTTCCATCAGGTCACACTTTACATGCGGTGATGGTGACCATCACTTTGGGCTATATTCAACCTCTACTATTACTGTTAATGCTGCCATTCACCATTTTGGTTGCCTTATCTCGAATGGTACTCGGTCTACATTATCCAAGTGATGTGATTGTAGGGGCAATGATAGGTGCATCGGTTGCCAGTGGTATTATCTTATTGGCTCCAACGGCCAATATCGCTTTGTAATGTGTTTTATCTCGAATTTAGTGACAGAACACTATCTCTTAAATTGCATGATTTGTTAAAGTACGCTCAATTACACATATTTATTTAGGTTATCATATGGGCTTACGTTGGACAGATACGATTGATATTGCGATTGAACTCACCGAAGCACATCCAGATGTAGATCCACAATGGATCCGTTTTACCGATTTACATGCATGGGTATGTGCTTTGCCTGACTTTAGTGATGACCCAAATAAGTCAACTGAAGGTTTGCTTGAAGCCATTCAAATGGCATGGTTGGATGAAGTTCGTTAAAAATTCGTCAGAAAACGCTTAAGTTTTGCATATTCAAGCTGATTATTAGCGATGACATCGGTATAATGCGGCAAATTTTTTAGTTTAAACCATAATAGGAGTCAATCATGGCGATTGAACGTACTTTATCTATCGTAAAACCAGATGCAGTATCTAAAAACCACATCGGCGACATCTTTGCTCGTTTCGAAAAATCAGGTTTGAAAATTGTTGCAACTAAAATGAAACACCTTTCTCAAGCTGATGCTGAAGGTTTCTATGCTGAGCACAAAGAACGTGGTTTCTTTGCTGACTTAGTTGCATTCATGACTTCTGGTCCAGTGGTTGTTTCAGTTCTTGAAGGCGAAAATGCAGTTCTTGCTCACCGCGAAATTTTAGGCGCTACAAACCCTAAAGAAGCTGCTCCTGGCACAATCCGCGCTGACTTCGCTGTAAGCATCGACGAAAACGCTGCTCACGGTTCTGACTCAGTTGCTTCTGCTGAGCGTGAAATCGCTTACTTCTTTGCTGATAACGAGATTTGCCCACGCACTCGTTAATCCAAAGTATTCAGACCAGATAAGTGGTATACTACTTATCTGGTTTTTTATTTCTTATAGCTTGTGTTGTGCGAATAATGCACAGCATTTTTTAGCGTCGATATTGTTTAGGTAAATATACATGAGTTCTGCAGTGGTCGTTTCATCAGAAAATTTAGATGAAAAACAACAGTCTGTTTCTACGCCTGTCGTTCATGCTGCCGAGAAAAAAGTAAATTTACTTGGCATGTCTCGAGCTGAATTAGAAAAATTCTTCGAAGGCTTGGGCGAAAAGAAATTTCGTGCCGGTCAGGTCATGAAATGGATTCATCAATATTTTGTGACTGATTTTGCTGAGATGAGCAATATCTCAGGTAAATTACGAGAGAAACTCGAAAAGATTTGTGAGATTAAAGCACCTGATGTGGTGCATCGTAACTATTCGAAAGATGGAACCCGTAAGTGGGTGTTCCGTGTAGGCGATGGTGACGGCTCTTTGGTTGAAACCGTATTGATTCCTGCGGAAGATAAAACAGGTGCACGTAAGACTTTGTGTATTTCATCACAAGTGGGCTGTGCATTGGATTGTTCATTCTGTTCTACAGGTAAGCAAGGTTTTCAACGTGATTTAACCCCAGCTGAAATCATTGGTCAGTTATGGATGGCGAACTATTCCTATATGGAAGAAGTGCCTGTGGCTGAACGTGAACGTACCGTGACCAATGTGGTGATGATGGGGATGGGCGAGCCTTTACTCAACTATGATGCTGTGCTCAGTTCTATGCAGCTCATGCTGGACGATTTTGCTTATGGTATGTCAAAACGCCGTGTAACCTTATCGACTTCAGGTGTCGTACCGAAAATTGATCAACTGGCGCAAGATATCGATGTTGCTTTGGCGATTTCCTTACATGCACCAAATGATGAATTGCGTAACGAACTGGTACCGATTAATAAAAAATATCCATTACAACAATTGATTGCGGCTTGCCAACGTTATCTCGCTAAAGATGGTAATGAAAGTTCACGTCGTCACGTCACCATTGAATATGTGATGCTCGATGGTGTTAATGATAAGCCTGAGCACGCGCAACAATTATTAAAACTGTTAAAAAATCTACCGAGTAAGATCAATCTTATTCCATTTAATCCGTTCCCGCATGCGCCGTATGGTCGCTCGAGTCGTAACCGAATTATTGCCTTCCAAAAAACTTTGTCGGATGCTGGATTTGTGTGTACGATTCGTCAGACACGTGGTGATGATATTGATGCTGCGTGTGGACAATTGGTAGGACAGGTTGCTGACCGTACTCGTCGTGCTGAACAATGGAAAAAGAAAGTGGCGCAACAACAAGAAATTTTGCGCACACAAGGATAATACTTGGGGAAAAGGCGTTGAATACCACTCGACCAAAAACGATTATTGCGACAGCTGTTGCGTTTACTTTACTTGGCCTAACAGCATGTCAGTCAACATCTTCAACATTAAAAAAAGATCCAGAAAAAGCAGTGCAAGTCCGTACCCAACTTGCAGCAGAATATATTCGCAATCGTGATTTAGACGCAGCCAAGCGTTCGCTTGACCAAGCCCTAAAAGTTGATTCTCGTGATGCCAATGCCAATATGATGATGGGCATTTTGCTGCAACAAGAGGGCAGCGCCAGTAATATGGAAAAAGCAGAGACTTATTTTAAGCGGGCAATTTCTGCAGAACCAGACAATGCGCAAGCGCGTAATAATTACGGTACATATTTGTATCAACAGCAACGCTATAATGAAGCGATTGAGCAATTTACCCGTGCGGGTGCAACTTTAGGCTATGAACAACGGTTTCAGTCGTTGGAAAACCTAGGGCGAATCTATTTGAAATTGGGCGATGTTGCGAATGCTGAAAAATCATTCAAACAAGCGCTACAAGCGAATCGAAATGCAACCATTTCAATGTTAGAGTTGGCGGAAATTTTCTATTTGCAACAAAATAATAGAGATGCGTCGCAACTATACGAACAATATGTTCGTAACGTGGGACAGAAAAACCAAGGTGCTCGGGCACTTTGGATTGGTCTACGCATTGCTCGAGCGAATGCGGATCAATTAGGAATGCAAGTGTTAGTCAATCAGCTACGTGCGCTATTTCCTGATAGTCCAGAATATCAACGTTATTTGCAATTACAGTACAGTACTGAGGCCGTATGGAAATAAATCCAAATTCACATCAGCCAACTGGCACAACCTCGCCATCGTCAACCTTAGGAAATATTCAACGACCTGGTGAGTATTTGCGTCAAATTCGTATTGCACAAAAGAAAGAAATTGAAGAGATTGCAAACGTATTGAATATGCCTGTCAAAACATTGACAGCATTAGAGCAAGATGATTATAAATCATTACCTGAAGCAACTTTTATCAAAGGCTATTATCGAGCTTATGCAAAGCATTTAAATGCAGATGCCAGTGCGATCATTCAGCGTTTTGATGAAATCTATGTCAATGATACTGGGCTGAAAGCCAGCCATGCCTTGAATAATTCTCCGATTAAAATTATGGGGAAATTATCAGGTTCGAAAAGTGTACGTAATCGTATCTGGTTAAAACGTATTGCAATCGTCGCGGCTGTTGCAGTTTTAGCGTGGTTGGCAGTCATGGCGGTGCAGAATTGGACATCAAGCCATAAAGATGAAGATGATGTGCCAAAGATCAAAAATTCGGATGTTCAGATTTTGCCGATGGGGAATACCACCACTGCAACATCTGGTGACCAATTGGTCTTGAATTTTAATCGACCAACTTCTGTGCATATTGTCGATGCAACAGGTAAAGTATTGGCAACAGGTCGTCAAGCATCGACTTTGACTTTAAGTGGCGAATCGCCATTTCAAATTCGTTTAGATGACGCGACCGCAGTAGCATTGACTTTAAATCAGGAGCAAATTTCCTTGTCTCCATATACAGTCAATGGAAAAGCAGAATTCCGTTTGTCTCGTTAATGCCAAAGAGTAGAGCTATACGATGATTGTGAATCCAATTAAACGCCGTCCAACACGAAAAATCCGTGTTGGTTCAGTGTATGTCGGTGGTGATGCCCCGATCAGTGTTCAAAGTATGACCAATACTGAAACCTGTGATGTGGATGCAACTGTGGCGCAAATCCAGCGCTGTGCAGATGCAGGTGCGGATATCATGCGTGTTTCAGTACCGTCGATGGAAGCAGCAGAGGCGTTTGGCGCGATTCGTAAACGCGTTTCTGTCCCTTTGGTGGCAGATATTCATTTTGATCATCGTATTGCTTTAGCGGTTGCGGATTATGGCGCAGACTGTTTACGTATCAATCCGGGTAATATTGGTTCGGATCAGAAAGTACGTGAAGTGGTCGCTGCAGCAAAACATCATGGGATTTCGATTCGTATTGGGGTCAATGCCGGGTCTCTGGAAAAAGACTTACAAGTGAAATATGGCGAGCCAACAGGGCAGGCCTTACTTGAATCGGCAATGCGTCATATCGACATTCTCGACCGTTTAGATTTCCATGAGTTTAAAGTCAGTGTTAAAGCATCGAATGTGTTTCTGACCATGGATGCCTATCGCTTGCTGTCACAACAGATCGATAATCCGTTACACCTTGGCGTAACTGAGGCAGGGATTTACCGTACGGGTACAGTCAAATCAGCAATTGCCTTGGGCGGACTGTTGATGGAAGGCATTGGCGATACCATGCGTATCTCGCTTGCGGCTGAACCAGAAGATGAAATTAAAATCGGTTTTGATATTTTAAAATCCTTGGGCTTACGCTCAAACGGGATTAACTTTATTGCTTGTCCAAGCTGTTCACGTCAGGAATTCAATGTGATTCAAGTGATGCAGGCTTTGGAAGAGCGTTTAGAAGATATTCGTACCCCGATGGACTTGTCTGTGATCGGATGTAAAGTGAATGGTCCTGGTGAAGCCAAAGAAGCTGATATCGGGATTGTCGGTGCATCACCGCGTTCACTGGTCTATCGAAATGGTGAAAAGAGCCATTTAATTGATACAAATCAGCTGGTTGATGAAATTGAAACAATGGTTCGTCAACGAGTTCAAGAGCTTGAAGAAGCAAAATCTAAAGTTATTATTCGTAGTTCATCATGAGTTCAATTGTCGCTATCAAAGGTTTTAATGACACCCTTCCAACGCAAACTGCGGCTTGGAGAAGTCTGGAACAACAACTTGCATCGTTAATGGATGCATATGGTTATCAACAAATCCGTTTGCCAATCGTTGAGCAAACAGGTCTATTCAAGCGTGCCATTGGCGATGCGACCGATATTGTTGAAAAAGAAATGTATACCTTTTTCGACAAAGGCACACCGCCAGAATCACTGACCTTGCGTCCTGAAGGAACGGCGGGTTGTGTGCGTGCGATGCTAGAGCATAACCTGTTGCGTGGTGCGACACCACGCGTCTGGTATCTCGGGCCCATGTTCCGCTATGAAAAACCACAAAAAGGTCGTTATCGCCAATTCCATCAATTTGGTGTGGAAACTTTTGGTGTCGCAACGCCAGATATTGATGCTGAAATCATTTTAATGACCGCGCGTTTATGGAAACGTATGGGTGTGGCTGCGAATGTTCGCTTAGAGTTAAATACTTTAGGTGAAAGTGATGAGCGTGCAGAATATCGTGCGGCTTTGGTTGAGTTCTTAAATCAGCATAAAGAAGCATTGGATGAAGATTCACAACGTCGTTTAAGTACCAATCCATTGCGTATTTTGGATTCTAAAATTGAATCAACGCAAAAAATTTTGGAGAATGCCCCAAAGTTGCATGATTTCTTAAAAGAAGATTCAATCAATCACTTTCAACAATTACAGCAATACTTAACGGATGCTGGTGTTGAGTTTGTGATTAACCAAAAGCTCGTTCGTGGTTTGGATTACTACAACAAAACGGTATTTGAATGGACCACCACCATGTTGGGTTCACAAGGGACGGTTTGTGCAGGTGGTCGCTACGATGGCTTGGTTGGCCAGTTGAAAGGTAAAGCGGATCAGTCTGTACCAGCGGTTGGTTTTGCCATGGGGATGGAGCGTTTGTTGTTATTGGTCGAGCAAGTTGCGCAAACCAAAGATGTCCGTGATTGTGAAGTGTTTTTATTGGCTGAGCCGGCGTATCAAGCCAAAGCCTTGGTCTTGGCTGAACAAATCCGTGACCAGTTAGAAGCAGCGAACAGTTCAATCCGCTTAAAAACTGGATCTCAAGGTAGCATGAAAAGCCAAATGAAAAAGGCCGATCAATCAGGTGCAACCTATGCGGTGATCTTGGGCGAGCGTGAGTGGGAATCTCAGCAGTTATTGGTGAAAGAGCTTGCAACGGCTGAACAGGCACAAGTGGCTTTAACTGAACTGACGCCATTTTTTATCGAAAAATTTAAACAATAAATTGCACAATTTAGGAAAAGGACAATCACATGAGTTTAAGTGATGATGAACAACTCGACCAGTTAAAGTCGTTTGCCAAAAAATATGGTTCTGCAATGATTAGCGGAATTCTCATTGCCTTGATTGCCTTTTTCGGATGGGAATACTGGCAAAAGAAAAACCTTGCTGAAGCCCAGAACCAAACAGCAAAGGTACAGAAGTTGATGGATGAGGCGAAAGCGGCATCAGGTCAACCGAATGCCTTTGCCAGCTTATCTGAAACAGCGGATAAAATTGTGAAAGATGATGCGGATTCTGCACAAGCGATTCAAACCCAATTTATCATGGCGAAACTTGCTTATGACAAGCAAGATTATGCTGCTGCTGAAAAAGCCTTGAAGAAAGTTGAAACTTCAAAAGTCAAAGATGCTGGTTTAGTTCAAATTGTTAAATTACGTTTAGCGGATGCGCAATTGGCGCAAAGCAAATACAATGACGCTTTAAAAACCTTAACGAGCGTGACTGATCCAGCGTTCAAAGCGACTGCTGATGAACTTCGCGGTGATATTTTTGTTGCGAAAAAAGACAATGAATCTGCGCGTAAAGCATATCAAAGTGCATGGGATAACCTGCTCGAGCGTAAACAAGAACGTCAGCTTTTACAAATTAAACTCGAAAGTGTTGGCGTTTTAGTAGATGATCCTGAGTTTGAGCGCCCGATCTTAGATACCAAAGTGGATGAGTCTTAATGCAGAATAAACTAAAATTACCTTTGGCAATTGCAATTGCTTCAGCTTTACTGGTTGGTTGTTCAAGCAATAAAGTAAAAGAAGCAAAACCGAATCCATTGCCAAAAATCACGCAAGAACAAAATTTAAACCTTGTGTTTTCACAAAGTGTCTCGTCTACCGATGCTGCTGAAGCTTTACGTTTGCAGTTGGATACAGACAATGGTGTTATTTTTGCGATTGATCCAGATGGTCAGGTTTCTGCATACAAAGGTAAACAGCGTCTTTGGAAAAGTAAAATTACCAAACAAGAACTCACTGCCGGTGTAGAAG
The DNA here is from genome assembly GCF_013072695.1 of Acinetobacter sp. Ac_5812. Lineage (GTDB taxonomy): Bacteria > Pseudomonadota > Gammaproteobacteria > Pseudomonadales > Moraxellaceae > Acinetobacter. The sequence goes on from NZ_LXUK01000005.1 coordinate 38,727, forward strand.
CGGGTGAGGGAATTGTGGTGAGCGGTAATCGCAAAGGTCAGTTATTTGCTTTAGACCAAGCCACAGGTGAGCAGAAGTGGACCGCGAAATTGTCGGGTGCCATTTTATCTCCGTCGTTGATCCAGTCGGGTCGTGTGATTACTATTGCCAATGATGGTACGGTATTTGCGCATGATGCAGCGACAGGACAACAGGTTTGGGCATATAAGTTACCCAATGTTCAGTTTAGTTTGCGTGGTCAACCAGCACCTGTTCGCTTAGATGAGCGTACTGTGCTAATTGGTTCTGCCAATGCCTATGTTTATGCTTTGGATATTATCAGTGGTGTACCGCGTTTCCAACGTCGTGTAGCAATTAGTGAAGGTCGTTCTGACATTCAGCGATTAGTGGATGTGGTGGGTGATCCCGTTGTTTCAGGTCAATATCTGGTGACAACGAGCTTCCAAGGTCAAGTGACGGTGACCGATCTTGCAACACAACGTGTGGTGTGGAGCGAAGATGCGAGCAGTACCAATAGCGCTGAAGTTGCGGATGATAAAGTTTTCGTTGCGACGACAGATGGCAAGTTGAATGCATATAACTTGGCAACAGGGGAGTTGGTTTGGCAAAATGAAGAATTGCTGAATCGTAAGCTCAGCAATCCTGTCATGCTAGGACAAAATCTGGTCGTGGGTGATTTGGATGGTGTACTGCATTTAATTAACCCTGCTTCAGGTAAGCTCATTGGTCGTGCGAAAACCAGTGGTGAAGTACGTTCATTGCGCGTGATTGATAATCAGCTTTATGTTGCAACACGAAAAGGTGCATTAACCATTTGGCAGAATCGTTAATTTTGTCTTAGCTTGTGGTAAAATGCTCAATTAGCTATTGCTAATAAAAGAATGATCGGGGGTTTTGTTTAAACAAATCCCCGAATTTTTATTGTGATTACTTGATCACCAAAATCTTCCATACTGTTTCTGATACGATGTCATCAACGATGGCTCGTCTGAATTAAGGTTAATCTATGAAACCCGTTATTGCGCTCATTGGTCGTCCAAACGTCGGAAAATCAACGCTATTTAACCAAATCACCAAAAGTCGTGATGCTTTGGTTGCTGACTTCGCTGGTTTAACTCGTGACCGCAAATACGGCGATGCGGTTTATCAAAACAAATCGTTCATTGTTGTCGATACGGGTGGTATTGGTGAGAACGAAGGTGGTATCGACTCTTATATGGCAGAGCAGTCGAAAACTGCGATTCATGAAGCAGACATCATTGTGTTTGTCGTCGATGCGCGTGCTGGCCTCTTGGCGTCAGATGAGCAAATCGCTCGTGAACTTCGTACTTTAGGCAAGAAAGTATATCTGGTTGCCAACAAAGTCGATGGTGTACATGCTGAAGCTGCTCTGGTTGAGTTTTATAAGCTTGGTATGGGTGAGCCATTACAAGTTGCGGCGAGTCATGGACGTGGCGTGCAACAGATGCTTGAAGATGTCTTGGCTGAGGTTCCAGAAGATGAGAATCCAGAAGAACATGACAAAGCAACAGGTTTACGCTTAGCCATTATTGGTCGTCCTAACGTAGGTAAATCAACCTTGGTTAACCGCCTGTTGGGTGAAGACCGTGTCGTTGCATTTGACCAACCGGGTACAACACGTGACTCGATTTATATTCCTTATGAGCGCGATGGTCGTCAATATACCTTGATCGATACAGCAGGTGTACGCCGTAAAGGTAAAGTAGAGGAAATGATTGAGAAATTCTCAATCGTGAAAACTTTACAAGCGATTAAAGATGCGCATGTGATTGTAGTGGTACTCGATGCCCGTGAAGGGGTGGTCGAACAAGATTTACATTTGATTGGTTATGCGCTTGAAGCTGGTCGTGCCATGGTGATTGCGATCAACAAATGGGACAACATGACCGAGTATGATCGTAAACAATGTAAGTTGGATGTTGACCGTCGTTTTGACTTTATTCCTTGGGCCAAAGTACATTTAATCTCAGCCTTACATGGCACGGGTGTTGGAGAAATGTACCCAACCATCCATCGTGCTTATGATTCATCACACTTAAAAGTTTCTCCTGCAAAACTTACTCAGATTTTGAATGATGCAACTGAAGCGCATCAACCGCCGATGATCGGTGGTAAACGTATTAAAATGCGTTATGCGCATATGGGTGGACAAAACCCACCAACCATCGTGATCCACGGTAACAAGGTTGATAAGACACCTGCGGACTATCGTCGTTATTTAGAAAATGTATTCCGTAAAGTTTATAAACTGGAAGGAACGCCGGTTCGTGTCGATTTCAAAACATCGGATAACCCATTTGAAGGGCGTAAATCTCAAGTTGATGAACGTGTAGCGGCACGTAAACGTCGCTATGTTCAGAAGTTCAAGAAAGCGGAAAAGAAATTCAAACGTTAAGTTGGTCTTGATGATAAAAGCCCAAAGTTTGCTTTGGGCTTTTTTATAGGGAGTATAGCCAATGACGCTACGTGAAATTGAAATCCATGTTCAGGCATTGGCACAACTGCTTGAAAAGCCTAAAACTGATTTTGCTGATTTAAGTAGCTTTAACCATTATAAAAAACAGCAGATCAGGGACTACCGTAATCATCTGTTGGCGGAACGATTGCAAAGTGAAGTTGCAGCACTTAGTTTTTCCAAGCATGAACATGGTAAGCCCTTTTTAAGTTCGCATGCCTTGCATTTTAACCATACCCATAGCCAGCAATATTATGCCTTAGCGATGAGTGAACGGGTCAAAGATCTTGGGATCGATGTCGAAGAACTAGATCGGAAAGTGCGTTTTGATGCCTTGGCACAACATGCGTTTCATGCCGAGGAATATCAGACTTGGCTGCAGCAGGATCAGGATCCAGAATATTGGCTGCGGGTCTGGACCACCAAAGAGGCGGTATTGAAAGCGTCAGGTCTTGGTATTCGTTTAGACCTGAATAGTTTGAATACGCAGGTGCACCCATCCCATCATGGTGGTATGTGTTCACACCCTTTAATCGGTCACTTTGCCTATCAACATTTTATTCTCAATCAGAAGATGGTACTGACCATTGCATGGCGGGCAGAGCCATCTTGTCGTGGTTTTCAGTTTCCACGAATTCAGATTATTCAGCATTAGCGAACAACCACCATCAATGTAGTCATTGATGGTTTTGAGGAAGATTCAAGCTTTGCTGATGATGGATACTTTTTGCTTTTATAACAACACTTTCCCGAGAGAGGCGATAGTAAAAACTGCTGCCCAGTATGACCCCAATAAACCAGTTAAACGGTGCCAAAAATTGAAAACTCGGAACAAGCACCAACAACAGACCGATACTGACTGCTGCCACTAAGCTGATCACAGCTTTTTTATTGATGCCTTTTTGATAGTAATAGGCTGCAGTGGGTTGATCGCTAAATAAGTCATCGACCCGCACTTTTTGTTTGTTAATCAGATAAAAGTCAGCAATTAGAATACCAAACAGTGGACCGATAAAAGCCGCTAAAGTATCAAGGGTATAGTGAATCAGTTCTGGGGAGTTAAATAAATTCCATGGCGTGATAAATACTGAGCCGATCGCTGCAATCATGCCTGCTCTGCGAAAATTAAGAAAACGAGGCGCGAGATTAGAGAAATCAAAACCTGCCGAAACGAAATTCGCCACAATATTAATGCCAATGGTCGCGGTTAATACCGTCAATAAACCGAGCACCACCACAAATCCGTTATCGATCATGGCAACCGTTTCGAGTGGGTCATGCACCATTTTTCCAAAAACACTAAAGGTACCAGAAACAATCATCACCACAATGATAGCAAAGAAAATAAAGTTAAACGGTAGTCCCCAAAAGTTCCCTTTTTTAACCTGTTGCATATTTTTGCCGTAACGGGAGAAATCCCCAAAGTTGAGTAATGGGCCTGAGAAATAAGACACCACCAATGCAATGGCAACAATGGTTTGCATGATCTGCTGATTGACGTTGAGCTGTTTGTCACTGAGATTAAAGGAAATATGACGCCAACCCGCTTTCCACACCAGCCATAATGCCAATGCTAACATCACTACATAGACCATTGGACCTGCCCAATCGATAAACACCTTGATGGTGTCCATCCCTTTCCAGAAAACCAATGCTTGTATCGCCCAAATAAAACCAAAGCAGATCCAGCCAATCGTGCTTAGACCTGCAAATTCAGTCAGTGTAAGCGGGTGTAAGGTTGGATAGAACTTGAGTAGAATCATCATTAGTGCATTAGATGCTAGCCAAGTTTGAATGCCATACCAAGAAACCGCAATCAGGCCGCGAATTAAGGCTGGAATATAGGCCCCATAAATCCCGAAGGCTTGGCGAGAGATCACAGCATAGGGAACACCTGAAATTTGGCTGGGCTTAGCCACCAAGTTCGCCGCAACTTGGACAATCACGATACCAATGAGTAAAGCAAGCAGAACTTGCCAGCTGGCAAGACCGAGTGAAAATAAGCTCGCTGCGACCACATAGCCGCCCATACTATGCACATCAGACATCCAAAAGGAAAAGATGTTATACCACGTCCAATTTTGTTGCGCAGGGATGAGATCTTCATTGGAGAGTTTAGGACTATAGTTCGGGCTATCGCTCATGACGGGTCTTCAAGATAAACTACTGTTCAGACCAGTTATGCATAAATTAAGCCATCTTCTTTTTATTGGTTTAATTTTTTAATTAATTTATTGATTGTATTTGTTTAAATATTTAATTTTATATTTTAACTGTTCAGACCAGTTAGTTTGAAATATGATCAATCTTATTTTTTGAATTAAAAATGTGCAGAAATGAGAAACGCGACCCGAATTCAAATCATTAATCCGAATACCTGTGTCGAAATGACCACATCAATTGCTGAGGCTGCACGTCAGGTAGCCGCAGCGGATACCGAAATTATGGCGCAGTCTCCCGAAAAAGGCGTGTTATCGATTGAGGGGCATTATGATGAGGCAATGTCTGCTATTGGGGTGCTTGAGTTAATTCAACAAGGCAAAGCACAGCAGGTCGATGGGCATATTATTGCTTGCTTTGGTGATCCTGCTTTGCATGCGGCCAGAGAATTGGCTCAGGCACCTGTGGTTGGCATTGCCGAAGCTGCATTTCATATGGCCAGTTTGGTGGCAACAAAATTTTCGATTGTGACCACCTTAGCCCGAACCAAAATTATTGCTGAACATTTATTACATCAATATGGCTTTGAACGAAAATGTGCACAGATTCGATGCATTGATCTTCCGGTATTGGCATTAGAACATGATAAGCAAGTGGCCTATGAAAAATTATTGGCAAGCTGCCAGCAAGCCAAAATGGAGGATGGAATTGGAGCGATCGTCTTGGGCTGTGGTGGCATGGCCGAGATGGCGGATCAGGTCAGTCTAGAGTTAGGAATTCCGATTATTGATGGGGTTCGGGCTGCGGTCAAATTGATTGAGGGCTTACATGGTTTAGGCATTCAAACCAGTAAGTGGGGAGATTATGATTATCCCTTAATGAAAGGATAATAAAGCGCAACTGCGTGTGGAAATATAGATGATGAGCATCTGTTTAAGTTCAGCTTTTCCTTAAAGCGCATACAACAATGCCAGCATTTCGCTGGCATTGTTGTTCAATCCAAAGAAAGGAGATTAAGGAATCTCTTCTTCTTCAAATTCAGGTTTAACTTGAACAATAAAGTCCTGACGATTTAGACCACGCCATAAGGCGAATGCTGTACCGATATAGATCGATGAGTAAGTACCGACAAAGATACCGACAAACATTGCCATAGAGAACCAGTGTAAGCCATCACCGCCTAAGAACATCATGGCCAGAACCACGAGTAATAAGGTCATCGAGGTGTGAATGGTACGACGTAAAGTTTCTGTTAAGGCGATATCTACGATTTCACGAGGACTTGCACCGCGAATCTTACGGAAGTTTTCACGGATACGGTCCGAAACAACGATGTTATCGTTGAGTGAGAAACCAATCACCGCAAGTACAGCCGCAAGTACGGTTAAGTCGAATGGCCATTGGAACAGCGCAAAGGCACCAAAAATGATGATAATGTCATGGAATAATGACATTACAGCGCCGACTGCCATTTTAAACTCAAAGCGAACGGTGACGTAGATCAACATTAATATCAATGCCAGCGCAACAGCACCTGCAGAGCGTACATAGAGTTCATTACCAACCGCACCACCGACAGAGTCCACTTTGTGAACTTCTACGGTGTTATTCGGCAATTGCACTGCTTTCGTGATGCTATTGCTCAGGTCTTCAACATTCAGGTCTTCTTGTACTGGCATACGTACGATGAGGTCAGTGCTACTGCCTAAGGTTTGTACCACAGCATCTTTAAAGCCTGCACGATCAAGTGCTTGAACCACTTGAGCAGGTTGAACACCTTGCTTGTAGTTTAACTCAGCCGAGATACCACCGGTAAAGTCCAAACCAAGATTGAGGCCTTTGGTTACGATAAAGAAGATACTGGCAATGGTAATCAGGATCGAGAAGATGGCCGCAGGTTTGGCAATCTTCATGAATGGGATGATTTTTAGATCATCTGGGCGACCGTATTGCTTTGAGTCTTGTTGAGTCAGATCAGTCATGTGAATCTCCTTAAATACTCAACTTGTTCAAATTACGGCGTTTGCCATAAATGAGCTGTACGATTGCACGGGTTACTGTAATTGCAGTAAACATCGAACAAATAATACCAATCATCAAGGTGACTGCAAAACCTTTGATCGGACCTGTACCAATTGCGAATAAAATAAACGCAACAATGAACGTGGTTAAGTTCGAGTCAAGAATGGTGTTATAGGCACGATCATAACCTGCGACAATCGCCTGTTTTGGCGAGGCGCCCCAGAGCATTTCCTCTCGTATTCGTTCACAGATCAGGACGTTGGCATCGACCGCCATACCAATGGTTATCACGATACCCGCAATACCTGGCAGGGTAAGGGAGGCCCCAATCCAAGACATCACCGTTAAGATCATGGCAAGGTTGAAGACCAAGGCAAAGTTCGCAATTAAACCAAATAAACGGAAGAACACCACCATCCAGATCGCAACCAGCAAGAAACCGATTTGGGTCGATAATACACCCTTATCAATGTTTTCTTGACCAAGGCTTGGACCCACGACACGTTCTTCAACAAAGTACATTGGCGCAGCCAAAGCACCCGCACGCAGCATTAAGGCAAGTTCTGCCGCTTCTTGAGGAGAATCTAGACCGGTAATACGGAATTGTGAGCCCAATACCGCTTGAATGGTTGCAGCGTTGATCACCACAGATTCAGTATATGGGGTACGAACTTCAGTCTGAACACCCGTGTTTGGATCAGCCACGTAAGAGATTTTTTGTTTATTTTCGATAAACAAAACCGCCATACGTTTGCCAACTGCACCACGAGTGGCATCTGCCATCAACTTACCGCCAGAAGAGTCTAGGGTGATATTTACTTCTGCACCACCAGAGTCTTGGCTAAAGCCAGAACTTGCGTTTTGAACACGTTCACCAGTCAAAATACGGTTACGCTGTAACAGCAATTGACGACCACTGTCTAAAGACTGATAAGCAAAGACTTCAGTTCCCGGAGGAAGCGGCTGACCATTATATTTACCTGTATATGGATCGATATATTGATCATTACTATCTGCAACCAAACGGAACTCTAAGTTCGCCGTACGACCCAAGACACGTTTTGCTTCTGCGGTGTCTTGTACGCCTGGTAATTCAACCACAATACGGTTGCTACCTTGGGTTTGTACCAGTGCTTCTGCCACACCGAGTTCGTTAATACGGTTACGTAAAGTAGTTAAGTTTTGGTTGACTGCATAAGATTGAATTTCCTGACGACGAGTGTCGGTATAATTCAATCTTAAGGTTGCACCAGATGAGGTTGCAACCGCCTGCTGAGTAAATTCATTACCATTACGACGTAAAAAATCGGCCGCTGCATCACGGTCTGCATTGCTGGCAAACTGGACGGTAATAGTATTGTTATTTAAAGCAAGGTTGTTAAATTTGATTTTGTTATCACGGAATTGACGACGCAAATCAGTCGCAGATGTTTCCATACGCTGACTAATTGCTTTATCCATGTCGACTTCGAGCAAGAAGTGTACACCGCCACGTAAGTCCAAACCGAGTTTCATCGGTTTTGCCCCAATCTTTTGCAACCATTCTGGTGTGGTCGGCGCAAGGTTGAGGGCAACTACATAGTCATCACCTAAATCACGGCGTAATACTTCTTTGGCTTTTAACTGTTCTTCAGAAGAGTTTAAGCGTAATAATGCCGCGTTGTTGGTAAAGCTATTGTCGTGACTGCTAATGTTGGCAGTTTTTAAAATCTGCTCAGCTTTTTGCACGATCGTCTGATCAATTTTGGTGCCTGCTTTTGCCCCAGAAATTTGGACAGCAGGTTCATCTGGATACAGACTTGGAAGTGCATATAACGTACTGATCACAAGTACCACAAGGATCAGTAAATATTTCCATGCAGGGTAACGCATTCGCTTTCTTCTTAAATGAAAAAGTCGTGCTGAGGCACGACTATTTTATGATTAAAGGTTATTTAATGTGCCTTCAGGTAATACTGAAATGACACTCGCACGTTGGATTTTTACCTCAACACCGCGAGTGAGTTCAACTACTGCAAAGTCACCTTCAAGCTTGGTAATTCTCCCCATTAAACCACCAGCAAACACGATTTCACTGCCTACACCCAAGCTTTCGATTAAAGAACGATGTTCTTTAGCACGTTTTGCCTGAGGTCTCCAGATCAAGAAATAGAAGATTGCGATGAATACCGCGATCATCAATAAGTTTGCCATGAGGCTTGGACCTTGTGTCGCAGCAGGAGCCGCGTGAGCAGTAGAGATGAAAAAACTCATTTCGATTTCCTAAAATTAAAAGGCAAAAAATTAACAATAAATTCCAATTCGTTTTGCAATGTACCTTGTCTTGCGATCAGGCGCAAATCTTGATGCAAATCGTTCCGCTTAGTCCTCTGGACATGCTGGAACTTCTAATCCACGACGGGCATAAAAGTCCTGAACGTACTCATCAAATGTGCCATTATCCAATGCATCACGCATACCTTGCGTTAAGCGTTGGTAGTAACGCAAGTTGTGGATGGTGCCAAGCATTGATGCCAGCATCTCTCCACACTTCTCTAAATGATATAAATAGGCACGACTGAAGTTTTTACAAGTGTAGCAATCACAATGCGGGTCTAAAGGACCTTGATCGTGACGGTAGCGACTATTACGGATTCTGACCAGACCATCGGTGACAAAATAATGACCATTACGTGCATTACGGGTTGGCATCACGCAGTCAAACATATCGACACCACGACGAACCGCTTCTACGATGTCTTCTGGTTTACCCACACCCATTAAGTAACGCGGTTTATCTTGTGGCATTTTTTTGGGTAGATAATCAAGTACCTTGATCATTTCTTCTTTCGGTTCACCGACCGATAAGCCACCAATTGCATAACCATCAAAACCAACTTCTAACAAGCCAGTGAGTGACTCATCACGAAGGTCTTCATACATGCCGCCTTGAATAATGCCGAATAAGGCATTTTTATTGTTAAGCGCATCATGGTGGTGGGTTTTACAACGTTTCGCCCAGCGTAAAGAAAGCTGCAATGATTTTTGCGCTTCTTCATGGGTGGCAGGGTAAGGGGTACATTCATCAAAGATCATCACGATATCTGAGTTCAATACATGTTGGATCTCCATTGAAATTTCTGGAGACAAAAACACCTTTGAACCATCAATCGGAGAGCGGAAGGTGACACCTTCTTCTTTGATTTTACGCATTGCGCCCAAGCTAAACACTTGGAAACCGCCTGAGTCGGTCAAAATTGGTTTATCCCATCGGATAAACTCATGCAGACCGCCATGCTCTTTAATCACTTCCAAACCTGGACGTAGGTACAAGTGGAAGGTGTTTCCTAAAATAATTTGTGCCTGAATTTCTTCAATGTCACGAGGGAGCATGCCTTTAACCGTACCATAAGTACCCACAGGCATAAACACAGGGGTTTCAACCACACCATGTTCTAAAGTAAGTCGACCACGACGGGCGCGCCCCGACTGGCCTAATTTTTCAAATTTCATGTAATAACCTGAGCAAGATCGAAGTGCTACTTTGATTGCAGCGCAAGGAGGCGAAAAAACAGTTCGCTGATCGAAAGCGGCTATTTTCCCCGATTATGGCGTGTAGTTCTACTACTAAATGTAGCGATAGATAAAATAGATTTAATTTAATAAATTTTGAATGATATTTGTTTGAATGTTGAGAAGTAAATTCTTATTTACATTAATAAGGTTTTTGCATTTTGTAGTGCGAAATTTGTGAGGAAATTTGCTATCGAGATGGCGGCATGGATGCCGCCGCGTTAGACTGCGGTAGCAGGGATGTACTGTCAGTCTAACAAATGGTTTTGGTTACTTTTGCCAAAACAAAAGTAACTCCAACTGAAGGTTTTTGCTGAAATGAGTGAGATAACTGTAAGACGCTAAAATGTTATAACTACCGCACTAAAAATTCGGTTTATAGTCAAAATTTTCAGTCGCCAGATTATCTTTAAATGGGCGAATCGCTTTCTTGGACAAGGTCAGGGTATTGATCAAGTTGTTTGGAAACACCTCGATCTGGTTATTAAACAATTCCACATTGCGGTTAAAAATGGTAATTGCAGCACCGACATTTTCGTTTTGTTCCTGAATATCATCCATCATCTTGCTATACAGCGCATCTGCTTTCAGTTCAGGATAATTTTCAACCACCACATTCAAGCTACGAATCAGTTCCTTACTCATTTTCTCAATCTGTTGTAACTGTGAAATATCCGTGTCATTCACATTCAAGTTGAGAATCTGTTGACGTAACTCAGTGACTTTTTCCAAGGTGGATTTTTCGAACTGAGTATATTGATCCAGTGTTGCTTCCAAGGCTTCTAAAGTCTTTACTTTTTGACGTTCGAAGTTGGCTACTTCTGACCATGCCCGTTTGGTGGCATTAAAATACCGTACGATGTTGTTGCGAATAGAAATGCCCCACACGATCAGTGCGACAAAAATTCCCAAGAAGATCAGTAAACCTGTCATCGCCATTCCCCTTATTGTTATTGCTCAATGATTAGCGAATTAAATTCAGCATCAATTGTTGAAACTTATGATATTGCGGCATGGTCATGGTTCTTAAGTGTCCACGTAATGCTGGAATATCCTGAATGTCACTGCGTTTGCTGGCGGTTTGGAAAAGATTTTGTTCGCCGACGTAACACATGATTTGCTCTTGATGATGATAAATTAAATCACCTGTAAAATGTTGAAAAAAATCATGTAGTTTTAAGGTCAGACTAGGGCTCACCTCTTTTGCGAGTCGGTGCTGATCTAAGCCAAAAATATTCAATTCTTGGTTAATCAAAATATCGCTGCTTTGCCATGAACTGATGTAGGGTGCAAAGAAACGAGAGCGCTGATTGCTGACGGCAATTCCTAAAGCCGGCATTTGAAAAATAAACGCGCCCCACAAATCTTTATGGATTTCTTTAACGATTTTTTTATCACTACTCTGATCCTGCAGGATCGGCATTTCACTGACATAGTGATACTGAAATAGTAGAACTTGATGTTCTGTGTTGCCATCATGCCATGTGGTCGACGCGTATTGGGTAATCTCGTTGGATTCATTACCCCGATTAAATAGGGGGAAATGTTGCTTTAACTTGCTGATCACCAAAAGTGGCTGCGCTTGAATGGGTAAATAAGCAGGGAGTTGCTGGAACTGCAAACCATAGCGCAATACCGTCATGCGTTCTTCTAGATAATGAATGACGCGTGTTAATGGTTGTTGTGGTTCATAGAGCAAATAGGCCAGAAAACCAGTCAGGAATGCACCCAGTAAACTCCAGATATATTGAATATGTGGATGTAGAAAATAACCAAAGATTAATGTGCCTACGCTGATCAATGCGAATAAATAAGGCAGTACATTAAAAAAACGCAGGCTGTGATCGTCACGCCAAGGATGCAGTGCATCTAGTAGGGCTTGATCGCTATGTGCTTTCTGTCCAACATCCCACAGTCGTGCAATATTGCGAAAAACCTGCGCATTTTTTTTACGCCTGATATGCAGCGCTTGTTGTACAGTGTCGATTGGCATGGAAATAATCGTTTCATTATAATGGGGTGGTCTTGTCTGAATTATGCGTTAAATTTCAGAAACTAAGAAGTCTATAATCTGAATCTAGCTGTGTTTTATTATTTTGAATGAACGACTTTTACCAAAGCATTTTTATAGGAAAAATCGACTAAACCGGAATTTAGCCGATTGATCTGTATTAAGCGTCGAGCTTATCCACCAACATCGCATCGCCATAACTAAAGAAGCGATAACGTTGTTCTACTGCATGGGTATAAGCCGCCAAGATATTGTCACGATTGGATAGCGCTGAAACCAACATCAATAAGGTCGATTCTGGTAAATGGAAGTTGGTAATCAAACGATCTACGATGCAGAACTGATAACCTGGATAAATAAAGATCTGGGTATCACCTGTCCATGCTGCAATTTTGCCTTGATTAGCCTGTGCTGCACTTTCTAGGGCACGGGTCGCTGTAGTGCCTACAGCAATGACTTTATTACCGCGTGCTTTGGTTGCCAAAATCAGGTCAATCGTGGCTTGAGGTACATCACACCATTCACTGTGCATAATGTGATTAGTAATGTCTGTGGTACGCACTGGCATAAAGGTCCCTGCACCGACATGTAGCGTGACAAAGGTTTTTTGCACGCCTTTGGCTGCTAGTTTTTCTAATAAGCCTTGGTCAAAATGCAGACTGGCAGTTGGTGCTGCAACACTGGCAATTTTTTCAGGGTCGTGGAACACGGTTTGATAACGCTCAGTATCAATCTCTTCGGCTTCACGGTTGAAATAAGGTGGAATCGGCAGTTGACCGTATTGATCCAGCACCGACAAAATCGGTTGTGAAAACTTCACCACAAATAGGTTTTCGTGGCGGCCTTGTACGGTGACAGGCACAGCATCTTCACCGATATACAGTTCTGCGCCTGCTTTGGGTGAGTTGCTTGATTTGATATGGCAATGCGCAGTATGAGTGTCCAACATACGCTCAACCAGAACTTCGATAGCTCCGCCTGTCGCACGTTTGCCTTTTAAGCGTGCTTTCATGACTTTGGTGTCATTTAGTACCAGCAAATCACCGTCTTCGAGTAGGTCGAGAATATCGGTGAAGCTATGGTCGTCATATTGACCTTGTGCATCGATATGCAGCAGGCGAGATGCGCTACGGCTGTCTAAGGGATAGCGAGCAATAAGTTCATCGGGGAGATCAAACGAAAAGTCGGAGAGTTGCATACATCTAAAACATTGCAAAAATTGGGCGTAGTATAGTCTTTTTTGCGTTTTCTCGCTGAGTTCGCGTGTTTATAAGCAGAAAAATATCTGAATGATTTAAAAGTGAGCAATAAGCGTGAGTTAGTGTTTGACAATAAAATCAAACAGGTTATTATACGCAACACAAAGCATCGCACTCTTCCCGAGGTGGTGAAATTGGTAGACGCGGCGGACTCAAAATCCGCTGTCAGAGATGACGTGTCGGTTCGAGTCCGACCCTCGGGACCAAGATTCAAAGACCCCAAGCTGGTATTAAAGGCTTGGGGTTTTTTAATGCTTATAACTTATAAATTAAATATATTTCTCAATAAAAATCTGCAGTTCAATTTATCAAGGGGGAGAGGTGTTAGATTTAATAATAAAAGCATTGCCAGTATTTTTGGCTGTTGTACCACTATTTGTTTGGTTGGATAAAGCGAAAAGATTTACTCATCGTAGAAAATTCTATTTAGAGAGATTGACTGCTGTAACTGAGTATATTGATCATTATTATGAACAGGATAAAGAAAAAGTAGAAAAAGATTGTGCTGCACAGGCATTGGTATGTTCTGAAAAGGTGAGTCATCTTGAAGTGGATTATGTGCTTAAAGAGTATCCCCAAAGATTTTTCATTATGATCAAGAAGTTGATAACTGCCCGTCATATGGTAGATACAACTTTGGATGATGGAAAAATAACTTTAACGACTAAATTTTCAAAGAAGAATTGTCGAAAGAAAAGATGGATTTTGGCTGGATACTATTTGCTATCAATGGTAATTGTTGAGTCAAATGATTTATTAGTCTTTTTAATAAATCATTTGGGTCTAAAAACATTTCAAGTTGACACTTGGATTCTTTTAACAGGAACAGCGGTTACAGTTGTTGTTGGCGTATTTATAGCTTTTATTTCGGGAATGCTATTCTTGAGTGTAGATGCATTGATTGAGATTTATGATGACTAAAAAGTACAGCATGTCCCTAGAGATTAGATCATCTGTTATTGAAATTTACTCTAAGTTAAAATTTAATGAAATTTCACGTTTTGTTGCGAATTGATTGAATCAACAATTGCCTTTTCTGTTAAAGTTTGTTAATACTGAGTGATAGTTTTCACATTTTTTTTATAAAACGTAAAGAACCGTATAACGAAAATATTCGAGAGGCGGGAATGACGATTCAATTATTAGAACTACAGCAAGCCGAAAAGTTAAGTGCTTGTAAAATCTCTCTTTCTTTGGGGCTAACTTCAGAGCAGAATTTGCTTGAGCAATTTTTACAGTTTAACCGAAAACTGATGCAAGCCAGTACCGCATTGCTGTCTTTTCACCAAGAACCTTATCTGTGGCACCGTTGCCCTGAAAAACTCAAAGCCATTGATTCCGCAAAAATTAGCAAAAGTCTAAATACGCTATTTGTGAATGGTGATCTGGTCGATAGCGACCATCCGCAGTACCCAACCTTATTGGCATTTCTAGCACCCATAAAAAAGAAAATCCAAACTGCAGTCGCGCTACATCTCAGGCATCCAGACCAAACCTCACTCGGTTATATCATCCTGTTTGATGAAGCTGCACAAGGTTTTAGTGACTTACAAAAACAACTCCTCCAAGAACATTGTGTCAACTTCATGCAACAACTGGAATTGAAGTTTAATCATGACGAGTTGAAAGAACTATACGAACAAGAAGCTGCACTCAATTTTAGTAAAACCAAATTCTTTTCGATTATTTCCCATGACCTACGTGCGCCATTTCATGGGCTACTAGGTTTCTCTGAGATATTAGCGAAAGAACGTGAAACCTTAGACGAATCCAGTATTCAGAATATTGCTGACTATCTTTACGACACTTCGCAATCGACCTATAACTTATTGGAAAGCTTATTGAATTGGGCGATGGCGGAAGGTGGGCGTTTTGTCTATCACCCGATCAATTTTAAGTTGCGCCAGATCACCAATATTGTGACCGACATTCTTAAAACTTTGGCGATTAAGAAGAATATTCAACTGATTAATGAAGTGGATGAAAATCTTAAAGTCTATGCCGATATGAATATGATCACCTCGGTCATTCAGAACTTGGTGTCGAATGCGCTGAAATTTACCGATGTGGATGGTACAGGTAAGGTCTATATCCAAGCGCAACATAAAGGCACTTATGTTGAAGTGTATGTCAAAGACACTGGTCTCGGCATGACCCAACAACAAATCAATGACCTGTTTCAGCCACGGATTACCATGAGTTATAAAGGCACTGCAGGAGAGAAAGGTGCAGGTTTGGGTTTAAGTTTATGTAAGCGCTTTGTAGAAATGAATTTGGGTGAAATCAATGTCAGCTCCAATGAAGGCGAAGGCACGGTATTTACGGTGTTGCTGCCAATCGAACGTGAACAGGTTGATTTATGTACAGATCAACAAAAAAGCAAAGCGAAATTAGTCTAAAGAGATTTTAAAGATAAGCTTGTAACTGATATAACTAACCTAGATGAGATGACATCAGTCGAGCCTTTTTATATGAATGCGCAACAGCTACAAAAAACCTTAGTTGCAAGCCAATATGCTGAACAAGTTTTAAATTTATACACATTACAATTAGAACAAGACTATTCCGAAGATCTATTTCTGGACTCGCTGTCGACCGAAACCATCCATCAAAAAGTGCAACTGGCTGTGGCTGAAGCCAGCGATGAACAATCATGGATGAAAGCCTTACGGGTACTCCGTGCCAAGCTGATGTTTCGCTGGATTTGGCAAGATGCCAATCAACTCACCAATGTGGTGACGCTGACACGTGAGCTATCCGATTTTGCCGATGCCAGTATTTGTGCCGCCAAAGCTTTTGCATTACCGCCTTTATTAGCCAAACACGGTGAACCCATCGGTTATTCAGGTCAGTTACAAGATCTAATTGTGATTGGTATGGGTAAGCTCGGCGCGCAAGAGCTGAATTTATCCAGTGATATTGATCTGATTTTTGCTTTCGATGAACAAGGCGAAACCAATGGGCGTAAATGTATAGATGTACAGCAGTTCTGCATTCTATGGGGACAGAAACTGATTTATCTGCTCGATCATATTACCGCAGATGGTTTTGTGTTCCGTGTTGATATGCGTTTGCGCCCGTGGGGCGATGGTTCAGCCTTGGCGATTAGCCACAGTGGACTAGAAAAATATTTAAGCCAGCATGGGCGTGAATGGGAGCGTTATGCGTGGATTAAGGCAAGGGTGATTACTGGCGGCAAAGCGGGCGAAGAATTGTTAGACATGTCGCGTCCCTTTGTATTCCGCCGTTATGTCGATTATTCCGCTTTTGCTGCCATGCGTGAAATGAAAGCCATGATCGAACGTGAGGTCATGCGCCGTAATATCGAAGAAGATATTAAGCTCGGTGCAGGCGGGATTCGTGAAATCGAGTTTATCGTGCAGGTCTTTCAGTTAATCTATGGTGGATCGAAGCGTGAACTGCAAGATCGTCAATGTCTGGTCAATTTACATCATTTGGGTGAAGCCGAATTACTGGATCAGCAAGCAGTAATTGATCTGGAAGATGCCTATCTATTCCTAAGACGCGTCGAACATGCCATTCAAGCCTTGAATGATCAGCAAACCCAATCTTTGCCAACCGAACCTGAACTCAGACAACGTATGTTGGACACACTTGGCTTTACCGATTGGTCTGCCTTCTTAGAGGTGTTGAACCAGAAACGTGACAAGGTCAAAGTCCAGTTTAAACAATTGATTCAGGAAAAAGAGTTTGCCGAGCCTGTAGATGATTTTGTCCAGCTTGAGCAAAAGCTCAATGCAGTACTAAATGATGATGCCAAGAACTTAATTCAAAACTTCTGGCATGGGCAGGCGTTACGCAAAATCCCTGCCAGTGCTTTAGAGCGTTTAAAGAAATTCTGGCCGCATTTGATCGAAGCGATTTTACAGTCGGATCAACCGCAAACGGCACTGTTACGTTTGATGCCCTTGGTGGAATCGGTGTTACGTCGTACGGTCTATCTGGTGATGTTGATGGAAAGCCGAGGTGCTTTGCAGCGACTGGTCAAGATGGCAACCGTCAGTCCGTGGATTTGTGAAGAACTGGCGCAATATCCTGTGTTGTTGGACGAGTTCTTGTCGATGGATTTTGGTCTGCCACAACGCAAAGATCTGGAAGATTCACTGCGCCAACAATTGTTGCGGATCGAGATTGATCAAGTTGAAGATCAGATGCGGGTATTGCGCTTATTTAAAAAGAGTAATGTGCTGACAGTTGCCGCCAGTGATGTATTGGCAGAAAGTCCGTTGATGAAAGTCTCCGATGCGCTCACGGATATTGCTGAAGTCAGTGTACAGGCGACGCTGAATCTCGCATATGAAGCGGTTGCAGAACGGCACGGCTATCCTATCGGCAATGATGGGCAACGATGCAGTTTGGACAATAAAGGCTTTGCGGTGATTGCTTATGGCAAATTGGGTGGCATTGAGTTGGGCTATGGCTCGGATTTAGATTTAGTGTTTATCCATGCACTTGAAGAACAAGGTGAAACCGATGGCCGTAAGGGTATTAGTGGGGCCGAGTTTGCGATTCGTGTTGCGCAGAAATTTATGTCCTTGATGACGACGCAAACCTTGGATGGACGTGTCTATGAAATTGATACTCGTCTGCGACCTTCGGGTGAGGCTGGGATGTTGGTCACCAGTTTAAAAGCTTATGAACAATATCAACAGAAAAGTGCTTGGCTCTGGGAGCATCAAGCTCTAGTGCGTGCTCGTTCGATTGCAGGAGATCGTGGATTATGCACGCAATTTGAACAGATTCGCTGTCAAATCCTGACCCAAGTGCGTGATGAAAATGTAGTGCGTGAAGAAGTGCTGAAAATGCGCCAAAAGATGAAAGATCATTTGGGATCATCTTCTGAGCAAAAAAAACATGGGATTTTTCATTTAAAACAGGACTCAGGTGGTATCGTTGATATCGAATTTATGGCACAGTATGTTGTGCTTGCATGGAGTGGGACGAATACAGATCTCGCCCATTTTTCCGATAATGTAAGAATTCTAGAAGATGCTGCTAAAGCAGGCTGCTTATCCAGTGAAGATGCCACAGCATTAATACACGCTTATCTCCGTGAACGAGCTGAGAGCCACCGTCTAGCGCTTGCAAATCAATCTATGCAAGTCAATGCTGCGGATTGGCACGATACCCGCGAGATCGTTTGCAAGTTATGGCAAAGATTAATTGATCCAACTGCGCAAGCATTGGAAAGTGAATAATTGTGTAAAAAAGAAAATGGAGTATGTGCGATGAGTTTGGCTGATCGTGATGGTTTTATTTGGCAAGATGGAAAATTAGTTGATTGGCGTGATGCAAAAATTCACGTCTTAACTCACACACTACACTACAGCATGGGTGTCTTTGAAGGCGTCAGAGCTTACGAAACACCGAATGGTACAGCAATCTTCCGTTTGCAAGATCATACTAAACGCTTATTAAATTCAGCAAAAATTTATCAAATGAATGTTCCATTTGATCAAGCGACACTAGAACAAGCACAAATTGATGTGGTTCGTGAAAATAAATTAGCATCTTGCTATTTACGCCCATTGATTTGGATTGGCTCTGAAAAACTCGGTATTGCAGCAACAGACAACACCATTCATGCCGCAGTTGCCGCATGGGGTTGGGGTGCATACCTAGGTGAAGAAGCAATGGCGCGTGGTATTCGTGTGAAGACTTCTTCATTCACACATCACCATCCAAACGTGACTATGTGTAAAGCAAAGGCATGCGGTAACTATACCGTGTCGATCTTGGCGCATCAGGAAGTGGCACGTTCAGGTTATGACGAAGCGATGTTGCTTGATCCACAAGGCTTTGTTTGCCAAGGTGCGGGCGAGAATGTATTCCTGATCAAAGATGGTGTCTTGCACACCCCAGATTTAGCGGGTGGTGCATTGGAAGGGATTACCCGTCAAACCGTGATTACTATTGCTAAAGACCTTGGCTATGAAGTAGTTGAACGTCGTATTACTCGTGATGAATTCTATATTGCAGATGAAGCATTCTTTACCGGTACTGCTGCGGAAGTAACACCGATTCGTGAATATGATGACCGTGAAATTGGTTGTGGTTCGCGTGGCCCGATTACCACTGTGATTCAAAAGACTTTCTTTGATGCAGTACAAGGCCGCAATGACAAATATGCACACTGGTTAACTTATATTAAATAAGCTGTAATCGTGCACAAAGGCGAAGCTTAGGCTTCGCTTTTTTATTGACGAATTAATACTAAAAAAAACAATCCGCTCTATGCTAAGATGAGCGTATATTCAGTGCATATGATTGAACACTTTTGTTTTTTTGGACAAAGTGTAGCCTCGTATCTCAAGCATTTAAGGTTATCAGATGGTAGATATTCAACAAAATTCGGCAACTCATGAAGACAATGTGATCTTGTGCATGAAGTGGGGAACCAAGTATGGTGCTGAGTACGTCAACCGTTTGTATAACATGGTCAAACGTCATTTGACTCTGCCTTTTAAAATGGTGTGCTTGACCGATCGTACCGAAGGTATTGACCCGAATATTCAATGTTTTCCGATTCCATCTCTAGATTTGCCAGCAGGTAGCCCTGAGCGTGGTTGGAATAAACTGTCGACCTTTGAACCTGATTTGTATGGCTTAAAAGGCAATGCTTTATTCCTCGATCTGGATGTGGTGATCATTGATAATATTGACTGCTTCTTCCAAGCGGAAGGTGAGTTCTTGGTGATTCACGACTGGAAACGCCCTTGGCGTATTACAGGCAATAGTTCGGTTTATCGTTTTAAACTGGGCGCTTTTCCAGATATTCTACCGTATTTCCGTGCAAACTTTAATGAGATCAGTCAAAAGTTCCGTAATGAACAAGAGTACCTGTCTTGGTTTGTGCATAAAGAAGGCAAACTGAGTTATTGGAATAAAGACTGGTGCAAAAGCTATAAATATCACTGTTTAAGACGAGTGCCATTTGCTTATTTTCAGCCGCCTATCAAACCAAAAGGCGCAAAAATCATTATTTTCCATGGTGAGATTAACCCACCTGATGCGATCAGTGGTGGTGGTGGTAAGTGGTATCGCTATGTGTTGCCATCGGATTGGATTAAAGAGTCTTGGCAATAATCTAAGCCCTATTCATCCTGAACATGAAGAGATGAATCGAATAAAAAAATCAGGCGCAATGCCTGATTTTTTGCTTTAAGGGGTGTTAAATATTGTGGTATTGGCGATACCAATCAACAAAGTTTTTCACGCCATCGACCACTGAAGTTGCGGGTTTATAATCCACATAGTTTTCTAGCGCAGAACTATCGGCAAAGGTATCTGGTACATCGCCAGGCTGAAGAGGAAGCAGATCTAAAATTGCTTCTTTACCTGCCGCTTTTTCAATCGCCTGAATATATTCAATCAGTTTCACCGTACGGTTGTTACCAATATTGAAAATTCTAAACGGAGCATTGCTGGTGGATGGATTTGGATGGTTGCTGTCCCAAGTCTCATCAGGAGTCGCAATCTTGTCGCTGGTACGGATAATCCCTTCAACAATATCGTCGATATAGGTAAAGTCACGGGTGTGGTTGCCATGATTAAACACAGGAATTGGTTTGCCTTCAAAAATGTTCTTGGTGAACTTAAACAAGGCCATATCTGGGCGTGTCCACGGTCCATAGACAGTAAAGAAACGCAGTCCTGTGGTTGGCAATTTAAATAAATGACTGTAGCTATGCGCCATTAACTCATTGGCGCGTTTGGTTGCAGCATAGAATTGTAGTGGATGATCGACGCCGTGCTGTTCGCTAAAAGGCATGGTGGTGTTGGCACCATAGACACTACTAGTGCTGGCATAGGTTAGGTGGGGTGTTGCTGCGTAACGGCAGGCTTCCAAAATATTGGTAAATGCAATCAGGTTGCTCTCCACATAGCTATGTGGATTTTCAAGTGAATAGCGGACACCGGCCTGTGCAGCCAAATGGATCACACGATCAAAACTATGATCTTGGAAGCATTGATCCACCACTGCTTTATTGGCGAGATTGTCACGAATCAGAGTGAAACTGCCTGTATCGTTGCGCTCAGCCAGTAGTTGTAATTGCTGAGCACGGGCCTCTTTCAGGGATGGATCATAATAATCGTTAAAATTATCAAAACCGACCACATCATCACCGCGTTCCAGCAGTTTTTTTGCAACACTAAAGCCGATGAATCCAGCAGCACCTGTGACTAGAACTTTCATTCATCGCCTCCAAAAATATCTCGGGTATAAACTTTATCTTGTACATCTAGCAATTCATTGGAGAGGCGATTGGCAATAATCACATCACACGATTGTTTGAACTCATTTAGATCTTGAGTGACTTTAGAGTTAAAAAAGCTGTCTTCATGAAAGGTCGGTTCGTAGATAATGATTTCCAGACCTTTGGCTTTTAACCGCTTCATCACGCCTTGAATGGCTGAGGCGCGGAAATTATCTGAGCCGCTTTTCATCACCAGACGATAGATGCCCACCGTGCTTGGATTTCTTGCCAAAATCGAATCCGCAATAAAATCTTTACGGGTTCTGTTGGCGTCGACAATCGCTTTAATCAGATTGCTGGGCACATTGTTGTAGTTTGCTAGTAATTGTTTGGTGTCTTTGGGCAGGCAATAGCCGCCGTAACCAAAAGATGGATTGTTATAATGACTACCGATACGTGGGTCAAGACAGACCCCGTCAATCACTTGTTTGGTGTCTAGGCCAAAGCTTTGTGCATAAGTATCTAGCTCATTAAAAAATGCTACACGCATTGCCAAATAGGTATTGGCAAACAGCTTGATCGCTTCGGCTTCAGTTGAATGAGTTAAAAGTACAGGAATATCCTGTTTGATCGCGCCCTCTACCAGTAAATCGGCAAATTGCTGCGCACGTTCAGATTGTTCCCCAACGATGATACGAGATGGGTAGAGGTTGTCGTGCAGCGCTTTACCTTCACGTAAAAATTCAGGCGAGAAAATAATGTTTTCAGTCTGGTATTTATTTTTGACTTGTTCGGTGAAACCTACAGGAACGGTAGATTTGACGATCATGGTCGCATTGGGGTTAATTGCGAGAACGTCCTGAATGACGCTTTCTACACTTTGCGTATTAAAGTAGTTGGTTTGAGGGTCGTAGTCAGTTGGCGTGGCAATAATAATAAAATCAGCATTTTGAAAAGCCAGTTGCTTGTCTGTCGTCGCTGTGAAATTGAGCTTTTTTTCTTTTAAAAAAAGTGAAATATCATGATCTTGAATCGGTGATACTTGGTTGTTTAGTAAATCTACTTTAGTTTGTAGGATATCCAGGGCGATGGTTTCATGGTGTTGTGCAAATAGCATTGCATTTGACAACCCGACATATCCTGTTCCAGCAATGGCTATTTTCATAAGTACCTAACAGATTCTAAATACATGATGGACGGCTAATAGGATAGCCACAATGCACCTAATTTTAAATCCCATTCTACAGGGGTAATCACCATTCGTCCTGCATTTGGAGTGAGCGTGATTTCACTAAAATACACATGATCTTGAGAGAGTAAGAAGTCTACCCGGCTGTAACCATAGGAAAAACAAAGTTTTTCTGAAAGTTGAATGATCTCTTGCAATTGTTTCGGGGCAGCTAGAGCTGAAGGTGAGTTCTCTTTAAGGTCGACCCGAAATGGCTGTAACGCCCATTGTGTATCATACATATTTGAATAGTCATTGCCTTGAGCATCTTGGACATCAATTTCCAGATATTCTGGTCGGCCTTCAAAACAATGTACACGACACGTGGTAATGGCGGATTGACTGGCAGGGTCGACATAGAGTTCTACATATTCTTCAACCAGTACTTTAGGGCAAATATCTTTGTAGTGCCATTCACGCTTTCTAAAATACATATTCATTTTGAGATGATTTTTGATTTTAGCTGTTGCTGCTTCGACATTAAACTTGCTTTTATCGCGACAGACCATGGCGCTGCCACTGTCATGGGTACATTTTAAAACAAATTGATTGGGTAACTGGTTAAAATCAATCTCATCAATACATTTGTAAATGCCAATCAATGGAACAAAATAGGCATCACCAACCTTTGCCGAAACCAGCTGTCTGACTGCACATTTATCTGCTAATTTTGTGAACAGGGGGCTTCGCTCGAAAATCATTCGGGCAGTGACTTTTTCATTGAAGCTTTTTGGCGAGCAAAAATCAGGGGTATAACCTAATTTGCAGATAAACCGTTTAGTGAGATACGCTTTATCTGAAACAAATTTAGTTCTAATTATTTTTGCTTGATACTCAAAGTAGTTATAAATCATCAGTCAAAAGATTAAATCCCGTCAAAGTAACCTGTAATTATAATAAAAATACCTAAATTCGTCTAATAAAAATATGGTGTTTTTAGGTGTAAAATGATTCCAAAAGGTTTGATTTTGTTAGGGATTGTCAGGGGTTAAGCTGAGGTTAATTAAGTCACTAAACAAGGTGGAATTATATATCTGCTGATTAGCTCATCGATATTAAAATTTAAACAATTATAATAGATTGATTTATATGGAATGATTGAACAATCAATAGGCCCGCTATTACGAAAAGAGACTGACTGTGAACAGATCAGTGGTGTTATCATATGCTCCTAGATTAAACATGTTTGGCCGTATTTTCGTGCTTTCGGATCGTTTAAGAGTGAATTGATGAGTGAAATGATGCAACCGGTTGATGTGGTGATTGCTTGGGTGGATGGCAATGATCCGAAGTTAAAACACAAGCGCATGCAGTATCAGGGCAAAACACAAGCTTCTGATGCTGTCAGTGATACCCGTTTTGCTAGCAACCATGAAATTTACTATAACGTTGCATCTATTTTAAAATATGTCCCATTTTGTCGACATATCTATATTGTGACAGATGGTCAGCAACCGCAATGGATTGATGACTTTGTTCAGGATGGGATTTGTGAGGCAGGTAAAATTCGGATTGTCGACCACCGTGAAATTTTTGCGGGTTATGAGCAATACTTACCGACTTTCAATACACGTTCGATTGAAACCATGCTCTGGAATATTCAGGGCGTATCCGATTACTTTTTCTATTTGAATGATGATTTCTTTTTTAACGCGCCAGCGCAATTAGAAGATATTCTTCTCGATGAGAAAATGGTGATTTACGGGCATTGGCAAAGCAGTTTTGTGCTCAAGGCCAAGCTTTGGTATCGTCAGCTTTTAAATCAATATTTTAATAAGCCGATACAACCTAAACATATGATTGCGCAAATGTTAGGTGCAGATATGCTTGGATTTAAAAAGTTTTTTGAAATTCATCATTATCCGCATGTGGTTAGCCGTAAAATATTACAAGACTATTTACTTGCTCATCCTAAGTTTTTAGAAAAACAGATTCAGCATAAGTTCCGCAGTGTCGAACAAATCAATCCGATTTCATTGATGAATCATTTGAAGATTCAAAAGGGTGAGGCCTTGCTAAAGCCTGATCTTGAGATTGCCTATTTAAAAAATGAAAGCAGTTTAAGCAGCTTCTTGCAAAGCTTGGGTAATGAACAGATTAAATATGGGTGTATGCAAAGTCTGGATCAATTGAGTGATGTGGCGGCGGCAGAAATTTATGCAGCTTTAAATCAAAAATTGGCAGGCTATATACCCAACGTTTTATTGGCTGAAACGGCCAAAGGATAAATGATGAAAGTTGAAACTTATCTAATTAACCTTGATGGCAGTGATCAGCGTCTAGCCAGTGCGACCGCACAATTACAGCAACAGGGATGGCCATTTACCCGGTTTTCGGCCTATGATGGGCGTGGTAAGGCCTTATCTGAGTTCAAGCAATATGATGATGCCGAAGCTCAACGAATTTTAGGTCGTAGTCTGATTAATTCAGAGTTGGGATGTTATCTGAGCCATTATGGTTGTGCTGAAAAGTTTCTTAAAAGCGACGCTGATTATTTGGTGGTTCTAGAGGATGACATTCAGGTTCTACCTAACTTTAAGCAGAATCTTGAGTCGTTGCTGAATTATTTGGATCAACATAAAGAATTAGATTGGTATGTGGTCAATATGGCAGCGAAAAAGAAAAAGCTCGCCAAAGATATTGTGCAGATGGATCATTACAACCTTTGGCATGCTTATTATTTCCCCATCCGAGGGGTTGGGCTGCTTTGGTCGCGTAAAGGGGCGGAAGAGTTTGTAAAACTTGGCAAACAAATACATGTGCCTGTCGATATCTTTTTCCAAGGCTGGCTCAGCAAGAATGGAAAAGGCCTCGGTGTTTGGCAGCCTTTTGTTAAACCTGCTGGATTGGACAGTGATATTTTGGGTACAGTTGCAACACAAGGTATTCAACGTAAAGACTTGGAAAAACGCGATTCGTCTCATGGTTTAAAGAAGCAGAAACGAATGTGGCGTGACCGTTTTTATGCTTTTAAGCATCTCTTCTTTTAATGTAAATGGTCTATGCAAATCACTGGCGTGAAATGAAGTACGAAAGTGATTTGGTTTTAGCTGAGTTCCCTATATGAAAATATTTAAAAAAATATTCTATCTGTTAAAGTTTTATACGATGTACTCGAATAAACAGAGAAGGGTTAATGAAGCGATAGACAACGATGCAGATTTGATTGTACTTAATCCGATTGTGCAGAATACTGTAATTCCTAAAAAAATTTGGATGTATTGGGAAGGTTCACTTTCAGGCTTTGTCGAAAAATGTGTTGAGCAAGTTAAAAAGACCAATCCAGATTATGAGGTTCATTTTCTCACGCCAGATACAGTGAAAAACTTTTGTGATATTGATTTTGGTCGTTTTCCAAAGGCAACACCGCAGCAAAAGGCCGATTTGCTCCGTTTTGAACTGATTTATCAGTATGGAGGAGTTTGGTTGGATGCAAGCATCCTTGTTTATGAAAGCTTAGACTGGATTCAGAAACTGATTGCGAAGAATCATACCAACAGCTTTGCCTATTACCGTGCCAAGAATACAACACTCAAAGATTTTCCCGTCTTAGAGAATTGGTTACTAGCCAGCGCAGAGAAAAATATCTTTTTTAAAGAATGGTTTGATGAACTGGTGAAAGCGATTGAGAGCACACCTAAAGTCTATCTGCAGCAGCTTAAGGAAACCGAGCCAGACTATCAAGATTTGTTTCAACAGATTGGTCGTTTGGAATATCTGGTGGCTTATGTGGCCTGTCAGAAAGTGATGCGTCGTCATTTGCCGAGTATGTGCTTAATTAACTGTGATCAAAATGCGTTGTATTTTCAGGTAAAGCACCAATGGGTGAAAGAAAAAGTGCTGATTGATATGGCCATCAACTATCCACCTGTGGAAATGCCAAGATTGATTAAGCTTGCAGGGAAGGAAAGAAAAACACTGAGCCATTATTATGAAAAAGGCATGTACCTAGAAGGCTCGTTGTTGGACATTTCTTAACAATAGAGGATTAGAATATTGATGAAAGGGGAAGTAGAAGGCAGTAGAATATCTGCAATATTGAAGTTTCTAATGTTATGAAAAAATTTGTTATTAGTTTATCCACCGCACATGAGCGCAGAGTGCATATTGATAGTGAGTTCGCTAAGAAAGGCATCGATTTCGAATTTTTCGATGCTTTAACACCAGAACCCGCTACTTTATTTGCTCGAGAAATGAACTTAAATGTCGATGAATATTCTTTAACAAAGGGTGAAGTTGCATGCTTTATGAGCCATGTTTTTCTGTGGAAAAAAATGATCACAGAAAATATTTCACATATGGCTATTTTTGAAGATGATATTTATCTAGGTGAAAATGTTAGTAAGTTTCTTCAGGATGCATCATGGATAGAGCAGAACTGGCATTTGATCAAAATTGAAGAATTCACTCCAAGGGTTGCCTTGGGACAAAAGATTAAAGAGTTTACCTGTGACCCAGACAGGGCTATGTTTGATCTTAAAAGTAAGAATTTAGGTACAGCAGGTTATATTTTATCGTTGTATGGCGCTCAACAGTTATTGGGCTATATCCAGTCATTAGATAAGCTGATTGCATTAGATCATTTGATGTTTGAAAACGTGATAAAAGATAAAACGTTATCTGTATATCAAATGAAACCAGCATTGTGTATTCAAGATGTGACACTTTATTCAACCAAAGATAGTGTGAAGTTTGCAAGTCACTTATATAAAGAGCGTCAGGTTCGGATGAAATATAATAAGAAAAGTGGGGTTGATAAAATATTGCTTGAGCTTTTTAGAGTATTTCAGCAAATCAAAAATATTATTTTCCTAAAATCTGTTGGATTTAAATAAGGAAATGAAGTGGTGAAAAATTTTGTAGTGAGCTTGAAAACTGCAGTTGATCGTCGAACACATATCGAAAATCAATTTATGCAGCAAGGGATCGCTTTTAGTTTTTTTGATGCCATAGAGCCTCAACAGGTTGAAGAACTCGCAGCACGCTTATCAGTTCGTATTCATAATTGTCATTTAAGCCAAGGTGAGTTGGGGTGTTTATTTAGTCATGTTTTGCTTTGGAAAAAAGCAATTGATGAAAACATCGACTATATTGCGATCTTTGAAGATGATATTTATTTAGGGGAACAGGCCAAAGCTTTTCTTAGTGATCATGAGTGGATAAAAGCTCAATGGGATATTATCAAGATAGAGAAGAATTCAGCATTTAACTATTTATCATTAACGGATAAGACCTCTCTAGCAAATGGTCGAGTAATCTCAAGATTATTAAGTCCTAATTTTGGTACAGCAGGATATATTCTTTCGAATAAAGCAGCTCAAAGCTTACTTTGCTATATACAGAGTTTATCTGTGGTTGATCATGTTGATCAAATTGTGTTTAAAAAGTATTTGAAATATGGTGAATATCCAGTTTATCAGGTCAATCCTACATTATGTATTCAAGAGTATCTTTTATACCCAGATGATAATAAATTCCAGTCTAGTTTATCTTGGAGAGATTCTTATAAAAAGAAAGAACAGAGTCCTTTAAATAAAATTAAAAGAGAACTAACAAGAGTCTTTTTACAGTTATATCGACTGCCTTTTAAAGTGAAAATTATCTTTAAGTAATTTATAGATTAGGTTAATGAGGTACTAATGGAACTTCCAACGATTCATGCTCTATGGATTGGTAATACACTAGGTAAAATATCAAGTTCTTGCCTTCAATCATTTGTTATGCGAGGACATACGGTTTTCTTGCATACTTATGGTACAGTTTCGGATGTACCTAAAGGCGTACAGTGTGTAGATGCAAATCAAATTATTTCAGCAGAGAAGATTTTTAAGCATAATCAAACAGGAAGTTATGCACTTTTTTCTGATGTGTTTAGATATGAGTTATTAAAAAAAGTTTCTGGAATATATGTTGATTGTGATGTTTATTGTTTAAAGCCTATTGAGATTCCTGAGTCTCAATATTTATTGGGCTTTGAAAGTGATCATAAGATCAATGGTGCAGTATTAGCAATGCCTCAGGATAGTAACTTGTTAGCCGCTTTATTGGATGCTGCTTATAACCCATTTTTTGTACCTCCATGGTATAAAAAATCTCGTCAAAAACGCTTAAAACTCAAAAAAATGTTAGGTATAGGTCAGCATATCGCAGATATGCCATGGGGCGTTATAGGCCCTGATGCGATTACTCATTTTGTAAAGACACAAAACTTAGTTGAATTTATCCAGCCTATAGATGTGTTCTATCCCGTACATTATCAATGTATTGGTCAATTGACTGATTCAGGCTTAAGTATTGAAGATATTACGAGTACGAGAACGCTTGGTATACATTTGTATAATGAGATGCTGCGAAATTTAGATTTGGATAAAATTGCTCCAAACAGTATTTTGGCCAAAATGTTTAGAAATGAAATTTAAATGCAGAGTAAAAATTTAAGATGAGTGTCGAAAAGAAAAAAATCAAAATTGGCCTAATTATTGATGAGTTTTTTGGTGCAGTTGGTACTGCTTATGGCGGATATGGTTTTTTAGCTAGACGGCATATTGCAAAATATCTTCCGAATGAGGATTTTCAGGTAGATGTTTTGCTTGGACGAGGAAAGCGCAGGTTTTTTGCTGAGTCGTATCCAGTGGATGATGTGAATGTTTACCGTTTACCTCGCAGCAAGTGGTTTGCAAAACAATGGTTAAAAAAACAAGATTACGATCTCTATTTAAGCATTGAACTCACATATGGTTATGTTTTAAAACATGAACCAAATCCGAACAAGAAGTTAATTCTATGGGTTCAAGACCCAAGACCTCACTATGAGTGGGATGAAATTAATACCGTAAAGCTATTCCCAGAAACCTCATATTATAATCAAAAAATATATGACTTGGTTCATGAATGGTATAAACAAGACCGAGTTAAGTTTATATCTCAAGGATATTTTTTAAATCAAAAAGCGAAAGATTTATATCAATTGAATGATGATGTTGATATCCAGTATCTACCAAATCCAATTGATATCGATGAAAGTTTTCATTTTGATACGCACCAGAAAAAAAATATGATTATTTTTTTAGGTCGAATTGAGTCGGTAAAACGAGGTTGGTTATTTTGTGAAATTGCTAAAAAAATGCCCGAGTATGAGTTTTTTGTATTAGGTCAAACTTTTAGAGAAGATGAAAAAAACTCTGAAATCATGAAGGATTATTATGCAATTGAGAATTTGCATTTTGCTGGTCATGTTGATGGGGCAGAAAAAGAGCAATATTTGAAAGATGCTAAAATATTGGTGAATACTTCCATTCATGAGGCACTTCCGATCTCATTTCTAGAGGCCTTGTCTTTCGGTACATTGCTTGTAAGTAATCGTAATCCAGAAGCGTTGACTGAGAAGTTTGGTATTCATGTTGGGGATGTTCTTGGAGATGGTTTTGATAAAGTTGACCTTTTTGTCAATGCAATTAGAAGTCTAATGCTTGATGATGAAAAGTGTCAGAAATTAGGCCAACAAGCGATTCAATATATTAAAGATAGACATAGTGTTGAAGACTTTCAGGAAAATATGCGGACCACAGTACTACGTACCTTAAACAAGTGATTAGAGCGCGTCTGTGCATGGTTTAGGCGTAGTGGTTGGTTTTGCTACCTCTAAACCGTTTATAACCCCACATATATTCAGCAGGAAAGCGGTTAATCATCTGTTCAACGGCTTGATTGAGTGCAGTTGTGGCAACTTCGATATCTCGATCATACAATTGCGGATCATTCAGGTCATCACAATACACATCAAAACCTTCACCATCTTCACGACGGAAACAGCTTAATCCGACTAGGCGACATTGGGTTTTTTGTGCCATTTTACTGGCAAGTGTGCTGGTGAGACATGGAATTCCAAAAAAAGGAACCACAACACCACCCGATGGGTCTGGGACATGATCGGGCAAGATGACACTGAAGCCACCTTGCTTTAGATTTTTAAACAAGGCTTTTACACCAGATGCGTCAGTTGGGACTAAAGTGGCGTTAAGACGCTGACGGGCATGTAAGGCAAAAGCATTAAAGCCAGAATCTTTCATGGGTTTGTACATGATGGTTGGAATACCATATTGGTGTACCCATGCATTCATCATTTCCCATGTGCCCAAATGCGGGGTAATAATCAGTGCGCCTCTTGGATCACTGAGCGCATCTGTTAATACTTCCAAACGATGTACCGTATGAATCTGTTGGATGCTCCATTCAGGTGGCATCGCCCAGCATTTACCCGATTCAATATAACTGAGGCATTGTTTGGTGACGCTTTCTCTCGCGAGTTGTTCTTTTCGTTCTAGACTAAGTTGAGGATAGGCTAGCCCTAAGTTGACTCTGGTTTTCCACAGCATACTTTTATTCGGATTTTGATTGATAAAGTATGCCGCCACTTTTGCGATACTGCGCAAAAGTGCTAAAGGGAGAATACGAAGTAGGGTAGCGTAAAACGACATGATCTTAGTCTTGTTTATCTACGTTGCCCTTAAGCACCATATAGATTAATGCAACAAAAATCAGTAAAGCACCCGCCAAGCTACTTACACAGAAGTATAAAATGCGTTGATTGGTGTCCATATTGAAGAGTTCATTTGCCAAGATGTAACGCATGAAAAACCATTGAGCAAGTGAAAATACAATAAGTACAATTGCATGTCGACGTACATCAGGACGCATTGCCATAAGACGGATCTCTCAATAAAAAAGCAGCTTATTATGCCACTAGCGGACATGTTCGCAAAGTAAAACTCGAATATAAAAAAACCCTGCATAGAGCAGGGTTTTTGTTGAATCATAAACGCAATGTTTATTTTTCTTCAGCTTTTGCTTTTTCGCGTAAACGAATACCTAAGTCACGTAATTGATTTGCTTCAACTGGCGCTGGTGCTTGAGTCAGTGGACATTCAGCTGTCTTGGTTTTCGGGAATGCAATTACATCACGAATCGAAGAAGCACCTGTCATTAACATGATTAAGCGGTCAAGACCAAATGCCAAACCACCGTGCGGAGGCGCACCGTAACGTAATGCATTCAATAAGAAGCTGAATTTCTCTTCTGCTTCTTCTTCACCAATCCCTAAAGCTTCAAAAATTGCTTTTTGCATTTCTAAAGTATAGATACGAAGTGAACCACCACCGATTTCAGTACCGTTCAGGACCATATCGTAGGCAACAGAAAGGGCTTCACCAGGATTGCTCTTTACTTCTTCAACACTTGATTTTGGTAGTGTGAATGGGTGGTGAACAGAAGTCCACTTGCCATCATCAGTTTCTTCAAACATTGGGAAGTCAACCACCCAAAGTGGCGCCCACTCGCAAGTCGTCAGCTTCAAGTCATGACCGATTTTCACACGGAGTGCGCCCATCGCATCATTTACAACTTTAGCTTTATCCGCACCAAAGAACACGATGTCGCCATTTTCAGCGCCAACACGTTTTAAAAGATCAAGCACGATTGGCTCGATGAATTTAACGATTGGAGATTGAAGACCTTCGATGCCTTTTTCAAGTTCGTTGACTTTGATGTAAGCCAAGCCTTTTGCACCGTAGATGCCTACGAATTTGGTGTATTCGTCAATCGCACTACGTGGCAATGAACCCGCACCAGGAACGCGTAAAGCAACGATACGACCTTTAGGATCTTTTGCAGGGCCTGCGAAGACTTTGAACTCAACGTCTTGCATTAAGTCTGCAACGTCAACAAGCTTCAATGGAATACGCATATCTGGTTTGTCAGATGCATAGTCACGCATCGCGTCGGCATATGTCATACGTTCAAATTTATCGAATTTTACATTCAATAATTCATTGAACATTTTAACCGTTAAGCCTTCCATTAAATCCATGATGTCATCGTCACTCATGAACGATGTTTCAACGTCGATTTGGGTAAATTCAGGCTGACGATCCGCACGTAAATCTTCGTCACGGAAACATTTCGCTATTTGGTAATAACGGTCAATACCACCTACCATCAGCAACTGTTTAAACAATTGTGGTGATTGTGGAAGAGCGTAGAAGCTACCATTTGAAACACGGCTTGGCACTAAATAGTCACGTGCGCCTTCTGGTGTAGCACGTGTCAAAATTGGTGTTTCAACGTCTAAGAAACCATGATCTTCGAAATAGTTACGGATCAAGTTGGTCACTTTAGAGCGGAAACGTAAGCGCTCTAACATTTCAGGACGACGGATGTCCAAGAAACGGTATTTCAAACGAATTTCTTCTGAAATATTGGTGTTTTCGTCATTCAATGGGAATGGCGGAGTATCAGAAGCTGCAAGAACTTCAATCTCTTTACCTAAAACTTCAATTTGACCACTCACCATGTTGGCATTTTCAGTACCTTCATAGCGACGACGAACACGACCTGTAATTTTTAATACAAATTCTGAACGTGCTTTATCTGCTGTTGCGAATGCTTCAGGAGTATCTGGATCGATCACGACTTGTACAAGACCATCACGGTCACGTATATCAAGGAAAATCACACCGCCATGGTCACGGCGACGGTGAACCCATCCGCATAAAGTCACAGTTTGATCGATTTGGGCTTCTGTTAAAGAGCCACAGTAATGAGTGCGCATCATATTGAATTATATATCCAAACTATATTGGCTGTAGAAGGTGAATGCGTAAACAGCGCAGCACCAATGAAGGGGAGATTATGCCTTGTTGAACGTATAGTCTCAAGTCTTAATCTTTTCAAGCGAATTTTAAACAGACGCTTTTTGTTAAAATGATTTTAGACGGTTGGTCCGATCTAAAAACAAGAACACTAGACAAGCCATGGTAAAGACAGTTAATCCCGCTTGTGTAAACTCATTGATCGATTTACCAACAAAAAAATAGCGCTCACTGTTCCAAAGCTCAGCACTGATATGACGGCTATAGTCTAAAACTGAAAACAGTCCATATAAGATGGACAGGATGACGCTGAGTAGAGCAAATCCTTTGAGTTTAGCTGAGACAGGATGCTGATGTTTATGACGCTTATAATAATGCCAGCACATTTTCACTAGGAACGGCAAAGCAATAATGGATGACCCGATCTGTAAGATAAAATGTAATGGATAACGAAAACCCAGCAGTGAGATGTTCTGAGCCAGCAGTTCTTTGAAAGCAAAGCTTCGAAAATCGAGATGGGTCAGTCCATCCCAGATCAAATGCGTGCTGATCCCCAGTATCAGCGCAAGGCAGCTGAGAAAGCTGAAAGAAATAAAATCATCCAGTGAGTGAATATTTAAAGGATCTTTGATTTCAAGACAGCGATAGGTCACAGGACGATAGATGAAATACCACAATAAGCAAAAGAATAAGCCAATCGGTAGATTCGGAAATAAGATACCTGACCATTGGTGGGTCAAAGTGATATTTTCTTGGGTAAATAATCGATAAAGATCGGGTGTCATACAGCCAATCGCTAAGGCTGCGACAGGCAAATGACCCTGACTTAATTTAGATAAGGGTGGGGCAAGGACCGCATGTGAAAGTGTAAAAGGCATATCGTTGAAAAACGACCATTCATTGAATCATGGAGAAGCAGTGTAGCAAATGTTCTTTGTTGCACTGTTTTTTATTGCAAAATAAATGAAATGTTATAATATAACAAAAATAACGATCGACTGATTCGAGACACGATATGTCATTTCCACAGAATATTTTGACCTTATCTATTTTAGCTGTTGTATCTGTACCTACGTTTGCAGCAGAAAATGAGCAAGTGACAAGCTTAGAGACAATACGAATTAAAGCACATCCACTAGAGCAAACATCGAAAGATTTTGCTGTTGCCGATACTGTCGTAGATCAAAAACGCTTGCAACAGGGCGCTGTCACCATTGGAGAGGCATTGAGCAGTGAACCTGGGATCTATTCCAATCAATTTGGTGCGGGTTCAAGCCGGCCTGTGATTCGTGGGCAAGATGGGCCACGCGTAAAGATCTTGCAAAACTCTTCTGAAAACATAGATGTCTCGACGCTATCTCCGGATCATGCCGTCACTGTAGACCCTGCACTTGCGCAACAAGTTGAAGTGATTCGTGGACCATCGACTTTGTTATTTGGCGCTGGAACCGTGGGGGGTTTGGTGAATGTGACCGATAGCAAGATTCCGACCAAAATGCCTGAAAATGGCTATGAAGGTAATGTGGGTTTACGTTACAACACGGGTAGTGATGAAAAACTGGCAACTGCTGGGGTCACCGTTGCTCTCGGTGATCAAGT
This sequence comes from Acinetobacter sp. Ac_5812, assembly GCF_013072695.1. Classification (GTDB taxonomy): domain Bacteria; phylum Pseudomonadota; class Gammaproteobacteria; order Pseudomonadales; family Moraxellaceae; genus Acinetobacter. The sequence goes on from NZ_LXUK01000005.1 coordinate 73,899, forward strand.
GGCATTGCGTGTTGAGGGCTTAAATCGTGAAGCCAATGACTATATCGCGCCGAACTATGTGCATGAGGGTGAACGTGAACGCCGTGTCGGCAATACTTTTGCCAAAGGCGAAACGGTAAATGTTGGCCTATCTTGGATTTATGAGCGTGGCTTTACCGGAATTTCATATAGCAATCGTCAAGATAAATATGGTTTGCCTGGACATAGCCATGAATATGAGAGCTGTAGTGCTCATCTCTCTGGGCGTCCTCATTTACACTGTGGTGACCATGATCACGAAGACGGAGATGATCACGATCATGGGCATGACGATCACGACCATGATCATGCACATGAGGCAGGGCCTTGGATTGATCTGAAATCTGAGCGTTATGATGTACGTACTGAACTGAATGATCCATTTACGGGCTTTAAAAAGTTACGTGCTCAGGCCAGCTATACTGATTATAAACATGATGAAATTGAAGAAGACACCATTGCGACTCGCTTTAAAAACAAAGGTTATGATGGTCGTTTAGAATTGGTACATAATCCAATTGGGCCATGGGAAGGGGTGATTGGAACCCAGTATGGTCAACAAAAATTAGAACTCACTGGTGAAGAAGCGTTCTTGGCACCAAACATCACCAAGAAGTGGAGCATTTTTGCTTTAGAGCATGCACAGTTCAATGATGTCCATGTTGAAGTGGCAGCACGTGTAGACCAACAAAAAATTGATATTGAAGATTCGAGCAAAAAAGATTTCGACGGTTCAGCCTTTTCTGTTTCAGGCGCTGCAAATTGGGAGTTTGCGCCAAATTACAAACTCTCTTTAGTGGCTTCACATCAAGAACGTTTACCTTTAGCGCAAGAGCTCTATGCCAATGGTGGACATTTTGCGACCAATACCTATGAACTAGGTAATGATCAATTGAAGAAAGAAAAATCCAATAATGTGGAACTTGGTTTCCATTATGACAATAACAAGTTTGATTACCATGTGCATGTCTATCACAACTGGTTTGATGACTACATCTATGCCCAGACTTTAGATCGCTATAAAGATTTCCGCTTGGTGCAATACACCCAAGATCAGGCACGTTTTTATGGTGCTGAAGCTGAGGCGGGTTATCAGATATCAGACATGTATAAAGTCGGTGTATTTGGTGACTATGTGCGTGGAAAAATCGACAATGAAAATGCACCGCGAGTACCAGCAGGCCGTCTAGGAACAAAAGTAAATGCGGACTTTGGTGATGGCTTTAGCGGTTCAGCTGAATACTATCATGTGTTCCAACAAGACAAGATTGCCGCTTATGAAACTGATACGCAAAGCTATAACATGCTGAATTTAGGTGTGGCATATACAGGTAAATATAGTAAGGCTACAGATTATCGTGTTTATCTGAATGCCAATAATTTGCTCGATGATCAGGTGTACCAACATGCATCATTCTTATCGACCATTCCACAAGTTGGACGTAATTTCACGGTTGGGGTGAATTTTAACTTCTAAGCGAAGTTAAAATCGAATTGTAAAAAAGTCATTCGCGGGCAGCATGAGATGCTGTTTCTGCGAATGGCTTTTTTATTGAGGAGGTAAATTGTACTGAATCTCTTTTTTAATGAGAGTAACCCGATCTCAAGCATTTTTTTAGGGGGTTCGCGATTTTAACCATATCCCCACTTCTTGTAATACATCGACCAATTTCTTTAGGTTTTGACCTTCAGCCGTGATGGAATATTCAACTTTGACAGGAACCTGTGCATATACTTCTCTTAAAACAAAGCCTTCTTCTTCTAAAAATCGTAGCTCTAAGGTCAGCATTCTTTGCGATATATTCGGAATTACTCGGCGTAGTTCATTGAAACGCATTGGTTTCTCTAACAAAAACGAAATTATAAGCATGCGCCAACGTCCACCTAATACTGTCATCGCTTCTTCAACTGAGCATCCTGAAATATTATCTTTCATGTTAAATATAGGTATAAAAAAGTTACCTATATAACAAAATAATACCTAATTTACAATTTATACCACATCCTGAATAATGATTTTTCCTTCGATATGAGTGATGTGATGATGGACTATAAAGACATTGCAAAAAAAACCATTCAGCATTTGTACGCCGCACATGCTTCGATCAGAACCTCAGGGATAGATCCCAGTTTGATTGCTTTAGCGGAGTTATATGTTTCCCAAATCAATGGCTGCGCCTATTGCTGCGCCTATCATGCACAAGAGTTGAGAGACATGGGTGTTGCAGCTGCGCTAATTGATAAAATTCCAGGTTATAAGCATTCAAATGCTTTTTCAGAGAAACAAAGTTTGGTCTTGGCGTGGGCAGAAGCAATGACCCATTTATCTGATCAGCTTGAGTCGATTAAAAGCCAGTTGCCTATGCATTTTAATGACAGGGAAATTGTTGAGTTAAGCAGTAGTATTGCCTTGATGGGGGGCTTAAATCGATTAAGAATCGCCTTGGGGGAGAAAGTTTAGCTGTTTTTAATATGCCACGCTGGAGTGATGTTGCACGATTAGCTGTTTTAATAGCTTTGTTAGAGCCTATCTGGATACACTTAATTGATTTTAATTCTGTAAACAATCACTAAATTAGCATTGAAAAATCAAAGTATAAGCTCTAGCCTAGATAAAGTTCCCCCTCTTTGATAAAGAGGGCTGGGGAGATTTTTATTCGACTAGGGCTTTTTTTGTTTATATGCGCATCTTCCAACGAATTCATCGGAAATTAAACTGGTCAGGTCGACGTTACATGGCAGTCATATTGTGTATTTTTGCGATTGGATACATTGCTTCGGCAATTTATCACAGCGTAAAACCACTCCCAAAAGGATTGGATTTTACCGGTCAGTTGCGTCATGCCAATGTGAAATTCTTGGCCGATCAGACCTATATCGATGCACAGGGCCAACAACAAGTTGACCAGCATATCTTCAAAGAAGTGTTTCTGTTGATTGATCAGGCACAAAGTACCATTGTGCTGGATATGTTCTTGTTTAATCAGGAAGTAGGGAAATCCACGGTTAAACAATTTCCTTTGATGCAGGAGCTCACTGATGCTTTAATCGTAAAGCGTCGTTTGCATCCAAACGTCGAAGTTGTGGTGATTACCGATCCGATTAATTCGGTCTATGGTGGGCTAACACCAAAGCATTATCTGCAGTTGCGTCAAGCGGGCGTAGATGTGATTGAGACAAATTTAAAGCCTTTACGTGCTTCAAATCCGCTTTGGTCTGGTTTTTGGTATATCTGCTGTCAAAACTTAGGTAATAATCCTGAGGGCGGTTGGTTAAGCAGTCCGTTTGGCAATGATAAAATTACCTTACGGAGTTATTTAGAGCTTTTTAATTTCAAAGCCAATCACCGTAAAACCTTGGTGGTTGATACTGTGGATGGCTGGAAAAGCTTGGTGACTTCTGCCAATCCACATGACGGTAGTTCGCATCATAGCAATGTGGCTCTGGTGGTGGATGGTCCAACAGCGATTGATGTGTTGCAAACTGAACAAGCAGTGGCCAATATGTCTGATGGTTCTAGCCCATTTGTGATTATGGGCGGACTTGCCGAAGATAAAACATTACCGCAAGTGCAAGTCCTGACCGAAAAAGCCATTTATGATGCCGTTGTGAAAATGATTGAAACCGCCAAGAGCAAAGAGCATCTAGATATGGCGATGTTCTATTTATCGGAACGCAATATCATTGATGCCCTCAAGCAGGCGCAGCAACGTGGTGTCAACATTCGTATTATGCTTGACCCGAATAAAGACGCATTTGGCTTGAAAAAGAATGGTATCCCTAATCGTCAAGTGGCTTCGGAACTCAACGCCGCTGGCATTCCAATCCGTTGGTGTGATACCCGTGGTGAGCAATGTCATAGCAAAATGCTACTGAAATACAATGCTCAGCAAGCGGAGATTATCCTTGGTTCTGCCAACTTAACCGCACGCAACTTAAAAAATTATAATCTCGAGACGGATATACGAGTGATTGGTGCAGCACAAGCGTCAGTGTTTAAGGATGCAGGGCAGTATTTTGATGCAGCATGGACAAATGCCAATGGCCGTCAAATCACGGTGGATTATGCAAAATATGCCGATGAGTCAAAAGTAAAATACTGGATCTATCGTTTTATGGAATGGTCGGGTTTATCGACATTTTAATTGAGCAAAATGGCGTTCTAGAAAATGGCTAAAATTAAACTGACTATTAGGCAGGATCAGCAGATTGATTTAGATGTGCATCAACTTAATCATTATGCCGATATTGTTAAGATCCAGAGTTGGGCAGAACTTCTGGAATGCTATCTTGCTCTAAAACAGGATGTTTATCCTAAAAAAGTGTTTCTGGTTTTAGATGATGCCGCACAAGCAAAATATACCTCGATGCATGCGGTCGAGGATGATCGCTTGTATGTGGATTTCAGTGACGATCTCAACGGGATTGAGGTGGGTGAACCAAGCTGGGAGCAAAGCTATCAAAATGTTTGTGTTCCAAAGCAATTACAGCATTATCTTCAACAGTTGAATGATCCTGTACAGCAGCAGCGCTTTGAAAGCCTAGCTGAAAAAATGCAGCATTATGATGAAAATGATTTAGAAGCGCTGCTTTATTTCAATCAACATTTATTGATTTCACTGGATAGTGTCATTGAAGTTAAAGTGGCCGATATTACAACCGAAGCGTTGAAACTGGCGATGCTGCCGAATGGCTATTTTTCCTGTGATTTTGATCCCTTCGAGAATTATGCGCTGATTCAGAAAATCCAGCACTATGGTTTTGAGTTTATCGGGCTCGGGGCGGCTTTGTTAGGGTGGATCAAAACAGTAGAGTTTAAAGCAGATAAGATTGATGACTTAGTTCAGGATCTGGCTTTGATTTATCCTTTGGGCTCCATCCATCAGCAACAACTGAAAGCGCTCATTTTAAAAAATGATTATCTGATTTTACCTTATTCTGAATCACCGCAAGAATATTTAGGTTACGACTTATCCTGATTTAGAAAGCCAGCTCAACAAGCTGAATTTGGACCTTTATTTGCTATTCAGCTTGTTGAAAGACATACATCATTAATAAAAAAATTAAGGGCTTGGCGGGATTAATTGATCTAAATCCTTATCAGCCATTTGCTCGAGTTCAGTTAAATCTGTTTTGATTTTCCACTGCGTTTCATCATCGACAGGATTTGGTAAGCGGGCTTCTAGCCAGTCACAGACTACATCAGGAGTGAATTCTGGATGATTACACTGGATTACCCAAGCCAAGAAATCTTTAGCTTCACCGTTCATATAGGGTGGTGGAGATACGGGGAAGAACTGGGTCGGTAAACGTTCATTGGTGGATAAATAATTGAGAACATGTCCAAGTTCTTGAACGGTTTGCCATGCTAATGGGTGTTCAACATCAATATTGAATTTAAACCACCATGCGTGTTGACCATCTGCACCATGCGCAACGATACGTGCTTCTTGTACACTTGGCACTTTACAGAAGAATTGATAGAGACGATCAAAATTCATTTCAGCCACAGATGTTGCCTTAAAACCAAAAAAATGATTCTAGCATATCTAGGTAGCGCTGTAGCTCGCTGCTGTTTATCTTGGGAATTCAACAGCTAATCTGAAAAAATATTATTACAACAGTTGTGCTTATTTTTTATTCTAAAATAGACAGATACTCTGCTTTTAGGGAGATCACGATGAAGCAATTTCAACCTTATATTTATGGCTTGGCGGCTATATTGAGCTATCTCCCAATAATGAGCTATGCGGACAATGCTTGGAGTGGCTATAGTGGGGTAGAGCGCCGTTCCTCTCATCAGACTACTCCTGCCTATCAGCAGCCTACACAAGATCCATTTGCGTTCTCAAATCAGCGTTATACGCCGACAGCGCCACCGAAAGGTTATTACTACCAACCCAATCAAAATAATTACTATCCTCATCCGAATCATCGACCGGGTGTTCGTGTCGAATATTATCCAGACACCCAATATGATCGCAGTTACCGCCGTGAGTCTTTTGTGGTAGGCAATGAATTACCTGGTGAATTCCGCAGTGATCGATATGTGCTTCGGGACTGGGGCAATTATTCATTGCGTGAACCGCCGCGTGGCCGACATTGGGTGGTCGTGGATGGACGTTATCTTTTGGTGACTGATGATAATTTTACCATTGAGATTATTCGCTGATGTTTGAGGGTTTTTTAAAATTTAGCAGCTAGCGGATTCTTCATAATTTCTCGCTATTCATTACAAAGCTTTGCAATGTCGCGGGTTTTATTCATGCTTTCTCCTTGAGTTTTTCTTAATCTGATTTCAGATCGAAAAATAGAGGATTAAATCATGAAGAAGACAGCAGTATTACTGGTATCAACACTTATGCTAGGTGTTTCTGCCTCAGCCATGGCAGATTCAAATCGTTGGAATCATGATCATAAGGATCGTTACGACAACCGCTATGATCGTTATGACCACCGTTATGATCATCGAGAACAACCACGCTGGTCGAATAGCGACCGTGGTAATCATTATGGTCAACGTATTAACTTCAAGCGTGGTGAGCGTTTACCTTCAGAATTCCGTAGTAACCGTTATGTAGTGTCTAACTATCGTACCCATCGTTTGTATCAGCCACCACGTGGTTATAACTGGATGCAGGTTCAAGGCAAATATGTGTTGGTGGACTCGAACTATCGTGTCTTCCGAGTTGCATAACAAATGCATAAATAAAAAAGCAGGCGATCCGCCTGCTTTTTTATTTATGCCAGTTCGTCATCTTGTGGTCGAGGGGTTTTGTTGGAAGGCAATTGTTGTTCCTGATCTTTACCTCGGATCACAGAAGGGTAGTTCCACGACGCAAAACGTACCACCAGAATCGCAAACGCTAAAATCAAGATCGAACCTGTGGTAATCACTAAATCCATCGATGCTTTATGATTGTGCTGAATATCGGCAATCAACAGACGAGTGAGTGCGGTAATTGCGACATAAATCAAAAAGCGCACTGGCATATGGTTGGTCTTGAAATAAATCCCGACCATGGCGCCTAATTCTAAATAGATAAACAGCAGCAAGATGTCATCAATGGTGGCGTACTGTTTTACCGTTAGAATTTCAATCACGGTATGCACGGCTGACCATGCAATCATACAGCCGATAATAAACAAGGCTAAGTAATGAAAGGCTTCAACTGCGTAGTGACCGAAGCGGTCAAGCAGACGAGGTAAGCCTTCAAGTTTTTCTTTAGAGTTCGACATAGAGATTTATATTCTCAACATGATCATTAGAATGTTATGCAAGTTTTATGCTGATTTTATTATAGCGATAAAAAAACTGCCTCAACCAAATGATTGAGGCAGTTTTTAACATCACGCCAAAATTAAGCTTGGTTGGTGAAGTAATCTTCGCTGAAGTTCATGATCAAGTCTGAACCTGCTTTGATTTTCGCTAAACGAGAATCTAATTCAGGCAAGATACGGTCTACAAAGTATTGCGCTAAAGCAACTTTGTTTTGGTAGAAATCACCAGACTTATCTTTTGCAGCAGCAGCGATTTTTGCAAACATATAGGCAAAGCTGAGTAAGCCCACTGCATGTAAGTAATCAACTGCAGCTGAGTTCGGGAAATCTACGTTTTCAGCCGCTTGCTCGATAATGAACTGCGTGATTGCTTCAATTTCAGTAGCAGCGTCTAAAGTTGCATCTTTAATGAAGTTCAAATCAGTGTCTAGATCATTGGCGAAGTCACGGATTTCAGTGATGTACTCAGCAATGAATGCGCCGCCACATTTAATGGTTTTACGACCAATTAAATCTTGAGACTGAACACCGTTCGTCCCTTCGTAAATTTGAGCAATACGAAGATCGCGGATACATTGTTCCATACCCCATTCACGGATATAACCGTGGCCACCAAACACCATTTGTGCATCCAAGGTTGCTTGGAAAGCCGTATCAGTGAGGTAAGCTTTTGCGATAGGTGTTAACAGTGCAACACGGTTGTTCGCTTGCTTCACCGCTTCTGCATCAGTCGAGAACTTGGTGATATCTAGTTGTTGACCTACGTAAACTGCAAATGCACGAGAAGCTTCGTTGTTGGCACGTGCGTTAAGTAACATACGACGTACATCACCATGTACTAAAATGCTGTCCGCTGGTTTATTTGGTGATTGAACACCTGCTGCACTACGACCTTGTAAACGGTCAGTCGCGTATTGTGCCGCATTTTGATACGCAAATTCAGAAGCACCGAGACCTTGGATACCCATCGACAAACGTTCGTAGTTCATCATCACGAACATTGCAGCAAGACCTTCGTTTTCTTTACCCACGAGGTAACCTTTGGCACCATCAAAGTTCATCACGCAAGTTGCAGAAGCTTTAATCCCCATCTTGTGTTCGATAGAACCTGGGCCAACTGGATTGCGCTCACCTAAAGAACCATCTTCATTTAACAGGAACTTTGGAACGATGAATAATGAGATACCACGTGAACCCGCAGGTGCATCAGGTGTCTTCGCAAGCACAAGATGAATGATGTTTTCAGCGAGGTCGTTATCACCACCGGTGATGAAGATTTTAGTCCCCGTAATGTTATACGTACCATCTTCATTAGGTTCAGCTTTAGTTTTGATAATGCCTAAATCTGTACCTGCATGGGGTTCAGTTAAGCACATGGTGCCTGACCATTCACCAGAGTAGATTTTAGGTAAATAAGTTTCTTTTTGCTCTTGTGATGCATAGCTGTTTAAGGCCATACCAGCACCCACAGAAAGAAGCGGGTAGAGCATGAATGAAGGGTTGGTCGCGAATAACATTTCATCAGACAGTACAGTCAGCATTTTTGGCATTGCCTGACCGCCCCATTCTTCATCAGCACCTAAGCCGATCCAACCGCCGTCAGCGTATTGACGGAATGCTTCTTTGAAACCTGCTGGGGTGAAAACTTCGCCATTTTCCCAACGTGCACCTTCTTCATCACCCGTACGGTTTAACGGATGTGTCACGTTTTGGGCAAACTTCGCCATTTCTTCTAAAATTGCTTCAGCGGTTGCAGCATCTACATGAGCCAGTTTCTCATTAGACTGCCAAAATTGTTCTGCTTTAAATACATCATTTAAGATGAATTTCATGTCTGCTAAAGGCGCATTGTAAATTGGCATAATCGTTCCCTTCTACGCACAGTTTCATGTGCAAAGTGATCAAATAAAACGAACAAATAAATTGAATCGTATAAATTTAGCATTGATTAAACAAAAAAAGGACGGTCAAAACTGACCAGTCCTTTTTCTGTGATGAACGTTGCATCTCATTCTAAACTATGTTTAGAAAGCGAAGTGTTCCGCATCAAGTTCAAACAATGGCGCAACGCCAGTTGAAAGTACGTCTACATGCGAGCGAACACGTGGCAAGATCTTCTTGAAGTAGAAGCGAGCAGTGGTCACTTTTGCATTGTAGAAGTCAACTTCAGTTGTACCTTCAGCTAATTTCTCTTGAGCAACAAGCGCCATACGTGCCCATAAGTAAGCAAGCGTGACATAGCCAGAGAAGTATAGGTAGTCAACCGCAGCTGCGCCCACTTCATCCGGGTTTTGCATTGCACGCATACCGATTTGCATGGTGATGTCACCCCATTCTTTGTTGGCAGCAGCCAATGGTGCAACGAACTCTTGCATTGCAGCATTGTCTTTGTTTGCTTCAACAAATTTATGGATGATCTTGGTGAAGTCTTTCAACATTGCACCTTGAGTTTGCAAGACTTTACGACCTAACAAGTCAAGTGCTTGAATCTCAGTAGTACCTTCGTATAAGCAAGCAATACGTGTATCACGTACGATTTGCTCCATACCGTGTTCAGAAATGAAACCGTGACCGCCAAACACCTGTACACCGTGCTTCGCAGATTCAGAACCCGTCTCAGTTAAGAATGCTTTTGCGATTGGCGTTAACAAAGACAAAATGTTGTCAGCAAACTTACGCTCTTCTTCAGTTTCGCCTTTTTCAACGATATCTGCATATTGAGCCAATAAGTAAACCAACGCACGACCGCCTTCAGCAAATGATTTTTGCGTTAAAAGCATGTTACGAACAGCTGGGTGAACGATAATTGGATCGGCATCTTTCTCTGGTGCTTTAGGACCAGAAAGAGAACGCATTGCCAAACGATCTTTCGCATACGCCAAAGCGCCTTGGAAAGATGATTCAGATGCAGATAAACCTTGAACCGCTGTACCGATACGTGCTGTGTTCATGAAAGTGAACATGCAGTTTAAGCCACGGTTTTCAGGTCCGATCAAGTAACCTTTTGCTTGGTCAAAGTTAATCACGCAAGTTGCGTTACCATGGATCCCCATTTTGTGTTCGATTGAACCACAACGAACCGCATTACGCTCGCCAACTGAACCATCAGCATTGACGTGGAATTTAGGTACGATGAATAAAGAGATCCCTTTCGTGCCTTTTGGCGCACCTGGTAAACGCGCAAGTACGATATGGATGATGTTGTCAGCCATGTCGTGTTCACCAGCAGAGATAAAGATTTTCTCGCCAGAGATTGCGTAACTACCGTCAGCATTTGGTTCTGCTTTAGAACGGATGATACCTAAGTCAGAACCTGCATGAGATTCAGTTAAGCACATCGTCCCTGTCCAAACACCTGAAACAAGGTTTGGCAAGTAAGTGTTCTTTTGCTCATCAGAACCGTGATGTTCTAAAGTACGAACAGCACCGTGAGAAAGACCAGGGTACATGCCCCATGACCAGTTTGCAGTACCCACCATTTCAGAGATAGAAATCCCTAAAGAGTTTGGTAATGCTTGACCGCCAAATTCTTCATCAGCAGAAAGAGATGGGAAGCCAAGTTCGATATATTTTTGATACGCTTCTTTAAAGCCTGTAGGTGTTGTTACAACACCGTCATTCCAAGTACAACCTTCACGGTCGCCGACTTGGTTTAAAGGAGAAAGTTCGTTTTCGCAGAAATCAGCCGCTGCTTCTAAATATTGATCAACCAATTCACGGCTTACAGTGTCTTGAAATGCAGGAAGTTTCGCGTAATGTGCTTCAGCATTTAATAATTCGTGCAATACGAACTGCATATCACGTAAGGGTGCTTTGTATTGTGGCATAGCGGGTTCCTCAATACTGGTTAAACCAGAGTTATAATCTTAGTCAATGATAAATGTGCCCAACAGCACCATTTTGTACTGCTAATCGTGCAACAAGTTATAGTTCGGTACAAGCTTTTGCAGGTCATTTCTTAGTGACTGTGAAGTCAAAGTTTATGGTTCAACCTGTTTAAGCGTTTAGATTGTAGGTGCTTTTTTGGCTTTTGAGTGAAACTGTAGCGGCAAAATCGTAAGCAGCTGTGTACTTAAAAATCAAGATGCTTTGGCCATAAAAAAAGGCGCTTTAAAAGCGCCGATGAGGAACAGGGAAATTAAGTGCTTGCGTTGGCTTGGCGTTTGAACTGTGATTTATCTGGGGTAAAACGAACTTCACAGGTGCCTTCAATTACACGCTTATTCCATTGAACATTCACGCGTTCTCCAATCCGCTTTCCTTGACAGGCTTGCTCAATCTGGGCACGTTGGGCTTGATGTTCTTGGCGCATTTGTTCGCGTTGCTCTAAGCGTTGTTCACGTTTGGCTTGCCATTCAGCACGTTGTTCTGGTGTAAGAGGTGCACGTTGCATATTATGGCGGTGATGGTCACGATCCATTGACTGTTCCGCTGGTGTGGTTGACTGACAGGCCGCCAGACCTAAAACAGAACCGAGTAGGGTGGTCATCAATACGATTTTTGTCTTGTTCATTGTTTTATCCAGCATGATCTGTTGTGATTCGATGGTTAAAGATTAGATAATAAAGATGAAGAAACAATGGAGAGTTTTTTTCGACCATGTTGGTTACAATCCACAAATAGAACACTATTGAGAATCTGCTTTTGAATGTTCGCCGCGTGCCCTTAGCCCTACGCCTGTTTTTAACGGTATTACTGACGACCTTGTTGATCGCAACGATTAGCTTGGGGATTTTGCATTGGACCATGCAAAAGAACTTTGCGCGTTATGTGGCCGATGTGGAAATGCAGAAGCTAGACCGATTGATTGCCAATTTAGGCAACGTCTATACGGTTTATCATGACTGGGGAAATGCAATTCAGGCGCAGATTCTGCAAATTGAAGGTACGGCAGCACCAGATGACTATGACCGCCTGTCTCAGTGGTGGTTGCGTCGTCAGTACGATATTGCCCTACAACAACGTTATTTTAATGACCATACCTTACTTAGCCTATCTCCAACGCTGGCACAAAATAATGTCGAGATCAAAAATCGGCAGATATTTAATGATGAAGAATTAAAGATCCTCAAACAAAATTTACCTTCGGAATATCAACCTTTTGAAGGCTTGCGCTTTCCTTTAAGTCCACGTCAATTCCGTTTAAAGACGGATAGCAAAGAAGATAAACAAGAAAGCAAACTGAATGCGGCACCTGCTGAGCAGGGCAAAAAGCGCTTTGTCTCGATTCCTGACCGTTTAGGTTTAAGCTCTCGACTGTCTTTATACGATGAGAATCAGCAGTTTATTGTGGGCGAACCTGCAACGGACCAAATTTCGTTCCGTCCGATTGTGGTGGGCGAGAAGGTGGTCGGTTACCTCGGATTAAAGCCCGTACTGGATCAGGATGATGCTTCTAGTATCAATTTCTTTAGTAATCAAAAACGATATTTGCTATTGGTCTATGCCTTAACGGTACTTTCAAGTTTGGTTGCGGCACTGTTGATGGCGACTTATTTCAAGAAACCAATTCAACGTTTATTAAAAGCAACCTTGGAACTGACCCGTGGCAATTATCAACATCAAGTGATGATTAAGCGTAATGATGAGCTGGGTGACTTATCCAATCAACTCAATCATTTGGCTGATATTTTACATCAGCATGAAGAATCTCGCCGTCAATGGGTATCCGATACCTCACATGAACTGAAAACACCTTTGGCAGTATTGCAGGCGCAGATTGAAGCGATGCAGGACGGGATTCGTAAGGCGACGCCTGAACACCTGAATGCCATGATGCGTCAGGTCAGTACGTTGAAGAAGTTAACCCAAGATCTCGCAGACCTAGCACAAGCCGATGCACAACAGTTGAAATGCTATTTTGCTGAAGTCAATCCGTGGGATGTGGTACTACAAGAAGTTGAAAACTTTAGATCGACGTTTGAACAAAACCAGCTTGAAGTAACATTATCCGGCGAAGGGGCAACCTTATCTTTAGATCGGGATCGCTTTAAACAGATTATCGTCAATCTGTTAGGGAACTGTGTTCGTTACACCGAACAAGGTGGAAAAATACAGATTCACACTCAACAAGATGAGCAACAATGGATAATGTATGTAGATGATAGTCCATTGGGCGTAAATGATGAGCAACTGGCACGTTTAGGCGAGCGCTTCTATCGTGTCGATGATTCGCGTACACGCAGTACGGGTGGTACAGGTCTAGGTTTGGCCTTGTCGTGTAAGTTGGCACAAGCTTTAGGTGGTTCACTGACTTTCGATCATTCACCATTAGGTGGATTACGTTGTGTCCTGACTTTCCCAAAATCAATTCAATAACTTTTAGATCCTCTCGTGTTGAGGATGATGGATAGGATGAAAACCATGAAACATATTATGTTGGTTGAAGATGAGGTTGAACTTGCACAGTTGGTTCGTGATTATTTAGAAGCTGCTGGTTTTGAAGTCAGTATGTTTCATGATGGTCAAGATGCTTATACTCAGTTTCAGCAACGTAAACCGAGTTTGATGATTTTGGACTTGATGGTGCCACGCATGGATGGCTTGACCATTTGCCGTAAAGTCCGTGAACAGTCTGATCTACCGATTATTATGGTCACCGCACGTACTGAGGAAATTGACCGTGTTTTAGGTTTGAATATGGGAGCAGATGACTATATCTGTAAGCCATTCAGTCCCAAAGAACTGGTTGCACGTGTACAAGCAGTATTACGCCGTTTAGAGCGTAAAGCAGAGCCTGAGCAAAACGATTTATTCCGTATTGATAAAGCGCAGCAACGTATTTGGTATCAACAAAAAGCACTGACTTTGACTCCTACTGAGTTCCGTTTATTAGAGTTGTTCTTGGAGCACTTAGGTCAGGTTTATTCTCGTGCGCAATTACTTGATCATATTAACCCAGATAGCTTCGATGTAGCCGATCGAGTAATCGACAGTCATATTAAAAACCTGCGCCGTAAGATTTCAGAGGCGGCGGATACAGGCAATCGTCATGAATGGATTCAGGCGGTTTATGGGGTGGGTTATCGTTTTGAATATCCAGATGAGTAAAATATTAAAAGCCCTTTATTTATAAAGGGCTTTTTTAGTTGAATAAAAAATTGTCATTATAAATATAAATAGCTATTATTCCTCGCAAAGCCTATATATGGTTTTTTAAAATCCTAAATTTAAAACAGTTTAGATAATAAGTTTATTATAAAAGGGGTCTCCAATGTTTAAAAAGACATTTTTAGCTTTCGCTTGTTCTACAGTTTTAGTTGCTTGTGGAGGAGGTGGCGGCAGCTCATCAAATAATACGGATAATGGTAATCCAGTTGCACCTGTTTCAGATTTAGATAAAGCAAAACAACTGATTGATACAACCAATAGCATTGTTGCTTATTTTGATAGTTTTGATAGTTTGCAATCTCAATATCAACCAACCTTTGATGCAGTTAGCGATGCTGGTAAGGATATTGACAATGCAGCAGGGCTGGTGCTCACACTTGCTACATTAGCCTATAATGATGCTCAAGGATCAAATAAGACCTATAATGCAGCACAATTGCAGACTTTACTCGATAATGATGATTATATTGACTATCAATTAACGGATAGTACATTTGCTGTGACAGTAAATGCATCATCCGTGACAGTTTCAGGTAGTGCAAAAGCAGAATATTGGACAAATACGATTTGGGATTTTAAAACCAATACATTGAAAGATATTTTTGGTGAGGGGGCTCAAGTTACGGTTAATGCTGTAAAGCTAGAAGCGCCTTATACAGCTGTAACGGATAAATATAACTTTAAAATCGTTGCTGGTGGGAAAATCCTAACCAAGAATGATGTAAATAAAAAAGATGCTTCTTTAGAGTTTAAGAGTGATAGTACAGCACAAGCCATTTATAGTACTGCTGCATTATTAGACAATCGTGGCGATTCACGTCCTGAGACTGCGGAACTTAAGTTCTCAAATGTTGTATTGAAAACAACAGATGCAGAAATTGAATTAACCGAGCTGGCAAGTAAAGCTAAAAAAGTTCAATTCAAAGACGGTAATAATTTGGGGACAGAGATCATTCCAACTGAACTTACTTTGAAAGGTAAGGCCATTAGTGGTTCAGAGAGTCTAAATTTAGATGCAAGTATCAAACTAAATAACGATTTAACCAAGACAATTGATATCACAAATGGTGAATCTGCTGCATCATTTATTAATGCAGACCTCGTGGTAAAACTATCAGGTAATGTTAAAGGTGGCGCTAATGCAATCAAGCCATTTAATATTGATTTATCTGCTAAACGCAGTGATTATCAAAAAGGCACTGCAAATATTAAAATTACAGTTGATAAAAATGCTTTAAATGTGGATGTCAAAACAGAAAACTTAGTTGCTGAAAAACCAGCTGTTTCTGCAAAAGTATCTCATTCAAATGGTGCATTTGTAGATATTGCAAATGTAGATCAGTTTACTTCAGCTGATATTAAAGTTGGCAATACCAAGTATGGAACAATCAATAAGGTTTCAAGAAGCGTTTATTCTGCCACCTTTACTGATAACACCACCAAAGCCATTGCACCATAATCATGAAAGGAGAGGGGTAGATGCTACCCCTTTTTTATATGCTAAGAAAAAGTTTCGTGCTTTCTATTTTATTGATAGCTGGCTCTTGTAATGCCCAAGAGCAATTGTACTATCAAGTACGTGCCGATGTTTATAGTGAACCTTTATCGATTAAATCATTTACAGATGATTGGAGTGATCCAAACTTTAAATCTGGAAAGAATGCTTTTGCCCATGGATTAATGCAACTTGGCGTAAAACAAGGTGCATGGGATCTAAGTTGGATCTGGCGTTATGATTATCTATTAAGATTCAGTAAAGATACGGCTAAACTTTATTATCAAATAAAAAATGAAAAACCAATTGATGCGAATACTCAATATAACTTACAGCTTGAGGCGCAGCATGTGGATACAGTCGGGTCTAGATTTGCCTATACATGGCAGTTGAGCCCGAACTGGAGTTTAACGACGGGTGCAACCGCATTAATTGGGCGGCATTATGTGGATGGTCAAGTCAATGCCTTGGCTCAAACAACGGATCAGATACAACTCATGGATCGAGTCAAATGGTTGAATGGTCAAATTGACTATAGCTATGATCAGCCTGCGTTAAAAGAGGATAAAATGGGATGGAAAGAGCAAGCCAACCAAGGTTATGGTTTTGCTTTAGATGCCTCAATTACAGGGACGATTGCGAATAATTTTAAGATTCATGTCAATATTCAAGATGCACTAGCCTACTTATATTGGCAAGATGCGCCTTATACCCGATATAAAATAAGCTACGATCAGGATATGCGTCCGCGCTTTGATATTCAGGGGAAATTTAATACATATCAGCAATACACGCAGAGGCTACCTTATAAAGTTTATACTGATATGAGTTACCAGTCAGATCAACCATGGAGCGTTGGGCTCAGTTCGATAAGCAATGAATATATGAGCCTTTGGCAAATGAATGCGTATTGGGACAAGATTTTTAAATGGGGAGTACACTTTGAACCCCAAACTCATGCTATGGGAATCTCTATTCAGCATGATAACTTCGGTTTGAAATATATCACGGATGATCTGAATACCAATCAAGCCAAGAGGATGGGGGCACAATTATTTGCCCAATATCAATGGTGATAATGATTGAAGAGCCCATCATTTTTGTCTTGATATGAGACTAAGATGAACGTCGTGTGTAGTGAATAAACTATTTGAAGAACTGCAAAAAGTTTTATCCTGTGGATAACCACAGCGTTATCCACAGAAAATGTGGATAGTTTCGCAAAGCTTTTGTTGAAATTATCTTCTTTTCTGGTGATTACTTAGGTATCCGCTTTTTATAAGCAAAATATTTTTACATTACTTTACAATTGCTTGTGAGGAGTTATGACGGTAAATTATAAGTGATTCCAGATGATAAACTTATCCCCTGCATAAGCCTTGTGCAGTTTGATCATCGTCTTTATCCGCAAAAGTTACTCTGGATATTAGCCCATTATGGATGAATGATAATAGGGGTGTGATCCTTGACCAATTTCCATATTTCATCCATATCTGAGTTAGTCACCGCAATACAGCCCAGCGTCCAGTCTTTACGTGGCATATAGCTTGCGCTTGCGGGAAATGATGTGGCTTGTGTTGGTACAGTGCCATGAATCATTACATCACCGCCAGCGGATTGACCCTGCTGTTGAGCATAGGCGCGATCTACTTTATTCGGGTAGGAGATATGCAAAGACTTATAGTAAGCGCTTTGAGGATTGCGCCAATCGATAGAATAAGTTCCTTCAGGTGTTTTGCCATCACCTTCAAACTGTTTGTGTCCGATCGGATCAAAGCCTAAACGCATGGGATAGCTGCGAATGATTTCCTGTTGGTGTTTCAATTGCAAAATGCGCTGACTTTTAAACACTTCAATTGAAGTCACGGGTTTGTTTTGTTGCAGCTGTTGTATTTCTTGGGCTGAAAGAGGCTGATGTGTCGATCCTAATGTTGGGATGAACTTGCCATACTGGAAATAAGCCAGTCCCAATAACAGGATTAGAATCGCACATCCGATCATCAGCCCAATTTTCATAGATTTCTTCTGCTAAGATGAACAACTGACAGAAATTTCAGGCACATCGCTTGGCAATGGTGCAGTATCTGCTTCTGTTTCTAAATCAGCTTGTTTTTGATAAGGTTGATTCAGCAGCTTAAACAAACGATCAACCTCATTAAAGTCACCACGTTCCGCAAGTTCAATCGCTTTCTGCGCCATGTGATTGCGTAGAATATACTGTGGATTGACCTGCTGCATGATTTCATCCAAGGCATCAGTATCTTGATGCTGTCGAATATTTTGATAGCGTATCAGGAAGTCATCAAACTGTTGTATATGGATGCAGTCATCTCTTAATGCTTTGTAATCCTGTTGCTGCAAACGAAGAAAACTTTGGGTGTAATCTAGCTGCTCGGTTTGCATGATACCAAGAAAGGCAAAACTACAATCTAGGCTGTCTTTATGAAATTCTGGCAGCCCCATTTTTTGGCATAGGCCTTGACCATAATAGTGTAAGAAGGCCGGCTCAAACCGTTCTAAGCATGCTGCTAGATCGAGTTTGAATTGTTCTTTGTTTTCTGTGCTCGCCAACGGAATTAAATTATTCAGCCACGTCCACAGATTCCAATGACCGATACTCGGTTGGTTTTGATAGGTATAACGACCTTGGTAATCGGAATGGTTGTTAATCCAATTGGGGCGGAAACGTTCCATAAAACCATATGGGCCAAAATCCAGAGTTGAACCTGTAATATTGAGATTGTCGGTATTCATCACCCCATGGGCAAAACCAACCAATTGCCATTTGGCAATCATGATGGCGGTTCGCTCAATCACAGCTTCAGCAAAAGAGAGTATTGGATTTTCAGCTTTCAGACATTCTGGATAATGCCATTCAATACATTTTTGCGTGAATTCAGCCAAAAGCTCGGGGGCATATTGATTGATCCATTCAAAATGTCCTAAACGAATATGGCATTCGGAAGTGCGCAACAGCATCGCACCTAGCTCTAAGGTTTCGCGCTGTACGCCTTGAGTTGAACTGGTAAAACCAACAGCATGACTTGATGCAACACCCAAGGCATTCAACGCATGACCCGCTAAATATTCACGAATGACGGAACGTAGCACAGCACGTCCATCGCCCATGCGCGAGTAAGGGGTAGAGCCAGCACCTTTGAGATGTAGATCAATCGTTTCACCTTGCTGATTTAGGATTTGCCCGATCAACAAACCGCGGCCATCTCCTAACTGTCCAGCCCATTGTCCAAACTGATGCCCTGCGTAGACCATAGCGAGTGGTGGGAATTCGGCAAAGGTTTTTTGTCCGCTACAGATTTCAACCCAGTTGGCTTTATCTTCTTCGCTCCACTGCAATTCATTGGCGAGTGCTTCATTAAAATGACCTGCTTTGGCATCACGCAATGGACTGGGCTGCTGTTGGTGATAGAGCTTGGGATTGAGGGAAGCATAGCGGGGATTGAATTGCATAACTGAAACATCAGAGAGAGCTGAATCATGACTATAGCAAATATCAGTGTGAAATGGTGAATCGTCGGGAGAAAGGAATGGTAGATGAACAGGCATAAAAAATGGCCTCTATTGAGACCATTTTAGTTATCGATCATTTATTCAGAAACAGGTGCTTTTTTGATATTACGCATCAAGGTTTCTAAACATTCACGATGGTGACTTAAGCGGTGTTCAAGCAATTGGAAATCAACTTTCAGTTTGTGATCCATCTGATGAATTTTCTCAGCCATCGCTGCTTTCTTCGCTTGAAGCTCTTGTTCTTTCAGCTTTGCCCAATCATTTAAAGTATGGGTGAAAGCTTCATATTCTTGTGCGATACGTTGTTTCATTTGCACGATGTCAGTATTCACATCATGACCATAAATCGCCAAGTCACGTTCCGCATATTTGAACTTCATCGCAAGCTCTGCTTTTTTGATATTAAAGCTTGGAATACGACGTAAGTTTTTTGCTAAACCAAGTTTAGAACTGGTCCAGATCAACCATTTTGTTGGATCATATTGCCACCATTTCACTCCGTTACGGTAATCGTATTGGAAAATGTGGTGGTAGTTATGGTAGCCCTCACCCCAAGTGAAAATAGCTAACACGAAGTTGTCACGCGCCGTATTTTCATCTGTATAAGGACGTTTGCCCCACATATGACATAGTGAGTTAATAAAGAAGGTGACATGGTGACTGATGATCAAACGTAATAAACCACCGAGTAAAATGACACCCCAGATATCGCCTGTCGCCCAACCAATCAAGCCTAATACACCAACGTGAACTGCAATCACCATTGGCACATAGTAGTTGTGTTGGAACATCACTAATTTGTCATTGAGCAAATCAGGTGCATTTTTGAAATCTGGTTTAGATGGGGAATGATCGCGAATCATCCAACCTAAATGTGCATACCAAAAGCCACGTTTGATTGAATACGGGTCTT
Source organism: Acinetobacter sp. Ac_5812 (assembly GCF_013072695.1). Lineage (GTDB taxonomy): Bacteria > Pseudomonadota > Gammaproteobacteria > Pseudomonadales > Moraxellaceae > Acinetobacter. The sequence continues at coordinate 94,247 of NZ_LXUK01000005.1, forward strand.
CATCAACATCATCGACATGGCGGTGATGGGTACGGTGACCTGAAGCCCAGAACAAAATACTGTTTTGAACCGCAAAGGTGCCGCCAATCATGAGTAAAATTTTAAGCGGTAATGCTGCTTCATAAGCACGATGTGCCCAAAGACGGTGATAACCTGCTGTAATTCCTAGGCTACTGAGTGCCAATAGGAAAATCATACTCACCCATGCACTTACACTAAAATCATAATAATAGGCGTACAAAGGAATTAATATAGCAGCAACAATTGGTGTTCCAATTAAGGTAATGCTAGCAGTCCAGTTAATGGGTGCTTTTTTGAGTGGGGCGGAAGTCATATCCGTCAGCGCTCCTAAAAACCTTGTTTGCACAAGATAATAAAACTAAACGAGATAGCAAAACCAATCATGACGATATATTGCTATTTTATCACTGATATTAGCATGTCCAAATCAATTAGCACTAGCATTATTCTACAGTTGTATCGAAAGAACAGTAACAGAATTCATTTGTAAAATTAATCAATGAATTAAAAGGTGAAAAAAATCAATGTCTGAGCAAATTACCATGAAAAATCCCATTTTTTCTTTGAAGGCATTTTTTAACAAAACTTTAATATTCTCTGCGGCAGTCATGCTTGCGGCTTGCCAAAGCCAACCCAAACCTGCGCCCAAAAGCACCCTACAACCTAAGCGAGTTGTTCAGCCACCAGCAATGCAAGTACGCAAAAGTGTAGATGGAGTTCAGGATGTGGAATGGCAGATTACAACGATTCAGGGCAAGCGAGCATTGTTCTTTAATCAGTATCCAAGTTTCTCGCTCAATTCAGTTTCAAAAATGGTGGCGGGACACACTGGCTGTAATCAGATTTATGGTCGCTATAAGTATGATTTTGCTCAAGGCAAGCTGGATTTTGATGTGATGGCACAGCATCAAAGTTGTGATAAGGCGTTGGCGCAAGAAGCGGACTTGATGGATGCGATACAGCGTGTTGAACGTTTTCAGTTGGAGGGTACCAACTTATACCTATTGGATGCCAAAGGGCAGCGTCTTATTCAGGCGCAACGTAAATAATAAAATAAAAAAAGGCGGAATTTATTCCGCCTTTTGCTTAGGTCAAATGCTGTAACATCGTGGTGGGTAGATCGGTAATCAAACCTTGAATGCCTAATTGCTGAAGATGTTTGGCGCGTTCAACTTCATTCACTGTCCAGACACTAATCTCAAGATTGGCCTGTTGAGTACGTTGAATAATGTCATCAGTTGCCAAGGCATCTCCCCAGCCAATTTGACAACAGCCATATTGCTGTGCCAGTTCAATCGCATATTCACCAATCGGGATTTCCACCAGTAGTCCACGCTTAAACAAACTCTGTTGTTGCTGTAATACAGCCAAGATTTTGACATCAAAACTGGTAATGGTCGCGGTTGCTTCAAAACCTTTTAAATCTTGTTGTAACTGCTGAATCAAGCGCTCAGCCGCAGCTTCGTCTGCAACAGCCTTAATCTCCACTTCGATATGTTCAAAGTCGGTTAAACAATCTAAAACATGCGGTAGACTTGGCGTGTATTCTTCAAAGGCCCATGCTTGCCATTGATGGCGATGATCGAATTGCTGGGCTTCAACTAAGCTACTGTTTTCAACTTGTTGTGAACGACCTGCGGTGCGTACAAAATCATCATCATGAATCACCACCAAGTGGTCATCTTTTAGTTGACGTACATCAAATTCAACGGCACGTACACCTAAATCATGCAGATAGCGGAATCCACCTAAAGTATTTTCAGGCGCTTCGCCACGCGCACCACGATGACCAATAATTCGCATCTTTATCTACCCAAGAAATGATTATGCTTGATCGATACTGTCATTAATATTCTTTTGCCACAACACTTCGTTACCACCTTCAGCACGTTGTAAGGCACGTGAAGCAACGAACAACCAGTCCGATAAACGATTCAGTAATTGTAATGCGGTTGTCTGAATATTTTGGTCACGATGATGTACCGACAATAACGAACGTTCGGCACGACGGCAGACTGCACGGGCCTGATGTGCATAACTACATGCTAAAGTACCTGATGGCAGAATGAAGTCTTTTAACATCGGTAAAGACTCGTTCATGTGATCGATTTCTTTTTCAAGGAACTCGATGCATACAGGTTGAAGTAGGTGGTAATTTGGAATACACACTTCACCGCCTAAATCGAACAACCAATGTTGAATCAGGCTTAAGCTTTTATCCCAGTGTGCTTTATTTTCAACTGTGCTGGCACTGATTTGTGCACGGAGCACACCAATGGTTGCATTCAGTTCATCGACATCACCCAAAGCTGCAATACGTAAATCATCTTTGGCAACGCGTGAACCATCCCCTAAGCCAGTTGTGCCTGAGTCGCCTGTACGGGTATAGATTTTACTTAAACGATGTCCCATAGTTCTGTTTCTCTGATCCTGAAAATAAAAAGGGGATAATGTCGGTCAGAACATTACCCCGAAACTGGAGTTAAGAAAATATTTTTTATGATTTTATCACGCGATTAATAACGGAATGTGACACCCGCAGAAGCTAGGCGACCACCGTTGATGTAGTAACTACCACTACCGTAAGCGGTACGATATTTTGAATCACCTACATTCTGGATATTTGCAAAGACATCTACATTTTTATTTACTTTGTATTGCCCATGCATATCTACACGGAAGTGCCCAGGGATTTGAACATTATCAAATGCACTGTTGTCGTAATCACCATTCGCAAGCATAGTTGTCGAGAAGGTATATTGTTCATCGGTCCAACCTGCAGTTAAAGCAATATTTTGACGAGGACGACGACTTAGATCTTCATCATTTTTCTTATTTTTTGCACGCACATAGTTGTAGCTTAAATTGGTAAACAGGTTATCACCTTGCCATTTCACATAAAGCTCACTACCTTCCATTTTCGCTTTTTCAAGATTTCTCATTTGATTGAGAACACCGTCAAAATCAATGAGGTTGTCGACTTCGGTGGTATAGAGAGATATACCTGTTGAAATATTGTAAGCTAGTTTTTGATCTAGACCGATTTCGTAAGACAAGCTTTCTTCTGGCTTTAAGTCTGGGTTACCGCCATAAGCATACATATCATTAAGTGTTGGTGCTTTAAAAGCTGAACCAATATTGGCATAAACGCTGGTTAAAGGTAGAACTTGATAGCGAACTGATCCTTGAGCAACGGTATGTGTGCCGAACTTTTCATTGTCTTCAACTCGGATACCAACTTGGGTATTTAACCCAGCTTGATCGTATTTGTGTTGGATATAATAACCAGTTGAGTCAATATCTTCTTGGTATGGTGAGCCATAAGAAAGAACATCACCGTCAATATTACGGTGGGTTACACCAACCAAAAGCTGTTGATTTGGAGTAAAGCCCCATTGACCATAGATCTCAGATTCTTGGGTTTTACTATGCACAAAATCTGTCGAATTATTTTGATCTATTTCATCTTTAAATTGAGAGAAACGGGCATGTACTGCTAAATTCTCAAGAATATTTAAACGTCCTTTCACGTTAATGATTTCATTTTTAAAATCTTGAGAAACGAGTTTGCCAAAGTTGTCGTAATCGCTAGAACCTTGATTCTCACTGTAATCAACCGAAGCTGCATATTGCGCTTTATCAACCCCAACTTTTGCGCTATAGCCCTTTTGATCAAATGAAGCATCAGCTGCATTTTTGGCGTCTTTGACAGGGGTACCATCTGTTTCTAAGCGTTGTCCACGAATTTGAGCATAGAAGCCATTTTCAGCCAGATCTGCACCGATGACAGATTTATAAGTTTTATTTTCACCAATTTCACCTGTTACAAAAGCAGAGGTTTTTTCGGGTGTTTTTGAAATCAGCTGAACGACACCTGAGATTGCATCTGTACCATATAAAACAGAAGCTGGGCCTTTTAATACTTCAATTTGCTTAATGTCAGTTGTATCAATAAAAGGTAAAGAGGCTGTGCCCGAGGTTGCTGAATTCAGGCGAACACCATCTCTTAAAACAAGTGTTTGGTTTGAATTACCACCACGCAGGAAGATAGATGCTGTTTGTCCATAGCCACCGCTTTGTACCATATTGATTGAAGCGTCGGTTTCTAATAGTTGAGGTAAAGATGCGATTGGTGATTGTTCAAGGATTTTTGGTTCAATAATATTAATACGTGCTGGCACGTTTTTAATTGATTCGGGTGTTTTTGATGCCGTCACAACAATCGTATCTAGCGTCGCAGTTTTATCGCTTGATTGATCTTGAGCAAAAACAGGTGAAGAAAACCCCATTGCAATAGCAATAGCACCAACTAAACGAGTCGGTTGAAAAACAGTAGACATGCGCGCTCCAGACATTCACCCGTCGTGAATGATAATGTGGAAATACACAACAAGCAGGTCTCCGGACTTCACTATAATCATCAAATAAATGATGTTACTCATCATCTTCCCACATCATACCGATGCAGTGATTTGGCGTTGAGCTGAGATGAGTGATTCGGTGTTACCGTTGCGAGGGCAGTGTTGGACTTACACCAACTTCCCTATAAACAAAAGAATTTGCTTTAGACTTGTTGCAAGATTACGCAAAGTATAAAGTGTTAACGTTTTTTAAACAATTGCATTTGCGAATGAACTTTGCCCAAAGCAAGTCAAATTGCATTACAATGCGAGAGTTTCAAAAATATTCAGTTTAGATTGGACAGCTCATGCGCCAAAGCCAAATGCGAACTCGCGCCAAGATTTGTGGAATTACCCGAGCACAAGATATCCACGCCGTTGTAGAATCAGGGGCAGATGCGATTGGTTTTGTATTTTTTCCACCCAGTCCACGACATGTCAATATCGAGCAAGCCCAAACTTTGGCAAAGCTGGTACCACCTTATGTGCAGTTGGTTGGCTTATTTGTAAATGCCAGTGCTGAAGAAATTCAAACGGTGCTTGATTCCGTTGCTTTAGATGTATTACAACTACATGGCGATGAAACGCCAGAACAATGTCAATTAATTGCAGCACACTGTAAACGCCGTTGGTATAAGGCCATTCAAGTCAAACCCGATTTAGATGTTGTGACTGAAATCCAGCGTTATCAAGCAGCGGGCGCCAGTGCGGTCCTGTTGGATGCATGGCATCCTGAACTGAAAGGCGGCACAGGGCACAGTTTTGACTGGACCCAATTCCCACAACTTGAAATTCCACTCATCTTGGCAGGGGGCTTAACCCCTGAAAATGTCAGTGAAGCTATTGATACTACAGCGGCATTTGCTGTGGATGTCAGCGGAGGCGTCGAGTCCGCAAAAGGTATAAAAGACCAACAACTGATTGAAAAATTTATGCAAGGAGTCCAACGTGGATCAGCAAAATAACGTGATTGACTACACCCAGTTTCCAGATGCTCAAGGGCATTTCGGTATTCATGGTGGACGTTTTGTATCAGAAACGCTGATGGCTGCACTTGAAGACCTCGAAAGTCTTTATGGTCGTATGAAGAATGATGCTCAATTCTTAGCTGAATTTGACCGTGATCTTGCCTTCTATGTTGGTCGTCCTAGTCCACTTTATTATGCTGAGCGATGGTCTCAGCACCTCGGCGGTGCGCAAATTTACCTGAAACGTGAAGACCTGAACCATACGGGTTCGCATAAGGTTAATAACACCATTGGTCAGGCTTTATTGGCAAAGCTGTCGGGTAAGAAGCGCATCATTGCGGAAACAGGTGCAGGTCAGCACGGTGTGGCGACAGCAACCATTGCGGCACGCTTAGGCATGGAATGTGTGGTGTACATGGGTGCTGAAGACGTGAAACGTCAGGCCATGAATGTCTATCGTATGCGTTTGTTGGGTGCAACGGTGATCCCTGTGCAAAGTGGTTCAAAAACCTTGAAAGATGCCATGAACGAAGCGATGCGTGACTGGGTCACCAATGTTGACAGTACTTATTATGTGATTGGTACTGTTGCTGGTCCGCATCCATATCCACAGCTTGTTCGTGATTTTCAGTCGATTATTGGTCGCGAAGCGCGCCAACAAATCCAACAACAAGCAGGGCGTTTACCTGATGCTCTTGTGGCTTGTGTGGGTGGGGGTTCAAATGCGATGGGCTTGTTCTATCCATTCTTGAATGATCAAGACGTGAAAATGTACGGTGTTGAAGCCGCAGGTTATGGCATTGAAACAGGCAAACACTCAGCGCCATTAAATGCAGGTCATGTGGGTGTGTTACATGGTAACCGTACTTATTTGATGTCGGATGAACAAGGTCAGATTATTGAAACACATAGTATTTCTGCTGGTTTGGACTATCCGGGCGTAGGTCCAGAGCATAGTTTCCTGAAAGACATGAACCGTGTTGAATATGTGCCAATCAATGATGATGAAGCCTTACAAGGTTTCCGTGATCTCACTCAAATCGAAGGGATTATTCCTGCACTTGAAAGCTCTCATGCGATGGCTTACGTCACTAAACTTGCGCCAACCATGTCTAAAGATCAAATCATTATTGCCACTGTTTCAGGTCGGGGTGATAAAGACTTGATGACGGTTGCGCGTATCGATGGTGTTGAAATGGTTGAGATGTAAGTTTTCACAATGCCAAGTTTGTTTATGGTGATGTTGGGTGGCCGACATGCCAGAGCCAATACCGAAGTGCATGATGTGGTGATGACAATTGGTCACAGTTTGTCTGAGCTTACACCGCAGCTTAAACAGGCTTGGTTTGGTGAATTGAAAGGCTTGCATATCGATGCTTGGGCACAGATTTCAGGTGTTCAATCACAAGGCGTGAATTATCAAATTCAGTTTTCCGATGCCGCACCGTCTGCTTTGGATGAAAAATTATATTTGATTAACTTAGGTGGATATTCACTTAACGCTTTTGGTGAATTGCATAGCTATCATTTGGTGGTTGCAGCAGATGCAGTGATTGCAAAACAGTTGGGTAAGCAGTTTATCGAACTAGATTGGCATAAACCGCATACCGATCGTGTGGTGGATGTCGATGATTGCATTCCAATTGATCATGTTGCTGGGCGTTATATCCATTTAGTTCAAGGTGAGTTTAGCCCAACAATTTGGGAAAATACCTATCTGACTTTGGATTAATCGACAGATAAAATGAAAACTGGGAAGCAATTGCTTCCCAGTTTTTATTATGTATACAGTTAAGGAATCAGTTTGATTCGATCGGTTTTCGGTGCATTTAGCGGTGAGTGTTGCACCACATATTTTTCTAAGGCATCGATATCTTGTCCGCCACCGACTGGATTTTTACCTTCTTTTAATACCGTGAAGTTATCACCACCATCAGCAAGGAAGCTGTTGACCGTCACACGATAAACCTTACTATCATTCAGCGCTTGTCCTGCAACCAAGATATTGCTGGCGCGTGGTGAAGTCGAGTTGTCTTTCTTATATGAATAACTGAACTCTTTGGATGGTTGTAAGATACGAACTGTGGCTGCGTTTGCGCCTGACCATTGCTGTTCTAACACGTCACGGATCTGTTTACCTGTTAGGCTTAGTGTCACAATTGAATTGCCGAATGGCTGAACGGTAAATACATCACCAAAGATGATCTGATTACTGCTATTCACCAACAAATCAGCACGAACACCACCCGGGTTCATCAAGGTAAAGTCAGAACCTTGATTACTTGCTGTTAGTGCCATGGCCTGTTGTGCATCAGCAATTAAATTTCCGAGTGGGCTTTCACCACTTTCGGTAGCATTACGATTAATGACACCATTGGCTGTACCGACCACACGGGCTGAAATGGTGGTGACGGCTTGGCGATATTTATCCAGAATTGCTTCGATACTTGGGGTTTTATTAAACTTCTCATAGAGATCAGTCAAGTTTACGGTAGTTGAGCCAGAGCTATAGGCTTCACTTTGAATCGGAACTTGTTTGGCGTCCTTTTTAATCACATCACCTGTTTTGCCATCCAGTTCTAATTGAATATTGGTAATGGCTGTGCCGTATTGGCCCGCAGAAGTAAGTAAGAACGGTTTTTGTGGATTCTTGGTGGCATAGTCACAGATATAAGACTGATGCGTGTGGCCAGAAACCACCACATCGACCGCGGGATCTAAGCGATCTAAGATACCGAGTAATGGGCCACTGAGGCCATCACAAGTTTTCTTATTAAACTTGGTACTAGGTGCAACACCTTCATGCACGACTACGACAATCGCTTCAATGCCTTGTTTTTTTAACTCAGGAATCAAGGCATTGACCGTATCCGCTTCATCATGGAAGTCGACATCTTTAATGCCCGCCGCTGACACAATGCTTGGCGTTGCTTTCAGGGTCATACCAATAAAGGCAACTGGAATACCGCCATAAGTTTTAACTTTATAGGCTGGGAATAGGGTTTTCTTCGGATCTGCCTTCATCGAGACATTGGCGGCCAAGAAATTGAATTTGGCACCCTCAAATTTTGGATTGATCTGACAGGGTTTAGCACTGGTATATTGCTGACAGCCACCATTTTGCAAACGACGTAATTCATCTGTACCGCGGTCAAATTCATGATTACCGACCGCATTGAAATCAATCTGAATATCGTTCATGGTTTCGATGGTGGGCTCGTCCAAGAACAACGAGGATGTGAGCGGTGAAGCACTAATCAAGTCGCCTGCTGATACGACAGCATTGTTTGGATATTGCGCACGCAGCTTTTTGATAGCGTCAGCAAAATAACTGACTCCACCGACAGGAATGCGTACGGTTTTACTGTTATCGCTTGGATCATCTGCTTCAATAAAACGTTTTGGCGGTTCTAAATTGCCATGAAAATCATTAAACGCAAGGATGTTGATATTTTGATTTTTGCGTTCAACGGTTGGTGTCTCATTATTGTCATCATTGTCGTTACAAGCTGTTAAAGCCAGCATCATGAGACAGAGCACGTTTGCTTTTAGTAGTCGTTGAGTCATCATGGTTTTTGATCGAGTGGTATAAGATTGTTTTTTAAAATAAAAGGTCTGTATGAATCTTTGATGAAATTGTGAGCTAAAAAGGTTCGTCAGGGGCTTGGATTTATCGGTTAAAATGTGAATTAAGTTGCACTTCTTCATGTAAAAATAGTAGTAAATTTGATCACTTACAGTCTATTATGAGCATAGCTGCGACCTAGCAATCATGGAATATAAAATGGATTTGATACAAGCCAATGGTCAACCGCGTTATGGACGTTTTGAGCAAGTCCCTTCGCGGATTAATCTGGACGACTATATTTATAAAACGCCTTATGGACAGGTGTTAACAGGCTGGCGCAAACAACTTAAATATAAAAAATTTAAATTCTGTGGTTTGCAGCATGAGCATTACAGTATTGGGGTCGCGATTGTCGATTTATCTTGGGCAGGTCATGGTTTTTTCTATGTCTATGATCATCAGTCTGAAAAAGTCATTGAGTGGAATGCGATTCAACCCTTGGCATTAAAAACACAGTTGGATGAGCAACCCTTATTTAGCCAAAGTTCGTTTAAAAAATCCGCTTATCAATTCGATATGCAACATGCCAATGGCGTGCGTTATATCCAAGTGACTAAACATGGCGAAATTCAGTTAAAAGCACGGATTTTTTGTGCGGGTACGGATGCACTCAGTTTATGCAGTCCGACGGGAATTAATGGCTGGACCTATACCCAGAAGCAAACCACTTTAGCTGTTGAGGGATGCTTTATCAGCCCTGATCGACAACAGATTGAATTTAATGCGCATAGTCTTGCTGCTTTAGATGATACCTGTGGTTTTCTACGGCCTGAAACGGCTTGGTTCTGGTTATCTTGCCAGTTCCGTGATGCGCAGGACCGTCGTATTGGCCTTAACCTTGCTTCAGGGGTTAATGAAAGTTTTGGCAATGAAAATGCTTTATGGGTGAATGGACGTTTGTATCCACTGACGGATGTTTTATTTGAACAGCAAAATGAAAACACTTGGTCGATTCGTTCTTTGGGTGGATGTTTGAATTTGATGGTGGAAACAGGCTGGTGCCGTTTTGAGAATATTAATCTGCGTTTGATCGGCAGCCAGTTTAATCAATGGCAAGCCAAAGTCAGTGGGACGATTGCGCATGAGCAGGTTGAGTTGGTGTCATTAGATAGCCAATATGGTTTGTTAGAACAACATTATGCGAAGTGGTGATGAAAAATATGCGTCTGTTTTTTCATATTAACCATGAAGTATATTACTCTGGAGAATTCCACTGCATAGTGGATAAAAAGGATAAATAATGTTTCTTAGTAAATTTATATTAGAAGGATGAATTGATGGTTGATAATCATGCAAATCCACTAGTTGTTGAGATTGCGAAAAAATTTATAACTCTCATGATCGATATTGAACCACAGTGGAAAAAAGCATATTTAAGATTTTCCTATAGTAATTCAGTTGCAGAAACGAAAGCGTCATTTGTGTTTGAAACTAGAATAGAAATAATAGATGTTTTGAAGCATAAACACTTCTTTCATAGTATAAATATGAAAGGACAAGAATTACTTGCAGCCTTTGATAAAACTAAAGGTATATTTCTATTGGTAATAGACTCAAACTTTGATTATGAAATTAATTTTGAGTACCACGATATTAACCGTTGGAAAATTAGCAAGTTAGCAGGTGGGACTGGAGTACCTGAAGGTATTGTATAGTTGTGAGTAAATCCTAGAAAGAATACTTTTTCCCCGTTCCACCGCATAGCGGTGGAGGATTAAAGGTATTTTTATTTAAATAGAACTAAAGCCCCGCTTGCCAAAAAGCTTCACCCGCTGCAATCGGATCATTGGTCTTGGCTAAAGTATCAATCCAGACATCGTATTGGCGAATAACCGGATGTTGATTTGGATGGAAATCCTTTTTAAACCAGTCGCTATATTGCGCTCTTTTCGCCGTCAAAATACCGTTACGACCAAAGAACCACGGTAAACCTTTACGTGCCATATCAAAACGTTGTCTTAGGTTAAAACCATCGGTTTTAAGCATTACATCGGTACGATACAGGGTAAAGCCAAACATCATGACCGTCGTGAACACTAAGGCAAAACGACGGGTTGCTTCAGGCACTTCGCCAACTTCACGCATCACATCAAAAGCCACATCACGATGTTCCATTTCTTCAATCGCATGCCAAGCAAAAAGTGCACGGACAAAAGGATCTGCTTCTGCCAATGTTTCTTTTTTACTATAGAAGGTATCTGCCATCAGTGCGGTTAAATGCTCGGCTGCTGCGGTCATGGCAATGTTGTATTGTGGTGAGCGATTCTTCAGCTCAAATCGAAAAATTTTCTTTAAACGCGTCGTGAACTGGTCTACAGGCATGCCTTGATCTTTCATGACTTGGTTCATTTTGTCATGTGCAATACCATGTTGTGCTTCCTGACGGATAAAATCAGCCACACGTTCCTGCAAGTCTGGATCATCAATTTTGTCACGGAATAAACGGACACATTCAATAAAGTAGCGCTCGCCATCAGGGAAGGTGAGGCTTAAAGCATCAAACATACGGGTACGGAACGGATCCCCCCCAAACCAGAAGCGTGGCGCTTGGTCGAGGTGGAAGTCCAGTTTGGTTCTGACAACAGGATCAACTTGATAGGAAACATGTGCATTCATCTTGACTATTCCTTGTTTTTCTTCATGTACTCAGTATGGAAAAAGTCCGATGAAATGTTTTGACAGTTACAGCCAAGTTTTATACAAATAACGACAGCTCAGGATGAGATTGCCCCATGTCAGTTAAAATAATTATTGGCTATTTGCGTTTGTTTAATCGTGTTTTACAACAGGAACAAATTGATTTGTCTAAAGTTGTTGCACCTGAACTTTGGCAAGCCTTTCAAGCCTGTCTGGAAAATCCCGATGAGCGTGACTTTGATGTCGAACGTTACGCCTTATTGTTACAGGCTGCTCAAGCACACTTTACTCGTCCGATTACTTTGGTATTGGCAGAGCATGCCAATTTACAAGATTTAGGTTTGATGGGCTATTTGGCATCGACCAGTATTGATCTACAGCAAGCCTTGCAATTATTACAACGTTACTATTCGCTGGTGTTTAAACAAACCAATTTAGAGCAGCTCGATGTACAGCAATACTCTGAATATATCCAAATTGTTTGGAGTGCATCCTATAGTGATTATCGGGAAATGTATGAGCTCAATCTGGCCTTGATCTTTAAAATTTCGCAGTCGATTGTGCAAGATGCTTTAGTGCCACCGCAGATGATCCAATTTGGCTATGCACCGCATACTGCGCTTTATCATTTTGAAAAGTTCTATGGTTGTCCGATTCAAATTCAGCAGGGACAGTACGCCATCCGCTTTTCCAATCAAATTTTAAAGGCAAAAAGTATTGCCGCAGACCAGCAACTGAACCAAGTGTTATCCACTCAAGCGCAGCATTCATTGAATAGCGTGAGTTCTTTTGAAGTCCAACAGCAGCAATTTCGCCAAAAGATACATGGCTTTATCGAGCAAGGTTTATTGCAACAGGAAGAGGTATTGCAAAGTTATGTGGCGAAGCGTCTGCATTGTTCGGAACGAACGCTACAACGTCAGCTCAAAGCCCATGAGCTGAATTTTCAGGATGTGCTAGATCAGTATCGTTTGGAGCAGAGTAAGTTGTATTTGCAGCAAGGGAAGTCTTTTTCTGAAATTGCGGAGCGGTTGAATTATGCGGATCAGAGTGCGTTTGGGCGGGCGTTTAAGCGTTGGACAGGAGTTACGCCCAAGCAGTTTTTGAAATCACTTTAGATTTTAGATCAGACTGCTAATCAAACTTCTAATTAATAAGTGAGTTTAGCTAAGGTTGTTTAATTGATGGATAATCAGATGGGTTTGATATTTCCCTTACTTTTCAGGGATGAAAAGTAACAAAAATCCTCTGTTGGACTGACGGTACATCCTAAGCAAATTTTCAAACACTGCTTTGAAATGCAGCGCAAGGCCAGTCCAACGGGCGACATCCATGTCGCCTGTCACGATAGTAAATGTGGTGTAAATTAAAGCGTTATTGAGAGTGGGATTTGATCAGTAACTCAAACTTACTATTGGTTTTTAAAACGTGGATAATTAAAGACAATGGCGAGTACCGCACAAACCGCAAGAATCCAGCAATAGTAGATATTGCCAATCAATTCAACAGGTGAGAGTTTGGCAATCGAACAGGCCAACAGTAGTTGCGCACCGTAGGGGATAATCCCTTGAACCACACATGAGAAAATATCAAGCAACGCCGCGCTACGTTTTGGATCTACCCCATATTCTCTTGCCACTTCACGCGCCATATCACCCGATAAAATAATCGCGACGGTATTGTTGGCGACGAATAGATTCGAAAATACCACCAGAAAGCTAATCCCTAATTCACCAGCACGTTGTTTACCGAATTTAAACAGGCGTGTAATGGCATAGATGCGTTGGATCAACCACTGCAAACCGCCTTCTTTTTGCATCAAAGTCGATAGTCCACCCAACAACATGGAAAGTAATGCCACCTCAAACATACTGACAAAGCCATCATAAATCGCACTATTCAGTTTCAGTACATCAAAATCTGGCTTTTCTATTAAGCCCATTAGCCCTGATAAAATCACGCCGATCATCAGCACTGCGAGGACATGCAGGCGGGTAAAAGCGAGGAAAAACACAGCCAGATAAGGCAAAATCAGCCAGATATCATAAGGGATTGATTGAATCGCTTCCGCCTCGTGGCTCATCGAAATGTAAACCAACAAGGTAATAATGGCAGCAGGGAGTGCAATCCAGACATTGACTCTAAATTTATCTCGAAGTTCAACATTTTGGCTACGGGTTGCGGCGATGGTGGTATCCGAGATCATCGATAAATTATCACCAAACATAGCACCACCGACTACTGCACCAATGGCATAGACGGGTCCAATATCAGTGGCTTGGGCGAAACCAAAGGCAATCGGGGCACAGGCTGCAATGGTGCCCATTGAAGTTCCCATCGCGGTTGCAATAAATGCAGCAATGATAAACAGCATGGGTAAGACAAATTCAGCTGAAATCAGTGAAAGTCCCAACTGTACCGTCGCATCGACGCTGCCTATGGCACTGGAGACACTGGCAAAAGCACCTGCCAGCATAAATACCATAAACATCAGAATCAGATTGGGGTGACTGGCACCTTGCAAAAATTCTTCAATTGCTGCATTCAGTTTTTGTTTATATAACAATAAAGCCAAAATCACGGCTGGAATGGCTGCAACAGGTGCTTTGACTTGATAGAAGGCAAATTCTGTCCCAATTATTGAATGATAGACACCACTCCCGAGAAAGATGATCAAAAATACCAATAGCGGTAGCAAAGCAAGGGCATTGCTTTGTACTTTTTCCTGAGCGTGGGCAGACATAAAAATAAAAAGAAAACTTAAAAATTGCGGCTAGTATAAAGGAGCTGGGCTGATTTCTAAAATGCAGTGTGATCAGGCCAAAATTAGGAAGCTTTGATCATTGAGAAAAAACTCAAAATATAGATAAATGTAGCAAGGCTGTTGTAAGTAGTATGATTCACTGTCTCAATCACGTCAAACTCTGTTCAATGAACAAAAAATAGCGTTACAATGCAGTGTTTTTGTATCACTACAAACAACTCCTTAATTTATATAAATCAGGAAAGCATAATCCTATGTCACGTCTTGCCACTCGTTTTGAACAGCTTAAATCTCAGCAACGTAAAGCGCTTGTTTCTTATGTGATGGCAGGTGATCCGCATCCACAAGTCACTGTTCCATTGCTTCATCAAATGGTTGAAGCAGGGGTCGATGTGATTGAATTGGGTCTCCCATTCTCTGACCCGATGGCGGATGGCCCTGTGATTGCTTTAGCTGCTGAACGTGCTTTGGCAGGTGGAACCAATACACTTGATGCATTGGATATGGTGAAAACCTTTCGTGAAAAAGATCAAACAACACCAGTGGTACTGATGGGATATTTAAATCCTGTTGAAGTGATTGGTTATGAAAAGTTTGTTGCTTATGCGAAAGACTGTGGTGTTGATGGTGTGCTTTTGGTGGATTTACCACCAGAAGAATCGAAGCAATTAGGTGAAGTTCTTAAACAAAATGGAATGGATCAGATCTTCTTGCTTGCGCCAACTTCAACCGACCAACGTATTCAACATGTGGTGAATCAAGCCAGTGGTTTTGTTTACTATGTGTCATTAAAGGGTGTGACCGGTGCAGCAACGTTAGATACCTCTGAAGCAGCAGCGCGTATTGCAAAAATTAAGTCTAAGACCAATGTGCCAGTGGGCGTCGGTTTTGGAATTAGTGATGCTGCGTCTGCAAAAGCGATGGGTCAAGTTGCCGATGCCGTGATTGTAGGAAGTGCTTTCGTTAAATCTTTTGCGACATTGCCAGCGGATGAAGCTGCGCAACAGACGGTGAATAAAGTGAAGGAGCTTCGAGCTGCGCTCGATGAGTTAGTATGAGTCAAGAGTTAACATCAGGGAAGGTTCTTAACCCTTCAACACCTTGGACTGAGCGTCACGTCCCTGGTATTCAGGTTGCAGATCAACAGCAGATATTTAAATCGACTTTTACTGAGCCTACGATTGAATGTCCTGAGTGTCATGCGCTGGTAACACGTACTGCAATGTCATTTAATGCCTATGTGTGTCCTCAGTGTGATGAGCACTTACATATGCGTGCGCGTGATCGTTTGAACTGGTTCTTTGATCAGGTGAACGGAGAACTGGGCCAAGAGTTTAGCGCCAAAGATCCATTAAAATTTGTGGATAGCAAAGCTTATCCAGATCGCATTCGTGAAGCACAAGACAAAACAGATGAAACCGAAGCGCTTGTGGTGATGCAGGGTTCGTTGAAAGGCCTAGACCTGATTGCGTGTGCCTTTGAGTTTGATTTTATGGCGGGTTCAATGGGTACCGTCGTTGGCGACCGTTTTGTACAGGCTGCTGAACGCGCAATCGCATTGCATCAACCAATGATCTGTTTTGCTGCCTCTGGTGGCGCACGTATGCAAGAAGGCATGTTGTCTTTGATGCAGATGGCGCGTACAGCGGCTGCAATCCAAAAAATGAAAGAAGCGCGTGTTCCATACTTAGTGGTACTCACTCATCCTGTATACGGTGGTGTAACCGCTTCATTGGCGATGTTGGGTGATGTACATATTGCTGAACCGAAAGCGATGATTGGCTTTGCAGGTAAACGTGTGATTGAACAAACTGTACGTGAAAAACTGGAAGAACCGTTCCAACGTGCAGAATATTTGCTTGATCATGGTGTGGTCGATCAGATCGTTCATCGTCATGCATTACGTGATACTGTATACAGACTTGTCGCTAAGCTGATGAATTTACCTTGAAACCACTCGCTCCACATTCAACAGACACATTAACAACATGGCTCGATTATTGGGGCCATGTTCATGTTACAGGCATTGATTTAGGTTTAGAACGCGTCATTCCCGTTGCTGAAAAGCTCGGGGTGATGCAGCCTCAAGCGAAGGTATTTACCGTCGCTGGCACCAATGGTAAAGGTTCAACCACCACAACCTTGGCTGCGATTTTAAATGCGCAGGGCTATAAGGTTGGGCTATATCAATCACCGCATATTTATCGTTTTAATGAAAGGGTAAAGTTGGCGGGTGCTGAAGTTGATGATCGAAGTCTGATTGATGCTTTTGTTCTGGTTGATCAAGCACGACGTGAATGTGGTTTAAGTTTATCTTTTTTTGAAGCAACCACTTTGGCTGCTTTTTTGATTTTTAAACAGCAACAATGTGATGTTTGGGTACTTGAGGTCGGTTTAGGCGGTCGTCTTGATGTGGTCAATGTGATTGATCCTGATATTGCGGTAATTACCAATATTGGCCTAGATCATGTGGATTGGCTCGGCGACACCGTAGAAAAAATCGCATTTGAAAAAGCAGGGATTATTCGTCCGAATATTCCAGTGGTTTTCGCGGGTCAGCAACAACTGCCGCAAGCCATTCAAGATAAAGTGTCTGAAACTCAAGCTCAGCTATATGCCTTGAATCGAGATTATTTTTATCAGCAGAATGATAATGGTCAAACTTGGTCATTTGCGTCTTCTGGAACCACATTACAGCTTCCTGTTGGACAACTAGCGCTAGATAATATGTCTACTGCAGTAGCCGCTGTATTGGCGAGTGGTGTTGAGGTTTCGCAAGCAGCGATTGCAACGGGTATTCAGCAAGCACGCTTACAAGGTCGTTTTGAAATACGACAAATCCAAGATAAAACCGTGATTTTTGATGCTGGGCATAATGCGCATGGCGTCGAATTTTTATTGAAGCAGTTGCGAAAATTCTTAAAATACAATAAACAGTACACAGATGTTGTTGCAGTATTTTCAATGCTGGCAGATAAAGACATTGCTTCTGTCACCGATTTACTAAAAACAACAGTAAAAGATTGGTTTATTGCTAATTTAGATGTGCCTAGAGCCGCACCAGTGCAACAGATACATGATGCATTGCAAGGGCAACAGGTATACGAGTTCGGCAGTATCCAGCAAGCGTTTGAAACTGTGCTGAAACAAAGTAATAACAATCAGCTGATTTTAGTCTGTGGTTCGTTTCATACCTTAGAAGCGGTCTGGGAGTATTTAGAAGAATGTCGATGAATAACAAACAACGTTGGATGGGCGGCGTTGTTCTACTCGGTGGTGGTGTTTTATTAGCTGCATTGCTGTTAAAGGGCAATGATGAAATTGAGCAAGATCACACGCAAGCTCCAGTTACTCATCCGATTCCCAAAACTGAGTCTAAGCCGAAAACGGCACAGCCAGCTCAAGACAGCGAAATGGTGTCATTGCAACCATTGGCTGTCGATGTGGAAACAGAAAAGCGGTTGCTGGAAGAACAGCGTCGTTCACGTGAAAAAGCGGTGGCAGAACAAGAAGCGCGTGCAGCTGAATTCTTAAAGATGCAGCAACAGGCCGAAGCAGCAGCAGCACGTAAAGCTGCAGAAGAATATGCAGCGATTAATGCACGTCGTACGGCAGCTCAAGAAAGCTCGGATAATATTCCACCTGAATTGGTTGAAGATGAGAAAGCCAAGGCTCAAAGACTTGCGGATGAAAAGAAGCGAGCCGAACAACAGAAAACAGATCAACAAAAGTCTGATGCTGATAAGAAGTTAGCGGAAGATAAACGTAAAGCCGAAGCTGACAAAAAAGCAGCAGAAGACAAACGTAAGGCGGAAGCGGAGAAGAAAGCTGCTGAAGATAAGCGTAAGGCAGAAGTGGATAAGAAAGCCGCTGAAGATAAACGCAAAGCAGAAGCTGACAAGAAAGCAGCAGAAGATAAACGTAAGGCAGAAGCAGAGAAAAAAGCTGCTGATGAGAAGAAACGTAAAGCTGACGAAGATAGCAAGAAGAAAGCTGAGGCTGAGAAAGCACGCGATCTGATGGAAAATGGCGATAAAAAGTGGATGGTACAAGTGGCTTTGGCTGCAAACCAAGCCAATGCAGACGCCGTTGTATCGAAATTACGTGCCAAGGGCTACAAGGTAACGACCAGTCAAACCTCGAAAGGGATCCGGATTATGGTTGGCCCTGCCAAGGATCGTGATACTGCGGATAACACGCGTAAGAAAATCACAACGGATGAAAGCTTAAATATGAAATCTGCTTGGGTGATTGATTGGGTTCCGCTTGACCAACGATAAACCTTGATCATCCCCTAGATTAAATCAGGAACACATCACAGGCTTTATTGATGCTGTGAGTGTTCCATCAAAATTAAATAGGGGACTCGCGATCATGAATACAGCGATCAGAATATTAGAACGATTTATTTTTTCACAAGATTCCGATGTGAGTGCACTGTCTGGTGTTGCCTGTATAGGGGATGATGTTTATTTTGTTGGTGACGATGTTCGGTACTTATTAAAAACCAATCGAAACAATAATCTGACCAGTGCAACGGTTTTTGAAAAAGTTCCGTTATCTGAGTCGTCTGAGCAAATATCACTTAGCGTATTGAGCAAAGCAAAAAAGCCTGATTTTGAAGCATTAAGTTGCATAACCTTGGATGGTCAACAGCAACTACTGGTGATGGGATCAGGTTCTACCGAAAATCGGAAACAAGCATTACTTTATAATCCATCTAACAATCAAATCCGCATTTTTCTGGATGCAGTTGATTATCACTTTTTGCAAAACAGCGTTGAATTAACGGGTGGAGCAGATCTCAATATAGAAGCTATCTGTTCAGACCATCGTCATCTGTATATCTTTCAACGTGGCAATATTAATCGCCATCATGGTGTTTTAGTCTTTGATTTAGCTAAAATTCAAGCAGGAAAATCGTTAGAAAATGCGCTTATCAACTCGCTTAATCTCAACTTGCCTGAGATTGAGGGTGCTGCAAGTGGGATTTCTGATGCCTATTTTTTTGTGGATAAAAATCTAATAGTAGCTACGGCAGCGGTTGAGCAAACATTAAATACCTATGATGATGGTGATGTGCTGGGTAGTTTTATTTTGCTGTTTTCGCCAGATGGCCAAGCCTTATCCAGTCATTTGATTCAAGATGAAGAAGGTAAAACGCTAGTAATTAAAGTTGAAGGGATTACTTGGTTAGAGTCGAGATCTGATGGGGAAGTGTTCTTATTGGTCACGGATAGCGATGGTGGTGATTCTGAAATTTTGAAGGTCTGGTTGACTCATTCAGCTTTTGAAAACCAGAAGGTGGAAGTAAAACTTGCTTGGTGATCATGCAATTTTGAGCAGTATATTGTGCAGGTTGATTCATGATGACTGGACAATTTAGCATCTTTAATAAGCTCTATCTACTAAATAAATAGAGCTTCTTCCAAAATACTTTCAATGTTTAGCCAGATGGATTAGACAGTTGTTGTTGAATCCATTTTACATTTTCAGGTGTAAATAAATGGTCAATGTTTTTCCAGATCACATGGAAGCCATAGCCTCCTTGTTTCATCTCTTTGACCGCATCATCTATTGACCAGTTTTCAAAAATAATCCGATACATGGCAATCGTTGCACCAGTACGGTCAGAACCATGGTAGCAATGCACTAAAATTTTATGATTCTTTTCTTTGGCTGTTTGAATCGCTTGCATGGTCTGCAATAGATATTGACGATTGATGGCCCATGTATAAATCGGAATATGCACTAGATTAAACGGTTGATCTTTTAAAACTTTGGCATCTTCATTTCTGGCTCTAAGATTGATGACCGTATCAATATTATATTGTTTTAGGCTTGGAATGAGCTCATTGCTGGGCTGATCACTACGAAAGACATCATTGCTAATTTGATAAAAATTATGCTGCTGTGAAATCAGTGTTCCCCAGTTTTTTGGACGTTGTTCATCATTGAGGCTTGAATGCTTCATGCATCCGCCTACACTGAGTGTAGAAATCAGGGTGAGGGCAAGGAGTGTTTTTTTCATATTACTGATAACGATTGAATTCGACGGGATCGTGCGCACAAATTAACTCAATGCTTGGTTCATGTTGAGCGAGATATTGTAACTGCTTGAGGTTTTGCAAACGCAGTTGATTATCTTCAGCCAATAAGCGTTCAGTGAAATCTAAGGCTCTGAGTTTATTTTTAGGATTGAGCTCCAAATGGGTGTAATAGGCATCACCACAAAATAGCATCCAACCATCCGCTTTTTTGATGGCAATACCACAATGTCCAGCGGTATGTCCGATCAAGGGAATCATTAAAATTTCATCCTGAAATAACGGAAGCCCTTGGACTTTTTGTAGATTAAACCATGCTTCGCCGTCGTTGTGTTCAGCAAAGTTCCAATGGCGGTGCTGTTTGAATTGTTCTGTTTTATAGCGAAGTTTGCCTTTGGCTGTGAGGGATTGAGTGGCATTAAACTCGGCGGCTAAGAGATGCACGGTGGCATTGGGGAAATCCGAAATTCCGCCTGCGTGATCAAAATCCAGATGGGTCACAAAAATATGTTGTACATCACTGGGGTTAAAACCGAGTTTTTGAATTTGCTGAATAGCGGTGAGTTTTAGATTTGGCACAATCGAGCCAAATTGTTTGAGTAAACGGCCCAAGCGTTGTTCAGTATGCAAATAGTCTTGGAGCCCTAAGCCTGTATCAATTAAGACTAAACCGCGATCAGTTTCAATCAATAGACAATGACAGACCAGATGTGCTTTCCAGCCTTTTTGTCCAAACAGTGGTGCGCAAGTCGGGCAGAAGCTGCCACAATGTAGATGGTGGATATTGTAGATCATGGTGCTTTTTTTATTGTGTGGCGGATCGAATTATTTTTATAACCGATTGATTCAGAAATACCAATGGATTTATTTTCACTTCCAGTAATTAGTTGATTATAAAAGTTTTTAGTTAGAGCATAAAATGTAATTCTTAACTGATAACAAAGTTATAAGACAATTTTCATTCCTTGTATATGGAATAGATTTGTTGAGCATTCCTGAGTAACGTTAACGTATTAAGTTTACTGGGAGCTCTAAACATGGAAACAAGGATTGAAACTTATAAGAAAAATCACAAGACTAAACAGATTGTAATGATTTTGGGACTTTTAGGAGGAATTTGTATTTGCTCACAACTTACCTTTGCAGAAGGTCAATGGATTGCTGACCAAAAGGGTTGCAAGGTTTGGAATGCCAATCCCGCTTCGAATGAAAGTATTACATGGAGTGGAACATGTCCAAGTGGTTATGCAAATGGTTATGGGATTTTACAATGGTATAAATCGGGAATGGCAGGGGGTCGATATGAGGGGGAATATTTAGAGGGAAATGTAACAGGAAAGGGAATATATCAATATTTGTCTGGGAATCGTTATGAGGGTAATTGGGTAAATAATCATCCAGAGGGAAAGGGGAAATATATATGGTCAGATGGGGGAAGTTATGATGGCGATTGGGTTGATGGTAAGAGAACGGGTAAAGGTGAATATAAATGGTTAAATGGTGATCGTTATATGGGTGCTTGGGTGGACAATGAAAGGCATGGAAAAGGGATGTTCATTGATGATAGTAGTCGTTACGAGGGTGATTGGGTTCATGATAAAAAAGAGGGAAGAGGTGTTCTTAGTTATGTTAATGGCGATCGTTATGAGGGTGATTTTTTAAATGATTCAATTAGTACAGGTACAAAGTTCACAGCTAGTGGAAATACAATAAGGTTTGTTAATGGTGTAGATCAATCAACATATACTCCATTTAGCTCTACTCCAACTTATATGGCTTCAAGCCCAACCCCATCGGCTAAAACTTCTTCAGTAGGAGCTTCATTTTTAACTGGGCTACTTAAAACAGCCGTTGGAGTAGCCGTGGCCCATTCAACAGGCAATAACGCCTTAGGTGCACAAGTTGCTTTAGCTAGTCCAGAAGAACTAAGTGGACTTACAAATCAGGTGGCATTGGAAAGTCGTCAGCATAGCGAAGCAGAAGCACGTAAAAAGCAAGCGATCAAAGATCAACAAATGCAACAGCTACAAGAACAACAAGCTGCGATGGAACGTGCACAACGTCAATCAAGCTATGGAATGGTTTCATCGAATGGTAATTATGGAACAATTGGTTCAGGTAGTGGCTCAAATAACAGTTATGGTAATACACCAACGACCATAAGTAGTGGGCAAAATAATAGCTCGTCAAATTCTAATAGCCAACCCAAAACAGAACGCATCAATGTGCCATCTCAAAGTGGTTGTATAAATTTCGCATGGGATAAGCAAGATGGTAATATACAATGGTTTAAGTTTAGAAATGGCTGTGCTTATCCTGTGAATGTCTATTGGCGGACAAAGATAAAAGGAGAGTATAAGATGACATTAGGAAGTGGACAATCGGATAGCGGTTGGTTATCTAGAGATAGAGATAGGATAGAAAATTATAAAGCTTGTAGTCTAAAAAATGGAAAATATGATATATCTTTTGATCATTCAACAAATCAGTGTTGGAGCTTTGCTGATTTTAGATAACTTTATTTTTAGGACAACTTACCCAAAGAACTCATTGGGTAAGTTTAAAAATCGGCATCACTCAGGCTGTGGCGTGAGTCTTAAATAAGGTTTGACGGCCTTATAGCCTTTCGGGAAGCGTTGTTTGATTTCTTCTTCATCTTTCAATGACGGTACAATCACCACATCTTCGCCATGTTGCCAGTTGGCTGGAGTCGCCACTTTGTGCTTATCGGTCAATTGTAGTGAATCTACCACGCGCAATACTTCATTAAAATTACGACCTGTCGATGCAGGATAGGTAATAATCAAACGAACTTTCTTGTTCGGGTCAATAATCACCAATGAGCGTACCGTTAAAGTCTCACTGGCATTGGGATGAATAAAGCCATACAACTCAGAAACTTTACGGTCTTTGTCCGCGATAATCGGGAAGTTGACCGTGGTGTTCTGTGTTTCGTTGATGTCCTGAATCCAGCCTTGATGTGATTCAACATCATCGACTGAAAGGGCGATGGCTTTCACGCCGCGCTTGTCAAACTCATCTTTTAGCTTTGCGGTATAGCCAAGTTCCGTGGTACAGACTGGGGTATAGTCGGCAGGATGGGAAAAAAGGATTCCCCAGCTATCCCCTAAAAAGCCATAGAAATCAATATCGCCTTGGCTTGATTGTTGTTGGAAATTTGGGGCGATGTCGCCTAAACGTAATGTCATGATCAGTCCTCTATACATTCTTTATGTTTTCTATCTCCATTCAATATGCAGTATTCTCTTTATAAATAAAAAGATTGTTTTTTTATTTTGTTATGAATTTTTTGGATATGAGTAAGTGGTGATGCTAAAAAATGATCAGAAATACACATTCAAATCGATGTAAGTTAAATGCAAATTTGCTACATTAACGCTCTTTGGTTGTGTGATGTCAGAATCGCCTCGCAGATTTTTTTGCCTGTTTGAATGCAAAGCACTTGTAGTTCTTATTTCTGACTCCATAATAACAGCTAAGAAAAAATTAACCGACCTAGGGTTTGTTGAAATTGACAAACCTTATAACAAACAGGATTAGAGAGTTTATTCATGTTGGCAAGTCTGATCGGAGGTATCTTCGGTACAAAAAATGAGCGCGAGCTCAAACGCATGCGTAAAATTGTTGAACAAATTAATGCGCTTGAACCGACGATATCTGCTCTTAACGATGCAGACCTCTCTGCAAAAACTCCAGAATTCAAACAACGTTTTAGTAATGGCGAAAGTTTAGATAAGTTAATGCCAGAAGCGTTTGCGGTGTGTCGTGAAGCAGCAAAACGTGTCATGGGCATGCGCCATTATGACGTGCAGTTGATTGGTGGTATTACCTTGCACGAAGGTAAAATTGCCGAAATGCGTACAGGTGAAGGTAAAACCCTGATGGGTACTTTGGCTTGTTATCTTAATGCATTAAGTGGTCAAGGCGTTCACGTGATTACGGTGAACGACTACTTGGCACAACGTGATGCTGAGTTAAACCGTCCATTATTCGAATTCTTAGGGCTCAGCATTGGTGTGATTTACTCCATGCAAATGCCTGCTGAAAAAGCACAAGCCTATACTGCTGATATTACTTACGGTACCAATAACGAATTCGGTTTCGACTATCTACGTGACAATATGGTGTTTTCTCTACAAGAGAAAAAGCAGCGTGGTTTAAGCTATGCCATCATCGATGAAGTCGACTCAATTCTCATTGATGAAGCGCGTACGCCATTAATTATTTCTGGCCAAAGTGAAGATTCATCTCATCTTTATCAGCTCATTAATAATATTCCCCCAACATTACGTCCACAGAAAGAAGAAAAAGTGGCTGATGGTGGGCATTTCTGGGTCGATGAGAAACAACGTTCAGTTGAAATGACTGAAGTCGGCTATGAAACGGTTGAGCAAAAACTGATTGAAATGGGCTTGTTGGCTGAAGGCGAGAGTCTTTATTCAGCGACTAACCTGAATTTAGTTCACCATGTCACTGCAGCGATTCGTGCACACTATCTCTATCAAAAGAATGTGCACTACATCATTGGCGTTAATCCACAGACTCAGAAAGAAGAAGTCATTATTGTGGATGAAAGTACCGGTCGTACCATGCCGGGTCGTCGCTGGTCAGAAGGTTTGCATCAAGCGGTTGAAGCCAAAGAGAACATGGAAATTCAACCTGAAAACCAAACCCTTGCAACGACAACCTTCCAGAATTATTTCCGTCTGTATAAAAAACTTTCAGGTATGACCGGTACTGCAGATACTGAAGCTGCGGAAATGAAAGAAATTTATGGCCTAGATGTTGTCATTATTCCAACGCATCGTCCAATGGTTCGTAAGGATCATAACGATTTAATTTACTTAAACCGTAATGGTAAATACACCGCGATTATTGAAGAAATTACCAATATTCGTCAGCAGGGTGTTGCACCGATCTTGATTGGTACCGCGACTATTGAAGCAAGTGAAATCTTGTCTTCTAAGTTACTACAAGCCGGCATTCATCACGAAGTCTTGAACGCAAAACAGCACGAACGTGAAGCGGATATTATTGCGCAAGCGGGTAGTCCAAATGCGGTGACGATTGCGACCAACATGGCGGGTCGTGGTACAGATATTTTGCTGGGTGGTAACTGGAAAGCCAAGCTTGCGAAAATCGAGAATTCAACGCCTGAAGATGAAGCACGCTTACAAGCACAGTGGGAAAAAGATCACGAAGACGTTTTAAGTTCGGGTGGTTTGCATATCATTGGTTCTGAACGTCACGAATCACGTCGTATTGATAACCAGTTACGTGGTCGTGCAGGTCGTCAAGGTGACCCAGGTGTATCTCGTTTCTATTTATCGCTTGAAGATGACTTGATGCGTATCTTCGCGGGTGATCGTGTGGTTGCTATGATGCGTGCAATGGGCTTACAAGAAAGTGAAGCCATTGAACACAAAATGGTCAGCCGTTCAATCGAGAATGCGCAGCGTAAAGTTGAAGCACGTAACTTTGATATTCGTAAGAACTTATTGAAATACGATGATGTAAACAACGAACAACGTAAGATTATTTATTCGCAACGTGATGAAGTATTGGCTGAAAGCACTTTACAAGATTACATCGAAGAAATGCATCAAGAAGTGGTGAAGGGCTTAATTGCGGACTTTATTCCCCCTGAGTCGGTGCATGATCAGTGGGATATCGAAGGTTTGGAAAATGCTTTACATGCAGATTTAGGCATTGACTTACCAGTACAGCAATGGCTAGACCAAGATCGTCGTTTAGATGAGGAAGGTTTGATTGCGCGTATTACTGACGAGGTGCTTGGACGCTATCGTCAACGCCGTGAACAAATGGGGGATGAATCAGCAGCAATGCTTGAACGTCACTTTATGTTGAATTCACTTGATCGCCATTGGAAAGATCATTTAGCGGCGATGGATTATCTGCGTCAAGGTATTCATTTACGTGGTTATGCACAGAAAAATCCTGAGCAAGAATACAAGAAAGAAGCCTTTAACCTGTTTGTGAATATGTTAGGTGTGATCAAGTCTGATGTCGTGACGGACCTTTCTCGTGTGCATGTGCCTACAGCAGAAGAGTTAGCAGAACTTGAAGCACAGCAACAACGTCAGGCTGAATCAATGCGTTTGTCTTTCGAGCATGATGATGTTGATGGTTTAACAGGTGAAGTCACTGCTTTTGAAGAAACTGAAGTGACAGAAAATGCATTCCCAGTACCAGAAAGTCGTAATGCGCCTTGTCCATGTGGTTCAGGTCTTAAATACAAACAATGTCACGGTAAAATCTAAGTTCATGACTTGATTTAAGCTGAAATAAAAAAGCAGAGCATCAGCCTCTGCTTTTTTTACGAGAATTTACTTGAGTCCAAGCACGCTTTGTAGTTTCATTATTGGACTTACAGATCTTGATTGAGTTCGCATTAAAAGCGGGAAGACAATGAAAAAACCATTACAACTTTTAATTTTGGCAACTGCGGCGGTATCTGGTTTTGCATTTGCAGACGATGCACCACAAACCACAACTGTGGATAAAGTATTGGCAGCAAAAGGTACCAATACAGCTGAAGCACAAGTCAAGCGTGAAGTAACAACTGTGATTAGCCCACGTACTGGCATTCGCTATACCTTAGGTGATACAGGCAACCGCCCAATCGTATTGCAAACGGCTGCAATCGCACCTGCAAACTCAGCAAATATTAACCGTATTGTGGCAGCAAACCCTGCATTATCAGCACAAAGCCAAGAGAAAGCTAAGATTGCTTTAATCGGTGAAACAGCTGTTCAGGCGGCCAATGCGGCTGCGGCACAAACTGCAGGTACACAGACTGCTAAAGCAAATTAATTTCAATTTGTTTGAAATAAAAAAGAGATGCAATTGCATCTCTTTTTTATGGAAGAATTTTATTATAAAAAGCTAGGTAATAAAATTAAGCCAATCAGGATAGCAAAAAGCAGCCACTTCGATACGTAGTAAAGTGGGCGATTACGCTCTTTTAAACCACGACCATAGTGATGCACGGCATAGCCATATTTAAAAATACGGTTAATA
The DNA here is from genome assembly GCF_013072695.1 of Acinetobacter sp. Ac_5812. Taxonomy (GTDB): domain Bacteria; phylum Pseudomonadota; class Gammaproteobacteria; order Pseudomonadales; family Moraxellaceae; genus Acinetobacter. The sequence continues at coordinate 121,774 of NZ_LXUK01000005.1, forward strand.
AAGCCAGTTTTATCTTGATCATCATTGGGTGAGCTTGCCGCAGACATGACATTACGACCAAACCAGTAATTAAACTTTTGTGCCCAACCCCATTTCATAGGACGTTCGATATCGCAGAACAAGATAATACGAGTCTCATCGGTTTTGTTTTCAGCCCAGTGTACGAAGGTTTCATCAAAGACGGTGGCTTCCCCATCTCTCCAGCTATAACGTTCTTGATCAACCTCAATAAAGCAATCATCACTATTTGGTGTGACTAAGCCTAGGTGATAGCGTACCGAACCTGCATAGGGATCACGGTGTTTACCTAAGTAGCTGCCAGAAGGCAATTCGGTAAACATCGCCGCTTTGACGGATGGAATACTTTCCAGTAACGCCACCGTTTTGGGACAGAGTTGATGTGCAGATGGATGACTATCTTGATACCATTTCAGATAAAAGCGTTTCCAACCTCGTTTAAAAAAGGTATTAAAGCCAGCATCATTATTTTTTTCAGAAGCTTTAATTTGATTTTGCAGTTGAATTGCTTCTTCACGAATCACTTGCCAGTTATCCTGCAATGGTTTCAGTTCTGGGAACTGTGCCACATCGAAGAAAGCCTGATTCGGCAACTTAGAAAAGCCCGTCATAAACATGTTGATCGGTGCTAAAAATGTCGAATGGTCAAATAATTGTCGAGATGCTTTTAAGCGCTCTTTACCCCGTAAGTAGGTATACAAAAAGCTGACTAAAAATACGGCAACGATAATCACTGCGTACATAACACAATCGTCTAAAAAAAAATGAAGGCGGTTATTTTAGCACAAAAAATATTTGGAAGAATGCAGCCCTAAGCGCAACTTTATAAGATAAAAACTATGAAATTAAATGGTATTTCAGATGATCTGAGCGTGTGTTTTTCACAGATCATCTGAAAAATAATGATTAAATTTGGTTATTTACATCATCATGCTTGGTTTCACGTATCATTAAAAATGCGATCAACGATAAAATCGAAGCCAAACTTAAATATAAACCAACTGCACCTAAGCCATAACTTTCTGCCAACTTGGTTGCGATATACGGTGCAAAGGATGCGCCGAAAATACCTGCCAAGTTAAAAGTTAAAGCTGAGCCTGTATAGCGAACTGAAGTTGGAAAGATTTCTGACAATACGGTTCCAATTGGACCATAGGTTAAGCCCATAATCGAAAGACCGATACATAAGAACAAGAACACCAGAATTGGGCTACCTGAGCCGAGCAGTGGTGCAAAACACAGTCCGAACAAGGCTGAAAGAATGCATACCGCAATTGATGTATTTCTACGGCCAAATTTCTCTGCAAAAATTGCAGATAGGGGAATAAAGGCAGCAAAACATAATGTCGCTACGAGCTGCAATACTAGGAATTCACCACGGGCATAGCCGAGCTTGGTGGTGCCCCAGTTTAAGGCAAATACGGTGGTGAGATAGAACACCACAAAAGTACAGATTGCTGCGATCGTACCGAGGATGAGCATTGGTAAATGCTTGGTCATGACCTCTTTAAACGGTACATTCACTTCTTTTTGCTTGTTTAATACTTTCTGGAAAGCGGGGGTTTCATGCAACTTTAAACGGATGTATAAACCGACCAAAACCAACACTGCACTTGCAATAAATGGAATACGCCAACCCCATGTCATGAATGCTTGTTCAGACATAAAGGCATTGAGTAGCAGGAAGGAACCTGTTGCAAGAATGAAACCGATTGGTGCGCCGAGTTGTGGAAACATGCCATACCAAGCACGCTTGCCCTCTGGTGCATTCTCAGTGGCAAGCAGTACCGCGCCGCTCCATTCACCACCTAAACCTAAACCTTGGCCCAAACGGCATAAGGCGAGCAATAGCGGTGCAGCAAGACCAATTTGTGCATAGGTCGGTAATAAGCCAATACACACGGTTGAAATCCCCATCGTGAGCAAGGCTGCAACCAATGTGGCTTTGCGTCCGATTCGGTCACCGAGATGTCCAAAAACTGCAGCACCAATCGGGCGAGCAATAAAAGCAATCGCAAAGGTCGCCAGTGACTTGAGCACCGCAGCGCCATCGCTACTTTCAGGGAAAAATAAGTGTGGAAAAATCAGTACTGCTGCTGTGGCATAGATATAAAAGTCAAAAAACTCAATCGTGGTACCGACAAGGCTGGCAAATAATACCCGTACTTTTGAATTGCTGGCCACTTCTGGGGTGGCAGTCGTAGTGCTTGACGACATACAAGACCTTCATGTTATTCATTCAAGAAACAGAATAGCGGTTGTCTTGAAAATTCCTTTTGAATGTGCAGTTTTACTTCGAAAACTTAATGCTATATATGGACTTATAATACATAACAGTAGATTGCCAAAAAGTGTAACCCTGCGCCTAATAGCACAAAAACATGCCAAATTGCGTGGGTATATCTTACCTTTTTTAAGGCATAAAACAATGTGCCGATGGTATAAGCCAATCCCCCTGCAATCAGCAGTTGTACCGCTTCTTTAGACAGATAACGTTGCATATCATCCATCACCAAAACAGCCAGCCAACCCATGACTAAATAGGCGGCCAAAGATAGCTTTTGGAAGCGATGAATGAAGACCAGTTTGAACAACGTCCCGATCAGGGCAATGGCCCATAAGGCGATCAGTAAGTAATGCGCCTTAGCGGTCGGAATGGCGATACTGAGAAAAGGGGTATAGGTGCCCGCAATTAGATAGTAAATCGCGGTATGATCCAGTTTCTTATACCAATAGCGTTTACGTTCGTCTTGGGCAAAGTGATACAGCATGGAACTACTCAGTAATAGCACCAAGCTAAAGCCATAGACCCATAAGCTGATCCATTGTCCTAAAGGTAGGCCATAGCCTTTGATGATCAAAAAGATTGAGGCAATTAAAGCCAGTACTGCGCCAGCCCCATGACTATAGGCATTAATCAGTTCTTCTTTGGGGTCATAGTCCAGCAATGTGTTTGTGTTCATCAAGCGATCTGGTTGCATAAAAATACAACTGTATCGTAATGCAATTTCCCTTTTAAAGTAAGACGCTTTAAAATTTAGTTTCTATTTGTCAGGTTTTCATTATGTTTGCGCCGAAATTTTCTTTTGAACAAGAACAGCAGTTTTTCTTGGATATCCAGCAATCTATTGAAAATAAAAGCTTTGATCGTCTGATTTTGAGTCAGTACAAAGGCGAAATGGCACAATTAGAAAAGATGACTTTCCGTGTAATTGAACTACAGGGTCAGGCAAGTTTATCTTGTTTATATCATTACACCACACAAGACATGACCAAAAACTATGCGATTGATGAAGGCTTAGAAAAAATTGCTGAGCTATTGAACCTGTCTAAGCAAGCCAATCTATTCACTTCTGATCAAGATATTCAACTCAAGAAAAATAAAAAGAAAGCGATGTTGAATAGCCAGAAAAAACAAGTTCCTACAGCCAAAATAGAACAACAGCAGCATGATCGTGAAAAGCAGCGTTATGTACAACAACAAAGTCCATTTTTAAAGTATCTCGGTATTACCGATGAAAAAGGGCAAATCATTCCAAGCATGGCGCGTAAGTGGAAGCAGATTAATAAATTTATTGAAATCTTTTCGCATGCCTATGAGCAGATTGATGCATCACAGCAAGAATTGAATATTGTCGATTTTGGTTCAGGAAAGGGCTATTTAACCTTTGCCTTGTATGACTATCTACAAGCACAACAGAAAACACCGTTAATTACGGGAGTTGAACTGCGTTCAAACTTAGTTGAGTTTTGCCAAGATGTTGCTGCTCAGACCGGTTTTAATCATCTTGATTTTTTTGAAGGGGATGTGCGGAGTTATCAACCTGAAAAGTTGGATGTAATGATCGCCTTACATGCTTGTGATATTGCGACTGACTTTGCCATTCATACCGGTATTCGTCTGAATGCGTCGATGATTATGTGCGCGCCGTGTTGCCATAAGGAACTCCGTCCACAGCTAAAAAGTCCAGAGGTGTTACAGCCGATGTTGCAATTCGGGATTCATGCAGGGCAACAGGCGGAAATGCTGACCGATACTTTACGTGCCTTATTGTTAAAAGCTTATGGTTATGAAACCAAAGTATTCGAGTTTGTGTCTTTGGAGCATACCAGTAAGAATAAAATGATTTTGGCGACGAAACGAAAGGATATTCAGCAACCCGATGCAAAAATCATGCAGCAAATCCAAGCGTTGAAAACCATGTATGGCATTGAAAAACAGAGTCTGGAATTGTTATTGCAAGATCAAATGCCAATCGAGAATATCGGTTGTAAGTGCTAATCACATGCATTGATTGCTGGATAAATCTAACGATATCAATCAATATGGGTTGATATCGTTACTTATGCGATAGGGTTGTAAATAAAAATTGAAGAATAACAAGTCGAGTCATTCCAATGATGAAAAACAAAATGTATCTCGCTATTTTGCTCTTGGTCTTCTCCAATTTAAGTGAAGCAAAAGAGTTTGAGAGTCCACTCAATCAGAAGGGCGTTGTCAGTTTTAATCCTTCAACGCAAGCCAGAGTTCGTTTATATGGCCAAAATGGTCAGCAAATATATATGCAGCATACTTTTGATTGTAAAAATAGAAAACAAGGGATACGTGAAAATTTAAGTGGCTACGGGGCATGGAATGCTTTCAAAACCTATACCCGAATCAATATGAATTATTCGATTGGTATGCCACGCACAATCATACAAAAGGACATTGAGCAGAATTTTAATACCTATCAGATGGTGACCTATAAGGAATATGTGGTAACTGCCAATCAACCGATCAATCTGCATGGATTTGTAGTGGGTACAGAGCAGACTACGGGCAAAGCCAAAGTGGTCGATGGATGTGAGAATACGGAAGCTTCATTTAAACCACAAGCAGGCCGCGAGTATGAAATATTGGGAGAGAATGAAAACCAGCAATGCCAATTTAAGGTCTATGATTTAGCGTCGAAGCAATTGGTTCCTGTCTCAGAGCAAGCCTATATCTGCCCAAAAGATAAGTGGAAGTTTTGGAGAAAAGACGAATAAAGATGAACACTTTGATTTTTTCCAGTCAGATGACAAACTCCCAATAAGAGAAGTTTGTCAGGGGTAAAACTGGTTAATGCTGTTCTGTTACGACTTCAGAAGTGGCTGATTGTTGAGTGTGTTGCTGTTCTTGCTGTTGCGCTTTACGTTGTGCACCTGGCATATAATCAGGTTCTTGGGTCATGGCCAAATAGAAAAAGCTTAAAAAGATGGTGCTGAGTACACCGACAATGATGACAAATTTCCATCCCAATACCGTTTCTTCATTTGAATCTTTTTTGGGGGATGGTTGGTTATTCATAATAAATTCCAAAAATAACAAAAAACAAAACTAGATTTTGCGCCTTTTTGGACTGATTTGCCAAGTAAAAATATGGAGTTGGGGGAAAGTGATCAGCAATGGGCTCATACTTTAGAGAGGGAAGCGTATTAAGAATAAAACCGCTTCACCATCCAAAGTCGACTGAATAAGGATTAAAGCGTATTCCAGTCTTCAATCGCTTTATAGCCTGTTTCTAGACCCACATCATAACTATAGCGAATCTTGGCTTTATCCTTAGAAAGACGACCTGCCATGTTTTTTAAATCAGGGGGACACACTTCCAAAATTTTCTGGTTAGCGGCTGAGCGGGTAAATTCGACGGCATCGTTATAACGTTGTGTGCGAGTCAAAAGACTATGCGCAAAACCACGTTGCTGCTTAAACAGGTATTTGGCAAGCAATTGGTCACCTTTACTGCTGGCCTTATAATAACTTTTCGGGCGAGTTCTGAGTACCATGAGTTTAGAGACATCATGCTGTTGTGCCGCCCAATGTACGGGTAAGGCATCGGCCACACCCCCATCAAAGTAGGGCTCACCAAAAACCTCAACGGCTTGACGTGTTAATACCGGAATCGAGCTCGAGGCTCTTAATCCATCAAGGATATTGTCTTTGGAGGCTTTGATATAAGTGGCTTCACCTGAAATGGCATGCGTCAATACCATATAAAATTCAGGGTGATTGGCAAACAGATGGGCTTGATTGAGCGGATGCTCTTTTTCGACGATGTCCCACATCCATTTTAAATCCAGTAAGTCACCACCTTTGAAAAAGCGACCATATTGAATAAACTCAGAACGAAGCGAGTGATCGAGATAGAGATTTAGGGTGCGGCCTTGCTGTGCTGCGAGGTAGTTGGCCACATTGGTTGAGCCTGAAGAGACGCCAACGCAGAGATCAAAAGGATTAAATTGTTGCTGTAAAAATGCATCTAAGACACCGCTGGTGAATGCACCGCGCATTCCACCACCTTCAACGACCAGTGCCTGACGATTTTGTTGAAGCATTGAAAATCTCGAATATCATGATAAATCCATGTTTTACACGGATTTATCATATTCGACAACAGGGTCTGTTGATATTTCATCCATGCATTGCGTTATCGGCTAAAACGACATAAACAAGGCATGAAATGAAGGCAATGGCGATACCCTTGTCAAGTTTCATAACGCAGTTTATGGATGTTTTAGCCATAACCCTGCGGGACAGGGACATTTTTTGCCGCTACTTCGTTATGCCTTAATTTATTTAGAATAACTAAATTGCATAAGACATGCCTTGTATCGTCTAAAAAATGTTCTCTGTCGCAAGTATCTCTGAAATGTCGACAGACCCTAATATTTTAGTGATTGTGTTGATGTGCTTCCGTTGCCCCTGTTTCTGTTGTCACTGATGATTGTGACATTTCAGCTGGGGTAGCCGCTTTCTTTTGATTCATTGGCATATAATCTGGTTCATTATTAATAGCCAAGTAGAAAATCACCATAAACAGTACACTGAGAATTGTGGTGATAATTAATGCTTTCCAACCCCAAGGCGAAGTTTCTGGGCAGAGTTTTTCAGACATAAGAAATTTCCAAATGATGCAAAAAAATAAAGCAGAATTGCTAAAGTTATAGCATAAATTGTGATGCATTACTCAGATGTTTTGCTGTGATTTTGTCGAGCATATAAAAAAGCCCGTACAGACAAGGAGTTCCATACGGGCCTTAATTGGCTTGGCTAAATCGAGATTATTGAATCACAGTATTTTGCTGTGCTTGTTCTTTCAATAACTTTGGTGGTGTAAAACGGTCACCATATTGTGCCGCCAGTTGCTCAGCACGTTGTAAGGATTTTTGAATGCCGTTCTGATTCAGGAATTGAATGGCACCACCTGTCCAAGGGGCAAAGCCAATTCCAAAAATCGACCCGACATTGGCATCAATCACTGATTCTAAAACCCCTTCTTCATAGCAACGTAACGTATCCAGTGCCTGCACAAACAGGAAACGGTCAATCATGTCTTGTTCAGAAATCGTATCGTCTTTCTGCCAGCGACTAAGCCCATCCCATAAATGCTTTTTACCATTTTCAGGATAGTCATAGAAACCTGCACCTGCCGCTTTTCCTTTACGGTTCAGTTCATGAATCATGGTATATACCACTTCATCCACAGGAGTTTTTGGCAAATCTTTACCTTCTGCTTGCAAGGCTTTACGGGTTTCCCCAGCAACATGCTCAGTCAACGTTAAAGACACTTCATCCTGAATCGCCAGTGGACCAACAGGCATACCTGCTTTCAATGCTGCCATTTCAATTTTGGCAGGGTGTACACCTTCTGCGAGTAAACGCATTCCTTCTTGGATGAAAGTACCAAACACGCGACTGGTAAAGAAGCCACGGCTGTCATTCACCACGATTGGGATTTTGGCAATTTGTTGAACAAAGTCATAAGCCTTCGCCAAAGTTTCGGCAGAGGTTTGTTTGCCTTTGATAATTTCAACCAGTTGCATTTTATCGACTGGACTAAAGAAATGTAGTCCAATGAATTTTTGAGCATCTTTACTCGCCGTCGCCAAACCTGTGATGGGCAGGGTAGAGGTATTCGATGCAAAGATTCCACCTTCAGCCAAATATTGTTCAGCTTCCTGAGTCACTTTAGCTTTCAGTTCTTGGTTTTCAAATACTGCTTCGATGATCAGGTCACAGCCTTGCAGATCTGCTGCATTTGCCGTTGCAGTAATCAGTGCTAAAACTTGGTCACGCTTTTCTGCGCTCATACGACCTTGTGAAACACGTTTATCCAATAGTTTCTGTGAATAAGCTTTGCCTTTTTCTGCATTTTCAACAGAGACATCTTTGAGGACGACCGGAATGCCTTTGATTGCAGTTGAATAGGCAATGCCTGCACCCATCATCCCTGCACCTAACACACCGACTTTAGTCGCTTGCCATTTTGCAACATCCGCAGGGCGACTTGCACCAGACTTAATTGCATTGAGACCATGCCAAAAAGTACCGATCATATTCTTAGAAATCTGACCGACTGTGAGTTGAGTAAAGTAACGTGATTCGATACGTAAAGCGGTATCAACATCAACCTGCGCACCTTCTACTGCTGCCGCCATGATCGCTTCAGGCGCAGGATAGCAACCTTTGGTTTTGTCACGCAGCATCGCAGGAGCAATCGCAAGCACTTGTGCTACCGCAGGCGTTTTTGGATCGCCACCTGGAATCTTGTAGCCTTTGACATCAAAAGGTTGTTGCGATTTCGGATTGGCTTTGACCCAAGCAATCGCCTTGTCTAACAGCTCTTGTTCGTTCTCAGCGGTGTCATGAACTAAGCCGAGCGATTTTGCTTTATCCACGCCAAACTGCTTACCTTCCATCAAAAATGGAAATGCATTTTGTAAGCCAAGCAAACGTACCATACGCACAATACCGCCACCACCTGGCAGTAAGCCTAAAGTGACCTCAGGCAAACCAAATTTGGTTTTTGGGTCATTGATGGCAATACGGTAGTGACAGCCCAATGCAATTTCCCAACCACCACCAAGTGCCGTACCATTTAAGGCAGCAACAACAGGCACACCCAAAGTTTCAATCGCACGTAAGTCACCTTTGAGCTCTTCAATCATTTTGAAGAATTCAGTGGCATGTTCAGGTTGTACTTGAATCAGCTCATCCAAGTCACCGCCTGCAAAGAAGGTTTTCTTGGCAGAACGGAAAATAATACCTTTTAGATCGGTTTCTGCTTTAAGCTTTTGGCTGACGTCATTGAGTGAATCACGGAATTCTGCATTCATGGTATTGGCAGATTGACCCGATGAATCAAGGGTAAGAATTACAATATTGTCAGCGTTTTTTTCGTATTTAATAGCGCTCATGTTGTGCTCCTTACACCAACTCAATAATGGTGGCAATCCCCATTCCACCACCGACACACAATGTAGCCAAGCCACGTTTTTTACCTTGACGCTCTAATTCATCCAGCAAAGTGCCTAGAATCATCGCGCCAGTCGCACCCAATGGATGACCCATCGCAATGGCACCGCCATTGACATTGACTTTCTCGGCTGGAACCTTGAGCTCATTGATAAAACGCATCACCACGGCCGCAAATGCTTCATTGACTTCAAATAGGTCAATATCATCAATCGTTAAGCCAGCTTTGGCCAAGGCTTTACGTGCAGCAGGCGCAGGACCTGTCAGCATGATGGTCGGGTCTGTACCCACCAATGCGGTTGCCAATACTTTGGCACGTGGCTTTAAGCCTTGTTCTTTGACGGCTTTTTCAGAAGCCAATAACACCACCGCAGCGCCATCAACAATGCCTGAGGAGTTACCCGCATGATGCACATGGTTGATTTTTTGTGCTTCAGGATACTTCTGTAGTGCAACCGCATCGAAGCCCATTTGTCCCATCATTTCAAAGCTGGCATTGAGTTTTGCTAAGCCTTCAACTGTGGTCGCACCTCGAATAAATTCATCTTTTTCTAAGATCAGCACACCTGAATGATCTTTAACTGGCACCACAGATTTATCGAAATAACCTTTGGCCTGTGCTGCCGCTGCTTTTTGTTGTGAGCCGACTGCAAACGCATCAACATCTTCACGGCTATAGCCATCTAAGGTTGCAATGAGGTCTGCACCAACGCCTTGTGGTACAAAAGAAGATTTTAAGTTGGTTTCAGGATCAAGTGCCCAAGGGCCGCCATCAGAACCCATTGGGATACGTGACATGGATTCCACACCGCCTGCAACGACCACATCTTCCCAACCAGAGCGGACTTTTTGTGCTGCTAAATTGACTGCTTCCAAACCAGATGCACAGAAACGGTTGATTTGCACACCTGCCACATCATCATTCCACCCTGCGGCAATCGCAGCGGTTTTGGCAATATCGCCCCCTTGATCAGCAATCGGTGTGACACAACCTAAAACGATGTCATCGACTTTTGAGGTGTCTAGTTGGTGACGTTGTTGTAATTCATTCAGTAATGATGTCAGTAAAGTAATGGGTTTAACTTCATGCAGTGAGCCATCTTTTTTTCCTTTTCCGCGTGGCGTGCGAATGGCATCAATAATGTAGGCCTCGCTCATAGGTTTTCCTTGTATCACCTTAAAATTGTTGTTTATCGAGTGTACTCAATTTAAATGTCAGTGCAATGATGATAAACATTGACAAGTTTGATGTTTTTCGCCAATGGGATGGGAAATTCAAACAATCGTTAATTTTGGTGTCTTTTGATAAGTCTGACAGTGTCTTCGATTAGACTAGTGCTTGAAAATGAGAGATAGAAATGATGAGCGAAACTACATGATAAAAACCAAGCGTCACTATGCAGCGATGGCATTGATCTTGTCACTTTTGGGATGTGATACATCTGGACGGGATGTTGAAAACAGCACAGCAAAGCAGGATAAAAACAAGATGAGTCAAATCTATTCCAATCAAGTTGCTGATGACAAAATGTTGTTGGTGTTGTCTGCACCTTCTGTACATGATCCTTATTACAAGTCTGCTTTTCAACGGATTGTCGATTTCCAAATTGATTACGCCAAGTCCATTTTGGGCAATGATAATGTGGTGATTGTGGTGGATAAAGACACTAAGCCGTATTTCACAGGCAAAGTGCCTGAAGATATTTTACTGGTGGATGATGTCCGTGATATTTGGATGCGCGACTTCACTACGGTTAATCCAATGCAGCCTGTGCAATTTACCTATACTTGGGCCTCGATGACGCAGAAACAAAGTAAAGATGTGCAAAAAAGTTTTAGCCAATTTGCTGACCGTTATCAAATTCAAAGAGCCAAAACTGATTTGATGCTAGATGGGGGTAACCTAGTTGATGACTATGCGGGTCGTGTGATTACCACCACACGTTTCATGGAAGATAATGAGCTTAGTTATAACGAGGCCAAACAAGAGTTAAAAGCCACGTTGGGTGCAATTGAAGTTGCCATTCTAGAGCCAGATGAAGAAGTGCTGGCACATTCAGATGGTATGGTCAGTTGGGTGGATAAAAATACCTTGCTGGTGAATGACTATTCAAAAACACCAGCATTTAGAACCACCGTAATGAAGGAGTTAAAAGCTTCTTTTCCAACTGCAAAAATTGTGGAAGTGCCTGTTGAATATAAGACTAATCCGAAAGGTCAGTGGGAGGGTTTTGAGTCAGCATGTGGTGTGAATTTGAATGCCACGGTCACACATCACAATATTTATGTGCCAACCTTTAATATGCCGCATGATCAAAAAGCACTCACGATCATCAAGCAGAATACTTCTAAGAAAGTTATTCCTGTGAATGCTGAAAGTGTTTGTCCAATGGGCGGCAGTGTGCGTTGTCTCACTTGGCAGGTGACAGGGGACAATGCTGCGAAACTGATTCAAGCGGCAAGAGATAAGTAATTGATTTATAACTTGCATCGACTGGTTCACAAGCCGATGCAAGTTGTATAAACTCACATGCCTTTTTATTGTGCTAATAACAAATGAAATTTATTAATATTATTGGTACCACAGGTTCAGGTAAATCGACGCTTGCCCGACAGTTGGCGCAAAAACAACAATTACAATACATCGAACTGGATAATTTACTTTGGTTGGATGACTGGCAGGAGTCACCGAATGATGATTTTTTTGACAAGCTTAAATCAAGCATGGACGCGGCACCCGCTGGTTGGGTGATTGATAATCTGTATACGCGTAGTATCGATAGGATTTGGTCTGAGGTCGATACGGTGATCTGGTTGGATTATTCATTTTCGATCAATTTATATCGACTGACAAAACGAACCTTGTGGCGGGCTTTGAGTCGAGAACGATTATGGGAAGATTCAAACAATAGAGAGAGTTGGAAAATGATGTTCTCCAAGAAATCGATCTTTCTGTGGATGTTGCAGAAATATCCGCAAAATAAGCGGCGATATTTAGCCATGATGCAACATCCAGACTATCAGCATATTCGGTTTATACATTTAACCACACCAACGCAAACGAGGCGTTTTTTAGAAAGTCTACACTTATAAATACTCATCATCAGTGTAAGTAAAATCATGTGTTATACAATCAGGGGGGGGGGATGAAATTTATTAATGTTGTCGGAACATCTGCTTCAGGGAAAACCACTTTTGCTCGTCAGCTTGCTCAAAAGCTGGCTGTGGCGCATATTGAAATGGATGATTTGTTTTGGTTGGATAATTGGCAGGAAACACCTGATCAGGAATTTTTTGCTAAATTACAAGCTCAAATGGAGCAAGCCACTGCTGGATGGGTGCTTGATGGTAATTATTCTCGAACGCAGGATTTGAAGCAGAGATATGTTGATACGATTATTTGGTTAGATTATTCCTTTTCCTTGAATCTGTATCGCTCAGTGAAACGGGCGATCAGTCGAGCAGTAACGCAAAAAAGATTGTGGGCGAGTTCGAATAATCGAGAAAGTTTTAAGAGCAGTTTTCTGTCTAAAGATTCGATTATTTTATGGATGATTAGTCATCATGCTAAAAATCGGAAAAAGTATTTGACGATGATGAATGATCCCCAATACCAGCAAATTCGATTTGTTCATTTAAGCTCCCCGAAACAAGCAGCTGAGTTTTTACAGCAGATTAAGGCTAAACAATGACATCTATTCGCGCCAAAGCGTTATGCCTATTTCGCCACAATGACAAGGTCTTACTTGCAAAAGCGTATGATCCCAACAAGGACGAATATTTTTTCAGACCAATTGGTGGTGGTGTTGAGTTTGGAGAAACTTCTGTGCAGGCAATAGAACGAGAAGTCGAAGAGGAAATTCAGCAGCAGATAACACAGCCAAAACTTATCTGTGTATTGGAAAATCTATTTCGCTTTGATGGGCAGCAAGGCCATGAAATTGTGTTTGTATATGATGCCAAATTTGTCGATTCGGATGTGTACAACAAGCAAGAAATACAGGGTAATGAAACCAATGGATATCGCTATATCGCACAGTGGCTGAGTCGAGAACAAATAAAACTCACTCAATCTCCTGTTTATCCAAAAGGCATTGAGCAATGGCTATTCAATGCGTAGATCATCTCAAGTTTGCGTTTATGGACTCATTCGATAAATCTAAATGAAAGAATTGGTTATAGGCTGATTCGGTATATTCTGCGAAAGCTGCACCTTGAACAAAGCCAAACTTCTTATAAAGTTTGATTGCTGCATCAAAGTGAACGTCTTTTCCCGTTTCTAAACTGACTCGTTGATATTGACGCTCTTGAGCAACTTTCAGTAAATACTCCAGCAGCTGCTTTGCGACACCTTGGCGCAAATGGTCGGGATGAGTCCGCATAGATTTGATTTCTGCATGGTCGGGTGTCAGTTCTTGAATTGCGCCACAACCCAGTAATTCTTTATCGTTCCATAAGGTATAGACGCTAATTGAATCTTTTTGCAGGCTGCTGAGGTCTAAAGCAAAACGATGCTCAAGTGGAGTGTTTTGATGCAGGCCATACAAATGGATATGAATCAAATTTTGAACTTGTGGGTGAGAGAAGTCAGCTTTTTTAATGATCATTGTTATTCAAGCAAATTGTAGAGGTCTGCTTGATTATTAGCATATTTAAAATGCAGTGTTCAACTACATCAGGTTAAACACTGCATTGAAACGATTAGTTGTGATGACCGTGTAATTGGCGATATAGACCAGGGGTAACACCTGTCCATTTTTTAAAGGCACGGTGGAAAGTACTGGTTTCACTAAAGCCGACTTGCTGTGCTACATCTTCAAGAGTGAGATTAGGAGTCAACAATAAATGAATCGCCGCATCACGACGTAAGGCATCCTTAACACCTTGATAGCTTTTGCCTTCGGCAGCCAAACGACGACGTAAAGTTTGTGGCGATAAATACAACATTGCTGCCACATCGTTGAGCGTTGGCATTTCTTCGCCAATCTGGCTCTTTAATACATCGCGAATGCGTGAAGTCAATGAGTTGGTATTTTTGAACTTCACTAATAATTGTGCAGGTGCTGCTTTTAAGAACTCTTCTAAAGTCTTTTCATCCTGACGGATTGGGAGATCTAGATAATCTGCTGCAAAGGTAATTTCTGTACGGGGTGCATCGAATTGCATCACTGGGGCGAAGAACAATGCATCGTATTCATCAGCATGATTCGGACGCTCATAACCAAAATGCACACGCTCTAAAGGTAGGCGACGTTCAATTAACCATGATGCTAGACCGTGCCAGATCATCAGCATGCTTTCAGTAATGAAATGATCAGGGTCTAAAGCTTTAGGGATATGCGGCACTAAACGTGCTTCATGCTTGTCACGTTCCAAGCTAACTGACCATTCATCTCCAAACAATTTGTAGAATTGAGAGGAGAGTTCCAGTGCTTGCCCAAGGGTCTTAGAATGGATAATTAATTGGCACATGATCGCAAATGTACCCAAGCGACGTGGCTGTACATCGAAACCGACGTGTTCGTCTTGGGTGACCATCCATAACATTTTTACAAAACGGGTGTACTGCTCTGGAGAGATTCGAGCCTTCGGTTGGCGGAGTAATTCAGCCTCTATGCCGACATGTGAAAGTAATGTTTCAACGTCCATGCCTAGGCGTTTAACACCTGTTAAAGCCGCATTCACGAAGTGGATGCTGATCGTATCACGGCTCATATTGAATCCTTCAGTTTCTTTACTATTCACGATAATTGACCTAAATAACCGTCTAAAATAAAAAGGGCTTGTTAGTTGATCAGATATAGCTGCGACAATAGACATTTTTTAGATGGTACAAGACGTGGCTTGTGAAATTTAGTACTTCTAAATGAGCATGACATAACGCAGTAGCATCAAAAAATGCCTTTGTCCCGTAGGGTTGTAACAAAAATTTCCTCATACATCGTTATGAAACTCGGAAATGAATTGTCATTCCTGTCGTTTCATGCCTCGTCTGATAAAATTTTTGCTAACAACGCAACATATATATGATCAATTAACAAGCCCTATGGCAATTGACAAGAAAAATAATTGCGCCTTGTATACATGTTAAATTGCCGAAACTATCAAGGTAAATGGCTGAACATGACATTGTTTTTGTGTTTATCCACACCTAGTATAAAAGAAAATTTGAACAAATTGAGTAAAAATTATTATGCCATCTGCACTAAAGGGATTGAAAGTCCTCGATTTTTCGACTTTATTACCAGGACCATTTGCCAGTATGTACCTTGCGGACATGGGTGCAGAAGTTATCCATGTTGAATCACCGACGCGTCCAGACCTTGTACGGATTATGCCACCCTATGCCAATGGTCAGGCCACTGCGCATAGTTATCTGAATCGGAATAAGCAGTCGATTGCACTCGACCTCAAAGATGCAGCCAATATTGAACTGATCAAAAATAAAATCTCTGAGTTCGATATTGTGCTGGAACAGTTCCGTCCCGATGTGATGCGCCGTTTAGGTTTGGACTATGAAACGTTGGCCGAGATTAACCCACGTTTAATCTACTGTTCAATTACAGGTTATGGTCAGACTGGCGCGTATAAAGATCGGGCGGGTCATGACATTAACTATTTAGCATTGGCAGGCGTGTCTGGGCATAGTGGTCGTCAAGATGGTGGACCGCCACCCTTGGGCATTCAAATTGCCGATGTAGCGGGTGGTTCTTTGCATGCAGTGATTGGCATTCTTGCAGCTGTGGTTGAACGTCAACGCAGTGGTCTGGGGCAATATCTTGATATTTCGATGACGGATTGTGTGGCGAGTTTAAATAGTATGGCGGCTTCAGCCAGTCTGGCCGGGCAAACGCCACAAGCACCAGAGGCGGGAATGCTGAATGGTGCAAGCTTCTATGATTATTATCAAACCAAAGATGGTCGCTATTTTTCAGTGGGAAGTTTAGAACCACAATTTATGACAGGCTTGGCTGCAGCACTAGAATTACCCGTGTTGCTTGCAAAAGGAACCTCGTTTGACCCTGAAGATCGTCAAGCGGTAAAGCAAGCCTTGCAGGAAAAGTTTAAAACGCAAAACTTTGCCGAATGGCAAGATATGTTCCAAAGCTTGGATATTTGTGTAGAACCAGTTCTCAGTCTGGATGAAGCGTTGGTCTCGCCAATGGCTCAACAAAGAGGCTGGGTGGTTGATGTGCCAGTATCGGAAAATGCATTACAAACTGAGCCACAGTTGGCCTGTCCGATCAAGTTTTCACGTTCGCAAATGAAGTATGCCTTTATCGGTCAGGGTTTGGGTGAGGGTAAATGGTAGAAAATATGTGCGACTAATCACTGATTGTTAAAATATTGTACAGATTGTTAACATTTTGAATAAGTTGTAATTTAAAAATGAGAGTAACCTTTTATACACAATAACATAAAAGGTTACGTAAACATGACAATCTCTAAGTCTTTGATTGTTTCTTGTTTATCCGTTCTATCATTGAGTCTTTTCACACAACATACTCAAGCAGCATCTTCCGCATTTGACCCAAATGGTCAATGGCTGTTTGGTGATTGGAACGGTCAACGCACTGCGTTGCAAGAACAGGGTTACAAATTTTCTGCTGATTACACAGGTGAATTTGCAGGGGTTTTAGATTCTAAGCAATACTCAAGCCATGGCAGTGAATTTACTGGGCAATTGGCTTTAGGTACTAATTTCGACCTAAATAAAATTTTAGGTTGGCAAGATACTGAGGCCCAGATCACGGTGACATACCGTGATGGACAGCCTTTGTCACAAACCGCAGATGGCTTACAAGGTCACCAAAGTTCTGTACAAGAAGTTTGGGGTCGTGGTCAAACTTGGCGTTTAACCGACCTCTGGATCAAAAAGAAATTTTTAGATCAAGCTTTAGATATTAAAGTGGGTCGTTTTGGTGAAGGTGAAGACTTCAACAGTTTTAACTGTGATTTCCAGAACTTATCATTATGTGGTTCTCAGGTGGGTAACTGGGTTGGTGATCAATGGTACAACTGGCCTGTGAGCCAATGGGCATTGCGTGTCAAATATAACCTCCAGCCAGACCTATATGCACAAATCGGGGCATATGAATATAACCCTGAGAACTTACAGCGCGGCAAAGGTTTTAACCTAAGTACAGATGGCTCTCGTGGTGCGATTATTCCTGCAGAAGTGGTCTGGAATCCTAAATTAGGCGCATTGTCTCTGCCTGGTGAATACCGCTTTGGTTATTATTACAGCACAGCCGATGCCGCAGAAATTGAGAATCCTGCCAAAACTGGACATAAACAAGGCGGCTGGTTTACTGCGAAGCAGCAGCTCACTCGTCATGACGGTCAATCAGATCGAGGTCTAACAGGCTTTGTCAATGTCACGGTACATGATTCGAAAACCAATGCGATCAAAGACATGCAAAATGTCGGTTTAGTCTATAAGGGTTTATTGGATCAACGTCCTCAAGATGAACTGGCTATAGGTGTTGCTCGTATTCATGCCAATGATAAAAACAACAGTCTGTTGGATGAAGAATATAACACTGAGTTGTACTACGGCATTCATGCCACCAACTGGTTGACGATTCGTCCAAATATTCAATATGTCCACCATGTTGGCGCATTGAAGGATGGTGATAAGACTTGGGTGGGCGGGATTAAGTTCCAAACCATTTTCTAATTTCGATACTCGGGCAGTTTTGCAGATGCAGTCCAGATGATGGGCGATATCTGCAAGATTGTTATTGTGATTTGAACTCGACCATTGAATAGATAAGTCATCTTTTTAGTGGATCCAAAATATAAAAGATGCAAGGTGATCTTATGAATCAATCTGCTTCAAAATCTGGGCTTAGAACCTTGACGGTGGTGATTATCGCCCTCATTGCATTGTTCTTGCTCGTTGGTGGTATCTGGCTCGCAGCGATTGGCGGGTCTTTTTATTATGTGATCGCAGGTGTACTGTTGCTGATCGTGGCAGTACAACTCTATAAACGTGCCTCTGGTCCATTATGGGTCTATGCGGCATTGATGTTAGGCAGTGTAGTTTGGGGTGTTTGGGAAGTTGGGACTGACTTCTGGGCACTGGCACCACGTCTTGATATCCTTGGCATCTTAGGTTTGTGGTTACTCATTCCAGCGGTGACACGCGGGATTGATAACCTCACTTCAAGTAAAGTGGCACTGTCATCGACTTTAGCTATTGCGATTGTAGTGATGGTGTACTCGATCTTTAATGATCCACAAGAAATCAATGGTGTCATTCAAACGCCACAGCCAGCACAAGCGAAAGCAGTGGATGGTATTGCCCCTGAAGATTGGCCCGCATATGGTCGTAGTCAGGGTGGTGAACGTTATTCTCCACTCACACAGATCAACGATAAAAACGTCAAAGATCTGAAAGTGGCTTGGACTTTACGTACCGGTGATTTCCGAACTGAAAATGACTCAGGCGAAACCACGAATCAGGTCACGCCAATCAAGATCGGCAATAACATGTTTATGTGTACCCCACATCAACATCTAATCTCGATTGACCCTGCGACAGGGAAGGAAAAATGGCGTTTTGATCCAAAACTCAAAACCGATAAGACCTTCCAGCATTTAACCTGCCGTGGTGTGATGTACTACGACGCTGCCAATACCACTGAGTTTGCAACCAGCTTACAGGCGAAGAAGTCGACCTCAACCGAGTGTCCACGTAAAGTGTTTGTTCCTGTGAATGACGGTCGTTTAGTGGCGGTCAATGCAGATACAGGTAAAGCATGTTCTGACTTTGGTCAAAATGGTGAAGTGAATTTACAAGAGTTCATGCCATATGCTTATCCAGGCGGCTATAACCCGACATCTCCGGGTGTGGTGTCTGGTACAACCGTTGTGATTGCAGGTTCTGTGACGGATAACCATTCGAATAAAGAGCCATCAGGTGTGATTCGTGGTTATGACGTGAACACCGGTAAATTATTGTGGGTGTTTGATACAGGCGCAGCTGATCCAAATGCAATGCCAGGTCAAGACACTCAATTTGTTCATAATTCACCAAATGCATGGGCGCCACTTGCCTATGATTCAAAACTCGATATCGTCTATGTTCCAACAGGTGTAGGTACACCAGATATCTGGGGTGGAGATCGTACTGAGTTGAAAGAGCGTTATGCCAATTCAATGCTGGCGATTAATGCAACGACGGGTAAACTGGTATGGCATTTCCAAACCACACATCATGATTTGTGGGATATGGACGTACCATCACAACCTTCATTGGCGGATATTCAAGATAAATCAGGTCAAACGGTTCCTGCGATTTATGTATTGACTAAAACAGGCAATGCCTTTGTTTTAGACCGTCGTAATGGTCAGCCAATTGTACCAATTACCGAGAAACCTGTTCCGCAAACGGTGAAATGGGGTCCACAAACTAAAGGCGAGTTCTATTCAAAAACTCAACCTTTCTCTGACTTTGATTTAGCACCGAAAGATAAGTTGACTGATAAAGACATGTGGGGTGCTACCATGTTTGATCAGTTGATGTGTCGTGTGAAATTTAAACGTCTGAATTACGATGGTATTTATACACCACCTTCTGAAAATGGTACTTTAGTTTTCCCAGGAAACTTGGGTGTGTTTGAATGGGGCGGCATGTCTGTGAATGCAGATCGTCAGGTTGCGGTGATGAACCCGATTGGTTTGCCATTCGTAAGTCGTTTAATTCCAGCAGACCCAAACCGTCAACCTGTGGCGCGTGGTGCGGGTACTGAGCAGGGTATGCAACCAATGTATGGTACGCCATATGGTGTTGATATCAGTCCGTTCTTATCTCCATTAGGTTTACCATGTAAACAACCGGGTTGGGGCTTTGTTGCTGGTGTGGATTTAAAAACACATGAAGTGGTCTGGAAAAAACGTATTGGTACCATTCGTGACAGCTTGCCAACCTTATTCCAATTACCACCAGTGAAAATTGGTGTGCCAGGTTTAGGCGGTTCGATTTCGACTGCGGGTAATGTGATGTTTGTCGGTGCAACGCAAGATAATTACATCCGTGCCTTTAATGTTTCAAATGGCGATAAGTTATGGGAAGCACGTTTACCTGCGGGTGGGCAGGCAACACCAATGACTTATGAAGCCAATGGCAAACAATATGTAGTGATTATGGCCGGTGGACATGGTTCATTTGGTACCAAAATGGGTGATTATCTCGTGGCATACGCATTGCCAGATAAGAACTAATTTCATTTAGAAATTGAATGTCAAAGCTCAGATTCGTCTGGGCTTTTTCTTTTTGTGGCAATTAGATAGGCTTATCAATAAAACCGTTATTAAATATGCAAAAAAAGCATTTTGTTGATGAATAAAAGCTCGCTATGCTAGTCGCCTTTATAATGAATGACTAGCCATACGCCATGTATTTATATACGGATTTCGATCAACAACTGATTAACCAACGTGTTGCTCAGTTTCGCGATCAAACAGAACGCTATTTAGCTGGAAAATTAACAGAAGACGAATATCGTCCATTACGTTTGCAAAATGGTCTGTACGTGCAACGTTACGCACCTATGCTCCGTATCGCTGTGCCGTATGGCTTGATGAATACTAAACAACTCAGAAAAATTGCTGAAATTGCGACAGAGTACGATCGTGGTTATGCCCATGTTTCAACCCGTCAAAATATTCAGTTGAACTGGCCTGCATTGGAAAATGTACCTGACATTTTAGCAGAGCTTGCAACGGTACAAATGCATGCCGTACAAACTTCAGGAAACTGTATTCGTAATACCACCACTGACCAGTTTGCAGGTGTGGTTGCAGGTGAGATTGCTGACCCACGTCCAACCTGTGAATTGATTCGTCAGTGGAGTACCTTTCACCCTGAATTTGCCTTCTTACCACGTAAGTTTAAAATCGCGGTATCGGCTTTAGAAGAAAAAGACCGTGCTGCCACAGCATTCCATGATATCGGTGTTTATCTGGTTCGTAATGATGCCAGTGAAATGGGCTATAAAATCATGGTGGGTGGTGGTCTCGGCCGTACCCCGATTATTGGCAGCGTGATCCGTGAGTTTTTACCACGTGAAGATTTAATTGCTTATTTAGAAGCGACCTTACGTGTTTATAACTTACATGGTCGTCGTGATAACAAATATAAAGCGCGTATCAAAATTTTGGTGAAAGCATTAACACCAGAAGTGTTTGCACAAAAAGTGGAAGCTGAATTTGAGCACACGCGTGAAGCATTAAAGATTCAACCTGAAATCTTGAAAAAATTGGATGAAGAATTTACTCCATTTGATTATCAAGATTTAGAAGATCAGGACTTCACAGACTTATTCGCTGCACATCCGAAATTCAAACAGTGGTTTAACGTCAATACCAATGCACATAAAGTGAAAGGTTATCGTATCGTTACGATTTCTTTGAAACGTGCGGGTATTGCGCCTGGTGATGTCACCAGTGAAGAAATGAACTTAATTGCTGACTTAGCCGATAAATATACTTTTGGTGAGTTCCGGACCACGCACGAACAGAACATTTCATTGGTCGATGTGCCGCAGAAAGATCTATTTGAATTGTGGCAAACGCTTGAACACAGCGACATGGCACGTGCACATATTGGCTTTATTACCGATATTATCTGCTGCCCGGGTGGTGATTTCTGTTCATTGGCCAATGCCAAATCGATTCCAATCTCAGAAGCAATCAGCCGTCGTTTTGATGATCTAGATACCATCTATAACTTAGGTGAGCTGGATTTGAATATTTCGGGTTGTATGAATGCTTGTGGTCACCACCATGTCGGCAATATCGGTATTCTTGGTGTTGATAAGAAAGGCGCAGAATTCTATCAAATTACTTTAGGTGGTCATGCAGATCATGATGCATCTTTGGGTGATATTTTAGGACCGTCATTTGCAGCCGAAGTTGTGCCAGATGTGATTGATGAAATTTTAAACACTTACCTTGACCTGCGTACAGAAGGTGAGCGTTTTATCGATACCTATCGCCGTGTTGGTATTCAACCATTTAAGGAGCGTGCTTATGCTTAATACAACGCTACAAGTGCTCTCTAAAGATGGCACAATTGCAGACAATACTTATCAAGTTATTGCTGAAGATGGCGTGCTTCCACAAGGTGATGTAGTTGTAACAACTGCACAGTTGGATCAATTGGCACATATACAAGGCAAAAAAGCCCTATACCTCACAGTTAATGACTCTCCTGAAACACATCAATTTCCATTGAATGAGCTAGATGCCATTTTTATTGAATTTGCTGGTTTTAATGATGGCCGTGGTTATTCATTCGCTGCCTTATTACGTCGCCAAGGGTATCAAGGTGAATTGCGTGCAGTAGGTGATATCTTTAAGGATGTTTTAAATTATTTAAAACGTTCTGGCTTTGATACATTTGTGGTGAAAGAAGGCAAGGATATTCATGAAGCTGCTGCGGGGCTTCAGGACTTTACCAATCCGTATCAAGCATCAACAGCGGTACCTAAAGCAAGCTATCAGACTGGCGCATAAGCAGATTGAAAGAAAAAAGCTGAACTTCGGTTCAGCTTTTTTTTGTTTTAATTGTTAAGTTCACACTGATTATTCATCTAACTGGCAATTGATCATCCATTTAATCCCAAACTGATCAGTGAATGCGCCATAGAGCGCACCCCAGAAGGTTTTTTCTAAGGGCATCTCAATTTGGCCATTTGCAGACAAGGCATTGAATAATCGTTGCGCTTCGTCTTGTTCATCAGGATCAAGATTAATTGAAATATAGTGGTTGTTACCTTGGGTAAATACGCTATTTTGAGCACAGAATTGATCATTCACATCTGAAGCCATCAATACGGTAAATTCATTGATGGGTAGGGATACATGTAAAACCAAGTTTTTATCGGCTTCTGAAAGGCTGACACCTTCAGTAGGTGGCATATCGCCATAACGGCTGAGCATGGCAAATTCGCCACCAAACACAGATTTATAAAAATTGAATGCTTGTTCTGTTTGTCCTTTAAAATTTAGATAATGATTGAGTTGCATATGGGACTCCTTGTTGTTTTTTTATACACAGCATAACTTATCGGGAATTGAACAATGGGTGCATTATTTTTTGTAACCCTAAAAATAAAAATCCTGCATCAAGCAGGATTCTTATTGCATTAAAAGGGCTTAGATTAATTCAATCGCAACCGCAGTCGCTTCACCACCACCGATACATAAGGCTGCAACACCTTTCTTACCGCCAGTACGTTTAAGTGCATGAATGAGTGTCAGAATGATACGCGAGCCTGTAGAGCCAACTGGGTGACCCAATGCACATGCACCGCCATTGATATTGACTTTTTCAGCATCTAATTTGAAGTCATCGATTGGACACATAGTCACCATAGCAAAGGCTTCGTTGATTTCCCATAGATCGACGTCTTGTGCATCCCAGCCCGCTTTTTTCAATACTTTTTCGATAGCACCGACAGGAGCGATGGTAAATTCAGATGGGTGTTGAGAGTTTGACGCAGTTGCAAGAATTTTTGCTAAAGGTTGTAAACCACGTTGAGCTGCAACTTCACTTGAAGTTAATACCAAAGCTGATGCACCATCAGAAATTGAGCTTGCGTTTGCAGCAGTAATGGTACCATCTTTAGCAAAAGCCGGTTTTAATGATGGGATTTTATCGATCTTTGCACTTAATGGTTGCTCATCTTGATCAACAACCACGTCGCCTTTACGGGTAGAAACCGTTACTGGAACGATCTCATCTTTGAAGTAACCTTCGGTAATCGCCTTTTGCGCACGCTGCAAAGAACGGATGGCAAAGTCATCCATTTGTTCACGCGTATAGCTACGTTTATTCGCCATATCTTGTGCAAATGAACCCATTAAACGACCAGTCTCAGCATCTTCTAGACCATCAAGGAACATGTGATCTTTAATTTCGCCATGGCCCATGCGGTAGCCAGCGCGTGCTTTTGGCAAGACGTATGGCGCATTGGTCATTGATTCCATACCACCTGCAACCACGATCTCTGCGCTACCTGCTTTAATCATATCTGCTGCTTGCATCACAGCTTTCATGCCTGAACCACAAAGCTTGTTAATGGTTACTGCACCTGTAGAGTCCGGCAAGCCAGCCTTACGCATTGCTTGGCGCGCAGGACCTTGTTTTAGGCCTGCTGGTAAAACACAACCCATGATTACTTCTTCTACATCAGTCGGTTGCAGGCCAGAACGGGCAATTGCTTCTTTAATGGTAGCAGCACCTAATTCTGGCGCTGTAACACCAGATAATGCACCTTGGAAGCCGCCCATTGCTGTACGAGCGCCATTAACGATTACGATATCAGTCATGATGTGTCTCCACACTTATAATTTATAAAAATGTTCCAAACTTAAGCAGTATAGTAAAAAAAGGATCGGAATAAAGTATTTTACCCATTTTAGGCTAGACTGAAGAGTTTTTAGCAACTTGATAACTTTTCAAAGCGAATATTGCCCATCCGACTTAAAACAATTTTAGTATGGTACTGAGGGGATTCGGAGCAGTAGATAAAGCTGCCATTGGACGCAAAGGGAAGGCCATTTTCGGCTTGAAAAACAAGAGAGTTGGGACTTCGTCCAAAAGATCTAAAGTTGAGGTAACCATATTTATGGTTTAAAGGGACACTAAAGAGGAGTGTTTCATTCTGATCACGTTGGTTGTTTCGGTTAATATCAATAAATCCGATAAAACCTTTATTCCAATTTGTGTCACAGTTCTCAAAATTTGAACTTGGGCACAGCATCACATTTTTATGATGAAGTTGTGCATCCGTTTTTGCTTTTTGTATATGAATTGTGAGGATTCTTTTAAGGTAGTTTACTTCAGTGGAGATCATCATTTCACGAAAATGGGGAATAGCAATAGTAATCAAAATTGTCAGAATACCAAGGGTGATCACTAATTCAATTAAAGTAAAGCCAAAGGGTTTAAACATATTCTACCTATCTATTTTTTATTAATTTTTTTATTAACAGAGTGTTAAATGAAAACTTAATTTTTCTAGTGAGTATTTCTAAAAAAAAAATTAAGATATACTAAAGCATAAGTTCCTGAACAGTAATTCAAACAGATACCTGATGGGAATTGAAAATTTACTGAACTACAACGGAAATTGTAAGAAATTTTGTCAATAATTTATGAGGTTAAAGTTATCAAGCACTTGGAAAATTCATCAAGTGTTTGTATGATTCAAAGTGAAGTGAATAGCTGAAAAAATAATACTGTAGAACACCTGTGTTCTCAGGACGAAAAATCATAGGCTGAGCTTACACAAAACAATTGTTATCTCTGGAGGATATCCATGAAATTGAGTCGTATTGCACTTGCTATGCTTGTTGCTGCTCCTTTAGCTGCTGCGAATGCGGGCATAACTGTAACTCCATTATTGGTTGGTTATAGCTGGCAAGACAGTAAGCATAATAATGACAACCTAACAACTCATGCTGAGTTGCAGGATGATTTATTCGTTGGTGCTGCATTAGGCGTTGAATTAACACCTTGGTTAGGTTTTGAAGTTGAATATAACCAAGTGAAAGGTGATCTTGACGGTACTGGCGTAGCTAATGCTGAATATAAACAACAGACAGTTGCTGGTAATTTCTATGCAACTTCTGACCTAATCACTAAAAACTATGACAGCAAAATTAAGCCGTACGTGTTATTAGGTGCTGGTCAAACTAAAACTGATTTTGATGGTATCTATGAAGTTAAGAAAGATACTATTGGTAATGCTGGTTTAGGTGCTTTCTGGCGTTTAAACGATGCTTTATCACTTCGTACTGAAGCTCGTGGTACTTACGACTTTGATGAGAAGTATTGGAGATATACAGCACTTGCTGGCTTAAACGTAGTTCTTGGTGGTCACTTGAAACCTGCAGCTGCAGTAGTAGAAGTTACTCCAGTTGCTCCAACTCCAGTTGCTCCACAGCCACAAGAGTTGACTGAAGATCTTAACATGGAACTTCGCGTATTCTTCGATACGAACAAGTCTGACATCAAGCCGCAATACAAGTCTGAAATTGCTAAAGTTGCAGAGAAGTTAGCTGAATACCCGAATGCGACAGCTCGTATTGAAGGTCACACAGATAACACTGGTCCACGTAAGTTGAACGAACGTTTATCTTTAGCGCGTGCTAACTCTGTTAAGTCTGCACTTGTAAATGAATACAACGTGAATGCAACTCGTTTGACAACTCAAGGTTTCGCTTGGGATCAACCGATTGCTGACAACAAAACTAAAGAAGGCCGTGCTATGAACCGTCGCGTATTCGCTGCGATTTCTGGTAGCCGTACTGTTCTAGTACAACCAGGTCAATAAGCTCAATAACTTGAGTTTTTGAACTGAAAAAAAGCGACTCGTCAGAGTCGCTTTTTTTATGGATATATAGGTTTTTGTAGCATTGATGTAAAACTAAAACATAAGGATTCAAAACTAGAATAATCTTGCCTTAACTTTGGATGCTGTGTTGAGATTATTTAGTTTTGTTGAAAAGATTTTTGTAGCTTGTTAAAATTTTGATTAAAAAGTGATAAGCTTTCACCGCTTTATTAGATGTTGTTAAATTAGAATTTTCTAATTTTTTGAGAGAGGGAGAGTGTTTTTTTTCAGTGGCTGCAAACTTAATAGTGTCTGCTACTTGGAAAATTATCCAAGTATTTGTATGATTCAATATAAGTGAATGACTGAAAAAGATACAATAAAACTATTTCTCAGTATTCAAAAATTATTAGGGTTTAGAGAACAAACAATTTTTTGTTTTTTGGAGGATATTCCATGAAAATGAGTCGTATTGCACTTGCTATGCTTGTTGCTGCTCCTTTAGCTGCTGCGAATGCGGGTGTAACAGTCACTCCATTAATGCTTGGTTATCACTGGTACCCTGAGAATGCTCAGGACAAGATGCGTGATACTTTAACAGATCGTGATCCTCAGGGTCGTGGTGATGCTGGAAGCATAAAAAATGGTGTTGCGTTACAAAGTGATTTACTTGTTGGTGCTGCAATTGGTGTTGAGTTAACTCCTTGGTTACAAGCCGAGATTGAATATCAACAAACGAAAGCTGACGCAGCTCGTAATGAGAAAACCAATTTTAATGGTCAGCCGTGGGATGCTAAGCAACAAACTTTAAGTTTGAATGCAATTGCTACTGCTGATGTGTTTACTGGTAATTATGACAGTAAAATCAAGCCGTATGCTTTATTAGGTGTTGGTCACTCTAAAATTACAGTAGATAACCCAGGTTGGGATCGTCGTTCATATGACACAATCAGCAACTTAGGTGGTGGTGTGTTATGGCAAGTGAATGATGCTTTAACACTTCGTACAGAAGGTCGTGCAGTTTATAACTACGACAATAAGTGGTGGGAAGGTCAAGCCTTGGCAGCACTTCAAGTTGTGGTTGGTGGTCACTTGAAACCTGCCGCTGCTCCAGTAGTAGAAGTTGCTCCAGTTGAGCCAACTCCAGTTGCTCCACAGCCACAAGAGTTAACTGAAGATCTTAACATGGAACTTCGTGTCTTCTTTGATACGAACAAATCTGTTATCAAACCACAATACAAAACTGAAATCGCTAAAGTTGCTGAGAAGTTAGCTGAGTTCCCGAATGCGACAGCTCGTATTGAAGGTCACACAGATAACACTGGTCCACGTAAGTTGAACGAACGTTTATCTTTAGCGCGTGCTAACTCTGTTAAGTCTGCACTTGTAAATGAATACAACGTGAATGCAACTCGTTTGACAACTCAAGGTTTCGCTTGGGATCAACCGATTGCTGACAACAAAACTAAAGAAGGTCGTGCTATGAACCGTCGCGTATTCGCTGCGATTTCTGGTAGCCGTACTGTTCTAGTACAACCAGGTCAACAAGCTCAATAATTTGAGTTTTTGAACTGAATAAAAAAAGCGACTCGTCAGAGTCGCTTTTTTTATATAAATAATTTGGGGTGTTAGACATTTTGATTACTCCTATATGAATGTATACGTATTAAGTCGTGTGTTACGGCTTACCAAACTTCTTTTTTAAGCTGCTGTTTGGCATTCTGTCTTTCACGACGATGTTGTGCTCGAGGCTTCTCAGTTTCATGAACTCCACCTTTGTGTAATAAAGGTGAAAGCGCGACAGGATTACGTACTTTGATTTTAGGCATTTCTTTGAGTTTCATTTGCTTATCCTTTGACGCATAAAATTTGTTTGAGGGTATGTACGATCTCAATCAAGTCAGATTGGTTTGCCATGACTTGGTCAATATCTTTGTAGGCCGCTGGAATTTCATCAATCACCGCACGGTCTTTTCTGCATTCGATGCCTTGGGTTTGCTGAATCAAGTCATCTTGGCTAAATAGCAGTTTTGCCTTGCTGCGGCTCATTTTTCGTCCTGCACCATGTGAACATGAGCAGAATGATTCAGGGTTGGCCTTGCCTTTAACAATATAGGAGCGTGTACCCATTGAACCGGGGATTATTCCTAACTCATCGAATCCTGCCCGAATGGCTCCTTTGCGGGTGATTAGTAACTCTTCACCAAAGTGTTGTTCTCGACTGACATAGTTGTGATGGCAGTTAATTGCTTCTTTGGTCATTTGGAATGGCGGGAGTAGTGGACGAATCGCTTCTAATATCAGACGCATCATTTCACGTCTATTTTCAAACGCATATTCCTGCGCCCATTCAACCGCTTCCACGTAATCATTAAAGCTATTTGAACCTTCCGCAAAATAGCTCAAATCTTTATCTGGTACATGTCCAAATCGATGCTGAGCTTCTTTCTTGGCGAGTTCAATGAAATAGGTGCCAATTACATTACCTAAACCGCGGCTGCCTGAATGTAGCATCACCCAGACATCTTGATTTTCATCAAGGCAGAGTTCGATAAAATGATTACCACCACCTAAAGTGCCAAGTTGTTTCTGCCAAGTGGCATCAAACTTTCTGAGCATTCGAACCAAGCCAGGATGTTTTTTAATGATCGGTTGTAAGCGTTTTTCAAGCGGAATAATGCTCGAAGCTTTTGCTTTCACCTGTTTGTGTAATTCAAAGCCTACAGGGACTTTACGTTCTATGGCATGACGTAGCGGTGCAAGGTTGTCTGGAAGCTGTGATGCTTTTAGATTGAGCCTTATTGCGTTCATACCACAACCAATATCAACACCTACTGCTGCGGGGATGATGGCACTTTTCGTGGGAATCACGCTACCTACAGTCGCACCTTTGCCGACATGTACATCAGGCATCACTGCAATATGTGAATAAACAAATTGTAGTTGTGCCATTTTTTTCAGTTGTTCAATACTTTCGCTATCAATATCGTTGGTGAAGATTTTCACTGGAACGCCATATTCAGCACCAGCATTGAGTATTTTTTGTATGCCCATTTTCTTGTCTCGGGTATTTTAATTGTTGGTCCGAATAGGCATAAAAAAACCTAGCGAATGCTAGGTTGAATAGGGCATTCGGACAAGTGATCAATCGATTTGTACACTTGTCCGTGAGTCGACAGTGCCAAATCTTATGGTGTGTTTCCTAGTTGTAATGGCATGCTGTCGTCCTCCTATCATGTGGTGCCGTTGAAAATATGAGCGAGATTTTACTCATATTTTCATTTGGGTCAAGTAAAAAGCGGTTTTTATTCGCCTTCTTTTACATTCATTTCTTTATAAGCAATCAGTTTGGTCTTGTGTTTCCACTTATAACCCAGCCAGATCGCCAAGAATAATGGAATACTAATATAGGTTGAAATTAAACCTAACCAGTCAATTTTCCCGCCAAGTAAAGCTTGGTAGTTTTGACCTAAGATGATGATTGAACACAGAATAAATGCAAACCAAGGCGCAAATGGGAAGAATTTGGCGCGATAAGCCAGATCTTCAACTTTATAACCCTGAGCGATATAGCCTTTACGGAAACGGTAGTGTGAAATCGCAATACCTAGCCAGACAATGAAACCACACATCCCTGACATGTTGAGTAACCAGTTAAAGACCTGTTTCTCACCAATAAACGTAGTCAGGAAGCACAATGCAGCTACGGCAGTGGTTGCATAAAGCGCATTCATGGGTACACCACGACCATCCAGTCTTGAGAACCACTTAGGTGCACGGCCTTCTTTGGCCATATCAAATAGCATACGGGTAGAGGAATACATGCCCGAGTTACCCGCTGATAAGATCGCAC
Organism: Acinetobacter sp. Ac_5812; assembly: GCF_013072695.1. Lineage (GTDB taxonomy): Bacteria > Pseudomonadota > Gammaproteobacteria > Pseudomonadales > Moraxellaceae > Acinetobacter. The sequence continues at coordinate 152,276 of NZ_LXUK01000005.1, forward strand.
TGAGAATAACTGCATTCATCAAACTTGCTGCAAAAGCAAAGCCTGCTTTTTCATACAATAAAGTGAATGGTGAGAGGGCAATATCTTCACTTTGCGCTGCTTTTAATAGCAGTGGATCATCATAGCTGACTAACGTACCGATGATGAAAATACAAAGGATATAGAACAGTAAAATACGCCAGAAGATTTGTTTGATCGCCAATGGAATGGTCTTTTTAGGGTCTTTTGATTCACCAGCGGCAACACCTACCATCTCAGTCCCTTGGAATGAGAATCCGGCAATCATGGCCACACCGATTAAGGCTTGCAGACCGCCGACAAAAGGCGCTTCTTTATAAGTCCAGTGCTGAAATACCGATACATTTGGCGTCATCATGATTTTAAAAATCATCCATATACCAATGATGATAAATACGATAATCGCAATCACTTTGATCAAAGAAAATAAGAATTCACTTTCACCAAAACCTTTTACGGTTAAGGCGTTAATTCCAAAAATAATGGCAAGGAAAATGGCACTCCAGTAGAAGCCTGGAATATCAGGAAACCAAAACTTCATGATGAATTGAACAGCAACCAATTCAAAGGCAACAGTAATCGCCCAGTTATACCAATAGTTCCAACCTAAGGCGAAACCAAAGCCATCTTCGACATAGCGGCTACCATAGGTAAAGAATGCACCCGATGTTGGGTTGTGCGTGGCTAACTCACCTAAGCTGGTCATCAAGAAATAAATCATGATACCGATGAGGGCATAAGCCAATAACGCACCACCTGGACCCGCAGTGGCAATGGTTGAACCTGAAGCAAGGAATAAGCCTGTGCCGATCGATCCACCAATGGCAATCATGTTCAGGTGTCGAGCCCCGAGCTTGCGCTGAAGGTGTTGAGGAGCAGATGTATCGCTCATAAAAATTCCTTAAACTGTATAAGGGTCTGTTGACACTTTATATCTGGGTTGCGTTATAGGCTGAAATTTCATCAATCAAGGCATGAAACGAAAGTAATAGCGGCTCTAGTGCTAAGTTTCATAACGAAGAGTGAGGGAATTTCAACCATAACCCTTCGGGGCAGGAATATTTTTGCCGCTATAGCGTTATGGCTGACTCATTTAGAATCACTAAATTTCATCAACCATGCCTTATATCGCCTAAAAAATATTCTCTGCCGCAACCATAGATAAAGTATCAGCTGACCCTGTTTGCACAGGCATATAACACCTTGAATCCTTGTTGATCGGCTTTCACCAGACATTCACCAAAGCTCTGTTCAATCAGAGGAGGGTAGTTTAGAAAACGATTTGCCACGATCCATAATTCACCTGAATTTTTCAGATGTTTTTTCGCACGTTGGCAAAGTTCCTCACTCGCATCGTAATTGGTATGAATTCCCTGATGAAAAGGCGGATTGCTGACGATCGCATCTAAATCATTCGGTGCATCCATAAAGCCAGTCACAGCTTGTAGGTTTAACTGGTTGAGATTCAGATTGTTTTTCTGAAAAGTCAGCTCAGTAGACCGTAATGCAAATGCATCAACATCAAGTGCAAAAATTTGCCGATTCGAATCTAGTTTGGCTAAATAGGCACTAATAATTCCAGCGCCACAACCAAAGTCGGCAATCTTACCTGATTTTACTTGACTAAGGTAAGGGACTAATACGGCTGTTCCGACATCTAAATGATCTTGACTAAATACACCAGGCAAGGCACAGATATTTAACTGTTCTTGATCTATTTGAACTGTATAAGTTTTTAACCAGTGTTCAAGTGGCTTTAACTGCTCTGTTCTTTCGATCTTCATTTGCCAAAGTTGGCAGTGACGTGCACTGTCAAGTTTTAGTGTTTTGCCGTATTGCAATAATTGTTTTGCTGCCCGCTCAACGCCGCCCTTTTTTTCACCAACCAGAAAAATATTTTGATCGAGCTTTAAATGGCTAACCACGACGTGCAAAATATAATTTAGTAATTCTTTCGACTTGGGAACAAAAATAACAACCTGATCAAACGTTGCGTGTGGGAATTCCGCGGAAAAATGAGAGCTAATTCCAGAGCTGATAAGACCTTGATGATCAGCATAATTCCAAGTCCATACTGAGGCTTGGACTTTATTGGGTAAAGTTTTGGCGAGTTGATCATTTGGGGCATTAATCAGTAAAACTTGCCCGCTTAAATAATCTTGTTGTCTGATGACAACTTCACTACGTGGATCCATTTTGATCTCTCATCAAAAACAAAGCCCAGTCGTGAAACTGGGCACTTGTCATGGTTGGATGATTATTTATGTGTTTCAGGTAAAACAATATTTAAAATTAGGGCTGCGATACCGCCTGTTGCGACCCCAGAGCTGAAAATATTTTTAAATAACTCAGGTAGATGCTCAAGAATCTGTGGTACTTGTGCAACACCGAGTCCGAGTGCGAGTGAAATTGCAATAATCAACAAAGCACGACGGTCAAGGTGAATACTGGAAAGAATATTGATACCAGAAGCAGCAACTGCGCCAAACATCACCATCACAGCGCCACCAAGCACCGCTTGCGGTACGGCTTGAATCACGGCAGCAACAGCAGGAAATAAGCCTAAAATCACTAAGAGCACGGCAATCCAAATCCCGACATAACGACTTGCCACACCAGTCAATTGAATCACACCATTGTTTTGTGCAAATACAGAACTTGGGAAGGTGTTGAAGATACCTGCTAAGAAAGAGTTCGCACCGTTGACCAGTACGCCGCCTTTAATCCGTTGCATCCAAACAGGACCATCGACCGGTTGATTAGAAATTTTACTGGTCGCCGTGACATCGCCAATCGCTTCGAGTGAAGTGACCAGATAGATAAATGCCATCGGGATGAACAAACTCCATGAGAAGCTGAGTCCAAAATGCATCGGTGTTGGAATTTGAATCAAGGGAGCATCGCTGAGTACTGAAAAGTTTAAATGCCCCATAAAACCGGCAAGAATATAACCAATCACCAAAGCAATTAAGATTGCTGAACTTTTGACCCAAATAATTTTGATACGATTTAGCAGAATAATAATACCCAGTACAGTACATGACATGATTAGGTTATCTGCATTGGCAAAGGTGTTGTCCTGCATTGCGGTATAACCACCGCCCATGCTAATCAAGCCTTCTTTAATCAAAGTAAGACCAATCAACAGCACTACAATGCCAGTGACTAACGGCGTAATTAGCTTTTTTACCCATGGTAAAATTCGAGAAACGCCCATTTCAATAAATGAACCTGCAATCACGACACCAAAAATGGCTGCCATGACTTGCTCAACAGGGGTACCTGCAGCAACCATTGCGCTCCCGATACCAATAATTGGGCCGATAAAGTTAAAACTTGTACCTTGGACAATGAGTAGTCCTGCACCAAATGGACCAACTTTTTTACACTGTAAAAAGGTTGCAATTCCTGAAATGATTAAAGACATCGAAAGGATCATATTGGTGTCTTCACGAGAGACGCCAAGTGCCAAACAAATCAGTAAACCAGGGGTGACAATCGGGACTAAAATCGCCAAAAGATGCTGTAAAGCGGCTAAAAATGCAACAAAAGGTTTCGGTCGATCATTGAGTCCGTAAACCAGATCAAGCTGCTGCTGAGGTTGTGAATTCGACATGGGAGTATAAAAAGCGAGAGGCATTAGTGGAATATTCTAATAGAGTTAGCTCGCTTTACCAACGATTCAATGACACTTCGTCAGAAAAAAAGTGCACTGTCAATAAACTGTCACTACTAAAGTTTAGTATTTTTCTGTATAATTTGCCCTCAAATTTAAAGCGTATCGAATTTTACATGTCAGATATTAAAACTCTCCGTAACATTGCCATTATTGCGCACGTCGATCATGGTAAGACGACTCTAGTCGACAAACTTTTACAACAATCAGGTGCTCTTGGTGATCGCGCAGGCGAGATTGAACGTGTTATGGATTCTAACGCGCTTGAGTCTGAACGTGGTATTACCATTCTTGCAAAAAACACTGCAATCAAATGGTTAGACGCACGTACAAACACCGAATACCGCATTAACATTGTGGACACTCCAGGACACGCCGACTTCGGTGGTGAAGTGGAACGTGTAATGTCGATGGTTGACTGCGTATTGCTTCTTGTAGACTCACAAGAAGGTCCAATGCCACAAACTCGTTTCGTAACGCAAAAAGCGTTCGCACGTGGTTTGAAGCCAATCGTGATTATCAACAAAGTCGACAAGCCAAGCGCGCGTCCAGATTGGGTTATTGATCAAGTATTTGATTTGTTTGACAACCTTGGTGGTACTGACGAACAGTTAGACTTCCCAATCGTTTATGCTTCAGGCTTACGTGGTGTTGCTGGTCCTTCACCAGAAGAATTAGCGGAAGACATGACACCGTTGTTCCAAACGATTGTAGATATTGTTGAACCACCAGCAGTTGATGTTGATGGTCCATTCCAAATGCAGATTTCATCACTTGACTATAACAGTTTCGTTGGTGTTATCGGTGTTGGTCGTATCCAACGCGGTTCAGTAAAATTAAACACTCAAGTGACTGTAATTGATAAAGAAGGTAAGACTCGTAACGGTCGTATCTTAAAAATCATGGGTTACCACGGTTTAGAGCGTGTTGATGTAGAATCTGCATCAGCAGGTGACATTATCTGTATTACAGGTATTGATGCATTAAACATTTCTGACACGATTTGTGATCCGAAAAATGTAGAAGCTTTACCGCCATTGTCTGTAGATGAACCAACAGTTTCGATGACCTTCCAAGTCAACAACTCACCATTTGCTGGTAAAGAAGGTAAATTTGTTACTTCACGTAACATTCGTGAACGTCTTGATCGTGAATTGATTCACAACGTAGCATTACGTGTTGAAGATACTGATAGTCCAGACCGTTTCAAAGTTTCTGGTCGTGGTGAACTTCACCTTTCAGTATTGATCGAAAACATGCGTCGTGAAGGCTTCGAAATGGGCGTATCACGTCCACAAGTAATCATGAAAGAAATCGATGGCGAAAAACAAGAGCCATTTGAAAATGTAACTTTTGACGTTGAAGAACAACACCAAGGTTCTGTAATGGAACAAATGGGCTTCCGTAAAGGTGAAATGACTAATATGGAAGTTGACGGTAAAGGCCGTATCCGTATTGAAGCAACAGTACCTTCACGCGGTTTGATTGGTTTCCGTTCTGAATTCTTAACCATGACTTCTGGTACAGGGATCATGACTTCTAGCTTCTCGCATTACGGTCCAGCAAAAGCAGGTACTGTTGCGAAGCGTCAAAACGGTGTATTGATCTCTATGGTTCAAGGGACTTGCTTGGGCTATGCACTCTTCACACTTCAAGACCGTGGTCGTTTATTCGCGAAGCCACAGTTAGAAGTATATGAAGGTATGATCATCGGTATTAACTCTCGTTCTGATGACATGGTTGTTAACCCAACTAAAGCGAAGCAGTTAACCAACGTTCGTGCATCAGGTACTGATGAAGCTTTGACATTAACACCTGCAATGGAATACACGCTTGAACAAGCGCTTGAATTCATTGAAGATGATGAATTAGTTGAAGTAACTCCAAAATCGATTCGTATTCGTAAGCGTTATTTAACTGAAAACGAACGTAAGCGTAATCGTGATAAATAATTTTTCTTCCTGAAAAATGAAAAAACCGCTAAATTTATTTAGCGGTTTTTTATTGCATAAACATTTTGCTCAATACATGCTTGAACACATATTTTTATTAAAATAAAAAGTGTTGTTAAAGTGTGAAATAACTTTCTTTTTTTGATAAAAATATTAAATTATCAACATTATGTGGATAACCGCGCTTGTGTAATAAACAATGCAAAAACAGGCTGCGATCAAGTTCAACTCTGGAGAGTTATAGATGAGTATTATTAAAGAATTTAAAGAATTTGCCATCAAAGGCAACATGATGGATTTAGCGATTGGTGTCATCATTGGTGGTGCATTCGGTAAAATCATTGATTCATTGGTGAAAGATATCGTAATGCCTGTGATTTCATGGATCTTGGGTGGTGATGTTGATTATAGTAATTGGTTCCTTGTACTTGGAGATAACCCAAATAATCTGACGAGTTTAAAGGCTGCTCAGGATGCAGGGTTGAATATCTTCGCTTATGGTAATTTCTTAACCATCCTCATTAACTTCTTGTTATTAGCATGGGTTGTATTCTTGTTGGTAAAAGTCATGAACCGTATTCGTAAACAAGAGGCGGCGGCTGCTCCTGAACCAGAGGCAACACCAGAAGATGTTCAATTGTTACGTGAAATTCGTGATGAGTTGAAGAAACAAGGTTAAGTCATCTTGTAAAAAAACGGCATTTTATATGCCGTTTTTTATTGTCTATCGGAATAGGATGCTACTGAATAAGGGTATGGAAATAATCATTATTACATAGAAAAATTGCTGCTTTCATTTTAAGATGCTGTGCATATGATGAGGGGGATTAACCAACATGAACCAATTATTTGTATATGGAACACTGTGTCCAAATCGAGAAAATGCCCATATTTTGGGTGGAATAGGTGGTGACTGGCAGCAGGCTTCGGTGCATGGCACCATTCATATTTTGGATTGGGGGCCAGATCAAGGTTTGCCTGCAATGGTGTTGAATGAAGCAGACCCTTTAGTTGAGGGATATTTATTTAGTACGGATAAATTAGAACAGAATTGGCAAATGTTGGATGATTTTGAAGGGATACAATATCAACGGGTAGAGGTTCAGGTTCGGTTGTCTGATGGTGACACAACATTGGCATGGACTTATGTGATGAAGCCCTGAATTAAAATGTTTATTCTTGGAACAGGCTGTTGAGCTTAAATCAGAATTTAAGCTCAAATCCATCTATTATCTCAACCCATCCATACGGAATTTTACTTCGACCAAATGAAAGCCAAACTGGCTTTTAATCGGACCATGTAAAATACGCTCTGCTGCGCTAAAAACCAGTTTATCGATCACAGGGACCAACTGACCTTTTTTCACTTCACCGAGTTCACCACCACGTTTTGCTGAATTACAGGTTGAATATTGCTTGGCAACCTTACTGAAATCCGCACCCGACTGAATGCGTTTTTTTAGCTGCTCAGCCAAGTCTTTGTCTTTCACTAGAATATGTCGAACAATCGCAGTTTGCATGATCTGTTCTCCTTTGTACATTTCACAAGCTTACGCTTTTTTTAACTTCAGTGGCTGGCATTGCGGGCAGAATACACTGGCACGCTGACCTAATTTTATGTTTTCTAATGTGGTTTCACAATTCACGCACATTTCACCAGCACGCCCATAGGCCAAAAGCGTCTGCTGAAAATAACCATTTTCACCCATCGCATTGCTATAGTCACGTAAGGTTGAGCCACCTAAGTCAATCGCCTGCTTTAAGATGCGTTTAACCTCAATGACCAACTTTTCCACCTGTACTTTGCTCAGCGTCGAAGCGGGTTGTGCAGGATGAACCCCGATGTTGAATAAACTTTCAGTCGCATAAATATTGCCGACACCAACAACTACATGGTTATCCATTAAAGCAATTTTAATGCCGACATTCTTTTTACTCAGTTTTTCACGTAAATAAGCTGCGTTAAAGTCTTCACTGAGTGGCTCAGGACCAAGCGTGTCGATCAGTTTGCTTTGATTCTGTTGGTCTAACCACAAAATACAGCCAAAGCGACGTGGATCATGGTAGCGGAGTTGCAAATCTTCAAAATCAATCACAAGATGATCATGCTTTCTAAGTGCTTCATTGGGCTCACATAAACGAAAGCTACCAGACATACCCAGATGCCAGAGCATATGGTCTTGTTCAAATTCTGCCAAGATATATTTAGAACGACGTTTAAGCTGGATTAAACGTTGTCCAATTAGCTTATCGAGATCGTTTGGAATCGGCCAACGTAAGCTTGCATTGAATACTTTGACGGCTTGTACACGTTGCTCTAAAAGTGGGAGTAGGCTGGTTTTGGTGGTTTCAACTTCAGGAAGTTCGGGCATAGAAAGCTCAAGTTGTTTCAACAACAATACAATGAGGGTAAATGTTTCACTTACAATTATGACGGTATTTAATTTTATTTACCAATGCCGATCAGTAACCAGATTGATGGTTTTGGCTAAAGTGAATGATGTAAGACAAATATAAAATAATCAGATGCTTACTTTTAAAAATCATCCTTTTGAAATTTTGAGAAATAAGGAACCTTCATGCCTTCACTGAAAATTAACCTTTTATACGGTTGCGTTGCAATGTGTATGGGGGCGGGTAGTAGCGCTGTCTGGGCAGTTGAATCAGATGCGGAACAAGCGGTGCAGCTTCCAACCATTAAAGTTGAAGCGACACGAACCAATACCACTTATATGCAAACCCCTGCGTCGATCTTTAGAGTGGATATGCCTCAAAATGATCAATCTGCGCAGGTGAACTTAACTGAAGTGGTCAAAGGGATTCCAAGTGTTCAATTACGCAATCGCGAAAATTATGCGCAGGACTTACAGCTTTCGATGCGTGGTTTTGGTGCGCGCTCTACTTTTGGCGTGCGTGGGATCCGCTTATATACCGATGGTATCCCAGCAACGATGCCAGATGGACAGGGCCAAACCTCGAATATAGATTTAAGTAGCCTCAGTCATCTTGAGGTATTAACCGGACCATTTTCATCACTGTATGGCAATTCATCAGGTGGAGCAATTTTGGCGACAACTAGAGAGGGACAGGGTAAAGATTCGATTGAGATGAGTTATGCGGGTGGTAGCCATAACAAGAATCGTGCAGGTCTGGTACTACAGGGTGGTGCAAAAAATCAAAATGAGCCGAGCTATATCATCAGTTCTTCGTATTTTGATACCGATGGCTATCGTGAGCATAGCAGTGCAGAAAAGGTCTTAAATAATGCGAAGCTGACGTGGAACTTGGATGATGGCACTAAAATTAACTGGGTCACCAACTACGTCAAGATTCATGCCGATGATCCTCAAGGATTGAATCGAACTCAATGGCAGCAAAATCCGCGTCAAGTCAACGATGCGAATAATCTTTATAATGTGCGAAAAGATATAGAACAAACCCAAACGGGCGTGACTTGGTCTAAACCGATTAATGATCAGCATGAACTGTATGCGATGGCGTATTTCGGTAATCGTCAAGTGACTCAATATCAGTCAATTCCCCAATCCGCGCAAAAAAATCCTAATCACGCTGGTGGTGTGATTGATTTTGAACGTAATTATTACGGTGCTGATTTCCGCTGGACAGGCAAAGAACTATTGCCAAATACCACTTTTAGTGCAGGGCTTGCTGTTGATAGCATGGATGAAGATCGTAAAGGTTATGAAAACTTTAATCTTGTTAATGGCTCGCCGTCTTATGGGGTAAAAGGCATATTGCGTCGTGATGAAGACAATACTTTGTGGAATGTTGATCCCTATTTACAAGCCTCTTGGCAGTTTTTACCGGCTTGGCGTTTAGATGCAGGTCTGCGTTATAGCAATGTACATTATAAATCTAAGGATCACTATTTGAGTAATGGCGATGATAGCGATAAAACGGATTATAACAAGGTGTTACCGTCCGCTGCCTTAAGCTGGCAAATTGTACCTGAGTTATTGGCCTATGCCAGCTATGCCAAAGGCTTTGAAACACCGACTTTCACAGAAATGGCTTATCAAGCTGATCCTAAAAAGTCTGGATTTAACTTTGATTTAAAGCCATCAACCAGTGATAACTACGAAATTGGTTTGAAGTCCCAAAACCCGTTTGGTGATTTCACTTTGGCTGTTTTCCAGAGCAAGACTCAGAATGATATTGTTTCGGCAGGTACTTCTGATGGTCGTTCAACGTTTAGAAATGCGGATAAAACAATACGTCAAGGTGCTGAATTGGCATGGAATAAAAAGCTTTGGAAAGACTTGGAAATGAATGCCAGTTATGGTTATTTGGATGCCAAGTTTGATGCTGCAATTCCGGCTGTCGGTACGGTCAAGGCTATTCAAAAGGGCAATGCGATCCCAGGTGTTGCGAAGAACCAAGCCTTTATTGGCCTAGCGTGGAAACCTGAGCAAGGCTTCTATGCGGGTGCAGATGTACAGTATATGGACAAGGTCTATATTGATGATATCAATAGCGATGCAGCGCCAAGTTACACCGTTGCTTCAGTCTATACTGGATATACATGGAAATTTGCAGATTGGGGCGTCAATAGCTTTGCGCGTGTCGATAACCTATTTGATAAAAACTATGCGGGTTCCGTGATTGTAAATGATAGTAATAGCCGCTTCTTTGAACCTGCGGATGGGCGGAATTGGAGTGCTGGAATCAAAGTCAGCAAACAATTCTAAGTGAAAAGAGCAGCATTTATTATGCTGCTCTTTGTTTTTTACTTTTTGGGTGCTTGAGCTGGCGCTGCTTTTTTTGCTGCGATTGCTTCTTCAACCTTGGCTAAAGATTCTTTTGCATTGGGATAGTTTGCTTCAGCTAAACGAGAAAAAATATTTTTTGCCTGCTCTAAATCTTGATCGATAATATTGCCATTGGCGAGCATATTGCCTAGAATCATCAGGGATGGTACGTAACCATTTTTTGCTAAATCTTTTAAGCTTTCAATGGCTTGTTGCTGCATGATTGGATTTTTATTTTTAACCCCGATACTTAAGTCATATACTGCCTTTAAATGCATGGCTGGATAATAATTTTTTCTGAGCAAAGGTAATAGTTTTTGCACAGCCATTTGATCATATTCTGGTTTTCCTTGCCTAAATAAAATATTAGCACTTTCAACAATTGCTTCTTCGGAGCCTTGATTTGAAGCTTTATCTAAGAACTCTTTATATTTTTTATCGTTTTTAGTTATTCCTAGGTCACCGTTATTATATGCCTGAGCAAGTGTAAAGCTAGCTTTGCCGAAGCCTTTGTTTGAAGCATCTTGATAATATTGAAAAGCCTTTTTTTCATCTTTTGTGGTGCCTTGACCGACTTGTGTCATATAGCCAAGGTTATATATTGCTTGAGTATTTCCTGCATTTGCTAAGCGTTGCATTTCTTGGAAGGCAGCAGAGTAATCTTTCGCTTCGTAAAGTTGAGTTGCTTTAGCAAATAACGGGTCTGATTTAGTGACAGATGTTTTAGCGTCCGCTGCAAATGCTGTATGGCTTGCAATCGTCATTAAACTTGCGATAAGCAATTTTTTCATGTTTATTTTTCCTTTCATGTTGATCTGCTTTCATCCTTTGCATAGCAGAACTCAATATGTTGTTCCCATCATAAAAGTTTGGTTAAAAATGTAAATAAGGATTTTGTATAAATCTTGGTAAATGGACGAGACGGAATTGAAATTCTATTGTTATTTAGTTGTTTAAAGTTAATGCCTTAGGTTGGAAGGTATGAACGGAGGCTTGAGATTTTTTGTGGCAAAAAAGTCAACAAGCCTTCATATTTAATCTTTATTTTGGGGGACTGGCTTCTTGTAAAAGTTGCTCAATCTGTTCTGCATTTTGTGGGCTACCTGAGAGTCGCATGCCATTTTGCAAAAATAAAGTTGGAGTGCCATCGATTTGTAATTTTTGACCTAGAGCGAGATTCTTCTGTATTGGAGTCTCACATTGTGCAGCATTTTTAGGTGCTTTACGGTGCAGCATATAATCTTCCCAAGCTTCATATGGATTTTTCGAACACCAAATTTTATTGGCAATCGTTTCTGCTTGAGGATGTAGTCTTTTAAGCGGGAACAAGAACAGATACACGGTGACATTATCAACTGAAGTCATGTGTTGCTCAAGCTTTTGGCAATAAGGGCAATCAGGGTCGCTAAAGACATAGAGGATACGTTCCCCATTACCTTTTACATATTTGATGGCCTGATCGAGTGGCAGTTGTTTGACATCAATTTTACCAAATTCAGCTAAGCGCTCTTCGGTTAGATTTTTCTTATTTTTGACATCGAGGAGGTTACCAAAAAACAGGTATTTGGCTGTTTCATCGGTATAGATAATTTTACCCGCGGCATAGACTTCATAAATACCAGGTAAAGGAGAGGGAGTGACTGATTTGACTGGAATTTCAGGGTAATTCTGTTTGAAGTTTCGTTCCAGTGTTTTGCTATCGGCATGCAGGCTTTGTACGCTGAGAAGGCCCAGGCTAAGTACAGATAACCATGTTTTGATCATTATTTTCATGAGAAATCGGTTGTATTGAGAATAGGTGAACAATAACCTTCATTTCGATTCACGACAAGAATGATTGTTAAACTTTATTTCAAATAAGGCTGCATTGCCAATTGCAACAATTCGATGAGTTCAGTCTCCATATAGTGATAGTCATCTGGAATATCGAGCACGAACACTTTCTTATGTATAAGTTGTTTGGAAAACTGTTGTTTGATCTGTTGCTTGTGCCGAGACTCCATTACAAAGATTTGTTCAGCCCAAGCAATATCCTTTAACGAGAGAGTATGTTTGGCGTGACGACTGGTTCCCGCTGAACGGGTATGTAAGCCATACCCTTGAGCGAAAATACGTTCGGCTGTAGGACTGCGCCATTGATTGCGACTGCAAATGAAAAGTGTGTTCAGTATGTTAAATCCAAGAGTTGAAATGAGCTTGACGTACATATTTTGCTTTGGAAATTCGAGGATATTCAATTCTTAATTGCTTGGCACGTGCAAGTTTATCTTGTCGTGTATACAGATATTTCCATTGTTTAGGAGGCTTCCAACAGAGAGAACTATGCCTACAGTCTCGACCACGAAATAGAAATTTTTGTTTACGCCGCCACGCTCGATTACGTGGTTGTGATACATCATCCATATTAAAAAACTCATGAGTTGATCGGGTTTAGCAGCCGCGATAACACATGAGTTTTTAATATAAAATCAAAGCCTGATTTTTACAAGTATTTAGCTTGGTCTTGCGACATCACCATTAAGTGTTTCTGGTAAATCTAAAACGGTTACGCCAAGTTCTTCTAAAGCAGCGGGTTTTGCAATGACCAAAGCCAAATAGCCTTCTTCAAAAGCAATACTATTCACTACTTCGACGTCTTTACTAAGTTGTGTTGCAGGTGCAGGCACTGCATCTTTAGCCTGAATTAAATGCAACCAGTGTTTTGGCTTTGCTTTAAACCAAAGACGTGCCACGATTTCCTGACCAAGGTAACAGCCTTTATCAAAATGCACGCCATCACGTTGATGTAAACGTAATTCTTGAGGTTGGAACAAATGCTCCGTGGTTTGGCTGATCCAAGCTTGTCCAGATTGGATTGCTTGAATTTTCCAAGTATCAATGTCTGTCGTTGTTGCAGAAAACTCGGTTTGCGTACCGACAATAGTTGGATAAACTGTTCCAACTTCTTCTAACTTCATTTTAGAAAAAGCACCAAACTTTTTAATGTGTTTAGACAACTCTTCAGCTTGATCTTGAGTGGCCACAAGCTCAAAACTTTCTGGATTTAATCTTTTAATCCATAAACCAAAATGAATACGTCCTTTTAAATCACAAATAGCAGTATAGCGACTTTCATTTTCAGGTAAGCGTTCTACATGAACCGTCACTTGACCTTGTAAAAATTTTTGTGCATCGACACCATTTAAACTAAAAGCAGTAAAACCAAGCTGACTCATAGATCAATCCTAAATCTGCGTTCTGAACACTAAAATATGGACTGTTATTTTGCGCCATTTTTCACAAAAAAGCAGCTTGAGATTCTCGATATTCGTGCTCAAATGAGCGATTGAAGGCATAGCTTTTGTACAATAAATCGCTATGATGAATCGATCCAACAGAATAATAGTGATATTGGAGAATAAGAATGACAGGTGCAGTTCGATTACATCGCGTATTTAATGCGCCACCTGCACGGGTTTATCAGGCATTTCTTGATCCTGATGCATTGGTTAAATGGTTGCCACCGCATGGATTTACCGCAAAAGTGCATCATTTAGACCCACAACAGGGTGGGACTTATAAAATGTCATTTACCAATTTCTCAACGGGGAGTTCACATTCCTTTGGTGGCACCTATGTTGAGCTGGTACCCAATGAACTTCTGCGTTATACCGATCGTTTTGACGATCCGAATTTACCCGGTGATATTCAGGTCACCATTCAATTGAAGCAAGTGCTTGTCGGTACAGAAGTACAGATTATACAAGAGGGAATCCCTGATGTGATTCCTGTAGAAGCATGTTATCTGGGTTGGCAAGAGTCACTTTATTTATTGGGCTTATTGGTGCAAGCAGACATACCAGATCAATAACGCAAACAACTTAATCTTAACTACAGAGTTTAGGATGATCATTACATCGGGGGATGCTATGTCAGAACAAGCGATTGTTGAACGCCGTGAACAACTTGCGCGTATCGCCATGCGTGAAGCTTTGGACAATCAACAAGCCGAAGATAGTGTGGAATTGTTTATTCAACACCATTTGGAGGAAGTGGAGCCAGCGTATTGGAAAAAACACTTTGCAACCTCAACACCAACACCTGCGCAGGTGCTAGAATTTTTGGTGCTTGCTCATCAATGGGAAGATGAGAACATAGACAGTTATGACTTGCTGGACTTTACCTTGCCAGATGACATCACTAACTATGTTATTTGCGTGAGTTTTGATGCAAAAGGGCAGGTCATAGATATTTCAATGGAAAGTTGAACGGATAAGCTGTAGGAGAATCGCGTGCAAGTTCAGATTAAACGTATTTATGATCCTGTAGAGCCAAGCGACGGGCAGCGTGTATTGGTTGACCGTTTGTGGCCAAGAGGAATTTCGAAAGAGCGCGCGCATTTAAATCTATGGTTGAAGGAAATTGCACCATCGACAGAACTACGACAAGCCTTTTGCCACAAGGCTGAACACTGGCTTAGTTTTCAGGAGGGATATTATCAAGAGCTTAAAGAGAATCCTGATGTACAGCAGCTCCGAGAAATGGCAGCGCAACAGCAATTGACGCTGATTTATGCAGCCAAAGATCCAGAACTTAATCATGCTTTGGTACTTAAAAATTATTTACTTGGCAAAGCGATTCAAACCTAAATTTTGAAAAACTGCGTCTATCCATCATAATAGTCGTTTTGAGTTTCTTTTATGTCTTTTCCACATTGCCCACAATGCCAATCAGAATATACTTACCAAGATGGCGACTTATTGATTTGTCCTGAATGTTCACATGAATGGAAGGAAGGGGAAGCAGCAGCTTCAGAATTACAAGACATCATTAAAGATGCCAACGGCAATGTTTTGGCTGATGGTGATAGCGTTACGGTTGTTAAAGATTTAAAAATTAAAGGCTCTTCATCTGTGGTGAAAGTCGGAACGAAAGTAAAAAGTATCCGTTTGGTGCCTGATGCAAGTGATGGCCATAACATTGATTGTAAAATTGATGGAGTAGGTGCCATGAAATTAAAATCTGAATTTGTGAAAAAAGTTTAGATTTTTATTTAGGAGCATGAAAATGCTCCTTTTTATTCATTACATAAATTACCAAAAATGAACAAAATTTAATCTTCTTAAACGGCAATTGCTGATCTATATTGGATGAGATAACAATCAATAGTAACTCCAAAAATAGAGGTCTTTATGTCAGGATGGTTTGAAGTGAGTCAGGCAAGTGATGGGCAATATCGCTTCGTATTAAAAGCAGGAAACAGTGAGACTGTTTTAACAAGTGAATTATATAAAACCAAAGCCGCTGCATTGAACGGGATTGCATCAGTACAAAAAAATAGTCCTGATGATGGTCGTTATGAACGATTAACATCTAAAAATGAGAAGCCGTATTTTAATTTAAAAGCGGCAAACCATCAGGTGATTGGTAACAGTCAGTTGTATTCAAGTGAGCAGTCACGTGAGAAAGGCATTGAGTCTGTGAAAAAGAATGGGCCATCGGAAACCATTAAAGACCTTACTGTTTAATCTTCAAATAAAAAAGCCGTTTCATTGAAACGGCTTTTTTAGATTCAGAATTTCAATTAGCGAATAAGTTTGGCTAATAGTTCTTCTTTATTCAGGTTGCTGGCTTCAGCATCACGACGGCCTTTATATTCAAAAGTACCGGCATCCAAGCCTTTCTCACCGATCACGATACGGTGTGGAATACCCATCAACTCAAGGTCAGAGAATTTCACGCCTGGACGTTCGTTACGATCGTCGAGTAATACGTCATAGCCTTGTGCTTGTAATTCAGCATAGAGTGCTTCAGCTGCTTCAAGGGTACGTGGCGATTTATGCGCATTCATTGGCACAATTGCAACTTCAAAAGGTGCAATCGCTTGTGGCCAAATAATACCTTTATCATCGAAGTTTTGTTCGATCGCAGCAGCGACTACACGTGTTACACCAATTCCGTAACAACCCATGGTGACAGTAAATGGCTTGCCATCTTCACCTAATACTTTACAGCCCAAAGCTTCAGAATACTTTGTACCGAGTTGGAAAATATGACCAACTTCAATACCACGTCTAATTTGGATCGTACCTTTACCATCTGGAGAAGGGTCACCTTCAACCACATTGCGCAGATCAAACACTTCTGTGAACTTCGCATCACGGTCCCAGTTTACACCGGTTGCATGCTTATCGACTTCATTTGCACCCGCCACAAAGTCAGACAATACCGAGGCAGCACGATCCACAATCACGGTTAAGCCTTTTTCAAGCAGACCTTGTGGACCGCAGAAACCCGCTGTTAGACCGTGTTGCTGCAATTGCTCTTCAGTTGCAAATGCTAAAGGTGCTGCAATCAATGGGTGCTTTTCAGCTTTAATATCATTGAGTTCATGGTCGCCACGGAGGAACAACGCAACAACTGGTGTATTGCCTTTATCGTCGGTTGGACCTTGTACCAGTAATGCCTTAACAGACTGTTTGGCATCAGCATTTAAGAATTGGCAAACATCAGCAATGGTTTTTTGATTTGGTGTATCAACTAAGGTTAATGCCTGAGTTGCAGCAGCACGCTCACCGACTAAAAGTGCTTCTGCCATTTCAACGTTTGCGGCAAAGTCAGATTCTGTCGAGAAAGCGATGTCATCTTCACCACTTGATGCAAGTACATGGAATTCATGCGATGCAGAACCACCAATTGAACCTGTATCTGCTTGTACTGGACGGAAATCCAAGCCTAAACGGGTGAAGATACGGCTATAGGTGTCATACATGACATCATAGGTTTCTTGTAATGATGCTTGGTCTGCATGGAAAGAATAAGCATCTTTCATGATGAATTCACGCGAGCGCATCACACCAAAACGTGGACGAATTTCGTCACGGAATTTGGTTTGAATTTGATAAAAATTCAATGGCAGTTGCTTATAGCTTTTCAGCTCGTTACGCGCCAAGTCGGTAATTACTTCTTCGTGAGTTGGACCCAGTACGAAAGGGTTGTCATGACGGTCTTTAAAACGTAATAACTCAGGACCGTATTGTTCGAAACGACCAGATTCTTCCCAAAGTGCAGCAGGTTGTGTAACAGGCATGAACACTTCTAATGCGCCAGAACGGTTCATTTCTTCGCGAACAATGGCATCCACTTTCTTTAAAACGCGCGTTCCCATGGGCAACCAAGAGTATAAGCCAGAAGCTAATTTACGAATCATCCCCGCACGTAACATGAGCTGGTGTGAAATCACTTCAGCATCATTTGGGGTTTCTCTTAACGTTGCAAATAAAAAGCGGCTTGCGCGCATGGAAACTGTCCTAAAGTTAAGTGTTATTTAAAAAGTGCTATAAAATGAGCAAAAATAATGTGCTCAGTTTTGAGCAATGGGCATTATGACATGAAACATTCAATTTCGCGCAGTATATAGCACTGGCATATGGTTAAATATTGAAATTGTTTAAAAATTAATATTGAGGGGCTAAGGGTTTTATACAAGATTTTGAGCTTAAGTCGAGCCGAGTGCATTTAAGCGATTGATAATATCGCTATATTCAACTTCAGTCTTGTGATAGGCATTGCGTAGGCTTTCAACCGTTTTTTTGACGTTTTCAATATTTTGAGCATTATTTTCTAGGTTGCTTTTAAGTTGTGTTGGTAACATTTCGCCTTTACGGTGATATTCCATTTCTTGACGCTTAAAACCAATCTTGTCCTTTTGCAATTGCTGCAATTGTTCCTGTTGATAATTCAACTGTTTTTTGAGGTTGGTTAAAATTTGATCGCGTTTTGCCGCTGCGATTTGTGGACTACCGTAGGCACGTTTGAGCCTTAAATCCTGTTCACGACGGCGTGCGAGTGACTCACGTTGGGCTGATTGCTGAACATCAGCAGCAGCATTATAAGCACGATTACGTTTGATCACTTGCATATTACGATCAAGTGCTTCATAACCATGTCGGATGTGTTCTGGCGTGACCGAGGTACTGACATTGGCAACACCATTTTTGTCATAATAACGATACCAAACAGGTTTAACCTGTTCAGTTGCTGCAAAAGTGGAACTGTTGACAAATAGCAATAGAAAAAAATAACAAATGTAACTACGAGTAATCGTTGTAAAGTGACGAATGCGGAAACCGCACTTTAACGAACCAGTCATTACATTCCCCGTAAAAAAGTTAATTAAATCACTTATTTTTAAATAATAATCAGTTGTATATTAGTGCTAATTTAGACATTTAAAAATAGTTATTCAGCAAAAAAATTAGGAATTTAATTAAAAGTGTGAACTGTTTGTGATTGTTAAGCGAAACTGATAGGTTGGTTCAAAAAACTTCATTGATAATGCAAGTAAAGATATGTTAAAAATATCAACTAATCTGTATAAAACAAATTAAACCAACCATAGTTTGTATTGAGTATTGGGGCAGGACAATAAATGGACGATAAATTTCAAAATTTAAAGGTGATGGTGATTGACGATTCAAAAACGATTCGCCGTACAGCTGAGACCTTATTACAACGTGAAGGTTGTGAAGTGATCACTGCGGTTGATGGCTTTGAAGCATTGTCAAAAATTGCAGAAGCCAATCCAGATATCGTTTTTGTAGACATCATGATGCCTCGTTTAGACGGTTATCAAACCTGTGCATTAATCAAAAACTCTCTAAATTATCAAAATATTCCAGTAATTATGTTGTCAAGCAAAGACGGTTTGTTTGATCAAGCGAAAGGGCGTGTTGTGGGGTCGGATGAATATTTAACCAAGCCATTTAGTAAAGATGAATTGTTAAATGCGATTCGCAACCACGTTAGCGCATAAAATTTAAGATTGAGGAAAAAATGGCTCGTATACTTATTGTAGATGATTCACCTACTGAAACATTTCGCTTTAGAGAAATTTTGACGAAGCACGGTTATGACGTTATTGAAGCGACCAATGGTGCTGATGGGGTCACTATGGCTCAAGCAGAATTGCCTGACTTGGTATTGATGGATGTGGTGATGCCAGGGATGAATGGCTTTCAAGCAACACGCCAGATTAGTAAGGGCAAAGACACACAGCATATTCCTGTTGTAATCGTGAGCACCAAAGATCAGGCTACTGACCGTGTATGGGGTAAACGTCAAGGGGCTTGTGATTATTTGACTAAGCCGATTGATGAACAGCAGCTTATTGATGTAATTAAACAATTATTAAGTTAATTTTTTGCTCAAGATGAGCCTTCTCAATACGGGATAGGGTATGGCAGCAAATGGATTTATCGAATTGCTTCGTTTATCCAAGCGAGGCAATAAACAATACACTTCAACTCAAAATGAAGTCAGCCGTTGGTCTGGTATCGCATTTGAGATGTTAGGGCAATATTTTGTTGCGCCGTTAGGGGAAATTTCGGAGGTGATTTATCCTCCGAAATATACACCAGTACCAAATACTCAGGCGTGGGTGCGCGGTTTGGCCAATATTCGTGGACGACTACTTTCAGTTTCTGATTTAACTCATTTTATTTCAGGACAACGAAGTCAGTTTTCCCCAACGCAAAAAGTGATTTGTATTAGCCATCAAGACCATTATGTGGGGTTGGTCGTCGATCAGGTTTTGGGGATTCAACACTTTAATAAAAAGAGTTTTTTCTCTCAGAATAATGAGCTGGATAATAAATTGAAAGATTATTGCCAAGGTCATTTCCACCAACATAATCAACAATGGCACGTGTTTTTATTGAGTCGGTTGCTCAGCAATCCACAATACATGAACGCATCAATAAAATTTATAAACTAATTTATACGCTACGGAACATAAACGCGTATTCAGGGGAGAAGCTGATATGGGCTTTAAACTTAAAAAAAAGAACGGCAATGGCGATAGTGCAGGGCTGAAAAAAGGTGGTGCGTTTTTAGATAATATTAAAGCGCAACTTGACCAGTTTTCACGCTTATTCGGTGAAACAGAGAAATCGAAACCGATTATCTATCGTGCTTTAATTGCTTTGGCCCTTGCAGTTATCCTCTTAATTTACTTATTCGTGAGTGTTCCGCGTTCAAACCAGTTGACCCGTAGTCTGGGTGAATTGCGTTTGTTATCGCAAACGATTTCGCGTCAAGCAACTGAAGCAACTGCATCTGGTACGCCAGAAGCGATGAAAAAATTGGTCGAGTCAGAGAAGCAGTTTGCCGAAAACCTAGACACTGTTGAGAGTGTGTACGGTAAAGGCTCTGATGAGTATAAGAAGGTGAGTGGTCTTTGGGATACTGTTGCCAAGAATATTGATCTGATTGCATCGCAACAAAAAGTCATTAATCAACTTTACGATACCAACATTTCGATCAGTGAAACCATTCCTGAAATTCAGGCAGAATATAACTTGATGGTCGACCAGATGGTTCGTGAAAACATGCCGAGTAGTCAGGTAATTATCACCAAAAACCAAGTGTTCATTGCAGAACGTATTTTACGTTCGAT
Source organism: Acinetobacter sp. Ac_5812 (assembly GCF_013072695.1). Taxonomy (GTDB): domain Bacteria; phylum Pseudomonadota; class Gammaproteobacteria; order Pseudomonadales; family Moraxellaceae; genus Acinetobacter. The sequence continues at coordinate 173,126 of NZ_LXUK01000005.1, forward strand.
CAACTCGGTATTGGTCGGTACGGACAACTCAAACGTGTCGGCGAATGACTTTGGTGCCGATATTGATACCTTTGGTGTGTATTTAAATGCACAGTTAAATGGTAGCTCAGAGCTTGGTGTAGACCGCATCAGTTCAGCAGCATTGCGCGAATCTGTAGACAGCATTAAATCTGATTATGACGCCGTATTGAAATCTGCGGCAGCAACGGTATTGCAAAACGCCAACCAGATTGTTCGTGTACGCCAGGCATCTTCACAAATTTTCTCTCAGTCCGATGCACTTTTAACTTCGCTCAACGATTTATCAAAGAAAGCCGAAGGCGGTTGGGATAACGTTGTTGCTGGTATTGTATTGATTGGTGCTTTGGGTTTACTTGTATTCTCAGCATTACAATTACTTGCATTACGTAGTAATACCGATAAAGAACGTGTAACGCGTCTACAAGACGAATATGACCGTAACCAAAATGCGATTTTACGTTTACTGGATGAGATCGCCGACTTAGCGGATGGTGACCTACGTTCTTATGCAACAGTATCGGAAGACTTTACCGGTGCGATTGCTGACTCGATTAACTTCGCGATTGACCAGTTACGTGACCTTGTATCTCGAATTACCGATACCTCGCAAGAAGTTGCACGTTATACCCAAGATACCCAGAGCATTACCAACCAGTTAGCAGAAGCTTCTGAACATCAGGCGCAAGAAATTGCAGGTGCATCAGCGGCGATGAACGAAATGGCATTGTCAATTGACCAAGTATCTGCCAACGCATCTGAATCTGCTGACGTAGCACAACGTTCGGTACAAATTGCAACCAATGGTGCGCAAGTGGTAAACCGTTCGATCGAAGGTATGGATCATATTCGTGAACAGATTCAAGAGACCTCAAAACGTATTAAACGTTTGGGTGAATCTTCTCAAGAGATTGGTAACATTGTCTCGTTGATTAACGATATTGCCGACCAAACTAACATCTTGGCATTAAACGCAGCGATCCAAGCATCGATGGCGGGTGAAGCAGGTCGTGGTTTCGCGGTCGTAGCCGATGAAGTACAGCGTCTTGCAGAACGTTCTGCATCAGCAACCAAGCAGATTGAAAGCTTAGTAAAAACCATTCAAACAGATACCAACGAAGCGGTAATTTCGATGGAACAAACCACGTCGGAAGTTGTACGTGGTGCGAACTTGGCAAAAGATGCGGGGATTGCACTGGATGAGATTCAAACTGTATCGGGCGATTTGGCAAAACTGATTGAAAGCATTTCGGATGCAGCAAAACTTCAGTCTGCATCTGCCAGTCATATTGCAACTACGATGAATGTCGTACAGGAAATTACTTCACAAACAACAACTGCAACGTTTGATACAGCGCGCTCAGTTTCTGAGTTGGCAAACATGGCTGAATCATTACGTGAATCGGTAACTGACTTTAAGTTACCTGAGTAAACCGAATTGGAAAGGCAGATGGGGGTGTCTGTCTTTCCATTTTTAGAGATGTTGGATATCTCAACAAGGTGATGGCGAAATGTAACTACATCTTGTGTGATAGATAGGCGTAATTTTTACCCACGTTGGTGGATAAAAACGAAAGAAGCAGCTATGAAACAAATATTAAAAACGTTAGTTGAAACGATGACGCTTCCTGAAGACAGTTATCTTGAACAAGATGCAGAGATTCTTGAAATTTTTATTGAAGAATTAGATGAGATCTTTGTTGAGTTAGAACCATTATTAGTTCAATGGACGGAACAACCACATCAGCAAGATGTGCTCACTGATATTCGTCGCCATTTCCATACGCTGAAAGGGTCTGGAAGAATGGTGGGGGCGAAGTCGTCTGGAGAGTTGGCATGGACGGTTGAAGATACTTTAAATCGTGTAATTGCAGGTACGATTAGCTTAAATACCGATATCCAACGCTATATACAAGCAGTTTTCAATCTTTACCGTTTTAAACTGATTCATGATTTTAAAGCAGTTCAAAGTCATCTCATCGATTTCAGACCACTGGTTTTATTGGGACAACAATTACAACAACAGCAAAGTCCTGAGCCAGCATTGGCTGAGTTATTTAAGCTTGCTACTGATCTGACGCATGATGATGTCGTGACGGGTCTTGAATGGGCAGATCTCGAAGCAGTTGAAGAAACTGTTCCTGAAACTATCGCAGTCGAATCTCTTTCAGCTGAGACAACAGTTCATACCGATGATGAGGTTCTGGCGAAGGAAACTTTGGCTATCTTCTTGGAAGAAGCAGAAGAGCATCTTGCCACGATTGATCAATTCTTGGTAAATGACCGTCCAAGTAATGATCACTATAATACGCTGATTCGAGCATTACATACCTTACGTGGTAGCTCTGCCATGGCGCAGGTTGACCATGTGTTTGAGGCTAGCTCAAAAGTTGAGAATCTGTTTAAAACATTATTACAAGAAGAGCTGGATTCAAGCTCAGATGAAACGGCTCTGCTGACACATTATGCTCAATTTGTACGTGATTATTTACATACTTTGAAACAGCAAGCTCCACAGCAGAAATTTGATGAAATCTACCAGACCTTCAATGTTGCTTGGGATAGCTACGATTTCCAACTTGAAGAAAAGAATGGGAACACCGTTCGACCACAAGGTTTAGTCTCTGAGTTACTTGAACTCAATATTAACGATCTATTAGACGTTGAGTTCGATTTTGAAAAACGTGCACGTCAGGAGTTCCCGCAGTATATTCAGTTACTCAGCCAGCAAGCTGAGACCTTGTTGCAGCATACTCATCACCATGCAACCATTGGGATGTATCAATACACCAGTCAGTTGCGTTCTAGCTATCAAGATATTCTTTTTAAACCAAGTCTACTTAATCTTGATTATGCATTTGAGCTTTATCACCAAGTCCATCAACAGTTTATCCAACTGTTTGATACTTTGGCTGCAGGACAGCGTGTTACCTTAAGCAAAGCGCATGAACTTGTTTTAAATGAATTAAGTTCCTTCACTCAGCAAAATGTTGAGTCTCTGGAAACACCTGTTGTTGAAGTGACTGAGGCAGTTGAAGAGACAAATACACTCGAACTCCAAGAGGCAACTACGCCTGTTATTGCGAGCACCGATTTAGCCGCTCAATTTGCTTTAGATAAGCAGCAATTACAGTCAGATGAAGCGAATCGAGATTTTGATCCTGACGTATTAGATATCTTCCTTGAAGAAGCTGACGAATTACTGGGTGGGATTGATACTGATCTGAATACATGGGCTGCGGACTATCAAAACGTCAATGCCTTAAAGAATTTGATGCGCTATTTGCACACCTTAAAAGGTGGTTCAAATATGATTCAAGCGCGTCATATTGGTTTGATTGCGCATGAATTAGAAACCATCTACGAGAAGTTGATCAACCAACAAATTCAAGTAACGCCACAGTTGATTACTGCGATTCGTTCAGTGCAAGATGATATTGCCGATCGTATTCAAACCATTCGTGATCAGCAGGTGGATTATCCATCGACACACACTCTAATTGTGCTCGCCGATTTATCGAAAACAGCTGCTGTGGCAGATCCAGTTGAAACTGAATTGGTACCAGCAACACTACAAGAACCATCCGCTGTAATTGAAGATGTTGCTGAGTCATCAGATTCAATTATGACGGTTGCGCCAGTCCAAACTGAATCTGTGTCAGCAACGATTGATGTCACCACATTCGCTGCTCAGTTGGCTCTGGATAAGCAACAGTTACAATCAAGTGATGCAAACCGCGACTTTGATCCTGACTTGTTGGATATCTTCCTTGAAGAAGCAGATGAGTTGATGGGTGGAATTGATGCAGATCTAAATACATGGACTGCCGATCACCAAAATATTAATGCTTTAAAGAACTTGATGCGTTATTTGCACACCTTAAAAGGTGGTTCAAATATGATTCAAGCGCGTCATATTGGTTTGATTGCGCATGAGTTAGAAACCATCTATGAAAAACTGATCAATCAACAGATTCAGGCAACGCCACAACTGATTGCGATCATTCGTTTAGTCCAAGATGATATTGCAGATCGTATTCAAACCATTCGTGATCAGCAAACAGATTATCCATCAACGCATGTGGTGCAGTTACTACAACAGGCAGATCAAACAGTTGCTCCGGCAACGCTTGAACCAGTTGTTGAGGCTATACCTGTAAGTGTAACTGAAACTGAGCGTGTTGATACTCAGGCAGAAGTATTTGAACTTGTCGAAGCTGAAGCTGAAATTGACCTGCAGCCGATGGCACTTGAAGAGCAAGTCGGCAGTGTTGAAGTCGAAGAAGAAGTGTTGGAAGATACTTCAGCAGCTCAAATCGTTGAGACTGAGACAGTATCGGCTGATGATGATGTTCGCTCTCTGGTTGAACAGACTTTCCTTGAAGAAGCTGAAGAGTTAATAGAGCAGGCACAGGGCTTATTAAAACAATGGTTTGATCAACGCAGTAACCGTAGTTTACTGTTGCAGTTACAGCGTAATGCCCACAGTCTTAAAGGTGGTGCACGTATGGCAGAAATGGATGCGATTGCCATTATTGCCTACCACTTAGAAAATGCATTTGAGCAATTTGGTGTACATCATTTCAACTCGAATGTGTATGACAACCTACTGAACACTGCATTTGCGTGGCTTGAAGATGCAATCTCTAAACGCCAATATGCAAACTTTGATGGCTTAAAACAAAGCTTGGAGAAGATGGAGTTTGTCGACGTTTCGGCGCAACTCCCACAGAAACTTTCTACCAAAGATATCTTTACTCCTGAATATACGATGGAGTTTGTTCAAGGGGATGGCACTGAGCCACCGTCAATGCTGGGTGAATGGGAAACCGCTGAACGCATTGAACAAAATAATGAAATGATCCGTGTTTCTGCTGACGTCATTGAGAAGATGATTGATTTGTCAGGGGAGAATGCGATCAACCGTTCACGTATCGAGATGGACTTAGGTCAGTTGGGCGGTACCTTGACGGAAATGGAACTGGCAATCAAACGTTTGGCGGATCAGTTGCGCCGAATGGAAGGTGAGTTAGAAAGTCAGATTATTGCACGACATGGTGGTGAAAACTCGCGTTATGCCGACTTCGACCCATTGGAAATGGACCAATATTCATCGTTGAACCAATTGTCCAAGTCTTTGGCAGAGTCTGCATCGGATTTGGTTGACTTCAAAACTACGCTGTCTGAAAAGATTCGTGATACCGAAGGTTTGCTGTTACAACAGTCTCGTATTCAAGCTGAAATTCAAGAAAGCTTGATGCGTACTCGCTTGGTACCATTCTCTCGTTTATTGCCGCGTTTACAACGTATTGTGCGTCAAACAGCATCGACCTTAAACCGCCCAACAGAACTGGTGGTGAATAATACAGAAGGTGAATTAGACCGCAGTATTCTTGAACGTTTGGTTGCGCCGTTTGAACATATGTTACGTAATGCGATTGACCACGGCATTGAAGACCGCGAACAGCGTTTACAAGCACAAAAGCCAGAAACTGGACATATTGTGCTGAACATTGGTCGTCAAGGCACAGATGTAGTGGTAACCTTTAGTGATGATGGTAAAGGCATTGATGTTCGTCGCATCAAGGAGAAAGCGTTACAAACAGGTCTGATGACCAAAGACCAGAAACTTGATCAGGAAGAAATTCTACAATTTATCTTCCATCCAGGCTTTAGTACCGCGGCTCAAGTCACTCAAATTTCTGGACGTGGTGTCGGTCTCGACGTTGTACAAAGTGATATTAAAGCCTTAGGTGGTCACGTTAGTGTCGATTCAAGCTTAGGTAAGGGCACAACCTTTACCATTCGCGTACCAACCACGGTGGCAGTGAGCGATGCCTTGATGGTAAAAGCAGGCGATCAACAGTTCGCCTTCCCATTGGCACAGATAGATCGTATTGTGCGTATCTCACCAATGGCCTTAGAACAGTACTTTGATAGTCAAGAAGATTACTTCAGCATTGACCAAGAGCGCTATCGTTTACGTTACTTGTCTGAGTTTGTTGCAGGACAGCCAATTCCACGATTGAGTGGTGTGGTTCATTCCTTACCTGTGCTGCTGATTAAAGGTGCTCAAGGTCAGACCACGGCATTATTGGTTGATCAGTTGATTGGCTCGCGTGGACAGATTGTGGTTAAACCAGTGGGACAACAGTTCTCAAGTATTGGCGTGATTGCAGGTGCAACGATTCTTGGTGATGGTCAGGTTTGTTTGATCTTGGATGGTCAAAACATTGCTCGACAAGCGCAATCAACTGCACGTAGTAAGCAGGCGGATGAGACCTATACTAAGCAGCGTTATGACGAACGTCGCTTGATTATGATTGTCGATGACTCGGTGACGGTACGTAAGGTGACTTCACGTCTATTAGAACGTCAAGGCTATGATGTTGTGACCGCGAAAGATGGTGTCGATGCAATTGAACAGCTTGAGACGGTTAAGCCAGACTTGATGTTGTTGGATATCGAGATGCCACGTATGGATGGTTTCGAGGTTTCGAATCTGGTACGACATCATGAAATTCACCGTGACTTGCCAATTATCATGATTACATCGCGTACTGGTGAGAAGCATCGTGAACGTGCATTATCATTGGGTGTAAACCAATATATGGGTAAACCATTCCAAGAAGAGGCGCTCTTGGAAAATATTGAAAGCTTACTTGCGGTGCGCTAAGAGGTGAAAAATAATGGCTAAGAAAAGCGCAAACTCAGCACTGGGACAGATTGACCAGCAAGAGTTACAACATTTAATTACGGTCTCAACCGGATTTATTGATGCATATATTATTCAATGTCATCAAAAAGTACCGATGCTGTTACCACAAAATATTGTGCTATCAGCAATGGATACTCAAACCAATGTTGATCATATTGAATGGCATGATCTAAAACTTCCAGTCTATGCCGTGAATGATCCAAAACAAAAACAAGGGGTTGCATTGGTGATTGAAGGTGATGACGTTTCTGAACGATTTGCCTTGGTCTGCGATGAAATGCCTGAATCGATTCGTGTGCGTATTTCAGAGATTGTGGATGAAGAGCGCGAAACCGATGACGACAAAGTCTTTAAATATGTAAAAATGGGAGAGCATGAATTCTATGTTCCTCATTTGCAAAATATACAAACCCAGCTCGGGTTGTAATAAAAAAAGGAACTCAGATGAGTTCCTTTTTTATTGATCTCTTTTTATTTTTTAGGCAAGCAGCTCGATTAAGATTTGCTCATAAATTTCAGCCAATGGCTCAAGCTCAGCGACATTGACATGCTCATTAATCTGATGAATCGTGGCATTCAACACACCGAGTTCAAGTACTTGCGCACCTGTAGGGGCAATAAAGCGACCATCCGAAGTTCCGCCACTGGTTGAAAGCACAGTATCGACGCCCGTGACATTCTTAATCGCGGTTTTTGCAGCATTCACCAATTCACCGACAGGAGTCAGGAATGGCAAACCAGATAAAGTCCACTGGATGTCGTAATTGAGTTTATGCTGATCTAAGGTCTCAAGTACACGCTGCTTTAGGATGTCCGCAGTCACTTCAGTCGAGTAACGGAAGTTAAAGGTGACTTTTAATGTCCCTGGAATGACGTTGGTTGCGCCAGTGCCTGCTTGGATATTTGAAATCTGGAATGAGGTTGCAGGAAAATATTCATTGCCGTTGTCCCAAACTGTTTCACACAATTCATTGATGGCTTTAGACGCAGAATGAATTGGGTTCTCAGCGAGATGTGGATAGGCAACATGACCTTGCTTGCCGTGAACAGTGAGTACCGCATTTAGAGAGCCACGACGGCCATTTTTAACGATATCACCCAGTTGATTGGTGCTTGATGGTTCGCCAACCAAGCACCATGTCATTTTTTCATTACGCGCTTCTAATGTTTCAACGACCTTAACTGTACCGTTAATCGATGGACCTTCTTCGTCCGAGGTAATCAGGTAGGCGATTGAACCCTTATGATTAGGATGTTTTGCGACAAAACGTTCAGATGCAACCACCATTGCAGCCAAAGCGGTCTTCATATCTGCAGAACCACGACCATACAACTTACCATCGCGAATACTTGGTAAAAATGGATCAGAATTCCATGCGTCTAAATGGCCAGTGGGTACAACATCGGTATGTCCTGCAAAGCAGAATACTGGATTTTCAGTACCGCGGCGTGCCCATAAATTATCAACATCTTCAAAACGCATGTGTTCGATATTAAAGCCAATCTTTGCCAAGCGTTCTGCCATGATGTTTTGACAATCATGATCTACAGGCGTTACAGAAGGTTGGCGAAGGAGTTGTAAACTAAGTTCAAGCGTATCGGAATGGTTCATGCGAGATGTAGCTAAATCTGGTGAAATGTGAACCGATATAATAGGGGAATATGCAGCAGAAAGGTATGGGAAAATAAACCTTATCTAGGTTTAGATAAGGTTTTGGTAAGTTGCTTTCAGGGATTACATTTTATCTTGTGTTTTCTCCGCAGTTTGTGTGACTTTATCACCTGCCTTAGACACATCTTTACCAATACCTTTAAATGTATTACAGCCAGTTAAAACAAAAGCAGTCATGATTGAAGCAACTAAAATTTTTTTCATCATCGTCTCCATTTCAATTTAATTATGATGTACTTAAGAGGCTAAAAAAGTTAACAGAAAATGACTATGTGGGTTTGATGGTAGATGTGTTATAAAATGTTAATTTGTAGAATAATAATTCACTTTATTTCATAAATAAAAGTGAAGGCTGGCGAAACATATAATAAGAAGATGTTGGCTGGTCCTGATAATACAAACCATTGCTCCACCAGACTGCGGTTTGTGATGAGGGCTTTAGATCAGGGCAGAGCCATTCATGCCGTTGTAGGCGGTAATAAGGTGTTTGTGGGATGTGCGTCCCCCAATGTCCTAAACGTCGTGATGTATTGATCCAAGACGGTAGATTTAAGTTGTTTCGCTCTTGGGGTAGATAGAGTTGGCCTTTCATTACTGCAAACTTTCTTTGAATTTGATGATGATTGGCTTCTGAAAACTGAAATTGCCGTTCAGTAAAATGTTTTAACTTTCGCTGTAAAGTATCTTCTCGGTTTAGGCCATACCATTGCGCTAAATCTAATTCATTTTCACCCAGATAATATTTTAGTGCGACTTCCCAATGTTCAATTTCATTTGTTCGTGTATGGAGTACAACAAAATCGAGTTCACCTAAGGTGACAGCACCTGCAATTTTTTGAATACTATGTCCCAACAGTTGGTAGGGATGATAGTCATCATCCAATAACCAGAACCAGAGTAAATTCTCAAAACGCAAACCGAGACGGGTACTTTTGAGTTGTGCCAGAAAATCAATCAGTGGCTGAGGCTGTTGATCGAGCTGCTTTAATCGCTGTTCATAGTTTTGATAATGAGTGTGCCAAATCGAATCGTGATGAAGCTCAAAATGATGTTTTACATTAAGTTCATTGGGAATTTCAGCCAATATACTCGGGCTGGCAATACAAAATGCTAAATGTCGTACGATTGGGTTATTAAACTGTAACCACGGTTCAAAATAACTGGAAGTGGCAATCAGGTTAGACATGAATTAACTCAATCATTGAAATAATAAGTGAAGTTTAAGAAAGAACGATAAAAACACTTTATACTAGCACGGTTGTAAATCGGTGTTGGTTAATTGCTCAATGAAAACATTATTCTGGCGTAGTTTAGTCGTGATTTTTATTACGTTAGGAATTATTGGGGCAATTCTGCCGGGGATGCCAACCACTGTATTTCTGATTCTTGCGGCATGGGCTGCATCGAAAGGCTGGCCTGAAATGGATGCATGGTTGTTGAATCATCCCAAATATGGACCGACCTTACGCAATTGGCGTGAGCATGGCACTGTTCCCCGCAAGGCAAAATGGATTGCCAGTATCATGATGCTGATCAGTGGTATTTTGATGCTATTTACCAATGCGCCATTTTGGGTAAAAGTTTTTACCGATGTCACCATGTTTATCGTGGCTGTGTGGTTGTGGTTACGCCCCGAGCCTGAGCAGCGTTAAGAAAAGCAACGCTCTTGCGGAATATATTCCTCATGCGCAAGACGAGCGGCTATGCCGCGAGTGGCGAGTTAAGAAAAGCAACGCTCTTGCGAAATGTATTTCTCATGCGCAAAACGAGAACTATATTCGAGTGAAAGTGCTAAGAAAAGCAACGCTTTGCTCGAAGCGCAAGACCTTGCGCCAAATATGGCTCATATGCTGTGAGTGGCAAGGATAAATAAACTTAAAGCACTGCTTTTAGCTTAATCTCAAAGATAAATCATGCTGTTTTGTTTTTTATATTTAAAATCAATGAACAATTAAAACTACTGAAAAGTACAAGAAAAAGATTACGGTCTATGTTGAAATAAAAGTGTTCTATCATCTATCGAGATAAAAATGAGCTATACCCTAGATCAGGCAGATATCGTCATTGATTTAGCAAAACAAACCTTACATTTGCCAAAACATAATAAATTCTATGTGATCTCTTCAGGTAAAAACGGTATTGGCGAACAAGAGAATAGTGGCAAGACTCCACGAGGTTGGCATCAGGTTGCGCAAAAGATTGGTGGTGATGCGCCTAAAAATGCTGTCTTTATTGCTCGCCAACCCACAGGTGAAGTGTATGACCAACAATTAGCCCAACAATTTCCACAACGAGATTGGATATTGTCACGAATTTTATGGTTGGATGGCTTGGAGGAAGGCTTTAATCACGGGGAAGGGCGCGATACCTTTAAGCGCTATATCTATATTCATGGCACACCAGATACCGAACCGATGGGTATTCCAATGTCACATGGGTGTGTTCGTATGAAAAATGATGAAATTCTTGAGCTGTTTGAGCTCGTTTCTGAACAAGCTTTGGTTTATATTTCTGAACAAGCCTTAGAAAATAAAGCGTGAAAATGCAAATAAGTGCTTAAATAAAATACGAAAATATCATTTTTTTGATGGAATGACTTATTTTTTAATCATTCGTACGGTTTTTTCGGAAAAGAGTGGCAAAAGCGTTTGACAGGCTGTAAAGATTCTCTATAATGCACCTCACAAACGATGAAGACGTTAAGGGCGCTTAGCTCAGTTGGTAGAGCGTCTGCCTTACAAGCAGAATGTCGGCGGTTCGATCCCGTCAGCGCCCACCAAGCCTTTACGTTAAAACTCAAGTGCAGCGGTAGTTCAGTTGGTTAGAATATCGGCCTGTCACGCCGAGGGTCGCGGGTTCGAGCCCCGTCCGCTGCGCCACTTAAGTTTTAATAATTGTTTGTCATGATTGCAAAATTATCGTGCAGCGGTAGTTCAGTTGGTTAGAATATCGGCCTGTCACGCCGAGGGTCGCGGGTTCGAGCCCCGTCCGCTGCGCCACTTAAATTTGCAAGAATGAACACCTTGGGATACAAGATGATAATTTTTATCTTGCGTCATAAAGATTGATGGTTAATCAGTTTTTATTCCTTAGGGCGCTTAGCTCAGTTGGTAGAGCGTCTGCCTTACAAGCAGAATGTCGGCGGTTCGATCCCGTCAGCGCCCACCATAATTTGTGACATTTACTTCTTAATAGAAGTAGTACAGTGCAGCGGTAGTTCAGTTGGTTAGAATATCGGCCTGTCACGCCGAGGGTCGCGGGTTCGAGCCCCGTCCGCTGCGCCATTCTCTTGATATCAGTTTAAGAGAATGTTAGTTTTAACAAGTATTTTTATACTTGATCTCTGATTCGAGATGCCATTAGAAAAATCAAAGATTTTTCTCTTGCGCTCAGACAAAGCTTCGCTTTGTTTATCCTCGCTCAGGGCGCTTAGCTCAGTTGGTAGAGCGTCTGCCTTACAAGCAGAATGTCGGCGGTTCGATCCCGTCAGCGCCCACCATATATCTCCCCAAATCTCATATCATTGTAATCCATACAAAGTTATTCTATGATTAGCGTCAATAATGATTCTAATATTGAAGTACTTTATGAGAAACCCTTATCAACGCAAGGCTGCGTCGAAATCTCAAACTACACCTTCTGGTTCTTCACTCAAAGACGCTTACCGTCAGTTCATTCAAAATATTGTTATGCAACGCCACGTGATTGCACTGTATCACGATGGTTGGGCCTTATGCTCAACACCCTCTGGGCAGCATGCGTTATCGGTTTGGCAAAATAAAAGTTTGGCCAAACTATTAATTAAAGACAATTGGGCGCAATACGAAATTCAGGAAATAACTTTACTGGCTTTTATTGAAAAAATGATTCCATTTTTAAAAGAAAATAATACGATCTTATCTCTAGATTTAACCCCAGAGGGAAACAATTTATTGGTTTCCCCTGATTCTTTGTTATTGGATATTAAGAATTTTTTATACCAAATATATTTACAACGTCCAGATGTCTTTGCTGAGTTAAAACTTCCTTTACCACGTGATATTCGTTTGCATAACTCAGCTTCATCCTAGTATTGAAGGGGGAGACCCTCAATCAATATTCATTCAAGATCCAGCCACTCGCATAGGCGAAATATTCTCTTAGCCATGCATTGTAGCGTGTGCTAAGAGGTGTGGTAGCACCGAGCAGGGTAATATCAGTATAGCCCTGTTTCTTGGCAATGGCAGCAGCACGCAAGGTATGAAAATCACTGGTTACGATTGCAATTGGTTGTTGAATGCTAATCTGTTGTGCCTGCAAGAGCTGTTGGCTATTTTTAAGATTCAGCTCGGTGCTGGTGCTTTTATCTTCCAAAATGATTTGTGATGCAGGAACGTGATAGTGTTGTTGTACGTAACGTGACATCACGATAGCTTCGCTGTCTGTTTCACCAAAATCAATCCCTCCTGTCATGACCAATTTGGCTTGTGGTTGAGCCAAAGCAATTGGGGCAGCGCGGTCTAAACGTTTGGCTAGCGTTGCAGATGGTTGTCCTTTCTCCACACCACTACCGAGTACAATAATCGCCCTAACCGCAGGAATGTGCTGAGTTTTGGCATTATTGTCTGATAGATAATCAAAGAAATAGCCTAAGCTCACTAACCAGATCCAGAAACAGAGCCAGCCAAAGCGCCAAATTGAATGCAGGCGGAAATGATAGAAAAAGAAACGTTCAATATGATAGTAGAAATAAGCATAGAGACAGAAAAATAGCCCAAGGAGGAGAGGGAGTACTGTTCCGATGTGAATCTTTTTAAAGGCGATCAGAATTGCGCCATCTAAGAACAGAACTGAACCGATAAGGGCTAAAATAATACGAACCCATGAACTTATTTGCATAATCTTAATTGTGTCGATTTGAACCGTGCTAAGTGTATGCAAAATTCAGAGAAAGGCAAATCCTCTTAATGTCTTATAAAAAAACGAGTGGTTGGCACTCGTTTTTTATAGAAAAGAATTAATAAACGTCTCGGCGATAACGACCAGCTTGTCTTAACTCATCCAGTTTTTCTTCGCTGAGAATATCTGTCAAAGCTTGATCAACACCTGAGGCCATGCCTTCGATACTACCACAGACATAAATCACAGCCCCTTGCTCAATCCACTTGATCAGTTCATCAGCATTGTTGCGTAATATATCCTGAACGTAGATACGCTGTTGTTGATCGCGAGAAAAAGCCAAATCCAGACGTTGTAGTGTCCCCATGTTTAACCAAGCTTGAATGGTTTCTTGGTAGAAGAAATCATGTTCGCGTTGGCGCTCACCAAAGATCAGCCAGTTTGCCGTGTAATTTTGTCGATTACGCTGTTGTAACAGGCTCATCAAACCAGCAATACCTGTACCATTACCAATACAGATAATCGGGCGGTTATCGTCAATTAAATGAAAGGATTCATTGGTCCGAATACGTAAAGCAACCGTTTGCTTAAGCTCTGCAAATTCGGTTAACCAACCAGAACCAAGGCCGAGTTGATCATTTTCATCGCGTTTTTGACGAACAACCAGACGCAGTATTTGTTGCGATGGAATACTGGCAATCGAATATTCACGCGTAGGTAAAGTCGGCAACTGTTCCAGTAAATCTTCAAGCGAACTGAAAGGCTTGATTTCAACCCGCAAATTTTTATCCCAAAGTGCTTGTTCAATATTTTGGTTCAATGATTTAACGATACTGTGGGCTGGGGTTTGGTACTTGATCAAGAAGTTTTGAATTTCAGCAAGGCTATTGGCTGGTTGAATCTCAGCAATATCGCCTGCATGCCATGTCATATCAGAAGCCGAACGCAGTTCGATATTGTAGGCTGCTTGCCCGAGGCTGTCTGGATTGAGCAGGGAGCGTTCGCTTAAGGTCCATTGATCAAATACTTTCTCAATATTCATTGCATGTAGCTCATGCTGGGTTACCACAGACAAGCCCTGATTCCAACGCTGAATATCGTTGGCATTGGCATTATCCACTTCGATCAAATCGAACAATGGTTGTGCTTTGCATTGTTTTAACCATGCATCGACTGCATAGCCGAAGCTGCAATAACTATCAGAGTATTCTTTTGAACCCAGCGCGAGTACAGCATATTGCATTTGGCTAAGATCAAGCTTTTGTTGCATCAGTTTCTTGCTAAAACTTGCGGCCAGATCAGGTGCCTCACCTGTGCCATAGGTACTGATCACAAATAAAACCTGTACTGCTTGTTGCAGGTCTTGCTCAGTCAATTGCTGGATCGGTTTAACCATCGTTGGTTGTTGCGCTTCCTGCAAGCTGGTCGCAGTACGCCATGCCAGTTGTTCAGCTACACCAGTTTGCGTCGCATAAGTGATTAGCCAAGGCTTGGCATTTGGATCAATTTGTTGTGCACTAAGAGACTGACGTGCAGCTAGGGTCAGCTTTTTCTGTTTGCGACGTTTTAGATACAACATCCAACCAGTCACGAAGAATAAAGGCATGGCCAGTGAAGCCAGCATGGCAATAAATTGATAGGTCGAACCAAAAAAGCTGCCGCGATGCACAGGCAACATGCTGCTCATGATTTTTTCGTTGAGCTGCTTGTCTTCATACAATTCAAATTTTTCGAATTTATTGTCTTGATAATTATAGACTGCTTGGTTACGCGCACGTTCATGTTGAGGAATGGCATCGACAAACGAGAGTTCAACTTTTGCATCCGCATTTTTTGGAATATTCAGGGTTAAGCTTGAGTATTCACGGCCAATCTGCGCATTTACCCCAGTCCATGTCTGCGTCAGGATGCTGTTAAGTTGTGCTTTTTCCAGCTCAGGCTGTTTATTTTTGCCACGTTCATTGTTTTGTTGATTACGTTGTGGTTGTTCAACACCCATGACTTTGAACATACCTGCACGCCACCAGTCATAAGACCAATATAAGCCGGTGCATGCAAACAATAGATAGAACACCACCACCCAGGTTCCAACCACTGCATGTAGATCCCAAATAAAATTACGACCTTTCAGTTTTGGCTTAATAAATAACCATTGTTTGATGCTATGTTTCTTTGGAAAGCGCAGATAGATGCCACTCAATACAAAGAAAATCAACATCAGCGTAGATGCCCCAGTAATCTGTGCCCCAAATTCTCCCGCGGTTAAATTACGGTGCAACCGCTGAATAAATTGCAGCGTGTCACGACCTTTAATATCAGGTAGGACCTCAGCGGTATAAGGATTCACCATCATATTATAGCCACGACGTGCACCTTCTTTTTTGATATTGACGGTCGAAGATGCAGTTGGGTCAGAAGCAATGGTAATGCTGTTAATTTCAATCTCGGGTTGCTGCTGATTGAAATGTTGATACAGCTGAGCAGGCGTGAGTTTTGGGGTTTGAGCAACCTCAACAACATAGCTGTCTTGGTTGATCCATTTTAGAATCTGTGGTTCGTATGAGTAGATTGCACCTGTTACCCCCATCAAAGAGAGAATAAGCCCCGCGGTAATCCCTAAAAACCAATGAATTTGGAAGAATGCTTTTTTAAACATGGTCAAAAAATGGAAAGATAATGAAGTTCATGTAAGAAATTATAACCTAAGAATAAGTACATAATATGGATTTTGTAGGTAATGTTGATTTTGATTCTCATTTCTTTCAGTGCAATCTGAATTTTCTTTAAAGCTGTAGAGGTTTACTTAATTTTACCAATAAAACGGACTGGTCTGTATACAGGTGGCTTTTATTGTTTATAATTTAGTTAAATTAAAAATAATGATAAGGATATCTATATGGCTCTAGCTATAATTGTGCAAGGTTGCAAGACAGATCATGGTGGTGTGGTTATACAAGGACACTCAAGTATTTCAATTAATGGTATCGGCATGGCGGGCAAGGGCTATATGGTCGCTTGCCCTAAATGTAAAGGTGTGTTCCCAATTTCTGAAGGCGCAGAAAATTTTATCCTACCTGATGGTAATCCTGTCGCTTTGGCTACGATGAAAACGGCATGTGGTGCAACCCTCCTTCCAAGTTCATTTTTGGTGGTTGTTGACCCAAGCTCACCCTTTGGTTCTCAACTGACGGGGAACCCTAATGATGAAGGTGAAGATACCGTACCACCACCTGAAGATCATACAGGGCGGTTTCAATTGGTTGATCAAAATACAGGACAACCAATTACGAATCGTCGTGTAAGAGTCACTTTAGCTGATGGTACCAGTACGATGTATACAAGTGATGATCAAGGCTTTACTGATTGGATTTATACGCCTTCTGAGCAAGAAATTCATCTCAATTTAGTGGATGAATTGGACAATGGCTGAACAAGGAAAACCTCTTGGAACATTAAAAACGGCACCTGCTCAACTTCAAACAATTAAAGTTGTTGCTATTGGAAATGATCAACTGGACCCACAAGACAAAGAAGTGATCTGTAAGGCAATTTGCTATTGTGATGCCAGACCCAATAAAGGTAAGGCAGGGCATAATCAGTACCAATCATGTGTATCTGAGCGTTTAAAGGAACTAGATCGCTTCTTGGGGCATCATAGCCCTTATAAGCCCGAAGTAAACTATGACATGCATAAAAATCCTCCTGAACCCATCATGGACAAAGGAATTTTAACTAAGGCTCATGACTATCTTCCAGGATGGATTAAAAAATACTGGGAAAAGGACAAAGGCTATCCTTATGAGGCTGGCGAAGGTATGATTCGACGTCCTGATGTTATCATTGTCAAAGACCCGACCAAACCGCCCACACAAGACAATATTAAACAGGTGGTTGAAGTTAAATTTGGCAATGATGTATTTACTGAAAGGC
The DNA here is from genome assembly GCF_013072695.1 of Acinetobacter sp. Ac_5812. Lineage (GTDB taxonomy): Bacteria > Pseudomonadota > Gammaproteobacteria > Pseudomonadales > Moraxellaceae > Acinetobacter. The sequence goes on from NZ_LXUK01000005.1 coordinate 190,342, forward strand.
AAAAAAAAGATTATGCAAGAATTGCAGGTGGTGAAAGTAAAGTAAAACAACTAGATGCAAATGAATGTGATTGCGGCAATCAAAAAGATGGCAATGCAACAGAAGTATCGACCGCAGCAGCTTGGGCTGCTGCAATAGCAGGAACACTTTTATTTTTTATTTCCAAAGGCAAAACACCTAAACCTCGTTTTCCACTCCCTAAACCCTCTCCAGCTTGGTGATTTGGACAAAGTTATGCATTTTAAAAATCAAGAAGACTATAAAGTTTGGGCTGACCAACAGGAAAAAGGCGCAATTGGTGGAGGTATTTTCACTCCTCAAGGACCTGAAGATTATGTTGGGGCCATTCCTGCCATTCGTGCTGTGCTTTATTTTAAAGAAGGCTATAGCGATGAAATGCGTGAAGCCATAGTGCAATGCTTTGATGATTATCAAAAAATTGCTAAAAGTCATTTAGCATGGTTATGGCAAGATGAACCACCCAAAGGTGAAAAAGCAACTTCAGCCTATAAAGATACAAAACCATTAACAGATATTTTGAAATCCTACAGCCAAATGAAAGCATTTAATTTGCTATATACCAGTGGCAAAGAAAAATTTGCTACAGGCGCTTGGGAATTTAATGTTGGAGGGGGTAGCAAGTGGCAATCAGAAATGGAAATTTATCAAAGTAATTTAACATTTTCCATGCCAGTCGAATGGGTTGAAGAGAATACAAAATTATTTATTGAGTTATTTATTAACTGCGCGCAACGCTTAAAAGCCAATCATGGTTATGCTGGCTATGCCTGTATCATCTCTAAGATTAGATCTGAGAAAAATGAACCAACCGAAGCCTACTTGTCTCGTAAACTCTGGGCAATGAATGTCGGTAGTCCATTCCTAGAATCAGATCATTTATTAAATGGTATAAAAACAGTCAGTTGGCTTACTGCCATTAACCATGAATGGTTTAATAAAATTCGTGAAGAAAAAGCCCTAAATAGTGAATTACCAATGAGCTGGTTTATTGGGTACGATTATGGGACTGGCATCGTGATTCAAGCAGGCAATCTCCCTTTAAGTGGTTCTGACGAAGTTGACCCTCTGCCTGCACCTTATGTCTTACTCAATCGTATTCTGAAGCCATTACGAGTCGAAAGGATACAGACGCTGCATAGAGGTAATTACGATACAGAAGAAATACCTCTGCTTAAAGGTTATCGAGCCGAAGCATGGATGAAACGTTTTGACATTAAAGATGATCAGAAGCTTGAGTATTTTGGCAAGCTACAATTTGAGCCAAAGTTAAACTCGAAACATGCATTCTTGGATCGGCGTGTTGATTGGGGGTAGGTCTTTGCATTTTAAAAATCAAGAAGATTATAAAGTTTGGGCTGACCAACAGGAAAAAGGCGCAATTGGTGGAGGGATTTTCACTCCACAAGGACCTGAAGATTATGTTGGGGCAATCCCTGCCATTCGTGCCGTCCTTTATTTTAAAGAAGGCTATAGCGATGAAATGCGTGAAGCCATAGTGCAATGCTTTGATGATTATCAAAAAATTGCTAAAAGTCATTTAACATGGTTATGGCAAGATGAACCACCCAAAGGCGAAAAAGCAACTTCAGCCTATAAAGATACAAAACCATTAACAGATATTTTGAAATCCTACAGCCAAATGAAAGCATTTAATTTGCTATATGCCAGCGGAAAGGAGAAATTTGCGACGGGCGCATGGGAGTGTAATATTAGCGGAAAAAGTAAATGGCAAATAGAAAATGGGACATATCAAAGTACCTTAACTTTTTCGATGCCTGTTGAATGGGTAGAAGAAAACACCAAAGTTTTTATTGAGTTATTTATCAACTGTGCTCGACGCTTAAAAGCCAGTCATGGTTATGCGGGCTATGCTTGTATTATTTCTCAAATCCGTGATGACAAGAATGAACCGACAGAAGCCTATTTATCTCGTAAATTTTGGGCAATGGATATCGGGAATCCATTCCTTGACGCAAGTTATTTGCTTAATGGCATAAAAACAGTCAGTTGGCTCACTGCAATTAACAACGAATGGTTTAATAAAATTCGTGAACAAGAAGCCCTAAATAGTGAATTACCAATGAGCTGGTTTATTGGGTACGATTATGGGATTGGCATCGTGATTCAAGCAGGCAATCTCCCTTTAAGCGGTTCTGACGAAGTTGACCCTCTGCCTGCACCTTATGTCTTACTCAATCGTATTCTGAAGCCATTACGAGCCGAAAGGATACAGACGCTGCATAGAGGCAACTACGATACAGAAGAAATACCTCTGCTTAAAGGTTATCGAGCAGAAGCATGGATGAAACGTTTTGACATTAAAGATGATCAGAAGCTTGAGTATTTCGGCAAGCTACAATCTGAGCCAAAGCTAAACTTGAAGCATGCATTCTTAGATCGGCGCATAGACTGGAATAGCTAGCCGATGCATTTTAAAAATAAATAAAATAAAGACCTTATCCTTAAATTTTTCTTTTATGCATCCAGTAAAAAACCTCCCATCAAGGGAGGTTTTTGAATCAATCTTTAATGTTTAGATTGATTTGGCTGCGCCAACTGTTTCATTCAAATGTCTACGTATGGTATTGAACGAGAAATTCTTTGAGTCCATACGTTTTGGCAAAATATAGGCACCTTGTTGTTCTTCACCTTTTGCTTTTACTTTGAAGTTCACCAAAATAAAGTCAGGTGAACTATACCATTCGTAAATGTCTTTCCAGCCAATGGTTGCAGTACCTTCTTGTAGGCCCATTTTTTGGCGCATCACGATACCGTGAGGTTGTACACCTAAACGTAGACCTTTAATTTCCTGTACAGGGAATTCAGTCATCTTGCGTTTAACGTACCATTCTAGACCAAAACGTTTGATCAAATAGAACAGCACCACACTCACAATCACCACCCAACAAATCACGGTTGAGTAGGTTGAATAATATTTAATAAGTCCTGCAGCAACCAATGAAAGCACAACCAGTGCAATCATAATCATCCATGCTTTGCGGCTGAATTTGTTGGTACTACGCCAAATCATCAGTTGAGCTTGACGTTGTTCAGCTTCAGAAACTTCGTAAGGAACAGGTTGTAGCGTATAAGCGTATAGCGTTTTGGCGGTCATAGTATAAAAAATGAGTATATAACTGGGTTTAGTTTAACATCTATTGGCATGCAAAGATATTATGCCAATGGCGAACATCGGTGGCGATTGCATTCACAACAGCCTTTAAAGTGAAGCAAATTCGGTACCATCTTCATTCGGTTCATGGCTCAGACTTTGTTTCAACATACTTAAGCGTGTTAACACACTCAGCATGAGCGAAAGCTGCTGCAAAATAATCAGCGATTTCGGGTCGTTGTCATCATTGCGGCCCAAGCGTTCACGAATGGTTTGCATTAGATTTTGTGCTGATAAATCAGGGACTTCATCTCTGAGCAAGGCACCTTGAATATCATCCAAAGCTTGATCGAGTAAGCTCAGCACTTCCTGATCTTGAATTTGTTCACGATGTGCCCCCAAGGCTGCGATATAACTTAAAAAGGTATGGCTGAGACATAAAAATTCAAAAGCCAAACTTTTTCGGTTCATATCAATATTTGGTTCAGTTGCAATGGTTGAAATCAATGAAGCGACTTCTGCATCGGTATTGTGCGCAGCGCGTCGAACCACTCGGTAGTTCAAGGCATTGTTACGGCCCTGATGATATTGTTCCACCACCTCGGCCAGATATTTACATTGCGCCTGTAAGGAGCGTTGAATTGAGCGGGGCAATCTACGGAACTTCCAGTCTGGCCAGATAAAGCTAACCCCAAACCATGCCAAAGCACAGCCAATCACCGTATCAATAAAACGGGGTAAACCCGCTGCGAATGCAGAGCCATCTAGGTTAAAGTTGATTAAGGCGAGAATGGTAATAAAGGCAGTGGCTTGTGCATATTGTTTACTCCGCAGTTCCAGAAATAGGACACCACTCAGGATCAGCATGACCAATTGACCTTCGATTGAAGGAATAAAATAGATAATCGCTAAACCCACAATAATCCCGATCAGGGTTCCGATGATACGTAGATATAAACGTCGCTTGGTGGCGTTGAAGTTGGGTTGGCAGACAAACAATGCCGTTAATAAAATCCAGTAACCATAAGCAATATTGGTCATCTGGATAAACAGATAACCAATAAAGAGGACGATGGATAAACGCACGGCATGACGGAAGAGTACCGATTCAGGTGTGAGATGCTGTTTCACCCGAACCATGATGTCATTCCAGCCTTTGAGATCATCATCTTTGAGCTGACTTTCTGCATGCTCTGCATCAATCTTTTGCAGATTCCGTTCGGTCTCTAGGTTCTGTAATTGCGCATCAATTGACTTCAGGTTTTGATAGAGCGCAAATAAGGCATTCACCCGTACCTGATCATAATGTCCATCTTCACGCAGTTTTTCTAAGGACAGTCTTAAATTTTCAAAACTGTGTTTAAAGCGCTTGTTATGCACATAACGGGTACGGCTTAAAATGGATTGTGCCAAGTCCTGACAGGCTTTGCCTTGAATAGATAAAATCCGTTGAAAGCGGAATAAGATATCGCTGTGCTGAAAGACCTTTGCCAGCTTTTGATAATCGATATGCGCCGAGTCCGCGCGTTCATGAATATCTTGTGCCACAAAATAATATTGCAGACTGCGCCGAGTATCTTTTTGTCCTCGGTCGCCCTTCAAACGAGTCAATAACGACATACGGAGGTCATTGAAGATCCCCACCAATTTGCCATTTTCCAAGGCGATATCAATCATGCTTTGTTGATAGCTTGATGGCGTCATGTCCACATCAAATAGATTTGACTTAGCAAATAAAAAGCTACCGAGGGCTGAATAGGAAGCTGAAAGTTGATCCTGAACTTTTCGGACAGGGAACAGCAGAAAGCTGATGGTTGAAAGTAAACCATACCAAGCCGCACCGACAACAAGCAGAGCAGGTTGCAGATACCATTGTTCAAATAAATGTACGCCCAACATGGAATAGACCGAAATGACCAGACAACCATAGGCAATGGTGGCATAGCGACGACCTAAAGAACCCAATAAGATCCAGCCGATACAAGAGGCGATTAATCCAATTGCAAAGGCGATCGGATAGGGGAATAACAGTTGAACCGAAGCCGCTGTAATGAAGAACCCAATATAGGTATAAATCAGGTTCATGATGCGCACAGAAAAGCGGTCATCAATATCACTAATGGCTGCTGCAACGACACCGAGTGTTAAGGGAATCGTTGCCAATTGATAATCTAAAAGATAGGGAACAAAAGCAGTCCCCGTAAAGGCGATTAACATACGCACGTTATACATCAATGTGGTGTTATAGGTTGCTTGTCTTAAACGTCCGAACCAAGGATTCAAAGTTTGTCCTTTTTGTATTCTGCAATCAATTTTCTGATTCTTATTATGCACAAATATGTTGAGGATGCTAAGCTTAGAATGGTGATTAACATGAAAAGTAGAGCATTATGCAGGCAGAGCAAACCAATCAGCGTCAATATTCAACAGCATGGATTTTGTTGCTTGCTTTGTTAACCGCATTAGGGCCGCTATCGATTGATATGTACTTACCTGCACTGCCGCAAATGGCAGATGAGTTCGGGGTCAGTACTCAAATGGTTGCCAATACCTTACCCGCTTATTTCTTGGGACTGGCGATTGGACAGTTGATTTATGGACCTGTCAGTGACCGGATTGGCCGTAAAAAGCCTTTATATTTTGGCTTGGCCTTGTATGCAATTGCCAGCTTGGCCTGTGTATTTGCAAGCAATGAGTGGGCTTTGATTGCAGCTCGTATCTTTCAAGCTTTAGGTGGCTGTGTCGGTGTAGTCATGGCGAGAGCAACCATTCGTGATCGTCTGGATATGCATGGCTCTGCACAAGCCTTTTCCAGCATGATGATTGTGATGGGGCTGGCACCGATTCTGGCGCCAATCTTTGGTGCATGGATTCTTAACTTCTTTCCATGGCAAGCAATTTTTATCACTTTATCAATGATCGGGGTGATGTGTTGGCTTTGTGTGCATTTCTTCTTTAAAGAATCTCTACCTGTCGAACGCCGTTTAAAACTCTCGGCTTATCAAGTCACGACCCTTTATGCTGCAATTTTAAAAGATGAAAGTTTCCGTGTGCCGATGTTTGCGGGTTGTTTAACTGGGGCAGCCTTATTCTGCTATATCAGCTCGGCTTCCGAAGTGTTTATGGGACAATATGGTTTGTCGCAGCAACATTTTTCCTATGCCTTTGCTTTAAATGCCGCAGGGATCATGTTGATGTCTTCGCTGAATAAACATTTGAATACCCGAATGGGAATTTTTCAGCGTTTACGCCTTGGTGGTTTAATCCAGTGTTTTGGGGCATTGATTGTACTGTGTGCGGGGCTGATGGCAGATGCACCGTTATTACTTCTAATGTCTGGCTTATTTTTGGTGGTGTCTGGAATTGGTCTAACTGGGCCGAATGCGATGGCTTTGGCGATGTCTCAACAAGGTGCACGTGCAGGTACGGCCAGTGCCATCATGGGCAGTATGCAGTTTGCTTGTGGTTTACTGGCAGGGATTATTTTGAATTTCTTGGTGTGGAAGGCATCTCTCAACATGGGCATCATGATGCTTTTATTTACCAGTGCTGGTTTTTTTGCCATTTTAAAAGTTGGAAAACAACAAAGCAGTCTCTCTGCCTAGAGAAACTGCTTTGTTTACAGGTCTAGTCTAAAAACACTGTGAAGTTCTCAACGGGTTCACGCGGGGTAATAAAAGTATTCACAATATGCTCAGGGTCTGCATGACCTAAAGCCACCGCACAGACCAGTTCTTCATCTTCTGGTGCACCCAAAATATCCAGCACGATTGGATGGAAATGATTCCATGCCGCCTGTGGACATGTGTCTAAGCCACGTGCTTTAGCAGCCACCATGACATTCTGAATCATCATGGCAATATCCATTTTTGAACCGATGCCCATCACTTTATTGACGGTAAAATATAGGGCTACGGGTGCATCAAACAATTGGAAGTTACGCAATTGCTGCGCTGCCATTTTTTCTTTTTCGCCTTTTTGAATGCCCAATAAGCCATACAGTCCCCAACCATTGGCACGACGACGATCAATAAACGGTGAAATCCACGTTGCAGGATAATAGGCAAAGGTTTCTTGATATTGCACTGCCAGTTCTGGTTTTTGTAATAGTTCAATCTGTGCGGCACAGACACGGTCTATCATCTCTGCGCGTTTTTGCCCTGTCACAACATAAACTTTCCATGGCTGAACATTGGTTCCTGAAGGTGCGCGACTGGCAACCGCTAAAATATCTTTAATGGTTTGCGTCTCAATCGGGGTGTCTAAAAATGCACGGACTGAATGGCGAGATGTAATCGCTTCATCTACATAGCGGACGTGTTCCGTGTTCATAAAAACTCCTGATCATGTTGGTTTTGTCGTATCCGCAGACTATAAATCAATAAATAAACTTTAGTGATGATTTTCACGGAAAATTTTAATTGAGTATAAAAAGTGATCACTGAAAAGAAAGAATTAATGTGTCTTGTTACTCATTTTTAAAGTTTTGTGCAGTTTGTGTGAAAAAGAAAACTATTAGTAACATAATGAAATCGAAAAATTATTTTTTTATTGTCATGAAAATGGGTAAAACTCCTTAAATAAAAAGTACACACAATATCCGAAATTTATGCATAATACGCCCTTTTTAAAAATTGATTAGGCTTTCCTTACTGATTGGGTGAGGGGGAATTTTCTATTTACAGATGTATTGAATTTATCCAATTTTACGTCTGTGGGAAATGTTGAAATATACACCATATACAAGGAGCTTCTCATGAGTTTATCTCTCATCCGTAAGCCGTTTATCATGCAAGGTTTAGCACTTACAGTTGCAGCCTTAATGATGAACAACACGCATGCTGCTAGTGAGCAAGAACAGATTCAGCAACTTCGTGATGAAGTAAAGGAATTAAAAGCGTTATTACAGCAATATGTTCCCCAAGCAAAACAACAAAATGACCTTGCACAAGTAAAGGAACATTCTAATTTTAAGGAAACACATCCAGATCACCCTGCAAATGCAGCGGTTGCACCTGCGGTTCCAAAGAAATCACAATTGGTGTTTAACACTGCTTCTGGCGCAGAAGTTAAATTACATGGTTTCTTGCGTGGCGATGCTTCTTATCAAGCCAAAGGTGGTGACGGGATCTTTAACCGTATCAATAAAGTGGATTTAGAAGGCGCTGAAAAGAACAGTGATCGTTTCTATAGCACGGCAACGGTTACGCGTTTAGGGCTTGATTTTAAAGCGCCTGTGGAAGGCGCAGAAGTCGGCGGTAAACTGGAAGTTGACTTCCGTGGTGGTAGCAGCAATGACACCATTCGTATCCGTCATGCTTATTTAACCTTTAATGATTGGTTATTTGGTCAAACCACTTCGACTTTCTTGGCAACAGATTTACAGCCAGAAATGTTAGATTTCAACTCACCACTGGGTATTGGTACTTACCGTACACCAATGGTTCGTTATAGCGGTGCATTGAATCCGAATACACATTATTTCGTTGCCTTAGAAAAAGGCAATGATGATAACCGTGCACCTGCGTTAACTTCAAAATTAAAATATGATTTTGCTGAAGGTCAGGGTACAAGTTCTGCACGTGTGTTACTTACTGAAGCCCGCAGTAAAGCTGCCTATAACAATGACAAACAGCTCAGTGCTGATGATTCAGAATTAGGCTGGGGTGTTGCGCTTGGTGCGAAATATAAGTTCAGCGATGCTTTACAGGCGATGATTGATTACTCGCATGTCAAAGGTGACAGCAAATTCTTGTTGTATACCAACAATGCTTACAACGTAAACCCGAATAATTTTGGTTTAAACCTAAATGAGTTTGATGCGTTGACGCTCGGTGCGACTTATCAAATTAATTCTAAATTACGTAGCACGTTGGCTTATGGCGCCATGTTTGCTGATGATAGCAATGACTTTGCTAAACAAGCGGTGATTGCAAAAGATGCTGCACAGAACAAAACTTTGCAACAAGGTTGGTGGAATATCATGTATTCGCCAGTTACACCGATTACGTTTGGTCTAGAGTATGTCTACGGTGAACGTAAGACCTTTGATGGACAAAAAGGTAAGGATAATCGTGTAGGGGCCATGGCTCGCTATAACTTCTAAGCCACCTATCCAGTAGGTGTAAATCATCCGTGAAAACTGATCGATGAAATAGGCCTTAGTTCTTGCTTAGAACTGTATGCTTTTTATTAAGTTGATTGAGTTTTCACTCATTTTGAGAGTTACTATTTTATGCGTTCCAAAGTGGTGAAAAAACCACCGGTAGAACGAATAAAATAAACGGAAGAAGATATGGAATTTACTTTTAATGGTTTCTATACCCTAATTTCGGCGGTCATCGTCTTGTTATTAGGACGTTTGCTCGTTAATAAAATTGACTTCTTAAAACGCTATAACATTCCTGAGCCTGTGGCTGGTGGTTTGGTTGCCGCGGTACTTTCACTACTTGTACACTCACTTTGGGGTTACAGTATTGTCTTTAGTAGTGAATTACAAACCAGTTTTATGTTGATCTTCTTCGCTTCGATTGGCTTAAGTGCGAATTTCATGAAGCTCAAAGAAGGAGGGATTGGTTTAGTTCTATTCTTGATCTGCGTCGCTTCATTTATTGTGGTGCAGAATGCTGTGGGTATGAGCCTCGCTACTCTATTGGGTATTGATCCTTTAATTGGTTTGATTGCAGGTTCAATCACATTGACCGGTGGTCATGGTACCGCAGGTGCTTGGGGTGAAATTCTTGAGACTCAGCATGGAATTCAAGGTGCGTTGGCTCTAGGTATGGCGAGTGCAACTTTCGGTCTGATTATCGGTGGTATTATCGGTGGTCCATTGGCGAAGTTGTTGATTAACCGTTATAGCCTTGCTCAAGCACAGACCCCAGCTGAAATCAAAAATCGCGATACGCATTTAGATCAACATCCAGACGAGCTAGCACCATTTGAAAATCCACATCAGGTTCGTTTAATTACGGCTGATAATGCGATTACGACTTTGGGTATGTTTGCTGCGTGTTTGGCATTTGCAGAATTCATGACTGGTTTCAGTAAGGGCACTTGGTTCGAGTTACCAACATTTGTTTGGGCACTTGGCGGTGGTGTGATCTTGCGTAATGTCTTAGAAAGCGTATTAAAAGTAGATATCTTTGACCGTGCAATTGATGTGTTTGGTAATGCATCATTATCGCTTTATCTTGCAATGGCATTGCTTTCATTGAAATTATGGCAGTTGGCAGATTTGGCTGGCCCGCTTGTCGTTATTTTAGGTGCGCAAACCATTACGATGGCATTATATGCTGCATTTATTACCTTCCGCGTCATGGGTAAAAACTACGATGCAGCGGTATTGGCGGCAGGTCACTGTGGTTTTGGTATGGGGGCAACACCAACTGCAGTTGCAAACATGCAAGCGATTACCAATATGTATGGACCATCTCATAAAGCCTTCTTGATTGTTCCGCTTTGTGGTGCGTTCTTCGTTGATTTAATTAACGCAACAGTAATTCAATTAATTTTGAAATTCTTTGCCTAAGTCGGATCAAAAGCCCCAAGCGGGGCTTTTTTGATTCATCCATTGTTATCGTATATGTACGGATGTACATAAAATATTTAAAAGCGAATAAGTGATGAATGAAAAATTAAATGACACCCTGATGGCTTGGGTAAGTTTTTTCAATGATCCTTTATGGGACTTTCTCGTTGTTTTCCTGCTTGCAGTCGGTATTTTCTATACTGTTGCAACGAAAGCTGTACAGATTAGAATGTTCTTCCACAGTATCAAGGTGATGAAGAGCAGTCGTACGAAAGGTGAAGAGAAAGATTCACATGGACTTACACCATTTCAGGCTTTTGTAACGGGGTTAGCAAGCCGTGTGGGTGTAGGTAATATTGCGGGTGTTGCAATTGCGATTGCGATTGGTGGACCGGGTGCGGTGTTCTGGATGTGGTTTACTGCGATTCTCGGGATGAGCTCAGCATTTATCGAATCCTCACTCGCACAATTGTTTAAAGTCAGAGACAGTAACAGTAAGCAATTCCGCGGTGGACCGGCTTATTATATTACTCAAGGCTTACGTAGCAAAACCTTTGGTGTGATCTTCGCGCTTGCACTGATCTTTACCTATGGTTTTGTATTTAACTCAGTTCAGATTAATGCGATTGCCAATGCATCTTCACATGCATGGGGTTGGGACAAAGCCAATCTCATCGCTCACTTAGGCGGTGTAGATTTAGAAATCTCATGGGTTGGTCTGGCGCTCGTTGTCTTGGTTGCTCTGGCTATTTTTGGTGGTATTAAGCGTATCGCTAAATTTGCAGAAATGTTTGTACCGTTAAAAGCAGGTCTGTATTTAGCAGTGGCGATGTATATTGCGATCAGCAATTACGAACTTCTTCCAGGTATCTTTAAACTAATCTTCACTGAAGCATTCCAGTTTAATGCAGCAGCGGGTGGTTTCTTTGGTGCAATGATCTCGATGGCAATGATGCAAGGGATTAAGCGTGGTTTGTTCTCAAACGAAGCAGGTATGGGTTCTGCACCGAATGCGGCGGCAGCATCGGATGTAAAACATCCAGTGAACCAAGGTTTGGTTCAAATGCTCGGTGTATTCGTAGATACCTTTATTGTCTGTACCAGTACCGCGATCATTATCTTGGTGTCGGGTGTTTACCATGATGCGGGCTTTGTTGGTGTTGAACTGACCCAACGTGCACTAGAGACACAAGTGGGTAGCTGGGGCGGTGATTTCCTTGCGATCTTATTATTCTTATTCTGTTACTCAGCTGTTCTAGGTAACTATGCTTATGCAGAAAGTAATGTGCAGTTTATTAATAACAATCCGAAAGTGATGTTCATCTTCCGAATCTTTGTATTGGTGATGGTGTATTTCGGTGCGATCGGTAGTGTTCCACTGGTTTGGTCAATGGCTGACTTGTTCATGGGTATCATGGCAACGATTAACTTGATCGCAATCTTGCTGTTAACGCCAATGGCGCGGACTTTGTTAAAAGACTATACCTCGCAGCTTAAGAAAGGTATTAAAGAACCTGAGTTTAAGATTGATAATTATCCAGAGTTGAAGAAAAGAGTCGACTCTGATATTTGGTAATTTGATTTAACTCAAGTTGAGTTATATGAAAAAGCTCCTTTCGAGGAGCTTTTTTTATGAAGTTTTTATGAAAAATACAAAAAATTGATACAGCATTTAGGCTTGGCAAACGCTAAAATTTAGTCAAGAAATATCGTAAAGATGGCAATTGTTGCGTATGAAACAGCTTAGATTATTGGCGCTTGGTCTTTCAATGGCAGTTTTGGCCGGTTGCCAAAGCACATCACATTTGAAACCTGTTATTGAAGATGCCCAAGCTCAAGCTGTAAGCCAACCCTTTAATACCATAAAACAACAGCACAAACGGCCTGTGATTGCATTGGTGTTGGGCAGTGGCGGCGCGCGTGGTTATGCCCATATTGGCGTGATTGAAGTCTTAGAGCAGCAAGGTATTCGTCCAGATTTTATTGTGGGCACCAGTGCTGGCAGTATTGTCGGTTCAATCTATGCCAGTGGTAAAAGTCCTGCCGAATTACGTGATATTGCATTAAAGCTCAAAGCCAATGATGTGCGCGAAGTCAATGTGAGTCTAAAGGGCTTTTTTGATGGCAAAAAAGTGGAAGACTATATCAATGAGCAAGTACATAACATGCCATTAGAAAAACTGAAAATCCCTATGTATGTCGTAGCGACCGAATTAAAAGATGGCACAAGAACCGTATTTAATTATGGCAATACAGGGCAGGCGGTACGGGCTTCAGCATCCATTCCAAGTATGTTTGTCCCGACCAAAATTCATGATGTTGAGTATGTCGATGGTGGTTTGGTCAGCCCAGTACCCGTACAGGTCGCACGTGAACTCGGTGCGGATGTCGTTATCGCCGTGGATATCTTGGCACAACCGATTCATACCGAAACCAGCAATGTCTGGGGCTTGTTCAATCAAAATATCAATATCATGCAAGGGCGCTTGGCCGAAGAAGAGCTGAAAGAGGCCGATATCGTGATTCAGCCTGACCTACGTGAGAAAGCGCATATTTTTGATGTCAAAGGTCGTGAGATGACCATGCAGGCAGGTGTAGATGCTGCCAATGAAAAACTCGCCGAAATTCAATGGGCAATTCAAAGCAAAAGCTTTCCAACGCAAAGTGAGCAACAGGATATTGCCTTAAAAATGAGTACCTCAGCGCCACGCTAAGCCTTTATTTTATGGACCTTGTAATGGACTTAAGTACTTGAGTCCATTTACTAAACTTATATTCAAACAAAAACAAATTGTAAATCATCTACAAAAAGCTATTAAAAAGAGATAAAAACAGGTAAATAACTACAAATCATCAAACTTTTTTATCAGACAGTTTTAAGTTTCAGGTCATAGGATGACCTAGCCAAATGAGTCGCTACATAACAAGGATTGTTAAACAGATGTTTAAGTCTTTCTTTCCCAACCCACGTTTGTTTTTTATTTCCGTCATCGTATGGTTATCCCTCAATATGTTGCTGTGGTACACCGGTGGGCATAGTTGGGGCGAATATCTTGGTTTTGCCAAAAGCTATGCTGATGCGGAACTACCGATCGATGTCAGTCGCTTCTGGGCACCTTCGTTTCTTTGGTTTTATATCTGGTTTTTTATCGCAACAGCATTATTTGCTGTTTTTTGGCGGATATGCTCAGACAATAAATGGCAAGCTTGGTCGATTTGGGGCTCAGCATTTATCTTATTTAATATCTGGTTCAGTGTTCAGGTTGATGTCGTGATCAATGCTTGGTATCAACCTTTTTATAATCTAATTCAGAAAATGGTATCTAGTGGAGGGGGAGAACTTAATCTACTTTATACTGAGATGCTGACTTTTATCTTTATTGCTATGGTCTATGTCACCATCGCGGTCCTGAATTTATTTTTTGTCAGTCATTATATATTCCGCTGGCGTACAGCGATGAATGAATACTATACCCAGTTCTGGGATAGACTCCGTCATATTGAAGGTGCTTCACAACGTGTACAAGAAGACACGATGCGTTTTGCAAAAACTTCAGAAAGTTTAGGAGTCAGTTTTATTGAAGCAATCATGACACTGATTGCCTTTTTGCCAATCTTGTTGCAACTCTCAGTTCATGTAAAGGTTTTGCCAGTCGTTGGAGAAATTCCCCATGCGTTAATGATTGCTGCTTTAGGTTGGGCGATCTTCGGGACAGTTGTTTTGATGTTGGTTGGATATAAGCTTCCTGGTTTAGAGTTTAATAATCAAAAAGTTGAGGCTGCATATCGTAAAGAGTTAGTTTATGGAGAAGATCATGCAAATCGAGCCGATCCTTTGACTCTAAAAGAGCTTTTTAGTAAGGTTCGTTTGAATTATTTTAAACTGTACTTTCATTATACCTATTTTAATTTAGTACGTATTTGGTACCTACAATTAGATAATTTATATGGGATTTTTATACTTGCGCCTTCAATTGCAGCGGGTGCTGTTACTTTAGGAATCATGATGCAAATTCTGAATGTATTCCAACAAGTGAGAAAGTCCTTTCAATACCTGATTACATCATGGCCAACGATTATTGAATTATTATCCATTTATAAGCGTCTTAAAGCTTTTGAAAAAACTTTGGATTAATCGTTTAGTTAGTCAATAAAAAAAGCCTTAGCTCGATGCTAAGGCTTTTTTATTGCCAAAGGTTTTAACTCATTTGTGGTTTTTATGTGAAAAGTGAATATATATTGCAACGAAAATAACTTTATTTGATCAAAGTACTTCACTATAGTCGCTTGATAAAATTAATGATCTTTCATTTCTCTCTTGTATAGCTTAGAACCTAAATCAATAGGATAAATCATGAAACCTATATTGCTCAAAAGTGCATTGGCGCTTGCACTGACTACCTTTAGTGCAAGTGTATGGGCTGACCAAGCAATTCAATCTTCTTCAATGCAAAAAGTTTCAGGCATAGACCAACAGTATATCGACCAAAGCGTGTCTGCCAATGATGACTTTTATAACTATGTGAATGGCACATGGTTGAAAGACACTGAGATTCCCGCAGATAAATCACGTTGGGGTGCATTCAACGAATTACATGAGCTATCGACCAATCAGTTGCATACTATTGTTGAAGCGCTGAGTACAAAAAAATCGGCAACAGGAACAGTAGAGCAAAAAGTTTCCAGCCTATATGCCAGCTTTATGGATGAAAAAACAATTGAAGCGCAGGGCATCACACCGTTAAGGCAAGAATTGGCAGGTGTGGATGCGATTCAAAATAAACAAGACCTTGCTCAATTAATGGGGCATTTCTCACGTATCGGGGTTAGAACGCCGTTTGATATCAGTATTGATCAAGATATGAAACGCTCCGATGTGATGATTGCAGGTCTAGCACAGCGTCGATTGGGTTTACCAGATCGGGATTATTATCTAAAAGATGATCAGAAGTTTGTGGAAACGCGTGCCAAATATCTCAAGCATATTGAACGCATGTTACAACTGTCAGGTGATCAGCAAGCGGCACAGCACGCAAAAGACATTCTCAAGTTGGAAACGGATTTAGCCAAGATCCAGTGGAGCAATGTGCAGAATCGTGATTTATCCAAGCGTTACAATATTTACCGACTCAAAGATTTGAATAAGTTAAGCCGTAACTTTGATTGGGATCGTTACCTCAATACGGTTGGCGTCACAGATAAAATCCAGACCATTCAGGTGCATCAATTAAGCTATTTTAAAGCGCTTGATCCTGTCATCAATAACACCCCTTTAAATGTGTGGAAAGCTTATTTTAAATGGAACTTGATCAGTAATTTTTCACCCTTCTTAAACAAAGCTTTGGTCGATGAGAGCTTTGAATTTTACGGCAAAACCTTAAGAGATGTTGCTGAACAAGAAGTGCGTTGGAAGCGTGGTGTACAAACCGTAAATGCGGTACTGGGCGATGGGCTTGGAAAAATCTATGTGGAGAAACATTTTTCTGCGGATAAAAAGCAGCGTATGGATGCCTTGGTTCAGAACCTAATTCAGGCTTATGATCAAAGCATTAGCCAACTGGACTGGATGAGTCCTGAAACTAAAGTGCAGGCTAAAAAGAAATTGGCCAGTTTGTCGATTAAAGTCGGTTATCCAAACAAATGGCGTGATTATTCAGCACTTGAGATTAAAGACGGTGATTTGATTGGCAATGTGATTCGTGCCAGAGAATTTGAGCATCAAGATGATTTAGATAAGCTCGGTAAGCCTGTGGATCGTGATGAATGGTTTATGACCCCTCAAACCGTGAATGCCTATTACAATCCGTCATCGAATGAAATTGTCTTTCCTGCTGCAATTTTGCAACCACCGTTCTTTAATATCGATGCGGATGATGCGGTGAACTATGGCGGGATTGGCAGTGTGATCGGGCATGAGATCAGTCATGGTTTTGATGATCAGGGCAGCCAGTTTGATGAATTGGGCAATATGCGCAACTGGTGGACCAAGCAAGATCATCAGAAATTTAAAGCCAAAACACAGGCCTTGATTGCCCAATACAATGCCTATGAACCAATCGCTGGCTATCACGTCAATGGTGAACTGACCTTGGGTGAAAATATTGCTGATAACTCGGGTCTATCGATTGCTTATAAAGCGTATCAAATTTCGTTAGCAGGCAAACCTGCGCCTGTGATCGAGGGGCGTACGGGTGAGCAGCGTTTCTATATGGGCTGGGCGCAAGTTTGGCGTGCCAAAACCCGTCAAGCACAAGCAATTGTGTATTTAAAAACAGATCCACATGCACCCGATAAAGTGCGTGCCAATGGTGCTTTAGTCAATCAAGCGCCGTTCTATGATGCTTTCAAGATCAAAGCAGGAGATAAAATGTATTTGGCGCCTGAAAAACGGGTCAGTATTTGGTAATTCGAGATTCAATAAAAAACCTGCATCAAGCAGGTTTTTTATTGCCTGTTTAAAGGAAGGCGATTCCAAGTCCTGCGCCTGCGGCCATGACCCAAAGAGGATGAATCTTTTTAAACATACCGAGAATCGCGGTCACAATTACGATGACGACCAAAAGCAGGTTCTGTGCAGAAGCATCGGCAATCAACCATGCACTGACCAGAACTAAGCCCACAGTAATCGGTTTTAGCGCTTTTTCAAAACGCGCGCGTAACGGATTGGCTTTAAAGCGTTCCCAGAATTTCAGCGCATAAATGGTAATGATGGAAGAGGGGCCAAACTTCGCCAACGAAGTGACTAATAAACCTGCTGGACCTGCGACATGCCAACCGACCAAAGGTACAATCATCATATTCGGACCGGGCGCAGCCTGTGCCATGGCAAACAGCGAACTAAATTGTTCTGCGCTCATCCATTGATGCACGGTCACCACTTGGTGCTGCATTTCAGGCAAGATGGCATTACCTCCACCAAAAGCCAGTAATGAGAGCTGAGTGAATACCATTATAAGTGTCAGCAAAATCATGATTTTTTCACTCCTAAAACCAGCATATTAATGGCCAATAAAATCGCTAAAGTCAGGGCCAAGGGCAGCTTGATCCAGATCATAAATACAAAGGTTAGGCCGATGGTAAAAACGGTCAGATAGCTTTTTAAAATTGGCTTGAGCATCTTAAATCCTGTTGCAAACAGCAAGCCTGCGGCAGCAGCGGCCAAACCTTGAATCATGTGTTTGACAGCGGGGAGGTATTGAAAATGCTCATAGACCTGATAGATGATCAGCACAATTGCTGTCGGGGCAGAGATTAAGCCGAGCACTGAACTGATCGCACCTTTCACGCCTTGGAATTCCATGCCAATGGCAACGGCCATATTGATGATGTTACCGCCTGGCAATAACTGGCAGACACCCAGTAAGTCGGTAAATTTGCCAGCATCAATCCATTTATGTTCTTCAACGATAATGCGATGTGCCAGTGGCAAAACGCCACCAAAACCCATCAGTCCCAATTTCATAAATCCCGTAAAAAGTGCCTTACAATCAGGAGCAGTCGCTAGTGGTTCACTCGCTATTGATAGGGCTTGGGCTTTCATTGGATTACCTTTCTGTTCAACCTTGTGAGCTATAGCATGAAAGATTTGTGGTATATTCACAAATGCTATTTTTGCCGTTATCTATACTTTCAGAGTATGTATGATTGATATTCATAAACTCAATGCATTCGTTGCTGTGGTGGAAGAAAGCAATATTTCTAAAGCAGCGGTTAGACTGCATATGCAACAGCCGCCACTGACCCGATTGATTAAAAGTCTGGAAGAGGAGCTGGATACCGCTTTGCTCAAACGTCTGCCTCGAGGTGTGGAAGTCACCGAAGCAGGTAAGGCTTTATATCAGGAAGCGATTACCATTTTGGCGCATGCTCAGTCGATTCCGAAACGGGTCAAAAACATTGCCCAAGGCTTGGAGGGGCAGATCAATATTGGCTTTACCAACTCCGCAGGCTTGCATCCTTTTTTACCTGCCTTATTACGTCAATTCAGGGAGCAGTTTCCTGCTGTCGCCATTCATTTGGAAGAAGACAGCAGTACCGCCTTAACCGATGCAGTGATCAATGAAAAACTGGATATCGTTTTTCTACGCAAACCTGCGCCGATTCATGCCGCAGTTCAAAGCATTCATGTACTGGATGAGCCCTTGATTGTGGCTTTACCGAGTAATCATCCTTTGGTTGAACAAGAGGGATCAATCCGTTTACTCGATCTAGAGCCGTATGAATTTGTATTGTATCGCCGTATTGCGGGGCAAGACCTGTTTGATAATATTCTGGCAAATTGCTATCAGGCAGGCTTTAACCCCAACATTGTGCAGGAGGCTCCACGTTTAACTTCGAGCCTGAATCTGATTGCGGCGGGGATTGGATTGTCAATTGTCCCCGCGTCGATTCAAGACTTCTGGAATAAGCAGATTGTGTATAAAGCGCTAGAAGCGAAAAAGCCGTGTATCGCCCCGATTTATGCGATTTGTCGTGCCAAAGGCAATAGTGTTCGGGTAGAGCATTTTTTAAATCTACTCAAAGCCAGTCAAGCGGTTTGAAACGGCTCAATGGCTAAAGTGATAGAAGTTTAAAATTGGTCCAAGCAAGTGCTGTTGTGATTTATCCAGCGTTACGATGATTTCTCTAAAATTGAAGGTGTCCTCGTCATGGTATTTCGCCACGCCATGGGTTTTATTGTTGAAGTTCGGAATCTGATAGCTAAAGAAAGCCACTTGTTTAGATGGATGGACCACTGTCACCAATTTTTGTGGGTCTTTATAGCCGCCAAACTCATTTTGAATACTCTCTTTTAACAGGTTGGGAAAGTAAAGCGTGGCATTGGGCATACCACAACCGACACAGAAGGATGAATCGTATAATTCTATGGCCTGTTTTTGATTTGGGCTCATCAGCAGGGCTGAACCCGTACCATTTGCGCCCGCATGTGCCTCCACATCGTGCCAATCTTTAGGCACAAGTACGGCACCAATTTCAGGTAGTGCAACTAATTTAAGTTGCTTGGCCTGATGTGTATCTAGCTTAAAGTCAAAATGGCAGCTTTTTGCAGTACAGCTTTTAAAGTCTTTTAATAGGCCTTCATCGGCAGGATTCAGTGCAGTGACCCCATAAAAGGGAACACGAACATCGTTGGCAAAGGACACTTCACCTAAGGCATAAATTTGATTTTCGACCTTTCGCTCTTGCACTGTATTTGAAAATTTGGGAAAGATCGGCTTAAAGGTGCTGACCTCTGCATGAATTGAAGTGGCTGATAATGTGAATAAAACAGCAGAAATAGTGAGTGATGTTTTCATTTTTAATGTGCATTTTGGGTTGAGTTCAAATTAATATATTGTTTGAGGTGAGTGCATTTGGCAAGGTGATTTATAGAGAGTATTAACAATGCAGTTCAAGCTTAGTTGTAGTGAGTTAGAGTGAAAAATTTTCGATATAGAATACATTTCAACTTATAGTTCACATTTTACTTATATTATTAAATATTGATTAATAATTTGTGTTAATAAGATTAATAATTAACGTGGTGATAAAGAAACAAAATAAAATAGTTCATGACCCAAGCTAATTAGAAGAAATGGTTATGAATACAAATTTAACATTTAAAGCGATCTTAATAGCGGTTGTATTTGGAATGACAGCCTGTGCGTCTATGCCAGGCGGTACATCAGGTGAAAAATATCAATCAACTTATCTACAATCTCATTTAATTAAAGGTAAGACCACTAAAGCGGAAGTGGTTGCGATGTATGGCGAACCTAAAAGTAAGTCTATTGCTTCGGATAAGACTGAATCTTGGTATTTCAATTCTGGAGCATCAAATTCTCCGCTTGGCGCTTTTGCTTCTTCTTCCTCTCAAACTGTTAATACAGGCATGAGTATTCTTAAAAATCGCTTGATGCAGGCAATCCCAAACGGTGGATCGGGAGAAGTGGGTGCAATGGTTCAGTCTGCTAAAATTGATGCGGTAAATACTGCTACAGGTACAGGTGGTAGCAGCAATGGGGCGTCTTTATGGGTTAAGTTTGACAGTAAAGGATATGTAGAAAGTTTTCATACTAGCCAATAATCAATAGAAAAAATTGAATATATAAAACAGGGCTGCTAGAGGTCGTCCTGTTTTAGCTAAATCAAAAGTGGGCGAGTAACTATGCTTGTAGAAGTTATTTTAAGTGTGGGGAGGAGGAGTCAATGAGTTATTTAAATTTTTATAAGAATTTAAAAGTAAGTTATTTAAAGTTAATAGGACAGATATTTGTACCACTTTTATTATTATTCGCACCAGTACCATTATTGTTGATAAATGGGCAGGCATCTGCAAATAATGGGCCTGAAATTGCACCAGGCGTTTATGCTTGTGACGGGGCTGCACAAGCAGGGCCTTGTAATGGTAATTATGATGATGGTTTATCGGAAGGAGGTCCATCAGGTTATTGGGGAGCTGTTGTTACAGATGCGAAGCAACAGGTGTGGTCATCTGCTTGGCGGAGAACATCTGCAACCGCGCAAGGTGCTGCGATGAAAGCATGTGAGAATGGCGGAAATGGAGGTTGTGAATCTTTTGGTGCTTTTAGGGCTCCTAAGGTGATGGCACTTGCTATAGATGTGAATAGGAATCTTTTTTATGATGTAGCCGATTCAGCTGGGAAATCGCAGAAAAAAGTCATGGAAAGATGCCATTCAGAGGGAGATGGACAATGTAAATTTATTGGAGTTTATAAGGCTCAAACGCTTTTGGGACTACTCGAAAAGTAATTTAAACTAAGTTAGAGCTTACCTTTTTCGTTAACACTTCATGTAAGGTAGTAGTCATATTATCTTTCTAAAGATGAGTTCCTAAAGATTGAATACAGAATTTTAAATGAAGAGGGTCGCAGTGGCGTTTTGAGCTGTTCTAGACGTACCTCCAATGCAATCACAGGGATAGGTGTATTTAAGAACTTACCACCTGATATTTTCTTACCGTCTAAGTTGAAAAAGGAACTTGATAAAATCTCTAATCCCATAAAAATATTGAGAAATAAACCATGATGAAGCCAAGCTATCTAGGGTGGGGATTACTCAATTTACAACTGATCATCGGTTTTGCTTATTCTTATGATTATTTTCATAGGCATATTATTGTAGACCATGTTTTAGCTTTTACTTTATCAGTTATTTTTATTGCGAATCTATTTTTCTTTTTTACTAAATTTATTAAAAATTATTCTCTTAGAGCATTTATTGCTATCATTTTCTCTAGCGTTCTAGTCTCTATATTATTTATTCAACTCAATAGAGAGGATGCTAATTTCATTGTGAGTGATGTTTTCCTTTTGATTGGGTATATGATGCTTAGAATGTTGCTCTATATTACAACTCCTATTGCATTGGTGGTTGAATTCTTTTCAAAGAAAAATAATTAAAATTTATTTAAAAACAGTTGTTTGTGTTTATTTGTTTTTTGGTAAAGTTGCTTAATCTGTAGCGTTAAAACGTATATAGTATAAGTAATCATGTCAGTATTCATAATGATTAAAATAATAGTATTAAATTTAGACGGCCTAGAGCATAAGTCTTATGAAAAAGATCCTTTCAGCCTGTTACCTTGTTGCCCTGAGTTCTAGTACCTTTGCCCAAGAGATCAAAGGCATTTCATTCTCGCATGAAGATTGGGAAATTTACTGTAGCAATACAGGCACTTGTCGAGCTGCAGGTTATTACAATCAATATAGTGACGATGAACCTGCCTCATTGTTATTGACCCGTCAGGCAGGTGCACGGCAGCCTGTAAAAGTCGAATTTGCCTTGTCGCGTTTTGAACAACCGTCTATGCCAGCAGCAAAACTTAAAAATATTCATTTTTATGTAAATGGCAAAGACTTTGGACAGGTGTCCGTTGATGGAACAGAGTTCCCATTGATGGGGCAACTCTCTACAAATCAAGCTAATGCCTTATTACAACAATCCAAGAAAAAGACCGAAATCATTTTTAAAAATGCCAATTTAAATTGGAAAATATCAGACACAGGTCTGACAGCCGTATTGCTGAAAATGGATGATTTTCAAAAGCGCGTGGGTACAGTGGGTGCTTTGATTAAAAAAGGTAAAGCGGATGAGTCGAATGTGTTAGCAGCTCAACCCAAATTCACGGTTAAACAAATTAAAACTTCGAGTAAGCCTTATCTGACATTACGACCAACCGACAAACGCTATGCTGCACTCTATCAAAACTTGATGGCGAATCAGCCAGTGCCTAAAAAAGAAGGATTCTGTGAAGGGGCTTATGACGGTAAGCAAACAGCGCCCCAAGCGATTGATCTCTATAAACTAAGCAATAAAAAAGTTTTGGCAGCTACGCTATGTTGGCGAGGTGCATATAACGAAGGTTATGGTGCATGGGTATTGGATGAGTCACTTGCGAATAAAGCCACTTTTGTGACGGAACATTCCTCTGAGTTTTATAACGGGATTCTCAGCAGTTCCCAGAAAGGGCGTGGTATTGGTGATTGTTGGTCGAGTGATGAATGGGTCTGGGATGGGCAGAAGTTTGTACATACGCTAGATCGCTGGACTGGGATGTGTCGAGGTCTTGCTGCGGGTGGGGTGTGGGAGCTTGATCAGATTGAAGCGATTGTTAAGTAATACGGTAAAGATAAAAATAGCCTAAGGAAACACAATGCTTAAACATAAGATGGGTTTATGTGGAATGATTTTAATAGGTGTATCCGCCTATTTCAGTACACCTGTTTTTGCTGCACCCTTACAGATTCTAGACTTTAAAAAGGGGCAACTGAGTGCAACGGAACAGACGCAACTCTGTGAACAAGTCAAAGAGCTATGTCAGCAGCTTACACAATTACAGAGTTTGAAAACGCCAGATCAAACCTTATGGTTATTGTCTGAGGGCAATATTGCCCAGTTTAGTCATTCGAATTCTGGCTTTAAATTATTGAAGCAATGGCAGATTCCATTAGCGCCTGCCGAGGAAATGGCACGATCAAAACAATATATTTACCCTAAACTGTTTCCAATGGATCAAAACCGTTATGCGGTTGCGCTGATTGATAGCTTTTCAGAAATGTATTCGGGTGGTGGGGCAGGAATTGAACGTGCCAGCTTTTATGAGTTAAAGGATTCAGGCAAGACACATCGCTTTATTGAAAACTATCCTTTTAATTTTAGCCGTATGATTCGGGCCTGTTTCTCAGAACAGGATTATGAAAACTCTAAGGGCAAGTGCCATGATGAAGATAGTTTGAGCCTAGATATTCGTCCGATCAAGCCGATGCTTTGGCAATTCCGTTACCGCTACAGTTTGGATGTATCACCTGCATCAGATTCGGGAGAGAAATCATTTAAGGGCAGTCGTAACCTGAATATTGATTTAAATAAAGCACCTGAGCAACCGAATATTCCAGCAGAGTGGGATTATGAAGGTGCAGGTTGAGTGATTTACCATCTTCATGGTTTTTACATTTTGCCAAAGCTTTGAGCGCTTGGGCTTACGCAATTTACAGCGTCATAACAGATGATCTCTTCGGAGCATGGTACAAAGAGAAAGATTGCAATTTGGAACTGTGCTTATGTCTCGTGTTTATACTTCTGCCCGCCGTAAATTTTCTCATTTGAGTCGTTCTGTGTTGATGGCTGCGGCTGTGTTGGGTACAACCCAAGTGGCAATGGCAGGGCCAACAGTCGATCAATTGAGTGATTGTTTGGTGAAAGCGACCACAGCAGCAGATAAAACCACGGTTTTGCAATGGACTTTCACGGCTTTAGCAGCACATCCAGATTTAAAGTCTTTTAGTAATGTCACACCTGAGCAGAAAACCCAGTTGGATCAGAAGTTGGCGCAGGTGTTACAGCGTGTGATTGTGGAGCAGTGTTCGACACAAACCAAAGCAGTGATTCAGGCTGAAGGAATTCAAGCCGTTGGACAGGCTTTTCAGCAGTTAGGTCAGAGCGCAGGGCAGGATATTGTCAAAGATCCAGCGGTTAGACAGCAGTTGCAAGGCACCTTGCGTTATATTGATTTAAATAAATTGGTCACGACTTTTTTAACACCTGATATCTGGAATAAGTTGGGTGTGGTGAGGTAAAAGAAAGAAGTATTGCTTTTAAATACCTCTCCCTAGAGGAGAGGATTGCAATTCATTTAAAAAATAATAGTTTACGATTTTTTCAGATTTTAAGTATTCAATTTCTTATTTTTATTTTAATGGAAGGGGATTTAATACAATTTAAATTTTTGCAATAATTTTAATTTTAAAAAATCTATTAAGTATTGTTAAGGCGGTTTATATGGGGAATTGGAACAAAAGATTGCGGGATTGTTCAATACATTTAAGTAATGCAACTGATAATTATCTAGAGCCTGATCTTTTTCGCATAAATTTTAATAATTTCATGCAAACAGCTCGAACTGTAACTTTTTTAATCCAAAAAGAAAAAAGTGAATTACAGAAACAATTTGATTTCGATGGTTGGTATCAATGCTATCAAAATAAGTGGAGATCAGATTCAATAATGAAGTGGTCTGTGGATACTAGAAATATCATAGAAAAACAGTCAGATATTCCAATGTATTCAAAAATTGAAATAAAATTGGCGATAGGATATTTATCTCAACAAGATATAAGTTTGGATATTGATCAAGAGGAGTTGGTGTTTTTTGGGGTTAAAAAGTTAATAGCATGGGCTAAGAAGTATTTAAATAATTATAAAGATGCGGCAGTTTGGATAGGTAGAAGTTGGCAAGATCCTAAGCTTCAAAGTCATGACTTAGTATCTGCAATGCAATATGTATATTCTCGCCTTTATGAATGTTGTATGGATTTAAATAAAAAGTTAGAACAGAGTTTCAAATTAAAGACTCCAGATGAAGTGATTTCAGAGTTTAATGTTGCTTATACATTTGAATATATTGAGTTAAATACATTTAAATCCCTTTCATTGAAGCAAAAGGTATACGAGCTAGATAGTGGAATAGATTCCTCTAATTTTCTTGAAGAGAGACCATGCCAAGGAGGAAAATTAAGCAAAGAGCTAAAATCCCAATTTTTAGATATAAAATTGCGTTCAAAGTCTATTAACTCCACAAAAGAATTATTAGAATTATACTCAGATATGGCATTATTAAATTTTCGGTGTGATGGGTCAATTCTTCCAGTTGCTCTTTTTTTTGATGCAAATTTTAATTGTATAAAATATTTACCTTATTTGCTAGAAAATCAAGTTGGTAAGTATATTTTTTGGAGGAATTTAGGTGTTTTGGTCAGTGTTTTGAAGCCTACTTATATTATTTTTTCTGATGAGTATTATGTTCGTGATAGACCTAATATAAATGAATATTGGCGTAATACAAATATTCAAGGTGAATACCTGAGCACTCGATTGTTATCTAAATTAAAAGAAGAAGAGTTTGAACTGTGCGAAATTAGATATGCCATTCAAAAGGAACAATTAGTAAATCCTATTCATAAAGACTATTTGGTTTCAGCAATGGATGTTGAAGGAAATAATGAGGCTTTTATGTATGTTCCAATTTTAAAAGAGTTCTAATAAGAAAACCCGCTCTAAAGCGGGTTTTCTTTTGAAATTAGATGAGTTTAACCAATCAATTTCTTCATTAATTCATTCACTTGAGCTGGGTTAGCTTTACCTTTTGCAGCTTTCATAACTTGACCAACCAGACCGTTAAAGGCTTTTTCCTTACCAGACTTGTACTCTTCAACCATTTTTTCATTGGCTGCAAGCACTTCTTTGATAATTGCTTCAATCGCACCTGTATCGGTTTCTTGCTTCAAACCTTTCTCAGCAATAATGTCATCCGCAGATTTTCCTTCTGCTTCCCACATAAAGCCAAACACTTGTTTTGCAATTTTACCGTTAATAGTATTGTCGACAATACGCGCGATCATGCCGCCCAATTGCTCAGCAGAAACAGGAGAGTCCGCCAATTCTAGACCCGCTTTGTTTAAAGCGCCTGAGAATTCACCCATTACCCAGTTTGCAGAGACTTTACCTTGCTTCGCACCGCCCGCAGCAGCCACAACCGCTTCGTAGAACTCCGCTATTTCACGTGACAGCGTCAATACGTGTGCATCGTACTCAGTCACAGCAAAGTCAGCGATAAAGCGTGCACGGCGCGCTTTAGGCAGTTCTGGAAGGGCAGCACGTGCCGCTTCGATCTGCTCGTCGGCAATGATTACTGGCAATAAATCTGGATCTGGGAAGTAGCGATAGTCGTTCGCTTCTTCTTTCGAACGCATTGAACGGGTTTCCATCTTGTTCGGATCGAACAAACGAGTTTCCTGATCGATCGTGCCGCCGTATTCCAAGATTTCCATTTGGCGTTCAATTTCAACATTGATCGCTTGCTCAATGAAACGGAATGAGTTGAGGTTTTTCAACTCGCAACGCGTACCAAAAGGCTGACCTGGACGACGCAGCGATACGTTACAGTCGGCACGGAATGAACCTTCTGCCATGTTACCGTCAGAAATACCTAACCAACGCACGAGCGTGTGAATCGATTTGATATAGGCAACCGCTTCTTCAACTGAACGCATATCTGGCTCAGATACGATTTCAAGCAATGGTGTGCCCGCACGGTTTAAGTCGATACCCGACATACCTTCGAATTGGTCATGGATCGATTTACCTGCATCTTCTTCAAGATGGGCACGGGTCACGCCAATACGCTTCACAGTGCCATCTTCAAGCTGAATGTCGATATGACCCAAGCCCACAATCGGATTGTCCATCTGGCTGATCTGGTAGCCTTTTGGCGAATCTGGGTAGAAATAGTTCTTACGCGCAAACACAGAGGCTTGGTCGATATATGCATCAATCCCCAAACCGAAGCGAATCGCAAGATCAACCACTTCAGCATTCAATACTGGCAACACGCCCGGCATTGCTAAATCAACAAGACTGGCTTGTGTATTTGGGTCTTGACCAAATTCAGTCGATGAACCTGAGAAGATTTTAGACTTGGTTGCCAACTGCGTGTGGATCTCGATCCCGATAACGACTTCCCAACCGTCAATTAACTTTAACTTTTGAGCTTCAGTCATTATGCATTCTCCTCAGCAATTGCCGCACGTTTGGTATGCCAGTCTGTATTTTGTTGATATTGATGCACAATCGACAACAATTGTGATTCTGACCAATAGTTACCAATCAACTGTAAGCCGACAGGCAAGCTGTCTTTATCAAAACCAACAGGTGCGTTAATGGCTGGTAGACCTGCCAAGTTCACTGCAAGGGTATAGATATCGCCTAAATACATTTCAGTCGGGCTGAGGTTTGCACCGATTTTGTAGGCTGTAGTTGGTGCAGATGGCGCAGCAATCACGTCAACATTTTCAAATGCTTTGAGGAAATCTTGCTGAATCAAACGACGTACTTTTTGTGCTTTGACATAGTAGGCATCGTAGTAACCCGCGGAAAGAGCGTAAGTTCCGATCAAGATACGACGTTGTACTTCAGCACCAAAACCTTCTGAACGTGAACGCTTGTACAAGTCCATTAAGTCCACAGGATTTTCACAACGGTAGCCATAACGTACGCCGTCAAAACGTGACAGGTTTGAAGAAGCTTCCGCAGGTGCAATCAAGTAGTAAGTTGGTACATAGGCTTCAGTCATGTTGAGATCAATCTCAACCAAGATCGCGCCCATTTCCTCTAACTTTTTCAACGACTCTTCAACGCGTGCTTTTACATCTGCGTCTAAACCAGCCACATTGAAGTATTGCTTTGGAATACCAATGCGTAGGCCTTTCACTGCCGTACCGTTTAGGTTAGCAACGTAATCGTCCACTGCTTTGTTGATTGAAGTGGAGTCTTTGGCATCATGACCAGCGATCACATTCATCAAGTAAGCACAGTCTTCCGCAGAACGTGCCATTGGACCGCCCTGATCCAGTGATGATGCATAGGCAATCATGCCGAAGCGAGATACACGACCATAAGTCGGTTTTAAGCCGGTTAAGCCGCAGAATGAAGCAGGTTGACGAATTGAGCCACCTGTATCGGTACCTGTTGCGATTGGCGCGAGATCAGCCGCGACAGCTGCTGCTGAACCACCTGATGAACCACCTGGAACATGATCCAGTGCCCAAGGATTCGACGTTGCACCGACATAAGAGTTTTCAGAGGTTGAACCCATGGCGAACTCATCCATGTTCACCTTACCTAAAGTTACAAGACCTGCAGCTTTAGCTTTTGCAACCACAGTTGCATCATAAGGTGAAATGAAGTTATCCAGCATTTTTGAACCGGCAGTGGTTTTAATGCCTTGGGTACAAAAAATATCTTTGTGGGCAAGTGGAATACCTGCCAGCGCGTGTGCATTGCCTGCTTTCAGTGCAGCATCGGCCGCATTTGCTTCAGCAAGAGCCTGTTCTGCGGTGACCGTCACATAACTTTTTACTTTCGGGTCAATTTGGGCAATACGCTTTAAATAATGTTCAGTCAATTCGCGTGATGAAAATTGGGCTTGTTTTAAGCCTTCAGAGAGTTCACGGATTGATAAGCGATGTAAATCTGTCATATGAAAAATTTCTTTACATTCTAAATATAAAATATTGACTAATCGAATAAATCTTATTCAATTACGCGAGGTACGAGGTATAAACCTGCTTCTGTAGCAGGCGCGACCGCTTGATATTCATCACGATGGTTGCTTTCAGTCACAACGTCAGTGCGTAGAGGTTGCGGGTTGTCAAATGGGCTCTTTAAAGGCTCAACATCATCGGTATTAATGCCTTTCAAGCTTTCCATCATGCCAAGGATTTTATTTAAACTTTGAGCATATTCAGCAGATTGCGTGTCATTAAGAGATAAACGGGCAAGGTGTGCAATTTGCGATACCGTTTGCGCATTTAAGTCTGTTGTCTGCTGAGCATCTGATGATGTAGACATAACTTTACCTAATTCAGTATTAAAAAATTTCAAAATATCGTGCGTTATAATAAGCGATTGACTTGTTCAAATCATCACATTTAGTTAAAGTTGCCACCTTGTATTCACACAAAGTTTAATTGAGAACGCCCCCGTGATTCTAAAACGACTAATTGGCTTGTTTTCGCCGGATTTAGCCATTGATTTAGGTACTGCAAATACACTTATTTATGCACCAGGCCGTGGCATTATATTAAATGAACCAACTGTTGTGGCAATTC
Organism: Acinetobacter sp. Ac_5812; assembly: GCF_013072695.1. Taxonomy (GTDB): domain Bacteria; phylum Pseudomonadota; class Gammaproteobacteria; order Pseudomonadales; family Moraxellaceae; genus Acinetobacter. The sequence goes on from NZ_LXUK01000005.1 coordinate 220,172, forward strand.
GCCATAGTGGTTCACAAAAAATTGTTGCCGCTGTAGGTATTGATGCTAAACAAATGTTAGGCCGTACACCAGCGAATATTTCAGCAATTCGTCCGATGAAAGACGGTGTGATTGCTGATTTTGAAGTCACTGAGACCATGTTGAATCAGTTTATCGGCAAAGTGCATGAAAAGCGGTTATTCCCGCCAGCACCGCGTGTCGTTGTCTGCGTACCTTGCAAATCAACACTGGTTGAGCGTCGTGCGATTCGTGAAGCTGTATTTAATGCAGGTGCGCGTGATGTACGTTTAATCGAAGAGCCAATGGCTGCTGCGATTGGCGCAGGTATGCCAGTTGAGCAAGCATGTGGTTCGATGGTGGTCGATGTTGGTGGTGGTACCACTGAAATCGCAATTATTTCATTACAAGGTTGTGTCTACGCTGATTCATTACGTATCGGTGGTGATGTATTTGATGAGCAAATCATCAATTATGTGCGTAAAGCACACGGTTGTGTGATCGGGGAAACAACAGCCGAAGTCATTAAAAAAGAAGTGGGTATGGCTGTTGCTGACGGCAAGACCCTCGAGATTGAAGTTCGTGGTCGTAACTTGGCAGAGGGTGTACCTCGCGCGATTACCGTGACTTCTGATGAAATCACGCAGGCAATTTCTGATCCGTTACAAAGCATTGTAAGCGCTGTAAAATCTGCACTTGAGCAAACACCACCTGAATTGTCTTCGGATATTGCAGAGCGTGGTATTGTGTTGACAGGTGGCGGTGCATTATTGCGTAACCTGGATAAATTACTTGCGCAAGAAACAGGTTTACCTGTGATTGTTGCAGATGATCCTTTAACTTGTGTCACTCGTGGCGGCGGTAAAGTATTAGAGTTCTTTGACAATCCAAACCACGACATGCTTTTCGTTGGTTAAATCATAAGGACTAGGCGGTGCAACCGAATCTTTTTTCAAGACAACCGCCATCTTTTCGCTCATTTGTCATTGCGGTGATTACATGTTTGGTGGTGCTTTTCTTTGATTGGCGCATGCCTTATGTAATTCAACCTGCAAGGGATGTCTTGTACGCCGCGTATAATCCAATTTATGCGCTGGCAAGCTATCCTGTACTGTCGCGAGAATGGCTTAACCAACAAACCAAATCTGAAGCGCAATTGCGACGTGAAAACACCGCAATGCAAGCTGAACTGCTACAAGCACAAGTCCGCCTCCAAAAACTTTCAGAACTCTCTGCGGAAAATAACCGTTTAAGAGGGCTTTTGGATACGCCATTGATTATTGATGGTCGTATGCAGATAGCGGAAGTGATTGGGACTGATGCTGATCCATTACGTCATATTATTATCATTAACCGTGGTTCAGTAGATCATTTAAGTGCGGGACAAACTGTTCTAGACGATAAGGGGATTATGGGGCAGATCATTAATGTCTATCCACATAGTGCCCGTATCATGTTGCTGTCTGATAAAGAGCATTCATTGTCTGTGCGTTTAGAGCGTACCGGAATGCGTGCGATTATTTCGGGTACAGGCGATTTGGGGCAACTCAAAATGGAATATGTACCAACCAGTGCCAATATTCAGGTTGGGGACAAAGTCTTTAGTTCGGGCTTAGGCGAACATTTCCCAGCAGGTTATTTAGTGGGGACTGTGTCTAAAGTCAGTCGTCATACTTCAGGTGAGTTTGCTGAAATTGATGTCACGCCAGCGGCTCAACTTGCCAGTGGTCATCATGTTGTGGTGCTCTTCTCTGAATCCTTAGCGCAGGAGCAACCGTATGCCGATCGCTAAGCTCAATTATGATAAACGCAAAGATCCGCTATGGATGATTATTCTCTCCATCGTGATTGGTTCTGTATTGATGGTTTATCCGATGGCCTATGAGGCCTCGGGTTGGCGACCATCCATCATGCTAATGATTATGCTGTTCTGGATTCTCTATCAGCCTGTTTGGTGTGGTGTCTGGTTTGCTTTTGGCATGGGCCTTTTTGCAGACCTGCTACTCGATGCACCGTTCGGTTTAAATGCACTCAGTTTTGTTGTGATCAGTTTTGGTATTCGCTATTTAATTCGTGAGCGTCGTATTCTCACTTTTGGGAATTCGTGGGTGATTGCGGTGATTGCGATTGTTGCACATATTACTTTTTTGTGGATTAGCCAGACCATTGCAGGTACACATTTTTCGATTGCGCGCCATTGGCAACCTGTTGTGACAAGTGTACTGGCATGGCCATTGGTTTATTATTGCTTACATAAATGGCGCATATAATTCTCGCATCAAGCTCGCCTCGTCGGCAGGAGCTACTACAGCAGTTGGGTTTGGACTTTGAAATCTATCGTCCAGATGTCGATGAGGCGGTGCATGAGGGTGAGACTGTTGAGCATTATGTTGAACGCTTGGCGCGCGAGAAGGCACAAGTCGTTTTAAATAAATATACTGACGCAATTGTGATTGCGGCAGATACCAGTTTAAGTTTTGCTGGGCAGATCATTGGTAAGCCAGAGTCAAAGCAACACGCTTTTTCCATCTGGTCGATGCTTTCTGGGCAATGGCATGATGTCTATTCCGGAATTTGTGTCGCAAGTTCTGCTCAGATTTTGAGTCGTGTGGTGAGAACGCAAGTTGAGTTACAGCAACTCAGCCATGCGGAAATGGAAAAATATTGGGCAACGGGCGAACCGATTGGTAAAGCAGGTGCTTATGCGATACAGGGAATTGCAGCACAATATATTCCACAAATTCGAGGCAGTTATAGCAATGTCGTGGGTTTGCCTTTGCATGAGATCGCACAGTTATTAGAAAGCGTTAAAGCCTAAGTATTTCAATACAGGGAACGACACTTTCGGGTATAAGAATTTTTATAAAATTTTGAGTTTGTTATGGCAGAAGAGTTGCTGATTAACGTCACGCCGATGGAATGTCGTGTGGCATTGATTGAAAATGGAACGGTCAATGAATTATTCGTTGAGCGAACTGTAAAACGTGGGTTAGTGGGTAATATCTACAAAGGTAAAGTGGTCCGTGTACTACCAGGTATGCAAGCAGCCTTTGTCGACATTGGTTTGTCTCGAACCGCCTTTTTGCATATTAACGATATGGTTTGGTCGCGTTCGCAACCGACACCAAACGTTTTTGAGTTGTTACATCCGGGGCAGATGCTCACTGTCCAAGTCATGAAAGATATGTTGGGTACCAAAGGTGCTCGTCTAAGTACCGATCTTTCTATCCCATCGCGCTATCTTGTGCTCATGCCTTATGGCAATCACATTGGTGTATCACAGCGAATTGAGTCTGAAGAAGAGCGAGACCGCCTACGTAGCATCATTGAACATATTCAGGCAGAACATAATTTACCTGGTAGTGTGATTGTTCGTACTGCGGCCGAAGGGGTGGATGAAGCTGCGATTGCACAAGATATGTGTTATCTCAGCAAACTTTGGGAATTTATTCAGCGCAAACAAAAAGAAGCGGCAACGGCTGAACTGATCTTTGAGGAACTGCCTTTACCACAACGTATTATCAGAGATTTAGCCAGTGATGAAACGGCGAAGATCTATGTCGATTCACGCGAGATTCATGGCAAGCTCAGCGAGTTTGTCGATGAGTTTGTTCCGACGATTCAAAATCGCTTAATTCATTATCCGGGTGAAAAACCACTTTTCGATTTGTATAACGTCGAAGAAGATATTCAAAAAGCGTTGCAGACCCGTGTCGCACTCAAGTCTGGCGGCTATCTGATGATAGATCAGACCGAAGCGATGACCACGATTGATGTCAATACAGGCTCATATGTGGGTGGGCGCAGCCTAGAAGACACGGTATTTAAAACCAATATGGAAGCTACTCAAGTAATCGCAAGACAACTGCGTCTGCGTAATTTGGGGGGGATTCTGATTATTGATTTTATTGATATGCAGGAAGCTGAGCATCGTGAAGAAGTGATGCGTCAGTTTGAACGAATGCTGGAACGCGATCATGCCAAGACTAAAATCACCCAAGTTTCGGAGCTGGGTTTAGTTGAAATGACACGTAAACGGACTCGTGAATCATTGGAGCATTTGCTTTGTGAATCGTGTCCAACCTGCCAAGGGCGGGGCTATGTGAAGACAGCAGAGACAGTATGTTACGAGATATTTCGAGAGATCATGCGTTATGCGCGTGCATTTGATTCCAAGGGTGGCTTTACTGTCGTTGCGCATCCAGCCGTGATAGATCGGCTATTAACAGCAGAAGCCCCAGCTGTCGCGGATTTAGAACATTTTGTAAATCGAGTAATCAAATTCCAAGTGGAAAATCTATATACGCAAGAGCAATATGATATCATTTTGACCTAAAGTTGTAACAAGATTTCGCTTAAGCCTTGTTACAACTGAAATTTTACTTTCTATCATGAATTTTAAATACTAGAACCATAAAATGAGCCATAGGTACTTTTGAGTCCCTTAGCAAATAATATGAGGTATATAACGATGAATGTGAGTGAAAGATTAGTGAATCACGGTTTCAAGCATGTTTTAGACAGTAACCCTGTAAATACATGTTATATGGTAGATAGCCAAGGTAAAGAAGTTCAGATTACTACGGCGATGATTCGTTCAGCCTGCCATCAACTGCTACAACGTTGTCGAACAATTAAAAAATAAGGGGCTATTCGAAGCCCCTTAATTTTTTTCTACCATTAATTCGCAACTTTCTGCTGTGGTAAGTTTTGAATGGCTTGTTCAAAACGTTGAATTTCTTCTTCTAAATGGGTTAGTAAGTTCTGCATTTTGGGTAATGCATTACGGCATGCGATTAAGCCCACTTCCAGTTTATCCAAATAACTGGTCATGGTGATATTCAGCGCTTGGCCATCCATCACAATCGATGCAGGGTAGAGCGCATCTAACTTTGCACCATTCCAATATAAAGGTTCGCGCGGACCTGGTACGTTTGAGATGACAAGGTTAAAGGCTTGACGCTTAGGCAACATCCCAGAAGCAATATTTAAGCCCGCTGGACCATACACAACTGCACTATAATTCAAAATCTCATTGGCAGTCATACGGCTAAAACGTTGCTTTGAGTTCTGTACGCTACGACGAATAACTTCTAAACGCTCAATTGGGTCTTCAATATGGGTCGCAAGATTTGCCAAAATCATGGTAATACGATTGCTGACATCAGAATCGTCGGTACGCAGTGATGCTGGAACCATCGCAATTAAAGGTTTCTTTGGCAAGCTGTTATGGCTGATCAGGTATTCACGTAAAGCACCTGAACATACCGCTAGAATCACGTCATTGAGCGTTACACCCAAAGATTTGGCAATCCGACGGAAACGACCGAGTTCAAAGGATTGTGCGGCAAAACGACGTGAAGAACTCACGCGCTGATTCAGAATTGAAGGCGGTGCCTGAAAGGTCGAGACATAATCTGGATTTTTGCCCATCTCTTTAAAAATGGTTTGTGACAGCTCTTGCATAACTTTAGGGGCAACTTCAAGCTGAGATTTAATCCCTTCCATCACCCCTTTGATTTTGCTGACAGTCGGCGGCTTTGGTGCTTTTAAACGCTTGGTCCGTTTACCTTCAACACACCAAAGTGGCACTACATGCTTTTCATTTGGATCTTGCGAAAGTGATTTTTCAATCAGACGCATACCTGCGACGCCGTCCACCATGGCATGGTGAATTTTGAAATACATGGCAAAACGGTTGCCTTCAATGCCTTCAATAATGTCGCAGGTCCAAAGAGGCTTAGCGCGATCAATCAAGGAACTATGCTGCTGTGAAATATAAACCAGTAATTCACGGATACGCCCAGGATTTGGCAGAGCAATATGGCGGAAGTGGTGATCCAGATCAAATTCGCTGTCTTCACCCCAGAACAAACCATTCAGTTGATTGTTAAATGGTGGGACAGGAATACTTTTTGATTGGCGAATTTCATTGACGAGATCATGCACAAACGTGGGTGATGCATTCTCTGGAAGCTCGAATAAAAACAATCCACCTACATGCATAGGCTGTTGTCTTTTCTCTAGCGAGAGAAAGATAAAATCAATGGGGTGTAGTGGGCGCATAGCAGATCTAGCCTCTCATCGCATTTTTTTCTAAGATACTCTCGAAGAGCTCTTATTAGAATTATTGGAACCGTTCTGCGCAGTATATACTGTTTGTTCTGGTTAAAATATGACTTTAGACAGGCGAGTCAGGAAAAATAAAACCACTGACGAATCAGTGGTTTTATTTTAATGAGGGATTTGATTTAGTGATTGAGATGCAAACCGCATTCGCGGTGTTCTTCACCTTTAGTCGGATCAAAATAATCTTCATTATCAGGTAAATTATGCTTTTGCATGTATTCCCATAGGTCTTTTGAGGTCCATTTTAATAGTGGCGCAACTTTGATCAGACCATCTGGATTAATACTTACAGGATCCATTTCTGCACGGACAGCTGTGTCTGTTGCACGTAAAGCGGTAAACCAAACTTTGGGTGCAGTTTCACGTAAGGCACGCTCAAAAGGTTCTAATTTTACTTCGGCAGTAAATGCTTCATGTTTTGGATCATCCAGTGCTGGGACTGGTCCTTCTAATGCTTCGCGATGTGCGCGTGAACGTTTTGGCAAATAAGTCAGAAGATTAAGATTCAAGAGTTTCGTAATTTCATCAACATATTTATAGGTTGTTTCGGTGTTATAGCCATTATCCATCCATACCACTTGGATATCAGGTTTAACACGGGTCAACATATGTAAAATGACAGCTTCAAATGGACGAAAATTAGTTGTCACAATAGCTTTTTCATTTAAGCTTAATGCCCATTCAACTAATTTTTCAGCATCGTTGCCCAATTCGCTATTGATTTGATCCAAGTTTAAAGTCATAACGCGTTGCCTTTTCTTTTCGTCGGTCTTTATCGTATACACGACACACTAGCCCATATAGTAATGTAATTATCTCTGGCCGGATATCTCCGTAAAGCAAATTCTTATTCAAAAAATCTATGGTTAGCGTATGAAAAAAGGGCAATTGCTCAATACATCTCCATGCTAAACTAGCGCAATTTTTAACACATAAGGTACTTGGATAAGCATGGAAATCGTATGCCTAGATCTTGAAGGGGTGTTAGTTCCAGAAATCTGGATTAACTTTGCAAAAAAAACAGGGATTAAAGAACTCGAAGCCACCACACGTGACATTCCAGATTACGATGTGCTGATGACACAACGCTTGAATATCTTGAAACAGCATGGTTTAGGATTGAATGATATTCAAGCCGTGATTGCCGATATGGGGCCATTTGAAGGCGCGAAAGAATTTGTCGAATGGGTACGTACTCATTTCCAATTGATTATTTTGTCCGATACGTTTTATGAGTTTGCGCATCCATTAATGAAGCAATTGGGATGGCCAACCATTTTCTGTCATAAGCTTGAAACTGATGAAAATGGCATGATCACCGCATACAAATTACGCCAACCTGATCAAAAGCGTCAGGCAGTAAAAGCATTGCATGGCTTGAACTTCCGTGTCATTGCAGCAGGTGATTCGTATAACGATACCACGATGCTGGGGGAAGCTGATCATGGTTTCTTATTTGATGCACCCGCTAATGTGATTGCAGAATTTCCACAGTTCCCACCATTGCATGGTTATGAAGCATTAAAACAGGCGATTCGTTCTGTTTCACAACGTGATATTCCAGAGTAATTAATCCTCCCCAGCCCTCCTTTAGAAAAGGAGGGAGCTTCCCCTCTTTAATAAAGAGGGGCTAGGGGAGATTTTTTAGAATTTATAACCAATCTTTAAACCATAGGCAATGGCATCATTATTTTCAAATTCAGCCACATAACCAGGTGTATTGAATTGTGAACCTGACTGTGCTTTGGCATCACCGAGCCAGAAGTATTTCACGCCACCCGCGATAAAGGTTGCAGGCGTAGGGCTATATTGAATACCCACACCGACATTCCAGTAACCTTCAGTTGGGCCTAATGTGGTGACTGGGTTGCCTGCGCCAGAATCCCAACCTACCGAGAGATTACCTGCCCATTGGTCATTGATTTTACGACCGACACCCGCAGTAATCGAGTATTGATCTTCAGTATAGGCAACCAAGTCGAAACCATCTTTTTTACCTGTTGAAGCAACGATTGGAGGCAAGACCGAAGCTGCACCAAATTTATATGGGCGAATGGCGAAGTCTTTCCAATTCACCCAACGTAAATTGGCAAACGCAACTGTGTTTTCCATAATCCCCGTTTGGAAATCAAGATTAACCGATTGAGGGGTGGTGATTTCAGTTGTGCCTGTTGAATGATTGATTTTATTTAAAATCGCATCAAAACCTGCATTGCCTGTCATGCCTGCAATGCCATGCGTTTCATAAGCATTCATCTCATGCTTGATTTTGGCACGATAAGTCAAAGAGGTTTTGAGTGCGATTTCAGGAATTTGATAAGCAACCCCTGCTAACCAACCGACTGCTTCATCACGACCAGTTTTAAAATCATAACCACTATAGGCACTATAGCTCTGACCACGTAATAACACGGTGCTGTCTAAAGTTTGATAAACCGCACCCGCATAAAGGTTCCAGTTTTGTGTTGGTTGATAACCGAATAACAAGTTTAAGTTTTCAGTATCGACAGTAACGGATGTACCACCTTTAAAAGGCAAAGGGCGGCTTTCGATAAAGTTACTTTTGCCTGTATATTCTGCATCCGCCCCATAAGGCTGGTCATAGATCAAACCAATCGAGAATTTATCCGTTGCTTGAATTTTTAGGGCAGCATTTGGCGAGTAATAATGATTCGCCATATTCCCTGTATTGTTTTGAGATGTGTCCTTACCTGATACATTGGGATCAAGAACAGTAAGACCTGCTTCAAAATAGTTATTTGGCTGTAGGAAGGCTGCAATTGATTGACCTGAGCGATCCAGTGCTGCGGCAAATGTTGTCGTTGTAGGAACTAAGCTAAGTAGAAGAGCCGTTTGAATAGCATTCAGCTTCATTAATATGTTCTCTCAAATCACTTTGTAACAGAATGGCGCGAAAAGTATCATAATTTTTATGCGCTTAAATATTTTACAAATGTCAATAAATGAACTGATAAAGTCACGAAAAATGCTTGAGTCCGATAGATTTATCTTGATGCGATTAAAGTAGAAGAGAAGTGTGTGTTTGTTGAACTATTATTTTGATTTTATTGATTAAAGCTATATAAAAAAGGCCATCTTAAGATGGCCTTTTTTAAGATAAATAATTAGAAACGGTAACCAAGTTTCAGACCGTATGCGATTGCTTTATTATCTTCAAATTCAGCAACATATTTATCACCGCCTGCTTGAGCACCAGTTTGCGCTTTCGCATCACCTAACCAAAAGTATTTTACACCACCAGAAATAAAGGTTGCAGGAGTAGGGCTATATTGAACGCCTACGCCAACGTTCCAATAACCTTCTGTTGGGCCAAGTGTAGTTACAGGATTGCCTGCACCAGAATCCCAACCTACAGAAACGTTACCCGCCCATTGGTCATTGAGTTTACGACCAACACCAGTTGTTACAGACCATTGATCATCAGAGTATTCAACTAAAGAAAAACCATTTTGACGATTGACTAATGGTCCAACGGCTTCAGCTGCTTTTCCAAATTTGTAAGGAGTGATTGAGAAGTCTTTCCAGTTCACCCAGCGTACGTTTGCAAATGCAACGGTATTCGCCATGATACCTGTTTGGAAATCGAGGTTAACAGATTGTGGTGTTGTAATTTTAGTTTGACCTTCAGCGGAGTTTGCTGCTGCAAAGCCACCGATTGCTTTTGAAATAGCTGGTAATAATGCTGGTGGAACAAGACCACCTAATGCTGGTGCTGCATTAGCTAATGGTGTAGCTAAACTTAAATTTTCACTTGCATTAAACTTATGGTCAACTTCAGAGCGATAAGTAATAGAAGCTTTTAGTGCAATCTCAGGAATTTGAAAAGAAGCCCCTGCTAACCAACCTACAGCGCCATCTTCTTTAATAGTGGCATCATAACCATTGAACACGCTATAAGCTGAACCACGTAAATGCACATTTCCTTTAATTGTTTGGTATACACCACCACCATAGAAGTTAAAGTTTTCAGTTGGTTGGAAGCCGAATATCATAGAAATGTTCTGTGAGTCTACCTCAACAGAAGTATTGCCAGTTGTTGCTCCACCAATAGATGATGTCGTAACAGGTAGTGAACTTAATACGCGATCATTTGGTGATGCAACAAAAACATTATTGCCAGTATATTTTGCATCTGCCCCGAAAGGTTGGTCGTAAATAAGACCAAATGAAATTTTATCAGTGAGTTGCAGTTTTAATGCTGCGCTAGGGAAGTAATAATCATCACCCATGTCGCCAATAGAGCGGTGTGGGGTAGCGCTCTCTCCGCCTTCTTTCCCTTTAACCGTTGGGTCTAAAACTGAAAGTCCAGCTTCAAAATAATTACCTGGTTGTAAAAATGCAGACATAGATTGACCTGAACGGTCTAACGCTGCTGCAAAAACTCCAGTTGCAGGTAGCGTTGCTAAGATCATGGCAGTGCTAAGATGTTTTAATTTCATTGTAATCTTTCCTTGAACTTCAAGATTCTTAAGTGTTAAGAAGCTATGATTTGACAACAAAAAAGTTATCGATCGTGATTGGCTATAACTTCATGTAACAAAAATACCATAATTAAAATAAGAGTAAATGTTCTAAATGAACTAAGCAGTACGCTAGATTAGATGAAAATGGATAAAAATAAATCTTAAAAAATTTATATACATATGTGTTTTTATTTGTAAAATAATGATAAATATAAATTATTATTTTAAAATAATAATCGTTCTTTTTTGCATTTTTCCCCAAAAAGTTTTTTATTTGGTCAAAGATTTTTTGTAAAAAATGAGATTTATTTCTCCATATTTTCTTTTTAGGTAAAAATTTCAGCGCATTAGAACACCGTTGAATAATTTTACGCAGAATTTACGTCTACTGGTTTTTTCAATATAGAGAATTTACGTCCTTCATTTCCATACTAAAGCTGACCTATTTTTAAATGGCATATGCTATGTGGGAATTTATCTCTGTATTTGTCCTTTCATTACTGCTGGCTTATCCGCTAGGTGCTTATCTTGCAGATGTGATGCAAGCAAAGCCAATGAAAAGTGACGTGTTGTTTAAATGGATTGAGCAACCAATTTATGCGGTGTTAGGGGTTAAGCGTAGTGGAATGAGTTGGCGGCAATATTTAACAGCATTTGTACTCGGTAATATTTTACTGCTCGCTGCAAGCGTCACTATTTTAATGACTCAAGCATGGTTACCACTCAACCCAGATCATATCCCGAATATGAATTGGGATCTGGCTTTACATACCACCATTTCATTTCTGACCAATACCAACCAGCAACATTATTCAGGACAGGCTCAACTGTCTTATCTATCGCAAATGACAGTGATTGTTGGATTGCAATATTTGTCTCCAATTATTGGGCTGGCTTTATTAGTGGCAATGTTAAGGGCTTTATTCCTGCAATCACGTCAAGAAGAAGATTCAGATCAAAAGAATTGGAATCATATTAATCTAGGTAATTATTGGATGGATATCATTCGACCATTATTTAGATTCTTTATTCCATTAGGTCTTATTTTTTCTTTGCTGCTTACTTTTCAAGGTGTTCCAGCAACATTATCTGCTGGTCCAACCGCACAGGTCTTGGATCAAACCGTAGAGCTTAAAACCCAACATATTCCACTGGGTCCAGTCGCGCCCATGGTGGCGATTAAACAACTGGGGAGCAATGGTGGAGGGTGGTATGGCCCAAACAGTAGTGTGCCTTTAGAGAATCCAACCCCCTTATCCAATGTGATTGAGATGCTCGCGATCTTACTGATTCCTCTATCAGTCGTGTTTATGATTGGTCGCTTTATTCAACGTAAGAAATTGATGTGGATGATTTTTGGCACCATGCTATTCATGTCATTGGCTTCAACCTCATTAGCGTTGTGGACTGAAAAATCTTCGTTGATTCCAAACACGGCATTGATGGAGGGGAAAGAGCTTCGTTTCGGTGCGGATGCATCTGCATTATGGGGAAGTTTGACCACGCAAGTGAATAACGGTTCGGTCAATATGATGCATGACTCTGCCTCACCACTGACAGGATTGGTTGAGCTGTGCAATATGTTGATCAATGCCATTTGGGGCGGGATCGGTTGTGGCTTATTGCAGTTCTTTATTTACCTGTTCTTGGCTGTATTTATTGCAGGTCTGATGACGGGACGTACCCCTGAGTTGTTCGGCCGAAAAATTGAAGTGACTGAAATTAAGTTGTTAGCACTGGTGATTGTATTACAGCCTGTGGTGATTCTGGGCTTAACTGCGATTGCCATTGCATTTCCATCGATTACAGGGAATTCAAATCCAGCCTTCCATGGTATTAGCCAAGTGTTTTATGAGTATGTCTCTGCTTATGCCAACAATGGTTCAGGTTTTGAAGGTTTAGGCGATAACACCTTATGGTGGAATCTGAGCGCCAGTATCGCTTTATTGGCAGGCCGTTACAGCGTCTTGATCATCCCTGTGTTAATTGCAGTCAGTTTGGCAACCAAGCCTCAAGCAGCCGAAAGTAAAGGTTCTTTACATATTGAGTCACCGACATTTGCACTGACCTTGATCGGGATCGTGTTGATTCTCACCTTATTGCAATTCATGCCAGTGTTGGTGATCGGACCAATTGCTGACTACTTGTCTATAAAAGTTTAAGTGTGGAGCAAGCACAATGAAACATTCAAATGCGACACAACAGATGGATATATTGAATAAAGAAATTATTCAACAAACATTTTATAAACTATTACCGCAATATGCATTTAAAAATCCAGTGATGGCCTGTGTCTGGGTGGGCACAATCTTAACAATTGTCGCAACCTTGATGGGGAGTACCAGCTTCGGTTTTGGTCTGCTGTTGAGTCTGATCTTATTGGTGACGGTCTTATTCGCTAATTATGCAGAAGCGGTTGCAGAAGCCAAAGGCCGTGGACAAGCCGCGTCATTGCGTCAGGCACGTGAAAACTTAACCGCAAATCGTATCCTCGATTTAAATGCGGTACCCAATACGATTTCTGCCAATCTACTTAAAAAAGATGATTTCGTCATTGTTAAAGCGGGTGAGATTGTCCCTGCGGATGGTGAGATTATTCAGGGCTTTGCGACCATCAATGAATCAGCCGTTACCGGAGAGTCTGCGCCCGTATTACGTGAAGCTCATACCGATCGTTCAGGCGTGATTGGCGGCACCAAGGTTTTGTCAGATGAAATTATTATTCGGGTCAGTAATGAAGCAGGTCATAGTTTCCTGGACCGCATGATTGCCTTAGTTGAAGGTGCCAATCGCCAAAAAACGCCGAATGAGGTCGCACTGAGTATCCTGCTCAATATCATGACCATTACCTTTATTGTGGTGGTGGCAAGCTTACCCTTTATTGGTTCAATGGTTGGGATCAAAATCAGTATCGTCTTGCTGATTGCACTGTTGGTATGTTTGATTCCAACCACGATTGGGGGCTTGTTGCCTGCAATTGGGATCGCAGGGATGAACCGTGCGCTCAAAGCCAATGTCTTGGCTAAATCGGGGAAAGCGGTTGAAGTTGCCGGTGATATTGATGTGTTGCTGTTGGACAAAACTGGCACGATTACCTATGGAGATCGCCAAGCGACAGCTTTTTATCCATTGGCTGGCGTGAGTCCAACTGAATTACGCCAAGCGGCAATGCTGACTTCTTTTGCCGATCCAACCCCTGAAGGTAAATCCGTAGTGAGTTTAGGTAAAGAAATGGGCGAGAGCATCCATGAACCTCAAGATGCTGAATTCATCCAGTTTAGTGCGTCGACACGTTTATCTGGGGTGGACTTGGTCACAGGACAAAAGATTCGAAAAGGTGCCGTGGACGCGATTCTTCAATTTACCAATCAACAGATCAAAGACAATGTCGAACTGAAAACTCGTGTCGAACAAGTAGCTTCTAAAGGTGCAACCCCTTTAGTCGTGTCTTCGAATCACAGTATTTTAGGGGTGATTGAACTTTCGGATGTGATTAAGCAAGGGATTAAAGAACGCTTTGCGCTGTTACGTGAGATGGGTATTAAGACCATTATGGTTACAGGCGACAATCCGTTGACTGCAGCAGCGATTGCAGCAGAAGCGGGGGTGGATGACTACATTGCAGAAGCCAAACCTGAAGATAAATTGGCTTGTATCCGTAAAGAACAAGCTGCTGGTAAATTGGTGGCGATGGTGGGTGACGGAACCAATGATGCGCCAGCTCTGGCACAGGCGGACATTGGCTTAGCCATGAACTCAGGCACCCAAGCTGCCAAGGAAGCAGGCAATATGGTGGACTTGGACTCTGATCCAACCAAACTGCTGGATGTCGTAGAAATTGGGAAGCAACAATTGATTACCCGTGGCGCCTTAACCACCTTTTCTTTGGCAAATGATGTATCCAAGTACTTTGTGATCTTACCTGCACTGTTTGCAGTGGCAATTCCACAACTTGGGGTGTTGAATATTCTGCAACTCAGTAGTCCGAGCAGTGCAGTAATTTCAGCATTGATTTTTAATGCACTGATTATTCCGATGTTGATCCCATTGGCTTTAAGAGGAGTGCAATTCAAACCCGCCAGTGCTTTGCAATTGTTACGCCGTAATATGCTGATTTACGGTGTAGGTGGGGTGATCTTTCCGTTTATCGCGATTAAGTTAATTGACCTTGTTGTGTCTTTATGGATTTAGGAGTGAGAAATGAATACTTTATTGAATCATCAGCAATTGAATCAACAGGACTTGGCATTATCGGTTCAAGGACATTCAGTTCTACGCCCAAGTCTTGGTCTGATAGCCGTGGGTTTCTTAATTGCAGGGGTGCTGTATTCTACGGCTAGTGTTTCTATTGCACAGCTACTCTTTCCTGTGCAAGCCAATGGCAGTTTAATCGAACTGGATGGCAGAATTGTTGGTTCTCGTTTGGTGGGGCAAAATTTTGTCGGTGAACGATATTTCCATGGCCGCCCCAGTGCGGTAAGTTACAATGTTGATGGGATGGCGGGAAGTAATTTAGCGGTTTCTAATCCTGACTTACAAAAACAAATTAAGGAAAGAACCGTGCAATTTGCCCAGAATAATCATATTTCAGAGCAACAAGTGCCGAACGATATGGTGACCGCATCAGGCAGTGGGATTGATCCTGATATTTCACCTGAGAGTGCATTATTACAAGTGAAACGGGTGGCACAACAACGCCATTTAGCAGAGCAGCAATTGCGAGATTTAGTGCAACAACAGATTCAGCCTGCTCAGTTTAATCTCTATGGGCAAGCACGAGTCAACGTTCTGGAGCTGAATTTGGCATTAGATCAATTGTCATCGAACACACGTTAATAGAGCGCACTTATGCAGATTGACCGTAATCATAAAGCAGATGCATGGCTTGCACATAGCCAGCGTGAACAGTCTGGACGTTTGACCATTTTCTTGGGTGCAGCACCTGGCGTAGGCAAAACCTATGCCATGCTGACCCGAGCGCATGAACTGATGCAACAAGGGCAGCATGTGATGGTCGGGGTGGTCGAAACCCACGGTCGATCTGATACCGAGCGTTTGATTCAAGGACTCAATGTTATTCCAAGAAAGGCAGTGGAGTATCAAGGCCGTATTTTGGAAGAGATGGATCTTGATCAAATTCTTAAATTAAAGCCTGAAATTGTGTTAGTGGATGAACTCGCACACCGCAATGTTCCGAGTAGCAGGCATGAATATCGCTGGCAAGATGTGAATGAGTTATTAGATGCGGGTATTGATGTTTATAGCACTTTAAACATTCAACATTTGGAAAGCCTGAATGATGTGGTTTATCAAATTACAGGGATTCGAGTCAGTGAAACAGTTCCCGATGCGTTATTAAAACGCTTGAAAGACATTCGTCTAGTTGATTTGCCTGTACCTGAGTTATTAGAACGCATGAATCATGGCAAAATTTATTTAGCCGATGTTGCACCCCATGCGCTACAGGGATTTTTTAAGCCGGCACATTTAACCGCTTTACGGGATTTAGCGATTCAAACTGTTGCAGGGCAGGTTGAAATTGATTATCGGGAAAAGTTTGTTGCACAAGGGCAGATTATCCCGATTCAAAATCATGTGATGTTAGCGATTGATGGATCAGAGTTTTCTGAAGATCTGGTACGGCGAGCACATCGTATTGCAGAAAGACGCAATGCAATGTGGAGTGTAATCTCGATTCAAAAGAGCCAGAAAACCACAACACAAACCTTAGCCGTGACCAAAGCATTCAACTTGGCACGTAAGCTGGGTGCCGATACTTATTTGTTGCATAGCAATCATATTGCATCGACCATTTTACAGGCAGCCTATGATTATGGTGCGTCCAATATTTTACTCGGTAAAAGTCCTAAAAAATCACTCTGGCAGCGTCTATTTTCAGACCATATTGCTGATCAACTTTTGGAAAAACAGCATCCATTTGAGATCACTTTTGTTCAACCCTTAAAAGCTAAAAACAATAATAATGAGGCTAAGCCACAGACAGACAGGGCTTATTTTTCTTGGTTAGAACAAGGCTTGTCATTTAACCCACGAGAGATGATCGAAAGTATTTTGATTGTTCTATTGGGATTGATTGCGGCAACTGTGAGTGATCATTTTATTGGTTATAGCGAACTGGCCTTAATCTTTGTGGTCACCGTGCTTATCGTCGCGATGCGAGCAAGGATGTTCATCACGATTATAAGTGTCGTGATTTGTTTCTTGCTCTATAACTATTTCTTTATTGAACCACGATTTACGCTTCGAATTAGTGCTGAACGTGGGGTGATCACCATCATCATCTTTATCATTTCGGCATTGTTGGTTGGTCGTTTAGCCAATCAATTACGTGCTCAGGTTCTGAGTTTACGTGCTGCCAACTCAGTGTCTTTACAAATGCAGGAGTTGGAGCGGAAGCTATCTAGCTGTGTGGATATTGAACAGGTTTTAAATATTGCCAAACAACATTTAGAGAGTTGTTTAAATGCAACGGTGTGGTTGAGAATTGGCACACAGGAATTAGGCGATAGCAGTTTGTTGAATGAAAAAGATCAAATTGCGGCCAATTGGACCCAGAAAAATGCCAAGCCTTGTGGGCGTTTTACCAATACGCTAACCCAATCCGAATGGTGGTTTAATCCACTGAATCTGGTGGGAGGCTATGGGGTGATCGCACTTCGATTTAATCAAAAAACAGAAACAATCAGTTTTGAGCAGCAACGGTTGGCCGAACTGATGATGGATGATATTGCACAAACCACGTCACGGGTACAGTTGTCTTTACAGTTAGAAAACTCCCGTGTGGTAGCAGAAACTGAAAAATTACGTTCGGCATTATTGTCATCTGTCTCTCATGATTTACGTTCACCCTTGGCTGCAATGATCGGATCAGCAGATAGTCTGAAATACTATGGTGAGCAGATGCCAGCAGAGGATCGTGAAAGTTTATTGGACACCATTCATGTTGAAGGTGAACGCTTGGATCGTTATATTCAAAATCTGCTAGATATGACCCGATTAGGTCATCAGGGTTTGAGTCTAAGTCGTGACTGGATTGGTGTAGAAGAGCTGATCGGATCGGCAACACAGCGACTGAAGCGCTATCAGCCCAAGATTAATATTGACGTTACAATGACAGATGACTTGCCACAATTGTTTGTGCATCCTGCCTTGATTGAGCAGGCCATTTTTAATGTGCTGGAAAATGCAGCCAAATTTTCACCTGATGATGTGCCGATTGAGGTCAGGATTTATCAAGCAGATCAGTTCCTACAAATTGATATTATGGATCAAGGCGTCGGAATCCCTGAAGATGAGCGAGAGCAAATTTTTGATATGTTCTATACCATGCAACGTGGTGATCGGGGCAAAACGGGAACGGGTTTAGGCCTTGCTATTGTTAAAGCCATTATTGGGGCGCATATGGGCAGTATCGAAGCACTCGCAGGAACATATGGTCAGGGCACCTTAATTAGAATACGATTACCACTTCATCAGGATTAAAACCACTGTTATGCCGCAATCATTTAACTCACCAGCGTCAATTCTGATTATTGATGATGAGCCACAAATTCGGAAATTTCTGGATATTGCTTTGCGTGCACAGGGCTATCAGGTGCATGTCGCTGAAAATGGTATGAAAGGGTTGGAGGCGTTGGCGACACGTGGCGCTGATCTGTTGATTCTAGATCTGGGTTTACCCGATATGGAAGGGCAAGAGGTTTTAACAGAATTGCGCCAATGGTCAGACATTCCTGTCATCGTCTTGTCGGCACGTCCAGATGAAAATCAAAAAATTAAACTGTTAGATGCGGGTGCCAATGATTATGTCACCAAGCCTTTTAGCATTCAGGAGTTATGTGCCCGTATTCGCGTCATGTTCCGCAATAAGCCGCAACAAGTAGAGCATCATCTGATCTTTAATGATGGACAGCTTTGGATTGATGTAGCTGAACATGCAGCCAAACTGGCAGATGAAGACATCGCTTTAACTAAAAAAGAATTTCAGTTGTTGGCCCTGTTGATTCGTCATCAAGGCAAAATCGTGACGCAAAAACAAATCATGACTGAGTTATGGGGGATTAGTCATGAAGAGGATACCCACTATCTTAGAATCTTAGTAAAAAAACTCAGAACTAAAATAGGGGATTCCGCAGTGACACCTAAGTACATTTTCACCATTGCGGGTGTAGGGCTACGCTTTGGTGAATAGTGAAATCATTTGGTCGCTGTATTCAGCCATTAGGATTTTAGTAAAAAATCCCCATATTCTGCACGTAGCTCGGCCTTCACAATTTTCCCTGTTCCATTGATAGGCAGAGCATCAACAAAAATCACGGCATCTGGAACCTGCCAAGATGCGATTTTATCGGCGAAGTATGTAAGCAAGTCTTCTTCGGTTAAAGAAGCATGTTCTTGTTTTACCGCAATTAGAATTGGACGTTCATCCCATTTGGGATGGCGTGCCGCAATTGCTGCAGCCATACGAATTTCAGGATGGCCCACTGCAATATTCTCTATTTCAACAGATGAAATCCATTCACCGCCTGATTTGATTAAATCTTTGGCACGATCACGGATGGTCATGTAACCATCAGAATCAATGCTTGCGATATCACCAGTATCAAACCAACCATCTGAAGTCAGAGAACTTTTTTCTTGATTAAAATAGTGATCAACGACCCATGGACCACGAACTTGTAGCTTTCCTTGTGTATGCCCATCATTTGCGAGTGGTGTTATGCTATTTTCATCAACAATACGTAGCTCTATACCAAAAGGTGGACGACCTTGGCTTTGGCGCAATTTCTCAAGCTCCGTCGGATTTAACGAGGCATGTTTTGCTTTGGGTTGATTGGCTGTACCCAATGGACTTATTTCTGACATTCCCCATGCATGAATCGTGTCACAATGATAAGTGTCTCTAAATTCACGGATGATAGAGGGTGGACAGGTTGCACCACCAACAACATTACGCTGCATACTTTCTAAGCTGCTGCCTATTTTTTTAGCAGCAACCAATAAGCCCTGCCAAATGGTTGGAACACCCAAGGCCACGGTAACTTTATAATCATCAATTAAACGAACCAGGCTATCACCATCTAAATGTGGTCCAGGCAGAATGAGAGAACTCCCGACCATTGCTGCTGCATAGGGAATGCCCCATGCATTGACATGGAACATAGGCACTACTGGCATGACAATATCTCGAGCAGAAATATTTAACGAGTCGGGGAGTGCAATGGCCATACTATGCAGTAAGGTCGAACGATGGCTATATAACACACCTTTGGGATTTCCAGTCGTGCCGGAGGTATAACATAAGGAGCTCGGTGTTTCTTCTTTGAATTGTGGCCAATCAAATTCTACCGATTGATCTTGAATTAACGCATCATAAAAAATAACGTTTGGAAGTGCGCTGGCAACGCTTTCATCATAGGCGCTTAAACAGATAAATTTTTCAACTGAAGGAACTTGATCCTTAATTGCACTGATTAATGGCAAAAATGTAAGGTCGAAGAAAATAACTTTATCTTGGGCATCATTAATAATGAAGGTCAACTGTTCTAGAAATAATCGAGGGTTAATGGTGTGACAAACATAACCACATCCGGAAATGGCATACCATGATTCTAAGTGACGGCGGTTATTCCATGCGATTGTGGCAATACGATCACCCTCTGTTAAATTAAACGCCTTGAAAGCATTTGCTAAGCGTTTACTATTCTGCTGGATGTGTTTCCAATCCGTTGTGCTGAGCTGGCCGTCAACTTCACGTGAAAAAATGGCAGTATCTGCATGGTATTTTGCTGCATGCTCAATTAAGTTACTAATCAATAAATCCTGATGTATCATGTTTCCAAACATTTTTTATCCTTTTTTGTGGGTTGATTTGTTCAATTAAGAGGTGAACATGAGCTTGATGTCTTACTGTTTCTAGTTACTAGTTGAAATAAAATAATATTGAATAGGCAAATTTAGGGCGAATGATCTATCTAGAGATGTAGCACAGCTTGGGTATGGTGAGAACTTGAGGTGTAGCAAAATGAAAGTAGCATTGAGAAAAATAGTGGTCAATATGAAAGCAAATTTTATTCATATTAAAACTCTAATGATCATTTTATCTGATTGAGCCAAGGACTAAGGGGGATTCTCGGTTATTCCTGTATATTGAACGATAATCATGTACTTATAATGTGCAATATTTATGAGGCTGTTAAATAAATTTTATTATAATTAATAATGGTTTAGTGTATTGATGGCGATAAGCTGTTTTCAGTTTTTTAGTATATACTGGTGAGACTTTTTTATATCTTGCTTATTTGAGTCAAAATGAAAAAATTATTAGCGGTGACAGTATTTAGTACTTTCGGCTTAATGGCCTGCTCAACCACAGAAACATCCAAATCCATTCAAAGCCCGCAAGTGACGGCAGCTGTTCAACAGATTAAATATAACGGGATGAAAGTACCTGTTTCGATTGGTAAGTTTGATAATCGTTCTAGTTATATGAGAGGTATCTTCTCTGACAATGTGGATCGCCTTGGTGGACAGGCGAAAACTATTTTAGAAACGCATCTACAGCAAACGGGTTATTTCTCAGTTCTAAATCGCGATAATTTGTCTGAACTTAAACAAGAAGTGGGATTTAGCAACAACACTCAAAGCATTAAAGGTGCACGCTATGTGATTACTGGCGATGTGTCTGAATTTGGTCGCAAAGAAGTGGGTGATCAACAATTATTTGGAATTTTGGGACGCGGTAAACAGCAAATTGCATATGCCAAAGTGAACTTGAATATTGTCGATGTAAAAACCTCAGAGATTGTACATTCAGTACAAGGTGCGGGTGAGTATGCATTGGGTGCGCGTGAAGTACTTGGTTTTGGTTCTACGGCCTCTTATGACTCAACCTTGAATGGTAAGGTGCTTGATCTAGCGGTACGCGAAGCAGTCAACAATTTGGTGACTGATATTCAGAATAATCGTTGGACTGCGCAATAAGACTGGATCGTCCTAAAATGAAAAACATTGTTTGCACCAGTCTGATCAGCATCGGATTGGTCGGTTGTGCTGCTGGACCTCAACCTTTATATAGTTGGGGCTCTTATACACAGCAGACCTATCTGATGTATAACCAACCAGAAAAAGCCACACCGAGTGCACAAATCATTAAGCTAGAAGCGGAAATTGAAAGAGCCAAAGCGAAGAATCTGGGTGTTCCACCAGGCTTATATGCACATCTAGGATTGTTATCTTTACAAGTGAATAATGCACAAAAAGCCGTGGAATATTTTCAACTGGAACGACAGGTTTATCCTGAATCTACGGTATTAATGAATCGTTTATTGCAGAAGATGAATGCCAATGGAGGAATTGCAAAGCCATGATCAAGGCATTTTTAGTTTCAAACCTTGTGCTTGCAGGCATACTGGTTACCGGCTGTGCATCATCCCCAACGGTAAATAAAGATATGACGGCCTATAAACAGCATATGCCGAAATCTATTCTGGTGTTACCGCCAGTCAATGATTCCCCAGATGTGAAGGCAACTTATAGTTATTGGCCAACCGTGATTACACCCGTTGCTGAAGCAGGTTATTACGTCTTTCCGATTTCTGTGGTCGACTCGATGTTTAAAGAGAACGGCGTGACCAATGGGCATGATGCGCAAAGCATTTCGCCGCAGAAATTACAGGAAATCTTTGGGGCTGATGCCGCACTCTATATTCGAATTAAAGAATATGGTTCCCAGTATCAAGTGATCCAAAGTGTTGCAACCGTCAGTGTAGAAGCAAAATTGGTTGATTTAAACAGCAATGAGACGCTTTGGACGGGTGAGAAAAAGGCAGTTCAATCCAGCAATAGTGGCAACAATGACTTATTCACTGCGTTGGTTGGGGCATTGGTTGAACAAATTGCGGGGAGCTTAAATGATCGGGCTTATCCTTTGGCATCGGTGGTGAATACGCAACTCTTTACGCCGACACAGCATAACCCTGGTTTAGGTTTACTCTATGGACCTCGTTCACCGAAATACCAACAAGATGGTGTAGTGAAATAACTTAGTGAGCAAGACCATAAAAAAGCCTCTTGATGAGGCTTTTTATTCTTAAAGCTTATTTGATATTTGGATCACCTTGTTTCAAGAAGAAACGTAAGGCGAGTTTCTGTACCCAAGTACCGTATGGCGGATAGAACAACTGCGTTGGGAAGAAGCGATGACGCGCAAACACGGTTTTTGCATGAGAAAGCTCTCGAAAACCTTCTTCGCCATGATAGGTGCCCATGCCAGAGTTACCAATACCACCGAATGGCGCATCATGGTTGACCACATGCCAGCCCCAATCATTCAAGGTCACGCCACCAGAGTGGGTTTGTTTTAAGACATAATCACGTTCATTGGCATCGTGAGTAAAGAGGTATAAAGCCAATGGTCGTTCACCTGCATGAATATAATCAATTGCGCCATCCACTGTACCGTAAGCAACCACTGGTAAAACTGGGCCAAATAACTCTTCTTTAAGAATCCGCATATCTGCTGTGCAATTCAGTACGATATGTACAGGCATGCGACGCGCATCTTGGTCACGATCATATTCACCACAGGCAATGATTTGAGCGCCTTTGGCTTTGGCATCATCTAAGATATCAAGCAACCGTTTTAGGTGACGATCATTGACAATCGAAGTGTAGTTGGAGTTTTGGCTGATATTATTGCCATACATCGCAGTGAAATTCGCTTGGCATTCTGCAACGAATTGATCCACTTTTTCTTTTGGTACCAGTGCATAGTCGGGTGCAACGCAGATCTGACCACAGTTGGTCGCTTTACCGTGTAAAACGCGTTTTGCAGCATCAGCCAGTGGATAATGACGGCTGACTAAAGCAGGGGATTTACCACCAAGTTCTAAGGTGACTGGGGTTAAATTATCTGCTGCCGCACGCATAACGACGCGACCAATTGCTGGCGAACCTGTAAATACAATATGGTTGAAGGGTAGCGAAGTGAATTGGGCTGGGTCAAGGATTTCCTCGCCAAAAACAGCAACCTCATCTTCACTGAAAATCTCAGCCAACATTCGTCGTACCACAGCATTGGTGGCAGGCGTGACTTCAGGTAACTTGATCATCACCCGATTTCCTGCTGCAATTGCGGCAATTAATGGCCCTAAGGCCAAATAAACAGGGAAGTTCCACGGAACAATGACACCTACTACACCTTTAGGCTGGTATTGCACACGTAGGCGATTCGATAAAAATAGCAATTCAGTGCTACGTTTACTTGGTCGCATCCAACGTCTTAAATGACGAATTGCATGTTCTGCTTCAAGTACTGAACCGAGCAAATCAAGCAGTTTTGATTCATCGACTGAGCGTGAACTAAAGTCGGTATTAATTGCAGACGCAATCACATCTTGATAACGAATAATTTGTTTTTTTATTTGCAATAATTTGGTACGTCGATCATCGAGATCTGGATAGGGTTGAGCATCAAAAGCAGCACGTTGTTGATTAAACACCGAATACATATGTTCGGTTGCAGGATCACTGAATTGTTGTGAAGTTGAAAGTGTCATTGTTGCTCCTTTCATGCTTATTAGTAGAATAGACTTTATGATTGATGAGATTTGTAGTCGATGTTAAATTGAGACAACAAAAGGTAATTTAGTGCCATTATGCATCATCACTCAAGGGATGAGGTGAAAAAATGCGTAAACAGGATGTGAGCCCGATGCTGATTGAAGCGCGTTATGATCAAAACCAATTGGGTCATGGTACGCCGATTTTAGGTCTAACCAGTCTGCTGGAAGCCATGCAACAACAAGGTTATCGCTTGGATGAGGTTTTGGCGGGCACTGGAATTTCTCAAGATGCACTGAATAGTGCGGCTTCTCATATTTCCCCCTATCAAAAATTACAACTTTTTCAAACGATTCAGCGTTTATCTAAAGATCCGCTGATTGGCATGCGGGCTGGGCAAAAACAGCGGCTATCAGACTTTGGGGTTTATGGTTATGCACTGTCTTCCTCTCGTAATTTCCAACAAGCGGTAGAGTTTGGGATTCGTCATATCAAACTCGCGGCACCCGTACTCAAGAAAACTTTTTCGATTCAAAAGCAAGTTGCCATTTTTGAAGGTCATGAAATTATTGCGCTGGGTCAATTGTTACCTTTGGTGTGTGAGTTTTGGTTTAGTTCAATGCAAACCCTGATTGAATGTGTATTAGAGGCACCATTTCAAGCGAAAAAACTGTTACTGCCTTATCCAGCACCTGACTATGCAGATGAATATGAAAAAGTATTTCGCTGTCCTGTGCAATTCGATGCAGAGGTGATGCAGTGGCATTTTGATCTTGATTGGCTAGAGAAGCCGTGCCCGAATGCCAATCCGATTACTGCGGATATGTGTCAGTCTTTTTGCGAAAGGATGTTGGGGAGCGATGATGATGAACAAGAACCCGATTTAGTCAGAACAATCCGTCTGATCTTATTAGATGCGGTTGGCAGTTTTCCAAGCGCACAAGAGATTGCAGATCAATTGCATTTATCCAAGCGGACTTTATACCGCCGTTTGTCAGATGCGGAAGTTAGTTATCAAGAGATCTTAGACAGTACCAGAAGACGACTTGCAGATGAATATTTGGCAACAAGTTTGAGCATTGATGAAATCGCAGAACGCTTAGGGTTTTCGGATACCTCAAATTTTAGGAAAGCCTATCGTAATTGGGTTGGGATTTCACCAAATGAATATCGAGCGGATAAAAATAGGATATTTTAGTTTAAAAAATAGCTTTTATTCTCAAAATATGAATTTTTTAATTTAATTTTAATATCGCGCGATAATAATGATTATTATAATTGTTGAAATGCTCATAAACAGATCTTTATTTTAAATATAATAGAAGTTTTATAAATTAATGATATTTGTTTTAATTATTATTTAATTAAATATGTTATTTTTTAATCAAAAAATGCACCATAATATTGCATTGAGTTTTTAAATATATAGTATTTTGATTACTTATTCTTCAGGTTTTTCGATCGATTGATCTATATCTTTTAATAAAAAAATATTAATAATTATGGTCTTATATTAAAAAGTATATTTGTATACTTTTAAGGTATTTTTCATGTGAATGGCTGTGTTCGCTATATAATTAAATTAAATGAATTACCTAAAGTTAAATCGCATAGAATCTGTGCTGGATTAGGGTAGGCCTACCCATTAAAAAAACTTATTATGCTAAGGATTGCATTCAATGCTGACTTTTTTAGGTATCAGCATGATCATGTGCTTTATGTATTTGATCATGTCAAAACGTCTCAGTGCATTAGTTGCATTAATTTTAATCCCATTCATATTCGCTATTATCGCTTGGGGCTTAGGTTTTTATTTTGACAGCTTAAGTCATATTCAATTGGCCGAACTTGGCAATACCATGTTAGAGGGTATTAAAAAGCTCGCACCAACAGGCGTCATGCTTCTTTTCGCTATTTTATATTTTGCCTTAATGATTGATTCTGGGCTATTTGACCCTTCGGTAAGATGGATTTTAAAGAAAGTAAAAGGCGATCCATTAAAAATCACTTTGGGTACAGTTTTTCTCACATTATTGGTCTCTTTAGATGGTGATGGTTCAACCACATATATGATTTGTGTGGCAGCAATGATGCCGCTTTATAAACGAGTCGGTATGAATCCACTGATCATGACCTGCTTGATGTTGCTTTGTAGTGGTGTGATGAACTTGACGCCATGGGGCGGACCAACAGCCCGTGCTGCAAGTGCATTACAAGTTGACGCCAGTGAAGTCTTCATTCCAATGATCCCATCAATGATTGTGGCCGCTGCTTGGTTATTCTTCTTGGCTTATCTGTATGGCATGTATGAACGCAAACGTTTAGGCGTGATTGAACTGGTCGATATTAGCCATGCAGATGATATTTCGATTTCAAAAGATCCAGAAGCGCAACGTCCACATTTACGCTGGTTTAACGGTATTTTGACCTTAGTCTTGATGGCGTCTTTGGTAAAAGGGATTTTACCAATGTCGATCTTATTTATGCTGGGTTTCTGTATTGCATTGGTGGTGAACTATCCGTGTGTCAACATGCAGAAAAAGCGTATCGCCATGCATGCAGACAGTGTCTTAGCGGTAGTGGGTGTAATCTTTGCTGCGGGTGTTTTTACAGGGATTTTATCCGGCACAGGTATGGTTGAGGCCATGTCTAAAGGTTTCGTTGCGGTGATTCCACCGAGTTTGGGACCTTATCTAGCGCCAATTACGGGCGTATTGAGTATGCCTTTAACCTTCTTTATGTCGAATGATGCCTTTTATTTTGGTGTTCTACCGATTTTGGCAGAAGCAGCATCACACTATGGCATTGCACCCGTTGAAATCGCACGTGCGTCGATTATTGGACAACCGATTCATTTATTATCGCCGTTGGTTCCTTCAACCTACTTACTCTGTGGTTTGGCTGCGGTAGAAATGGGTGATCATCAGAAATTCACGTTGAAATGGGCATTTATTACTTGCTGCGTGTTGATGGGCAGTGCCTTAATATTTGGTGTATTTCCATTTTATAATATGTAAATCAAATTGTTATAATGCTTTTATATTCATGAGAATATAAAAGCATACTTATTTACGCATTCCCACTTAATTCTAAATTTTGCTTGAAACACAGCGAAATAGAGATTTCTTACACTTTTTTTAGATGGTTAGGAACATAACAATGAAGATGAAAATTGCACTCGCAACGATGATGAGTATTGCGACCTGTTCTGTGTTTGCAGCACCAAAATTTTATGGAGAGATTGATGCAAGTATTGATTATCTACCAGAAAAAAATGCAAATTCGGCAGATCATGATGTTTGGAAAGTAAATAGTAATAGTTCGTTTGTTGGAATTAAAGGCGAAGAAAAATTAACCGAAAATTTGAGTGCGGTTTATTTAGCAGAATGGGCATTTTATGCGGATGGTGACAGAACTGATTGGTCGCAACGTAATCGTTTTGTCGGGTTAAAAGATGATCGTTTTGGTACAGTCAAAATAGGTAAACATAATACGCCGTTAAAAGATTTATCCAGTCCTGTTGATAGTTTTAATAACTATATTAGTAATAAAGCAGATATCACGGGGATTATGACGGGTGAAAACCGTGTCAATAATGCGGTGGTGTATGATTCTCCTGAAATTGCGTTGAATGGCGGTAATCTGGAAGCAAGTATTTTGCTTGCAACAGGGGAAAGCCGTGGAATTGAAGATGACAAACGTGGTGGAGTGAATACTGCAGGGCGTGGCTTAGGGGATGCATGGTCTGCATCACTCAGTTATAGCCATCCTGTATTTTTGGTTGGGGTTGGTTATGACAAAGCCATTCCAAGTGATTTCTTGGGGCATGGTTTATTGAACGCAGCACAGACTGAAACGCAAGTGGATGAAGTATTTGCTGCAGCGAATACGGTACGTGTGATTGGTCGTTTAACACCAATTGAAGGCCTAGCGCTGAAAACGCTTTATCAAACTTCAAAGGTCGCTGATAAAAAAGGGAATGATGACGCTGCAATCAATATTGATGATTCACAAGGCTGGCTCATTGGTGCGGAATACAAATTACCGAATCAGTCAAAATGGATGTTGAAAGCACAATATAGTCAAAACAGTACCAGCTTTAAAAGCAATGAGGCTGATTTCGATGCCAAGCAATTATTGCTTGGGACAGACTATTCATTTAACAAACAAGTGAAAGTCTATGGTTATGCTGGGTACTCAACATTCGAGCAAGCAAGTGCCAAAGACAAGCAACCGATTGCGGGGACTGGGCTAGAATTTAAGTTCTAAATTTCAGTGAATTAACGTCAATAAATAGGATAAATTTGTCCTATTTATTGATGATTTTATTTGAATTATTCTACTCAGTGATTAAACAATGCTTGACTTAATTCCTTTTGGAATATGTGAATAATAAAGTATAAAAATTATTAATAATTTCTTCATTATTATCCTGTATATTGAGCGCATTGATCTTCATGGATAGTGTGGATAGAAAAGGAAATGATTTTTAAAGATTTAAATATCTCTTTGTTTAATAGTATAAATTCTTTTGCAAAGGAGCATACCGCATTAGACAAGGCCGCAATTTTTTTAGCGGAGGATTTAAATACGGTACTGATCAGTTTTCTGGTATTTTTATTGGTTATCCAATGGAAAACATATCATCTTTTATTTGCCAAAACTTTAGTGATTGTGCTGTTTTCTTTACTGCTCAGTGACATCATTGAATTCTTTTATCATCATCCTCGCCCATTTCAAATCGACTTAGGTCATAAGTTAATTGGCCATGGTTCAACTTCATCCTTCCCAAGTCAACATACCATCACGGTTGTGATCATTGGATTTTCTTATTGGATGGCCGGTTTTAAAAAGATTGGTGTAATTGGGTTATTGTGTGCTGTGATCGTCGGCCTATCGAGAGTTTTTGTTGGTGTTCACTTCCCATTTGATGTGATTGGTTCTTTTGTGATTGGTTTTATGCTAGTGGTATCAGTCAATTATGCACTGAAAGAGTTGGCAATTAGAATTAGACGTATAAAGCCAGTTCAATTGATTGATTGATATCTGGCCTGAATGAATTTTTAAAAAAAACGGAGCATTGCTCCGTTTTTTATGGCTTATTTGGCCGGTTGGATATCTAGCTCAAAAGTCCATGTGGTTGCACTTGAAGCATTACTTGGATCTGCATATTTGACATCTTTCAGATGTAGACGTGCATAGCTATTGCCTGTATTACCACGAATAAGAGATGCGGCTTCAGGATTTGCTTTAAGCATATGCGCTTTTAAACCAACTGGTGCAGCTAAGGTATCACTTGAATAGTAATTATACCAGCCATAGTTAAGTGGTTCTCTACCGTATGCGCCTTTATAGGCTGGATTGAGTAATGACTTAACACCATTATTCGTCCAACTATTTACTTGTTTTACTGTTGTTGGTACTTCTTTAAGTTCAGCTAAAGTATCTACAAAAACCGTGGCTGATTTAAATTTATTGATAATCGGTTTACTATCTGCATCATAAAAACCAGTAGGCTGTAAACCAATAGTACTGCCAATATTTGTATTGGTTTGGACATTATAGCGATTGAAAGCAACTTGCCATGAATTCGTTGCGGCATTTGTTGCAACACCTGATTTTAGATCTAAATAGGCCCAACCATTTGTTGCATCAACATTCTCAATGGTTTTAACAACATCTGGGTATCGTGTATCGATATAGCGAATACTGATATAACCTGATGCACCTGATTGATTATAATAATTATAAATTTGTACGGCATATACAGGTTTATCTTCTGTGCCTATTGTAGCTTTATTGCTCGTATCTGTGGTAACAAAATAGATTTTAAAATTTGGTGACATACGATGATCGCCAAACAAATTATATTCTAAAAAGCTATAACCTGTTGTTGCGGTAAATCCATTGCTATATGCATCTTGAGACCATGCCGATGCAGGAATCGCATCATTTCCTTGTTTATTTGCATCAATTAGCTTGGATAAGTTAGCCCACGTTGCATCAAATGGTGAATAAAGAACAGCTGCTTTACCATTCCCACTTGCACCCCCATTACTCGAAAAAGTTGGTGTGCCACGATTCATTACTGCTTTGATATCCCAATCCGTACCAGAGCAGTTAACTGCTTGTTGAAGATCAATATCATAGCATTGGGCTTCAGTAGTATTTCCTTGAAAAGACCATTCTTTAGCTTTGACTGTAAAGAGATCTGTCTGTGTTGTAGGGGGATTGGTTGAGCCACCATTATTTGAAGATGAGCCATCACTTCCACCACCACAGGCGATGAGCAGGGTACTTAAAGTACTTAGGGCAAATAATTTAGCTAAATTTAAATGTGACATTATTGAGTGATCCTTTAAAGATTATTTCAGATTGCTATTCCAGTTAAAGCGCAGCCCCATGTAGGTATATCGTCCTGCAATCGGTCGGTAATCTACTGCGCTAGAGAAATTACGTTGTTCATTGAACATATTGTCGATGCCTGCGAAAGCACTGATATATTTGTTGATGCGATAATCAACTTGTGAGTCAAAAGTGATCCAGCTCGGTGATTGCATTTGGTTAGCACTGTCCCCGTATTCATCGCTTTGGTAACGACTACGTAGGGTCAGGTCTAGCTGATCATTCAAGGCATAATCAGCCCCTAAACGTGCGATATGTTTTGGGCGTCGTGTTAGAAGTGTATTTGTGGTTTTATCTTTGGCTTCGGTATAGGTATAGGCACCATTGAGCGAAAGATAGGGTGTCAGATTCCATTTAACTGAACTTTCAAAGCCTTTGGTTTCAGCCTTGGCAACGTTGCTATAGCTATATTGAGTAATACCATTCAGTGTTGTGGCATTGTCAAAGTCTGTTTGAATGAGGTCTTGAACATCATTCCAGAACAGGTTGAAGTCGGCATTCCAGCGATCATTTTGAACCAGGCTTAATCCCAGTTGATAGCTATCCGATGACTCTGGTTTTAGATTCGGATTACCAATCACGATATAGCCTAAGTGACTATGATCAAAAGAATAAAAACGTTCTTTGAGATTAGGAACACGGTAGCCCTGACCATAGCTTAAGCGTAGATCTGCCAAGAGATCATTTTGCTCGTAAAAGCGGTATTTAGTGCTGAGTTTAAAGGCATTGTGGTCACCAAAATCATCATCATTTTGGAAACGCCAACCCATGACCACATCAAGATTTGTGGCTAAATTAAAATCATTCTGCACATAGAATTCATGGCGATCACGTTTAACACTGCCACCCTGCATCTCAAATTTACCATTGTTGCTCTGCTCTAGTTTTTCTTCATGCCAGTCATAGCCCAACTGCCAGTTTTGCTTATGCCATTTAGGGAATGTGAGTTGTG
The DNA here is from genome assembly GCF_013072695.1 of Acinetobacter sp. Ac_5812. GTDB lineage: Bacteria > Pseudomonadota > Gammaproteobacteria > Pseudomonadales > Moraxellaceae > Acinetobacter. Next base: position 251,723 of record NZ_LXUK01000005.1, read on the forward strand.
AGCTGAAATGATTATTTTCTTGTTTTGAGTTTCTCAATGCAGATAGATAACCATCTAAAGTTTGAGTAGAAGTAGAGTCATAAGTTTCATGGACTGCTTTTAGATCAACTTTGGCTGTATCCAAGAGATTGAATTGAGATCCTGCGCTAAAGCGTTGACGTTCAATATCTTCAATTTTGTATTGTTTTAAATAAAAAGGTGGAACAAAATTTAAGCTGCGTTGATGATCTTTTTCTTTATATTCATTGAAATCTGCCCAAAGCATAAATTGCTCTGAGGGTTGCCATGCACCATAAACCGCATATTGTTGGCGTTTCTGTTCATCACCTTGTTGTGCATAGTTCTCAGGTTCTACTGCAAATCCATCATTACTGAATTGATCTGCAATAATTCGGCCTTTCAAGTTTGCATTTGCGGCTTCAATACTGATTTTCTGATGGTGATTGTTGATGGACGTGCTTTTTCCATCCGCATTTTGTTTGCCATATGAGCCAATATCGATTTGTCCTGTAATCGAGACACCCTCTTGAACTTTCTTGGTAATGATATTAATCACACCACCCATCGCAGATGAACCATATTGTGCAGATGCAGCGCCTTTAATCACTTCAATATGTTCAATGCCACCAATTAAATATTGATCCAAATCAACAGTAGAACTGGTGCTGGCAGCAAGCGGTAAGCCATCAATCAAAATCAGCACTTGGTCACTACTTAGGCCTTGTAGTGAAATTTCATAGCCTGATTTGCCATGAATTTCTCTGAGCAGAATCCCTGGGATGTTTTCCAAAGCATCTTTTAAGGTTAAAGCATTGGTTCGTTTCAGTTCATCTTCACTGATAATTTCAGTTCGGATAGGACTATCGATTAATTTTTTTTCTGAACGTGTTCCTGTTACCACGATGGTATCAAGCAGATGAAGTGGTGCTTTTGCATTTAAATCAGTTGTTTGCTCGATTGCATAAGCTGATGGAGAAATTAAACCTGCTGCTAAAAGAGAAGCAAATAAAAAATTAGGTTTAGACGAAAATTGAGGAGACAGCATATTCACAATAGTTGATCGCAATGAAAATTATTCCATAATATAAATGGTAATCATTCTCACAATAATTTACAATGCCTTACAGGTTTATTTCAAAAAGATACATACAACTGGAGTTTGAAAAGTTGTTTTATCTATTTGAATCAGTAATTTAGTGTTGAATTGAGATTTTTTTATGAAACTTAAGCTGTCTTATGTTTTGGTTACGGCATTTGTTATGGGGATGACAAGTGTAAATGCTGCACAACAGCCAATAAAATTAGCTGAGGCATTACAGCAGCAATCTTTACATGAGGATTTGACACAAGAACAGGCCCGCCAAGCGATTTTAAAAATGGCTGGGGAATACAAAGTCGATTTCCGTTTTGAAGAGCTCTATTCACTCAAACAAGGTTATGAACTCAAAGATGATGATTTATCCAGTGGCCATGAAACCGTTATTGTCATAGAAAATACACCGAACAAAGTGTCATTACAGCATATCTTGGTTGCGGGTGGGCAAGTGGTGAAACACTGGCGTCAAGATTGGGAATATGAACCTACTAAAATGTGGAGCTATATTGGTGACTATCGCTGGAAAAGCATTGATCTAAAAAAAGCTGAAAGCAATGGTAAATGGCTACAAACCGTATGGCAAGTTGATGATTCACCCCGTTATGCTGGTTTAGGCAAATGGAGCAAAGACAACGGTGTTGTTGAATGGGTATCCAATGAAACTTATCGCCCATTGCCACGCCGTGAACATACGACGCGTAATGATTATGACGTGATTATAGGGATCAATCGACATGCACTCACAGCGACAGGTTGGGTACATGAGCAAGATAATATTAAATTTGATAGCAAAACCAATACCGCACTGGCTCGTGAACTCGGTGTTAACCAGTACAATAAAGTTGAAGGCTATGATTTCAAAGCGGCTTATGATTATTGGAAGACCAATGCAGCGTATTGGAGTGCGGTCAGAGGGGCATGGAATAATGCATTTAACCAGAATCAAATTGTGGCGTTAAAATTTGCAGCGAAAAATGAGAAGTCTCATTTTAGCTATTTTAATGATCAAGCTGAGTCTGTTGCAGGGAAAGCAGTCAAAGCAGAACAACTTCAATCACAAGCAAAAACTTTGCTAAACCAGCAACTGATTGAAGGCAAAATCCAGTAACTGTCGACGAAAATAAAAAGCTCATCTATATGGGCTTTTTATTTTTCCGCAGATTTATATAGAATTTATTCGGTACAGCAATAAATTTACGCACTGTTTACGTTACTTCTATTGGGGTCTCAACTAAGCTGAATTTATCCATATAACTTGAGCTTTCAGCTATGAGTGCTGTACTTGTTGAGATCAATCATCCTTCTGCACTTAAAAAGTATCTTGATACCGCAATGCAGAAACATGATGTTGATGTACATACGATAAAGAATTTATTTATAGAAGAAGTCGAAACCTATTTAAAACACTATCCACAAACCCAACACGTCGATATTTATCTATGTGACTTAAATGGGCATTTACGCGGTAAACGTATTGATGTCGGTTGCCTCAAAAATCTGAGTAAAGGTTGTTATTTTCCATTGTCGATTTATGCCATGAGTCTGGATGGCAAAGTGATTGAAGAGACAGGACTTGGAAAATATATCGGAGAACCTGATCATTTATGTGAACCTATTTTAGGGACATTGAAACCACATGCACTTGAGCCAGAAACAACAGCTCAGCTACTGCTCAGCATGAAGGATGATCATCAGCAAGATTGCGTATTTGAACCTCGCAATATGTTGAAAAGAATCCTCTCTCAACTTCATGATAAAAGTTACTTTCCTTGTATTGCTGCCGAAGTCGAGTTCTATCTACACCCTTTAAGTGAGGCTGATGAAATTGAAGAAACGATGAGCCAATGTTTTGATATTAATACCTCCGATCATTACCAAAATATTCTAAATGAGATCGAAGCAGTCGCAAAACGACAGCGCATTCAAATTACAGGAATCGTTTCTGAATCATCTTCAGGTCAGTATGAGATTAATCTGCAACATACAACGGATCTCTTGACCTTATGTGACCAGATTATGTTGCTGAAAAGAAGCATTAAGCAGATTGCGAATAAACATGGACTACGTGCAAACTTTCTTGCCAAGCCTGATATGCATAAGGCGGGGAGTGGTATGCACTTTCATATGAGTCTTTTAGATCAAAAGCAGCAGAATCTTTTTAGTTCGGCGCAAGAAAAAATCTCTGATAATTTATTAAAGGCGGTGAGTGGATTACTGTTATTGATGCCTGATTCAATGGCGATTTTAGCGCCTAATCTGAACTCTTTTAGACGTTTTAAACTTGGCAATCATGTGCCACTCGAAGCCAATTGGGGACTCAATAATCGTAATGTGGCGATTCGAATTCCATGTTCAGATCAAGAAAATCAGCGACTGGAATACCGCGTGGCAGGAGCAGATTGTAATCCTTATTTGGCTGTCGCTACTATTTTGATAGGCACATTGCATGGTCTAACACATGGATTAGATATTCCAAAGCAAGCGCATCAGTTAAAACTGAAAAGTGAGCATGTGTTCTTGCCGACTGAGCAAATGCAAGCACTGAGCTTATTGAAAGGCAATACATGTTTAACAGAATATCTAGGCAAAGCCTTTGTTGATCTTTGGTGCACGGTGAAACAGGCAGAGTGCCAAAGTGTCTATAGCCAAATTACTGCCATCGAAAAGAATTGGGATATTTAACAGCTCGATGTGCTGCTGCAATATAACTAAAATGCTGATGGGTTATGCGCTCAGCGGGACTCGAACCCACGTCGGTCGCTTAGGAGGCAACTGCTCTATCCAGTTAAGCTATAAGCGCATAATTTTATGATTATAAACAAAAAAGTGATTGCAGAAGCAATCACTTTTTAATGAAACCGATCAGTTGCAAGTTTTAACAATTATTGTTATTTGCTATAGCTATATAGGAAGTAAAACAGAAATTGATTCATAGAGCATTGAAATCTTACATTGATATGATAAAAAAAGTATAATTTTAACCATCAATGAGTTATCAATATAAGAATATAAATAGTATTTTTCTTTAAAGTTAAAATTTAAATGAATATATTACTAATATTTTTAAATTTAAAATAATTTTACAATATGGAGCGTAATGTAGTGAAGTGCCTTTATTTGAATTTGACAGCTACGATTCCACATATAGGTTGTTTGGCCGTAACTTATGCCCATTTTAAAAATTTGAATAGTATAGGTGTTGATGTTACTTCATATAATGCAATTGAATTGAAAGAGTATTGGAAGGGTAATCGAGAAGATTCGCTTAAGTATATTTATAATAGTGAAATGGCGAAGGAAATTTATAATCATGATTTTGTGGTTATTAATGGGGAGGGAACGATACATCATGATAAAGGTTGTCATTTACTTTCGTTGGCTGAGTTTTCTATAAAAAATAATAAACCAGTTTTTTTATTAAACCTAACCTTAGATAGTTTGTTTTTTAATTTTGATGATGTACTGTTAAATTGCTCAGATATTGTAACTAGAGAAATCATTACTTATAAATTTCTTCTAAATAAGAATATTCCTTGTAGGTTGGCTTTAGATGATTTTATAAAAGCCGATTTCTCTTTAAGTACTTCTAGAGATTTAAAGGGTGCAGTCGTTTTTACAGATTATCATCCAGATGTCGAGTCATTGACTATACCTTTATTGCATAAGATACATTCAGTGAGCGAACCAGTAGCATTTTACCCATTTGTAGGTTCAGAATATGCTAAAACATGGAAAAATGTAGTTGCTAACTTTAAGACTGCATCAATGATTATTTGTGGCCGATATCATGGTATCTATGCGGCAGGCTTAGCATCAAAGCCTTTTGTCATATTACCGATGAATACGCATAAAGCGCTAGGTTTAATTCAATTTTCAAAAATTAAAATTCCAATTTGTCAAAAAAAATCTCATATTGAGAATGTAATTAAATTTACTAGGAACAATAATAAAATTTTTGAAGATTTTAACCATTGGATGAAAGAAACTTTTCATGAAGATTCTTTTCTAAAGATTCGGGATTTTGTATTGTCTAATAATAGTATTAATAATGATAAATTATGCTTTTACTTTGAAGGTGTGGAGGTTAATACTATTGAGAGATATTATGATAGTTTATATAAGAATGTATTGAGAGAATCGAATGTTAGATTGCTTAAATCTAGTCAGTTATTAAAAAATAATGAGTATGAAGTTTTCTTGAAAACAAACTCAGTTGATTATATTAAAAATGATGGTTCGTTTTTTAATCGTTTTATTTCTCTTTATGCTTTAGGGCGGTATGCTGAAGCTGAAAAACTATTACCAAATCTAAATTATGATAATAAACATCATTTTAAGGCGATTTGTAATTTTAAACTCGAGTTTGGAGCATTGAGCGAAGTATCTGATAGTTTTTTTTCAAATGATGAAGAATATTCTAATGAACTTTTTTTAAAAACTATAGATAAACACGAGTATGAAAAAGCTTGGCCTATGTTGATTAAAAGGACTAGTTCTCAGAAGTATGTGATTAATGGTAGGCATTTTTTAGTATCCAATAATAAAATGTTAAATAAAGTTTTTATTTTGGAGGGTGGGGTAGGTGACCAAATAAGACAGTCAAAAATTTTTTTTAAATTAGCGAATAATAAAAATAATGATTTTTTAATTTTATGTGATAGACGTATACATCATTTTTTGAAAGAGACTTTTGATAACATAAATTTCGTAGACAGTGAATCTTTGGATGAGGGCACGTTTGAAGTATGTCCTGTTTTAGATTTTTATAACAAAGTTTCTCCTTTTTCTGTAAGAGATAAAGAGTTAATTGTTAATAAGGATTTAAAAAAATACTGGCTAAATAGGATTGAGAATTTAGCAAAAGGTAAGTTGATAATTGGGATCTGTCAAGGGACCCATATTAAATCTTATGATAGATTATCTAATAGATTTGAATATCCTTTATGGTTGGATTTCATTAGTCAATATTCAGATCAAGCCATATTTGTAAACTTATCTTTTGACTATCAAGAAGATGTTGAGCATGTAGAAAATTTAAATATAAATCTCAAAGATGACTTTGATAATACTTCTGCCTTAATTTCTTCCTTAGATTATATTATTTCTCCAGCTAATACTTTGTTAGACCTTTCTGGTGCACTTGGGGTGAAAACAATAGCATTATTTACAGGTTATAAATTTAGAGCAAGACAAGATGTAAATGGCAATGATTTATATCATAGTAATGTAGTGTGGAAAGGATCTTATAACGTTAATGATAAAACTAGGGCTTTAAAGTCAGCTTTTGATTATATTTTTAATCTGGATAAATAATTGAGATTTGAAACATTGGTTTTTTGGGTAAGTATTTAAAAAAGGAATCTTGATCAGATTCCTTTTTTATTACTGAGCTTTAAACGATCAGTAATCACTTTTTAATGAAACCGATCAACTGTTAATGTTCAGTTTTGCGATTTAAAAACCTATAGAAAATAAACATGGCGACGATCCAGATCGGAATCATCAGTACAGATTCTTTAAAGCCTTGTTGCCACATGATGTAAAGCACTACAGCAATAAAACCTAGTACCAAATAGTTACTAAATGGAGACCATAAAGCAGGATAAGAGGTTTTAATTTGAGCTTTTTTGATATGACTTCTATATTTTAAATGGGTCAAGCTGATCATGGCCCAGTTTAAAACCAGCGCACCCACGACCACATACATCAAATGACCTAAGGCATCTTCAGGCACAAAGTAGTTGAGTAATACGCAGCCAAAAATCAGGAAAGCCGAGAGGAGTACCGCTGGAACAGGGACACCTTGTTTATTGGTTTTGGTAAATACTTTCGGCGCATTACCTTGTTGGGCTAGACCGAACACCATACGGCTGTTGGCATACATACCACTGTTATAAACCGATAATGCTGCTGTCAGAATAATAAAGTTAAGTAGATGTGCTGCCCAAGCAATACCCATCTGACTGAAAATCATCACGAATGGACTTTTATCTAAGCCACCTAAGTCCAATTGGTTCCAAGGCACCAGCGACAATAGAATGGTCAGTGAGCCCACGTAGAAAATCAGAATACGAATAACAACTTGGTTAATCGCTTTAGGAATGGTGGTCTTTGGATCCTTGGCTTCTGCTGCGGCCATACCAATCAGTTCAATGCCACCAAAAGCAAACATCAAGAAAGCCAACATATAGAACAGGCCATCAAAACCATGCGGGAAAAAGCCGCCATGTGACCAGAGGTTGCTAAATGAAGCTGTTGAATTTGCATCGGCAGTGAAGAGCAGGAATAAACCAAACAAGATCATGGCAACCACGGCAGTGACCTTGATGATCGCTAACCAGAACTCTGATTCACCATAGAATTTAACATTGGTCAGGTTTACTGCTGTAATCACGACAAAGAAAAATAATACAGACTGCCAAGCGGGGATTTGAGGCCACCAGTAATTAATATATTTACCTACCGCCGTTAACTCAGTCATTGCCACAAGGATGTAGAGCACCCAATAGTTCCAGCCTGTGATAAAGCCTGGAAATTTGCCCCAATACTTATAGGCAAAATGACTAAATGAACCTGCAACAGGCTCTTCGACAATCATTTCACCTAAATGACGCATGATGAGAAAAACAATCAAGCCGCCAATTGCATACCCCAAAATAATAGATGGTCCAGCAGACTGAATAATTTGCGCAGAACCTAAAAATAAGCCCGTACCAATTGCTCCACCCATCGCGATGAGTTGGATATGGCGGTTTTTTAGTCCACGCTGAAGTTGAGAAGAATCGTTGTTCAAAGGACTGAGCTCGACGAGGAATTAACTGGATTATTCTAATAGATTGAAAGATTTTCGCCTAGTAAAAGTACAGTGATGCTATGACTGGAAAGTTGTTTTTAAAAGTTATTTAAAATCTTATATTTATATGAATATTAAAATGAAATATGCTGTAATTTTATACAGTTGAAAAATGTCCCTGTTTTTCCCGACGGATGGATCACTATTTCTACCATGATCAAAGCCTTGAAATCTACTCACTAAAATGCACAGATTCTAGGCATTATGACCAATCCCAAAACAATTGGTCGTATGGTATTTTTGATGGCAGTGCAGTACCTTTAGATTCAAAATTTATCTGCACCAAGAACACGATAAAAGGAAGACATTGACATGAGCTCAGTACCGCAAATTAAAGTCCCAGCAACCTATATGCGTGGTGGCACAAGTAAAGGTGTATTTTTCAAACTGGATGATTTACCTGAAGCGGCACAAGTAGCAGGCAAAGCACGTGATCAACTTCTTCTGCGTGTGATTGGTAGTCCAGATCCTTATGGCAAGCAGATTGATGGAATGGGTGGGGCGACTTCAAGCACCAGTAAAACCGTCATTTTGGCAAAAAGTTCGGAGCCAGAACACGACGTTGATTATTTATTTGGGCAAGTATCGATTGACCAACCGTTTGTTGACTGGAGTGGGAACTGCGGTAATTTAACTGCTGCAGTGGGTTCCTTTGCGATTTCAAATGGTTTGGTCGATGCATCGCGTGTTCCTGAGAATGGCATTTGCACGGTACGGATTTGGCAGAAGAATATTCAAAAAACCATCATTGCACATGTTCCTGTGACCAATGGGCAAGTACAGGAAACTGGTGATTTTGAGCTGGATGGCGTGACCTTTCCTGCTGCCGAAGTGCAAATTGAATTTTTAGACCCAGCTGATGATGGTGAAGAAGGCGGGGATATGTTCCCGACAGGAAATGTGGTCGATCAATTGACTATTCCTGAAGTTGGTACATTCCAAGCAACGTTTATTAATGCTGGGATTCCAACGATTTTTCTCAATGCCGAAGATATTGGTTATCAGGGAACTGAGTTACAAGAGCATATTAATAGTGATGCAGCAGCTTTAGCACGTTTTGAAAAAATCCGTGCCTATGGTGCAGTGCAGATGGGTTTGATTAAAGATATTTCGGAAGCAGCAGCACGTCAGCATACGCCTAAAATTGCTTTTGTATCACAGCCAAAGAGCTATACCTCATCAAGTGGTAAACCCGTTGAGACTAGTGATGTGGATTTATTGGTTCGCGCTTTGTCGATGGGTAAATTACATCATGCCATGATGGGAACGGCAGCAGTTGCGATTGGTACAGCAGCCGCTATTCCGGGAACTTTGGTGAATTTAGCAGCTGGCGGCGGTGAGCGTGAAGCCGTTCGTTTCGGTCATCCATCAGGGACTTTGCGTGTCGGTGCTCAAGCTGAATTGATTGATGGTAAATGGTCTGTGAAAAAAGCCATCATGAGTCGTAGCGCACGTGTGCTGATGGAAGGTTGGGTGCGTGTGCCAGGTGATAGCTTCTAATTTTTTTTGAATTTTCTTGCTAAGGCCTTCATTTGAAGGCCTTATTATTTTGGGGCTATTAAAAATACAAACACAATTTCATGAGATAAATAATGTTATGATGTGGCGATTCTGACAAGTCTTGTCATTTTACTCTTCCATTCAGATTTCCTGAGGCAACAACTGTGTCATCTATCTCTCAAGTTAATGCGGATGTTCTAAAACAAGCTCAACAACGTATTCAACAAGATTTATTGACAGCATTGGCTGCATTTTCAATTCCAGAGCCTTTAAAAGCAGCCGTTCATCATACCGTGATGTTAGGTGGTAAACGGGTTCGTCCTGCACTCTGTTATGCAGCAGCGTCATTACAGCCGAATCACAACTTTGCCGCAGCGCGCCGTGCCGCAGTTGCAGTTGAATTGATTCACTGTTATTCGTTGGCACATGATGATTTACCATGCATGGACAATGATTTACTACGTCGTGGACAACCCACTTGCCATGTCGCATTTGGTGAAGATACTGCCTTATTGGCTGGTGATATTTTGCAGTCGATGGCTTTTGAAATATTAGGCAGCCGTTTGTTTGATGAACAGGGGCAAGGAACTGAAGCGGCCATTGTCTTAAAACAAGTGCAAATCTTAGCAACAGCAAGTTCAAGAATGGTTTGTGGTCAGGTATTAGATTTACAGGCTGAAGGGGAAGGAAAACAAGTTGATCAAACTGAATTGGAAAATATTCACCGCAATAAAACAGGTGCTTTAATTCAAGCGGCGATTATGATGGGCGCAGTGACCATTTTTAATGGGACGGATCAAGCAATTCCTAAATTACGCCAATTTGGGCAAACGATTGGTTTAGCCTTCCAAGTGCAAGATGACATTCTGGATGTGACTGCAAGCACTGAGACTTTAGGCAAGACTGCGGGTAAAGATGAGCAAGTTCAGAAATCAACTTACCCGTCGTTGATGGGCTTAGCGCAAGCACAGGCCTATGCACAAACGTTACATGATCAAGCCTTTGAAGCCTTGGCTTATTTTGGTGATGATGCCAAAGAGTTGGTTGAGATTTCACAGTTTTTACTGGCACGTAAAAGTTAATCTTTGGTCAGCTTTGATCAATGATTGAATGTTATAAAAGACCATCCTTGTATGGTCTTTTTTTGGGAGTAGCTATATACCTTAATACAATCAGCAGAATAGATTTAAGCAGTTTATAAATCATTGTTTTAATATAAAAGTGAATCTAAGATAAATAGATGATCCATAGAAATAACAACAGAGCATCGCTTTATGAATGACGATCAATTAGAACAATGTGCGCTTGAATATGGACAACAACTGGCTTTTTCTATCCAGTCACAACCTTTTGGTCCAGACTGTGAGGTCTTTAAGGTCTTTGACAAGGTATTCATGTTGATTGGGGCTTATTCGGGTAAGTTGTTGGTGACGATTAAATGCAAACCAGAGAAAAGCTTGGAATATCAGGAACTATATCCCTCTATTTCGGCAGGTTATCACATGAATAAGAAACACTGGATCTCGATAGCCAGTGGTCATGAAATTACAGCTGATTTACTGCAAGATCTGATTAAAGATTCATATGATTTGGTGGTAGGGAAACTCCCTGTTAAAGATCGAAAACGGATTCAGAATGTATAAAAAATAAAGCAGCGATAACGCTGCTTTATTTTTGGTTGGAAACAGGGCTTAGTGTTTACCCATAATTCCACGAATAGCATTGAGTACATCAGCTGGAAGTACCACAGTTTTTGCGTTGCTTGATTTAGAAAGATCCTGCATCGCTTTCACATATTGCTCACCGAGTAAGTAAGCAACAGGGATCTCTTTATCACCTACGGCAGTGGTAACCATTTCAATCGCACGTTGTGAAGATTCAGCAAGGACTACCTGTGCTTCTGCATCACGACGCGAAGCTTCTAAACGACCATCTGCTTCTAAAATCGCGGCCTGTTTTTCACCATCTGCTTTGGTCACCGTCGCACGACGTTGACGTTCAGCTGCTGCTTGCGCTTCCATGGCCGCTTGCATGGTTGGAGATGGCTGAATATCTTGAATTTCAACCGTTTTCAGGGTAATCCCCCAATCTGAAATATCATCAGAAATGGCTGCTTTTAACTTCGCTTTGATATGATCACGTGAAGAAAGCGCATCATCCAAGTCCATTTCACCCACAATTGAACGGAGTGAGGTTTGAACAAGGTTTTGAATTGCCCATGTATAGTTTTCAATCCCGTACACCGCTTTTTCTGGTGTTGTCAGGTTGATATAAGCGACGGCATTCATCACCAGTACGGCATTGTCTCGGGTAATTACTTCTTGTGAAGGAATATCCAAAACAATATCTTTGGTGGTAATTTTATAAGCAACTTCGTCTACATATGGAATCACGAAATTGAGACCAGGATTCAACGTGGTATGGTATTTACCTAAACGTTGCACAATCCATTTATAACCTTGGGGAACAATACGAACCCCTTTAAAGATGGTTATAGCAATAAAAGCTAAAAAAGCTAAAACAACAATAGTACCGACAGACATTGAAAACCCTCTTTTGTGTTTATGACGTGCTATGCGGTTGAACGACTAAATCATTACCCAAAATATCAACCACGCGAACGCGATCGCCGACTTGTACAGGTACGGTACAACGACAATTCCATTCATCAGAACCTAAAACAGGCATCGAGAAGCGTACAATGATTTGTCCATGTTCAAGACCAGTCTGGATCACCATACCGACTTGACCAATGGTTGCTTCACGAGGGAGTCCTGCTTTGGTTTTATCAATGGAGAGCGGTTTGATAAATTTGAACCAAAGAATCGTGCATAAAATAGATAAAATTCCCCAAGTAATCACTTGGGTGGTAAAGCCCATCATCGGGAAAAGCCACAGTAAAATACAGACCATGACGGCTGCTATGCCAAACCATAATGCAGCAAAAGCAGGCAAAATTAACTCTGAAAGAATCAGTAAAATCCCTAATACAAACCAGTGCCAAGGTTCAACTACAAATTCCATAGATTTGCTCGCATCATTAAACGGAGTGGAGGTGAAAAAATATTCACCTTTAGCACTCTAGCAGATCATTATCTTGATGAATATACAAAGATTGTTTTTTTAGAATTTGGGGCTGATGGTCATGAGAAATCTTGCTTGGATTGCAAGTCGTTATGCAGATCAACAGCCCTTGAGGAGGATTTTTAGAATTTAGACTTTGGCGCAGGCTTAAGGGCAGCAGGGGAGTTTTTAAACGTAGTAATCGCATTTCGAATCGCAGTGATCTTGGCTTGAGCCGCTTTCTCACCTTCCAAAATTGCTTCATTACTTGATTTAAGATCAAGTGCACCGAGATGACCCACTTTAGGTTGAATCACGACAGTGGCTTGATTGAGCTCCTCATTGATACTTTGTTGGCCCATAATATTAATGGTTTGGTCCAATAAGCCCCACATGCTTAAAGGTTTGCCACCGACTGGACGTGCAGAGATATCTACTGCAATCACAATATCGGCCCCCATATCTTTGGCTGTTTTGACAGGAATTGGGCTGACAAGACCACCATCTACATATTTGGTATTGCCGATCACCGCAGGCACAAACACATTGGGAATACTACAAGAAGCACGTACGGCTTGACCTGCATTACCTTTAATAAACTCTGCTTTTTTACCACTATCTAAACGCGTTGCGACCGCAGCAAAACGAATTGGGAATTGTTCAATCGGCTTATTGCCCACTTGTGTATTCACATAATTTTGTAGCTTTTGGCCGAGGATAATACCTTGACTGTTTAAAGTTAAATCACGTAGATCAGATTCTTGCAGTTTTAACGCCAGATTCTGCATTTGATAAGGGGTTTGACCACTGGCATAAATACTGCCCACGAAGCTCCCCGCACTAGTGCCCGTCACGATTTTAGCTTTAATGCCATGCGACTCTAACACCTTGATTACGCCAATATGGGCAAAGCCTTTGGCGCCACCACCACCCAACGCGAGTGCAATGACAGGTTCACGTGCTTTAATCGCCGTAGTTTGAGGTGTTTTCTTTGCTGTTTGATCACAACCAAATAAAGCGAGACTTAAAACAGCCAAGCAAGACAGTCGAGCAATTTTCATATCAGGTGCAGATAAAATGTACAAAAAGATGGGCACATCAGAGCAGATTTGCCCTTAACTTTCTAGTTTTTTTTCACAAGTTTTTGTAAGGGTTCTGCCAGCCAATCTGGGTTCTTGGGTGAGAAGTGCCCGACATAACGTTGCATGATATGCTCCAAGTCTTGTTGATAGTGACCTGTTGGGGTAAAAGCACCTAAGCAGTAAATGGTTTTATGGTCGTAATCAAAAGCAAACATGACGATGGGAATCCCAGCGGCATGGGCGATATGATAGAAACCACTTTTCATTTTCTCTGCTTTTTTACGCGTACCTTCGGGCGCCATCCCGATCCAGATTTTATCGTGCGCATGAATCGTGGCAACGACTTGTTCAGTCAAACCATGAGCACTATCACGATGAACAGGTATGAGTCCTGCCCAATTTAAAAGTGGCTTCAAAGCTGGTTTAAACAAAGTATCTTTACCTAAAACCGTAATTTTTAAGCCCAAGCCACCGATAGCTAAAAAACCATACCAACCATCAATATTGGACGTATGCGGCGAGATAATGGCAACCGCTTTAGGTAAATTGGGAATTTCACCAACAACTGTCCAACCTTGGCCGAGAAAAAGTTTTTTACACAATGCACGACTATAAGCTGTACCACGTTGTGGAACCAACGGAGGTAAATCTGGAAAATGCTGTGGCATAAATCACGATATGTAATGACAACTACAATTATGTTAAACACTCATGACAGCGCCTGCATTGGCAAAAAATAAGATTTTATTGCCTTACAGATGAAAGGATTGGATACTTGATCGACCTTATTGTACTGCCATGGAAAACGCGGAATGCCTAATCTTCGACAGATTTACATTTTATTGTTTTCTTTATATTGGGCACAGGGCTTGCCTGTTGGCTTTATGACGCATGCATTGCCTGTGATTTTAAGGGCACAGGGCGTGTCGTTGGCGCATATTGGTGGTTTCGGCTTATTGATGTTGCCTTGGTCGATTAAGATTTTTTGGGCGGCTTATGTGGATCGGTTTGCCTTATCTAGATTCGGGCACTACCGTAGTTGGATCATTCCGACGCAACTTTGCAGCGTTGTTATTCTGATCGTTTTATCTTTTTTTCCTATTCATACCTTGGATCAACCCAGTTATCTGCTGATTTTCTTTGGCTTATTACTGTTAATGAATTTAACTGGTGCAACCCAAGATATTGCCACAGATGGTTTGGCAGTCAATTTACTTAAAAGTGATCAGCAGCATTGGGGCAATACCTTCCAAGTGATCGGATCACGCTTGGGTTTTATTGTCGGTGGCGGAGCTGTACTTTGGTGTTTAGATTGGCTGGATTGGCAAAGAACGTTTCTGGCTTTGGCCAGTTTGGTTTTTTTAAATACATTGCCTGTTTTGTTTTATTCCGAGCCGAAACATGAAAACAGAAACATACTCAATAAAGCAAATGCTCAGTCCTTTACTCAGGCAATTAAAGCTTATTTAAATTATTTTCAATCCTCTCAAGAGTTAAAAGCATGGCTGTTGGTACTGATCAGTTTTAAAGTGGCTGATGGTCTAGCAGGACCTTTATTGAAACCTTTAATGGTGGATATGGGGCTGAACTTTACCCAGATTGGGGTATTTATTACCATGTTTGGCGCGGTTGCTGCATTATTGGGAGCGGCTATCGCAGGGCTATTATTAAAATATTTCTCTAGAACATCTTGTTTAATCGTGTTCTCGTTTCTGAAAATTATAAGTTTGGGTGCTTATGCCGTTCTCGGCTATGCCTATGAATCTCGTGATCAAATTGCTCCACTTTGGTTGTATGTGGTCAATGCGGTTGAAGATGCCTGTTCTGCAATGCTGTTGGTGGTGATGCTGACACTGGTCATGCAATATAGCCGTAAACAATTTGCAGGAACGGACTTTACCTTTCAGGTATCGATCATGGCAACGGTGAGTGGTTTGTTGTATTTATTCAGTGGTGTGGTGGGCGACTGGCTAGGTTATGCGGATTATTTACTGGTGATCTGCGTCATTTCAATGCTGTGTTTGAGTCCGATCTTTTATTGGAAAAATAAAGCAAGATAAAGGTCACTTCTTATTACAATTTTTGTGTTTAAACGATGTCTATTGAAACAAATAATCTGGGTACATGACTTAGCTTATATAGGAATGGAATGATTTTCGTCGGATTTTATTATTTTATGAATATAGAGATTTCTGTGAATGAGAATACAGAAATATTGTGATAATTAATTGATATAGATATTAAATTTACAGTGGATATTGCCATAAATAAGTCAATTAGAATGAATAAGTGAATGTATAAAAATTAAACTTTAGTCGAAATTAGAATAAATTAATAAGATTTTAATCGTTTTGTCATATAAAGTTAATGTGTAGGATTTGTTACAAATTTAACCAGGATGTAAACAATGAAAATCAAAATTGTAACAGCAGCAGTGCTTAGTTTACTTGCAACAACCACTTTTGCTGCACCAACATTTTATGGCGAGATTGATGCCAGTGTTGATTATTTACCAGAAAAAAATGCAACTAAGTCAAACAAAGACGTTTGGGAAATCAGCTCAAACAGTTCATTCCTTGGACTTAAAGGTGATGAAAAACTAACTGAGCGTTTAAGCGCAGTTTATGCAATCGAATGGGGCTTTAGCGCTGATGGCGATAGCAATGATTGGGTACAGCGTAATCGTTTTGTCGGTTTGAAAGATGCGCAATTGGGTACTTTGAAAATTGGTAAGCACGATACGCCTGTAAAACAATTATCGAGTGTTGTAGATACCTTTAACAACTATGTTGCCAATAAGGCCGATATCACAGGTATTTTCACAGGTGAAAACCGTATTGATAATGCAGTGATTTATGAGTCACCAGCAGTGAAATTACTCGATGGTGCATTTAAATTTAATGCGTTACTTGCAACTGGTGAGTCTTCAGGTATTAAAGCAACCAGTGGCGGCGCAAAAGTTTCTGGTCGTGGTTTAGGTGATGCATGGTCAGCATCTGTCACTTATGAAAATCCATTGGTGGTAGCTGGTCTTGGTTATGATAAAGCGATTCCAAGCACCTTCCTTGGTCGTGGTTTTTTAAATGCTGCTGAGCCTGCAATTGCTGGTGGTGGGTTGTTTGCAGCGGCAAATACGGTACGTGCAATTGGTAAAGTCACGCCGCTTGAAGGCTTGGCACTTAAAGCACTGTATCAGACTTCAGAAGTAGAAGCTGTGTCTGGTAATGCGCCAGGTTCAGAAAATATTGATGATACACAAGGTTGGTTGTTGGGTGCGGAATATAATATCCCTCAAGCGAAGAATTGGACGGTGAAAGGTCAATATAGCCAGAATGATACGAGCTTTAAAACCAATACTGCTGACTTTAAAGCAAAACAAATTATCGCTGGTGCAGATTATGCATTTAACAAACAAGTTAAGACTTATGGTTATGCAGGTTATCTAACGCTTGAGCAAGCCAGCAAAAAGGATAAACAACCTGTTGCAGGTTTAGGTTTAGAGTTCAAATTCTAATCTGTTTTATTTAAAAAAAATGCCCTTTAAGTTTGCTTAAAGGGCATTTTTGTTTATATTGTTTTTTCTTTAAATAGAATCATTTATTTTCATAAAACGCTAGGCTACAAGGGTGGAGAATCGCTTTAACAAGGATTTATAAAAATAGGACATTATTCATACTTTAATTAATCCAATTCTTAATTCACTCAATTTTTAACCTGTCATTTTGTTAGGTTGCTATTGTTTTGTTTAAGTCA
Organism: Acinetobacter sp. Ac_5812; assembly: GCF_013072695.1. Lineage (GTDB taxonomy): Bacteria > Pseudomonadota > Gammaproteobacteria > Pseudomonadales > Moraxellaceae > Acinetobacter. The sequence continues at coordinate 269,070 of NZ_LXUK01000005.1, forward strand.
TTTTTAAGTTTTTATTCTTATCTTAAAAAAAGCTAAGAAATTTATTTTTAGATTGTGATGCTTATGTTGCTCAAAAGACTCAAAACAAAGACCATTTCATTACTCACCTTCAATGTGTTACTCGCAGTTTGGTTAGGGCTTTTTCTCAATCTTGCATTTTATGAAAAGATGCAGACACTGACCCCCTATACAGGTTTTAAAGCAGGACTATTTGTTTTAGCCTCAGTCGGTGTGGTAACGGCATTCTATACTTTTCTTTTTCAAGTTTTGAATTGGAAATGGACCGCAAAACCAATTGCAATCGCTTTAGTCTTTATTGGTGGTTTTGCCTCTTATGCTGTCAATACTCTAGGGGTCTGGATCACCTCAGACCAAATTCAAAACCTGATGCAAACGGATATTGCTGAAGCAAAAGATACATGGTCTTGGCATTTGCTGGTTTGGATCATTGGCATGGTGGTTGTGCCGATTATTGTGATTTTGCTGATTAAACTAAAACCTGAACCTGTTATTCGACAAATTTGGAAAAAAGTGGTGGCCTCGCTTGTTTCTTTAGCTATGGTTGGTGGTTTGCTGTTTGTCTTTTATGTCGATTTTGCTGCAATCTTTCGTGAAAACCGTGATTTAAAAGGAATGATTTCTCCTCAAAATATGATTGCTTCATTTGTATCGTATTATAAAAAGAAAGCACCTAAGGAAAATCTTCCTCTGGTGACTTATGGAGAAGATGCTCAAGCAACTCAATCATCAACAGCTGTACCCAAATTGATGGTGTTAGTGGTGGGTGAAACAGCACGGGCTGAAAATTTTTCTTTAAATGGTTATGCAAAAAATACCAATCCTAAGTTATCTAAACAAGATATTTTGAATTTCTCTCAGGTGAGTTCGTGTGGTACAGCAACGGCAGTTTCGGTACCTTGTATGTTCTCTGGTATGCCAAGAGAGGATTACGATGAACGTCTCGCGAGTCATCGAGAAGGTCTACTGGATATTGCAAAACGAGCGGGTTACCAAGTGACTTGGATTGATAATAATTCAGGTTGTAAAGGGACTTGTGACCGTGTTGAGCAATTTAAAATCCCTGAGCCAATTCAACAGAAATGGTGTAAGGATGGAGAGTGCTTGGATGATATTCTGATTGATAGTTTAAAAGCCTATCTTGAAACAATTCCGAAAGATGATACCCGTTCACATTTAGTGGTATTACATCAAATGGGCAGCCATGGACCAGCCTATTATAAGCGGATACCTGCTGAATACCGTGTATTTAAACCAACTTGTGATACCAATGCGATTCAGGGCTGTACTCAAGAAGCACTTGTGAATAGCTATGATAATACTTTGCTTTATACCGATTATGTTTTAGATTCATTGATTGAAACATTAAAAAATACAACGAAATATCAAACAGGTTTGTGGTATTTGTCTGATCATGGCGAATCAACCGGTGAGAGTGGCATGTATTTGCATGGTGCGCCTTATGCGATTGCACCGACGCAACAAACCCATGTACCTATGCTGATGTGGTTCTCTCAGACATGGCAGCAACAAGCTACGAAGCAAATAAAATGTTTGGCACAACAAAGTAAAAATAAGCTGAGCCAAGATAACTTGTTCCCAACCATGCTGAGTTTGCTTGATATCAAAACCAAGGTAATTAATGCTAAAAATGACATGTTACAGACATGTCCTAACCCATAAGGTGAAGTGAAATCATGACTAAGATCTTGATGATAGAAGATGATTTTATGATTGCTGAGTCAACATTGACTTTATTGCGATATCATCAGTTTGAGGTGGAGTGGGTCAATAACGGGGTCGATGGACTAGCTTTGTTAACCAAACAGCCTTTTGACTTAATCTTGTTGGATTTAGGCCTACCTTTGATGGATGGGATGCAAATCCTCAGACAGATTCGTCAACGTAGTTCAATACCTGTGTTGATCATTTCTGCACGAGATCAGCTACAAAATCGTGTGGATGGTCTCAACCAAGGCGCAGATGACTATTTGATCAAACCGTATGAGTTTGATGAGTTGCTTGCACGAATCAATGCATTATTACGTCGTGGCAGCGTAGAAACAGCACAATTGAAAAGTCAGTCACAATTGTTAAAAAGTGGTGAGTTGACGCTCGATGTTGAACAACACTTGGCGACATTTAAAGGACAACAGATTGAACTTTCTAATCGGGAATGGGCCATTCTGATCCCGATGGTGTCTCATCCAAACAAAATTTTCTCGAAAGCTAATTTGGAAGACAAACTTTATGATTTTGACAGTGAAGTGACCAGTAATACCATTGAAGTCTATGTGCACCATTTACGAGCCAAATTAGGTAAAGACTTTATTCGAACCATTCGTGGTTTGGGTTATCGCTTGGGGCAAGCTTAAACTTATGAAAAAAACTCAGCATTATTCACTCAAGAAAAGACTGATTTGGGGGACCTCTATTTTCAGTATTGTGCTGGGTTGTTTCTTGATTTTAGCCGCATATAAAATTTCATTACATGAGGTCGATGAAATTTTAGATACCCAAATGCAGTATATGGCGGAACGTTCAAGTTCTCAGCCTGTAACACCTATGGCAAGTCGGGTGGAGTTACATCGCGCCTATCACGAAGAAGATTTGCTGATTGATATTTGGGCTTATAAAGATCAAAGCCATTTATGGCATCAGACCCATCTTTTGGTTCCACCTGTGAAACAAGCAGGTTTTTATACCCAAAACACACCGCAAGGAAAGTGGCGTGTCTATGTGATTCCATTAAAAGACTATCAGATTCAGGTCAGTCAGCAAGAAGAGGTACGCCATGCGTTTGCGTGGGAGTTGGCTGGGAGTATGTTTGTCCCTTATCTGCTGTTATTGCCGATTGCGATTCTGGTTTTAGCATTTATTATTAGCCTGAGTTTAAAACCCTTAGATGATTTTAAAACAGAACTGACCCAGCGTGATTCGGATGGTCTGTCACCGATAGATGTGAAAGATTATCCTCATGAACTGTTGCCCACCATTGAAGAAATGAATCGTTTATTTGAGCGTATTCAGCATGCTCAAACTGAGCAAAAGCAATTTATTGCCGATGCCGCGCATGAACTCAGAACACCTGTGACTGCCTTGAATCTACAAACACGAATCTTGATCAGTCAGTTTCCTGAACATGAGGCTTTACAGAATCTGAGTAAAGGCTTAGCCCGTATTCAACATTTAGTCACCCAGCTTTTGGCATTGGCTAAACAGGATGTTGCACTGAGCCTGATTGAACCTAATACTAATTTCAGATTGAACGATGTTGCACTCAATTGTGTTGAGCAATTGGTGAATTTAGCCATGCAAAAGGAGATTGATTTAGGCTTTGAGCGCAATGAACCGATTGAAATGCAGAGTCTTGAATCGACTGTACATTCGATTATTTTTAACCTGATTGATAATGCGATTAAATATACCCCGAATCAAGGCATTATTAATATTTCAGTCTATAGCGATACTGATGATTTTGCTTATATTCAAATCGAAGATAGCGGTAATGGAATTGATCCTGAACAATACGACAAAGTACTGAAACGTTTCTATCGCGTCCACCATCACTTAGAAGTGGGCAGTGGACTTGGACTTTCGATTGTAGATAAAGCCACCCAACGTTTAGGTGGGGTTTTGACTTTATCTCGGAGTATTGAATTAGGCGGTTTGAGCGTATTGGTCAGATTACCAAAGAAACTTGCGCATCATGAACAGCATTGAATATAAAGAGGACTTAATTTGACTGAGTATTGGTTTCAGATTGCTGTTTCAGGTCGCGCAGGAATAACACACATTTTTGGATGCGTTTACCATCATTGCCGACTTTGCTGACATTCAAGCGTAATACCCAGTTTAATCGTTTACCGACCTTACAAATATCTTTATAGACTTGAGGTTCATCCAGTAAAGCTTGATAAAGCAACTGGCTGGCTGGCTCGAGTCGTTCAAATTCAAAATGATAGGCTGTCGAGAAGATAAACAGTAACCAGTCACGTACAAAACAATCATGCAGGCTGAGCACATCTCGCGGATCCGTTTCAAAATCAATAAAGGTAAACTGATTCTGTTCATCGACCAGAATGTTTCGCGCAAAGGCTTCACTTAAATAACCTTCATTCGCATGCAACTTGCGAATGGCCTGAATGGCTTGATGAAATAAGCCGAATTGTTGTTCTGGATGATCTTTAAGGCTTGCAATTTTCTGGTCTAGTTGGCTGACTTGGCTTTGACGTTGTGAGCCGACATCTTCGAGCAAAATGCCTTTTTTTGAGAGCGCCAATACATTCGGGGTTGATATTCCAAGTGCTTTGAGCTGTTGAATCCGTTTGAATTCACATTGGATTGCAGCTGATCCCCCTTGGTTGGGAACTGGGGTGATGGAGCCAAGATTAAATATTTTTGCTAGCCATTTCAGAGGCGTATATAACCACAAACCATGACGTTCAGATGCTTTTTTAAGCCATACTTTACGTGAATCTAGTTCATAAGACTGAATAGAGTCGGATTGTGTTGCTAAAGTGGATTCCAAAAAAGTTTGATAGTCAGACATACGGCAGCAAAAAAAATCCTAATGTGGGTGTCAACCGAACTCGTTCTATAAGTTCGGGCATCCACTTTACCACATTGGATATCGAGAAAGGTACTCAATTACGATTTGTAATGGCTTGGTGTCGCTTATAAGTGAGTGCATACAACACAAGGTTCACAGCAATACAAACCCATGCCGTCCACAAGTTATGACTCAAAAAATGGGCGCCACGCATCATCTGCGCCCAACCCATCGCAAAGCCAATGATCATTGCGGCAATGAGGTAAAACCAAGCACGTTGTGTTTGATGCAAACGATAGACAAAATAACCTGTGACCAGTGCGAAGCCTGTACTGGCGTGACCACCAGGAAAACAGTGCCCAGCGGTTGCAGAAAAATCCCAAGTAAAACCTGTTGAGGTTTCATGGGTCATATACCATGGACAGGCGTGATAAGAATGGGCTTTGAGTAGTCCTACGATACCTGTACAGAGCATACTGATCCAAAACATATAACCGTATTGCCAACGTTGTGGTTTCAGCTTTTCGACTTTAAAAGAGGCGCACCACAAAAAGAAAAAAGCAACATAAACAAGCGTTAAAAGTTGTTTGACGTAAGTATGGTTAAGTTTATCGAGAAACCAATCATTTTTATAAGGGAAGCCACCATGTTGACTGACCCAAGGTTGAATCAGTTGCAAGTCAATGGTTCCACCGACTGGAAACACGAACAACAAGATGAAAAAGCTGACCAACAATAGAAAGCTCATCAATGCGAAGAAAGGTGTTTTCAAAATCATGCAACGTATGATTAAAATTAGATGACAATTGTGTTATTTAATGTGAATAAGCTTAATTGGCTCTTAAAGGAATATTAAAACAAGCATCAAGAACGAATATTTCAAAGATAAAAATCAGCGGTAGAGTTTTAAATGTAAACAGGCCAATATCTAATTATTTATATATTTCTTAAAACGAGCACAATGATATCGTTTATTCTATTTCAAAATAAAGCAGCCATTTGGCTGCTTTATTTCTGCTGTGAATATGGGAACGGATTAGTGTAGGATTTTATTCAGAAATTGCTGAGCGCGTTCACCGCGTGGTGTGCCAAAGAATTCATCTTTGGAGCAGTCTTCTACAATTTTACCTTGATCCATAAAAATAATACGATTGGCCACCTGACGGGCAAAGCCCATTTCATGCGTCACACACATCATGGTCATTCCTTCCTTGGCAAGTCCGACCATCACATCAAGCACTTCATTGATCATTTCAGGATCAAGTGCAGAGGTAGGTTCATCAAACAGCATCGCAATCGGATCCATACTGAGCGCACGGGCAATTGCTACACGTTGTTGTTGCCCTCCAGACAGTTGTGCCGGAAATTTCTTGGCATGCGCGCTCAGCCCAACACGATCCAGATAGGCCAGTCCTTTTTTATTGGCTTCGGCTTCGGAACGCCCAAGAACCTTGATTTGTGCCAGAGTTAGGTTTTCGGTAATGCTTAAATGCGGAAACAGTTCAAAGTGCTGGAACACCATTCCGACTCTGCTACGTAATTTGGTCATGTCGGTTTTGGGTTCATGCATAGGCACACCATCGACAAAGATTTTACCCTGCTGAAACGGCTCAAGCCCATTCACCGTTTTAATCAGTGTTGATTTGCCCGAGCCCGATGGACCACAGACCACCACCACTTCACCTTGGCAGATTTGGGTGCTGCATTCGGTTAAAACTTGAAATTGTTCATACCATTTACTGACATTTTGGAGGTCTATCATTACGTTATTGTCACTCATACACTTAACCTCCTTTGTAAACGTTTCACTGCGAATGTCGCTAAAGCGCTGATGGTGAAGTACACCAGACCTGCAAATAAAATATATTGGGTGAGCAGAGACATCAAATCACCACGAACATAGTTTGTTCTAAAGAAATCAAGTAACCCAATGGCATAGACCATGGTGGAGTCTTGAAATAGGATGATGGTTTGCTGAAGTAGCAACGGGGTCATTTTTCTGAATGCCTGTGGCAAAATAATCAGCCGCATTGACTGGCTATAGCTCATTCCGAGTGCATAAGCCGCAGCCGATTGACCTTTGGGAATCGACTGAATCCCTGCACGCACAATTTCGGAAAAATAAGCGGCTTCAAATAACATGAAGGCCACGATACTTGAAACTAAAGCAGTATCAATGGTCAGATATTGACCTGTGATGGCGGTATAAAAAAATGGCACAGCAAAATAGAACCACATCAAGACCAATAGCAGTGGAATGGAACGGAACAGATCCACATAAGCCTGTGCAATCCAATTTAAAATTTTGATTGAAGACAAGCGCATCATTGCCAGTGCAGTACCAATCGCAATACCGCCAATGGTCGCAATCACCACGACTTTTAAGGTAATGCTGAACCCATACCAGAGCGCAGGCCCAGACTGTTGTAAGTCACTGAGAAAAGAAGTTAACCATTCCATATTACTTGCCTCCTGATATTAAACCAGGAATACGCAGGCGTTTTTCCAATAGGTTCATACTAAAAATGAGGCAGATGTTGATCACGATAAAAATCAGCGTGACATAGGTGTAAATTTCAATGGTGTTCTGCGTATATTCACTAATGGTTTTCATCTGCGAAATAATTTCTGCTACCCCAACCAATGAGGCGACCGAGGTGTTTTTGACGCAGTTAGTCAATTCTGAGCTTAGTGGCGGTAGAATGGTACGAAAGGACTGCGGTAGAATCACATAACGATACAGTTGTGTTGTGGTAAATCCCATGGCATAGCCAGCATTGATTTGCCCCTTGGGTAAAGCTTCAATCCCTGTTCGTACCTGTTCACAAACACGTGCTGCGGTGAATAGACCCAGTCCGACACTGGCGGAAATCAGGGCGGTGGTATTGGCACCAAGATCATTCATCCACCAGCTTTTAATCGGTGCGGGCAGAAAGTTGGGAACCACATAAAACCAAATAAATAATTGAACCAGTAAAGGTACATTTCTAAATAAGGTGACATAGGCAGTACCGATAGCTCTGGCGGATTTATTGGGGAGCGTACGCATAATACCGAGCGTGCTACCAAGCAGTAGGGCAATACTCCATGCGACCACAGCAATTACAAGCAGCCAACCTAGACCTGTGATGATCCAATTCAGGTAGGTGGTGTCTCCGATCCCTGTTGATTGCCATAGAACTCCCCAGTTCCAGCTATAATTCATAACGACTCCTGAGCAGAATCAGGACAACATTTGCTGTTGCCCAATTCCACAATACTATTCTTACTATTAGGGGAGCGAATTACTGATCGCGATCATGTGGGGTGCTGATCAAGGCTTTGAGCTGATCCGACATGGCAAAGTTCAAATTAATATTTTTTGGTGGAATCGGTTGCTGGAACCATTTTTCATACATCTTGTTGATTTCACCAGAGGCATAGGTTGCCTTAATGGCATCATCGACTACTTGTTTAAAGCCAGTATCGCCTTTACGCAGCATACAACCATAAATTTCATGGATGGGGGCGGTCCCGACAATATCCCACTGATTTGGATCTTTGGCTTTGGATTTTTCCCCTGCGAGTAGGATATCGTCCATCATAAACGCGACAGCCCGACCATTTTGTAGCATCAAGAAGGATTCAGCATGGTCTTTGGCGGAAATGATTTCGCCAATGCCAAGTTCTTGTTGATGTTGACGGATATAGCGTTCCGAGGTAGTGCCTGCAGTGGTGACCAGTTTTTTACCTTTTAAATCGGCAAAGTCTTTGATGCCCGAATTTTTAGCCGTCAGCAATCGAGAACCGACTTCAAAGAAACCAACGGAGAAATCGACTTGTTGCTGGCGTTCTTTATTGTTAGTGGTCGAGCCACATTCCAGATCCACAGTCCCATTCGAGACCAGTGGAATACGATTCTGACTGGTGACCAAGTTATAGCGGATTTTCAGGTCTGGCATATTCAGCTTCTGCTTCACAGCTTCAACAACTTTAAGTTGCAGATCATGTGCATAACCAACAGGTTGGTTTGGGGTAGATGCAATATATGAAAAGGGAATCGATGAATCGCGATAACCCAGCACAATCGTGCCAGAACTTTTGATTTTGTTTAATGTTCCCGAAGTGGAGGCACCCGCTTCAGTCGCTTTGTCGCCAGCAGCCGGCGCTTTGTTGTCACTACAGGCACTGAGTCCGAATATCATTGTGCCTGCACAAAGCAGAGAGGTCATGGTGCGTTTATAAATCATCTACAAAACTCCTTTTGTATCGTTATGATCGCATGCGTCATTGTTGCGGTTTAACCGTTCATTTTTATGAAAAATAATGTGTTCTTTTTGATGTATTAAAAAACATTATTTTTCATCTTAATAGAGTTCAATGCACATGCTCAAGCGATATTCTTTACGGTTTTGTTAATCGTAATGGTGGATGAGTGGCGTAATTTAAAAGTTGTAAATTACAGTAAAAATTGCAAGAAATATAAAGCATGATATGTGCCATGATCGCTTGGATACACTGGGGCAGCGTCGGTTGCGCAACTGCTTTATCTCAGTATTAAAACCGCTATGTATCGATAGCATCGATGAGAAGAGAAAAATAAAATAGAGAAAATAAAAACGAGTTCGTTTTTAATTGAGATAAAAAAAGCGACGTTTCCGTCGCTTAAAAAGGTTTGAAAAGTTAGAACATTGATTCTTCCGAATTGGCTGAAATTTTATGGATTGAAAGATCCGCACCACGATACTCATCTTCTTGTGACAGGCGGATACCCATCGTAGCTTTTAATAGACCATAGACAATAAAACCACCGACCAAGGCAATGATAATGCCAAGACCCGTACCAATGATTTGCGAGATGATGGAGACACCACCGAGACCACCGAGCGCCTGTTGTCCGAAGATGCCTGCTGCGATGCCACCCAATGCACCGCAAACACCATGTAATGGCCAGACCCCAAGCACATCATCAATTTTAAGTTTGTTTTGAGTATAGGTGAACAGGTAAACAAACAGGGCACCCGCCGTGCCACCAATCACAAGCGCACCAATTGGGTGCACAATATCTGAACCTGCACAGATTGCGACCAAGCCAGCCAATGGACCATTGTGTAAGAAACCAGGGTCATTACGGCCCATATAGTTGGCTGCCAAAGTACCCCCAACCATCGCCATCAGTGAGTTAATTGCCACCAGACCTGAAATCGCTTCAACCCGTTGTGCACTCATCACGTTAAAACCAAACCAGCCCACGATCAGAATCCATGAACCTAAAGCAAGGAATGGAATAGATGATGGTGGATGGGCACTGACACGACCATCATTCTTATAACGACCATGACGAGCACCCAGTAAAATCACAGCAGCAAGGGCAATCCAACCGCCCATGGCATGAACCACAACAGAACCTGCAAAGTCATGGAAGCTTGCACCAAAAGAGTTCTCTAACCATTTTTGCAGACCATAGTTACCATTCCAGATCATGCCTTCAAAGAACGGGTAGATCAGGGCAACCAAGATCAGTGTGGCAATCGCTTGCGCACGCATTTTGGCACGTTCGGCGATACCGCCCGAGATAATCGCGGGAATCGCCGCAGCAAAGGTCAGTAAGAAGAAACAACGCATCAGGTTATAACCATGATCGGCTGCTAAGGTACTGCCTGCATGGAAAAAGTTTTGACCATATGCAATCCAATAGCCTACAAAGAAATAGGCAATCGCTGAAATGGCAAAATCGGTGAGGATTTTACTCAATGCATTGACTTGGTTTTTATGGCGCACGGTGCCCAATTCCAAGAACGCAAAGCCAGCGTGCATTGCCAATACCAGTACTGCCCCGAGCAGTAAGAAAAATAGATCTACGTTTTGCATAGTGGTGCTCAAAAAAAGTGCTAAATTTTATTTTGATGCAAATATTTGATTCGTTTTCTGCACCAAAATGGATTTAGTAAATCTAGAAACTCAAGCTGTATTGCAACAACTTAATTTGATGAAATATCTAAAGCAAAAAACGCACCAATTTAGAAGTTAAATTGTAATTTTGGTGAAAAGTGGTGCAATTTGCTTAAAAATAGCACGGTTTTGGACATTACTGAATAAAGCCAGCCGAGGGAACGCGCATGAAGATCGGTCGATGATTTTTTACTGTGCTAAGCAACAGGGATCACCACTTTTCATCTTCAAGAGTTTCAAGATAAAAAGTGGCGCTGACGGAACTGTGTAGTTACATAACTGGTGGGCTATATGTAAGAGTGCGTCCTAAAATCCAGAGTAAGAACAACACTAAAGGCAGATGGAACACCAATTGAGTCACAGTAAAACCGATCACGTCTTTGGCTTTGAGTTTTAAAATCCCGAGCATTGGCAGCATAAAGAAGGGATTGATCAGATTTGGTAAGGCTTCTGCCGCATTATAAATCTGCACCGACCAGCCTAAATGCACTTGTAAATCATTGGCTGCTTGCATCACATAAGGCGCTTCAATAATCCATTTACCACCGCCAGAAGGAACAAAGAAACCCAGTACTGCAGAGTAGATGCCCATCACAATTGCAAAGGTTTCTTTCGAGGCAATCGAAACAAAGAATTCAGCAATATAATGCGACAGCGATAAATCCTGACTATTCAGCGCTTGGGTCATAATAAAGGCGATACTGCCGTAGAGCGGGAACTGAATCAGAATCCCCGACACCGCAGGCACTGCCTGACTCACTGCATTGAGGAAGTTTCGCGGAGTACGGTGTAGTGCAAGCCCCAGCATCAAGAACACAAAGTTATAGGTATTGAGGCTAGAAATGGCGATGATGGGATTAGTTTTAGAAAACTCGATGAACATCCAGATCAAGCCTAATGCCACCACGATAATGGTCAATAAGGGTGAGTTTTCCAACCAGTCGCCCGGTCGGGTTGATTTAACTTCAGTTTTTTCTTCTTCATCAAAACTCAGCTCAAAATCCTGCATGGTTTTGACGTTGTCACCTTTCGGCGCAGACCAATAGGCAATCGCAATTGAGACAATCACCAAGATCAAGGTCATCAGCATGGATTGCCATAGGAAGATGGTTTCGGTAAATGGAATCACACCCGTGAGGTTATAGATGGACTCAGGCAAACTGGCTTTATTGGCCTGTAATTGTGCCGCAGACGAACTGATGCCCAGTGCCCAGGTTGCGCCCATGCCAATAATGGCAGCAGCGGCGGCAGCACGGTAGTCCATCTGTAGCTCTTTACGCTTGGCCAGCGCAATTACCAACAATGCGGTCAAAATGGTACTGACCGCCCAATTGACCAATGAAATCAATAAGCTGACCGTGGCGACCAAGACAATGGCACTGCGTCCCGAATGGGGAATCCGTGCCATTTTCTGAATCAGTTTTTTCACAGGTGCAGAAACCGAAACCACATAACCGACAATAATCAGCATGGTCATTTGTAAGGTGAAGGGGATCAAACTCCAGAAACCGTTACCAAATGAACTGGCGACATCTTGTACCGATGCACCAATGCCGATGGCAGCAAAGGAAACGATAATTACACCGAGCAGGGCAAAAATGTAGGAGTCAGGAAACCATTTTTCCGACCAGTTACTAATCCGCAGGGCAAACCGTTCTAACAAGGCAGGTTGTTTATTCATCTTGAGCATCCATTTTTAATTTTGTTGTATCTGATTCATTTGTCCTAAATGAATTTTTGCTGTTATGAAAACAGCGAAAAGTGATGCCATCACAGCATCACTTCAACGAGAAAATAAAAGTGTGTATAGAATTAAGCTTTGGCTTCAATCAAAAGTTCAACACCTGTAGCCGCTTGAATTTGTTGCTCAGTCACATCAGGCGCTAACTCCACCAGTTTGATGCCTTCAGCAACAACATCCAAGACACCTAGGTCGCTAATAATGCGATGTACGACTTTTTGACCTGTCAGTGGTAAGCTGCACTGTTTGACGATTTTGGCAGTCCCGTCTTTGGCATTGTGTTCCATCAACACCACCACACGTTGCACACCTGCAACCAAGTCCATGGCACCGCCCATGCCTTTGACCTTCTTGCCCGGAATCATCCAGTTGGCCAAATCACCTTGCTCGGAGACTTCCATGGCACCCAAAATGGCAATGTTGACATGCCCGCCACGAATCATGGCAAAGGATTCACTGCTGGAGAAAAAGGCTGCACCTGCACGCGCGGTAACGGTCTGTTTACCTGCATTGATTAAATCAGGGTCAAGTTGCTGTTCGGTTGGGAACTCACCAATGCCGAGCAGACCATTTTCCGATTGTAGCCACACATCCATATCCTCTGGAATGTAATTGGCAACCAATGTCGGCAGGCCAATACCCAGATTGACGTAGAAACCATCTTGTAATTCTTGCGCGGCACGTTGTGCCATCTGTTCACGTGTCCATGCCATGATTATGCGTCCTGTGCTTTGAGGGTTTTTTGTTCGATCCGTTTTTCTGGGGTGGCATTCAGTACCACACGATTGACGTAAATCCCTGCTAAATGGATTTCATCTGGATCCAGTTCGCCAATTTCTACAATCTGTTCAACCTCGGCAATGGTGATTTTTCCAGCCATTGCGCATTCAGGATTAAAATTTTGCGCGGTTTTACGGAATACCAGATTGCCGGCTTTATCCGCTTTATAGGCTTTGACCAAGGCCACATCTGCGGTTAATGAAGGTTCAAGTATATAGGTACGACCATTAAATTCGCGTTGTTCCTTACCTTCAGCCACCAAGGTACCTGCACCTGTTGCGGTATAAAAAGCAGGAATGCCTGCACCGCCAGCGCGTAGTTTTTCCGCCAATGTGCCTTGGGGTGTGAGTTCAACTTCCAGTTCACCATTTAGATATTGGCGTTCAAATTCTTTATTTTCGCCCACATAAGACGAGATCATTTTTTTAATTTGTCGGGTCTTGAGCAACACACCCAAGCCAAAATCATCAATACCTGCATTATTAGAGATACAGGTCAGGCCTGTGACACCTGTTTCTTTCAGCGCCTGAATCAAGGCCTCAGGAATACCGCATAAGCCAAAACCGCCAACCGCAAAAGTCTGTTGATCTTGCACCACATCTTGCAGTGCCAGTGCTGCGCTTGAATAGACTTTATTCATTTTTTCACCTGTAAATTCCTTGGTTTCTAATAGTTTTAGCATTCAGGGATTATTTACAGAAGTTTAAATTTTTAAAGGATTAATGAGGGAAACTCATTAATACAATAAATTTCATCTATTTCACTCAAAAGGGCACGATGACGGGGCGAATCTGTTTTGGTGTAACAGCCGAAAGGGCTTAGCCAAAATCATGTTGCAGCAAGATCTCAATAAACTCGGCTGAGATATTGGAAAGCTCAAAGTCTTTTTTATAGACAATCCCAATCGCTTGCGGCAATTTGCCGTCCTCAATCTCAATCAAGACGTTATGTTCCTTGTCGATAAAATTTTGAAAATGACGGGGGATGGCACTGACGCCCATATCTAATGCCACAAAGCTGGAGAGGGAACTGATTTGATGACATTCAACTTTTAAATCTAATGTCAGATGGTTTTTAAGACAGTTTTCTTCAATCAGGTGTCGAACGATCGAGGGATGTTGCAAGGTCACAAAGGGATTGGCACATAGTTGTTTCCAACTGATCGAATCCGCACTTGCCAAAGGATGCGTTTTTGGTAAGAGCGCAAGGAAATCTTCCTCAAATAAGGGTTTAAATTCCAGTTGATCATTGCGTGGTGGTTCAAAGCAAATGCCAATTTCAAAAATGCCATCCTGAACATTTTCAAGCACTTTTTCATTGGGAATATCATGAATGGAAAAGCTGATATTGGGATGTTTGGCTAAAAAGCTATGAATCACTTGCGGTAAAATCGCATGGGTGACAAAGGGCATCGAGGCAATGTTTAGTGTGCCGCGATTGAGTTTAAAACGTTGCTTGACGTCTTTTTCCATATCTTCCCAATTGGCCAGTAGCTTCTTGGCATAGGGAATTAATGATTTTCCTTCCTGTGTCAGCTCAACCCGACGGGTATTGCGCTTAAACAGCTTACCACCCAGTTCTTCTTCCAGTGATTTGATACTTAGACTTAAAGCAGATTGACTGAGATGCAATTCAGCAGAGGCATTTGCATAATTCAGGGTACGAGTCAAAGCCAGAAATGCTTTGAGTTGCTTTAAAGTCATGGTGGACGACCTATGCGGAAAGTTTTTGATTTATATGCTGTAATTTATAAAAAAAACAGCACATTGTGACTGGCATTTTTGTTAATTCGCTGATGAGAGGCAAGCCGTTTATGTTTTGAAATACGATATGAGATTATTGATTTATTTTATCTCAATATCGAAAAATAGATTATTAAAATAATAAGCTAAATATACTTTGATGGGATTAATGAGTATTTTTGAATAATTAATTTGTTTTATTAATCAATTAAATTATTTGGGTGTTATTTCTATATCTGTATGATTTTTATGGTTAATTTAAATGATGTATTTTGTTTTAATCGTCTTGTTTTTTATGATTTTAATGCTATTTTAAAATACGTTTTAGCATGCGTCTTTGCTTTAGATTCTGTACTGCAGTTCGCAGTATTTTAATTTTGTTTATGGTTAGGATAACCACCACATAGTATAAAAAAAATAATTTGGTTGACCCTGACATATATTCTTTGGAATGGAGTAAAAGAATATGTGGGACTTATTTGTCATTCTGCTGTCTTTAGGCTTGCTGATGTACACGGCCTATCGCGGTTTTTCCGTGATTTTGATGGCACCGTTATGTGCATTGCTGGCGGTTTTTCTGATTAATCCCGCCAATGTATTGCCGTTTTATTCGGGCGTTTTTATGCCGAAAATGGTTAATTTCATTAAAGACTATTTTCTGGTGTTCTTGCTGGGGGCGATCTTTGGCAAAGTGGTGGAAATGTCGGGTATTGCTGAGTCGATTGCCCGTACCATTGTCAATTTGATTGGCGCAAAAAAAGCCATTTTAACCGTAGTTTTACTGGGTGCCATTCTGACCTATAGCGGTGTTAGCTTATTTGTGGCGGTATTTGCGATTTATCCATTTGCCAATCAGTTGTTCCAACAGGCCAATATTCCAAAACGTTTGATTCCTGGCACCATTGCCTTAGGCGCATTTACATTCACCATGGATGCCTTGCCGGGTACACCACAAATTCAGAACGTGATTCCGACCACCTTCTTTGGTACCAATATCTATGCAGCACCATTTTTGGGTGTAATTGGAGCAATCTTCGTCTTAAGCATGGGGCTGTTGTATCTAGAGTCACGCCGTAAAGCTGCTGCTCGTGCAGGTGAAGGTTATGCTGGTTTTGCTGCTGAAGATGCAGCCATGCAAACGACTGCTGATGTAGAGCTATCTCAGCAAAACAACGGTTCAGTGCTGCGTCAATGTATGGCCTTTGTTCCGTTGATTCTGGTTGCGGTGATGAACCGTTATCTATCCACAGCCATCAAAGAATGGTATCCGAATGGCTTTGATTTTAATGCAATTGGTCTCGCCAACTACACTGTTGATGTGGCAAAAACAGGGGCGATTTGGGCAGTCGGTTTGGCCTTGATTGTTGGCATTATTGCGGCGATTTTATTTGATTATCAGCGCGTGGTAACTAACTTTAAAGAAGGTGTGAATGCCAGTATCAGTGGTTCATTATTGGCGGTGATGAACACTGCATCGGAGTATGGTTTTGGAGCGATTATTGCGGCATTACCAGGCTTTGCTTTGATTAGCCATGCACTGGGGACGACGTTTACCAATCCTTTGGTCAATGGTGCAGTGACCACAACGGTACTGGCAGGGATTACTGGGTCTGCATCGGGTGGGATGAGTATTGCTTTGAGCGCGATGGCAGAAACCTACAATGCAGCGATTTTAGCAGCGGGTATTCCCCCTGAAGTGATGCATCGTGTGGTGGCGATGGCATCGGGCGGTATGGACACGCTTCCGCATAATGGTGCTGTGATTACCTTACTTGCCGTTACAGGTTTAACCCATAAACAATCTTATAAAGATATTTTCGCAGTGACGATTATTAAAACCTTGGCGGTATTTGTGGTGATTGCTGCATTTACATGGTTCGGTATTGTCTAAGTCGAATTTTAATTTCAGCTCGTCCGTATTGACTGGCGAGCAATCAAGATCATCAAGAACAGGAGTAGTACAGTGACTCAACAACTCGAAGCCAAAGTGGCCTTTATTACTGGTTCGGCGAGCGGTATTGGTTTAGAAATTGCGAAAAAATTTGCTCAGGAAGGTGCCAAAGTGGTGATTTCTGATGTCAATGCAGAGAAATGCCAGCTAGCCGTGGAGCAGTTAAAACAGCAAGGTTTTGAAGCCTTGTCTGCACCTTGTGACGTAACTGATGAACAGGCTTATAAAGCGGCAATTGATTTGACCACACAAACCTTTGGTCGTCTGGATATCCTGATCAATAATGCGGGTTTTCAGCATGTGGCAGCGATTGAAGATTTCGCCACGGAGATTTATCAGAAACTGGTACAGGTGATGCTGACAGGTTCATTTATCGGGATTAAACATGCGTTTCCGATTATGAAAGCGCAAAAATATGGTCGTATTATCAATATGTCTTCGATCAATGGATTGATTGGCTTTGCGGGTAAGGCGGGTTATAACAGTGCCAAGCATGGTGTGATTGGTTTGACCAAAGTCGCGGCTTTGGAGTGTGCGCGTGATGGCATTACCGTGAATGCATTATGTCCGGGTTATGTAGATACGCCATTGGTGCGTGGGCAAATTGCAGATTTGGCGAAAACCCGTAATGTAAGTCTGGAAAGTGCTTTGGAAGATGTAATTTTAGCGATGGTGCCACAAAAGCGTTTACTCAGCGTTGAAGAAATTGCCGACTATGCGATTTTCCTTGCCAGTCACAAAGGTGCAGGAATCACAGGACAGGCGGTGGTGATGGATGGCGGATATACTGCGCAATAATCCATTTATATGAGTGAATAAGCCGCTGAATGAAGCGGCTTTTTTATGAAATAAAAGCGATGAGTTAGCACAGCGCAATGCGTTTAATTTTTTCATCTGTTAAGAAAAACACAGATGTTGCACAGGTTTCTTCTAAGACATTGACGGAAATACCATCACCTTTGAACTTTAGATAATGTTTTGGGTCAATTTGCTCATTTACTAAGATGTTTCCATCTTCATCAAAGCGATAGTCTTCATCCACATAAATCTCCGTTTTAGGTGCAACTTTAAAAGTTCCGAAAATATCGAGGTCATAATCTTTATCTGTATTTTCGTAGTAATAAACTTTGTCGCTATTTGAGATACGGAATTCAAAGAGATATTTCATTCCTTTTTTATTTGGGTTTTTCAGCACTCGAAAGGTATCTAGATTTCCATCGCCATCAAAATCAATAAACAAAGGCTTTTTGAGATGGGTTGTATCGACTGAATAGCCTTGTGGTATTGGAGTTGAATTATTGGCGAGATAATCGGATTCGGGTGTAGCGGGAATAACTACAGGTTCCGATGCGGCTTGAGTCTGTTGTACTGCTTTTGGTGCGGGTTGATCGCTTTCTGAAGATGTTTTTGGTTTTTCATTACATCCAGCGAGCAACATAAATGAGGTGAGTAATAGGACTTTATTCTTCATACAATTCGAGTATTTAAATGATGATGTATATAAAAGATTTTAGCTTAAAAATTGGGTTTGTTATTTTTAATGTTTAATTCAAATTGAGGAGTATGAGAACATTCTTTAGTCGCTATTTTTTAAGTTAGAATGAATCAGCCTTTAATTCTAATATGACTTGATATGAACAATAAATTCGTCAGCTTTTGCCTTTTATCTTTGTGTTTAATTCAAATAAACCAAGCCCACGCAACGCCATTCAAGACCTATCAATCTGAGCCGTTACATTGTGGTGAAGCAACCTTTCAGGTGATTTCATCCTGTTTTGATCCAGATGAAGGCGCATTAAGAGGAAGTGGCGGGGTCATGCGTGAATCTTGTCAATCCAGTCATTTGCTGGTGAACTGGAAAGGACAGCAAAAGCGGATTGATTTTCCAATCGCAACCGCAGCACAAACGCAGCAATTAAAAAGCAAGGGCTATACGTTGCAAAAAGTGATTCGCCAAGGGGATTGGTCACCACAAAGTTTAGCCTGTGGTCAGGTTAAAGGTGTTGCGGGATATTTTGTGGTGGTGAATCAAGCAACCACCAATGATTTGAATCAAGAATACTTGGGCAAAGGCTCTCTGAGTGAAGAACCTGTATTACTGAATCTGAATGGCACTATGACTAGTGATGCGCTTAGACAAAAAATCTATCCTTTGCTGAAACAAGATAAAGTTAAAATCACCAAAGTCGTTTCAGCCAATGCCTTATTTGGCGATGAGTAAAGCTTAGTTAAGTGACTCGTTTCTCCAAACAGGATATTGAAAGTGTTTGCTGACTTTGTTGGTTGATTATTGCTACACTTTTTTATTTTTAGGCGGCAGCGTTATGTCTTTTGATCTCAAAGTCAGTTTAAAGCAAAGGGCTGAACCGTCCTCACAGCAGAAAAAGCTAAATCGCCTGATTGATCAAATAGAACAGCAAAAAATCAGTCTTGCTACATGGCAGAATGCGCAAGCTGAGATTCAACAGCATACACGACAAAAACTGATGCCTGTGTATAGTGAGCTGCATGAAATCTTGTTTCAGCAGTTAGATCAACTTTGGACACTGTTACAGCAGCATGAGTTTTCCAAAACTGATATGCAGCAACTGGATCAAAAAATTGCCCAGCTTGCACAGTTGTTAAAGCGTTCCAAAATGTTGAAGGATGAACAGTTAAAGCTGGTCAAGCAGATCGATACTTTTTATCAGCAACATGCCCAGCAATCGCTTAAAAAGAATAAAAAACTACAGTCAGCCAAGTTTGAATCTGATGAAAATTCTGAGCAAAGTTCAGAATTAGATCAAGATGACTTTGAACAGTACGCTGCCGAGCAACAACAGGCACGAGAACAAGCCAAGCAACTTCGACAACAGCAGAAAAGAGAACAAGCTGAGCAAATGGCAGCGCAGTCGCTGAAAACGGTCTATTTAAAAATTGCTGCGATGATTCATCCTGACCGTGAACAAGACGAAACTAAGAAAGAAGAAAAAACCGAGTTGTTTCAGCAGGCAAGTCAGGCTTATGAACAGCAGGATTTATTTTATTTGCTCAAGCTTCAATTACAGCTTGAACAGAATAATAAAGGTGTCGGGACGAAAGAGTTATCGGCAGAGCAAGTGAAGTTTTATAAACTGGCTTTGGATGCACAAAGTCAGCAGTTGGAAAGTCAAATTGAGGAGATTTTGGATTCTTTTCAGTTGGCGAAAAAGGTAAAAGCGGAGTATGTGTATATTAGTGATGTGTATAAAGCCATAGATGCAGATTGTGCTGAGTTAAAGCAGCAATTGAAGTGGGAAAAGGAGCGTTTAAAGCATATGAAGAAGGTGAGTGGAGTGGAGATGTTGTTAGGGCATGGGGTGCTTTAATTTGTAAAAATACCTCTCCCCCTTGCACAGCAGCACTGCTCATCTCCTGAAAGGTGAGGGAACTTCATTGCGTATCGAATAACTATCAAATTCATAAAGGATGCTCCCTCTCCCTTAGGGATGAGGAACACTGTTCCGCAAGGGGGTGAGGGAAATTAAAAATAGGAGAAAAAATGAAACTAGACCCACAATTATTAGAATTCGCTAAAGCCATGCGCAGTAATGCGACAGATGCAGAACATCTGATGTGGCAACTACTTCGTGCTAAACGATTTATGAATCTTAAATTTCGAAGACAGCATGTGATTGCACCCTACATTGTCGACTTTTACTGCCATGAGTTGTGTTTGGTCATTGAACTGGATGGTAGTCAGCATGGGACTGAGGATGGGCGGGCTTATGATGCTGAACGAACCAAGTTTTTAGAGGCTTTGGATTTAAAAGTAGAACGGTATTGGAATCATGAGATTTTAAAAAATACTGAGAGAGTTTTGGATGATTTATGGAATGTTTGTTCTTATTTGAAAAACAAAAGCACCTCTCCCTAACCCTCTCCTACAAGGAGAGGGAATAATGCATATCAGGTATAGAGCAACATTTCGCAACTTGAAAGGAATCTAAGAACTTGAAATTTGGATTTATTTTTAATAAAAAGGGCTGAATAATCAGCCCTTTTTATTACATCATAATTTTAAGATTACAATACTTTACAGAGCAGCAATTTGCTCCATACTTTGCTTAATTTTCACTAACTGATCAGCAAACTCAGCCAATTTCACTTTTTCACCCTCAACCACGGCTGCTGGTGCTTTCGCTACGAAACCTTCATTCGAAAGTTTATTGGCAATTTGATCATGTTGCTTTTGAACTTTATCCAAGTCCTTCTGCAAACGACCCAATTCAGCTTTAGGATCAATCAAGCCTTTCATTGGTACAAATACCGATGCATGGCTAACAACGCTAGAACAAGACAACGGTGGTTCTTGCTCATTGCTCAAGAACTCAATGCTTTCAACTTTAGCGAGTGCTTTGAATAAAGCTTCGATACGGATGATTTGCTCACGCTCAGCATCAGAAATGTTCTTGAGTAATACAGGCAATAAACGTGCATTACCTAAGCCCATTTCACCACGAATATTACGTACTGCACCAATCAGGCCTTGTAACCACTGCATATCTGCTTCAGCTTGATCATTCACTTTTGCTTGATCAGGAACAGGGTATTGCGCAGTCATAATCGTTGCACCGCCTTTGCCTAACATCGGCGCAAGCGTTTGCCAGATTTCTTCTGTCAAATACGGCATCAAAGGATGTGCCAAACGTAAAGATGCTTCCATCACCGCAAGTAACACACGACGAACTTCTGCTTTACGCTCTTCAGAGACATTGGCATCGTTCAGAACTGGTTTAGTTAACTCAACATACCAGTCACAGTATTCATTCCAGATAAAGTCATAGATCGCTTGTGCAGCAAGGTCTAAACGATAGGTCGCGAATGCTTGATGTACCGCAGCTTCTGCTTTTTGCAGACGGCTCATGATCCATTTTTCTGGAAGTTCCCACAGTTCTGGGCGCGCTTCTTGAGCAACGGTTTGACCTTCAACATTCATCAACACGAAACGGGTTGCGTTCCAGATTTTGTTGGCAAAGTTACGGTAGCCTTCAACACGTTTCATATCGAACTTAATGTCACGACCCGTGTTCGCAAGTGCACAGAACGTGAAACGAACTGCGTCAGTACCGTAAGCTTGGATACCTTCTGGGAATTCTTTACGGGTTGATTTTTCAATCTTCGCCGCTTGTTTTGGATTCATCAGACCTGTCGTACGTTTTTGTACCAAAGTCTCAAGGTCAACACCATCAATCAAGTCTAGTGGGTCAAGCACGTTACCCTTAGACTTCGACATTTTTTGACCTTCGCCATCACGAACCAGACCGTGTACATAAACCGTTTTAAACGGGACTTGTGGCGTACCATCTTCATTCTTCATGAAGTGCATCGTAAACATGATCATACGAGCAACCCAGAAGAAGATGATGTCAAAACCTGTCACCAATACATCAGTTGGGTGGAATGTATTGAGGAAATAGTTTTCCGCATCTTTCTTGGCATCGCCCGTCCAACCTAAAGTTGAGAAGGTCCACAACGCAGAAGAGAACCACGTATCCAGTACGTCTTCATCTTGGTTTAAAGTAACATCCGCAGGGATGTTGTTTTTGGCACGGACTTCAGCTTCGTCACGACCCACATAGATGTTGCCTTCAGCATCGTACCAAGCTGGGATACGGTGACCCCACCAAAGCTGACGCGAGATACACCAGTCTTGGATATTGTTCATCCATGCCATGTACATGTTGCTGTACTGTTCAGGCACAAACTTAATACGACCGTCTTGAACCGCTTCAATCGCAGGTTGAGCCAATGGAGCAATTTTTACATACCATTGATCTGTCAATAACGGCTCAACGATTACACCTGAACGGTCGCCACGAGGTGGTTTAAGCGTATAAGGTTGGATTTGATCTAACCAGCCTTCAGCTTCGGCTTGTTCAACCAGTTTTTTACGTGCTTCAAAACGCTCTAAACCGATATATTCCGCAGGGGCAGGGATGGTTTTAGAAATTTGTTCGCCTGCTTTGGCGATGTATTCAAACTCAGCCAATACTTCTGCATTTTTATTGAAGATATTGATGATTGGCAATTCGCAACGCTTACCGACTTCATAGTCGTTAAAGTCGTGCGCAGGGGTGATTTTTACACAGCCTGTACCGAATTCTTTATCTACATATTCATCTTTAACGATTGGAACAGCACGACCTGTAATTGGCAGGATAATGTTCTGACCAACAAGGTGCGTATAACGTTCGTCATCCAGTGCGACAGCAACCGCAGTATCACCTAACAAGGTTTCAGGACGTGTTGTAGCGACAACGATGTGGTCTTTACCATCATGGGTACGAAGGTTTTTATCTTCAAAGAAATATTTGAAGTGCCATAATGAACCGGCTTCTTCTTTATCTGATTCAACTTCTAAGTCGGATAGCGCCGTTTGTAGTTTTGGATCCCAGTTGACTAGGCGTTTACCACGGTAGATCAAGCCATCTTCATGCAGTTTTACGAAAACTTCTTTTACTGCATTAGATAAACCTTCATCCATAGTGAAGCGTTCGCGCGACCAGTCTACTGAAGAACCTAGGCGACGGATCTGACGGGTGATGGTATCGCCTGATTGCTCTTTCCATTCCCAGATCTTTTCGATGAATTTTTCACGACCCAAGTCATGACGGCTGACACCTTGCGCACCCAATTGACGCTCGACCACCATCTGCGTTGCAATCCCCGCATGGTCAGTCCCAGGTTGCCATAATGTATTTTTACCCATCATACGGTTGTAACGCGTCAGTGCATCCATGATGGCATTGTTAAAGCCATGTCCCATGTGCAAGCTACCAGTGACGTTCGGTGGCGGAATCATGATACAGAATGATTCACCTTGACCTGAGGGTTTGAAATAACCTTGTTGTTCCCAGATTTGATACCATTTCTTTTCGATCTCGGTTGGATCGTAAGTGGTTGCAATATTTTGAGCAGATTGAGCGTCAGTCATAGTACAGAAGATTAAAATTGAATAAAAAATTAGATCTATTGTAGCAAAAAATCCTCGCTTCTGTAGGCATTTCAGCCTGACCTGATGTGAATGATAAAAGCCGCTTAAATAATGGCTAAATTGGTGTTTCTTGAGCTTTTATAGAGGAGATGTTTAGTACATCTTCATAAAGTGGTTTTTATGAGAGCGAATCGACCACTCAAGTACGATAACATCTTTATACACTTCAAATTTTTCTAAAAAAGTCGATGAAAGGCGTTGGATTTTTATACAAATAGGATTAGATTTGTGGAGTGCATCACATAACTTAAAAATATTGATGCTTAAAACAACAATATAAAACGCAAAATTAAAAAAAGGATGTTGCTCATGGCCTATTCAATCCTGTTGAAAATTAATGATGCCACGCATGGACAATTTGAAATCATCCGCCAGCAATTGAACGAGGGTACGCATCAAAGCCAATCTAGAGTTTTAGGTGAGGTGCTTTCAGAAATTGCCTGTGAGATTGTCGAGCAAGTGTTTTCAGTACTCTTGATTCAAAATCGTCAGCCGACACAACTCACCCAAAAAAACACCGCTGAATCTGAAAAAGTGATTCAACAGATTATTGCTGCGGTACGTAAATATATGCCGTGGTCGATTGCCTTATTTGGCAATGAGCGTCTTTGTCCCTTTGCCAATTATTTTTCCAATATGATCAAGTATCACGATGAGTTGGTATATGTGTCTTATCCAATTGATCGGCAATTGGTTCAGCAGGCACATAGTTTGGTCACGCAACTCAAGAATAATGAAATCAGTGATATGGTCGAGGTGTTTCAAACTTTGATTCAGATTGTTGATTTAGGCGTGACCAGTTTGATTCGTGAACCGAAAAAATGCCTGAATTTTAACACTGTGGTCGATAAAACCTTAAATGGGGTGATTAATATGACCGCGCATCTCAGTTATAAGCGTTTAGAGAAAATGGGTAACCAAGTCGATACTGGCGCTGCAACGGATTGCGTTAATCATTTTTTAGCATTTATGCATGTCGATACAGAATAGAGTGTGCTAAATTCGGCGAGTACAACGCAAAAAAGATAGAAAAATTGATCTGATTAAAGAGCTTGTATCACAAGCTCTTTTTTATGGAAGCTAACAATTAGGGTTATGAAAATGAACACCGCCGTTTTTTTAAATATTCATGCGGATACTTATGCACGATTTGCGCATATTCGAACGCAATTGTTGCAAGGAAATAAGGAAAGTCAGGCCAGTGCGCTCGGCGATGTTTTGTCAGAAATGGCATGTGAAGTGATTGAACAAGTGTTTATGGTGCTATTACAAGGTAATCAGCATTACTCTCAAACAGGTGAGTCTGAAAAAGTCATTCAGCAAATTTTGGAAGCGATTCGTAAATATATGCCTTGGTCAATTTCTTTTTTTGGTAATGATCGTCTCATTCCTTTGGTTGAATATCTCTCCAAGACCTTACAAATTGAAGATGAAACCATCTATATGACCTATCCCGTAGAGCAACAGCTGGCACAGCAGGTTAGGACCTCAGGTCAGAAATTGGCCGAAGGGGATAGCCGCGAAATTGCCAATGCATTAAAACTATTAACCGAAGTGATTGATGTTGGGGTAACTCACTTAATCCGTGAACCGAAAAAATGTCTCAAGTTTAATTTTGTGGTGGATAAGACTTTAAACGGGGTGATCAATATGACCACACATCTCGGTTATAAGCGCTTGGAAAAATTAGGCACGCAATTAGATCAGAATGTTGCGGCAACTTATGTAGATTACTTCCTCAAATTTATGCGTCAACAGGCATAACAGCAATAGGGCATGACAATGGCAAAACTTAAAACGCTTGAGAATAAGGTGGTCTGGATTACAGGGGCTTCATCTGGTTTAGGCAAAGCTTTGGCTCGTGAATGTGCCTTGCAAGGTGCACAAGTGGTGCTGACCTCACGTCGTTATGATGAATTAGAAGCAGTACGCGTTGGATTACTCAAGCCTGAACAGCATCTTTCAATTGCTGCGGATATTACTGACGAAGCTCAAGTCCGCCATGCGCATGAACAGGTCTTGGCCTGTAAAGGACGTATTGACTGGCTGATCAATAATGCGGGTTTGAGCCAGCGTGCTCTAATTCAAGATACCACCATGCACACTGAACGTGCCATCATGGAAGTCGATTATTTCTCGCAGGTGTTCTTTACCAAAACTGTATTACCGACCTTGCTGCAACAAAAGTCGGGTCGTGTGGTCTTTGTTTCCAGCGTTGCTGGTTTATTGGGGACACAGTATCGTGCCACTTACTCAGCAGCTAAGGCAGCAATTCATATGTGGGCCAATAGCCTACGTGCCGAAGTTGCACCAGCAGGGGTTGAAGTGTCAGTGGTGTTCCCTGGTTTTGTTAAAACCAATGTATCCTTCAATGCTTTAAATGGCGAAGGTAAACCACAAGGTCATCAGGATGAAGCGATTGAAAATGGTCTGGATGCTGATGTATTTGCGGAACGGGTGGTGGAATCCTTAATGGCAGGCGAGCAATATATTGTGGTTGGTGGGAAAAAAGAACAATTGGGTGTGTTGGTCTCTCGATTGTCACCCAACTTGTTGTATAAGATGATTCGCAAAATGAAAGTGAAATAAGTGTAAATGTTATTATTTTTAAAGGACGTATAGGTGGAAGATAGTCAAAATTTATCTCAACCATCTTCAAGCCATCGAGTATCAATTACATTGATTGTAAGTTATTTGTTGCTTAGTTTACCTGCTAGTTTTTTGATGGGTGGGCTAGTAAGTCAGGTATTTACAATCATGGCGCCTCTTTTCGGAAATACAAAGAGTGATGCTTGGATTGGCGTATTTATACTGTCTGTCCCATCAATCTTATTGGCTTGCCTCATTGCATTGCCGATTATTATCAAAAAAGCATGTCACATTTTATCGACTGTTGTTTGGATATTGGGTTGCTTAACTTTATTTTTGGTTTTATATCTTACAAGCGTTTTGCACTAGACTGAAATAATTGAAAATAGAGTAGAGTTTAGATGCTCTATTGAATGGTATGGTTAAATGACAATCAATAATCGCAAGAAAGCCGTTTTTAATTGGAGCGGTGGTAAAGACTCTTCATTGGCACTGTATAAAGTTTTACAGCAAAATGAATTTGAGGTGATTGCTTTATTAACCACAGTGAATGAAGAAACCGAATTGTCCTCCATGCATGCCATTCCGCATGCATTGCTTGAAAAGCAGGCCGAAAGTATTGGTATTCCACTCTATCCAGTATTTCTACCGAAAAATCTACCTATCTATGAACAGCGTATGTTGGATGCAGCCCATCATTTTAAGGCACAGGGGGTTGAGCACTTTATCTTTGGTGATATTTACCTCAGCGATGTACGCAAATATCGTGAAGACCGTTTACATCCTTTAGGCATTGAAGTGGTTGAGCCGATATGGAATCTGAACTCGCTTGAAGTGATGCAGGATTTTTTGGATTCAGGCATTCAAACCAAGATCATCGTGACCGATGCCAGTAAATTGGATGAGTCGTTTATTGGACAGGATATCGATACGGCTTTGCTTGAGCGAATGCCAAGTGAAGTCGATGTCTGTGGTGAAAACGGGGAATATCATACTTTTGCTTATGCAGGCGGTTTATTCAAACATCCTGTTGAATTTGAAATTGCTGAAACTCGTCAGATGTCATACGAGTTTAAGTTAGAAGATGGGGAACAAAAAACCTATCACTATTGGCAAGCGATTTTTGCCGAGTCCTAAGAAAAATCCTGTGCATGGCACAGGATTTTTTTAATGTCTATGGATGATTGCCGTGCCATAGGCAAATACTTCAACCATACCACCTTGCATCCCTAATTCAGTCGTGCTGAGTCGAACACCCATAATCTGATTGGCACCCATAGCATGTGCTTCTTGCTTAAGGCGAACAACAGCTTCACGACGCGCACGTTCTACCACACTTTCATAGCTGACCAAACGCCCACCAAAAAAGTTTCGAATGGTTGCCAGTACATATTTAAAATAATCGTGGGAGATCACCACATTGCTGCTGACCATTTGTCCATAGGCCGATGTTTCGACAAAACGATTGGTATCAATACGGATATGGGAAAATTGCTTTTCTTTCTGATCTAGCTCACGCAAGTGTTTTTGCTCGATATGACGACCAAAACCCCAACCGACTGAAAACAGAATCAGAAACAGGACAATCTGAAAAATTAATCCATCCATAATTTTGCCTATGCGCCGAATGGGTCGGGAAGTTTAGGCGCAATGGGTTGTACCACGACCGCTGTACCATAGACGAATAACTCGGATGCACCTTGGGCAATATTTGAAGTGGAGAAACGAATACCGACAATGGCATTGGCACCTAAACCTTTGGCCTTATCAATCATACGTTGGGTTGCTTCTTGGCGTGATTCTTCCAGCAACTCGGTATAGCCCGTCAATTCGCCACCAACAATATTCTTTAAACCTGCCATCAAATCCCGGCCAACATGTTTACTACGAACGGTGCTGCCATACACCACATCGAGCTGGCGTAAAATTTCATG
Source organism: Acinetobacter sp. Ac_5812 (assembly GCF_013072695.1). GTDB lineage: Bacteria > Pseudomonadota > Gammaproteobacteria > Pseudomonadales > Moraxellaceae > Acinetobacter. The sequence goes on from NZ_LXUK01000005.1 coordinate 297,323, forward strand.
GCCTGGTACAGACTCTAAACTGCTCAATAACATTGTATTTTCTAAATCATTAATATATTCAGTTTGAAGATAAGAAATATTGGCAATGGTTGCAATAAAAAGCTCACCGAAGTGAGCTTTTTTATCCGCAAAAGATGAAATTATTTTTTTGCGTAATGTTGTTCAGAGCTAGATGGCTGATGCGTTACTGCTTCACTGGTAGACGCTTTGAGGCCACCGCCTAAGGTTTTGTACAGTTCAACTTGGTTGTTGAGGTTGGCTTGTTGTAATAACAGCAAACCTTGTTCAGCTGAATAAGCAGAACGTTGCGCATCCAATACGGTTAAATAGCTGTCAATACCAGCACGGAAGCGGGCATTTGAAAGTTTATACGTGGTATTGGTGGCATCAACCAGACGGCGTTGAGCGGTTAAACGGTCGCCAATGTTGGCACGCGTCGCCAAAGCATCATTCACTTCACGGAAAGCTGACTGAACTGATTTTTCATAGTTAGCCAGTGCAATTTTCTGATCGGTTTCAGAGATTTTGATATTAGCTTTACGTGTACCCCAGTCAAAAATTGGGATATTCAGGCTTGGACCAATAGACCATACACCATTGCCAGCTTTGAACAGATCGCTCAAGTCAGTTGATGCATAACCCGCAGAACCGGTTAAGCTAATCGTTGGGAACAGTTGAGCTTTAGCAGCCCCAATATTCGCACCTGCAGCACTTAACTGGTATTCAGATGCTTTCACATCTGGGCGGTTGTTGAGCAAGTCACTTGGCAAACCAGCACTGAACACGCTTTGTTGCGTGATACGTGCCACTTGTTGTTGAGGCAGTAGGTTTTGTGGCACTTGCTGACCAACAAGCAAGTTCAACAAGTTTTGTGCTTGAGCAACTTGAGTCTTATAGTTCGCAACATCATTACGTGCTGTTTCAACCGAAATCTGAGCTTGACGCACAGGGATTTCGCTATCAATACCCACATCAAAACGTTTCTTGTTCAAGTTAAACGAGTCTTGTTGAGCTTTTAGCGTTTGATCCGCAAGTTTCAATTGTGCATTCGCGTATGAGTAGTTCAACCAGGCTTGAGTGACTTGGCTGATCAAGCTGATCTGCGTTGCATCGCGTGAGCTTTGCGTTGCAAGATAGCTATCCAAAGCCGCATCTTTCAAGCTACGTACACGACCCCAGAAATCCAACTCATATGACGTTAAGCCTAAGCCGACTTGATAGGTTGAATATGGGTTATTTGGATCACGGCTAGGGGTGACTTGACGAACCGCACTACCACTTGCGCCAATCGTTGGTAACTGATTGTTTTCCGAGATTTGGTATTGCTGTTGTGCTTTTTGAATATTCAAAGCCGCAGTACGTAAATCACGGTTATTGGCAAGCGCCAGATCAATCACTTGCAGTAAACGTTGGTCAGCAAAGAAGTCTTTGTAACCTTGTTCCGCGATTGATGTTCCAGAAGCATTGCCGTAAGACGCGAAGCTTTCAGGAACATCTGAGCTTACCACAGGCTCTGGCCCGCGCATGCTTTGGCAGGCAGCCAAAGACAGCGCGAGGGCAGAGATTGCAATGCCACGACTGGAAATAGACCATACAGTTTGCATCACGATCAATGCTCCTGAGTATTTAAAGTTTTAGGTTTGTACTTAAAGATACTACGAATCCACACGAAGAATACAGGGATGAAGAAAATACCTAAAAGTGTTGAAGAAATTACACCACCAAGTACACCATAACCAACTGAGTGTTGGCTACCCGCGCCAGCACCGCTTGCAAGGGCAAGTGGTAAAACACCAAAACCGAATGCAAGTGTGGTCATGATAATTGGGCGTAAACGCATTTTTGCAGCATGTAATGTTGCTTCAAAGAGTTCTTCGCCTTGTTCCTGTAATTCTTTCGCAAATTCGACGATCAAGATAGCATTCTTCGCTGAAAGACCAATTACGGCAACAATCGCAACCTGGAAGTAAATGTTAAAGGATAAGTTTGGATCACCTTTAATCAGCATACCTAACCATGTCAAGGTAAATGCACCGACGATACCTAAAGGTACAACCAGTAATACAGAAACAGGGACTGACCAGCTTTCATAGAGTGCAGCAAGACACAGGAATACGATTAATAATGAAAGAACAAGAAGAGGTGCTGTTTGGCTACCAGAATCACGTTCTTCTAAAGATAAACCTGTCCATTCATAGTCGAAACCGGTTAAGCCCATAGAAGGTAACTTACCAATGATTTCTTCCATTGCCAACATTGCATCACCAGAGCTGACACCCGGTGCAGGCGTACCTTGAATGTTAACAGATGATACGCCGTTATAACGCTCTAGACGTGGTGAACCATAGGTCCATTCACCTTTGGCAAAGCCAGAGAAAGGAACCATTTCGCCTTTGTTATTACGCACATACCACTTGTTCAAGTCTTCAGGCATCATGCGTGTATCCGCTTCACCTTGGACATAAACTTTCTTCACACGACCACGGTCGACGAAGTCATTGATATATGAACCACCCCAAGCCATGCTCATGGTGCTGTTAATATCGGCAATACTGACACCCATTGCACCTGCTTGCGCTTGATCAATGGTGATCTGGTACTGTGGTGTATCTTCTTGACCATTTGGACGTACACCCGCAAGACGTTTGTCTTGTGATGCCATACCTAAAATCGCATTACGAGCAGCAATGAGTTTTTCATGCCCTTGACCGCTGGCATCTTTTAACTGGATATCGAAACCAGAAGCGACACCCAATTCAGGCATTGCGGGTAACTGCAATGGCATGATGTAAGACGCATCTTTCACAATCATGTTCAATGCCATACCACGTTGAATAATGGCACCGATTTGTGATTCTGGTGTGGTACGCTCACTCCAGTCTTTTAATTTAATAAAGGCAAGACCCGCGTTCTGACCCACCCCTGTGAATGAGAAACCAGCAACTGTAAAGATTGACTCTACATTTTCTTTTTCCTTATTCAAGAAGTAACCCGTCATGGTATCAATGACTTTATCAGTACGTTCCAAGCTCGCGCTCGGTGGTAACTGAACTAAGGTCATCACCACACCTTGGTCTTCTTCTGGTAAGAACGAAGATGGCAAAACTTTGTAGATACCAACCAATGCTGCGATGACAACAATATAAAGCACACCAGAGAATAACTTGTGGTGGGTCATACGATTGACGCCGCCTTGGTATTTCTCTGAAAGTTTTTCAAAGCTACGGTTAAACCAGCGGAAGAAACGCGCGAAAATATTGTTGCTTTCCTGCTTGTTTGGATCGTGCTGTTTTAACAAGGTTGCACACAGGGCAGGGGTAAAGGTAAGTGCTACGATCAATGACAAGATCATCGCAGTAACTAGCGTGATCGAGAATTGACGATAAATTACCCCAGTGGTTCCACTAAAGAACGCCATCGGTACGAATACTGCTGTTAATACACTGGTAATACCGACTAAGGCACCCGAAATCTGGCTCATTGACTTTTCAGTCGCAGGGACAGGTTCGAGATGCTCTTCCTGCATCACCCGTTCAACGTTCTCGACCACAACGATGGCATCATCGACCAATAGACCGATGGCTAGTACCATTGCGAACATGGTGAGGGTGTTGATTGAGAAGCCGAAGATATTAATTACAGCAAATGTACCGAGTACCACCACAGGTACAGCCAATGTTGGAATAATCGTTGCGCGCCAGTTCTGTAAGAACAAGAACATTACGATGAATACCAAGACAACGGCTTCAATGAGTGTGTGTACAACACTTTCAATGGATAGACGAATAAATGGTGTGGTGTCATACGCAAGCTTGTCTTTTAAACCGCTTGGATAGTTATGACGTAATTCAGATAAACGCTTTTCAACTGCGGCAGCGGTATCCAGTGCATTGGCACCTGTTGCAAGTTTGATTGCAACACCACCTGCAGGACTACCATTAAATTTCGAGTCGAATTGGTAGTTATCAGAACCCAATTCTACACGTGCAACATCACCTAAACGAACTTGAGCACCACCTGAAGTATTTTTCAGGAAGATATTTTTAAACTGTTCAGGGGTTTGCAACATGGTTTGTGCATTTACGGTTGCATTGAGTACTTGACCCGCAGTCGATGGCGCACCACCGAGCTGACCAACTGCAACTTGGGAGTTTTGTGCACGAATGGCTGTTGCAACATCATTTGGCGTTAGGTTAAAGCTAGTCAGTTTTGCTGGATCTAACCAGATACGCATCGCATATGAACCACCAAATACTTGGAGTTCACCTACACCTGCCACACGACTCAGTGGCTCAGAAATATTTGAGTTCACATAGTCTTTAATGTCAGAAGCAGAAAGGCTGTTATCTGGCGAATAAAATGCAATAACTTGCAAGAAGCTTGCACCAGACTTAGTCACTTTTACACCTTGACGTTGTACGTCAGCAGGTAAAAGAGCTGTTGCTGATTGCAGTTTGTTTTGAACTTGAACCTGCGCGATATCTGGATCGATACCTTGTGCAAAGTTTAAGTTAATCGATGCTTGACCATTACCCGCACTGTTCGATGAAATGTAACGTAAGCCATCCAAACCATTCATTTGTTGTTCAATGATTTGGGTTACGGTATTTTCAACAGTTTGTGCAGAAGCCCCAGGATAAGTTGCAGAAATGGTTACCGTGGGGGGGGCAATTGTCGGATATTGTGCAACTGGCATTTTTGTAAGCGTGATAATACCCGCCAACATAATGACCAGTGCAATCACCCAAGCGAAAATTGGGCGATGGATAAAAAATTGAGCCATGCAATCTACCCCTTAAGCTTCTGAAGTTGCTTTTTGTTCAGCTTTTGGTGAATTGGCTTGCTTTTGTTGTTCAGCAGCTTTTGGTGCTGCATTTTGACCTTCAGCTGCTTTTGGTTGATAAGGTTTAGCAGACACTTCTTGTCCTTCTTTTACCTTGGCAACACCATCAACAACAACTTTATCACCAGCCTGTAAGCCTTCAGTTACAATCCAGTCTTGACCTTTGACACCCACAGTTTTAACTGGGCGTGTTTCGATCGCACCTTTTGCATTTACCACTAAAGCAATTGCTTGTCCTGTTGGTAAACGAGACACAGCTGCTTGAGGGATCAGATAAGCGTTTGGCAAAACTCCTTGCGAAATTTTAGCCGTTGCATACATACCTGGTAATAACAAATGGTTTGGATTTGAGAAGACTGCACGTAAAGTCACAGTACCTGTATCTGGATTCACACTTGCATCAGAGAAAGCAAGTTGACCTTCCACTGGGTACTCAGAACCATCTTCCAGCGTGATTTTGACACGGGTATTGTTGCTGTTATTCAAGCTGCCTTTGCTGAGTTGTTGGCGTAAACGCAATAATTCAGCACTCGATTGATTGATATCAACATAGATTGGATCTAGTTGTTGAATCGTGACCAATGGATCAGCTTGGTTTGCAGTCACCAATGCACCTGGTGTCACCGAAGAACGGCTAGATTGACCAGAAATTGGTGCGCGAACAGTTGAGTAACCCAATGTAATTTCAGCATTTTTTAATGAAGCCTCAGATGCAGCTACATCAGCTTCAGCTAATTTTACTTGAGCATTGATATCATCATATTCTTGTTTAGAAACCGCATTGGTTCCGACAAGTTGACGATAACGACCTTCTTTCACGCGTAAGGCATTTAGGTTCGCTTGTTGACGCAATAACGTTGCACGTGCACTGTCTGCAGTTGCACGGTTCGTATTGGCATCAATTTGATAAAGTGCTTGACCTGCTTGAACGTAGCTTCCTTCAGCAAATAATCGTTTTAAGATTACGCCACCTGTTTGAGGGCGTACTTCCGAAACTTGATATGCAGAGGTTCGTCCTGACAGTTCGACGTTTTGTTCAACGCTTTGTGGTTGCGCAACAATGACACCAACTTCTGGAGGTGGCATTTTTTGAGCAGCAGCAGCTTGCTGTGCATCTTTAGGATCTTTGCTACAACCAACAAGCGCAATGCTTGTTGCTAATGCGCAAGCAGTTAGGGCTGGAGCCCAAAGCTTAGCCGACATCATTATTCCACCTCAATTTAGATTTTTTATCTAAAAACAAATTGTTGCTGAAAGTGCTTTGATACAGCCCAAACCAAAGCAACGAAGTCCAAATCAACCCAATTCCCCAACCGGCAAGTACGTCAGTTGGGTAGTGAACCCCTGCATAGACTCTAGATATCCCCATGAAGATAAACCATAAAGTAGATACTAAAATGACACTGGTGCGATATTTATGTTGTTGACACAACAACATAGCTAGACTCGCAAGGGTTGCAGCATAAAGGCTATGAGCACTTGGGAAGGATGCACCATAACTTTGAACCAAGTGATAAAACTCCATTGGTCTTGGCCGATCAATGCTCCATTTCAGAAGCCAACCAATCACAATGCTGCCACTGACACTTAAAGCGATAAACGTCACATTCTTATAATTTTTAATCCACGTTTGGTAAATACACAAAAATGTTGTTAAAAATAGTAAAAAAGGCATTCCACCGAGCCGAGAGAGCAGAACTGTCACATGATTAAGCGTAAATGAACGGTGTTCAAAAAAAGCTTGAACACTAAAAAGGTCTAAAGTTGATGCGTTGGAATTCATTAACCCAATCACACCGAGTCCTAAAAAAAAGCAACCAATACAAAGCAATAGGTATGGCATGCGCTACTCATTATTTGCTTAACCATTGTTCAGGGTTGTTGAGTGTTAGAAAGTGTACTCGCGAGTACACTTTTGGTCAAGTCTTGAAATTTTATGATAATTTCATTTTTGTGTTTTTTTAAGGTCTAGTAAAAAAACATAACAAAATTTGATGTATATCTCATTTTCAATTGATATCAGTATTTATTGAAAGAAGCTGTTTTTAACGTATTCGATTCATCATGAAAATCACAATATGCCATATAACATGATTCGACGAAAGTGAAAAAATAAACCACTTATTCAAAATACATCATAAAATTCTTACATAGTTAGTGATGTAGAAGCATTTTTTGATCTCTATCATTCCAAATCGAAATACGGACTCGTGTCATCGTATCTCCTTAGGGTAAAGGGGTACCATGGCTGAGAAGTGATCTATTGAATAATAGATGCTGGGAATACCAACCCATTTGAACTATTTTTGGTAGATGGATTATACGTAAAAATAGTTCAAATGTTAGACTTGTACTTCGCTGTTTTTTCTGTACAAAGTTAGTGATGTGAAGATGCGTTTTTGCTTTGCTCTTCAACTTCTACGGGTTGCTTAGGTGGCCAGAAAAAATCGCTTGGTCGGGTTAAGAAATGCGTTGTCACTAACTTAGCTAAAGGCTTCCATTGTGCAAAACGAACACGACGTGCACGTAGAGCAACAATAATGGTTAGGGTAAAGCTCACAAATAAGTTGGTTAAGCCGATTAGCATCACACCTAAAAATGACACTAAAATTAAACCAATGTCAGGACCACCAATGGTCATTAAACCTTGGATAAAGTTGGCAGAAGCAAAGGCAATATGACGGATATCTAAAGGCAAGCCTAAAATAAATCCAATCGTTCCCATACTACCCAGCATGATCCCGAACAAGAAGTTACCTGCCAATGCGCCGAGATTGGTCTCAATATAGTTGGCAAATTTATCCAACCGTTGTTGTCCCATCCAGCGTTTTAACCGTCGATGCTGCTTTAAGCGTGGACCGACTTTACGGTAAACTGCCAAGTTATCGAAATAACCAGCAATCAAGCCTGAGAAAAATAAACAAACACCTGCAATTGCAGCATGTGGGACCGCCAGCGAGGTAAAAGGGTTGAGACTATGTAGCAATGCGGCTGATTTGGCATGATTGAGTAGTGGTTCACCGAGATTGTATTGCCATAAAAAGGTAATCAGTGCTGCAGTTGGGATTGCAATCGAGATATTGCCTAGAATTGCAATGAACTGAGTTCGGATAATATTAATAATCAATGCGGCCAGTTCGGCAATTTGTGCGGTCTTGCTGCCTTTTTGCTGCTGTACGGTTGACGCCAATGCTGCTGCAGTCATGGCAGGTTGTTTGGTCGCCACGGTAAAATGCAATACATGGATCAGCATAAAACCAAGCGCATAGTTCATACTATATAAAAAGGCATGACCAAACGGGGCTAATACTAAACGTGCCGTTAAAATTTTCAGCGTTGCCATGGTGGCAATGATTGCACCTGCACCCGCAGCCGCCTTGTACATACCAAAGAAGCCAGCTTTGTCGGTACTTACATAGTGTTCGCCTGTTTTACTGGCGTTCTCAGTCACCTGTAAGGCAATCAACTCACTGGTTGAGGTTAATAAGTGACGAACACTTTTTTCATTGTAGTGTGCTTTGGTCAAATCGACGATCAGCTCACCCAATGCGGTATAACGTGCATCATTTTGACTGGCTAATAAGGTCAGCAGCAGTTCAATACGGTCAATTGCCTGTTCTAACAGCGACAATAAATAGGTCAGGCTGATGCTAACCCCAATCCGTTTGGTGGCGCGGCGAATTTTCAAGACCACTTCACGACACTGATCCAACATCACAAAGGCTTGCGAAGCATCAGGTGGCGGCAAAACGACAACAGCATCTTGATCATCAATCTGCTTTTTATATTTCTCGATGAACTCTACGATTTCTCGGTTTTGTACCAGAAAAGGTGATTCATATTCGGTAATTTCGGGTTGCGCATTAATAAATTCAGGATATAAACCGATACCACTAATTCGATAGGACAAGACCGTAATCGCTTTAATCAGCTCATTTTTCGAAATCTGTTTTTCGATGGTATTACTTTGACTTTCACCTAATAGATTAAATAGCGTAATCCAGTCCTGATTCTCAATCAGATCGAGCCATTCACTGTCATTTTCTTGGTGGAACACCTTCCCAATCAGGGTTTTCAGTTGTTGACCGTCTTCGACCAAAGGGAGGAAGTGCGCGCCTAAGCGTTGTCCCAACTGATTCCAGAAACCATCCAGCGATAAAATTCCGCTGTCAGCATATAAGCTTAACTGTTTATATTGGCTAATCAGCTTGAGTAAGAAATTTTGCAGCAGGATTGCAGAGGTTGGAGTCAGTAATAATATTTTGATCAGCGCATGAATACGCTGTTTGACTTCATCCGTATCATTTGGATTTTTGGGGCGAATCCGATTGACCAGTTCAATCAGCAGTTGTTCGTCAAGAATAGCTTGAGGTTGGTCAAGCTGTTCCTGCATTTTTAGAAAAAGATCAGATAAGGTTAAATGCATAGGCAGTCAGAAAATTATTGTAGTCGATGTAAAGCCATTAAGGTCAAATTGATCAGTGCTTGGCGATATTCATTATCTGGCAGCGCTTTTAACGCTTCTAAAGCGGCATCCGTTTCCTGTTGGGCACGTTTTTGACAGTAATCTAGGCCACCCGAGTGATGAACAATTTCAATCACTTTATCTAAATGCTCAACACCACCCGTTGCAATACTGCGACGAATGATCTCGTGATCCTCGCCAGTTGAATGGGCTAATGCCGAAATTAACGGTAAAGTTGGTTTTCCTTCCATTAAATCATCACCAATATTTTTACCTAATGTTTCAGCATCAGAGGTGTAATCTAAAATATCGTCGATAATTTGAAAGGCATTACCAAAATGACCTGCGAAGCGACGCAAAGGTTCACGGTATTCTTCTGTTCCCGCTAGAATAGCTGCACCTTCGGTGGCAAGTTCGAATAAACGAGAGGTTTTACCGTGGATAATTCTTAAATAGGTTTCTTCTGTGGTTTCTGGTTGGTGCTGCGATTGAAGTTGGAGTACTTCACCTTCTGCAATTTCACAGGTGCCGGTCGAGAAATCTTTTAATAAGGTCATATTGTTTAAGTCGACCAATAAATCAAAAGCTCGCGAGATTAGAAAGTCACCGACTAAAACCGCAGTTTGGTTATTCCAAGTGGCATTTGCTGTTGGGCGACCACGGCGCAAGTTCGATTCATCGACCACGTCATCATGAACCAAAGTTGCGGTGTGCAGCATTTCAATCACCGCAGCCAAATGCTGTGCCTGTTGCATATTGGCGAGTCCACAAGCACGCGCTGCCAATAAGCACATAATCGGACGCATGCGTTTGCCGCCTGCTTCCACCACGTGTTTGCTGACACTCATGACGAGGCCCACTTTTGAGCTAATTCCTTCATTAATCAGGCGATCCATCGCAGCAAAATCTGTCGCAACAGGGGAGAGAATGTCTTGCTTAAAATCGATAACCATATGAAGAAAAACCTCGTATAGATGGGTAGTGTTGCCAAGTGTATCAATTAATCTGTGACTAAACAGTTATACAGACTGCGTAATCTGTCATTTAAAACACGATGATGAGCTCTTTGGTCTTAAATTAGACAGAAAAAAGGGAAGTTCCCACCAAACGCCACTACTTTACTTATGGCATTGTAAAAACACAGTTTGTTATTGTCACAATTTGTTTTCAAAAATGTATTTCAAATTTTGATCAGAATCAATCAAAACAGTTCGCCATCAATCTAATTGATTTTGCTTAAAAATCCAAGCAAGTTATCGATATACATGTGTTTATGTAAAATCACTTGTCGTTTGATCAATTTTCACTTAAAATTTGTCCCCTTGTATAACCCCAGTGGCGTTCGTCTTAAGATCGGTATATCCCTTTATCGGCACGACGACACGGGCAAGTTGGAGTACATTATGTACGCAGTAATCCAAAGCGGTGGTAAACAGCACCGTGTTGTTGAGGGTGAAACCCTTAAAGTAGAATTATTGAAAGCTGAAACTGGCGCGACTATTACGTTTGATGACGTATTAATGGTTGTTAACGGTGACAACATTCAAATCGGTGCTCCAGTTGTTGCTGGCGCAAAAGTAACTGCAGAAGTAGTTGGCCATGGTCGTCACGACAAAATCCGCATCATCAAAATGCGTCGTCGTAAACACTACCGTAAGCAACAAGGTCACCGTCAATGGTTTACCGAGTTGAAAATTACTGGTATCGCAGGCTAATACGAGGAGTAAATAGACATGGCAACTAAAAAAGCCGGTGGATCGACGAAGAACGGTCGTGATTCGAATCCTAAGATGTTAGGTGTTAAAGTTTACGGTGGTCAAACTGTAACTGCTGGTAACATCATCGTTCGTCAACGTGGTACTGAGTTCCACGCTGGTGCAAATGTTGGTATGGGCCGTGACCATACTTTATTTGCTACTGCTGACGGCGTAGTAAAGTTTGAAGTGAAAGGTCAATTTGGCCGTCGCTATGTAACTGTTGAAGCTTAAGTTTTAATAGTTCGAGAAAACCCGCTTTGAGCGGGTTTTTTTATGTATATCAATTTTGAATTGTAGATTAGCTTGAAGCTTTTCCAAAGTTTCCTGTTTTTAAGTCCTCGTAGGCCTGTAAAATTTCTTCATAACTGTTCATCACAAAGAAACCATGTCCATTGATTGGTTCTTGTAAGGGCGGTGCGGATAAAAATAGCAGATCACAATCCTCTAAGGCAGTGATCACAACATCCGTATCAAAGCTCGACATCACCGCTAAGGCCTGTTCTTCCAATGTGTCTTCATGTTCAGTGAATTGAAGCTTGCCTTTACGTAAATAAATTAAAGTCGTGTCCCCATGTTGTGCAGGAAGTGTCAGTTGATGATCTTTATTTAGATGAACATCAAATACGTTCATTGGGCTAAATGTTTGGGCGATCCCCTGAATATTTTGAAACTGTCCAGCCACAATCCGGACATAGCCTGCATTCTGTTCGAGAGGCACTTTTGGGATCGTATTATTTAAGAGGCTTTGATAGCGAGGTGCTGACATTTTATTTTTTGCGGGAAGGTTGACCCACAATTGCAGCATTTCAAAGTATCCACCACGCTCACGAAAAGCAGGGCTAAAATGTTCGGTATGCTGAATGCCAGAAGCTGCTGTCATCCATTGCACATCACCTTGTCCGATGACTCCACCTTGCCCCGTAGAATCTTGGTGTTGTAATTCACCAGCAAAAACAAAGGTCACGGTTTCAAAGCCACGGTGTGGATGTTCATTGACACCTTTTTTTGTGCTTTTGGGTGACAAGCGTCCCGGTCCTAGATGATCTAACAATAAAAAGGGCGAGGTGGTATTACCCAGTTCCTGATAAGAAAAGACTGAAAGGGCTGGATAAAAATCGCCAATCGCAAATCGTGTGTCATTCCGGTGGATAAAGGCAAGACTTTTCATGAATGATGCTGGTTAAAATCATTAGCTTTAGCTTATCAAATGCTGGTGATTCGTCTAGATTCACGCTGAGCAATAATTTTCCCTGATCAGACATTGACGAATGCAGTCGGTGAATGGTCGAAATGTTAATTTTCGTTCTTACAATCTCTACATAAAGGCTGCAACTTCATACATAATGCAGAACTTTGCGACACGAATTACACAAAACCGTTGCTTTTCTTCATTTTTTTAATGATCAAAAACAGTAAGATGTCGTCATACCAGTAGAAATCTGATAGAAGGTTGTTTTTATGAATTTCGTAAAAAAAATGGCTTATGCTGCAACAATAAGTGCTATGACACTTGCTCCTGTTGTGAGTAGTCAGGTCTTCGCTGCACCCGTTGCTGCATCAGCTCAGCAAGCAACCACCAGTTTGGTTCAACAGTTATCTGGCTTGCAAAGATTCACCGCAGATTTTGAACAAACCACAAAAGTAGCAACAGGTAATAAAGCAGTACAAAAAAAAGGTTTAACTGCTCAGCACATGAATCAGGCTTTTAAAGGGACAATGAAAGTTGAACGTCCTGGGAAATTTTATTGGGAAACCACCAGCCCAGCCAAACAAACTATTGTGACCACGGGGAAAGTAGTATGGATTTATGATCCAGACTTGCAGCAAGCCGTGCGTCAAAGCTTAGATGATCAAATTGCCAATACCCCAGCATTATTGTTATCGGGCAATACCAACCAGATCATGCAGTCTTATCGTGTGACTCAACCAGACCGTACCAAACTGTATTACACCTTGTATCCAAAGCAGGAAGATGGCGCATTCCAAAGCTTAACCATTAGTTTTGGTGGCAATAAAGCACCGAATTTGATGGTATTACAAGACTCTTTAGGTCAAACCACTTATGTCCGTTTTAGTAATATTAAAGTGAATCAGGCGATTCCAGCATCAGTGTTTAATTTCACACCGCCTAAAGGCACCGATATTATTGATCAGTAACTCTCCGCTTGACTTGAAAAGCCGCACATGTTGCGGCTTTTTTGATATGAAGTTTGGATACATTTTTTAATTTCATCTTGGGGCAAGGCTTTGTATAGTGAAGAAAAACATCAGAGACTTGCATGACGATGAAACTTTCACAACTATCAAAAATTATTCCACTGCTCCCCATCCTGACGGTTGTTGCATTAGCAGGTTGCCAACCTAAAAAAGAGACTACTGCGACCACTGAAAAAGTCGATATTCCATTGATTCATGCAAAAGTGGTGGCGGTTAAAATTCCAAAGCAGAAAGTCTGTTTGGAGGATGGTTGTACCACGTATGATTTACAAACGGTTGAAACCAATCAGAAATGGATTGATGAATATTTTGTGAATCGAATGAAAAAAGCGGAGCCGAATGCATTTTCTAATATTGCGGATCAAAAAGTTAAAGTCCCTGCGGACGAACCATCTCAAAGTGAAAGCAGTACTTATGTACGTTTTATTGGGCAAAACTATAATTTAGCGACTTTTGCGATTCAGAGTTATTCTTACTCTGCAGGTGCTGCACATGGCATGTCACATCAAGAGTTTGTGAATTTTGACTTGAGCAATAAAAAACATATCACGGTCAGTGAATTGCTTAAACCTGATATGAATACCAAACTACGTGATGAGCTATATGCATCTAATCAAAACTGGCTCGAAGACCATAGTATTAAAAAAGAACAATTGCAGGTCAGTGATAACTATTACTATGGGGTAAATGGCATCGTATTTGTTTATCCACTGTATGAATTGGCATCTTATGCGGAAGGCATGAGTGAGTTGACCTTGCCGTACTATGCAGCCAAACAGTTTGTGAAGGCTGAATATTTACCAAGTTTGCCAAAAGATCCGAACTAGTTCTTCTCCAGCATCTATATCTCAGGTGTGGATGCTGAACTTTGTTGCCAATCGCTGTATTTTTTTAGGTTAAAGCCTTACACTATAGCCAGTTTTTTTCTCTATTCATGATTGATTATGATCGACCCAAAATTACTTAGAAATAATATCGAAGCAGTCAATGCTGCTTTGGCAAAACGTGGTATTCAGCTAAATGTGCAAGAGTGGGCTGACTTAGAAGCTCGCCGTAAAGATTTGCAATCCAAAGCTGAAAACTTACAAGCAGAGCGTAATGCTGGTGCGAAACAAGTCGGTCAAATCAAAAAATCGGGTGGAGATGCTTCTGAAATCATGGCGCGTATGGCGGCCATTGGTGATGAAATCAAAGCTGCGGAAGTGGCTTTGGCTGAGTTGCAAGCTGAGCTTGAGCAAAAATCATTGGCGATTCCAAACTTGCCAGATGAATCTGTTCCCTTTGGTAAAGATGAAAGCGATAACCTTGAAATCTTAAAGTGGGGTACACCACGTCAGTTTGATTTCGAGATCAAAGATCATACCGATCTTGGTGAAATGATGGGTGGTCTGGAGTTTGAAACGGCGACCAAATTAACAGGTTCACGTTTCAGCGTATTGAAAGGACCTTTGGCGCGTTTACAACGTGCTTTAGCCCAGTTCATGTTGGATACGCACACGCTTAAAAATGGCTATACCGAAGCTTATGTGCCGTATTTGGTCAATGCAGACAGCTTACGTGGTACAGGTCAACTGCCTAAGTTTGAAGAAGACTTATTCAAACTTCAGGGTGAAAAAGAGTATTACTTGATTCCAACTGCTGAAGTGCCAGTGACCAACTTCGTTCGTGACGAAATTATTGATGCGGATCGTTTACCACTGAAATATTCTGCACACACCCCATGTTTCCGTAGCGAAGCAGGTTCTTATGGTCGTGATACCCGTGGTTTGATTCGCCAACACCAATTCGACAAGGTCGAAATGGTGCAAATCGTAAAACCAGAGCACTCTATGCAGGCACTTGAAGAATTGACTGCACATGCAGAGGGCATTTTGCAGGCATTAGGCTTACCGTACCGTAAGATTTTGCTTTGTGGTGGTGACATGGGTTTTGGTGCAGTCAAAACGTATGACCTAGAAGTATGGGTACCAAGCCAAGATACTTATCGTGAAATCTCAAGCTGCTCAAATGTGGGCGATTTCCAAGCACGTCGTATGAAAGCACGCTACCGTGTCGATCAGAAGAAGATCGAATTGGTGCATACCTTGAATGGTTCAGGTTTGGCAGTTGGTCGTACCTTGCTTGCAGTGATGGAAAACTATCAACGCGCTGATGGTTCAATCGAGATTCCAGAAGTTTTACGTCCATATATGGGCGGTGTTAGCTACATCGACTAAACTGTGCATCGATTTTGTGCATAGTTTTTGCTTAAGCTCAATCAGATTGAAAATATAGAGGCGTCACGTGGAAATTTTCCCAATCTCTTTAAAGTTGCAGCAGCAACGTTGTCTGATTGTGGGTGGTGGGCATATTGCCTACCGCAAAGCAAATCTGCTCGTCAAAGCGGGTGCAATTGTTGATGTGATTGCACCTGAGATCCTTCCTGAATTACGTCAACTTGTTGAGCAATCGGCAGGGCAATATATTCAAGCCTCTTTTTCTGAAACTGTTCTGGCAACAGCTTATCGCTTGGTGATTGCTGCGACAGATCAGCCCGACGTCAATAAAGCAGTATTTGAACAGTGTGAACAGCGTAATCTGTTGGTCAACAGTGTTGATGATATTCCACACTGCCGCTTTATGGTGCCTGCGATTATTGATCGCTCACCATTGGTAATTTCGGTGGCTTCCAATGGTGCATCACCCGTTTTATCCAGACAGTTGCGTACTCAGATTGAAACCATCGTGCCGCATGGTATGGGTAAATTGGCTGAGTTTTCGGGGCAATGGCGTAAGCAAGTCAAAGCCAAAATTGCCAATCCAGATGAACGTCGTATCTTCTGGGAAAACTTGTACGCCAGTCCGCTGAAAGAACAGGTTTTCAATGACAATATTGATGTGGCCAATGATCTGATTGAGCAGGCTTTAACTGAATGGACTGCACCGAAAGGTGAGGTGTATTTGGTCGGGGCAGGTCCAGGTGATCCTGAGCTTTTGACCTTAAAAGCCTTACGTTTGATGCAGCAAGCCGATGTAGTGATTTACGATCGTCTCGTATCTGCGCCCATCTTGGAATTGTGTCGCCGTGATGCTGAAAAGATTTATGTCGGTAAAGCGCGTTCTAATCATTCGGTTCCACAAGATGGCATCAATGCTTTATTGGTTGAATATGCACAGCAAGGTAAACGTGTTTGCCGTTTAAAAGGCGGTGATCCCTTTATCTTTGGCCGTGGTGGAGAAGAGATTCAGGAATTGGTGCAAGCCAATGTGACTTTCCAAGTTGTTCCGGGTATTACCGCAGCTTCAGGTTGTTCTGCCTATGCAGGTATTCCACTGACGCATCGTGATTATGCGCAAAGTGTACGTTTCCTGACAGGTCATTTAAAAGAAGGCTCACCTGAGTTACCTTGGAATGAACTGGTCTATGAAAACCAAACTTTGGTGTTATACATGGGCTTGGTCGGTTTGGAACGCATTTGTGAGCAATTGATTACACATGGTCAGCGTCCAAACATGCCTGTGGCCTTAATTTCTAAAGGTACCACTCCTGATCAGAAAGTGGTGGTGGGTACATTGGCGGATATCGCGACCAAAGTATCTGAACATCAGATCGTAGCACCGACTTTAACCATCATTGGTGAAGTGGTCAGTCTACGTGAACAGTTAAAATGGTCTATGTAGGATCATGGCGTTCTATTTAGCTGGTTATCATCTCATTCAATTGAAATCAGCTAATCTATTTAAGGACGTGCCATCTAGAGTTTTTACATGTAGTTCTTGTATAAATGATCATCTTGCTGATCGTTGGTCATATTCTTGGGTATTAAAAACGCAAGATGAAATTCAGGAAATAAAATCCAAACTTAGTTTAACGAATGAACAATTCCATTTACTTGAAAATTGGGTAAATGACTTACATCAGAAGAACTTGCTGGGTTGGACTAATGTCTTTCAGGATATTCAGACCGCAACCAAATATAAAGAAAGATTTTTTAAAGATCATGCTGATATTTATTTGCTATCTCTTTATGTAGATGGTGATTATAGGAGTGATATTTTAGAGATTTTTGCTCCAAGCTCTGAACAAGTTAGCGAAATTGGTATCTATCAGTGTTTAAAAAAAGACATTAGAGAAAATTGCAACCCAAATGAAAAGCTTTTGGGTTATGACTATATTGGCTTGGAAGTAAGTGGTGATTTTCATAGTTTTCACTGCCATGATCTTTCTAAAAATTTAGTTGAAAGATTTGATTTAACTTTAAATGAATTTGGGTTGTTTGAAGAGCCCTCAAAAAGTGATCAAATTGAAGCATTTTTAAATGATGATTCGAATGGATTTGAGGCGATTCCGTGGGGTATTGCCAAAGTAAAATTGGTTAATTCTTGGTAAAATATTTAAGATTTATCTAGAAAAATTTAGTAGAGAAAATTTGTGATTCATGTCGTCCTATACGAGCCTGAGATTCCAGCGAATACAGGTAATATCATTCGTCTATGTGCTAATACGGGTGCGCAACTCCATTTGGTCAAACCTTTGGGTTTTGAGCTGGATGATAAAAAGTTGAAGCGTGCAGGTTTGGACTACCACGAATGGGCAAGAATGCAAATTTGGGACAATATCGAGCTTTGCCTTGCTGATTTAAAAGCCAAAGGGGTCGAGCATGTTTTTCCGCTCACTACCAAAGGCACAGCAACACCGCATACGGTTGATCTGAACCGTCCAGTTGCCTTGTTGATGGGACCTGAAACCCGTGGTCTGCCTGAGCAAGTGCGTTTAATGTTTCCGCAAGAGCAGTGGATTCGTTTACCGATGGCTGAAAATTCAAGAAGTTTAAACCTTTCCAATGCGACGGCCGTGATTGTCTATGAAGCGTGGAGACAACAGGGTTTTAAACAACTCTGATTTATCGTGCTTTAGATATCACCATATGGACTCGCCACAACCAGCGTGTAGCCATTTGGGTCTTTAAACCAAATTTCGCGATGATGCGCGTTGGGGTTATATTTAGGCCCTTCTAAAATTTCAACTTGATGGGTTTGTAGTTTTTGTACAATCTCATCAAAGCGATTGCTTTCAAACCACAATAAAACGCCATTCCCAATCACTCGTTTGGGGTCTCCGATATGTGAGTGGTCATGGGCTTGCCATTGGTGCAGTTGCAGCACCATGCGCTGTTCAAACAGCAATTGTTCATATTCTCTGCCGCCATGTCCACTTTCTAAGCCCAGTACCGTTTGATACCACTGACTGGTTTTCTCGACATCGGCCACTGCAATTAAAGGCTGTGGGTACATACACACCTCACGGAATTATTCGAATTGTTGTTCCTGTATCGTATCAAAACGTTGTTGAGCATAGATCACTTGTTCAATATTACTTTCAGCCCAATCTTTGAGTTGATACGCCATTTCTGCAACTTCCAGACCGAGTGGCGTGAGTGAATAATCCACCCGAATTGGTGCAGTATCTTGTACTTGTCTTTCAATAAAGCCATCACGTTCTAGCATTTTTAGTTTCTGTGACAATACTTTAGGTGAGATGCCTTGAATGCTCTTTTTGAGTAAATTGAAATGTTGGGTTTCTCGCGCAAGCACATTAATGATCATCAGTACCCATTTGTCTGCAATTTTTTCAAAAAATAACCGAGCAGGACAATGTTGTTGATAAATATCGTATTTTAATGCCTGATTCATAGCGACAACCCTCATTTTTTCAATTGAGTGGCAGTAGTTACCATCTGGTAACTAATTGACACCTAGTTTCTAAAATATATCATTAAATCGAACTTTTTAAAAATTTTGGATATTCTCATGACACACATTGCGGTTGTATATTTCTCTGGCTATGGCCATACCAAAGTGGTTGCTGAAACTTTTGCGGGTGCAATTGACGCAGCTTTAATTGAAATTGATCAGAATGGTGAGATCACAGAGCAAGACTGGCAGACTTTAAATGATGCACAAGGGATTGTGTTTGGCACACCAACTTACATGGCGGCAGCCCCTTGGCAATTTAAGAAATTTGCCGACGCTTCTTCAAAAGTTTGGTTTACTCGTGGTTGGCAAGATAAAGTGTTTGCGGGTTTTACCAATAGCGCGAGCCTGAATGGTGATAAGCAAGTGACCTTGATTCAGTTACAAACTTTGGCTTCACAGCATGGCGGTATTTGGGTGAGCTTAGGTTTGTTGCCTGCTAATACCAAAGCAGCGAAACGTGAAGATGTAAACAACTTGGGTGGTTCGGTTGGATTGTTGGTTCAGTCACCATCAGATGCAAGTACAGATGAGATTCCAACAGGGGATTTAGAAACAGCGAAACTTTATGCAAAACGCGTGAAAGCAACTGTTGAAAAGCTGCACGGTTAAATTTTCAAGCCATAAAAAAGGCGCATTTAGCGCCTTTTTTATGATTTCACTAGATTAATGTCTGTCATCAAATTCATTATGCTGTGGCGCATTGTATTTGAAGCCTTTAGTCTTATAAGCAAGATAACCGACACCGATTACTGCCCAAGCCAAACCAATCTGTAAAGCCAATTTATCAATTTCTAACCACATCATAAACACGCTGGCGAAACCGAGTGTAGGGATGATGATGTAACTGATAATGTCTTTTGGCGTCTTGTTCTTGCCATCTCTCAATGCATAACGAGAGATTACCGAGAAGTTAACAAAGCTAAATGCGGTTAATGCACCAAAGCTAATTAAGTTCACGATATGCTCAAGATCAAGGAAACCCGCAGATAAAGCCACAACACCCACGATCAAGATGTTGTAAGTTGGGGTATGCAAACGTGGGCTAATATGACCGAATAATTTCTTATTGATCACGCCATCACGACCCATCACATACATCAAACGCGATACACCTGCATGCGCCGAGATACCAGATGCCATCACTGCCACGACTGCAAAGTATAAAACCATGGTCTTAAATGCAAGGCTACCAATCGCAGCAACCATCACAGGTTGAGATTCATCCAGTGGATTGAAGTAGGTGCTCGGATTACTTGGGAAGTAAAGCTGAATAAAGTAGGTGCTGACAATGAAGATGATACCGGCAACCAATGCTGTGGTGAAAATTGCACGTGGCAAAGTCTTTTCAGCATCTTTGGTTTCTTCTGCAAGTGAAGATAGTGCATCAAAGCCCGTAAATGAGAAGCATAGCACCGTTGCACCTGCAATTAATGCCCCGACAGAGGTCATTTCATTCCAGAATGGCGCAAGCGACCATAACTCAGCTTTATCCGGATTCAGGGTGCCATCGGCATAGATCCCTTGTGTGAGCAGGATATAGACCTGATACACAAAGTAGAAAATAACACCGAGCTGGATCACCACAATGGTACTGTTAAAACGCGCGACAAAACGTGCCCCAAACAGGTTGATCACCGTCATCAGGACGGTTAAACCAATCACCCAAATCCAGTTATTTACTTCTGGGAAGAGTGCTCTCAAATAAATATCAGCAAGAATGATATTGACCAGAGGAGAGAGCAAATAATCTAACCACGAAGACCAACCCACCATAAAACCAACATTAGGGTGAATCGACTTTTGGGCGTAGGTATATGCAGAACCAGAAGACGGATAACGACGAATCATGTGACCATAACTGATCGACGTTAAAAGAATTGCAACTAAGGCAAATATGTAGGAAGTCGGTACATGACCACCACTTCTTTCAGATACTAAACCAAACGTATCAAATAAAGTTAATGGTTGAATATAAGCTAAGCCAATAATGATGATGTGCCAAAGCACAAGATTCTTTTGAAGCTTCGCTGTTGGTTGAGTCCCAGATAAATTTGTCAACGGCGTTATCCTCATAATCGTTGATCAAAGATCAGCCATAGTGTTAAGGATCATTTGAGACAAAAATGATCCCCCGTACAAAAAACGAAAGTGCGCCAATCTATCCTAAAACAC
Source organism: Acinetobacter sp. Ac_5812 (assembly GCF_013072695.1). Lineage (GTDB taxonomy): Bacteria > Pseudomonadota > Gammaproteobacteria > Pseudomonadales > Moraxellaceae > Acinetobacter. Next base: position 318,513 of record NZ_LXUK01000005.1, read on the forward strand.
TATAAATTGTCAGTACTTTTATGCTTTTTTTAGCAATTTTTTTGCCAATTGGGTAAAGAAATAGATGAATAAAGATTCACTTAAATATACAAAGCCCCGATATTCAATCAATATCGGGGCTTTTAAGCAGGAATACTTGATTTAACTCAATGTATTACCATGCTTTTTGCAAGATTGCACGAATGTCTTGTAAGTTTGCTTCTTTCGGGTTGTAAATGATAGAGCCGTCATTCAGTGCCTTCTCTGCCACTTCATCCAACTGAGCCTCAGTGATTTTAGCTGTTTCACGTAAAGTACGTGGTAGTTTGGTCAAGCTGAATAGACGATCACGCATCGCTAAAATCGTCTCAATCGCTTTATCTGCACGTAAGTTGGCAGGGGTTTGTGCATAAATATCTGCACCCGCAAGTGGCAGCAATAATTCACCAATCTTGTCACCATTGATTTCTTTGTTATATTCCAGCACGTATGGCAGGAATAAGTTCATGCATAAGCCGTGGGGCAGATGTGCAACTGCACCAAGCGCATGACCCAATGAGTGAACTAAGCCCACCATTGAATTCGAGAAAGCAATCCCTGCCATGGTAGATGCTTGTGCAAGCTCTAAACGGCCTTGTGCATCACTTGGATTGTCTAAAACCTTAAACAGGTTTTCACTGATCTTTTTAATCCCTGCGCTGGCATAGGCATCACTGAGCGGGTTAGCTGCTAGGCAAGTATAGGCTTCAACACAGTGTGTCAATGCATCCATGCCTGTCATGGCAGTAAGATGCGGTGGGAGTGTCTGTGTCATGCGTGGATCAAGAATTGCAGCATGCGGCATCAAGTAATAAGAGGCAAAAGCCAGTTTTACATTGCGTTGGGTATCTGAAACCACAGCAACCATGGTTGCTTCAGATCCTGTACCCGATGTAGTTGGAATTACGAAGAAAGGCTTCAGTGGTTTTGGCAGATTGTGCGCACCTGAATATTGCAACAGATCATCACCACCTTCAGACACCAAGATATTGGTCGCTTTTGAGGTATCGATGACTGAGCCACCACCAATTGCAATGATCGCATCGCATTTTTGCTTGCGATACAGTTCTGCCGCTAAGCGAACCACTTCCAAACTTGAATCAGGTGGAACATCATCAAAGATCGCACCAATCACCGCATCGGTGGTACTGAATGCTGCTTCGATTGGGCTAAGTAAACCATTGGCACGTACGCCTTTATCGGTAATGATCATTGGGCGTTTTGCACCCAGTGTCGCAAGTTCAAACGGGATATGCTCTAAGGCAGCGTTACCAGCAATGACTTTTACAGGACAGAAAAACTCGTAATAAGGCTTAGCCATGTTATGCGCTCCGTTTCAGATATGATTTTGCGACTTTAAGATAAATATTTTTTGCACCCGTGAATTTTTCTTTTAATGTTAATTCAGCAGGGTAGCGCTTGACTGCAAGTGAAGCGATTAGCTTTGGTAAGATAAGGGCTTCCATTTTGTTCAAGCAACGCACCAGACGGATGGCGCTTGAGACATCACCATCGGCAATCATGCGGTCATTGGCAAAGGCTTGTGCGGTACTTTCTTGGAAAGAAAATACCAAAAAGGCATGGGTTAAATGCTTGAAGGTAATGGTTAAATCAGGCTTGCCTTTGTAATTGGACAAGAGCTCTAATTGTTTTTCTTCGGTTACTCGAGCAACAAATGCAGGTCCATTTGGGAAAACATTCATTGAAAGGATAAAACCAACCGGAAACTTCGACACTTCCTGTTGTACTTCATCATCCACTTGGCTTGCCATCACGAGGCCACGACCCACAACATCCATCATGAGTTTGACGTAGGCAAATTGCAACGTGGGCTTCACTGCTTTGGTTGAAATCACTTGCGTATCCCTTGTTAAAATTATGCAAAAGCTAATTTAGAGTATTTACTCTAATTTATTTTATTAGAATTGAAAAGTAAATTATTCAGATTTGACTACAAGGTCATTAAAGAAATCGGTATTTTGCAGATAGTGGACAAAATCAGCGCAGAGCTGTTCAAAGCTTGGGTAATCTGTCAGTAAGTCTTGTAAGCGCACCATTTCCAAGCCAGCATAACCACAGGGATTGATGGTTTGAAAACCAGTGAGGTCACAGTCGATGTTCAGGGCCAAACCATGATAACTACGGCCACGACGAATTTTAAATCCTAAGGACCCGATTTTGCGTTCATCGACATAAACGCCTGGGGCATCAGCTTTGGCATAGGCATGGATGTTGTATTGTTTGAGTAGATCAATCATGGCTTGTTCTGCAAAACTGACCAAAGTACGTACATGCCATTTCAAGCGATTGAGGTCTAACAGGAAATAGGCAACCAATTGACCTTTGCCGTGCCAAGTGACTTGGCCACCGCGATCAGTGTGTACAATTGGAAGGTTGCTGTGCAGCAGAATATGTTCAGGCTTGCCTGCTTGTCCTTGGGTTAGGACATCTTGATGTTGAAGCAGCCAAACTTCATCGGGTGTGTTTTCATCACGATTGGTTGTGAAGTCTTTCATTGCTTCAAAACGAGTCGTGTAATCTTGTAGATCATTGAAACAACGAATGATTAAAATCGGTTTTGCAGCGCTCATTACAACAGGATTTCCTTGGCAAATTTGAATTGATTAGTCGTTGAATTATGTAATGATTTGAATCAGATCAATAGGGATTTATCAAAAAAGTCGGGTGTTATTTTTTGCGAAAAAAAATCCAAAACACTTTCGTATTTTGGAGTTTTTAATTAAAGCGCTGTCTTAATTAAAGGACAGGCTGCAAGGTCAGCGTATAAGGCATGAACTTGTTCCAACTCTTCAAAGCGCAGTTGAGCAGTTAAAGAGTGGTATTTACCTGTGCGTGACGGCTGAACTTTTACGGTGTCGCCATCAAATTCAGGGAAGTGCTTCTGCAAAATATCAACAACAGCCACTCGAAGTTCATCCCCTGCATTACCAATCAATTTGATTGGATAGTCCATCGGGAAAACCCAAAGATGTTCTTGCAATTCACGAGAAGGAGTGCGGTCTAACATGAGCAACCTCTTAATTTGAAACGCCTGCATCAGTGCAGGCGCTTTTGATCTAATACATAAATGGGGATGAAGTATTGAACTTCAAGTCCTGAGTGAGAGCCTTAACCATCACTCAGGATTTCCCAAAGATTAGTCGTTTTCCAAGAATGAACGTAAGTGTTCTGAACGAGAAGGGTGGCGAAGTTTACGCAATGCTTTCGCTTCAATCTGACGGATACGTTCACGGGTTACGTCAAACTGTTTACCTACTTCTTCTAAAGTATGGTCGGTTGGCATATCAATACCAAAACGCATTTTCAATACTTTTGCTTCACGTTCAGTCAAGTTTTCAAGTACTTCACGCGTCGCCTCTTTTAAGCCTTCTGAAGTTGCAGCATCAATTGGAGAAGTGATGTTGCCATCTTCAATGAAGTCACCAAGATGCGAATCTTCATCATCACCGATCGGTGTTTCCATCGAAATCGGTTCTTTTGCGATTTTAAGTACTTTACGAACTTTAACTTCGTCCATTTCCAGACGTTCGCCTAATTCTTCAGGAGTCGGTTCACGGCCCATTTCTTGAAGAAGTTGACGAGATACACGGTTGATCTTATTGATGGTCTCAATCATGTGTACTGGAATACGAATAGTACGTGCTTGGTCGGCAATCGAACGCGTAATCGCCTGACGAATCCACCACGTTGCATAAGTCGAGAATTTATAACCACGACGATATTCAAACTTGTCCACGGCTTTCATCAAACCGATGTTACCTTCTTGAATCAAGTCGAGGAACTGTAAGCCACGGTTGGTATATTTTTTCGCAATCGAAATAACCAAACGTAAGTTCGCTTCAACCATCTCTTTCTTGGCACGACGTGCTTTCGCTTCACCAACAGCCATACGTTTCGAGATATCTTTGATATCTTTAACGTTTAAACCAAGATCTTTCTCAATATCTGCAATTTTTTGCTGGAATGCCAATACGTCAGGACGTACTTTTTCTAAATGCGCTTTGGTTTCAGCCGGTGCTTTTGCAATTTGTTCGTCTAACCAAGCTGGATTTGATTCTTGCTCGGGGAAGGTCATACGGAACTGGGTACGATCCATACGACCACGACGTACTGCATAACGCATAATTTCACGTTCATTTGAACGAATTTGGTCATGTGTACCACGAATCATTTCTGAAATGATTTCGAATAAACGTGGTGTAAATTTGAACATCATGAACACAGCAGCAAGCGCTTCAAGCGCAGCTTTTGCTTCATCGCTATCACGACCGTGCTTCGCTACAACCGTTTTAGTTTCATTCCAAGCAGCTTCTAATTCAGAGAAACGAACTTTAGCAACGTCAGGGTCTGGACCTGACTCACCTTCAGAATCATCATCACCTTCAGACTCTTCTTCTTCGTCATCATCATCGAGTTTGACGTCTTTTGCTTTAGGTGAAGCATCTTCATCTTCTTCAAGTTCAGTTTCTTCTTCAAGAACTTCTGGAATATCTTCGTCAGTTTCTGGGTCTAAATAACCAGAGAGAATATCGGCAAGACGACGCTCGCCTGTTAAAAAGTCATTATATTCTTGTAAAACAACTTCAACCGCATTTGGCCAGTAAGCAATCGAATGTAAAACGTCACGAATACCTTCTTCGATGCGTTTTGCAATGCTAATTTCGCCTTCGCGTGTAAGAAGTTCAACCGTACCCATTTCACGCATATACATACGTACAGGGTCTGTGGTACGACCAGGCTCACTTTCAACCGATGCTAATACGGCAGCAGCTTCTTCTTCGGCAACTTCGTCAGCCGCTTCAGTTGATTCACCAAACATGGTGTCATCAGTTTCTGGTGCACGTTCATGCACTGGAATACCAACGTCTTGAAGCATCTGAATGATGTCTTCAATCTGCTCACTTTCCGTAATTGAGTCTGGTAGATGATCGTTAACCTCAGCGTAAGTTAAATAACCTTGCTCTTTGCCTCGGCTAATCAGAGCCGCTACTTGCGAAGTAGGGGAATTCATATCGCTCATCTTTGCTTACTCTTTTGTTGAATCTGGGGCGGTGAAAAACCGTGCATGATAGCACAATTCACGATGAATGTTCTGGATTCGATCCGTTAACTTTAAAATAAAAATAGCTGTGATTTCACGTTCGTTTCTTGAATATGGGGTTGAGTCATAAATTTTCAAGCAGTCAGTCCTGATTAAAGATGTTTTTAATTACAATTGTTCTTAGATTATAAATACACAAAAAAACTGACGAAAAAAAGTACAAAACATCGTTTTATCACAAAAAAAACAAATAAAACTTGACAAGGTTGGCTAAGACCGATAAATAGCGGCTAGACCCATTTATATTTTTTCATTAGAGGTACTTAGTGTCTTCTACAGATTTTGAATTAGATGATGATAACTATGGTGAAGATGATGCAGGTTTTGATGAGTCATCTGGAAAAATTACTGCCAAAGAATCATTAGAAAAGCGCCGTTTGATTGATGAGCTTCTGGCGCAACGTCGTTTAGAGCGAGAACTCAAAGATTTTGATTACGATTTCGACGACGATGATCTCGATGACGAAGACTAAGCAAAATTGCTAAGACTTTATGTCCGAAAATGTTATGCTGTTGACGATGTATTTTTAAAATTGGATTAAAGAATGAGCACGTTAGATTTAGACTTATTGAGTAACTATCTTGACGGCGATCAAAATGAATATGGTCTAGATTTTGCAGCGACTCATGGCTTTTTGTGTGCGATTGCAGTTGGTCCACAATTCGATCGTTGGTTAGATGAACTTTTCGAGAGTAATCAAAAGAAACTTCCTGCTGAAGTGCTTGAGCAGGTTAAGCTTTGGTTGGAATCTATTCGTCAAGATTTAGCCAATGAAAATGGAATCGAGTTTCCATTTGAAATCGAAGAAGCAGACGTTGAATCGAGCTTAGGTGATTGGAGTGTTGGTTTTGTTGATGCCATGTTCCTTAATGAAGATGCGTGGTTTGCGCCTGAGTTTGAAGAACAGCTTATCGATTTAACATTACCAATTATGGTGTTTAGCGGAATTGATGAAGAAGATCCACAAATGGAATCTTTCCGTCGCAATGGTCAGTTGATGGATGAATTAGCGGAAGAAATTCCAAATAATTTAAATGAACTCTATCTGATGTACCATACACCAGCATAAGGATACCTCCGATACTGCGATCATTGCGGTTGAAGAATGACAAACAAATAGAATATTAAAACGCCTCTAGAAGGCGTTTTTTTATTGCTGCTTGTGCTGCTCTATTGAACTCATCTCAAGACTAAGATTTAAAAATGAGCGAAAAATAGACTCAGCCCTAAAGCACTCAAGATACAACCAATCACTCGATTAATGCTGATTTGTCGCGCAAGGATTTTATTTCGAATGAAAGGGGTAGAACAAAACAGTGCAACAAGGCAAAACCAAGCAAAATGACTGCCAGAAATAAAAATACCATAGCCGATTAACTTGTGTAGGTTGTTGGTGGTGGTCATGACTTGTGCATAAATACTCATGACAAAAAGTGTGGTTTTGGGGTTGAGACTATTGGTGAGAAAACCATGCCTAAAGGCCTGCCAGCGTGTGATCTGATTGCTGTTTTCATTAAATAGAATTGGGGCTTGGGTAAAGGTTTTGTAGCCAATATAGATCAAATAAGCTGCACCAATATATTGAATTAGATGAATTAAACTGGGGAGGTGCTGCTGTAAAAAAGTGAGTCCAATCAAGCTGTAGCTAATATGGACCCAGACACCCATCGCAATGCCGTAGGCGGTACACATACCCAAATGGCGACCATAAAGATAGCTGTTTCGTGTCACAAGGGCGAAGTCAGCGCCAGGGCTCATGACTGCAAGCAGGGTGACGATGCTGACTGCAATGATTTCATTCACTCATCTATTCCTAAATTGATTGCTTAAAGATTTTTTATATTTTTCATATTCTTGCTATATTTAAAATTGAAGTTAATTCTTGTTATGCATGAGTTTTTGGAATGATTGAGCGCTTATCTTTGAATTCACTAAAGTTTTTTTATTATGTGGCTCGTTATGAAAGCGTGACGGTTGCTGCGGATAAGCTATTTGTGACGCAAAGTGCGGTGAGTAAGCAACTTAAGAACTTGGAAGAAAGTTTAGGCTTGCTGTTATTTATGCGTGAAGCCCGAAAATTAACTTTAACCTCAGAAGGTGAAGTCCTGTTTGATTGCTGTCAGCAGGTCTTTCAACACATCGAGCAGTGTGTATTACAACTACAGCAACACAACAAAGTGCAAAAGAACCTGATCCTTTCTTGTGAACCGACACTGGCCATGAAATGGCTGATTCCTCGTTTAGCGCAATTTAAGCAGCGTTATCCAGAATTTGAGGTGAGCTTGTTAACCGGTGGTGGGGCGGTGGACTTTACTGCACAGCATATTGATGTGGCGCTAAGAAGAGATGATTTTGATTGGGGAGCAGCCCTGTATAGTGAGAAAATTGCAGATGAGCAGATGCTTGCTGTGCGGGCGAAGCATGATCATGCGGCAATGACACAACTGTTTATTTCCAAGTCCAGACCTCAGCTATGGCAACAGTTTAAAAGGCGGCATCCAGAACAACTCAGTGATTTAAAACGATCTTCGCTTGAGCACTTTTATCTCTGTATTGAGGCTTGCTTGGCGGGATTAGGCGCAACAGTGGTTTCTGCCTATATGGTTGAGCGAGAAATGAAATATCAGATGCTGGAGCAACTCACCGCGACTTATGTTGATGGTTCGGCCTATCATTTATTGTCTGCCCAGCCTTTTGAAGCGGATATTCGTAAACTATTGCTGAGAGATTGGTTGAGAGATGAAATGCATAAAAGCCAATTGGGATTTAACACAGTTTCATCTCTGGCCTAAGCTTTGTTGGTATTATTGGTTATGATTTGATTTAGATCGGTAAAACTTTTTAATTGCCCACCAGATAATATATAGAGCGATCAGGGCGAAGATCAGATAGCTGATGCGTTGTAGAATTGCCAGCATGAGTGCCTGATTTTCACTAAAATGATAGCCCAGATAGGCAAGGAAACTGGTCCAAATGAGGGTTCCAGCGCTACTATAGAGCATAAATTTACTAAAAGGCATTCGGCTGATCCCAGCGGGGATACTAATCAAGGAGCGGACTGCAGGAATCATTCGCCCGAAGAACACAATGCGATGGCCATGTTTGTTAAACCATGTCAGTGCTTTTTCTAGATCAGCGACCTGAATGCGTAAATATTTGCCATAACGTTCGATAAACTGAAACAGTCGTTGTTGTGGTACTTTTCGACCGATCCAATAGAACAACATCGCAGCTAAAATTGAACCAGCACTTCCTGCGATAATGACACCAATCAGGGTGAGTTCACCTTTTGAAGCGGTATAGCCAGCCGATGGCATAATGATTTCTGAGGGAATAGGTGGGAAGATATTATCTAGGAACATTAAAAATGCGATGCCTAAATACCCAAGTTTTTCCATGATCGATAAGACCCACTCTTCAAGTCCCATAATGCCCTTATATAGTTCATTTGATTATTGTTTTTAGCATAGAGAGGTGCAGGGCAATGCTCAAGGGTTGAATCGTTACATGATTTTTATCAAGGCAATAAAAAAGCCATAGTTGAACTATGGCTTTTAATCGAATTGTTAAACTTACAGACGTTTGCGTTTTGCAGCAGCAATCTGTGATTGGCGCATACGGAAGCCCGCTTTTTGCTTGTCCGTGGTTTTATCAATACAGTAAACACAAGAGACACCATGTTCATAACTGGTTAGTTCAGCTTCAACTTTGGTCAGTGGCCAACCGCAAGCATGACACTTGATGTTTTCGCCTTCTTCAACACCATGGGTGACTGCCGTACGTCCATCAAACACGAAGCATTCACCTTCCCACATGCTTTCTTCGGCAGGGGTTTCTTCTAGGTATTTAAGAATGCCGCCTTTCAGGTGATAGACCTCATTGAAACCTTCTTGAAGCAGGAGGGAGGTTGATTTTTCACAACGGATACCACCCGTACAGAACATCGCAATTTTTTTGTCTTTATGCTGTTCGAGATTCTGTTTTACGTATTCTGGAAATTCACGGAATGATTCTGTTTTAGGATCAATTGCCCCTTTGAATGTACCTGCTTTATATTCATAATCATTACGAGTGTCGATCAGGATCACATCATCACGGTTAATCAGTTCATTCCATTCTTTAGGATCAAGGTAGTGACCGACTAAATCACGTGGCTTGACTTCTACACCTAAAGTTACAATTTCATTTTTAAGTTTAATTTTCATTTTACGGAATGGCTTTTCAGAGCTTTCAGACTCTTTATATTCCATTGCGTTAAAACCTTCGTTGAGAAGGAATTGATGAACTGCATCAATCGCGGCACGGTCGCCAGCAACAGTTCCGTTAATCCCTTCAGACGCTACAATTAGAGTTCCACATAAATTGATGCTATTCACTAAGTCCAAAAGACGTTGTTGCAGATCCGCTGCATCTGAAACTTCTTTAAATTGATATAGTGCTGCAACAACCCAATTATTGGTCGCTTGCTGTTCTACAGGTGCAAGCTGTTCTACAGTAGCGTTCATGGATAACTCCAAATGTATTAAGATAGAAAAATAAGGCGCACATTTTAGCGCGAAATCTGAAAATAAGCGAGAAAACCATAAAATAAATATGGTTTTAGAGGAGTTGGTTTTGAGTAATGATCGTCGAATCCCATCATTGACCCCATGTGCAGGGCGTTGTTCAACGGTATTTGGTGATCTGGTCTGCCGTGGCTGTCGCCGTTTTAATCATGAAGTGATTCAGTGGAATACCTATACGCCAGAGCAGCGTTTGATGGTGTGGAAGCGCTTAGATGCGCAACTGGATCAAATTTTGGTGCCATTGCTGCCTCATGCCAATCTACAGCATATCGAGGGCTTTATTCAGAATAAGCGTACGCGCGTATTAGAAAGTGCCAGTAAAGGGCGCAAGCTGTACCACGCCTTGAAGATTTGTGAAAAAAACAAACATTTGGCCCATGATAGTGGGTTGGGGATTAGCGATGCGCAAGTTAAACCGATCTGGGATGAATTTGAGCGTCGTGTACTGGCTTTGGCAAAGGCCAGTTATGAATTGGCTTGGTTACGTGCGGATGGCATCAGCAATACCTTGTTGCGTGCATTAGAGCTAGAAGAAGATGAGATTTAAGAATCACATGTTGTAGAGAATCTTGTCGATTACGCAAGGTGTTGATCGACATCCAGCTTATCTTGTTCATATTTTTAGATTAGTTGATCTCCCTGTCATGAAGCAGGTTGGATAGTTTTAGGGCGCTTGGATTGCGGGAAAAATATTGAGCGATGATCTGTTGATCTTGTTCACGAATCAGACTGATTTTGAAACCATGCGTGGTTGTTCCAGAAGAGCGCCCTTTGGATCGGTAGATCTTTTCGGTGATGATGTACATATTTTTTCCATCGCTAAAGCGTCGATCCTCCAGAGCCTGTAACTGTATTGGTTGGGGAAATTGATACAGCACTTTTAATCGTTGATAAAATTCATCATAGATATAAATGTTTTGCAGATCTGCAAAAATATAACTGAAATTTCCTGGGTAGGGCTCATTACTTTGGCTACCAATGAGTTGCAGGTGTGATAAATCAACACGCGTTGTTCCCCAAAATTTCTGCTCAGCAATATGTGGTAATGGATGTTCATTTAAATAAAAAGATTGGCCATCGGTTGCTAAATTCAGATCTCGGCTAAATCGATTGCTACCACTAAAAATCTGCGTCTGTTGCGCATTTAACTTGCCTAGCCTTTTATCTTGATAATAGACCACCTGTTGATCGTGAATATATTGGCTGCTATTTGGAAATGCTTGGCTCTGTTGTGGATCTAAATCTGTTAATGCTTTTGTTTTATAATAGACCTGTTGATCATCTTTGGCATAAAAATAGCCAAGTGTATTGAATCTTGGATGTAAGATTGCCGAAAAATGAGCGGCATTCACGTTGGTTAAACGTATATTGCGAAAGTAAACTTGTTGACCGTCTTTGGTGAAATCATTGCCTAAATAGCTTGATTGTGCTGGATTTAATTGAGACAGGATGTGGTCTTGCCAGTAAACTTGATGTGGTGTTTTACCAACATTGCTATACAGCTCAGGTGCACGATGGGGGAGATTGCTTAAAGCTAAACCTGTAAATTGATCAGCCTTGACTTGAGGCAGTAAAAAAGTACCTTGGCCTTGTTTAAAAATATAGACCTGATTCTGAAATGTTTTGAAATTTGTCCCTGAGATTGACTGGGTTTGTTGATGGGGGAGTTTGACACTGCCATCGTTAAATTTATCCCAGAGTAGATAGCTCATAAAAAGGCTAAAACTGACTAAAATAAAAAGGATCAATCCAACTGTAAGCCATTTTTGTTTTCTTTGAAAAGAATCTAGCGCATGCTGATCTGCAATTATGCTAATGGTGTCAATATGGGTTTTCTTGTGGGTACTTGTGTTGCTGATCCGTTGCAACTGTTGCTGTTTTGCTAGCGCCTCCAGTTTTTTCCAGAACGGTAAAAACTCACAATGTTGCTGGGTTAATGTGGCAGGCCACATCCATGAATTAAAATAAAAATACTGCTGATAAGGTTGGGTTTTACTGAGTAGATTGAGACTGTGGATTTGCGCCTGCTGTTGTCGAAGTTGTATCTGGATCAAATCTTGCCAAGAGAAAAAAGTAGATTGTTTGGAATCTTCCAATGCGATGCCTTGCCGATATAACTTAAAGGTGGTAGGACGGCTAAAGTATTTCTGATAAAGCTGGTTATACAGGTAAAGCGTTGCTATCAATAAAGCAAACATCAAAGCAATGCTGAGCAGTTGGGCAAAAAAAGGCAGGAATTGATAAAGATAGTACAGGCTTAAATCATAACTAAAGTAAACCAGTAGCAGCCAAGTTAGTATGATCATTAATAGAAATAATACGAAAGACGCCATTTTTATTTGAAAGACGGGCAGTGTGACTTGCATCAAAACAGTGGTTTTTTTGATCATTGGCTCGATAAAATGAGTTCTGCAAAATGAAAGTTGTTTAAGTTTTATTTCAAGAGCATAACCGATAAAAACAAAAAAAGGATGCAGAAGCATCCTTTTTTATTAACGCTAATCGAGATTAACGTTTGATGTCGCGCTGAGTCGAGCCTGTGTAAAGCTGACGTGGACGACCGATCTTGTAAGGGCCACTGTGCATTTCTAACCAGTGGCTGATCCAACCAACTGTACGTGCAAGCGCGAAGATCACCGTAAACATACCTGTAGGGATACCAATCGCTTTTAAGATGATACCTGAGTAGAAGTCTACGTTCGGGTAAAGCTTACGTTCAACGAAGTACGGGTCGTTAAGCGCAATGCGCTCAAGTTCCATTGCAAGTTGCAATTGTGGATCGTTGATCCCTAATGCAGCAAGAACTTCGTCACACGTTTCTTTCATGACTTTCGCACGTGGGTCGAAGTTTTTATAAACACGGTGACCGAAGCCCATGAGTTTAACTTCTTTGCGTTTTACTTTTTCCATGAATTCAGCAACGTTTTCTACGCTACCAATTTCATCTAACATTTTAAGTACAGCTTCGTTTGCACCGCCGTGAGCAGGTCCCCAAAGTGCAGAGATACCCGCAGAGATACATGCATATGGATTCGCGCCAGTAGAACCAGCAAGACGAACTGTAGATGTAGACGCATTTTGTTCGTGGTCAGCATGAAGCGTGAAGATACGATCCATTGCACGAGCAAGAACAGGGTTTACTTTGTAATCACGGTCAGCAGGAGTTGCAAACATCATGTGTAAGAAGTTTTCTGCATAACCAAGGTCATTACGTGGGTAAATGAATGGTTGACCTACAGTGTACTTGTAGCTCCACGCTGCAAGTGTAGGAATTTTCGCGATTAAACGAATTGCAGTAATTTCACGGTGGTTAACATCTTCGATGTCTAAACCGTTGTGATAGAACGCAGATAATGCACCAACAACACCAACCATGATTGCCATAGGGTGAGCATCACGACGGAAACCATTGAAGAAGCGGCTTACTTGATCGTGAACCATCGTATGGTTACGTACTTTCGCATCAAATTCTGCTTTCTGTTCAGCATTTGGAAGCTCGCCATTAAGTAATAAGTAGCAAGTTTCTAAGTAGTCTGCTTGAGTCGCTAATTGATCAATTGGATAGCCACGGTGTAATAACACACCTTTGTCACCATCAATGAATGTGATCTTAGATTCGCAAGCCGCTGTCGCCATAAAACCAGGATCGAAAGTAAAGTGACCTGATGCCAATACATCTTTAACGTCAATTACATCTGGGCCTAATGTGCCGCTGTAAATTGGTAATTCAATTTCTTTGCCATCAAGCTGTAATACGGCTTTTTTGCCAGTTGCTGCAGACATTCAATAGATCTCCTGTCCTGGTGAATGATTATCTGACTCGAAATACTAATCTTGTCATGTGCGAATCAGACGGTGTCAAAATTTGCTATAAGATTAGTGGTTACTAAAATTTTGTCAATTATACTTAGGGATAAAAAATGACGTTGCTACAGTCAATTAGTCATTCAGTATCGAAGAAAAAACTGAGTAAAATCACAGCACCGGTCGAGTATAATATGTCAAATCAAGTTTCAGGTGCATAAAAAAAATGAAGCATCAGTCCAATTGTAAGTAAATTTTTATTTGGGTCAGATGTTGCTGCTTATAAAATAAATACTTATCACGCTTGTAATCCCTCTATCTAGTGAGGTTTGAGGTGAACTGTTCATTCAAAAACCATCTAAAAGCGCTCTATGTGGAGTAATAATTGATTCATTATGGTGCGATTAATTGTATAAAAAATAACTAATTAATTTTAGTTAAGCGATTGATGAAAATATATTATTAATTGATTATATTTAATATATAAATGAGGGGTATTATTTTTAACTATATATAAAGCTGAAAAATTCGGCTGCTTTAAAGCCGAAAAGGGGACTTTTTGTGAAATAACAAGAAAAGAATTTATAAAATTAAAAAGTATCTATAAAAAATAGTATTTTATTTTTATCATTACAAAACAATTAGATAGTTGTTTTTAGGAAAACTTGATGTATTTGTCGCCGTTATTATGCGTGTGAATGATTCTTATTTAAAGTTTTTTTCGACTAAAGCGAAAGTTGATTGTTTGTATTTTGATATTTCACGTTTTATAATTCGGTGTCGTTATATAGGTTAGGCATGTGCTGTGCTTGCCTAACAATGCCAGCTTTCCTTTGAATTAAGTCAAACAAACTCCAGATGGAGTTTCTACCTACAGGATGCCCGCTGTGAAAAGCAACAGACCTGTCAATTTGTCCATGGGTCAGGTATTAGCGGTAAATTTACGCTCACCCGTGGCTATTGCCTCAATTCTACACCGTCTATCAGGTGTAATCGTTTTCGTATTAGTTGCAGTTCTTTTATGGATTTTGGATAAGTCTTTATCTTCTCCAGAAGGATTTGACTACGTTAAAAATGTCGTTTTCGGAAATATCATTGTACGTTTCATCGTATGGGTATTTGTAGCTGGCTTGATTTTCCACTTTATCGCAGGTGTGAAGCATTTACTTGCTGACCTCGGTTTTGCTGAAGAACTTCAAAGCGGTCGTATCGCTGCTACAGTTTCATTGATCTTGTCTGCGGTTGGTATTGTCGCAGCATTCGTATGGATTATGTTCTGATGAAAAGTGCTACAGGTTTAACAGGTTCAGGTTCTCGCGACTGGTATATCCAACGTGTCAGTGCTGTAGTGTTAGCTGCATACACTGTAGTTTTGTTTGGCTGGATCCTTTGCAATAGCGGATTTGGTTATGAACAGTGGGCTGGCTTTATGCTGACTTTGCCAATGAAGATTTTTTCTTTATTAGCAGTGTTATCGCTCGTTGCACACGCTTGGATTGGTATGTGGCAAGTCTTTACTGATTATGTAACGACTCGTCAAATGGGCCCTTCAGCTTCAGGTTTACGCCTTGTACTCACTTCTGCTGTCATTATTTCAGTGTTCGTGTACGCAATCTGGGGTATCCAGATTTTCTGGGCAAATTGATAGGAAGAGATCATGGGCGCAATTAACCCTAAAGAAGATTATTCAAATATTCAAAACCTCACTTTCGACGCAGTTATCGTTGGTGGTGGTGGTTCTGGTATGCGTGCTGCTTACCAACTTGCTCAAGCGGGTTTAAAAGTTGCTGTATTGACCAAAGTATTCCCAACACGTTCGCATACAGTTGCCGCTCAAGGTGGTATTGGTGCGTCGTTAGGTAACATGCAAGAAGATAATTGGCATTATCACTTCTATGACACGGTTAAAGGTTCTGACTGGTTAGGCGATCAGGACGCAATCGAGTTCATGACCCGTGAAGCGCCAAAAGTTGTGTATGAGCTTGAACACTTGGGTATGCCGTTTGACCGTAACGAAGATGGTACGATCTATCAGCGTCCATTTGGTGGTCACTCTGCAAACTATGGTGAAAAAGCAGTTCCACGTGCGTGTGCTGCTGCTGACCGTACAGGCCATGCGTTATTGCATACCTTGTATCAAAGCAACGTAAAAATGGGTACTCAGTTCTACGTTGAATGGATTGCATTAGACTTAATCCGTAACGAAGCAGGTGATGTACTTGGTGTAACGGCGATTGACCAAGAAACAGGTAACATTGCTGTATTCCAAGCGAAAGCAACCTTGTTCGCTACAGGTGGTGCGGGTCGTGTTTATCGCGCATCAACCAATGCTTATATCAATACTGGTGACGGTCTTGGTATGGCTGCTCGTGCAGGTATTCCATTGCAAGATATGGAATTCTGGCAATTCCACCCAACGGGTGTTGCTGGCGCAGGCGTATTGTTGACTGAAGGTTGTCGTGGCGAAGGTGGTATCCTTCGTAACAAAGACGGCGAACCATTCATGGAACGTTATGCGCCAACGTTAAAAGACTTGGCGCCACGTGACTTCGTATCACGTTCTATGGACCAAGAAATTAAAGAAGGTCGTGGTTGTGGTCCTAAAGCGGATTATATCTTATTGGATATGACTCACTTAGGCGCTGAAACCATTATGAAACGTCTTCCGTCTGTATTTGAGATTGGTAAGAAGTTTGCAAACGTTGACTGTACCAAAGAGCCAATTCCAGTGGTACCAACAATCCATTATCAAATGGGTGGTATTCCGACCAATATTCATGGCCAAGTGGTTGTACCACATGGCGTAGAAGAAGGTGAATTCTCTGCAAGCTACAACAAAGACACCAAAGAGTATCATTATGTCGGTACTCGTGATTACGTAAAACCTGTGAAAGGGTTCTATGCAATTGGTGAATGTTCTTGCGTATCAGTACATGGTGCAAACCGTTTAGGTACAAACTCATTGCTTGACCTTGTGGTATTTGGTAAAGCAGCGGGTGAACACATCATTGACTACGTGACTAAACATCATGGCGATGATTATCAACCACTTCCGACTGATGTATTGGTAAATACATTAGAGCGTATTCGTAAGTTGGATGATTCAACGACGGGTGAAAATGCGCAAGAAGTTGCTGATGCAATCCGTGACATCGTACAAGATCACGCAGGTGTATTCCGTACTCAAGCATTGCTTGATAAGGGTGTAAAAGAAATTCTTGCGATTGAACCGCGTGTTCGTAACATTCATTTAAAAGACAAATCTAAAGTATTTAACACTGCGCGTGTTGAAGCATTAGAAGTTGAAAACTTATATGAAGTTGCGAAGGCGACTCTGATTTCTGCTGCTGCACGTAAAGAATGTCGTGGTGCGCATACAGTTGTTGACTATGAGTTGGCACCTGATCACCCAACTTATTCTTACGGTCGCCGTGATGATGAGTGGATGAAACATACTTTGTGGTATTCATCAGACAACCGTCTTGAATATAAGCCAGTACGTTTCAGCCCATTAACGGTTGAAGCAATTGAACCTAAACCACGTACATTCTAATCGGGAGAACAAAGATGAGTAGAGGTACTCGTACATTCGAAATCTACCGCTACGATCCTGATAAGGATAAAGCGCCGTACATGCAAACTTTCAAACTTGAGTTAACCGACAAGCATCGTATGTTGCTTGATGCGTTACTTGCGTTGAAAGTGCAAGATGAGTCATTAACATTCCGTCGCTCTTGCCGTGAAGGTATTTGTGGTTCGGATGGTGTGAACATCAATGGTAAAAATGGTTTAGCGTGCTTGTGGAACTTGAACGATTTACCAGAGAAGATTGTGATCCGTCCTTTACCTGGTTTACCAGTGGTAAAAGATTTGGTTGTAGACATGAACCAGTTCTATGATCAATATGACAAGATCCAACCATTCTTGATTAATAATCAACCTGCACCAGCAAAAGAACGTTTACAGTCTCAAGCAGAACGTGAACACTTAGATGGTCTGTATGAATGTATTCTTTGTGCATGTTGTTCAACATCATGCCCATCATTCTGGTGGAACCCTGATAAGTTCCTTGGACCATCTGCATTGCTAAATGCATACCGCTTTATCATCGACTCTCGTGATACGGCAACACAAGAGCGTTTGGCGCGTTTAGACGATCCATTCTCTTTGTTCCGTTGTAAAGGGATCATGAACTGTGTGTCTGTATGTCCTAAAGGTTTGAACCCAACAAAGGCAATTGGTCACATTCGTAATATGTTGTTAGATCAAGCGGGTTAATCTGCTTTTTCTAGCGTAAAAAAGAGAAGCTCCGAAAGGGGCTTCTCTTTTTTATGGTTGCTGTAATTGTTGGCTGCTTAAAAATATCTAT
This sequence comes from Acinetobacter sp. Ac_5812, assembly GCF_013072695.1. Lineage (GTDB taxonomy): Bacteria > Pseudomonadota > Gammaproteobacteria > Pseudomonadales > Moraxellaceae > Acinetobacter. The sequence continues at coordinate 336,392 of NZ_LXUK01000005.1, forward strand.
TTGCAAAAGTTGGGCTTGAATTTTAGAAATGAGGCCTTAAATATTTATAGATTTTGTTGTTAAGACAAATCATAAGAATCAATATGCTGAAGGTGTTGATCTATTTTTCATCAAACTGAATAAGGTTTGTGCAATATTTGTAGAGAATGTTTATTTTTGATCGATTGGAGTGCAACTTTTATCAAAAGGGCGGTATATTAGAATATAATTTGATGTGTGTATTTCGCTGCTTTATGGATGGTATGTGTCAAAAAAATCAATCCCTGCTTGAGAACATGTTAGGATTTCTGCCACAAATGAAATCAAAAAATAAACAGATTCTTGATGTTATCGATCGATAATGTCTTAGAGATTTGTACAGATTTCATCAAAAAAGTCAATTTAGAAAAGTTAAAAACGCATTTAATTTTTCTAAAATGATTTGCAAAAAATTGCTCGATTTCATCGAGTATGAAAAATGAGTTATGTGCCTTGAATTGAAGGTGCGTAGCTCATTTGTTACATCAAAGGGAATACTCCTGATGTGTAGTAATAATGTCTCAAGGTTGGATGATCTTGAGTAGTAGTGTCGTGTTTACCAATTTGACACTATGAATCATGGGTATGCTTAAAAGGCAGCCTGTATTATTTTTTGCAATAGGAAATGGGTCCAAAAATGCAAGAAGTTGCTGACGCATTGCGTCTTGACACTGAACTTTCCGCTGATAGTGCAGCGTATATTGAAGAGCTATACGAGCAGTACCTAACTTCTCCAACCTCAGTGTCAGAGGATTGGCGTGAATATTTCGATAAATTCCCTAAAGGTGATCAACCACACGGCAGTGTGCGCGAGCAATTCCTCCTTTTGGGACGTAATGCCAGCCGAGTTCAACCTGTCGTACAAAGCACTGTAAGTACAGAACATGAGCGTCGTCAAATTGGTGTATTACAACTCATCGCTGCTTACCGTAACCGTGGTCATCAAAAAGCTAAACTCGATCCATTAGGTCTTGCGAAACGCGAAGACGTTCCTGACCTCGATTTATCTGCTCACGGTTTAACCAAATCAGATCTCGATACTGTATTTAATACAGGCAACCTCGCAATTGGAAAAGCAGAAGCAACATTGTCTGAAATGGTTGAGGCAATGGAAGCGACTTACTGTAGTTCAGTTGGCGTGGAATATATGCATATCGTTGACACCAAAGAAAAGCGTTGGATTCAACAACGTTTGGAAAGTGTTCGCGGTAAATTTAACTATACTAGTGATCAGAAGAAAGGCTTCCTTGAGCGTTTAACCGCTGCAGAAGGCTTAGAAAAGTATCTCGGTAATAAATTCGTTGGTGCGAAACGTTTTGGTGTGGAAGGCGGTGAGTCTTTTATTCCTATGATGAACGAAATCATCCAGCGTGCAGGTAGTGTTGGTTGTAAAGAAGTTGTGATTGGTATGCCACACCGTGGCCGTCTCAACCTTCTTGTTAATATTATGGGTAAAAACCCAGCTGACCTTTTTGGTGAGTTTGAAGGTAAGAGCCTGCATAAGAAAGGTTCTGGTGATGTTAAGTATCACCAAGGTTTTTCTTCAAACGTAATGACACCAGGTGGCGAAGTTCACTTGGCATTAGCGTTTAACCCATCACACTTAGAAATCGTTGGACCTGTTGTTGAAGGTTCGGTTCGTGCACGTCAAGTTCGTCGTAAAGATATTGGCGGTGATGACGTTCTACCAGTGATTGTACATGGTGATGCTGCATTTGCGGGTCAAGGTGTAAACCAAGAAACCTTCCAAATGTCACAAACACGTGGTTATACAGTGGGCGGTACAGTCCATATCGTGATTAACAACCAAGTTGGTTTCACGACATCTGATCCACGTGATACGCGTTCTACAGAATACTGTACTGACGTTGCAAAAATGATCCAATCACCGATTTTCCATGTCAATGGTGATGATCCTGAAGCTGTGATTTTCGTAACTCAGCTTGCTCATGATTTCCGTCATACTTTCCGTAAAGATGTCATTTTAGACTTGTTCTGCTACCGTCGTCGCGGTCATAACGAGGCAGATGAACCGTCTGCAACTCAGCCATTGATGTATCAAGTGATCAACAAGAAAGCGACTACGCGTACCTTGTATGCTGATCAATTGGTTCAAGAGAAAGTACTCGATCGCGCAAGCGCAGATGCAATGGTTGAAGGTTACCGTTCTGATTTGGAAGCGGGTAACCATGTTGCCAATGCTTTAGTTCGTGAACCAAACAAAAAAATGTTTGTCGATTGGACACCATATTTGGGTCATGAATATACAGACCTTTGGGACACAACATTCAGCATCGATCGTTTGAAAGAACTTGGTTTAACAATGAATACATTACCAGAAGGTTTTGTATTACAGCGTCAAGTTCAAAAAGTCATTGATGATCGCGTGAAAATGCAAACAGGTGAAATGCCACTCAACTGGGGTGCTGCAGAAACCTTAGCGTATGCGACTTTACTTGATGATGGTTTCTTGGTTCGTATTACGGGTGAAGACGTGGGTCGTGGTACATTCTCACACCGTCACGCCAAATTACATAACCAGGTCGATGGTTCTGTTTATATCCCACTTTGCCATATCAAAGAAAATCAGCCACGTACTGCGGTTTATGACTCTTTACTGTCAGAAGAAGCAGTGCTTGCATTTGAATACGGCTATTCAACGACATTGCCAAAAAGCTTGATCGTTTGGGAAGCTCAATTTGGTGACTTCGCTAACTGTGCACAAGTTGTAATTGACCAGTTTATCGCTTCGGGTGAAACCAAGTGGGAGCGTGTTTGTGGTCTAACCATGTTGTTACCACACGGTTATGAAGGTCAAGGTCCAGAGCATTCATCTGCACGTTTAGAGCGTTTCTTACAGCTATGTGCTGAAGACAACATGCAAGTGATGACACCTACGACACCTGCACAGATTTTCCATGCATTACGTCGTCAGGCAGTTCGTCCGATTCGTAAGCCAATGATCGTGATGTCACCAAAATCGTTATTGCGTCATAAACTTGCAACTTCAACTTTAGATGAATTAGCAAACGGTTCATTCCAAACTGTGATCGATGAAATTGATCAAATCAACAAAGCTGACGTAACTCGCTTAGTGCTTTGTGGTGGTAAGGTTTATTACGATTTACTCGAAAAACGTCGTGAGCTTGGTCTAAACCATGTTGCGATTGTGCGTATCGAGCAATTATATCCATACCCAGAACAACGCTTGGCTGAAGTTATGGCTGAGTATCCAAACATTCAAGAACTTGTTTGGGCACAAGAAGAGCCGAAGAACCAAGGCGCTTGGTTATTCATCGTTCCTCGTTTGTATGAAGACGTTCTTAAATCTGGTAAACAAATCCGTATTAGCTATGCTGGTCGTGAAGCATCTGCCGCACCTGCTTGTGGCTCGCCATACTTGCATGCAAAACAACAAGCTCAGCTTATCAATGACGCACTTGCGATTGAAGTTGAACAATCAGGAGATTCTAAATAATGGCAACCGAAATTAAAGCACCGGTATTTCCAGAGTCAGTTGCTGACGGTACGATCGCAACTTGGCACAAGAAAGTAGGTGAACCTGTATCACGTGATGAAGTGATCTGTGACATTGAAACCGATAAAGTTGTTTTAGAAGTGGTTGCTCCAGCTGATGGTAGCTTAGTTGCAATCATTAAAGGTGAAGGCGATACAGTTCTTTCTGACGAAGTGATTGCTCAATTCGAAGCTGGTGCTGTTGCTGCAGCTGCTCCTGAAGCTGCTGCTCCAGCCGCGGCGGCTCCTGCTGCATCTGCGCCTGCGGCTGCATCAACTCAAGCGGTTGATTCAAACCAAGCGCCTGCGGTTCGTAAAGCATTATCTGAAACTGGTATCAATGCTGCTGACGTACAAGGTACAGGCCGTGGTGGTCGCATCACTAAAGAAGATGTTGCTAGCCATCAAGCTAAACCTGCTGCATCAGTTCAGCCATTAAGCGTTGCTGTAGGCGAGCGTATCGAGAAACGTGTTCCGATGACACGTTTACGTAAACGTGTTGCTGAGCGTTTATTGGCGGCTACACAACAAACTGCAATGTTAACAACGTTCAACGAAGTTAACATGAAGCCAATCATGGAAATGCGTAAGCAATATAAAGATGCTTTCGAAAAACGTCATGGTGCGCGTTTAGGCTTTATGTCTTTCTTTGTTAAAGCAGCGACTGAAGCATTAAAACGCTACCCAGCAGTGAACGGTTCTATTGATGGTGATGATATTGTTTATCACGGTTTCTATGACATCGGTGTTGCTGTATCGAGTGAGCGTGGCTTAGTTGTACCAGTCCTTCGTGATACTGACCGTATGAACTATGCAGAAGTGGAAAACGGTATCCGTGATTACGCTTTCAAAGCACGTGACGGTAAATTAGGTATCGAAGACATGACTGGCGGGACATTCACGATTACCAATGGTGGTACTTTCGGTTCATTATTATCTACGCCAATTTTGAATACGCCGCAAACAGCGATCTTGGGTATGCATAAAATCCAAGAACGTCCTATGGCGGTAAATGGTCAAGTTGAAATCTTGCCAATGATGTACTTAGCGCTTTCTTATGACCACCGTTTAATCGATGGTAAAGAAGCTGTAGGTTTCTTGGTAACAATCAAAGAATTGTTAGAAGAACCAGCTAAACTCATTCTTGATCTTTAATACTACAAATATTGCCTCCCATATAAAGTGATCCTTTATATGGGATTTTGGAGATAAAAATGTCTCAACAGTTTGATCTTGTTGTCATTGGCGGTGGACCTGGTGGTTATGAAGCGGCGATTCGTGCAGCTCAACTTGGTTTTAAAGTCGCTTGTATCGAAAAACGTATCCACAACGGTAAACCATCTTTAGGTGGTACCTGTTTAAACGTTGGTTGTATCCCTTCTAAAGCATTGCTTGACTCTTCTCACCGTTACGAAGCAACTGTTCATGAGCTTGCTGAACACGGTATCACCACGGGTGAAGTTAAATTTGATTTAGACACTTTGTTGGCGCGTAAAGACAAAGTTGTTGATCAATTGACGGGTGGTGTTGCTCAATTACTAAAAGGTAATGGTATCGAGTGGTTACAAGGTACTGGTAAATTACTTGCAGGTAAAAAAGTAGAATTCACACCGTTTGAAGGTGAAGTACAGGTTTTAGAACCAAAGTACGTGATTCTTGCGACGGGTTCTGTACCTGTAAATATTCCAGTCGCACCTGTTGATGAAGACTTAATTGTTGATTCGACTGGCGCATTGAAATTCTCAGAAGTTCCTAAGCGTCTTGGTGTAATTGGTGCTGGTGTTATCGGTCTAGAACTTGGCTCTGTATGGCGTCGTCTTGGTTCAGAAGTTGTTGTGTTTGAAGCATTAGATGCATTCTTACCAATGGCAGACAAAGCATTGGCGAAGGAATATCAAAAAATCTTGAAGAAACAAGGTTTGGATATCCGTATTGGCGCGAAAGTATCTGGCGCTGAAACCAATGGTCAAGAAGTAACGGTTAAATATAACCAAGCTGGCGAAGACAAAGAACAAGTTTTTGACAAGCTGATCGTTTGTGTAGGCCGTAAAGCATATGCAGAAGGTTTATTGGCTGAAGATTCAGGCATTAAGTTGACTGAACGTGGTTTGGTTGATGTAAATGACCAATGTCAAACATCTGTAGAAGGTGTTTACGCGATTGGTGACTTGGTACGCGGTCCAATGCTTGCACATAAAGCAATGGAAGAGGGCGTAATGGCTGTAGAGCGTATTCACGGTCACGCAGCTCAAGTGAACTATGACACGATCATTAGCGTTATTTACACACACCCAGAAGCAGCTTGGGTCGGTTTAACTGAAGAACAAGCCGCTGAAAAAGGTCACGAAGTTAAAGCAGGTCAATTCCCATTTGCGGTGAATGGTCGTGCGTTGGCTGCTGGTGATACTGCAGGTTTTGTGAAATTCGTTGCTGATGCGAAAACAGATCGTCTTTTAGGTATGCACGTTGTGGGTCCTAATGCATCTGATATCGTACACCAAGGTATGATCGCGCTTGAATTTGTTTCTTCTGTTGAAGATTTACAATTGATGACTTTCGGTCACCCGACTTTCTCTGAAGTTGTACATGAAGCAGCGCTTTCTGTTGACGGTCGTGCAATCCACGCGATTCAACGTAAGCGTAAATAAATATAAAGTGTGGTTCGCCACACTTTTTTTGAATGATGATGGTTGTCTTATTTAGACAATCATTGATTCAATATGTAGCAGTCTGATTTTAAGAAGATCAAGGCTGTATCACTACAAACAACATAGTAGGTAACTAAATGAACTTACATGAGTATCAAGCTAAAGCGTTATTGAAAGAATATGGCATGCCAGTACAAGAAGGTATCTTGGCAACAAATGCAGACGAAGCAGTTGCTGCATTTGAACAGCTTGGTGGTAAATTCGCTGTAATGAAAGCGCAAGTTCATGCTGGTGGTCGTGGTAAGGCTGGTGGCGTTAAAGTTGCAAAATCTAAAGAAGATGTTATCGAATTTGCAAACAATATCATTGGTACTCGTCTTGTAACGTATCAAACAGATGCAAACGGTCAACCAGTTAACAGCATTATCGTTGCTGAAGACGTTTACCCAGTTGAGCGTGAGCTTTACTTGGGCGCGGTTGTAGACCGTTCTAGCCGTCGTATTACTTTCATGGCTTCTACAGAAGGTGGTGTAGAAATCGAGAAAGTTGCAGAAGAAACGCCTGAAAAAATTATCAAAGTTGAAGTTGATCCATTAGTTGGTTTACAACCATTCCAAGCGCGTGAAGTTGCGTTTGCTTTAGGTTTGAAAGACAAGCAAATCAGCCAATTTGTAAAAATTATGGCTGCTGCTTACCAAGCATTTGTTGAAAATGACTTTGCATTATTCGAAATTAACCCACTTTCAGTTCGTGAAAATGGCGATATTTTATGTGTAGATGCGAAAGTAGGTATCGATTCTAACGCGCTTTACCGTTTACCTAAAGTTGCTGCTTTACGTGACAAGTCTCAAGAGAATGAGCGTGAATTGAAAGCATCTGAATTTGATCTTAACTATGTTGCTTTAGAAGGTAACATCGGTTGTATGGTGAACGGTGCTGGTCTTGCAATGGCAACCATGGACATCATCAAACTTTATGGTGGCCAGCCTGCAAACTTCCTTGACGTTGGTGGCGGTGCTACGAAAGAGCGCGTAATCGAAGCGTTCAAAATCATCCTTGCTGATACGTCTGTACAAGGTGTTTTAATTAACATCTTCGGTGGTATCGTACGTTGTGACATGATTGCTGAAGCAATTATTGCAGCGGTTCAAGAAGTAAATGTAACTGTACCAGTTGTTGTTCGTTTAGAAGGTAACAACGCTGAGTTAGGTGCTAAATTACTTGATGAATCAGGTTTGAAATTAATTTCTGCGAACGGTTTATCTGATGCCGCAGAAAAAGTTGTAGCTGCAGTTAAAGCGTAAGGAGTATCAATCATGAGCGTATTAATTAATAAAGACACTAAAGTATTGGTACAAGGTTTTACTGGTAAAAACGGTACTTTCCACTCTGCACAAGCTTTAGACTACGGTACAAAAGTTGTTGGTGGTGTTACTCCAGGTAAAGGTGGTACAACTCACCTTGACCTACCAGTATTCAACACAATGAAAGAAGCTGTACGTGAAACAAATGCAGATGCATCTGTTATCTATGTACCAGCTCCATTCGTTTTAGACTCAATCGTTGAAGCGGTTGATTCAGGTGTTGGCCTGATCGTTGTGATCACTGAAGGTGTTCCAACTATCGACATGCTTAAAGCTAAACGCTACTTAGAAACTAACGGTAACGGTACTCGTTTAGTTGGTCCTAACTGCCCAGGCGTGATCACTCCAGGTGAATGTAAGATCGGTATTATGCCTGGTCACATCCACCAACCAGGTCGTATTGGTATCATCTCACGTTCAGGTACATTGACTTATGAAGCTGTTGCTCAAACAACTAAGCTTGGTTTAGGTCAGTCTACTTGTATCGGTATCGGTGGTGACCCAATCCCAGGTATGAACCAGATTGAAGCACTTCAATTGTTCCAAGACGATCCAGATACTGATGCAATCATCATGATCGGTGAGATAGGTGGTACAGCGGAAGAAGAAGCTGCTGAATTCATCAAATCTAACGTGACTAAGCCTGTAGTCGGTTACATCGCTGGTGTAACTGCACCTAAAGGTAAACGTATGGGTCACGCTGGTGCGATCATTTCTGGTGGTCAAGGTACTGCTGAAGAGAAATTTGCTGCATTTGAACGTGCGGGAATGGCTTACACGCGTAGCCCAGCTGAGCTTGGTTCTACTATGTTGCAAGTTTTAAAAGAGAAAGGTTTAGCGTAATACGTTAGATTTTAATCTTTAAAAAACCCCAATGGAGACATTGGGGTTTTTTATAACCATGGCTTTGATCAGCTGATTAAGGTTTACGGTTATAAATTAACTCAGCTCTGCTGGTAGTTCAATATTGTATTGAGATATTCCATTTAAATCAAAAAACTCGACCTTAAAAGATTTGTTGTTAGGATCAATATTTACTTCACCAAAGAATTGATAACCATCCAAAGGCGATAGGTTGGCTTTGCCTTTAGGTGGTGTTTTTGCGAAGACGACTTGACCGCCAAAAGTTGCATCCATCTCATTTGGGCCAAATGTTCCTGCATTTAAAGGGCCTGCAACGAACTCCCAGAATGGCGAAAAATCTGTGAATTTCGCATGAGTATTATCATAATAATGTGCAGCACAATAATGTACATCTGCTGTTAACCATACAATATTTTTCACTGTTTTAATGCGGCTGAGTAAATCAGCAATTTCCAGCTCACGGCCGAGTGGTGCCCCATTGTTACCATTCGCGATAGCTTCCCAAGTTTTAGCAATGCCATCTGGCGCGCCAAAATTATCTTGTACATTTAAGCCAATTGGCATATCGGCAGCAATCACTTTCCATACGGCTTTTGACATCGACAATTCATTGACTAACCAGTTGACTTGTTCTGCCCCCATAAAAGCGGTGTCCGCACCCAGTGAGCTTTGTAAATTGGTGCTGTTTGCACCTCGATATGAGCGCATGTCTAGCACAAAGACATCTAGCAATGGACCATAACTGATTTTACGATAAATACGTTGTTCATCCTGTGCTTCAGTTGTCCAGCGCATAGGGGAGTATTCTAAAAATGCTTGTTTGCCACGCTTGAGCAATGTGTTGATATTTTTTTCGGTATATGCAGGATTGGCACTTAGATCTTTGCTGGCAGACCAATTATTGGTGATCTCATGATCATCCCATTGCCACATTTGTGGAACTTCAGCGGCAAATCTACGTAAGTTTTCATCCATAAAATTATAACGGTAACGCCCTCGAAACTCTTTGAGGCTTTCAGCAACCTTGCTGACTTCTTCCGTGACGATATTATTCCAAACCCGTAGTTCATCTGGTTTTAAAGATTGTTCTGGTTTTAAAGTAACAGATGGGGAAACAGGGCTATCAGCATAAATAGTGTCACCGCTATGAATAAAAAAATTGGGTTGACGTTGGCGCATTGTTTCCCAAATTTTCATTCCACCAATATCTGGATTAATTCCCCAACCTTGCCCAACAACATCACCACCCCAAACAAAACGAATGGATGTTTGAGCTGAGGGAGCTGTGCGAAAGCTACCTGTATAAGCATGGCTGATCACACCATTTTGAGTGGCATCTTCAAAGGTGACACGTAAAAATACATGTTGATTCTCTGGTAAGCCGGTGAGGTTAACGCGACCAGTAAAATCGCTGGCATTTGTGACGATTGCTCCAGAGACAATTTTAGGTTGTTTAAAACTATCGGTGAAATCATATTCCACCCTTAGTTTTGCTGCACGATCTGTTTGAGCCCAAATTGTAGCATTGCCATAATAAACATCACCGATTTGAATACCTGACGGGAATTTAGGCCTGACATGGTCGGGGATAATAATCGCAGGTGTTTTATTGTCACTCAGACCACACGCAGAGAGGGTTGGGAGTGATGCAATCCCAAGGGCAAGTTTTCCACTATTCAATAAAAAACGACGGCGACTTTGAATAAACTGCGACATATTGGCATCTCATTTATTTGGTGAGGTGGAGTTTTTGCAGTATGAGAAGCCTAAGTGAATGAATGATGACATGAAGATCATTTGAATTTTTGCATATGTGATAAGCTAATTCTGTTTATAAAAATGAAAAAAATCGGTTGTCATGCAACCGATTTTTGAAATAGCTTAAAGCTTTTTAGCAATAAAATTATTGATCTTATCTCTAGATTTCGTTTTTAGGTTTTAACCCTTGCGTTAAACCATTGATATCGCCACCTTGTAGGCCAAGTTCATTCATTAAACTATCAATGAGTGGCGCTTGTGAACGGTAACGTAGGGCACTATTCACCACTTGATCAGATAAAGAGGTTTGACCATTTTCAACTGTATCACTACCGACAGTACCACCACCCGCAAAGCTGCTTAAACCATTCACTTGTAAAATCTTGATGTCATCAATATTTTCCATTGGTTTAACACTTTCACGAATAATCTCTGGTAAATGCTTTAACAATGCCAAGCGCACTTGCATTTCTACCTGTTCAGCAGAAAGAGTATTGGCGGCTTCATTGACGGCACGAGCACCTTCCGCATCAACCTGATATTGTTTTTCCAACGCTTGAGCAAGTAGGATTTTTGCATCCGCCTCACCTTTGGCTTTTAAGCGAATCTTTTCAGCATCTGCTTCTGCTGCAATACGCACTGCTTCTGCTTCATCGGCAGCGGCTTTTTTACCAGCATCAGCAGCTACGGTAATCGCAATGGCTTCTTTCTCTGCCGTTTGTTTAGCTGCAACCAGCTCGACTGCTTTTTGACGCTCAGCACGTTGTGTTTCACGTACAGTCACAACTTCTTCCTCTGCTTTTACCGCTTCGGCACGGGCCTTGTCTGCTTGCGCTTTGGCTTCAGATTCGGCACGAGATTTTTCAGCAATCGCAATGGCACGATCTTGCTCAGCCAGTTCAATGGTTTTCTTCTGTTCAACTTGCGCTTTCTGAATGAGCTGCGCTTTTTGGATATTTTCATTTTCTACATCACGAGCAGAAGCAATTCGTTTTAGCTCCACTTCACGCTCAGCAGCAATTTGAGCTTCTTCAGCCTCACGTTTTTTACCTGCTTCTTGAGAGGCGATTTCTGCGGTTTGTTCGGCTTTACGAATCGAGATTTCACGCTCTTGTTGCAACTTTGCATATTCTTCTTCACGTGAAATTTCTAGACGTGCGCGCTCTGCTTCCAAGTTCTTGGCACGAATGGCAAGGTCCGCATCCTGTTCAATGTCATTACGCTTTTTACGACGGTCTTCAATGGTTTCAGTCAGTTTAGTTAAACCTTCCGCATCGAAGGCATTTTGTGGGTTAAAGAATTTAAAACTGGTTTGATCTAGCCCCGTTAAGGATACGGTTTCAAGTTCTAAGCCATTTTTGGATAAATCTTCTGAGACCACTTGTTGAACTTTTTGTACGAAATCGACACGCTTCTCATGTAGTTCTTCCATCGCCATTTCCGCAGCCACGGCACGGAGTGAATCGACAAATTTACCTACACTATACTAAATAATATGGAGTAAATATACTACACTAAAATATATGGAATGAAATACATAATTGGACTATATTGAATTCAACCTATCTTGAGTTAAGTGCATGGGAAGACACTCAGAATTAAATTCTTCAGCAAGAATTGTGAAGGTTAATAAGTTTTATAAGAATGTCCTTATAGAGCAAGATGACCTCACACTAAAAGAAAATATAAGTTTTAAAAAATATCATTATGAAAAAGATATGGATGTTTTCACATTCAACTTTCCAATGATTATTCAAAGCTCTGGTGAGGTCTGGGAAATAGCAACCGTATACCTTATGTATTGCTTAGAAGAGATAAGAGATTTGGATGGTGAAATTTTATATAATTTTGCTACTGACCTTCTTGATTATTTGAAATTCATTGAGGATAGAAAATCTCATTTTTTAGATTTACCTAAATTTAGATCAAATAGAATAACTACTAAATATGAAAGATATTTACGTGACCAAGTAGAAAATTTAGTCATTGGGCCTGATACAGCAAAAAGAAGAATTAATAAAGTGGTTGATTTTTATAAAACCTGTATTGAGCAGAACTTTTTAACAGCCAAAGATTTTGACTATGTACCTTATGAAGAAAGATTAATACGAGTTACGATTGTTACCACAGATGGTTATGAGAAAGAAATTGAAAAAAAAAGTCATGACCATGCAATAGTAGGTTCATCTCCGAAAAGAGATGAAAATCTTATATATGATGATGGTGCTTTACGGCCATTGAGTATGAGAGAGCAATTATTATATCTAGAATATTTAGAAAGATATGGTACTAGAGAATTACAATTAATGACTTATATAGCTTTATTTACAGGAGCGAGAATCCAAACTATATGTACATTAAGAGTAAAGCATTTAAAAAACTTACCTTTAATGGCGGATAAAAAAATATATAAATTAACTGTGGGTAAAGGTATGGGGGTAGATACTAAAAATGGGAAAATTCATCATTTAGAATTACCAATAAAGATAAAAAAATTAATTGATAATTATGTTGGATCTGAAGAATGGAAAGAAAGAGCAAAAAAATCTTTTTATGGTGAATGTGATAATAATTATATTTTTCTTACAAAAAAAGGTAATCCTTACTATACAAGCAAAAGAGAAAAATTGGATGTTAAATATCAAGTAGATAATGATAAATATTTAGGTAAATATATAATTTATAAAGGAAATTCTGTAAGAAAAAATTTAAGTGATGTACTTGAAAAGTTATGTAAGGACTATCATGATTACCAAGATTTTAGATTTCATGATTTAAGAGCAACATTTGGTATGAATCTTGTGAGAAAGTTAGAAGAGTTTGGATATAGCCCAAATGTAATTAAAAATAAAGTTAGAATAAAGATGGGGCACGATTCAGATAGTACTACTGATTTATATTTGAAGTATGAATTTAATAAAGAGGAAAGGCAGCGTGTACAAAGTAAATTAGAAAATGAACTATTTAAATATGTGGATTGAGGTTGATTAAATTGGTAAAAAATGAAAAAAACCATAATGTGGGAAGTGATGGAAATCTAATTAAACTAGGAAGATCTATTTTCATAGTAGATATTACTGAGAAAGATTGTCTAGAAGTTATAGATGATATTTCAGAAGACCAATTTCCAAATCTAATTCTATTAATCAAGAAGAATTCACATCGATATAAGTATATAGATATCGGTTCATATTGTTTTGAATCAAAAAAAAGGAGAAATAGAACTGAAGTTGAGACAAAAGTTGATATAAAAAGTATTAATTATTCAAGAATTAAAGGGCTAAAAAAATTTATACTGTCTACTATAGATAGACATAAAAGTAATACTAGTTTAATTGCTGATTTAATGAATTTGGGTCATGTGATTGAGTATTTTAATGAAAATTTTAAAAAATCTAATTTTGAAGATATCAATACTTGTAAGTATATGTATATAGAGTTTACAAAATTTTTAATTAATAGAATTAATGTTGGAATCGCTAATGCAAGAGGATATCAACTGCAGCATAGTTGTGCATTGTTTTTATCTCATACTTGTGAGATTAGTATTTTTGAGCTGGAAAAAATTGCTACAAAAATAATGGATAGTGATATAAATCGCCCTTTTTATAATAATGGACGTGAAGATGAAATAAGCACCTATATATCAAAAAATATAATTCTTTTTGAAACTATATCAAAAAAATTAATGAATAATGAGGATCTTCCTTTTGTAGTTAATTTTGAGAAAATAGATGATTTTTTGATATTTGATACAAGTTTAAATTCAACATTAGATAATAAAGATAAATATAAAATTTTATTTGATAAGAATAATAATCTAAAAAGCCTTGATTTAATAGGAGAAATCATAAAGTCCAAAAATAAAAATCAAATACTAACTGGTAATTCTCTGTATAATGCTGGACGTAGGAAATGGCAATTTATAAAAAAAATAAATAATGAAAAATTATCTGATTCTAAATTCAAACTTAGACTTGCCAGCATTGCTATATTTGCTTTTTCTCAAGCTTTTGTAGCTGCTACATCTTGTAATTCTAGCGTTTTAATCAAATTGCGTGATGAAGGAAATATATTAACTAGTCAAGAAAAAGGGAGAAGAATATATGCAGTTAAAGCTAGAGCTAAATATAAAGAGCAATCAATTTCTTTTGGGTTAAAGTTTCAAAAATATTTTAAATCATACTTAAATTTTATTAAGTTTTTAAAACATGAGTTAAATCAATATTTTGATAAAGAAACGCAAAATAAACTTTTTTTTGTAATCGTACAAACAGATGAAGTTAAAGTTCATCCATTTGATGATGTGTATATTTATGAATATTATAAAATAATAAGTAGAATTTATGGATCAAGACACATTGTAAATAGTGAATTAAGGAACAATGTAGGAAATTTTTTTGCATCTAATACTAATGATTCTAACCTAGTAGCAAGTAAACTAGGAAACTCAACAAAAATAGCTATTAAAAATTATATTGATGTTTCATTTGAGGTAATGGCGGAAGAAGTCAGTAATTTTTTTAATAAAGTCCAAGAAAAAGCTATATATAAAGGGAGAATAGATACGAATAGTATCGCTGTAAATATTAATGAAAAAGAAGTGGCAAAAAATTCAATTGGATATTGTAAAAATGTTAAACCTAGTTTAAAGCAAGGTTTTAATTCTGAATCTATTACGCCTAATTGTGCTAATTCTGAAAGTTGCCTTTTCTGTGAAAACTATACAATCTTTACAGACGAAAGTGATTTAAGGAGGTTACTTTCATTTAAAATGATTATTTCTCAATTGAATAAAACTGACGATCAACTTATTCAGATTAACTATAGGATTGATGAAATAATTAATTTGATAGTATCGAAGTATCCAGATACTGAAAAAATGATTAGTAATTTAATTAGTGAAACAGAAGAAGGGGTTTTAGATGAATTTTGGAATCATCATCTTAATATGTTAGTTGATTTGGGAGTTTTATAATGTTACAGCGTCTTGAAGCTACTAATAAGTCAAAAAAAGTTAAGTATGTGGTAGCCTATCCTATTAGTAATACAGCAATTTCATATGGTTCAGAAGGTGAAATTCAATCTATATTTTCTGATATGGTTTGGGACTTTTCATATCAGATTTCTCAAATCAATAGACGTAAAACTGTTAATTTTAATTTTATTAAGAATAATGATAAGAAAATTCAGGATAATTTAGTTTTTGAAGCTAAAATTATTGCATATGGGTTATTGTATGCTTATACAGGATCAAATTCTAATAAAATAAATCAGCTTTTAGATGATTATGGTCGAATTAGATATGTAATTGAAGCTGCATGTAAGATGAATTCTACTTTATCTAATTTATATTTAAATGAAGAATTATTTAAATTAATTCAAATAGGAGTGGCTGATAAGAGTAGACAACAAATTAAGTTGTTGCTTTCATTTTTTAAAAAAATATCTTCATTTTCTAATATATATGTAAATCATAATTTCACTCTCAGCGCTAATCAATTTAATAAATTAAGTAGTCTATTAGATTCAAAACCACTAGGGGTTAGCAATCAACACTTAGTAATACCTACAAGATTATATTCGCATATATATAATCAGTCTGAAATAATATTTGATGAATATTTATTGCATTGTAAAGCTATTGATGCTTTTGCTAAGAAAAGATCAAAAGTTATCGAAGAAATTGATGGCAAAATTTATTATCGTTCAAAAAATGTTAAGTACAATCATAAAAACGAAGTTAAGAAATTTGAAATTTTAGCTAATAAATATAATCTTTTGACAAAGATTGATGTTCTCCATTATCTCAATCTTTTGTCAGATATAGCTTTATCTAGAATATTGATGTTTACTGGGATGCGTGCAGGTGAAATTTTTAATGCTCCTGAAAATTGCCTTATTGAAATTAAAAAAAATGATAGAGTTATTTATATTCTCAACAGTTATACAAATAAGGAAACTAATAATGGGCCTATGAAGGCCACATGGATAACGAGTTCTGCTGTTAAAAAGGCTATCAATATTCTTAAAAATATCAATAAGATAATTGGTTATGATTCTTCCTTTAAAAGGGAGGATTCTTGCGAATTTCCATTATTTTTAGGAAGAGGTGATAAATTAAATTCAGCCTTATATGATTTTCCTCTTAAAGCTAGAGTAAGATTAGAAGAAGCATTTGAATATTTTAATTTTGATTTTATTGTTAATGAAAATGATCTTGATGAGTTGAAATTAACAGCTACATCAGATGAACTTGAATACTATAATGTTCAATTGGGTGGGGGGTTTCCTATTAATACTCATCAGTTTAGGAGAACTTTGACAGTTTATGCAGCTAGAAGTACTCTTGTGCAAACACCAGCTTTAAAAGCCCAGCTTAAACATCTGACTTGTGATTTGACGTACTATTATGGAAATCAAAGTGAGTTTTCTCCTAACTTTATTGCAGAGGATACTTTAGTTCAAACATATAAAAACGAAATTCATAAATATAACAATGAATGTTTCTTAGAAGATGTAATCAATACAACTGAGCCTTTATTTGGTGCAAGTGGTATTCGTCTGCAAAATTCAAAAAATTATCCTATAGTTCCTATGTTTCTTACTGATAGTAAAGCAGCTCTAAAAGATATTAAAAATGGAAAATTATTCTATAAAAGAACTGCTTTAGGCGGATGTAATAGAAAAGGGATTTGTGACAAAATTACTCCCTTAAGTGTAACTGCTTGTATTAGTTGTAATGATGCAATTTTTTCTGAAAGATCTGTTAAAGCCCTTACTGTTGCTAAAGAAAATTTTTATAAACAAATTAAGCTATTTGATGAAGATAGTCATTTTGCGCTTCAATTACATTCTGAAATTGTTGCAATTGATAAAGTTTTAAATAAGAGAAATATTTTTTGCGAGGTTGATAATGCGTAAACGTAAAGATTTCATTCAGGGTTATAGAGATGCATTAGCTCGCCTTATTAGAAATGAAGGTACTATTATTACTGGAAGTTATAAAATTAATTTTGATACTGTAGCTTTAGAAGCTAATCGTAAACGAGGAGCAATTAAGGGAAATACAGAAGAAATTGTGGCTTTGAAGCAGGATATTCTTGAAGCTGAACGTAAAAGAAATAAACAAAATTTAAATTCTGGAATGGATACTCGAGAAATTATACGCTCCAAGAATTTAGAATATAAAGAATTAATGATTGAGAATGAAAAACTTAAAACAGAAATTGAATCTTTAAGTAGACAATTAGCTTCAGTCATCTATCAATTAGCTTTAACTAAAAAAGAAATTTCGGAAAATAAAGATGCTATTGAATTTGTAAAAAAATAATTTATTGAAAAATTTCTTCTAGAAAGTTTTCAATCGATACATTTAAAGCTGTTAACCAGTCATACAATTCTAAGATATCAATTCTCCTATCATAGTTTTCAACTTTAGCAATGTAGGATTGATTTTTTTCTAAAGACGTAGCTAATTCTACCTGAGTAATTTTTCTTGACTCACGTATAGCGATAAGTTTTTGTATCAGTTTTCTATACCGAGGATCGTGTATTGAGCTCATAGCTCAAGATGTTGTACTATTACTACAAATATCCCAAAATAGGATATTTATGGTAGTTCATGGTGATGTGGTAAATTTGTATGTATGTAAATCAAACTCTTAAGGAGTATGTGGTCAAATTCTTGGCAACAATAGCTTTTAAAGCAAAAGAATTTAAAGATATCAGAAAGATGTTTATTGAGGCCTATCCAGAATTTAAGGCTAAAAAATTCTATCAAAAAATTTATCAAATTGTTAGGGAACTACAAGAATGTGGTTTTATAGCAGTTGATACATCGACATGTACTTATAAATATACATCATTGTATAGACGCTTTGATTTGCTTGATTATTTAGCCAATAAAACTACTCCATCTTCAATTCATGAGCAACTATATGAAAATTACACTCGACTTGGGGAAGAGGTGGATAATGTAAAACTAGAGATGGAGATATTAGCTAAATATATGCACCTATATCCAATCATAGTTGATAAAATCTCTAGTTGTGTATTTGATGCACAAACGCATTTGAAGAGTCTTCAGTTAGAAATTAGAGTATTAAAAAGACTTATAGCTTGTATCTCAAAAATTGAGGAACCGTAAAATTTATTTTTTTGTATTTGAGTATCACCTACATATTTTCAAAATTGATTTGATATCTAGTGAAGAAGTAAGGATTTTAATATGTCAAAAACTATTGTTTCAGAAGAAGAAAAAAATGAATTAGGTAAGCAAATGGTTGAAGATCTCAGAGTAATTGCAGAGTTGGAGCAAAAACCAATTCGGTATTTTAAAGTGAATGAAAATGGAGTTTTCTGTGAGGTACAAATAGACTATACGGATCATAAACATTCTACAAAATAATTAATGTCAATATCTCGCCAACTTTTGTCGCATCCCTTTCTTTTCCCATAGATTTTTCACACTAAATCTAACACAATAGACCTCAAATAAATTTGAGAGTCATCTAATGATTACAGGTGAAATTAAAAGCAATATTTACCAAATTTGGTGATGTGTACTGAATTAGCAGAAGAATTTGCTGAAAACTTTATTAAGCTAAAATTTGATATCAAAGATATGCAAAAAATATTATTAGTTTTAAGGTTGAAAATTAAATTACTGACACAATTAATTAACAAACACAAAAAATGAGTAATTATTAATGAATTCAGATAACAATGAACGTATTGTAAAAGTCCTTAGCCTCAATGGCGGAGGAGTTAGGGGGGCATTTACAATTAGCTTTTTAGCAGAAATTGAAAGAATAATTGAGTCACAGGAAAATATCGAAAATGTAAAAATTGGCGATTATTTTGATTTAATCACAGGAACTTCGATTGGGGGAATTCTTGCATTAGGTTTAGCTTCTGGGAAAAGTGCAAGAGAATTAGAATCAGTGTTTAAGGAAAATGCTTCTAAGATTTTTCCAACTTATAGATATATTTTAAAGAAATTTCTATTGCCTTTCTCCCCTATTTATAGCAGTGTCCCTCTATACAAAACAATTATTAGCATGATTGACGAAAATAAAGTTTTCAATGATCTAGATCGTCGGGTTATGATTCCAACGGTAAATTTATCTAGTGGAAATCCATTTTTCTTCAAGACACCTCACGACCCATCCTTTTCAAGAGATGGGGTGCTAAAGTTGATAGATGCTGCAATGGCTACTTCTGCTGCTCCTACATATTTTAGTCCGCATTATTGTGCAGATAAAGAAGCATACTTCGCAGATGGTGGGCTTGTTGCCAATAATCCAAGTTTTATTGGTTTTAAAGAAGTATTACATAATATGAAAAGTGATTTTCCAGATACAAAAATAGAAGATGTAAAAATTTTGAATGTTGGAACATTAAATGAACATTATTGTTTAAGACCAAAATTACTTGGGAAAAAGAGTCATAAAGGATATTTAGGGCTATGGGGCATTGGCGAGAGACTAGTTTTAAGTACAATGACGGCTAACCAGAATCTTCATCGATTCATGTTAATTAGAGAATTTAGACCATATGGATTAGAGAAAATTAACTTTATTGAAGTAGATGGCACAATCCCAAATGAAGCATCAAAAGATATCACTCTTGATAATGCTTCGACCGACAGCCTAAAACATTTGATTGGAAGTGGAAAACAAATAGCAACTGAAAAGTTTGCACAGGAAGAAAACTTAAAATTATTTTTTAAAGATAAAGCTAAACCTTTTAAAAGAGGAACTCTAGCAACTAATTAATTTTATAACCTGATCTATCATTAGACTTTTTGCGTTAGTCAAAATTTAAACAGCAGTCAGCTATATTTTATAAGGGTTTAGCTAATGAGAAATTAGATAAAAGCCATACTTTCGCAAGAGGTCTATTATAAACTGATATATAAAACGAAATTAAGCACGTTGCTGTTGCGAATTTAGGTGGAAAATTTATGTTTGATTCTTTAAGAAGACAGCAATTAATTGATGAATTACATGTAAATGATTTTCGTCGATTATCATTAGATAAATTGACATACAAAAATGAAATTTATAGCATGACTTCTCTATTCGATGGGGAGGAAATATTTCATATAGGCAAGATTGAATTATCATTTCAAGATAATCTCTATAGCTTTGATATACTTATTTGTATATATGATCTAACACTTATCTCTCTACCGTCTGTTTATCTAATTTCACCAATTGATAGCATTCTCAAACTCCCAGTACCACACATTACTCCAAAGACTGATCTAAAGATTCAAGAAAAACAACTTCATACAATATGTTATGCATTTGCAGATGATATTACAATTCCAAGATATAATTCTAAAGAATTAATAAAATTTATTCTTAGTCAAACTAAGAAAACATTAATTGAGGTTATAGATTCAACTGCATTGAAAAAAAACTTGAATAATGAAATAGAACCTATGTGGATATGCTTATCCAATAGACAAAAAAGTACTTTAAGTGTTAGAAGTTTTGGACTGCTTCCTAGTGAACATAAGAAGGTTATTGATTTTAATATAATTGGTAATGAAAACAACTTAAGACTAAACGGTAAATTTGTTTATATTCCAAGTGACAGTCAAGTTCCAGCATTAAGCATTTTTTTAAAGCCTGATTTTACAGTTATCTCTTTAAATCATTTTTTTATTTGGATTAAAAAATGGGATATCTCAGCCTATAATGTTCTATTAGAAGCTCTAAAAAAATTTAAAGAATTTAAAAAGCATTTTTTCTTTGGCTTTTACTATAATGGAGCTATTTTATATTTCTCTATTAAACTTGATTCATCAACTATTAACA
Source organism: Acinetobacter sp. Ac_5812 (assembly GCF_013072695.1). Taxonomy (GTDB): domain Bacteria; phylum Pseudomonadota; class Gammaproteobacteria; order Pseudomonadales; family Moraxellaceae; genus Acinetobacter. The sequence continues at coordinate 357,389 of NZ_LXUK01000005.1, forward strand.
GAATGATGAGTTTAAAAGACTTTAAAAAAATGCAATTCAATGGTACTCAAGATTTAGGATTTAGTTGTGGAATTCCAATTGATCTTAATCACATGGTAAACAGAAATCTTCAAGATTTAACGTATAAAAAAAGTCTTAAAGAGTTAAAAATCTTACAGGTGGGCTGTGGTTCTATAGGTGGGTATCTTGTTGATACCCTTTTTAAGGTAGGGGCAATGAATGGAGAAAGATCTCAATTAACTTTAGTTGATTCTGACGATCTAAAACCTGATAATTTGGGTCGCCATTTCTTAGGTAGTTCCTATTTAGGTTTAAATAAAGCAAAAGCCCTAAAAACTCACTTAGAAATAAATTATAAAAAATATTTAATTAATGAAAAATTAAATATCAATATCGAAAATTTTGATATTAAAAGTTTTGAAAAGGTCTTTTTTGATGATTTTGATTTAATTATTGATGCAACAGGAAAATTTGAAGTAGCACAATATCTAAACGAAATTGTAAATGAGCAACCCAGTGAAAAACAGATTCCTATACTTCATTTATGGATCTTTGCTAATGGTGAATGTGTTCAAGCTTTTTGGAATGACAGCAAAACTCTATCAAATAATGGTGGATGCCATCACTGCTTAACTACACTTTGGGATAACGATCCTAAATCTTATTATCCACTAAAAGATACAAGTAGGGAAACAACTATTAGGGTAAGTAGACCCTGTTCAAATTATACCCCATATTCCGTCAGTTCTAGTTTGAATGTAGTCGGTTTAGCAATTGAAATTCTTTTAGCTTGGAAAGCTAATAATTTAAATAATAATTATTTTACTAGCTATGCACCAACATCACTAGCATCTCGCAATGATGAACTTGAGAATGAAGTTTTTAAACAGGCTAATTGTTTAATATGCAAATAAAAATCACGAGAACTCTTGAAATCTTGATATACTATCCTAACTTATAAGTTAGATCAGTCATAGAATATTTTTAATTACTAATGGCATAGTATGTTATTGATAATTTTGATAAGCACTATGGGTTTGCTTTTTTATATTCTAAATACTTTTTACAAGAGAATGCTTAATGACAAATAATATAGTTTTTAATGTTCATAGAAGTTATCGTGCAAAGGAAGATGGCTTTCTACGTACATTAATTCCAACTGAAGACACTATTAAAGAATTAAATGAATGCCGAAAAAAAATTAGAGCCTGCTTAAAAACAGGTTTAAGATCTTTCATTGATGACTATAACTCAGAAGGACCAAATCCTAAATTTCGTATTCAAGGTTCGTGGGCCTATGGCTTATGTAACCTGCCCGCTCATAAGGGACAAGAACTTGATCTTGATTACGGTGTATACCTGTCTGCTGAAGTTTTTGATGAGTGTGCCGAGTATTCAAAAGAAACTTTAAAAAGCTACTTTTTAAAAGTAGAGGATCTTTTAAAAGACTTAGCGGTTGAACAAAATTGGAAATTAGATACTGAAGATAATATAAACTGTATTCGGTTATTGGTGAACTCGTTCACTCATTTGGATGTGCCCGTATACATTGTACCTAAAGAGATGTTTGATTCGCTTGAAGAATATAGTGAACTTCAAGTTGGTCTTCGTAAAGGTAGTTTAAGTCTCGGCCTCGAAGATTATAATTTATACGATTCCTTAGCAATGGATTCAAATCTTTTAAATGAAACCTTTAAATTTGAAAGCTATGGTTTACTATATGAAGAAAAATTTAAAGACCATATTGATCTTGAAAATATTAAGCGAATTACTATGGCACAACGAGATGGTGGCTATAGAGAAAGTGATTGTGAACAAGTAAGACAATGGTTTTTAAATTTTCTATCTGAACAAGAGGATAAAGGTAGCCAACTCCGATTTATTTGCAGATATCTTAAAGCTTGGAGAGATTATCACTGGGAAAAAGGTGGTGGACCTAGTTCAATTTTGTTAATGGTTATTGCTTGTCAAAATTATAAATTTCTTGAAGGGCGCGACGATCTAGCTTTGCTAAATATTTTACATGCTCTACCAAATCGTTTAAAAGAATCTGTTTTTGAAAATGGAATTCCTGATCATGAAAATGAAGACTTTAATAGAATTAAACCTGAAAACCGTATGTATTGTTCTAATAAAGCAACTCAATTTTTTAACTTTATACAAGATGGGTTATCAACAACTGAAAAAAAACATTGTTTAAGTTCCCATATAGATGCATTTGGAGCACGCTATCCAAATAATGAGGATTATGTTATTACATCTAAACAGCCTTTTTCCGAAGAAGATACTTTTAAACAAACTTTAACTAGCTCTCAGGCAGCTAAAGTATTACCTTCAGTTACGAGTGGCTAAAACTATGGAAGTTGGATATGTCACACTTTCAGATAAAAAAGATAATTTCTATATACGCATTAATTTAGATGTCTTATCAAGATTAAACGCATTTAGACAGGTTGAGCATTATATGCCTGAATCTGGTGGTGTTTTGATAGGAGAAGTATATGGAAATAATGGATTTTGGATAAAAGATGTGACAATTCCGAATAAAAAAGATATTTCATCTAGAGATAAATTTATTAGACAAGATCCATCTCATCAAAAAATTGTTAAAAATTGGCACACAAAATCAAAAGGTACTATGCAATATTTAGGTGAATGGCATTCTCATCCAGAAAGAAAACCCAGTCCCTCTGTAATAGATCTATGTAGTTGGAAAAAGCTCTCTTTAAAAATGGAAAGGCAAATGGGAGTGCAGCCATTTTTATTCCTAATTTTAAGCATGATTGATTTCAACCGAGATTGGTTAGCCGTTTATGAAGGAGCAAATAATTATACAGTTTTAGATGCTTCTACAATTACATAGCTTTTTCAATTTCACTGAAATGATATTGAGCCATAGCAAATGAGTCGATATTTTTACATTTTCTGTCAATTAAATTTAATACAATTTCACCACATGTATTTGAATTAGTCCAATATATCCCTGTTAATATTTTTCCATTATCCGTTAAGTTTAAATCGCCACTACCAAAAGTTACTTTATTTTCACTATTTCTAGTTCTATAGAACTTATAAGTGTAAAGAAAAGTAGTGGTATCTGTATCTTTATTTTGGGATAAAGCAGTAATTACTGATTCAGATTTTTGATTAGAGGTGAAAGATTTTATGGTAGTTATTAAAAAAGTTTGTTTAACATAAAAATAAATCTCAATAGGAGGAATCTGGTAACCTTCAGAGTTTTTGTAATTACTGATCAAGGATCCTTTCCATAAGCCATGTACTATTGGTTTACCAATGAAATTAGCTAATCGTTCATGCTGAATTGTTACTGATCTAAGTAAAAATCCTAAAACAATTAAAGCTAAAGAAATAGAAGGTGTTATTGATTGAATTATAGAGAGCTTTAACCATCCCAGTAAATTTATACCTTGTATTAACAAAAAGATTATAAAAGCTATAAATAAAAAAAAATAGATTATCTTCTGTAATTCACTAAATTTTAAGACAATAAAACTCACACTTTCACCTGTTTATATATATCAATACCATTTTTAAATATCTTAATGATTTTATCTGAGCTAATTAATCCAACATATAAAATCCCATTTATTTTCGAAGTAAGAAAAGCAGTCATTTCACGAGCACCGCAAGGTATGATAGCCTCTAAACCCAGATCATTTATCAACTCTACTGATGGGGATATATATTGTGAAATATGCGTTATTTCCATAGTTTGAACATCTATAAAGTGAAAACCATCATGATAAGGTGATGAGTAATCAGAAATCTTTAAAAGGGTTTTAATTAGATCACTGAAGCATAATTCAGAAGGTAATTTCTTTTCATGTAAAGTTAAATATGGAAGATTATTTAAACTTTTATAAAATATGATTCCTAAGCCAGTAAACTCTTTATTACTGTTATGACATATTTCAATTAGTGCATCACTTATTTGACTTTCTAGTGATCTTGTCACAGATATCACCTAACTTAATTTGTTAAAAAGTATAGTACTATAAATTTTAGGCGTAGGCTTGTTCATTTAGTGATTATAAAGTCACAAGAGCATTTGCATCACTGAAAACTTAAAATAAATTAAGCAATAGAGGTATGTGCTTCAGCTTATGCTTACAGAAATGCTAGGGGGAAATATATTTAATATTTTTATGAACAAAAAATGAAATTTTTTAGGTAGTTTTCAATAAACATGGAATTTTTTATTTAAAAATATTTCTCATAATTTTAATGATTTAGAAAAAACTCCTCATTGATAATTATCGGGGATTACCCAATTACGAAAGCCCGTATTAAAAAATTAAGGAAGACATCTCTAATTGCTGCTGAACCTTTATTTGTAACTTCGGTTATTTATAGGTGGATTACCATTGCTGAACTTTTAGGATTGGTCAAGGTAAAATATGGAATTTTCATTTGTTTTTTATTATATTTTATAGAATTTTTTACTTATATAGAATGGTTTTCCTAGTATTTGATTAAAGAGTAAATCAAAGTGGTGAAAATGCATTACCAAATGAAATTGACCTAGATGAAGGAAAAGTGCTTTCTGTATAGCGTAGATATTCGTAGTATGAAAAAAACCTTGTGATAATAGGTATTATTTTTAACTATATGGAATGAAAAAGGAGTTTCATTCCATATTTAATGCAAAAAAATAGATTTAAAATAATTTTTATAAAATATGTTGTTAAACAACAACTTAATTAACTTATTCCATGTTTTTAGTGTAGTGTGTTTACCTTCAACCAGATCTTTAAGTTCTGGTGGGGACATGGTTTTACGCCCCAAGGTTTGGGCTGCGGTTGCAATTGATTCAGCAATCGGTTTGACACGAACATAGAACTCGGCCATCACATCAACACGCATACGGTCTCGAGTAATCAGTGCTTGGTCTGCGGCACGTTTTACCTCTAAACGTAAAGTGTTCATGTTGACAGGAATAATTTCATGTAAGACGGGGAGAACAATAGCACCGCCATTTAAAATGACTTTTTCACCACCAAAACCAGTACGAACAAAAGAAACTTCTTTACTTGAACGGGTATAGAGACGGGCGATAATAATGCCAATAAAAATCAGCGCTGCAAAAATAACACCAGTAATAATTAAAATTTCAGTCAATGCTGAATTCAACATGTAAACACCCTCATATAGTCATAAATATAAAAAATTAAGCAGCAATCGCTTGGAATCCAATTCTGGTTCTTTGCGTTAAAATCACGTCTTGTCCTTGATGGAAAACCAGATCAAGTTCGGGTTCAACCAAGACGTAATGGGTTTGGCCAAATTGGTCTTTAACTTTGGCTTGTGCAGGGGAGTTGGGTTTAGCATCCCCTAAAATGATATGTGCTGTTCTGCCAATTAGATCGTCTGCTTGAATTGCTGTGCTTTCATCTTTAGGAATAATTTTGGCAATCAATGCAGCGCTGTAACGTACCAGTGGCATACACAGAAATAAGCAGGCAGGGGCAATGATCCACGCAGAAAGATAATGTTCAGTAAATTGATAGAACAAGTCTTGGATGATTAAACCTGTGAGTGCATAGACTGTTAAGAAGATGATCAGCCAGATCAGTAAAGGGACTTTACCCAAATACAGCCATTCTAAAAACTGGGTCAAAACAGAATCAGATTGTTCTACAGAGATATCTGCATGATCAATCTCGCTCAGACTATCAGGTAAAAACTGTTCCAAAAAGCTAGAACTACCACCGAATAATAATAGAATGAATTCGAGTAGGCCAATAAACAGGCATAGCATTAAAGCAATGCTAAAAACAAGGTTAGAAGGATGTGTTAAAAGATCCCAGATCATCGCAATTACTCTTATTTCTTTTAGCGTTAATTAATAAATTTTTTATAAAAATAAAACAGTTATAAGAGTAAAGCCAATGCGCCTAAATTTCAACCTAAATTGACCACATTCTTGCAGACGAAAAAAAACGCAATGATTGGGGTGATCAATGCGTTGAACAACGAATCTGTTTAAAACAGTTTCGGTTGAAAGGAGAAATGTCATGAGATTAGTGCTAACTAACCTACAACGCCATAGTATTCAAAAACCTGACTAAGTTCATCGGTATTCATGTTAACTACTGTTAATAGATGTTAAGAAGTGACGATAATTGTTAGTTTTTGATTGTTTGGAAGAGTTCTAAAATTAAACTTAAATCAAATGGTTAAAACATAAAAAGCCCAATCAAGGGCTTTTTATGTGAAAAGTAACGTAAATTAGAATTTAAATAATCCAATTCCCGCTTTCACTTCATCCAGTGTTTGTTGAGTAATGATACGGCACTTTTCGGTACCTTGTTTCAATACATCCATAATGTAATCTGGATCTTTTTCCAGCTCAGCACGACGGTCACGAATCGGTGCAATCAACTCTTGCAAAACACCTTCTAAACGCTTTTTCACAGTACCATCACCGAGGCCACCACGACGATAATGTGCTTTTAATTCTTCCACTTCTTCTTTGTTTGGATCGAAAGCATCAAGATAGGTAAATACGATGTTGCCTTCAACCTGACCTGGGTCTTCAATGCGAAGATGGTTCGGATCGGTATACATTGCATTGACAGCTTTTTTGATGTCTTTATCCGTAGCATTCAACACAATGGTATTGCCCAAAGATTTCGACATCTTCGCTTTGCCATCAAAACCAGGTAAGCGTGCCATATTTGACAACAGGGCTTTACATTCTGGTAATAGATCATGACCAATTTGACGATTAATACGACGTACTACTTCGTTGGTTTGTTCAATCATTGGCAGTTGATCTTCACCAACAGGAACTACAGTCGCTTTAAATGCAGTAATGTCTGCTGCTTGTGCAATTGGGTAACACAGAAAGCCTGCTGGAATATCACGCTCAAAATTGCGTAATTGAATTTCAGCTTTTACAGTAGGGTTACGCTCTAAACGTGCAACAGTCACGTAATTGAGGTAAATCATGGTCAATTCATTCAGCGCAGGTAAGCAAGACTGTACACAAATTGTGGTTTTGCTTGGGTCAATCCCGACAGCAAGATAATCGAGTGCAACTTGCAGGATGTTATTGCGAACTTTATCTGGATTATCAGCATTGTCTGTCATTGCTTGCGCATCTGCCAATAACAGATGTTGATGATGACTATCTTGTAGACCTACACGAGAACGTAATGAACCGACAAAATGTCCAAGGTGGAGTTGTCCCGTTGGACGGTCGCCTGTCAAAATGATGGGACGTTGATCAATATTACTCATGATATGTTCCAAGATTCAGTAATTTCATAGATATAAGATTGATATTATTGTACGAGAAATAAATTTTTTTCGTCAGCGATAATTTTAACTTTTTCTTAAAATCATATTGTGATTTCACTGTGTAATTCTACAATGGTTCAATAAATACAAATCAGGAAATAAAAATGGCGAGTGGTTTATTACTATTACTAGATGATATTGCAACGATTTTAGACGATGTTGCAGTCATGAGTAAAATGGCAGCCAAAAAAACCGCAGGGGTTTTAGGTGATGACTTAGCACTTAACGCCCAACAAGTCAGTGGTGTGCGTTCAGATCGAGAATTACCTGTGGTCTGGAGTGTTGCAAAAGGTTCATTTGTTAATAAATTAATTCTCGTTCCATTGGCCCTTTTGATTAGTGTTGTTGCGCCTTGGTTGATTAATCCGTTGCTTATGATCGGAGGTCTATTCCTCTGTTATGAAGGGGTAGAGAAGGTTGTGCACATGCTGTTTCATAAAAAAGCCAAAACAGCAGAGGAGGCCAGTGAAAACTTACAACAAGTCGAAGTCGATTTGGCCAAATTTGAAAAGGAAAAAGTAAAGGGAGCGATTCGAACCGACTTCATTCTTTCCGCTGAAATTGTGGTGATTTCGTTAGGTACAGTTGCAACAGCTGCATTTATGACTAAAGTGACAGTATTAAGTATTATTGCAATCGTCATGACTGTCGGGGTGTATGGCCTAGTTGCAATGATTGTAAAAATTGACGATTTAGGTTTATATCTTACACAACAAGCTTCTGAATTAAAAAATAAAATCGGTCGTGGTTTGCTTGCTTTTGCTCCAATTTTAATGAAAACACTTTCAATTGTTGGAACGATTGCAATGTTTTTAGTAGGTGGGGGTATTATTTCGCATACCATTCCTTTATTGCATCATTTTACTGAAGAAACGGTTGATCATTTAGAGCTCATTCCAAATGTCGGTTCAATCATTGGTGCGTTAACACCAACCTTGATTAACTTAGGCATTGGTTTGCTTGCAGGCGCTGTTGTTCTGATCATTGTTACACTCATTCAGAAGGTTTGGTCGAAAGCCAAAACATCTACTTAAACCTAGGTCGTCATCATCAGAATTATGTGAGGTAGTTATGCGTTGGAAAGGTCGTCGAGTCAGTACCAATGTTGAAGACCGTCGCGGTGGTGGCGGTGCGAAAGCAGGTGGAATTAGTATTATCGGTTTAGTGGTGGCCTTTGTGGCTTGGAAATTTTTTGGGGTTGACCCTCAGCAAGCTTATCAAGCAACTCAAGCAGTCACCAATGCTCAGTCTTCACAGCAAGGCAGTGCACCGCAAAGCTTAACACCTGATCAAAAAGAGGCCAGTGATTTTGTTGGAACTGTGTTGGCAGATACAGAAGATACGTGGACACCAATCTTTCAGCAGCTGGGGATGGCTTACAAGCCGCCACGGCTTGTATTATTCAGTGGTGTGGTTCGTTCAGGTTGTGGTACCGCACAGGCTGCGATGGGACCTTTTTACTGTCCTGCTGATCAGAAAGTTTATATTGATACCTCATTCTTTAAAGAGATGCGCCAGCAAATGGGTATTTCTGGAGAACAAAACCAAACCGAACTTTCTCGTCAAGATCAGGCAGGGGATTTTGCTCAGGCTTATGTAATTGCGCATGAAGTTGGACACCATATTCAGAACCTATTAGGTATTTCAGGTCAGGTGCAACAAGCACGTGCACAGGCGAGTCAAGCACAAGGCAATCAACTCTCTGTACGCTTAGAATTACAGGCAGATTGCTTTGCAGGCATTTGGGCACATCAGAATCAAAAACGTACGCAATTCCTTGAACAAGGCGATATTGAAGAAGCAATGGATGCAGCCGAAAAAATTGGTGATGACTACTTACAACGCCGTGCGACTGGACAAGTTGTGCCAGATAGTTTTACTCATGGTACCAGTGAACAGCGGATGCAGTGGTTCCAGATCGGTTTGAAATCGGGTGATGTGAATCAGTGTAATACTTTTAAGTAGGGTGAAAAAAGGAGCTTTGCTCCTTGATTTTTATACGGAAGATATACGAATCAGAAGAAGAATTAACGTAAAATAATAACGTCTATGCTGAATTGAGGATGACTGGTTTATTGTTGTGCTTAAACCATTTGTTAATAAAAACTAAATAATAAGATGAATGAATTACAACATAGGCCATCGTTCTTTATTCAATCGCAGAATCTTAAATTTTATGATTTATTGAAGTTTTAAAATTTAAATAGCATCTATGTCATTAAAATTGAATAAATAAAGAGGTCGTATGGGTAACTTTTTTCTTTTACAAGCATTGACGGTTGTTTTTGCCTTATCCATTGCGACAACCATTTTTAATAAACGAATATTGGGTTTTCCTCAGGCGATTGGCGTTCCTATTGTTTCAGCTATTTTTGTCTTTATCTTACAGTGGGGGGCAAGTCTATTAAATGGTAATCAGTTTATTACGATCAATATTCATAATATTGAAGCAGCTGTAAGAAGTATTGATTTTTATGATTTTCTAATTAATGGTGTGATTTGTTTCATATTGACCTCATCAGCACTCAAATTTAAAATTTCAGATTTAAGGAATCATTGGAAGCCAATTAGTATTTTAGCCACGATTGCACTGGTGTTATGTGCAGGATTTTATGCAGGTTTATTATACTTATTTCAATGGTTGGTTGGTTATCCTGTCCCAATTGGTGTTTTACTCTTATTAGGTGCGGCTCTTGGTGCAACAGATCCAATTGGCGTTAAAGGCGTGCTCAGTTCTATTCGGGCACCGCATCATCTTATTGTTAAGTTGGAGGGTGAGTCATTATTTAATGATGCAATGTGTATTGCCTTATTTATGACGCTTTTAAAGGTTTTACAAGGAGAGCATTTTTCATTATTGGCAACAGTTGAAACCTTATTATATGAAATCTTCGTTGCAGTAATTATCGGTTTTGCATTTGGTTTTGCGATCTTACGTTTACTCCGTGGTAAACATGAGATGGAATCTCTGATTTTAACTACCGCCTTACTTGCCAGTGGCTCATATCTAGTGGCTTTATTTGCACATGCCTCTGCACCAATTGCCTGCGTGATTGGCGGACTGATCGTTGGAAATAAATGGCAGGAAATTCGTGAGCAACGAGAAATCCGTGAGGTCAATCATTTTTGGCATACGGTTGAGGGGATTATTAACTCTTTCCTATTCACTTTGATCGGTTTAGAGCTGTTTATTCTTGATTTAAGTGCCAATTTGATTATTGGCGGCATCATTGCCTTTATTATTCTACATTTATCACGCTTTGCTGCGAACTTTGCAGCTTTTGCCTTATTTCCATCATTCCGTAATAAAAGCTATAACGGTAGTTTAGCGATACTCTCATGGGGCGGTGTGCGTGGGGGAATTTCATTGGCATTGATCCTTGCGGTGGCGAATATTCCTGAATTAAGTCAGTACAGTAGCATCCTAATTGGTTATACCTTTATTAGTGTATTGCTGTCCGGCGTAGTCTGTGGTTTAGGCTTACCTGCTGTGATGAATGCGTTTTATTACAACCCGAGTGAAGAGACCCAAGGATTGAAAGGCTTCTATCAACGTCTGTGTAATAAGATGAATCGCCGTGGTTTTAAATATATTGTAGGTGAGGATAGTCAGGGGCGTGAAACGATTACTATTTTTAATCCTGAGATTTTATTGGACCAGAAAACTGAAGACGGTGTAGCAACCATGCATCATCCAAATAAGAGAGAAGAAGTTAAGCGATTAGAGAATCCTGAGAATTTTTAATTGCATATTTTTGTTTTTTGTTAAAAAAGCCTTTTTAGAAAAGGCTTTTTTGTTTTATGTCTAAAATATATTTAAGTGTCTTTTAAGAATTTTTTAAATATTATTTATATTAATTTTATTTTGATAATATATTTTAATAGTCTTTTAACTATTATTTAAATACCTTTTTGGAATTTAAATGTTTTTTTGCTCTATTTGTTTAAAAGTGTAATTTTAATTTTAGTTTGGAAAAGTTTTATTATTTTATTTTCTTTTTAATCAGTATTTTATGCATTTGTTAAGAAGTGTTTCAATGTTATTTTACTTTTTTATTTTGTGAGCTATTTAACATTTATTTGGTTTGATTTAAAGTGGTGCTGTGAACTCTATCACTTAGAAACAATAATTTAAACTTAAGTTAATAATGTCATTAAGAATTGATTAAATATTAAAAATTTATAATGAGGAATATAACCATGTCTCAAATACAAATTATTTCCAAGGAAAGTCATCAAACCCTTGTAAATACGACGGGAAAAACAGCCACATTACCCTCTGAACCTTCAGTTGTATTAATTAAGGTCTCTGCAAGTGATATTTCAGTTGTTAAGAGAGATGGTGTAAATGCAGTTGTAGTATTAAAAAATGGCGAAACAATCGTTATTCATAATTTCTTTAATAATAGTGAGGTAGCAGATAACAGCCTTGTACTGCAGGGTGATGATAATCAATTAGTCTGGGCGCACTTTAAGGATATGGAAAGTGATGCGGACGCTGATGCCGATGCGGACGCAGATGCAGATGCTGACTCGGATGATGATGATCATGAAGGGGCTGTTTTTTTAGAAGAAACACCAGCGGTAGTACCCGAAGCGGCGGCGGCACCTGTTGAAGCAGCAACATTACAGCCAATTCAGGCAGTAGAACCATTACTTTATGCAGGTGAAGCATCGAGTGGTTTTAGTCCATGGTTGTGGGCTTTACCTGTACTTGCGATTGGCGGGATAGCCGCAGCAGCAAGTGGCGGCGGTGGAGGTGGGGGCAATAACGACAACAATACAGATACCACACCACCAAATACGGATGGCGTAAAATTTAATATTGATCCAGTCACTGCAGACAATGTTTTGAATGCGGCAGAATCATCAGGCAATGTAACCTTAACTGGAACCTTGACAGGCGTGCCAGCAGATGCTGCGACCACTGTAGTGACAGTTGTAGTCAATGGTGTGAGCTATACAGCAACAGTCAATTCAGCGAATGGTACGTGGAGTGTGAGTGTACCAGGCAGCGGTTTACTGGCAGATGGTGATAAAACGATTGATGCGAATGTTAAGTTCACCGATGCAGCAGGCAACAGCAGCACTGTAACAGATACTCAAACGTATACTGTTGATACAACTGCACCAAATGCACCGGTGCTTGATCCAATCAATGCGACCGACCCAATCAGTGGTACAGCAGAACCAGGTTCGACAGTTACTGTGACCTTCCCAGATGGTAGTACAGTTCAGGTTCCAACAGATCCAACGACTGGGGTATGGACTACACCAAATCCAGGCAGTTTACCAAATGGTGGTACAGTCACTGCGGTTGCGACAGATCCAGCGGGTAATCCATCGGTACCTGGTACAGAAGTTATTGATACAGTCGGCCCAGATGTTTCAGGTACAACACTAAACATAGACCCTGTGACTGCAGATAACGTCATCAATGCGGCAGAATCAGCGGGCAATGTAACCTTAACTGGAACCTTGACAGGTGTGCCAGCAGATGCTGCGACCACTGTAGTGACCGTTGTAGTCAATGGTGTGACCTATACAGCAACAGTCAATTCAGCGAATGGTACTTGGAGTGTGAGTGTACCAGGTAGTGGTTTATTGGCAGATGGCGATAAAACGATTGATGCGAATGTTAAGTTCACAGATGCAGCTGGCAACAGCAGCACTGTAACAGATACCCAAACGTATACCGTTGATACAACTGCACCAAATGCACCAGAGCTTAATCCAATCAATGGCACAGATCCAATTACAGGGACCGCAGAACCAGGTTCGACGGTTACTGTGACCTTCCCAGATGGTAGTACGGTTCAGGTTCCAACAGATCCAACCACAGGGGTATGGACCACACCAAATCCAGGCAATTTACCGAATGGTGGTACAGTCACTGCGGTTGCGACAGATCCAGCGGGTAATCCATCAGTACCTGGTACTGAAGTTATTGATACAGTTGGCCCAGATGTTTCAGGTACAACACTAAACATAGACCCTGTGACTGCAGATAACGTCATCAATGCGGCAGAATCATCAGGCAATGTAATCTTAACTGGAACCTTGACAGGTGTGCCAGCAGATGCCGCGACCACTGTCGTAACCGTTGTTGTGAATGGTGTGACCTATACAGCAACAGTCAATTCAGCGAATGGTACTTGGAGTGTGAGTGTACTAGGTGGTGGTTTACTGGCAGATGGTGATAAAACCATTGATGCAACAGTCACGTTCACCGATGCAGCAGGCAACAGCAGCACTGTAACAGATACTCAAACGTATACTGTTGATACAACTGCACCAAATGCACCGGTGCTTGATCCAATCAATGCGACCGATCCAATTACAGGTACGGCAGAACCTGGTTCGACAGTGACAGTCACCTTCCCAGATGGTAGTACGGTTCAGGTTCCAACAGATCCAACCACAGGGGGGTGGACCACACCAAATCCAGGCAATTTACCGAATGGCAGTACAGTAACAGCTGTAGCAACAGACCCAGCAGGTAATCCATCTGCACCAGGCACAGAAACAGTTGATACAGTTGGCCCAGATGTTTCAGGTACAACACTAAACATAGACCCTGTGACTGCAGATAACGTCATCAATGCGGCAGAATCAACGGGCAATGTAACATTAACTGGAACCTTGACAGGTGTGCCAGCGGATGCGGCGACCACAGTGGTTACCTTGTTGATCAATGGTGTGACTTATACTGCGACAGTAGATGCAGCAGCAGGCACGTGGAGTGCAGTGGTTGCAGGCAGTGACTTGTTGGCAGATGGTGATAAAACCATTGATGCAACAGTCACGTTCACCGATGCAGCAGGCAACAGCAGCACTGTAACAGATACTCAAACGTATACTGTTGATACAACTGCACCAAATGCACCGGTGCTTGAT
>NZ_LXUK01000005.1:371648-371904 GCF_013072695.1 Acinetobacter sp. Ac_5812
AATCAGTGGTACGGCAGAACCAGGTTCGACAGTTACAGTCACCTTCCCGGATGGCAGTACAGTTCAGGTTCCAACAGATCCAACGACTGGGGTATGGACGACACCAAATCCAGGTGGCTTGACCAATGGTGAAACGGTTACTGCAACAGCGACAGACCCAGCAGGCAACACCTCATTACCAGGTACAGGTACGGTTTCTACAGACGTGACTGCACCGATCGTGACGGTGGATGATGACTTAAGTAACGATGCAACG
>NZ_LXUK01000006.1:0-583 GCF_013072695.1 Acinetobacter sp. Ac_5812
CGCACCAAGAGGGCCACCTTCACCACCGCCAATACCACCAGTAATACCACCGATGATGCCAGTGATCGCGCCTAAAGGACCGCCTTCACCACCACCGATACCGCCAGTAATGCCGCCGATAATGCCAGTGATTGCACCTAAAGGACCACCTTCGCCACCACCGATACCACCAGTTACACCGCCGATGAGGCCACCGACATCAGTGAGGTCACCAGCAATATGCTGAACCAGACCAGAAGCCGTTGAACCATTATTAATCAATGTGCCGACAACACCTGTGAGCGAACCCGCAGCACCACCAATATCAGCACCTGCTAAATCAGAAATTGCTTCCAATGTACCGTTTACTGTATCGCGTGAAGTTTCAAAGGTGAGGGTACCTAAATTAGTGAGATCTGTGACTGGATGAACGCCCGGAAGGACACCACTGATTGCACCGCCTACCGTAGTAATACCTGTATTGATAATATCTGTTTTCAGGCTTTCAACACCTTGAAGCACATCGATACCTGTTTGGATCACACCTGTGACAGGGTTATTACCCAAGTCACCACCAGTAATCCCACCGATAATGCCAGTGATC
>NZ_LXUK01000006.1:633-79573 GCF_013072695.1 Acinetobacter sp. Ac_5812
AGTGATCGCACCAAGAGGACCACCTTCACCGCCACCAATACCACCAGTAATACCACCGATAATGCCAGTGATTGCACCTAAAGGACCACCTTCGCCACCACCGATACCACCAGTTACACCGCCGATGAGGCCACCGACATCAGTGAGGTCACCAGCAATATGCTGAACCAGACCAGAAGCCGTTGAACCATTATTAATCAATGTGCCGACAACACCTGTGAGCGAACCTGCAGCGCCACCGATATCCGCACCTGCTAAATCAGAAATTGCTTCCAATGTACCGTTTACTGTATCGCGAGAAGTTTCAAAGGTGAGGGTACCTAAATTAGTGAGATCTGTGACTGGATGAACGCCCGGAAGGACACCACTGATTGCACCACCTACTGTAGTAATACCTGTATTGATAATATCTGTTTTCAGGCTTTCAACACCTTGAAGCACATCGATACCTGTTTGGATGACTCCTGTGACAGGATTATTGCCAAGATCACCACCAGTAATCCCACCGATAATGCCAGTGATCGCACCAAGAGGACCACCTTCACCGCCACCAATACCACCAGTAATACCACCGATGATGCCAGTGATCGCGCCTAAAGGACCGCCTTCACCACCACCGATACCGCCAGTAATGCCGCCGATAATGCCAGTGATCGCGCCAAGAGGACCGCCTTCACCACCGCCAATACCACCAGTAATGCCGCCAATGATGCCAGTGATAGAACCTAATGGGCCTGTGCTACCAATGTTGGTTGCATCCCCTATAATATGTTGAACCAGACCTGATGCAGTAGACCCATTATTCACCAGTGTACCTATGACACCCGTTGCAGAACCAATTGCCCCGCCAATATCTGCACCAGCAAGGTGGGAGACGGTTTCTAATGTACCGTTTACCGTATCGCGAGAAGTTTCAAAAGTGAGGGTACCCAGATTTGCTAGGTCTCCAATTGGGTGTTCAGATTGGTGCACTGCACTAATGACCGTACCTGCAACAGTATTAATTCCTGTATTGATGATATCGGTTTTTAAACTCTCAAGCCCTTGAAGGACATCAATACCACCTTGAACAATACCTGTGACTGGGTTGTTCGCTAGGTCACCACCAGTAATGCCGCCAATAATTCCGGTTACAGCACCGAGAGGACCACCTTCAGCTCCACCGGTAATGCCGCCAATAATTCCGGTTACAGCGCCGAGAGAACCACCTTCAGTCCCACCAGTAATACCACCAATAATGCCAGTCACTGCACCAAGGGGGCCGCCCTCAGTTCCACCCGTAATGCCGCCAATGATTCCTGTTACAGCACCGAGAGGGCCGCCCTCAGCACCACCTGTAATTCCTCCAAGAATGCCTGTTACTGCGCCAAGCGGACCACCATTTGACCCACCCGTAATGCCGCCAATAATTCCAGTCACTGCACCAAGTGGACCGCCCTCGGTTCCACCCGTGATTCCACCAATGATTCCAGTCACTGCACCAAGTGGACCACCATTTGTTCCACCCGTAATACCACCAATAATTCCTGTAACTGTACCCAGAGGACCACTCTCGGTTCCGCCTGTAATTCCACCAAGGATGCCTGTTACTGCACTGAGAGGATTACCACTTGCTCCGCCGGTAACACCCCCTAGAATACTTGTGACTGTTGAAAGTGGGCTACTGCTGCCTGTTACATTCCCCAGAATGCTAGTAATTGAACTTATGGGATTGTTGGCTGCTCCGCCTGTGATACTGCTTACCGTATGGGTTACGGTATTTGTTGAAACGATATTTGTAATTGTAGATAGGGATAAAGGAGCAAGAACTGAACCGCCAACGTGTGATGTAGATGTACTACTATCAACCAAACTTGAAGTAATACTTTTAATGGGTGAAAAAAGACTTTTGAAAAGCATAACGATACCTATATTTTTAAAGTTGTGTTGTTTTGAGTAATTATTAAATTGCTATGATTTTTTTGTGATTAAAGTCACATTAATCATATTTAGTGTTATATGAGGCAGTTATTTTGTCAATCTGTAACTGGCTGGAATATGATTGTTAAATATGGATTTAAAATGTTGAATTTTAATATATTTATTGGTTGTTAATTTTAACTAAATTTACACTTGTATTTTATTTGAAAGGGTAAGGGGGTTTTTATCATAGTGAGATAAGTTTTATTTATCATATAATTAAAGTGTTATATGAGTATAATCTATGTCTTGTGAAGAAGGTGCTGCAAAGAAAGTTTTAAAATTTGTTACTCGTTTGCAAAAAAATATTTCTAGTGTTTTTCCGTTTTATTTAATTAATAAAGATCAATATTTTAAATTTTTTCTTAATTATTTTTTTTAAAATTATAATAAATCTGAAATCGTATTGTTTATGCGGTTATTGGCGTGTTATTTAAAAAAACTTACCAATCAAATGTGCCTTTCTTGGCATATTCTCATCTTAGTCTGTTGAACTTCATTTAGCTGCAAAAGAAAAGCCACTGATTACAGTGACTTTTCTTGGTATTGCGATATTTTAAAAATGATGAAGTGAGCCGAATAGGTGATCGGTTAGGTTTGTTAATGGTGAAGAAACCGAAATGAGATCGGTAATGCTTCCCCCATTTGGATTTGGTTCACCGACAGCAATGCCGGAAGAAGTCGAAAGTGTGCCCGTAATTATGGTGAGCAGACTATCTAGACTGTTACTGCTACCACTATTGTCATAGTTAATATGGATAAGGTTGTTGAGACCTTCCATAATATTGCCACTCGCGAGATCGCCGAGACCATCTTGTAGATGACTGATTGCTGAACTACCACTGCCAATCACCATGTCGATCGGTTGGGCAATACCAGAAAGAATACCATCTCCACTAATACCACCCGTAATGCTGCCAATGATGTCTGTGATTGCACCTAAAGGACCACCTTCACCGCCACCAATTCCACCCGTAATGCCACCGATGATGCTAGTGATCGTGCCAAGAGGGCCACCGTCACCACCACCGATTCCACCAGTCACACCACCGATAATGCCACCAACATCAGTGAGATCACCTGCAATATGTTGAATCAGTCCAGAAGCTGCTGAGCCGTTGGTCATGAGTGTGCCAAGTACACCTGTGAGAGAACCCGCAGCGCCACCAATATCTGCACCTGCTAAATCAGAAATTGCTTCTAATGTACCATTAACGGTATCGCGAGAAGTTTCAAAGGTGAGGGTACCTAAATTGGTGAGATCGGTAACTGGATGAACACCCGGAAGGACACCACTGATTGCACCACCTACCGTAGTAATACCTGTGTTGATAATATCTGTTTTCAGGCTTTCAACACCTTGAAGGACATCGATACCTGTTTGGATGACTCCTGTGACAGGGTTATTACCTAAGTCACCACCAGTAATCCCACCGATAATGCCAGTGATCGCGCCTAAAGGACCGCCTTCACCGCCACCAATTCCACCAGTAATCCCACCGATGATGCCAGTGATTGCACCAAGAGGACCACCTTCACCGCCAATAATTCCACCCGTCACACCGCCAACGATACCTGTTACCGTGCCGAGTAAACCAGTTGCACCTTCACCATCACCTGCCACAATATGAATAAGATTGGTGATGGGACTCAATGGATTGAATTCGCCCTGACCATTTAAACCGCTTAGATCTAATACCGAAATGGCATTGCCTGAGAAGTTAATCGGAATGGTAATGGGTGTCACGATGCTAGTATCATCACCGTTACCATTGCCGATACCAAAATTATGGTCGCCATTACCAGAACCTATACCACCCAGTAGGCCATCAGAACCATTGCCACTGTTGCCAACGCCATTACCATTGTTCGTGACATCATTATCTTGGACATAGTTATTGGTTGTTGTGGATGAATTATTGTGTGAGTTTGCTGTTGCGCTGCCAAATAAAGAAATTGCATTGCCAGATAAATTTATAGGAATTGCAATCGGCGCTACTATGCCGACATTGTCACCAATCCCATTGCCTATACCATAATTGTGTTCACCATTACCGGCACCTACGCCATTGAGTAAACCGCCAAGACCCAGTAGACCTCCACCAGCACCACTTGTACCATTGCCACCGCTATTACTATTGTCTGTGGAGTCGTTGTCCTGAACATAGTTATTGGTTGTGGTGGATGAGTTGTTGGTTGAGTTTGCTGTTGCATTGCCAAAGATGGGGAAAGCATTTCCGGATGCATTTACAGGAACCGTGATGGGCATAACCACGCTGGCATCATCCGCAATCCCGTTACCAATACCGTAATTGTGCTCGCCATTACCTGCGGCTATACCATTTAATAGCCCACCACCGGCCACATTACCTGAACCAGTTCCATTACCACCCGTATTGCTGTTGTTGATGGTGTCATTGTCTTGGAAATAGTTTGAAGTGGTAGTAGAAGAGTTATTGACTGAGTTTGAAGTGGCATTGCCAAAGATGGAGAAGGCATTTCCGGAGGCATTGATTGGTGTCGTAATCGGTGCAACAACACTGGCATCATCCGCAATCCCATTGCCTATACCATAATTGTGTTCTCCATTACCTGCGGCGACTCCATTTAATAAACCACCACCGACACCATTACCTGCTGTGCCACCGACGCCCGTACTGCTGTTGCTATTATTGGTACTATCGTTGTCTTGGAAGATGTTAGTGGTTTTAGTTGAGGAATCATTGACTGAATTTGAAGTGGCATTCCCAAAAATTGAGAAGGCATTGCCTGAACCACTGATTGGGGTTGTAATCGGTGCAACCACACTGGAATCATTACCGATGCCATTACCAATACCATAGTTGTGATCACCATTACCTGCAGCAGGGCCATTAGCCCAACCACCCACGCCATTACCTGCAAAACCACCGAGTAGACCTGTACCACTATTACTATTGTCAGTACTGTCATTATCTTCATAATGATTGACGGTTGTGGTCGATGAGTTGTTGACTGAGCTTGTGGTTGAGTCCCCAAATACGGAGAAGGAGTTACCTAAACCACTGAGTGGTGTTGTAATCGGCATCACCACACCGACATCATCACCGTTGCCATTACCAATGCCGTAATTATGTTCGCCGTTGCCTGACCCTACGCCATTGAGCAGACCGCCAATGCCATTACCTGAGCTGCCGCCTACACCTGTACCGCTATTGCTATTGTCCGTACTGTCATTGTCGCGCACAATATTGGTAGTGGTGGTTGAAGCATTGTTATGAGATGCGTTATTGGCATCGCCCAAGAAGCTGAATTCATTTCCTAAGCCATTGACTGGCATCGTGATTGGTGTGGTTACACCGACATCATCACCGTTACCATTGCCAATACCGTAGTTTTGTTCACCATTCCCAGAACCAATACCACTGAGTAGACCACCAATGCCATTGCCTGCACCACTTACTCCAGTACCATGATTACTGTGGTCGATATGGTCATTGTCTTCAACGATATTGGTCGTATTGGTGGAGCCGTTATTCACAGAGGTATTGCCGGTATGGGTTGGATCATTACTGCCAAACCAAGAGACATTGTTGCCCATCGCATTGATTGGGGTAACTATAGGTGAGGTCCAGTCGGCATCATCACCGTTGCCATTGCCGATGCCATAGTTATGTTCGCCATTGCCCGCACTAATTCCATTGAGCAAACCACCGATACCGTTACCTGAACTGCCAGTCGTACTCGTTCCGCTATTGCTATTATCGGTTGTATCATTGTCTTGAACATGATTGAGTGTTGTTGTTGGCGCAGAGTTGCTGGATGAATTGTCACTGCCTCCACCAAATGAATTTCCTAATACATTTAAGGGTGTGGTCCATGGAACAGTGACATCGACATCATCGCCGTTACCATTTCCGATGCCGTAGTTTTGTTCGCCGTTACCTGCAGCAGGGCCATTGCCCCAACCACCGATACCATTGCCAACATCACCTAGACCTGTGCCATTATTACTGTTGTTGGTTGTATCGTTATCCTGAATAATATTTGACGTTGTTGTTGGTGCGGTATTGGTGGAGTTAACATCGCCACCGCCTAAACCCGCAACTGAGTTACCGAGTACATGTACTGGCGTTGTCCAAGGAACGGTGACACTGGCGTCATCACCGTTGCCATTGCCAATTCCGTAATTGTGTTCGCTATTCCCTGCGCTAACACCATTGAGTAAGCCGCCGAGGCCATTTCCTGCACCTCCAACGCCTGTTCCATTGTTACTATTATTGGTGCTGTCATTATCTTGAATGACATTAGAAGTCGAGGTTGGAGCAGTATTGGTGGAGTTTACATCTCCACCACCGATGCCTACAACTGAGTTACCTAAGGCTTGGATGGGTGCTGTTATCGGTGTTGTGATGCTTGTATCGTCGCCGTTACCATTACCGATGCCATAGTTTTGTTCACCATTTCCTGAACCAATCCCATTGAACCATCCACCACCACTGCCATTGCCTGCTGCAGTGCCGTTATTGCTATTGTTAACGGTGTCGTTGTCTTGAATCTGTGTAGTCGATGTCGTTGCTGCTGTATTTATAGAATCAACATCACCACCAGCTAAGCCTGTTATCGCATTGCCAGCCGCTTGAACAGGTGTGGTCCATGGCACAGTGATACTGACACCGTCACCGTTACCATTGCCAATGCCGTAATTATGTTCTCCATTGCCTGCTGCAACACCATTGAGTAAACCACCTGCATTGCCATTACCGGCAGTTCCTGTAGCTGTGTTGCTATTATTGGTGCTGTCATTATCTTGAATGAGTGTCGTTGAACTGGTTGGTGTGCTATTGATAGAGTGAACAGCACCACCACCCAATGCACCGATTGAGTTACCTAAAGCATCAAAAGGCACCGTAACGGGTGTGGTGAGATTTGCGTCATCTCCATTTCCATTACCCACGCCATAGTTGTGATCGCCATTGCCTGCTGCAACACCACTTAATAAACCGCCATTGCTATCATTACCTGCAGCAGTGCCAGTATTACTATTGTTGATGCTGTCATTGTCTTGGATGTGAGTCGAAGACGTTGTCGTGGCCGTATTGATTGAGCTAACGGGTGACGAACCTCCAAGCCAAGGAAAAGAGTTTCCTAATGCATGGAAAGCTGTCGTGAAAGGAAGAGGGACATTTAGATCTTGGCCATTGCCAACACCGACACCATAATTTTGATTGCCATTTCCTGTTATGGCACTGAATAAACCATTATTTGAGCCATTATTGTTGTTGGTGATATTTGTACTCTCGACCACAACATGGTTTGTGGTCGATACCGTATTTACAGCAGTCGGAACTGCCGCTTGGCTATTACTACTCGAATGAGAAAGAATACCCGTAATTGGTGATAAAATATTTTTAAATAACATGTCGATATACCTATAATTATTGGAGTTTTATTTTTAATAAGCGTTAATAATTATGTGACTCCTGTCTCATAATGTATTTATTAGTATTTATTGCTTATCTATTTAAAGTCAATATTGTGCTTTGTATCATATTTTTAAATAGCTATAAAAATACGATAAAACAAAGAGATGTGTTTTCTAGTGATCACTGGTTTATCGTTCTAATTTGGAATGCGATTTTTTTAATTCTTTATCAAAAATTTATAATCAATAAAAATATAAAATGACTAAAATATGATTTATTTAAAGTTTAATCATTTACTTAGCGAATAATAAATGCTTGTGTCTTATTGAGGGTTATACAGAATTGGCAGTTGATATGAACCACTTTTCTCACTGTAGCCGCGGGTTGAATCATGCTGAAATGACCAAGCAGTGCTGAATCTATAGACAGTTGATCGTGATCTTGTGAAAAAGGTCTTATCATTTGGGGAAAAGTGCGTATAATGCCCCCATCAAATATGCGCTCATAGCTCAGCTGGATAGAGCACTTGGCTACGAACTAAGGGGTCGGGAGTTCGAATCTCTCTGAGCGCACCAATTTGAAAAAAGAAACCGCTTAGTTGCGGTTTTTTTGCGTCTTAAGTTTTTGCTTTAATTTTTTGTACAAATACGGCATTGCCACCCACAGCAGGGAGTACATCATGATAAGGCAGGCTGCGCATTGCTCTTAATAAGAATGGGGCCTTCTCATCGACTTTCATTGCGCTGGTCATGGTCAATAAGGTTCCTTGATTAAGTGAACTTAACTGCATTTTTCCTTTAATAAAACGTAGGTCACCGCCATTGGCATAAAAATTATTTTCATCTGTTTGCGGATAATTAAAACGTAATTTAAATGCAAACGGTATATTGATGACACCAAGGCCAACATTGACTTTAATATCTGCATCCTGCCCTTGATTTTGAATAGGAGAGGCGATTACTTTTTTAATCTGCCGAGGGAATAATTCTTGGTAGGCCAATGGACTCAGCCATTTTTGTAAGGGTTGAGTTGGTTGTTTATAAAATTGATAGGTGGTGGTAAAACGCATGGATTCTCGGCCATGGGTATAGAGCATACTGGTCGGTGCATGAAGGATACTGACAGGTTGCTGAGTCGATTGGATGAGTTGTGTGATTTTATTGAGTTGAGCAGCATTCAACTGCGGATTCGGCATTTGTCCTGCATTCAGTGGTACCAAATTAGGCTTAATAAAACGGGTTCTTAGGGATTCTAAAATAAATGCATTACTACTACTTGGAATTCCGAGTTTTACCTCAGGAATGGCATTGAGAATTTTCTTAACAATAAATCCTTTGGGCTGATTCAAATCGCCCCATTGGGTCAAGGTGACTAAAGTACGGTTTTCGTCCAGTGCAAACCATTCAAATTTTCCGACACCGTAGGGAATCGGCGCATCAATCACCAAGCTGGCAATACTATTTGACTTAATCTGGTGTTGTAGCGTGACGTCTTCATTAAAGTTGAGTACGGGAATTGGGGTCGGAATCGAGACCCGATATTTCATTTGTACCGTATTGCCAGACTGTTCTAACGTCTTCGCCGATTTGAGGGTTGGGAATAACCCGACATAGTGGTTGAAATCGGTTAGTGTTTTGGCCACTTGTTGGGCATTGACGGGAACAATGATTGCGGCTGAGTTAAAACTGACACTGGGTTGGGGATTACTTTTCAACGTCGGTACGGCCGTTTTGGTCGCAGGATGACCATAAATAAAAATATTGTTTTGGGTATAACTGGCCAAGAGCTGAGGATTATTCTGAAAAGGTTGTAAAGCACTTGGAATATTGTCCGTCCAAGGCAAGATTTGCGCAAAACAGCTTTGTGTGAGCCCCAATAACAGGCAGGGCAAGATTAGACCATTTAAATAAGCCATCACATTCCTTTGATTTTTATCCGTGATTTCATTCAATGACTTGATCCTCTGAGTTGAGCGATCAATACTGCTTATTAATAATTTTTTTTATGCATGAAAAATAGTCGTATTGTGTAAAACCCGCTCAAGTGGATGTCTGGAGCGGGGCTAGGCAAAGTTTATTGTTCAGCCAATAAGCTTTTACGGCGATAAACAAACAAGATGGCACCCAGTGGTAGCGCAATTTGCAAAATAATTGGACTATAGACTGTTTGCTGGAAGTAACCTGCACCTAAGACCAAGAAGCTCAGCATTTGAAAAGCATAGCTGCCATCGGTCCAATTCAGTGAAAATTGCATAAAGCCAAAGCAAATAAAAATTAACCACACCCATTTTCTTTTTTGCATAGGGGTTCTTATGCATAAAATAAAGGCATAAATGCAAAACAGTGGAATCGCAATGGCCAGAATCAACACGACATAATGCAGTAGACTTTTTCCTGCAAATGTAAAGCCATGCAGGGCTTGGACAGAATGCTCAATCGGTTCAACATGGATGCCAATAATACGGATTTGATCGGACTGTTTACTGAGCACAATTTTATTCATCAGCCACTGATCTGCAAATTCATATTCAAAGGTTAATTGATAGGTGACGACATCTTTAAATAAGCTTTTGTTGGCTGCAATTAACTTGATATTTTTAACGGGTTCAGCCGGAAATAAGCCAGCCATTTGGATCAAAGTGCTATGGGTGGATTCATCTTGCAGTTCCGGACTGAGATATTTCTCAACGGCTGCATAGTTTTTATTGCTGAGTTGATTAAACATATCTTCAGCAAAAGCCTTTTCTTGTGGCGGTTCTATCTTTTCAAGGAATGATTGTTGGCTACAGGCACTGAGCGTGATCAAAAGACCTAAAATAAACAGTAACGATTTGAACTGTTGTTGCATCTTCATCATTTTCATACTGTTAAATTCATCTATAAAATTAAATTGATATAAAAGGGCAAGCCCAAAAGAGAAAAAACATCACATTTAAATTTTGTATTAAATCGCGATAAATGTGATTTCCCATTAAATCATTTATGTTCTAATAGGTCAGTTTTTTTTCAAATGTTAGAAATCTAAAAATGTCTGAACAACGTCCAAGTGTATCGGTGCGCTATTATTTGAATTTAGAAGAATCACAAGATGGTTTTGCTTTGGTCACTTTTGGCAAAAAAACCTTTAGCCGCTTTTTAACCCCCGTGATCAGCATTGCGATTATTTTGTGGGGAATTTATTTAGGCTTTTCTGATGTTGGGCGTTATTACGTTGCACTGGGTGCTTTTTTTCTGGTGATGCAAGCCGTTATGCGCTATTGGTTGTTGCCAATGTTGTTTAAGCGCCAATTTGTACGCTATCAGTTTGGTAAAAGTGAACAGGGAATTGACCTTTACCAAGATCACTTTGAACTGTATGCCGCAGGCAAAAAACAAAGTGCACAATATGCCGAAGTCCAATCGTTTGCGATTGGCAAGTTGACTTATATGTTAGAGCTGAAAAGCCATACCGTGGTGATCGTACCCAAACGTGCATTTAGTGATGTAGCAGATCAAACAAAATTTGAAAATAGTTTTAAGAAGTAACTTTATCGACGGTTGAAAGAACAAGGAGTTTTCATGAGTACACGTCCTTCAAAAATTGTGTGTGTCGGTCGAAATTATGCTGAACATGCCAAGGAATTAGGCAATGCCATTCCTGACCGTGCGTTGTTATTTATTAAGCCACCGAGCAGTATTGGCTCTTTAGCTCAAGGCGTGAGCTGGAATCAGGCTTTGGGTGAGTGTCATTATGAATGCGAAATTTGTTTGCAAATTGCCCATCCATTATCACAGGAAACCGATCCAGCCAAAGCCCTAGAAGCAATCGGTGCGGTAACTTTGGGCCTAGATTTGACCCTACGCGATTTGCAGGGTGATTTAAAATCCAAAGGTGAGCCGTGGGAACGTGCCAAAGCCTTTGATGGTGCCTGTATTTTGGCGGACTGGATTGAAGCAGACGAAATTGGTGACTTGCAAGAGCTAGAGCTAATTTTGAATATCAATGGGGTAGACCGTCAGCATGGTTTTAGCAAAGATATGATCTTCGACATTGGCACTTTATTGGTTGAAATTAATCAATCCTTTAGCCTAGAAGCGGGTGATGTGATTATGACAGGCACCCCCGCAGGCGTGGGGGCATTACGTGCCAATGATCAATTGACTATGAAATTGATTACTCAGTCAGGCGAATATGATTGGGATACCTTTGTCAAAGCCTAAGTTGAAATAAAAGGGTGGTGCTGTTCTGAAGAGCAGCGCCATTTTTTTATATCTAAAAACATGATTTTCTGTTGAGTCCAATCTTCGTTAAGGTATTGATCGCAAACTTAACTGCCTTGATACAGCTTACGAAACTGGTCTGGGGTGAAATGCATCCAGCGTTTAAACATATAAATAAATGCCGATGAACTGGCATAGCCCAAGTCTAGCGCAATACTTTCAATGGTT
Organism: Acinetobacter sp. Ac_5812; assembly: GCF_013072695.1. Classification (GTDB taxonomy): domain Bacteria; phylum Pseudomonadota; class Gammaproteobacteria; order Pseudomonadales; family Moraxellaceae; genus Acinetobacter. The sequence continues at coordinate 12,425 of NZ_LXUK01000006.1, forward strand.
TTACCCTGATTTAACATCGACATCGCTTTCATGACTTTAAGACGTTGCCGCCATTCATGTAGAGACATTCCCAATTCTTTTTGGCTATAACGGGCAAGCGTGCGTTCGGTCATATTGATCATCTGTGCAAGCTGTTCCAGTGTGCTGTTATCGGCAGGAAATTCATGTAAATGCGTCAATATTTTCGCCAGTGCAGGATGCTCGGTGGTTGGTAAATAACTGCCCACCAACTCTGCATGAGTCAGTGAATCGAGCAAAACTTGCAGCAAGCGTAAATATTCTGGATCCTGTTCGGCAAAGGGATGCTTATGAATATGTTCAAGCAACGCAGATACTAAGGGCGCGGACAGTAAGATACCTGCCTGTTGCGGCATGTTGTGACAGAGTGATTCATGCACGTACAGGGTGCAATGCGTCACCTCATTGCGATTGATACCACTGTGTTGTAAATGCGGTGGTAGCCAAATCCCATAAGGTGGTGGGGTTAAGTAATGAATTTGCTCAATATTGACTTCTAACACACCATCAAAAGCATAGATAAATTCTCCCCAAGCGTGTGCGTGTTGTGGGTAAAACGTCTCTGCAGGTGCGTCCCGAATCTGAAGCCATAAGGGCGCAGGAATATCGTTGTAGGTCGGGATTGGCTGAAAATCTTGAATCCGTTGTGCTGATTTTTTCATAACATGAGAATTGCCTGAAAATACGCATCTATTGTCGTAATTTCACTATATCATGAAAATAAGACAGTCTTATATTGGTGCTCAAATCATAAAATCAGGAGCGCGCAATGGATGAGCGTAAAGCATTAGATGCAACGGCATCGGGTCTGATGATCGTACTGTGTATGATCTGGGGACTACAACAAGTCATTTTAAAAATGGCAGCTCCTGATATTTCGCCCTTAATGCAAATCGCGCTGCGTTCGGGCCTTGCCGCCATACTGCTTTTACCCTTACTTTACCTCGATAAAACCAGTCAACTTTTCAATCGTCAGAATTTAAAAGCAGGTGCACTGGTCGCTTTTCTATTTTCTTTAGAATTTTTTTTATTGGCACAAGCTTTACAGCTAACCTCGGCTTCACATGCCGTGGTGCTGCTGTATACCGCACCGATTTTTGTCGCCTTGGGCTTACATTGGAAACTTCCTTCAGAGCGTCTCAGTCTGTTGCAATGGACAGGTATCGGGATTGCCTTTTTAGGGATCGTGGTGACGTTCTTACGCACGACCTCAGGAGCATCGATTGCGGATCAACAGATGTTGTGGGGGGACTTACTGGCTTTGGCTGGCAGTATTGCTTGGGCAGCAACCACCATTACCGTACGTTTATCCTCACTTGCACAAGCGGCGGTGACTCAAACGCTGTTTTATCAATTGGCTGGTAGTTTTGTATTATTATTTGGCACTGCGATTGTTTTGGGACAAGCGACGATTCACTTTACTCCATTGGTGATGGGCAGTCTGGCTTTTCATACCTTGGTGGTTTCTTTCGCCAGTTTCTTGGCGTGGTTCTGGTTGCTACGAAATTATTTAGCCTCCCGTTTGGGCGTCTTTTCCTTCCTGACTCCCTTATTTGGGATGGCTTTTGGTGTCTGGTTATTGGGTGAAAAAATTGAACTGAATTTTGTGATTGGTTCTGCGTTGGTCTTGCTTGGCATTGTGGTGGTGAGTTTACAGGGCTGGTTAAGGAAATAAAAAAGACCTCGAAAGAGGTCTTTTTGCTTACTTCTGTTCAAACAGGGTGGAGAGTGGAATGGAAAGCTTGGCTGCTAAGTAATCATTACTTTCAACCAAAGAAGGGCCGAGTCGTTCCATCCATTCATCATCCTGATGGATATGCTCAACATCTGGACGTAACGGGAGTGGATAAGGTAGAGCTGTGAAGAAACTCCAGAAATCCACTTGAGCCAGATTACGGACCAACACATATTCGTCTTTATCCGTGCGCATAATCAGGTTCTGGGCTTCCAGTTGCAAGATAAAAGATGGTAAGCGACCGAGTTCACCTCGACCAATAATATTTAACAACTCTTTTTCACTGACACTCTGTCCGATTTGCTGTTTTTTATAAAATAATTCCAGAATATCCAGCATCATTAATATTGGATGACGCTTTTGTTCTTTACCTGAATGGAAGGCGGTGAGTGCATAACTGATTTCCACGCCTAATAAGATAATGTTCCAAGACAAATATATCCACAGCAGGAAAATCGGTACCGCTGCAAAGGCACCATACACGATTTCATAACTGGTGAAGTTGCTCATCACCCAACCAAAAAAGCGTTTTAAAACCTCAAAGACTGTCGCACTAAAGCAAGCTGCGATGAAGGCAGAAAAAACAGGCACAGTTCGATTGGGAATGGTCCAATATAAAATGAAGAAACCGACAATGGTTAATAAAAATGAAATCAACCACAGAATAAAAGCACCATCGAGTTGATAACCCGCAAAGTTATTACTGAGTACATTGATAGAGGCGACGGTCGAAGAGAGGACAAAGGCACTGCCTAGAACGATAGGTCCTAATGAAATAATGGTCCAATAACGCATAAATCCGACTAAACCTGTGCGCGTCTCTTTCACTCGCCAAATCCGATTAAATACATTTTCAATCGAGGTCAGCATCAGCACAGTGGTGACAAACAGGAACAGCACACCAATAATGGTCAGGTTACTGGATTTTTCGGTAAAGGCATTGAGGGCCTTGTCAAAAGCAATGGTGCTTTTTGGTAGAAAGTTACTGTAGATCAACTGTTGTAGTTGCTGTCTGGCGGGTTCTAAAGCTTTAATCGAGGAGATAATCACTAAAAAAACCGTCAGCATCGGTACCACTGCAAACAGGGTGGTATAGGTTAAACCACCTGCTTGTTCCCGACAGCGATCGGCTTCAAAACGTCGTAACACAAATACAATAAATTGAAACCATGTTTCCTCTAAAAAAGGCAGTTTTTTTAGATAACGATTTAAGATCATGGGTTCTATCCTAGTTATTTTTAATAAAAATCCTGTCTAATCACAGGATTTACTACAGCTCAAAAAGTAAAAAATGTCGTATAGTGTCCTTTTTAACAAAATTCTTGAAAGTGATGCAACCTTACGTTCTTGTTCTTTATTACAGTAAATATGGTTCAACCAAGCAAATGGCGCATCTGATTGCCGATGGAATAGAAGCTGCAGGGGTGACGGCACGCATTCGTACCGTGCCGAATTTAGCCACCGTTGTGACTGAAGCGGCACCGAGTATTCCAGCAGATGGCGACATTTATTGCACTTTAGAAGATCTTAGCCATTGTTCGGGTTTGGCCTTGGGTTCGCCAACGCGTTTCGGCAATATGGCCAGTGAGATGAAATACTTTTGGGATCAAACCACTAGCCTATGGCTGAATGGTGCTTTGCATCATAAGCCTGCTTGTGTGTTTACATCTTCTGGTTCGATGCATGGTGGGCAGGAAAGCACATTGCTAACGATGTTACCGCCGTTGTTTCATCACGGCATGCTGATTATGGGACTACCTAATTCGATTCCAGCCTTGTCCAATACCAAAACCGGTGGAACACCGTATGGTGCCAGTCATGTTAGTGGGCCACGTCATGATCAGAGCTTAAGTCAAGATGAGAAAATGTTGTGTGAAGCACAAGGCAAGCGTTTAGGTGAAGTGATGAAAGCGTTGGCTGGAAAATTTTAACTCAGCGAAAGTCGATATTTCCGCCCAGTTGCGACCAATCTCCAGAAAGTAAGATTATCAGTTGGATAGGGAATTGGAGCTAAGGCAGGATTCTGTAGTTGTATTTTTTCTGCACGTTGCTGGTCTGAGATTAAACTTGCATAGAGATAATCGAGTAGATCAACTGCGCTAAACACCTGTTTATAGGCATCTTGTAATTCGGTGTTTTGGTTGGCGAAACATACCCGATGCGGCTCATTGTCGTTGATGAAACTGAGTTCAAGTGATTTTTCGATTTGGCAGACCAGTTGCGGATTGAACTGTAGGGGAGAGAGGCTAAGAACCAGCTCATGCACTTTAAAGTGGGCGAGATGCTGACGTTGTTGCTGCATCGACTCTCTCCTGAAAGGAATAGAATCAATATACGCTGTTTTTGAAAGATTGATAAATAGCTTAAATTATTGGCCTAAAAAAGGGAGCATTCGCTCCCATTTTTATTATTTCTTTAACTGCCAGTCATAGATGTTTTTACGGTAAGCGTACCAGATCATCCACAGACCAATAATAATCATTGGGAAGCTGAGAATCTGGCCTTTGGTCATCCAGCCAAATAAAATGTAGCCTTGGTCTGCATCGGGTTCGCGGAAGAATTCCATAAAGAAGCGAGCAATACCATAGCCGACAAGGAATAGAGCTGAAACGGCCATACGCGGACGAGGTTTAGAGCTAAACCACCACAATACGATAAAGAGGATCAAACCTTCACACAGTGCTTGATAGATTTGTGAGGGATGGCGCACCAAACCGAGTGGATCTGTTGGGAAAATCATTCCAAATGGATAGCTCGGGTCTTGTACAGGACGGCCATATAGCTCACCACCAATAAAGTTACCAAAGCGACCAAACATCAAGCCTGTTGGTACACAGGGTGCAATAAAGTCCAAGGTCTGGAACCATGTTTTTTGGTATTTTTTACACCAAAACAGCATCGCAATCATCACACCGAGGAAGCCGCCGTGGAAGCTCATGCCTCCAGTCCAGACTTGGAATAACCACAATGGATTTTCTAAAAATTTACCAAATTCGTAGAACAACACATAGCCGACACGGCCACCGAGCACAACACCCAACGCGCCGTAGAAGACCAGATCTGACACCATGTCACCTGTCCAGCCATCACGTTGTTTAGCGCGATACGATGCTAAACCCCATGCGCATAGAAAAGCCAGAAGATACATCAGCCCGTACCAGTGCACTTTGACTGGTCCTAAGCTCAGCGCAACTGGATCAATATTTGGATAGGTCAGCATCGCTGCTCCTCAATTTTATATTTTGAGCAGATTGTAGCGGAATGATGTGAAAAATGTTGTACATTCAATGTGAAAGATCAATGTCCCAAAACGTGGGAGAAAAAGGACTTATGTGTATTGTCGCTTTTGCATGGCAGGTGTTGGATGAAATGCCGCTGTGTTTAATTTCAAATCGGGATGAGTTTTATCATCGACCAAGTGCTGCCTTGCATGCATGGCAAAACAGCAGCATTGTGGCAGGACAGGACTTGCAGTCTGGCGGGACGTGGATGGGCGTGACAGCATCAGGACGTTGGGCGATTGTCACCAATTTCCGTAATGGCCGCGATCAAAAAAGTTATACGACTTCTCGCGGGTATCTAATTCAATCTTTTTTGGAAAGTGATTTAGCCCCGATTCGTTTTGCTCAGCAATTGGAACAACAGCAACAGGAGTATGCGGGCTTTAATTTGTTTGTTGGAGATACTGAGCAAGCCGTTTATATGAGTAACCGAGGTGAAGCCCCACAAGTGCTTGCCAATGGCGTTTATGTGGTCTCAAATGGATTAATGTCAGAAGATTGGGAAAAAACCAGACATTTGCGTAAACGCTTTACTCAAGAGTTTTTACCGATGTTGCAGCAACCACAAATTGCAGAATCAGCAATCGATGCCGCCGCTTGGGATATTTTGGAAGATGAGCGTAAAGTCATCGCCAATCTGTTACCCGATACGGGAATCAATCCAGAGATGGAAGCCTTATTGTCGTCCACCTTTATTCAAAGTCCAATTTATGGGACACGATGCTCTAATTTTTTAAGATTGACGGACGCCGAATGGCAATGGCTAGAGAAATCTCAACAGGGAGAACAGCAGGGACAGGTGATTGATCTACACGTTAATTTGAATCTTTGAGTTGATATGTTATAACATAATTATCTATATAAAACAACAAGATGAAATAATACTGTCATCAAGGTGACATAAAAGGGTCACCCAGCATTGTTATGGTGTAGCCAATCAAGTTACGTCCAAACAATACATCTGGGGATATTCTATGTTCTTATCGAAGACGAGCTTTTCCAAAAAGCTATTGGCGGTCAGTTTAATGGCAGTCTTATCAGCTGGAATGACTGCTTGTAACAATAGTGATAATAATGACGAAACAGAAGTACCAAAAACACCAACTGCAAAAAATGTAATTTTCTTTTTAGGCGATGGTATGGGGATTACCACCTTAACTGCATCGCGTATTTACTCTGTTGGCGAGGATGGTGATTTGACCATTGATACGCTCCCAGAAACCGCATTTGTTCGTACCTTTTCAGAAGATGGTCAAGTGACAGACAGTGCGCCATCTATGGCAGCCTATATGACAGGCGTGAAAATGAATAATGAAGTCATTTCCATGCAGACAGGCACCATCGCATCCCCACCGAAAGCAGATGGTACCAGTACCTGTGACGATGTTGCAGCCAATAAAGGCAAGAAACCAGCAGAAACATTGCTTGAACTTGCTAAAGCGCAAGGCATGGGCACTGGGCTTGTCACCACAACCCGTATTACCCATGCAACACCTGCTACGACCTATGCGCATGTGTGCCATCGTGATGCTGAGAACGATATTGCAGCACAATTGGTTCCAGCAGGTAAGGGAACAGGATGGGGTGCGTATAACACTAAATTAAACGATGGTGTGGATGTGGTCTTGGGCGGTGGCTTGCGCCAGTTTAAACCAACGACGGTATCGGGTGGTAAACGGGCGGATGGTCGTGATCTGGTCAAAGAAATGCAAGATCAGGGCTATAGCTTTGTTTCAAGCGGAAGTGATTTAACCAAAATTGATCCAAGCAAAACCAAGAAATTATTGGGCTTATTCAATGCCAGCCATATGAACTATGACTTAGATCGTACCAATAAGAAAATTGATGAGCCAAGTCTTGCCGATATGACCACCAAGGCGATTGATGTCTTACAAGCAAAAAACAAAAGCTTCTTCTTGATGGTTGAAGGTGGACGTATTGACCATGCACTGCATGACACCAATGCGAAACGTGCCTTACAAGATACGGTTGCTTTTGATAATGCGATTAAAGCTGCAATTGATAAAGTTAAGAAAACCGATCCTGAGCTCAAGAATACCTTGATCGTGGTCACCGCTGACCATGACCACACCATGGTCTTGAATGGCTATGCGAAACGTACAGGTAAATATGTGAAAGGGGCAGAGACCAGTGTGCTTGGTTTAGTCAAAAACTATAACAAGGCAGGTTTCTCAACTGATGTGAATGGCAACCCATATCCAATTATCGGCTTTGGTACAGGTAAAAAGCGTTTAGACAATGATCGTATCGAAGCACGTGGGGTATTGACCGATAACGACAGCTGTAATCCAGCCGTAGGTCCAGCGGGTAAATTTACTGATAGTCGTGGTACGGATATTGATAAAGAAGGTTGGTGTACAGGTACCGCTTCCGATGACTTCCAGCAAGAAGCTGTGGTGCAAACAGGTTTTGCAGATAGTGAAACACATGGCGGTACCGATGTGTTCTTGGGTGCAATTGGTGTGGGGTCAGACAACTTCCACGGCAGTCTCGAAAATATCGAAGTCTTTAACCTAGTTCGCAAAGCCATTGGCCTAGATAAATAACAACAGACTGGAGAACGATGATGTTAAAACAATTTAAATTAGGTCAGTTTGGTATGAAAGCATCTGCTTTAACTGTTGCATTAGTTGCTGCAAGCACTGGCGCGCAGGCTGCTGGTGAAGCCAAGAATGTTATTTTCTTTTTAGGTGATGGCATGGGCCCAACCACCGTCACGGCAAGCCGTATTTATGGTTATGGTGAATCTGGCAAATTAACCATGGACACTTTGCGTCGTACTGTACGCATCAAGACCTATTCAGAAGATGGTCAAACCACCGATAGCGCGCCATCAATGGCAGCTTATATGACGGGCAAGAAAACTCGTAATGAAGTGATTGGGATGACACCTGGGACGATCGCGGTTGAACCAAGTGCGGGTACAGCACCTGATGGTACCAAAGTATCTAATGCCATCAATAATTGCCCAACACCAGGTTCGAGTGTGGCTGCGGGCAGCCCTGCAGAAACGATTCTAGAACTTGCTAAAGCCAATGGCAAAAAAGTGGGCGCAATTACCACTACAGAATTGACCCATGCGACACCTGCGGCGACCTTCTCTCATGTATGTAATCGTAATGCACAGTATGAGATTGCACGTCAGATCATTCCTGGCGGAGCAGGTTATAACACTAAACTGTTAGATGGCGTTGATGTATTAATGGGGGGCGGACGTAATCACTTTACCCCTTATAATGCTGTGGATAACAAGAAGGGGCGTATTGATGGGCGTAACCTACTGAATGAATTAAAAGCCAAAAACTACACTGTTGGTGCGACCAAAGCAGAGATGGATGCAGCACCATTGAATAAAAAATACATCGGTCTTTACTCTGCCACTTCACATCTGGAATATGATTTGGATCGCGCGAGAACAGCGCCAAACCAACCAAGTTTGGCTGAAATGACCGCAAAATCAATTGACCTGCTACAAGCACAAGATACTGCGGGCAAAGGCTTTTTCTTGATGGTGGAAGGTGGACGTATTGACCATGCTTTACATGGCACCAATGCCAAACGCGCATTGCAAGACACCATTGCTTTTGATAATGCGATTAAGACGGCATTGGATAAAATCAAGAAAACCGATCCTGAGTTAAAGAATACCCTGATCGTTGTTACTGCCGACCATGACCATACTATGACCTTTAATGGCTATACCGCGCGTACTGGAAAAACGACGACGACTAATCCAGGTATTTTGGGTTTGAGCTATAGCTACCAAGAAGCCAAAGCGACCGATGCACGAACGCGTGTATTGGCTGATGGTAAAAAGCATGCGCCAAATCTGGATGTCAATGGTAAAACTTCAACCACTTTAGTATTTGGTAATGGTGGCGGACCTCGTCCAACCTCACGCATCGACATTACTGATAATGAAGCAGCAGCAGATGATTACTTGCAAGAGGTTGGGATAAAGCTGGGCAGTCCAGGTTCTGAAACGCATGGTGGTGGTGATGTACTGTTATTTGCTGAAGGTGCGGGTTCACAAGTATTTAAAGGTACGCGTGAAAATGCATGGGTATTTAGTAAATTAAAAGAAGCATTCGGATTTAAATAGGGTCTGCTAACATTTCACAGATACTTGCGACAGAGGATGTTTTTAGACGATACAAGGCAGGTTTTGTGAAACTTAGTCATTCTAAGTAAGCAAGACCTAACAAAGTAGCGGCAAAAAACACCCCTGTCCCGTAGGGTTATGGCTAAAACTTCCATAAACTGCGTTATGAAACTTAACAAGGGGATAGCCATTGTCTGCGTTTTATGCCTTGTTTCTGTTGTTTTAGCCAATAACGCAAGGCATGGTTGAAATGTTAACCGACCCTCAACACTTTATTGAAGATTTTCATTATATTGCAAAAAACCTCAGTCACTATGACTGAGGTTTTTTTATGTAGGAAATAACATGCGTCTAGTGATGAGTGCGGTATTACTGAGCGTGGGAATGACGTCTTTGCATGCAGCCCCAGTATTAAGTGCCAATATTACCCGAGAGACCCAGACCATTGGCAATGATGGAGTGACACGTACTAGTGTGTTTCAGGAACGCATGTATCGTAATACTCAGAATATTTGGATTGAACGTGTACTGCCTAAACATCACCAACATGGACATGAAAAGGGTGGGCATAAACATTTGGATTTAGCCGAAGCAGCCCAGCATTATTTTATTGATCAGAAAAAACAGCCCAAACTCAATTTGGTGCTGATGGAAGATAAAACTGTTGTGCATTTACAAGATGCAGATGTCGATATGTTAGGGCTTAGTAGCTGTTGGAGCTGTGTGTATTCATTGATTGACCCTAAAAGTTTAAAGGGAATGACCGTCAAGAAAAAAGACAGCAACAGCACTTGGTATGAAAGCCAGAATAAGAAAAATAAAATGAGTATTGAATGGGATAATCGCAATAACATTGCCAAACGGGTGGAAGTACGCAGTTTAGATGGTTTGCGCTATGACATTCTGAAAGCCAATATCCAACAGGTCAATATTGCAGAACCTTGGAAAAGCTACAGTAAATTTACCAGCAAAGATTATTCAGATTTTGGTGATTAATTGAATAAAGCTGGATTGATTGAATCGAGCTCCTTTTTTAAAGGGGCTTTTTTTATCAGAAAAATAGATCTGCTCTGTGACTGCTGCCATTTCAATCTTTGAACACAATAAGCCCGCTGTTTTATTCGTTTTATATCAACACGAGCACTCGTTGAATGGTTGGATTGTGATGAATTGAGATAAGTAAATGCCGACATGATGTCGGCATTTACTTTTTAAGATGAACGCTGAAATTTAAGCTTTCTTCTCAATCGATGGTCCGACTGGGTCAGCAGTGATATAGCCGACACTTGCACTATAACCACCATTGTAGTTGGCTAATACTTTTGCTTTTAATTCAGCTGGAAGGCTTGAGCTATCACCCGCATGTTGGAAATTGCTCATGATATAGGTCCAGCCATTCACTGAGTCAACTGCATGTAGACCTGTTGATTCTGCACCTGCTGGTGTAGATAGAATTCGGTCTAAAGACTTGGTCTCAACGTTATAAGCCCAAAGGAAGTTATTGGTATGGTTACCACTATCTTCACCAATGAACAAAGTACGTAAAGTTTCAGAGAATTTTAGGTTGTCGGGGCTTGCAATGTTATTCGGATCAGCCGTATTGCCTAAGCTGTCTGCTGGAATATCTTTGCCCATGAGAATCATATGGCTTTGATATGGTGTCCATTCACTATTGATCACATTATTTAAGTGGTCAACTTGGCTGCCTTTCAGGTCATGGGCAAGTACACCACCAGCTTTTAATGTGCTCTTGAATTTAACATTGTGTGCAGCAACCCAACCTGATTTACCTTCGATCATCGAGTCTTGAATGTTGGCAAGTGCAGAATAAGCAACCTTATCCTTAATATTAACGGTAGTTCCTTCCATCTTGGTGAAGGCCATACTACCGCCTTTGAGGGCTGCATAACGGTGCGTTTCGAGGAAGGCAGCAGCTAATTCGATTTCTGCTTTGCTGAAACCGTTATTGGCTTCTTTTAACTTGATCCAAAGTGTTTTCTTATCCAATACAATCTGCGTATAACCCGTTAAGTCTGCAGGTGCCGTGGTTAAGCTCTCCATAATGTTTTCAGCTTTAATGCCGCGAACATTGACCAAGTCTTCAATGGTTTTACTGTCGGTATGACCCAGTTTGATCCATTTAATTGGCGCTGTAGAGGTTTCATTCAGCTCAGCAGTGTACTTTGCAACATATAGCGTTCCTGCAGATAAATCTTTTTCTTTATCTGCAACAAACATAAAGAAACCACCGTTGGTATAGTCATCACCCATGATCACGCTACGGTTGTCTGGCATGACTTGAATTAGCTCATGTGAAATACGGCCTAAACAGTAGTGCTTAACTGCAGTACCACGACCTTTACCATCCAGAATGATTTCTGGTAAATGACCATAGTTATAGACATTGGCTGTATTTTCATTGCCATATAGATTTTTACTGTAGGCTCTTAATGTGGCTAAGGTGCTACCAATTTGATCAAAAGCATCTGGTTCATATTCTTCACTTGAAAGGTGCGTATTCCAAGGTGAAAGGCTAGCACCACAAGTAATCCATAGGCCATGTACTTTAGACATGTCCACATTGAAGTATTTTTTCAATGCAAGATGTCCTGTTTTTTGATCTTGGTCTAAGGTCAATACGGCAATTGGAGAGGGTAACTGACCATACATACTTTGTTTGGCCAAGTTTTGTGTGGTGTATTCGAACTGAACCACATGGAACACAGGGTTGTTGACGCCGTCAACTTTTGCATCTTTGAGATGGATCATTGAAGAGCCATCTGGACAGTCAGAGAAGAATTGACGTTCTTGACCTGCAACCGATGTATCTCTGATCGCTTTGTTATTAATGTCGTAATAGCTACCTGCGATAATTTTGCCGCCGTTGATATTGTCAACTTCCATACCTGTGCGGAAAAATTCTTGATAACCTAATTTATATTCAGTGCTGGTATTGTCTTCCCAAGTCACTGTTAAACTTGATTTAACAGAAGTGATGGCCATTTCTGCTGTGGTTGATGGTGCAGCCATTGGCGTAAATTTGGCATTTTTAAATTTAACTAGTTTTGCTGGTGGTGTAACAACGTTATTATCGTTGTCATCATTGCAACCCGTTAAAGCTGCTGCTGTGCCCATTGCCCCTAGTGGTAAAAACGGAACACCCGCGAACCATTTTAAAATATCACGACGACTTGGCTGATTGGTATTGGCTGTCATAGTAAATCCGTATCTGTAATATATGGTAAATAAATCCTGATCGATTCTATGAAGCGGAGATGACAGTTTTCTGACAGTTTGAAGGCAGTTTAAAGACAAATTTGATTTTATAACTAATTAATAAATATAGGGTTGTAATAAAAAAATCCCCGTGGATTTCGGAGATTTGTCAAGTATTTAAGTTAAGGAGATGCTTTTCTTTTTTCTGTATTTCTGCGAGAAACAAATCAAGCTGGTTAAAATCAGGACTAAAGTCATCATTTAGAGTTTGACTGAATTATTGTTGCCATTAATCAGGGTGACTTTAGTCACTTGTGGATGTGAAACGCCAAACCCTATACTGAAAAATAAGTATTGTCTAAGCTCTGACTATGAAAAAATTAGCCTCATTTTCTCTCAACCCAATATTCGGTACAGAATTTTGTGTGATGGGATGTTTATGTGGCTTTGTCGTTTTAAGTTATCCACTTTCGCAATTGTGGAAAAATGGTTGGCATTGGAGTCTTACCGATGTCATCGGTGTCATGGCAATACTTACAGTTATCGGATTGCATATTATTTTTACCATCGTCAAAGCTCGTAATTTGACGCAATGCTTAGCAGGAAAAACAACTTTAGATCAAGTGTTGGTACTGATGAGTTTGTTGTGTGTCATGGTTGCAGTTTGGTGTTTTCATAATGCAGTGCTTCCTCTACTCATGTGTATTATTGCGGCGATGGGGTTTTGGGCATTTTCATTTGTTCAGCTAGTTGCTTTATTACTGTTTGCCAACACGGTATTGATCGCTTTATACCTTCTAGCTGGAGTTGGTTGGTCTGTTGAAAATGTGGTCATACTCATTGCTGGTTATATGGTTTGTCAGGCATTTACTATACTGATGTTCCAGAATGTGGTTGATGCAACGAAAGCTCGATCAGAAATGATGCGTATTAATCGTGAACTATTGGCGACTCGACAATTGCTAAAGGAGAGTATCCGAGCAGAAGAGCGTTTGCGTCTTTCTCGGGACCTGCATGATGTTGCAGGACATAAGTTGACGGCCCTCAAGCTGCAACTGTCATTGGTATCGGCAGAAGAAGCTGCTTATCGGCAGACTTTAAAAGAATGTGGTCAACTGGCAGATGAACTGTTGCAGGATATTCGTCATGTAGTGTCGACATTACGCCAGAATGATGGGATTAATTTACATACCGCACTACGTGCATTGGATTTGGGTTTCAAGTCACCTGTCTTGCATTTTGAACTTGATTCGCAAGTTCGTATGAACGATATCAGTCAAGCCAATACCTTATTGCATTGTGCGCAAGAAGGATTAACCAATGCCTTACGTCACAGTGCTGCAAAAAATATCTGGATTAAGTTAATGACAATAGATAATGGTGTCCATTTATTCGTTGAGGACGATGGTCGTGGTATACATCAGCTTTCACAATTTGGTAATGGATTAATTGGATTAAGTGAGCGCATGGCTGAAATTGGTGGACAATTAACAGTGCAGGCGCGATATCCTGTTGGAACAATTCTTGCCGCCAAGCTATTCACCAAATAACCGTTCTATTCAATAAGGGATATCGAGCATGTTGAGGATCGCATTGGCGGAGGATCAAGCCTTAGTTCGTTCTGGACTAAAAGCCCTTTTAGAAATGATAGATGAGATTGAAGTCGTAATTGAGGCTCAAAATGGTGAAGAGCTTTTGAATGCTTTGCGATCCCAAATCGTTGAAGTGATTGTGAGTGATATATGTATGTCCCATGCCAGTGGTATAGAGGTCGTGCGGAGGCTTCGCCAGCGAGGAGATAAAACACCAGTTTTATTAATTACGACATTTGATGATCCTGATTTACTCAATGCAGCTATTGCTGCTGGTGCACAAGGCTTTATGCTAAAAGATGCTCTCCCAGAGGAATTTTACGATACCTTACAACGGCTTGTTCTGGGGCAAACTTTGCTGAAGCCAATGAGTCTGCCATCCACCATAAAACTACCTTTAGATGGTTATAAAACAGTTCAATCCTTGACTGTTCGAGAGCAGGATATTTTAAGACTTGTTGCAGGAGGATATTCCAATAAGCACATTGCCCAAATGTTAGATATTTCGGAAGGGACGGTTAAAAACTATATGACGGACATTTTACGAAAACTTGATGCACGTGATCGAACACATGCAGTTCTAAAAGCGATGAATTTTAATTTTATTTAATAAAATAATTATAGAGAGTGGGAATGAAAATGACTTATCTCACCTTATCACATGGCTTTTTTCATCTATTCACCATTCGTTTAAATTTGCAACATTCTTCAGATGAAGAAGGAGAATGTTATGCGATATCTATTGAAAGTAAAAATAATTAATAAAATCTATAACTTGATTTTATTATGAAACGTATTTTCATCCCATTTACTTTGGGTGTGTGCTTATTGGGAAGCATGGCACCATTAAGTTGGGCGATATCAACGGCTAAACCATTTCATCTGCCATGTTTATTAGTGGAACAGTCTTCGGATGCTGCTCCTGCTATAACTACTGTACTCGGTACAGCCTATCGGCAAGGCTTGTTTAGTCCTACAGATGTTATGCTGACTGTGGCGCTCAACCAACGATATCAACAGCACTATCAGATCATGGATATTCATAGAGCTATCCAAAAATCAAAAGTTAAAAAAATGGATGTGTTTTATCCAAAGTTCATAGAACTTAAAACAATTATTGAATATCTGGGTTATAGCGCGAAAGGCTATCGGCTTACAGATATTCGTAATGAAATTCAGGTAGGCGATGTCGGCTTTTTAATTGATACTCAAGCGCGCTTTGATCAAACACCTGTTATTACATTGCTATTTGCATCAACCGAAAGCAAGCGTTATCTGCTGTATGGGGATGGTTTTGTATGTCCAATGGAAAAGACTCGATTTGATCAATATTTTCATAACAAAGCTTTTTTACGGTTAGAGTAATTTCTTAATTGCAAAAGATAAAAAACTGACTTTAGTCACCCAGATAATATGACCTTCTTCATCTATTGAGTACTGCTGAGCTCATGCAAATTGAGCATGATATTTACTGTTTTTATGAGGTCATTCTTCACAAAAGCAGGACTGCAATGGAGTGAAGTTATGAGAAATTTTGGGAATAACAGACATTGGTCTTTACTCATTTTTGGGATTGTAAGTTTGGCTATATGCTCTTCGATTCATGCCGCTTCTGGTTTGCAGATATTAAGTGATAAAGAGCTATCTGATACGGATGCACAATCGTTATTTGGGTTCAGTTATACCTCACCGACAGATGCAGGAAATCCAAATCCTAATATTGGATTTTACCGTTTAGGGATGACCGCCGATTTAGAACTAAATGCCAATATTAAAAAATTTCAATTGGGCTGTGGTGGTGTAAATGGGGCTAATGGGTGTGATATTGATATTGATCATGTACGTTTCACTGGTATGGTGAATAATAGTACTGTTGATGGTGGACCTAGCTCAGACTTCTTATTTCGTAATCCATTTATATCTTTTGCGATTAAAAATCCAGATAGTCCAGCCACTCGGCAAGTTGTAGGCATGCAAATTGGTTTTGACGAGGCGTTCGGGAAATTTACGGCTGGTGAGCCTGATAATTATAATTCGCAAGATTTGAGTTTCACATATAATAATGACCCAGATAAACATACCGGAATTAATTCACTCAGTGGTGATATTGGGCTTTCACTGATTAACTCCCAGATTCCGGCAATGACCTGTGCCACAGGTGCGAATGCATCAAGAACAGGCTGTAACCTGGGCATTCCAGGGATTCCTATTGGGAATATTTCAATTGATGTTGATGCACCTAATATGGGAGATAATAGATATAACCTTGCTTTGGGAAGAGCTAATACTGCTTATTTACAAGATGTCAAAGCACGTTACCCAGCGGAGCTGCCAATTGCGACGATTCATGTAAATTGGTTGGAAAACTTAAAATTTGTCCATGAAATAATTTTTGGTCAAGATATCAATGGAAATGGACAATATGTAGAAGGAGCTGGGGCTAAAGATTTTGTTTTGATTAGCCTATCGTCATTAGGTGATAACGTAGTCAACAATAATCAATTCTCTAATCCGAATAATTTGAAATGGCAACGTGCCAGTAATCCTTCCGAGTGGTATAGCGCACCACGAGGATTCTCTCTATCTGCACCAGGGGTTAGTTTAGGAAATACGACCACCAATACAGTTTATATCGGTGCAGAGGAATTGCCAGCAGCTTTACTTGGTGCTCCAGTCAATGTGGGTAATCTTGATGCTGGATTGCGACCAGTGGATAACTGCTATGGTAATTTAACTTTCTGTTAAGTAATCGTTTTGGTTTGAATTTTTAGTATTTAGAGTGGACATTGTAATTAGACGGCAACCATTTTTTCAACGTTGATCTTAATGGGTACTTTCAATATCAACGAATGTAATACTCAAAAAAAAGAACACTGGTATTTTTTGATATTATGAAAATATACCAGTGTTCTTTTATGTACTTAAAACTCAAAAAGTACACTTTAACTTGTTAAGTGACACTATTATTTCTTTTTTCCAGTATTTTTCCAAATAGCAGACCGAGCTCAAATAACATCCACATCGGCACTGCCAGCATGATCATCGATAGGGCATCGGGTGGCGTGACAAACATCGCGACAAAGAAACACCCGACTACGATGAAGCGACGCTTTTCGATCAGTGTTTGGGTGCTGACCACGCCAATTAAAATCAGAACTAAAGTAATAATTGGGATTTCAAAGGTAAAACCGAACACCAAGAATAATTTTAGACAGAAGCTTAGATAGCTGTTGATGTCTGTCATTGGTGCAACTGTTTCTGGGGAAACACTAATAAAGAAATGTAAAATCGCAGGTAATGTAATGAAATAAGCAAATGCCACACCTAAATAGAACAGCACAATACTGCCTAATAAGAGGGGAATGGCCAAATGACGTTCTTTTTCATACAGTGCTGGTTTGATGAATGACCAGATCTGATAAATGATATAGGGCATTGCCAGCATAAATGCGACAAATAAATTCAGCTTAAACGGTGCCATAAATGTTGCAGTGACATCGGTTGCAATCATGGTGGAGGTTGCAGGTAGCTGTTGTCTTAATGGCTCAGACAGCCATTGATAGGTAGTATTTCTAAAAGGCAATAAGCAGAAGAAAAGAAAAATCGTTACCCCAACAATCTTAAATAGATATTGGCGCAGCACAATCAAATGCTGCATCACCGGCATTTGTTGTAAGGATTCCTCAGGAGTGACTGAAGTCGATGGTAATTGGCTCATACGGCAATCTTTAATTCTGTATCAAACGGTTGAGTTGGTCGCTTCGACTCGAGTTTGAAAGGTAACTGCTTTTGATATTCAAGGCTGAAAGGGATGATCGCTTGCTGAGAAAAAAGCGTATAGATGATTGGGGCTTTCGTCTCAGTTTTTACCTCTTCAACTTTAGAAGGCGTTTGTGTATTTTTAAGCGCGTCTAACTGTTGTTGCATTCTGCGTTCAAGTTCAGTGATTTTATCAATTTCTTTTTGCATTTCTTCGCGGAACTCAGAAAGGCGTAATTCTCGATCAATTTCGTTCTGAATGTTGTTGATAAACTTTTTAATTTTTCCATACCATTTCGCTACGAATCGTGCAGCTTCTGGCAATTTATCAGGACCGAGCACCAGCAATGCAATCACGGCAAAGCAAAAGATTTCGGTCATTCCCAAATTCAGCATAATCGTGCTCGCTTAGCTTTTTACTGAGCTTTCAGTATTTTTTACTTGAGCATCAATGGTGCGAGGTTCATTTAAAGGTGTAGCAGCTTCTTCTTCTTTCATTGATTTTTTGAAGTCTTTGACTGCACCGCCAACATCTTTACCGAGGTTTTTTAGCTTCGATGTACCAAACAGTAGAATCACCACAATTGCAAAAATCAGTACATGCCAAATTGATAAACCAGCCATCATTCTATTCCTATAAAACTTTGGATATATCTCAACAGCTTGGCATGACAAAGATGTGACACTTATATTGCAGTTTTAAGACAGTGCATTTACCCAACGGTAAATAGTGCTAGCATAAGCAGCATATCAAGACATGATAAAAACAGATCGACATGACCTTTATTCTCCCCATCAGTGCCTTTATTTTCGGGCTGTTGCTTGCTCAATTCAAAGTCGCGGAACAGGCAAAGAAAATCTTATCTTCTTTATTGGCACGCTTATTTATTCCTGTGGTGATCATCTACAACATGGTGTTTTATCAGGCGGGTAGCTTTGTACTGATGGGATTTAGTTTCATTACATCGATTCTTCTATTTTATGGTTTTTTCCACTTCTCAAAGGATCGTTTACAAGCGCTCTGTGTGAGTTATAGCAATATTGGCTGGCTGGGTTTTCCATTTGCCATCGCCTTATTTGGGGAGCAGGTCAGTGGTGCCATGATCGCACTGTATATTGGGGGTTCACTGTTTGGCAATATTTGGGCAGTTGCTGCGGTTTCAGAAGGGCCGACGAATTACCTTGCAACACTGCATAAAGTTCTTAAGTCACCGCCAGCCTTGGCCTTATTTGCAGCCTTGATGTTATGGCTCTTGGGGGCTCATCATTGGCAGGGCAATTTTGTTCTAGAGGGGTTGTATGATATTGCCAAATTGGGGATGAGCTTTGCGGGCATGTGTATTTTGGGAATGTGGCTGAGACATACCCGCGTAGATATGGCTGATTTGTGGCTGAGTACGCGAACCTTAATGTTCAAGCTCTTATGTGGTGTGGCGATCTGTACATCGACCTATTATTTTATTGCGATTCCGCAGATTGAATCATTGCTCCCTGTACTGTTTTTCTTATTTTGTTTACCGCCTGCCGCCAATATTGTTGCTTTGGAAACCCATTATCAAGGTACGGGCATTTCGGCTCGTTATATTGCTGCAGGAACCATCGTGAGCTGTGTGGTGATAGTGATCTATGGTCTATTGCTGCATATAAAAAATGCCCTCATCTAGGAGGGCACTTTAGGGTTTTAAACCAAACTGGCTTTAAATAGCTGCATCGCTTGACCGCGATGGCTGATCTTATTTTTATCAGCTTTGCTCAGTTCAGCACTGGAAATATTGAGTTCTGGTAACCAGAATAAAGGGTCATAACCGAAACCGTTTTCACCACGTGCTGCTGCTAAAATCTCACCTTTCCAGATACCTTGGAAAATTTGTGGCAGTGGATCTTCTGCATGCGTGACCAGTGCCAATACGCAGACAAACATCCCTTCAATCGCTTCACCGTCTTTACGCAAAGGCGCAAGATCGGCCAACAGTTTTTGGTTGTTGGCAGCATCATTACCATGCTCACCTGCATAGCGTGCCGAGTAAATCCCAGGTGCACCGCCTAAAATGGGTACACACAGTCCAGAGTCATCTGCGAGAGCAGGTTTACCTGAAAGCTTAGAGGCATGGCGTGCTTTGATAATGGCATTTTCAACAAAGCTGAGACCGTCTTCAATCGCATCTTCAATATCGAGTTTACCTTGAGGAATAATCTCGACAGGAAGATCAAGTTGTTGAAACAGATGTTCAAATTCGACTACTTTGCCTTTGTTATTACTTGCAAGGACAAGACTGCCTTGGTTGAGCCATGGTTGGGTAGACATGCTGAAAATCTCAATATTTTAAATAAAATGAATTGTACTCGATTTGGTGGTCTAAATCGGTTGTATGTCTTTATGATTAAACGCCAATAATAGTGAAACCATCAACATCTTGTTCTAATCGATTGGTTAAGAAGCGTATAAGATCATCCATCATTTTGATCACATCTGTTTTGTATCTCGGATATTTTTTCTTAAAAAGTTTAGTTTCTTGTTTAAATAAAAGATGAACATTATCGTTATAGCGTAAATATTTTTTAGCTTCTAAGTAAATTTTATAGGTATTAAGTTTTGCAATAATTTGTGCTATTTCTTCTGCATCAAGATACGTATTTCCCCAATGTGACCAAGGGTTTTTACTCCCTAAAAATAAGTGCTCGACTAAAGAAAATGCGATTTCATCAATGACAATTGAATGATCACAATTTGGATTTCGTTGCAAATCATAAGGAATGATTTGCATGTTAAGACCTGTATAAATTCCATCTGAATAGGGCGTAACTGTAAAAGAAAATTTCATGCTAAATTTTTTTCAAGATCAGTGTATGGAAATTCCAGAATTTCATTTTTCCGTAAGCATTTGGATGTTCTGTTCTAGTTTCTTGATTCAATAAAATTTCATAATCTTCAATGAACAGTTGTTCAATTTGCTGGCGATTAAATCCTTGCATGGTCTGAGACTGTTTCAATAACCAAGGGTCATCTTGACCTAAAAGTTGTATTAGTAAAATGCCGCCTTGAGGCAAGGCATGTTTCATCTTTGCGAGTACATGATCAATTTGGCTAGGGGCACAAAAGAACAGACTGAATAGGGCAACGATAATACTGGCTGACGGATATGAATAGTCTTCAAAGATATGATTTGAGAAAAAGAATTTAGGATGATTTTTAAATCGATGCTGACACGCCTGTTGTGCTGCTTTAGAAGGGTCAAAAGCGTAAACAAGATAATCATGCTGGAGTAAGAAGGCGGCTTCATTACCTGCACCACATCCACAATCAATAGCAACACGAGGAAGGGTAGAATCAACATACGGGAGTGCATATTCCAAGATCGGACGATGAGGCTGATCTTGAGTGAGTTCAGCAAATATCTGAAACATGAGCGCTAAAAAATGAAGAATCTAATATAAATAACAGTTTAAGTTCTTCTTGTAAAAGTGAAAATTGGACTATATTTAAATCAATTTAGAGTAAAAGCAATAAAAAACCGACTCTTACAAGTCGGTTTTTAAAATCACTCAATAGATCTAAGCAAGATTATTGGGCTTGAATCCATTTATCAGCACGGTCACGTGCAGTACGAATCTGGTCTTGAGTCAAGTTTGCAGCCAACGCGGTTTTCTTACCTTCAGAAAGACTGATCACTTTGGTGTCCAACATGCCATCGCGGGTTGAAAGCTCATACCACTGATAAGCACCAACAAAGTTTTTCTTCTGCTCTTCCATCATTGCGAGATTAAAGCTGGCACGGTTGTCGCCATTGCTTGCTGCTTTCTCGAAATATTTACGTGCTAAAGCATCGTCTTTCTTTACACCAATACCATCGGCATACATACGGCCAACATTCAATTGTGCCGCAGATAAACCTTGATCTGCTGCTGCCTTGAATAAAGTGAAAGCTTGTTTTTCATCTTTAGCCACTTCTTTACCAAACTGGTAACGGGTTGCTAAATAAAACTGTGCCCCAGCTTGACCAGATTTTGCCGCGCTTTGCAATTCATTGATACCCATCACTGAATAACGTGCTGCCTGTGTTGCAACCGATTGTGGTTGAGCAACATAGTCAGCATGCGCTTGTATACTGATCAGACCAAATAAAAATGTGCTGATTAATGTCTTTTTCATAGAGCGCTCACTCGATAAATTGCGACTTCACCAAATAGGTTCGGCATATGCTTACTGAGCATACTACCTTGTTGGTCACCATTAACGGCAAGTCGATTAATAATTTTAATCCGATTCTCAGCACATAAGGCTTCAAAGTCACGGAAAGTACATAAATGAATATTCGGGGTGTTATACCACATATAGGGTAAAGCTTCCGAAACAGGCATTTTCCCTTTCAAGGCAAGAAAAGAACGTGTCTTCCAATGCGCAAAGTTTGGAAAAGTAATAATGGCCTGTTTGCCGACACGCACCATATCACGAAGTAATACATCGGGTGCATCTACAGCTTGCAAAGCTTGTGCCATGACCACAGAGTCAAAAGACTGGTCGGCAAAACGGCTTAAACCTAGGTTTAAGTCCTGTTGGATAATATTTAACCCCCGACTGATGGCAATTGCAATCTTTTCTTGATCAATTTCTAGCCCATAGGCACGAATATTGTGTTGTTTGCTCATATGAGCCAGCAATTCACCATCACCACACCCTAAGTCTAACACGCTAGAGTTTGGGTTAATCCATTTTTCGGCGAGTCGTTGATCTATACGCATTAGTGCTGCTCCTGCGATGTCGATTGCAACTGTTGTTCTCCACCTAAAAATGCGCGTAGCGTTTTTACATACAGTGGAATAGGGAATAAGAACGAGTCATGGCCTTGTTCAGCATCAATGTCTAAGTAGCTGACAGGCTTATGATTATCAATCAAAGCATCCACCAGTTCCTGAGAACGACTTGGGCTAAAACGCCAGTCTGTGGTAAATGAGATCACCAAAAATTGGCACTTCGGTTGACTCATGGCCTTCGTCAAAGAATGTTCATATTCACGCGAAGGGTCAAAATAATCCAAGGCCTTGGTCATAATCAAGTAAGTATTTGCATCGAAATTGCGGCTAAATTGTTCGCCTTGGTAACGCAAATAGCTTTCCACTTGGAATTCGACATCAAAACCATACATAAATTTGCCTGATTTTAAATCACGACCAAATTTCTGTTTCATGGCTTCTTCAGACAAGTAGGTGATATGACCGACCATACGTGCCAAAATTAAGCCGCGTTTGGGATAACTGTCATTTTCCAGATAGCGACCATGATGGAAATCAGGATCAGATAGAATCGATTGGCGCGCAACTTCGTTGAAGGCAATATTTTGGGCTGATAATTTGGGCGCACTGGCGATAATGGCACATTTTTTTAAGCGGTCAGGATAATCCAGTGACCATTGCAGGGCTTGCATGCCGCCCAGTGAGCCACCAATCACAGAATACCAAACTTTAACGCCTAAACGGTCTGACAACATCGCTTGAGTTTTGACCCAGTCACGCACCGTGACCAATGGGAAGTCAGGACCATAGGGGCGATTTTCATTTTCTGGATTTGGTGAAGTCGGGCCAGTTGAACCACTGCATCCACCGATATTATTTAAGGAAACAACAAAGAAGTGATTGGTATCAATGGCTTTTCCAGGACCAATACAGCTGTCCCACCAGCCAGCTTTTTTGTCATCTTCATGATGATAGCCTGCCGCATGGTGATGCCCTGACAATGCATGGCAAATCAGAATGGCATTGGATTGGTCTGCATTGAGGGTTCCATAGGTTTCAACCATTAAATCGAAACGCGGCAATACACGGCCACATTCAAGTTCTAAAGGTTGTTCAAACTGAAACTTTTGTGGTGTGACTACGCCCACTGAATCCGATGGAAAAGACACTGGAATGATTCGCCCTATAATAAATCATTAATAATAAAAGGATACCAATTCAGGTATCCTTTCAAAAGTCATTTTTTCTGATATTACAACTCAGCTTTACTGACGATTATGTGATATTTCACTTATCTAAACGGCTGCAGCAGCCACTTGATCGGTGGTCAATACCCCTTGTTCAATCAAACGGTTGGTACAGGCAATAATGGCTTCGATTGATGAAGTTACAATGTTGTCATGTACACCTGCACCAAATGCGCTCTTACCTGTGCCTTTCACTTGAAGCTCAATCAATGCAAGTGCTTTGGCATTGGCACCTGAACTGATACTGCGCTCTTCATAGTTCACTACATCAATTGGTAACTGTAAGGCATTCAACATGGCTGAGATCGGGCCATTGCCTTCTCCGCGGAGACGCTGAATTTCACCGTCAATTTCAACGTCTAATTCAATGATTTGTGTACCATTGATATCCGACAATTGATAATGCTTGGTTTGATAATGGCTGTTCTTCACATCCACATAAGTATTTTCAAATAAGGTCCAGATTTCATGCGCACTGATTTCTGTACCATTTTCATCGGTATGCTGCTGTACGATCTGACTGAATTCGATTTGAACACGACGCGGTAAGGCAACGTTGTAATTCGATTCCAATAAGTAGGCGATACCACCTTTACCTGATTGGCTGTTGACACGAATTACTGCATCGTAGTCACGGCCTAAGTCTTTCGGATCGATTGGTAAATATGGCATATCCCAGATTTCTTCATTTTTCTGGAATTCGAAGCCTTTTTTAATCGCATCTTGGTGTGAACCAGAGAACGCGGTAAAGACTAAATCACCTGCATATGGATGACGAGGGTGAACCGGTAAACCTGTACACTCTTCAACTGTTGCAATGATTTCATTGATATTTGAGAAGTCCAAGTTTGGTGCAACACCTTGGGTGTACATGTTCAAGGCAATCGCAGCAACGTCCACATTACCCGTACGTTCACCATTACCAAATACACAACCTTCTACACGGTCAGCACCCGCCATAATCGCCAATTCAGATGCTGCAATACCACAACCACGGTCATTATGACAATGCACAGAGATAATCACGCCATCACGACGCGCCAAGTTACGGTGCATCCATTCGATTTGATCGGCATAGACATTCGGCGTAGATACTTCCACAGTTGCAGGCAAGTTCAAGATGACTTTATTGGTCGGTGACGCTTCCCAGATTTCAGTGACCGCATCACAGACATCTTTGGCCACTTCTAATTCAGTTGCAGAGAAACATTCTGGGCTGTACTGGAAAATCCAATCTGTTGCAGGGTATTGCGCTGCATATTCTTTGACTTTGCTTGCCGCATTCATGGCAAGTTGTTTTGAGCCATTGGCATCGACATTCAAGACTTTCTGGCGGAAGGTTGGAGAGTTTGAATTATAGATATGCACAATGGCACGCTTTGCATCAACCAACGCTTCAAAGGTACGTTCAATCAAATGATCACGTGCTTGCACCAAAACTTCGATATAGACATCGTCAGGAATCAAATTTTCTTCAATCAATTTACGAGTAAAATCGAAGTCAATTTGAGAGGCTGATGGAAAGCCGATTTCGATGTGCTTAAAGCCGATTTTAACCAACATGTGGAACATTTTTAATTTTTGATCCATATCCATCGGTTCAAAAATCGCTTGGTTGCCATCACGAAGGTCAGTACTCATCCAAATCGGTGCTTGATTGATTTCATTATTCGGCCATTGACGATCTGGTAAATCCACTCGCTGGTACATACGACGGTATTTTTTGCTTGGGTCAGCCAACATCATGAGATAACTCCTTGTCGTAGCATGGTTGCTGAGTCAAATAAAAGGCAACGTGCTACAGATATATATGGTGTCTATAAGAATTAATTTAAAGCGAATTCGGGGATCGAGCGCCTAAAAATGTAGGCGAAAAAATTTATACGCGCGCAAGGCGCAGCATCAGGAGAAGTGCAGCAAGATGTGTTGTATGAGACGGGTGGGTAAAGCCGCGATTTGTTTTCATCATCTACCATTCATATGGGGTATTTAATTTTGCAGTTATATTAATCATCTAACGATACTCAGTCTAGGCGAAAATACAGACGACTGCAAAGGTCTATAAAACATTTTAATTTGAATGAGTGGAAAATATTTCCCTGTTTTTTGCACTATTTAAATTTTAATGGGGAAAATTTCCCGTATTTTTATCAATTAGAGATAAAAAAGTTAATTTTATCTCTAAGCTTTGAAAAGTGTACGAATTATAGCTCAGCCCACTTTCGCATGAGGTTGTGATAAAGATTGGTCATTTTAATCACTTCTTGATGAGTATCACCAAGCTGCATACGTAGATTTTGAATGGTTTGATCCAGTGTAAATAACATATTACGTTCTGCATCATCACGGATCATGCTTTGTACCCAAAAGAATGAAGCCGTTCGGCACCCACTGCTGATTGCAGTGACTTCATGCAGACTAGATGAAGGGTAGAGCACCATATCACCCGCGGGTAATTTGGCTTCGTGATAACCATAGGTATCTTCAATGACCAATTCCCCGCCTTCATATTCATCAGGTTCTGATAAAAACAAAGTGCAAGATAAATCAGTACGTAAGCGTTCTTTAGTGCCACGAATTCGACGAATTGAATTATCAACATGGAATCCAAAAGATTCCTGATTTTCATAACGATTGAAAAGTGGGGGGATAATATCCAACGGTAAAGCGGCTGAGAGAAACAGGGGATGTTTGCCCAGTTCTTCTAAAATGATGTTGCTGAGATGGTGGGTTAAAGGGTGGTCTTCAGGCAGTTGCTGATTATTTTTCACGGTAGCAGACAGAGTACCTGCCGTAACTTTTCCATTGGCCCATTCGATTTTATCCATTTCTTCACGAAAGTACTGAACTTGTTCTTTGCTTAATACATTAGGAATATGGTGGATCACGGTAACTACCTTTGTGAAAACAATGAATGATAAAAAATAGCCTCATTATGAGGCTATTTTTGCAATAAAATCCATAATTAAATTATGGATTTTGTTGATAGGATTAGTACTTAAAGTTTACAGATAATACTGCACTGCGGCCTTCAGCTTCGGTCGCGTAGTGAGATGAATAAGCCTTTGTAAAGTAACGTTTATCAGATAAATTGTTGACATTTAATTGTAAATCAACATTTTTATTTACGTTATAACGAGCCATTGCATCATAGCGTACATAACCTGGAACCCATTTGGTATTAGTTGCATTGCCATAGACTTTATCCATTGCAATCGCGCCAGCACCAAGAGTTAACACTGGTAAAACTTGGTAAGTGGTCCAAAGCGTAGCGCTATTTTTCGCAACGTTTTGAACTTGATTACCATTACTTGGATTTGCTTGGTAGATTGGAGCAGTCGTTGTCCCAACATTTGTATAGCCACCATCAACAAGTTCGCTATCAAGATATGTATAACCAGCAGCAATAGCCCATTTGTCAGTGATATTACCATTTACGCCAAGTTCGATACCATCAACACGTGTTTCACCAATATTTTTCGTTGTTCCATCTTCAGAAGTAGCGCGTGTATTGGTTTTTTCAGTACGGAAAATAGCAGCGGTTAAATTGAGTTTGTTATTCAGTACATCCCATTTTGTACCTAACTCATATGTTTTAACTTCTTCTGGTTTTAGGTTTTCGATAGCAGCCGTGATTCCTTCAGAACCATCACCACCATCAACTCCAACAGGGTTCGCTGAAGTTGCGTAGCTAATATAAACACTTCCATTCTCAACTGGTTTGAAGGTTAAACCAGCTTGGTAGTTAAAGAAGTTTTTATTATTTTCAATCGCAACTTGATCACCAGCTTTAGCAGTTGGTTTTGCAGCAATTACACTGCTATTTCGCGCACCATAAGTCATGGTTTGTTTTGTATCAAATTTATCCCAACGAACGCCTAAATCTAAGAGCCACTGTGGGTTTAGTTCAATATTATCTAAGATATAAACAGACTGGTTTTTGCTACGGATATTATAGCGATCAGCACCATTTGTACTTAGAGAACCTGTCCATGCAGCGTCACCTGGGTTAAGTACAGATGTACACCATCCAGATGCTAGTGTAGCAGGGGTGCAGGCACTATTCGCACTTCCTGTGCTATCTAAACCATTAATAATATATTGTGTACGATTCGTTTTCTGATCGCTGTACTCTACACCAGTATTAAAGCGGTGCTTTACAGTGCCCGTATTAAACTTACCTGCTAAAGCGAGTTGATCAGTAAAACCATCTGTATCAGCTACACGAGAGTTTGCACGTCTCCAAATTGAACCATCAACGGCGCCTGTTGTCTTATTGATGAAATTACCTTTAGAGTCGTCTGGGTTCGTCCACAAATAATCATTTTTAGAATTTGTATAAACAGCTGTATTACTTAAAGTTAAGTTTTCTGTTAAGTCATGTTCTAGCTTAAAAGTACCAGCTTGATTTTCTTGTTTTTGGAAATCACGATCTTTCCAACCATAGTAAGAGCCTTGTTTTACATCAATAGGTTTACCATTTCCATTTAATTTTGCATTTGCATTTGTTGCAGCAAAAGGATTGTTATATGGGATACCTGAATCTGGTTCATCGTTAGTTTTTAAGTAGTAGTAACTTAAGGTGCCACGAGTTGCTGTATCTAGACCAAAGGTAATGCTTGGTGCGATACCTGCACGCTTATATTCAGCACCATCATGTTGCCCAGCTTTTTCATTTTGGTGCCCCATGACTACTACACGGCCTGCAATGCCATTACCAAAATCTTTATTCCCGTCTAAAGTAATACGGGCATAGTTGTCTGTACCGCCAGAAATCGAACCTTCTAAAGCGTCACCTTTTTTAGCAACTTTAGAAATCATGTTGATACTACCACCAGACGTACCTGCACCACCTAGGGCAGAGGCAGAACCTTTAGTTACTTCAACTTGTTCAACCGCAAACATTTCACGGTTTTGAGAGGTTGAATTACGAATACCATCTACATACATTGAACTTTCAGAGTTATAGCCGCGAATAAATGGGCGGTCACCATTTGGGTTACCACCTTCGCCAGCACCCAATGTAATGCCAGGCACAGTACGAAGTGCGTCACTTAAAGTTGTAACTTGAGTATCTTCAATCAGTTGTTTTGAAATTACAGAAACAGATTTTGGTGTATCCAAAAGTGGGGCAACAAACTTAGTATTTGCAGATTTATCTACTTTAAGACTTTGTTCTTTTTCTGCTTGAGCATGAATCGTTGGTAGTTGAACTGCCTGATCTTGTGCAATCGCTGGTACTGCAATGACTGAGAGTGATGATGCAATTGCAGAAGAAACGAGCTTCTTCCGTGATTTAATAAAAGACATTGGGCACGCCTAAGAGTGTAAAAATTTATGCAAAGAATAATCATTGTCATTTCTATATGCATTTGTTTTGGATTGGTTTTTCCAATTGTATCTAATTGTTGCAGTGGAAACTTAAATAATTTTTCATCCTTAATTGTTCAGTAATGTTGTTAATTTGTTGATTTTTTTAATTAATCTATAAAAACGATTGTGTTTTAAATATTGACGCTTAATTCTGATGTTATGATTTTTATCATTTTATTGAAGTTTTATTTATATGATTTGTCTTCAAAATATTGAAAGTTTCTGAATATCAATTTGTTAAAGTCAAAATAATTAAAAATTTCATCATTGATGAATATGGTCTTGGTCGATGTCGTCTAAACAGGGTGTTCCCATTAATGCCATTGTGATCTCGAATTCTTCTTTTAGAATTTTAAGTACATGAGCCACACCCAATGCCCCAGCCGTCGCTAAGCCATAGATATAAGGACGGCCAATGAGTACGGCGGATGCGCCAAGCGCGATGGCTTTAAACACATCTGTACCACGACGAATTCCGCCATCTAAGAATAGGGGGTAATTGACTGGAACAACGGCTCTGATTTTTTGTAGCGCAATTAATGGAGGAATGGTGGTATCCAGTACGCGACCACCATGATTGGAAACGATCAGACCTGAAACACCATATTCGACCGCTTTCATGGCATCGGCAGGATGCAATACACCTTTAAGAATCACTGGCAGTTTGGTATTTTTAATTAACCATTCAATATCCTTCCATTTTGGTGCCTTTTTCATTAGACCTTGAAAAATAGGGTGTTTGTCAGCAGCTAAATTGCCAATTTCAAAATTAGTCGAGGCATGTGGGTGTGGCATTTCAGTTGGCAATTGAAAGAAGGTTTTACGCTCTCGATCACGGATACCTGTATGGGGTGCGTCGATAGTAATGACGATCGCTTTGTAATTGTGTTGTTCTGCAAGCCGAATTAATGCTATAGATTGTTCTCGGTCACCTTGCCAATATAGTTGAAACCATTTGTAGGGATTCTCTTTATTTAAAGCTTCTATATGCGTGTTGCTTAATGTACTGAGGACAAAATTACTCTGCATTAACTCAGCGGCAAGTGCTGTGGCTTGCTCGGCTTGCGGATGGAAAAGTGCTTGATGTCCAATGGGAGCAAGAAAAATTGGATGAGGGTAGTCCATCCCAAATAAATTGACTCGAGTATGAGCTTGAGAAAAATCATTTAAATGTCGTGGAATAAGCTGAATATCTTGAAACTGGAGCTGATTTTCTTGCACGCTCAGTTCATGCATGGCACCGCCTTGTAAATAATGCCAAGTCGCTTCTTCAAGGTGTTGAGATGCTTGTTGTTGGTAATCTGCCACGGTTTGTAGATGTGCTGGGATTGTGGTCAATGGCGGAAGAGCTGACATTAGAAGATTCCCCATTGTCTTAATAAATTATGATAATGGCTGGTTAAGGCAACCACTTCCTCGGTGTCGCCAAGCTGCTGTCTTAGTTTTAGAATAGTCATATCTAAATTAAACAGCATGGTACGTTGCCAGTCATCTTTCACCATGCTTTGAATCCAAGTGAAAGCGGCAATGCGACTGCCTTGAGTAACCGGTTCAACACGATGTAAGCTGGTAGAAGGGTATAAAATCGCATCACCCGCATCCAGTTTCACTTCATGGCTGCCGTAGGTATCCTCAACAATCAGCTCACCACCTTCGTATTCTTCTGGTTCAGATAAAAAAACCGTAATGGAAACATCGGTACGAATCATTTGTCCTGTTTTTGCAGAAGCTTGAACAGCGCTGTCAACGTGGTTGCCATAATTGCCCTGATTTTGATAGCAATTAAACATCGGCGATAAAATGTGTTGGGGCAGGGCGGCTGAGCGCAACAGTAGATTGTGTTGTAAGGCATTTAGAACAGACTGACTTATGGATTGATAGACATCATTACTGGTGTCAATTTGTAAATTATTTTTAGTTTGCTGCGCTTGGGCCCCTGCACTCTGAGCGCCATTGACCCATGCTGAGGCTGGTTGCATTTTTTGGCGTAGTTCTAACACTTGTTGTTTACTGAGCAGCTCAGGGATGTGCAACATCATCTTTAAAACCTTTCAAAAAAGTACAGCCTGTCGAAAAAGTATACCTTTTCTGACAGGCTGAGTTCATCTATTCAATCTTCAAATTTGATTGAATTATTTAGAACTTATAGTTGAACGTTAATGCTGCTGAACGAGGTTGACCGAGTACAAAACGGCTACCACCATTATTTAATGCACTGATGTAGTCTTTATCCGCTAAGTTGTAGACATTCAGATTAAGTGATGCATTTTTGTTGAAGCTATAACCTGCCATTGCATCAAAAACAACGTAAGAAGGCACTTTTGGCATATTGATAGGGGCAGTACTAGGAATACTGCTCGTTGTATTTGCCCTTACTAATTCATCGACATAACGTGCACCTAAGCCCACTTTAAAGCCAGCAATGTCATAAGTCGTCCATAATGTTGCTGTCCACTCTGGTGACCAACGAACTGAATCTGTAGTCGTGACCGCACCATTAGTTGTACTTACACTTTGTTGATTCTTCTGTTTGGTTTTCATATGAGCAACGCCCGCAGAAATATTCCAAGCATCGGTAATTTGACCGACGACACCGAGTTCAACACCTTCAACTCGTGTTTTACCTTCTTGAAGCCAAGTTAAGGTAATTGGGTCTTGCGTAAATTGGTTCTCATTTTCTGTGTGATAAACGGCAGCATTTAATGCCAGTTTATTTTTTAATACATCCCATTTGCCACCAATTTCATAATGGTTGGTTTCTTGAGGCTTTGAGCGTGCATTATTGGCTGCTTGAGTACCAGTGGTTTCTGCTGATAATCCAAAGTTTGAACTACCCGGTGGTGTCAACGATTTTGCATAAGATGCATAAATACTGCTGTTTTCCGTTGGTTTAAATAAGCTGCCGAGTTTCCAACTGACTAAAGTGTCATGTGCTTTTAGGTTGGTCGGTGTTTTAGTTACTGCAAGCGTGTTTGAATCTGTTGCTACAGAAAGAGCTTCATAATCAGTTTCGTAGTAATCCACACGAACGCCACCATTAAACTGCAAACGATTGTTGAGTAATTTAATCGTGTCAAATAGATAAGCTGCAGCTGTTCGAGTTTCACCATCGGTATACGCACCCGTATGGACTAGGCTTGGCATAACATCGTAATGATTTGGATTGTATAAATTAGCAGCTGGTGTTGTTGGAGCTTTTTGACCTGGTGTTTGTGTCGATAAAGTACGAGAAATCTGTTGTTCTTGTAAAAACTCTAAACCTGTAACCAGATCATGCTCAACGGTACCTGTTTTAAAATTCACATTGAGTGATGAGGTATTGGCAAGAATTTTATTTTCCTGATCAACCCCTTGATGTGAGCGAGAAATCGTCCATGCATCTGGATTATTTGATCCATTCTTATTTAATGCATTAATGCCTGTTAATGCGCGATTCATTTGCGATTTACCATAACGAGAGGTATTGGTAAATTTTATTTTATCGCCAAAATCGCTTTCAACTTTTGCGGTTACCATATCAGCATCAATATCTTCATAGTCATTGACACTGCCATAGTAATTCGAACGATCAACTTCTTTTGCCTTATTCAAATCGGCATCTGCGTTAAAGAAGCCTTTCATCCCAACAGTAGGAATACCACCATCGGGAATATTATTTTGGCGAACATGTTGAGAATATAGGTAGAAACGTGTGTCTGTATTGAGACCGAAAGCAATCGATGGCGCAATTGCCCAGCCATTGTTTTCGAGAACATCACGGTTTTCAACACCGCCATTTTGCCCCATCACATTTAAACGAACTGCTGTGCTTTCATTAATGGCTTGATTGATGTCAGTGGTTAAGCGTGCATTTTCAGCGGTATTATAACGCGCTGAAACTTCACGACTGTTTTCTGCCTTTGGTAACTTAGTCACTAAGTTGATATAACCTGATGCTGCACCACGACCTGCTTCAGAGCCAGAAGGGCCTTTTACAACTTCAATTTGTTCTAAGTTAAATACATCTCGGCTAACTGCACCCAGATCACGAATACCATCGACATAGGTCGATGTTTGCGTTGAAAAACCACGCATCTGGAACGTATCACCTGCGCTGGTATTACCATTTTCACCCATTTGTAGGGTGATGCCTGGGGTATTACGCAGTGCTTCCATTAATGATGCAGCACCTTGTTCCTGTAGCAGTTCCTTTTTGATGACTTGTACAGTTTGAGGTGTGTCGAGTAATGGTTGTGTATATTTTGGAGAGCTTACTGCATCTACTTTATAGGTATTTTCTGCATTCACTTCAATTGTTGGAAGTTTTGCCACACTTTCTTCTTTAGGGGCGGCATGCGCTGCTAAAGGAAGACTTGCTGCAAGCGCAACTAAAGGTGTAGCACGAAGATGTTTACGACTTTTGATTTTTGCCATTGAGAGAACCCCTGAAATTGAAGTGTGAATGACAGAACTTTCAACCTTGTAGAGCTTTTACAAAAAAGAAGTAAAAGCGAATGAATTGTTAAGCTATGTAACAATTTGTGTGAAGTCTATTGATAATTATTATCGTTATCAATAGCTTTTAATGTTGTATAAAGAGCTGTATATATTTAATTTATTGAAATATATTGATATTTAATGAGATTGGTATTTTTGATTAATAATTGGACGAAATGATAATGTAGTGATGGTTATATTTAAAATATTGATATATTTGATTTTACATAAGTTTTTATAAAAAATTGTGCTGTATGGAGAAGGTATATCAAAATTATGTTCTTGGAAAAGTTTTAAAGGAACTTTTGAGTTCATTGTTATTTTGGGGGCGTATAAAAAAACCTGCATATGCAGGTTTTTTTGAAGCTTAATCAATATTCAATTAGAAGTCATACGACACTGATAACCAGAAGTTACGACCTGCAAGATAAGTGCCCGACATTCCTGAGCCAATCATCATATAGTCATAATAAGAGGCTGGATTTCCGTTTGAATCAGTATATGAACCATTGCTGGTGAAGTCTTTGTCGAGCAAATTATTCACTGCTCCATTAAAGCGTAATTGATCATTCACACTATAGCTTGCGCCTAGGTTGAATAAGTTATAACCCTTTAACTTGTTGTTGGTTGCATTGTAAATAATAGCGGCATCACCTGTAGTTTGTACGCTGTCGTAGCGTTTACGCTCAGATTTATACTCATGTTGTAACCATAGATCAAATGCATCGTTAATATGCCAAGTTGAGGTCATATTAAATGCATTTTTAGGGACGTTGCTCAGATATGAACCTTTATTCTTACCTTTGGTAATTTCGGTTTCCATATAGGTATATGCCGCTTTGATATCCCATTCAGGAATAATGCTGTATTTTAAGCTGAGTTCAACACCTTTGGTTTCGGCTTCGTCTGCA
Organism: Acinetobacter sp. Ac_5812; assembly: GCF_013072695.1. Classification (GTDB taxonomy): domain Bacteria; phylum Pseudomonadota; class Gammaproteobacteria; order Pseudomonadales; family Moraxellaceae; genus Acinetobacter. The sequence continues at coordinate 46,887 of NZ_LXUK01000006.1, forward strand.
TTAATTTTTTGTGCAAAAGTATCTTGTTGGGTGATATGTGATCCATAACTTACACAACCAGGACGGTTTGGGGTTTCTCCATAAAAACAGTTTAGTAATTCAGGCCCGTCAGTAATCAGATTCTTAATTTTATTAAAGAATGCTGTGGTGGTCAGATCGAGATTACCATTGTTATAATTGAAGCCAAGTTCATAGTTGGTTGACTCTTCAGGTTTTAGGTTCGGTGAGCCAATGTTAAAAGATGTACCTTGCCCACTAATACTGATAATGCCATTGTGAAGATCTTTTGCTGAAGGGGCTTTATAACCTGTGCTCACGCCACCTTTAAATGTAAGTTCGTCATTTGCATTCCAAACTAAGTAGGCGCGTGGACTAAATTGACCACCAAAACCCGAGTGATCTTCATAACGACCTCCAAGGGTAAAACCGAGGTTGTCGAGAATACGCCATTCATCTTCTGCATAGATAGAGAAAGAGTCTTTCTTGAATGTCGCGCCAATGCCTGCAATATCATCTGCAATTTTAGCTTCTTTATATTCAGCACCAACAGTGAGTTTATGATCTGCAATTGGCATCACAACATGTGAGTCAGCGACGAAATCGGTATTCTCTAGTTTACGATCAGCACCTTCTGAGGCATTATTTGGAAAGGTTCTAAATGGAACAGTACGTCCGATAGTCTCTGTTTTTGTTTTACTAATATAAGATGACCACTGACCAAAATTATAATCACCGTCATGACCAATGGCTATTTGGTCACGTTTAAATTCTAATTTATCTTTATAGCCTGTAGCAGCAAGTCTTGAAGCACCTCGCGGTATTGTAGTCCAGTCTTCTGTACCTAAACGATTATCATCATTTTTATAGGTTTGGCTGGAGTGGAAACCATCAACCCAAAAATTATTTTGCTCATTTAATTTAAAGGATAGTTTTCCACCGACATCGTAGATATCTGCTTCGCTTGGGCGTGGATCACGACCAGAGGTACCGGGAATTCGTTCAGATTTTTGACGATCTAAGTAAGAACCACGTAGCTGTACACCTAGCTTGTCTTGAATAATCGGACCATTGACCACGACGCTGGTTTTCCATGAGTCGGCTTCGCCACCATGTTCCATGACATTGCCACTGACGGTGACATTGCCATTCCATTCATTACTAATTTTCTTGGTAATAATGTTAATTACACCCCCCATCGCTTCTGAACCATAGCGCGTTGCCATTGGTCCACGAATCACTTCAATTCTTTCGATTGACGCGAGTGGAGGTAAGAAACCATTTGCAGATTCACCAAAACCATTTGGGGTGACATCTGAAGAGGTGGTTTGGCGACGGCCATCAATCAGAATCAGGCTGTATTCACTGCCTAAACCACGCATTTTTATATTTAAACCCGATGTTTTTCCAATACCGTCACGGATATCAATGCCTGGAACATCTGCGAGTAGATCAGCAATGCTGGTTGCATTTTTCTTTTCAATATCTTCTTTTGTGACCACGCTAATCGAAGCGGGTGCATTTTTAATATCTTGTTCAAAACCCGCGGCTGATACAACAATCGTTGCAAGTTGATGGGTATTGGTATTTTCAGATGCTGTCGTTGTTTCTGCAAAAACAGATGTGGTCATCGCCCCGAGTAATGCGAATGAAAGAGGGTGCAAATTAAATTTACTCATAACTAGAGTTCCAAAGCTGGACGAGAAAAATAGAACAACTGTTCAAAAAGAATGCAAAGTATAGTGATAATACTTATCACTAACAACAAAAAATAACGTTTGTTTTAAGATTCATTTAAGAAAACTGTGTTTTTGGCTAAAATGAGAAATAAATTTGCTTTTTTAGCATCCGATTTTGTATATCCAGAAAGTTGTCATATAATGTGGCACTTTAAAAATTGTTATTACTAACTAATATCGAGGAAGCCATGCAAGTAACGACTGAAGCGGTTTCGGGCGTTGCCCGTCGTTTAAATGTTTCTGTACCGACGAGCCGTGTTAACGAGCAGTTTGAAGCTCGCTTACAACGCACTGCCAAAACTGTGAAGATCAACGGCTTCCGTCCAGGTAAAGTGCCTTTGAATGTTGTTCGCCGTGAATATGGTGCGGGCATTTATCAAGAAGTTGTGAATGACATCATTCGTGACAGCGTATTTGAAGCAATTCAACAAGAAAAAATCAATGCGGTCGGTATGCCGAACATTGAGAAAGTTGAGAACAAAGATGATGCTTTAGTTTTTGAAGCAACTGTAGAAGTTTATCCAGAAGTTGAAGTGAAAGCTTTTGCTGACTTGGAAGTTGAGCGTAAATCATCAGAAATCAATGATAAAGACGTTGATGTCATGATCGAGAACTTGCAAAAACAACGTCAAACTTGGGCTGTGACCAAAGGTATGGCGAAGAAAGACATGCAAGTGACTTTCGATTTCGAAGGGACTGTTGATGGTGAGAAGTTTGAAGGCGGCGCTGCTGAAGACTTTAAACTTGTACTTGGTTCAGGTCGTATGATCCCAGGTTTTGAAGATGGTATCGTTGGTATGAAAGCTGGCGAAGAGAAAGTGATTGATGTGACTTTCCCTGAAGATTACCAAGCTGAAAACTTAGCGGGTAAAGCGGCTCAATTCAAAATCACTGTGAAGCAAGTTGAAAAAGCAAAACTTCCAGAAATCGATGCTGAATTCTTAAAAATCTTTGGTTTGACTGAAGAAGAAGGCTTAGACAAGCTAAAAGCTGACGTTCGTAAAAATATGGAACGTGAAGTTCGTAACGGTCTTCGTAACCAAGTTAAACAAGCTGCATTTGATGCACTTGTTGCTGCAAACGAAATCGAAGTTCCAGCTTCAATGGTTGCTCAAGAAATTGACCGTCAACGTCAACAAATGATCCAACAGTTCACTCAACAGTTTGGTGCTCAAGGTGCAGGCGCATTTGACAGCAGCATGCTTCCAGATGAATTGTTCAAAGAACAAGCTGAAAAATCAGTGAAGCTTGGCGTATTGGTAAGCAAAGTATTGGCTGATGCTAAACTTGAAGTTGACCAAGCACGTGTTGATGCTTACATCGATGACATGGCTTCTTCTTATGAAGATCCAACAGAAGTGGTTGAATACTTCAAAAATGACAAGCAGCAACGTGCTCAAATTGAAGCAGTTGTGTTAGAAGACCAAGTGGTTGATCACATCTTAGCTGCAGCTAAAGTAAGTGATGTAGCGATCAGCTATGAAGACTTATTAAAAGAACAACAAGCTCGTCGTGGCTAATCTTTTAAAAAGTTGATGAAAGAAAAAGGCGCTTAATGCGCCTTTTTCTTTTTGGCTTTGCTCCACTTTTATTGATGCATTTTGTGATCAGCCAAAACATCGCGGAAAGTGCTGCAAAGCCTCTGTTATGAAAGTGTTAATTTAATTCGAAATTGCCAGATTTTAGTCTAAAAAATCGAATATTTCAGATTGAACCTTTTGCAATTTCATTGATTATCCCTCATATTGTTGGCATAGATCGAGTCACAATAATTTAGGAATAAGTAAACGTATGTATGTTCCAACAATTGAAAATGCTTTAGTTCCTGTTGTCGTTGAGCAATCATCTCGTGGTGAGCGTTCATTTGATATTTATTCACGTCTATTACGTGAGCGTGTTATTTTCTTAACGGGTGAAGTTGAAGATAACATGGCGAACTTAATCGTTGCGCAGATGTTATTCTTAGAAGCAGAAAATCCAGAAAAAGATATTCATCTCTATATTAATTCACCGGGTGGTTCAGTGACTGCGGGTATGGCGATTTATGACACCATGCAGTTTATTAAACCCGATGTTGTGACCTACTGTATGGGGCAAGCGGCATCAATGGGCGCGTTCCTATTGAATGCAGGTGCAAAAGGCAAACGTTACTGTCTTGAAAATGCACGTGTGATGATTCACCAACCTTTAGGTGGTTTCCGTGGTCAGGCGTCTGATATCGAAATTCACGCACGTGAAATTTTGTTTATCAAAGAACGTTTAAATCGTTTGATGGCTGAACACAGTGGTCAAGATTATGAAACGGTTGCGCGCGACACAGATCGTGACAATTTCATGACTGCACAAGCAGCCAAAGAATATGGTTTAGTTGACCAGGTACTAAGCAAACGTCCGTAATTTTTTAGGACCTAAGTTTAAGATTTAAGTTGTGGAGTAAATATGTCCGAACATCCTCAAGGACAAAAACATTGTTCATTTTGTGGTAAAACGCAATCTGAAGTTGGAAAGCTGATTGCAGGTGAGGACGCATATATTTGTAATGAGTGTGTAGATGTCTGCTTGGACTTGGTTCAAACCAGTCAACAAGTTGAAGCAGGGGATTGGGCGACCAAAGCCTTGCCGAAACCACATGAAATACGTGCTGCCTTAGACCAATATGTGATTGGGCAAGATGTTGCGAAGAAAACCTTATCGGTTGCAGTATATAACCATTATAAACGTTTGAAAGTGGGTCAGTCGACTCATGGGCATCAAGAAATTGAAATTGCGAAAAGTAATATTTTGCTGATCGGACCTACAGGTTCAGGTAAAACATTATTGGCGCAAACACTGGCTCGTTTGCTCGATGTGCCTTTTGCGATGGCAGATGCAACTACCTTAACCGAAGCGGGTTATGTGGGTGAAGATGTTGAAAACATCGTGCAAAAATTATTGCAAAAAGCTGATTACGATGTAGAGAAAGCACAAAAAGGCATTATCTACATTGATGAGATTGATAAGATTACTCGTAAATCTGAAAATCCATCGATTACCCGTGATGTGTCAGGCGAAGGCGTACAGCAAGCATTATTGAAAATGATTGAAGGTACGGTTGCGTCTATTCCACCACAAGGTGGTCGTAAGCATCCACAGCAAGAATTCATCCAAATTGATACAGCCAATATCCTGTTCATTTGTGGTGGTGCATTCTCTGGTTTGGAAAAAATCGTACAGCAACGCCAAGAGAAAGGCGGGATTGGTTTCACTGCAGATGTGAAGAATAAAGATGACAGTAAAAAAGTCTCTGAATTGTTCCGTCAAGTTGAAGCAACCGACTTGGTTAAATTTGGTTTGATTCCTGAATTTATCGGTCGTTTGCCTGTGATTGCAACTTTAGAAGAGCTGGATGAAGAAGCGTTGATGCAGATTCTGACCGAACCTAAAAATGCATTAACACGCCAGTATCAGTACCTGTTCACCATGGAAAATGTAGATCTGGTCTTTGATGAGTCTGCATTACGTGCCGTGGCGAAGAAAGCGCTTGAGCGTAATACTGGTGCGCGTGGTCTGCGTTCTATTCTAGAAAACGTATTACTTGAAACGATGTATGACTTACCAAGTCGTACAGATGTGGGTACTGTTATTTTGAATGAAGCTGTCATTAATGGTACGGCTAAACCAACATTCAAAGCAGAGCGTTTACCACAAGTGGGTATGCCAGAAGCAACTGAAAAGAAGGATTTGAAGGTGATTGATTCTAAATCAGCCTAATTCTCATTCATCTAAAAAAGCATGAAAGGCTTGGCTTTTCATGCTTTTTTTATTTGCAATTAGGCGTTGAGGTGTTAATCTTAAAAAATTGAAAAAATGTGCATAGTTTTGCGCTGTTAAAAATAAATCCAAGAAAACGCCTTGAGGGATGTCATGCGTTATTTAATATTGTCATTATGTTGTGCTGGGGTATTGGCTGGCTGTCAAAGTCATAAGACAGTTGAAGAAAAACCAACCGCACTGACTGCAACCTTACCAGCTGTCGATACTGAAAAAGAACCAGGTCTATTTGATCAATATCATGTGGGTGGCTTCTCTGTTGGTGGTTGGGTTAATCAAAAGTTAGGCCAATATTACGCACCAATCAAACCGCAAAATGAACAAGCTGCGGTGGTCTATTTATACCGTCCAGATACACGTTGGAACCGTCAGGAAATTGCTGCGGCCAATTTATTTATCAATGGGCATCGTATTCCGAGTTTATTACATAATCATTATTACTGGGTTGAACTGCCTGCTGGAACTTATCGTTTGAGTGTAAGCCGTCCATTGGCGGGATTACATTTCCAAAAGCCGAAATATCTCGACTTTACAGTGGATGCTGCACAGACCTATTTCATCAAATATGATGAGGAAAATAAGATTTCTCGTAGCGAGCATACAGGCCCATTTATGATTACGCCTGACAAGGTGGCGCATCAGGAAATCGCATTCACACGGTTAAAGTCTTCCAGCTATAACTTTGTCGCTCAAGATGCATCGGGCAAGGTTCGTTCAAAACCTCAAGAATTAAAACCAGAAAAGTACGATGAGAAGTCAGAAGTGCATTTGGTTAAGCCATTTAAGCTTTGGAATCCATTGACTTGGTAGGTTTGCTTGAGCAGCTACTCATCTTGAATTAAAGGTTTAATGATGGTGAGGAACTGCTCTTTTAGTTGCGAGCTCTGTTCTGGATCATTTAGGGTTTTTTGGCTTAAATTACTCATGTACTGAAAAACATGGGTACTGATTTGCAATGTTTTTTGATTGATCGATTTACCTTCAGGTGTTTTTAAGAATTTCAAATAGGCTTGTATTTCTTCTTCGCTCAGGGTGTCTGCATAAATCTTCTCTATTGCCCGAATAGTCTCGGGGCGAGCAAAGACTTTTGAACTGGTTTCTTTTAATAATTGGCTCAATTCCAACACAGCAAGATGTTCTTGAGTTGTGGTGAGTGCTTCTTTTCCTAAGACTCGTAATAAAATATTTTCAGCTTCAAGATCGAGTGTCGGCTGCATTTCATCGAGTGAGGTATTTAAAACATTTTCTAGCTCGCTCAGTTTGATCAGTTCTTTGACGGATTTACTTTGGGCGGGAGTTGCAAAAGCACTTTGTATGCAACCGAGAAGGCAAAGTCCAATCATTAGGTTGAACATGTATTTATTCATCTATAGACCGCCTTATTGTTCTCGTCTTTTTTATAATTTAGCAGAAGCAGTAGGCAAAAAAATAGCCAAATACGATGATTCGGCTATTTGAATTGTATGAATATTATTTATGACGCAGCTGCATCAACCACTGGAATCTTACCGATTTTTGCTTGCCAGATTTTTGGTGCAGTGGCATGGATTGAGGTACCATTCACATCAACTGCAACAGAGACAGGCATATCTTCAACCACGAATTTGTAGATTGCTTCCATACCTAAGTCTGCAAAAGCAACCACTTCAGCCTCACGAACTGCTTTAGACACGAGGTAAGCAGCACCACCCACAGCCATCAAATAAGTTGCTTGATTGTCTTTGATCGCTTCAATTGCAGCAGGACCACGATCCGCTTTACCAATCATACCGAATAAGCCAGTTGCTTCTAACACTTGACGAGTGAACTTATCCATACGGGTTGCAGTTGTTGGACCTGCAGGACCAACCACTTCATCACCCACTGGATCGACTGGACCCACGTAGTAAATGAATTTACCTTTTAGATCAACTGGAAGTTCTTCACCATTATTTAACATGTCGACCATGCGCTTATGTGCAGCATCACGACCTGTATAAATCGTACCGTTCAATAATAATGTATCGCCTGGCTTCCAAGCATTCATTTCTTCTTGAGTAATGGTATCCAGATTTACACGCTTCGATTGAGAAGAATCCCATGTTACAGCAGGGTAGTCTTCAAGTTTTGGTGCTTGAATATGTGCAACACCAGTACCATCTAACTGGAAGTGCGCGTGACGGGTCGCAGCACAGTTCGGAATCATACCGACTGGCTTACCTGCTGCATGACATGGGTAATCCTTGATTTTAATATCAAGAACTGTGGTTAAACCACCAAGACCTTGTGCGCCAATGCCCAACGCATTCACTTTCTCGAAGATCTCGATACGGAGTTCTTCCATTTTGCTTTGTGGGCCACGACGAAGTAATTCGTCCATGTTGATTTCTTCCATAAGTGCTTCTTTTGCAAGCATCATGGCTTTTTCAGCAGTACCACCGATACCAATACCGAGCATACCTGGTGGACACCAACCTGCACCCATGGTTGGAACAGTTTTAAGTACCCAATCTACGATTGAATCAGATGGGTTGAGCATCGCAAGTTTAGATTTATTTTCTGAACCACCACCCTTCGCTGCAACGGTAATATCAACTTTATTACCAGGAACGAGTTTGTAGTGAATCACGGCAGGCGTATTGTCTTTGGTATTTTTACGACCAAAAGCTGGATCTGCTAAAACAGAAGCACGCAGTACGTTTGAGTTCTCTAGGTAACCTTGGCGTACACCTTCGTTGACTGCATCATCCAAGCTCATGCTTAAATCAAATTTAACATCTAAGCCGACTTCAAGGAAAACGTTAACGATCCCTGTATCCTGACAGATTGGTCGGTGACCTTCAGCACACATACGTGAGTTGATAAGGATTTGGGCAATAGCATCTTTTGCAGCTTTATTTTCTTCACGATCATAAGCACGGCTCATCGCTTGGATGAAGTCTTGTGGGTGATAGTAAGAAATAAACTGCAGGGCATCCTTGATTGATGTAATCAAGTCATCTTGTTTGATGATCGTTGTCATATCAAATTTCTCTTGAGCGGGCGATTAGCTGGCGGGCTAAATTATATGACAAAAAGGAATGAATGTGGGAGTTTTAGCTTAGATTTGGCTAAAGGTCTAAAGTGATTTTTCGATCTAAATTGCAGCAACAAAAGATGTGCTTTGGATTTTAGTTTTTTCTCAGTTGAGATGGGCTATAGCCAAACTGTTTCTTAAAGCGATGGCTAAAATGGCTGCTTGAGCTAAATCCATATTGCACTGCGATCTCTGTTAGATTCGCTGCGGTCTGTTCAAGTGCTTGATGAGCACGCTCAAGACGGCGTTGCATCACATATTGATGCGGTGGCATCTGCATTGATTGTTTAAACATATGCGCAAAATGATATTCACTGAGTTGCGCTTGCTGAGCCAGATCAGATAAGGTCAGACTCAAATGGAGATGTTGATCAATCCATTCTAATAACTGCTTAAGTACATAAGGCGAGAGCCCCCCTTTGACTTCAGGTGCTTGCCATTGCGCATGACTATAATTTTTAATTAAATGGTTGAGTAATAGCGTTGTCGCCGTACTCATTTGCAAATGGTTTTCACGTTCTTGCCATGCACCATTGAGTAAAAAATGCCGATAGATCATCGAAATTTGTGGGTCAGCCACAAAAATTTGTGGGTTTAAAATGATTTGGCTGGGTTCACGATCCCAGACTTGTTCTGCCACGCGTTGTAAGTGTTGTTCAGTGTAATACAGATGTACGAAGGTGAGTGGATCACGTAGGTCCCAAGTCGACTCGAAATCTTGTGGCATCAGGCACATACGGTCAGGGCCACCGCCATTGTGCCAGCCCTGTTGGGTTTTTTGATAGCTTTCATAACCGCCCTGAATATACATGCTCAAGGTATGGTGATTGCTACAGACACTGACTCGGTCTTGGTTATTTTGCCACATGGCTAACTGCATGCCCGAACCCAGTTCTACCGAGTCGAGTAATTGCGCTTTATATTGCTGTAATTGATCTAGAATCTGGTATTTCATCTTCTATACGCAGTGCCAAATATGATCCAGTTAAGTGTAGAACTTTCAGCCAGTTTTGTCATCTGGTCAAAAAAATTATAGAAAAACGCAAATCTATGACAATCATCGCAAGATGGTGCAAGTAATCATGACCGCAAAAGCAGCAAAATAGTCGTCGAGGTAATTGAGTTTGGTTCTAATGATATGAATGCGCTGTTATATGCGTTGGTTGTGGTGATCTGGGGCACAACATGGATTGCGATCAGTCTGCAACAACAAAGTGGGATATCAGCCAGTGTTGCGGTGTTCTGGCGTTTTTTTATTTCCGCAATGGTGTTATTTGTTTTCGTCGCTTTGAGCCGAAAGTTTCAGAAACTAGCAGGCAAAGATCATCTGTTTTGTATGTTGCAGGCCTGCTGTATTTTTGGCTTTAACTTTGTCTGTTTTTATTATGCGGTGCAATATATCAGTAGTGGTTTGGAAGCGGTAATCTTCTCCATGGCGGTGATTTTCAATACCATCAACGCCAGATTATTCTTTGCGCAGCAGGTGTCGACACGGTTTTATCCTGCGGCCTTATTAGGTGTACTGGGGATTATTGCTTTGTTTTGGCATGACGTGGTGGGCACCACTTTAAACAGCAATACATTGATCGGTATTGGACTATGTATTTTAGGGACTTATGGTTTCTCTTTGGGCAATATGATCAGTACACGCCATCAAAAACATGGCTTGGATATATTTACCACCAATGCCTACGGGATGTTGTATGGCTCACTGCTGATGGCCTTGATCTCATGGTTTAGACAGGATCAGTTTTTTCCAAGCATGCAATTCAGTGCAATCAGTGCTTTACTGTATCTCGCGATCTTTGGTTCGGTGATAGGTTTTACCGCCTATTTCTATTTGGTCGGACGGATTGGTGCAGGTAAAGCGGCCTATAGCACCTTATTATTTCCTTTGGTCGCATTGGTGATTTCGACGGTATGGGAGGATTATCACTGGCACATGAATGCGGTGATCGGAGTCATTTTAATTCTATGCGGGAATGCAATTTTCTTTGTAAAAGGACCGCAAACCAAGAAAATTCAGACATTAAATAAGCCAGAATCTTGTTAAGATTTTGCTCAATCGCTTTAAAAAAAGAATGACTCATAATAGGCAATGACATGGTACAGGAACATCTAGCGCAGCATATTATTGAACTCTACCAGAAGCACGCTCGTGAATGGATTGAATTACGAGGAAAGCTTCTGTCTGAGAAGGTCTGGCTCGATCGTTTTCTCAGTCTGCTGCCAAACTCGGCGCATATTTTGGATTTGGGCTGTGGTTCAGCTCAGCCTATTGCTGCCTATTTTATTGCTCAAGGACATCAGGTAACAGGTATTGATGCTTCGGAATACATGATTGAAATGGCACGGCAGTCTTTCCCTGAACAGGTCTGGGTGCAGCAAGATTTTCGGGAGTACTTTACCGAACAAAAGTTTCAAGGGATTATTGCGTGGGATAGTTTCTTCCACTTCACCCAAGATGATCAACGCAACATGTTTAAACGTTTTGCCGAATATGCACAATCAGGTACTGCTTTAATGTTTAGCAGTGGGCCTGCACAGGGCGAGGCAATTGGTGAACTCGGTGGAGAGCCACTGTATCATGCCAGCCTCTCAGCGGAGGAATATCAGACTTTGCTGCAACACAATGGGTTTAAACTGATTAAAATGATTGCTGAAGATGTTGAATGTACGGGACATACCATCTGGTTGGCTCAATACCACTCATGAAAAAGCCCTTTCAATCTAAAGGGCTTTTTCAATTTCAATCGAATATTGGATTAATCTTGTTGCTTCGCCTGAATCGCAGTCAGGGCAATGGTAAACACAATATCATCGACCAAAGCACCACGAGACAAGTCATTTACGGGCTTGTTTAAGCCTTGTAGCATCGGACCGACACTCACCACATTGGCAGCACGTTGTACCGCTTTATAGGTGGTATTACCTGTATTTAGATCAGGGAAAATAAATACATTGGCACGTCCTGCTACTTGCGAGTCTGGTGCTTTTTGGCGACCAACACTTTCAACCGAGGCAGCATCGTATTGTAATGGCCCGTCGATGAGTAAATCTGGACGACGTTGTTGTGCGATTTTAGTCGCTTCAGCTACTTTCTCGACATCAGCGCCTGTGCCAGATGTGCCAGTAGAATAGCTGATCATGGCAATGCGTGGATCTAGACCAAAGGCCTTGGCTGAATCTGCCGATTGAATCGCAATCTCAGCAAGTTGTTCTGCATTCGGATCTGGGTTAATCGCACAGTCACCATAGACATAGACTTCATCAGGCAACAACATAAAGAAAATGGATGAGACCAGTGAGTAATTCGGAGCCGTCTTAATCAGCTGGAATGCAGGGCGTACGGTGTTGGCAGTGGTATGAATCGCACCAGATACCAAACCATCGACTTGATCGAGTGCCAACATCATGGTGCCGAGTACCACGGTATCTTGAAGCTGTGCTTTGGCTTGCAGTGCGTCAAGCTTACCTTTACGCAGTTCCACCATGGGTTCGATATATTGATCACGAATAGTATCCGGGTCAATAATTTGTAAATCATCGGGCAACTGAATACCGCGTGCTTTCGCCACTTCGGCAACCGATTCAGGCTTTGCTAATAAAATACACTGTGCAATGCCGCGAGTTTGACAGATCACAGCCGCTTGTACCGTACGTGGCTCATCACCCTCTGGCAGGACGATACGTTTTTTTGCAGCAATGGATTTCTGTACCAACTCGTAACGGAACGCTGAAGGCGATAAGCGTGGATGTAGGTTGTTCTGGGTATGTTGATCCAGCCAATTGCTATCCAAATGACTCGACACGAAACGGGTGACTTGCTCTGCACGTTCAGTATCATCAATTGGAATTTCATTGCCAAAGCGATGCAGCAGTTGTGCTGTTTCTAAGGTATCTAAAGGCGTGTGTAAGATTGGGAGTCCTTGCTTAATCGCACTTTGGCAAAACTCAAGCACATTGCTTGCTGGCGCAGCTTGCTCGGTTAAAACCAGACCCGCGAGCGGTGTACCATTGCTGCTGGCAAGACTGGCTGCCAAGATTGCATCTGTACGTTGTGAGGCGCTAATAATCAATTCGCCCGCAACAAATTTATGCAGTTCTGATTCGATATTCGAGGCAATTAAACTGGTATGCAGAATACGACGTTGTTTGGCCTCACCTTGATGTAACCATGTACCATTGATGATCGAAGCAATATCTAAACTACGTGGCACGCTGAGGGTATTGCTGAATGGCACCAATCCAATAATCGGGAGTTCATCGGTGCCCATAAAGCGGTTATAACGTTGTAACTCTAAGGCAAAAGCATCAATGTGCTGGTCTAGACGTAGACTTGGATCAAGTGTGACCGGAATTTCGGCCGTGCCCTCAGGCAAGCCTTTGGTTCGCATAAACAACACGCCTGTGGTGCGTGCCGAAGCTGCACCACCAAATTGACGTAAATGTGCATCGACTCTTTCCGCAGTTTTGCGTGGATCAGCTAAATCTGCGGTGCTGACCAAAACCACTTGCGCATCCAGTGCTTGTGCGAGTGCAGCATTGATTTCACTGACAAAATGATCTTGTCCATTCGGAACCAAACCTTCAACGATAATCACATCATGATCAGCTGAAATTTGACGGTGTAGTGCAACCGCCTCCTCAAGGAGCTCATCTGTTTCGCCCAAGGCAATCAGTTGAGTCAGTCTTTCGTAGGTGATTGGCTCGGCAGATTTATGCTGAAATAAATGACGATAGAGTGTCGTGGTACGGTCAACCGTGGTGTCTGCAATTTGAGAGTAGGGTTTTAAGAAACCCGCATTAATCCCTTTACAATCTAGTGCATAGATCATACCTAAACAGGCTGAAGTTAAGCCAACACCTTCACCTGTGGGGATGAGTAAAATTGTATTCATAGTGACCTTAAATTCTTGTAATTGGTTAATTAAGCTGTTGGTTCAAGTACTTGACGAGTTTCTTTGGCAATACGACCTTCTTCATCAGTCGGAATCACCCAAATTTGTGGACCTGTACCATCGTCGATACGACCTTCACTACCGCGAGCCAAGGCATCATTTTTCTCTTTACTAAATTGAAAACCGAAATGTGCTAAATAGCCTAAAGTCTTTTCACGGACATAAGCCGAATTTTCACCAATACCACCTGTAAAGACTAAACCATCCAGATGGGGTAGACCGCAACTCATCGCTGATAACGATTTGGCGAGGCGATAACAGAATACTTCAATGGCAAGGGTTGCACCATCATGACCATTTTCAGAGGCTTCAACCAAGGTGCGCATATCATTGGATAAACCAGATAAGCCCAATAAGCCACTTTCTTTATTGAGCATACTGTCAATTTTTTGGATATCCCAGCCGAGGTTACTGGCAAGGAATAAATGTAAGCTTGGATCGACATCACCACTACGCGTACCCATGACAACACCTTCAAGTGGGGTCATGCCCATAGAAGTATCGACGCTATGACCATTCCATACTGCACAAGTCGAACTGCCATTGCCCAAGTGTGCACTGAGCCAGCCGCCTTCATTTTTATGACCTGCCAATTCGCTGGCACGTTCGGTCACATAGGCATGGCTAGTGCCATGAAAACCATAGCGACGAACTTGGTGTGCTGTATATAAAAATTGTGGTAGGGCATAGCGATAGGCACGCTCAGGCATGGTTTGGTGGAAGGCGGTATCGAATACAGCAACCTGAGGCAATTGAGGGAATAAGCGCATGGTGGCTTCAATTCCAATCAAATGGGCTGGATTGTGCAGTGGTGCAAGAGGTGTCGCTGCTTCAATACGCTCAACCAGTTCTGGCGTGAGTAATTCTGCTTTGGTGATGTCGCCACCGTGAACCACACGGTGTCCAATCGCCTGTGGGTTATAGTTCGCTAAACGAGCCAATAATGTTTCAAGTGCTTTGGCGTGATCTGCATAGGGAATTGAAAGTTCCAGTGGTTCGCCACCCAGTGTAACCCCTTTAATACGGGCATCTGCAGCGCCCAGGTTTTCTGCCAAACCATAAATACGGTCTTCACGACGTTCCGAGACGAGCGCGTATTTGATTGATGATGAACCACAGTTAATTACTAATACAGATATAGCCACGTTTGAACACCTAACAGATTTTAAATTTTATGATGAACACTTTGATCTTGCTGCAACGCATGAGGCAGAGGGAATCAAGCGCAATGTTTTAACATGGGATGTCGTATTGGCGAAGATAGACTTTAGCCTATACGACCCGTTTATAAATCAACCTATTCAGTATAGTTAGGAAATGAGTCGTTGTTTTGATTGATCTGTTGATTTTGTCATTATTTTTGTATGAAAATATATAAAAACACGATAAAGATCAAGTGAATGGCCTTTATCGTGTTGTTTTGTTTAAGTCACCAATGCTGTTATTGGCGGATTTGACCATCACCAAATACAATCCATTTTTGTGAGGTTAAGCCTTCTAGGCCAACTGGACCACGGGCATGGATTTTATCAGTTGAAATGCCGATTTCTGCCCCTAAACCATATTCAAAGCCATCAGCGAAGCGGGTTGAAGCATTGATCATCACCGAACTTGAATCCACACGCGCCAAGAACTCACGGGCTAGACTAAAGTTTTCAGTAATAATCGCATCGGTGTGGTGTGAACCATACTTATTGATATGCTCAATTGCTTCATCCATACCAGTGACCACTTTAATCGCAAGAATTGGACCGAGATATTCGGTATACCAATCCTCCTCTGTCGCCGTTTTCACTGATACACCTAAAATACGTTGGGTTTCAGCGCAACCGCGTAATTCAACCTGTTTTTCAGCATAAAGTTCGGCAATGCGTGGCAAGAATTCCTCAGCAATCGCTTCATCGACCAATAAAGTTTCCATGGCATTACACACACCATAACGATGCGTTTTGGAATTGAGCGCAATCGGTAAGGCTTTTTGCAAATCCGCTTGTGCTTCAACAAATACATGGCAGTTGCCATCTAGATGTTTAATGACTGGAATACGTGCTTCATTGCTGATTCGTTCGATCAAGCTTTTACCACCACGCGGCACAATCACATCCACGAATTCAGTCATGGTAATCAGGTGACCCACTGCGGCGCGATCAGGCGTATCAATCACTTGAACCGCATGTTCTGGCAAGCCTGAAATCTGTAGACCATGTTGGATCGCAGTTGCGATGGCTTTATTGGATTCAAGTGCTTCTGATCCGCCACGTAAAATAATCGCATTGCCTGATTTTAAAGCCAATGATGCTGCTTCAAGGGTAACGTTCGGTCTTGATTCATAGATCATGCCAATCACACCTAAAGGCACGCGCATTTTTCCAAGTTGAATCCCTGACGGACGATAGGCAAGATCGGTAATCTCTCCAATCGGATCAACCAAGGCAATCACATCTTTGAGCCCTTGCAGCATACCTTTAAAACGAGCAGGAGTAAGTTCTAAACGATCGAGTAAAGCAGTGTCCAATTGACGTTGGCGACCACTGTCCATATCAATTTGATTGGCTGCTAAAATTTGTGCTTGATTATTTTCTAAAGCCGTATAAATTGCAGACAAGGCGTGGTTTTTCAAATGGGTCGATGCACTCGTTAAAACACGAGACGCTTGACGCGCTTGAGTACCAACCTGTTGCATGTAGTCTTGAATAGAGTCTTGCATAGCATTTTGATATTTGCATGTATTTATAAAGATAGTAACAGTCAAATGCTGAACAATGAATAGGCTGAACTGACAATTCAAAAAATTATCAAGCGTTAATTGGCATAAAAGTTTTTATTTTAGTGCGATGAAGATATTGAATATAAAGCCAAGATTACATATTTTGCAAAAGATTAGTGCTTTAAACAAGATAAGTGGTTAAGGAAATGATTGCGTATAAAACGTGCATATGTATAGAATGAAAAAGTATAGGATAAATGTAATACAAATTTTATAAATTTGTTAACTTGCAAGTTGAATTCGCTGAAAATGAGATGCTTGCAACAAAAAAATAAACAAGGATGGAGGAAGGACATGAATTCCATTATCCAAATGGACTCGGATATAAATCATACCTACACAGGCTTTGGTTTTTTCGACATTTACAATAAAAACAGTTTTAAACAGCCAGCGCGTACCACGTGGATCGATGGTTGGAAAATTGAATATATGGCAATTGCAGATCCGAAAACGATCTACAACACGCCGATTGTAATTGTCGGGGGCGCATTTCAAAACTTTAACTCTTATAAGTATTGTGTTGAGCAACTCTTTGAGAGTGGTCCCGTTATTCTCATTGATTTACCGTCAATGGGAGCGAATCAACAGATTCGTAATGTTGATACAGGTGAATCTGCTGGAATCTTGGAGCTGCCTGAATTATCTAAAATGCTTGGTCAATGGCTCGATATTGTTGGACTTGAGAAAGTTTCAATGATGGGGATGTCACTCGGTTCGGTGGTTGCATCGTCATTTGCACACCAACGTCCCGAATTGATTGACCGTATGGTATTGATGGGTGTGATGCAGAAGACGCGTAAAAGTTGGCGGATGCTGCTGGAAGAATCATTGCATTTAATGCGTGAAGATCGCATGGATGAGTTTGGTCAAGCGGTGATCCTATATTTAGTCAATCATGCCAAGCTTGATAAAACTCGCATGTCGCCAACAGCAAAGCGTTTATTCTTCAGACAAATGGCAGAATTTAGTGCAACTGAACGTGAGCGTTATGAAATTAACTGCAACCGTTTATTGCGTTTAAGTGATGTGCCAGTACCCCAATGTAAAACTTTGGTGGCTGCTGGGCAGTACGACAGTTTTACTTTACCGCATGAAAATGCTGATTTTGCTTTGCAATGCCAAGACATGCAGTTTGCTTTAATTGCAAATGCAGATCATGTCCCACAATTGCAGCGCCGTAAAGAAACCATGAATTTGTTTACCTCATTCTTGAAAGGGGAGTCTATCGATAATCTGGATGGTATTATCCCGATGACGCGTGAACAAATGCAAAAAATTGAACGTCGAGGCGAGGAACGTATTGCTGTGTTACAACCACAGACTAAATTGACTCACCGTCATTTAGTGACTGAAGTGGCAGTGAACGTTGTCGATATCACCTTCTTTGGCGTTTATTTAAAACTGAATGATCTTGAACAGCTTGATTTTGTTAGCCAACATCCTCGTGATTTAGCGCTACATTTAGCTGATGAAGAAGGTGAGTTTAAAATTGAATGTTTAAACTTTGATGCAACTGAGCAAGGACTGCGCATCTTGTTTAAACATGGCAGTTTTGAGATTGCTGATCGTTTAACGCGTTTTATTGAGCGCCAAAAACAAGCTTAATGAGAACCTAAGATTTCAAAAGGGAAGTGGTGATTAACCACTTCCCTTTTTTATGATCCCTATTTATTGCTCGCCTGAATCACCCAGACCAAGTCACCTAAATGCTGCTGCGTATTTTCTAAAGTTGCTTGTTCAAAAAATTGCTTCGGTTGCAGGACTTCAACTTGATTAAAGCCTGATGCTTGAAAGAAATTCTCGACCTCGGCTGGGTTTTTAAAATGAAAACTAAATGCACTGCGTGACATCCATTTTAATAAACGGCTGCTGTTCCAGATGATCGTTGCTAGTTTGTTTTGGGTGGGTTCTGGGTAGATGTCTGTTAAATAATGCAGCTCTTTAAAGTTTTGACCGTAGTTGGCAATGGCTTGAATGAGTTGCTGTAACATTGGTTTTTCAAAGTAATTGATGAGTCCTTCACTCATAATCACCAATGGGCGTTGAGGATCAAATACTTCAAATGCAGCAGCAAAGGCATCGGTAAATAAGTCGACAGACAGAACTTCATCCACATGACTTTCAATTTGTTGTAGTGCAGCTTGTTTGGTCGCTGCCATATCGGGTAAATCCAGTTCACGGTATGTGATATTTGGATAATGTTGTCTAAACCACCAACCGCGTGGCGATAGACCACATGCAATTTCTAGTACTTGTAAATCAGGATGTTGCTCAATTAATTCTTTTAAGTGGCTATCCAACATGCGGTGTCGTTGTTTTAGTGTGGTACGCATGCTACCGCCGACATATTTTTCTGCCCAGCTTTCAATTGGATGAACTAAGGCTGCTAGCGTTTTTCCTTTGGCGGTTGCCAGTGCTGGATGTGAGATCCCCATTTGATACCAGATGTAACCTGTGTAGTGTGCGGTAAATGAAATGTGGCGATGTTTCGAAAGTTGTTGTGTCATCTGTCCTAGACTCTTTTCCCTAATTCTTATTTTTAACGATATCTATAACGGTGTCTTGCTGAGTCCTCATCTGATATCAGGATAAGCTTTCAGCTGGAGTTACTTTGGTTTCGCCCAAAGTAACCAAAGGCATTGTCATCCGCAAAACCTGTTCATTCCTTGCATGTGACTAATTTCAGCATATAGACAGACTATATCTATCTTTTTGAAATCACGCAGGTTGCGGATGACATTACCGAGTATCGTATATCGGCAAAAATATTTTTTAATGTGAAGTAAGTTAGAACGAATTTTTAAACTCTTCAATGACTTTTCTGACGCTGTGCCAGTTTTCATCGTCTAAAGTCAATGTCGTACCAACCTGAATATTTGGAATTTTGCCGCGCATGCGTTCTAAACGTTGTTGGTTTGGTAACGCTAATGTTTGGATTCCATCTAATGCAGTACATGCAGCTGCACGGTCATTACAGACTAAGCCCATATCACAACCCGCATTTAAAGCAGCTTGAATACGTGCATCCGCACCGCCTGCAACACACGCAGCCTGCATGCTCAAGTCATCTGAGAAGAGTACGCCATCAAATTTAAGTTGTTGACGTAAGATTTCTTGTAACCAGAACGGTGAGAAGCCTGCTGGATTTGGATCGACTTGATCATAGATCACATGGGCTGGCATTAGCGCATCAAGCTGAGGCATTAATTTGATAAAGCTCTGCATGTCTTTGTCATAGATTTCTTGATACGAGCGGCTGTCAATTGCAGCGGCAACATGTGAATCAGCTTTGACTGAACCATGACCAGGGAAATGTTTGCCCGTAGTCGCCATGCCCGCTTTTTTCATACCACGCATAAAAGCATCTGCCAGTGGCACGATATCTTGCATGTTTTTGGCAAAACCACGATCACCGATCACATCACTGACATCATTCAGGTCTAAAACAGGGGCAAAGCTAAAATCAATACCGACCGTGAGGACTTCAATCGCCATTAACCAGCCACATTGTTCAGCCAGTTCAATCGCTTGTTGTGGCTGACTTAGGTAATGTTCACCTAGACGTCCCATCGCAGGAAGTAAGGTAAAACCTTGTCTTAAACGTTGTACGCGGCCACCTTCTTGATCCACCGCAATCAGGATATCTGGGCGGACTTGACGCATATGGTCGGTTAAGGCACGTACTTGTTGAGGGGATTCAATATTTCGTGCAAATAAAATCATGCCGCCGACTTGCGGAGCTTGTAATAGTTCAATATCTTCTTGAGTAAGTTCTGTGCCAGCAATATCTAGCATCAACGCGCCGATCATAGGGATTCCGTTAGAATTTTGATGAAAAATTTGGTGAAAAAAACGATAGCTAAATTGTGCAATGATTTGCTACATTTTGTCAGTACAGAATATGATAAAACTACATGATATTGATGATAAGTGCTTGTTGGTTATTTATTTATGATGACCGATGAGTTTTACGTGTAGTGAAGTAGTTGGGTGAAATATATTCATCTTAATCACATCTGCATGTAATAATTGCCATATCCAAGGAAGTACCAAAATTTTATGAAACTTCAAATGATAGCGTGTGCAGTTGCAATCGCGACTGGTGGTTTATTTTTCTCTCATACCATAAATGAGGCATTTGCGGCGACTGAGGCACCTGTCGTTTCAACGGTAATCAAGCCATCACAAGAGCAGGCATTGGTTGCACGTCAGTTAGCCACATTGGTAGATCGTCAACATTATTTAAATATGCGCCTAGACGCAGCAACTTCAAACCGTGTTTTGAATATGTATTTGGATAGTCTTGATCCAGATCATTCATTATTTCTAAACGGTGAAGTAGAAGAATATCAAAAGAAATATGGTTCGAATTTTGGGAGTTCGTTAAAAGCGGGTAACTTAACTGGACCTTTCGCGATTCATGCGCAATACCGTGATCGTTTGAAACAATTTTATGAGTTTATGTTGGCAGAGTTGAAAAAGCCGCAGAACTTAAATCAAAAAGATGTCTATCTCGATACCGATCGTGAAAAAGCACCGTATTTCAAAACGACGGCTGAGCAACAACAACATTGGCAGCAAATGCTAGTGTCGCAGTTGATCAATTTAACCATTAGTAAAGAAGAAGAGCAGGCGAAGCAAAAAGCTTTAAAGGCAGATCCTTCGCTAGCGAATGGTCAGGATTTGACTGGACCTGAAGATCTAACCCCAGTGCAAACCTTAACCAAGCGCTATACCCGTCAGTTAGAGCGTATTGGACGTGTGAAAAGCGATGATGTGCTAGAAAAAACATTGAATGCAATGTTGGCGACTTACGATCCGCATAGTAACTATTACCCACCCATTGATGCGATGGAGCTGAATCGTCAGACCACGCTACAATTAGAGGGGATTGGTGTTTCGATTCGCCCTGAACGTGGCAATGAAGACTACACTAAAATTGAGACCATCGTTGAGGGTGGTCCAGCCAGTAAATCGGGTCAGGTGAAATCAGGAGATCGTATCATTGGCGTCGCTCAAGATGGCGAGAAAATGGTGGATGTGATTGGTTGGCCGAGTTCGGAAATCGTCGGGTTAATTCGTGGTAAACGTGGTACCAAAGTTGTGGTGCGTTTATTGGGTGCAGGTGCATCAATGAGCCAAGCCCGTAATGTGACCTTAACCCGTGACATTATTCAAGAAGAAGATGCAGGGGTGCGTTCACGTACGGTTGAAATTACCCGTGATGGTAAAAAACATCTGTTTGGGGTGATTGAAATTCCATCTTTCTATTTTGACTACCGCTCACGTCGTGCAGGTACTGAATATCGTTCAGTCTCTGAAGATACAGCCAAAGCCTTAGATTCACTTAAGGCACAAAAAGTAGAAGGTATCTTGGTTGATTTGCGTAATGATCCAGGTGGTTCTCTCGAAGAAGTTGCCCGTATGCTCGGTCAGGTGATTAAGTCTGGTCCTGTGGTACAAATCCGTGATGGTAACGGTAATGTCAATGTGTTTGAAGATACTGATGGTGGTGAGCAAATCTATGCGGGTCCAATGGCGGTATTGGTTAACTTAGCATCGGCTTCTGCAAGTGAGATTTACTCTGCGGCGATTCAAGATTATGAGCGCGGGATTATCATTGGTAGTACCACGACAGGTAAAGGAACAGCACAGGTTCAGTTAGACTCTTTGGCTTATGGTCAGGCGACGTTAACTCAACGTAAGTTTTACCGTATTACGGGGGGAAGTACCCAAAATAAAGGTGTAATTCCAGATATCAAGTTGGTTGATATTTACAATGAGGAGTTTGGTGAGCGTAAAGCGAAAAATGCCTTAAAGTGGGATACCATTCCAACAGCACCATTCAAACGTGAAGGTTCAGTGCAACCGTACGTTGCTAAATTGACTCAATCATCTGAACAACGTGTTGCGGCAGATTCTCAATTTAAATATTTAGAAGCACGTAAAGCAATTGCCAAGAAAACTTCGGATCAAAAGAAAGTGGTGCTCGATATTAATCAGCGCCGTGCCGAGTTGATTGATCTTGAGAAACAAACCTTGAATGCAGAAAATCAACGCCGCACTGCAACTGGTTTAGCGCCGTATGCAAATTGGGAAAGTTATCAGGCATCTATTGATGCATTGGTTGAATCTCGTGCCAAAATGAAAGCACATTTGCGTCCACCATTGCCTGAAGAAGAAACCTTCATCAATGAAGCTGCAAATGTCTTGTTAGATTATTCGAAGTTGCAAGGTCGTTAAGCCTCGTATCATTTGATCAATAAAAAGCCCTGTATAACAGGGCTTTTTATTTTTTGTATCAACTTAATTGACACGAATCCAGATTTGGCTACGGCCAAGTACAGAGACGCCGACATAACCACGTAAATGTAAGCGTTGCCCATTGCTACTGAGTTTTGCAGTCAAGCTATAGACACGGCCACTATTCGGATCCAAGATTTTCCCACCTGTGTAGGTGAGGTCCTTTTTATGTTTTAGCTTGCTAATCGCATTTAAACCTAAAATTGGCTTATTGGTATAAGGTGCAGGGCAGCCCGTACATAATTCTTTGGGGGTATAGCCCGTACGCGGGGTAATTTTGATAATTTTACCCGTATAGGAGCCATCGGCTTCTTGTATGATTTCAACCTGTCCTTTGGGGGCACCTGTTACATCATCAACGCTTTGCCAAATCCCAGCAATGTCTTGAGCAAAAGCAACATGACTGAGTGAAAATAAGAAGAGAGAAGAGATCAGTTTTGTGAACATGTGCATGTTAAAGCCTCCTTGCTGCCATGGCTGTCCTGCTATTATTTCGGATTTCTAATTCGAGATTCAATCATTATTTTACGGTTGTATATTTTTAATATTTGAAATTTCAATCAATTTTTTATGCTGAAATTAAAAAAGCTTCTTCACGATATGAAGAAGCTTTTGGCTAGAACCGAGATCAATTTGATCAGAGAGAAGTGCGTATTATGGCTCTAAATTTTATTGATTTTACTCAGCACGAATCCAGATCTGATTACGACCCAATGCCGATACACCGAGATAACCACGTAAGTGCAAACGCTTACCATTGGCACTGAGTTTGGCTTTCATACTATAAATTTTGCCTGAATTTGGATCGAGAATACGACCATTGGTATAGTTCAAGCCTTCGCTATATTTCAAACCCGTTACCACGTCCAAACCAATGATTGGCTTATTGGTATAGGGTGCAGGACAATCCACACAGGTTTCTTTAGGTGTATAACCTGTACGTGGCGTAATTTTAACTACTTTGCCTGCATATGTTCCATTCGCTTCTTTACGAATTTCAACCAATGCTTTAGGCGCCCCCGTCTTGTCATCAATACTTTGCCAGAGCCCCGTAATATCCTCTGCAAAAGTAAAACTGCTCACCGCAGATAAAAGTAACGCACTTAATAATTGTTTGCCCATCATTAAAAATCCTTTTAACGTTTAAGCTTACATTATGGCGGATATATGACAACTAGTTCAATCTTTATGTGATATCTGCGGCAAATTTTAAGATAAAGATAGAATAAAGGTCGGGAGCCAAATGGCTGTAAATACGCCATTTACTGCCATGCCAAAGGCTGCATAACGGCCTGTGACAGGACCGCGTTGCCATGCTTGAGCTGTACCAATTGCATGCGCAGCTAAACCGAGTGCCAGACCCGAAGCACGTTCGTCATGAATATGCTTTAAAATCCAAGGGGAGAATGCCGCTCCGATCACACCTGATAAAATCACAATCAAGGTGACCATCATCAAAGGGGCATGCAGGAGGGTGGCGATGTTCAAGGCAATTGGAGTAGTCACAGCACGCGTTGCAAAAGCCATAATCGTTGGTTCAGACATGTGCAGTAAATAGGCCAGTCCCATTGGTAGGGCAACCGCACTAATACTGGCAAAGCATAAAATCCCAATCATCGATTTTAGCGGTAGATCATCATAGCGCATCGCGGCTAAGGGAATTGCCAAGGCAACCGTGACATAGCCGAGTAGATGGTTGAAAACGCCATTCACGTTATCCATATACTGTTGGTAAGGAATGCCGAAGATTGCCAAGAAAGCAATCACAATAAACATGCCAAACACAATCAGTGGAATTTGTGGAAATTTTTGATTCAGTGGCTTGGCAAGAAGATAACTAATGAAGGTAATCATGAAGCCATAAATAACCATCGACATAGATCAGCTCCTTATAACCAACGCTTCGCCATTTTGGCATAAATCCATAATGGCAATAATGTGCTAAACGTTAAGATAAATAAAAATGCAGGAATTTCTTTACCCATATGTACCAGCATGATTAATGAACCTGCACAGATTGGTAGAAAAGCAAATGCACTTTCTTTTAAGATTTTGTTGTTGGTATCAATCAGGCGATTGGAGATTTTTCTAAAACGTCTCCAGATTAACAGTGTTGCTAATAAGCTAATTAGTCCGACCAGATTGCCCAATTCAGGATGACCAAAAGCTTGCGTGATTGCGACAGCCCCTTCACGATAGACGATGATTAATAAAATCGTGCCAAACCAAGCTGTCCAATCAATATTTTTCATTTTCTTTCTAACTCTCGTTTATCGGAACGATGGCTGATCGTCATTATAGGGACGGATGATCTATTTCAAATTCTTCCAAAGGGCGTTGAAATAAGGAAGCTTTTTTTCCAAGAATTTCGTCTAATGGTAAATGTGCTTGTTTAATGATTTGTTCCAGTTTATGTGGTGCAATACATACGGATACATGGAGGTCGCCTTGCTCATCATACTGTTCCGATTGAATCACATTCAGCGTATAGAGCTGTGTTCGCAGTTTACCGTAAGCGGGTTTTAGCACTAAGTCAAACTGTTGTAATTGCCCCATCAGACATTGTTGTACGGCTTGACTGAGTAATTCAAGTCCTTGCCCAGCATGGGCTGAAACATAGACCCGATCAGGGACATCAGTTGTTTTATAAATGATTTTGGCGGCATCACCGCTGAGATCAATTTTATTGTAGACATGCAAAATCGGGGCATCGGCACCGATTTCTTTGAGGACTGATTCTACCGCTTCAATCTGTTCAGGCATATTCGGACTACTGCTATCAATGACGTGTAGCAGCAAAGTTGCTTCTAATGTTTCTTCTAAGGTGGCTTTGAACGATTCAACCAAATCATGTTGCAGGTTACGAACGAATCCGACCGTATCTGCCAGCACAACGGTACCAATACCGTCCCAATCTAAGCGACGTAAGGTAGGATCGAGGGTTGCAAACAGTTGATCGGCAGCATAGACATCGCTTTTGGCTAAAATATTAAATAAAGTCGATTTCCCAGCATTGGTATAGCCGACTAAAGAGATCGTTGGAATGGCAGCTTTTTGTCTTGCAGCTCGACCTTGTAAACGAGTCTGTTGTACTTTAACCAGTTTATCTTTGAGTTGAGTAATACGCACTCGAATCAAGCGGCGGTCTGTTTCCAGTTGTGACTCACCTGGGCCACGTAAGCCAATACCACCTTTTTGTTGTTCGAGATTACCGGTAAAACCACGAATTAAACGGGTGGATAAATGTTTAAGCTGAGCTAACTCAACCTGTAATTTTCCTTCATGGGTACGTGCACGGAGTGCAAAGATATCTAGAATTAAACCAGTGCGGTCAATTACGCGACACTTGAGAATTCGTTCTAGATTACGTTCTTGCGCAGGCGAGAGTGAATGGTCAAAGATGACCAATTCCGCTTCGAGAGTCTCGACTAACTCGGCAATCTCATCGACTTTACCTGAACCAATAAAAAATTTAGGATCAGGTCTGTTGCGTTGCACAGAAATATGTTCAAGGATCTCAGCGCCTGCGGATTGGGCGAGTAATTGAAACTCTTCAGCATCGAGATCATCGAGAAGTTGAACGGATACACTAACTAAAATCGCTCGTTCACCACTTTGACGCTGCTCAAAATTTTCCACGCTGCTCTGAAATCCTTATTTTTAAAATCTTATTCTAGAATAAACCTCAAGCAAAGGGCAAAGACTTAGTGGATTTATATGACATTACGACGTAAAAGTTCAATGAATCCGATTAATGTTCCCATATACAAAATTGACCACCCTAGAAACATTCTTAAGGCATAGCCATAAGGAATAGTGGTTTGTGGCTCAGATGTCGTGCTTTGCTGGTTCATCACATCACCTTTTAATCTGTAAATTCGATTTATTTATAATATTTGATCTGATAAATCTTTTAAAATTGAAAAAATTTATGCTCACATTCGTTTTTTGTTATGGAGGAAACTTCTATAAGTTGATATCGGCATGATATAACAAGACTAATCCAATGCACACGTGCATACATGCGTACGGTTTTAAGAATTTATGACTCAACAAGCAACAACAGTAAATAACACACCTTTAAGTTTGTTTTCGAAGTTTAGTTTATACAGTAAAAAATTAGCCTCAGGTCTGGAGACGATTGGTGAAGGCTTCTATCTCATTTACCGTCATGGTTTGTATAAAGATCCGAATAATCCAGTAAATACCCGTTATGTACAGTATTTCTGCCGTCGTTTGTGTGAAGTCTTTAATATTGAAGTCCAAGTTCATGGCACTATTCCTCGTGAGCCTGCCTTATGGGTGAGCAACCATATTTCTTGGTTAGATGTGGCTGTGTTGGGCTCCGGTGCACGCATCTTTTTCTTGGCCAAAGCCGAAGTTGAAAAATGGCCTATTTTAGGAAACTTGGCAAAAGGCGGTGGCACTTTATTTATTAAGCGTGGTTCCGGTGATTCGATTCGGATTCGTGAGCAAATTACTGAATTCTTAAAACAAGATATTCCTGTACTGTTCTTTCCTGAAGCAACCACCACCGATGGCAGTAAGGTCAAAAAAGTACATGGTCGCTTATTAGGTGCTGCAATTGAAGCGCAACGACCTGTGCAGATTTGTGTGATTTGCTATGTGAACCAACAAGGTGAACTGGATTTGGTGGCGCCGTTTATCGGTGAAATGACATTTGCAGAGCATGTGCAACGTGTTTTGGAGATGCCTCAAGTCACCGCACATTTAATGACATTACCTGCCATTCCAGTCGAAGGGCATACGGTAGAAACGCTGACCAAGGAAGTCGACCGCCAAATGCGTGCTGGTCTAGAGCGCTTGCAGCGAAAAGTATTGTCCGTGCTACCAGAAAGCGTGGAAACTACATAAACCCTTCAATCGGGAGCCATGAAATCACTTTCATGCCTGCTCTTTGCCACCATTTCATTTTGGGTTCTTTGGTATAAATCAAAGGACCTTGCGGTGTTTCACGTTGCCACGTAATTTTCTTGTTGGCATCTAAAACTAAGCGATAGGCATAAGTCTTTAAGTTTTGATCCATGGTCGCATGCACTGCTTGTGCCAATGGCGGGCTATTCAGTAATACGCCAATCTCGGTGTTCAAATAAGCGGAACGTGGGTCAAAATTAAAAGAACCAATAAAGACCTGTTTTTCATCGAGTGCCATCAGTTTGGCATGTAGACTCGAACGACTTAAACCTTTGATATTAACCTTGGCTTTTTTTGCCAGCTCTTCAGTGTGTTTATCTAAATCACTTTTATCAAGTGCAGGTAAAAACTCATACAGTTGTACGCCATTTTCCAGCAGTTCTTGGCGGTATTTACCATAAAAGGCATGCACGACTGCAACATCATTGGCCTTAAAGGAGTTGGTCAATACTCTGACTTCGATACCATCTTGTGCCAAATCACTTAAAATTTTTGTCCCTTTTTTTTCTGGAACAAAATAAGCAGAAATTAAATCGATATTTTTTTCTGGTTGTTCGAGATGGTTAATTAACTGGAAGTTGAGATGTTCTTCTTTTTTAGCTTTAGATTTGATTTTATCTGGCGAGTCTTTGACGACTTCTGCTTTGACCCAATCGAGTGAAATATCCCGATCCATGAGTGCGTCGACGGCTTGAGAGTGGCTGGTTAAATCAACATAGTTTTGCACCGTGATTCGTTTATAGTGCTCATCAAGTTGCTCTTTCAGACTTTCATAGCTTAAACGGTGAGCACTTTGTTTAACCACTTCTCGGACATCATAGGCATATTCATGATTCCAGTAATCATCAAATGATTTGGAAATATCATTTACAGCGGTGCCGAACAGCATCACATCCACGTCAGAAAACTGATAGGTATCACTGACATTGTAGTATTGGTTGGTCATATTTCGCCCACCAATCAAAGCCACCTGATGATCAGCAATGAAACTTTTATTATGCATCCGACGGTTAATGCGCTTTAGATCCAGTACCATATCAATTGCACGATATTTGCGGAAACGGTAGGGGTTAAAGAGCTTTACCTCGATATTCGGGTGCTGTGCCAATGCTAAAAAGATGCCTTCGGTATGCTTGGCATTATTATCGTCAATCAGTAGTCGAACTCGAACACCGCGATCTGCCGCACGGATCAATGCATGCAGGGCCAAGGCGCCAACTTTATCGTTATCCCAAATATAATATTGTAAATCTAAGGTTTTTTCGGCTTTATCAATTAAACGCAGTCGAGCTGCCAGTGCTTCTAAAGGTTCATATAAAACGTGATAACCCGTGAGCTCGGGGTGCTGTTCTTGTAGGGGGCGAATCACTTGTGCTAAAGATGTTTGTGAGGTGTCGATTTGTGTGGTTGTTTGAATGATAGGTTCAATTTTATGTTTAGGTAAGGTACTACAACCGGTAACGGTCAGTGCAATTGAGCAATAAATCGCAATCATACTTTTATTGTAAGCGGTTGTACTTATCTTTGTATGTTTGCTATTTAAATGAGAAAATTGCGTCATAATCGTTACTGATTAAAAGTTGGGCTCGAGTATACCATTTCATCGGAAAAGATAAATATAAGATGAAATGCCTGTCCCTAAAGTGAAATTAATGAGGGCTGTAATGTCGAATTCAGATACTGTTATTCTTGGTTTTTACCTTATTTTTGCCGTTTTGGCACTTTGGGCATTAATTCAGGCTTGGATTCACCAAGCCCGCACGGAAACCATCCATCCATTTAAAGCTTTCGTTCATTTATTGGCTTTTTATCTGTCTTATTTATTGCTTCCACTCTGTTTTTTTAGTCTATATGCCGGTTGGGTTGAATATTACAGCTTACATCAGGCGGGCTTTATTTTTTTACTGAGCAGTGTGTTGGTCTATGCCCGTTTTATTGAACCCCATCAAATTCATGTTCAACATCATCAGTATCGACTCAATTCAGAACGTGAATTTACCCGACCAATTAAAGTCGCTTTAGTTGCAGATATGCATGTTGGATTGTTTTCAGGACATGAACGACAATTAAAAAGCATTGTGAAGAAACTCAATCAAGCGCAACCTGATTTGGTTGTGGTTGCTGGTGATTGGACCTACGAACCTGAAAACCGCTTGGTGCAGGAGCTTGAGGTACTCAAGCAAATTCAGGCACCTGTTTATTCGGTACCAGGTAATCATGATGAACAATATCCTGGTCCTCCAATTCAGGCATTATTGAGTAAAGCACTCGAACAGAACAATGTCATCGATATCGAAGGGAAAATTGTTGATTTTGATGAGTTCCGTTTGATCGGGATTGGAGATTTGTGGGCAGGGAAGGCGAATATGCGTTTTATGCCAGATTTACCACAAGATAAGCCTTGGTTGATTTTGTCACATAATCCCGACACTGTAGATATGGTGCCTGAGTTACCAACGCGCCCATTAATGCTTTCAGGACATACTCATGGTGGGCAGATCGAATTGCCTTGGATTACCAGTTATATTATGAAACGCGTTTCAATTTTGGGGCATAAGAAAGGTTTCTATACCCATGAACATGCGGATGTTTTTGTCACGGTTGGAACGGGGATGGTGGGGGTACCTTTTCGCTTTCGGGTGCCACCAACGATTGATATCATTGAACTAATTTAAATAAAAAACCGACTTTATTAAGTCGGTTTTTTATTGTGATGATGGTTTATGGGATAATGATGACATTCACTCGACGGTTGCTGGCACGGTTTTCATCTGATGTATTGGCTACAAAAGGTTGGCTTGAGCCACGACCCACTACAGTTAGGTTATTTTGCTTAAAGCCTTGAGCGACAAAAATGGTTGAAACACTTTGAGCACGTTCTTCAGAGAGTTTCTGATTGTATTCTGGATTACCAATATCATCGGTATGACCAACAATTTTTAATTTTTGTAGGTCATATTTATTTAATTGAGTGGCCAAACGAACAATCTCTTTTTGATGTTCAGGTTTGATCTCTGCCTTATTAAAATCAAATAATAAACGTTCAGGTAGGCCCAGTGTCCAGCCTTCATCTGTCAGCACGAAACCCTCTTTCTTTAGCATTTTGACCTGACGATATTTCAACGGGCCAAAACTCAAGCAGCCAGCCAATGTTAGGCAGAGCAACGCAATAAATGAAATTTTAATGGTGTGAGTGCGCATAACATGTCCTAAATTTCTGGTTTATAAAGAAACCAATGTGGGTTTAAATTTTTAGCTTTATACATGGCTTGATCGGCTTGCATAATTAAATCCTCTGGATTCTCTGCAAACTGAGAAAAAGCAACCCCTAAGCTAAAACCGAAATGGATCATTTGTCCATTAAACGCTAAAGGCTGCTCACAACTTGCGAGAACGCCTTCAGCGATTGTGGTTAAATGATCAGTGTGATGGATTGCATGTAGAATGATGGCAAACTCGTCACCACCTAAACGCGCAATGAAATCCTCATGGCGAACCGATAGCCTTAAACGAGACGCCATTTCTTTTAAAACCGCATCCCCCGCTAAATGCCCATACTCATCATTAATCATTTTAAACTTGTTATTGTCGATAAATAATAAGGCCGAGTTGTGACGATATTGTGGGTTTTCGAAGATATTAAATAATTCTTGATAAAAATAATGGCGATTTGGCAAGCTCGTCAGTTGATCATGATGGGCTTGGAATGAAAGTTGACGATTTTCTTTTTGCAAATGCGTATGCCAAATTTGAATTTCTTCTAACAACTCATTAAATACGGTATTTAAATTTTGAAATTCGTGAATATGGTTGTTGGGGAAGCGTAAGTTATAGGCCTTTTGATCACTCACCAATTGTGCAATATGGGTGAGTGGCTTGATTGCTTGCATAATTTGGCGATAGGTAATATTCACCGACCACAATAAAGCAATCACAATGAAGAACATTGAAATTGCAAGACCAATAATAATGGTCTTTAAAAAGTGCAAAATATTCTCGGAGCTGCCATAGAGCACCAGTTCGCCTACTTTTTTCTTATGATGGACTACCATGAGTTTAACTGGATCATGTAAAAACCAACGATCCATTAAATCTTGCATCACTGATGTATGTTCAACTTTTTTGGTACTTTCAGCCAATAGTTGTTGCTGTGGATCATAAACATGAATACTGCGGATAGCATGTTCACTGGTGTAATCATCAAGGATCTGATCAATTGCACCTTTATCTCTAAACACCACGGCTGGTTGAACACGTTCCAGAACCGTTTGGCTTAATAACTGTAAATTTTGTTTTGCATAGGTTTCCATCGTGAACATGGAAATTGTGGCGAATGTAAAAGAACAAATTACGAAAGTAATTGCAAAGATCGCAAACTGCGACTTACGGAATAAGGCGTGCAAGGAAGTTGATTGATATAAATTAGAAATCATCCTGTTCACCCTGCATTTTTTGCTAAAAGTAAAACACGAGGATCAATATGCACTTTGGAATAACTTAATGCATCCAAATTTACCTTAAACGTAGAAAAGGTCTTCTTATTATATAAGCAGAAAATACTGCCAATTTCACAGGCCGGGTTATTGGTACTTAATGAAAGCAACGATCGGGATGGATAGGCTTGAATCAAGTTTTGCTGTTGTTGCGGCGATGTTGTTGTGAAATAAGCAACATGACATTCTGTTTTAGGGAAGTCTTTAGCACTGACTGCCTGAACTTGATACTCATAAGCAAGCTGACGAATATTGCTTTGGAACTGATTCGCAGCATCTTGATTGTCTATGACGCAAATGGTTGGACGATTTGTATTGGACCATTTGCTATAACTTAATATTGATAAAGCCAATTCATAGAAATTATGCGTTGATATGGCATAGCAAAGCGGACTCGCAGCAAAAGATGCAGCAAGCAATAAATATCGAGCCTTTTTACCAGCAAACCGTATTTTCAATCAAAAGTGCCAAAAAATGTGAAGCAAGAGACATATTCTACTGGACTTAATTGTTTAAAAAAAGTTCTTAAACACAAAGAAAAAGCATTAAAAGTAACTGTTCAGTTCAAAAAATAGGCGTTTGATTTAATAATTTAAGATAATTTGAAAAAGGGGGTTGCACCTGACC
>NZ_LXUK01000007.1:0-106594 GCF_013072695.1 Acinetobacter sp. Ac_5812
AACTGTTGTGCCCTGTTCTTGACCTGTCAGGCTTAAATTAAAGGCTTTATCTTGGGTGATTCGGTCCGTTGCAGAAGAACCTGTATCACTTAAACTCTTAAAGCCTAATGTTCCCCCTATTGGCACTGTCGTATCTGGTGCCGTTATAGTTGTGGCACTACTCTCATTCCCCGCAGGATCTTTAACCGTAACACTTACCTTTTCACCATTGGTCAATGCTTTCACCAAAGTCACACTAAACTGACCATCTGCTCCAACGATAGTTTTTGCTAACTCTTTACCTGTTGAGTCTTTAACAAACACTGTACTTCCAGCTTCAGCTTGGCCTGTTATCGTTTTACCATCATGATTTCCTGTGAAACCACTTTGAGGTTGAGTTGGTGCTGTTGTATCTGGTGCCGTTATAGTTGTGGCACTACTCTCATTCCCCGCAGGATCTTTAACCGTAACACTTACCTTTTCACCATTGGTCAATGCTTTCACCAAAGTCACACTAAACTGACCATCTGCTCCAACGATAGTTTTTGCTAACTCTTTACCTGTTGAGTCTTTAACAAACACTGTACTTCCAGCTTCAGCTTGGCCTGTTATCGTTTTACCATCATGATTTCCTGTGAAACCACTTTGAGGTTGAGTTGGTGCTGTTGTATCTGGCGTAGACTCATTATT
Organism: Acinetobacter sp. Ac_5812; assembly: GCF_013072695.1. GTDB lineage: Bacteria > Pseudomonadota > Gammaproteobacteria > Pseudomonadales > Moraxellaceae > Acinetobacter. The sequence goes on from NZ_LXUK01000007.1 coordinate 670, forward strand.
TTTATTCCCACCACTTCCACCACTCGCAGCGGCAGCAATCGCACCAATACCAGCAATACCCCCTGCAACCAAAGCCCAAGTTGGAATTGACGCTGCTGCAACAGAAGCCCCAACTGGACTGCTGGCAGTAATGACCGCATTAGTTCCAATTGCAGCAGGTATTTCTGCAGTTAAACTCTCTGGCGCTACAACAGAACTATCTGACATAACTGCATTCGGTGGAACACCATCTAATACTAAATAATCATCCTGTGGTATTTCTGTGATGCCATCTTCAACCCATGTTGCCCAAAGACTTTGTCCATCTTGTAATGGAATGGGTAAAATTTCCTGAGCAAAGAAGCCCTCCAAAATAACTTGCGTACCATCTTTTAAGTGTACAATTGCATTGTTTCCGACCCGAACAATTGAGGAAATTTGTTCCGGGTTAATTTCAAACTTTGTCATTAGCCCTTGATCCAGAGGTAATTGTATTGGTGCTAAAGACGCTGTTGCTGTTCCCATTTTATGAATATTTTTATCTACCAAATATATACGTGTCATTTTTATCACCCTTCAGCATGCAGAAAGCGTAAAAGTTTTCGTATTCACTAACTTTTTCGCATATATATGTTTTTTAAAGTATTTAATAAAATCTAAAGTCTTTTGCTCCCTATCTCAAAAAGCATGAGAAGTAAAACCTACGGACTCTCGAAATATTTTATGTGTTTTATTTTAACGGTTATATTCCTCAAATGAGGAATATACTTATCTGTATAGTGCTGTTTTATATTATTAAGATTATAATATTCACTTTTTCTTTCTTAAAAAAACTGCCATAATCAAAAAAATAAAACAATTAAATTCAATAATATGAAAAGCTACATTTTTCTTATTCTGATAAGCTTGCATTAGTTAAACATCTTTAATTAGATGATAATTCACACATAATAAAAAAATTATAATTTTCTCTTGTCAATCAATGCCCTGACGAGGTTTGAAAAACCCCTAAGCTTTCATCAAACCAATAATGCTCAATCTTGCCATCATCCGAAATTACATTAAAACTATTGGTTAATCCAAAGCGTAATCGATTTGAAGTCGCTGTGCCTGCATGGATATCTAAAATTGGATGATCAAATCCCAACTGAAAAATTTGATTTAAATCATGCACAGCGACTTTATGCAAATGTCCGTGCAATAAACCAAATAGCCCGGTTGCCCCCCATTTTTCTAAAGCAATTTTTCCAAGAACGGGACAGTCTTTATCACCATGTTCATTAGGGAAGGTATAAAAAGGTTGGTGAAAGACTACCAATTTTATTTTATTGGAGGGTGCATTGCTTAACTTTTCATAGGTCTCATGAATTTGCTCAAGCGAAATATGCCCTCGTGTATGATAGCGCCGACGGATACTGTTCATCCCGACAATATAAAAATGTTCGGTTTCTAAGGTCGTTTCTAAGCGGCCAAAAAAAGCTTGATAACGTACAAAAGGCGAAAAAAAACGGTTCCAGACATGGTACAGCGGAATATCATGATTACCCGGAACAACAATATAAGGAAGGTTGAGAGAATCTAGAAATTGGCGACATGCATAAAACTGCTTAAAACGCGCACGCTGTGTGAGATCACCACTGACTACAATGGCTTCAGGACGATGTTGTTGGCAAAATTGCTTTATCGCTTGAATGCAACCTTCACGTTCCGTTCCAAAATGTAGATCAGACAGGTGTAATATCATTCGGAACCATCACTTTTAACGCAGATTTTTTCACTGAAAATTTTAATGGGGTGTCCATCTCCATAAGCTCTCCATCTATTGCCACCGTTAATTTTGGCTTTTTACAATTGACCAGTATATGTTCGGCACAAAATGAATACACATCAGAAGCTTGATCAATTTTGCCCTGAACCAATTTCCATAACATTTTCATTAAACTGAAACGATCACTTTTGGCAACAACAACCCCTGCTAACTTGCCATTCGCAGCACATTCTGCAATTCTTAATTTCATATCACTCAGTTGCAGTTGATTATTACCAAAAAAAACTAAAGGGGTCGCTACTGGATAGCGCTGTTCATCAATAGTCACCGCAAGTTTTAAGGATTTATGTTCACGCAGTAATACATCCAAACCCGATGTATAAGCATTTAGCGGAAAACGTCCAAGTCGCTGATTATATAATTCACGTTTTTTTATAAATAAAGGGTACAGCCCTAAACTCGCATTATTGAGATAAATTTGATCATTGATTGCAGCAACGTGTACTGCTTGTATCTTACCCGTTGCAATCACTTCTGCCGCTTGCGCAACATCAATCGGGATATTCAACGCCCGTGCAACATAATTAAAGGTACCTAGCGGTATAATTCCCATCGGAATATCCGTATGGATTAACTGTTTTGCAACCGCATTCAAAGTTCCATCTCCCCCAGCCGCAACCACAACCCCACGTAATTCAGTCTGTTGATGCCTAGCCAAAACAGTTCTCATCATGTCATCAAAATTAACCTGCTGATTTAATTCAAAAACCTGAATTTCAAACCCATATTGTGTCCAATATGTCATGAGGCGCTCATATTCATCATCTTGCTGCGCAGCATGGAAACCTGATTTTTGATTATAAATAATAGATAAAGGCTGTAAATTCCGACTCATTCGCATCAATCTTAAGGCTTTTGATAAGCCTATTTTTGTTTACAAAATCAACAAATAAAAGCAAGTTTATGTAAATTTTGAATGAACATTATTCATATAATCAATAACAATTCTCAAAAAATTAAAAATAAATTAAAACACTGATTAACAAAGAAATTTATAAAAAAAATATTACATATAAAAAAACAAAATAACAAAATATAGAATAATAAAGTTATTAAAAAACAATGTTATAATCACAATTCAACATTTTCTACCTTACACACCTACCTATTCTTTAGTCTTATATTTTTTATGATTTTATGCTTTAATACAGCCACTTTTTTTACTTCATCTGTCTCACTGCCATCCAGTGGATAGAATTTGTACGTCGTACACACTTTAAAAAGGCATCACCATGACCCAAGTGAACGCACCAGAATTCGTTCGTCACCCTAAGCTGATTGCATGGGTGGAAGAAATTGCAAAATTGACCAAACCAGCAAAAATCGAATGGTGTGACGGTAGCGAAGAAGAATATCAACGTCTCATGGACTTGATGATCGCTAACGGCACCATGCAAAAACTTAACCAAGAAAAACATCCTGGTTCTTATCTTGCAAATTCTGATCCTTCTGACGTTGCTCGTGTTGAAGACCGTACTTATATCTGCTCGCAAAATGAAGAAGATGCTGGCGCAACAAACAACTGGGTTGCTCCTGCAGAAATGCGCGAAAAATTAAATGGATTATTTGACGGTGCAATGGAAGGCCGTACCATGTATGTGGTTCCCTTCTCGATGGGTCCTTTAGGAAGCCACATTGCTCACATCGGTATCGAATTAACAGATTCACCTTACGTTGCAGTCAGCATGACTAAAATGGCACGTATGGGTAAAGCAGTTTATGACGTGTTAGGTACAGATGGTGAGTTTATCCCATGCGTACACACTGTTGCTGCACCATTAAAAGATGGTCAAAAAGATGTTGCTTGGCCATGTAACAACGAAAAATATATCGTTCACTATCCAGAAACGCGTGAAATCTGGTCTTACGGTTCTGGTTACGGCGGTAATGCATTACTTGGTAAAAAATGCCTAGCATTACGTATTGCTTCTGCAATGGGCCGTGAGCAAGGCTGGTTAGCTGAACACATGCTGATTTTAGGTGTGACCAATCCACAAGGTGAAAAACACTACATCGCAGCAGCATTCCCTTCTGCATGTGGTAAAACAAACTTTGCGATGTTGATTCCACCAGCAGGTTACGAAGGCTGGAAGATTGAAACTGTAGGTGACGATATTGCTTGGATCAAACCAGGTGAAGATGGTCGCTTATATGCAATCAATCCAGAAGCTGGTTTCTTCGGTGTTGCGCCTGGTACAAATACCAAAACTAACCCGAACTGCATCGCAACTATGCATAAAGATGTGATTTATACCAACGTTGCTGTGACTAAAGATGGCGAAGTATGGTGGGAAGGTCTAACTAAAGAAGTTCCTGCAGACTTGATCACCTGGAAAGGTCAACCATACGTTGAAGGCGAAAAAGCAGCGCATCCAAACTCGCGCTTTACTGTTTCTGCTGGTCAATGCCCTTCGATTGACGCTGACTGGGAAAATCCAGCAGGCGTACCAATCTCTGCATTCATTTTCGGTGGTCGTCGTGCAGATACAGTGCCTTTAGTGTCTGAAGCATTTGACTGGGTTGATGGCGTTTATAAAGCAGCAACAATGGGCTCTGAAACAACTGCAGCAGCGGTTGGTCAACAAGGTATTGTTCGTCGTGACCCATTCGCAATGCTTCCATTTGCGGGTTATAACATGGCTGATTACTTCGGTCACTGGTTACAACTTGGTCAAGAAGTTGGTGCAAAAGCTGAAGCTGCTGGTAATAAACTACCAAAAATCTTCAACGTAAACTGGTTCCGTCGTGATGCTGAAGGCAACTTCGTATGGCCAGGTTTCGGTCAAAACATGCGTGTTCTTGAATGGATCATTGATCGTTGTGAAGGCCGCGCTGAAGCGACTGAAACACCAATCGGTTATGTTCCAACTTACGAACAGTTGAACTGGACTGGTATTGACTTTTCTAAAGAGCAATTCAACACTGTTACAGCTCAAGACAAAGATCAATGGATCAAAGAACTTGAAAGCCACACTGAGTTATTCACTAAACTTGGTGCTCGCTTACCTCAAGCACTTAAAGATCGTCAAAATGAATTATTAGCAGCTGTTAAATCTGCTTAACTCCTCCATCCCTCTTGATTAAAGAGGATTAAGGAGATTAGAAAAGGTCGCTTCGGCGGCCTTTTTTTGCCATCTTACATTGCAAAACTATAATAAACTAACAGCCTCAAAAGTGATTTTCATTCAGCGAATGATGAACAAATAAAGACTTTAATGTGCCAGAAAAAGTCCGTTAAAAAAATATAAAGAGATCTGTATCTCATCGATTTAAACAGGAAAAGTTATGCAGCAAGACATTACAATTGCACAAGATTTTTTAAAATTAATCCCAGACTCAGACACCATTTTTGCAGCCAAAGACTCTTTTCTCGCAAAGCATTTACTCCCCCTCATTTCGATTGACCTTTCCCAGATCAATCCTGAATGGCAAGGTTGGATTCATCTAGTCAATCCAATTGAGCCTTATGAATGCTACATCGGCTCAGAAACTGCTGAGTTTTATAACGAATTTGCACATGAAAATTGGTTTATTTTACAGTTGGATGAGCAGTCTCAATATCATTGGCTGGCTGATCAACACTATTTTATTTTAGAAAATAAAAACCATCCTTCATACACTGAGGTTTTGACTCACAGTCAAGAAATGCATGAAGACTTTAGACAGGTTAAACAACGCTTCTTAGAACAAAAAAGAGTGGTTAGCACATCTGATGTCAATTATCAAAATGACAAACCCACCATTTTACTCAATCAACTGGGTGGTGATGCTGAATATGGAAACTGGTGCTACCCGATTGAAGAACAACTTAAATTAGAAAATATGGAACAAGATGACAACTGTTTTGTACACATCTTTGACCAACAGCAACGACGTTATTATTTTATTGCCTCAGCATCCGGTTGGGAGTATTGCAATCATGGTGCCGACAATATCTTGATGTTTTACCAACCCGAAACTCGACGTGTCCTATTTACATTTGACTGGACATAACTGATCACAGGTCGCTACAGCGGCCTTTTTTTATTGCTCAAATTTCGAAAATTCCTATCAACTTTCCACACCACCCTAGGTATTCCCATTAAGCTTTAGCTAAAATAAATTGCAAAACTAACGAACATTAACAATAATTGTAACAATAATATTTCTCATTTACATGGTTGTAGCTATGAGTTCTTCCCCGCTGTTTAAACGCACTCCACTGTTTTTAGCCATCTCAACATTAGTCAGTATCAGTTCTTATAGTTATGCACTTGACGGGGAATCTCAACAACTTCCAACCATCAAAGTCCAAGCAACTCAGGACAGCGATATCAGCGAGAAAACTAAAGCATATAGTATTAAAAATAGTTCAAGTGCCACCAAACTCGATATTGAAGCCAAAGAAATTCCACAAACCATCAATGTGGTAACACGTCAGCAAATTGAAGATTTCGGCCTGACCAGTTCAAGAGATGTTTTAAATAACACCCCCGGCGTAACCGTAAACTCGCTAGAAACTGAGCGCTCGGTATATATGGCACGTGGCTTTGAAATCTCAAATATTCTAGTCGATGGTGTCGGCTTCCCTTCTAGTGAATGGAATTATAATGACACCAATCCTGACAGCTATTTTTATGATCGCATTGAAGTGATTAAAGGTGCAGATGCACTGACCAATGCATTTGGTGATCCAAGTGCAACCATTAACTACATCCGTAAACGCCCCACCAAAGAGTTCCAAGCCAACGCTGGCTTAAGCTATGGTTCATGGGATACGCAGCGCTATGAAGCAGATGCCTCAGGCCGCTTATCAGCGGATGGTGCTGTTCGCGGCCGTGTGTCTGGTTTCCAACAAACAGGGGATTCAAACTTAGACCGTTATAGCTCTGAGAAAAATGGCATTGCGGGAATTTTGGAAGCTGATCTTGGAGAGAATACCTTACTAACCGTTGGTGCTAGCCAAGAAAAAAATAAGCCCAATGCCAATAACTGGGGGGCTTTACCGCTGATGGATTCTACAGGTAAACAAATCAGTTATGATCATTCGTATAATCCTAATCCAGATTGGACCTATTGGGACAACACTTCACGTAATGCATTTTTTGAGTTAAAACAAAAATTATCAGAAACTTGGTCTGCCAACCTAAGCTATAACTACAATGAGAAAGATCGTAAAAGCCAACTGCTCTACTACTATGGCTATCCAAATGCGGATGGCTCAGGCATTTCGCTAACACCAAGCGGCTTTTTAGAAAATAATAAACTACATACGGCCGATTTAAATCTACAAGGCAAATTTGACCTGTTCAATCAAGAGCATGAAGCAATCATCGGCTATACCTTCTCAAACAGCCATCAAAATGACCATGCAAAAAATGGCACTTTGCACGACAGTAATATTAACTATGCCGATAATGTCCCTTACACCACAGATTGGGCAAGCTGGACTCCCAACAATGTCACTTGGTCTGATTTTTCTCAGACCGCAGACTATACACAACGCAACCAATCGGTTTATGCAGCAACACGCCTTCACCTTAACGATGATCTAAAAGTTACCTTAGGGGCAAACTATGTAAAAGCCAAAAGCGAAGGTACAAGTTACGATGCACCCATGGTTTATGATGAAAGTAAAGTCTCCCCTTATGCAGGCATTACCTATAACTTCACCCCTGAATATACGGGTTATATGAGTTATACCTCGATTTTTCGACCGCAAACTGCAGTCGATGAAAAAACAGGAAAAGTTGCGGATCCGATTAAAGGAAAAAGCTATGAAGTCGGATTTAAGAGTTCTTGGTTAGACAATAGGCTGACAGGAACATTGGCGGTGTTTAGAACTGAAGAGAATAATTACCCACTTCGCCCAACAGATAGTCACCCTCTGAATCGTACTTCAGCAATCAGTGATCTACGTTCACAAGGTGTCGAAGTTGGGCTGGCTGGGCAATTAACCGATCAGGTCAATGTTTCTCTCGGCTACACTCAGTTTAGCCTGCAAGATCTGAAAAATGGTGGTGCAGCAAGAACGTACAACCCGACACAAAGCTTTAATCTTTTAACCACCTATTCCCCTACTCAGCTACCAAAACTGAAAGTTGGTGCAGGTGTAAAATGGCAAAGTAAAATCACCCGTTTTGACCCAAGCTATAGCACTTACCTCAAACAAAGTGATTATGCCTTGCTGAATTTGATGGCAAGTTATGACATTAGTCCAAATCTTTCGGTCCAAGCCAATGCCAATAACGTGACTGATAAAAAATACTTAAACAGCTTTACTGACGGGCAAGCCTTCTACAGCGCACCTGCAAATTACACCGTTGCCTTCCGCTTCAAGTACTAATTAAGACCAGTAAAAAAGCCCCTTATTCAAAGGGGCTTTTTTATTGCGAACGATTAAGCAGCAACCGTGGTATTTGGTTTATTTGCTAAATATGCATCTAAGCTTTCGATTTCAGCTGGTGCAAAGTTGAGGCCAAGCTTTGAACGTCTCCACAGGATATCCTGACTAGTCGTTACCCACTCAAAGCGGCATAAATAGTCTACTTCTTTCGCATACAAACCTTGACCAAAATGCTGACCTAACTGCTCAACAGAAGTTGCCTCACCTAAAATATTCCAAATACGTGAACCATAAGCAGATGCCCAACGTTTTGCTAACGCTTCAGACGTATCCGTCACTTGTGCACGGATTTCATTTGCCAACTGCTCAGCAGATGCCATATTTTCGCCACCAGGCAAAGCTTCTGTCGCGGTCCAACTGCCCTTCATCTCAGGGAAGAAAGCTTTGAGCTGCTGCATGGCAGACTCAGCCAACTTACGATACGTGGTTAACTTACCGCCAAACACAGACAGTAATGGGGCTTGATCTTCCGATTCTTGCGATAAAGCCAAAGTATAATCACGGGTAATTGCAGATGGATTGTCCGACTCATCATCACATAATGGGCGTACACCAGCAAAAGTCGAAATAATATCAGCTTGTGTCAATTGGCTCTTAAAGTGTGCATTACTTACTTCAATTAAGTAATCAATTTCTTCTTGGGTAATTTTGACTTGCGCAGGATCACCTTGATACTCACGATCCGTGGTACCAATCATGGTGTATTGGTCTAAATACGGAATTGCGAACACAATACGACGGTCATCATTCTGCATAATAAAAGCTTTATCACCTTCATACAGCTTAGGCACAATGATATGACTACCTTGAATCAAACGAATGCCATACGGTGATTTAAGCTGTAAATCTTGCTTAATGAATTGTGCCACCCAAGGGCCAGCCGCATTCACTAAAGCCTTGGCTTTGATCTGGAATTGACCTTTTTCATTTTCCAAATCAACAATCCAGTATTGACCTTCACGTTGTGCAGATAGACAACGGGTACGCGTCACAACATCAGCCCCTTTTTCTCGGGCATGCATGGCATTCAACACCACCAAACGAGAGTCATCTACAGCACAGTCTGAATATTCAAAACCACGAGTAATTGCAGTATTTAAAGGGCTGTCTTCTTTAAAATAAACGTTATTCGAACCCAATAACTTTTCACGTTTGCCCAAGTGATCGTAAAAGAATAAACCTGTACGAATCAACCACGCTGGGCGTAAGTGTGGACGATGCGGCATGATAAAACGCATGGGACGGATAATGTGTGGTGCTTTTGCCAACAATACTTCACGTTCAGCCAGCGCTTCACGTACTAAGCGAAACTCTTTGTGTTCAAGATAACGTAAACCACCATGGATCAACTTACTACTTGCAGAAGATGTATGGCTGGCCAAATCATCTTTTTCACATAGGAATACTGATAAGCCACGACCTGATGCATCTGCTGCAATACCAACACCGTTGATACCACCACCGATTACAGCGAGGTCATAAATTTTGTCGTTAGACTGAGGAGAAGTTTGCATAAGTCACCGCAAATTTTCATTATTGTTCAATAACGAACATTTAAACATGTAAAATGAAAACAAACAATAAAAAAACGTCAAAAAAATGCCAATTGATAGGCATTTTTAGATAAATGGTCAAAATTGAAAGCTATTAATCAAAAACAACTTAATCGCAAAAAAGAAAATTGAAAAGTAAATAGAATAAAACCTAAGCAACCTTTATCATCCAGCCAAAAGCATCAGATATTTTATTTGAAATAATCACAATTCAGTACAAATAAAAAATTATAAATTAACGACACACTTTTAATAAAAAATATTTATTTTACCTTTTGATAAAATAATTTATATTGTGAGTAGATTGTAAAATAAATTTTTATTTTAAATAAACATTTATTTTAGAATATCTAAAATAAAACTTACTATTAAATTATTAACAATCATCGAGATCACTATTATGAATAAGATTAAAATATTATTTATATCATTTTTCCTCTCACTTCTATCAATCAGTACAATTACCTCTGCTGATTCAGTTATTGGCAATAATGGTCCAAAACAATGGGGACCGTGGTATCTTATTAAATCCGAACCTGATACTTATTGGATTAAATGTACTTATAAACGTAATCAAATTAAACCCAATGGAGGTGCTTTCTTAACAGAAACTTATTCACTGGTTGTTCCGCGCTATCCATCTGGAAGATGTTCAGACACAATTACGCTATAATTTTTACTAAAACTAATTTGATATTTCAATAAAAGTTGATTTTCATTTTTCAAAAATAGAATGAAATATGATTAATTTTCATGAATCATATTTCATTCAAAACTATGTGATCTATGTTTTTAAACTAACATAATAAAAAACTATAAAAACAATGAGGTTATATACCTATAAAATAAAATTGACAAATCAAACATTTTTCAAAACTGATTCTTAAAAAGAGCTGTAACTAAAAAAGTTTATTTCAAAAGAATAAAATTGTTCGAAAATGAAGATTTATTGGGCAACAATCAAGCCAACATCTAAATCTCGAATGGTTTTCATAAATTCATCATTCGGCTGTTGATCGGTAAAAATACAATCGACTTGCTTAAGTGAACCTAAACGGATCATCGCATTACGACCAAACTTACTACTATCCGCAGCAAGAAACACTTGTCGGGCACTGGAAACAATTTCCTGAGAGACACATACTTCTTGGAAATCAAAATCCAGCAAAGTACCGTCTTCTTCAATCCCACTAATCCCAACCAAAGCATAATCTGCTTTAAACTGCTTAAAGAAGTCCGCTGTAGCCTGACCAATCACACCACCATCTGGACGCACACGCCCACTGGCAATCAATACTTCAAAGTCTTCTTTGGTACTGAGAATTTTGGCGACATTAAGATTATTGGTGATGATTCTTAAACCCGTATGGTTCAACAATGCATGTGCAATTGCTTCGGTTGTGGTCCCAATATTAATAAATAAAGAGGCATAATCAGGAACAGCAGCAGCCACAGCGGCTGCAATTGTTCTTTTTTGTTCCAACATATGACCAACACGCATCGTATATTCAGTGTTTTCCACACTTGAATCATGCGCGGCACCACCATGATAACGTCTTAGCAAGCCCTCATCCGCCAATTGATTAATATCACGACGGATGGTTTGTGGGGTGACATCAAAATGTTGAGCAAGTTCTTCAATACTGATATAGCCACGCTCTCTTACTAGTTCGAGGGTTTTTTGTTGGCGTAGTATCAAGCTCATGCTCATCCATCCTATGTTGTTTTAAGTCATACTAAACGGTCTATTTTAGCTTAGTCTTCCGCCCAATCACGAGTGCGTCCGACGGCTTTTAACCAACCTTTGTAGAGTTTTTCAGTCACATCCTGACTGCACTCTGGCACAAAGGTATTTTCGATGGTCATTCTACTCTTCAATTCGTTTAAATCCGACCAGAAACCGACAGCCAAACCAGCCAAGAATGCTGCACCCATACCCGTTGTTTCTTTCATCGCAGGACGTTCAACTGAAGTCCCCATGATATCGGCTTGGAATTGCATCAAGAAATTATTGGCAGTCACACCACCATCGACACGTAAGGTACGTAATTTCTCACCTGAATCTTGCTGCATGGCATCCAGCACATCACGAGTTTGATAAGCAATCGACTCCAATGTGGCACGAATAATATGCTCGATACTTACACCGCGGGTAATCCCCAAGATCGCACCCCGTGCTGTCGGATCCCAATATGGCGCACCTAAACCTGTAAATGCAGGCACCACATAGACCCCATTGCTGTCTTTTACTTTGGTTGCATAGTATTCAGAATCATGCGAATCATTGATCGCTTTAAGTTCATCGCGTAGCCATTGCACACATGAACCACCATTGAACACCGCACCTTCCAATGCATAGTTCACTTCACCACGCGGACCACAGGCAATTGTGGTCAATAAACCATGATTAGATTGCACAATGCGTTTGCCTGTATTCATGAGCAAGAAGCAACCTGTACCATAGGTATTTTTTGCCTGACCCGCTTCAACACACATTTGTCCAAACAATGCGGCTTGTTGATCCCCTGCAATACCTGCAATTGGAATCCCAATTTCTTGACCACTAATGGTATGTGTATAACCGTAGACTTCAGAAGAACCACGAACTTCAGGCAACATCGCCTTAGGAATATTTAACGCTTCAAGCAGTTTATCGTCCCATTCAAGCGTTTCGATGTTGAATAACATGGTGCGAGATGCATTGGTATAGTCAGTCACATGAACTTGGCCATTGGTCAATTTCCAAAGCAACCATGTATCGATGGTACCAAATAAAAGCTCGCCACGTTCTGCACGTTCACGACTACCTTCAACGCGATCCAGAATCCACTTAATTTTAGTCGCAGAGAAATACGGATCAAGAACCAAACCAGTCACTTTATGAACGTAATCTTGCCAACCATCTTGACGCAGTTGATTACAAATCTCATTGCTTTGGCGGCTTTGCCATACAATTGCATTGTAAATAGGTTTACCTGTCTTTTTATCCCAGATGACAGTGGTTTCACGCTGATTGGTGATCCCAATCGCTGCGATTTGCTCGCTAGAAATACTTGCTTGCGCTAAAGCTTCAACCCATACCGCACTTTGCGTTGCCCAGATTTCCATTGGATCATGCTCAACCCAACCTGGTTGTGGGTAAATTTGCGTAAATTCACGCTGAGCAATACTGATGACATTCGCATCGTGATCCAATACGATCGCACGTGAACTGGTTGTACCTTGGTCAAATGCAACCACGTATTTCTTTTGACTATCTGTAGAGATCATGACATACCTATCCAGACTTGCTTATGTATAGTGCAATAAATTAAATGCCCGTTAAAAAACGGGCTCAAATACTACAAAAAAGCAATGACTTCTGTATTAAATAAAAAACTTGGCAGATTATATGCAAAATTGTTCGAAAACGAAAATTCTTTCTTTATATTTGAAGCTAAAAAACGATGAATAGCCTGTGTTTTAAAGATTCCTCACAATAAAAAACTTATTTTATGCGATACTAAAACCAGAAATAACAGGATCATTGATATGAAAAAAACCAATTTATTGTTAATTATGAGCGGTGCTCTTGTTCTTGCAGCCTGTCAAAGTAGTCCACATCAATACAATGGTACAACGGGTTATCAAATTGAAAATAAAACGGCCACTTCCGCGACTGTTGCCTATACCCTCGCGGCACGTAGCAATAGCGATCTCGATGAAAAAAAATTACAACATGCCTGCAAACAAATTTTAGGTGCAGACAAAACCTATAAACTTGCAGTATTGAGTGTCAATGAAATCGTCAATCCAACCCAACAAGAGCAATATGGCGTAAAAATCGGTAATAGCCGCGCAACATTTGGTTTATCTAATTCGCCAGATTTGAATAATAGTGAAGGCTATGCAACCCGTCAGGCACTTGAAACACGTCCAAGCACACTTAAAGTGGTTCGTTATACCTGTTCTTAATTTTATAATCTGATCAGTGAAAATGGATGTATTTCAGCATTGAGAATACATCCAACTCAGCCTAGCCTTTCAATACGTCATGAATCGAAAGATCTTTATCAAACACCGATTTTGCAAATGGGCATAAAGGAATGACTTTCACCTGACGTTCACGTACAAAGGCGATCAACTCCTTTAACAATTTATGCCCGACACCCTGCCCACGAAATTGATCACTTACATCGGTATGGTCAATAATGAGCATGCTATCCCCTGCCCATGTGTATGCCATCTCACCAGCAAGCACCTCGCCTTCGAACAACTTAAATGCACCATGTTTCCCATCATCAATCTGCTGAATACTCATACGCGTTCCTTTTTTAAACATTCTGCGATATATCAGCCCAAAGGCCATCTGTTTATTTCATTTCAATGTTTTAGCATGCGTGGTAAGGCGATTGTGTTGAGATTTGATAACCTCCACCCTATTGTTCTTTTTTAACAAGAAATATTTATTTGGTTCGGTAAAAACTGACGTTTCTAAATTCTTTGGCTTCATCCAAATCTGGCCAAGTGCTTGCACTACGTTCGTCAATTTTTAGATATTGGGGATGACTAAAGTTTTTGACTCGACTATCAGCGACCCATACTTCAGGTGCAAACTTTAAGAACTCATCCAGAAAGAAACGATTGGATTGGTCGTACAACACATCTGCTGCCAGTAATACATCAACCTGCTCGGACTGATACAAATCGTCCAAATATTCAAGCTCAACATCATTCAGTAATGCATTTTCACGGCATGACGCCAGACTGATTGGATCGATATCACAGCAAATCACACGTTTAGCCCCTGCCATTTTTGCCGCAATCGCAACCACACCTGAACCTGCACCAAAATCTAAAACCACCTTATCTTTAACATGATGCGGCTCAGCCAATAGCCATTGTGCCATCGCTAGACCAGAAGCCCAACAAAAAATCCAATACGGCGTTTCATTCCAAATCCGTCGAATCACCTCATCATCTAAACGGTCGGTTGGGAATACTGGGGGAATTAACCAGAGTGAAATCGGCGTTTCAGGTAATTGTTGTGCCAATAAATCAGTATTAGGAATCACCTGATGCAAAGCATCGAGCAAATGTTTAGGTGCTTTGGCAAATTGAAAAGTACAGCTCATATTTGTTTAATTCTAAAAAACCCCTCTTCGCGAGGGGGTTATTAATCTTTAGGCTAATGCTTTTTCAGCGGCTTCTACAGTTTGACGAATCAAAGTGGTAATCGTCATCGGCCCCACACCACCTGGTACTGGAGTATAAGCAGACGCGATTTCTTCGATACCGACTAATTGAATATCGCCAACACCACCACCATCACGTGGATGGAAACCCGCGTCAACCACAACTGCACCTTGCTTAATCCAATCTTTTTGAATCAATTCAGCTTTACCGACTGCACCAACAATGATATCGGCTTGTTTTACAAAGTCGGCAAGGTTTTGAGTACGAGAATGGCAAATGGTCACAGTTGCATTGGCTTGTAATAACATCATCGCCATTGGTTTACCCAGAATAGCAGAACGCCCAACCACAACCGCATGTTTACCTGCGATTTCAATTTTGTTTTCTTGCAAAATGGTCATGATGCCAGCTGGCGTTGCAGAACCATATGCAGCCTCGCCCATTGCCATACGACCAAAACCTAAACACGTCACACCATCCACATCTTTCGCCAACGAAATCGCATCGAAACATGCTCTTTCATCAATTTGTTCAGGCACTGGATGTTGCAACAAGATGCCATGTACATCTGGATTGGCATTTAATTTTTCAATTTCAGCCAATAATTGTTCAGTTGTGGTTTCTTTTGGAAGCTCAACTTTCAGAGAGTCCATACCAACACGGCGGCAAGCATTCCCTTTCATACGCACATAAGTGGCAGATGCACCATCATCACCAACCAAAATGGTTGCCAAGATTGGGGTACGCCCCGATTTTGCTTTTAATGCTTCTACACGTACCAACAAATCCGTTTCAATTTGTTTTGCTAATGCACGACCGTCTAAAACCAATGCCACAGCGCATCTCCAAAGTGGGTATGAATCAATTGCGTAAATAATACATGATAATTTGAGCAATATTCTTTTAGATGTTGTTTTTATGTCCATATTCGCAATAAACACTATTGTTTTTTTTTTAAAGATTGCTAATATGTGCATCACCAAGAGATGGCGGGGTGGCAGAGTGGTCATGCAGCGGACTGCAACTCCGTGTACGCCGGTTCGATTCCGACCTCCGCCTCCATTGGTAAAGCCCGAGTGGTGAAATCGGTAGACACAGGGGATTTAAAATCCCCCGCCCACAAAGCGTGCCAGTTCGAGTCTGGCCTCGGGCACCATCTTTCAGCTAATGAAATATGGTGCAAATAAAAATCCAGCGCAAGCTGGTTTTTTTATGTCTAAAATTTAAGGACAGATAATAAAAAGCCAAGTTCATTGACTTGGCTTCCTACCATCTTTGAAACTTAAGCCACTTGCTGCCCTGTTTTCACAGGCAATAAGTTTTTATCCAAACTTAATTGATAGCCCCGTGTTTTATCAATCACATATTCAGGCTTTTTGATCGAATCGACATAAATCCATTGTGACTGAACTTGTGCAGCATCAAATTGAACAATCAAATAGCCTCTTTGATTTAAATTGCAGTAATTTAACTCATCAATCAAAGTTGTGAATGCAAATTCAAACTGTTGCAGTTGTGCCAATGGAATATTTAAGTATTTTTCCAAACCTGGTGAAGACACCGAACTAGTTGCTAACTCTACCCCAACGAATGCACCATCTTTACTGTATAAATTTGATGACCATGCATTATGCGTATCTCCCGCCAGCACCACCACTTTTTTCTTTAATTGTGCCAAAGCAGCATACACAATCTCACGCTCAGCAAAATAACCATCCCATGCATCTAAGTTATAAGGTGCAACTGTCAAAACACGTGCTTTTTCTTGTGCTGTTAAAGTCGGATCACCTTGTAATAACCGAAGTTTCAATTTTACTAATTCAGTGATTTGGGCATTCATCTTATTTAAAGTATCGGCAGTTGGATTCCCTGCAGTAATTTCAGCCAAAGCAAGCAGCAGCTCAGCAGGAACTAACATCTTGGTCATTAGAATTTGCTGACCCAGTACATTCCATGTTGCATTTGACTGTTGCAGTTTTCCAATCAGCCAATCGCGTTGGGTATAGCCCATTAGAGTACGTGTTGGATTGGTC
Source organism: Acinetobacter sp. Ac_5812 (assembly GCF_013072695.1). Taxonomy (GTDB): domain Bacteria; phylum Pseudomonadota; class Gammaproteobacteria; order Pseudomonadales; family Moraxellaceae; genus Acinetobacter. The sequence goes on from NZ_LXUK01000007.1 coordinate 17,623, forward strand.
AAATCTGCTTGGAATTTTGCAATATCCAAACCATTTGCTGTCATATAGTTGGCATAGTCCAACTGTTCATCACGCGCAATAATACGCGTATCCAACATCGTTAATTGAACCAGATTACCAAAATCGAACTGGCGATAAATCTTGGTATGTTGATCATCGACAGGACGAATTGGCATCCACTCAAAATAAGCCTGTAGAGCTGCCAATTTACGATCAAGGAAAGGTCCTTCGTTCGGCTGATGATTTTCCGCCCCTTCTCGCCATGCATCATTAGCTAACTCATGATCGTCCCAAATCACAATAAATGGGTGACGATGATGCAATGCCTGTAAGTCTTTATCTTTACGATAGAGCGCATAACGCTTGCGATAATCATCCAATTTAATAATTTCTTTACTGTTATCTGCAGCTAGGCTTCGCCCCAATTTAGCCGCATCTTCTGCTGCATAGCCATCTGCACCATATTCGTAGATATAGTCACCTAAATGAATCACTACATCGACATTTTGCTTGGCCATTTCGCGATATACATAGAAATAACCTGCTGGATAGTTTGAACATGAACACACCGCAAAACTGACTTTTGTCGCACTACTTGGCAAAGTCTTGGTTTGACCCACAGGTGAGGTCTTATCACCAAAGATAAAACGGTAGAAATAGCTTTGATCTGGTTTTAGACCTGTTGCATCCACCTTCACAGTAAAATCTTGTGAAGCCGTTGTCGTGACTTTATCGGTTTTAATGATTTGTTTGAATTTCTGATCTAACGCAATTTCCCATGTCACTTGCAGACGTGCACTACTCTCGCTTGGCGTCAAACGCGTCCATAAGATCACGCGATCTTGTAAAGGATCACCACTGGCAACCCCATGTTCAAAATTCACTTGTAATGTTGCTGTCTCTTGATCTGAACTGTCATTACATCCTGTAAAACCTGCAGATAAAGACAACGCCCCGAAACCGAATAGACTTTTTTGAATAAGTTCCCGTCGTGAAATTTTTGCTGTCATTTGGATAGCTACCTTAACTTTTATCACTATAAATAAATGACTTAAATTAATCGGCTTAAATGAAGCTTTGATCTCAGTTTGATGAAAGAATCATGAAAGTTATATGACAGTGCTTAATTTTCATCAGATAAGCACATGAATTGATTGAAAAGAAAGCAAATAGCAGGTTTTGCTCTTGCCAAGTTTTAAAGTGTCCTCTATTATTGCGCACATGCCCGAGTGGTGAAATCGGTAGACACAGGGGATTTAAAATCCCCCGCCCACAAAGCGTGCCAGTTCGAGTCTGGCCTCGGGCACCATCTTTCAACTAGTGAAAGATGGTGCAAATAAAAACCCAGCGAAAGCTGGTTTTTTTATGTCTGAAATTTATGATCTGATCATAAATTTCAGACATAAAAAATGCCTTAATTTTTAATTAAGGCATTTGATATTCTTAATTTAGAAAAATAAGTCTTATTCTACGCGAACAATCTTACCATTCTCATCATGATGGACGATGCTGACCTTCTGCTGGCGTCCAACCTGAATTTCTTGCTCAGGCAATTCGAAATAACGCGCATAATCAGGCAAGGTCTTTTCAACAGCATGCTTTTGATGCACACGTTTTGCTGGTAACAAACTCCAAAGCAATAATGCAACCGCACACATAAATAATGCCGTTACACCGTGCTCAATGCCATCACTAAATGCAGACATTAAACGCTGTGCGATATGGGTCTTTTGTAATTCAACCAACACCCATACCAAAATAAATGGTCGCCATAACAACAACCAGCCCGCCCACATCATTGCAGTGGTGGTGGTTGAGAAGTAACGTTTATGCCATGGGAGTTGGCGACGCACATCAATAATCAAGCTATCTGCTTTCATTGCTTTTTACTCAGCAAAATGAATCTTTAGGATTCAACGAATTCCACGATCTGGGCTAATCCAACGGGCACGTTTCTCATCATTACGCAACAGTACCTTTGGAAAGGCGACGATTGTAGCAGTAATTGTGATCAACCAAAACACAAACGGGTACCAAATCATCCAATAATAATTTTTCCCAAGGTTTGGTTCATAACGACTATCCATCCATTTGCTTAAAGCAAACTGAATTAAACAGGTCGCACCCAATAAAATTCCACTGCCGTAGGGTAAAAATGGCGAGCTCACCACCGCCAGTGCTGGAATTGCAAAGATAAAATGCAATAACCAGATGATTGCCATAATAAGCATCAAATATGACCAAATGAGTGTCAAACATAGTTCAAACATCAAAGGCCATAAAAAATTAAGTTTAGGCTTTAAAAACACATCAATATTTTTAACCAAGACCTGTGCACCGCCCATAGCCCAACGTAGACGTTGCTTCCATAGACCATTTAAGGTTTCTGGCATCAAGATCCACACCAAGGCATTTGGTTCAAAACGGACGTCCCAACCTGCGCGCTGCAACTTCCAAGTGATATCAATATCTTCAGTCAACATATTTGGTGACCAATAGTCGACTTGGTGCACGGCACTTTTACGAAAAGCGGTAATCACACCCGATACGGTAAATAAACGACCAAAGCTTCGTTGGGCGCGTTTGATCATACCAACAATTGAGGAAAACTCCCCGACCTGAATGCGTCCAAGTAAAGTCGAACGTGTCCGAATACGCGGATTACCCGTTACCGCTGCCACTGTTGGATCTTCCAAGAAATGACGCATCATCCATTTGGCAGCATGGGGATCAAGCAGAGCATCACCATCAATCCCGATCAGGAATTCTGCATCGGTCATCAAGCTACCGGCTTGTAGCCCCATGGCCTTGCCTTGGTTCTGTGCCAGATGTACGACACGTAATTTTTCATACTGTGCCGCCAATCGATCTAATACTTCACCCGTATTGTCAGAACTACCATCATTAATCGCAATCACTTCAAAGTTAGGGTAATCCAGCTTAAGTGCATGGCTAATGGTTTCTTCAGCATTATCCCCTTCATTAAAGCAGGGAACCAAAACCGCAACTTTAGGATATTCAGGTAAGGCCTCAGGTTGCTGATAGGGAGGATCTTGACGCTCTCTCCAATAGAAAATAAGTGCCCCCACCATCCACAAATACGACATAAATAATGGATAGTAAAAAACAAACTTAATGGCATATGACCACAATAAAGCAATCCAACTCATCTACATTACTCGACTATGGTACTAATTGAGATGATTTTAGACCAAAAGCCTTACGCATGGTTTCAACATCTGGATGTCCTTTGATCGGATCATCTGGATAGTATGCCACATGCATTGCACCTTGTTCATATAAGGACTTAATCGTCGCAGCCATTTCTTCAGATGGCACTTTTTGGTCATTGCGCCAGTTTACCGCCTGTAACTCCATCACGGTCTTTTTAATGCCGTTTGGATACTGCTTCACGCGATTCATGATATCTGAATAGAACTTAGCTGGATTGTCCGATTGCTCCATATACGGCATTGCCATAATCGCAGTAAAATCATAACGATTTAGTGATTGTTCTAGAGATTGTGCATACCAGTTTTCCGCATAGGCATTTAACGCCACCTGCGCATAAAGATTACGAGCAGTCACTAGGAATGGTTGATACTGACGAACCTCGCCTGCCAACTCCATTGCAAAATCATCTAAATAATTGGTTTTATAAGCCGTCCATTTTTGCAAGTCGGCATCGTTGTCACGAATTTTAGCAAGGTCAGTTGGTAAGCCTTGTTTGGCATACGCCGCCAACGCATCAGGACTGGCATCTTCATAATCTGACAATGTCACATCATCATGGAACAACAAGCCATCGAACGGCGTTGATTTAGCTAAATCCTGGTAAATCTCTTTAATGGTCTGACGAGCTTCTGGCGAGAATGGACTGAGACGGATATAGCCCATATTCAAATGCTCACCCGCTTTGGCTTGTTGGGTTTCAACTAAATCTTTCGACACTGGGTCAGTCTTAGGCAGTTCCCACGCCAAGAGTGGCATCCATGCGTATAAACGCTGTACAGGCGTACGGGTTTGGATTTGCCAAGCCACACGATTGAACAAATCTGCACGCATTGGAATATGACGATTTGGGAAATACACCATATCGGCGGAACCATTGGCATCAGGATCAGAAAAAGCCTGTAGATAGACTGTGTTCACGCCCATGCCATTAATACGGTCAATCAAATGACCAAGATTACGTTCTTGCTGCTTCTCATCCGGATCATAAATATAGTCTAAATCGACATGCATAATTTTTTGCGGTCGATTATTGTCATTCAGATTCAGTTCACGATTTTTAATCTCTTGCGCCAAAGCACTGGTCGACATATTGCCCTGAATTAAAATACGGCTCATATTTTGTAGTGATTGCTTGGCGTGGTCTGCTCCATCATCCAAAGTGATGGTAATCGGCATCCCCAACTGTTTGGCGGTTTGTACCAATTGCATATTATAACGGCCATACGGCCATACCATCACACGCGGTGAACGTAAACCATGTGTTTTTAAAAGATCATTATTAGTTTTTAAATCTTGATAAACACGGGCTTGATAAGCTGCATCACTTTCATAGCTCTTGCTTTTGGGGTCATAAATGCGCGTAATCGCCGCAGGTTCTGAATTTCCTTGCGGATTACCATTAATGCCTTGATGTAAATGGTAACTGTGGCTGGCAATTTCAACCAAACCACTGTTCTGCATTTCCTTCAGCTCATCCCAACTCAAGATTTTATTGCGCTCAATCAGCTCACCACCAAAATCAACTTTCTGATCCGCTTTAGGTTCTAACCAAGACCCCACGACAGCCAAAACCACTGGAACCTTTTTCGCACGAATAATCGGATAGGCATTTTGATAAAACGACTGATAGCCATCATCCACCGTCAGCAAAATAGGTTTAGTCGGCAGTTTATATTTACCTTGATGTGCCTTAATCAGTTGATCAACATTGATAAAGTGATAGCCATTTTTTTTCAGCCAATCAATATGTTCACCGAACTGCTTTGCTGTCACGGCATAACTTGGAATCAAGGCATCTTTACGTTCTGTGATTTCGTGATACCCAATGACTGTCAATGTGGTTGCATCAATTTTTGGATTTGCCGCAAAAGTTGTGGTGCAGGCAACCACCCCAAACACAAGACCTAAAACAGTTTTTAAAGTTGGGGACACTAAACGTGTTGTCATAGAGATATCGTCTCAAGATTAGAAATTCGCTGATCGCAGATCATGCCTGCATCATCTTACAATTTTATGGAAAAATAAGATGTTTTTGATGGTCAGCTGGAAGTACGGATTGTATTTATAATTTTAAAAGCTGAAAATAAACTTAAATGTATTTTTTATGAAATCAATCACATTTTAATTGAATATTTTTTGGTAAGCACACCAACCCCTATTTCAAAATTTGAATTAGGGGCATTTAAGTATCCTTATACGAGATTAATACTGTATTAATTGAAAGTTGGGATGATCTGCAAGCTGCTGTAAATAGTGGCGCTCTTTTTGGTAAAAATATTTATTCAGACGGTTCACCCATTCACCACGGCGGAAAGTCTGAATTTTTTTATGCACCCCATCATAGTCCAATAACACTACATTACTGTCATTTTCGCCTACTGCCAAACGCGTGATTTTATAATCATGTGGCGCATACTGATGCGAAGGCTGTAAAGACCTAAGGATTTCAACCTTATAATCCCCATCCATCCAGTAGTGTTTGTCCGTCAGCGCTTTTTCATTGACCCAAAAACCAGTCTGGGCGCCATCATGGGTATCAATCAGAAAAAAATGATCTAACTCTCTTAATAGTTCTGATGCAGTGATATCCAAATAATCATTCATATCGACCTCTACTCACTCAAATTCTTATCATTACTTTTTGCCACATTTTTATCATCGATGAACTATAGCTGACTTACCCCCATCAACCTATCGTCACCTAAAGCACAATATTTCGCACCCTGAGAATACCGATTTATGCTTTAACAATAAGGGTCATAGAAAAATTGCTCTTTTAACTCAAAGATATACAGGACTGTATACAGAATCAATATATTTTTCTTGGGCTGTAATAAAATTCAGATGAAAGAAATGTTTTAAAATCAAAATCTTATTATACAATTATTAATATTATTTTATCTTTATGATTTTAAAGCGATTTAGCCTAAAAAAACTAAACCGCTTCAATTCATTCAATCAAAACTGGTTATTCGTCGCGTGTTTTTACATCGAATAATTCAATTTCAAAAGTCAGATTAGCATTGGCTGGAATGATTTTGCCCATTTTACGTGAACCGTAGGCCAAATGTGCAGGTACGATCAACTTGCGCTTTCCACCCACACGCATACCCATAATGCCCTGATCCCAACCTTTAATCACACGACCTGTACCAATCACAGTTTCAAAGTAATTGCCACGATCTAAAGACGAGTCAAACTTGGTTCCATCTTCCAACCAACCTGTATAGTGAGTCGTGATCAAAGCACCACGAACCGCTTCTTTACCTTCACCTACTTTCAAGTCAATGATTTCTAATTCTGCACTCATTTCTATCTCTCCACATCACTCAAACTAAAATTATTGCAATTGTTGCCACTGAATGTCGACCTGTCCTTTGTCACTTAACAAAGTCCACTCACCATCCATAATATTCAACTGCAATTGCATGGTGCGTTCGCATAACGCTTCAAGTGCTTGTGTGGTTTGTGGGGCCAATTGCCATACTTGCACATTACTTAAGGTTTTAATCTTGGTATTTTTCTGCCACCAATCATCCGATTGAGCGCCATAGGTCACCACTGCAACCTGTTTACAACGCGCACTGGCTTTTTTAACTTTATCTTCAGATGGACAACCGACTTCAATCCATTTCTCTAACAGCCCTGTCAGATCTTTTTGCCATAGTGCTGGCTCATCAGTTTCAAATAAGTCTTTGGTGAACTCTAAACGTTCATCGGCAAACCGTGCATAAGCCAAAATACGAACCATTAAACGCCCAATGGTTTCAGAAGGATGCTGAGCAAGTGTGAGCTGATAATCTGCATAGATATGCTCATCCATATTGGCAATATTGAGGTCTGCCTTATATATCGTTGCTTTTAACGCCATAAACTAAACTCTTAAATACTGTGTTCTCAAATTTGGCGCTAAGCATACTCTATTTTACCGAGAAGCATATGCGATTTGATTATGGTTGATCATCAATCGGATCGATACGGCACTGCAATAATTGTGTTTCAAAAGCCAACCAGTCACGTGATGACTGACAAATCACCTCAATTCGATTATCGATGCTCTCCTCGGCCGACTTATAGTTAAACTGCTGCGGATTAAAATTAAAACTTTTCCAACCGAGATCGGTATTAAAAATTCCTTTAATTCGTACCCAGTCTTGTTGCGCACACAATACATCTAATAAATCATGAAAATTAAATTGCCAGCGTTTCGGCAATTTCCAACCTGCGACCGTATAGCCCTGAGCCGTTTCAACATAATGATAAGGGAGTTGCTTTATTTCTGGCGTCTGTTCAACAGCTTGTGTTTGCTGCAATCTTAATAAGGGTTGGATCTTACGTTGTACAGGTTGCTGCTGAATATCCAATTGTTGCATATCCACCTGCCCATTTTCGGCTTCAATCCAATACTGGACATAGGTTTCATATTCTTGTTTTAAAGCCGCATAGGCTTGATGATCTGCTGCTGTCATACAGTCGATATGCGACAACACCACAATTTGAGCCGCTTTTAATTGATCGGTATATAAATTCTGTTTGACCCAATCCTGATCATGTAGACGACTTCCATCGACAACAATCACCAAAGCTCGCATAGCCAAACTACTCTGCCAATGCGGTTCAGTCAATTGCTCCAATAATTGTGCTGGATGCCCTAAACCCGTTGGTTCAATAAATAGTCGATCAGGTTTGCTTTCACTCAGCAAGCGAGAAAGTGCAATCTGCATCGGTAATTGACTGCTACAGCACAAACAACCACCTAACAGCTCTTTCACCGCATAACCTTGCTGTTGAGTAAGCAGTTGTTGGTCAACCCCAATCTGCCCAAACTCATTCATCAAAACGGCCCATACTTCATTTTCAGGCTTCTGAGTCAGTAAGTGCTGTAATAATGTGGTCTTACCTGCACCTAAAAAGCCAGAAATAATATGCGTAGCAACAGTTTTGGGGGCAAGAAGTTTCACGACACACTCTTATTCGGAATTTATTTCATTCTAAAGAGAAATACCCATGAAATAAAATAAAGAATGCTTTTTAGTATAATTAGACTCAAAACCTATTAAACAAAAAATATGAGATTTTAATCACACATTAAATCTAAAAATCTTATTTAAAAATAAGATATAAATGGTTTATTCAATTAAGCATTTTTTATAAAAGCAAAGCTAGTGTTTAAAACACGTAAAATACTAGATTATTTTTTAATCACAAAAACATATTTCCATACATTTTAATCCTTAATTTCTTCATGATGTTTTACATAGAAACTACATAAGACGATTCAATATTTCATATTGTTAAGATAGGCGTAATAGATTGTTAAGAACATTGCCGCAAATACATTTGGCACATAGCATGGACCTCATGCCGAAATTGAGAGATTGGAATTAACCAATCCTCCTATTGAGGTTGTTATTTTAAATGAAATAAGGATGCCTAATATGAAATTTATCAAAACTGTTCTTGCAACTACACTTACTCTTGCAGCAGCTTCTACATTTGCAGCACCAGTAGAACAACAAACTGAAGAAAAGGTTGTTGTTTCAACTCAAGAGCAACCTGAAACTCAAGGTCAAGCTGCAACTGATGCAACAACAACTGAAGCACCTGCATCTACACCTGCGCCAACAAACTAATCAGATCTTAAGGTTCCTCCAGACCTTTGGACCAACATTTGTAATGATTTAAAATTTACTTCATTACAAATGTAAAAAGATCGAACCATGCTGCGGTTCGATCTTTTATTTTTGAATACGCCCTGCATTAAAAAATTAGCATTGAGTGGTTTTCTTAAACATACTGCATGAAGGCTGATGGACTTCTTGTAAACGTGTTGCCTTACGCTGCTCTGCGGCTTCAAAGCGACAACGCTTCCATTCAGTATCTAGATTTAATTGTGGTACTTCTTTCGGCTTACGCTGCTCATCCACTGCAACCATGGTGAAATAACAGGTATTGGTATGGCGGATGGTACGCTTCTGAATATTTTGCGCTTCAACACGAATACCTATTTCCATCGAAGTACGCCCAACGTGATTCACGCTGGCCAAAAAGGTCACTAGCTCACCCACATAAATGGGTTCTTTGAAATTAACGCGATCAACAGATAAAGTCACAACATAGCTGCCTGAGTATCGGCTTGCACAAGCATAAGCCACTTGATCAAGTAGCTTTAAAATCGTTCCACCATGAACATTACCTGAAAAGTTAGCCATATCAGGTGTCATCAAAACGGTCATTGTCAGCTCTGACTGGTCATCAGGTGCTTGGTTTGCTTGATCTAATTGATACATGGGAAGAGCTCATAGAGAATACAACATGATTATTATCGTTTATTCATGGGTATAAACATATGTGCAAAACGATAAAACATCATCAATTCTTTTTATGATCTTGTTATTGTTTAATTCAAAATAATGACATCCCAAGTATTTTTGATTCAATGCGTCCTCAAAACAAAGCGAATGTTTGAAAAAAATACTTGAGATGTAGAAATCAGGGCTTTATACAATTCAACCCAGATTAGCTGAACGAATTAGCCCAATGATACCGTTTACAATCATATCAATTGCGATCGTACCGATCAGCAAAGCAGATAAACGTCCGACAATATCAAAATAGCGATCAATATATTTTGCATGTTTATAGCGTAAATGATCATGACCAAACTTCATCAGGATCAAAATACTACAGGTTAAAATCAAGGTAATTGCAATAACAGCCATTGCACCCGTAAAAGGTACACTCACCCCTGTGACCACCGCTGCACTAATTGTGCCTGGACCGATCATAAATGGCATCGCGATGGTACCAGCCAGATGCTCAGGCGCACCCCGCATTTCTCCAATTGTTTCCGCCCCCTGAAATACATAACGGTAACCAATGACCAAGAAAATTAAACCACCAAAAATTTGAAAAGATTCGAAACGAACATTCAAATAGCGGCTAAAAATATTCTCACCACCCCAGGCAAATAGAATAAATACCCCGAAGGCGATCAAACTGCCCTGTATCAAGGCTTTACTAAATACCTTTGCATCGGTATTACGGATCATCCCGACCATGTAAACACTCATAAGGAAGGGATTGAGCAATGAGAAAAATAATGCAAACGCATGAATATAAGGAGAAAACATAACGGTCTCTTTAATCTGCGGAAAATTTTAACTGCCTGCAATCACAGGCAAGGTTTAGAGTCACAATACAAAATTAATTTAGGGCTTGCTTACACCCCACAGTGGCATTCTTTAACGAATCATCTTTATTCAGATCAAGATTAACCCCTAATCCCAATAGACTCATGTGAATGTTGGCCTTGCTGTTATTCAACGCTTTGACTTTAAACTTGACCCCTTTATCACTGTATAGGGTGTTATCAACCAACTTTACCTGATAAGACATGACTTCCTTACGGTCATCCATACACAGCATCCCACTGCCTTGACGGTTCAGAATTAACGCAACTGATGCAGCACCCGCTTCACCAGTCCAACTTCCTGAAAATGGAATCTGTGTTGTACTGAGTTGGTTAAATTGAGCAGGAGACATCGTCGTGATCGAAGTACAACCAACCAAACCCAATACTAAAATCGCGGGTAATAAAATATTCTTCACAATCATCACCTAAAACGATCAAAATCAAACAATTGTTACCATTTTCCCATATTAAGGACTTTTTTGATTTGTACCGCATGTATATGACTAGTATCGGAAATGTAAAAACATTAAATAAATCTGTGAGATCACCGTTATATTCAAGTTTTGTACAGAGATAAAACTAAAACCTCTAACAAAGTATTTAATTCTTTAAAGCAAAATAATCTAAATCATTTCACAAACAATTCATCATCAAAAATAATAAATTTTCCTTGATTTTTAGTTCAATCATCTGTAGATTTTCTTTTTGAGCGAGTAATTCAAATGAATTTCCAATCTATATTTGAAACGTTTCAAACTCTTCCAAATGGAACGGATGCCTACCAACAATTAAAACATCAATGTGAACAAGCCATTGTGGCTGCTGAGCACCCGCTTGAACACAACGCTTTGTTTCTTATTTATGGTTTTGCAAAAAACTATGTCCTACTCTATGAAGATCAAGCTGTCACGCCAGTTTTCGCAGACAAAGTAAAAGCACAAATTGTAGCTTATATGCATGAGCTGAATGAAGCATTAAACACGAAAGATGATAGCCGTATATTAACCGCCTTAAACAATGTCTCTAAACAATATATTGGAAGCTCTAGAATTTTCTAAGCCTTGTCGTCCAATATAATATTTAGGCTTGTTTTAGTTTTGACATTACTTCTAAACATTTATTAGGTTTCATTTCACCAATTAAACGTTTTAGAAGTAATGTTAGCTCATGCATTTAAAATCTTGCTCTATACACGATATAATATTTTTTATTGTTATTCTCTCATCTCAGGCCAAAATTAATCGAGCATGATTTACAATATGCTCAGTCAAAAGCTGTAATGGCTTTGATTGTTGATCCCAATGATGCCAATACAGTGGAATATCAACGCTAATATCAGGCAATAACCCAACCAATACTTCTGCTTTATTTTCAATATTCAGTTGCAGCTCGGGCACCATGCCATAGCCTAACCCCAACTTAATGGCGGTCACAAAAGACTCTGAAGATGGAATTAAATGACAAGGATAAGTCCCTTTCATCAATCCATAGTTTTTTTCCAGAAGATCAAAATGCATACGGTCTTTTTCATTAAAAATAATCGCTGGTGCAGCACGTAAAGTTTCTCGATGAACGCCTTCTGCAAACCATTTTCGTCTAAATTGTTCTGTCGCCATCATTTGATAACGCATCAAACCTAAATATTGCGCACGGCAACCACGCATGGGTTGATCTTCAATTGAAATACAGGCACTCACCGTCCCCTTTTCTAATAATGAATAGGTATGAGACTGGTCATCTGTTCTCAGCTCAATCACAATCTTTTCTTTGAGTAATACATCCTTTAATGCAGGAAGCAACCATGTCGCTAAAGAGTCTTCATTCGACCCAATCACAGTCTTAAAAAAATGTGATTCTCCTCCCCCAGTCAAACCATGAAGTAAGTTTTGTTCTAAACGTCGGATGTGCTGTATGTGTTCGAAGATCTGCTGACCTGCTTGTGTTAAGACACAAGGACGACCACGAATCAACAGTAGTTGCCCTAATTCTTTTTCAAGTGCTTGGACCCTCAATGTCACCGCTGATGCAGTAATACAGAGCTTGGCACCTGCTTGTTCGAAGCTTCCATTTTCAGCCACTGCAAAGAAGGCTTCACATTGTTTATTGTCTAGCATAAAAATCTTAAAAAAATTTAGGTAAATAAAAATAACATTAATCTTATTAAATTTTAAAAATAAAAAAAGATGATCATAATTAGAAAATGTTGATCTGCCTAAAGTCTGGTGCGATTCTGATTTATCTTGGCATCACTGGTTTTGGTAAGTTCATCCTGATCATGACCGGCACAAAATAGCTTTGTCCTGATTGAGGTAGATCAAACCAGTCTTTTTCTTAAATAGATAATACTGAGTAAGGCAAATGCCAAACCAATAAAAGACGGCGCATAACCAAAAGGTGTTGCCAACAACCCAACGATGACCGCACCGGCTACTGCGCCGCCATAATTAAAAATGTTAACACGAGCAATAATTTCATCGCGTCGGCTTTCATCCAAACGACCTACAGCAGAATATGTAAGCGGAACCAAAGCACCTACAGCAACACCAGCCAATGCAAAACCTAAAATAACTGTAACTAATGAATGGCTGATTCCAGATAATACACATCCGAATGCGCCTATCAGGAGCGTGACCAAAGCAATCCATGTCGCTGTTTTAAATTGCAGCAAATAATCAAGACTTAAGCGTGTGAGTAGAATTCCAATTTGATAAGCGGCATACCCTAAAGGTGCAATCGTTGCAGAGCTTGCCAAAACATCTTTGAGATAAATTGAACTCCATGTACTGATTGCAGAATCGACAGTAAACACAATCAAAATAATCAGCCCAAAAATAAGAAGCTGTTGATATGGAATCGCTGGTTTCTCTTGCGAAAGTATTTCTGAGCATTGTTTTTGCTGAAATAACCATTGCCTAGAGAGTTGCGAGGTGATGAAGGCAATCACCACTGCAATGCATAATGCTGTCGTTGCTCCAAGTGCAGTTGAAACCGTGGCTGACATAATCAATGCTCCTAAAAATGCAGCCGCGGTATAACATGCAAAAAAAACACCAAATACACTTTTACCAAGCCGTTGCTCCATCATAACCGCTTGCATATTCAGTGCTGCATCCAAACAGCCTAATCCAAGTCCATAAAGCAAAAAACTCGCAATCATGAGGATCACATTTGGACTAAATGCAGCAAGTGCTATTCCTATCGCTTCAAAAATAAAACCCGTCACTACGGCAAGTCGTGAGCCAAGCTTGACTGCGATACGATCAGCTAAAATTGAACCGAGTGCCGCTGCAATACATACTCCCAGAATAATCAGTGATAATTGATCATCTGAAAGTCTGAATCGACCTTTTATTGTGGGGAGTGCAGTCATCACGGTCGCATAGCCAAGGCCTTGTGTCGCAAAACCCAGCGCAATCACTTTCCTTGTTTTACTGAGCATCGGATTGTTTACACCTTGAATATGATGATTGAGGTCCATGCTTGACTCACTTCATTATTTTTAAATATGTGCTTGGATATTCCTTCGAACACTTCCTGTGTCGATTGTTTTTAATTTTGATCTAAAACAATTCTGAAAATAAGGGCAATAATTGAAAAATAAGGGGGGTAATTCGGACAACAATATTTAAACAGCTTTGTTGTATCAACCGACCTCTAAACACTTATTCAGTCATATCACTCTCAGATCAATAAAGCTGCAGCTAAAATCTATCGTACAACCCATTGGCATTTATTCTCAATGCCTCATCACAGTCTATTCAAAATACCCCTTTTCAGCTACAGCAAAAGATACTTCACCTTATTTTGTGTCCAATACAAATCCTAAAAAAAATTTAGCAAAACCAAAATAATCTTAATTTTACTGACTTTTATAAATAAAAAAAGATAATAGCAAACAGTAAATTTTTAATGGAAAAAAAAGCATCTAACACTTGATCTAAGCGTTAGACGAACTGCCTTTGCCTAAGCATATGCACGTTGTTTTCCATCCAAAGCCAGCACAGACCACCCTATATGATTGAGGAACCAAAATATGACTGCATTTTTCTATGGGCTTGGTATTGGCTTTTCTTTAATTTTAGCGATTGGCGCGCAAAATGCTTTTGTTCTAAAACAAGGCTTAAAACAGCAGCATGTTTTTTGGGTCTGCCTGATCTGTGCGCTTTCGGATTCTATCTTGATTTATTTAGGGGTCATGGGCTTTTCAAAAATCGTAATCGACTTCCCTTTGATCGTTACCATTGCCAAGTACTTTGGTGCTGCTTTTTTATTTTTATATGGGCTTCGAAATTTCTACTCAGCCATCAACAATAGTTCGGCACTGAATCCTAGTGAAATTGAAAAGGACTCACTGCTTAAAATTATTGGTATGTGCTTGGCCTTCACCTGGCTAAATCCACATGTCTATCTAGACACCGTGATTCTGGTTGGTTCGATTTCAGTTCAGTTTGCAGATCATCTGTACTTGTTTGCAGCTGGAACCATACTCTCCTCATGGATCTTCTTTTTCGCATTAGGCTATGGCGCAAGAATCTTATTGCCTTGGTTTAAAAAGGCCAGTTCATGGAGAATTCTTGATGTTGTTGTTGGACTGATGATGTGGGCAATTGCAACCAAGTTATTAATCTAAAACACAGAGAAATAAAAAAGCCCTTATTTTCATAAGGGCTTTTTCGTATTTGGCGGAAGCGGTGTCCGTCTAACAATAGTCCTAAGCAATCCAAATAAATGCTATAAAAATATATTATTCAAATACTTAATAATTATATCATCCTAATCCATCTTGTCTAATCCTACCATTTCCAGTATTTTATGAGGGGTAGGTTGAGGGGTAAATCAAAGGCATGCCAAAGAAATCCAAAGAGCTTTCTGCACTCAGTGTAGCAAGAATTAAAGAGACTGGTCGATACCACGTAGGCGGTGTTGATGGTCTTTGTTTAAATATCGAGGGAGATTCCCGTGTCTGGATTTTACGTGCCGTTGTGGGAAAACGTCTGGATAAAAATGGAAAATTAAAACCTCATCGCCGTGATATTGGTATTGGTCCATACCCTGAAGTTTCTTTAGCTGAAGCTCGTGCCAAAGCCACTGAATTAAAATTACAAATACGAAGTGGTATTGATCCAATTGTCCATCAACAGGAACAGCTTGCAAAGCTTCATGTTCAGCAACTACGGAACAAAACATTCATGGAATGTGCAAAAGTTGTTATTGGCAATAAAACCCGTGAACTCAAAAATGAAAAACATATTGGACAATGGTCATCGACACTAGAAACTTATATTTACCCAACTTTGGGCAATCTTACTATTGGTAACATTACTAAAGCCGAAATTGCTGAAGTTTTAAGACCTATTTGGGTTGAGAAAAACGAAACAGCCAAACGTATCCGTGGTCGTATAGAAACCATTTTTGATTATGCCAAGGCTATGGGATATTTTGAGGGTGACAACCCTGCTGAATGGAAAGGTAATCTTGAACCAATCTTGGGTAACTTAAAGCAGGAATCACGCCCTCACCCATCCCTGCCTTATGAACAAGTTGCTGAGTTCATCCATCATCTAAGACAGAAAAAAGGAATTTCACCTAAAGCTTTGGGATTTGCAATTTTAACCGCCTGTCGTTCTGGTGAGATTTTTGGGGCGAAATGGCAGGAAATTGATTTTAAGAATAAGGTCTGGATTATTCCTAAAGAACGGATGAAAGCCGATAAAGAGCATCGTGTACCTTTGTCTGAAGAAGCCATTACGTTGCTTGAATCAATTCAAGAATATAGCCAACCACAAGATTTCATTTTTCCAGCTCCACGTTCTGGAGAAATGCTTTCTGATATGTCATTAACCACATTGATCAAACGAATGCATGAACAAAAGCTTAAAGAAAATGGCTTAGGCTATATTGATCCTAAACAAAATCGGGTGATTACTACGCATGGTTTTCGTTCCACATTCCGTGACTGGTCGGCAGATAAAACTAATTACGATCGTGCAGTATGTGAACATGTGTTAGCACATAAATTGCCAGATAAAGTTGAAGCTTCTTATCTACGTGGAAATTATCTAGGAAAGCGTAAAGGTTTAATGGCTGATTGGGCAGAGTATTGCTCTACGCTTACACAATGACGTAATACATAGACCTTGTATTTAACCCAACCAAATAATAATCTTATTCTTTAATATTTATCATTGAGCCAACATGTCAATACAAACTATAAGCAGTACCATAACAAGATTAAATAAGGAGTTAGCAGATATTACCCATCGAATGAGCTTAGAACAGAAAAAGGGAGCTGATATAATTTCTAAAATTTTACAAATTCAAAATTCTATCGGGAAGACAACTAGCCCTTCTACATTAAAAACAAAGTTAACAGAAATTAGTCGGAAAGAACAAGAAAACGCTCGAATACAATCAAAACTTTCAGACTTGCAAAAGAAGAAAACTGATATTGACAATAAGCTACTGAAAGAAAAACAGAACCTTATAAAAGAAGAAATACTGGAAAGAAAAAAATTAGAGGCTCTGACTAAAAAACATCAGAAAGACGAAATTGAACATCAAAAGAAACTGAAACGTGAAATTGATGCTATTAAGGCTTCTACCCAATACATTACTGATGTTTCAATACCATCTTACAACAATACAATACCTGAGATTGAACCAGAATATGATTTGTTTATTTCACACGCTTCAGAAGATAAAGAAGATTTTGTCAGACCACTTGCAGAGACATTACAGCAACTTGGAGTAAAAGTTTGGTACGACGAATTCACGTTAAAAGTTGGGGATAGTTTGCGTCGTAAAATTGATAGTGGTCTCCGAAACTCTAAATACGGTACCGTTGTTCTTTCAACTGACTTTATAAAAAAAGACTGGACCAACTATGAACTTGATGGCTTAGTAGCCCGTGAAATGAATGGTCACAAAATGATTCTACCGATTTGGCACAGAATTACTAAAAATGATGTTTTAGATTATAGTCCGAATTTAGCTGATAAAGTCGCCTTAAATACTTCTGTAAATAGTATTGAGGAAATTGCCCATCAATTAGCTGATGTCATCTTAAATCGATAAGCACCTTCTAAGAGTTAAAATTTTGACTGAGATTTACAAAGAACCTAATTCTCAGTCAACTTTTGCACACCCTGCAATTTAAACAATTTTTTTGATAAGTAGTACTAAACTCACAAATATTGAAGTGTGCTGAAACAATATATAACCAAATAATTTATATAAAATCATAAACTTAAAAAACAACTGCTCTTTAGTCATTTCCGCACTTTAATATTTCTTCTGATATAAGAAATCACTTCTTTGTATTTGCCCTTTAATTTTTTATATGTAATATATTAAACAAATAAGTTGAGTATATTACATGAAAATATCCTTACTCATATCCTCATTGCCTACGCAGAACACAACCACTCGTATGAGAGTCTGGCGATCTCTCAAAGCAAGTGGCGCAGCAATTCTAAGAGATGGGGTCTACTTACTCCCTATTTCGCATAGTGAAAAGTTTGACCCTATTGCTAATGATGTTATTTCAGAACAAGGAACTGCTTATGTGTTTCATGCTGAGCAACCCTTAAATCTTGAACTTGCTCCTTTCTTCAATCGAAAAGAAGAATACGACACTCTCTATAAACAACTTTCTGAGTTAAGAGATCGACAGACTAAAGATGAAAAGAAAGAGCTACTCAAGCAAGTTCGTAAACTGAGAAAAAGTATCGATGCGCTTGTAGAAATTGACTTCTACCCCGATGAGACTCAAGCACAGGTTTTAAATGAGCTATCTTCATTAGAACTTTCAATTGCACGTCTTGGTGAAGTGAATGAGCCTCAAGCGATACAAGCTCATATTCAACTTCTAGATAAAGCTAGTTATCAAAACAGAATTTGGGCAACACGTAAAAGACCTTGGATTGATCGTCTAGCCTCTGCATGGCTAATAAAGACATTTATTGATACCTCACCAACATTCATTTGGTTAGAAATGCCAAGTGACTGCCCAGAAGCAGCATTAGGATTCGATTTTGATGGTGCAACTTTCAGTCATGTCAATCATTGGGTGACCTTCGAAGTTCTTTTACATAGTTTTAATTTAGAAACACCTGCATTAAAGAAAATTGCTGAAATTGTTCATTACTTAGATGTCGGTGGAATTGAGCCTCCCGAAGCAATCGGTATTGAAAAGGTTATTCAAGGAATTAGAAGCCAGATAAGTGACGATGACCACCTATTTGCCTTATCAAATCACATTTTCGATGGCTTATATGCCAACCTATAAAGAGAATAATCATGGAACAAGAACAAGCCGCTGTACATGAAGAACCAGCACAGCCAGTTCATTTTTGGCAAGCTTTCTTATTTTGGCTTAAATTGGGGTTTATTAGTTTTGGTGGACCAGCGGGGCAAATCGCTGTTATGCACCAAGAACTCGTTGAACAAAAACGTTGGATTTCTGAAAAGCGTTTTTTACATGCTCTCAACTACTGCATGTTACTGCCTGGGCCTGAAGCACAACAATTAGCAACCTATATCGGTTGGTTGATGCATAGAACCGTTGGTGGATTAGTTGCAGGAATCCTTTTTGTATTACCCTCTCTATTTATCCTGATTGGTCTGTCATGGGTCTATGTAAAATTTGGTGATGTTCCTATTATTGCAGGTCTTTTTTATGGGATTAAACCAGCTGTTGTTGCTATCGTTTTTCATGCGACATATCGGATTGGTAGCCGATCGTTGAAAAATAAGTTTTTATGGGCAATCGCTGCGCTTGCATTCATCTCTATATTTTTCTTTAACTTGCCATTCCCCTTAATCGTTCTAACGGCTGCGATCATTGGATATTTAGCAAGTAAAAAATATCCAAGCGTTTTTACAGGCGGAGGTTCACATCAGCAAGGTAAAAAAGATTATGGTCCCGCATTAATTGATGATGATACACCTACCCCAGAACATGCCATATTTAGTTGGAAACATTTAGCTAAGATACTTTTGATTGGAGCAATCCTATGGCTTGCCCCAATTTTCAGTTTGGTTTTAACGCTTGGTTGGGATCATGCTTATACTCAAATGGCTTGGTTCTTTACAAAAGCTGCTTTGCTCACATTTGGTGGTGCTTATGCAGTATTACCTTATGTTTATCAAGGTGCTGTTAATTTTTATGGTTGGTTGAGTCCAACACAAATGATCGATGGTTTAGCCCTTGGAGAAAGCACCCCAGGTCCTCTGATCATGGTTGTTGCGTTTGTAGGATTCTTAGGTGGCTTTAATCATGCTCTGTTAGGCAATGATCATCTGTTCTTGGCAGGTGCGTTGGGTGCTGTGATTGTGACTTGGTTTACTTTCCTGTTTTCTTTCATTTTTATTCTAGCTGGTGCTCCAGTGATTGAATCAACCCACAATGAATTAAAATTTACTGCACCTTTGACGGCAATCACTGCCGCTGTTGTTGGTGTAATTTTAAATCTTGCACTTTTCTTCAGTTACCACGTTTTATGGCCAAATGGATTCGATCATCCATTCAACTATGAAGCAATGGTTATTGCGATTGCAGCATTCATCGCCTTGTTCCATTTTGAAGTCAAAGTCATGTATGTCATTTTAGCTTCGGCATTCTGTGGTTTGATTTTGTACATTGGTGCGTAAACTTATAATTTTTAATAAAAAAGGAAGCTTAGCTTCCTTTTTTTATACCATTAGTGGCAGTGACGATCCCCTGTTTTACTATTCGTGTGGCATCCTGAAGAATCAGTACCACCTGAATGAGCAAAAGCATTTGTTACCGCAAGCCCCATTAAACATACCAAGATTAGTTTTTTCATATTGTTTCCCTTTTTATTGAACGATAAAACAAGTTTGAAATTGTACAACAAACAAACGATTTACTTCTAAGCCATTAGTCGAAAAGAATTATTTAGGCCATTTTTGATGATGGTCATCAATCACATACTCATGCACATGTACACCATTAATTTGATGCTGAATCACATGTTCGTGGTCTGCGGGTAAATCATCATGGCTATGTGCTAGAAAATCTTCATCTTTAGTTGTCCATAAGCATAATGCAAGAATGAGAGCAATAATCGCAATAACAGCCATCGGAATAAAAGTCTGTAATGTGCCTATATTCGTACTCAACCATCCAACCAATGGATAAGTGATCAGCCAACAAGCATGAGAGAAAGCAAATTGGGCGGCAAACAATGATGTTCTATTCTCACTTGATGCAGACTTACGAATCAAGCGACCTGTAGGTGTTTGTGAAACTGAATATCCAATACCAAGGACAAACCAAAGTGCTAACAAACCATTATAAGATGCAATCAAAGAACCACTGAATAGTCCAATGACAAGAATTGTTGTTCCCGTCAACATGACTGATCTATCAGGAAATTTATCCAATATCTTTGGTAAAACAAAAGCAGATAACATTGACCCAAGTCCAAAAAGACCAAATGCCCATGTCGTTGCATTTTCGGTAAGTTTAAATGTCGATTGAACCAATACAACAGTATTTACAATCACAACAGCACTCGCCGAAGCAATAGCTAAATTTAAAGCAAGCAACGCCTTAAGTCTCGGCGTATTAAAATAAATTTTAGCTCCCTGCTTTATACGGCTATAAACACCTCTAAACTCAGGCACTTTGGCGACTGGTAATTTTGCACTTACCACAAACAAAGCAGAACCGATAAAACCTAATACTGTTCCTAAAAACAGATTATGGTAGCTCATGACAGTGAGTAAGAAACCTGCCAACATTGGGCTGATAATGTTTTCTAAATCATAGGCTAGTCGAGACAATGACAAAGCATTGGTATAGTCTTTTTCTTCAGGCAGAACATCTGGAATCATTGCCTGAAATGTTGGCGTAAATGCAGCAGATGCAGATTGCAGAATAAAAATGAGAATATAGATTTGCCAGATTTGTGTCACAAATGGTAGGCACAAAGCTGTTAATGCTCGGATAATATCTAATCCAACCAATACCTGTTTTCTTGGTAAGCGCTCTGCAAATGCTGATGCTATAGGTGCTACACCGATATAAGCAATCATCTTAATTGCCAAAGCAATACCAAGAACTTGAGCAGCTTCTCCCTTGGCAATATCGTATGCCTGTAAAGCTAGGGCGATCGTGATTAACCCTGTTCCAATGAGTGCAATCACTTGGGCCAAGAACAAATGCCGATATGTGGTATTTTTTAGTACTTCTAGCATTTTATGGATTCCTTTTTAGAATCTGACATCTATAACGATTAAATCTCCTTGGAAGACTATTCCAAGGAGATTGATTAAAGCTTAAAAGACTTTCTTCATTTCACTAAACTGTCCTTCTACAAGTAGAGTTACAGTCACTGGATTTTCTGTACGGTTACGCCAGAACCAACCATGTTTACCATCAAAAGCTGCTTTTAAGACACCTTGTTGAGTTGTCTCATTCTTGCCTTTTCCATAGCCATGATAGAACCCTTTAGGGGCATTTACGGGATCACCATGAGTATCATAGTTAAGACCACCTCCTACAGCTTTCCAATCAAAGTTGACACTTGCACTTTGTGGCATTGTTAGTTTTACCTCTGTTGCCTGCCCAGGTTTTAACTCAATACTAATGCTCTCTTTATTAATCGCAGGCATGGTCATCTGAACAGTATCAATTGCCGTTTGAGTCGGAGTTTCTACTGACATTTCTTCAGCACTATTCACTACCTGTTGAGCATTGAGACCATTCACTGATTCTTGAGCGAGTGATTGTTTGATTTCACCCATTTTCGTTAAGCCAAGCACTTTACCTATACCCGTCGGATCAATCGCATACTCCGCAGGCATGACACAGGTAACCAACACGACCACAGCACTAACGGCAGCTATCGCTGTTGATTTAATTAACTTTCTTGATGAAGGTAATTCGATATCTTTTGGAATTTCAGCGTTATACATAATTTAGATCCTTATTGAGTAATGAAGCCAGTAAGTTGATAGCCAACAAGTAAAAAACCGAGGAACATGAGGAAGACATTGCTTTGATAGGCTGTTTTAAAGAAATACGATGTCTTTCTCCAAAACGTCATCAATAACATGATGATGCACAGAGCCATAAACTGACCTAATTCAACCCCAATATTGAATGAGATTAAATTTGCCAACAGTCCATCACTCGGAACTTCATACTCCTGAATTTTTACTGCGAGTCCAAAACCATGAATCAGACCAAAAATTAAAGTCGCTACTTTCGTGTTTGGTTGAAAACCAAACCAACGCTGATAAGCCCCCAAGTTATCAAGAGCCTTATAAACAATTGAAAAACCAATGATTGCATCAATGATGTAAGCATTTATCGAGATATTGTAATAAACACCCACGAGCATGGTAATCGAATGCCCAAGTGCAAATAGGCTGACGTACAAGCCGATATCTTTCATTCGATATAAAAAGAAGATAATGCCAACAAGA
This sequence comes from Acinetobacter sp. Ac_5812, assembly GCF_013072695.1. Lineage (GTDB taxonomy): Bacteria > Pseudomonadota > Gammaproteobacteria > Pseudomonadales > Moraxellaceae > Acinetobacter. Next base: position 40,508 of record NZ_LXUK01000007.1, read on the forward strand.
AATAATAAATGGTCATATCCAGTGACCATATGCTTAGCACCCAAATAGATGAATGGAATCACATGAACGCCATAAATTTCTTGAATGTAGCCCTTATCACCTTCTGCTACACCATGAGCAAAAAGTGTAGGACTTGCCAATGTAATGAATAAAGTAAGTAATCGCTTTATGTAAGCACTTAATTTCACAATGTGTGAATCAATAATTTGCATGTATATCAAACTCCAAAATTTAAAATGAATTGAAAATCCATTCACTTTTTGGGCGGTTTAAAAATACGGCTTATCATCAAAAAAACATATTCTTTACACCAATCTAGAATCGATATCCCCTTTAATAGATGAGCTAAAGCAATCGATTTAAGTACGTCATAACCAACAAAATGTTCATAGTAGTTATCCTGATGACCATGTGAATGTTGTTGGCTGACCTCATGATGATGAGAATGAATTGCGTCAATTGAAACGTGTCTCTGAAATTCATTTTCAGTTACATGCTCATTAAAGTGCAAACATAAAGCGAGACTGATCATGCAGACTAGCCACATCATCACAAATTTGCTTTGTTTATCTCGCAATATATTTGTCATTAAAGATGCCCCTAAACAACCTGTTCAGTAGCATCGTTTGATTTTCTTGACCAACCTTGGTTAAACCACACATATAAGGTCGGCAAAATAATCAAAGTCAGTAAGGTTGATGAAATAATCCCACCAATAACGACAGTTGCAATTGGACGTTGAACTTCAGAACCAATACCTACGTTTAAAGCCATTGGGATAAAGCCTAGAGAAGCCACTAAGGCTGTAATCAACACAGGGCGAAGTCGTTCCATTGCACCATGTCTCACCGCATCAATGACACTTTCCCCTTGCACTCGAAGCCTTTGAATGGCAGAAACAAGAACTAAGCCATTCAGCACAGCCACACCTGACAATGCGATAAAGCCGACGGCAGCAGAAATTGAGAATGGAATATCCCGTAAAGCTAAAGCGATCACACCACCTGTTAATGCAAATGGTACGCCTGTGAATACCAAGACACTGTTTCTAACATTACCTAAAGCCATGTAGATCATGGCAAAGATCAGAATTAAAGCAATTGGAACAACAACCATGAGTCGATTCGATGCAGACTCCATTTGTTCAAATGTACCCCCCCAAGTCAGCCAGTAGCCTTCTGGTAATTTAAAATCTGCATTCAGCTTAGATTGTGCTTCTGCAATGTAACTACCAATATCTGTACCACGGACATTTGCTGTGATGACGATACGACGCTTACCATTCTCACGAGAAATTTGGTTTGGTCCTTGAACATTTTTTAACTCGATCAATTCTGATAAAAGTACACTTGAACCATCAGGCAGATTCACAGGAACTTGATAGAGTTTTTCTAAGTCTGTGACAGAGTTTTGATCCATTCGAACAACAATATCGAACTTTCGATCACCTTCAAATACCTTACCTGCTGTCTCACCAGTGATGAGGCTAGAAACCTGTTGCTGTACATCCTCAGCATCAAGCCCATAGTTGGCAATCATGTCTTTTTTCAGCTCGACAGATACCATGGGTAAACCCGTCATCTGTTCAACTTTCAAGTCAGCAGTACCATTCACTCCCTCTAAAATTTTAGCGGCAGCGTTTGCTGATTCAAGTAGTTGACCTAGATCATCACCATATATTTTCACAGCAACATCGGTACGGACACCTGAAATAAGTTCGTTAAAGCGCATTTGAATCGGCTGAGTGAACTCGTAATTATTTCCATAAACACCTTTAGCTACTCGTTCAATATCTGCAACGACTTCCGCTTTTGGTTTCTTTGGATTTGGCCACTCGCTACGTGGCTTCAACATGACAAAGTTATCAGCCACATTGGGTGGAACTGGGTCAGTGGCGATTTCTGCTGTTCCAACTTTGGCAAACATGGTCTGAACTTCAGAAATTTTCACAATTTCTTTTTCAAGCGTGTATTGCATTTCAACGGCTTGAGTTAATGAAGTACCTGGGATACGCAAAGCATGTAATGCCACATCCCCCTCATCTAAAGAAGGTATAAATTCTGAACCTAAACGAGTTGAAAGACTTGCACTGAATATAAAGAATATTGAGACAAAGGCGATCAGTAAATATCTGTGATTTAAAGACCAATCTAAAATTGGGCTATACAATTTCTTAATAAAATGAACAATCTTTGACTCTTCTTCTTTAATTTCACCTGTAGTAACTAATGCCACCATTGCAGGGACAAACGTAATTGACAGAATCATTGCACCAACTAAAGCCATAACTACCGTTGCAGCCATTGGTGTAAACATCTTGCCTTCAACACCAGTCAAAGTCATCACAGGCAGATAAACCAAAATAATGATCAATTGACCATAAAGAATCGCTTTTCGAGATTCCTTTGTTGCTTCAAACACAGTCGTAAAACGTTCTTTTTGAGTCAGAATACGTCCTAACTCTTTTTGCTTCATGGCTAATTTAGCGAGAGATGCCTCGACAATAACCACCGCACCATCAACAATAATTCCGAAATCGAGTGCACCTAAACTCATTAAATTGGCACTGATCTTTTGGTTAACCATGCCTGTAATTGTCATCAACATGGATAATGGAATCACCATCGCCGTAATCAAGGCTGCTCGGAAATGTCCAAGAAAAAGAAAAAGTACCACAATGACCAGAATTGCACCTTCAAGTAAATTCTTCTTCACTGTCTGAATCGTTGCATCAACTAAAGTTGTTCGGTTGTAGACTGCTTTCGCTTCAACACCTTCAGGTAGCGACTTTTGAACCTGTTGTAGCTTTTGATCTACAGCATGAGCAACATTTCGAGAGTTTTCGCCAATAAGCATGAACGCTGTACCCAGTACAATTTCTTGCCCATCTTTGGTCGCAGCACCTGTCCGTAATTCATGACCAATCGATATTTTTGCAACGTCTTTCAATCTGAGGATATAACCATTGCTCGTCGTGATCGGAATATTTTGGATTTGTTCAATCGAGTTAATTTGAGAATCAGAACGGATTAAATACTGCTCACCATTTTTCTCAATGTACCCTGAACCTTTGTTCATGCTGTTCTTAGAGATCGCCTCTAAAATAGCTTTCTGATCCAGCCCTATACTACGCAAATAAGCATAATCAGGTTGAACAACAAATTGTTTTAGATAGCCACCAATAGTATTGATTTCATTCACACCCTCTACATTTCGAAGCTGAGGTTTAATGACCCAATCTTGCAAGGTTCTTAATTCAGTGGGTGAAAGTGGGTTTAGACTATTCTTGGCATTCTCAACTGTATACATGAAGATCTCGCCAAGCCCTGTAGAAACAGGTCCCATTGAAGTCGATATGCCGCTTGGTAGTGTTGGTGTCACGCCTTGCAATTTTTCATTGACAATTTGACGGGCAAAATAGATGTCCGTCCCCTCCTTGAATATCGCCGTGACCTGAGATAAACCGTATCTCGACACAGAACGTGTATATTCAAGATTAGGGATACCTGCCAAAGCTGTTTCAATCGGGTAAGTGACTTGTGACTCCATCTCCATAGGAGACAAGCCTTGTGCTTCACTGTTGATTTGGACTTGTACATTTGTGATATCAGGAACAGCATCAATAGGTAGTTTAAAATAGTTATAAACACCCAATGCAGCTACGAATAGGAAGACGATCAGTACAAGCCAACGATTCTTAATCGAAAGCTTAACAATTTGGTCAAACATAGTACTACCCCTTAATGATCATGAGTAGCGCCAGATTTACCTAGCTCTGCTTTTAATAAATAAGAATTGCCTGCCGCATAAACCTGACCTGCTTTTAAGCCTGACTTAACTTCAACAAACCCGTTATATTTTTCACCCAACTCTAATGGACGTGCTTCAAAATCATTGCCTACACGAATGAACACCACATCCCAATCACGGAAGTTTTGTAAAGCATCTTCACGAACCACCATAGGCTTCAAGCTTTGATTTTCAAAAATATGTGCGGTGATCAATTGACCTGAACGCCATTTAAATTGGTTGGCAATTTCAACAAAGACTTGAGCAGTACGTGTTTTTGGATCAATGATATCACTGATGTATTTGATCGTCCCCAATGCTTCTTCTGTGCCTGATTGAATTTGAGGTTTTACAGTCACCTTAGCATTCGGGTTAATTGTATTCAGCTTATCCGCAGGAACATTGACTACTGCAAGTAACTGAGATGTATTGGCAATTTTAAATATTGGCGAAGCTGGTGTGACATTTGATCCAACTGCCCCTAGCACTTGTAAGACTGTGCCAGACATCGCAGCCCGAACTTCAATTGTACCGTTGCCTGAACCACCATAAGAGCTGATTAAATTGTTCAGTTCATTGGCACGAATCTGAGCATTATCAAATTCACGCTTTGCATTAATGTAGTCAATTTCAGGCGATACTCGTTTTTGAAATAACGTTCGCTCTTGCTCCATCTTTTTACGTGCAAATTGCAAATTATCTACTGCAATAGAACGCTCAGCATTTAAGCGGATCAAGTCTTGGCTTTGTACTGTAGCTAATAAATCACCTTGACTTACTTTATCGCCAATCGTGCGATATGTTTTGATGAGTGTTCCACTTGCTTTCGGTGTGATAAAACTTTCAAAATTATCAGGGAACTTCAATTCTCCCTTTAACTCTAAAGCATTTTCAAACATCATGGATTCAACTTTTAGGAGCTCTAAACCACTGCTCTTGATACTACTGTCCAACATGGTGACACGACCTTCTTTGGTGTCCCATTTCCACGTATGTTTTTTACCTTGATAATCAACGTTGACAATCATTAAAAATGAATGTGGTTCATAGACAATTTCATTACCGATCAAGTAATCACTCTCTGGTTTAAATTGAATATTTTGCTCTGCATCCAAACGTTTGATGTAGACATTTGCCGTTAATGCTTCAGGTTTAAGCGGTTTATCTTTGAAATACCCATAAACACGGAGATGTGGTTCTACGCCCTGCTCAAAGATTTTCACTTCCGCTGAGAAATCGCCATCACGATATAAACGTCCACCATGAGGTCCTTTCTCGTCACCTGCTACTGCAACTTTTACTTCTGTTGCTTCCCCATGTGCTGAAGAAGACTGAGTCTTTTGACCTGTCTTGTACCATGCCACAGCACATAACACGACAAGCAAGGCAATAATGCCCGTAGCCATTAAAGTATTGGTTGGTTTATTCATATTCTTGCCCTTATTCTTGATCTAAATGAGTAATGTAGTTGCGCTCGACTTCTGCAATTTCTGTCTGCAAAGCCAACCACAAATCGAATCGAGCAAGATGTTTGTCTAACCAAATTTGCTTAATGCTATTGAACTCAAGTAACGAGTTTTTCCCTGCTTGGTATCCCATCTCTGCAATGCGAAGACTTTCATTGGTTGCGGGCAAAACGGTTTGATCATATTGGTGGATCACATCGATTAAGTTAGAAACCTCAATGGACTTGTTTTCCAGTTCAATTTTAGAATTACGGCTAACCCATACAGACTGCGTTTCAGCTTTCATCTGTTCCGCTTGGGCAATCGCAATATTGCCTTTATTTCGGTTGAAGATATTGAGTGGTATTGAGGTTGAAACTTGGAATACCTTGTCATTGGTTTCTTGATAGTTTTTGACCCCAACACCCAAAGTGATATCAGGTATTGCTTCTTTACGAGCGAGTTCAAATTGTGTCTTTTTCAATTTTGAACTCAGAAACGCTTCTTGCTCAGCCAAACTAATTTTGTCTGTGAAATTAAAACTTAGAGGAACTTCTAAAGCGTTACTTGGTAGATTCGATGTGAACTTAGAGCACAGATTCTTCTGAAACTGCCCCTTTTTCACTTCATTTTGATAACGTAGTTTTGATTCAGATGAAAGTGCTGCACTGAGCTGAGCATCCGAAGGAATGACTCGCCCAAACTTGAGCCTTTCCGAAAGAACATTGGCTTGTCTTGCATTAAACTTGCTTTCTGTTGAATAAACTTCAGCACGTTGAGTTGCCACATACCAGTTCGCCATACAGATTCTTAAATCTGCTTTGAGTTCAGCCTGACGCTTTGCTATTTCGAACTGATTACGATCACCTTGAAAACTCGCAATTTGCTTTCTCAAGGAGAGTTTATTACTAAGAGGAATCTCTTGTGACAACCCTAACAAGGTTGTTGAGCCATCCAAACCCTTCAATTTGGAATTACCAAGATTATCCAACTCCACATTGAAAGTAGGATTATTTAATCTGCCAGCAAACTTTTGGTTGATTTCATAAGCTTGCTCGGACTGCTGTAGGCTATTGAGTACAGCATCACTTGCGATAACCTGCTTTTGTAGTTCAGCATAATTCGTTTCCGCAAATGCGTTTGCTGCCGTTACTACAAAACCACAGCTAAGGAATAGCTGATAAATTTTAGACATGACTTTACCTATACAAAAAAATGAATAATTATTTTTTGTATATAAAAATCAATTTCTTAGAACAATAAGAGCTTTTGTATAGGTATAAGAATTACGTAAAATAAATATTCTTTTTCTAAAGTCAAATACCCGAATCTGATGTTCAGATAACTTTAGGAACAGAAAAATAAGAGCAGTGATAAAACTTAGAATAAACACAGGGTCTATGCTTAGATCACTATCAGAAGAAATAGGCTTCACCGAGTGATGGTAGATTGGCTCATCAAAATTCTTCCAAGTGTGTGTTTCTACATCATGATCAGTCATACTTGTAAAAGAATCACCTGAGTGCTGCAAAGACCAATGACTTGATGCATCATCTTCCACAACAATACTTAATTCATGTTGGTGTTCAATATTTTCAAGTAAAACAGGTGCCCACGCATGAACTCCCGTAATTGTTATCGTAAACAAAAACAGGATAAATGCGAGTATAAGCTTAGACAACCTACTTGAACGCATGACGATGGACATACTTCTGATTTGCTAACAAAATACTAAAAAGCGTTATTAAAGTAAATCCATCTCTCAGATATTCTAGAAGTGAATATCTTCTTATCTACAGACCAAAATCTGCAAAAAAAGAGTACGAGTACTCTTTTCTAATTAAATTCATTTCAATTCAAAGCCTGCACCGACTGCTGCAACCCTTTCTGAATATCCTGAACATGAGTGAGATCATAAGATTGTTGATGCTGCTCTGGCTTCGTTTCATCCGTATAAAACTCCTCAACAATATCCAAGCCCTCTTCACCACCCACCTCAAAACTGGCATTACAATAGCTCTGCCTTGCCACATGGTCTAAAGTCTACTGATAAAACCCTACTGCTTTGCTTTGTTCATCCGTCTGTTTGGCTGAGCTAATTGCCCCATGAAAGCTCATTCCATAAGTTATGGTTAAGCTCAATTAATATAACAAGCTATGGTGCTTTTACCTCATGAAGTAAGTTGTAATGACAGGTATTATAAAAGATCATCCGATGCTGCATCGGTAATAACGCAGCCGTACTGCTAAAGCGAGTATTTTATTAAAAAATGAAATAGGCCACTCTTCTAGATACGTTTGGGATGTGACTATAGGAGCAATTATCTTATCTTGGCGAAGCGTCTATGAGCTTATTTATCAGATGAAAAAAATAAAACACAATTCTGTACCAAAATCTAATTTAGATATCAGTAAAAAAAGCCTAATTTTGGTAAATTAGGCTATAAACTTTTTATAATTAAAATTTTAGTTAAAACCACTAAAACTAATTTTTTTTGATCGGCATGATGCGATCTCATGCTTAACGTTGATATTTGAACTTGTCGATTATAGCTCGATCATGGCTAAGTGTTAGGAATACGTTTATTCTATTCACTGCTCAAATACTACCGTATCGCCTACGGATTCGATCAAAACTATTTGATCCAAAGTTAAGAATTTAACTGGATAATTGTAATATCACTCGCCTGTAGCCCTTTTTTTCCTTGCAAGACGTCAAATTTAACTCGCTGACCTTCGAAAAGAGTTTTAAAACCACTATTTGCGATTGAACTATAATGAGCAAAAACATCTTGACCATCATCAGATTGAATAAAACCGAAACCTTTTGTTTCGTTAAACCATTTAACTGTGCCATTCATATAACTAGACATAAAAAATCATTTCTCTTTTGAGAATTTAATTAATAAATTAAACTTTAAAATAATAATTTTGAAACTAAAATATCAAATAAGCGAAAAATGCAAAAGAAGAATTTTAATGAGACAAATATATTTTCCTATCGTTAGAATCAACTATACACTCTTAATTTTTAATAGCAACTTATATTATTTTAGGTGAATATTACAAATATTTACCTCTTCGATAACTTCAAAAATATCATAATCATAGTCCTCTCACGCCATATGATTATAATTTTTAAAATAACTTTCTTGGCTTATTTTTATCTAAAATATCCTACCTAATAGCTTACATCTCTTTAAAATTTATCTATAGTATCTCTTCTTCCTGATCCAGAGCAGGAATATATTTCGTCACTTCTTAATACATTATAAATTCTGCTCATCAATATTGATAAAAAATGTAATAAACAATACAAAGATATTAGCTTATTCTTTACAAGAAAAAATAAAAATGAGTCTATTCAAACTCAATAAAGCTAGTATTTTTACTTTATATAGTAGCTACTACCATCTAAACTATTAAAAACCCAATCTAGCGTAGGGTAAATAATTTCCCCTTTTATCAAAATGTATTCAATTTTTAAACTTTGAACTCGTTTTTTTTGAAGTGCACTTTCAGTATTTTCATCTGAGTAATTTGCGTGCGCTCTTTTCTCTCTACCCTGATAATCAACAACCGTAATGTCTTTTAGCATAAATATGCTCCAATTTAATCAAACATAGTATGCCTAGTAGTGCATATATACAATTGATAATTTAACCACTCCCTAATTTCATTAATTTTCAGAAAATTAAATACTGTGATAAAAATTTGATCAAAAAATTATATATGTATGTTTTATGTAGCTCTACTTGAAATTTAAATGATATATTTCGAGACTTTATATGATAATACTCAAGCATTTATATATAATTGATTTTATTTATGAAATATTTCATCGAGATAAACAGCATTTTTGGCACATATCAACACATATAGGTCTTAAAACTATCGTAGTGTAACGGCTTTTACAGCGTACTATGGGTTTTCCACAGTGAAGTTAAGAAGATAAAAATGTCAGGTTTCAAAAGTTTCTCACAAAATACTACTACCCATGCAAATACAATTAAAGTTCAAGCAAATGAGCATTCAGAAGTAAAGTCCCCTACTGAAACCCAGCCTTCACAAACTCCAAGTTCTGAAAGTGATCAATCTGGAAATAATGACCAACCAGATCCTAACAATAAATAATTCCTTATTAACAGTGCCTTAAAACTTATTTAAGGCTCTGCTATTATCGTGAGAAAAGTAATACAGTGATTTACTTTACTGTTAATTATTTTATCAATTTAATTTGTTTAGCTCTTTAAGAAATTGCAACTATTCATTCCTAAAATTAATATGACTAGTCTCTCAAATCTGAGGGGCTTTTTTAATTGCTCTAATACAACATAAGAAGTCGTGAGCAACATAGAAATTGCTTTCTTTACAAAAAATTATTTTCCACGCTATTTATAATTTCGCAGCTTAAAAAAGAACATAATTTTATTTCTCATGTGCTACTCTGTTGAGTTTTCTTAAGAAACGCTTTGCCATGAATTCTAAACAACAATATGAGGCAAGTGCATTTCAGTGGTCTTTTTTATTACCCAGATATTGGGGTATATGGATTGCCATCATTGTTCTGATGATATTTGCTTTACTCCCTTGGTCTATACAATGTCGATTTGCGAAAATTTTATCAAACCTGTCATGGAAATTTCTACATTCCAGAAGAAAAACTACAGTCAAAAACCTTTCTCTATGTTTCCCTAACAAAACATATGAAGAAATTGAAACAGATGCAAAACAGGTTTTTTTCAATGCAATGCTTGGCGTTTTCGAAGCCCTAAATGCATGGTACCGACCGCAGTGGTTTGTAAACAGAATCCATGTTCATGGTACAGAATATCTAAAAAGTTCTCATGACAAAGGCATCTTATTACTAGGTAGCCATACAACACTATTGGATGCTGGTGGTTTCGTGAGTAGCCGTTTCTTCGATTTAGATGTGGTTTATAGACCACAAAATAATCCCCTTTTAGATATGATGATTACCAGATGCCGCTCTCAAATTTATAAAAATCAGATTTCTAAAGATGATATGAGAGCACTGATCAGCAACTTAAAACATGGTCATGCCATTTGGTATAGTCCCGACCAAGACTTCGGTCTTAAACAGGGTGTAATGGCTCCATTTTTTGGCATACCCGCAGCAACACTAACTGCACATAGACGGCTAATAAAAATTACAAATTCTGTCGCCATCCCACTATTTTTTTATAGAACTGGAGACATCAAAAATCCTCAATATCATATTTTATTAGAACCTCCTCTTGATAACTTTCCAAGCAATGATGAAGTAGCAGATGCGACTAGAGTCAATCTTATTTTGGAAAGACAGATCAAAACACAGCCTACTCAATATATGTGGTTTCATCGAAGGTTTAAAACCAGAATAGATGGACAAGAAAAAATATATTAATATTTTCTAAAAATCATTGAAAAATATCAGAATAACATGGAGATGTTTGATTAATTTTATTCTACATTATTTGAATATAGCAACTATTTATCTGTTTTATATGTCTTTATTAACATCTAAACATAAAAGTGTTTCAAATAAACTAAAGATGATCTCATTTCTATATTTGTAAGAGTTAAAGCATCATTTACTTTTATTGTCATCTTTCTAAATAGTTCATTGAACCCATGTTATAGGCATCAATGGAGTCAATATCCACAATAATGCTGGTGGTAGTAGTGGTAGGTACTTTTTGGGTACCGATCACATAAATTGCATCTGTAAGATGTAAGGTATCGATGTTCTTAAGATAGGTTAAGTCATCTTCCTCTTTGGAAATTTGTTCAGTAGTGAGACTTTTTCGTCCACTCTCCCTAAATGTTTTTAGGACGAGATTTTGTTCTATATTATAAAAGTCATCTCGTGGAATAATTCTTCCTGAAATCATTAGACCATTGACAGCCAAAGTTACAGCAATACCATCTTTTACTTTTTCAAGATCACTATTAATCATCAACACTAACATTCTTAATACAGCATGTTTCATAAAGTATCCTTTATCATCTTTATAATTATCAAAAAAATATATAAAATTATACACAGCATAATTTCATGCTTAAAATCAATTTCTATAAAAAATTAATATATAAATTATAGAATATTTTAAAATATAGTATCACAGTTAAGATATTTAAATTAATAAATATCATATTATTTCTTAAATTTAGGCTATAAAAATTTTACATTTTTAAATTCCATATATTAATAATAAAAATCAAGCTTCTCTACATTATTTTAAAAATTAAAGAAAATAAAAAGGCATCATTTGATGCCTTTTTATTTTAGTTCAAAGCCTGCACCGACTGCTGTAACCCTTTCTGAATATCCTGCACATGACTCAGGTCATGTGTTGACTGAGATGATTCTTGTTTGGGTTCATCTGTATAAAACTCCTCCACAATATCCAACCCCTCTTCACCACCGACCTCAAAGCTGGCATTGCCGTAACCCTGCCTTGCCACATAATCCAAAGCCTCCTGATAAAATCCTGCTGCCTTACTCTGCTCATCAATTTGTTTGGCTGAAGTAATCGCTTCTTTAAGATTTGTGCCGTCACGTAAGGTTAAATCCACGTAATAGATCGGAGTACGATAACTTTGTGTAGTGCTTTTACCTCGTAAAGTCAGTTGTAATGGCAAGCATGAAAGTAAATCACCTGAAGCTGCATGGTAATAACTCAGTCGTGCTGCCAGCGTCCGAATACTATTAAAGCCTGTGGTTCTAAAGATAAATGTACCAAACTCATCTGATTCATCTAAATTGACATAGAGTCTTCCGTAGGGCTTGCATAGTCCACCCTGTGCCAGTGGACATAAATCAGGTGATGGGCATGAGTGTTGTTCAATGCCATTTGGTCCAAGTCGCTGACAGCTTTCGCCATTGCCTGAGCAGATTAAACGTCCTGTTTGTCGATCAAATAAGCTGTACTCTGCTCGTAGGTTCAATTCAGGATCATTGAAAATCATCCGTACTGGAATGGTTCTGAGTTTTTGGTTTTGATTGGGTGCTTTAGCACGTAGTTGCTCATCTAATGGATGTTTCACCCAACCATCCTTATTTTGGATTTGGCTGGTAATGGTAAACTGATCATCCTTTTCAGGCAGTCTTTTTCCATTCTTTTCGACAATCTTGCCGATGCTGATACGACCGAGTACAGGTGGGGTAATAGCTAAACCTTTAATCATGGTGATGTCCTCTATAGTGATGTATAAATTCGGGTAAATAAAATTTTGCGCATAAAAAATCCCATACCTATTGAGGCATGGGATCAGTGATTTTTTGATATTGATTGATTTGATACGTAGTTAGGAAATAAATGGTGGATATGCGTTTCTTCCTTATCCACCATTCGGGTAGATTTGAAATCTTCGCGTTCCTGCTTTAGTTTGAGGGAACTGCTGTAGGTATTCAGGATGCTCTTTCAGTAAGGATTTACTGTCTAGGCTGACCGAGTCTTGAGACTTTTTCCAAGTGACTGATCCACCTGTAAATACCGCTCTCTCTGCATCTTTCATCATCATTTGTAGTTGATGTTTGAGTTCATCAAAATACTGTTGGTGTTGCTCAACCTTATGCCTTTCCTCAAGCAATTGGTTAAATAAATAGTTGGCTTGTTCATTTTGGCTGAGGTCTTCTACTGATAACGGAATTTGCTGAGGGTAGAGTTGCTGCAAAGCTTTGGCTGCTGAATCAGAAGCATCGACACTCGGTGGAATATCTGATTCCACACATTGCCAGAAGTGACGTTCGGCATTAATGATGTGCTGGATCACGGTTTCATTCCGTGTGACTTTGAAAATCTTGGTTTCATGTCCACAGATCAAGGCACAAATATGTGCGGCTTGTTTACCTGTGACTGCCAGTTGATGTTGTACCTGACAGAGGACATAAAGTGGTACACCATCTCGCCAAAGCTTAGAGCCATATTCCCCCACGGTTTTACATTCCAAGATTTGAACTTCTTCACTACCCACTACGGCATAATCCAAATTCGCCAACATAAAGCGTTTGTCTTCATCAGGGTGTTGCAGCACTGCATTGACTCGACGCACCTTATTATTGGTGTGCATGCTGTAGTATTCAGCGACCAATGGTTCAAGTTGTTTGCCCCAGTACAAAGGGGCATAGCCTGCACTTTCATCCTCGATGTTTTGTTGCATCCGACCTGTTTTGATCATCCACAGTTCCAACATCGACATATAAGGATTCAGTCCACAAGCGGTAGCGGCATCACTGCTGCCAATCCCCTGTTTTCTGACCTCTAGCCATTGCTGATAATTCATCTGCTTGGTATTGGCGAGACGCTTGGCTACTGGAGCTTTGGTTTTTCGTGGTTGCGTATTCGGTCGATCACGTTTGCTTCGGGTTCCTACCTCAATCTGCTGGGTTGATGAGTTTTGTGTGAGTTGATTTAAGTTAGGTACATAGGGTTGTAGTGGTGGGTTATTTAGTGTGTTCTGAATCTGAGTATTCGTATTCATTAGAAATATTCCTGTAGCGGTAAAAGTGTAAAAGCTGAATTTCGAGCATAAAAAAAGCCACATCGGGGATGATGTGGCGAAATGAGAATTGCAATGCTTGTTACGGCTTTACCGTATGTTTAAATTAATTGGCTTAGCTTAAATAAAACTGAAAATAATTTCAGCGAGTCAAATAGTTTTAAGCCACCATTCGCAGGGCTTGTTCAAGTCCTCGTTGTTTAATCGCTGCCCCTGCACCGAACCATGCTGAATCGAGTCGATGATCAGTACTCATCGCTCGACGTTCATGATCTGTGAATTCAGTGATTGCACACAATAAACCATATGCCGTGTCCTTGGCTGAACTGAGTTCCGCACCACGCCCATGTCCATTAAACATAGTCATCACCTTAGACATGGCTCTTCTATTTGGCTCAGTTTTATTGTCCGCTTTAGTTGTTGTGTTGATGCCTTGATTTGGCATGGCTGCATTGCGATAGAATTGAATGATGCTTTCATCCTGTTCTGCCACACTCAGACTACTGTTGTTAAACACCGCATCAAAGTAGGCTGCCGCTTCCTGTTGGGTGACTTTACGCTGACTGAGTTGCTTCATTTCATACATGTGTTCATCCCATGCACGAACTGAAATACCCAATTGTTGTTTGACTTTTTCAGCATCAAACTTGGTACTGTGCGGGACTTTAACCACACCAGCATTGCTCGATGTGCTGTTATGGGCTTTGAGTGCAATCGCCAAAGTGTTATTACACACCACACGGATAGAAGTGAATTGTGCTGTGGTGGCGAGTGTGCCATCACAAGCCGTAGCTAAAAGAATATAACCGTTGCTGATATCTTTACCTTTTAAAGCAGATGTTTGTCCTGTTTTCGCCAATGCCCAGAATTTCTTACCGCCTTTCAGCACCCCCGCAGTTTCCAGTTCAAAGCCTGATTGTTCAGTCAGGTCTTTATAGAAGTGTAGAATTTCCATCGGTTGGACTTCTTGAAAGCGTTGACTCACCACCGACAAGGGTGCGTGGGTATCGGATCGGTAAAGTACGCGCTGTTCTTCAAAGGGCATAATAATGTTTTGTCCTCGATGGTTTTGTGCCATGTAACTGACATCGGAGGATTCAATGCGCCAATCCATGCCTGCCTGCTGTGCCCAAACTTCTAAGGGTTGATTCGGTGTGAGTTGATTCCCTAGACCGTGCCAAGGGGTTTGTCCAACGAATGCCATTGTTTCAACCAAATGTGCCATGAGTGTTCTCCTTAATTTAAGATCAAGTTGTTGAGTGTTCATGGCGATGATATGTATCTGAAATAATTTGCAATTCGACTATACAAACACAAGAGTAGGCAGCCTCAATGGGCTGCCTACTCTTTTATGTTCCTTGATAAATAGTTTGTAGTTGTAGCGGAGTATGGTTTTATTTAACGGGTTACTTCCTACGCGGTCTACCTAACTGCACTCTAGGTTTAGGTAATCGCGCAGTCCCAAACACCCGACCCAGTTCAGAATGAATCGGCTGAATCAGTGGATCATCCTGTTCAGGCTGTCTATCCTGATCATAGCCTGCCTGATAACCATAATGCAGTAGTTCAAGCGACTCATCGTATTTGGTGAGATATTGGCAAGCCTTTTTAAGATTCTCAATCTTTCTCTGGTCATGATAATCTACTCGTCCCAGCCCACAATGCTGATATTTATCCATATGGGCATTGCAATTGTACGTAACGCCCTCTCCCTCAGTCATCTCATCAATCCAGTAGTGTCCAATCAGCTTGCCATGTGAAATGCTCTCCTGCACCTTGGAACCATCCAAAAAAATCATGGTATGTAGGTGATAGGATTTTCTTAGCCCATATTCCAGTTTCCAGATAAAGCCTGCAAAGGCATCGCCATCATGTCTTTCCCTTAGATAACGAAGCAGTTTCTCTCGATGTTCGCTGATCAGTTCATAGCTTACCTCTGCATCCTCCCGATAGCCAAAATCAACCCGTATTGCCACCAACCGAGAATGACATCCAAGTAATTTTTGAATATAGTCATTCACCTTACGTTTCCGATGTGAGACCTGATCTCTTACCCGTTTGAATTCCAGCATGTTGCTGTCAGTTTTCATATCTTTATAAATGCAGTAGATGCAGTCATTGAAGCGGTCGATATAACGAGACTGAAAACGTGTCTGCTCACAGTTAATGCGCTCCAGCCGATAATCTTCAACACATTCAATAAACACCCTGAAATGTAGCGGGTAGTAATGTAGTGGATAATATTGATCGAGCCATCGGATCATGGAGAGTCCATAGAGGAAGTCCTCTGCTAAGTCCGTTAAATCTGAATATGGCTTATAGACATCCACATGGTAGAAATGACCTGTTTTGTCCTTATAGCTAGGGAGGTAATATCGCTGCCCATATTCAAATATGGGTTTAAAGTTCCTCATGGATGCAATCGCGTTAACCACACGTTTAATTACAGCCATTACTTGCTGCCATAATGCGTAGTCATCATTGCTTAATGCTCTTAATTTTTGTTGTTTAAATAAATTGATCATACTGGTGTTCTCGGTCATATCCGAGCCACCTGATATCTACTTTCCCCTGTACTATCCCAACCACCATTTTACAGACATGACTTATCGATACCTCGATGCGTGAGCATAGGCAAGTTCAACAGGTTCATCATATAAACATGGGCGAGATGGAGACTCTCAAGATTACATATCTTAAGATTCGTTTAGGTCAGTGCTGTTCATGACAAGAGAAAATAGGTTGTGGACTGAATGATTGTATCCTTGATCAATCTAGCCATAGCTCCAAATCTCTATAACACTGGAGAGTGTTCATACTGCTCATCAAGTGCTTAGAGTAATTAGATTGTATTCATATAATTAATAATATAAATACCAGAATGTTAGAGCTGTTTTAAGTGATTGATCTACAACAATGAATAGCCTGCAACCATAGATATCATGCGGCTTTGGATGAATTGTGGAAAAGAAATATTGATAGAAATTCAGTGGTTGAATTATGCCGCTGGCAATGTGTTCTGACTGAGCTGAATACGCTGCTCAATCCATCGCTGAATCTCTGCTTCAATCCATCCCACCGCACTGGTATTGAGGTGTACCGAACCCAGTTTGACCGATTTAGGGAAACTGGCATCGTAACGCTTAGACTTTGGGTTCAAACGATCATAGATGGTAGAACGTGACAGCCCTGTCAGTTCTATCACCCGTTTTAAACGGATAATTTTCTTGATTGGTTGCGGCATTGGTTCAGTAGTTACAGGCGCTATATTATGTGTGCTTGCCAAGTTGTTCATGGGATTCTCCATTGAGGTGTTATGGTTTCAGTAACAGGAAGCACATCCCAGATTCTATGTCGTTCAAATCGTGAATCTGTGTGATGAGTATTCCTCCATAACAACAAGGCAAGGCATCATTATTTGCATTCATGTAAAAAAATATTCAGTCCAGCAACATGGATGAAAAAACAAACAACCCAAGGTTTTCATGGTCTTGACACCCCCATCCGCTCATCTTATGCTGTGCACACTGACCCTCATGGTCAGTCGGTTTTAGCAGACCGTTGTATATAGCGCATCAGAGTTTATTCATCTGAGTATTCTCCATATGTGTAAAAACCTTCTCGTCCCTCTTTGCGGTAGAACGGGAGGGGGACGCGTTCGCGCGTGCTGGTTCTATATGCCCAGTCTGCTAACCCCTTTTCGTTCTGCCACCATAATCATTTAGCAGTGATTCGGTAGAACTTCTATTGCATATAGGAGTCAATCATGACTAATCTCGTTTTACTTACTCTTCCCCTATTTTTTGACCCTCCTATTTGGTCAAGTCAGTCTGACTGTGGCCAATGTACTGATTCTATTGATTGTGCTGTCCCACAACGCCCCTCCTAGATTATTTCAGGCAGTACTTAAACAACTGAATTCAATCTAACAACTTTATTGCGACCATTTGAACGACAGGTGTTACACCCTGTGGTCTCACATGCCTATACGCAAAGAAAGTGATGGGGAACATCATGAAAAAAATAACATTCATGGGCTTACTGATATTAAGCCTGTCTGCTTGCAACCCACTCAAGTCAACCGAGCACGCCTCCCAGCCTGCTGAAAGCAAAGCAGCGGAACAGACTCAGAATATTGCCAATGCGGATATTTCTGAGGTCAAGGCGGAAGATGCGCAATATTACGAAGAAGATGCTCCAACTGAGCAAATCAATCAGATCACTCCAATCTCGGATCAGCCTCCTGTAGACCTGCGCCTCAGTCAACAATTTAATGAGCATGCTGCCAAGATGGGCAATGGTTACTATTTACAGCTCGATCTCAGTGCCATTGTTGATGATGTCAACATCCTCAACGTGACCGTAAATCGCGGGAATACCTGTGCCCCAGGATTTTGGTATGGCAATTGGCGAGGTCACGGTCCATTGAAATTTGGTCAGTCCGTCCGTGCTCACATTAGCTGTGACTTCAATGCCGTCAAGGAAGTGGCTGTGGATACTGACATTGGTACTTATACCTTTAACTTTTAATCACTCCTCACCCATAACAGCACAACAAATGAATAAGATGACAAGGTGAACCTATGCAAGGCAAGATTTTAGATTTTTCAATTCAAACCAACTCAGGGATTATTTCTGGGGATGATCAAAAGCGCTATCCATTTGCAGGAAGTGAATGGAAAGAACAGCAACTCCCCAAACGTGGTATGAGCGTTGACTTTGATGTCAATGAGCAGCAACAGGCAGTTGGGGTCTACGCTGCATTGGCATCAAGTTCAAGCAGCATCATCAGTCAGTTTCAGGAGAAAGTAGAAGAACAGTATTCAGCTTTTGACTGGTTTTTAAAGTGCATGAAAAACTATCTCAATTTTGGTGGACGTGCCAGACGTAAGGAGTTCTGGTTCTTCATGCTGTTCAATATGCTGGGATGTTTTACAGCACTCGTACTCGATACGGTGTTTGGGACAGAAATCATATTCTACGCCATCTACATTTTAGCAATGGCCCTGCCTGCGCTCGCTGTTTCCATTAGACGACTCCATGACATTGGCAAGTCTGGTTGGTGGTATCTGATCAGCCTGATTCCTTTATTAGGAATGATTGTCCTGATCATCTGGTTCACCAAGGAGGGTGAAACACATGCCAATCTTTATGGCCAGCCTAGCAAGTAATCCCGATTACAGGAGCTACTATCACCATGCCTATTATTTTATTGTGGTTTATTTTTGCGGTATTTGTTGGATTCAGCGCGATGGGACAAGGCCGTAGCTTTTGGCTATGGTTTTTCATTGCCACATTGATCAGCCCATTGTTTGCATGGCTGATTCTTAAGGTCATTTCTGGCAAATAAACAAGATGTTGAAGACTTGAATCCCACACGATCATCATGAGTCGTGTGGGATAATTGATTTTAATCGGTTAGGTCACTGCAATCGGACTGAGCAAAGCAATAGCCACAACTGAGACATTGATAATTATCAAGTACGTTTTCATCAATCATTTCACCCAGTGCTGTACCTGCACTGCACCCTGCCACCCCACCGACCAATCCACCAATCGCTGCACCTGCGAGCGCACCAAAGATTGACCCGACAGGTCCTGCAAACATACCAATCGTTGCACCTACTTGAGCGCTAGATAAAGCTGTGGTTACACCACCCACCGTTCCAGCCGTAGTACCTACTGTTCCGCCGACCTTGCGACCATAGTTCCTGCTACTGATGTGTGTCGACTGACACCGAGGACATTGATTAGACATATCCATTCTCCTATTTAGTATGAACACAGGATTGTGTTCATGGAGATGATATGTATTTCAATGAATATGGAATCTCTCTTAACCAATTATAGTAGATAAGCACACATTGACTTTTCTGACATAAGAGCTTATAAAAATACAGTTAAGAGAGAAATTTCACCTTAAAGTATCCAAATAGTGGAAAAAACCCACGTTTAATGAGTGACAGAACCGATAAATTCTTACTTATTTCTTACTCAAAAGTTACCCTACTCTAACCAATTTCATACCATTTTCTTAAAATATTCTTACTACTCTATTGGCAATTTAAACACTGTATAGAAACATAAAAATGACCACTAAACCATCTTATTCAGAGCAGTTCAAGAAGAAACTCAACAGCTATAATCCTGTCATGAATATTTGGATTCATGCCCATATAATCCGCCATGCAGAACGCATCATAGATCGCCATTCAATTAGAGATTTTGATGAAATACTGATAGAACTAGAAAATCTAACCTCTCTTAAAGAGGTCAGACAAATTACAATGACCAACCTCACAAAGCTGATTCATCAAAATATATCAACCGAATTGGAACGAGAAATTTTTTTCCAAGAGTTGATTGAATATATGAAACTGGAGGTTGATATTGTATTTGATCTAGAATTAATAAGATTATTAACCCTAATAAATAGTGATAAAAATTTTGCTTTTTTTTATTTAACTACTACTCAAAATCCTATATCTAATTTAAGAGAAATTCGATCAGAAATAAATAATTTTTTGTCTGAAGATTACAAATACAAAAGTGATCTCTACCAGAAACTTCCCTCACTTCCAAATAAAGAATTTTTTAAAAACCCAACTATTCAAGCAAATAAAGAAATTATCTTAAATTTTAGTAAATATGAACTTATATCCCTACCTTTAGAATTTATTAGTAACTTAAAAGTAATAATAGAATATTATGATGAAATACAAAAAATATCACGTATCATTATCAATAAAAAGATATCAAATAAGACTTTCATTGAATGGCTATACAATTATCTTGATAAAAAAACACAGTTTCCTTATACACCAGTAACATTAGAAGAAAAAAAAGAACTGGTACTTTTACAATTAAACTTTTGGTTTTGTATTGATTCAGAAGCATATTCTAAGGTTTTAGAAAAAATACAAAGCACATGGAACAAAAGAAACTTTGATAAAAGACCCGTATCTGCAAGAAAAAAAATAGCGAAAAAGAGTAAAACATCTAAAGAGTCCTCAGAATCAACAAGAACCCTCCCCTCAACAATCCAGCCTAAAATCGTTGATGATGTTGATAACTATATTTCCCGATATTAATGAAAATAGATATGAAATCCGGCTTTCTATATTACGTTATGATCTTTAAAGCTTACTCTGGAAGTACAGATCATTATTAGCAAGAAACAAATAAGCTAATTGTTCTTATCCTATGAAGTTCTAAATTATATGATCCAATCCGAGGTTTGATGAGGGGTAGGTTGAGGGGTAAGCACGCAGATAAAAAATAAGCCCTTGTAAAAACAAGGGCTTATTTAGATATTTGGCGGAAGCGGTGAGATTCGAACTCACGGAGGACTCACACCCTCGTCGGTTTTCAAGACCGGTGCATTAAACCGCTCTGCCACGCTTCCAATGGCGGCTATCATATAAATAAAAGTTCAACTTGGCAAATCTTTTATTCAAAATAATGCATCAACCGCTCAAAATAAAATCAACACTCTGTAATTTTAAGCATTTTCAGGTTTTTCATAGCGAATTGAGTTGATATACCACAGTTTTTTTCCCAATGGCGTATGCACTTCAACTTCATCATCCACTTGTTTCCCCAGTAAAGCACGCGCCATAGGTGACTCAATCGAAATATGTTGCGGATGATGATCGTAGATTTCATCGACACCCACGAGACGCAATTTTTTTTGCTCCCCTGCATCATTTTCAATTTCCACCCAAGCACCAAAGTAGACCTTTCCTTCCTGCTCAGGCACATAATCGACAATTTTTAATTCTTCTAAACGTTTTCCTAAATAGCGAACTCGACGATCTATTTTCCTAAGTATTTGTTTATTATATTGATAATCAGCATTTTCAGAACGATCACCAAGGCTTGCCGCCCAGTTTACTTTTTTAGTGATTTCAGGACGTTCGTCATGCCAAAGCTTTTTTAGCTCAGCAACCAAAAGGTCATGTCCAGTACGCGTAATTAAATTCGATTTCATAAGCCCAAATACGTTAATACAACAGTCCATTTACAAGTTTTTGCATTGTATGCCTTATTTAGCCACGACTAAAGTGTATAAATTTTATTCTTTTCCAAATCATAGGTTTGTGATGTAACTCTCATTTTTTTATTGTGCAAAATTTGACATTCTTGATTTTGGCGCTTAATATGCGCCCCTAAGTTTGTTTTTGTTTATTTTTTATACACTTTGTAAATGTTGTGAAACATTTACTCCATCTTTCCCTTTAACTCAATGTCATTACTGAATGACGTTCATGACTTGCCCACCCTTATTGAATTTATCAACTTTTAAAAGTTAAGGCAGTGTTTTGCTGAGCTTTTTGGGCATAAATTACCTGTAGCGGAGACAACATGCACAGTAATTCAAGTTCTGGGTCGAGGCCTAGCCTTAACTCTTTATCTTCCAAACGACCTTTTCAAGCTTTAGCGTTAGGAGCTGCAATCCTTCCTTTCAATAGCTTGAATGCTGAAAAATCACATCAATACAACACGGTTGTGAATACCAACGTTTTAACTGTCGTTGCAGTTGAAAGTCCAACCACAGTCTTTAAAGACGGTCAATTCCAACATGGTTTTGGTTATGACCTAGTGCGTAATTACGCACAAAGCTTAAATGTAAAGCTTGATTTCAAAACCGTTCCTGACAATGCCACGGCATTGAAATGGGTTGCTCAAGGTAAAGCGAACATTGCCATGACAACAGCCAATCTGGCTGCGATTGAAAATAAACAACTGGTTTCATTTTCAGCAAGTTGTGGCGATCAAGCAAGCTTAAGCAAAAATGGTTTAAATCCTCAGTTAAACTGGGTGTTTAAGCAAGCGGATGATCCCCTCACACTTACGGCGAGTGGCTTTATCTGTCAAAGTAAGCAATCGGGTACAACCCAGCAATTGGCCTCATTCTATAACCGCAATGTGGTTAAACCAGAGTCTTGGTCTACGATTCAAAGAGATTTGAAGCAACGCTTACCGATTTATAAAGCAAGTTTTAAACAAAGCGCATCTAAATACAATTTAGATTGGCACTTACTCGCAGCAATTGGCTATCAAGAGTCTTATCTTAAACCCAGCTCAGTTTCTCCCACTGGCGTACGTGGTTTAATGATGTTGACCAACAGCACCGCCAAAGCGATGGGCGTAAGCAATCGCTCAGATCCACTGCAAAGTATTCAAGGTGGTGCAAAGTACTTTGATCTGATGTTAGATCAATTTGGCAATGTGCCTTATCCAGACCGTAACTGGTATGCTTTGGTTGCATACAATATGGGTCCTGGTGCAGTTAGCCAGATTCAGAAACGTATCCGTGCACAAGGCAAAGATCCAAATCAGTGGGTCAATTTATATGACTATTTACAGCGTAACCAAGCACGAAATGGTCGATATAAACAAGCCGTACAATATGTGACGCGTATTCGTACCTATTTAGAACATCTCAAGACCAATAGTCGTATTGATGTATAACTGAATAGATATAAAAAAAGCTTACCTCTGGGTAAGCTTTTTTTATTCGGAAAGAATTAAGCAGTAAGCTCAAGTACTTTCTTGAATAAATCTTTTTGCTCTTGGCTTGGCTTCGCTGTTTGTAAAGCCATAAGTTGAGACATATCGCCTTGTACTTTGATTTTACCCGTCATGAATGCTTGCATCGCAGCAGCCATATCAAATTCCAAGAATACTTTACGTAAAGTTTCAGCATCCATGTTCAAAGTTGTTTTAGCATTTGAAGATAAACCCTTTTGGATTTTACCCGCATCTAAAGCCAACTCTGTATTACCAGCTGCATCTGTTACAACCAAGTTAATCGCTAAATTCGCAAGTGCTGGTGGCAAGTTTAAATCACCTGCTTCAGCAGTAAGTTTTTCAACAGTTGCAAACCA
Source organism: Acinetobacter sp. Ac_5812 (assembly GCF_013072695.1). Taxonomy (GTDB): domain Bacteria; phylum Pseudomonadota; class Gammaproteobacteria; order Pseudomonadales; family Moraxellaceae; genus Acinetobacter. The sequence goes on from NZ_LXUK01000007.1 coordinate 64,137, forward strand.
ATCATCAGTTAAAAATGCAGCCATGATTATTCCTCAAATGTATTTGTTCAATTTCTTGTGCCATCTATCCAGACGACATCTCATGAAGCAATTTGCTCGTGCCCTGTTATAGCATGTAATTTTTATTTTAGGCTATGATTTTTTGTACGCGTGATTCAATTTTTAAAATTTTTATAAAAAAAAGGTACTTAACAAGTACCTTTTCAAAAACTTTTACACTTTACTCAGCAGCAAAACTGAGATTGACCACATCTAAGCGATTTTTCAGCTCTTCTGGGTCTTTCATATCAAACTCACGTTGAGCATCCAACGCTTCAAAATCAAATAGCTCACGGTCCGCCAATTGTGATGGAGACACATTTTGTAAGGCACCAAAAATACTGTGTAAACGTTTTGGATGCTGTTTATCCCATTCACGCAACATGTCATTAATAATGGCGCGTTGTAAGTTTTCTTGTGAGCCACACAAATTACACGGGATAATCGGGAACTGGCGTAAGTCCGCATATTTGATAATGTCCTTCTCTTCGACATAAGCCAAAGGACGAATCAGGATATTCTTTTTATCCGATGAAAGTAATTTTGGCGGCATCGCCTTCAAACTACCACCATGGAACAAGTTTAAGAAGAACGTAGCCATAATGTCATCACGGTGATGACCTAATGCAACCTTGGTTGCACCAATTTCTTGTGCGAAGCCATACAGCGAACCACGGCGTAAACGAGAGCATACTGCGCAGTAGGTCTTGCCTTCAGGTGTTAAACGCTTAGTAATGGTATAAGTATCTTTTTCAAGAATGTAATATGGAATATTGTTCTCTTCCATATAGCGCGGCAAGATATCTTCTGGGAAACCAGGTTGCTTTTGATCCAGATTCACAGCTACAACATCAAAATTGATGGGTGCAATCCGTTTAAACTGCAACAAGATATCCAATAAGGTATAGCTGTCTTTACCACCAGACACACACACCATGACCTTATCACCGTCTTCGATCATGTTGTAATCACGAATTGCATGCCCAACCTGACGACGAAGCTTTTTCAACAGGCGATAATACGCTGAACTTGTCGGAAGTTCTGGCTTGAAATTAAATCCTTGGTTGGATTCCACTGGCGCGTACATAGACGTGATTTACTCATAAACAAAAATACCCGCAAGATTTTATCTCATTCCGAAAAAATGCGCATCTAAAGAATTTTTCAATTTCTTCCAATCGTCATATTTGAGTTTCATACTGGTAAAATTCTGACCAAAAAAATTTAGATTCGGCTGGATTGCTTATATTTCAAACTTTTCCACAGTTGTCCACAAAAGCTGTGGATAAATTTGTGGATTTCTTCGCTATTGACAAACTCTTTTTATCTTAAAATAAGGCTTCTGATTGGATTGATCATTTTTTAACCAATGATTTTATAAAAATAAAATCAATGACTTAGATAAGTCAAGACTTAGTTTTTAAAAAAATTTTTTTAATTTTTTTTGCTGAACATTCGAACAAAATGACTTGATTTTTGTCTAACAGTCGAAAATAAAAAAATTGTAGCGAAAGTTCTTTTTTTACTTTTTTTTGTTACACTGCTGTGAAGAACTTATGCTCATCCTTTCGTGAATATTATAATGATGAACAAAACAACATATTTTTTTACCCTTTGCTTGGGGACAATCGGTTTTTTTAATGGTGTAGCACCAAGCTATGCTGGGCAGACGATTTATCAATTTAAAGACAACAATGGTACAACGCTGCTGACCAATAAGAAGAAAGCAGAATATAGCCATTTAAAAGTGGTGAAAGCGACCTATTATCCAGACAGTAATATCCATAGTTATAGTAACTGGGGTACGAGTGAGGCTTCAGTACTTCCGAGCTATAGCCGTAATAAAAATGCATTCGATCCATTGATTCGCCAAGCGGCACAGCAACATGGTGTCTCTGAGGGATTAATTAAAGCGGTCATGCATACTGAATCAGGCTTTAATATCAATGCCCGCTCTCCAGTAGGAGCGCAAGGTTTAATGCAACTGATGCCAGCAACTGCACGCCGTTTTAATGTGAATAATGCCTATGACCCACAACAAAACATTTTTGCTGGTGCAAAATATTTAAGTTGGTTACTTAAACGGTTTAATGGCAATACGCAACTTGCAATCGCCGCATATAACGCAGGTGAAGGCAATGTCGATAAATATGGTGGCATTCCTCCATTTCGTGAAACCCAAGACTATGTGCGTCGTGTCACCAGTCGTTATCAAAATCTATATGCATCAAGTATCGGCTCATCATCAAGCTCAACTACTCAAGTGATTGCACAATCTGCCAATTACACTACGCCATCCACCGAAGCTGTAGAAGTTGCACCGGCACCAAAACAATATAATCGTCAGATTATTACCCTTGCAGATGGTACCTTTACCGATGCACCATCAGGGACCTATACCACGACCAATGCCACTGCATCTGCTCGAATCCGTCTGAGTGATTAACAATTCAAGAATGCTATTCTCACAACGTGATTTTAGCTGATTGTTTTCATACAGAAATTGTTTTAAGTCACTGTTTATCAGCCAGTTCATCGTTTTATAGGCTAAATGTATCTATGCCTATTTTTTGCTTGAATTTTTACAATTCGCCCTGCATATTAGCGTTATGATTTATAATTTATAAATCAGATCACTTTTTCTTTATAAGAGGGTTTTCTCAATGATGCGGATTGGTTTGTTCTTGCTAACCAACCTCGCGGTACTGGTTGTAGCTGGCATTATCTTGTCACTCTTCGGTGTCGGTAGTTACCATGGCGCAGGGGGCTTGAATCTAGGCAACCTTTTAGTCGTCTGTTTTGTCTTTGGTATGGTGGGTTCTATTATTTCCCTGTTCATGTCGAAGTGGATGGCTAAAAAAACCACTGGGACTGAATTAATTGACCCAAATGCACCCCGTAGTCAAGCAGAAGCTTGGTTATTACAGGAAGTGGCGCAATTATCCCAACGTGCAGGTATTAACATGCCTGAAGTGGGTATTTTCCCTTCTTACCAATCCAATGCATTTGCGACAGGTTGGAATAAAAATGACGCATTAGTAGCTGTTTCAACCGGCCTACTTGAGCGTATGAACAAAGATGAACTTCGTGCAGTACTCGCGCACGAAATCGGTCACGTTGCAAACGGTGACATGGTGACCCTTGCGCTGATTCAAGGTGTGGTTAACGCCTTTGTCATGTTCTTTGCACGTATTGCAGGTGATTTCATCGACCGTAATGTATTTGGTCGTGAAGAAGGTGAAGCACCTGGCCTTGCTTATTTTGCCATTACGATCGTACTCGACATCGTATTCGGTATTATGGCCTCTGCCATCGTGATGTGGTTCTCTCGTCAACGTGAATATCGCGCAGATGAAGCCGGCGCACGTTTAGCAGGTAAACAAGCAATGATCTCTGCTCTACTTCGTTTACAAGCAGAATCAGAAATGCCAGATCAAATGCCGAAAGAAATGAAAGCATTTGCGATTGCGGAAGGTAAGGAACAAGGCTTTAGCTTAGCTGCTTTATTCCAAACTCACCCAACCATTGAACAACGTGTTGCTGCATTACAGCAATTAAATGTTCAATAATCAGTATCAGATAAATGATAAAGCCTCCATCACGGAGGCTTTATTTTTGCTTAAAATCTAGTGCGCTTGGAAAGATTGATAAAACTGCCACAGATAACTGAAGCCTGCCCAAACCGCGACAATCAATAAAAGAAGGACTGCGATTCCCAATAAATCGGGGATACGTAACCAAATCCAACTCACGATCGGATTACGCCAAAATGCCGATGTTTTCTGCTTTTGTTCCAGTGATTCGTGTAGAAATGGATGCACCACATGAATATCACTATGCACCTGATACTCTTCACGGATATGCGCATGTACGATTTCCAGTGTCCTGCGGCTTGGTCGAATAAAGACATCGAATACAGTGCCGACAATGGGAACAAATCCGACCAGCATATCCATAATTGCCAGCTTAACCACCCCCTTCAGTTTATGTTGTGGTACACCGACCTCTCTCGCCTTTTTAAACGCATACAGCGTTAAAATAAAACCTGCGATATCACCTGCAAAAGGAATGGTACTCAGCGCAGCATCGGCTCCAACACCTTGTTTTGTGAAAGGAATCCGAACCAAACTGTCCATGGTATTGGCAAATTTTGCTAAATCACGTTCGACAGCAATCGCTTGCTGCTGAGTTAATTTTTTTTGTTGTGTTGGAGCCGTCATTCACTCAACCTAAAAACCATGTTTATGCTTGAGAATAAAGCAGATTTTCCATTTTGTCGGTACAATTATTATTACCAATCAGAATAAAATCATCGAGGCGATAAATAAATACACCAACACACCTGTCGCATCACAAATTGAGGTAACCAACGGCGCGGAAGCACTGGCAGGATCAAGTCCAGCCTTGTTTAAAATAAACGGCAAACTCATGCCGATCAAACAGCCCATCAATACAATGCCCATCATGCTCAGCGCCAGTACCAACGCCACCATTTCATCACCACGGAAATAACCAAGTAATGACACTGCAACCGCCATGGTGCCACCTAAGCACAGTGCAACCAAACTTTCCCGTCCGAGTAAATAAAACCAGTCCTTAAATTGCACATCACCCGTTGCTAAGGCTCGGACCATCAATGTTGAAGACTGAGAACCTGCATTTCCGCCGCTTCCCACCAATAAGGGCAAAAAGAAAACCAATACCAGATTTTTCGCAATCACATCTTCATAGTGGGCAATACCAATCCCTGACAACAAGCTACCAAACACCAAGAAAACCAACCAAAATACCCGTTTCTGGTAAAGTTGCAAAATGGGTGCCGACTTAATACTGAGTTTAGATGATGCATTGACCGCACCGACTTTTAAGAAGTCTTCGGTGGCTTCTTCGCTGGCAACATCCATCGCATCATCATAGGTCACAATCCCGACCATCATGTTTTGATGATCGATAATTGGCAGCGCTAATAAATCATAACGTGCAATGGTTTTTGCCACTTCATCTTGGTCTGTATCCACATAAGCGGTTAAGACATTGGTTTCCATGAGCTCATTAATATTTTGCTCTTCAGGCGCAAGTATCAATTGCTTTAAAGATAAAACCCCAAGAATTTTGCGTGCTTCATCCAATACATAAGCGAAATAAATCATTTCAGTATCGGGGGCTTCGAGACGCAACATTCTGATTGCATCCATGACCGTCATATTCGGCTTTAAGGTCGCATATTCGGAGCTCATGATCGCACCCGCTGTTCCTTCTAAATAGGAAGACAGTTGCCGGATATCTTCTCTCTCCGCCTGTGCTAAGGCTGGTAATAGCGCATTTTGTTGTTCTTCATCCAAACACTTAAAAACGTCAGCGCGTTTATCCGATGACATTTCCCCAATAATCTCTGCCAGAATATTTCTGGGCATGGCTTGGGCCAATTTGACTTGTTCATTGGGTGGAAGATATGAAAAGACATAGGCACGATCAGGTAAATGCGTCAGCAGCAATTGACTTTGTTCAGCCGAAAGCTGTGTTAATACATCTGCAATATCGACGGCTTGAAATGTTTCAACTGATGCAAGTGCAAGTTCAATATGATTATTTTTAAGTGCGTCGCTTAATAAATATAAAAAGTTGTTGTAGCTCATATTCGCCTCTTCACTACAAAGTATCTGCAATGAAGGACTAAACGCAGCGTATTATTTTACGATCGAATAGAAAACTTCATTCAGATTTTGATTAATATAAAAATGTGTAATTTGAAATAAACTACAACTCTGCGTGTCCATTTAGGGAATCAAACCTCATTAGGCCGCTTATACGGCACGGCAATACTACAAATATTTTTTTATATTCTCAACTTAGACAACAAAAATGAACAATTCGAACCTTTATTAGAGGAACGAATTATTCATGTCTGCCACTAACTAATAGTGCTCTTACTTAGCTAGCTCAACCTTATCTTTAGGCTTAAACAAGGTTCTGACCAGTACATACATAAATGGAATAAAGATCAGCACCAGAATCGTACCAAACACCACGCCACCAAACACACTATAGCCAATCGCTTGTCGGCTCAATGCACCCGCACCACTGGAGAACATCAATGGAATCACGCCTGCACCAAATGCAATCGAAGTCATTAAAATTGGTCTGAGGCGAAGCCCAGCTGCATGTAATGCTGCCTCTAATGCTGTTCGGCCTTGTTGTTGTAGACTTGCTGCGAACTCAACCATCAAAATCGCATTCTTACAAGACAGGCCAATGGTGGTCAGCAATGCAATCTGGAAATAAATATCGTTGGCAAAACCAAACCAATAACTAAATAGAATCGTACCACCAATCCCAAGCGGAATCGCAGCCATGACCACCGAAGGAATTGACCAGCTTTCATAGAGTGCGGCAAGACAAAGGAAAATAAAGGCAACAGACACCAAATATAACCAGATCGCCTGATTACTGGATTCCTGTTCTTGATAAGACAATCCACTCCATTCCAAACCGACATCAGGCATTTTATCCACCAGTCCACGAATGGCCTGCATCCCCTGCCCACTACTAAAACCATTGGCTGCATCTGCTTCCAAACTGATGGCAGGATAGCCCATAAAACGTTCTAACATCGGTGGTGCACCTTGCCAAGCAATCTGACTAAATTGCGAGAAGGGTACCATCTGCCCATTGGCATTTTTGACATACCAGTAATTCAGGTCTTCTGGCTTAGAACGATACGGTGCATCACCTTGTAAATAGACGCGTTTAATACGACCACGATCAATAAAGTCATTGATATAGCTGCCACTCCACGCTGTCGAGAGTGTGCGGTTAATTTCACTGACATTAAGACCATGAATCATCGCAGCTTTATGATCAATCTTGATGTTCAATACGGCCTGATCATCATTGCCTTTTTTATCTAGATTTTCGACCGAAGGTAGCGCATTCCCTTGTTGCTGCAAACTTCGGAAAGAGTTCAATAAGCTTTCTCGACCCAAGCCTTTAGTATCCTGCAGCCAAAACTCCATTTTGTCAGAGTTTCCGAGTCCACGAATCACCGAAGGCATCAGCACCGTGATACGCGCTTGATTATTTTGGGAGAAATATTTCATCGCTCGCGCACGAATTTGCTGAGCGCTATTTTCTGTGCCTTTACGATCATTCCAATGTTTTAATGAAACAAAGGCCTGACCCAAATTCTGTCCTGTTCCTGAAAAGTTACGCCCATGAATCACCATCACGCCATTCAGGTTGACCTTTTCATGTTCAAGGAAATAATCTGAAATTTGTTTTCCGACCTCTTCGGTTTTGCTCATCGGTGTTCCTTCCGGTAAACGGAATTGAACCCCTAATAAGCCTTGATCTTCTTGTGGTAAAAAGCTGGTTGGCAGATCACGATAAACCCAAATAAAACTACCGATCAGCAGTACAATACCCAACAGCGAAATGGTTTTTAAGTTAATGACTTTTTGTGAAACACTGAGATAACGCGTTTTAATATAATCCAAGCCCTGATTGAACTTGATCGCCCAACGTGCCTGTTTCTGCTGCGGTTTCAATAGAATGGCACAAAGTGCAGGAGTTAAGATCAAAGCCACCAACAATGAAAGTCCCATGGCGACCACAAGCGTAATCGAGAACTGGCGGTAAATAATCCCTGTTGCGCCACTAAAGAAAGACATCGGAATAAAAACCGCGGTCAGTACCAAAGTAATCCCGACCAAGGCACCACTGATCTCATGCATGGACTGAATTGAGGCCTCCTTGGCACTAAGTTGCTGTTCATGCATCAGTCGCTCAACGTTCTCCACCACCACAATCGCGTCATCGACCAACAAACCAATCGCCAACACCATCGCAAACAAAGTCAATGTATTAATGCTCATCCCTAAAACCGCTAAAACGGCGAAAGTTCCTAGAATCACCACCGGCACGGTAACCGCTGGGATTAAAGTAGCCCGCCAGTTTTGCAGGAAGATAAACATCACCAAAACCACCAGACCAATGGCTTCGATCAAGGTTGATACCACTTGCGACATCGACTCTTTTACGAAAGGCGTATCATCTCGAGGATAGACCACAAAATAGCCTTCAGGGAGCGCTTTTTCTAAGCGTGCCACTTCCTTATACACCGCATCGGCAACCTGCATCACATTGGCCCCGACCGTCAAGGACAGTGAAAGCCCCGATGCAGGATAACCATTTAGACGGTTAAACACCTGATAGTTTTCAGCACCGACTTCAACCCGTGCCACATCTTTTAAATAGACAAAGCTGCCGTCTGTATTGGCTTTAACAATGATATTTTCAAACTGTTCTGGTGTTCGTAATAAAGAACCTGATGTGACTTTGGCATTTAAATATTGATTTTGAGCGGCAGGTAAATCCCCAATCGCACCTGCTGCTACCTGTGCATTCTGGTTTTCCAAGGCAGAGCGCACTTCACTGACTTGTAATTGATAACGTTCTAAGCGTTGTGGATCAAGCCAAATACGCATGGCATATTGCGACCCGAATACACTGACCTCGCCAATCCCTTCGATTCGACTGAGATTTAACTCAAAGTTATTGGTTAAATAATCTGAAATATCTAAATTGGTTGAACGCCCTGATTTATCTCCCAGACCGATCACCATAAACGAATCGCTCAGCGACTTGCGAACATTGACACCTTGTCGTTGTACATCTTCTGGTAAGCGGTTAATCGCGCCATTAATCGCATTTTGAACCTGAACTTGTGCTTGATCAGGATCAGTACCTTGATCAAAGAACAGACTGATTCGGCTATTACCACTGGCATCACTGCTAGAGTTGAAATACAGCAGATGATCAATGCCTTTAATTTGTTGTTCTAAAACTTGGGTAACACTGTCTTCAACTGCTTGTGCATCTGCACCACTATAATTTGCCGCAACAGTAATTCGTGGTGGTGCAATATCGGGATAACGCTCCACTGGTAACTTTAGAATTGAAAAGAGACCCACAGCCATGACGATGATTGCCAGTACACCAGCAAAGATCGGGCGATGAATAAAAAACTTAGATAACATGGCTGTTTATTCCATTCTAGAAACAGTCAATTTTTCAAAAAGATAGAGAGAATACGAGTACGTTCAAACTATGATCATTACCGAGCTTTCAGGCAAACACCATCCCTATTAACATATCATTTCAAAAAGTAGAAATTGAGGAGAAATAATGGATTTTGAGACGCTTCTGCATAACTTCATGCACGATCTTTGCACTAATTTAACAGTTTAGCTGTGCTAATTAATTTAATTTACTGTGCAATCAAATACTTCTTAATTTAGAATTGACACACTCCCCCGTTAAACCGATATTAGCCGCTTAACTTTTCTCCCTCACAGTACTAGGCATATATGAAGGCCAGCTTAAAAAACTTAAATATTCTGCTGCTGATTTTGCTGCCTGCATTCATTACAGGCGGCTTGCTCATTGCTGCAGGTAATTTATCTGATGGTTTAAGGCTCGGCTTTTTATCTCTACCTGGTGTTTTGTTTATTTATTTGGCAATTACGCGCCAGAAAACATATTGGTATATCCTGACCATTGCTTGGTGGTTTATTGCTTGGTTAGATGCCTTGCTACGTTCAAGTACTTGGTTTTTATTTAATAGTGATAATGAAGCCTATTTCATTATTGAAGCAATTGCCAATACCAATCATCAAGAGATTTGGGGATTTTTACAGCTGCATCTGGTTACGATTGCTGCGGTGGTTTTTGCTTTACTCAGTGTATTGACTATCTATAGTTTTTCTTTATTTAAACTGGTTAAGCCTGCTCATTTTAGTCAACTCTGGCACAGTCGCATTTATCGCAGTTGCATTATTTTATTGATATTACTGACCGTGACCAGCTATTTGATGAAACCTTCACGAAAAGTTCACCCCATTATTTTCTGGACTGAGTTTGAAACTAAAATTGAAGATTTCCAAAATAGAATTAAGCAACATAAAGATGTCCATCAGCAATGGGATGTCAGTGCTAAACAAAATCTCGCACTGACCCAACAAGCAGCTGGCAAACAAACCCATGTACTGGTACTTTCTGAAAGCCTAACCAGTCTGAATTTGGGGGTGTGTGGTTATGCACGCGATACCACACCTGAATTAGCCAAACGACTGGCTGACATCAAAGTATTCTGTAATGCCTTCTCACCATCACCGTCTACGATTAATGCATTACGAGTCTTGTTAACCGAAAGCCCTGCTTCTGAACATGATCAATATTCGCCTGAGAGTGTGCTGGCTTACGCACGTGCTGCGGGATATAAAATTTATTGGCTCAGTAACCAAGATGATACTTATCTGTCTTCTTTATTTGGTTCCTATGCCGATAAAGCGGTTTATAAAAATACCCGCTCTGGACGGAGTAGCACCTCATTAGATGAAAGTTTACTGCCTGATTATCAGCAAGCACTTGCAGATCCTGATCCGAAAAAGTTAATTATTCTTCATCTGATTGGTGCTCATCCGAATTATAAAGAGCGTTACCCAGATACATTCAATAAATTTACCAGCACCAGTAATGATCAGGTCGAACTTGAACTTAAAGGTCGAGATATTGACCCTTGGATTCGCTCGCTACGCAATGATTATGATAATGCAGTTTTATACGAGGACTTTTTACTGGCTAAGTTTCTAGATGATTTGAGAGCGGATGCAGTGCCAGACTTTAGATCATTCACCGTTGTATCAGATCACGGCAATGAAGTGGGACATGAGATTGACTATGCTGGACATAGCCCCAATACCAAAGCAGGCTATCAGGTTCCTGTCATCATGTGGTCGGATAAAATGCTCGCCACTGGGGTCAACAAAGACAGAACCATCAATACCGCCGAACTTGATAATAACCTGATGCATATTATGGGACTTAAGGACAAATCATCACCACGACAGTCTTATTGGCAAGATGAAAACTATCAATTTACCCCAGAAATTAATTGGCCGTATTGGAAGCATAAGTCTTAACAATCATGAATAAAAAATCCAGTTTGGGCTTCTATCTAAACTGGATTTTTTTATTCTTCAGATCTCAACTGTAGAATTCTTCATATTTTCATCAAACCATCATACAACTGTCATTTATTTGATAACTTTAGCTTTCAAACTAGTCGCTTAAATAAAAACTGAAGAGTTTGTTCATGTTTAAAAAAGCTGCGCTTTGTCTCTGCCTGATCAGTCTTGCAGGCTGTAATGATGACAATAATAATCAAACTAATACCACTCCACCTGAATATCAACTGCCAAAAATTTTAGTGATTGGACATCGTGGTGCCAGTGCACTTCGACCAGAACATACCCTCGCCTCTTATCAAAAAGCCATTGACGACGGCGCAGATTTTATTGAGCCTGATTTGGTTTCAACCAAAGATGGTATCTTGGTCGCACGCCATGAAAATGAAATTGGTGGGACCACCAATGTTTCCACCCTACCTCAATTTGCAGATCGTAAAAAAACTAAAGTCATTGATGGGCTAACTTTAGAAGGCTGGTTTACCGAAGACTTCACTTTAAAAGAGTTACAACAACTGAAAGCCCGTGAACGCATTCCACAATTCCGACCAGACAACGAGAAATATAATGATCTCTATGCGATTCCAACCTTAGAACAAATCATTGAACTGGCAGAAGCACATTATAAAAAAACAGGTAAAATCATTGGTCTATATATTGAAACCAAACATCCGACCTACTTCCAACAACAGAATTTGGCGATGGAAGATGCTTTACTGAAAACCTTATCCAAGTATCAATACAGCCGAGATATTGCACCTATTTATTTGCAGTCTTTTGAAGTTGGAAATTTAAAATATTTAAAAAGCCAACTCGACTTACACAAGAGTGTTAAGCACGCACAATTAATTCAGCTCTATGATGCGCCAGAAACAAGACCAGCAGATTATGTTGCGCAAAATAATCCTAAAACCTATGCGGATTTGGCAACGGCACAGGGCCTCAAAGACGTTTCGGCTTACGCCAATGGTGTCGGTCCATGGAAAGTCTATGTCTTTAAAGATGCAGCAATGACACAGACCACCTCATTTATTGCGGATGCGCATAAAGTCAATTTAAAAGTCCATCCTTATACCTTCCGCCCAGAAAACAACTTCCTACCCGACACGCTGAAATGTAGTACTGATGCTGCGAAAGCAGCTGAGCGTTGCAGCACAGGGTCCATCAAAGAAATGCAACTTTATTTTAAAGCGGGGGTCGATGGCGTATTTACCGATGATCCAGCCTTAGGCCGTCAAGCGGTACAGACTTATCAAGCACCGACGAAATAATCCTTATACACAATAACAAAGGCAGCTCAGCTGCCCTTGTTATTTATCGCTGAAACTGTTTTATAGTTGGAACTGTTGTTTTTGTTTGACCTGTTGCCATTGCCACCAACCATAGGCTGCCAGTCCAATAAAAGCAGCATAGAGTCCCGCCGTAAGGAAAACCTCTTTGTAAATAAACATACCCACATAGATGATGTTGACAAAAATCCAGAGAATCCAAGTGGCAATATGCTTACGGCTGGTCCAATAAGTTGCTAGCAAACTAAATGCCACCAACTGTGAATCTAACATTGGTACAGCAGCATCGGTAAAATGCTTCAGAACCAAACCAAACAGCACACCAAAAATCAGTGCCAAACACATTTGCGCCAATACAGTGGTCTTGGCAATCGGTTCAATCCGAATATCATGGTCTTGACGTTTTCCTTTGAGCCAGTAATAGAATCCATAAACATTCATCGCAATAAAGAAAAATTGCAGGATCGTTTCACCATATAACTTGATGCTAAAGAAAAAATAGGCATACAAACTACACGCCAGAAAATTAAACCACCAGCACCATATATTGCGTCGAATGGTCAAAGTCACACCAATCAGACTAATCACCACCGCAAAAATTTCAAAGGCAGACAAGAGCAAACTTCTTTCAGAATTTGATGGCAACATTATGGAAAAATCTGCAATTTTAGCAATGCCCAATTGTTTATTTACTTTGCTTATATTTTTATCTTTATTTGAGAAAACGACTATTTTTCACCCAAAGCCTATGTTATAAAAATCTAAAGCTAATTTAAGAATATTGATATGTTCAGCAACAAAGTGTCTTCAGCACCCATTTTCGTGATTTCACATGCTATTGCAGCCCATGCGGCATGGCGACGTGTCTGCATTTTTATGCGAGGAGACTTTGTGCTGCTTCATACGATGACCCCTTAAAAAAGCATCATTTGAACTCCAAGGTCGCCTCAACAGCGACCTTTTTTGTTGCCTAAATTTTTTAACCCCATCTAGCGTTGTTATAACAGGAACCTCAACATGAGCCAGTTACCCGAAAAGAATTTTATATCCAGCACACAGATGCAACCGGCTGTGGCCCTCGTTTCCCCTCGCCTTGCCACAGTCGGTCAATTTATTGCAGTCGTGCTGATCTGGTCATTCACACCTTTGGCCGCAGTTTTGACTGTGCATGAAATTCATTGGGCTTGGGGACTATTTTTCCGATTCAGTATCGCCATTCCATTGGCATTGATTTGCCTGTTTTATTTTCGACAAAAGCTTATTCTGACCCCTCAGGCTTTGATCAGTTATAGCGCAGGTGCGGTCGGTTTATTTGGTTCCATGACTTTTTGTTATATGGGCGCAACCCGTGTTTCATCGGGTATGATTTCGATTATTTATGGCACAGCACCACTCTGGTCTGGTTTAATTGCGGTGTTTATTCTAAAACGTGAACGCTTTTTAAAACGTCAGTGGTATGGACTCACACTGGCACTTTTTGGCTTGTCTCTGACACTGGGGATTGGTACTGATCATATTCAATTAGACTCGCTTGGGGTGTTGTATGAAATGATTGCAGTATTACTCTATGTATTTTCTATGTTTGCCGTTGCTAAAGTCGGCGCCAAGATTCATCCCATTATCCAAACCACAGGCTCAACGCTGGTTTCATGGTTCGGCTACCTGTGTTTACTGCCCTTTTTCTTGTCTGATATGCCAACACAATTTCCAAGCCTGCAAACCAGTTTGGCACTGCTGTATAGCGCCTTATTTTCTTCTGTGCTGGCCATGATTTTTTACTTTCATTTAATTCAGAAACTCAACCCAACCACAGTCATGCTGATTACCATTCTGACGCCTGTCTTTGCCACCTGTTGGGGCTTTTTGTTCAATCAAGAAACTCTCAGCTCACATCTGGTCATGGGTTTAATGTTGCTGTGTTTTGGCTTGTTTCTTTATGCCTACCGCAACCGCCTGCAATAAATGTGCAAACGGGTTGGTCAGGCAACAACACCGATCCGTGATAGTATCTATTGATCGGCTCAAGTACACTGTCCAAACGCTCCGCGTGACATCTCAAAGATTTGTTCAAGGATGAAGTAATCGATGCGTTCTTACGTTTTATGGCTTTGCTGTAGTCTGATATTGGTGTTACAGGGTTGTGTGCATGCGACGACACAGCCCAATTCAATAACGCTCAAAACAGCAGAACTCAAACAGCGCTATTATCAAGCCAAAACCACTGCACCTGATGGCACGGTACTCGCATTTACCGTGTATCAACCCCATTTAACATCGAATCAAACTGCCCCTTTACTCTTACATACCCATGGCTTTGGTCTGTCTCGCATGAAACGCCCAGAGCTCAGTTTGTATGGTTTTTTATTACCCACAGGGCAAGTGGCAAAAACTGCTTGGCAAAATGGTTATTGGGTCATCAGCTATGACCAACGTGGACATGGAGACAGTCAGGGCAAAATTCGTCTGACTGATCCAACGAAAGAAGCACAAGATGTCATCACGCTGATGAACTGGGCTGAAAAAAACCTGCCGCAACTCACCAAAAATCAAAACGGTGTACGTACCGGTATGATTGGCGAATCTTATGCGGGTGGTGTGCAATATCTTGCTTCAGCTTTAGATCCACGCTTACAGGCGATTGTACCGATTACCACGTGGTATGACATTGTGCATAGTCTCGCACCGAACGGCATTCCGAAAAGTAACTGGATTGCTTTCCTCAATCTGATTGGTGACTGGTGGAATTGGAATAAGTTTGATCCTGAGCTGAAACAGGCCTATCTGGATACGCAGCAAGGTCAACTAAAACAATCGACTTATGATTTTCTCAAAACTCATCAAGCCAGCTGGTTCTGCAGTCACAACCAAGCCCCTCAGGCAGATGCCTTAATTATTCAAGGATTCAGAGATGTGCTCTTCCCTTTTAATGAAGGGGTTAAAGCAGCACAATGTATCCAGCAGGCGCAACATGAGGTACGTTTGATTGGGGTACAAGGCGGCCATTTACAGCCTTTCACCCAGCACTCTCCCTTAGGCAGTACCCCTTTTTGGTATATTGGCAAATCGGTTCGCTGTGGCAGTCAACAGCAGTACAATCTACAAAAAACCATTTTGACTTGGTTTAACCAGAAGCTAAAAGATCAACCTTCTACAGCGTCATTACCTGAGTTATGTGTCGATCAAAGCCCTGTCAATCATTTTGCCGATCTTAAACCTGTAACCAGCTACGATCTTAAAAAAACATGGATCGCACCGACAGCAAGCCAAGCGGTATTTATACCGATTCAAACAGCACAGCAATCAACATCAATGACAGGCTCACCAGTTGTTTCCTTAGATATGGAAACAACGCCTGAATATGCAGATGCAACCTTATTTATTTCAGTTGCGATCAAATCAAAGATGACAGGGAAATATACGATTTTAAATGATCAAACTGTGCCGTTTAATCCAGCGAAAAAGAAAAATTACGATCAGATTAGATCAGATTTAACCCATCAGCATGGAGAAGATCAAACGATCGAGTTAGCCAGCGTACATGGACAGTTAAATGAAGGTGATACTTTAGGTTTATTGATCAATAGCCAAAGTCTATATTTCCAAAGCACCAAACAACCTAAAATTGAAGCATGGATTTCTGGACAAATTATCTTACCGAAACTGTGGGATGAGACGACTTCAAAATAGTTTTACTTATTATCAGTAATCGAGAGTGTATTTTACCACTCTCGATTGGCAATCAATTCTTCCATTTCAACATCTAGATAGCCGACATCTTGCACCACCATCATCATTGCTTCAGCAATATAATCTGCGGCGGTGTCATCCAAGCTTGATTCCAAATCTTCAAACTGCGGCTTCATTTCGTTAATTTCAATCATGGTCTGATGTGCATAACGATAGATTTCCGTTTCAGATAGGTCGGTACGACTGACCTTTTTTGAAAACTGCTGGATATGCTGTTTCACTTCGGCAACGAGAATATCGGGATAATATTCATCGTCAAACATGGGGAGGAGTAAATTTTCAAACATAAAAAATAATATGCCAATAAAACGCCATGCTTATAACATAATCTAGCCAAAATCACGACATTAAGTCATAAAAAAAGCGGTTTTTTCTAACCGCTTTTTTTAAATGAGGTTTAATCTTTTTTGGCGCTTAAGCTTTTGGCAATTTTCGCCAGCTCCACAAACTCTTCTCGCATTTGATAAGGATCTGGTTTTGCAGATTGTTGTGCCAATTGGATAATTTGATCCCAGCCCATTGCACCATTATATTGGCCGCCTTTTAATTGCTGCGCATAGGAAGCCACTGCAATCGCAAAACGAGTATCGTTATTGGCCTGTGCAAGGGTTTTACTTTCAGCTTTCACCGCTTGATTGAGCAAAATACTTTTTTCTTGGTTTGGTAATTTATAGCGCAAGTTTACAAAAGCATATTCAGACTTTTTCGCTGCATCTGTTTTCGAAGATTCCTGATAACGTGAATCATTGAGCCAACCTTGCTGACCGACTGGAATGATTTCATAAATTGCTGTGACGTTATGGCCTGCCCCAATATCACCTGCATCGACTTTATCATTATTGAAATCTTCCTGCTTTAACATCCGATTTTCATAACCGACTAGGCGATATTCTTTCACCGTGGCTGGGTTAAATTCCACCTGAATTTTGACATCCTGAGCGACAGTTGCCAATGTCGAAGAAAGCTGACGTTGTACCACTTTTTTCGCTTCATTTTTATTATCGATATAGCTGTAGTTTCCATCGCCTGCATCTGCCAGTTGTTCCATCAACTGCTCATTATAGTTGCCTGTACCAAAACCTAAAGTCGTTAACGAGATCCCGCTTTTTCGTTTCTCCGCTACCATGCCTTTTAAGGTATTGAAGTCGGTGATGCCCACATTAAAATCACCATCTGTCGCCAATAAAATTCGGTTAATACCGTTTTTCACCAAAGCTTTTTCAGCTTGTTTATAAGCCAGTTGAATGGCTTGTTCACCCGCTGTTGCCCCGCTTGCCTGCAAGGCATTAATCACGGCTAAAATCTTGTCTTTTTCATTTCCAGACGTAGGCTCTAAAACCAGTTTTTCACCACTGGCATAAGTAATAATGGTCACTTTATCCTGAGGGCGTAATTGCTCCGTCAGTAAGCGCAATGTTTGCTTAACTAAAGGGAGTTTGTCTGCTGCGTCCATACTGCCAGAGACATCCACCAAAAATACCAGATTGGCAGGAGGTAATTGTTTGGTGGTGAGATCTTTAGCCTGAATACCAATCTTAATCAGCTTGGCATTTTCCTTCCAAGGTGAATCTACAGTTTCAGTCGTGACAGAAAATGGATGAATGCTATTCGGCTGTGGATATTGATAATCAAAGTAATTGATCATCTCCTCAGCACGAACCGCATCAACAGGCGGCAAACGGCCATCATTCAAAAAACGGCGGGTATTGGTATAACTGCCTGTATCCACATCTATACTAAAAGTTGAAACAGCTTGCTCCGCCACGCGATGAACTGGGTTGACCTCATTTTTTTGGTATTTTTCAGTATTCTGCTCTAACCTCGGTCTCTCCATCGTTGGCATTACTGCAATATAAGATGCGGGTGCAATCATCTTACGCGTCTGAGCCAATCCCTGATTTGACTGGGTAATTGGTGCAGGCGATACAGGCATCGTTGTTTCAATCATCACTTGGTCATTGTGTTTGACAGGACTACTACAAGCCATGATCATGCAACTGAGCAAACTTAGTGTTAGTATTTTTGTGGATTGGTACATGCTTAAATTCCTAAATTCTATTTAGTCTTTTCAAATGAAGGTGATATTCAAAGATTGTATGCAAAAAAAGAAAGATACATGGTATTTGTATGTATCCTTCTTTCGATTGATTTAGCAGCTCTTGGCTCAATTCAACACTGAAACACTATTCAATCGCATAATTGATGGTGACCACCACACGGGCAATTTTATTAATGGTGGCTTTGTCATAAGCCCCCCCATAATCACTGTCATCGTCAGAACCACTTTCAGGCAAAATATAAAATGCACCTTGACTGGCTGAACGCATCATCCCGACCTTTACCCCACCGACTTTGGCAAACTCATTGGCACGGCTATAGGCATTTTTGGTAGCATTGGCAATCAAAGACATTTTGATTTCTTCTAAATTCGACACTAGATATTCAGGTTTTTGCTCAATCGCAATGCCTTTTTCATCCAGTAAATAAGCATCTTTTGCCGCCTGTTCAATTTTCTTGATATCGCGACTACTGATCACCAACGATTGTAATGCGATATAGCCTTTGAACTCACGCTTAGTACGCCCCTCACCTGTATCAACTTCCTCATAATAAGAATCAGAACGTTTATTTCCGAGTTGCATATCTGCGGCTTTAAAGCCATGTTCAACAAAGAACGCCTGTAATGCTTTCATTTGTTGATCAAGTAATTGATAGGCTTCTGGGATCGTGTCAGAAGTGTGGTTGGTTTGTAAGTTGATTTCCCATCGTGCGGAATCTGCTTGAATCGGCTTTTCAGCTAAACCTTTGACTGTAATTGAATTTTTTGTGCTATTAAACTGTTTAAGCGCATAACCCATCACACCTGCTGAAACAATAAAACCAAGACTCAGAATCAGGGCAAACACCCATAAACTTTTATATGTGATTGTTTTATTTTCCATTTTTAATATTACTCATCTTCATTATACATTTGTTATATTTAATCTGATTCAGCAAGTCAATAGAGCCCATGGATCCTACTGACGCATACAAGCTTAATGATTTTGCATCCTATTCCAGACTTTAATCGCATCACTGGTGGCTTTTACATCATGTGCCCGTACAATACTGGCCCCCTGCTGTATACTCAGCAGATGCCCCATTACGCTCCCTACAGCACGTTCCTGTGCAGGTACACCATCTAAGGCTTCACCAATAAAACGTTTCCGTGATAGGCCCGATAAGATCGGATAGCCCATTCGATTAAGCTTCCAGAACTCATTCAGTAATTGAAAGTTTTGCTGTGCATTTTTAGCAAAACCAAAACCAGGATCAATAATAATATTTTCCTTTCTCACCCCAACTGCAATCGCTTGCTCTAAGCGTTGTTGTAACTCCTGAATTACCTCTTCGGTCACATCCTGATATTGATCCAACTGATTCATATTGGTGGGTTCACCGCGCATGTGCATTAGCACCACTGGGATATTCAATTCTGCAGCCGTTTCTAAAGCCTGAGGCCGAGTCAATGCACGGACATCATTCCAGATATGCGCTCCAACCTGAACGGCTGCACGCATCACTTCAGGCTGACTGGTATCAATCGAGATGATCACATCGTATTTAGATAATGCTTCAACCACAGGAATCACACGGCGAACTTCTTCTTCCAATGCAACAGGCGAAGCATTTGGGCGGGTCGACTCACCACCAATATCAATAATGCTGGCGCCATCTTGCATCATCTGCAACGCATGTTGAATGGCTTGGTCTCTTTGATGATGTTGCCCACCATCACTAAATGAATCAGGCGTGACATTTAAAATTCCCATCACTTGGGGTTGGGAAAGGTCTAATTTAAAACGGCCACACGGTAACTGACATTGTGTTAAGGGCATCAATTGCATCAAAATGCTCCACATTGGAATCGGCTTATTTTAACAAGACAGAGATTGCTGCGTAGCTGATTTATTTTCAGTTTAGGCCAAAATCAAGACAAAAAAAGAGCGACCGAAGTCGCTCTTTTTATTTTATCTTTAATTAACCCATTGCTGGTAATGGTGGTGGCGTTGATGGACCATCTTTCGGCGGTTCAAATGCAGCCACTGGATTATCAGCAACATAAACTTTAGGTGGTTGCGGTTCACGCCCTTCCATAATGTCACGGATTTGGTCACGATCGATTGTTTCCCAATCCATCAAGGCTTTTACCATGGCATGTGCGATATCTTTGTTATTTTCCAAGATATCACGTGCAACTTTGTACTGTTCATCCAAAATACGGCGAACTTCTTCATCTACTTTTTGTTGTGTAGCTTCAGAAATGGTACGGCTGCCCACATTACCGAAGAAACCATTTTGGTTTTCATCTTCATACACCATCACACCAAGGCGATCTGACATACCATATTTGGTTACCATTGCACGCGCCATTTTGGTTGCACGTTCAAAGTCGTTAGATGCACCTGTCGACATTTGGTTAATGAACACTTCTTCTGCAATACGACCACCAAACAAGATTGAAAGTTCATTCAACATCTTATCTTTATAATGGCTGGTCTGATCTTGCTCAGGCAACTGCCAAGTCACACCCAATGCCCAACCACGTGGCATGATCGTTACTTTATGCACAGGATCTGTACCTGGCAAAATTTCAGCAACAATCGCATGGCCAGCTTCATGATAAGCCGTTGCACGACGTTCTTCTTCACGAATCACCATCGATTTACGTTCAGGACCCATGTAAATCTTGTCTTTCGCATCTTCAAAGTCATGCATATCCACCGTGTTTTTATTACGGCGAGCAGCAAACAATGCAGCTTCGTTGACCAAGTTTGCCAATTGCGCACCAGAGAAGCCCGGTGTACCACGTGCAAGTACTTTAAGATCCACACCTGTCACTGAAGGTAATTTCTTCAAGTGAACATTCAAGATTTGCTCACGACCACGGATGTCAGGTAAACCGACCATCACTTGACGGTCAAAACGCCCTGGACGAAGCAAAGCTTTATCCAATACGTCTACACGGTTGGTTGCAGCAATAACGATAACGCCTTCATTGCCTTCAAACCCGTCCATTTCAACAAGCATTTGGTTCAAGGTTTGTTCACGCTCATCATGACCACCCCCTGTACCAGAACCACGATGACGACCAACTGCATCAATCTCATCAATAAAGATGATACATGGCGCATGACGTTTTGCTTGTTCAAACATGTCACGGACACGTGAAGCACCGACACCGACAAACATTTCAACGAAATCAGAACCCGAGATACTAAAGAATGGAACTTTAGCTTCACCTGCGATTGCTTTCGCCAATAATGTTTTACCTGTACCTGGAGGACCAACCATCAATACACCACGAGGAATGGTTGCGCCTAAGCGTTTGAATTTGGCTGGGTCTTTTAAGAAATCAACGATTTCAACCACTTCTTGTTTTGCTTCATCACAACCTGCAACGTCACTAAATGTTAACTTGATTTGATCTTCAGATAACATTTTTGCTTTTGACTTACCAAAACTCATAGGACCGTTTTTGCCACCAGCACCACCGCCCATATTACGCATGAAGAACATGAATAATAAGATGATGAGCAATACTGGGAAACTCGCAATGAGAAGTTGCATCAAAATGCCTTGACGTTGTGGCGCTGTGCCCTCAACCACTACATTTTGTTTATTCAAGCTTGGTAGCAACTCAGTGTCTTCGACTTGTGGACGAACCGTCTCAAATGAAGAACCATTGGTTTTTTCACCATTAATATTTAAACCGTCAATTGTGACTTGTTTAATTTGCCCAGCGTTCACCGCTGCAACGAAATCAGAATATTTCATCGCTGCAGGCTTATTGCGGTCACTGACGTTGCTAAAAATCAAAATCAGAACACCGAGTATGATGAGCCACAATACGGCATTCTTGAAGTAATCGCTCAAGGCTTTATTCCCATATCAATCTAATTTGATCATACCTAATCTTGGCTGACCTTCACAAAAACAGCAATGAATTTGCGTTGCAAAAAACTTAAAAGGTACAAAATGCACAATTTTTAACAACTTGGCAAGTACACTTTTATTGCAATGCCTTTTTACGACCTTGACCAATCAAAAAAACCTCTTTCGATCGAGCACGTGAAGCCGCAGGTTTGGCTGTTTTTAATACATCAAAACTATCGACCACTTGTTTTCTGAACTCATCGAATCCTGAACCTTGGAACACTTTAACAAGAAACTGTCCGTTGGGTCCGAGTACTTTCTGAGCAAAATCCAAAGCCAATTCACATAAGTAAATCTGACGCGGTTGATCAACAGCCCTATTACCTGATGTATTGGGGGCCATATCTGAAATTACAACGTCTACTTGACGTCCATTTAAAATATTTAACAATTTTTCGAAAACTTCTTCCTCGCGGAAGTCACCTTGCAAGAAGGTTACATCTGGAAGAGCATCCATTGCCAGAATATCTGAGGCAATGACTAATCCCTTTGATCCGACCAATTTGCCTGCAATTTGCGACCAACTACCTGGCGCCGCACCTAAGTCGACCACCGTCATCCCAGGTTTGATCATTTTATATTTTTCTTGGATTTCAAGTAACTTATACGCCGCGCGTGCGCGATAACCTTCCTTTTGTGCTTTCTTCACAAAATGGTCATCTAAGTGCTCTCGCATCCACACACGACTGCTTTTAGACAATTTTTGATTGGTAATGCGTGTCGCCATAACTCACTAAATTTCAAAAAACTTCTGATGGGTCATTGTACGTGAAAATTACTCTCATTACAGTACGGATGTACTTCATTCACACGAACTTTTACAGATTTTTTTCGATCATCACCATTGGTTATTTCGGCAATTTTTCACAGATTTGTTTCAAGTGCCTGTCTGCTGAATCTATCTTAGAAACGGGATGCAAGTTATACTAGGTCGTTTTCCCAATCAGGTATTTTTAATGGCGGCTTTATCTATCCATGAACGTAAGCGTTTACGTCAAATTGGTCATGCACTTAATCCAGTGGTAATGGTCGGTGGCCAAGGTCTTACAGAAAACGTCATTGAAGAAACAAATCGTGCACTGAATGATCATGAATTGATTAAAGTAAAAATTGCGGGCGAAGACCGTGATGCACGTGCGGCAGTGATTGACGCGATTGTTGAAGCAACAGGTGCGGAATCTGTACAGAAAATTGGTAAAATTGTTTTGCTTTATAAAAAAGCAGCAAAGCAAAACCAACACCTGTCTAACTTGGTTCGTTTTGCTCATTTAAATAATAAGTAATTACGATGGCAAGTTATGAACTGTCTGCTTTTGATCGCTTTAGCTCCATTACGGTGGTTGGCGCGATTGAGCAACAAACACCAGCAACACTGAATGTTGGTTTTTGGGTTCGTGACCCAAATCAATTTTTGATTTACCCGGATCAAGTTGCAGCGAACCCACGCCATGACTTTTTATGGGAACAAACTTGCTATGAAATTTTTGTGGGTGTGAAAGATCAGGATTTCTATCGTGAAATCAATCTTTCCCCTTCTCAAGCTTGGCAAGCCTATCAATTTGAAGAATACCGCTTCCCAGAAGATATGCCACCCATTGCCGCATATGATATCGAACTGAATCATTTACAGCGTACCCATTACGGTTTGAATGTCAGTTTAGATCTGTCGCAATTTATGCGTGAGCATCAACTCAAATGGGCTGACCTGTATATCGGTTTAACAGCCGTGTTAAATACCACCCAAGGTATGCATTATTTTGCAATGCAACACAGTAGCCCTCAAGCCGATTTCCATAACAAGCGCGATTGGTTACATCAGTTTTAATATCTTAAGCATAAAAAAAGCGAGAAAAATTCTCGCTTTTTTTATCGCTACGCCAAATTAGCTGGCACGTACTTTGTTCCAAGCTTCAACTGCTTGCTCTTTGGTACGCTTAAAGCTACCCACTAAAGTATCTTTATGCTTCACTGAAATCTGGCTAATGTCATCTTTCAATTCTTTGCTGACTTTAGTCAGATCTTCAATCAATGCATTTAATTCTGTTTTCAATGCATTTTTCAATTCAAGCAAGTTACCTTGAGATGAATTAAGTTGAGTTTTAATCACCTCAATACGCTCTAACAGATCTTGCTTGATTTGAGTCAATTGATTTTGAATGTTCTGGTTCAATTCTTTCGCTTCAGTCTCAATTTTCTCTTGAGTTTCAGCAAGTGCTTCTTTGACCTGACCCTGAGTTTCAGCAATCACTTCTTTTGCTTGCTCTTGAGTCTCAGCAATGACTTCTTTTGCCTTCGCTGTTTTTTCTGCAACCACTTCTTTCGCTTTTGCAGTTTTCTCAGCAACGACTTCTTTGACTTCAGCAGTCTTTTCAGCAACAGTGTCTTTTGCTTTTGCAGCTTTTTCCACTACAGCATCTTTCACTTCTTCAGCAGTTGCAGCAGGAGTTGTTTGATTCGCAGCCATGTTGATTACCCTCTTTATTGATTGTTGATTTTTGGCTAGATAATAAGATAAAACCACAACCTCTCAAACTCAAAAAAAATTGTCTGACAATTTGCATAATATCTCAGAATATCGATAGAAGGATGATTGATATTGCAATAGACATTGCCCTATTGATGCTTATAAAAGAAATTGCTGAATTGTGACTTTAATAAATAAAACACATAGACTTTTCACACACTCATGCGTATAATGCGCGGTTAAGTTACAAGCGAGCAGACTGGAAGGAGGGGCATGTTTTTTTAAGACGGCCTGCCTTTTTTTATGTCTACTCGCTTTTTTACAGCCCTATTTTTGTGGTCTTAGTTCAGGAGCTTTGGTTTGAGCACCCCCGCCATTTTAGCCCTCGCAGATGGAACGATCTTTAAAGGAACGTCTATCGGTGCATCGGGTAGTACGACTGGTGAAGTCGTTTTTAATACAGCCATGACTGGTTATCAAGAAATTTTGACTGACCCAAGTTACGCGCAACAAATTGTGACGTTGACTTATCCTCATATTGGAAATACTGGCTGTAATAGTGAAGACGTTGAATCAGGTCGCATCCATAAAGTATGGGCGAATGGTTTAATTATTCGTGATCTTCCTTTATTACACAGTAATTTCCGTGCTGAACAATCACTCAGTGAATACTTGGAACAACACAATGTTGTTGCAATTGCTGATATTGATACACGTAAATTGACACGTATTTTACGTGACAAAGGTGCGCAAAATGGTTGCATCCTTGCTGGCGAAAATATTACAGAAGAAGAAGCAATTGCCAAGGCACGTGCATTCGGCGGTTTGAACGGTTTAGATCTTGCAAAAGAATGCTGTGATCCGACGGGTTTCGAATGGACTGAAGGTTCTTGGACTTTAGGTCAGGGCTTTACTCAACCAGAATTTAAATTTCATGTTGTTGCATACGATTATGGTGTCAAAACCAACATCTTACGTATGCTCGCAGACCGTGGTTGTAAATTAACAGTTGTTCCTGCGCAAACCCCTGCTGAAAAAGTGCTCGCATTGAATCCAGATGGTGTGTTCTTGTCAAACGGTCCTGGTGACCCAGCAGCATGTGACTATGCGATTGAAGCAGTGAAAACCATTGTTGAAACCACAACACTACCTGTATTCGGTATTTGTTTAGGTCATCAAATTTTAGCGCTTGCTTCGGGTGCGAAGACCATGAAAATGAATCACGGTCACCACGGCGCCAACCATCCTGTACAAAATCTTGAGAATGGTACAGTGATGATTACTTCTCAAAACCACGGCTTTGCTGTCGATGAAAGTACCTTACCTGCAAACTTAAAAGTGACACATCGTTCACTGTTTGACGGTACAAACCAAGGTATCCATCGTACGGATAAACCAGCATTCAGCTTCCAGGGTCACCCTGAAGCTAGCCCGGGTCCACATGACTGTGCTCCACTGTTCGATCATTTCATCGAACTTATTGAAGCCGCTAAGAAGTAATTAAGGAGCGAATAATGCCTAAACGTACGGATATTAAAAGCATCTTAATTATTGGTGCTGGTCCTATTGTCATTGGTCAGGCGTGTGAGTTTGACTATTCAGGTGCGCAAGCATGTAAAGCGCTTCGTGAAGAAGGTTACCGCGTTATTTTGGTGAACTCTAACCCAGCGACCATCATGACTGACCCTGCAATGGCGGATGCAACCTATATCGAGCCAATCACTTGGCAGACAGTTGCACAAATCATTGAAAAAGAACGTCCAGATGCAGTCCTGCCAACCATGGGTGGCCAAACTGCATTGAACTGTGCCCTTGCCCTAGACGAGCACGGTGTTCTTGAAAAATATAATGTAGAACTGATTGGCGCATCAAAAGAAGCGATTGAAAAAGCAGAAGACCGTAAACTGTTTGATATCGCGATGCGTAAAATTGGTTTGGAATGTCCAAAAGCTGCTATTGCTGAAACAATGGAAGAAGCTTTGGCGATCCAAGCGGGCTTCGGCTTCCCAGTGATCATTCGTCCATCATTCACGATGGGGGGTTCTGGTGGCGGTATCGCTTATAACCGCGAAGAATTCCTTGAAATCTGTGAACGTGGTTTCGACCTCTCTCCAACGCATCAGTTATTGATCGATGAATCACTCATTGGTTGGAAAGAATACGAGATGGAAGTTGTTCGTGACAAAAACGACAACTGTATCATCGTCTGTGCAATCGAAAACTTCGACCCAATGGGCGTTCACACAGGTGACTCAATCACGGTTGCACCTGCGCAAACATTGACGGACAAAGAATATCAATTGATGCGTAATGCCTCTGTTGCAGTTCTTCGTGAAATCGGTGTAGAGACTGGTGGTTCGAACGTTCAATTCGGTATTAACCCGAAAGACGGCCGTATGGTTGTGATCGAGATGAACCCACGTGTGTCACGTTCATCGGCACTTGCATCTAAAGCAACAGGTTTCCCAATTGCGAAAATCGCAGCGAAACTTGCGGTCGGTTATACCCTTGATGAATTGAAAAATGACATCACTGGCGGTGTAACTCCAGCATCTTTCGAACCGTCGATTGACTATGTTGTGACCAAGATTCCACGTTTCAACTTCGAAAAATTCCCACAAGCTGAGCCTGTATTAACAACTCAGATGAAATCTGTGGGCGAAGTGATGGCAATTGGTCGTAACTTCCAAGAATCTGTACAAAAAGCACTTCGTGGTCTTGAAGTAGGTGTCAGTGGCTTTGACGAGAAAGTTGAAGCGGGTACTGCCAATGCCAAAGACATCATCTTAAAAGAGCTTAAAGTTCCTGGCCCAGAACGTATCTGGTATGTTGCCGATGCATTCCGCCACGGTTTCTCTTTAGATGACGTATTTGAAGCAACCAAAATCGACCGTTGGTTCTTGATCCAAATCGAAGACATCATTAAAACTGAAGCTCAAGTAAAAGCATTAGGTTTTGGTGACTTAAACGCTGACAATATCCGTTCATTCAAGCGCAAAGGTTTATCTGACCTGCGTATTGCTGACTTGATGGGTATTTCACAAAAGCAATTCCGTAAGCAACGTTGGAACTTGGGTGTCTATCCAGTTTACAAACGTGTTGATACCTGTGCAGCCGAGTTTGAATCGGGTACTGCTTACATGTATTCAACTTACGATGAAGAATGTGAAGCAAATCCATCAAACCGTGACAAGATTATGGTGATTGGTGGTGGTCCTAACCGTATTGGTCAAGGGATCGAGTTTGACTACTGCTGTGTACACGCTGCGCTTGCAATGCGTGAAGACGGTTATGAAACCATCATGGTGAACTGTAACCCTGAAACGGTTTCAACCGACTATGACACATCTGACCGTTTATACTTCGAACCAGTAACGCTTGAAGATGTACTTGAAATCGTACGTACCGAGAAGCCTAAAGGCGTGATCGTACAGTACGGTGGTCAAACACCTTTGAAATTGGCACGTGCTTTGGAAGAAGCAGGTACACCAATCATTGGTACATCTCCTGATGCAATTGACCGTGCAGAAGACCGTGAACGTTTCCAGCAAATGATTCAACGTCTACAGCTTCGTCAACCAAACAACAGCATCGTAAAATCTGCTGAAGAAGGTATTTCAGAAGCAGCTAAAGTGGGTTACCCACTGGTTGTTCGTCCATCTTATGTATTGGGTGGTCGTGCAATGGAAATCGTCTATAACGAAGAAGAACTTAAACGTTACCTTCGTGAAGCCGTACAAGCATCGAATGAAGCCCCTGTCCTGCTTGACCGTTTCCTTGACGATGCAACAGAAGTTGACGTGGACTGCGTATCTGACGGTAAAGACGTTGTGATCGGTGGAATCATGCAGCACATTGAACAAGCGGGTATTCACTCAGGTGACTCAGCATGTTCGATTCCTCCATACTCGCTTTCTCAAGAAGTACAGGATGAAATGCGTCGTCAAACGGTTGCAATGGCAAAAGAACTTGGCGTAATCGGTTTGATGAACGTTCAGTTTGCAGTCAAAGGCGACGACATTTATGTACTTGAAGTGAACCCACGTGCATCACGTACCGTTCCTTTCGTTTCTAAATGTATTGGTGACTCTTTAGCAAAAGTTGCGGCACGCTGTATGGCGGGTCAATCGTTGGAATCACAAGGTTTCACTCAAGAAATCATTCCAACTCATTTTGCAGTTAAAGAAGCTGTATTCCCATTCGCCAAATTCCCTGGCGTAGACCCAATGCTTGGGCCTGAGATGAAATCTACAGGTGAAGTGATGGGCGTGGGTAAAACATTTGGCGAAGCATTCTACAAAGCGGTGCTTGGTTCAAATGAACGTTTACCAGGCTTACCAACTGAAGGTGAAGTAAAGCATGCCTTCTTATCGGTTCGTGAATCAGATAAGAAATACATTGCCAATATCGCGAAACAGTTGATCGAGTATGGCTTTAAGCTTGTAGCAACCAATGGTACACATCGTGTACTCAAAGAAGCAGGCATTGAGTGTGAAGCAGTGAATAAAGTGACCGAAGGTCGCCCGCATATTGTTGACCGCTTGAAAAATGGTGAAATTCATCTTATTGTCAACACAACTGAAGGCAAACAAGCTCAGTATGATTCTGCCATGATTCGTCGTGCTGCCCTCCAAGGCAAGGTGTATTACACCACGACAATTAACGGTGCAGAAGCAGTTTGCCAAGCATTTGCTGTGAAATTGCCAATGGATGTATACCGCTTGCAAGATTTACAAACTGTAGGTTAATTCTCTACCGATAAAGTCCCGTCACCTTATCGGTGGCGGGCTTTTTCTTTTTTTAATCCTGTATTTTCCCAACCAATTTAGAGGGGACCAGAATGCAACGTTATCCTATGACTCCCGAAGGCAAGGTTGCCTTAGAGAAAGAATTACAACAGCTCAAGACAGTGGATCGCCCACGTATTATCCAAGCGATTGCTGAAGCTCGTGAACACGGTGATTTAAAGGAAAATGCTGAATATCATGCTGCGCGTGAACAGCAAGGTTTCTGCGAAGGTCGTATTCAGGATATCGAAGGTAAACTGGGCGCAGTACAAGAAATTGATGTCAAAACACTTGAGCAAAATGGCCGTGTTGTCTTTGGCGTGACTGTAACGATTGAAAATCTTGATACCGAAGAACGTAAGACTTATAAAATCGTCGGTGATGATGAAGCAGATTTTAAAATCAATAAAATCTCAGTGAACTCACCGATTGCACGTGGTCTTTTAGGTAAAAATGAAGGCGACGAAGCAAAAATTCAAACACCACAAGGTGAAGTTGAATACGAAATCGTAAGTGTGGAATATATCTAATCCACTCGACTAAGTCGATTAAAGAACTCTTCATCAATTGAAGAGTTCTTTTGTTTCACGCTCCTTATTTCTAAATAAAAATGAAATGCAGAAATGTAAGATCTACTTATCAACTCATTGATCTGTACCATTACTGGAATTTTTCTAGGCGTATGCGTCGCAATCACATGGGCGTTTCATGTGAATTCTGATACAAGTTCTGCACTTATTATTTTCAATACAGCCCTGCTCTGTGCCGTGTTCGGCTTTATCTTTCCCAATCAAATTCAACACGTGTTTACTTGGCCTTGAAAATTTTTCCCGAATTCAAGTTTTCGCTTTTAAAGCTCAAATAACCATTGATCATAAAAATTAGAATTCTGCTGAGAATTATTTGATAACGCTATTGATTATAATTATCATTAACAAAAATAAACATTATGCATATTTAATAGGTATTCCCTTATGCAGCAGACTGTAAGATTCACCCAACATCCCCTCTCCCGTGCGCTACTGTTGATCGCAGGAGGCACTAAAGTCGCTTTACCTATATTATTACTGTGTGGTCAATTCACACAGGCGATGGCTGAACCAACCACGTCGGACCGCGAAAACATTATCAACGGATCAGTCACCGCAAATACCTTACCCACCATCAAAGTCGCTGCAGAAAAAGAGCAATCAACCTCATACACAACTAAAAAAATAGCGATTGGCAAAACCCCACAATCACTCAAAGAAACACCACAATCGGTCTCTGTGGTTACCCGTCAACGTCTGGATGATCAAAATATTTCGACCCTTGAAAATGCCATGAAATATGTCACGGGGCTGAGTGTGGTACGTTACGATGCAGCAGGAAATTATAATGATTTCAATGCACGGGGTTATGGCAGTGATACCTACCAAATGGATGGTACAACCTTAAGAACCGATTCAAACGGAACCTATCTGGATCTGTCTGTATTTGACCGTATTGAAGTATTACGTGGTGTATCGAGTATGTTCAGTGGCGCAGGTGAACCAGGTGTTTCTATTAATCTGGTGCGCAAGCGTGCATTGGCTGATTTTGCCTTGACGGGTAAGGTAAGTGCTGGCTCGTGGGATAACTATCGTGGCGAGGCAGATGTTACTGGTAAGCTTACGCAGGATGGCGCATTGCGCGGCCGACTGGTCACAGCAGTACAAGATTACGATACCTTTATGAACGGCATTGATGGCAATAAGAAACTGGTATACGGCACACTGGAATATGATATTCAGGACAATACCACGCTATCACTCGGTGCGACTTATCAAGATATTAATACGGTCTTATCACGTGGTTTACCGTATGGCCCCGATGGAAAGCTTCTCAATATTTCGCGTAAAACAAGCTTTGTGCAGGACTGGAACAAGCAGGATCTAACCAATAAAGAATTTTTTGCAGAACTGGAGCATCATTTAAATAATGATGGGCTGATCAAAGCGACTTTGCGCCAAAGTATACGTGATAATCATGCCAAATATAGCGATCCGTCTTTACCCGATGTAAAAGGTGATATGTCCAAATTTAGTGCATTGGCCTTTAAACGCGAGGATAAAGATTTTAGTGCAGATTTATTTTTTAACACCCCTTTCCTGTTTGCTGGGCAGACACATAACTTCCTAATCGGTGCCGATTATCTAAAAGGCAACTCAAAGACCAACTATTCATCTTGGGGAACACCACTAATAGGTACAATCAATATCCATCATGACAACCAGCACCAATTTGCTGAGCCTGATTTTGATTACGACACCAATGTCAGCAAAGAAAAAATAGAAAACTATGGCATTTATAGCCAATTAAGAATCAAACCACTCGAACGTTTAACCTTGGTCGGAGGTGGCCGTGTGAGTTGGTGGAAATCAGTTTCAACCACCTTACGAGCTGATGGGGAAGACAGCACCGAACCAGCAGCGACCCACGATGCAAAAGCAGAATTTACCCCTTATGCAGCAGTATTATTCGACCTTAATCCAAATGTGTCGCTGTACTCTAGCTATTCGGAAATTTTTAAACCACAAAATAACTTTAGCTATGATCCTATAGCAGATGGTAAAGGTAAACAACTTGATCCACGGACTGGTACTCAGGTTGAAGCTGGACTGAAAGCGGCTTTCTTCGATGACCGTTTAAATCTTTCTTCTGCAATCTATCAACTAGAAGACAAAAACCGTGCGATTGCCGATCGTTCAGCACCTGAAGGTCTCGACTATTCAGTGGCGGCAGGTAAAGCACGTAGCCGTGGTTTTGAGATCGAAGCAAGTGGACAAATTACCGATAATTGGCAAATCACAACAGGCTATGCCTACACCAAAAGTAAATACCTAACTGACCCAGATCTACAGGGCCAACCCGTTAACACGTTTACCCCTAAGCATAATTTTAATTTATGGACGACCTATAAACTACCAGCAACAATCGTTGAAGGAGTCAATCTTGGATTTGGTTTAAGAGCTGTATCTAGTTATTACGATGGATCAGGTAGTCAGCGTGTGCAACAAGATGGATATACACTGGCTTCTGCAAGCCTAGGTTATCAAATTAATCCACGTTATAAATTTGCAATTAACGTAGATAATCTATTTGATAAAAAATACTATGAAAAAGTGAATTATTGGATACGTCAAAATATGTATGGTTCGCCACGTAGCGTAACAGCAAGCTTAAGCTTTAAGTATTGAGCTATTAAGCTATTAAGCAATAGATTACTTTTCGCAGATAAAGTCAAAAGACAATACGTGCTTTAAACTCAAATACACCTCGCCATACTTAAGTATGGCGAGGTTTTATATTTATTCCCTCGAACACTCGGTATAATAGCCCAGCTTTTTTTTAATTTTGTCTTGATATGGATCCATTAATCAACTCCCCTGTTAAACATTGGTGTGAGTTCGAATTTATTGCTAAAACGGTGAAAAATCCAAATATCCATATCAAAGGCAATTACTCTTATTATTCCGCTTATTGGGATCAGGGTTTTGAACGCTGTGTGGTGCGTTATCTACACGACAAAGCCTCAACCCCTGAAAAGCCAATTGATCAGCTGCATATCGGTAACTTTGTCTGCTTTGGCGCGGAATGCGTGATTATGATGGGTGGCAACCAATTGCACCGCCCTGACTGGATATCAACCTTCCCTTTTGATACACGTAGCTTTCAACCTGCGGGTGATACTGTCATTGCTGATGGTTGCTGGATTGGCAGCCGTGCCATGATCATGCAAGGCGTTAAATTGGGGGAAGGTGCTGTGGTGGCGACAGGTGCTGTAGTCACGCAAGATGTGCCACCATATGCGATTGTCGGTGGTGTCCCAGCCAAAGTCATCAAATACCGCTTTCCTGAACAAGACATTGAAAAACTGCTTTCCCTTAAACTTTATGACTTAGATGAAAAACTGATTTTGAAAATGCGTGAACAATTGCAGACGGATGATGTAGAAGCCCTTCTCCAATACTTCGAGCAAACTTAATCTAACTTTTTATAGATAAATCAGAGTTATACCCATGTTCCTTTTTATAGAAATTTCATGTAATTTAAATAAAATCAGTGCTTAACCATAATCCTATAAATAATAACTATCCCTATAAAAATGCTAGGTTTTATTTATCTTTCAACAGGTTTACTATAACCATAGAGCTTGTAATTTAAACAATTTTTTAATTCCAGAATTCAATGCAAAATCATAAGTATAAGGAGTAACTAACATGGCTTATCACAAAATCTTAGTGGCGATTGATGACTCTGAAATTGCGGCAAATGTCATTCGAGAAGCAGCACAACTGGCAAAGGCTTTAAACAGTGAACTCACGGTGGTCGAAGTGATGACCTTAGATCCTTATCTTGCAGATGCCTATATTCGTATGGGCCAAAGCAATGATTTGATTGAACGTGTCAGAGGTTATGTTCAAGAGAATTTAACTAAAGCTGAACAAAAGTTTGAAGAACATGGTCTCACTGTCGCTACTCAAGTCTTAGAAGGCTTTTCAGTGCATCAGGAAATTATTAGCGCAGCGCAAAACCTAGGTGCAGATTTGATCATCATGGGTTCGCATGGGCGTACAGGCTTTAAACAATTTGTACTGGGTAGCGTGGCGCAGAAAGTTTTAGCAGAAAGTCATATTCCCGTATTAATTGTGCGTTAAGCAATCAAGAGTTCAAGAACGTATAATTTTTATTGGTTAAATTATTCAATAACAGATTATGCGTTCTAAACTTAACTCCTGATTAAGGCTGCCAAGCAAATATTTTTAAACTCACCTTGCCATTTAATAAATACACCCCTTCCTGCTCTAATAAACTTTGCTGAACATTTTCACCCTTCTCATTAATTCGAGTCACACTGATTTTTCCTTGTGAATTAATCACACGATACCAAGGAATCTCACTGTCTTTATCTAAATGCTTAAGTACATAACCGACTAGACGGGGGTGTTTGGGTAAACCTGCCAGCTTGGCGATTTGTCCATAACTTGCCACTTTCCCATAAGGAATTAAAGCAATCACTTCTAAAATTTGCCGATGTAGTTCATTGGTATCTTGCACCATACAAGCTCCAAAAATCTGCTAAGATAATCAAAATCATGCGAAAAGCTAGCTTTACAATAATTAAAACGCGACCATTTGAGAGAACAAAAAATGCGGTTAAAAATCACTGCCCTGACGCTATTATGTCTGATCTTTAGTGCATCTTGTACCACTCAAAAAGCCCCGATAAAAAAATTACCGTATCAGTATCCGCTAGATGCCGACCACTTACCTGTGGTCAATGTCAGTTTTATTGTGACTAGCAATCGTCCAGAAGTAAAAGCCCTAGATCGTAAAGCACAAATGTATAAAGAATTGGCAATCTTGAACCAATACTTTATCGATGAAAATAATCAAAAAATCTTTAAATTTAAAATTCATCGTTACTATTCCTATCAAGATTTTAGTAAACGCAAATGTGATCTTGCCAATCAATTAAGCCAATCCAAAGCCATCATTCCAGACAATTTACCTAGTGCGGTCAGAACCTGCTTCCCTCGCCGAAAGAGCAAGGAAGTGCTGTTTATTATTTATGATTCTTATGGCGAAAAATTAAAAGATGCCGATATCACCAGTTGGGGATTCCGCAATCAGGGGCAACCATTTATTTTAATTGATTGGCAACGACTGAATTACCAAACTCAAGCTGCCAGTATCCATGAAATGGGACACGCCTTTGGTCTCAGTCATGTTTGCTCACCTAAAGCCACCAAGACCACACCGACCAACATTATGAGCAGTTATGATTGTCGCTTAGGCAGTGGCGGCTTACGCAATCTAGGTTTTAACAAAGAACAACTGAACATCATGCTCAACAATTACAACCAATATCCTTAAAAACAGAGCTGAAGATAATGACCTAAGTCATCCTGCCCAACGATGTAATTTTCGGAATCAAGTTGATGGGTCAATAATGATTTTGCCTGTTCAAATTGCAGTTCATCAACAACGCGAGGTTGCCAAAAGGTCTCGCGATTATGGGTATAGATTGGATATAGTCTTAATTGAGATTCAGTTAAATTGATTCGCGCAATTGCCCCATACGGCAAGGCCTGATATTTTTCAAAATCACCGTTACTGTTAAACACCCCATTACCAATACCAAAAATAACGGGCTTTTGATGAATGGATTGAATCGGCTGGATAGTATGAGCGCCATGACCAATCACCACATCAACCCCAATCTGAGTCAGGACCTTGGCCAATTTTTCTTGCTCAGGATGAATCGACTTAAAATCGACACCCCAATGACAAATCACCATAATTTTGTGCTTGGGATGTGCGACTCGATATAGCATGACTTGTTCAAATAAAATCGCATTGATGCAAGCCACCCCAGCACTGTTAGCTAAGGCATAAAAATCATACACTTGATAGGCTGGTCGTCTATGCCAATAGCCATTAAAGATAGCCAAACATTGCCCTGTATTATTTTTAATTTCTAGACATTGATGTGCTTGTTGTTGATCATTGCCCGCCCCAATAACATCAATATTGGCAAGCTCTAACTGAGTTAAAGTATGTTTTAGGCTGGCTTCACCATAATCTTTTAAATGATTATTGGCCAAACACAAGGTATTGAGATGAATACGTTTAAATTCAGCTAAGGTTTCCTGAGCTTTTGCCCCCAAAATATAGTCTTTTCTTCCTGCTAAAATTGAATTTTCTTCGAGATTAAAAACTGCTTCTAAATTAGCAATATTAATATCATCAGGCCCAAAAAATTGTTTAATTGCTTCAAAAGAATGGCTATAACCATAACGTTGCAAAGCATCTTCTATGCCTTTGTTTTTTCTTTTTTGGGTATAAAACTCACCCAAATAGGTATCACCAAGAATATTGATCCATTCGGTTTTGGCCTGTAGTTGTTTAGTGGCTAATAGGCCTTGTTGGAAATAATGATAATACGGGACTAAATGATCAATTCGATGTAGCTGATCTAATAGCAGAAAAACACCTAAGCTCTGATTCTCATGACGATAAGAAAAAAAATAATCGTGTTTTTGATCGGTGAGATAAAGCACTGCATCAAGTTGGGTACAGGTCGATAACGAGTGGATCGGAGAAATCTCTTGTCCATTGATCTTGAGTGCTTTGACAAAGACTTGATTTAACAACTCAATCGGCATGCTAAAAATGGCGTGAGCTAAGCCATATAAGTTTTGCAGGGTATTTTTGGCTGAACCATGTTGATGCTGAAGACTCAATCCAAACTGCCCTGCTTTACTGGCGATTTCAATTTCTGCCTGTTGCCAATTTCCAAACAGTTGGCAACCAAGCAGTTGTTGGGCAACTTGGTTTTGAGTAAAGCTTAGATATTGCAATAACTGTAAAACTGTAAGGTTTGGATTCAAAATCAAATCAGGCTGATCACTTTGCTTCGCTTGGAAATTCGCATCAACAATAATCCCACATTCAAGTTGTAACTGACCGTCAACAACTGCCTGTAAAGCTAAATATAATAGAATCCAAGCTGAACAATCCCCTGAAATTTCTGTCTGCCAAACAGGATATTGAAAGTCTTGATTGCCCATCTGACTGATGATTTTGATTTCTTGAGGTGTACTCATTG
This sequence comes from Acinetobacter sp. Ac_5812, assembly GCF_013072695.1. Classification (GTDB taxonomy): domain Bacteria; phylum Pseudomonadota; class Gammaproteobacteria; order Pseudomonadales; family Moraxellaceae; genus Acinetobacter. The sequence goes on from NZ_LXUK01000007.1 coordinate 101,096, forward strand.
ATTCCATCCTCAAGCTTCCGTTTCAAAGTGCTGAACATAAGCAACATAGCCAGAAAGATTATGTTCTTGGTCATCAATCCGTACGCGAAAACGATCATGCCGCACATAGAAGGCATTCAATACTTTATCTGGGCGTGCCATATACATGGCTACTTCAGGATAAAAAAATCCTGTACGCTGAAACTCAGCCCGAAACTCAATCAGCTTTTTTAAATCGTCGAACTGTGCCTTTTCGAACACATGTCCTAAACCCAGTGCTCGAATCCGAAGGACCATTTGATAGGCTGCCATCATCATTTCCAACAAAGTGGCATAAGCTGTTTTACGGTTACGGATAAACACCAGATGCCTTAAATAATTATTCAGGCCAAACTGGAAATATTTTTCTTCGGGGCAAATTTTGGTTAGTTCATTGCTGCAGTAACTTAACCAATGGTCATGATAACGGTCATATTTTTTTTCTATGAAGCGTTCAAACATACATTTGACGGTTTGAAGTAATTTTTGTTCTTCGTGCAGTTGGTAAAGACGTAATAAGGCTAAGGCCGCTTCGCCATCATAATAAATAATTCGGAACTTTTCTTTGATCTCATAGCTTGGATAATGCAATACATGTGTGGTTTCACCCGCATCGTTGACCATAGATAAAATGCCATTGGCTAAGGCCTGTGCATAAACCAGATAACTGTCATCTCCTGTGATTTCTTGATATTTGCTGAGCATTAAAATCGCCGCAGCATTGGCGCCTAGCTTAATTTCATCTAGGCCGGTGGCTTCATTACCATCCAGCATATACGCCAATTTCGTCTGTTTCTCGATATAGAAATGCTGTAAAGCATAATCAATCGCCAACTGAATTTTTTCGATATAGGCCTGATGCGATTGAATCGCTAAAGTTTCGAGTAAAGCATAAACTGAAGTGCAATGCCGAACTGTATTATAGCTTCTGATTTCACGATCATAGGCGGGGAAAAAACCATAGATGAATCGCCCATCTTGCTGAATTTGCTGATAAAGAAATTGAGCATTGCTTTCTATCATTTTTTTAAAATGCTGTTTTTTCGGCTCAACTAGATAACGCACGCCATTTTCAGTGAACTGACTGTGCAAAGGAATCAACTGCCCTGCCTCATAAATCACAGCATAAGTATCAAACGTCCACAGCTGTTCAAGTTCTTCAATTTTAATACTGTGGTGCTGATTCGGATATTTTTTTAAAATACTGCTATTCAGATTATTTTCATCAAGAAAATTAGGCGTGTTGTAGCTCAGCGCACGAATAATGGCTTTGCCATAAAGCTCTTGTTCTAGGAAACAATAGTTAAAACCGGCATCGAAACTAATCCCTTTCCGATAATGATTATTATGAAACTGGTTTTTTAAAGTCTGTTCAATGCCCTGCCAACTTTCTTGCTGGATATTAAAAGCCACATCGAATTTTAGAAATGTAGGCAGTTTTTCAGTTACAGCGATTTTTTGCTCTAGAAAATCAAACAATTGTTGTTGAGTATCAGAAAAATCTGAGCAGGATGAATTCCAAACTTGGCAACGTTGTGTCTGTTCGCCATAAGAACAGAAGATCACTACTTTAGACACATCAAGATGTGACTGAACCTGTTTAAAAAATTGCTCACTCAACAAATGCATCAATTGTTCAAGGGCTGAAATCGTTGTAATGCTCATATCTTTGGTTTTTAGAATTTTTAAGTGTTTCACACACCATATCACATATTTTTACGTCCTTCACAAAATGAAAAAGAGAACCCGAAGGTTCTCTTTTTTAAAGGAAAGGATCTGGTTTAGTAAATGATTTGCCCATTATTCAGTAAATCATTCAGCGTTAATGAAGCAGTTGGTTCATCAAGATGGATCGTTAACAACTGTGTACTTGAATACGAACCACCAAGTCCATCACGATCAACACTAATTGTGGCATTTTGAGTTGCCGCATCATAGTTGACTGATACATATAGGCCAATTGTTAGATTACTTTGAGTACCAATTAACAAGTTACTCAGATCAATCTTATCCGCTTGACTATCGGTCGCTACGTTTCCAAAGTGGAAGTCAGTCCATAGATCAACACCTCCACCGGTTGTATTACCACCTGTAGCATTGTTAACGTTTGCAGCGGTCAAGGTGTTATAAATCAAGGTATCCGAGCCATTACCAAGGGTGAAAGTCTCATTTGCAGAAGTACTGACTGCAAGGCTATTCAACTCTTGACTTAAGTTAATGGTCAATGTGCTAGTTGACTCAGCACCAGTCACAGAGATCAATTTGTAGTTAATCGAATCGAAGGTAGCATTCGCTGCACTATCAAATGCTTTGTAGTAATACGAACCATCATTGTAGAGATACAATGTACCCTCTCCAGTATTTACTGCTTGGCCCGCTGCTATTTGATAATTGCCTGGTGATACTTCAACATACAACTGCGAAGCATCTTTGATATCTGCCACTCCACCTGTTGTATCGCCTAACAAGATATTGCCATGAATCCAATCTGTTAAGCTGTCTGGTGTATATTGATTTAGATGTGTCACTGCAGTAGATACTTGCGTATCAATAGTGACCGAACCGACAGCAATCGTTGTCAGTGTATATGACACTCTATACAGACCTACTTCTAGATGAGGAACTGATTCATTTAGAATCGTACCGCCTAAACCTAAAGAAGCCAACGCAGTTTTTGAACCTGAATACACTGTATTCACCCAAGTCGCGCCATTATCATTAGATTTTTGAATCACATAACTTACAGTAGGTCCAACTCCTAGACCTGATTGGAGGAAGGCCTTAATTGCCACATCATTGACTGTATTCGCTACTACAGTAAATGAATCAGAGCTCACGGTACGACTACCAATCAAAGTTACTGATGGATTTGGAACTGATACATCCACAGCCGCATCAGTGACTTGTTTCATGCTAATCGTTGCATCATTGCTATCCGCATTCGCTACTGGTGAAGGGATAACAGCATCTGCGCCAGGGTTAGCAATATTCCAATTAATATCCACATCTGGCGAACCAATTTGGATATGTAAGTTTGCTGTATCTGTTCTACCTGTGACTGGGTCCACCACCGTATAAGTAAAGTTATCTACTTTACCAATATTCAGAGTATTCGCGGTCGCTTGATAGCTATAACTACCATCTGAATTAATGGTTAAGCTACCGTATGCACCCACAATAACAGTCGCTAAGCCTGTGCTGACACCCGCTGTATTACCATTTTCAGCTGTCACCGAAGTTACAACCGTTGTGGTCGTAATATAGTCTGGCGTATAGCCAGAGCCATACACACCTGAATTATTATCTGCAAGCACATTACCTGTGATTGGATCTACCACCAATGTCGGTATTTGAGTAATGTCACCATGATTCAAGGTGATATCCGCCGTGACGTTACCGAGCGCGGTAAGAAGAGTATTACTCTCCATAAATAACTCATAAGTACCCGCACCAAGGTTATCCACTTTGAATTTCACTTCAGAACCAAAGATACCGAGTAAGTCAAGTAAACCAGTATTCGAGCTATCTGCAACTACAGTACGTGTACCGTCTGGATTAACTCGGGTTAACACCACATGCAAGCCATCAACAACCGTCGCAACTGAACCAAAGTTCACAGCAAAGATTGCTTCTGTGACATGCCCAGGGGCAACAGTGAACTGTGCTGTACCCTCTTTGTTTCCGATCACAATACCGCCGATACCGAGTAACCAGTTATAGCTGATTGCATTATCAAAGAACTGAGTCGTGGTTGGATAAACCAGATCAATCTCAGCTGACGCAACGTTATCCATTGCATCTACCGGCACTGGACCTGTAATCACAGCAGGTTGAGATGGGTCTGCTGGATTCCAAGTCATATCGACACTACTACTATCCAAGTGAACATATAGAATAGCTTGTGAAGTATTGCCTGTGACTGGATCACGTAAGGTATACGTAAACTCGTCAACCTGACCAAGATTCAATCCATTCGCATTCGGTGTATAGGTATAGTTACCGTGTTGATCAATCACCAAGGTACCGTATGCACCGACAATTGTAGTTGTGCCCGTTGCACTTACAGGATTACCATTCACCATTGAGATGACGGCATTACTGCTTCCTGCATCGACTGCACCATTAATACCCACATCATTAATGACATTGCCAGAGATTGGTTCAACTGAATATCCAGCGATAACATATGGATTATAAACATCCATTGTGCCTGTTAATGTTCCGCCAAGTCCAACACCTAACAAGCCTTCATAACCGATAAAGGCACGATATTGACCTGCTTCCAAACCTTCCACCACCGCAGTTGCAACCCCACCAATGAGGGATAAATCAACCAAGGTCGCTTGTGGATTGGTACCACCGATAGAGATCCATTGTTGTGTTGTTGCATCATATTTTTGAAGAACCAATGTATAGTCACTCAATACATTCGCAGTCAGTAATCCACTGAATGTAAATGTTGCAGTTCCTTCACGATCAGCATCAACATTAAATGCAATTGTGGCATTCCCCAACAATTGTAAGTTTAATCCAGCCAGAGAAACGGCAGCCAGATAACTCTCACTTCCAAGTGCAAGATCATCAGTAACAAGCAAGGCTTCTGGATTAATTTCTGCAACAGCAAGGTTATCCGCTGCTTTCACAGAGCTTAATTGGATGTTCAATGTCGCTTGAGCCAGATCACCAGTTGCTGAATCTCTTAAGACATAGGTAAAGTGATCGACTTGACCAATCCCTGCAGCATTTGAGTTCGGTGTATAGACATATGAACCATCGAGATTGATAACCAGATCACCGAAGGCACCAGTAATTACAGTACCATCTGCTAACACTGGTTGACCATTGACTGCGTTAATCACAGTTGTTGGCGTTACCACATCAGCTTGACCACTATCATTAATGTCTACAATCACGTTACCAGTGGCAGTTTCTGTGTAGAATCCACCGATTTGCATCGTATCATAGATATCCATCGTACCAGTTAAAGTACCGAGTAAACCAATACCTGCTACACCTGTATAAGCCATAAACGCACGATATTGTCCTTCCTCAAGACCATCAATAGTGACACCAGGAGTAGCACCTAATAGCGTAAGTTTAATAATATCGGCTTGACCACCACCATATACCGAAGTCCATTGCCCACTCACTGGATCTAATTTCTGAACCACGAGTGAGTAATCCGCCAGTGCATTCACACCGATGAGTGCGCTATAGGTGAATGTTGCATTACCTTCTTGATTTGCTCCAACAGTAAAACCAACGCCATCCGAACCTAGTTGTAAATTAAGTCCTAGAAGTGAAACAAGTGCTAAATATGTTTTACTACCGAGTGCCGCATCGTCTTGTACCAGCAATGGTTGTGGTGCAAGTACTGCTGTATCAAAGTTGTCATAGGCAATGATCGAGCTTAAATTCACACTGTACAGTTGTGTATCCGTCACATTGCTGCTGTTACCAGCCGCATCGGTGAAGGTCGCT
>NZ_LXUK01000007.1:106877-107398 GCF_013072695.1 Acinetobacter sp. Ac_5812
ACACTGCCTGCACCCTCTGCTGCATTAATCACATTGTCTGTAGTTACAGCGTCAATGTTCAGTGTTGTTCCTGATATATCTGGTGCAATCGTATCGATTGTCACTGTACCTGTATCTGTACCAACATTACCCGCCAAATCTGTCGCAGTCACAGTCACCGTATGTNNGCCGCATCGGTGAACGTGACTGTTGCATCAATGGTTTTATCACCATCTGCCAACAAGTCACTGCCTGCAACCACTGCACTCCACGTGCCTGCTGCTGCATCCACTGTCGCTGTATAGGTCACACCATTGATCAACAAGGTAACCACTGTGGTCGCCGCATCCGCTGGAACACCGGTTAAGGTACCTGTCAGCGTGACATTGCTTGTAGATTCTGCTGCATTAATCACATTGTCTGTAGTTACAGGATCAATGTTGACCGCTGCACCCACTGGGTTCGGTGGGGTAGTATCGACACTGTACAGTTGTGTATCCGTCACATTGCTGCTGTTACCTGCCGCATCGGTGAAGGTCGCT
>NZ_LXUK01000008.1 GCF_013072695.1 Acinetobacter sp. Ac_5812
TGCATTCTACAGTATTTCAGATCCAACACAACCCCCTTTTTCAAATTATCTTAAATTATTAAATCAAACGATTATTTTTTACACAAATATGGCTGAAAATGTGCAACTTGGTCGATTATTTGCTCAGTTTTATTTTTTTCTTGCCAGTGTAAAGGCCGACAATCGATATATTCACAATATCCAGAACCTTGATAGCTTTGTTTGTTCCACAATAATTGATAATTAAAACTTCCTACATAACCCGCAGCTAGGCCAAATTTATAATCCCCTCGGCTTTGAGCGTGTAGTTGAAAGACCACTTCTCCCTTTTCTGAATATTGCCAAATAAATTCCCGCGGCAAATACATCTCCCGTCCATTTGGGGTCTGTACTTTCGGGTAAACACGCGTCACATCTAAAATGACTTGATGATCATAGAGTATTGAATTTTGCTCATTCGACTGAATTTCAATACGAGAAAAAATAATGTTATTCCACTGATTTCTAAGTTCAGACAAGATGATCTGAAAGTCTGCACTGACCTGAATAATTTGATAGGTAAAAAAATGAAAGGCGATAAAAGGTAAGTAGATCGCTCTGGCATGTTTCAAAATGCCCTGCGCTTGGATTTGATATTTTTGTTTTTTATAAATGATTTCACCTTCACATTGGCAACGCACATACCAATAATCCCCTACTCCCCATTGCAAAGCTGAATGGTTTTCAATGTCAGTTCCAATATTCACTTTGAGTTGGCAACTGAGTTCTTCATCATCACGCTGAAAATAATAATTGGGGAAATCAACCTGGATTTGATCTACATCTAAAAACTGATAACGATCTTGCTCTAATTGACACTGCTCTTTGGCGCTATAACTTTTGAGATGTCCGACTGTCGATAAGCTACTGGCAACTAAAACCGTCGCAGTATCAATTGCCGTCGTGGTAATGGCACTGGCGTTATAACAAATGGGGATACGAGGTTGGCCGATTAGACTAATGAAATTTAAATAATGAAACGGTTCAGGCAAATTAGGCAAGATCAAAGCTTGATAGACGATCTTAAATAAACCTTTAGGCGGGTGAAACGTTAAGGCATCTGACTTATTGAGGTTCAGCTGCTTTAATTGATTGTTATTCATCAATATTGGCATACTGAACCTCCGTATTTTAACTTGTTATTTTGGCATCATTTTTTTTGGCAAATAGTGTCGTCACAAATCCTGAAAGGACATAGAGGATACAGACAATCAGTATCCCTACAGGAATGTTGTACGTGATTGCAGCAAAAATCAAGACCACCGGTAACATCACGACGAAAGGTACACGCTTACGATCCATTTGTTTAAATGAATAGTATTTGATATTGGAAATCATCAATAAACCCACGGCAACCATGACCACTGAATTAATCACCTGAATCACAATATCTTGTAAATCAAAGATAAATGGATAATCACGACCGACCCATACCAATGAAATAACAGTCACTGCCGCAAGCGGGCTGGCGATACCAATAAAGTAGCGCTTATCCACCACACCAATTTGTACATTGAAACGAGCCAAGCGGAAAGCGGCACAAGCCGTATAGATAAAACAACATGCTAAGCCGATACGTCCAAGATCATGCAAGCTCCAGCTATACATCAAAATAGCGGGTGCAACACCAAACGCCAACAAGTCAGAAAGCGAATCATATTGCTCACCGAATGCACTTTGTGCACCAATGGCACGAGCCACACGACCATCCAAACCATCAAGCAATGCAGCCAAGAAAATGGCATAGATCGCTTGATTAAAGTTTCCATTCATACTGGCAATAATTGAATAAAAACCAGAAAGAAGTGCGGCTGTTGTAATTAAATTCGGCCATAAATAAATACCACGGCGTTTCACTTTTTGTCCTTCGTGCGTATGCTCTTCTTCTTCTACTTCAAAAGTGATTCCATCAAAAGAATGATCTTCTTTATTCAAATTAGAATCAGGTTTAAGAGAATTTGTCATTATTTTCAATTCCTCGAGAATATTTGGACATTGATGGGTTATTCACCCACCAACCAACGCACAGCAGCATGTCCACCATTTTCACTCATGCGCAAATGTGGAAACAACCATTGTAATGCTTGATCCGCATCTTCTGAGAACTTCCAAGGTGGGTTAATTACCAATAAACCACAACCATTTAATCCAACTGGTGTGTCATCTGGCCATACACAAATTTCACAAATGAGCTGACGGCGAATCCCCGTTTTCATCATTTTCTTTTCAAAACGCTCAATCATGGCGCGATCTTTAATTGGATACCACACAGCAAATACACCGGTTGGCCATTTTTTATGTGCGGCTTGGAGTATTTCAACCAATTGCGGGAAATCTTTACGCTCAATTTCGTAAGGAGGGTCAATCATGACCAATCCACGCTTTTCTTTAGGCGGAATGACACCCATCAAGCCTTCATAGAAATCACGCTCATGCAAACCCGCACGTTTATCGCGAATATTAAAATACAATTGCTGAAATACATCACGCTGCATTTCAAATATAGTCGCTTTATCAATATCACGCATGCCTTCAAGTGCAAACCAAGGTGAACCTGGATAAGCACCTTTACCCGAACCTGCACGCATATCTTCAACAATTTTAAGATATTGTTTTACACCTTCAGGCGCATTACGTTTAATCGAATCGTCAAGCTTGACCAAACGATGGATACCCGTTAAGAATTCACCTGATTTTTGTGCTTCCGACGTAGATAAATCATATTTACCTGCACCACCATGGGTATCGATATATCGATAAGGTTTATCTTTAGCATTTAAACGAGCGAGCAGTTGAAGCAAAAGTACATGCTTCATAACATCGGCAAAGTTACCCGCATGGAAATGGTGACGGTAATTCATGTTGACAATTTATTCCTCAATTCAGCAGGTAGTTTAACATGAAAATAGGGGCCGATGACATTTCACCTTGCGAGCTCTAGCTCTCATTGCGACTGTAGACATTTTTTAGCTGATACAAGGCATGGTTTACGAAATTTAGTATCCTAAATGAGAAAAACATAACGCTGTAGCAGCAAAAAATGTCACAGTCCTTGAGCTTCGCCTTGCGCTGCAATCAAAGCAATGCTTTGCTTTTGCTCAGGGTTATAGCTAAAACCACCCTAAACTTCGTTATGAAACTTGACAAGGGAATCGCCATTGCCTACGTTCCATGCCTCGTTTATGTCGTTTTAACTTATAACGCAAAGCATGGTTGAAACGTCAGCAGCCCCTAAATTATTCTTTAGCGTTGATGTGATCGTCTAAAATTGCCCTATAACCGAACCTAAGTCACTGGAGTACTATGCAAGCAACAACTCTCCCATCCGCATTAAATCTTCAGTCTTGGAATCTGGATCAAGTGCTGGATAATCTAAATGAATTTGGCTTTGCCTTGATTGATCAAGTGTATTCAGATGAGTATATACAAGCACTTGCACATGAATGTAGCACTCATCTTGCAGAATTCAGAGCAGCTGGCATACAAAATGGGGTGGTCAGCCATATCCGTAGTGATCATATTTTATGGATTGATGGGCAACTACCCATTGCACAACAGCATTTACAGACCTTAGAGCACCTATCTCAAGCGTTGAATCAGGCTTTCTATTTAGGCATTAAAGAAGTCGAAGCACATTTCGCCTGTTATAACGCAGGTGAGTTTTATGCCTTACACCGAGATAACCCACAGCAAAAAAATGATCGTATGATTTCGACGGTATTCTATTTGCATGAAAGTTGGCAAGAGGATTGGGGTGGTCAATTACGATTGCAGGATAAGCATGATCAATGGCATGTCATCCAACCGCAACCGAATCGTCTGGCGATTTTTCAAAGCGATATCTTGCACGAAGTACTGCTCTCTAAACAGCAACGTTTATCAATCACGGCATGGCTACGCAGTGGCAGTTCAATTTGGAATAAAGCTTAAACCCTTTAAATTCCTAAAAACACCCTTATATACCCCGCATAACTGACGATTTTGGATCCATAATGTCGAATGAAACTCAACAAGTGATTGCTCGAATTGGTGAAACAGACCAACTCTATTTAGACAGCAATACTCCCGAACTTGCTCTAGAGCGTGCTGACCTACGTTTGCAATTAGTGGTACTGAGTCATATTCGTCAGGAACAATTGCATTTCTTGCAAGAAGCAATCGTGCTCATTGAACAAGCTCGTGTTGAATATGATGAAATGCCATTAAGCTTGTATTTGAATTTGTCTTTATGTTTAGCCAAAGCCTATATGATTTACTTTGAGCTCACTAAAGAGCAGCGTTTTGCTTTAATTACACAACAAATTCTTAAACCTTTGGCATATACAGAACACTTAGATATTTATTTCTTCTTGGCTTACGCTTCAGCTGCTAAGCAAGAACTAGCACTAACACGGCATTGGCTAACGAAATACGTATCTTGCTTGGATCATGATTTAGAGTTATTACAACTCCACCCTGCATTTAATGCCATACGCCAAGAAGATTGGTTTAAAACCTTGATTCAAAAAAAAGCTCACTAATGTGAACTTTTTTTATATTTGACTATCTTGTGCTATCGACATGCAGTTGTTGATTCAACTCATCAATCACGATCGCCCACTCATCATCTTTATCCCAGTGACTTTTGAGAAAATCACGCTGTCCTGCACTCCAGAACTCAGCTTCATGTAACTTTTGATCAGCGGGTAGTTGGTGGGTTTTCACAAAGTTTTCGATTGCTGCCTCATCAGCCCCAAGCCCGAGTTGTTCAAATAAAAGCTCAAGTGTCGGTTGCTGTTCAAACATTGTTATTCTCCAAATCATGTCCTTTATCAAAATAATCTAACAGCAAATCACCTTGGTATGCAGCGATAGGTCTATCTTTTCTTGTTGTTTTTTGTGTTTATTGGCATAAAAAAAGCACTCTCGAGGAGAGTGCTTTCAATTTATCAAAAAGATAAATTATTTTACCATGTCAGCAATTGCTGCACGCTCTTCTTCAAGCTCATTCAGCGTGAAGTTAATACGTTCACGGCTGAACTCATCAATTTCTAAACCTTGAACGATTTTGTATTCACCGTTTTCAGTCGTTACAGGGAAACCAAACATTACGCCTTCTGGAATACCATAAGAACCATCAGATGGAATACCCATAGTTACCCATTTGCCGTTTGTGCCTAATGCCCAGTCACGCATATGGTCGATTGCAGCATTTGCAGCTGAAGCAGCTGAAGACAAACCACGTGCTTCGATGATCGCAGCACCACGTTTACCAACAGTTGGAAGGAACACATCTTTGTTCCATGCTGCATCGTTGATTTTGTCTTTTAAGCTTACGCCATTTGCAGTTGCAAAACGGTAGTCAGCGTACATAGTTGGAGAGTGGTTACCCCAAACAGTCATGTCTTCGATGTCAGAAACTGCAACACCTGCTTTTTGAGCAAGTTGAGTTAATGCACGGTTGTGGTCAAGACGTAACATTGCGGTAAAGTTTTTCGCTGGAAGATCTGGAGCAGATTTCATTGCGATGTATGCATTGGTGTTTGCTGGGTTACCAACAACCAATACTTTAACGTCACGGCTCGCAACTTCGTTAAGTGCTTGACCTTGGCCGATAAAGATTTCGCCATTCACTTTCAACAAGTCAGCACGTTCCATACCAGGACCACGTGGGCGAGAACCAACTAATAACGCATAGTCAGCATCTTTAAATGCAACTTTAGGATCATCAGTCCCGATCATGCCTGCCAATAATGGGAAAGCACAGTCATCAAGTTCCATCATCACGCCTTTAAGCGCTTGTTGAGCTTTCTCAAAAGGAACTTCAAGCAATTGTAAAATTACTGGTTGATCTTTACCTAGCATTTCACCGCTTGCGATACGGAATAATAAGCTATAACCAATTTGACCAGCAGCGCCTGTAACGGCTACACGAACGGGTTGCTTCATGTGATATTCTCCAATGAGATGCGTTTGCACGATTGAACGCTATTATTATTCAATCGAATTATCATAAACGGCAAAGATTGTACTCTAAAGCGAATACAGATGCATGTAAAAGAGAATGAATTTCAACGAAAGTCTAATAGAAAATACAAATCAAACTAGGTAAATACCTAGTAACTGCCTTTAATGGTAAATTCACTTGGACAGCCCGTCACAATATGGCTTGCGCATTGTTTATATTGACCATTTTTCTGATAACAAACGCGTATTTCAGTTAAGACTGAATCAAATCTCGATGACTGGCAAGTAAAGCGAATTCCATTCGGCGGTAATGAAGGATTGAGCTTGGTAAATTGCTGTCTTAAACTTTCCTTTTGCACTTCAATGGTATTCGGGCTGGTCAAATCTGCAGGAATTTTTAAGCGCTCTGCAAAGTTAATAACGGTTCTAAAATATTGACTGGCATTCATTGGCATACACCCACCCACATCCTGCCATAACTGCACACGGGCATTTTCATCTGGCATGACACGCGCCACCACCTTGGCTTGTAAAGGTGAGAGTTTGGCAGATGTTTTAGTTGAGCAATCTCGGTTGAGCGGTACTTCAGGCAATAAACTTGCAATCGTGAGGGAATAGCCTTCCAGACATTTACGTTGCTTTTGTCTTGATGAATCAAAAGAGCAAGCAGCAGGTGTCATTTGTACATGCATGACATAGCCTGCAACGTCTAGATTACTCGCAGCATGTAATGGAGCACTGAAAGAGAAGACCAAGTAACAAGCGAATGCCTGTAGCGATCTCATCAACTGCCCTTTGAGTAATTCGATTGGTTTCATCAAATGCAAAAACTTCATTGTTTCACTTAAACATCTTGCTGTGTCTTAAGGCCCACTACGTACAGGAATCGTGCTCATTCGCTTTTCTAACGATTGCGATCCCTGCCCTAATACCACACCATAATGTGTAGCGTTGGTCATGACATGTTTAACATAGTCACGTGTTTCCAATAATGGAATGGTTTCAGTGTATTGATCTGCTGCCATATTCTGAGCATCAGGTTGCCAACGGCGTGCACGATTTGGGCCCGCGTTATAACCCGCTGTTGCCAATACCGCATTACCACTCAACTGACTTTGAATCATTGAAAGATAATAGGTCCCGTATCGAATATTGGTGTTCATTTCACTCAATGCCGCAGGATTATAAGTTTCACCCATTTGTCTTGCGATCAGTTTTGCCGTGTTTGGCATAATCTGCATTAAACCACCTGCCCCAACATGGGAACGTGCAGAGGTGACAAAACGACTCTCTTGGCGCATTAAACCATAGGCCCATGCTGGATCAATACCTGCATTGTAACTATGACTGGTGACATTGCTACGATGTGGCGTGGCATAGCGATAAGTGTCGTTATGTCGAGACGTGGTACGATCCGCTGCATAGATTGCACGATCATACCAACCGACATCATGCGCGCGTTTCGCGGCAGCTAAAAGCAGACCATCGTCGTGTTGCAAATAGGCTTGGCGAACCGCCCAGTTCCACTCACGATTGGTATAATTGGCAGGTGCATTGACATCTCTTAATGCAAACGCACGTCTAAAATGGATATTTTGATTCAGGCGTTGAATATCCTGAGTACTTGGCTGTTCATTATATGGCTGATGATTATAACGTTCACCTAGGCGATCTTTCGCCAACAAGTTATGGTAGTCATCCCCAGCTTGTGCCAATTTGCGATAGATCTGCTGTGCAGCCTGTTTAGAGCCGCCATCTGAACGCTGTTCCGATGCACGTGCCAACCAATACTGCCAACGATCTTCCTGCTTTTGTGTCACCGACATCGCATCAATTGCACGAATCACACTTTCCCACGCCCCGAAACGAATCGCCTGACGCGCATAAATTTCAGCTTCTTCAGGGCTAAATGGATAACCATAACTTTGATCATAAGCATTTAACACTTCACGATTAAAGCCATTTTTCATCACAGTCGTACCGCCGACATAACCAATGGTGCGATATAAATATTGTTGTACGGGTTGTGGTACATCTTGAACAGCACGCTGCACATTGCCCAAGGCATTGGTTAAATCGCTATCTGCAACACGTCCCAAGGCAAAGATCAAATAAGCATAATCGGCATCATTCGACTTCGGTGCACTCCACAGATAACCCAATGGATTGGCTTGAATTTGGTTAAACTGTGCTAAAGAAAGGTTTAAGCCCATGGTTTGAGCGGTGGCAATCGCGGGACCAGATTGGCCTGCACGTAATTGTCCCCATAAGCGTTGTTGACGGTCTTGTGCAGTCATTAGTGGACTAGACAACATCAAACGCCCCAAACCATTACATGATTCAGGCTGAGAATTGGTTGCTAACCAAATGTCTTTATATTCTGCAAAAACTAGACTATCGCCTGTTTTTGCACGAACTTGTGCAACAGCACAGCTTTCTTCTTGATCTGGATTGGTGACATAACTCAGTACAGGCTTAGCATCAGCAAAGCTTCCGAGTTTGACTTTTTCTTCCACGTAATCGGCAGAGAGTTTTTCCGCCATCGCTGATTGTGGATAGCGTTGCGCAAAGCTAATAATCGAAGATGCAGGTTGAAAACCGAGATTGGTGTTCAGTTTCCAATATTCTGGATAATAACCCAAAGCATCATTTTGCATGTCAGATTGGTACTGATCGAGCAAAGCAGTATTGCTTGCATTGGCAGCACGCAAAGCATCATTAAATTGTTCATCTAAAGCATAGACAGACGAGCATGCGATCATTCCTCCCATTGCAATAAAACAACGGAAGCTCTTCTTGTTATTCAATTTATGAGTTACGGTTGTTCTAAAATCACGCTGCTTTTTCATCTTCATCAATATCTATGCCCAATTTTGCCCTGCCATTATAGTGTAATAAGTCTGGCCTTCCACTATTGTTGTGTTATGTAAATTACTGATTCATATTCATTAAAATTCACGCAATTTTATTCACAAACTGTCCATTTTTGTCAGTTTTTTATTCTCTGCGTTCGATCTAAAATACTGCTATAATCCGCCGTTTATTTAAATCCACCTTGTTTAGGAGCCTGCATGACGGTTCAAACATTCACTCCCAGTGCTGTAAAAGCTGCTTCAGAAAACACTGTTACCCAGCCAATGCACACCACTGATGTTTCGATCAAGAAATTGTTTATTGAAACTCAAGGGTGTCAGATGAATGAGTATGACAGTCATCGTATGGCAGATTTGTTAGGTGATTCACATGGCTATGTGCTCACTGACAATCCAAATGAAGCAGACATTCTGCTCATGAATACCTGCTCGATTCGTGAAAAAGCGCAAGAGAAAGTATTCAGTGGTTTAGGTCGCTGGCGCAAACTGAAAGAACAAAACCCAGATCTCATCATTGGTGTGGGTGGTTGTGTTGCATCGCAAGAAGGTGACAACATTCAAAAACGTGCGCCTTATGTGGATATGATCTTTGGCCCACAAACGCTGCACCGTTTGCCGCAAATGCTAGATCAGCATCACGCTCAAATTGAAAAACCAAAGAAAGAAAAAATCAAATTGGTTGATATTTCTTTCCCAGATATTGAAAAGTTCGACTTTTTACCAGAACCACGTGTGGAAGGCTTCAAGGCATTTGTTTCCATCATGGAAGGTTGCTCGAAGTATTGTTCATTCTGTGTGGTCCCTTATACCCGTGGCGAAGAAGTGTCTCGTCCGTTGGATGATGTGTTGGCAGAAATCGCTGGCTTGGCTGAAAAAGGCGTACGTGAGATCAGCTTACTCGGTCAAAACGTCAATGGTTATCGTGGCGAAACCTTTGAAGGTGAAATTTGTACTTTCCCAGAATTGTTGCGCTTAGTGGCAGAAATTCCAGGGATTGGTCGTCTACGCTATACCACTTCTCACCCGCTTGAATTCTCTGAAGATTTAATTCAATGCTACCGTGATTTACCGCAAATGGTTTCGCACTTGCATCTGCCCGTACAAAGTGGTTCAAACGATGTCCTTCAAGCGATGAAGCGTAACCATACGATTGATGTCTATATTGATAAAATTGCCAAATTACGTAAAGTCCGTCCAGATATGCATTTATCTAGCGATTTCATTATTGGTTTCCCTGGGGAAACAGATGCGCACTTTGCTGAAACCCTACAATTCATTAAAGATCTAGATTTCGATCACTCTTATAGTTTTGTTTACTCTAAGCGTCCGGGTACGCCTGCATCCGACTTACCAGACAGTACGCCTGAGCAAGTGAAAAAAGATCGTTTGGCTCAAGTACAAGAAGTGATTAAACGTTCGAGTATTGATAAAACGGATGCCATGCTCGGTAAAATTGAGCGTGTGTTGATTGAGAAGGTTTCTGATAAAGATCCAAATGTTTTGATCGGTACAGCAGACAATACACGTTTAGTGACATTTATCGGTGATGCCACGTGGATTGGGCGTTTCGCAGAGATTGAGATCACGGAAATTAAAACTTTAAATTTAGTTTACGGAGAACTCTTGAATCTTGAACCTGACGTGGCGTAATGTAAGGGTATTCCTACAGAGCAACAAAAAGGGTTTATCTTGACTGCAGCGATTCGACGTACAGTAACGTTCCCTGAGATTCAATTGGAACGTTTGAAAAGCATGCTCGGTGCGTATAACGGGCATTTAAAACAAATCGAACAACGTTTAGATGTCAAAATTACTCACCGTGGCGATGCCTTTTATCTCGATGGTGATATAGAAGCGGTCGAAAGAGCCGAAGCACTACTGCAACGGCTCTATCAAGAATCAGAAATTTCCTCACAAATTAGTGCCGATGTCATTCATTTGATGATCCAAGGTTCACAGACAGATCGTGAACTGATGGATGATTCAGATCAAGAACATACAGGCCTCGATAGTGTTTGGTTACAGACCCGCAAAGGGCGAATTAACCCACGTGGCGCTAATCAAAAACGCTATGTGCAACGTATTTTACAAAGCGATATTTCCTTCGGTATTGGCCCAGCAGGGACTGGTAAAACCTATCTGGCGGTTGCTGCTGCAGTTGATATGCTGGAACGTAACGAAATTCAACGTATCTTGCTGGTTCGCCCAGCGGTAGAAGCCGGCGAAAAACTCGGTTTCTTACCTGGTGACCTCACCCAAAAAATCGATCCCTACTTACGTCCACTTTATGATGCCCTGTATGAAATGCTGGGCTTTGAAAAAGTGGCTAAATTGATTGAACGCCAAGTGATTGAAGTTGCTCCGCTTGCCTACATGCGCGGACGTACCTTGAACCACTCATTCGTCATTTTAGATGAAGCACAAAACACCACACCTGAACAGATGAAGATGTTCTTGACCCGTTTAGGTTTTGGTTCACGTGCCGTGATTACAGGTGACGTTACACAAGTTGACTTACCGCGTGGACAGCAATCGGGTTTAGCACAAGCATTACGTGTACTGGAAAATGTTCATGAGATTCATATCACCCGTTTCCATTCACGTGATGTGGTTCGACACCAATTGGTACAAAAAATTGTTGAAGCTTACGAAGGTTGGGACAGTGAACAGCAACGCCTGTCTGCTGAAGCTCGTGCCGAACGTAAAGCCAAACAAGAAGCACTGATTGCAGAAAATGATTCTGCAGCAGATGCGCAACACATTTAGAAAAATCCCCCCACTCCCCTTAAGATGCTTTAGTCTCATCTTAAGGGGACGATTTTAAGGATCTATTTTGAAAATCAATTTAAGTCTTCAACAAGACTTTCAAGCTGCGGAATTGCCACTCAAACGTGGTCAAATCAAAAAAAATATCGAAACTGCACTGCGTCATGTCGGTTTTGATGTCAATTGTGAAATTGGAATTGCCTGTGTTGATCTCGCTGAAAGCCATGAGCTCAATCTGCAATATCGCGAAAAAGATAAACCGACCAATGTATTGTCTTTCCCAAGTGATATTCCTGAGGAAATGCTGAGCTTACTCGATGCAGAGCCTCTAGGTGACTTGGTGATTTGTATTCCTGTGGTTTTACAAGAAGCTGCAGAACAGCAAAAGACGCCAAGCGATCATTTCACCCATTTACTGGTTCACGGCGTTCTACATTTGCTTGGTTTCGACCATGAAACCAGTGAAACTGAAGCCGAAGAAATGGAGGCTTTAGAAATTGAGATTCTGAAAAAATTGGGGATCGCCAATCCTTACCAAGCCGACGAAAGCTAAACCAAGGTCCTATGTATATCGTTATTTTTAAAGCCACCATCAAACAACTTGATGCAACTTACTCAGAAATGGCACAAAAGCTGAGACATAAAGCCTTGAGCCAATTTAACTGCATCAAGTTTGAAGCGTGTAGTGAAAATGGTTTTGAAATTGCATTGTCTTACTGGCATGAGCTTGAAGATATCAAGCAATGGCAACGCGATGCAGAACATCTGGTTGCTCAGCGATTAGGCAAAGAAAAATGGTATCAGGATTTTAGTGTCGAAATCTGTACAGTTGAACGTGCTTATTCGAGTCAAAATGGCTTGTGAATAAGCGCGAACTTATCCACATGTTGAATAAAAAAACGGCTAAATTCAGCCGTTTTTTATTTCTCAAGAGAATTAGAATTGATAACGTAACGTCAAAGTCACGTTACGAGGTGATCCATAAACCATGCTGTTATTCCCGATGCCTGAATAATATCTTTTATCAAATACATTATTCAAATTAATCTGCGCTTTGATATTTGAATCAAAATCATAGCCCACCATTAAGTTTGTTAAAGCATACGCATCTTGGCTAATACGTTGACTGCCTTCTCCAGTATAAAATTTACTCTTATAGTTTAGCCCGCCACCAACACTCCATTGATCCCAGGTATATTTGGTAAAGAGATTGGCACTGGTTCTTGAAGACATGGTTTGGACTTCATCCCCTTTTGCATCTTTGGCATTGAAATGTGCAACACCAAAACTCAAGTTCCAGTTGTCTCTAATTTCACCGTCTAATTCAAACTCAACCCCTTTGCTTTCAACGCCATCTACACTACGGTAGGCTTTTTCAGTCGTTGGGTTACCATTGACATCAGGTACAAAAACACCATCAATCTCTTCTGCAACATTATCCTGCTGGGTTTTAAATACCGACAAAGCCGCATTCAATTTGCCGTCTAAGAACTCACCTTTTAAGCCAGTTTCATAGCTTTTACCTTCTCTTGGATCAAGATATTGGCGATTTGCATCTCGTTTATCTTCTGGTTTAAAGATACTGGTATAACTGGCATACCAAGAGTATTGATCCAGAAAATCAAAAACTAAGCCTGCATAGGGTGTAACTTCATTATTAAATTCCCGATTACCTTCACCATTGTCACTTTCATATTTCCAGTTTGATAAACGTACCCCTGTAATTAACTTCAATGGCTCCAATAAGCTGAACTTGCCTGCAAGATAAGCGCCTGTTTGTGTGGTCTTATTTGGAGGTTGATACAAGTTATTATTCTGAATTGCACCAATTAATGGAATATTGGGATGATCAAAATCGAGCACAGCACCTGATGCAATCGGAGGCGTTCCCGAGTACCATTTATCTTTCTTGCTTTGGTTATACATAAAACCTGCAACAACTTCCTGCTTTAAACCACCCAACATAAAAGGTGCTGAGAGATAGGTATCAATATTATTTTCTTTGGTCTGGGTGGCATCAGACCAAGTCATGAAAGAGCCGAGTGTATTGGTTGCTCTATCTAACTTCCCCCATGAATAGAGTAAAGCCGTGTCTTGTTTTACTTCTCGGTACGCATAGTTCACATTTAAATCGATATCGTTAAATAGATTCTGCTTCAATGTCGCAAACGCCGTGGTGGTATCGGTATTCCAGTAGGTCCAATCCGAACTCACCGATTTAGAACGATCGAAATGAGTCCGTGTGCCATCGGTGTAAAATGCGGGCAATCCGCCCCAACGTACCCCATCCCGCTCTAAATTCTGATAGCCTGCCCCCACTGAAAGGTACGTCTTGTCAGTAATATCTGCATCTACAACCGCATAGACAACATTATTGGTTTTTTCGTAGCGATCCATATAAGAATCCGTATCCTCGTGTTTCACCACGATACGACCACGGACACTGCCATCCGCATTTAATGGCGTTGAAATATCTGCAGAGCTTGACCATGCATTCCATGAGCCCAAAGAAGTGCTCACATTCCCCGTCAACTCTTTAGCGTTGGCATGTTTTCGAATCATGTTAATTGCAATTGCAGGATTCCCAGCACCTGTCATCAAGCCATTTGCACCTTTCACCAGTTCAACTCGATCATACATGGTTAAATCAGGATCATTGGCTTCCATCCCCACATTGCTTGGAACACCATCAAACAAATAATAGTCGACGTCAAAACCACGCGCTGTTGGATATTGACGTTCATCCCACTGATTCACAGTCACGCCCGTGACATTATTTAACATGTCCTGAAACGATGTAATATTGGCATCATCCAAATACTCACGGGTGAGAACTTTGACCGATTGTGGTGTTTCTCGAAGCGATAAATTGAGTTTGGTCGAGGTATTGGTACTTTTAGCGGTATAGCTTTTCTTTCCTTCCGTTACAGCCAGAGCCCCTTCTTCTGCTTTTACTGTAATCGTTGGCAATTTTGCATTTTGTTTAGCCTCATCTTCTGCAAATACCAATGTCGGCAACAAGATCGCAGCCATTGCCAATACGAGTGGGCGGGCTTTAAACAGATTTAAAGTTGGAGGTTGATGCATGAAATATGTCCTTATTGCAAGGGAGCGGTCTTGAAAACATGCACCTCATTCCCCCGATAAATTTTAAGAAGGATGCATTCATTTTCAAAAGGAGAGTTAACCAAAAACACATTGCAAATGATAATTGTTTTTATTATCAATTCAAGTTTTAAACAATAAATTTAGTTGACTGTTTTTATTGAATTTAACAACAAATCCTAGACTGCAAAAAAATAATTAAATGATTTTTATAAATATTTAATTTTTAGTTTATCCATCATTATTTTCCAATAAGAAGTACACCTTCATTAGTGCACTTCAAATTCAGCATCGACCGGATCAAAACGCCAAGTCCGAATGATACGTAACTCAGAGATTTCCTTTTTCATCGTGGCATCAAATGGACCAAAGGGTGCGCCACGGCGCACCGAAGCTTTGGCTGCCTCATCTAAAATCGCATGCCCAGAACTTTCAATGAGACGAATCGCTCGGATTCCTCCTTCAGCATTCAAAATCACCATTAAGCGCACTTCACCCGCCAAGCGTTGTTGTTTGGCTTGATCAGGATAATAGCGATTGCCGTATAACTCGACTTTTTGGCGAAATTTATCTAGGTACGCAGCAGATGCATCTTGTTTGGCCTGAATGCCATCGACCGTTTTAATCCGTTGTTTACGGCTAAAATTTTGTTGGCGTTGTAAATATTGTGCTTCTAAGCTTGCCACCATGGCAGCTTTGGCTTGAAACTGACTTTGTAGATCATCCAAGGTCTTTTTTCGTTCGCTCTGCTCGGCTTGCTTTTGCCAACTCAAAACCGTCATGAGCACTTTTTCTTCGAATTTTAACTCTCGTTTTTGCTGTATTTTTTCTAGGCTCTCTAACTCTTTTTCACCTGTGGTCGCATCGGCTTGCATCGGTGCAGGCAGATCGCTCGACATCCGATGTGCTTCACGGAAATCGCCCGAACCTTTTTGATCCGCTTGCGCCAAAAAGTCTGCATCTTTTACTTTTTCAGTACTTGGACGAACGGTGACGGCAATTTCTTTGGTGGAAGTGTCGGATGGTGATGGCATGGTAAATTGAATCGCCAACACAACCCCATGCAAAAGCATCGCCAAAGCCACTGCCCCAACAAAAATTGGATCTTGCCACCAATAAGGAGACAGTTCTGAACGAAAATTTATTTTATTCCACATGGTATTCAAGCGACAAAATGTCCCATCCCCAACGGCATAACCGTATAAAAACCCAACCAATATTCAAAATTTTACAAAAATGTGATCCACTTATAGTTACAGTGTTTCCATACCATCATTTTATGAAAATGTAGCAATTAATTTTGCTACACTGCAAGTCAGAAATTTATTTTTATTTTTAGTGAATACAAAGATTGTGGCATTGCTTTACTCATCAATTCACTTTCTGGAACAACTTTTATGCAAACGCTAATTTCATCTGTAGTTAAACGTCTACGTAAAGTTTACCAAAAAGCAGAAGAATTCATCGAAGAAGAAAGAGAGTTTTCACTTTCACAAGTGTTTGTGAATGCCACCATGGAACGTTATGTCACCGAAAATGTGGGCATTATGCAAGACCTGCACGCCGACCTATATGATGGTTGGTTACGCTTGTACACCACTCTCGATGTGAAAGGTTTGCACACCACTTTATCGGTTGATTTAAAGTTGATTCAAATGGAAATGAATCAAAATGTGCAACTGATGGTTTTTGAGCAAATCAGCAATACCCAAGTGATTGAAGCCAAATTCAAAAACATCTTTCAAAAATGGGGCTTTTATGTGGCAATTTGGTACTACCAAAAATTCCGTGAAGAAGATCCACTTGGCAAAATCCTAGAACATTTTGAAGTGGTCAAAGTTCAAGATGATTTACTTTATCTTGATTTAAATCGTTGGCTAGGTAAAAAAGCCAGCATTATCGAAACTTTGAGTAAAGTACATGTCAATCGGGCGCGTGTCCGCCCCGCCGAGCTGATTGTTTGGGGCAATGTCAATCTCGCCGCAATTTTATCTCCATCAACTGATGATGATTTTGATGAAGAGGATCTGGATGATACCGAAGTGACTCCGATTCAGCAAAAAGACAACAAAAGATAAATACATTCAAATCAGGCGGCATATCATTGTAAATGAGATGCCGTAGCAATACACATCTTCATGATTTATACGAAAAATTAACACGCGCTTAGTAAAAAACCTGATCTTTTCTTCATAATCTACAGGCATAATATCTCTAAATCGTAATGATAAATGAGTGGTTCACTTATCACATCACTCAAAGGATATAGTGTTATGACAAAGAAATTATTGAAAGTACTGGGTCTTAGTTCGGCTGCCATTTTCAGTGCAAGCATCTCTAGTCATGCCTTGGCCATGGCGCCTTTCCAAGCCAGCTATCAATTCAGCTACAACAATAAAAACCTCGGTTCAGCAACGCGTACACTGTCTCAACAAGGCAACAACTGGACCTATCAATTCAGTGCTAAAGCAGGTGGTATTGCTTCTGCATCTGAAACCAGTCAATTTAGTTTTGCCGACAACAAAATCAACTCACAGAAATTTAGTCGTAGCAGTAAAATATTGATTCACAACAATACTATGAGTATTAACTTCAATCCGAACACTAAGGTTGTGAACACCAAAAAAGATGACACGGCACGCTCATTTGCATGGCAAGCAGGTGCTTTGGATGAACTCAATGCTGAACTGCAAATCCGTGAGGATTTGAAGAGCAATTCATTGAAAACCAAGTATCTGATTGCAGATGCGAAAGCCATCGATGAACGTCGCTTTGTGAAACAAGGCACTGAGAACATCAAAACCCCTTATGGCACATTCAGTACCATCAAAGTGGTGATGCAGCACGATAAACCAGAGCGTAATACCGTGTTCTGGTTAGCCCCGAAACTCGATTACCTTCCTGTAAAAATGGCACATAATGATGGAAAATCATCATATGGTCTGCTATTAACAGGCTATTCGGGTAAAACAAACTAAGCATCTGGTCAATTTTGGCTTGCATTTTTTTCGATGCTTTTTAAAATATGCCTTTGCTTGAACAAGCATCCGTTTAGAGGATTCTCCCGTGTACGCTTTAGAACAGAAAATCTTAAATGAAGGTATCGTTCTATCTGATCAGGTTTTGAAAGTTGATGCTTTCTTAAACCACCAAATCGATCCTGTGTTGATGCAGTTGATTGGTAAAGAGTTTGCCGCTCGCTTTAAAGATGCAGGTATTACTAAAATTATTACCATCGAAGCCTCTGGTATTGCACCTGCAATCATGGCAGGTTTAGAACTTGGCGTTCCTGTTATTTTTGCGCGCAAATACCAGTCATTAACATTGAAAGACGACCTTTACCGTTCTAAAGTGTTCTCGTTTACCAAACAGACTGAAAGTACCATTGCGATTTCAAACAAGCACATTAGTTCAAGTGATAAAGCACTTGTCATTGATGACTTCTTGGCCAATGGTCAAGCGGCGCTCGGTCTCATCGACTTGATTCACCAAGCCAAAGCAGAAGTGGTTGGGGTGGGTATCGTGATTGAAAAATCATTCCAACCAGGTCGTGATGTGTTGCTTGAAAAAGGTTACCGCGTTGAGTCGTTAGCGCGTGTTAAATCTTTGGAAGATGGCAAAGTTACTTTTGTTACTGAATAAGATTCAGCACCGAGAAAAAAGCGGATGAACACTCATCCGCTTTTTTTATTTAACAACAATCCCAGTTATATAGCACTTTGGAAAAGTCTCGTTTCTTTAAATCTTCTGGATGAATAAAGAAATTCCCCACCCCTGAATCACCCCACATAATCTCGTTTTCCGCATCATCGGTATCAAGCTGAAAAAGCAGCACGTAATCTTGAACTTTTTCATTATATTGACGTGGATCAGTTTGAGTAAAATAAGGATAACCACCTAAACGATGCCCACTTGCGGAAGCCAATTCATCATAAGGCTCGATAAAATCATCTTCGAAATCCCCACCTTCAAATTGATCTTCAAAATCATAAAGGTCTTCAACCCCTAAAATTTTCGGTGCAAAAGCGAAATCACCCAAACTGATCGGCTGAGTGCTTAAAGCAAACTCAATCGAGTATTGTCCGGTAAATGGCAAATAATCATCTTCACTCAGCTGAACTTCAGAAAAGTCCTGTTTTAATTGTGAAGCATCTTCAATGACATGCTCGAAGTACAACACTTTAAATCCAGATTGCTGTTGTTGGTCATCAAAGTTCATTCCATACAGATCATCGGCCGCGATATAGAACTGTAAAATTCCTTGGTCTGGAAAATGAGCTAAATTGGGGATTTCGGCAAAATTAAACTGCGCCAATAAAGCCAACGGATTGCCATTCGAGTCAACTGGATAAGCAACATCCAAAGGCAAATAGGGTTGTCCCCCAATTTTACTTTGCCATAAAGTTAATTCATCACTCGGTGTTAGTTGCATGCTAACGGTTGGCAGAACAGTCGCTGAGATTTTTTCTAGGTATGGCTGCACACTGTTCGGCAAAGTTTCTGGTTTAAAATTCATTCTACTGGTTATCCCTCTACTTATTTATAGAATCTAATATAAAACAAGCAAATAAATTCAGATAGTGGCTAAACATCCTTCTG
Source organism: Acinetobacter sp. Ac_5812 (assembly GCF_013072695.1). Taxonomy (GTDB): domain Bacteria; phylum Pseudomonadota; class Gammaproteobacteria; order Pseudomonadales; family Moraxellaceae; genus Acinetobacter. Next base: position 19,308 of record NZ_LXUK01000008.1, read on the forward strand.
CGACAATAACTGACGCTCAATTGCAGCATTATTTCTGATAAGATGAGCCCAGGCAAAATCTGCGGTAGGAATGAGAATGCGTACATATTTAGACCTTTTACAACATATCCTTGACAATGGCGGCGACAAAGGTGACCGCACAGGCACAGGTACACGTTCAGTATTTGGTCATCAGATGCGTTTTGATCTTTCCAAAGGCTTTCCACTGCTCACCACCAAGAAAGTCCACTTCCGTTCGATTGTGATTGAGCTGCTTTGGTTCCTCAAAGGCGATACCAACGTTCAGTATCTCAAAGACAATAAAGTTTCCATTTGGGATGAATGGGCTACCGCAGAACAAACAGCACGTTTTGGCCGTCCAGAAGGTGAACTTGGTCCAGTTTATGGTCACCAATGGCGTAACTTTGGCGCAACCCAAAATGAAGATGGCAGCTATCAGCAAAATGGTTTTGATCAGATCAAATGGTTGATCAATGAAATTAAAACCAATCCTAATTCACGTCGTTTGATTGTGTCAGGCTGGAACCCAAATGAAGCTAGCAAAGTGGCATTACCACCTTGCCATACCCTGTTCCAATTTTTCGTACAAGACAACAAACTGTCCTGCCAACTGTATCAGCGTAGTGCAGATGTGTTTTTGGGTGTCCCATTTAATATTGCCAGCTATGCCCTACTGACCCATATGATCGCTCAAGTCTGTGGTTTAGGCGTAGGTGACTTTGTTTGGACAGGTGGAGATACGCATTTATATGCAAACCACTTTGAACAGGCGCAATTACAGCTTAGCCGTGAGCCGCTACCGCTGTGTCAATTAAAACTCAATCCTGAGATCACTGATATTTTCGATTTTAAATTTGAAGATATTGAAATTATTGGGTATGAATCACACCCAGCAATCAAAGCACCTGTCGCAGTTTAAATTGATTAGTTAGAGAGAATATAAAATGGCATGGCAAGGCACTGAAGTTGTCCACGTAGTTGCAATGGATAAAAATCACTGTATCGGTAAAGGCAATGCTTTGCCGTGGCATATCTCTGCTGACCTAAAGCACTTTAAAGCCATTACCCAAGGCGGTGTGGTGATTATGGGGCGTAAAACCCTCGAATCTATGGGGCGTAGCCTACCGAATCGTGTCAATTGGGTCATTACCCGTGACCCTGAATGGCATTTTGACGGGGTTAAAGTCGCGCATAGTATCGAAGATGCACTCAATGCTGCACTTACAGATGCACAACACGCTGAAAAAGCATCCTTATTTATTATTGGGGGTGGAGAGATTTTTACCCAAACGCTCGCTATTGCTGATCGTTTAGAATTAACTCACGTTGATCTCGATGTTCAAGGTGATGCGCATTACCCAAAAATCTCCGATGACTTTCGCAAAGTAAACTCGGAACAGCATACTGATGAGAAATCAGGGGTTAATTTTGAGTTTGCGACCTACCAAAAATAAAAATGGATCGCGCTTGCCATGCACAATATTGGATCACGTGAGTTTTTCATCGCTTTAGGCATCGGGCTTTTACACAGTCTGTTTACCTTGTGCGTGATCCTTTCAAGTGTCTGGCTCTGTCTTGCTTTATGGATTCAACAACCCTTAGGCAGTTTTTTCAGTCGAGCCGTCATTGCGCTATGGGCCTTATTTGCACTCAGCTTAATTGGCGTCTATGTCAGCGGCCATCTAGTGAGTCGCCGCACCGATATCATTATTTATTGTGTCGCCTTTGCGTGCGCCTTAGTCTGGTATTTTTCCTTAGAGGCAAGACAAGATCGGGATTGGAATCCTGAAGTTGCAGAACAACTGAGTTATGAAAAGAATGGGGATCTGGTCAAGCTGCATAATGTGCGAAATTTTGACTGGCATGCCGATGGCAGTTATGACATTCATTGGGAAGATCGCAGCATTGATCTGAATAAAATTACGGGCATCAATGTCATTACCTCCTACTGGATGGGTCCACAAATTGCCCACACCTTAGTGAGTTTCGATTTTTCTGATCAAAAACCGTTGGTGTTCTCGATTGAAATCCGTAAGGAAAAAGGCGAAGACTTTTCTGCAATTGGTGGCTTTTTCCGTAAATACGAACTCAGTCTAGTGGCTTCCGATGAAAAGGATCTGATCTATACGCGCAGTAATGTTCGTCATGAACAAGTCTATTTATTCCCGATTAGAATGCCTGCAACTGAGCGCAAAGCCCTGTTTATTGAATATCTGCATAAAGCAGATGAACTCCGTGCAGAAGCCAAATGGTATAACACGCTGACCAGTAACTGCACCACACTGGTCTTTGATATGGTTCAGGCAATTAATCCGCAGCGCTTACCCAAAGATTACCGCCTATTGGCCTCAGGTTATTTACCGAACTATCTCTACGATCTAAAAGCCCTCAATCAAAATTACAGCATGAATGAATGGTATCGCTTGGCACACATCAATCCACGTGCCGAACAATATGAACAACAGCCGAACCAAAGCAGTGAATATTTCTCTCAAATCATACGTTCAGGCCTTCCCAAAACTGAGTGATTTTTCCACTCATTTTATTAAAAACACCTGAACATTTACAAAAGGATACGCAATATCCTGCTCCAGTCCATGTTGTTTTACTCTAATACCGAGCATAGAAACACAATGATTTGGACTTAAATTTTATGTTAAAACCTTTTTTAACAACATGTACTTTGGCAATCGCCGTAGCAATGACCGGTTGTTCAACCACAGAATCTCTCCAAACCTCACCCAATGCGTCTCAAAAAGAAAGCATCAACCTCTATGGCCGTAACTGGATTGCTACTCATATCAATGGTGTCGAGGTCAAAAGCAATGATCTTTCTAGCAAGCGCCCTGCAATTCAATTTGATGCCAAAGGCAAACGTTTCTTTGGTGCAGATGGTTGTAACCAAATTCAAGGTAGCTTTGAAAGCCAAGGTTCTATCTTACGCCTCGGCCCAATTGCTTCAACCATGATGGCGTGTATTGGACAAGATAACAGTGCGCTCTCACGTCAATATAGCAATGCATTGGCAAGCACCACCAACTATGAACTCAAAGGCCATGAGCTTAAATTCATGGATGCATCTGGCAAAGTACTGGTCAGCTTCGCTACCGTAATTCAGCCGCTTCCGTAATTTACAGATCACAAAAAAGTAAAAGCTCGTTTCGAACACGGGCTTTTACTTTTTCAACACTTCGTTTACTTTAGTAGCATATTTAAAATTAAAAATTGGGGAGTCTCATGCAACAAGCACTCATTGGTGGTGGATGTTTTTGGTGTGTCGAAGCGGTATTTCTACAACTCAAAGGTGTAGAAAAAGTCGTGAGTGGTTATGCAGGTGGGATTAGCCAAAACCCAACCTATGAACAGGTCTGCCAAGGTACGACTCAACATGCTGAAGTTGTCCTGATTGATTTTGATGAGCAACAGATCAGCTATACGCAATTGTTAAATGTGTTTTTTACCACACACGATCCAACAACACTCAATCGTCAAGGTAATGATATTGGCACACAATATCGCTCTGTTATTTATTACTTCAACGAAGAGCAAAAGCAGCAGGCTGAACAGGTCATTCACAGTTTGGAAGATGAAGGACTGAATATCGTAACTGAGCTCAGCCCAGCACCCACCTTTTACCCTGCTGAGGAATATCACCAAAACTTCTTTGCACGCAATCCATCACAAGGTTACTGCAATTTCAGCATTCCTCCTAAGCTGTCTAAATTACGTGCTAAATATCTCGATCTCCTCAAAACTGACTAGGCATAAAAAAAGCAACTCTAAGAGTTGCTTTTTTCTTTCTAACACGCTGTTTTAGTTTTCACTGACAAACGCGATATCACTTAAGCCTGCTTCGCTGGCACGAGACATCACTTGTGCAACCGTATCGTATTTTGATTCTTTATCTGCACGTAACTGCACAGTCGGTTTAGTCGCAGCCTGACCCGCCTCTTGGAAACGCTTCTCTAGCTCTTCTAAGCTAATAATCTGCGCATCCCAAGCCACTTCACCTTTGTCATTAATACTAATGGTGATCGCTTTTGGTGGCGGATCGACAATTTCAGCGGTGGTTTTTGGTAAACTTAATGGAATTGATGGGTTAGCAACCGTTGCTGTGACTAAAAAGATAATCATCAATACCAACATAATGTCGATCAGAGGAATGAGGTTCATCTCATTCATGCCACTGTCGTGGTCTTCACCCAATTGAAAGCCCATTTTAAGCTTGACCTCCAACTAAACTTTGTTGAGTCGCTTTAGTTTCTGTCTTTGCTGCACTGTCTTGCTGCAACATGGTATCGATTAACAAGCTATGTGCTTGATCTTGTAAATCATGTGCCAAGCCACGATTAAAACGTACACAGATGTTATACGCCATCACCGCTGGAATCGCGACTGCAAGACCAAGACCCGTCATGATCAGTGCCTCACCCACAGGGGTTGCAACTTGAGCTAAACCAGCTTGACCACTTTTACCCACTGCCACAAGCGCGTGGAAAATACCCCATACTGTACCGAATAAACCCACAAACGGTGCAAGTGAAGCAATTGTTCCAAGAACTGATACACCTTTTTCTGCTTGCGATTTTTCAGCAGAGATTTGGCGAAGCAATGCTTGCTCAGCTACAGCTTTACGTTGTTCAAACGATAAAGGCTGTAACTTTGATTTAAGTGTAGCCAAAGCTTGAACAAGTTGAGTATAAGCTTGTTGTTTTAATTGGCGTGTTCCTAATAGGCGCAGAATGAAAATAGTCCACGTCGCAATCGACATTGCTAAAAGGATGAAATACAGTGTTTTACTTACTGCATCTGCATGTTGCCAATAAACTGAAAAGTTCATATACGAACTCCTGATTTAATCTGTCGCAAGGACTCAAATTTATTAAGGACTAAGATCAAACGGCTGCTCTGCTCGAATCGGGTAAGCAACACCATTTTCCATATACGGTTTAAATTTCGCACTTCTTACAGCACGTAAAACTTTTTCATCGAGATTCGGTATACCACTACTACGTGTAACACGCGCATTGGTAATTTTACCCTTCTCATCAGCTTCAATCAGTACCATCACTGAGCGTGTTTGGTTATCTAAATCTTTTGCTGTCACAGATAATTTCGGTGAACGACTCCATTGAACTCCTGAACCACCAATCGATACACGTTTTGGTGATGGATCAGCAGCAGGTTGAGGTTTCACGACTTCCTGAACAGGTTGCGGTTTTTCAACCACTTTTTCAGTTACAGTGGTCACGACTTTGGTCTCAACCTTAGGTTCAATTTTTTGTTCGGTTTTTTGAAGAACAGGTTTTGCTGCCTCTTTGACCTGTTGAACCTTTTCAATCTTTTTCGGTGGAGGTAAAGGTTTTTCAACGACCTTAACTTCCTTCACTTCTTTTTTAGGTTCAGGTTTCGGCTGTTCTTTTGGTTTAGGTGGTTCTGGTTTAGGTGGTTCCTTAATTTTAACGAACTTCACCTTAAGCGGTTCTTTTTCGATTGGTCTTAACTCAATCGTTTTCATGTGGCTAACCGCCCACAAAACTCCTACATGTCCAATCACAACGGCAGCTAATGCAGTGATGATTTTCTTTTTCATCGGGTGTGGCGTATTGAATGTGGCAGGAGATTGACTCATAAGAATCTAAGTACCTAATAGATGGTCAAACCTTTAAAAAAACGATTTCACTCATCGGATAGAACAATGAAAGTGCCGTAATAATAAATGAGAAGTGTTTTCATTTGCAACTGTTTTTTTATTGTATATTCGCTAACCATTGAAAAATAGGCATAAAAAAACATGCCTTTCGACATGTTCTCTTTACATACTGAAACAATGCGATGATTTAGAACACTACTGTTTTGTTTCCATCCACAATAATACGGTCTTCCAAATGCCATTTCACAGCACGTGCCAATACGTTACGTTCAACGTCTTCGCCTAATTCACGTAACTGCTCTACGTTGTAGTCATGGCTCACACGTTCAACATCTTGTTCAATGATTGGGCCTTGATCAAGATCAGCTGTCACATAGTGTGCGGTTGCACCAATCAGCTTCACCCCTTTCTCATAGGCTTGCTTATATGGGTTTGCTCCCACGAAAGCGGGCAGGAAAGAATGATGAATATTGATGATCTTCATTTCCCACTTGGCAACAAAGTCTTCACTCAAAATCTGCATATAACGCGCCAAGATCAATAGATCATTGCCCTGCATCATTTCATCAATTTGGGCATAAGCTTCAACTTTATTGTCTTTATTGACGGGTACAACATGGAATGGAATACCAAAGTTTTCAACCGATTCACGCAAATCTGGATGGTTTGAGATGACTTGGGTAATTTCACATGGCAATGAACCACGCGCATGACGCCATAACAATTCCAATAAAGCATGGTCCACTTTAGAAACTAAAATACCGACCTTTTTCAACTCACCAACAAAAGTCAGCTTCCATTGCATCTCATAACGTTCAGCAACATTGGCAGCAAAGGTCTGCATCAACGCTTCTTTACGAGACTGCAAATGATCAATCTCAAACTCAACACGCATGAAATAACGCCCGCCTGAAGCTTCTGTTGCGTACTGATCAAGTGCGGTAATGTTTGCTCCCTGATGATACAAAAAGCTCGATACGGCTTGCACGATCCCCGGCTTGTCTTCACAAGTAATCAGTAATCGCGCTGTGTGGGCTGTAGTCGTGTTCATTTGGTTAATATCACTTATTCGAATCAAATTAAAATCAAGCCGAGCATTCTAACCCTTTTTTGCTATTGACTAAATAGCTGCTGACGATCTATTCATCATCATTTTTAAGATTAGACAAACTCGCGAACAAGTCTGATGGTCCAAGTGATTTCAGTAACTGTTCATAGGTTTGGCGACTTTCACCCATTAAATATGGGCCTTCTAAGAACACCATTTGTCGCAAGGCTTGCCAAACCCACTTTTCTTCCAGACGATTGTTATCGCTGATATGGCCCGACATATATAAGAAGTTGGTCCAGTTAGTCAGCACAATCCACAAGTTGATGATCAAAGCTTCAATTTCTGAATCGGTCATTTTCATCAAACCCGCATCCACGAAGGCACGATAAATTCTTTGCCCCTGCTGCATCACCTGTCCAGCAAAACGTGGATAGATTTTTCGGAAGTCTTCATTATTTTCGACCAGATGATAGACATCACGATGAATAAAACGATAGGCCCACAACTGATTGCTGAGTACTTGGAAATAGCTAATTTTATCATTGGCATTTAATGGACGATCTGTTGGCAATGCCAACATTTCCAAGGTTTCAGCCTGATATTGCTGTGCCAGTTCTTTAATAATTTCCTGTTTGTTACGGAAATGATAATACAAGTTGCCTGGGCTAATCCCGAGTTCAGCCGCGATGTGGTTGGTTGTGACCGAACGCTCTCCACGCTCATTAAACAACTGCAAACTGATTTGCAGAATTCGATCTTTTGTTTTATTCGGTTTAGCGTGCGACATTGATTTTAACCATCTATAACATAATCAATAGGTTATAAAACAAACCTATAAAGCGACTTGACACTTTAGAGTATTTACTCTAAAAATTAAAAAATAATAAGCTTTCTTTTGGTCCACTCCTATGAACAGTCAAACAAAAACAACCGCTATGACACCTCATGTTGATGTGAAACGGCTACATGATTTGCTTGAGCAGCAAAAAGCAGCTTACCAACGCCATCCTGTGCCAAGCGCCAAAGAACGTATTGAACGCTTAGCTCGACTTAAAAACATCTTGATAAAGTATCAAGATCAATTTGCTAACGCAATTAGTCAAGATTATGGCAACCGTGCCATTATGGAAACCAAAATTGGCGAAGTTCTGACTTGTCTAGAACATATCAAATACTACAGCAAAAACTTAACTGAATGGATGAAACCATCTAAACGCCATATCAGCATGTTACACCAACCAGCAAAAGGCTGGGTAGAATATCAACCGCTGGGTGTGATTGGAGTGATTGCACCATGGAACTACCCTTTATTACTTTCAGTCGGTCCATTGATCTGTGCTTTGGCTGCGGGTAACCACACCATGATCAAAATTTCGAGTGCTTCTTCAAATTTTGGTTATGTGCTTGAAAATGCCCTTTCTGAAGCATTCCCACAAGAGTTGGTTGCTGTCGTAAATGGTGGTGGCGTTATTTCAGATGCATTCAGTCATCTCGCTTTTGATAAAATGATTTTCACAGGTTCAACCTCTGTCGGTAAAACTGTCATGGCAGCGGCAGCAGAGAATCTTGTTCCAGTGATTTTAGAGCTTGGCGGAAAATCGCCTGCATTGGTTCATTCAGCCATGAATATTCGCGATGTGGCACAACGTATTGCTGTGGGTAAGCTATGGAATGCGGGGCAAACCTGTGTTGCGCCAGACTATATGTTCCTGCCTAAAGGTAAAACAGCAGAGTTCACCAAGCACTACAACGACTTTGTGACCACCATGTACCCAAGCTTGCGTGACAATAAAGACTACACCTCTATTGTGAATGACAAGCAATATAATCGTCTGCAAGGTTATTTAGAGGATGCACGTGACCAAGGTGCAACGATTGTTGAACTAAATGCCAAGAATGAGTCTTTAACTGAAGTTCGTAAGATTGCGCCGACCTTATTAACGGGCGTGACCACTGAAATGGAAATTATGAAGAATGAGATCTTTGGTCCAATTCTGCCTATTTTAGAATACGACCATATCGATGATGCGCTTCAGTTCATTAATAGTCGTCCACGTCCATTAGCTTTCTATTACTTCGATATCGATAGTGCACGAGCAGATTATGTCGCAGGACGTACCCATTCAGGACATTTTGGTATCAACCAAGTTCTTACTCACGTGGCGCAGGATGATCTGCCATTTGGGGGTATTGGTGCATCAGGTATGGGCAAATATCATGGCAAAGAAGGTTTCTTTAGCTTCTCACATGAACGTTCAATGATGTCGAACCCAGTGAGCCCTAAACTTTACAGTTTAAAATTCATCCTACCGCCTTATAATAAAGCAACACATAAACTGCTTTTAAAAACACTATTTCGTTAAGCTGGTTAAGGCATGAGCTATCACACCAGTTCATGCCTTGTTTTTACCAAATTCGCTTGTCTTTTAATCGTATTTTTGGTATAAAACGCCCCTTGAATGATTTCATCCGTTTACTTGAATGGCTAGTTGCACGAAACAGTGCTATATAAACTAGCAATGGAGTTCACCATGTCTAAGGTTTGCCAAGTTACCGGCAAGCGTCCTATCGTTGGTAACAACGTATCGCACGCAAACAACAAAACCAAACGCCGGTTCGAGCCGAACCTGCACCACCACCGTTTTTGGTTAGAAAGCGAAAAGCGTTTTGTACGTCTTCGTCTAACTACTAAAGGTATGCGTATTATTGATAAATTGGGTATTGAGAAAGTTGTTGCTGATCTCCGTGCTCAAGGTCAAAAGATCTAAGGAGTCTGAACAATGCGTGATAAGATTCGCCTCGTTTCTACAGCTGGTACTGGTTATTTCTATACCACTACTAAGAACAAACGTACTATGCCGGAAAAAATGGAAATCAAAAAATTTGATCCAAAAATCCGTCAACACGTAATCTTCAAAGAAGCTAAAATTAAATAATTTTAGCTCTTTAAAAAAACGACTTCACTTGAAGTCGTTTTTTTTGGCCTAAAAAATGGTCATCATAAAAAAGAAAGGAAACGATGGTTTACATGATTTTTTTTGATAAATAAAAAAATTGTCATCAACAAATTCGATTTTACTTGTTACACTTTATTCGCTGTTTTCTTGGCATGTTTTATGCTCATTTATTTTTCCCTTAACCGCAACGATTAAGGAACCGCAATGCCACATGATGTTGATTTAATTATATTACTTGCTGTTGGTTTTGGTATGGCCCTTATTTTTGGCTATATCGCAGCACGTCTACGTCTCCCTCCTTTGATTGGTTATTTAGTTGCAGGCATTATTATTAGTCCAAATACGCCTGGCGTGGTCGGTGATATGCAGCTCGCCAATCAGCTGGCTGAACTCGGGGTAATGTTCCTCATGTTCGGTGTGGGAATGCATTTCTCCCTCAAAGATTTACTGCAAGTACGTCGTATTGCTGTGCCTGGCGCAATTTTGCAGATTGCGGTTGCAACCTTATTGGGGATCGCAGTTTCTATGTTTTGGGGCTGGAGCTTTGGCTCCGCACTAATCTTCGGCTTAAGCTTATCTTGTGCCAGTACCGTTGTTCTGCTCAAGGCATTGGGTGATCGTGGCTTACTGGACTCCGTGAATGGAAAAATTGCTGTCGGCTGGCTCTTAGTTGAAGACCTCGTGATGGTTTTAGCCTTGGTCCTTCTACCCGCAACAGCAGTATTACTCGGTGGACAAGCGCTACCTGGGACAGATACATCGCAAAGCATCTGGATCACGATTGGCATTACCCTGCTCAAAGTGACAGGCTTTATTGCCTTCATGCTGATTATTGGTAAACGACTTGTACCAATGATCATGCAATTCGTGGCACGTTTAGGTTCTCGTGAGCTGTTTACACTCACTGTTGTTGCAGCTGCAGTTTCGATTGCATACGGTTCTTACGCGGTGTTTGGCGTATCAATGGCGCTTGGCGCATTCTTTGCCGGTATGGTGGTAAAAGAGTCCGACTTTAGCCACCGTGCAGAAGAAGAAACTCTGCCATTACGTGAAATTTTCGCGATTTTGTTCTTTGTTTCAGTGGGTATGCTATTTGATCCGAGCATTTTGGTCGAAGAGCCGTTACGTATTCTGGCTGTCGTTGCCATTATCATGGTGGGCAAGACCCTAGCAGCTATGGCTTTGGTATTGTTCTTCCGCTACCCAATCAATACCGCCTTAACCGTAGGCGCAAGTTTGGCGCAAATTGGTGAGTTCTCCTTTATCTTGGCGACACTCGGCTTATCCCTCGGTTTACTCACACCTGATGCACAAAACCTGATTCTTGCAGGGGCACTGTTCTCGATTACCCTGAACTCATTTGTGTTCTCTGCGATTGAACCTGTGCAACGCTGGATTCGTGAGCGCTCGCATTTGGCCCGTATGTTAGAACGTAGTGGTGACCCACTGGCCATGTTGCCAGATGAGGTAGATCAAGCTTATCTACGCGATCAGGTGGTGATTATTGGCTATGGTGGTGTAGGCCGTCGTATCAGTGAAAACCTGATGGAGCAAAACATCAAAGTGGTGATTGCTGAAGAAAATCGTGAAATTGTTGAGAAACTACGTAGCCAAGGCATTGCTGCGGTCAGTGGTGAAGCAACTGAACCCAATGTATTGATTCAGGCACATATTCAACATGCCCGTTTACTGGTCATTTCACCGATGGATATCCTAGATATTCATCGTATCGTGGACATCTCCAAACAACTGAATCCTGAAATTCAGGTGCTTATTTGTGCAGAGAGTAAAGAAGAAGCGGTGGTAATACGCCAAGAAAATATTGGTGAAGTGTTCTACGCCAAAGAAGAAATGGCAAAAAATATGAGCCATCATATTCTCAATCAAATCGAACTGGCGCATCAATCCGAAGCCCACTAAATATGTTCAAAAATAAAAAAGCGTACTTAAAGTACGCTTTTTTATTTTGTGAGATTAACTCAAGTGTGGAGGTTGCTCATCGATGACTTCGGCTTGCCACTCGTTCATCTGCTTTTCTAACAGACCAAACAAAGCTGCTTGAATCATGTGCTGTGCGACAGTTGCTGTTTGATCACCAAGTATGGCTTTGACCTCATCACTAAACTGTATCTTAACTAAAGGCTCATTTTCAGAACCCGCATTGCGCAAAGCCAGCTCACCACCTTCGAGTTGAACCAACTCAAGAACTGCTTCTTGATTACCAAATAATTCTTTTAACTGTTGCATTGACATAAATTTTCTCCATGCTTCAACATGGTGGCAAAGTATTTTGCGCTCACGTCTTATTTATATAAGTACTGTTGGCATAGATTTCAAGTCGCTTTAAACATTCGACCTAGAACTCAACCATTTCATTACGGAAACCATCAATTAAATGACTCAATTCACGATGCCACTCACGTAAAATTTTGGCATCGGGCAACCAAGCCTGCGGGCTTTGGGTTACCTTGATGATCAGGTTTGAGGAAGTCTCATTTTCAGGTTCGGGTGCTGTTGGCTCAGGCGCATATTGACACATACGGTATGCACGCTTTAACTCTGCCACAAAACCCTCTTTGGCCAATTGTTGCAAAACTAAAACCTCAGGTGAAACCTGCCCTTTATCTGCCATATGCTCTTCAATCGATTTAAAGGTCGGCTGTAAATCATTGAGACGGTAATAACGCACTAGTTCCTGCAAGAAAGCTAAAATTGCACCATGCAAATGGAAAACCGCAGCTTCGCGATAAGCCTGTGCTTGCTGAATATGTTCAGTTTGCTCTGCTTGTTGACATGCGAGACGAGCAAAATATAGTTTTTGATTGGTGCGATCAGCATGATAACGAGCAACACGGGACATAATATTTTCCTTCAAGATCCTTTCGCTTGGTTTAGGGGCTATTGAGATTACACCTTACGAGCGATAACGCTGATTGTGCTGCGATCAAAGCAGTGCTTTACTCTTGCTCAGGGGTACAGCTGAAATATCAATAGACCCTACCTAAGATTAAATGCTTTAATGATAAAATCAATATCTTTTGAGCCTACCCATGCGTCATATTCAACAAGCCATACTGAGCTTAATATGCTGTATGGTCATCCCGTCCACTTATAGCTGTGAACCCGCTGGCTTAGATTGGGAAAAGCTCTATACCGATTACGATCTGAATCGTGATCAAATGATTGATCTAAATGAATGGAAAAAACTGATCCAGTTACAAGACCAACCCGTTGCTTGGCAAAAACAGGTCCTTACACTCGATTCCAAAAGAATAAAGATCTTTAAAGCCTTAGATCTTAATCATAATGGTTTGATCGATCAGCAAGAAATGATCAATATCTATCAATATTTTTCGAACCCTTGTCAGGGCTGGGGACAAACATGGGGTAAATAAGGTTGAGACAAGCTAATCGATGCCCAGTTCTAACAAATAGAGCTTTCGCTTGGCAATGACTTGAATCGGTGGATCAATCGGACGAATATTACGAATGACCCAAGCCAAATATCCTTCAGCCCAATACGTTGCACAAGCTGCGTCAACTTCATCAGATTGCCATGGATGCACTGATTCAATATCTACCAGTGCAACGGCAAAACCAACGTCTTCATCCCCATCATTCAAAAGAAAATTTTGATTCTCTACAATCATCAAATCTTTCAATGGCAACATTTCAGGTTGCCATGAGCGAACTTCAAGCGTTTTAATTTTCTTCGCTATTCGCCCAGCATTTGGCGCAACAATTGATAAAGCCGTATATTGCTTTAACATTGATAATTAAGCTTTATCATCCGCAGCTTTGACACGAATGCCCTGGCTTTTTACTTTCAAGGTATTTAAACCTTTAATCGCTTTAATCGCTTCACGCGGGTTTGGCATTTCAACAAAACCGAAACCTTTCGATTTCCCCGTTGCTTCGTCTTTGACCACGACACAAGACTCAACTTTTCCATATGCTTTGAATAAGTCGAGAATTTCCGCATCAGTCACATTACGGTCTAAATTACGAACTAAAATTTTCATGCTAAAACCTAAAAGATGATTCATTGTAGAATCAATGAATCAAAAGAAATTGAATCTGCCTAGTTTAATCGAAATCAATCCCAAAACCTAAATTGATTGCAGCAGCACGAGAACGATTGCTTTGACCATAGCCACGTGGAATATCTCGATGAATCTGAACATCGACTAAATGTTGAGGTAAATCATTGAGGAAGTAACTTTCTATTTTTCTTCCTAACTCATCATATTGCTCTTGTGACCATAAATTTAAATTCTGTTTGGTCAAAATCAATTCATCTTCTGCACGTGTTAAAGCCACATAAAGAACGCGACGTTCTTCTTCGACATCATCAAAATCGCCTTGTGCACGTGCATGAGGATATTGATTTGGAGAAACATGTGGGACATAACAGACTTTTTGTTCAGCACCCTTCGCTGAATGGATGGTAATCAGCGTCACTAAATCCTGGTCAGGCGTTTTATCAATTTCTGAGATCGAAATTGGATCAAGTACATATTCCTCCAAGAACTCCCCAAGAGCACTGTGTTTACGTGCCAATTGCTTGACCAAATCAAAGTCTTTAACACGGCGTGACCAATCTTTAGTTTTATAATTATTTTCCAATTGTTCATTCAACGCATCCAGTGCGAGGCCAATACAAGCTTCGACATGCTGCTGCAATACATCGAGCTGCATCAAAATTAAAATCGCTTGTTGCGGTACTTTGCCATGTCGCTCCAAACGTTGGCAACGGGCTTCGATATCAGGTAGTTGAATCAGTTCTTGCGCCAACTTACTGGCACCCACATCACCCACGCCATCCCAAAGCGTCAGGAAACGCATCCAGGCTAAATCATCCTGTGGGTTAACACTGACCCGAAGTAAGCTCAATACATCTTTAACATGTGCAGACTCAAGCAGTTTTACCCCACCAACAAAACGATAAGGAATATTGGCTGTAATCAAAGCACCTTCCAAATAACGTCCACTAAAACCTGAGCGCAGCAACACCATATGTTCTGCCCAAGCCGCACCTTGCATATGACGACGATTCAAATCCTGAATAATCCAATTGGCTTCTTCAAACTCATTACTCAAGATATGCAGTTGTGGCTTTAAACCTTTGCCCCGATAAGCCTGTAGATGCTTATCATATTCAATTTGGCTCTGCTCCAGCAGCCAATTGGATAAATCTAAAATACCTTGGGTCGAACGATAATTCATTTCCAAAGTCAACACTTCGGCATCGGGTACACGTTCTTTAAAATGATGAATATTTTCAAAATCTGCACCACGAAAGCCATAAATGGATTGTGCATCATCCCCTACGCAAAATAGTTTCACTTTGCCAACTAAAGGCTGAAGCAAAGCCCATTGCAGTGGATTGGTATCCTGCATTTCATCAACCAATAAGGCAGAACAAAAACCAGTGACCCATTTCACTAGCTCTGGCGAACTTTGCAAATGCACGGCAACAATAGACAGGATGTCATCATAATCCAGAAAATTGCGTTCTTGTTTGCGTTGCTCATAGGCTTTCATCAATTCAGCAATTTGAGCTTTATACTCCACCGCTTGGGGTAACTGCTCAACCAATGCATCCGACAATTTGGTTTTGGTATTCCGCGCATAAGAATACAGATCGCATAACTCCGCAGCCTTCGGCAAGACATTGCCCTTATCTTTACCACGCAATAGGCGGAACATCAGCAACTGATCATCTCGATCAATAATACTGAACTGGGTCAAACCAAAAGCGCGTGGGTTACGGCGCAATAGATACATACAAAAAGTATGAAAGGTTGATGCGCGTAAGCCCTTGGCCTGTGCCCCCATATGCTGCTCAACACGTGTCACAATTTCACTTGCTGAACGTCGGGTAAAGGTCAGAATCTGAATTTGTTGTGCAGCTAAACCTTGATCAATTAAGTATGCTGCTCTTGCCACGATGGTTTTGGTTTTACCACAACCGGCTCCAGCCAAGACCAGACAATTTTGTGCTGTCGTTGTGGCTGCTTGTTTTTGTTGTGGATTCAGTTCATCAATTAGCTTGGCAAGCGTCATACAATCGGTCAATTAAAAACGAAATGCTATTTTAGCAGACTCAAGCCATTGAAATGTTTCCGACTACAAAAACAAAAAGAGCATGTAGAATACATGCTCTCGCTCTCAGCCTTGACCCGTTAGACTGTAGTTGCGCTATGTGGTAACTGCTTAATTGCACCAGCAAAAGTTAAGTAATTAATGCCTTGGAACAAAATATCAATCGAAAGGAACATCCCCAATACCCAGAACGGCGAATCAGGTGATGACAGGATCAGAATCCCGGTGAATAGGGTTAATATGCCTGAAAACAGCACCCATCCCCAGCCTGAAATTGGTCTAAGGATAAAGGCGTTCACGGTACGGATAATCCCTGCAATAATTAAGGCAACCGCCAAGAAACTGGTGAGCACCACCGCGGTAATCACGGGTGTGGTAAACGCAAAGTAACCTGCTGCCAGATACAGCACACCAAACAAGGCCCACAACCAACGTGTGCCGCCTTTAAACACCATAAATGCGGCAACAAAATGCAAGATACCCCCCAACATCATCAACACACCGAACAACAACACGGCAGATAATGTTGCAAATGGTAAAGCCGCTAAAAGAACAAGGCCAAAAATAACCAATAACACGCCCAATAACAAATACCATTTACGATCAGCATGCAGCTGATTGCGAATCAGATCGTTACCCACTGTTTTCATCATTATTTACTCTTTTATCATCAATGTTATATCTCTATATTGATCGCGTTTTTCACTGAGTTCTGTATAAGGCATGTTGAAAATTAATGACGGAATGTCAGAAAATGGATGTTTTCTTTGATCTTTTTAAGTTGTGTCATTATTTTTTAAAGATATGGATAAGTCGGAACTTATCCACAATTTATTTGATCCAACCTATTTCTTGTGCGGTCAAGACACTGATTACTGTTTGTTCTAAATCGTTGGGCATTTTACTTTTGTGTTCGGACAATGGAATCCGTCCACCCATAATTTCAGCTTCGGTTTGCGGATACAGCGGCTGTTTATCTGCCTGTGCATAGCCAATCGGGAAAATAGGTTCACCATTGGCTAAGTTATATTTATCGGTCGCGCCAAAACCATGTAATAACTCATGTACCAATACCACATTGTTTTGCTGTGTCTGTTTAGCTGAGGCAAACAGATTGACTGAACCAATGCGTCCACGTTCCAGTGCAGTTGAGTGCTTGAGTTCCCGACTTTGCTTCGGATCATAGAAATTCAGATATAGAGTTAAACTCGGTGAACCATCAATCGATTGATGCTGCTTCCATGCATAAAATCGAAACTTTAGACTCCATAGAATATTATTCAGAATATTTGACTGCTCAGACATCTTCGGCGGTGCTTGCTGCAGTTCCCGCCCAATCTCGATCATAAAGTAACTGCTTTGCCCTCGATATTGCTGGCTATTTTTTTCCAGATAGTGCTTCACCTCAGCAAAATCATCTTGCTGTAATTGTTGAATATACTGCTGTGTTGTAGGCAAACTATCAGCATTAATCGGATGCAACAGCACATTAATCGGCTGATTCCAATCCTGATTTTGATCACGATAAGCATTGATCGCAACGATCAACAACACCAGTAGTAAGCAAGCGACTCGGATATTTTTCCAAAATGATTTTTTTTGAGAGGCTTTAGCCATTTCATGTACCCGTTTTCTTCTTCTTTTTTAAATACATCTGACTATCCTCTATTTTTGTTTCAAAGAGGTTTAGCATCTTAATTAAACCAGATAGTTTTGCACGCCCATAATTTCTAGAATCAAAATCTGGTTTAACAGCCGTAATATATTGTCCAACTATTGATAAGTTAGCCCAACCATTATCTTCAGTATTATCTTTCACAGCTTTATAAATTAGGTTTAAAGTAGCTCGATCAATGACAGAAACATCTCTTTTTTCATCAGAGTTAGTGATTATTCCAGTAGGAATAACTTCTTCTTTTTGAATATTATTCTGCTTGTTGTTTTGTCTAACGATTAAATCAGAAGTTTCCAAACTAGCTTCAGTATTACTTCCAACACGTTCCTGCTCATCAACTAAATTTTCTACATAAATAAATTTATCACATGCTCGAATAAATGCCTCTGGGGTTTTACTACGTCCAAAACCATATACTATTAAGCCACTTTCGCGAATTCTTGAAGCTAAGGGCGTAAAGTCACTATCACTGGATACAATACAAAAACCATCTAATGCACCACTATATAGCAAGTCCATTGCATCAATGATAAGGATCATATCCGTAGCATCTTTACCTTTTGTATAGGCAAATTGCTGTACTGGTGTTATGGCATGAGGTAACAATACATCACGCCATTTTTTTAAAGTATCACTACTCCAGTCACCATAAACCCTTTTTACACTTGCAATACCATACTTTGCAACTTCCTCTAGAACTGATTCGATTGAGTTCACCGAGGAATTATCCGCATCAATAAGCACTGCAAGTTTTTTAGGTTTTAAGTCCATTTACTTAACCTTTGGTCAAAAGATTATTTAGCCTTCAACCCATTTCCCATCTTGGAACACCAGACTCCACTTGGTTTGTTTCCCTTCAGCGGTCTCAGAACCCACATATTGTGCTTGGTTCTTACGGCTAAATTTCACTACCGTTGGATTGCCTTCAGGATCGACATCTGGTGCTTCTAACAAGAACTGGTATTTCGGATCAAGCTGCTCAGCAACACTGCGTAATTCAGCGACTTTCGGTGCACGCGTCTCACGAATTTTAGGGAATTTGCTGGCAGCCAAGAACAAACCAGCCGCACCATCACGTAATACAAAGAAGTCATCGTGTTTGGCTGAACGTAGATGTTCCATTTTGATTGGATCAACACGCGGCGGCGCGGGTTGACCGCTCTTTAATACTTTACGGGTATTGTCACAGCTTGAGCAGGCAAAGTAAGGACCAAAACGACCTGTCTTTAACTGCATTTCGCCATCACATTTATCACATGGAATGGTTGGACCGTCATAGCCCTTGATCTTGAACTCGCCTTCCTCGACTTCGTAACCATCACAATCTGGGTTATTACCACAGACATGCAATTTACGACCACCATCGACCACATAACTGTCCATTGCTGTACCGCATTTAGGACAACGGTGTTTCGACATCAAATCAGCAGTTTCAGCACCATCATCATCCGACAAAGCCGCCAAAGACTCGACTGGTGTTAAGTTGAGTGTGCCTTTACAACGTTCTTTCGGTGGCAGGTTATAACCTGAACATCCTAAGAATACACCCGTTGTTCCAGTACGAACTTGCATTGGGCGCGAACATTCAGGACAAGATACATCCGCCACTTCGACAGGCTGATTACGGCGCATGCCGCTTTCACCCTGCGCATTGGTCAAACGTTTCTTGAAATCGCCATAGAAGGTATCCAGTAACTCTTTCCAGTTCCGTTCACCCATTGCAACACGGTCTAATTGACCTTCTAAATCAGCGGTAAAAGCATAATTCATCAGGTTATTAAAACTTTCATCCAAACGGTCTGTAACAATCTCACCCATCTTCTCTGCAAAGAGACGACGGTTTTCGAGCTTCACATAACCACGTTCTTGAATGGTCGAAATAATTGCAGCATAAGTCGATGGACGACCAATCCCTTTCTTCTCTAATTCTTTTACCAAAGACGCTTCAGTAAAGCGTGCAGGCGGCTTGGTAAAATGCTGACTCGGATCAAGTTTTTCTAACTTAAGCACTTCACCAACTTTCACCGCAGGCAATAAAATATCATCATCAGATTTATTGGCACCACGAACACGGGTAAAACCATCAAATACCAGTGTGCGGCCTTTCGCCTTTAACTCAACATTTGACGCTTCAACAGTCAACGTCGAAGATAAATATTCTGCAGGTGTCATTTGACAAGCAACAAATTGACGCCAAATCAAATCATATAAACGCTGTGCATCACGCTCTACGCCCGCAAGTTTATCGCCAGTCAAACCAACATCTGAAGGACGAATCGCTTCATGGGCCTCTTGTGCACCCGCTTTATTGCCATAGCGATTTGGCTTGGCAGGGACGTATTTTTCACCAAAATTTTGTTGAATATGGTTACGCACCATATTCACAGCGTCATCACTCAAAAAGGTAGAGTCTGTACGCATATAGGTAATAAAACCACCTTCATACAAACGCTGCGCCAGCATCATGGTTTTCTTCACAGAAAAACCTAAACGCGTACTCGCCGCTTGTTGTAAGGTTGAAGTGATATACGGGGCGCTCGGATTAACTTTGGTTGGTTTATCTTCACGCAACGCCACTTTATATTCAGCATCTTTCAATACACTGAGTAAGGCATCAGTTTCGGCTTTATTTTTAAGCTTAAGTGTTTTACCTGCTTGCTTAACCGCTTCTAAGCGAATGTCTTCTTTCTTTGAAATGGTATCTGCAAAAACTTGCCAGTATTCTTCTGGAATAAATGCACGGATTTCACGTTCACGTTCAACCACTAGTTTTACAGCAACGGACTGCACGCGTCCTGCCGATAGACCACGGGCAATCTTTTCCCAGAGTAATGGCGACACCATAAAGCCAACCACACGGTCGAGGAAACGACGCGCCTGTTGAGCATTAACACGGTTCAAATCAAGTCGTGTTGGCTGTTTAAATGCTTCTTGAATAGCATTCTTGGTAATTTCGTTAAAGACCACACGATGGTAGCGACTATCATCCCCACCAATGACTTCTCTCAAATGCCAAGCAATCGCTTCCCCTTCTCTATCCAAGTCCGTTGCGAGATAGATTGCATCTGCATCTTTGGCGAGTTTTTTCAGTTCGGCAACCACATGTTCTTTGCCCGGAAGCACTTCATAGTGTGCAATCCAATCATGCTCTGGATCGACACCCATACGATTGATCAGTGCAGACTGTGCTTTTTCGGCTTTCTGTTGATCCGTTAATTTGGCACGGGTTGCGGGCTTCTTTTCAGTGGATTTCGCCCCGCCTCCTGTCGGTAAATCACGCACATGACCGACAGATGACTTCACCACATATTGTGAACCCAAATATTTATTAATTGTTTTCGCTTTTGCAGGCGACTCCACAATCACTAAGGCACGTTTCTTTGCAGCAGATGCGGAAGCTGCTGTGCTTTCTGAAGCAGAGCGTGGAGTATTCGCCATAATAAATCGTTTTTCCTATGATCAATCAGAGAGTTAGCGCTGTGCTAAATCATGTAAATAAGCTTTTATCTGTTCAAGCTGTGTGGCTCTTAGGTCAGTTTCTTCATCCCAATACAGTCCGACACAGTTTGCCTGCATATCAATAGCATAAACTCCTTTTAATGCAATGGTTAAATCATTAAATTTCTGATCCCCTTGCACAACCTGAAGCTTGCCATCCACCACCCGCGCGCGCATTAACGCCAAGCGAGCATCTGGAATCAGCACACTATAATAAGCCACCATACTGGCACGTTTTTCCGATGCCATTGGAATCTTGGTCCATTCTGGCGCAACAATTAAACGCGGATGCAATCCCATTTTGCGCGCCTGATCACGCATCATACCCAATGCCTTTTCTCGTGGACTGACACGCAAGCCAAAAATCGAGCCAAGTACAAACAGTACAATCGCAACCGTGATCCAAATTCCAATATTACTCATAAAGTAGCCC
The DNA here is from genome assembly GCF_013072695.1 of Acinetobacter sp. Ac_5812. GTDB lineage: Bacteria > Pseudomonadota > Gammaproteobacteria > Pseudomonadales > Moraxellaceae > Acinetobacter. The sequence continues at coordinate 40,680 of NZ_LXUK01000008.1, forward strand.
AAAACTTTCTTTTATTAGCGTTACATAAGTTGAATCCAAAAGGCAAGTTTCAACGTAAAAAATAATCTTGTATTCAACTGTACCCTTTAAAGCACCCCTTTTCAGACTCTCAAAAGCATAATGCCAAATGCTTTTAACCCACTTACTTTATTCAACTAGGGTTAATTTTCCGAATTGATCAAGATGTGTATCGCCCCAATTCTTTAATGCAACAATAATCTGTTCCAGACTACGACCTAAATCAGTTAAACAATATTCAACTTTTGGAGGAACCTGAGGATAGACCTCTCGATGCAGAATGCCATCTTGTTCTAATTCGCGTAGCTGATTGGTGAGCATTCTCTGGGTAATATTTGGTATACGCTTACGAATTTCATTAAATCGCAAGGTGCCCTCATTCAATAAATGCCAAAGAATGACACATTTCCATTTACCATCAATCAGACTGATCGCAGCTTCAACTGAACAGCCAGGGGAGCAATCAAAACTCGAATGTCGCATTTTTGCCATTTTACAGTATCCTTTTTGACACTATGAGCGTTATTTGTCTGTAGTCACTAAAATTAAGCTTAAGTTATGCTGAGATTCCAATCAAGTGGAAGCAAAACCATGAAAGCTGTGGCATATCAAAAGGCAGGTGCAATTCATTTAGACGATGCGCTTGTAGACATTGAGATCGACTCACCTGTTGCACATGGACATGATTTACTCGTTCGTGTGCAAGCTGTTTCAGTCAATCCAGTCGATACCAAAATCCGAAACAATAAAAGCGCAGAAGATCATAAATGGAAAATTCTGGGCTGGGATGCGGTTGGTGTTGTTGAGGCGATTGGTGAACACGTCACTCAATTCAAAATTGGTGACCACGTCTGGTATGCAGGTGCACTCAACCGATCAGGCAGTAATAGTGAATTACAATTGGTTGACGAGCGTATTGTCGGACATAAACCCAAGTCACTCGATGCTAGCGAAGCGGCAGCGCTCCCTTTAACCGCAATTACCGCATGGGAAATGCTGTTTGATCGATTACAAGTTCCGCGAGCTGCGGCTCAGAACACTTCGATCCTCGTCATTGGTGGTGCTGGTGGGGTGGGTTCAATCACCATTCAATTGCTCAAACAATTAACCAATTTAACCGTTATTAGTACCGCATCTCGACCAGAGACTTCTGAATGGGTAAAACAGCTGGGTGCTGATTATGTCTTAGACCATCGCCAAGCTTTAGCCCCACAAATTCAGCAGCTCGGCTTAAATGCGCCTTTATATGTGTTTTCAACCACACAAACCGATCAGCATCTCGCTGATATTGCAGAACTGATCGCAGCACAAGGCCATTTCGGTTTAATTGATGACCCTGAGCAACTTGACATTAAGCCCTTTAAATCAAAGTCTGTTTCGGTTCACTGGGAGTTTATGTTCACGCGCTCTATGTACCAGACTGAAGATATGATCCAACAGAGCCAACTTTTGAATCAAGTTGCAAGCTTAGTTGACGAGGGAAAGATTAAAACCACAGTGAGTCAGGTACTTTCGCCAATCAATGCAGAAAACCTAAAACGTGTACACCAACAAATTGAAAGTGGCACGACCAAAGGAAAAATTGTCCTGCATGGTTTTTAAATGCAATTATGCAACCTAGATCTTGCAGTCATGCCACTCAGCATTGCTGCAAGATTTATTAATAATGCGGTGGTTTATCATTTATCGGATCAAAAGCTGCAATTCCTTCGGATAAATCTGAAGATTCAACCCGACGATATAAAAATTGCATTTGTTTTTTTAAATCAGCAATTTCCTGCGTTTGAATTGCCAGTTGCTGATTCAATTGTTCAACTAAATCATCTAAAAATGCAATTCGGACTTGCAAATCTTCAATGGGTGCGGAGAATGACGCGTGATTATCAAAATTTTGTGGTTTAGTCATTTCAGACCTCATCTGAACTTTTAGGAAACATTATGGCCTATATTACTTTAAGGGATGTCCATCTCGCATTTGGCGGACCTGCCTTACTCGACGGCGCGAACTTTAACCTGGAACGTGGCGAGCGAGTCTGTTTAATTGGTCGTAATGGCGAAGGTAAGTCTACTTTATTAAAACTGATTGAGGGAAGCTTGTTACCCGATAACGGTGAAGTTTCGATTCAAAATGGTTTAACTGTTTCAATGTTAGCCCAAGATGTCCCGATGGACTCGGGCAAAGTTGCAGATATCGTTGCCGATGGTGCAGGCGAAGCTGCCGCTGTCTTGAAAGAATACCACGAAGCAAGTGATGCCTGTGTCTTAGGTGATATGGATGCTTGCGACCGCATGGGCATGCTACAGCACAAACTCGATCAGTTGGATGGTTGGGCATTAGAAAACAAGGTCAACTCAATTCTGAGTAAAATGGGACTTGATCCCAATGCTGATCTAGCTGATCTCTCTGGTGGTCGTAAACGTCGTGTACTCTTGGCACGTGCCCTACTGACTCAACCAGATGTGTTGTTACTGGACGAACCAACCAACCATTTGGATGTGGAAAGTATCGAATGGCTAGAAAAGTTCCTGCTCGATCAAAACAATCTGACTTTATTGTTTATTTCGCATGACCGCTCATTTGTCGACAGTATCGCCACCCGTATCGTCGAGCTAGATCGTGGTATTTTACGTGGCTACGAAGGTAATTATTCGCGCTATCTCGAACTGAAAGCGCAGCAAATGGAAGCTGAAGAAAAACAAAATGCTTTATTTGATAAAAAGTTAGCGGAAGAAGAGGCTTGGATTCGTCAAGGCATTAAAGCGCGCCGTACCCGTAACGAGGGTCGTGTCCGTGCTTTAAAAGACTTACGTGAACAATCTAAAGCACGTCGTTCACAACAAGGCAAAGTCAGCATGGCAACGCAAGAAGCCAACCGCTCTGGTAAGATGGTGTTCGAGATTGAAAACTTAAGTGTCGGCTACGACAACAAAGTTCTGATTAATGATTTCTCTGCAATCGTGTTACGTGGCGACCGTATCGGTTTAGTCGGTGACAACGGTGTCGGTAAAACCACCTTGATCAAAGCCATTTTAGGCGAGATCGAACACGGCGGGACAGTGAAAACTGGTACGCAGCTAGAAGTTGCCTATTTTGATCAGTTGCGTAATGCACTCGACTTGGAAAAAACCGTGATGGCCAACGTGTCTGAAGGTTCCGACTTTGTTGATGTGAATGGTAACCGTCGTCATATCTATAGTTATCTGCAAGACTTTTTATTCTCACCAGAACGTGCCCGTACACCGGTTAAAGCTTTATCAGGCGGTGAGAGAAACCGTATTCTGTTAGCAAAACTGTTACTCAAGCCATCAAACTTGATCGTGATGGATGAGCCAACCAATGACTTGGATATGGTGACACTTGAGTTGCTTGAAGAAATGCTGTCTGACTACAAAGGCACGTTGTTACTGATCTCACATGACCGTGCTTTCATGGACAATGTCGTGACTTCAACTTGGGTGTTTGATGGTAAAGGTCAGATTGATGAATACATCGGTGGCTATCAAGATTACTTGGAACAGCGCCCTGACCAAAAAGTGGTTGACCAAAAAAGTGATGTAAAAAAAGCGCAAGCCAAAGCTGAAGCAGCGGCTGCCGCAGCAGCACCGAAAAAAGTGAAGCTCAGTTATAAAGATCAGCGTGAGCTTGAACAACTGCCTGCTGAAATTGAAAAACTGGAAACTGAACAAGCAGCATTATCAGAAAAATTGGCGGATGGCTCATGGTTTGTTTCAGATGCCAATGCTGCAACTGCAGCCAGCCAACGTTTAGCAGAAATTGAAGAATTGCTGTTGGAAAAGCTAGAGCGCTGGGACATTTTAGAAAATATGTCGAAAGGCTAAATATGCGTAGATAAAAGGCTCCTAATGGAGCCTTTTTCTTATTCAGTATCATGTAAAATCCAATCGAATAGACTGCATTTATCGTAGCTCTTTTGAAGCCGTATAAGTCTTTATTTCATCAACTTCGGATGCCTCGACCAAAGATAGATTCTTGGTTTCAGGGGCCCATAAAATCGAAATAATAGTTCCAAACACAAGAATACACACCAGTATTAGCATCGTGGCAGTCATGCCGATCTGCAACAGACTGATCGGAAGAATAAAGGTACTTGCTGCCGAACCAAAGCGACTCACCGCTGTGGCGATCCCAATCCCACTAGAACGCACTTCGGTCGGAAAACTTTCTGCGGGAAAAACACCAACTAAATTACTCACTGCAGATAAAATCATCGTAAAAGCAGCGAACAAGAGTACCAAGGCCCAATTCAAACTTGCAGGCAATATTGTAATCAACAACAAACTGACTGAAAGCAGCACAAAGGCATAGATTAAAAAACCGCGGCGGGAAAATTTGTAGGTACAGTAAATACCGATCACGGCACCGAGTAGCAGCATCAAATTGAGGATCGTTTCAGTGGTGAAATCATTAGATAACTGCATTAACTCTAAAATCATCGGCAGAAAGGTATAGATTGCAAAATACGGCATCACAATGCAGGTGAAAAAGATGCAGTTAAACAAGGTCCGTTTAAGGTATTTTTGACTAAACAATAATTTAATACTGGAGAAATTATTTTGCTGTGCCACCTGATCTGTTTCACTCTCAATCGTGACATGTGCTCCAAAATATTTATGCACAATGGCTTGCGCTTCTTCTTTTCGTCCATGTTGCATCAACCACCGCGGCGATTCAGGTGTGCCGATTCGCGCAATTAAAATAATTGCAGCAGGGATAGCTGTCGAGGCGAGTAAATAACGCCATGTGTCAGGTCCAAGATCTAAATCAATTACAAATTTTGCAATGAATGTTGCCAATACATAGCCAAATGTCCACACCACACTAAATGAGCCTAAAATTGCACCACGACTTTGTTTAGGTAAAAATTCCGCCAACAATGCATGTCCAACGGTATAGTCCCCACCCAGCCCAATCCCCATGAGCACGCGACACAGAAACAGTTCTAAAGGCGTAGAAGCATAGAACTGGGCAATCGAACCAATCAGAACTAAAATGAAGCTAATACAAAAGATCTTCTGCCGACCTAATTTATCTGAAATAAATCCAAAAAATAAACTTCCGACAAATAACCCAATTAGAACAGCACTTCCGATTGCCCCCTGCCAAAAGGAATCTAGCTGCATCAGTGGGGTAATTAAAGTGAAAACCATTCCAATCAAACCAATGATATAACCATCGGTTAAATGTGCGCCGAAAGTTAAAGCCGTTATTTTCAAATGAAATTTGTTCAATGGCACATTATCAATATTTACGGTATTCATATACGCTCCCATTCCATGGAGTAAAATTGAATAATTCTTCTATCCAAACATTTAAAAAGTGATGCTGACTCCAGCAAAGCTAGATCCCAATCCAATTCGATTGAGTTCTAGCCTGATGAGCTGATCAAGCAAGGCCACCCAGCAAGATGTACTTGATGTTTTGATATTCTTCTAAACCATACTTTGAGCCTTCCCGACCAAAGCCAGACTCTTTTACACCACCAAAGGGTGCTACCGCAGTCGAAATAATGCCCTCATTAATGCCCACCATACCGACTTGTAGTTGCTCGGCAACCCACCATGTTCGTTTCAGATCCTTGGTATAGAAATATGCAGAAAGTCCATATTGAGTATTGTTGGCCAGAGCAATCGCTTCTTCATCTGATGCAAAGGAGAAACATACTGCGACAGGCCCAAAAGTTTCCTCATGCGCAACCAGCATTTGGTCATTGGCATGCTGAATAATCGTGGGTTCATAAAAGAGCCCACCGAGCTGATGTGGCTTACCTCCCGTCACAATTGATCCACCCTTAGCAACAGCATCATCAATATGACGCTGTACTTTGGTAATCGCAGCCTGATTAATTAATGGCCCTTGCGTTATCCCCTCTGCAAAGCCCTGACCGACTTTGAGTTTCTGAACCTCTGCCGTGAGAAGTTCAATGAAAGATTCATAGACCTTTTCATGAATATAAAAGCGATTGACACAAACACAGGTCTGCCCCGTATTTCTATATTTTGATGCCATTGCACCCTGAACCGCCGCCTCTAAATCAGCATCTTCAAACACAATAAAAGGTGCATTTCCACCAAGTTCAAAAGAGGTTTTCTTTAAGGTATCTGCTGCTTGGCGCATGAGTAGCTTTCCAGTCGCAGTTGATCCTGTAAAACTAATTTTCTTCACTTTTTCTGAGCTTTGTAAGGTTTTCCCAATCTCTCTAGCATCACCAGAAACAACATTAAATACGCCTGCTGGAACGCCTGCTTGCTCTGCCAAAACAGCAAGTGCAAAAGCTGAAAGCGGTGTTTCTTCCGAAGGTTTTAAAATCATGCTGCATCCTGCTGCCAATGCAGGAGCGACTTTACGCGTGACCATGGCCAAAGGAAAATTCCAAGGGGTAATCGCGGCGACCACACCGACAGGCTCCTTGGTGACCATGATTTTGGTTTGTGCCTTAAATGTGGGGATAATATCGCCGTAATTACGTTTCGCTTCTTCAGCAAACCACTCAAAGAAACTGGCTGCATAGGCAACCTCACCTAAAGCCTCAGCCAGTGGTTTGCCTTGTTCTTCAACAAGAATCTCAGCCAATGGCTGTCGATATTCAAGCATCAATTCGCCCCAGCGTTTCAAGACCTGAGCACGTTCGGCAGCCAATGTTATTTTCCATGTCGCCAAAGCTTGGTCAGCCGCTTGAATCGCTTGTTGCGTTTCTTCTGCTCCACAATTTAAAACTTGGGTAATGCATTGTGCAGTTGCTGGATTAAAAACGGGATAACTATTCGCTTGACTCGCTAACCATTGACCATTAATAAAACTGGTATTTTTCTTTAAATTTAGCATGTTAGACCCCTGCATCTACAAAACAACCTTGAGCCGCACGCGCAATACGTGGAATCCGTTTCTCACTGGTATAATCATTAATCAGATCGCAAGGGGTGTAGTTACGATCAATTTCATATAATTCATCTTCGTTAAATTGGGTCTCTAAGGCTTGGATTGCGGTTTTAAATTGATCCACGTTGTCGGCTCCCACCAGCATGCTATGGATACCACGGCGCTGCAGTACCCAAGCCTGTGCAACCTGTGCCATTGTTAAATTCTTGTTTTGAGCCACTTTGCTCACCGATTTTACAATTTCAAAGCTTACAGCGTCGTTATACATCTGCTGGGTAAAGAAATCGGTGCTATTGCGGGTTGAACTCATTTCACCACTTAAAATGCCACGGGCTAAGGGACTGAATACTGAAACGCCAATCCCTTGATCAATACAGAAAGGAATCATTTCCCGTTCTTCTTCGCGATAGGCACAATTCAATTGCAATTGCATATTGATCGGTTTGACAAAACCATTGCGTTCACATGAAATCAAGATTTTTGCCAACTGCCCAACCGTCATGGTTGAAACACCAAAATAACGTGCTTTTCCAGACTTGATAATTTGATTCATGGCAGCAAGCGTTTCATCTACTGGGCTATCGACATCAAAAAAGTGCAGCATATAAATGTCGACATAATCCGTACCAATGCGTTTTAAAGATTGATCGATACTACTGAGGATATTCTTTCTAGAATGTCCTGTTTGATTGATGCCCCCACCTGTTCCATAGCCAACTTTTGTGGTGATCACCACCTCATCACGATTGACCAGTTTATGAATAATTCCACCAACAACTTCTTCGCCTTTTCCTGCCGAATAAAAATCAGCAAGATCGATAAAATTGACCCCTGAATCCAGCGCATATTTAATAATTGGAGCACTTTGCTCAGCATTAAAAATCCAGGGTTTCCAAGAAGATGAACCCATATTCATGGTGCCTAAACATAGGCGCGAAACTTTTAAACCTGAATTGCCTAAATTGATATATTCCATGGTCTTAAACCTTAATTTTTAGGGGTATAAAATGGATTTTTGATTTCTTTAAGTACGACTAAATCATTCTTTAGCGGTAAATGATTCAATGCGGCATGAATGGCCCGAGCACAGGCCTTGTAATTATTGCGATACACTTCATCCAAATCATTGCAGTTTGGATTGACCCAGTTCGCAGTGATAATGGCCCACTCATCTTCAGCTTCTACAGGAAAAACGCCTGACAAAAGTGCTTCATTGATGGCCTTAGCAATCCCTGCCTGTGAGGCGCCCCATGTTGCATTTGCATGAATGTCCCCTTGGATTTCCGCTTTATTGACATACAAGGTCATCGGTTTTACGGGGATGTTCGGTTGTGCAATCACCATAAATGGACAATGACCTTGAGATGGTGAAGACAGACTATTTGCAAAAGCCTGTCCCACAGGACCACCACGCGGACCAATTAAAATATTGATATGTGATGCATTGACTCCATCACCTTCAAATCCCTCACCGATATAAACCTCAGCAGTTAACTTATCCATGTACTTTCCTTGAGCAAATAAACTGCTATTACCATCCCTTGTTTTAAATAAAAATAAAATGCAAATTAATTCACAGTACTATTAAAAAATCTAATATCAAAAAAACTCACACCGCTGTGAATTAACTTCATAGCAAGCATGCAATATTTATTATAAATAACAGTAAAAATATGATTAATTAATCCAAAACAAGGAAATTAAAATTTAATTTATTTTCAAGGATAGAAAATGTTAAAAATAAAATCAGCACAAATTAAAACCCTACTCTTTATAGGTAGTTTAGTGCTAAATCAAACCATTTATTCTGGTATAAAATTTGGCGAACCCACTTCGAACTTGGGGCAGTTAAATATTGGTGGTGCAATCCGTGGTAAGTATGTCTATGACCATGACACCAACCCGAGTAGTAGTAAATTTTCTTTTAGTGATGTCATCTTACGTCTTGATTATGACTCGCCCAAGCTCATTGGCGCGCTAGATTATCGCATCTATGAATATTATGGTCATGTTGGTGATGCAAGCTGGTTAACGGATGCTTGGATCGGATACAAACTAGACCATCACCACAAGATCATTGCAGGTTTGAATCCAGTCCCATTTGGATTGGATCGGTATTGGGGAAATACCTTTTTTCTTGGCATTGCCAACGTGATGGGGCTGGAAGATGTCCATAATGTTGGAATAAAATATCAATTCAAAACCGATAAAAATCAATTGTCTTTGGCTTTCTATCCAATCGATGGCGGCAATTTTAGAGGACATTCAAAAGATGCGCGACGCTTCAGTATTAATATGATCAATGCAGATGATTATGTTGAGAATGGAACCAATACCCAAGAAAAAAATATGGTCATGACGCGTTATTCGCATCACTTTGACACTGAACATTTAAACGCTCAAATTGGTGCATCACTTTGGTATTCAAGCATTGAAAATAAAAATTATTCCAGCACAGGATCACGTCAAGTATGGTCTATTTTTGGCGATTTTAATTATCAAAACTGGAATAGCAAATTGCTGTTTGGTCATCAAGATATTGCCAATAAAGACCGCTTGAGTCCTGATCATATTAGCTTAGGCGGATTTGACTATTCCTATAATTCAGCAACGCAAGGAGACTTTTTTTCTACAGAATTGAGCTACTTATTCCCATACAGTTTTGAATATGTACAATCCATTCGCCCCTATCTCAATATCAGTGGTTATATCAATAAAAAGTATAGCGATACTGATAGTTATAGAGTTATCTCAGGTATTTCATTTAAACTTAAAGACCTTAGCATTCAAGCAGAGCATTTAGTCGGCAAATATGATCCCTACCTTGGTGATCAAAATGGTTTAGCACAAGGATCAAATAATAACTGGAATCAAAAAACATATATTTCACTTGCTTATTATTTTTAATTAACCAACATAATATGCATTCCTTATTTAAATTATAAAAATTATTTTTATAGCTAAAAGCACCTCATACAAAATATACGCTATGCTACACTGAGCACAATAAATTGTGATGAATATGAAACACCTCTTCAGGACAAGAGTGGTCGTATTCATCTGATAAAAATCAAGGATATGATAAAAGGACGTATGGATGCGACAATTACCTCCCATGAACGCTTTACGCATCTTTGAAGAGGTGGTTAAGCATTTAAATTTCTCTCGTGCAGCCCAGTCGCTCTGCCTAACGCATGGGGCTGTCAGCAGACAAATCAAATTACTAGAAGAATATTTAGGCGTTCAGCTTTTTCTGAGATCGCCCAAAGGAATCGAACTCACCTCTCATGGCCTCGAGTTCGCAAATGATATGCAGATTGTGTTTGATCAAATTGAAACATCCGCACTCAAATTTAGAGCAAAAAACATCCGTAAAAAACTCAATCTTGAGGCCCCACCAACATGGTGTAATCGAATTCTCTCGCCAAATTTAAAAAACTTTTTGCTCACCAACCAAGACTATTCATTTACAGTGAACTACACTCAGGATGCTGAAAGTCATGAAGTTGCTGTAGATACAGATATTCGAATTCGCTTTGGTCTCGCCCCCTCCAACCATTGTCAGAGCAGTCTACTTTTAAAAGAAGACTATGTGATGGTGGCCAGCCCACAACTCTTTAAAGAGGGGCTCGCCCCGAATATTCAAGATTATCCGCTCATTCATGTCTTATATAATCGTAAAAGGCTAGATACATGGCAGATCTGGTTACAGCAAAACCACGCTGTTAATTTAATCGATTCACATTGCGCCATTGAGTTTTCAACCACAGAGCAAGTTATTCAAGCTGCTGTTGCGGGTTATGGTATCGCCATCATTGATAAACCCATGATTCAAAATGAACTGCATACTGGTCTGCTCAAGGCAATGATCGAGACTGGAATCCAAAGCAAATATGGTTACTGGATTGATATTCCCTTGAACAAAGCCACTCTTCCCAAAGTTCAAATTTTCAAATCTTGGTTAGAAAAGTTATTGATGCAATAAGTTTCCAAGCCATTCTAACGGCGACGCTTTATTGCTAAACACCCTATGTTTTATTTTAGTTTTAAAGTCGCCACCTACACTTCATGCTACACTGCTGCAAAATTCAACGTTATTCATTTTTCGAATTTATGAGTCAAAAACAGCCTTATACCTCTGGCGAGTTTCAATGGAAATTTCTATTACCCAAATACTGGAAAATTTGGATCGCCATTCTCTTTCTTATGCTATTGGCTATCTTACCTTGGGCCATTCAGTGGCGCTTGGCACATGGTTTAGCCGCTTTATGCTGGCACTTGCTCAAATCACGCCGCAAAACCACACTTCGGAATTTAGAGCTGTGTTTTCCAGAGTGGTCGCCTGCCGAGGTTGAAGCACAAGCCAAACAAGTTTTTGTGGATATGATGCTAGGTGTGTTTGAAACCCTCAATGCTTGGTACTGCCCGAAATGGTTTAAAGGCCGCCATAGTATTGAAGGCTTAGAACATCTCACCGATGCAAAAGCACAAGGTAAAGGCGTGTTATTACTCGGCACCCACAGCACCTTACTGGATGCAGGCGGTTATATCTGTTCTCAATATTTTGAACCCGATGTGGTGTATCGCCCACAAAACAATCCGCTGTTGGATATGCTGATTTATCGCTGTCGTGCCACCATTTATCAACATCAAATTGACCATGATGATATGCGTGGTTTGATCCGTCGACTCAAAGATGGCGGTGCAATCTGGTATAGCCCTGATCAAGATTTTGGTTTAAAACAAGGGGTGATGGCGCCCTTCTTTGGTGTTCCTGCGGCAACCGTGACGGCCCACCGTCGTTTACTCAAAATTTCGAAAGCGGTTGCAATCCCGTTGTATTTCTATCGTTATGGCGATGTTCGCAATCCACAATATAAAGTACTGATTGAGCCAGTTGTGGACAATATGCCAAGCGAAGATGAAGTCGAGGATGCGATTCGTGTGAATAAAATTATTGAAGCTCAACTTCGTATTGCACCTACGCAATGGATGTGGTTCCACCGTCGTTTTAAAACCCGTGCTGAAGGTTACAACAAAATTTATTAAGCTAAAAAAGCCGCCTCATTAAAGAATGAAGCGACTTTTTTCTAAAGCAATAACAACAATTAATTCGGGAAAATCACCCCGGTGCTTAAGTCAAAATAAGTTGGGGTATTACTATACACAGAACCCAATTTAACATTAATGAACCAGCCTAAATTGCCCTGATCTTGTAAACGGTTTTGAATCTCGCTCGGTAGATCAAGCTTATAGATCGCATCTTCTTTAAAGACTTTTGATTCGATACTGGCTGTACTTTCACTATCACGTTCAAATAAATAACCTTGTTGTAGCACACCGAATCCAATCGAATTATCTTTATCAATCAAATGATAACCTTCAGCAGCTTGCTGTTTCAGCAACGCATCTAGTTTGGTTGGATTATCCTCAAAAAATCCTGCTTCCGTTTTTGGCATATCAAAATAACGATAGCTATAGGTTCCATTATGGGTGCTGCTATTTACACAAGTTGGGATGTAATACATGTCATCCTTAGTGCCATTGGTTGTGAAGTCTTCACCCGCAAAGATTAATTTACAACCTTGTGCGCCGAGCTCATTGAATGCAGCAAGAATACTTGCTCTGGTTTTATTGGTTAAGAAACGATTGTCATAAGTATAGGTTGCGGGTTTCTTATCATTTTTCACAAATAAATATTTATAGGTATTGCTTGGATCCTCTCTCAAGAACGACTTATAAATAAAGCCAGACTGACCTTGTTTTTTCATTTCAGCTAATTTGAGCACATATCTATTTGCAATCACATTGGTGGTGATGTCAGCAATTTTATAGCTATAGGTATCGGTTGAAGCATTATTTTTTACATATAAGTTTTTAGGTTCAGGGAAATCGCTATTGGCTTTTTTCACATCCAAAGAACTGCCCGCTAAGGCAAAACCTTGACTACCCTGCTCATTGGCTTGCGCCAAGAAATTGGCCCAAGACGTTTGATTATCGAGTAGACGATAACTTGCCGTTGCTTTACTCACAGTCGGCTTCAATAAGCTATAGCCTTCGACATTAGTACGGGTATAACAAGTGACAACTTTAGATGGATCGACTGAATCCATATACGTTTGAATATCTTTGATACTCGCTGTTTCACTCACAGCACACATGCCATCGCCTTTAAAGGCATATGCTGAAGCAATCCCATTTGGTCGATAGCGATCACTATATTTCACTCGGTTGGCCGTGGTTGTACCGCTGGTTTCAGTCGCTGCAATCTCGCTAATCAGTGCATCATCCGATGCAACATCGTAATTTTTAATGATTGCACCGGTACAATCCTCTTTTTCAAATTGACGGGTTTCAATGGTAAAGCGAACGCTGTTTTCGGACGCTTTGTGTACCGTTAAATTGGTTCGTGCTCCCTTATGGCAGAAGCCACCCAACCATGAACCCACAAAACGATCAGCCACGACCGGAGTTGGTGTAGGTGTTGGAGTCGGTGTAGGGGTTGGAGTCGGTGTAGGGGTTGGGGTCGGTGTAGGCGTAGGAGTCGGCGTAGGCGTAGGAGTCGGTGTTGAATCTGAATCATTATCAGATCCACAGCCCACCAAGATTGCGCAAGTTACGCTAAGTGCTAGTTGAGTCCATATATTTTTCATTGCATCACCCTCTGTGTGATTTTTTCACATATTTGTGTATGTGAAAATTTAACACTTTTATTCTTGAGTGCAAATATGTTTATGCGTAAATTAATAACGAAAGGTAAAATCATTTTTTATTAATGGTTCGAAGGTATGGATGCTCAAGAAAACTTAGCAAGACAATTCAGTGCTTTACCGAAAGAATGGCAGGCATGGTTAGAGGAAAATTTAGAGCGCGGTTGTGCTCCAATTGATTTAGCCAATATTCTGTTGCGTGAAGGTTTAATTGACCTGAATAAAGATTTTTCTGCTCCGATATACGCTGAAGAACAACACTACCGAGAACTTGAACAGGCAGCAGTTGTAAAACAAGCTCAACACAGCAGTACATTTACGCCAGAACAAAAAAAATGGTTGGCTCACATGCTACTGGATGGTTTAAGCAAAGCTGAGATTTATCAGTCATTGATAAAGCAAGGATTAAATGAAATCGATATTGCATTCGAATGGGTACAATTAAAGCAGCATCCTTATTTTCAAATCGCCGAAGAGCAGCACTTCCTGCTCAAAAAACGTAATTGGCTGCTGCATACTTTAGATCGTTTTGCCCGTTTAAATCCTGAATATCAGCAGATTAAGCGAATTTCAAAACCTGATTTTGCAGATTTTATCCAACAGTATTACAGCCGAAATTTACCTGTGATTTTGACTGATGCTATCCAGCATTGGCCTGCTTTACACAAATGGTCACCACAATATTTCAAACAGGCTGTCGGTACACAAGAAATTGAAGTTCAGTTCAATCGTGAACAAGACCCTTTATTCGAACGTAACTCGATTCAACATAAAACCAAAATGCGGATGAGTGATTTTGTTGATTTAATCGAACAAACCCCGTATTCCAATAATTTTTATATGACAGCGAACAATGCCAAGGCCAGCCAATCCAGTCTGGCTGCATTGTTTCAAGATATTGATCATTTTCATGGCTATACTGACCACGCCCAAGTCTATGATCGTAGCTTCATCTGGTTTGGCCCTAAAGGTGCATTTACCCCCTTACACCATGATTTGACCAATAACTTTTTAGTACAAATTTATGGACGGAAAAAAGTCACCCTGATTCCTGCAATGCAAACGCCACACCTCTATAATGATGTCGCCGTATTTAGTAAAATTGGCGATCCTCATCGTCCTGATATAGTGAAATCATTTCCAGATTTTGCCCATAGCAGCAAAATCGAATGTATCCTGAATGAAGGCGAGGCCTTATTCATTCCGCTAGGCTGGTGGCATTGTGTCGAAAGTTTAGACATTTCCATGAGTGTTTCCTTTACTCATTTCAATATCGACAATGCGGGCGCTGAATCCTTTCCTTCACTAAGCGGGCATTAAAAATTGTGTCAGCCAATGACTTAACCGAATCCGTTCTTAAGGTGTTCTAATGGTAAAACCAACAGACCAAGTCATCATCAACACAGCGTCATCTGAATTGAATGCACAAGGCGTGATTCCGCAAGATGCAGAAACCACATTGGATAGTATTTATCCCATGATGCAGCATATCGCACGTTGGTTAATCCATTCAGGTGTTGGCTATACCGATTTCGTGGCTGCGCTAAAACCAATTTTTTATGAACAAGCCTTGGTTGAATTAGAACGAATCAAACAGAATAAAACCGATTCAGCAGTCAGTTTATTATCGGGACTACATCGTAAAGATGTCAGCGCTTTTCGACAGCAAGCCAATCAAGTCACCAATGAGGCTCCTAATTTTGCCATTAGTGTGCCTGCCCGTGTCATTGCCCGCTGGATTGCCCTTGATCTCCCCCATCAAATTCCTGTTTCCGGTGAGGAAAATAGTTTTGAAGCCTTGGTTAAACATATTTCAACAGAAAAACATCCGCGCTCGATTTTGTTTGAATTACAGCGTTTAGGTGTGGTTGTTCAAATCGATCAAGAGGTCGTATTACAACAACATAGCTTTACCCCGGATAACCAAATGCAAGAAAGTAAAGCCCTCTTTTCTGCCAATCTCAGTGACCATTTGGCTGCAGGGATTGATAACTTTATCAGTGAAAAACCCTTTACCCATCTCGAACAAGCGGTACATGCTGAAAAATTAACAGCACAATCTGTTGAGGCACTTCGGCAGTTGAGTATTACACTTTGGCAAGATATGGCAAAACAACTTTTAAATGCCGCGATTCAGCATTGTGATCAAGACCAAGAAAAAGATGATGCACATTATCAATTTCGCTTTGGTGTCTACCAGTACGATACTCAGATAAAACTACAAGTGCCTTATATTTTTAAGGATAAATAACAATGAGAAGCTTATTGCTCGCGACAGTTTCTTTCATTTCAGTGGTTGTCTTAACCGCCTGTGGAGAAAACTTTTCTGTTGCCAATGTGAGTCTAGGTGGTAGTGGCTCTGGAACACAAAAACCATTACCCGGTGGGGGAAATCCACCTGTCACTGGCGATAAAGGTAAAGATGATGAGGAGGAAGATCAATATGATTATTTTGTTACCTTCCCTGATGCCGTAAATGATGAATGTACTGGAATACAACGTAGTATCTATTTCATTGATGCTGGGACTAAGCATCCTCAGATTGTTGGAGCCCAGCAAAATAGTCCCTCACAAACCGTTCAAATCAACATTAAAAATACAACGCCAAATTATATATTTGAAAAAATTCCTCAATGTCATCAAGTAGAATTTTGGGCAATGTCAGGGAAATTACATTTCCTTCCTGATCAATATTTAAGATGTTCGGCAGAGCAATATACTGTGCAAGTTTTACAACCTTATGAAGTTAAAACTTATGAGTTTGACTTTAAAATTCCACAAGGTGATGACATTTTATTGCTTCGCTACCCAACACAATACTCATCTAATTTGCCCGATGCCCAAACCCATTGGAGCAATTGTCCAACCTTAGACATACATCTTCCAGTCACCCAACAGTTGATCCCTAAATCAGGTGAAAAATTACCACCATCAAAACCAGATCTTAGCGAACTACCCTCTGGCGGAAAGCCACAACAATAAGTCATATACAATCGGGCTAAAAAATTAAAACCCGAGTTCTGCATCCTGCAAAACTCGGGCAAATGAGGTTGTGCTTTCAAACTACTTTTATTATCCTGCGTCCATCGCATGCATCATATCCATGATGACTTTTCCATCTCAGCGTCGCTATCCTTAAGCGGAAATCCATTCCTGCGTCCTTGTGCTGATGTATTTAGAATAAACCTTTTAACGATGTCCGACTATTCGTTGCAGACTTAAATCTATGTACGAAATAACGTACATTGATTAGGTAAACTTTAAAATCAACCAATTGCGCACACATCCTCTTGCTGAATCAGTTTTCCATTTGCTGTTTATGTGGTTGGGCTAAAGGATCAGTTACCGCTTTCTCTTCCTGCTCAGCCTTTTCAATGCCCTCCTGTATTGCTTCTTGAGCTTCCTGCTCGTCCTCAACAGTCTGCTCTAACGCTTGCTGCTGCTGTTCAAACACCCGTCCTGTTTGTAAGACCACATACACCGGAAAATGATCTGAACCTATATGAGCCACGCGTTTCATTTCCACCAAGCCAAAATCAGTGCTATGAAAGATATGATCCAATGACCATCTTAAAAGAGGATAATCCGCATGAAAGGTATTCATAAAATAGCGCCCGACTCGTGGATCAAGCAAACCACTAATGCGCTGAAATAAACGCGTTGTTCTCGACCATGCCACATCATTCAAATCCCCCATCACGATACAGCTCTGATCAATATCTTTAATCTGATCCCCTACAATCAGCAACTCTGCATCTCTTAAAGTTGAGTCTTTGGCTTCTGTTGGACTTGGTGGTTTGGGATGTAAACAATACAACTGCACTTGTACGCCAGAAAGTAATGTCACTGTGGTATGAATCGATGGAATTTCATCACTCAGGATAAATTTAACTTCAGTATCATTTAAGGGCAAACGACTATACAGATGCATGCCATATAGATTTTCTAAGGGTACTGCCACACGAAAGGGATAATCTGCTTCAATTGGGCTCAGCGCTTGCTGCCATTCAGCATTCGACTCCAGCGTAAGCACCAAATCTGGCTTTAAAATTTCAATCTGTTCCAGTAACAGATGATATTTGTGATTAGGCGTCAATACATTCGCAACCAATAAGGAAATTTGTTGCTCAGGATTGAGTTGCGCCTTTTTGACTGTTTTGACTTGCTTGCGCCATAACGGCGTATAAGGCAACACCATTTTAAGCTGATAGGCAATTGCCGCCACTAAGCCTATGAACAGCAACTCGGTACTCAAGCTCCAATCGGAAAGCACAAATAACATCGCAAAAAATGTGATGATCCCGAGTGCTAATATTTGTAATCTCGGAAAGTCTGCACCCCGAAACCACCATTCATCTCTGGGGATCAAAGACCAAAATGAAAGCCATATCACCAGCGCTGCGCAAATCTGAATCCATATCATGTTCATTTTTCTCTTTGGGGTAGCATAGATTTACAATAAAGTTTTCGCTTTATCAATTTTCTATCTAATATAAACAAGATATTCCACTCAATAAACGCACTGTTTTATTTCAGTAAAGCTTGCAGTTGTGGGCACTTTTGATACACTCAAACCCCTTTAAATTTTTTTACATACCGAGGCACAATGACATGAAAGTAGGTCTGGTCGGTTGGCGTGGGATGGTTGGTTCTGTCCTGATGCAACGTATGGTTGAAGAGAATGATTTTGCTCATATCGAGCCATTCTATTTCTCTACCAGTAATGCAGGTGGCGAAGCACCTTCATTTGGTGGTAAGACTGCCCCAGCACTTATGGATGCAACAGACATTAACAGTCTGAAGCAAATGGATGTCATTTTAACCTGCCAAGGTGGTGATTATACCTCTGAAGTTTTCCCAAAACTTAAAGCTGAAGGTTGGGATGGTTATTGGATTGATGCTGCATCTACGCTACGTATGGCAGATGACGCAATCATCGTTCTTGATCCAGTCAACTTAAACGTGATTAAAGATGGTTTAGTCAACGGTACTAAAACTTTCGTTGGCGGTAACTGTACCGTTTCATTGATGTTGATGGGCTTAGGTTCACTGTTCCAAAATAATTTAGTGGAATGGGCGACTTCAATGACCTATCAAGCAGCGTCTGGTGCGGGTGCGCAGAACATGCGTGAACTGATCACTGGCATGGGTTATTTGTATAACAATACTAAAGCGTTATTGGATGACCCTAAATCTGCAATTCTTGATATTGACCGTCAAATCGCAGAATTACAACGTGGCGAAGGCTTCCCGAAAGCAAACTTTGGCGTGCCATTGGCGGGTTCATTGATTCCGTATATCGACAAACAACTCGAAAGTGGTCAATCGAAAGAAGAATGGAAAGGTCAGGTTGAAACCAACAAGATTTTAGGTAATCAACAAATCGTTCCGATTGATGGTCACTGTGTGCGTATTGGTGCAATGCGTTGCCACTCTCAAGCAATCACATTGAAATTGAAAAAAGATGTACCACTTGATGAAATCGAAGACATGATTCGTAACTCTAGCCAATGGGCAAAAGTAGTTCCGAATACTCGTGAAGCCTCTATGACAGATCTTACCCCTGTTGCAGTCACAGGGACATTAACTGTTCCTGTTGGTCGTTTACGTAAGCTCAATATGGGTAAAGAATATCTTGGCGCATTCACTGTGGGTGACCAACTGCTTTGGGGTGCTGCTGAGCCATTACGTCGTATGCTTCGTATTCTGGTGGAATACAAGAACGCTTAAGCAAAAATTCCTAATAATCAAAAGCCGATCACATTTGATCGGCTTTTTTATTGCGATGAAAGATGAATAATTTACAATTCATTTACATCACGGTAATGTATACTTTTTCCAGACCATAACATCACTTTTTCATGGATCGAGATGACTGTTTATAACAAATTAAAAATTGCCATTTTAGCCATCATTTCTTCGCAACACCTTTATGCAATTACGCTTGATCCAATTCAAATCCAGTCTGCGCCTGGTGAACTTCTTTATGCCGAAATGAGTTTCCACCAAGCCGATGCCAATTCCAAATTAGACGTCAGTTTGGCCACGCCTGAAGATTTATTGATGCTTGGCGCTGCACATCAGCCCCCCGCTAATCTTAATTTTTTTACACGCCGGAACAATCAAGGTGAAGGCGTGATTGTGATCACTTCATCACGCCCCATGACCGATGCTGAACTGAATATTATTTTAAAAATTCAGGAAAACGGTGCATCACATTTAAAGCATATTCGCCAACCAATGCGCCAAGTCGCGAAAGCACCTTTAGCGAAGAATGCCAATGAAAAATCACTAGCACCCAAGTTTATTGTCAGTGAAAAAGATATCGCTTTAAATCTACCTGAAAGCACACGCTTTAATGCTACAAATGCAAATTCACAAGGGCAAAACTTAAAACAAGAAACACTCCTCAATGCGCCGTTTACCCTTCCACCGGTATTAGAAACATCAAAGCCAAGTACGACAACAACAGCTGCCAGTGCAGTTTCAATCGCTCCGCCCGTGAAAGTAGAAACAGCAGCAGCGACCTCAGTTCCACAGCCGGCAACGCCTATCGCAGAAAAAGGACCACAGCAGCCAAAAACAGTGCCTGTCAAACAGGAAAGCACTCAAACTGTGAATACAGCCACGACTAAGCAAAGTACTGCATTGGATGAGGAACTAAAAGTAGCTGAACTTAAACCGATTGAAACCAAAGAAAAAGCCAAAACACCTGATCCAGCGAAAGAAACAGCCCAAGCGGCCAAAAAGAAGCTCCCGACAAGAACAGCAGTAAACGACGACAAAGCCCAGCAGCATGTGGTGCAACGTAATGAATCCTTATGGAGTATTGCACAACACATTGCAGGGCAAACGCAGCAGCCCGTTGCTCAGGTCATGAATCAAATCAAAGCACAAAATGAACATGCCTTTATTGGGGGGAACGCCAACCGCCTTAGACAGGGTTCACATTTAAACTTTAATCTTACGGCAACGTCCGCGCAGCAAAATAAAAATACCCAGCAAATTGCGGCGCAAACACAACGTCCTGTCACAGGAAAAGCCAAATATCGTTTGCAGCAAGCTGAAATGTCTCTGGTGGCTGAGAGTAATCAAGATTCCAGTACTGGAAGTGCCAAAAAAGACACATTACAGCAAAAAACCAGTGCCGATTTATCATTAAAAGTTATGACAGCACGAGAAAAAACCGTTACATTACAAAGAAACGTAACACAGTTAGAATTGGCACTACGTCAGAAGGAACAACGTATTCAGCTGTTAAATGCTCGGCTTGCTGAACTGCAAGATCAGCTGAAAGCGCAACAGGACACTAAAAAGCCAACACGCTAGGTTACGAGAATATTCTCATAAATTTGCATAAAAGCGGCTCTATCTTTAAGGGGTATAGATCATGTCAACTATAATCATTGTACTGCTGGTCATTGTACTGATTGTCGCCATCGTTTTAAAAAAACGTGAAAGCAATCAAGCCAATGCTGCACCGAAAAAAGGTGCCAGCAAAACGGCAAAAAAAGCAGCGACACGATCTGCTTCACGAACCACATTAGTCCGTGAGGAACAGGAATATGCCCCTCCAACCACGACTGAAATTTCTGAAAGTTTGCGCCAGAAACTTGAACAACAAATTCAAAACGGTAATTTCCAGTCTGCCGAAGCACAAATCAATCAGGCCCTAAAGCAAGATAACGCTCAACACGAACTGTATCTGTATTTACTTGATATTCATTTAAAGCAAAAAGATGATTTGGCAATTGATCAATTGATCAAACATATTCACGCCTTGAAACTTGAAGATATTGCCCAAGCAGCTGAAGCTAAACATCGTGAATACGAACAAAATAAACAACCTGATCCCATTGATTTTAATTTAGCATCTCATCATTTTCAGCAACCATCTGCAGCTGCTGAGCCTCAAATTCAAAATAATGTTGCGGACTTTGATGCACTGGTTCAAGCCCCAGCGGCACAATCATTTGATGACTTGCAATCAGAATATGCTGCGCCGACAGAAGAAGCTAAGCCTGTAGAAACTGCAGCTGAAGTTCAACCTTTAGACTTTAATTTCTCGTTTGAACAAAAACCTACGGATGACACTGTACCGTCTCCTGCCCCAGTTGCAACACCTGAGAGCAAAGAACAACAGCCACCGCTTGAGTTTTCGTTTAACTTAGAACCAACACCAGCAAGCATTGAAGAAGCAAAAACTGAAGACCTAAAACCTGAGCTTGACTTTAACTTTACTCATTTAGAAGTTGCATCTCAGCCCGTTGAAGAAAAAGCACCTGTAGAAGAAGCGGCACCAAGCTTAGATTTTAATTTTGAACCTACCGTAGAAAAAACTGAACAACCTGCACCACTTGAAACCACAGCGTTTTCATTTGACATTGCAGAGCCAGCTGCAGTTGAAACACAAGCTGAATTGATCACTCCTGCTGCAACAGCGATTACAATTCACGACCCATTGGCCCAGTCTTTCCCAGATCTGCAACAACTTGATGAAGCACAACTGAATTTAGAACTTGCAGAGCAATATATTGAACTAGGTGCCTATGATTCTGCACGTGAGTTGTTAAAAAACAATCAGGCATTCAATGCAGAACAACAACAACGTTCAGAAAATTTACTGAATAAAATAGCTTCCTGAATTTGATCAGTCTAATATAAGCAGTCTCTCAGGCTGCTTTTTTTATGATGAAAACAATCGCTTTAATTTATATGGGTGGGACGTTTGGTTGTATTGGTGAACCATTGATACCAATGCCAGAACAGGATTTTTTACCTTTATTAGCGAAGGTGATTCCACCACATTTACAGGTTGAATGTTTCGCTGCCGCTAGCATTAAAGACAGCAGTGCCTGTACCGCAACCGATTGGTTAATGCTGGTGCAGCAAATACAACAATTACAACTCAATGGCTTTCAGCATTTTGTCATCATTCATGGTACGGATACTTTAAGCTATGCCGCTGCAACGCTAGCACGTTTTTTAGGCCATTCTTGCCACGCCATCATTACGGGCAGCCAATACCCATTATTGAATATTGAAGGCAATGATACCCGCGAATTCACCGATGCAATCGGCAATCTGTATTTAGCGCTGGAACAAGTCCTTGCTTTGCCAAGTGGTGTTTATCTTGCCTTCCATGAGCAAGTCTTTCATGCACAAAGCACTTTAAAAGCTCATACCACTGAATTAGATGCCTTTGTTGGTATTAAAGCAGACCAAAGCTGTGACACTACAGCAGATGCGCTTATTGTCCAAAATGAACAGATTGATCAAGCCGCTCAACTCAGTGTCTTGAATTTGATGTTACAGCCGATTGCGAAACAACAATTCATTTTACAATTAAAAAATCTTCTACTTAGCCCTCCTCACTTTTTGGTTCTACAAGGCTTTGGTACAGGTAATATCGCAGTCAATGATGAAATTCTGGCCCTGTTTGAACAACTTTATCAAAAACAATGTTTGCCGATTATCAGCACTCAAGTGACCTTTGGGCAACTTGATCAACGCTATGCGGTTAGCTCATGGATTCAATCTGCCAAAGTTTTAGTCAATGATTGTCATAGCCATGCCGATTTATATGCAAAAGTCTTGCAAATGTATTTAAAATATCCGACCCACGAACAATGGTTCGCGCATTGGCATCAACATTAATTCTGAGGTTAGAACATGCAACGTTATGCAATCGGTATTGAATTTTGCGGTACTCAATACCGTGGTTGGCAAACCCAACAGGCTGGCGTTATCACTGTTCAGGAAACCCTAGAAAAAGTGCTAAGTCGTATTGCCAATCAGCCGATTATGTTACATGGTGCTGGACGAACGGATGCTGGTGTCCATGCGACCAATATGGTGGCACATTTCGACACCGAAGCCATTCGCCCAGAACAAGGTTGGATTCGTGGTGCCAATAGTCAATTGCCCAAAGACATTTCAATCCAGTGGATTAAATGTATGGATGAAAATTTCCATGCCCGTTTTAAAGCTGTGGCTCGTCGTTATCGCTATGTGGTGTATAACGCCCCGACTCGCCCTGCCTTGTTATATAAACAGGTCACCCATCTTTATCAAAAGCTTGATGTGCAAAAGATGATTACAGCAGCGGCAAAATTCGAGGGTACGCATAATTTTGAGACTTTTCGTGCCGCAGCCTGTCAATCGAATCAACCTATACGCCATGTAAAACACTGTCGCTTATTCGAACATGGCCGTTATCTGGTCTTAGATATTCAAGCGGATGGCTTCTTGCACCATATGGTACGTAATATCATGGGCTGCCTGCTTGAAATTGGGCAAGGGCAGTATGAAATTGACCATATTGATACCATGTTTGCCGCAGAAGATCGCACTGCTGCTGGCATTACCGCCCCACCTGATGGTTTATACTTTATTCAATCTTATTACCCAAATGAGTTTGACTTACCGCAGTTGCCTTTGGGTCCACACTGGTTGAATTTAGCTGAATAATAAAAAAGCCTTATCACGATGATAAGGCTTTTTTTACTTAGAACCAATTAACGCTGTTTACGCTTGCGATACTCAACTGGCGTTTCATTGGTCCAACGCTTAAAGGCACGATAGAAAGTACTTGGTTCAGAGAAACCTGTTAAATACACAATACGCTCAACACTTTCATTGGTATTCGCCAACAGCTTTTTCGCTAAACGGCAACGATAGTCCGAAAGAATTTGTTGGAAGCTGGTATTGGCCTCACTGAGTTGGGTTCTTAAACGACGTGGCGTGATATTCAACTGCGCCGCGACCGTCTCCAGCGTCGTTTCACCACTTTCGAGAGTTGAGCCAATGGCACGGCGAACTTCACCCACCAGATCATAACGCGCCAGTTCTTGTAATTTTTCAATCGCCAATTGCTCATGCAATTGCAGTAATTCAGGTTCTGCTTGCCATAACGGATAATCCAGTACGGCTGCATCAAAATAAAGGCGGGTTTCTTTTTGCCCCAAACTCACTGGGCAACCATAGACTCTAAAGTATTCGTCATCGGCAGCACCCTCATTGAAGTTAAAATCAATATAAATCGGGTGAAACTGACCTTCGGTAATGAATTTAAAGAAACGTAAAATGCCTGACATGGCGCATTCAGAGAAGTGACGGTTGACCAGATTATCCGGCCAATACTGCTCGCCATTGCTCAAGTAACAACGACCATCTTCAATCACCAGTTTGGCATCGAAAGCATCACTAATCAGACGTTGATAAGCCAAGGCACGCTTTAAGCCTTCACCAAAGGTTTCACTACTAATAAATAAATGTTCAATCACTTGCCCACGATAAAGTGGTAAATGTTCACCGAGATGAAGTCCGATATCAGGATCGTTACTCACATCCTGTGCAGCGATCCAGAACGCATTTTGTGCACTTAGTGGCGTTCTTGCATTGGTATCCACTTGATTTAATGCCACGCCGGCCTTTGTTAAAATCTCTTCAGTTGGTAATCCTGCTTTACGAATTGCCTGATAACCAAAGCGCAATACAACTGATGCATCTGTTAGCTGACCCACGCTGTGCCCTTCCCTGTAGATACGTTATTATGACAATGAACAACAATTTTAGATTAACGTTGATTGACCAAACTGACAACAATATTCTGCTTATTTTGTTAAAAAAAATCGCGAATTGTCTGACAGTTCCTTTCGGTTAATATCTGACAGCCTCGAACAGACTTGATCTTGTAAATTTTAAATAAATTGACTATAATTTGCGCCTTCCCAATTTGATCTCAGGTAGGCTATGGCCAATAAAGAGGAACTCATTGAGTTCGAAGGCGTTGTCACCGAAACGCTTCCTAATACGATGTTCCGTGTACGTTTAGAAAACGGTCACGAAGTTATTGCTCACATTTCTGGTAAAATGCGTAAACACTATATCCGTATTTTGACAGGTGACAGTGTTAAAGTTGAAATGACACCTTATGATTTAACTAAGGGTCGTATCACTTATCGTGCGCGCTAAGTCAGATTAGTGAATGCAAAAAAGCCACATTATGTGGCTTTTTTTATTGCTCAAGCGAAAGTCTATTCACTCAGGCGTGTGGTTTTACAGCCCACCGTCTGACATTCACGGATACGCTCTTGCAGCCAGTTGTTGCGTTCTTGCGTTGCATTCAATTGGCATTGCACATAAACCGTACTCTTGGAATCATCACTACATTCTGCATCACGATGACGAATCCACGCCAGTTGTGATTTTTTTAAAATTTTTTGTTGTGTATCGCTCAGCTGTTTGCGTAATTGCTGATAGTTTTTATTTAAATCAGCATCTGCACTGGCAAAAATTTTATTGGTACAATAAATATCATCATAAGTATTACGGGCATTTTCGCAGTTATCCGCATAGCTCAACGTCGCCATTGCCCCACAGATCAAGCCAAATATTATTTTGTGCATGAAGTTGTCCAAATCGCTTAATTATCACCATTATCTAAGCATATTTTTCTGGGCTTGAACATTGTCCAAAAGTAGACAAGATTGTATATTTTTAGCAATTCACATAAATGCTCTCGACACCCCTGTACTTTTACCCTTGAATAAAAAAAGATCAAAGAGATAAAGGATGATCATAATGAAAAATTATAAGTGCCTGTTGTTCTGTACGCTTCTCGGTTTACAAAGTTGTGCGACATCAAACCAACCAAATATCAGCCTGCCCGACTATCTACAACCGTTTATTGGGCAATCAGCGAACACCATACAGCAACAGCTCGACTTAAAACCCTTAGGTTTCCAAACACAGACCCAACCAGTTAAGCAAAATAATCAACTGATTTATACCGTGATTCGTCCCGTTCGTATCCCGATTCCGATAGCACAATCAACCGAACTTGGCGCTCAGAATATTCCGATTCAAAGTGCGGGCAATGCAGGCAGTGCTTATGATCTGAACTTAAAATGCCATATTATTTTTGAGCTGGATCAACAACAAGTTGCGCAATCAATTCGTTATGAAGGTAAGGCCTGCTAAGCCATCAAATAAAAAAACGCAGCTTATGCTGCGTTTTTTTATAGCCTGCAATGCTTAGTTCAATGCTGCTACCACAGCCTCACCCATCGCATCTGTACCGACCTTATTCATGCCTTCCGACATAATATCGGCAGTACGTAAACCTTGGTCTAACACCTGACCAACCGCATCTTCAATTGCCTTCGCAGCAGCTTCTTCACGGAAGGTATAGCGCAACATCATCGCCACTGAAAGCACTGTTGCCAATGGATTGGCAATATTCTGACCTGCGATATCTGGCGCTGAACCATGACATGGTTCATACATGCCTTTGCCATTTTCATCTAAAGACGCAGATGGCAACATTCCGATTGAACCTGTCAACATCGCTGCTTCGTCAGAGAGGATATCACCGAACAAATTACCGGTAACGATCACGTCAAATTGCTTTGGAGCGCGAACCAATTGCATTGCCGCATTATCCACATACATATGCGACAACTGAATATTTGAATACTGTGCTTGCTGCAAGTCAGTGACCGTTTGCTTCCACAACTCCGTTACTTCAAGAACGTTGGCTTTATCCACCGAACAAACCTTACCACCACGCAATCCAGCTAACTCGAAAGCGACTTTGGCGATGCGTTTGATTTCACTTTCTGAATAGACGTCAGTGTTATACCCCTGCTTTTCACCATTTTCGAGTTCACGAATACCACGTGGCTGACCAAAATAGATCCCCCCCGTTAATTCACGAACAATTAGAATATCAAGACCAGCAACGATTTCAGGTTTTAAGCTCGATGCATCCGCCAATTGTGGATACAAAATCGCAGGGCGTAAGTTCGCAAATAAATTGAGTTCACTACGAATTTTTAACAAGCCACGTTCAGGACGAATTGAACGCTCAATGCTATCCCACTTCGGACCACCCACTGCACCTAATAAAATTGCATCAGCTTTTTTTGCCTGTTCACTGGTCACTGTTGGGTACGGTTCGCCATGCGCATCAATTGCAGAACCACCAAGCAAACCATGTGCCCATGTCAAACCTAAATTAAATTTATCATTGACCTTGGTTAAAACCTTTTCAGCAGCTGCTACGATTTCAGGACCAATGCCATCACCCGCTAAAATTAAAATATGCTTCGACATTTATTTTTCCAATTTTCCTATGTGCAGCGATAACACTGCGAGCCAATTAAACCTTTTTCTCAACAAACTCACCCAGACCTGTACTGACATCAAATGGACGACAGAAACGGCGAATGGTGTGTTGCTCTTGCTGTAAATCTACGCACAATGGATCAGGTACAGAAACATTAAGTAAACTGCCTGAACGACGTGTTCGGTCTCGGTACATTTTAAAGGTATAGCGCACATGCGGTTTAAATGCATGAATCACATGGAAAGTTTCGGAACGGTCAGGAGAAATCGGATAAAAACGAATGACGACTTCATATTGCTTGGCTGGCACACTTAAATAGACCTGCTGTTTGCGGCTAAATACTGAACCATGTAAGCGTACAATGCCGCGTTCCATCGCCTGTTGGCTAATCCGATGAGTTTTTGCGTCAATGACCGCAATATCACCAATTCGTTCAAACTCACAATTCTCAACACCTGAACAATATAAAGTTGTGTTGTCCGCCTTACTTTCCAATGTGTTCTGTGCAATACGAACCTGATCCACCACATTGGGTGCATTTTGACACGCAGTCAAAGTCATCGTAGCGCCTAGACACAGTAAAATACTGCGAGCGAGTCTTCTTTTCATTATTCAAGCCCAGTCCTCATGTCTTGTTAACATGTAAGCAAAATATTATCCGCTAGCATGTTAACAAGAGTTCAATCTCTGCGCTATGCCTATGTTAAAAATGTCTAAAACCCAATCTGGTTTCTTGCACCCAAACTTATGCTTGGATGTCTTGAAACACCCAAGGACGCGCTTGTTTCGCCTTGGCTTCAAAAGCGCGAATATCATCTGCCACTTGTAAAGTTAAGCCGATATCATCCAAGCCATTCAATAAGCAATGTTTACGGAATGGGTCAATTTCAAATTTAAATGCTTCACCTGTTGGAGTACGCACTTCCTGAGCCTCTAAATCGATGGTCAGTTGATAACCCTCATTCTCAGCACATTCCTTAAATAACTGATCCACCACCTGTTCAGATAAAATCACAGGTAACATGCCATTTTTAAAACAGTTATTAAAGAAGATATCGGCAAAGCTTGGCGCAATGACGGTACGAAAGCCATATTCATTCAATGCCCAAGGCGCATGCTCACGGCTAGAACCACAACCAAAATTGGTCCGTGCCAATAAGATACTTGAACCTTGATAACGCGGTTGATTCAACACAAAATCAGGATTTTTCAGGCGCTTGCTAATGTCTTGACCTAAATAGCCTTCATCCAAATAACGTAACTCATCAAATAAGTTATCGCCGAAACCTGTGCGTTTAATCGACTTTAAGAACTGTTTTGGAATGATTAAATCGGTATCGACATTGGCGCGGTCTAAAGGTGCAACAACACCTTGCTCTACAGTGTATTTTTCCATGATATTGCTCCCTTAGAATGAACGAACGTCAACAAAATGGCCTGCAATTGCAGCTGCCGCTGCCATCGCTGGGCTGACCAAATGGGTACGTCCGCCGTTACCTTGACGACCTTCAAAATTACGGTTCGAGGTCGAAGCACAATGCTCACCCGGCTGTAATTTATCTGCGTTCATCGCTAAGCACATCGAACAACCTGGTTCGCGCCATTCAAAACCTGCTGCCAAGAAAATTTGATCTAAACCTTCTTGTTCAGCTTGCTGTTTCACCAAGCCCGAACCCGGCACGATCATCGCCTGTTTGATGCTCGACGCAACCTTACGGCCTTTTACCACATCGGCTGCTGCACGAATATCTTCAATCCGCGAGTTGGTGCATGAACCAATAAACACACGGTCTAACAGAATATCAGCCAAAGCTTGACCCGCAGTTAAGCCCATGTATTGATAAGCACGGGTCCAGTCATTGCGTTGTACATCATCTTTGGCTTGTTCTAAGGTTGGTACAGCCTGTGAAACAGGAATAACCATTTCAGGAGAAGTTCCCCAAGACACTTGAGGCTCAATCTCTGCACCATTCAAGACCACTACGGCATCAAATACGGCATCTTCATCCGAATGCAAGGTATCCCAGTATGTGACTGCTTGATCCCACTGCTCACCTTTTGGTGCATAGTTACGGTCTTTTACATAGGCAATGGTTTTGTCATCGACTGCAACCATGCCCACGCGAGCGCCCGCTTCGATCGCCATATTACATACGGTCATACGACCTTCAATCGACATATCACGGAACACTTGGCCACCAAACTCAATGGCATAACCTGTACCGCCTGCGGTCCCAATCTTGCCAATAATGGCTAACACCACATCTTTTGAGGTCACGCCTGTCCCTAATACGCCATCAACACGCACCAACATGTTTTTCGACTTCTTCTGTACCAAGCATTGTGTAGCCAATACATGTTCCACTTCTGACGTCCCGATACCATGTGCCAAACAGCCGAAAGCACCATGTGTTGCAGTATGTGAATCACCACAGACCACAGTCATACCCGGTAAAGTCAAACCTTGCTCTGGACCAACCACATGGGCAATGCCTTGACGGATATCATTAATCCCAAACTCAACGATATTAAAGGTTTTACAGTTGTCATCTAAGGTTTGTACTTGAATACGAGAGGTATCATCTTCAATCCCTGCAATACCCTGTTCACGCTCTTTTTTAGAAGTTGGCACGTTATGGTCAGGTGTTGCAACGTTAGCACTTAAACGCCAAGGTTGGCGATCGGCAAGCTGTAAGCCTTCGAAAGCCTGAGGACTGGTCACTTCATGTAATAAATGGCGATCAATATAAATTAAGCTCGAACCATCATCGCGTTGTTTTACTAAATGGTCATCCCATAATTTGTCATATAAGGTCTTGCCTGCCATGTCTTCGCCCTCCATCGTGCTTGCCATTGGTCTGGGTATTTTTCATCTTGAATTGATTATAGCAATCGCTTCACATAAATCTAATTTATCATTTTTATAAATTAACAAACTTTTAGGAATGATAAATTGAAATTTTAGATCTTGATCATCTCATTAAATTAAAAAAATTTAAATCATCTTCGCTGAGCACATTTCATACGCACTCTGGCTTTGAGCAGCTGATGTTAAATTAATCACCTCACGATTTATAAATCCAATCGTGCTGAATTGAAATTTCCTTTTTACATTTTAAATGATAATGATTATTATTTAATTAAATAGAGATTTTGTAGGGTGAAACAGATGTCAAATATTCAACAATTCGTCATGAACAATAGTCGGACTTTGAAAAAAACCTTGAGTTATTACATCATGCATATTAGTGTTGCGATGATCGTTGCTTACCTTATTACAGGCAATTGGCTCATGGCAGCAACCTTAAGTTTAATTGAACCAACGGTACAAGCCTTTGCTTTTTTCTTTCATGAAAAAGTATGGAATTATTTCTAATTCAAACATACTGCTTATAAAACTAATTTTAAAATCTCCTTGGACAAGCTTGTATGAACCTCGCTGCTTTTGAAGCATTTGTAAAAGTGATGGAAACCGGTTCAATTTCCATCGCAGCAGAACAATTATTTATTACCCAACCCGCGGTCACGAAACGGATTCACAGCTTGGAAGACTACTTTGGGGTTAAGCTGTTTGAATCTGCAGGTCGGGGCATTCAACCTACTCATGCCGCACATTCTCTATTACCTAAAGTCCGGACTTGGCTGAATGAATTAGGGGAAATTCATCATACTTTGAGTCATGAACAAGCACAGGTCCAAGGCCGCTTAAAGATTGGTACCAGTCATCATATTGGTTTGCATCATTTGGCTGAACCGCTGAAAAACTTTGTGCAGCATTATCCTCAAGTGACCTTGGATGTGCATTTTGTCGATTCAGAACAAGCCCATGAACTGGTTTTGGCCGGTGAGCTGGAACTGGCATTTTTAACCTTACCGCCAGCTGGGGATGATCGCCTGAATTATGTGACCATCTGGAATGATCCATTGGTGTTTGTGGCTGCGCCCTTCCACCCTTTGGCACAGCAACCCCAACTCAAACTTGAAGACCTGATTAGCTACCCAAGTTTGTTACCTGCTGCACAAACCTATACCAGTCAGATCACTTTGTCTGAATTTGAGCGGAATGGCTTAAAACCGAAAATCACGATGAGCAACAACCCTTTGGAATCCATTCGAATGTTGGTCTCAATTGGTCTCGGCTGGTCAGTGTTGCCAAAAACCTTGGTCAATCAGGATTTAAAACAGCTCGATTTAAAACTGGATATGCAGCGTCAACTCGGTATGGTTTGGCATCCTGCACGAATTCAGTCTAAAGCGGCTGAGGAATTGATCCGTATGATGCATGTCGGTTAATCTCAGGATTAGTCTCCCCCACCGCCACCACAACTGCTGCAACTACTACAGCTATTGCTACTACTGCT
This sequence comes from Acinetobacter sp. Ac_5812, assembly GCF_013072695.1. Classification (GTDB taxonomy): domain Bacteria; phylum Pseudomonadota; class Gammaproteobacteria; order Pseudomonadales; family Moraxellaceae; genus Acinetobacter. The sequence continues at coordinate 72,798 of NZ_LXUK01000008.1, forward strand.
GCAACTTGAAGAGGATGACGAAGATTGTGCCTGTATATATTGCGCATAATCCTTGGTCATCAATTCTAAATTAAAATACTGCCCATCCTGCCAGTTTAAGGCCTGATCAATGGCAAATAGTCTCGGTAACAACGTGGTATTCCTTGGCTGATAGGCATGTAAACCACAACTGTTTCGCCACGCCGCAAATAACTGTTGTGTTTGCTGCGTGGACGTTGTACTGGCATCATAGGGACTATGCTGTAACTGCCGACCGAGTATCTGTTCACATAAGTCTTGATACTGCTTTGGAAACTCCAGCATGACATGCCATAACGAATCAACTGCATGTGAAGGCATGGCATAGGCTTGTTTTTGCATGACATGCAAAGCCAAGTAATCCTTAAATCCAGCTTCGATCAATTGTCGTTGTTTTAGACCCAGTTCTGGATAATAGAATCTGAATTTATTCCAAAAAATCGGATCGAATTTGAATTGCTCAATCTTTTGTAATTTTTTAGATTTAGAACGCGCAATCAGGGTCAGATTCAGCACAATCACTGACCATATAAAGGGCAAGATCACCCAAGCAGTAAACAGCTGTTGCTGCCAACTGTACATCAAAATCAATAGCAAGATCGGGAGCGCGATCCATCGCATTTTGATCATCGGTTGTTGTCGTTTTAATTGCAATAATGTATCGAGCAAGATGGAAGTCTGAGCTTCCTGATTTATTTTTATTTTCATGGTTTGATCTTAAAAATAAATGATGACAGTAATATGACAAAAAAACCTCCCCAAAGGGAGGTTGAATCTGACTTATCCAATCTGCAATAAACGGCGAATTTGCTGGGCCATCTGAGCGACATCTAAGAGATGATGCGGAATGGTCATCGACAATAACTGATCTGAGCGGAAACGACGGTCAATCTCAAGCATGACATGGGTTTGATGCGCTTCAGCAACAAAAGACACTTCCACCTCATTAAAACCACTGAACATAGTTGAAGATACAAACTCTAGTTCTTGGTAGCAGCCAATCGTCGATCTAAAGTTCTGTGCAGTCAGTTGGCCTTTTTCTACATCCACGGTGGATAATACAAATCCGCATTGCTGCATGGCTTGTAAAAACATTTGCATGGCAGGTGTTGGCAAGATTCTTAAATAATCACGATCCGTTGCATCCACGCCCCAATCCACATCCAGACGGGTATTGATCCAGACCCGTGTTGCATTACGGCGGCAAGAAACTTCGGTAATCGGTGTTTCATGTGGGATTTCCATGGTGAAAGGAACATGGTGCGATTGATGTGCCGGCAATGAAAAATTAGAACTGATTAACCATTGATCCAAAACCAACGGTTGATTAAATTCATGATCGCCGGACTCGACCTCCGCCATGGTCATCAGTTGCAAATACAGACCTTTAATTTCTTTATCGGTTGAGCCACCTTTAAAGTTAATCTCGCCGCGTAGCGTTTCCCCGGCTTGTAAGGTTGAATTAAACAAACGAGTTTCAACAGTGGCACCTTGCAGGCCCAAACCTGACATAATTTTGCTAAACATTTTGTCTTTTTTCTCTCAAATCATGACTATTTTTATGTCTGTACTCACAGACCAATTATTAAAGGGCATCATCGCCAGCGAGCTGAATCTTAGCATCTGCTACCGCATTCATGAATTGCTGATAGTCATTTAAATTACGCTCAGCTGACTGAGTCGCATAATCCTGTAAAACCTCAACGATGGTACTGCCTTCACCTAAATAGCCCATCAATACATCGGCATTGCCGGCTTTGGCATGTGCATGGGCTAAAGCGAGACCGCAACTTTCCGCATATTCATAGAAATATTCATCATCCATATCGGCAAGATCAACCGAAATTTTCATATCTCGTAACTGACGCACATGGAAATCCTGTTGCAAGCTGGAAAAGCCCAAAAAAATATCGCTGGCCGCTTGCATCAGTTGTTGACCATGAATCACTCGCTCACCTTCGTGCTGAACTTTGTCTTTAAACAGCGGGCTCAAAATCGAAGGATTGGCTTCTTTCATTTGTAAGATTAATGGTTCACGGTCTGCATCTTCAAATAAAGCAATTGCTGAACGGGTTCCAACACTGCCGACCCCTACCACTTTCAGTGCCACATCGGTACGCTGATAGCGATCAAACAATACCTGTCGATCAAATTTCAATGAATCGCGATAGTGTAGAAAGAATTCATCGACTTGCTCAGCAAAAGGCTCATCCGCTTTGGGGTGCCACAGTAAAGGCGCATCATCAATAAAATGTCTAAACCCAGTTTCAGCATCTTGTTGGGTTAGCTTGGGTAACACCGAATGCGCATTGCGCTTTTGGGCTGAATCTAGATGCTTGGCACGTTTCTTTCTGAGTTTCCGGCATTCGGTATTTTCTAATAAGGTGCTGGCATCGACCTTTTCATACCACACCTGCAATGGGGATAAGGCCATATTTTCAAGCAAGTGTTTGCGATAGCTATTCAGCATGGTTTTAATGGCTTTTAAGCCGCTGCGCTCTCCCAAGCCAATGTCTTTGGCCGCAATCACAAAACTGGTCACTAAACGTTTTAAATCCCACTCGAATGGCGCAACCAAGGTTTCGTCGAAGTCATTAATGCCAAATAACAGGTTACGTTCAGGACTGGCAAAACCACCAAAGTTGCTTAAATGGCAATCGCCACAAATTTGCTGAAACAAACCTGAGTTGTGTTGTTCCCATGCTTGATCAAATAGCATGAGCGCGGGCATACCACGATAGAATGTAAACGGCGAGACACTCATCCGCTTGGCACGAATCGGCTGTAATTGTGCTAGGCGTCCTTGATTGCTCCAATCATAAAGCGTTAAGGCCGTGGTACCTTTGGGACGTACTGAAAGTTGAGCCAAGTTTTCACGTGGAACTTTTTTTCGTTGTGTCTTACCTAATTGAAAGCCTTCGCTTTTGCTCAATAACTTGCCTTGATAGCGATGTCGTGTGAGATCAATACTCTCTGCGGTCCAGAGTTGTTTTGGTAATTTGATTTGTTGTTTTGTCATAACACCCCCTATAAATCCAGTAGTGTTATAGCAATAATTTGAGTGAATAGGATAATGATTTTTTTAATTTTTTAGCGTGATGAAAGCACTGCCAAATATTCCATTTCAGCCGGACATATTTGGCAGCAAATCAAAACTTTAAATCGACCAGTCTTGAATATCCCAAGCCTGTTCCTGCGCTAGCTTTTCTAAACGATCATCTGGATTGACCGCAATCGCATGGGTGGCATATTCCAGCAAGAAACGATCATTGATTGAATCAGAATACGCCCATGACTCAGTCACTGATCGGCCAGCCAACCACTGATCCAGACGCGCAAGCTTGCCTTTTTGATAGCATGGAATCCCTGTGACCTTGCCCGTATATTGTCCATCAACCACTTCTGCATTGGTGGCAATAATCTCGGTAATGCCAAATTCACGGAAAATCGGTGCGGTAATAAAATCACTGGTCGCTGTAATTCCAACCAGCTCATGCCCTAGCGCTTGATGCTTTTTAATCGCCTCGAAACCTTTAGGACGCATCTGCGGACGGATAACCTTCTGCATAAACAACTGATGTAACTCAGTTAAATAATGATTATCGTGCTTGGTCAAGAATTGAAATACAAATTCATTATAAGCAATCGGGTCAAGTTGCCCTGCTTTATAGTCTTCGTAGAATTTGTCATTCATTTGACGATGATGAACTGGATCGACTAAACCTTCATTGACTAAAAATTCACCCCAAGAGTGATCAGAATCAGTATTTAACAGGGTGTGATCTAAATCAAACAAAGCCAATTGCATAGAATTTCTCGTTTAAACTGAAAATTAAGAAAAAAAATGTAAATCTATCACCGCTAGTCGATAGAAATTCGTTAAGATCATAGCAATTTTAAACATTTTACTTTGACCTTTTTCGAGTTGGACAAGAAGAGTGACTGTCCCCGAGATCAAAGTCAACGATATAGACAAAATTTAGGTAGCCAAATGATCGACTCAGAAGGTTTCCGACCCAACGTCGGGATCATTTTGGCAAACGATGACGGACAAGTTTTATGGGCAAAACGCATTGGTCACAATGCTTGGCAATTTCCACAAGGAGGAATCCAATTTGGAGAAACCCCTGAACAGGCACTTTTTCGTGAACTGAGAGAAGAAGTCGGTTTATTGCCCGAACACGTCCAAATTATAGCGCAAACAAAAGGTTGGCTGCGTTATCGTTTGCCACATCGGTACATTCGGTCAGATTCAGATCCGGTATGTATTGGACAAAAGCAGAAATGGTTTTTACTGAAGTTAACGGCCTCGCCGCATCATATTCAGTTAAACCTATCAGACCCACCCGAATTCGATGAATGGCAATGGGTGAGTTACTGGTACCCATTGGGTCAAGTGGTCAACTTCAAACGCGATGTTTACCGTAAAGCTATGATGGAATTATGTTTACAACTACCTCAGCGCTAATTGTCATGAAATCATCATTTTAAGCAATGATTTTTGGCAACAGAGCTGTTATAACTAGGCCTATAACGATTCAATAAATTGGAGTAAACATCCATGTCAAACATGCAACTCGACACGCTTAGACGCATTGTGCAAGAAATCAATGCGTCCGTCAGTTTGCATGATTCCTTGGACATTATGGTCAATCATGTGGCCGATGCCATGCATGTGGATGTCTGTTCAATTTATTTATTGGACGAGCGTAATCGTCGTTATGTACTGATGGCGTCTAAAGGATTAAAACCAGAGGCGGTTGGCACTGTATCGCTCAGTGTTGGTGAAGGTTTGGTTGGCTTGGTCGGTCAACGTGAAGAAATCGTCAACTTAGACAATGCCCCTAAACATGAGCGCTTCGCCTATTTACCTGAAACAGGTGAAGAGCTGTTCAACTCCTTCCTTGGCGTTCCAGTGATGTATCGTCGCAAGGTAATGGGGGTGCTGGTTGTTCAAAATAAAGAGTCTCAAGACTTTAGCGAAGCCGCTGAATCATTTTTGGTCACACTTTGTGCACAGCTCTCAGGTGTAATTGCTCATGCACATGCTGTGGGAAATATTGATGTGTTCCGTAAACCCAGCAATGGCCCAAGCTATAAAACCTTCCAAGGGGTGTCTGGTGCAGGTGGTGTGGCCTTAGGTCGTGCCATCGTGTTGTACCCTCCTGCTGACCTTGCTGCGATTCCAGATCGTGAAGCCGAAGACATCAGTGACGAATTAGAATTATTAGATCAAGCCATTGCTGCAGTACGTTTAGAGATTCAGTCCCTAGACGAAAAAATGCAAGATTCACTCATGTCGGAAGAACGTGCCTTATTTAGCGTGTTTTTACGTATGTTAGATGAAAATGCGCTGCCGAGTGAAATCAAAGACCATATTCGTGCTGGCAGTTGGGCACAGGGTGCGGTACGCAAAGTCATCGACAAACATGTCGCGTTATTTGCACAAATGGAAGATGACTACCTGCGTGAACGTGTTTCTGATCTGAAAGATCTTGGGCGCCGAATCTTGGCTTGCTTGCAAGAAAACGATACCAGTCATCGTGAACTCAGCCCAGACAGCATTTTGATTGGCGAAGAGATCAGCACGGCAGCCTTGGTGGAATTGCCCGTGGATAATATCGCAGCGATTGTCACTTCAGAAGGCGCCGCCAACTCCCATATGGTGATTGTTGCACGTGCTTTGGGCATTCCAACTGTGGTCGGGGTCACCGAGTTACCCATCACCACACTAGATGATATCGAAATGATTGTGGATGCCTATCAAGGCCGTGTTTTCGTCAATCCACCGCGTCGTCTACGTCAACGTTATAAAGAAGTGCAAAAAGAAGAAGAGCAAATCGCCAAAGATTTGAAGCAATACGAAACCAAAGATGCAATTACCCCAGATGGCATCTCTATTCCTCTATTCGTCAATACCGGTTTGATGATTGATGTGGTGCGTGGTGTACAACGAGGTGCCAAAGGCGTTGGCTTATATCGTAGTGAAATTCCGTTCATGCTACGTGAGCGCTTCCCTGGCGAAGAAGAACAACGCGCCATCTATCGCCAACAACTCAGCCATTTTGCCAACAAGCCTGTGATTATGCGCACCCTCGATATTGGTGCGGACAAGGACTTACCGTATTTCAGTATTGAAGAAGAAAACTCAGCATTGGGTTGGCGTGGCATACGCTTTACCCTTGACCATCCTGAAATTTTCTCTGCGCAAATTCGTGCGATGCTCAAAGCCAGTATTGGTCTAAATAATTTGCATATCTTGTTGCCAATGGTGACCAGTGTCAGTGAAGTTGAAGAAGTGCTGTATCTGTTAGAACGTGACTGGATTGCGGTACAAGAAGAAGAGCAAGTCAAAATCACCAAACCTAAAATCGGGATTATGGTTGAAGTACCAAGTGTACTTTTACAGATTGATGAATTTGCCGAACTGGTTGATTTCTTCTCGGTGGGCTCAAACGATTTAACCCAGTATTTACTGGCTGTAGATCGGAATAACCCGCATGTGGCTAACGTCTATTCGCATTTCCATCCATCGGTACTACGTGCACTAAAACGTTTGGTTCAAGACTGTCATATCCATCAAAAACCAGTCAGCGTCTGTGGTGAAATGGCGGGCGACCCATTGTCTGCAATTTTATTGATGGCGATGGGTTTTAACACCCTTTCGATGAGTTCAAGCAACATTCTCAGAGTACGCAAAGCGATTTGTCATGTCCCAATGACTGATGCCAAAAAACTGTTGGATGATGTGCTGCAAATGAACAACCCACTGGTGATTAAAAGTTGGCTTGAACATTATTTCAAGACCCACGGTCTTGCCGACATGGTCAAATCCAATCGTATGCTGAATGTCTAAACGAGACCTTTCGATATAAGACCAAACATAAAAAAGGGCGATACTTTCAACAAGATCGCCCTTTTTCAATACATATGCTTATTTTGCTGAGCGCAGGTAAATCTGTTGTTTGCCGCCATTCAACGTCACGTTCGGAAATTGACGATCATAATCAATCACAATCGCATCTTTGCCAGTTAAATTCTTGGCATCCGATTCCCAAGTCACATAGTATTTGATTTTCGCATCATCCCGAACCGAGGGCTGAATAAGCTTACGGTGATCTGCAGGCACAGTAAAATCAACCACAAATGGGACCTGAGAGATTTGAACTTTTTTCTGCTGAATCAAAGTCGCTGGAACATCCGCGATCTGGCTGTCCACGGCATATAAGCTTACTGTACCCTGTTGTTGCGTTACCGCATAATTTCCTTGCCCAACAAACTCAACCTTCAAGGAATTTGCTTTAGTCTCATCTTTTTGTGGCATGGACGTACAACCTGCTAAAACAGTTAAAGATAACCCGAAACTCAACGCTAACTTTTTCATTTTTTTAATCTCTTCAAAGATAAGCACAAAATAACATAGCAAGCGTAAAAATCTTAAGGGCTTACATATTTACTACTGAGCATCTGCTTTTAGATAACAAGAAAAGTATGCTGAATAAATTCAGTCGTTTTCACTGTGCTCACTGAGTACATTCATCAATTTTAAGACACATCAAAAACCATGAGAGAAATCAATTTAGGACTCTTTACAGAACTCCAACAGGTAAAAACAGGCCCTTTTATACAAGAACTGATGTCTTTCTCACTTTCCAAAACAAACACTAGATTCAATTTCAACTAAAACCGAGCAAAGCAGTAAGTCTTTATTTTTTCGTTATCTTTTATCTTTTTTTAACAAATCTAACATTCAAAAAAGTACAGTTCATGTTTAAGATTTAGACAGCTTCAATCGAATAAAGCATTTATGACATCAACTTTAATCCATTGGAAAAAAAGCTTTCATCAACCTAGAGTAAAAATACAAAGGATGTGAACTTGATCATTATAAATCGCACTTAGGCATCCGAAATTTCGATACCCAATTTGCGCATGAGACAGTTAAACATTCATATCTTTGAACGGTCAAACAGTTGAGGTGACCTCACTCACGGGTCATCTTGATGGAGATAGAATATGAGCCAAGACGATAAAAAATGTCCTTATAGCCACTTAACCACTGATTTTGGTGCACCTGTGGTTGATAACCAAAATAGTATGACCGCTGGCGCTAGAGGACCGTTATTAGCCCAAGATTTATGGCTAAATGAAAAACTTGCCAACTTTGTCCGTGAAGTCATTCCTGAGCGCCGTATGCATGCCAAAGGTTCAGGCGCATTTGGTACATTCACCGTGACCCATGATATTACTCAATATACCCGCGCTAAAATTTTTAGCGAAATCGGTAAAAAAACTGAAATGTTTGCTCGCTTTACCACAGTTGCAGGTGAACGTGGTGCAGCAGATGCGGAACGAGACATCCGTGGTTTTGCTTTAAAGTTTTATACTGAAGAAGGTAACTGGGACATGGTCGGGAACAATACCCCTGTGTTCTTCTTACGTGATCCACGTAAATTCCCAGATTTAAACAAAGCGGTAAAACGCGACCCTAAAACCAATATGCGTAGTGCAACCAACAACTGGGATTTCTGGACATTACTTCCAGAAGCATTACACCAAGTGACGATCGTGATGTCTGATCGTGGTATCCCTTCAAGCTACCGCCATATGCATGGTTTTAGTAGCCATACTTATAGTTTTATTAATGCTGCCAATGAACGTTTCTGGGTAAAATTCCACTTTAGAACTCAGCAAGGGATTAAAAATTTAACCGATGCAGAAGCGGGCGAATTGGTGGGCCAAGATCGTGAAAGTCATCAGCGTGATTTATTTGATGCGATTGAACGTCAAGACTATCCAAAATGGACACTTTTTGTACAAATCATGCCAGAGCAAGATGCAGAGAAAGTTCCGTATCACCCATTCGATCTAACCAAAGTATGGCCTCACGGTGATTATCCACTGATTGAAGTTGGTGAGTTTGAACTAAATCGGAATTCTGAGAACTTCTTCTTGGATGTTGAACAATCTGCTTTTGCACCAAGCAACTTGGTACCAGGCATTAGTGCTTCACCAGACCGTATGTTACAGGCACGCCTGTTTAACTATGCCGATGCTCAACGCTATCGCTTGGGTGTGAACTATCAACAGATTCCAGTCAATGCTGCACGCTGCCCTGTACACAGTAATCACCGTGATGGCCAAGGTCGTACCGATGCCAACTATGGCGGCTTACCACACTACGAACCAAACAGCTTTGGTCAATGGCAAGAGCAACCTCAGTACAAAGAGCCCCCATTGAAAATTAATGGCGATGCTGATTTCTGGGATTATCGTGAAGATGACAATGACTATTTCAGCCAACCACGTGCATTGTTTGAATTGATGACACCTGAACAACAACAAGCACTGTTTGGTAATACTGCACGTGCGATGGGCGATGCTTTAGACTTCATCAAGTATCGTCATATCCGTAACTGCTATGCCTGCCACCCAGCTTATGGTGAAGGTGTTGCCGCCGCACTAGGGCTTAGCGTTGCGGATGCTCAGGCAGCACGTGAAACCGATCCAGCCCGCCATTTACCAAGCTTCCTATAAGCTTTGAAATGCTAAAACAAAAGTCATCCTCGGATGGCTTTTTTTATGCAATTGGGTGACAATTTATTCAAAACAACATCAGAAAAATAACCATGCCAAAACCATTACAGCAGTTGATTCAAAGCCATGACATCATCTTGTTTGATGCTGAGTGTGTGCTGTGCTCAGCATGGGCTGACTTTATGATCAAACACGATGTTGAGTATCTGTTCAAACTGGTCTCTGTTCAATCCAAGATTGGACAGCAGCTCCTCGCCTATTGTCATCTCCCTACTGATCATTTTGAAACCATGGTCTTACTGGAAAATGGTCAATGTTATACCGAATCGACCGCCTTTCTACGCATCGTTCAACGTCTAGACTCCCCTTATGCCAGTTTAAAATATGCGCGTGTTATTCCTAAAGTGATACGTGATTTTGCTTATCGTCGTATTGCGCTTAATCGTTATCGCTTATTTGGTCAAACCGAACAATGCTATCGAGTGACACCTGAAACTCAACAGCATTTTCTATTGGATGAGTTCTTAACATGAATGGAGAGAACCAGACGATTCAACAGATATTAAGATTTTGTCAGTTAATTATTGCCATTCTTTGGATTTATCAGGGGTTGATTCCCAAACTGATATTTCAGGTTGAAGGTGAATACTATGTCTGGCAACAACTCAATATTGTAGCCCCCTATATTCCGTGGATGATTTCACTGTCGGGCATTGCCGAGATCATTTTTGGTAGTTTATTTTTATTTTTAACTCACAAGTATTTACATTGGCTCAGCATTATCAGCCTGATTGGGTTATTTATTTTCGTTTTGTGTATTTATCCCAATCATATCTATCAAGCCTTTAATCCTGTGGTCATGAATATTGCACTTGCGAGCCTGTCTGTGATTTCACTGTGGTGTATCAAAGCACTACAACATGCTAAGCCCGAATAAAGTGCCCCTCGCGAATACAATAAAACGGATTCACCAATTTTGAAGAAGACTTCATGGCCTGCTGCAGTTCATGTTCAGGCGCATCGCGATCTTCATCGGTCAGCTGGAAAGTTCGGTAATGTATTGCCAAAGAACGATGGGCGTGCAAATCTAAATGCGCATGAAAAGCATCTTGCGGATTCATATGCACATAGCGCATCAGCATGCGTGGTTCATAAGCACCTATCGGCAATAACGCTACACGCGCATCGCCATAACGCTCATGGATTTGTTTAAAGTGCGTGGAATAGCCCGTATCCCCAGCAAAGAAACAATGGCCTGTTTTAGCAAGCAAGGAAAAACCGCCCCACAGTGCTCTATTTTGATCACGCACTCCACGTCCAGAAGTATGCTGCGCAGGTGTATACGCGATCTTCAACTCATCATGAAACGGAATCTCCTGCCACCAATCCATTTCAATCACATGTAAGTGCTTTGGCAGATAATAGCCATTGCCTAAGCCCGTATAAATTGGCATTTCAAACTTTTGATGTAACCATTCTAAAGTCGCCAAATCCATATGATCATAATGATTGTGGCTCAATAACACCCCATGAATGGTTGGAAGATGTTCTAGGGCAATTCCCGCAGGACAAACACGTTGTGGACCATTGCCCTGCTTCGGACTGACATATTCACACCAAACTGGATCGGTTAAAAAGTTATAAGGACCGATTTGAATGAGAACCGTTGCATGACCCACAAACCAGATTTGCCAATCATTCATATCTATATGCGGACGGTTCTGCGGAAGTTCCAACATGTGATTCCGCATATTCCATTCATGCGAACGATCGACCGTCCACGTCGATGATTGTCGTGTCGCCAGCCATTTGAGCAAACCTTTACGATCAAATGGTGTTAAGGGTTTCTGTAAATTATAAAAACGGTCAATGCCACAATGATCAGAAGCCTCATGCGGAAAAGGAGGTTTCCCCCAAGTATGGCTCAAGCAAGATTGTGTCGGCAATTGGTAGGTTAATGTCGGCTTATCTTTCATGTAGGTCTTCTTTGGTGGAATCTCATCGCATGAGGTGAATGGTTTGGTATACCGTTTAGGTCATGGACTATTTTTTAATGCGATCGCCTTTCAAATCGTAATGATTTTTTTAGGATTCTCGTCTTATTCCAAATCACTATAATCGGTCTTTGATCCTAACATAAGCTTGTTAGTTATGCTGATTTTCTCTGGCAGAGTCAACACAATTTTACCGAACTAATAACGCACAATGACAATTCAAGCCAAGGGCTAAACCTCAGCTTTTGCGCTATTTCTTATATTTTAGAAAAAAGCATATTGTATATAAAATAAGCTCAGATATAATGCGCCAACAACATGATATTCCCATCATGATAACTAAAATAATAGTAAGACACTCTTGGATCAGTCTTATGGAATTACGTCATTTACGCTATTTTATTACCGTTGCTGAAGAGCTCAGTTTCAGTAAAGCGGCACTTAAATTACACACGTCTCAACCTTCACTCAGCCAGCAAATTAAAGATCTCGAAGATGATGTGGGTGTACAACTATTGCATCGGACCAAGCGCAAAGTAGAGCTAACTGACGAAGGCCAAGTTTTTCTGGAACAAGCACGTTTAACCCTCACTCAAGCAGACAAAGCTATTACCATGGCGCGACAGGTTGCTGCAGCCAAAGTACAATGTTTAAAAATTGGTTTTGTGCCCTCTGCTGAAATTCGCATTTTCCCTTATATTTTGCCGCGTTTAAGAGTTCGTCTACCCAAACTGCAAATTCGTACGCTTAACCTTAAAGAAAGTGATCAAATCAATCTGCTGAAAAAAGGTGATTTAGACCTGATCTTTATTAATCAAAAATTTGAAAATGAAGCATTTACAAGTCAATTGATACTCAAAGAACCCTTAGTGTTTATGCTACCGAAACAGCATCCTTTGGCACAGCATGCACAGATCAACATTGCCCAATTACAGGATTTACCCCTGACCATTTTAACCCACAAGCTGTCTCAGCCTTTGGCACGAATCATTACCCAATACATTAAACAGCAGCAGATTCATTTTCAAAGCATTGATGAAGCCAGCAATATTGCAGATGCGATTCAAGCAGTACATTCTGGGCATCGTTGTGCCATTTTACCTGCCTATATCCAAGCCTTAGCCACCGACCAAATTGTCGTCAAATCATTAAATTATCCGCTGCCCTGTCTCGATGTTTTTATGGGTTACCCAAAAAATGAATCGAACCTTGCCACACAGCAATTCCTGGAAGAAATTCGACATATATTCGGCTTAGATAGCGCCCATTTGAATTCGCACTGAATTCCTCATAAATAAAAAAGCCGAATCAATCGGCTTCCTTATTCTTTAAGTAAAGCCTATTGGCTTAGGCATTACTAAAAAATTCAGCAAATTTCTGATAACTTGGTCGCTGCTTAATGTTTTCTAAATAGCGCTCAATCGCAGGATGAGACTGAATATCTCCCATCTTCAGCTGCCAAAATAACATCGCAGCAACCGTGACATCCGCAGCAGTAAACTGCTCACCACATAAATAGGGATCAACATCATTGAGACCTTGCACAAAGGCGTTATAGGCATCTTGATAATCACCATACCCCACAGAGCCTTTCTGATCGGGCTTCACCTCAACACCGAGCATTTTATTGGTTGAAGCCGCTTCCCAAGGCCCAGAAATAAAGAATAACCAACGATAATAAACACCACGTTTTGGATCATTCAGTGCAGGTGCCAAGCCTTTGTCTGCAAATTTATCAGCCAGATAAGCACAAATTGCATCCAGTTCATAAACCACAATATCGCCATCGACCAATACGGGTACTTTGCCAAATGGATTGATTTTTAAATACTCAGGTGCTTTCATCTCAGTTTGAAAAGCAACCTCAATACGTTCGCATTCAATGCCAAGCTCGATCAGCAGCCAGTCAACAACGACGCCACGCGAAAAACTATTGGTATAAAGTTTAAGTGCCATTTTGATATTTCCTTGGTGAGTTATTCTTATTTCAATGTAATTGTTTTGATTGTCAGTTTTTGTCAGTAGTCTCACGGCACATTTCCTGTGCCCACCATTGTTGAAATAATTGCTGTTTGAATTGCGGATACAGCTCCTGACTCAAGCTCAACGCTCGAATCCGATCAATACGGAAGTGACGAAAACCTTTACGTAGCTCACACCATGCCGCTAACACAATCCGATCATTAAAATAACCTAGCGCAAATGGCCACAAAATACGAGAACTTACCCGTTGTTGTTCGTCGGCATAATCTACGGTAATTTTTAACTGCTGACGGATGGCCAAACGCACTTGTTCCACCAAAGTTTCATCGACAGGTAACCAGACATTGATGGATCTTAAAGTGGTATGTTCAAGTTGATGCTGACAATGCTCAGGCAGTACCGCATTGAGCTTTGCCAACACCGAAGTTGAAGCCGATTTCAAAGCCAAATCAGGAATATCGCTCAACCAATTCAGCGCTAAAAAAATTGCTTCGATCTCGGTTTCATTCAGCGTCATCGGCGGAAGCAGGAAATCTTGTTTCAGTTGAAACCCTAATCCAGCGGCAGCATCAATACAAACACCCTGCTCACGCAAGGTTTCGATATCACGATAGACACTGCGCTGACTAATCTGTAAACGCTCTGCCAACACCTGCGCGGTCACAGGATAGCGATATTCTCTAAGCAGCTGTAATAGATTAAGCAAACGGATTGAACGACTCATAGTGTCCCTATTGTTATTATGGATGATGGGAATGCAAACACTCCCATCATTGTCGTTTCGTATGATTTGAATTGATTAACTCTCGGTTAAGGCATCCATATTCAGCACACTTTGCAAATAAGCATGTAGATCCTGCACATTGTGCGCAATGGCCAAGGGTTGATATTGCTGCAAGGTTTCAATGCTATGCACACCATAACTCACCCCAATACGCGGCATATTCAGATTTTGAGCCATTTCTAGATCATAACTGGTATCCCCCACCATCACAGCACGATCAGCAGCGACATCCAGTTCAGTCAAAATTTCCTGCAACATCAATGGATCAGGTTTAGATTTGGTTTCACTGGCTGCACGGGTAATATCAAAGATTTCATCGCTATTGGTTTGTGCCAAAACCCGATCTAAACCTTTACGACTTTTGCCTGTTGCCACAGCAAGCTTTAAACCTTGCTGTTTTAAATCAGCGAGCAACGCTGCAACACCGCTAAACCACGCATCCCCTTTGGAGTTTGCCACATAGTGATCCGCATAACATTGCAAAATATCTTGCTGTAAATGCGGAACTTGTGGAAACAAGATTTGCATGACTTCAGGTAAACCTAAGCCAATAATGCTTTTTGCAGCTTCATCCGTCAGGGGTTGTTCAAATTGCTGTGCTGCATATTGCAAGCTTGCTACGATTTGCCCAACCGAATCGAATAAGGTGCCATCCCAATCAAAAATCACCAGTTCGATATTTTGACTCATTTCTGCTTTCTCAACTGATCGATCACCTGTTGCATATCTTCAGGCATTGGCGCTTCAATGCTTGGATAGTTGGGAATGTCTAAACGCATGGCATGTAGGCACAAACGACGTGCTTCAGGGCCTGTATATGCCGTATTGTGTCCATATTTATCATCCCCAACTAAAGGATGACCAATACTGAGACCATGTACACGGATTTGATGGGTTCGGCCCGATAACGGTGATGCATGGACCAAAGTCGCGGCTTTAAAACGTTCAACCACTTTCCAATCAGTTTTACTCGGCTTACCGTCTTTGGTGACACGGACACGACGTTCGCCATTGGCCAGTTCATAACGCAATAAGGGTGCATCAATCAATTGCTGATCCAAACTGACTTGTCCTTTGACAATCGCCGTATAAGTTTTTTGAATTTTGTGCTCACGCAGTAAATCCTGTAGCAGCTTTAAAGTACTGCGCTTTTTACTGATCATGACCAAGCCTGAAGTATCACGGTCAATACGGTGGATCAGTTCCAAGTATTTTTTACCTGTCGCAGCACGCAAGGCTTCGATTAAGCCATAGGCCACACCACTACCGCCATGCACCGCAATCCCTGACGGTTTATTAACGACCAATAGCCCTTCATCCTCATACACCACACGGCTGAGTAGACTTTGTGCCACACCATCACTCACTGGTGCCGCGGTTTCATCCTTTTGTTCATAGCGGATTGGTGCGACACGAATCTGGTCGCCAATCTTCAAACGTGTCTCTGCTTTTATTCTTTTTTTATTAACGCGTACTTGTCCTTCACGAACCAAACGGTAGATTCGACTCTTTGGTACACCTTTTAATCGGGTAAATAAAAAATTATCTATTCGCTGCCCGTCTTGATGCTCATCCACGTCAAACCAAGTGACACTTTGCCATTGTTGTGTAGAATTCATACGCTCGATTAATCCAAGATTTGCTAAATATGATTAAAAAATGATCATTTAGCTAAGTTATTTCACAAGAAACCTAAACTTAGCCCATAGGCAGATGCCGCAAGGTTTGATATATTCAGCGCACGGATACCACCGTAAGTGAGCATCAAATCAGAAATTTTATTTAGATAAAATTTTTAATCGATGAGATATTCACCAACAACTCGGATAGGTCCTAAAGAATTATGCCGACGCCGAAGGCTTATTATATCGGCAAAATGGCAAACTGTTGCGTTTAATTGTGCATATGCACATACAGTTTGTTCAGAAAAAATATGTCGCCAGCAATTTGCTGGTTATTAAACGTAAACTGATCCACATCAGACAATTTGCTCCCTGATGTCGCATTCAGGCTAAAGCGTTGATGCATTGGAACTGCTAAGCAGAGATACGATGATCATTCCGTATCAAGACTTCCAGATGGATCGACTTCAATGCTTAATGACAGTGAAAGTCACCATCCAATGCACCGCTCACCCGCCAGTGAAGCGTACAGGAAACTTTGATTATGTCGGATCTAGTGATATTTCACAGATGTAAGACATACATGAAATATCAACGGATTCAAGATTGAAGCAGTATTGCCGACATCGAAATAACCGTATCAAAACCCCAGCTGGATATTTACAGTCAGTGGTTTCAGAGCTTCCTACACAAAGTTGCTTCTGAGTTTTGATCGCGCCAATTTGATGTTTGCTCAAAAATATTGGGCTTGTTGTCTGTGTGCATCACTATTAGGTGTCACACCCATGAAACGTATGTTGATTAATGCAACCCACGCCGAAGAAGTTCGCGTTGCACTTATCACTGGTAATCGTCTTTACGATTTCGATTTAGAGAATCGTACTCGCGAACAAAAAAAATCAAATATCTATAAAGGTCATGTCACTCGCGTTGAACCGTCTTTAGAAGCGGTTTTCGTTGAGTACGGCGCACAGCGTCAAGGCTTTTTATCGATGCGAGAAATTGCAAACTCGTATTTCAAAGCAGACCCTCGTCAAACTTCAAATATTCGTGAACTCATCACTGAAGGCACTGAATTACTGGTTCAAGTTGAAAAAGAAGAACGCGGCAACAAAGGTGCTGCCCTGTCTACTTTTATCTCACTTGCGGGTCGTTACTTGGTCCTCATGCCAAACAATCCAAAAGGTGGCGGTATCAGCCGTCAAATTTCGGGTTCAGTGCGTGAAGAACTGAAAGAAATTTTAGCTTCGTTAAATGTACCGCGTGGCATGAGCGTGATCGTTCGTACCGCGGGTATTGGTCGTACCCAAGAAGAGTTACAACTCGACTTACAACACTTACTCGACCTTTGGGCTCAAATCCAAGGTTCAGCAGGTTCTGGTCCATCACCAATGTTGGTTCATCAAGAGGCTGGTGTGGTAACACGTGCAATCCGTGATTATTTACGTGATGATGTGGCTGAAATCCTGATTGATAGTGAGCAAGCCTATAACGAAGCCTATAACTTCGTAAAAGCAGTGATGCCACGTCAGTTAGACAAATTAAAAACCTATACCTTGAATGAGCCACTATTTGCTCATTTTGGGATTGAAAGCCAGATCCAAACGGCTTATGAACGTGAAGTGAAACTTCCTTCTGGTGGTTCAATCGTCATCGACCAGACCGAAGCTTTGGTTTCAATCGATATTAACTCGGCGAAATCAACCCGCGGTCATGATGTTGAAGAAACGGCGCTCAATACCAACTTGGAAGCAGCCGAAGAAATCGCACGTCAACTTCGTTTACGCGATATTGGTGGCTTAGTGGTAATCGACTTCATCGACATGACCAAAGACCGTAACCAGCGTATGGTTGAAGCGAAATTACGTGAAGCAACGCAAAGTGATCGCGCACGTATTCAGTTCGGTCAACTGTCACGTTTTGGTCTGATGGAAATGAGCCGTCAACGTTTACGCCCTTCGTTAGAAGAAGCGACTGGCTACGTTTGCCCACGCTGTCATGGCACGGGTATGGTGCGTGACTTACGTTCACTATCACTTTCAATTATGCGTAAGGTTGAAGAAATTGCTTTACGTGAACGTCAAGGTGAAGTTCAAGTCGAAGTGCCTGTTGAAATCGCAGCCTTCTTATTGAATGAAAAACGTCACAGCCTAGTTTACTTAGAGCAAACGTCGAATGTACGTGTCACTGTGCTGCCTCACCCGCACTTGGAAACACCACATTACCAAATCCAGTTCAATCCAGATGGTTTCGCCCCTTCTAGTTATGAACGTACTGAAGCCACCCGTTCTAGCGAAAAAGAACTGGGCTATGAATCTTCAGACTGGCATTTAGAAGATGCAGAGCATCACCATGCACCTGCTGCACAAAACCAAGCTGCTGCACCACAGAAGAAAGCGGCTCAGCAACATGCTGCGCAAGCTAAACAAACTCAAGCAAGCACACAAAAGTCAGCAAGTCCTTGTGCTTGGTTAGAGAACTTATTTGTTCAAAAACAAGCACAAACCACCGATCAATCTCGTTCTGCACAAAATGCAGCAGCCGCGATTGAACAAATGGTGAATAACGGTGCGGTGAGCCGTGGTCAGTTTGGCCAAGTAAATACACCAGCAATCGCTGAAGTTACTGCGCCAACTGCAAACAATGCTTATATTTCACAGAACCCTGTGAAACAAGAAACACGTGAAAGCTTTGAGAAAGACGAGAAATCACATCGTCCAAACCAAAACCAGAAGAAGCGCAAGCACAAAGAGCAACGTGAGCAACATGCACATGCGCATGAACAACAAGCTCAAGTGCATGAAGAAGTCGTTCAACTATCACGTCAAGAACAGCGCCATGAGCAACGTGAGCTAAAACGTCAACAAAAACGTCAACAGCCACAAGAATCTCAAAACCAGCAACAGCATCATGATGCTGCTCAAGGCAATGAGTCTGCGCCTTTACCACGCCGTGACCGTAACCAACAACGTCCAAATCGACCAAACCGCCATCGTGACCAGAGTGTGTTAAATGAAGCACCGACGGCTGCACCTGAAGCTGTGGTAAATCCACAACAAGTCAAAGTGGATGTAGTCGATGCACCTCGCAGCGAACCAATGAACACAGCGCTCGTTGTGAATATTGATCAAGGTCAAAGTGAAATTGTTGCATTAAATCCACAACAGACAACAGCGCCAGCTGCTAAAGCAGAAAAAGCAAAACCTGTTGTAGAAAAAGTTGAAACACCTGCGCCAGCTCCAGTAGAACAAGCGACTACTGAAAAGGTAGCTGTTGAAGAAACTGCACAAGCACCTGCACAACGTGCCAGCAATGATCCACGTTCACGTCGTCGTCAGCGCAACCACCAAACTGCACCGAAAACGGCTACAGTAAAAGTTGCACTGTCGCAAACACCTACGTTGGGACAATATACGTTGGGCAGCTTGATTCGTCATGTCTATGGTGATGATTGCACAATCCTGATAGAGCAATTCGGCTTAGTCACCACCTTCAACCGCGCTTTACAAAAGTTCGCTGAACAATATGCAAGTAGTTTAGTGACTGAAACCGTCGTTAAAGAAGACAAGCGTCCTGTCACACGTGATGCTGAACTTCCGACTCAGAAGCCAACTGAAGAAGCTGAACCTGCACCCGTGTTAGCATTAACACCACCGGATGCAGCGGCAGTTCGTGTTGCTAATGACCCGCGTGAACGTCGTCGTTTAGCAAAAATGGCTGCGGAGCAGGCAAAAGAAGCACATGTTGCCTCAAATGCAACGCCAGCTCCTGTAGAAACGACTGAATCGAAAGAAGAAGTGAAACAAGCAGATGATGCGGTAGTCGTTGAAGCAGCAACTGCACCAGAGCAACAACCTTTAGAACTTGCCAGTACAGAGACTGTAGCAGAAGTTGCACCAGTTGAGGTTGAAGCAGTCGAACCTGCTGTGGTTGCTGAAGTTGAAACCGTAACCGAAGCTGTTGCAGAAGTTACTGAACCTGCTCAAACTGTTGAAAAAGCTGAACAAGCGACAACTGCGACAGAAGCAGAATTGGATGATGAAGCAGCGAAAGCGGAAAAAGAGAAATCAAACCGCCCGCCTCGCCGTCCACGCGGACGTCCACCAAAAAAGACCACAGCTGAGTGAGTAATTTGCTAAATTGCACTCAATAAGGCGAAGCCTAGTCATTTCGATGACTAGGCTTTTTTGTTATTTTGTCAAATTAGGTTGATTGCTCTAGGCACTTACCATTACAAAACAGCATTAACAAAATGGTGTGAATGGTTGTGTTCTAACGGATAGCCATTTCTTGGATTGATCGAAAAATAAATAGGATTGATATGAGCCAAACTACGCAGACCGATATTATTACCCTTGGTGATGTCGCTACTCGACTTCCTAACTTCATCACTAAAGTACCTCATATCCTCAATGGTCTTAAACAAGCATATTTGCGAACGCCAACATCTCCTGCTGGTTTAGGCATTGCCTTTGAAAAAGCAGTCAAGCGTAACCCTCAAGGCATCGCATTGTTATTTGAAGATCAAAGCTATAGTTACCAGGCACTCAATGAGTGGGCAAACCAGATTGCACATTACTACTTATCGCTTGGGGCAAAGAAAGGTGATGTGATTGCAGTGATGGTTGAAAACCGTCCTGAACTGATTGCCTCGATCGTTGCTTTGGCAAAAATTGGGGTCACGATTGCGCTTGTGAATACCTCACAAGTCGGTAAGGTACTTGCACACAGTATTAATCTGGTCAATCCAATTGCGGTCATTGCAGGTGAAGAAGTTCGCGCTGCAATTGATGAAGCGCGCCAAGATTTAAAGGTCGCTCAAGATCGTTTCCACTGGTTTGCGGATCAAGAAACGCGTAAGCATGCAGGTACAGCACCGCAAGGCTATGTGAATCTTGCCCAACAAATTGACCAGTTTCCAAAATTCAATCCATCCACCACACGTACCGTGACAGGTAAAGATGGACTGTTCTATATCTATACCTCAGGCACTACGGGCTTACCAAAAGCAGTTATTTTCACACATAGTCGCTGGACGCTCGCTTATGGCACCTATGGTCATATCCTGAATCTAGGCAAAGATGACGTGATGTATGTCACCCTTCCGCTTTACCATGCAACAGGTGTCGTCGTGTGCTGGTGTGGTGTAATTGCAGGCAGTGCCACACTTGCGGTACGTCGTAAGTATTCAACCAGCGCATTCTGGAAAGATGTACAGAAATTCAATGCCTCTGCGATTGGTTATGTCGGTGAACTGTGTCGTTACCTCATCGATGCACCCGTGACCGAAGAAGATCGTGCACATCGTGTGACCAAGATGATTGGTAATGGCATGCGCCCAAATATCTGGGGAAAATTCAAAGAGCGTTTTGGTGTTGAAGAAGTACTTGAACTTTATGCATCAAGTGAAGGCAACGTTGGTTTTAGCAACATCTTCAACTTTGACAATACGGTTGGCTTCTCTCCAACGCCATATGCGATCGTTGAATTCGACAAAGAAAAGAATGAACTGGTCCGCGATAAGAAAGGTCACTGCAAGAAAGTAAAGACCGGTGAAGTGGGCTTGCTGATTGGCAAAATCACCAGCCGTTCACCTTTCGATGGCTATACTGACCCAGAAAAGAACAAATCGGTGATCTTGAAAGATGTGTTTACTCAAGGTGATTCCTATTTCAACACCGGTGACTTGGTTCGTGATATTGGTTTCCGCCATGCGCAGTTTGTGGACCGTCTGGGAGATACTTTCCGTTGGAAAGGTGAAAACGTTTCAACCACAGAAGTTGAAAATATGGTCTGCGAATATGAAAAGATCGTAGAGGCTGTAGTTTATGGCGTGGAAATTCCAAATACCAATGGTCGCGCAGGTATGGCAGCGATTACTTTGGTTGATGGTGCAGAACTCAATGAAGTAGATTTAAGCGACATGGTCAATGTGTTTAAAAAGTGCTTACCGTCTTATGCCATTCCTGTTTTCTTACGTGTTCAAGAGAAAGTTGAAACCACAGGTACATTTAAATACCAGAAGAATAAACTGAAAGAAGACGGCTTTAATCCAAGCAAAACTTCTGAACGTTTACTGGTTTTATTACCAGGTGCAAGCAGCTATAGTGATGTAAATACTGAGATCTTTGATAATATTCAAAGCTATCAATACCGTTTCTAGTTTATTTTTTAGCTAAACAAGAGGAAATCGTGCTTTTTATAAACAATCATGCACATGTTTTTAAATTTCCTCTTGTGTTAGCTGAATAAGTTGCTAGAATACGCAACATCAAAACGAAGACGCATTTAGAACAAATTAGTTTTAATTGTGTGGCATGTTTAAACACTTGCTTATGGGTCGTTAGCTCAGCTGGTAGAGCAGCGGACTTTTAATCCGTTGGTCCCGCGTTCGAATCGCGGACGACCCACCATATAATGTTTTGATAGTTTGTAAAATGTATTTTACAAATGCCTGTAAGAGGTTAAGCTACAGAAAATCATAGATTTTCTCTTGCGCTCAGGTAAAACGTTGTTTTACTTATCCTCGCTCAGGGTCGTTAGCTCAGCTGGTAGAGCAGCGGACTTTTAATCCGTTGGTCCCGCGTTCGAATCGCGGACGACCCACCAAATTCTAAAAAGCCTCATCATTGATGAGGCTTTTTTATTGTCTGCTCAATTTCTTTCAGAAAAATGACAGACTCATTTGAATTGCTTTAAGCATCCTTGCTTAAAGCATTACAATCATTTAATTATAAAAATTTCTCTAAAACCGAGTTTAAAAAGATATGCCCCTGCTCAGTACAGGCAATTCGATTCATATCTGCCAGCAATAATTTTTTCTCACGTAACTGATCCAGTGTATCGCTCAAATCATCCAATTCAAGTCCAGTGCGCTGAGTATAAGTGTCAGCAGCTACACCTTGATTTAAACGCAAAGCATTCATCATAAATTCAAAAGGCAATTCATCTGCTTCAATCCGTTTCATTTGCACATGTTCAGCAGGCACTTTGGCTAAATAATCTTTCGGTAAACGGGTTTTCTGAAAACGATAAATCCCGTCTGGTCGGGTGACTTTGCCATGCGCCCCTGCACCAATCGCCAAATAATCACCAAATTGCCAATAATTTAAGTTATGCGCCGATGGCTGTTCTTTGCGCCATGCTGAAACTTCATAATTCACATAACCATTGGCTTTTAAATATGCTTCACCTTGTTCTTGAATATGCTCCAAAACTTCGTCTTGTGGCAATACTGGTTGTGTTCTAAAGAAAACAGTATTCGGTTCAATGGTCAGTTGATACCAGCTAATATGCGTTGCACCCTGCTCCACAGCCAATCTCAGATCGGTTAAGGCCTGTTCTTCACTTTGTTGGGGTAAACCATGCATCAGATCGACATTAACGCGCTCAAAGCCCGCCTGACGCGCCTGTTGAATTGCATCCAGTGCATTATTGGCTGAGTGGATACGACCAAGACGCTGTAAGTGGTCTGGATCAAAACTTTGCACGCCCAACGATAAACGATTAATCCCCACTGCCAGATAATCGGCAAATGGATCATGTTCCACCGTACCCGGGTTGGCTTCCAGTGTAATTTCACAGTCGGCTTCAAAGTCTAAACGTGCTTTGAGTTGATCAAATAACCATTGATAACCTTGTGCAGAAATCAGTGACGGCGTACCCCCACCAATAAACACACTATGAATCGATCGGCCTTGTGCCATTTCAACCTGTGTCTCAAAGTCAGCCACCAGTGCAGCCAAATATTGCTGTTCCAAATCCAGTGATAATTGCCCATCAGGAACGGCGTGCGAGTTAAAGTCACAATAAGGACATTTACGTACACACCACGGCATATGGATATACAAGGACAGTGGGATATTTGCAGGATTTAACAGACTCAAAATACAAGCTCAATGATAGAACCTGACTATTTTAACATGACTCGACTCGGTACAGTTGCAGCTTCAATACGGGATACAACTTATCATCCCCTACGGATTCAGTTAGACTGAAAAAACATAAAGAACAATTAGACCGATAATATGATGAAAATTTCCAGCCAATTGCTATTTATTCTGCCGCTTGCTTTAGGGATTGGAATTGCAATGGCCTTTCAAACGGCAATCAATGCACAACTTCGCGAGTATCTGAATTCTCCCCTACAAGCCGCCTTACTTTCCTTTTTGATTGGGACGATTATTCTAGCCCTGTTGGTTTATTTCCAAGGTGCAGAAAAACCCAGTTTAACTGAACTTTCACAAATTCCATGGTTTCTCTGGTTAGGCGGATGTCTTGGGGTTTATGCAATCAGTATGAGCATTTATACTGCACCCAAACTCGGATTTTTAACTTTTTCAGGTTTAGTGATTTTTGGACAATTGGTGATTTCCATGCTCATCGACCACTTTGGCTGGTTAGGTACAGACAAAACACCAATTAACTGGCAACGCCTACTCGGTAGTATTGTGATTTTTATTGGTGTGTTATTCACACTACAACGCTAATTCTCCCTCATTTTAATAAGAGTATTTTTTGTGTCCCATGCCACAACCAAGCGCTTTGAACTCAAACAGCTATTTCATTTGATGTTTCCAATTCTAATTACACAGTTTGCCCAAGCTGGATTAGGTTTAATCGATACCATTATGGCAGGTCATCTTTCTGCTACGGATCTGGCTGCGATTGCAGTCGGTGTTGGATTGTGGATTCCCGTCATGCTGCTCTTTGCTGGAATCATGTTGGCCACCACACCTTTGGTTGCTGAGGCGCGTGGTGCAAGAACACCCGAAAAAATTCCAACCATTGCCCGTCAGTCTTTATGGGTTGCGGTGATTCTCGGTATCGTTGCGATGCTAATTCTACAATGTATGCCCATGTTTCTCCCCCTGCTTGGTGTGCCTGAAAGCTTAATCCCGAAAGCAAGTCTGTTCTTACATGCGATTGGCTTTGGTATGCCTGCAGTGATGATGTATGCCGCACTACGCAGTTATTCTGAAGCATTGGGGCACCCACGTCCTGTCACAGCCATTAGCTTGATTGCCTTACTGGTCTTGATTCCGCTGAACTTTATCTTTATGTATGGCTTTGGGCCAATTCCTGCACTAGGCAGCGCAGGTTGTGGTTTTGCAACAGCAATCTTGCAATGGTTGATGTTTATCACTTTGGCGATTTATATTTCCAAAGCCAAAGCCTATCAACAGGCGCCGATCTTCACCAAGTGGGAAAAACTTGATCCCGAGTGGATCAAACGCATTTTAAAACTAGGTTTACCGATTGGCCTCGCCGTATTCTTTGAGGTCAGTATTTTCAGTACTGGGGCGATTGTACTGGGTCCGCTCGGTGAAAATGCCATTGCAGCCCATCAGATTGCCATTTCAGTCACCTCACAGCTGTTTATGATTCCGCTGTCCTTAGCCATTGCCTTGACGATTCGTGTTGGCATGTATTATGGCGAACAAAACTGGCACGCGATGCGACAAGTACAAATCGTGGGATTGATCACCGCTACGATCTTTGCTGCCTTCACCATGACCTTGATTGCGCTTGCACGTCCCTATATCGTGGCGATTTACACCACGGATATCGATGTGATTCCAGTGGCGATGTATCTGCTTTGGTTCGCGATGGCTTATCAGCTGATGGATGCTTGGCAGGTCAGTGCCGCAGGTTGTTTACGTGGCATGCAAGACACGCAAGCGCCAATGTGGATCACCTTAATGGCGTATTGGGTGGTAGCCTTCCCGATTGGTTTGTATCTGGCTCGCTATACGGCTTGGGGCGCTGCGGGTGTCTGGCTCGGCCTGATTATCGGTTTAAGCATTGCCTGTGTACTGCTAATCGGCCGTTTATATTTGAACAATAAACGTTTGGCACAGCGTGCCCTCAATACATAAAAATTAACTCGCATTGAGCGTTATTGATTCAGGGCAGCATGGATGCTGCTCTCAAACTCATCCTCTCATTCAATACCTCCATTTCCCCCCTTCACAGCATACTTACATCACTTAACATTTTGGTATAGGCAATTTAAGTTTTGTCGCCTATGATCAAAGCATCACGTTGAAACTGGATCACCCGAGGTCAAGTCCATATGGCAAAACATGCAAGCTCTCCCAGTAAGCGTTTTTTAAAACTGGCTGGTATGACCGCAAGTATTGCCAGCAAAAGCGTTGCCAACTCCATTCGTAATCTCACCGCAGATGAAGAACAAAAAAATGCTGCTCGCAGCAAATTGTTCCAAGACATCGGCTTACAAATTGCCGACACCTTAGGTGAGATGAAAGGTGCGGTGATGAAAGTCGGGCAAATTGCTTCGCAATATAAAGACATCTTCCCACCAGAAGTCGCGAAGGCGATTGCCAAACTGCAACGTCAAGCCCCTGCCATGCCTTTTGCTGCAATTCAGCAACAAGTTGAAAAAGAGTTGGGCAAACCGTTAAACCAGATTTTTAGCTCGTTTGAGACTGAACCTTTTGCTGCTGCCTCGATTGGTCAGGTGCATCGTGCAGTACTGCCAGACGGTCAGGCTGTGGTGGTGAAAGTGCAATATCCTGGGGTGGATCAAGCCTGTGAAAGTGATTTAAAACAGGTTCGTCTGGCTTTACGCTTAATGGGTGTATTGAAGATTGATAAGAAGCTGCAAGATCAATTGTTTCAGGAAATCCAAGACAGCTTATCGGCCGAACTAAATTATGAAATCGAAGCACAAAACTTAGAAGTGTTTAAAACCTTCCATGAAAAGCTGGATGATCAGATCATCATCCCAACTGTCTATAAAGACTTTTCATCACGTCGGGTACTCACGCTCAGTCTTGAACAGGGTGAATCGATTGAAACTGCCAGCACATGGTCAGTTGAAACGCGTAATCAAATTGGTCGTCGTCTGATTCGTGCTTTAGGACAGGAAATGTTTTTCTTGAAACGTTTCCATTGTGATCCACATCCCGGCAACTTTGCGTTCCGTGAAGATGGCAGCGTGATTATTTATGATTATGGCAGCGTTAAAACCCTTTCACCTGAAATCATTCAGCACTTCAAAGCACTGGTCAATGCAGCCCGCCAAGAGGATATTGCTCAGGTTGAAGATCTACTGGTCGAACTGCATTCGATTGCTGAGAAACAAAAATTCCCAACTGAACTGTATACCCAATGGATTGAAATCCTGTTGCGTCCATTAAGTACCCATTATGACTTTGCCAAGAACTCATCACATCACGATGGCATGCTATTAGTGAAAAAATCCCTGAAATACTGGGATGTGTTTAAGCCTTCTCCAGATACCTTAATGGTTAACCGAACCATTTCAGGACATTACTGGAACCTGATTCACCTCAAAGTGCATGACAATCTCAACGATTTATTTGAAGAATTGGTCCCGAACTAAATGTCATAACAATGCCAATCAAATGATTGGCTTTTTAACTGTTCATCTATGTTTAGTTAGTCAATTTGCACTGTATAAGGATAATCTGCACTCTCCTGATTTTCATCCACGTTAAGGATGACTTTTCCCTTGTCCTTTTCACCATACAATTTCAAATGATAAATGTATGTATTTTTAGTTTTATGGTCATTAAACAGAACTGTAGATTTATAGATTTTATAATCTGTGATATGTCCAAATTTCGCTAAAATCTCAAGATCATTTTTAAGGATAGGCTCTATTCGATTAATATTCGATTCAGAGTAAGTACATTTATACATTAAAGCGAAAAATGCAATAAAAACAATGAATGCGGGAATGAAAAAAGGCGAGTCAGAATTAATCCTCATTGTTATTTTTGCTCATACTCGATATCTCCCTGCTAATTTAACAAATCAAATGGCTTGTACAAAGCTCCATTTTCCATACTCGCTGATACATTGCTTACAAATAAATTCCAAAAAAACTTGAAATGAATAAGATTGACGGCATATATTGTTATGTTATAACATTTCTATTAATAATAGGAGTCATTCAAAATGCGTAAAGATATCCACCCGGCTTATCAACAGGTCTTGTTTCACGATACCAATGCCGATGCTTACTTCTTGATTGGTAGTACGCTTCAAACCAAACAAACTAAAGAATATCAAGGTCAGGTCTATCCTTACGTTACCCTTGATATTTCCAGTGCTTCGCATCCGTTTTATACAGGTGAAGTTCGTCAAGCCAGCAATGAAGGTCGTGTCGCAAGCTTTAACAAACGCTTTGCACGCTTTAACCGTAAAGCTTAATTTTCATTTAAGTTTCACACATTAGGCTGTAAGCATTAGAAGTCTAAGGCTATCTCTCCTCCACTTAGACTTCTTTTTTTATGCCTCACTTTCAAGAATCCGGCTTGGCCTGCCCCACCACCCCAAATTCAATCGGTGTTTTGACATAAAACAAAGAAATTTCTTTGTCATTTAAATAGTCCAATAGTTCAGTCGCCTGTTGATTGCTTACCGCAAACTGAATCTGCACAGGTCGATCCGCCAATTCAAAAAAACTAGCCGAATGAAATAAGCCGTGATGATCAACTCCTTCCATGCCTGCCAATACTGTCGCACCAAGTAAATTCATCTGCTTCGCCACGGCCAACAACCATTCACTCATCGGTTGTCCCTGATAAGTCCGATTTTGTGCCGTATAAAAACTCAGTAAAAATCCATTCATTGTCATCACTCCAAAGCTATGCAGCACTCAGCCATTGATGCAAGCTCATGCCTAAAATGGTAAACAGTAATGAGCCAATCACATGAATCAGAATCGCTGCACAGGCATAACCCAACTTACCACTTTGTAATAAAGCAATAATCTCGGCAGAAAAGGTCGAAAAGGTGGTTAATGCACCGCAGAAGCCTGTAATCACAAATAGTTTGTAATTTGGACTCAGTGAACTTTGAGAAAAATAAGAAATTGCAAAACCAATAATAAAGCCACCAACAAAGTTAACGGTGACTGTACCTAAAGGAATATTGGGAAAAATTGGATTGAGTTTTAAACCCAAGAACCAACGCAACCATGCGCCGAGAACCGAGCCAAGCGCGATTGAGAGTAAAGGATAATACATGGCTTACTCCACACATCGCGCAGGAGATAAAGCGACATTTAACATGGATAGATCAACGTTTTTTTGATTATTTTTCATCTGCGAACTCCAAAATTGGAACAGAGCACGCACGAACCTACGCCCCCTGTTCAGGGTAACGTAGGCATCATTAGCCACAGTGGCGGTTTGTAATAGGAGGAATGCCATCTCCTTTGTTCTAAAATAACATAATTTTTAGACAACTCAACTGCGTTTTTAAGCTGCAAGCAACTGTGTATAAACATAAAGTTATCCACAATTTATATCGTTTTAAATAAAACTTGCTCGCCAAGCACATCAAAATCCAGTGCTGGAATCACAAAAGCAAAAGCTTCTGCATCATGATCTAAACCGAATTGTTGCAACAATTGAGGAGCCTGCAAGCTCAAAATCTTAGCCGCTTGAATGTGCTGGAACTGTACAGGCATCTGAATATCTCCCTGCGACATTCGAGTTGGTTGGTCCACCCATTCCGCCCATGCATGGTCTTGATCGACCAAGAACTCAACAGCATCATCCCAAGAGCAAAATAACGGCTGCCATGCATCAGGTAATTGCTTTTCCTTGATCATCTGCACATCACTGCTCAAGGAATAATCCTCATCAACACTCATTTCAGTATGAATCAGGTGCTCTGCCCGTTGATGCTGAAATGTCGATGCATATTGTGCTGGCATTACATCGCTGGCCAGACGACCACCGAAAACATACAATGCTTGGTCAACCATGACCTGTTCAAAGATCACGGTCTTTGGCTGTGAGTGATCCAGATAAAAACGCCAGTTACTTTGTCTGGGTGAAGGCATTAATTTACGTAATTTGCCCAAGAAACTGAATCCAAAATGCTGATGCTGATAAGTCAAAATGGTAAAGATGGTTTTTCCCTGCTTTTCCCATAAAACAACAGGGCTTGGATAACGCTGCCGGACTTGTTCGACATCGACCAACCAAGATAAATACACCACATTGCGGACCTGACTCTGTAAGCGCAGAAAAGGAAGCCGTCGCATGATCATACGACGCAGTCGTAACAGCAAACCACAACTTAAAATAGGCGCTAAAAGGCGAAGTAAAGCGTTGGAAGTTGATAACTTTAAACGATGTCTATTCATTATTATTCAATAGATTAATGTTCTGTTTGAGCATAAACCGCTGAGTCGACGACGTCTAGTTCAAATCGCTCCCAGCTTCTATTCTGTAGTTTCAATGTTATGATGCTGACATTGATACACTCAACATGGAATTTTAAAAATGGCTCAAAGCTTATTGGCACAACTGAAAGATGGCACGGCAAAATTTGCAGATGTATTGGCATTTATCGAAGCACGTTATCAACATACGCCAACCGCCTTTCAGAATGGCGCACAATTGAATGCTGCGACTGAAAATCAAGGCAGTGCCAAAGTACTCAGCTTTGCCAAAATTGAAGGCTTGAATCAAGCGGATACGCTCAGTTTATTTGCGGAGCATTATGCGTCTGTATTGGCAACGCCAGAAGCCACCGACCATCAAAATATCCGCCAGTTTATGCAACATGGCTGGAATGGCGTTAAGTTTGAAGGTGAAGCACTTACTGCAAAATAAGAAAAAGGAGGTTTAACCTCCTTTTTTTATCGCTTTGATTTATCAAAATTCTTTCTATGTCGCCTGTTCAGGCATTAAAACCCCCATCCACATCAATCACTGCACCTGAAATATAACGCCCGCTTTCACCCACCAGATGAAGCACAGTTGCGGCAATATCATCGGGATGCCCATAATCAGCCAATGCCAAAGTCGCTCGTGCGGCGTCAGCATGTGATCCATCAGCAGGATTCATATCGGTATCGGTTGGTCCTGGTTGGACAAGATTGACTGTAATGCCGCGCTTGCCCAGATCTCGTGCAACCCCCTTAGTCAAACCCACCAAGGCAGCTTTACTGGTTGCATATAAACTGATCCCTTCACGACTTGCCCTTGATGCAAGACAGCTGCCAATCGAAATAATGCGCCCATCATCAGGCAAATACTTGCTTGCCTGCATGGTCGCAGCAAACACTGCACGTAAGTTGACAGACATGGTCTGGTCATAATCATCAAGTGTGAGCTGATCAATCTGCCCCGTCAGAAAATTACCCGCGTTGTTGACTAGAATATCCAATCGTCCAAGTCTGCTCACAGTGGTATCAACTGCAGCTATAACCTGTGTTGCATCAACGGCGTCCGCTGTAATCACTTCAGCACGTCGACCCAATGCACGAATTTCTGTAGCGACAGCCTCAGCTTGTTGCTCCGAACGACTATAAGTAATCGCCACATCTGCACCGTGTTTCGCAAGCATACGAGCAATAGCTGCACCAATACCTCGACTTCCACCAGTAACCAGTGCAACTTTTCCTGTGAGTGTCTTATTCATTATGAAAATTCCTATTTTAGGGTTAAACGGGGATTCAGCGATCTACAAACTCATTGATATCAATCCACAAGCACCAAAAGCACCAATGAGATTAAAAGACCTAAGCACCCACCAACATATGTATCGATCGATATAAATGTAAGCCTCCCTAGAAACCTTGTCAACGACTTTTGTATCGACTAGTATATATATCATTAAAAGAGGAGTTCCAAATGGCACAAATGGGCCGACCTAGGACCTTTGAACGTGATCAAGCAATTCAGCAGGCCATGCATCTATTTTGGCAATACGGATATGACTCGACATCCTTAGCCCTACTCAAAGCCAATATTGGCAGTGGTATCAGTGCTCCTAGCTTCTATGCTGCCTTTGGTTCCAAAGAGGAATTATTCCGAGAAGTCATTGAGTATTACATCGCAACGCATGGTCAGGTCACGAACAGTCTCTGGGATGAAAGTCTTGCAGCAAGAGAAGCAATTGAACGGACCCTGCGCCAATCCGTGAAAATGCAAACTGAATCCAGTCATCCAAAAGGTTGTTTATTGGTTGTTTCAACGGCGACCTGTTCCCCCGAAAATATCCATATTCAACAACTCTTAACCCAGCATCGCCTAACAACTCACGATAGATTTACGCAATGCGTTCAACGTGCTGTGGATACAGGTGAATTAACAGCTGATACGAATATCGATGCTTATGCGACTAGCCTATATAGCTTTTTACTTGGCATATCCGTACTAGCGCGTGATGGAGTTTCTGGTGATTGTTTAGATGCAGCAGTAACAGAAATCATGTGTCACTGGGATTCACGCGTTGTCACATCACAAGTCAAACTTCATCATGATTAAGTCTTTAGCTAAAGCGATTATTACAAAATAAAAAGGAGGCTTAATACCTCCTTTTTTCTTTCATTTTTTAAGATTCAAGGACGCGACAATTTTCGTAAATCTGTCGTTAAACTATAAAAATCTCCACCCATTTTGCCGACACTCTGAAGTTGCTGCTGATCAATCATTTGACCATTCCACAAACGGTCATCGACATAAATTGATTTCACATCCAGCAAAGCCACTGTTCCACCTAATGGAAGCGTACTCAGTTGAATGACTTCCCTTAACTGGCATTCGTAGCGAACAGGCGCATGCTTTACCGCTAACGCTGCAACTGCATGGCTGGGTTCAGATTCAATCTCAGCAAAATCAAATTCGCTTTGCTCAGGGGGCAATAAAGCACAGGATAAATTCATCTGTTCCAATAAGGCTGTATTGGCAATATGCACCACACATTCTTTGGTCGCAATTAAATTTCTGATGGTATCTTTATCCTGCCCATTTCTTGGATTCACTTGTGAATACCACAGAATAGGTGGATTACAGCTGGCCACATTAAAGAAGGAATATGGGGCAATATTGGCAACCCCATCTGTCGACAGGGTACTGATCCATGCGATCGGTCGAGGGGTAATCCCCCCAACCAACAAGCGATAGATTTCATTGG
Organism: Acinetobacter sp. Ac_5812; assembly: GCF_013072695.1. GTDB lineage: Bacteria > Pseudomonadota > Gammaproteobacteria > Pseudomonadales > Moraxellaceae > Acinetobacter. The sequence goes on from NZ_LXUK01000008.1 coordinate 105,665, forward strand.
CATCTAAATCAGACGTTTCAAAAATCATGATAACAACACGTCCAATTTAGGGACGTTCAGCATATTGCGGTAAATCATCGGCAATACAATCCCATTCGGCTTTAGAAGCCGCAAAAATATGCATGCTCGGTTTTTGCTGCAAAGGCGTATCCAGAGTCCCGATTCTTAAACGATGTAATTCTGGCTGCGCATCCCGCGAACTGATCAGCGGGGAGCCACATTCGCCACAAAACCAGCGATACACGCCCGATGCAGCAAATTTTTTAACTAGATGCTCACCCTGAGTAATTTTAAAATCTGCACTACTGATTGGTGCATTGGTTGCATAAGCCGTACCATTGGCTTTACGACAGCGCTGACAATGGCATTGTATGATCTCACCGATTTCACCATGAATTTCATAATGAATCCCATCACATAAGCAGCTACCACGATATACGGGTGAAGCTTGAGACATATCCCTATTCCAAATGAACATTTACTCAAAATTAGCATTTTTAAACGCTGCATAACAAGGCAAATCTGCTTAAGAAATATGACGAGATTTGAGGAAAATTACACAGCCCTTTTCAACTCAACTGATGAGGGCAGTAAATGCGCCAATGATTAAAATATAGAAAAAGATCGGCAGACCTAAAAACCAAAACTTTGCCCATCCATTGGTAAGAAACACTTGTGTAGCCCCGTGATAACTCACCCAACACGACAAGAATAAAAATGGAACTGGAATAAATCCTAAAATTGTAGATTGGTTATAGGCTTCAAAATAATTTGGATATAAAAATGTTTGGATCGCCGTTGTAATCACAATCGGCAATACAAAGACCAAGGATTGCAGTACATACACGTGTCGAGCAAGTTGTGGATCAGCCTCTTTGGCACCTGAAAACTGCAATCTTTTTTTATACCACCAACCCTGAATCAACCACGCAATCGCTGCTGAAATAATACCGGCAACCAACACCCATAACCAGTAACTCAACCATGATTCCGTAATCCAGTCGATCAATGGCCTAATGCCACTTGTTTCTGCATTTAATAATTTTTGATCTACCCGATCCATGACCGCAACGATACCAATCAGATAAGCTGCAAAAATAATACTTCTATGATGGTAAACCGTAGACTGAGAAAAGAATTTTTTCGGTTGAAAAAACAAATGAAATAAGTTGCTCAGTTGAAATGGTTTGATGATCTCGTTGTCTTTTGTTTCTACAGTCGGCTCAATATTCATATGCCCTCTTCATAAATTAATTTAGATTATTTTTATGCAAGTATTTTAACTAATTTTATCATTTGATAAATATATTGACCCCTTCTCCCGCTGCACGCCCCGTCGCGAAACAAGCCGTCAGCAAATATCCCCCTGTTGGTGCATCCCAGTCCAACATTTCACCACAGCAAAAGACATAAGGATTGGACTGCAATTGCAGTTGTGGTGATACAGCGCTTTGCTTGACCCCACCTGCACAGCTAATCGCCTCTTCGATTGGACGGAAGCCATCTAAAGCAATACTGAGTTGCTTCATCTGCTGTGCCATGTATTTGGCATCAGACCATAGGCTTTTTGCAACAACTTCACGCAGCAGATTAATTTTGACCTGATCTAAACCCGCTTTACGCCAAAGATTGGTGAGAGATTGCTTTTTATTGCCCTGTAATTTTTGTTGTAATTGTTCAATACTGACATCGGGCAGTAGGTCCAGATGTAATTGTAGATTCCGCTGTTGCGACAATTGTGCTCTTAAATCACGACCGAGTTTATAAATCACACCACTTTCTAAGCCGTAGTGAGTAATGATGATATCGCCATGTGTTTGCTGTTCGGATTGCACCCATGCATTGACTCGCTTCAGCGGCTGACCGAAACACGCTTGCATGAACGGCGACCATGTTTTAAGCACGCCAGCATTACTGGCTTGGAAAGGCTCAATCGCACCTGAAGCCAGCCATTGCTGCCATGCACCATCACTGCCTAACTGCGACCATGATACTGCGCCACAGGCCAAAATAATCGCATCATAAGCTGCACTAAAGCGCTGGGTTTGGTTCTCAATCGTGAGTTGATTTTCAGATAAATCCACACAACGATGACGATAGTGGAACTTCACCCCATCGGTCATTAAGCGTTTTAACCATGCACGAAGTAAGGGTGCAGCTTTCATTTCAATCGGGAAAATTCGACCAGAGCTACCGATATAAGATTCGATCCCAAGTCCTTGCATCCAGTTCTGAATCCACTGCGCATCCCATTGCTTCACCCAAGGACCCAGCCATTCTGCCTGATCATAACGTTGTATAAACCTATCGACAGGCTCAGCATGTGAAATGTTTAAGCCTGTTTTGCCCGCCATTAAAAACTTACGTGCCGCCGAAGGCTTTTGTTCAAACACATCAATTTCATAGTCATATTGGCTTAGAACTTCAGCAGCCATTAATCCTGCTGGGCCTGCACCAATAATCGCAACACGCTTAGGCATCAGCTTGCTCTTGAGCGTTTTGACCTTGTAACGGTTCAAAATCATCAAAGCGGGTTGCATAGCCTTCTGGTTTTCGAATGATCAACTGTTGGCACAACTCACCGCGCTCTAAATACTTAATTTCAAAATGCGTTCGGGCAGAATCCGCTGCAATTTTTTGCTTTTCATGCGGTAGTTTCCACAATTCAATCAACTGCTGTTCCGCTTCATCGATATATTCAGGGATATTACTTGCCAGTGTAATCGTACCATTCGGTTGAAGACGGGAAAGTAGAAACTCGAAGAAAGGCATATTGAGCCAACGCTGCGCTGGATTATGCGGTTCTGGATTTGGATAGAGAATAAAAAATTGTTCAACTTGTGCAGGGAATAAGGCATGCACTACCCAAGGGAGTGCATCTGCATGAATCGGATTTAAATGCTCGCGTGGTTCTAATTGATGCTGTTTCTGCATTGCCACAAATTTTTCTTTGGTTCGCTCAATTGCATACAACGTGGTGTGCGGATTTTGCCCAGTAAACATTAAGGCATGTTTACCTTTTCCTGCTCCAATCTCAACGCAAATCGGCGAATTGGGAATGGCTATAAAATCACGAGGGGCTTGCATACGTTGTGCTTGAAATTGACGAATCGACATAATCTCATCAAACTATCTAGAAATCGGCATAAGTCTAACAACTCACCTTACTTTTGCCTAATCTATTTGCTCTTTGTTCTAGGAATTTTCTATGCCACGTACATTCCCCTGCCCGCGTTGCGCTGAAGCCAGCACTTGGGAAGGCAATCAATTTCGTCCTTTCTGTTCAGAACGCTGTAAGTTGATTGATCTCGGTGCTTGGGCCAGTGATGAATACAAACTCCCGACTCAGGATGCGCCACAAGCAGATCAAAAACGCAATGAAGATGATTATGAGGATTAATCATCTTCATTCTTTCCACCATTAGAAAGTTTTCCCCCAATCCAGATTGATGCATTTTAATAAAAATTTACACATTTTAGATATGTGAATTACATCACAGTAATTTACTTTTTTTTGACCTTATGCAAACCTTAATCCAAACATTGTAATGAATAAAAATAGCAAATAACTCACGACAACTTATATCTCATACTGGTCCAACCTTAATCAAAATTTTATAGGGATCAGTTTGTTTAATAAAAATATTTAGACTTACTAGGATGTAATAATGAATCAATCTATTCCTTATCAGCTCAGGGTTTTAGTCACTCAAATAGATCCAAATTTAGATGCCAATTGGCAGCTAAGTTTACAAACACTTTTTTCCACCTGCGTTGCTGAAGACCGTGAAAATATCTGTCAGCAGATTTTGCAACTCAAAAAGATTCACTGGAATCGAAAAGAGCAAAGTTTTTCTTATCTTGCCAAGCATGACATCCACCTATTGGCAGAAAAAATTCAAGATGCACCCATGAAAGTGTTCGTCAGAACCATTGCCAATTCTTTGGAAAAATTAGAACAATACCAAGATATTTATGCCATCTCCGACTATTTAGAGAATATGCTCGGTCAGATTAACTGCATCAATACAGAAGATGATTTTGATCTACAAGAACAGAAAAAACAGGTGTTAAAAGAATTTATCTATGCCTCTGCACAAATTATTTTACAGAAAGAAATTATTCAATTGCCTGCCAATCAAAGACATATCAATACGGGTGTCATCAAAACCTTTATTACTGAAGTATTTTTGAAACAACAGCTACTTAAATATTCCTTTAACATTATTCGTTCTCATCAGTTACGTGAAGAAAAGCCACATATTCTTAAATATTTTTTATACCAACAGCAAAAAACAAAACAACTTGATATTGTTAAAACGTCTCAATATATCTTTGCACTCGCACCGAGCAAAGAAGGTATCGCAAATACTTTTTCGATTCGACGCTTTTTGCAGGAAGAAAAATTTGAAGCCTGTGAAAATATTTACTTCAATGCTGCTTTTTTAGCTTTAGAGCAAATCGAAGATGAATCACAGCATCAGCAATTCCGATGGCAAATGGATCACATCATTACTATTGATAAACAGGTCAATCACTATGTCTCTGATATTGTTCGTCATATCGAGCTTTATGTCAATAAAACCCTGATTCCCTTTTTGATGGAACCGCTCAATCCCCACGGCGTCTTTATTGAAAAGCTCATTGAACAACGACTGATTGATTTTGAACAGAAACTCTGTCGCAATATTCTTGAACCGATCGCAGATGCGTTAAAACATGCAGTACATCATAGTGATGAATGTCATTACCTTTACATTAGCGTCAAACAAACCTTGGATGATCTGATTAGCCATTTTATTGCCTTTCAATCACAACCTTCAATTATCTTAAATAAACAGGTCAATCTATTTATCGCGCGACTTAAATCCTACGCCACCTTATTGCAAAAACGCCATAGCGATGTATTTACCGTGTTTTCTTATGATGACTGGAAAAAGCACCATACAGCAGCACTAGAGCCGACCAATATCCTCAAAGACTTAAGCATTAGTTGTTTGCAAGAATATAAAGATGCATTTTCAGAGTTAAAAGAGAATCAGCGTCAACTGAAACAAAGCGTGTCTTTTCTCAGTAAGCTACTCAATAAACCACAGAAAATAAAAGATAATATTATTCAGTTAAAAGAGAAAACCTCACAAATCAAAAGACATGCGCATCAAGAAATTATTCGCATTCAACGGCGCTTTCCATCATTGATTATATATTTAGAATTTGAATCACTGATTTCAATCAATCATAAAGAACGGCACTATGCCTTCCCGACAGGAGACAATGGTATTACCCGTCTACCGATTTTGATTCAGATTCCAGAAGATAAAGCATCTTTTGATTTACAAAGTATTTGTAATAGTTTGAATTTTGATGTGAATCTTGCCAATCAAAAATGGCTAGAAGCAATTTAAACTGCAAGCTTCTGTATAACCGCGAATACTTATACAGAAGCTTAAATCAAAGATTAACCCGCTTTGCTTGCCACAAAAGGATTGAATTGCTTTTCATAACCGATGGTGCTCATCGGTCCATGACCTGAGATAAATTGCGTTTCATCTGGCAGGCTAAAGCATTCGCGTTGAATCGAATCTAACAGCTGTTGGTGATTGCCTTTTGGAAAGTCAGTCCGTCCAATCGAACCTTTAAACAGTACGTCACCCGTCCACAACAAGCCATGCTTGGCGTTATAGAACATCACATGCCCTGGGGTATGACCTGGGGCAAAACGAACCTCAAATTCATCCTCACCCAGCTTTAATACTTCGCCACCTTCAAGCCATTGATCAACTTTTACAGGCTGTGGGATTGGAAAACCATAACGTGCCGAGACTTCCTGAATCATATCCAACCAGAACTGATCTTCTTTATGTGGACCAATGACTGGTATTTTCCATGTCTCCGCCAACTCACCGACTGCACCGGCATGGTCAAGATGTCCATGGGTTAACCACAATGCTTTGACCTTTAAGCCCAAGGTTTCTACTTCTTTTTTAAGTACCGCAGCATCACCACCCGCATCAATCAAAATCGCTTCTTTGCTTTCACTGTCCCACAGGATTGAGCAGTTTTGGGCAAATGCAGTAACAGGGACAATTTTGACTTGTAGCATAGAAACCTCTGGCGAAATAAAGCGTCGATTTAACGATGGGCTAAGGTATGAGTGAGTGCATCAAGATTAGCCTGAACCAGACTGGCAAGCAAATCTATATGCGCCTGATCTGCATTCAAGGCAGGAATATAGGCATAGTCGCCACCACCTGCATGCTGGAAAATCTCTTTATTTTGCATTGCCAACTCTTCCAGCGTTTCCAGACAATCGGCTGAAAATGCAGGGCTAATTACTTGTACTGACTGTACTTTTTGCTCAGCCCATTGTTGTAATAGCTGGTCGGTATACGGTTTGACCCACTCTTGCTTGCCAAATCTTGACTGGAAGCTAATCGCCCATTCATGCTCTTGCAGATGTAAAGCCTCCGCAACGAGACGCGCGGTCATTCGACAACGATCAGCATAAGGATCACCTTTATCGGCATAAGGCTGGGGAATACCGTGGAACGACATGAGTAATTTTTCAGGTTTCCCATGCTGCAATTGATAGTTTAATACGCTATCTACCAATGCCTGTATAAACAGAGGATGCTGATAATAATCCTTAATCAAGGTCATGCCGGGCAGATGACGTTGCTGTGGAATCCATTTGGCAAAGGCATCATATAAAGGTGCAGTTGAAGTCGCAGAATATTGTGGGAACAATGGTAGTAAAATGACGTGCTCTTGTGGTATTTGCGCCAGTTGATCAAGTACATCATGAATACTGGGTTGACCATAGGTCATTGCAGGGACAACGGTCAGCTCAAACTGATGATTTTCTTCTTGTAGACGCTGCTTAATCAGCAGTGTTTGTTCTAATACAATTTCACGCATGGGCGAGTCATTTGACCAAACCGAAGCATAAGCTTCAGCCACACGTTTTGGACGGAAAGTCAGGACAAATAAGTGCAGGATGATCCACCAAAGTAACTTGGGAATCTCAATCACCCGCGTATCTGACAAAAATTGCTTTAGAAAGCGTCTTACTGCTGGCACAGTGGCTGCATCTGGTGTACCAAGATTGGCCAGAATCACAGTCACTTTTGGTTTTTGTGTCGCTAACATAGACCGCATCCGCTTTTCATTGAGTTCATTCAATTACTTTAGCAGTTTTAAGGCTTTTTTCTAAATTGGATTAATGCATGGTCTTAAATTGAAAAACCCGATTACTGTCCAAAACATTACTTTCCAATAATTTCTGCCCTTTTGCCGTCAATTGCCACAGCATACGCTGACGATCATCGCGTCCAGTCGGCATGATCCATTCATTTTGACGCATCTGCAATTTAATCTCATGCAATGCCCGAATATTGACTTGAGCACGAGAAACCGCATGTGCTCTTGGCATCTCTTTACGCGCATCCTCCAAACCCGTTTCATTTAAATATTCATTCATGCGTTTAGAAAAATATTCTTCAGGTGTTGGGATAACAAAAGCCGAGCCCAATACATTCAGTAATTGTGCCCACGTCATTTTACGATGCGGTTTAACTTCTTTGAAATTACCATCCTGATAAGCATGCATGCGATACTCAAAAGAGTACAGTTCATGCATCGAGACTTTAGCAACATTGGTCAAAGGATCTGTTTCACGATTACCAAGCTCTGTTTCCAGCTGTTTGACTTTGGCTCGCAATGCATCAATTTCATCGCGTAGTACCTGTGTGTTTTGCGGACGTACCCAACCCACGACAGGATAACGCTCTAACATCTGCGGCATACTTGAACGAACAGCGAGTTCTAAATCTCTTAATGTGCGATAACAAAAGACTTGATCGACTTCATGTTGAAGCTGTTTTCTAAACTCTTTAAATTTTTCTTTTAATTCAGATTTGTGATCATGTAGTTTTGCATCACGTGATTCGGGATCTTCATGCATAAACACAATCACGGGCTTCTGTTTGGTCATCGCATATATGTATTCCAGATGCATATAACCCACACCTGAAACCGACTGCTCGCCATATTGGCTACCCAAAAGAATCACCACATAATCACAATCATCAATTTGACGACGGGCAATTGATGTACTTAAAGGCGTACGTTGCTCTAAACCCCAAGACAGGAATCCCATTCCCACAAGAGTTTGTGCCAAAACCGCTCGCTCTGGTTGCATTTCATTGCCAGAGGTAGAAATAAAGACTTGATAACGAGTATCTTGCATAGGCGAAGCCCCAATTCATTTATCAATAATATCAAGTATGCATCTTGATTTTTATTAACAGCTAACCCCAATAAAATATATAAAACTGGCTCAATTTAGATATGAGAGACACCTAGATCGTCCAAATTTCTAACTTTCCATGTTAATTGTTCTGGTATAAGGTGCTGAAGGACTGGTTGCAGCGCGACAGCATTGTTACCACTGACATAACATTCAATACGTGTAATATTATGACGCAATTTGTCACATAATAACCCATTTTTAATTAAAATATAGGTTGTTTGTCGTGCAACTGCTTGTCCAGAATCAATTAATTTTAATTTTTCTGCAAAAATCTGATGAATCGCTTGTTTTAGAAATGGATAGTGCGTACATCCCAACACTAAATAATCAGCTCCCTGCTCAACCACAGGTTGAAGTATCTGTTGCAAGACATTTAAACACGCCTGACTCATCTCCTGACCTGCTTCTACAAACGGCACCAATTCTAAATTTGTCACTGTTAGAACATTAACCCCAGCAGGTTCCGCAAATTTAGAGATGACATCTTTAATCAACTGACCGCGAAAGGTTGCAGGTGTCGCCAGTACTGCTACAACTTTTGACTGGGTTTGAATCACTGCGGGTTTCAATGCAGGGACTAAACCAACAATTGGAAACCGTTCACCATAATGGTCACGTAAATAATCCAAGCTAAATGCCGAAGCTGTATTACATGCGACAACTGCAATTTTGCAGCCTTGACGATACAACCATTCAATCGCTTGAGCCGTGAGCTGGCGGATTTCCTGATCACTACGTGCCCCATACGGGACATGTGCCGTATCTGCATAGTAGATAATCTGTTCATTGGGTAAATGTCGGGCAATCTCCTGCGCGACCGACAATCCACCTACCCCTGAATCAAAAACACCAATTGGAGCATCTGATGACGCATGTGGCATAGGATTGAGTAAAAGAGGCATCGATTGAACAGCTGTCATACACACTTAGGCATTGGTTTATTCGCTCTTTTAAGCTTAAACCTCAGGTGCTCAAATGCAAGACCAAATCACCACTTTTTAGTGTTAAAACCGTCTCACCCTGCGCATTTTCAGACAAACTGCCGTAGTTCACGAGATGATAAAAACTCTGACGCTGAATCAAGGCATTCATACCAAAGCGAACATGCACATAGGGTCTTAACTCACCGCCATATTCACGCATAAAAATGGGATGTTGCTCATCAACAATCACCACATCCTGATTGATCGTCGTCAGTTGTAAATAGGTTTTACCCTCTATTTCCACCTGATCTGCCTGATTAACGAGCAAAGGCTCATCTTCGACTTCAATTTCAATCTGTTCAACAGGGGTTTTGAGATAGAATTTACCATCTTCTTTCCACAAGACTTTGCTAAACAGGTCGAGTAGCGCTTGTCGTTTGACCAATTGACCTTCGTGCCACCATTCGCCATTGGCTTTTATGCGTAGATCCATTTTACCGCAATGCTTTGGATGCCACTGGTCCAATGGGGGAATTGACCTTTTGTGACTTTGCTGTACATCTTTTATGTATTGTGCAATGTCGATTAAGTTTTTATCATCAGAAAACATGATTTTTCCCTGATTTTCTAAAGGGTTTTGTGGAGAATCATTTTCATTTATCATAGTTTATGCCTTGATGACGAGAAAATATGACCGCTCAGCCAATTGGCGAGACCAAGGTTTAAAACTATACTAGCCCAAACGTTTGCGAGCACATACTACCATTTGTGTTCGGCAATTCAGAACACTCATGGCAGCACCGAATCGCAATATTACGGTTGCCACCCTTAAAAATATGAGGAGTCCTACATGGAACACATCGAACGTGAAGCGATGGAGTTTGACGTAGTGATCGTTGGCGCAGGACCTTCGGGTTTATCTGCTGCGATTAAAATTCGTCAATTAGCGATTGAAAACAACCTACCTGATCTTTCTGTATGTGTTGTTGAAAAAGGCTCTGAAGTAGGTGCGCATATCCTTTCCGGTGCTGTACTTGAACCACGTGCCATGAACGAATTATTTCCAAACTGGAAAGAAGAAGGTGCGCCACTGAATGTCCCTGTAACGGGCGACGAAACATATTTCTTACTGTCTGATAGCAAAGCACAAAAAATGCCGCATTGGATGGTGCCGAAATCAATGCACAACGATGGAAACTATGTGGTTTCTCTTGGTAACGTTGTTCGCTGGTTAGGTCAAAAAGCCGAAGAACTTGAAGTTTCAATCTTCCCGGGTTTTGCTGCTGCTGAAGTGCTTTATCATGAAGATGGTACGGTAAAAGGCATCCAAACAGGTGATATGGGGATTGGCAAAAATGGTGAGCCAACACATAACTTCACGCCTGGCTATGAACTACATGCCAAATATACTTTATTTGCTGAAGGCTGCCGCGGTCACCTCGGTAAGCGTCTGATTGCCAAATATAATCTAGATAAAGATGCTGATCCGCAACATTACGGTATCGGGATTAAAGAACTTTGGGAAATTGATCCTGCAAAACACAAACCAGGTTTAGTGATGCATGGCGCTGGTTGGCCTTTGTCTGAAACAGGTTCTACTGGTGGTTGGTGGTTATATCACGCAGAAAACAATCAAGTCACCATGGGCATGATCGTCGATTTATCTTATGAAAATCCACACATGTACCCATTCATGGAAATGCAACGTTGGAAAACACACCCAACCATCAAGCAATTCCTTGAAGGTGGCAAACGTATTTCTTACGGTGCTCGTGCAGTAGTCAAAGGCGGCTTTAATGCATTGCCTAAACTCACTTTCCCAGGCGGTTGCTTGATTGGTGATGATGCTGGTTTCTTGAACTTCTCAAAAATCAAAGGCTCACACACTGCAATGAAATCAGGCATGTTGTGTGGTGAAGCAGTGTTTGAAGCGATTGCAGCGGGTGTTGCCAAAGGTGGTGATCTTGCGATTGCACGTGTACTTGAAGGCGAAGACCACTTTGACAAAGAGCTCACTGCTTATACCGATAAATATAACAATTCTTGGTTAAAAGAAGAGTTATATAGCTCGCGTAACTTTGGTCCAGCGATGCACAAATTCGGTCAATGGATTGGTGGTGCATTTAACTTTATCGATCAAAACATCTTTAAAGTGCCATTCACGTTGCATGATCTTAAACAAGACTTTGCCGTGCTTAAAACGGTGGATGCTTCAACGTTTAAACCAAACTATCCAAAACCAGATGGCAAGTTGACTTTTGACCGTTTATCTTCAGTCTTTATCTCAAATACCGTACATGAAGAAAATCAGCCAGCTCATTTGAAGTTGACTGATCCATCTATTCCAGTGGATGTAAACCTACCAAAATGGGATGAGCCAGCTCAACGTTACTGCCCTGCTGGTGTTTACGAAATCATGGAAAATGATGATGGCTCTAAACGCTTCCAAATCAACGCAGCCAACTGTGTCCACTGTAAGACTTGTGATATCAAAGACCCATCACAAAACATTACGTGGGTAACGCCTGAAGGCGGCGGTGGTCCGAACTATCCGAATATGTAATTCCTTGCGACCCACTAAGACACTGTTTTGGTGGGTTTTATCTTTGGGGCTTTAGCCACTTCAATATTCAAATATATTTTAAGCATCAGATATAACTGACAAGGCCTGAAATAAAACAATAAATATTTATAAAATCGGCACCATATGATTAAATTTAATGTATAAAACGTAAAATAATTAAAATCTTAATATGATAGTTTCAAACCTTAAAATAATTTTAAAGGTTAAATATGAATAATTTTAAGAAGTGTATATTTTTACCATTTATAGCTTTATGCTCTTTTCATACTTATGCAGCTAATTCTCCATTAGCCCAGGAATTAAAAGCACAATCGAATGAGTATATAAAAGATCATCGTGTAAGCTTACAAGAGGCTCAAAAAAGGTTAGCAATACAAGATGCAAAAGCTCCTTTAATAGAGCAAATAAAACAAAACTATAAAGAACGTTTGGCTGGGATTTATGTTGAGCATGACCCAACCTATAAAATTATTGTTCGACTAAAAGGTGGACAACCTGTACAAAATTTTAGAGCTAAAGTACAAAGCACTCTTCCTTCTTTTATTAATATAGATTTAAGTATCCCTATTGAGTTTCAAACAGGTGCTAATGAGACTCTTGATGAAGGCTTAAGTAGATTAAAAGCGAATATTCCTAGTTTGAAAAAAATTTTCCCTGATTTACAAGCAACTTGGTATGATGAAAAAAGTGGAGAAATTGGTTTATTAGTTTATACAGATGGAAGTCTTAATAAATCCATTTTACAGCAGAAGTTAGCAACGCTATCAAGTAAAAATAATGGTTTACCCTTTAACATAGAGTTTACTAATCAAAAAATGTCTGATGCTGCAAGTATTCGAGGCGGTGCTTATATCTCTTCTCCCTCATCCTACTGTACGTCAGGTTTTGGTATAAAAACAGTGCAGGGACCAGATTTATAACAACAGCTGGTCATTGTGACAATAACTTAAAGGATATGGATAGTGGCGTAGCACTTAATTTTGTTAATGAAGCACGCAATGCAAATCAAGATGTACAATGGCACTCTGTTACTTCTGGAAATACTGTTGTACCAGAGTTTTATGCTGACTCTCAAACAACCCCTCGTACTTTAACAGGCCGAAGAACACGAGCAAGTACGACTCAAGGCGATAATGTTTGTCATCAGGGTAAAACGACTGGATATAGTTGTGGTTATGTAGCTCAAACTAATTATGCCCCCACTTATTCCAATGCATGCAATGGTCAAACCTGTAACCCTGTCTGGGTAAGAGTAAAAGGCACTGCATCAGGAACAGGAAATGGAACGTTAAAATGTTATCAAGGAGATAGTGGCGGTCCCGTTTTCGCATCTCAAACCGCATTTGGCTTGTTAAAAGGGACACTAGCTTCTGGTACTGGCTCAGGCGAATGTACAGAATATTATTATATGTCTACGGATGAACTTTATAACCTAGGATTTTCTTTAGTCTATTGATCATGAATAAAAAAATTAAACTATTTAGCTCATTCATTGGGTTCATCTGTATTCTTTATGGATGTAACAACCCTAACCAAGAGACTAAAAGCTCTCAATCTACAGTCATTATTCCTCAAATAAAATATACCGGTGAAGGAGACAATGCAAGTTATAGCGAGGCAACTATAAAAATTGAAGGGTCATGTTTATATTTTGAGAATAGGGAAAATAGAATTCTTCCTATTTTCGCAACTCAGGAAGCTTATTGGGATTCTAAAAAAAATGTTTTAGTGGTTGATGAAAAAGAATACAAAAATAGGGAGTTAATAGCATATGGAAGTGGAGAGCCTTACGCTATTGATCTTAATACCGACAAGTGGATTATTAAACCAGCAAATTCTTGTAGTTTAAAGAAAGGCATTATTATTAATAAATTAATAAAACCTTTAATTAAATAGCTTAAATCACGATAACGTTAATAAAATCAATTTAGTCGTGATTTAAGCTTTTATATTTAAAAATGATCCTTAACCCTTCTGGACCAAATAACGATATTCCGTATTGCTGTTTTCATCCAAACTTTCTTCTTTTAATACCAACTCGTGTCCGAGATGCATACAAAATTTTGGAATATCCCATGAGGTAGACGGATCTGTGGCAAGCACCTCAACAACATCACCTGACTTGGCTTTGCGAATAGCTTGATGCAGCATCATCACAGGTTCAGGGCAACGTAAACCTCGCGTATTAATTTGAACAGCGGGAAGTTTGGGTTGTTCAGACATCATTAAACTCAAATATTCGAATTGTCATATTTTAGCATAAACGGCTCAGATGAAAATCATCAGCAGCATTTTGAAAAACTGTACGTTTTTTACATAGTTTTATTGATGCATATCCGCTTTATCTTCGGTATGATGAAAATCATCTAATTGATATAGAGAGTCTTTAGGAAAGATCATGGTCGAGGAATCCAGTCCGTCGTGGGGTATGCGTGGCTTAAGAAAATGGTTAGGCACCGCACCTGAAACCCGCGATGAATTACTCAAGTTAGTTCAAGACTCACGTCGCTTTTTAGAGCCAGATACTGTTGCTATGCTTGAGGGTGTTCTCGATCTGCCAGCAACCAAGATTCGAGAAGTCATGACACCGCGTACAGCGATTATCAGCTTACAGGAAGACGATCAATTACTTGATATTCTGCATGTACTGATTGATTCGGCACATTCACGCTTCCCTGTATTTTCAGCAGATCAAAGTGACAATGTGGTCGGCATCTTATTGGCGAAAGATCTTTTGCCATTTTTAACTGAGCGCAATGTCAAAGTCGATATTCGTTCATTGATGCGTCAGCCTGTTTTCGTACCTGAAAGTGCACGCTCAGACCAAGTGCTACGCATGTTAAAAAATACCCAGACCCATATTGCCATCGTGATTGATGAATATGGCTCAACCTCGGGTTTGGTTACCCTCGAAGACATTCTTGAAGAGATTGTGGGCGAAATTGAAGATGAGCACGATATTGCAGATGAAGAAGCACTGTATATCGTACCAGACAATGACCCAACCACAGCCAATACTTGGATAGTGCAGGCACTTACACCAATCGAACACTTCAACACTATTTTAGATGCAGATTTTTCTGACGATGAAGTTGAAACTATGGGCGGCTTACTGCTGCAAGAGATTGGTTTAGTGAGCGATTTACAAGGTCAAACCATTGAACTTGGAGATTGGCAATTTACCATTATTGAAGCAGATGCACGCACTATTCATCTGATTCGAGCTGTCCGTCAATGAGAACCTATTTTGAGAAGCTGCTAAATCCATCTCAAGCACACACTCAGCTTCCTTTTATATTTCCCCTTTTGATTGCACTGATTTCAGGTGCAATCTTTAGTTTGGCTTTAGCCCCATATTATTTTTGGTGGCTCGCGATTTTATCGCCTGCACTATTGTATGCGGTATTACGTCAACGTAGCCCACGCCAAGCCTTTGCGCTGGGTTGGGCATATGGTTTTGGTTTATGGTTTGTCGGCGCGTTCTGGCTCTACACCTCGATTCATACCTATGGCGATACCAATGCCTTTCTAAGCATTTTGATGATTGTCTTTATGGCAGCCGCAATGGGCTTATTTACGGCGTTTCAAACTTGGTTGTATCGTCGCTTCTTCCCAGAAACACCATTAACTTTCGCGCCACTTTGGGTACTCTTTGAATGGGCCAAGACATGGGTGTTCACTGGTTTCCCATGGTTGTTTGCAGGTTATGCCTTCACTGAACGTCTGCTCGATGGCTATGCGCCGTTATTTGGCGTTTATGCCGTTTCATTTGTCGTGATTGTGCTGGCCTGTGCTTTAGTTGAGATTCTAAATCGTCGCTGGTTCTGGGCAATTCCATCTACCCTACTGATACTGGGTGCTTGGGGCGCTGGATTGATTCAATTCGTTCAACCTAAAGCAGCCAAACCACTCAGCGTTTCCTTGGTTCAGGGCAATATTCCGCAAGACTTGAAATGGCTGACCGAATACCAGATCAAAACCTTAGAGATTTACGCCACACTGACTCGTGCTGAATGGGGGCGTGATCTGATCGTCTGGCCTGAGTCATCTATTCCGATGTTCCAGACCGATATTCCAGAATTCTTGGATGCGATGGCCGCGCAAGCCAAGAAAACCGATACTGCTTGGGTCACAGGTATTCCTTATTGGGATCTACCTAAATCACAGCAAGTGGGTGAGCCGTTGTATTACAACAGCATTATGGCATCGGGTAGTGATTCCTTTGGCTTGTATAAGAAACAACGTTTAGTACCCTTTGGCGAATATATTCCATTGTCAGGCATGCTGAAATGGGTACTTCCCGCCATGCAGAATGATGTCAGCATGAGTGGTTTTTCACGTGGTGAAGCCGATCAAAAACCGCTTACGGTGAAAGGTCATGCACTGGCAGCCGCCATTTGCTATGAGGTGGCTTATCCAAACCTAACCCGTCGTAATGCATCTAATAGTGACTTCTTAATCACCGTGTCGAATGATGCATGGTTCACGGGGACGGCTGGACCTTGGCAACATCTGCAAATGGTACAGATGCGTGCCAAAGAAAATGGTCGTTGGTTCATTCGTGCAACCAATACAGGTGTGACCGCATTTATCGATCAGCATGGTCATATCGTTAAACAAGCGCCAATAGATCAAGAAGCCGTGTTACGTGGTGAATTACCTGCCATGCAAGGGCAAACACTATACAATCGTTTAAGCGATTACCCGATCTTGATTTTCTCATTGCTTTTATTAATCGTAGGCTGGATCTATCGTCCACGTAAAGTTGATATCAGCTTCAAATCACGTCGATAAATTACAGTAACTTTGTGCCCAGAGGAACATCAAACTCTGGGACACAAAGCGCGACATCTCCGTCTGCATTATGAAAACCCGTCACCAGACATTCAGACTGAATCGGCCCGATCTGCTTTTTCGGGAAATTCACCACAGCAACCACCAATTTTCCAAGCAAATCTTCAGGTTGATATAGCTTGGTAATTTGCGCACTGGATTTTCTGATCCCCAGTTCTTCACCAAAATCTACCTGCAAAATATAAGCGGGCTTTCTCGCTTGTTGAAACACCTCTGCCTGAATAATTCTACCCACACGTAATTCAACCTTAGTAAAATCATTCCATTCGATCTGTTGCATGCTTTTTCCTTTTTGCTCTTTTAAGCCCAGTTGCAGCATAGCGAATCTATCCAACTCAATAAATACGCTTATTTTTATTTTCTATTTAGCGACTTCATGCTAAATTAATTGTGCTGATTATAAAGCCGTAAACGTTTACGTCAATCAACGTGCCAACATATCTCCAACAAGGCTTGGAGCTATTTTATCTAGATATTTTTATCTTGGATAAGGCACTGGCGTTTGTTGGTTTACGGAGTCAAAAATGCAGAATTCAAAATCTTCTACTTTTAATTTTCAGAAAATTCCAAATCGTTACGCATCCATTGTTTTACCCTTCTTTTTATCCATTATTATGACTTTCATCGTGTCTTGTATAAGTACACTGAGAAGTATGGGTTTTGAGCAGTTCTCTTTCGCAACGTGGATGTCAGCGTGGGGAATTTCATGGCTAATTGCTTTCCCTGTGCTGCTCTTGGTCTTGCCTGTCGTGCGTAAGTTAACCCTGCTCTTGGTTCGACCAGTTTAACTGCAGACCATAAAAAACGTAGATCTTTGGTCTACGTTTTTTGAATATCTTCGGCTTAGAAATTAATCGATAATTGCACCGATAAATAAGCCACCAGACTGGATAAAAACAGCATCGGAATATATCGATAGGCTTTAAATACAAGCTGCTCATATTTAGAAATCAGTTCTTGGTTATCCCAGACACTGGTTTTTAAGGCACTTAAAAAACACAATACAAGCCATGCACTCAACATACTCAGTGCAAAAAAGCCGATCATGATTTGACTGCTTCCTTCTGAAGCTTGCCACAAGCTTAAAGCACCTTCACTAAAGGGTAATAGGCTTAAGATGAGCAATACAGATTTAAGCATTGCCCAATGAAACTGATTCAGTTCATCCAACATAAAGAATGCTTTCATCTGATTTCTCCACATCTTTTTTTCAATGGCTTGAATTTATTATGCAAAGCTTTGATCTAAAGAAATAGTCTATTTTTCTGCATAATTTCTTTTTCTTGTAACTATCAAATATGGGAATAATTCTTATTATAACTCTCACATATTCAATATTTTATTCATTTTATATTTTTCAAATAGTTATGTTGTTTTATTGAATTAAGAAACATTATCACTTCACTCTCTATTTATTTAATTCAAAAGTGAAGTGATATTTTATTCAACATTATGGCTGATAATAAATATCCGCATCATTGCCTTCACCACCTTCTTTACCATCCGCACCAAACGAATATAAATCAAATGGACGACCTTCACGACCTGGGATCACATATTGTAAATCATTTTCCCAACTGTCTTTTGGATAGCCACCTTTGACATAACCACCTGGTAACCAGTTTTTAGCTGTTGCGGGTTGGTTCACCAATGCATCTAGACCACCATCTTGCATGGATGGGTAACGACCATTGTCTAGCTTATACTGATCCAACGCACCAGCAACCCCTTTTAAGGTAATACTGGTGGTATCGACTTTGGCCTTTTCACCACGGCCCATCACATTCGGAACAATCAGTGCTGCCAAAACACCAAGAATTACAATAACAACCATCACCTCAATGAGTGTAAATCCTGAGGCACGATTCATTCGAGCAACGCTCGAACGTGCCGCAAGAGAAGAAGCTAGGCTTCGAGTGCGAGGATAAGCGCAAGACGAAGAGCTATGCTCTGAGTTGCAAGATTCCACAAGAGAAGAAGCTATGCTTCGAGTACGAGCATTCAAGCTACGTCCAACATTTTGTTTATCCATTGAATTATTCATATTCATCTCTTACATGTCACTCATTAGATCATATTGTTCATATTAATAATTGGCAACATTACTGCAATAACAATCACCAATACAATTGCTGCCATAAAAATCAGCATCAAGGGTTCGAGTAACGCCAGTAATGTGGAAATAAAGGTGGTGACCTCACGATCTTGCATGGTGGATGCGCGATCCAACATACGATCTAGCTCGCCTGATGCTTCACCGCTTCGAATCATTTGTACCATCATTGGTGGGAAATAACCGCAACGCTCTAACTGTGTTGCCAAATTACCACCTTCTGTTACACGCTCCATCGCCACTTCAATCGCATCACGAATCACCCAGTTATTACTGACTTCAGCACCGATACGGAGAGCTTCAACCAAAGGCACCCCTGAACGGGTCAGAATCGATAAGGTACTGGCAAAACGTGCCGCATTTATACCACGCGAAAGTTTACCAAATAGTGGCAATCTGAGTGTTAATCGGTCAAATGCATAATGTCCCGCGGTGGTTCTTAAAAAACGGGTAAACAAGATCACCGCGATAAAGGCCAGAATGAGCATGCCCAACCACGTATGTCGAATAAAGGCACTGGCTTTCATCAAAGCAACTGTGATCCAGGGCAAGGCTTCTTTGCTTTGTTCAAAGGTCTTTACGATTTCAGGCACGACGTAGGTCATCAGCCCCATCACGATCCCGAAAGACATCAACATCAGTACGATCGGATAGATCATCGCACCCTGCACTTTCTTCTGCATGGCAAAACGGTTTTCGGTGTAGTCCGACAACTGATCTAAGATTAAATCAAGATGGCCTGAGCGCTCGCCTGCTGCAACTGTTGCAATATACAGTTCGGGAAATCGTCCCGATTGCTGCATACTTTTTGCCAGTGAATGCCCTTCCAAAACCTTGGACCGTACCGCGATTAATAAGTTTTGGACATGTGATTTTTCACTTTGTTTACTCACTGCACGCAGTGCTTCTTCAAGTGGAATACCTGCAGCGACCAAGACTGAAAGCTGTCGGGTCATCAAGGCCAAATCATAGGCACTAAAGCTTTTTTTAAACCATGAGCGTTGTTGCTGTTTGTCTTTTTGCTCAACCGCATCGACCGCAATGGGTGTCCATGCTTTATCGCGTAACTGTTGACGAATTTGGCGTGCAGAATCCCCTTCCAGCACACCTTTATGTTGCTTTCCTGAGGCATCAAGCGCGGTAAATTGATAAGCAGGCATGGTTCTGTTCTAATTGTCCCAAAATAGTTGTTGTTACAGTTGCATCCGTGTTTGAAGTGAAACCTGAGCGTTTCACAAGAAATTCATCGACATAACACTTCGCACTTTAGCATAATTCCATGACATACAGTCATGCCATTTTACCCATGAATGAAGCCTATATGCCTACCGAAAATTCTAACGCTATTCTCTACCGTATTCGAGTCGCGATACCCGTCTATGTGTATGACACCTTTGACTATACAGTCAGTGCTGAGCAATATGCACAGGCACAAATCGGTGCACGCGTTGCCATTTCTTTTGGGCGGCAAAACCTCGTGGGAATTATTACTGAAAAAGTAGATCCTAACGAAGTATTTATAGGACAATTCAAACTTAAGGCCATCACAGAATTACTTGATCAGGAAACGATTCTAGACCAACAAGTTTTAACTTTGTTGACATGGTCAGCACAATATTACCAATTCCCGATTGGTGAGGTCATGCAAAGTGCCTTGCCTACCTTATTAAGACAAGGGCGTGCCTTAGATATCCTATTTCATTTATGGAAAATCACACCGCATGATGACCCCAATGCCTTATTAAAACGTTCACAAAAACAATATGATGCTTATCAGGTTTTAAAGCTTCATCCTCACGGTGCTACTGAGAATGTGCTCAATCTCAGTGGTGTAGAAACCTCAACTTTAAAGGCATTAGAAAAAAAGGGCTTGGTTGAATGCTGTCTAGAACCGCATGATTTCACCCCAACGCCTGTGCAACTGGCACAAGTCCCTTTGACGCCCAACGAAGATCAAAAGAAAGCAATTCAACAGATCCTCAAAGCACAGTATCACTATCAGGCATTTTTACTCGATGGTTTGACTGGCAGTGGCAAAACTGAAGTTTATTTGCAAGTCATGCATGAGGTGTTAAAACAAGGCAAACAAGTATTGGTACTGGTGCCTGAAATTGGTCTAACCCCGCAAACGGTCGCCCGTTTTAAGTCACGGTTTCATTGCGATGTGGCCTTGCTTCATTCCGGTCTAAACGATTCGAAACGCTTACAGGCTTGGCAACATGCGCAAACGGGCAAAGCTTCCATTATTATTGGTACACGCTCTGCAATCTATACCCCACTGCCGCATCTAGGCTTAATCATTCTAGATGAGGAACATGATCTCTCCTTTAAGCAGCAAGAAGGTTTTCGTTACCATACCCGCGATGTGGCTTTATATCGTGGTCATTTACAGAACTGTCCTGTCATTCTCGGTTCAGCCACCCCAAGTATTGACAGTTATCACTTGGTGGAATCGGGCAAGTTACATCTGCTTGAGTTGAATCAGCGTGCAGGCGTCGCTGTACTGCCGAAAATGTATGTGGTGGATTTAAAAGTCGCAAAAAAGAAGCATGGTCTGAGTCAAACCCTGATCGAACAGATCAAACATACTTTAGAACGTAAAGAACAGGTGCTGATCTTTTTAAATCGACGCGGTTATGCACCCATCCTGATGTGTGAAAGCTGCGGTTGGCAAGCCAACTGCCCACATTGTGATGCGCATTTTACTTTGCATTCACAGCCCTACCATTATTTACATTGTCATCACTGCGGCACCATCAATCGCCTGCCTGATCATTGTCCTGCCTGTCAGAAGCAAAGCTTAAAAACCATTGGTGCAGGTACAGCAAAACTTGAAGAACATTTACAAGAGCTGTTCCCACATAATGAAGTTATTCGAGTCGATCGGGACAGTACCAGTCGAGTCGGTAGCTGGCAAAAGATCTATGATCGCATTCAGCAAAATAAGCCGAGCATTCTGTTGGGTACGCAAATGCTGGCCAAAGGTCATCATTTCCCGCATGTCACTCTTGTTGCGATTTTAGATATTGATGCTGGCTTACTCAGTGTCGACCCACGTGCACCTGAGCGAACCGCGCAGCTGATTGTTCAGGTCGCCGGACGTGCTGGTCGTGGTGAGCATAAAGGCAGTGTTTATTTACAAAGCCTGCGCCCTGATCACCCGATGTTGACCACCCTGATTGAGCATGACTACCGTACTGTCGCAAAACAAATGCTGGCTGATCGCAAAGTTGCCCTGCTGCCGCCTTATCGTTATGCAGTATTGGTTCGGGTCGAATCTAAAGATCGCGACTATAGTCAGCAATTCTTAGCGGATATTGCACAACAATTACGGACAATGGCTGGCGAGATTGTCGACATTTGGGGACCCATTCCTGCACCGATGGAGCGTAAAGCAGGCCGTTATCGTGCACATATGGTGATTTTGTCTAGCGATCGAGCAAAACTGCATTTTTATTTACGCCAGTGGTGGCAACACGTCGTACACTTACCTCGCCAGCATCTACTGAGGCTATCGATTGATGTTGACCCGCAAGAGTTTAGTTAGAAGCTTAGCCTGAGCTTGTTCAAGTTATCGAACGTTTTCCAATATCATCTGTTAAGATCATATTTTTACAGACGACTCATTTGAGTTAGTCTAGACAAAATAGAAAAAATTTGAGGCATTCAATGTCTTTACTGCTACCGATTATTTTTTTAATGGCTGCGACTTTAATTTTTGTTCCATTAGCAAAACGTTATGCCGCCAATACTGTTCTGGGTTATCTGATTGCAGGACTTTTACTTGGCTCCAGTGTTTCGGGCCTGATTGAAGACCCTCAGCTCATCAAGCAGTTGCTACATTTTGGTATGATTGCAGTCATGTTCTTTGTCGGTTTTGCTTTTCGTCCCCAACAACTTTGGCTCGAGCGTAGAGGCATTCTAAAAAACAGCGGATTACAACTGCTAATCATTACTCTTGTTCTGATTGGCGCATGTTTTTTACTGTTTAATGATGTGCTAACCAGTCTGATTCTCGGATGTGCTTTAGCGCTTTCCGCTGTGATCTTACCGCAACAGCTTTTACAACAAAAACAGCAACTCAACAGCAAACTAGGACAAGCGACTTTAGCAACCTTACAATTTCAAGCCTTTGTTGCCGTCATCTTGATTGTATTATTTCCATTACTCGAAGACACGGCTTCTACACGGCATGGCATTGCCTATTTTGCAGCCATCATCGCGACGTTTTCAGGATTATTCTTAGCCAGCCGTTATTTAGTTCGTCCAGCATTCCGTTTCTTAGCACGGAAAAATAGTATCCACCTCATTGCTGTACTCAGTTTATTGGTCTTAGTTTCTGTCATCCTCATCATGGATATTTTAAATATTCATATTCTAATTGGTGCATTTCTGGGGGGCTTATTACTCGCAGAGACAGAATTTAAAAGTGAAGTTGAACGCATTCTTGAACCCTTTAAAGATGCTGCAACAGGACTATTTTTTCTGGCCATCGGCTTGGGTCTTTCACTGCAACCACTTGTCCAAACACCATTATTGATCATTACATCAATCTTTGGTTTAGTTGTTATCAAGGCCGTTGTGATTGGTGCAATCAGCTATTACCAACAGCGCCACGCCAAACTCAGTACCCTGTTTGCAATTACCTTGGCGCAAAGCGGCGAACTCAGTTTTATTCTGCTTAAGCTGGCAGAAAGCGAAAATTTACTCGGCAAAGACTTATTAGAACCAGCCTTTCTCATTATATTCGGGTCGATGCTTTTAACTCCGCTCCTGTACGAACTATTTGATCGAAAAATTTTGCCAATACTGCTAAAGAATAAAGTCGCTGTAACTGATGCTGATGTCCCACAACATCCAATTCTCATCATTGGATTTGGCCGTTTTGGACAAGTCATCGCACGGGCCTTACACGCTCAAGGCAAACAATTCAGTGTAATTGATAGCAATCAACCCGATGCTGATTTTATCGAACAATATGGACATCGTTTCTTTGATGCCGATGTGACTCAAGTCGAGAACTTACGTGCTGCAGGCATTGAATATTGCAAATTACTGATTGTTGCAATTGATGATGTTGAAGACAGTATGAATCTGGCGCGGCATCTACGTTTGAACTATCCAGACTTAAGCTTATTCGTCCGCGCCCGTGACCGCCATCATGCGCATTTACTCAGTGATTTAGGGGTACAGCATATTTGGCGTGAAACCTATGCTTCATCGTTAAATATGGCACAACAGGCTTTGATTGAAACAGGCCTCTCCATTAAAGACGCACATATTCAAATTGAGCGCTTTAAACAGGAAGATGAACAGCTACTCATGCAGCAACAATGGGCACACGATCAACAAGAAATACTTGAAAGCTATCCAAATGCCATGGCAGAACTTGAGTATTTATTTGCAAATGCCAAAACTTTGCATACAGATCGTGTGAGCAATGATCAAAACACACAAAGTGATGCAAATTCACCCAATGAAGCATCTTGAGTTTTGGCAAATTGACACCATTATTGACTGCATACTTGCACCTTTTTATAAAGCCCGAAGTGCTTTTCAAAGCAAGCTATTGCTTTGTTTCCCCTTAGAGGGGTACTGGAGAAAAATATGTCTGATTTACGCCAACGTTTTTTTATCGAAGACTGTCCTGTACGCGGTGAAGTAGTGCATTTGGAAGAAGCGCTTCAAACCATTTTGGCGCAACGTGAATATATGCCTGCGGTACAAAGCCTGTTGGGTGAAATGCTCAGTGCAACAGCCTTACTTGCCAGTACACTCAAGATTCGTGGCCGGATTAGTTTACAGATTCAAGCGACAGGTACATTCAAATGGGCGATGGCTGAATGCAACCATTTAGGTGAAGTACGTGCCTTGGCCGATTACGAAGAAGATCCTCGTTTCGTTGAAGGTGGCGACAGTCGTACTGTGCTTGCGGCTTTAAGCAATCCAGTGCTGTTCATCAACATTGAACCTGAACACGGCGAACGCTATCAAGGGATCGTCCCACTTGATCAACCGACCTTGGCAGGTTGCTTGACACAGTATTATGATTTGTCTGCACAGATCCCAACCCACATTGTATTGGCAACCAATAACCAACGTTCGGGTGGTCTATTGATTCAGCTACTTCCTCGTAATGATGAAGAAGAGCAAAAGTTGGTTGATGAAGATCTATGGCCTCGTTTGACCATGCTCACTGAAACCCTGAAACCCGAAGAGTTAACCGATCTTCCTGCAAATGAAATCCTCTATCGTTTGTATAACGAAGAAGAAGTGCGCTTACCTGAAGTTGAGCAGTTAAAGTTTGGCTGTACGTGTTCTAAAGAACGTTGTGCCAATGCCTTGATCCAAATCGGCGTGACTGCCGTTCATGAAACACTGGAAGCTCAAAACCCAATCCAAATGGATTGTCAATTCTGTAATACACGTTATGAATTTACTGCAGAAGAAGCTTTGGGCTTGTTCGGTGAACATTTAAGTTAATTGACTAAATGTTAAAAATAAAAAAAGACGGGCTTCCGTCTTTTTTTATTTTGTATTAAGGTCTATGCGATAAAACAATTTTCAAATCTCCCAAGAACATAGACCTTAATTTTGCCTTATGAATTACTTCGAATACTTGCTGTTTATCGTCAGTGTAGTTGTACTGATTGCTACCCCTGGTCCTGTGATGATTTTGGTGGCCAGTGCTGGCCTTAAGGGAGGCTATAAAAAAGCACTAGAGACGATTTTTGGAACCAACTTCGCCTCTTTAATCCTGATTTTTATTTCCGTACTGATTCTCAAGGGTTTTCTCACCATTGATGAAAACTACCTCAAAGCCATTCGTATATTCGGTTGCCTTTATATTGCTTATCTGGGCTATAGCATTATTAAAGAAGTGCTTCAGGCACCACATCCAACCGCCATCCAAACCGTGTCTGCACAAAGTAGTGGCTTTAAAAAAGGCTTTTTGGTGGGAATTTCCAATCCGAAAGATATTATTTTCTTTTCGGCTTTTTTCCCGCAATTTATTAACATCTCACCGAGTATCAATTTCAGTTTAAGTCTACTCACAGTGACCTGGATTATTTTGGACTTTCTCACCTTGTCTTTGGTCTATCTATTCTTCCGCAGCCTTTCTCAAAGCCGTATTTATCCAAAGATTCTTGGTCTATGTGGTGTTTTATTGGTCTTGATTGCGCTCTATGGACTGGTCGATACCTTTATCTAAAATCGACCTCAAGTCCACATTAAAAGCCATAGCGACCTACATTTTTAGCCAAACAGAACAAGTCTTATACAATCGAATCCATTGAAATCTCTTGGATTCGTTTCATAATGAAATAAACACATCATTATATTTATTATAGATCATGGCAAAAAATTATTATGAAGAGCTTGGTGTTTCAAGAGACGCCACAGCAGATGAAATCAAAAAAGCCTATCGTAAATTGGCACGTAAATACCATCCTGACATTAGCAAAGAAACTGATGCTGAAGCTAAAATGCAGGCGATTAACGTCGCCTATGACACTTTGAGTGACAGTACTAAAAAAGCAGAATATGACCAAATGCTGGATCATCCTCAGGGCTTTTCTAATGCGGGCCAAGGCCAGCATAGTGGTTTTGACGGTTCACAGTTCTATCGTCAAAGCTCAGGTGATGGCGCTGACTTTAGTGGCTTTGAAGACTTATTTGGTCGCTTTGGCTCAGGCTTTGGTGGCGGGCAACAGCGCTCTCAACGCCAGCAACGCAGTTATCGTGGTGAAGATCAGCACGCCAGTATTCAGGTCGATGTAGACATTGCCTACCATGGCGCAACTCAACAGATCACCTTACAAATTCCGACCTACAATGTGTATGGTGAACCTGAAGTGCAACGGAAAACCCTAGAGGTTAAGATTCCAAAAGGCATGAAGGAAGGTCAGCAAATCCGCCTCAATGGTCAAGGTCAAAGTGGTGTTAACGGCGGAGAAAATGGTGATCTGTATATCGAGATTCAATATAAAGATACCGAACGTCTTCGAGTCGAAGGTGCTGATGTCTATCAAACCATTGATGTCAGCCCTTGGGAAGCTGGTTTGGGCCAAAGCATCGAGCTGAGCACGCCTGCTGGGCAACTCAAAGTGAACTTACCGAAAAATGCCAAGAATGGGCAACAGTTACGCTTAAAAGACAAAGGCATTCCCAACAAAACTGCCGGGCAGTTATACCTGATTATTAATATTGTTTTACCACCCGTACATAATGAGCAAGAGCAACAGGCTTATCAACAATTTGCCGATGCCTTTGCTTCATTCCGACCTCGCGCCTCATAAGGAGTAAGATCATGACAACCATTCAATACAAAGAAATTCAATATGACGGTCACAGCCAAGTTGAAATCATTGATGAACAATTGGCACTTGATCTCGAGCACTTCGCTGAGGCATGCGGTCAAAGCACCGACTGGGTGTTAAAACTGATTGATTATGATATTTTGCAGATCACGGTTGAACCGCAAAGCTATCAGTTTATTGGTGAAGATGTGAGTCGGGCTAGGCGTGCTTACCGTTTACAACGTGACTTCGATGCAAGCTTATCTGCTGTAGCGGTGATGTTGGATTTAATCGATGAAGTGCAACAGCTGCGTAAACAGCTGAAACATTTTCATTAAACCATCCTGCAAATGACCAAGCCCATACTATTTCAGCTTGGTCATTTTCTCCACTTCTTTCAGCGTTTGCTTAATCGGTTCATAATCCAAAAACCACAACAAATTAAAATTACGCTGCCGATGCTGCTGGGCCAGCAAATCAATCACACTGCGTTCGCCACGCCCGACCAAATGCTGTCGATAAAAATAATACAGTAAAAATACTGTGCTCATCAGCATCACACCCAGCATAATCCAGAAGCCAACTGGTGATTTCAGTCCTGGAATAAACTCAAAGTTCATCCCATAGACCCCTGTCAGCAAGGTCAGCGGTGCAAAGATGGCAGTAATAATCGCCAAGATGCGCATGTTTTCATTGGTTTGATTGGCAATAGCAGAGAAATGCAAATCGATGGCCGATTGAATCGCATTTCTTAAACGTAGCGTATGCTTTTGTACCCGTTCTACATGACTCATCAGATCGTTTAGACGTACCAGTAAAATATCTTGTGCTTTATGCTTATGTTCACCCACCACATGATGATAATTATCGACCAGTTCATCTCTAAATTCTTGCAAGGTTTCGATCTGCTCCTCACAGAGATTTTCGATTTGCTGAAAAGCCATATCCTCATGGAACAATTGATGCCACTGCTTAAAACGACGATTGCCCTGTAACAGTTGTTGTTGCCAATATTCGACACGGCGAGTTAAGGGCGTGCGTAAATTCAGATAACCATCAATCATGCTATTCAATAAGCGTAAACATAAATCTGCGGGGGTGCTGGCTAATTTACGTGGTTTATTCTGCTCAGTACTCGGTCGTCCCATAATGGTCTGAATACGCTGAATATAACTCTCTACCGCCTGATTGCCCTGCTCTCTCACACTCACCAAAATGGTGGGTGTTAAGATAAAACTCATGGGCGTGGTTGCCAAACCAAAAACACTTTCATGTGATTCTGAAGCACTCTCATTTGCCAAAATCTGATCATCTGGGCTAATCAGTTTGCGAAACACCAACAGGTCATATTCCTCCACTGTATCAAATGCGCAAGGATGCTCAATATTCAGTAAATCCCGCAAATGGAATTCATTCAGTACCAATCCTGTATGCTCATAAATATTCTTCTGCCAAGCCTCTGTATGATTCACCAGATCTTGCCTAAGACTATCGACCCATAAAAACTCAAGCGTATGTTCTGTTTGTTGTTCCGCACTGATAAAAATCGTATTTTCACTGTTATGACGATAAAAATAATAAAGTTGCATAGGACAATAGACATTAGAATGGCAAGAGAAATGCTGCCACGAAGCCAGATAAAAAGCTACGGCTATTACAGGACTGAAACCACATCCAATAAAAAAGCCTCACATGCACAGCATGGAGGCTCTTCCGAATATCAGCAAGATTACACTTCTTTCTTCTCAACCACACCATATTTAAGGGCTTGATCAAGTTGTTCTTTATCCAATGCATTATCCCATTTTGCCACGACGATTGTCGCACAAGCATTACCCACCAAGTTGGTTAATGCACGGCATTCTGACATGAAACGGTCGATACCAAGGATCAATGCCATACCTGCGACAGGAATTGCAGGGACAACCGACAGTGTTGCAGCCAAGGTAATAAAGCCTGCGCCTGTGATGCCTGCTGCACCTTTAGAGCTCAGCATCGCGACCAATAGAATCGTGATTTGTTGTGTGAGGGTTAATTCAATATTACAGGCTTGAGCGATGAACAATGCCGCCAATGTCATGTAGATATTGGTACCATCAAGGTTAAATGAATAACCGGTTGGAATCACCAAACCAACAACTGACTTTTCACAGCCCGCTTTTTCCATTTTTGCCATCAATGACGGTAATGCCGCTTCTGATGAGCTTGTTCCGAGGACTAACCAAAGTTCGTCTTTAATATAACGAATCAGATCAATAATCGAGAAACCATTATAGCGTGCCACTGCACCCAAAATAATAATGACAAACAGTAAAGCGGTAATGTAGAAGGTCGCAATCAATAACATCAAATTACCGATTGAACTGATCCCATAAGCACCAATGGTAAACGCCATGGCACCGAATGCACCAATCGGCGCAAACTTCATCAACATACCCACTAAGGTAAATACTGGCGTAGTGAGCTGCTGTAGAAAATCAGTGACTGGACGACCTAAATCACCTGATTTTGCCAAAGCCAAACCAAACAACACCGCAACAAACAGGACTTGAAGGATTTGACCTGATACAAATGGACTGACCAATGTATCTGGAATAATATTCATCAAGAAGCCCGTAATCGTCGACTCGTGCGCTTTTGCTGCGTATTCATCAACTTTGGTGCTATGCAAGCTACTTGGATCAATATTTAGACCATGACCAGGTTCAATTACATTTCCGACAATCAATCCTACGATCAAGGCCAATGTTGAGAAGGTCAAGAAGTAGATCATTGCTTTAGCGGTCACACGACCAACGCTACCAAGATTTTTCATGCCTGCAATCCCTGTCACAACGGTCAGGAAAATTACAGGAGCAATAATCATTTTGACTAATTTAATGAAAGCTTCGCCCAATGGCTTTAAGCTTTCACCAAGTTCTGGGAAGAAATGACCTAACAATATCCCCGCGACAATCGCGAAGATCACTTGCACATAGAGAATCTGATAAAACTTTGGTTTCTTTGGAGGCTGTTGGTCATCTTGACCTGTGGCGACATGATCGACAAGCATGTGCGATATTCCTTCATATTGAGATGAACAAATAGACTTCCGACTGTCTATTTAAAACCACATAAACACAGGCAGGCACGGAAATTTGGGGAATTCTACGTTAATTGTGGGGCACACAATTAAAGCATTAGACTAATGTCTAATATCAAGAAATTTTATGTTTATAGTTTTTAATTTTTATGTCTTTAACAATCATTTACTTAATAAAAAAGCGCATTGTTAAAACAATGCGCTTTTTTTAAGCAAAATGCTTGCTAACATTAAGCTTGTTCAATGTCTTTCATTGTCAACTTGATACGACCACGGTTGTCGACATCGGCAACTTGTACTTTAACGTCCTGACCTTCTTTTAGAACGTCAGTCACATTCGCAATACGCTCATTTGAGATTTGTGAAATATGAAGCAAACCGTCAGTACCTGGCATGATATTGACGAATGCACCAAATTCAACGATACGAATGACTTTACCTGCGTAGATGGTACCAGGCTCAACTTCTGCAGTCAGCGCTTGGATTTTCGCAATCGCAGCTTTCGCAGCCGCTTTGGTCTCACCAAACACGCGTACAGTACCGTTATCTTCGATATCAATCGCCGCTTTAGTCTCTTCAGTAATCGCACGGATGGTTGCACCACCTTTACCAATCACGTCACGGATCTTATCAGGGTTGATATTAATCACTTCAAACGTTGGCGCATGTGCATTGATTTCTGAACGTGCACGTGAAATAACTTTGTTCATTTCATTCAAGATGTGCATACGACCAGCAAATGCTTGGTTTAATGCAACTTCCATGATCTCTTCAGTGATCCCTTCGATCTTGATGTCCATTTGAAGTGCAGTAATACCGTTGGCAGAACCTGCAACTTTAAAGTCCATATCGCCTAAGTGATCTTCATCACCTAAGATGTCAGAAAGAACGGCAAAACGCTCACCTTCTTTTACTAGACCCATTGCGATACCCGCAACTGGCGCTTTCAATGGCACGCCGGCATCCATAAGTGACAATGAAGCACCACATACAGAAGCCATAGAAGATGAACCATTAGATTCTGTAATATCAGATACGATACGAATCACGTACGGGAAGCGGTCAGCCGCAGGAAGAACGGCTTGAACACCACGACGAGCCAAACGACCATGACCGATTTCACGACGCTTAGGACCTGATTCACGACCTGTTTCACCTACAGAATATGCAGGGAAGTTGTAGTGCAACATAAAGTTGTCAGTTTTGGTACCAGAAAGCGTATCAACCATCAACGCATCACGAGTATTACCCAAAGTCGTTGTCACTAAGGCTTGAGTTTCACCGCGTGTGAATAATGCAGAACCGTGCGCACGACCTAATACACCTACTTGTACATCGATACCACGAACAGTTTTGGTATCACGACCATCAATACGTGGCTTACCTGACAAGATATTGTCACGTACAGTACGGTATTTAAGATCTTCAAATAATTCGTTTACTTCATCCGCAATACCAGTTTCGTCATTTTCAGGAACAAACTGAGCAACTGCTTCTGCATAAAGTGCATCAAGTGCTGCATAACGATCTTGCTTTACTGCAATAGTATATGCTTCAGAAATTTTCGCTTCAAAAGCAGTTTTTAATTGCTCAAGAAGTGCTTCGTTTTTGCTTGGCGCAACCCAAGTCGATTCAACTGCACCCGCTGCAGCAGCAAATTCTTTAATTGCTTGAACCGCAATTTGCATTTCGTCATGACCGAAAAGCACCGCACCCAACATTTGATCTTCTGAAAGTTCTTTCGCTTCAGATTCAACCATAAGCACAGCTGACTCTGTACCCGCAACCACGAGGTCAAGATCAGATTGAGCAAGTTGTTCAAAATTCGGGTTAAGAACGTATTCACCGTTGATTAAACCAACACGTGCACCCGCAATTGGACCACGGAACGGCGTACCCGCAATCGATAATGCAGCTGAAGCACCGAGCATAGCAGCAATATCAGCATCCATCGTCTTATCCGAAGAAACAACTGTTGCTGTTACTTGGATTTCGTTGAAATAACCTTCTGGGAACAACGGACGAATTGGACGGTCAATCAGACGTGAAATTAAAGTTTCAGCTTCAGAAGCACGACCTTCACGCTTGCCATAACCACCTGGGATACGACCAGCAGCATATTGTTTTTCTTGATAGTTAACAGTTAACGGGAAAAAGTCTTGACCCGCTTTAGCTTTAGGCTGAGCTACAACAGCAACGAGAACAGTCACGCCACCCATGGTAACTAAAACTGTATTTGCTTGACGTGCAACACGACCCGTTTCTAAAACAACTTGGTATTGACCAAATTGAAATTCTTTACGAACAATATTAAACATTGACATGTATTGTATTTTCCTAATTTTATTCTAGTGAGACCCCTAAGGTTTGGCATTCAGACTACAACTGCTGTGTAGATAAATGACAAAGCTTAGAAGCCATCACACTAGACCAAATATTTAAAAAGTTAAACGCAAAGAAGGAGCGAACAAGCGCCCCTTCTAAAAATCATCTAAGGTAAATTAGATGAAACTCTCTTTTCAGCGATAAAGCATTGCAACATGCGAAATAGCGAAAACAAAGTAAAATCGAATTAACGACGTAAACCTAATGCGCCGATCAAAGCAACATAACGACCGTGATCTTTACCGTTTAAGTAGTCAAGTAATTTACGACGTTGGTTAACCATACGGATCAAACCACGACGGCTATGATGGTCGTGTTTGTGTTCTTTAAAGTGACCTTGCAAATCATTGATTTGAGCAGTCAATAAAGCAACTTGTACTTCAGGTGAACCAGTGTCGTTTTCAGCACGAGCAAATTTAGCGATGATCTCTGCGCGATCAGTGTTAGTTAAAGCCATTCGATTTCTCCGAGATGCTTACAAAAATAAAATGATAATGATCAGTTGAAACCAACCGACTGCCGTGCATCACTACAGCAAGGCGCTTATTTTAAGTGATCTATCGCTATATTGCAAAATTGTTTTATATCCGCTGGCAATTCGGCAGCTGACAGCGCTGTACAAAATAGGCACACTAGCCTGATTCTGTTTTCAATTTATGACAGAGAAGAAAGAAAACGAAAATATTGCGAGGGAATCGTGAAAATTTTATCAACCAATACCTGTTATGTACCGCATGACCTAAATCAAGTGATTCGCAGCAAAGATGAAATCTCGGCTGAATTGGGCGGCATGACCGAACGACAGATTCAAAAGATATGGAACAGTGTTGAAAATCTATACAAAACGGGGAATTATCCACTCATTACTTTATGTTTACGTCGTCAGGGGCAAATTCTTCTCAATCGCAGTATTGGCTATGCGCAAGGGAACTCCCCAGATGGCTTAGCAACCGATGCCAAAATCGGCAGCCCAGATACACCAGTCTGCCTATTCTCTGCCTCCAAAATGGTCACGGCGATGTTGATTCATATGTTGGATGAACGTGGCGAGCTCAATTTACTTGATCCGATTAGTTATTACATTCCAGAATTTGGCGTGAATGGTAAACGTCGTGCCACGATTTTCCATCTACTCTCCCATCGTGGTGGTATTCCACGTATCGACACTGAAGTCACACCAGAACTTCTTTTTAACCAAGATGATATTTTAAAACTGCTCTGTGCCGCCAAACCGGTTTCTCCTTCAGGGACTCATCTTGCCTACCATGCGGTTACCGCAGGTTATATTCTGGGTGAAATCGTGCAACGGGTGACAGGTCAAAGCGTTCGAGAGTTTTTGGCTGAACACATTGAAAAGCCAATGGGCTTGGATTATTTCAACTATGGTTTAAAACCTGAATATCGTGCCGATGTTGCCTTGAACTATGCGACGGGGATTCATCCAAGTTTAGGCACAGATCATTATCTCAATCATGTACTGGGTGGCGGTCTACAGCTTGCAGTGGATGTCACCAATGATAGCCGCTTTATGGACACCATTTGCCCCGCTGGCAATATCTATACCAGTGCTGAGCAGGCAGGGCGGTTTTTTGAAATGCTGCTCAGTGGTGGTGAGTATCAGGGCAAACAAATTATGAGTCCTCAAACGGTATTCCGCTCCACCCTGCCCACTTCTGGGATTAGCTTAGACCGAACCTTATTGGCACCGATGCGTTATGCATTGGGTCCAATGCTTGGTAGCAACCCTGTGGGTCTATTTGGTCCAATGACCGGACAGGCTTTTGGCCATATTGGCTTCTCTAATATTCTGTGTTGGGCTGATCCAGAGCGGGATATTAGTGTATCGCTATTGACGACTGGAAAATCCGTGGTGGGAACGCACTTGCCTGCACTGGCAAAAACGCTGTACCAGATCTCCACAAATTGTCCGAAAATTGCGAAGAATCAACGCCGTTCGCTGTTTGCAACAGATCGTACTGAAACTGATCTCGTTTAAGCATCAGCCACTAGAAGTCCGCGCACAAAAAAGCCCAAGTTAAACTTGGGCTTTTGCGCTTAGATTTATCATTGTTCTTTTTTGTTGTTTTTTATTTTTTTTTCTTACACCATTCAAACCCTCTGAATGCTCATCACCCATCCTTTTCTTTATTATTTTTTAACACATATTCGCTTTCTCTATACCGACTATTCTGTCAGAATCAATTGTGGAGAGAAATAGCATTTCTCTTATCTCTGTGTAAGAAAAAACGTACAAGTCTGTATAACATTTAACTTAATAATAACAAAAAATTGTCAGACAAGAAGATTTCTATTTCTTCCTTTTATTTGAAGATATAAATGAAGTAAAAGAATGCAGATTTGTTAAAACGTGAATTTTCACCTATTTTCAAAAACCCTAAATATGATATGGATTATGTTGATTTTATAGTGAATTTTGCGGTAAAAATAAAAAAGCCCTGTAGTCTCTCCCAAAACTACAAGGCTTAGCGGCTGTAAGTTTCCTCTTTTATCACTTACTTCACTGTAAGTTCGCTGTCATACGACGTTATTATTATATTTTTGCGATTTACCTAGCTTTCCATGCTAGGCTCTTTGTGTGTACATAATCTCAAAAACCTTGCGCTTGCTCTAGCGACAATATCTCGAATCCTTGTAAGCTTTTACTTACAAAATAGTGAATTCTAAAGAATAAGTTCACAATCTGTTCAAATTGATCTTTTGCACTAAACCACTGCGTCGAACAGTCCGTATCGTTAAGGCCTGCTGTAATGCAGGTGCGTCAGCCAAAATACTCACCACTTTTTTAGCACGGGTGACTGCGGTATAGATCAATTCCTGACTCAACAGCTTCTCGGCATGCGCATCTAAAACAATCGCGGTATGGGTAAATTCCGAACCTTGTGATTTATGAATGGTTAAAGCAAAGGCGGTTTGCATACTGCGTGGCAGTCGATGCGCTGCAATCCATTTATTTAAGCTCGGGAAAAAGACTTCGAATTGCTGTGACTGGGTGCGATGTTTAAAACAGATCCCGATATCACCATTAGAAATCCCAAGCTGATAGTCATTATAGGTCATCATTACAGGACGTCCGATATACCAATCTCCGACAGCGATTTGTTTGAGTTGCTGATTGAGCCAATGCCCCGCATAACGATTCAGTTGCTCGATTCCCAACGGCCCATGTCGAACTGCCGTTAAGATTCGATAATCATCAAAGGCTTGAATCACGTTCTGGATGTGCTCAGTAGGTTCATCTGCCTGTATATAATGTTTTAAAGCTTCAATATAGGCTTGAAATCCAGCCATTAACTGATGTTGATAAGGTTCAATATCCACCTGCTGCTGCTCGGGTAAATATTCCAGCTGGATCAGGTCAGGCATATCTTTATTCAAACAAATGGCTTGTAAAGGTGCAGCCTGAACAATTTCCGTCTCTAGTTTTGATAAGACTAAATCGGGGTCGCTTAGATGTTGCTGTGCCTGAATAAATCGTGCGAATTGTCCAATCTTGGCTTCACCAGAGAAACGACGGCTGGTCTGTAGCTGGACTCGATTTTCAGCCAATGCCTGGACTTGCTGTAAATCAGCCAAAACCGAGCCGACATCAACCGAAGCCAATTGATTGGCATCACCGAGCAAAATAAGTCGACATTGATCTGGGACAGCTTCAAATAACAGGGTTGCCAAATTCAAATCCAGCATTGAGGCTTCATCCACCACAATCACGTCATAGGGTAGAGGCTGTTTGGGGTGAAAGCGTGGTATTTGTCGATTGCCCATGCCCAGTAGACGATGCAAGGTCAGCGTGGTTTGATTGCGCAACTCATCAGTGACGAGCCCTGATTGTAATAATTTTGGATCATTAAAAGAGTTTTGTAATGCTTCCTGCATACGCTGTGCGGCTTTGCCTGTCGGTGCTGCCATAGCAATACGAATATCGGGAATGGTTTGGTTGAGGGCTGCAATAATACGCGCCAAGGTATAGGTTTTCCCTGTCCCTGGCCCGCCGGTAATAATGCTCAGGCCTTGTTGCAACACCATTTTCAATGCAGTCTGCTGGTGTTCATCACTGAGCAAGTCTTGATAATGTTCGGCATCAACAACCTGAATCGTTTGTCGCTTTAATCGACAAATCTGTTGTGCAAGGCGTTGCTCTAGATGCCAATATCGGTATAATGCCAAGCCCTGCTGATCATAGACACATGGGGCAACCTGCGTGCTTGCGATTTCACTGGAAACAGCCAAATCCGCCAATGCCGCAATCTGACTTGGCTCAACCTCAATACAACTGTCGCCTTGTAAACTGGCTTCAACCAATTGTTGTAATAGTTGTGCAGCGCTAACTGCTTGAGCAGATTGAGAAAATGGTGCTTGTGAGAGATAGTCACTCCACATATTTAACCACGTCATTTGCGTTGACTGATCATCAACTTGTTTGTCCACAGAGTTATCCTCAAACTTACCCACACGCTTGTCCACAAGGTTATAAACAGAGTTATTCACAAGCTAAGCTTTTGTTTAATTTAAAATCACACACTTTATCTACACCATTTTTCCAGCTTTATCCTCAGAAAAATATCCAAGTATTGCATCCAGACGTAAGATAAACTCATCCTCAGGCTTCCAGTAGAAACAGCCTTGCTGCACCTGCCCATTCATGCCGCGTAAATACAGATAAGATGCACCACCCAAATGCTGCTGCATCTCATAATCCTGCAATTTGACTGACAGATAA
Organism: Acinetobacter sp. Ac_5812; assembly: GCF_013072695.1. Lineage (GTDB taxonomy): Bacteria > Pseudomonadota > Gammaproteobacteria > Pseudomonadales > Moraxellaceae > Acinetobacter. The sequence goes on from NZ_LXUK01000008.1 coordinate 142,955, forward strand.
CGATGTAGCGCCACCAGATATAATGCCGCTTGTAACCAATAACTCGACAACGACATACTTTCTGCAATCTGAGTAGCCTGATAATCCAGTTGCTCTGCCCCTAAATAATTACTCTTATAATCGGCAATATGGTAACGCTGACCATCGAAGTAGACCAAGTCAATGGAGCCATTCAAGTAACGGGCAGATTTCGCTTCAAGTAACTCAGGCATTTCGATACTATATTCCTCAAACAACTGCTGTACACGCTGCATCGCCAGCACTCGATCCGATAAAGCCAGATAGAATGGACATTCAGACAAGTATTGTCCTGCAGCTAATTGTTTTAACTGAAAGCCCTGATTGAGTGGCGTATGTAATACTTCACCAAGCCAATCAGCAATCCATTGATAGAGCTGTTGCTCGCCATTTTCTTGTTCTGGGAAATGCAGTTGATACTGTTGTAACAGCTCTAACCATAAGCCTTGATAGGTATTTTTAAAACGACGGCGAATGTCTTCTACCCAGGTTTGGGGTTGCTGAAAATCAATCTGCTCAAAAATCTCATGCAGGAAATTACCAGCCAAAGTCCCTTTCGGGAAATATTGTTTAATCCAAGCAATTGGCTGAGCCGTGGCGATTTTTTCCGTTTCAGCAAAATTTAATTCATCTTCTGCTTGCTCAAAATTGGTATCGATATTGGCCAAACGATCCGCCCGAGTGGCCTTATGCTTTAGATGCTGTGCCAAATAACTAAAGCTAGTTTTTCCGCGTGCATAAAAACGTTGTGTCGGCAACGCTTGAGCCAACAGTGCAATTTGTTGTTGGTTTTGCTGCATCTGTAAGGCTTGTGGTCGCTCTAAGATGAGCGCAGCATCGGTACTGTAGGGATGTTGAAAGTGATCGCCTTGATTCTTCCAAAAAGCCAAACCGGAAAATTTATTTTTATCGCCTTTTTCTGGTTCAAACACCGCATAGACCCGATGGCTGGCACGTGTCAGCGCCACATACCACAACCGGTTTTGTTCTGCTAAAGCACGTTGTTGATGTTGATCCAGCTCAATCTGCTGTAAAAAGTTTTTATCCGCCACTGCCACGACACGTTGAGTACGCGTCTGACCTGTCTCGGGCAACTGGATTTCAGTGGTAGAAAAATTCAGTGTTTTCTGCACTTCAGCAAAGGCCTTATTCGCCCCCAGTAAAAATACGATTTTAAACTCCAAGCCCTTGGACTGATGAATCGTCATCAGTTGCACGCCCGCTTCACTGGATAGTTTGTGTTCAAGCTCCCAATCGCGATCACTTGGTGAATTTAATTGTTTTAAATACCAGTGATACAGGTTTTGCATCCCTTGTACATGTTCACTGTGCTGGCTCAAGAGATCAGTGAGGTGGCGTAGATTCACCACAGCACGTTCATTGTCTTTACTTTGTGTTGCCACCAGTTGTTGCCAAAGACCAAACTGATTTAGGCAACGCTGCCATGCTGATAAAAAGCCCTGATTCAGCCACATTTCACGTATGTCATCAAACTGCTGAATATAAGCACTCAAACCTTCTGCACTTTGTTCTAAGGCCAATAATCGAGCAAGATCAAAGCCAAATAAACGGCTGAGCAAAGCTCGTTTGAGCTTGGCTTCATCATAAGGATGAAGCAACGCCGTGAGCAGGGCTCCCACATCCTGTGCAATGCTGGAATCAAACACACTGCGTTTCGAAGGTCGGTTGACCCGAATCCCCATACGTTCCAATACATATTGCACTTCATCCAGTTGGCGATGGCTACGTGAAAGAATGGCAATATCATCTTCATCAATCGCAGTCGGAACATCACCCTCTAAGTACAATTGCTTTAAATAGGCTTGGTTGAGTAAGTGCTGAATCTGCCACGCCACCTGTGTGGCCTGTTCATTGCCTTCTTGCAAGTGCAACCAACGTAAAGGCATTAGATTGGGTTGGGCATTTTCAATCAATGCGGGGTGTGGACGTGAACCCGCTTGAATCGGGTCATAGCTGACCTGCTCACCAAAATCGATCTGGCGCTGAAACAGCAGATCCACCACTTCCACCAGCTCTTTCACCGAACGGTGGTTATGAATCAACTTATACTCACGCCCCTGTTTGGCCATAATATCCTGATAGGCATTCAGGAAGGTCAGCATATCTCCACCACGGAAACCATAAATCGCCTGCTTACGGTCGCCGACCATGATCATGCAACCTTTTTGGTAACGCTGTGGATGACGCCAGATATTGGCCAACATATCATCTTGGTCTTGGTTGGTATCCTGAAACTCATCGACCAGAATCAATGGATAGCGTGACTGTACAAATACGGCGAAACGTTGTCCTTGCTCGCCTTTTAAAGCTTCAGACAAGGTCTTGATTTGCTGAGCAAAGGTGGTCTCCCCTTTTTGCTGCAACACTTGCGGTAGGCGTTTTTTGACTTCCACACAGAGATAAGCTTTTAAATAGACCTGTAATTGCTCAAATTCTTGCTGAGTCTGCTGCACAGCTTGAAATAGCTTTTGCAGTTGCAACACGCATGGATGTTGATAGAAGCCTTCGGCAATTTCAGCAGGACATTTCTTAAAAATTTTTTGTGCTTCGAGTTTGTCTAAAAACTTAAATACCGCATCTCGCGCATCGGTAAAGTAGGCATCAAAGATCTGTATATTCTCTGGGCTATTGAGCGCAGTTAATAATGGTGGCAAGGATTCTGTAAACAGTTTATGAAAGGCGTTGTTGCGGAAAGAAGCACCATTAATATGCCCATAATAGACACCTTCTAACTGAAAGTATTCCGCCAAGCTGCTCAAGTCAATCTGCTGTGCTTGCTGTTGCCACTGTTGCAACTGAGCTAACTCAATTTCAGGCATAGCAGGCAGTTTAAATTGTGCCGAACTAAAATTCAGTGAACTTTCGACCATCCCAACAAAATGATCGACACTTTTTAGCCCACCCACACTATACATCGCATTGATCACTTGCTGGGGTTGGGTCTGAATCCATTCCCGCAACACATCATGAATCAATTGACGGGTATAGCTTTTGGCATCTTCAGTGATTTCAGCACGTTCGATTTTGCCACTCTCAAAGGCAAACTCACGCAATAGCTTTTGGCTAAAACTATCCAAGGTTCCAACAAACAATTCATCCAATTGATCGATGACCAATTTTAGCCGTTCACAGGCATAGGCAATCCGCGGTGCAAAGTTTTGTAAAACCTGTTGTTTTAATGGATCAGACTCTTGTAATGCCTTGGCCTGAATATCTTGTTCCAATACATCACGAAAAGGTTCTAAAAACTCAAGGATTTCAACCAGACGTAGACGGATACGCGTTTTAAGTTCTGCGGCTGCAGCACGGGTAAAGGTGGTGGCAATCACCTGATTAGGCAGATATTTTTCTAAAAAAATCCGTACCATCAAACTGGATAGCGTATAGGTTTTACCTGTCCCCGCTGAGGCTTCAATCAGATGCAAGCCTTCAAATTGAATATCGCCAATCGGCTGATAAGACACTGGTTTCTGCGTGCTCATGTCTTACGCCACCCGTAAAAATTCAAAAATCGGTTGAAACAACACATAGGAATAATGATCACAGGCATACTGTAATAAAGCGGTTGCATCTTGCTCTTGCAAAATGAACTGCCAATCGCGGTGCAATTTACAGGCTTCATTCTGAGTCATATCAAAACCCGAGAAATCCCCCGTATCATTCCAGTCCTTCAATACTTGCTTTTGACTCTCTTCAGTTAAAACCTGAGTTGAATCCAGCTCAATCCACTCATATTGTTTGCCTTTTTCCAAAGGCTTTAACACTAAGGCAGCAGGCAAGACCACAGGCTGCTGCTGTGCATCGCGCCAAAGCTTTAACCATGCATTTAAATAATGCTGTGCCTGTTGTGAACTTAAGCCTTCACAAATCACCGTCTGATCGCTAAACACCACAATTCGGCGCTTCGCTGTGGCAGTGTCACTCTTGATTAGCGCCAGCCAAAGCAGATATTCCAGCCAGACTTTGGCAAAGCGCTTGGCACGTGCACTGGATGCATCCAAACTGACCCAATCTTGGCTCAGTTGTTTCGGGGTCACACAGGCGATTTGTAATTGTTTCGAGACGCGCCAAACCCGTTGCGTGGTTTCAGTCGGTGCTGGGGCATATTGCTGCAAGCGCTCCAACAAGCGTTGCTGCTCTAAGCGACTTTGCTGCCAAGCACTGTGCTGAACTTTGCCAACGGGCAGCTGATCTTGCAACAGACTTGGAGAGAGCTGCTCATCCTGCTGCTGTAAAAAATGCCGAATGGCATATTTACCCAAACCATCAAGTAATAACGGTTCAGATTGATCGACCAAGGCTTGTGCGGTTAAATTTTCCACACCTAAGGTTTTTAAATACAATCGCGCAGGGAAAGTAACATCCTGAATCCATTGCTGACTCTCCAAAATAATCATTTCATTCTGTTCAACAGGATAGGCGATATTGACCCATGCTTGCCGATCACCTTTCATCTGTTGAATCTGTGACGCGACCTTAAACCATTGGTCTTGGAAGCGCACAGGACGATTCGAAACAAAGCCGAGTGGATCGAACGGTTGGAGACGATGTAAATGATACAACGGATAAAGCTGTGCGGGGATTTGTAATGCCTCCAATCCAGCTAAGTCCGCTTCGGATAAAGGAAGACTGTCTTCAAATGAAGTCTCCCTTTCTGGGAGAGATTTAGAGGGCGCTGGTTTGACAATCAAAGCCAAATGATCACGGAAGCCCTGCAACACACTAGATGGCTCTCTGACTTCGCCATCATTGAGATCAAAGCCATTATAAAACAGCCAAACCTGTTCTTGTGCCAACAACACGGTATCTAAAAATGCACCTTGATCGTCTTCCAAACGAGAACGATCACCCAATTGCTGACGCAGTGCATCCATCAAATCAAACGGAATATGACTGTCCCGATTTGGAAATTTTCCTGTATCCAAGTTCAGCAACACAATCAGCCGATAAGGAATCGGGCGAATCTGTCCAATCTGACTAAAGGTAATTTGCCCAGTCGGCTCCACTTGTGCGGACTGACTTTCTAAAGCACGTTGAATTTCTTCGATGATATAAGGCAATGGCAAAGAAATTTGGCGCAATTGTGTTTCAGCATCTTCGTAGTAGCTGGCCAAGGTCAGCATCCGCTCTTGTTTCTGAATAATTTCACGAATTGCTTTTAAAGCAACCACATCGGCTTGCTCAAACTCTTGCACATCCTGTTTGATGCGCTGTAGCCAAAACTCGACCGGCAAACGTTGGCCTTGTTCATGTGCCAGCAGCCAATCACGTCGTTGCGCTAAATCGCGATAGATCTGAATCAGAATCCCAATCAGTTCAAAATCACTTGGCTGTACCAAGGCATAACTGAGCATCTCCTGCACCATCACATGCGCAGGCACGGCAATCCCAAGTGCCAAACGATCGAGGGCAAATTTAAAACTATAACGATAGTCTTGATCGTCATCACTGAGCGTTTGTTTTAAATGCTCAGCATCCAAACCACGCTTAAAGCCAGCATCATCGAGTAAACTCAGAATCCGTTGTGCCTGCGTATAATCTAATCCATAACGTTGTTGCGTCGCAGACAGATTGAGCCAATCAGCAAAGTCATCCTGCGTAAAACGACCCTGTGTCAATTGCAAGCGTCCAAGTACAGCACGCCATGCATTTAACGCATCTAGCTGCGCCACCCCTGCAATTTTTACAGGTAAGAACACCTCATGCTCATGGGCCAGCGCAGGAAAAACACTACGAATCAACGGCTCAAGTTCAGCTAGGTTCGGAGTCAAAATCAGCACATCACTCGGACGACGTGGACTGCTATCTGCTTGAGACAGCCAATGCAGTAACTGTTCTTTTAAGACTTCGAGTTGCCGCACACTGGAGTGGCAAACATGGATCTGAATGGATTCATCCTCAGGTGCAAGTTCATATTGCTGGGGCTGAGGTTCTGCCAAATAGAAAATGTCCGACTGAATTTTACCGAGTAACGTTTCAGGGAAATAATCCTCAAACGCGTCCACCCATTTGCCCTCTTCTCCTGTTGCCAGTTGTGACAACAGCGAAAAGTGGTCACGCGCTTGCTTACCCAAGCGGGTCAGTAAGGGATGCCGAGATTCACGGTTTAAGGCATTAAAACCCAAACTAAAACTGTCAAAAAATGCAGCAATGTCTGCATCACTGGCATGGGGATGTTTGGCGATATAACGCTCTTTCACGCCGAGGTCATAACGCTTTTTCCAGAGGGGATCAACACTGTCGGCCCAATATTCCTGCGATGGGTTATAGTGCAGAATCACCACATCTAGATACTGTCCCAAACGACGTAAAAATTGCAGCTGACTCGGTGGTAAATCCAGAATCGTAAATACAACCACCTGACTCGGCAGTTGTGCCAAAGCTCGTGATCGTGTCTGCTCATTGTCTAGCAGCTGCCAGAAATCAGCATCGATGCTTTGTATTTCAACAAAATCATCATGAAAATAGTTTTGCCACAACCAACGCTGCCAAGCTTCTAATTGTTCGGCTTGTTGTAAGCTAAAGGCTGAAGTTTGTTGATCCGTATGCGCAATCAGTTGTTCGATATTTAAGGCTTTATTCTGTCCCCAAGTCGCTAGCCAATTCCCCACACAGGTACAATTGCTTTGGCAGCCGCGTTGACAATGACCACGATAAATCATGTAGTTGTTAAACAGTTGTGAAACCTGCTCCGCCACCCAATACAACATGCTCTGTTTTTTAAGTTGTTTTTCAGTGCCTTGTTGCAGTTGATCGGCGCTGGCATAAATCCGTTGCACAATTGAATATAAAGGGTGCTCATTCGCAACAGTATTCTGTTCGGGTTGAATAAAAGGCTGTAAAGCTTGATGAATACGCCACTTTAAAATCAAACGTGGAATATTGGCTTTCCGAACCTGTTCTTTATTCTCCAATACCTGTTGATAGGCATACCACTGAAAACCACGAATACGTTGATGAAATTGATAGTTGGCGGTCATGCCTTGTTGTTCGGCAATTTTTTGCGTCAACCATTGTTCTTGTGCGGGACTTGGGACAATAAAATGCTGGGTTTTAAACACCTGAAAGGGTGAATTACTCGGCTGAGTGATTGATGCCATCACACCTTGCAATAACACGTCAAGGCGTTGACTTTGAATAACATGAATACCCATGCGTTAATATAACCCCATCAATAAATCACCATTTTGCTCTACCAAAATGTCTATCATCATCACTATACAACTTCAGATCACTATGTCACGCTAAACACACAATCCAATAAAAAAATTGTTTTGAATTTCACCACTCAATACGATTGAATGTACTATCAAGGGATAGACTTTAGGTATAACTTTATGAAAATTGAAAAAATTCCTGATGCAATTGACCCAAGTTTGAACTTGGAACAGATTCGTGATGAATGTTTGGAGCTCGCCAAGAAGCGTGCCTATTGGTCAGCGGGTGCAGCGATTGTACCGATTCCATTTTTTGATGTTGTGGTCGATTTAGGTATGCTGACACAAATCATTCCAGATATTAATGCACGTTTTGGCTTAGCACCTGAACATATCAGTGTTTATGATCCTGAAACCAAAAAAGTTCACTGGGATGAACTACGTAAACGTGGTTTTGAGTTCTCGGGTTTTGTGGTGGCACGTACTGCCATGAAAAAATCATTTAATGGTTTTTTTACCAAAATCGCCACTAAACAAGTGACTAAATTTATTCCTTTAGGCGGGCAACTTGTTGCAGCCAGTTTAGGCTATTTCATGATGCGTAAAATCACTGAAGCACATGTGCAAGATTGCTATAACCTTGCTAAACGTATTCAGCAAAAAAGTCGCAGTAGCATTGTAGCTTAAAGTTACAATGCTTAGTTCGACCTCCCCTTCTTCTGCATCATTGTAAAATGAAGATGTTTACAGTGATGCAACAGATCCATAAAAAAACCACACAAATACGTTAATATTCACTTAATTTTTTAAGCTTCAATCAAGATTGTATTTTTAATCTCCACATCTCGATGATAAATAGATGATGGAGCGTCGTTGTGCAAACTAGCCAATCTCCTTCTCGGGTCCGTTCAATTTTTAACGTGACCAGCGGGAACTTCCTTGAACAATACGACTTCTTTCTGTTCGGACTCTATGCACAAGCCATAGGTGAAACCTTTTTCCATTCAGACAGCAGCTATGCCGCACTGATGAAAACCTTCCTCGTATTTGCTGTCAGTTTTCTGATGCGGCCAATCGGTGCCTTGGTGCTTGGCCCTTATGTCGATCGCATCGGTCGTCGCCGTGGTCTGATGGTGACCCTGAGTATTATGGCCTTCGGTTCATTAATCATTGCCTTCACACCCAGTTATGCCAGTATTGGATTTGCCGCAACCGTGCTGATTTTCGTGGGTCGTTTGGCCCAAGGCTTTTCCGCAGGCGTTGAACTGGGCGGTGTATCTGTTTATTTAGCTGAAATTGCAGAGCCACATAACCGTGGTTTTATTACCAGTTGGCAATCAGCCAGTCAGCAAGTTGCTGTCATTTTTGCAGCCGTTTTGGGTTATATCGTCAGTGTGATGTTTACCAAGGCTCAGGTCGATGCTTGGGCATGGCGGATTCCATTCTTTGTCGGCTGTGCCATCATTCCCTTTATTTTCTGGCTGCGTAAATCACTGGCTGAAACAGAAGCCTTTGCCTCACGCAAAGAACATCCAACCACACGACAGATTCTGAGCACCTTAGCAGCAAACTGGAAAACTGTATTGGCTGGCGTGTGTATGGTTGCCACCACCACGACCATGTTTTATTTCATTACCGTTTATACCCCAACCTATGGTAAAGAGGTTCTAAACTTAAGCCGTAGCGAAAGTTTAATTGCCACCATTATGGTCGGGCTGAGCAACTTTATTCTGTTACCGATTGGTGGGCATCTCTCGGATAAATTTGGTCGTAAACCGCTATTGATCGCAACAACTGTATTGATTTTTATCAGTGCCTATCCACTACTGACTTGGTTGACGCATACCATTAGCCTGTCGCATATGCTGATGGTGTTATTGTGGTTCTCATTACTGTATAGCTTCTATAATGGTGCTCTGGTGGTTTCGCTGGCCGAAATGATGCCAAGTTCAGTGCGAATTGCAGGATTCTCAGTTGCCTATAGCTTCGCCACCTCTATTTTTGGTGGGCTCACGCCAATGATTGCGACTTATCTGGTACAAACATCAGGCAATAAGAGTATGCCTGCCTTTTGGTTGATGTTTGCTGCAATCACCAGTTTGATTGCCACTTTAATTATTTTCCGCCAACAACGGCGTACAGCTCTACAATTGGTAAATAACCATTAATTTAAATGCAGCAACAACTGAAGGCAGATTAATCCGCCTTGAGTTGTTTTAGAATCGCTTTTAATACTTCAATTCGTGCTGAATACTTATCATCGGTTGCAATTACATACCACGGTGCATAATCCGTATTGGTTCGTTTAAACATATCTGCTGCGGCATCCAGATAATCATCCCATTTGTCACGGTTACGCCAATCTTCTTCAGTAATTTTAAAACGCTTATGCGGTGTTTGTTCGCGTGCTTTAAAACGTAGCGCTTGCTCATCTTTACTAATTGCCAACCAGATTTTAACAATCACGGTTTGGCTATCTACTAAGTTTTCTTCAAAGCGGTTAATTTCGTTATAAGCACGTTGCCACTCAACTGTAGAAGCAAAACCTTCAATCCGCTCAACCAATACCCGACCATACCAGGTACGGTCAAAGATGGTGATCTTGCCACCATCATTCAATTTGCTCCAGAAACGCCACAAATATGGACGGCGTAACTCATAACGCTCAGGGGCTGCAATGGTATGAATTTCATATTCTCTAGGGTCGAGTTTTTTCACGATGCGCTTAATCGCGCCGCCTTTACCCGCCGCATCCATCCCTTCAAAGGCGATCACCACTTTACGCTCGTCATAACGTAACTTATCTGCCACTTTTTTGGTGAGCTTACTTAACTCGTCTTTATAGTCATCTTTTTCTAAACTGGCTTTTTCAGGTTCAAGTAAGGCTTTGGGTATCGTAGCTTGCTGCCATTTCTGCGTGACTTTGGTTTGATGCTCAGGCAGCTCTTGCAAAGTCTGTAGTAAATACTGAGCAAAACATTGATCACGGTGTTTTTCATCTTCACCATCGACAATATACCAATCATCGGTAAAGCGCTGACTCAAACCTTGTAAGGTGTCGTACTGCTTTTTGTTGCGCCAATCCAAACCATGCAATTTATGCCAACGCTGCTCAGAAGCGTCTATCTGATCCAAACGCTTTTGTAGCGATTTCCAAGATAAATCAAACCAGACTTTGACGATATGAACGTGGTTATTTTGCAGATCATGTTCAAATGCCCGCATCTGCTCAATGTAAGCATCAAATAAATTTTCATCCAAAGGGTTGGACACATGCATCGCGGTAGTTAATAGGTCGCTATACCAGTTACCAAACATCACCACGATTTGCCCTTCCGCAGGAATAAAACGGGTATAGGACTGCCAAAAAGTTTGATTATTTGACAAGAGCTGAGGAGCATCCGCTTTGACACGTAAATAACGAGGATCTAACCATTCTCGTAATTGTTTAACCGCCTCACCTTTACCAGCAAGCTCAATTCCACTCACTAAAACCAGTACACTTTTGGCATTTTTCTTATCACGGCTATTTTTTAAGGTGTATTGTGCTTCAATCAATTCTAAAGAAAGTTCATCTTCATCACGCAATTCAAATACTGGCTGTTGTTTACTCATATATTGCTCTAAGCGGCTTATTATTAATATTAAAAATGAGTATAGCCAAAACTAGGTTGATCCCAGAAAAACCCTTGTACAGTTTCTGTAGATTCATTTAGGTGTACTGTTATAGTGACCAATTATTAAACATTTAGAGTTTATGCTGTCATGGTTCTCCGTTATGATGCAGCCTATGATTTTACTGTTTTATTTTAATTAAGTTTATATATGTCAAAACTCTCTGCCTTTGATGATCTATTACTCCAATACAAAGCTTTTAATTATCATAATGATGCTGTGCTTGAACAACGTTTACATGAAGTTCAAACCTGGATGAAAGAGCGTATTGCGCATACTCACCAAGAATTTTTTGCTCGCCCTAAAAACCAATTGATGGCACAATACTTCCTCAAACGCCTCTATGGTGGACCCGATTTCGATGCTTTGGCACAACAAATCGAACGTTTATTAAAATTCGCACATAAAGTCGAAAAGTTTGTCCCTGAAAATGGGATTAAGACAGGAACCAAATCCGTTAGTCTGGCTGTGTTAGCGACTGAATTAGATGAACAAGTTGCACAGCAGTTATTAGCCGACTATCCTGCCGATACGCCACTTACCGATCAGATCATGCGCGATACGTTGGTTAAACTTGATCAAGGTGAAGCACGCTATGAACAATTACGTTTACTCGATGAGTTGGGTGTAACACTCGATAAATATATGCGTTCAACCATGATGTATGCGACCTTTAAAATGTGTAAAGGCTTGGCACATAAATATAAATTCGACGGCATGTACGAGTTTATCCAAGAAGGTTTCGATGCAATGAAACCAATGAAATCAGCTGCTGTCTTTATTCAAACCTTTACTGAAAAAGAGCGTGAGATCATTGATCGCGTTCATGCAGGACACCCGAATCCATTCCGCAATTAATACATGTCTCACTCTCTGAGCTATTCTCAAGTAGCTCAGAGCACGCTATTTTTTCAAATCAACAACGCGATTAAAAACACTTTTGAGAAAGTGACTTTCTGTATATTATTCATAACAATTACATGCGAAAGCCTGTAAAAAAATACAAAATCTGTCATCATGCTTGCTGATTCGTGCCGCTAGAGCGAAAGTTTAGGAGAAAACTATGTCTAACGAAAACCAACAGCCTACCCCAGAAGTTGAGCAAAACCCAAGTTCAGACAAAGTCAGCCCTTTCTTAAACACGCCCCTTCCACAAGGCACACCACAAGGTCAGCAGCAGCCTATCCAACAAGGTGCAGCACAGACCTCAACAGCTTCAATCCCCAAATATAACTTACCGCGTGGTGCCAATACCGGCAACGTAGGTGCAACCACACACTTTGGTTATCAAACCGTAAATAGTGATGATAAAGCACAAAAAGTTGCAGAAGTGTTCCACTCGGTTGCTAGCAAATACGACATCATGAATGACCTGATGTCATTTGGTATCCATCGTATTTGGAAACGTTTTGCCATTAATATGTCAGGTGTTCGCCGTGGTCAACACGTGCTGGATATTGCAGGGGGTACAGGCGATTTAGCGAAAGTATTTAGCCGTGAAGTCGGTCCACAAGGTCATGTGGTTCTTTCAGATATTAATGAATCCATGTTGAATGTGGGCCGTGATCGTCTTATTGATGCAGGCTGTACCAATGTTGATTTCGTACTGGCCAATGCTGAAACCCTCGAACCATTTGCAGACAACAGCTTTGACTTATTAACCATCAGTTTTGGTTTACGTAATGTGACCGATAAAGATGCGGCACTCCAAGCCATGTACCGTGTCTTGAAGCCAGGTGGTCGTTTACTCATTCTCGAATTCTCCAAACCTGTATTTGAACCATTTTCAAAGCTCTACGATCTTTATTCATTCACCGCATTACCAATTATGGGCAAATTAGTTGCCAATGATGCTGAAAGCTATAAATATCTTGCTGAATCAATTCGTATGCATCCAGACCAACGTACCCTCAAAGGTATGATGGAAAATGCGGGCTTCCAAAGCTGTGATTACCACAACTTAACTGGTGGTATCGTTGCTGTTCACCGCGGATTCAAACTTTAAGGTTTAAGATATGTGGTCGATTTTAGCACTCGGTGCAGTCGAACGTATCATTCATCATGTGATTGATTTGGATGCGATCACTCGTATTCAAATCAATCAGTTACAAGGTCAATTATTACGTGTTGTGATCGATAGTCCACAACTCTCGGTTGATGTGTTTTTTGATGAAAATAGAGTTCGCCTAGAACCGACCGTGACGGGACAGAGTCAAACTTCTTCTATTTTTGAACAACGCCCATTTGATCCTCAACATAAAATCACGGATGCAACTGCAACACTCCATGTTGAAAATGTAGTGGAACTGGTTAAATTATTGCTCAGTGATATGGATCAAATTGGTAATATTCCACTGCAAGGTGATTATCACTTATTGCAAGATATTCAAAAAATTATGCAACAGGCTGAGCCTGATCTCGCAGCGCATTTATCGCCATGGATTGGCCCTCAATTGGCACATGAGTTGGGTAAAATTCAACGTGTGCCGAAGCAGTTGAAACGTTCACTACAAAGTCATTTATTTTTTGTTGAAGATGCCTTAAAAGAAGATAGCGGTTTATTTGCCCCACGTTGGCAGATGGACGATCTCAATCGCGAGACACGTCAACTCAATCAAGAGCTTGATCGTCTACAGGCAAAACTTCAACAACTCAATGCTCAATTCAATCCATCCAAACACCCCACACAAGACTAGGTAAGACTTTATATGATTCCGCATGTTACACGGTTACTCGAACTCTGGCGTATTGCAGCACACTATCGCCTTGATACCTTGTTCCCTGCGGAAGAATTACCAGTAAAAGCACGTCATGCATTAAGCCTAATTAAAATGCATCCTGCGGCTTGGTCGAGTCGTGAGAAAAAGAATCCGCTTAAGCTGAAAGAAGCCTTAGAGGATATGGGGCCCTTAGCGATTAAGCTCGGCCAATTGCTGTCTACGCGTCGTGATTTGATTCCACCTGAAGTATTATCACAGCTGGTATTATTGCAAGATCGCGTCAAACCTTATGACACTCAACTCGCAAAACAGCGCATTCAAGAATCGCTCAAAGCAGATGTATCAACCTTATTCTCACGCTTTGATGAGCAACCGCTTGCCGCAGCCTCGATTGCCCAAGTACATACCGCCGCTTTACATGATGGCCGTGAAGTGGTGGTAAAAGTCACTCGTCCCGATATTCGCAGTCAAATTTTGCAAGATTTTGAAATCTTGGCGTGGCTAGGGGATTGGCTAGAGAATCGTTTAGAAGCAGCGCGTGCGCTGCATCTGACTGAAATTATTCAAGACTATCGTCAAATCATTTTAAATGAGCTTGATCTCAGTTTAGAAGCGGATAATACCCGCCGTATGCGCCATTACTTTACGGGTTCAAGCATGATGTATGTGCCTGAAGTCTATATGGACAGTAAAGATGTGATGGTGGCTGAGCGTATTACTGGGGTCCCTATTTCTGATACGGCCACTTTTGATCGTTTAGGTATGGATCGTGCGGATCTGGCTGAAAAGGGTTTAACCATCTTCTTCACCCAAGTGTTCCGCGATAACTTCTTCCATGCCGATATGCACCCAGGCAATGTCTTTGTTGAAACCATTAACCCAAGCAATCCACGCTTTATTGCGTTGGACTGTGCCATTATGGGTGAATTGTCCAAGCATGATCAAATGACGATTGCGCGGATGCTACTGGCAGTGATGAATAGCAACTTCATGCAACTGATTCAAATTGTGCATCAGGCAGGCTGGATTCCACCGGGTACAGATCAAGATGCCTTATCACGCGAAATGCGCCGTACCGTTGGTCCAATGGTATCCAAACCAATGGATCAACTCGATTTTGCAGGCATTTTGATCCAAGTGATGGATATTGCTCGTCGCTTCCATTTAGAAATTCCACCGCAATTGATGTTATTGCTGAAAACACTGGTACACGTTGAAGGTCTAGGGACTGATCTCTACCCGCAACTGGATATCTGGAAACTGGCAAAGCCGATTCTAACCGAATGGGTCAAAGCCAATATGAACCCCGTCAAAAACGTAAAAGAACTGGGGCAGCAGATTCCAGACCTGTTACTCGGCGCCCAAGATATTCCAGGTTTATTGATTGACAGCTTAAATGGTCTAAAAAACCAATCAGCTTGGCATGACAAACAACTTCGTGAAATCCAACAAATGCGCTTACAAATGCAACAACAGCAACGTCGTAGCTGGATATTTGGTAGCACGATGCTTATTTTGTTGACTATCGCGATTATTAGCCCATGGTTTATCTCCGTCATTCTGATTGTACTAAGTAGCTTGATTGCACTGTGGCGCATTGCTAAATAAGTAGATATACACAGCAAAGGCCGTATCCATCGATACGGCCTTTATTTTTATGTAATTGAACATTTCTAGCTAACACTTTCGCCCATTTACATACTTTCTGAAATTTTGGCAGAACCATTACATTTTAGGCGAGATTTCCATCCACATCAGGCAAAGACTTTTCATCTTTAACTAGATAGACGATCATCGACTTAACATTGAGGTGCATCAACACAGATTTTTAAAGGAAGAGAAGCGTGAGTTTAAGAAATAGCATCAATAACTATGGCTCCATTGCAAAATGGCTACATTGGACAACCGCAATCCTGTTTTTACTTGCTTATTGTAGTGTTTACTACCGCCAGTGGTTTACCGAAAAAGGGACACCTGAGAACTGGACGGCTTTACAACTTCATCTTTCTGTCGGTATCAGCATTGCCGTGATTATTAGTCTGCGCATTATCTGGCGTTTGACCAATCCACAGCCCCATTTAGAACCTGCCAGTCCCTTGGCAAACTTTGCGGCACATGCAGGACATTTTGCCCTGTATGCCATCATGATCATTGCCCCGCTCACAGGTTATTTAGGCACAGGCGTCAATACTGAGTTTTTCTTCTTGTTTGAGATTCCGAAATTTGAACATACAGCCCTGTTCCAGAGCTGGGTGGCACAAGGCATGGGCCTAAGTTTTGAACAGTTCGAGAAACCGATTGATTTCATTCATAAGCAGATTCTTGGAAAATGGCTGATCTGGATCCTGATTTTAGGGCATGCAGGTGCGGCACTTTATCATCACTATGTTAAAAAAGATCGTACCCTGATCAAGATGACCACGGGCAAAGATCAGTTAAAATAATCTACTCTGACGTTTACTCAATGCCTATAGGATGAACATGAGCCTTGTATCGCGATAGATTTCATTTAAAAAAATCCCTGAGATCAGTTAAGATCATGATTGACTGATCTATAAACACTTTAAAAGAACAAAGAATGAAAACACCTCATTTCGCCATTGTTGGCGCTGGCACCGCAGGATTGGCAACCGCAATCCTGCTTGCACGTACAGGCAATCGTGTCACTATTTTTGAACAAGCGGATCAACTTTCCCCTGTCGGTGCAGGTCTGTTGTTACAGCCTGCCGGCTTAGCCGTTTTTGAACATCTCGGTGTACTTGAACATGCTTTAAAGTTGGGTGCCAAAGTCACAGGATTGGAAGGTCAACTTCCCAATAAAAGACTCTTGGTGAATAGCCATTATCATCAGGCAGGCAGCAATCTCTATGGCCTCGGTATTCATCGTGCTACCTTATGTCATGTGCTGACCCACAAACTGGCTGAATATGCCAGTCATGTGACATGGCGAATGGGTCATAGCATTGAACGTATTCAAGAACAGCAAAATGAAGTTCGTCTCTTCGGTTCTCAGCAGCAACAAAATTTTGATGCCTGCTTCGATGCTGTATTAATTGCCAATGGTGCACGCAGTCAATTACGCCCACAGGCATGGGTCAAAGTTGATCAAGCCTATCCTTGGGGGGCGGCATGGAGCATCGTACCTGAATGTCCAACGCTTGATCCTGCAATCCTACATCAGTTCTATGACCGCTCTAAAATCATGATGGGTATATTACCTACAGGTGCAATCCCAACCGCACCGCAACAACGACTTTCCAGTGTGTTCTGGAGTTTGCCAAGCTCACAACTACAATCATTCTTAACAGATGAGTCAGCTAAACAGCAATGGTTAAAGCAAGTGTCAGATCGTTGGCCTGATGTCGCAGAATGGTTCAAACAGCTGTTGTCGAATCAACATCATCAGCCACACTGGTTATCTGCTCAATATCGGGATGTGGTGATGTCTCAATTTGGACAAGGCCGAATTGGTGTCATCGGTGATGCTGCCCATGCCATGAGTCCTCAACTGGGCCAAGGAGCCAATATGGCTTTGTTGGATGCATGGGCCTTTTCACAGTCACTACACGCAGCAAAACAAAATCAGCAAATTGATTGGTCAGCACTGTGGCAGCACTATCATCAACATCGTCGTTCCTCGACCCAGTTCTATCAATTTTTAAGTCGCCTACTCACTCCGCTGTATCAATCTGATCATTGGTGGGCAGGTGGCTTACGTGACTTGACCTTTCCGTGGATGTATCAAATCCCCTATTTTCGTAAAGAAATGGCAATCACCATTTCAGGCTTAAAAACAGGTCTGTTTGAGCAACTTGATTACCAACAAGTGGCGCAATATGCTGAGAAAGATCATGCTTTCAATGCTAAAACTGCATCTCTACCTGAATATGAATAAGAGCGGTTTAATATGAAAATTCGTCATTTAGATCATTTGGTGTTAACTGTAGCCGATGTTGAAATCACCTGTCAGTTTTATCAATCTGCCCTGAATTTTGAAGTAATTACTTTTGCTGAAAACCGCAAAGCACTGCAATTTGGCAATCAAAAAATCAACCTGCATCAAGTAGGTAAAGAGTTTGAACCTAAAGCTCTACAGCCAACAGCGGGTTCAGCAGATTTATGTTTTATTGCCGAAACCCCATTAGATCAGGTTATTGCCCATCTTCAAACGCAGAACATTGACATCGTTGAAGGTCCAATCGAAAGAACTGGTGCGATGGGGAAAATTTTATCGGTTTATTTAAGAGATCCCGATCAGAACCTGATTGAAATTTCGAACTACATCAATAGTTAAAGAAAATCAAAATTCATCAATAAAAATAAGACACATAATATGAAATATCGTTTTTTATGGGCTTTGTATCGACAGAATAAAGGCAAGGCAATTCGCAAAGGCTGCTGGTTCTTACTCCCTAGCCTTTTTAACCTGCTTTGTTTTCTAAATTTTCACCATCATTTTATTGATTGGCAAGTCAATCCCAAATCAACAATAGGAAGATTGATTATTAGTCCTCAATTTCTATGGGTGATCTTATGGGATAGCCTCCCTTTCTTATTGCTGTTATTGATTCATCAAAAATATTTAGCTCGCAGTTTAAATATTTGGGTCTCTATCACTGCTATCTATTTCCTGATTGATGCATGGTATTGGTCAAGTTATTCTAGTGGGACACTACTCATCGTTGCTTGGGCATTGCCCTTTTTAAAAATAGAAAATACTAATTTGATGGGAACGTATATTCAACCCAGCTCCTAAATCATTTTTTACCCAACAAGCATAGCCAACCCTTGCCACAACCGCTACACTAGCTGCTCTCCACTCAATGGATTTTCACTCATGTCAAACTGGTTAGATGAAGTTAAATTTGATTCCAATGGTCTTGTTCCTGCCATTGCACAACATCATCAAACTGGTCGAGTGTTAATGGTTGCTTGGATGAATCGTGAGGCATTACAACTGACGGCTGAAAAAAATCAGGCCGTATATTACTCACGTTCACGTCAAAAACTCTGGCATAAAGGCGAAGAATCAGGACACTTTCAAACCGTGCATGAAATTCGTCTGGATTGCGATGCCGACGTGATTATTCTACAGATCGAACAACATGGCGGCATTGCCTGCCATACGGGTCGTGAGTCTTGCTTCTATCGCAAACTCACCCCACAAGGCTGGGAAATTGTTGATGCTCAACTGAAAGATCCAACGGCGATTTATGGCGCAGCGGCAAAAACCGAAGCACATGATCATGGTCAAAGTGAACAAGTCGATGTACTCAGCTATTTAGGTCGCTTAATGCAAGCGCGTAAAACAGCTGAATCGGATAGTTCTTATATCGCCAGCCTGTATAAAAAAGGCATTAATAAAATTTCAGAAAAAGTCGGTGAAGAAAGTATTGAAAGTATCATCGCAGCCAAAGATTATGCCGTTCTAGCTTCACTGGAAAATAAACATGACCTGATTTATGAAGTCGCAGACTTATGGTTCCATAGTATTGTGATGTTGGGTTACTTCGATCTTGAGCCACAAGTGGTTCTGGATGAACTCGCACGTCGTCAAGGTTTATCAGGTTTAGTTGAAAAAGCTAACCGTAGCAAAGAAGCGTAATCAGAGCCTGTGTCAAATATAGAAAAACCCAAAGCCACTTATGAGCAAGCCATTGCGATCGACAATGCCCGTCTCGGTCAATCCTTTAAAGTGATTGCCTATGCTGGCACAGGTAAAACCACAACGCTACAAATGATCAGCGATGCCATGCCTGAACGGCGTGGCATGTACTTGGCATTTAACAAAGCGATTGCTTCGGAAGCACAAAATAAATTTCATGGCAATGTAAACTGTCGAACCTTCCACTCGCTGGCATTTCGCAGTGCACCGCGTGGTGTGACCGACAAATTACGCTTACCGCGCTTAAGCCCAAGCTTCATTGCCAAAGAATATCGACTGGAACCGATAACGCTACGTCGTCTCATGGGTGGGCGTTATGAAAAATATGTGCTGATGCCGAGCCGTTTGGCTAGCTTAGTTGCCAATGCCGTGAGCTACTTCTGTTCAACCAGCTCACAATATCCTGCTCCTCGGCATATTCAGGCACCAAGCTGGTTACATCTAGACGATATTGAGGCCTTGCAACAGCATCTCTACCCGGCGGTGGAACGCCGTTGGCTCGAATCAATTGATCCCAATCATCAAGCAGGTATTGGGCATGATATCTATTTAAAGCTTTGGGCTTTATCGGAACCGAATATTCCTGCCGATTATGTATTGTTTGATGAAGCACAAGATGCCGATCCATTGATGCTTGGTATTTTACTGCGTCAAAAAAGCACCCAAGTGATTTATGTCGGTGACGCACATCAGCAAATTTATGCATGGCGTGGTGCAATCAATGCCATGCAACAAATGCCATTGCCTGAAAGTCGTTTAACCACCTCTTTCCGTTTTGGCGATGCCATTGCAGATGTCGCCAACAGCTTGCTTGGCGCATTAAATGAAACTGTACCTCTACTTGGTAATCCAAACCAAAAATCTAGTGTGGTGAATAAGCCACATACCAAGATGCGCGATGCAATTCTATGTCGGACTAATGCCCGTGCAATGGAGTTATTACTTTCTGGTCTGGTCAATGGTGATAAAGTCGGCTTACAAGCGGACCAACAGAAATTGAGTCGTTTTGTCGATGCTGCAAGTCTATTGAAACAAGGTAAACGAATTACCGATGTTCCTGAGTTGGCGTGGTTTAACTCTTGGCATGATGTACACGAATATTGTGAAACCAATGATGGCAGTGATATCAAACCTTTAGTCAAGTTAGTTGATGATCATGGTACCGATCCACTGAAAAAGGCACTGGCAAAAATCACGCCAATTGAACAGGCAGATTATGTGATTTCAACTGCACATAAAGCCAAAGGTTTAGAATGGAATCGTGTGCATATCGAAGACGATTACCAATTTAAAATAAATGGACTAGAACATAAAATTACAGATGAAGAGCTCAGACTACTTTACGTGGCTTGTACGCGTGCTAAAGTAAGTTTAAATATTCATCATTTATACGACTTAATACAACAATTAAAACGGTGCGCCCCCGCAAGTCTTCGTCAGTCAGCAGGTTAAAGCGCTTATGATTGAGGTCAGCTTATGCAGCTTGAATCGGTTCTATTTAAACACATCGGGATGTTTCGGGATTTAAATCTCGAATTTCAACCTCAGCGATCTCCTATTACCCTGATTTTGGGTGATCAAGCCACAGGCAAAAGTACGATTTTAAAAAATATCTATCAAAGTCTGACTTGGTTTTCTGCGCGCTATAAGGATATTCGTACTGCAGGCGTAGTAATTGCTGATCAAGATATTATGCTGAATCGCTTACAGGCAAAAATTCAAATTCAGGTCCGCATGAGCAGTGAATTGAGTGGCTCTTTGGCTGAAAGTAGCTCATCACAACAGACCGACACGCAAACTTGTGCATGGAAGCTCTATAAAACATTTAACAGTCAAGGCGTTGGGATTAGCCAAGTGGAGACCCAACAGCTTGATCAAATGGTCACGCTATATCAGAAAACAGGACTGCAGGATCCTTTATTCGGACTTCCACTGATTGCCTATTATCCTGCCGAACGCTTCGTGCAAGACATCAACTTACAAAGCAAAAATACCCCAGGAACATTACAGGAAATTTCGGCCTATGATTTAACTGCTGTACCCTATACGACGTTTGCCCGTTTTTTTGAGTGGCTACGTGAAATCAGCGATGTCGAAAATGCACATTCAGCCCATATCGTTAGGCGCTTGATGGGCAATGATTTTAATCAACAAAATCAATCAGAAGTACTGCAAGAATTACAACAAGAACTGATTAATCATCCGAAGCAACTCTCTGCACCCAATCTTTATGCTTTGAAAAACAGCTTACATACGATTTTCCCTGAATTAAGCGATATTTATATTCAGTATGTGCCAAAGTTACAATTAATGGTGCGTTATCACGATCAGTTGATTCCTTTTCAACAGTTATCTGCTTCACTCAAAACTTGGATTGCATTAGTTGGAGACATTAGTCGTCGGCTTTGCTTGCTGAATCAGCATTGCTTTGATCCATGTTTAGAAGGTGAAGGGATTTTGCTGATTGATCAAGTTGACCATCAACTCGATCAGAATCACTGTGCGGAAATTTTGGAGCGCCTACATCAAGCTTTTCCACGTCTACAAATCATCGTCACAGGCAACCGAGATGCCTTGCTTGAGCATGCATTACATTACCAGTGTTTAAAATTAGATCAAAAAGGTGTTTACCAACTCAACTTAGAGGCATCTCAACAACAGCTTTCAAATTTATATCAAGGCCTCACCCAGACCGAAACAGCACATTCCGTGCAAGCGCAAACCTTGCTGCAAGCCGATCCACTGACCAGCAAAGTCGATGATTTATTCCAACAAATTCAGGATTTAAACGAACAAGAAAAGAACAATTTACTCAACCTGCTCAAGATAGATGATACGCCGCAAGAAACCCCGTTATAAACGCGTATCAAAAAACAGAAATTGAAATGTTTTCAATCAAATGATGTTGTTTGTTTCATGTAATAACATCAGATTTTTGCTGATATTTTATAGTAAAATAAACCGTATTTTTTATTTTCAAGTTGTGCAATACAACTTGCTGCCTCCGTTAACTTGATTGGGCTTCAAGATTTAAAGTTTTTGGTATTCTCTTTGAGTGCCTGTAAGTCTTGAAAGAAAATTCACCCCTTAGGTCTTCGACCTAAATCATCGACATGGATACCAGTGTGCTACCGATTATTATCTTATTACCGCTCATACTCGGCACCACCCTTGTCTCACAATTACAGCGTATTTCGCGTGGCGTGACGGCACTTGGGGCGATTGGCATCAGCCTTAGTTGTTTTATTTTACTTTTAACTCAGGCAGAAACGGTTCTGCAGGGCAATACCCTGCAACAAAGCTGGGACTGGCTTCCACAGCTTGGAATTAATCTGAGTTTTCGCCTAGATGCATTAGGTTTATTGTTTGGTCTGCTGATTAGCGGTATCGGCACCCTGATTTATATTTATGCCTATTACTATCTCAGCCCTAAGAACTCTCTGAGTAAACTCTACCAATTATTAATGCTGTTTATGGCAGCCATGCTGGGGATTTCGCTCTCAAATAACCTGATTATCTTATTGGTGTTCTGGGAGCTAACCAGTATCTCCTCTTTCCTATTGGTGGGTTACTGGAGTCAATACGAGGCAGCGCAACGTGGCGCCCGTATGGCTCTCACCATTACAGGCATGGGCGGTTTGGCCATGCTGGGTGGATTTGTGCTGATTGGACAAATCACTGGCACTTATCAGATTGATGAATTGGTGTTGATGAAGGATACCATTCAGCAACATGCGCTATTTGTTCCTGCATTATTGCTGATCCTATTAGGTGCATTCACCAAAAGCGCCCAGTTCCCCTTCCATTTTTGGTTACCGAATGCGATGGCAGCGCCGACCCCTGTGTCAGCCTATCTACATTCTGCAACTATGGTCAAAGCAGGGATTTTCTTGTTGGCGCGTTTAGCTCCTATTTTTATTGGTGCTGCGCTGTATCACAATATCGTGACTTTTGTCGGTCTGTTCACCTTGTGTATGGCCGCAGGTTTTGCAATTTTCAAAGAAGACCTGAAAGGACTTTTGGCCTATTCAACCATTAGTCATTTAGGTTTAATCGTATGTTTACTCGGTATTGGCTCGCCATTGGCGGTTGCTGCCGCAATTTTCCACATCATCAACCATGCCACCTTTAAAGCGGCATTGTTCATGATTGCCGGGATTATTGACCATGAAACTGGCACACGCGATTTACGCAAGCTCAGTGGCATCTGGCAACTGCTTCCATTTACAGGCACTCTCACCATGATCACCGCTGCCTCAATGGCGGGTGTACCACTGACCAATGGCTTTATCTCGAAAGAAATGTTCTTTACTGAGCTATTGGCCAACTTGTCTGGTCCAGTGATGGTGATTTCAGCCATCGTCGCAACCTTAGCCGGTATTTTCGCAGTCAGTTATTCAATTCGTCTCGTTCATGGTGTGTTTTTTGATGGCCCGATTGGCAAACACGTACCGAATAAAGAGGCACACGAACCACATTTAGGCATGCGCTTACCTGCCATTATTTTGGCAACCTTATGTATTTTAGTGGGTATCCTCCCTGCCCTATTTGCAGGGACAATGGTCAACAGCGTCACTCGTGCAAGTTTGGCACAGCCTGAATTTGAAGGCGTTCATCTTGCGATTTGGCATGGCATTAACGCCCCACTCATCATGAGTTTGATTGCACTAATTGGTGGATCAATCTTCTACTTTGCACTAGCAAAAGATGGGCGCATTCGTAAAATCGACTTAGATCCTTATCTTGGAAAATTCCAAGGCAAGATTCTGTTTGATCTATTCTTGAAAAATTTATTACTCATCAGCCGCAAGATTAAGCAAAAGACCGAAAATGGTTCTTTGCAAAGCTATATCCTCTGGATTGTGTTGTTTAGCATCATCATGGTCGGCTTACCGCTATTCAACCAAGGTTTAACCACAGGCACACGTGAACTCACCCATGCACCTTGGGTGGCAATTGTACTCTGGTTGACTCTGTTCTCAGGTTGCTGGATGATGCTGTGGTTCCATCACGAACGTATCAAAGCAGTCTTGATCAGTGGTGCAGTCGGTTTGGTGGTCACGATGGTTTTTGTTACCCTCTCTGCACCCGACTTGGCATTGACCCAAATTACGGTTGATGTAGTCACCACTGTTTTATTACTGATGAGTTTGTCTTTATTACCGCAACTCACGCCTTACGAATCAAGCCGTTCACGTCGTTGGCGAGATGCTAGCCTTGCCATCGCAGGTGGTTTAGGTATTGGTTGGATTACTTGGTTGTTGTTAACCCGCGATCATAACTCAATCTCATGGTTCTTTTTACAACAGGCGATTCCGCTGGGCGGTGGTTCAAATGTGGTCAATGTAATCTTGGTTGACTTCCGTGGTTTCGATACCTTCGGTGAAATTACCGTACTCGGCATTGCCGCCATTGGTGCACTGTGTCTGATGGATGGTATGCGTGCACATGGGACCACCATGACCCAAGGCTTAACCTATCGTTTTAATCCTTCACCGTTGATGTTCCGTATCACGGCATCATGGATCTTGCCATTGGCATTGGTGGTCAGTGTCTACATCTTCATGCGTGGGCATAATCTTCCGGGCGGTGGCTTTATTGCAGGCTTGATTACCTCAATGGCACTGATTATTCAGTACATCGTATTGGGGCAAGATCAAACCGAGCAGATGATCAAAGCCAAATCAGGTCGTCTCTATGAGTTATGGATTGGTTCTGGTTTAACCATTGCAGGTCTCACCGGTATTATCGCGTGGTTCTGGGCTCGCCCTTTCCTCACCAGTGCACATATTTATGTCGAAGCACCATTGCTTGGAAAAATGCATCTTGCCTCTGCAGTCGCATTTGATACAGGGGTCTACATTACCGTTGTGGGTGCCGCCATGTTGTTGATCTCCGTACTCGGAGACTCTCGTCACTCTAGTATGGCTGGTCCGATCCCAGGTGGAGATAATCAAAATGATTAGTATTGAATTTTTACTCGCGTCAGGGATTGGCCTACTCACGGCAACAGGTATTTATTTGATTCTGCGTGCCAGAACATTTCCAGTGGTCCTTGGTTTAGCCATGATCGGCTATGCCGTGAACTTATTCCTGTTTGCCATGGGCCGCCTGCAAATCAATGCACCTGCCGTGTTGACTCAGGCCACCAAAGTGACCGATCCACTCCCTCAAGCACTGGTATTAACGGCGATTGTGATTGGCTTTGCCACCACCGCCTTTATCGTGCAACTTGCCTTACGCAGTCGTTATGAATCTGGTACAGACCATGTCGACTCGAAAGAAGAACCCACTTTGACTTATGACCCACGTGAGGATGAGCCATAATGTTTGATTTTTACAGTTTCTGGCACGCTCACGCTCCAATTATCAGTATCTTAATTCCAGCATTCACCAGTTTTATTCTGGTGTTATTGGGCAATCCGGGTTCAGGTTCTTTAAAGCAAGATTGGCGTCAACCTTGGCGTCGCGGGATTAGTATTGCTTCGGCAGTTTTAGGCTTAATCACGGCAATCAGTTATCTGAGTATTGCTAGCACGGGCCAAATTACGGTTTATCAACTCAGTGAATGGTCGGCACCATTTGGGATTGTGTTAGTCCTTGATCGCCTCTCCGCTTTTATGTTGGTACTAACCTATATTCTTGCAGTGCCTGTGATTTGGTACGCCAGCGAGAACTGGGATACGCGTGGTCGTTATTTCCATACCATGGTGCATTTCCTGCTCATGGGAATCACGGGCGCATTCCTGACAGGCGACTTATTCAACTTATTCGTATTCTTCGAAATCCTGTTGATGGCTTCCTATGTGCTGTTATTGCACGGTCAAGGTCGTCCACGTTTCCAGCTTGGGGTGCATTACGTCACCATCAACTTGCTGGCCTCGGCTCTGTTTCTGATTGGTCTAGGCATGATTTACGGCAGTGTCGGCAGCTTGAACATGGCAGATGTCGGTCGTCTGGTATCAAGCTTAGATGGCGATCAGCACAAACTTGCCGTTGCAGGTGGACTCCTGCTGTTTGTGGTGTTTGGTATTAAAGCCGCGATGTTGCCTGTTGGCTTCTGGTTGCCGAAAACCTATGCGGTTGCAAGCACACCTGTCGCTGCGATTTTCACCATTATGACCAAAGTAGGTATTTATGCCATTTTGCGTGTGAATGGCACTGTGTTTGATGATGCCATGGCACAAAGCATTTTCAAGAACTGCTTATTGATCATCGGCTTGGTGACTTCCCTTTATGGTGTGATTGGTGCAATTGGCGCTGAACGCTTACGCCGTTTTGTTGGATTCATGGTGTTATCATCGATTGGTACTTTGCTGATTTCGATTGCCATGTTCAATACACAGGCATGGGCCGCAGCGCTGTATTATTTAGTTCACAGTACCTTGATCGCAGCAGCTTTCTATTTGTTCTGTGGCTGGATGACCTCGCAACGTGGTGCTTTTAAAGATCATTTAAAAGTTGCACCACGAATCAAACAGGAAAAAGCGGCTGCTTTTACTTACTTTACCATCGCCTTAATGATGGCAGGCTTACCCCCATTCAGCGGCTTCCTCGGTAAAGTCTTTATTCTGCAAGCCACTGCTGAGACACCATATCAAGGCTGGATCATCGCAGTGATTCTGATTGTGAGCTTGCTCAGCATCATTGCCATGACACGCGTTGGCTTTATTTTGTTCTGGCGTGCAACACCACCGGAAGAAGATCAGAAAGAAGCGGCTTATGCTGAGTATCAAGCCCTACCCGAGCTTGCACCGAAGCGTAATGATACTGCGATCTATATTTTACTTGGCGCATTAATGCTTTATGTGGTTTGTGCTGCACCGATTCAGAACTATACGCTTGCAACAGCACAGCAAATTCAGAATCATGCGCTTTATAACCAGACCATTCTGAAACATGATGCACAAGGTCGTCCGATCAGCGTACAGCCTTATGATCCAAGCTATTTACCTGAAACCAAATATGGCGGTGAGGTTGAAGATCCGAATGCCTTGCTGATTCCAGATATTATTTCTAAGCCAACCCTACAAGGCGAACATATTTCTGAATATAAGCAGCGTCAAATTGCGGAGCAAGTCCTCGAAGCACCGACTATTCCGAATAGCACACAGTTAAAGCCTATGGAGGATCACTAATGCAAAAATTATCTTTGCTTGAGCGTTGGTTCCCCCATCCATTTGTGTCTGTTCTGATTTTTTTAAGCTGGTTGATGCTGGCACATAGTCTAGATCTGACTGACATCTTAATGGCAGTGATTCTGGCAGTGGTGATTGCCCGTTTAGTCAGTCCATTTATTGCCAGAACGCCACATATTCATTGGCTTCCTGCCATTAAACTGGTCTTTGTCGTGCTGTGGGATATTGTCATTTCCAACTTTCGTGTGGCCAAAATGGTGCTTGGTCCAATGGATCAATTACACCCTAAATGGTATCGCGTTCCATTGGAAACTGAACATGAACAAGTGAATACTTTGCTGGCGATGATTATCACCACTACACCCGGAACAGTTTCAGCAGGAATTGATCAGGAACGTGGGGATATTCTGGTGCATGCACTCAGTTCAGATGATAGTGAACTGGATATTCAAGAGATTAAAAAACGCTATGAAACGCCTTTAATCGAAATCTTTGATGTCAAGATTACAGAAGGAGCAAATAAATGACCATTTTGCCTTATGCATTGGGTATTGGTTTAATTGCCATTACCATCTCTATGTTTCTGTGCTTGATTCGCCTAATTGCAGGCCCTTCAGTGATTGATCGACTCTTGGCACTCGATACTTTATTTCTAAATGCGACCTGCCTGATTGTAGTATTAGGCATCTATTGGGTCAGCACTAATTTATTTGAAGGTGCACTTTTGGTTGCCATGCTTGGCTTTGTCTCTACTGCTGCACTTGCCCGTTATTTCACAACGGGCCATGTAATTGATTAAGGAGCAATGCCATGCAACTGATTCTTGAGATTGTCGTTTCATTTTTTGTGGTGTTTGGTGCGTTCTTTATGCTGATCGGTTCGATTGGCATGATCCGCCTACCCGATTTATTTATGCGCCTGCATGCACCGACCAAATCCAGTACTTTAGGTCTTGGTAGCTTTCTGATCGCAGCCATGATTTTCGCTGCAATGCATGGTCGTTTTGGTTTTGCTGAGCTTTTAATTACTCTATTTGCATTTATCACAGCCCCTGTATCAGCAAATTTGATGGCACAAGCAGCCATTCACTTACGCTTACGCTCAACCAGTGGTGATGTACCAGAAGCTTTAAATCGCCCATTGCCTTGGCAACGTTATCGTCGCCATCCATTGAAAAAAGATTAATCGCATTAAGCCATAAAAAAAGCCACCCGAAGGTGGCTTTTTTTATATGTATTTACTTTTGTTCATCTTGCTCTTGTTCAGGCAAATCCTTAACCGCTTCAGCAATCAGACCAAACATATAGTTACCATAGGCATTGGTCTTATCGTAATGGAAACGCAATCTTGGCGTAATACGTGTCTTGATACGACGACTCAATTCATGACGCAAGAAGCCAGACGCTTTATTCAAAACATCTAAAGTTTCTTTATTTGCTGCTTCACTTTGATCATCACCCAGTTCACGACCCATTACAGTGACATATACTTCAGCATATCCCATATCTGCACTGACTTTCACGGCTGAGATGGTCACAAGACCACCCAGACGTGGATCTTTAAGCTCCTGACGGATAAGCTCAGACAACTCGCGTTGTACTGAATCCGCCATGCGCTTTAAGCGTTGGCTACCCGCCATTAAAGACTCCGTTTAATCAATTGAACATCATACACTTCGATCTTATCTTGTGCTTTGATGTCTTTATAACCCTTAACTGCAAGACCACATTCCATACCAGCACGAACTTCTTCAACCACTTCTTTATAACGACGAAGAGATTCAAGCTCGCCTTGGAACACAACCACATCATCACGTAATACGCGAATTGGTTTGTTACGGTGTAATACACCTTCAAGCACCATACAGCCCGCTGCTGCACCAAACTTGCTTGAGTGGAATACTTCACGTACTTCAGCAACACCCAAGATCGTTTCACGATGTTCTGGTGCAAGCTTACCGCTCATTGCAGCTTTCACATCATCAATTAAGTGGTAAATGACGCTGTAGTAACGAATATCAATACCATCTTGATCAGATTTTTGACGAGCAGTGTTATCCGCACGTACGTTGAAACCTAATAATACCGCTTCTGAAGACTCAGCTAAAGTGACATCTGACTCGGTGATCGCACCAACACCAGAACCGATTACACGGACTTTAACTTCATCAGTAGAAAGCTCATCAAGCGCAACATGTAACGCTTCCAAAGTACCACGTACATCAGTTTTGAGTACGACATTCACATAAGGAATATCTTTTTTACCCATAGATGCCATGATGTTCTCAAGACGCATTGCACTCGCACGCTCTAGACGTTTATGACGTTCACGGTCAGAACGAGCATCAGCAACTTCACGTGCTTTCTTCTCATCATTCACCACAAGAACTTCATCACCCGCCATTGGCGCATCAGGTAAACCTAAAATTTCAACTGGAATCGAAGGACCTGCAGAAGTAATACGTTGACCATTTTCATCAACCATCGCACGAACACGACCATAAGATGAACCGGCAAGTACCAAGTCACCAATGTTCAATGTACCGTTTTGTACCAGAATCGACGTTACTGCACCGCGACCTTTGTCGACACGTGCTTCGATTACAACACCTTGTGCCGCACCTTCAGCTGAAGCTTTAAGCTCCATCAATTCAGCTTGGATCAAGATTAAATCAAGTAAGCCATCGATACCTGCACCAGAGTGTGCTGATACTTTTGCAATTGGCACATCACCGCCCCACTCTTCAGGTACGATACCTTTGGTGGTCAATTCGTTTAATACACGGTCTACATCAGCTGATTCTTTATCCATCTTGTTGATGGCAACAATAATCGGCGTACCTGCAGCACGTGCATGGTCAATTGCTTCAGCTGTTTGTGGCATAACACCATCATCAGCAGCAACAACAAGGACCACGATATCAGTCGCTTTTGCACCACGTGCACGCATTGATGTAAACGCAGCATGTCCTGGTGTATCGAGGAAGGTGATAATCCCTTTCTCAGTTTCAACGTGATAAGCACCGATATGCTGAGTAATACCACCCGCTTCACCCGCAGCCACTTTAGAACGACGGATACGATCCAGTAACGATGTTTTACCATGGTCAACGTGCCCCATGATCGTTACAACTGGCGGACGAGTTGTTTGCTCACCACGTGCTTCTTCAGCAGCAACCAATAAGTTATCTTCGGCTTGCGTATCCGAAACTAAAACTGGATTGTGGCCCAATTCTTCAACGACAAGTACAGCCGTATCTTGATCAATGGCTTGGTTCTGAGTAACAAGCTCACCCATCTTCATGAGGGTCTTGATCACTTCACGAACTTTAACCGCCATTTTTTGTGCTAGATCAGCAACGATGATTTTCTCACCGATCTCAACATCATAAATTTGCTTTTTAACTGGTTTTTCAAAACCATGTTTATTGGCTTGGCTGGTTTTCAAACCACGCTTATGATGGCTCTTGCTAAAACTTTGTTCAGATTGAGCATCGCCACCACGACCGCCTTTCTTACCAGCACGTGGATTTGCAGTTGCACCACCACGTTTGATTTCACGGTCTTCCTTATTAAAGGAATCTTCATACGCTTGGCCAACAAGACCTGCGGCTAAAGGCGAATCATCAATCACACGAATCGTTGCAGTCGCATCATCATTTGAATATTTTGATGCCATCTGACGCATTTGCTCAAGTGTACGTTGCTGCGCTTCTTCAGCTGCTTTACGACGTACTGCTTCTTCAGTCGCTTTCAACTGAGCAGTTTGCTCTTCACGTGCTCTTTTTTGCTCTGGTGTTTCTGTCGGGCGAATAACAGGGGCTTTAATCACCTTGTCGCTATTACGCTTTTTCACCACAACAGCAGTTTTTGCTGGTGCTTGAGCTGCATTATCAGAAGTATGCGCTGCACGCATTGCTTCTAAAGTTGCATTGGCTTTTTGTTCAGCCGTATGACGTGCAGTTTGCTCAGCATCATTACGTACTTTTTGCTCGGCACGTACTTTTGCATCTGCTTCTACACGCGCTTTTGCTTCAGCTGCAAGTAATTCTGGATTTGGTTTAGCAAAAACTTGTTTCTTGCGAACTTCAACATTAATGCTTTTTGCTTTACCTGAAGTACTTGTAACTTTAGCAGTACTCGTTGTTTTACGTTTCAACGCAATTTTTCCTGTGTTACCACTTTCCTGACCATGTACTTTTTTCAAGTGATTGACCAAAGTATCTTGCTGTTCAGTGGTAATAATGTCATCTGCTTTACGCTGTGGTAGACCTGCTTCGCGAACCTGCTCTAGGAGTTTCTCTACAGGACGTTCTACGCTGAGCGCTAACTCTTGAATCGACTTGTCCGTCATCTATTATCTCCTAGTTAAACCATGATTCACGTGCTTTCATGATTAACTGACCCGCTTTGTCATGACCTAAACCTTCGATATCAGAGATATCATCAGTTGCTTGGTCTGCCAAATCATCAACAGTAACCACACCACGCGCCGCCAATGCATACGCAATCTCAGTCGTCATACCTTCCATACCGAGAAGTTCTGCACTTGGCTCTTGAATATTTTCTTGCTGTTTCAATGCATCCGTCAAAGCAGCTTCTTTCGCACGACTTTGTAACAGTTCCACTAAATCTGCTTCAAGCTCGATTTCGTCGAATGTTTCAGCTGGTACATAAGCAATCTCTTCGAGTGAAGTAAAGCCCATTTCTACCAATGCCATTGCCAAGTCTTCCTCAATATCCAGACGTGTAACAAACATATCTAAATATTGTTGTGCTTCATTTTGCTGACGAGCACGATACTCTTCTTCTAACATCATGTCGAGTTTATAACCCGTCAATTCCGATGCTAAACGAACATTTTGTCCTTGCGAACCAATTGCACGCGCTAACTGATCATTGGTTGCAAAGATAATATCTGCACTACGTGCATCTTCATCCAAAACAATACCTGATACATCAGCTGGCTCTAATGCACTTGCAATATATTGTGCTGGGTCATCAGACCACACCACCACATCAATACGCTCACCGTTCAACTCTTGTTGCACCGCTTGGATACGTGTACCACGCATACCAATACATGCACCCACTGGGTCGATACGATGATCATTGGTTTTCACTGCAATTTTAGCACGAACACCGGGTTGACGCGCCGCCGCTTTAATTTCGATAATTTCTTCAGAAATTTCTGGAATTTCTTTTTTCATCAATGCAATCAGCATTTCAGGACGTGCACGAGACAATAATAATTGTGCGCCACGGCCTTCACGATTCACGTTATACAAAATCGCATTGATACGTTGTTTAGGACGTAAAATTTCTTTGTGGATGGTTTCTTCACGCGCTAAATAAGCTTCAGCGTTGTCACCCAGATCAATGATAAAGCCATCTTTAGTTTGCTTTTTCACTTCACCGTAGATCAACTCACCGACTTTAGACTCATAAGCATCCGCAACCAGTGCGCGTTCTGCTTCACGAATCTTTTGTACGATGACTTGTTTTGCAATTTGTGCAGCAATACGACCAAATTCAATTGATTCAACTTCCAACTCACGCACGTCACCAATTGACCACTGAGCAGGGTCTAAATCAGAAATCGCGTCTTGGCATGCTGGCATTTCATGATCTTCATCCGCAACCACAGTCCACTGACGGAAAGTACGGTAATCACCCGTTTTACGATCAATCTCAACACGGAGTTGAGCTTCTTCTGAACGTGTACCTTCGTAAAACTTTTTCTTCGTTGCCGCAACAAGTGCTTGCTCTAACGCTTGGAAGATCGCTTCACGACTAACACCTTTTTCATTACTAACCGTTTCTGCAACGGTAAGAATTTCGCGGCCCATAAGTCACCTACCGATTTCTTATAAAATTAAGTTAATATTAGTCTTGATAGATTAAATTTGCTTTATCAATATTATTACTATCAATTTCAAGCACATGATTACCTTCAACTTCGACTTGAATCATTTCATTTTCTAAGTCTACAGAAAGTAATTTGGCTTGGAATTTACGACGGTTCTCGACAGCAGCAATTAATCGTAAAGCCACTTGTTGCCCGATATAGGCAGGCAGTTGGTTCAATTGGAAAAATGGACGATCCCAACCTGGTGAAGAAACTTCTAAAGCATATTCACCCGAAATTGGATCATGAACATCAAGCATTGCACCCACTTGTTGTGTCACTAAGACACAATCTTGAACACCAATACCACGCCCGAGTTCAACTTCACCATCTTCTGTTAAGACAGGTTCAACATTCTCATCGACCGCTTTATCAATATAAATACGTAATAAAGAACGTTTACCTTGTGGCAGGAATTCAATTCCCCACAAATCTACACCACACGCAGCTACAGCTGGTGCAATTAGATCATGCAATGCTTGAGATTTATTTGATAATTTCATTTACTCTCGTCGCTCTCATACGAGCCAATCAATCTTAACCGTATAGTGAAGCACGACTATTTGACCAATTGATGTCGAACAACTACACGATATAGCTAAACAACCAATAAAAAAGGGCGTAAATCGCCCCTATGTTACACAGAAAAGCAATGCCCACTGTGCAAAAAGGCCCACCTTATTGTGAGCCTCTTTTTAGAAACTTGGTAGCGGGAGCTGGATTTGAACCAACGACCTTCGGGTTATGAGCCCGACGAGCTACCAGACTGCTCCATCCCGCATCAACGTGCAAAAATTATATACAAATATGAAAAAAAGTCAATTTAAGTTTTTTCATATTTGCTTGATTAAGTTGCACCTTAATCAAATGGTAGCGGGAGCTGGATTTGAACCAACGACCTTCGGGTTATGAGCCCGACGAGCTACCAGACTGCTCCATCCCGCAACAATACAAACACTGCACACACCAAACTTACTGGTTATTAAGCTTGGTGCGGAAGGGGGGACTTGAACCCCCACGCCCGAAAGCACTACCACCTCAAGGTAGCGTGTCTACCAATTCCACCACCACCGCAGTATTGTGGGACGCATTCTATTCCCTTAAACGCAAAAAGGAAAGTGCTAATTCAACTTATTCAGTTGTTTTTGGTGCAGTTGGTGAAGTTTCAGGCGATGTCGCTGGTGCAGATGTCGATGTCTGAACAGTTTTTAAACTATATGCATCTGTCGTTTGTTTTTTAGCAAATACGGCGAGCGTTAAACTAGTGACAAAGAACAAAGCGGTAAAAATCGCGGTTAAACGAGTTAAAAAGTTACCCGCACCCGAAGCACCAAATACGGTAGCAGCACCACCACCACCAAATGATGCGCCTGCTTCTGCACCTTTACCTTGTTGTACCAGAACCAAAGCAATAATTAAGATTGCCAAAATGATGTGTACAACGAGTATAAAACTATACATCTCAATTCCTCGTTATTTGCTTTGTGCAAATGCTTTTGCGATTTGGTAAAACGATTGCGCATTTAAAGATGCACCACCGACCAAAGCGCCATTAATATCTGGACATGCCGCCAATTCAACTGCATTTTCAGCTTTTACACTGCCGCCATAAAGAATCGCCATCTCAGCACCAAATGCCGTGATTTGCTTTAGACCTTCACGAATTTTTGCATGCATGGCTTGAGCATCAGCAGGAGAAGCCGTCTTCCCTGTTCCGATTGCCCAAATAGGCTCATACGCTATCACAATATTTTGCCATTGTTCAGTTTTTACTACAGCTGCCATATCACAAATTTGTTGTAATACCACTTGTTCTGCTGCACCCTGTTCACGTTGCTCTAAGCTTTCGCCCACACAATAAATAACAGTCAAACCAGCAGTTAATGCATTTTGTAATTTAGCTTTTAAAATTTCGACATCATCGCCAAATAATTCACGACGTTCAGAATGCCCAATTAAAACAAATTCAATGCCACTGTCTTTTAACAGTTCGGCGCTCACTTCACCTGTATAGGCACCTGTACCTGCGACACGAGAAACATCTTGCGCAACCGTATAAATCGTTCTCACTGCATCTTTAAATTGTGTCTGAATGCCGCTTAACGCGATTGCAATTGGCGCAACACCAATATGACATTGCTCAGCTGCAATATCTTCCTGTTGTAATAACTGTTTAAATTCTTCTACTAATTGGAAAGCATTCGCATGCATTGGATTCATTTTCCAATTGCCAACAACCCAAGGAGTAATGCTCGAGTTCGACATACTTCGCCCACCCACTGTTAATTTCTCAAAAATGCTGCATATTTTACACGGATTTTTATAAAATTCAGTTTTTTCTTTTACTGGTGTATAAATGACTAAAAATCATGAAGATCAGTAAAAGCTGCTATCCTACCGTCATAATATTATGGTGTTTCAGTGTAAAATTTAAAGCTTGCCACAATTGAATTGATTTGATTATTGGCAAGATTTAATTCAATGAAAGAAAATTAATTTGCAAAAAACTCGATCAGTTCAAAGTTTTCGCTATGAATCAAGGCAAAAACAACACTTTCTGTAGTAGTATTTTTGCATAACAAAAGTATAATTTTTAGAATACATATTATAAACATTTATTGTCATAAGGCGGACAGATGTCAGGATTACATACGTCTCCAAAGTTTTCGGGGTTTATTCGACGGTTAGTTGAAGATGGACACATGTCCACCACAACTATGCAAACCGCAATTGACGCGGCTAAAAAAGCACAACAAGACATCGTTGTACATCTGATTGAACAGCATCGTTTATCTCCCCTAACCATTGCTGAAACGATTGCAGCCGAATTCGGTGAACCACTTTTCGATCTGGCTGTATACGATACGGCTTTGCTACCTCGCGATCTGGCAGACAACAAACTCATTCAGAAGCATAAAGTTGCGCCATTACTACAACGTGGGCAAATTTTATATGTCGCGACCAGCAATCCCACCAATATTGAAGCGTTAGATGCCATTCGCTTTAATACCAAACTCAATATTGAGCCCATCATTGTTGAGCACATAAAACTCGAAAAACTGATTGAACAGCAGTTTGGAGATTCTGGTAGTTTCGATTTTGGTGAAAGTGAAGACTTTGATCTCGACATTGATGTAAGCCAAGATCCAAACAAAGAAGAGGATGACACGCCACAAGGCGATGAGTCTCCGATTGTCAAATATATCAATAAGCTGTTGATTGATGCGATTCGTATGGGTGCATCCGACTTACATTTTGAACCTTATGAAAAAATGTATCGTGTCCGCTACCGTGTTGATGGTGTACTCCGTCAAATCGCCAACCCACCCTTACAAATGGCAACCCGTCTCGCCTCACGTTTAAAAGTCATGTCTCAAATGGACATTTCTGAAAAACGAATGCCACAAGATGGGCGTATTAAACTTAAACTTTCCAAGACCAAATCCATCGATTTCCGTGTCAACTCACTGCCAACCTTATTT
Source organism: Acinetobacter sp. Ac_5812 (assembly GCF_013072695.1). Taxonomy (GTDB): domain Bacteria; phylum Pseudomonadota; class Gammaproteobacteria; order Pseudomonadales; family Moraxellaceae; genus Acinetobacter. The sequence goes on from NZ_LXUK01000008.1 coordinate 179,738, forward strand.
GGTGAAAAACTGGTACTTCGTATTCTCGATCCATCCAGTGCCATGTTGGGTATTGAAGCGCTCGGTTATGAAGATGAGCAAAAAGCCTTATTTATGGATGCCCTAGATAAGCCACAGGGCATGCTCCTCATCACAGGTCCAACGGGTTCTGGTAAAACTGTCTCTTTATATACAGGTTTAAATATCCTAAATACCGAAGACACTAATATTTCGACCGCCGAAGATCCAGTTGAAATTAACTTGGAAGGGATTAATCAGGTCAACGTCAATCCGAAAACAGGACTTACCTTCTCTGCAGCGCTGAAAGCGTTTTTACGTCAAGATCCTGACGTGATCATGGTCGGGGAGATTCGTGATCTGGAAACGGCTGAAATTGCCATTAAAGCCGCACAAACGGGTCATATGGTGATGTCAACCCTGCATACCAATAGCGCACCAGAAACCCTAACCCGTTTACGTAACATGGGGGTGCCTTCTTTCAACATTGCAACTTCTGTCAATCTGGTGATTGCGCAACGCTTAGCGCGTCGTTTATGTAATCAATGTAAAGAAGCCATTGAAATACCAAGACAAAGTCTATTGGAGCTTGGGTTTACTGAGCAAGACTTGGCGAACCCTGAGCTTACAATTTTTCAACCTGTCGGTTGTGCTGAATGTCGCGAAGGTTATAAAGGCCGTGTGGGGATTTATGAGGTGATGAAAGTTACACCTGAAATTTCCAGATTGATTATGGAGGATGGTAATGCAATACAAATTGCAGCAGCATCAGAACAAGCAGGCTTTAACAATCTCCGTCGTTCAGGTTTGAAAAAAGTCATGCGAGGAATTACCTCTTTGCAGGAAGTCAACCGAGTGACTAGTGAATAAAATTAATAAAAAGGATTAATAATCATGGCAGCTAAAAAAGCGCAAATGATGCCAACTTTTGCTTATGAAGGGGTCGACCGGAAAGGAGCAAAAATTAAAGGGGAATTACCAGCACGCAATATGGCCTTGGCAAAAGTCACTTTGCGTAAACAAGGCGTGACCATCAAAAACATTCGGGAAAAACGTAAGAATATTCTCGAAGGTCTGATGAAGAAAAAAGTCACCACACTCGATATTACGATCTTTACCCGCCAATTGGCGACGATGATGAAAGCGGGTGTCCCATTAGTTCAAGGTTTTGAAATTGTGGCGGAAGGATTAGAAAATCCATCCATGCGTGAGGTGGTACTCGGGATTAAAGGCGAAGTCGAAGGGGGTAATACCTTTGCTGGTGCACTGAAAAAATATCCACAGTATTTTGATAATTTATTTTGCTCTTTGGTTGAGTCGGGTGAACAGTCGGGCGCGCTTGAAACCATGTTAGATCGCGTCGCGATTTATAAAGAGAAAAGTGAATTACTCAAGCAAAAAATTAAAAAAGCCATGAAATATCCAATCTCGGTGATAGTCGTGGCTGTGGTGGTGACAATTATTTTGATGGTCAAAGTGGTCCCCGTATTCCAAGATTTATTTAGTTCTTTTGGTGCTGACCTCCCCGCTTTTACCAAAATGGTGGTAGAAATGTCAAAGTGGATGCAAGAATATTGGTTCATTTTGATCATCGTCATTGGTGCGATCATTGCCGCTTTCATGGAGGCAAAAAAGCGGAGTAAGAAATTCCGTGACTTATTGGACAAAATGGCACTGAAAGCGCCTATTTTCGGGGATTTGGTCTACAAAGCCATTATTGCCCGCTATAGTCGTACGCTTGCGACGACATTTGCCGCTGGGGTTCCGCTGATTGATGCACTTGAATCTACTGCTGGCGCAACCAATAACGTCGTTTATGAAGAAGCAGTGATGAAAATTCGCGAAGATGTCGCAACAGGTCAACAACTGCAATTTGCGATGCGTGTTTCAAATCGTTTCCCCTCTATGGCGATTCAAATGGTGGCAATTGGTGAAGAGTCAGGTGCTTTAGACAGCATGCTTGATAAAGTCGCAACGCATTATGAAAATGAAGTCGACAATGCGGTGGATGGCTTAACTTCAATGATGGAGCCTTTAATCATGGCGATTCTTGGTGTACTAGTGGGTGGTCTGGTGATTGCGATGTATTTACCAATCTTCCAAATGGGCTCAGTTGTCGGATAATTTGGTACTTAAATGCAATCTTTATTTTCTTATTTTATCGAGAACCTAACTGCACTTTACCTTGCAGTTGGGCTTTTTAGTTTATGTATTGGCAGTTTTTTAAATGTTGTCATTTTTCGCACCCCTCGTATGATGGAACAGGAGTGGCAGCAAGAATGTCAAATGCTGTTACACCCAGAACAACCCATCATCGATCAAAGTAAACTGACTTTAAGCCAACCAGCCTCAACCTGTCCAAAATGTGACTCGCCCATTCGTTGGTATCAAAATATTCCAGTGCTCAGTTGGTTAGTACTTCGTGGCAAATGTGGGACTTGTCAGAATCCAATTAGTATTCGCTATCCACTAATTGAATTACTCACGATGGTCTGTTCTTTGGTTGTGGTCGCCGTATTTGGTGCAACCATCCAAATGCTGTTTGGCTTAATCTTAACGTGGGTACTGATTGCCTTAACTTTTATTGATTTTGATACCCAACTTTTGCCTGATCGTTTTACCCTACCCTTAGCCGCGTTAGGTTTGGGAATAAATAGCTATGCGATTTATACTACAGCCGGCGCCGCAATTTGGGGTTATTTAATTGGTTTCCTATGCCTTTGGATTGTTTATTATATTTTTAAACTAATTACAGGCAAGGAAGGTATGGGCTACGGTGACTTCAAACTCCTCGCAGCCTTAGGCGCTTGGATGGGGCCAATGCTGCTGCCTTTAATTGTGCTACTCTCTTCAATGCTTGGCGCAATTATTGGTATTATTTTGATAAAAGTGCGCGGTGAAAATCAACCTTTTGCATTTGGTCCTTATATTGCGATTGCAGGTTGGATTGCCTTTTTATGGGGTGATCAGATTATGAAAGTTTATCTAGGTGGTTAATATGCGTTTTATCTTGGGTATTACAGGCGGTATTGGAAGTGGTAAGTCGGCAGCCACACAATGGTTTGAATCCCAAGGAATTACCATAGTCGATGCTGATATCGTAGCACGAGAAGTGGTTGAACCCGGCCAACCGGCCTTAAAGTCAATTCAAGATGCTTTTGGGGATTGGGTCTTATTGGAAGATGGTAATCTCGATCGGCGTGCCCTGCGTGAACATATCTTCCAATTTCCAGAAGCACGTCAAGACCTAGAAAAAATTACCCATCCGGCCATTCGTCAGTCGATTATTCAGCAATTACAACAAGCTGAAAGCCCATATGTGATCTTGGTTTCGCCCCTACTGTTTGAAACCAATCAGCATGAACTGGTCCAACATACTTTACTGGTCGATGCTGATGAGCAAACACAACTACAACGTGCCAGCCAACGTGATGGGCAAAGCGAAGAACAAATCCGAAAAATCATTGCTGCGCAAATGTCGCGTACTCAAAAACAACAATTGGCAGATGATATCGTGATCAATGATGGACTATTAGAACATCTCCATCAACAGCTCAAACCTTTGCACTTCAGTTATTTACAACGAGCAGAACACGCTTTTTAGCCTTGTTTCTGTTTAGCGAGTTGAGTCGCTAAGGTGTCTTTACGCAGCCATCGCCATGGTTGCAGTGCACCGACTCCCATTCCGATCAAGCCACACACAATCGCAGCATTCAGCGGCTCGTTCAACAATGGGACTGCCACAACAGCAGCAATAAACGGTGCCAATGTGACAATACTGCCCGTCTTAAATGCACCCAAACGCTCAATCGCAGCCACATAAGTCAAAGTTGCTACGATCACTACCAAGACACCATGAAACAGCCCTTGAATCAATAAATGTACAGGTGCTGCATCTTGAAAATGCTTAGGAATAAATAAAATATAAATCGGTAAATAAATAATCGCCGACCAAATCACCACGCCAGCGGTTGCATGCCAAGCAGATAGTTTCCACTGCTTTAAGAGTACCGTGAAAATCCCCCACCATATCGCACTAATAAAAAGCAGTAGATCTCCAACACCCAATGCTGAAGCTTGCTGATGTAGCATCAAATAGCTCATCAGCATCAAAGCCGCCATCATAATCAATAGGCTTAACCAAGTGTGTTTATCAAAAGGCTGTCTAAACAACAGATAAGCCGCTACAGCGGTACACAAGGGAATACAGCCATTAAGAAAAATAGCGGCATGGGCTGCAGGCGCATGTAAAAAGGCGGTATAGACCGTTAAACAGTAAACCAAGCCGCCAATAAGCGCCAAAATAACAGGACGTGGATGCCATAAGAAGGCAAAATCTTTTTTATAGATTAAGACTGGGAGTAGAATCAAAGAGGCAATTGCAAAGCGCATTGCCACAAGATCCCAGACACTGATATGCCAATGTGCATTGAGACGGGAAAAAATGGTAAATCCGCCCCAAATACACATGGTAATAAAGACAAAGAAATAGCCTTGCGTACGGATGGTCATCTGAGTTTACATTGCCAACATTTGGCTAAATTATACAGCACTACGCTGACGACACGCCTCATAAAGTGCCATACCTGTTGCCACACTCACATTCAGACTTTGTAGATCACCAGACATTGGAATATAAACGGTATGATCACATTGTGACTGAGTAATTGGACGAAGGCCTGTATCTTCTGCACCCATAACAATCACTACAGGACCTTTGAAATCACATTGTTGTATCGGCAATGCTTTCTCATCCAGCATCGTCCCGATCACACGGGTATGGGTCGTGTCTTTTAAATGCGCTAGGGTTCGAGCGAGGTTAGTGACTTGAATAAATTTGACTTTTTCAGCGCCGCCTGCTGCAACTTTACGTGCTGTCGGGGTTAAACTGGCTGAACGATCACGGGGAACAATCACCGCCTGAACGCCCATCGCAGCCGCAGTACGAATACATGCGCCCAGATTATGCGGATCAGTCACTTGGTCAAGTGCTAACAACAATGCATCTGGCGACTGTTGCATGATCTCATCCAAATCTTTTTCATTTAAGGTTGGATGTGGACGCACAGCAGCCACTACACCTTGATGAAATGGTAGCCCTGCAAGCTTTTCTAAGCTATCACGACTGGCTTTTTGTACGCTGATACCAAAAGGTTCTGCCAACTGCAAAATTTTTTGCAAACGCTGATCATCACGACCCTTCAATGTAAATAAAGTCAAAACGCGTTCAGGCTCCAACTCCAACAATGACTCCACTGAATGAACGCCATAATAATATTCGGGTTTTGCCATGAACGACCTCGTTTAGAAGCTCCTCTTTTATCAAGAGGATATTAGGGAATTTTAAAAAAACAAAAATCCTGCAAAGCAACTTTACAGGATTTTCTTTGAGCGTAGTGTACTCGATTTAAGAAGGAATAGGTTAACCTTCTAAATGGCAAACATAATCGAGTACTTCATCTGCTTCAATGTGAAACATGCTGTTTCCAGGTACATAAAAAGACTGACCTGCGCGGAATAATTCACTTTCAGTGCTATCTGCGATTTTGACACGGCATTCACCAGAAATAATTTCCATACGCTCTGGAACATGTGTTTCGAACGTTAAAGCTTGTTCAGTAGGTAAAATAACCCCTAAAGTCTTTTTTGTACCATCTTCAAATTGTACAGTATGGCTAATACACGCCCCACCAAAATACACATTCGATTTCTTAATGACCGTTACATGATCAAATTGCACTGAACTCATGCGTACTCTCCAAATAATGCCGCATTTATATTAGATTATGCTGGACGTAGTTTAATTGTGCCGTGACAACTAATCAATCCATTTTCTAGGCTAAACATAGCAATTTTCATACCTGAGCCCAGATTAACAAAGCATGAGAAGCATCGCTTCGCAAGGTCTGGGCGCAAGACGAACAGTTATGCTGCGAGTGCGAAGATCAGCAAACATCAATAATGTTTACCTGAGTGCAAGACCTTGCGCCATATATGGCTCATATGCTGCGAATGGCGAGGATTAACAAAGCTAAGCATACCAACTGTTTACTTATCGCAATGGCTAAGCATAAGACCAACCACTTTTCTAGTCACGATTAAGAAATACAAAGTGAAACTTTCTCTTAAACTTACAAACTATCAGTAATTCCTCAGTAAATCAGGAAAATCCTGTATTCCGCTCTTGTCGTCACTTTAAAACTTCTCTATCTTTAAGCAAAAGATTCCGTGCATTGGATGCGTTTATGCTCACCCATTTAACTTTAATTAATTTTGCACTCGCCGACCATCTGGCTTTAGACATTGAACAAGGCTTCAATGTGCTGACTGGTGAAACTGGTGCGGGCAAATCATTACTGTTAGATGCACTTTCAGCGTGCTTAGGTGAACGCACTGATACCAATTATGTGCGTTATGGTGCAGACAAAGCCGATGTTACCGCTGTGTTTAGTTATCAGCCCAAAAGTGCGGAAGCACATTGGCTCACCGAACATGAATTGGATGATGATTCTGGTGAAATCCATTTAAGACGTGTGATTTTCGCTACTGGCCGCAGCAAAGCGTGGATTAATGGACGTCCGAGTAGCTTAGCCGAACTGAAAGAAATTGGACGCTTGCTCGTCCAACTCTATAGTCAACACAGTCAACAACAGTTACTCGAACCGCCTTATCCGAGACGCTGGCTAGACCGTTATCATAATTTCGCAGAACCTTCACAAGCAGTACGTGAAGCGTATAGCACATGGCAACGAAATATTCGTCAACATCAAGCCGCTTTAGATGCGCAAGCGACACGTATTCAAAAAATACAAAGCCTAGAGTCCCAAATAGAAGAGCTTGAAGAGGTTATTCAAACCGATTATCGCGAAACAGAACAAGAGTTTGATCGTCTCAGCCATCATGAACATATCATGCAGGACTGTAGTTATAGCCTCAATGTCTTGGATGAAGCGGAACAAAATATCACCCAAGAAGTTGCCTCAATCATTCGTCGCTTAGAATCTCATGCAGGTCGTAGCGAACAGTTAGCCAGTATTTATAACTCTTTATTAAATGCACAAAGCGAAATAGACGATGCAACCGCAAGTTTGCGTCAGTTTATTGATCGTCAAAGCTTTGACCCTGAACGCATGGAACAGTTGAATGCAACCCTCGAAGTCTTCCATCGTCTAGCACGTAAACATCGCACTCAACCGGAATTACTGAAACAAGAATATGAAACTTGGCAGCACGATTTAGAGCAACTCCATCAACTAGAAGATCCAGAAACACTGGCCGAACAAGTTGAAGTTTCCTATCAGGCATTTATACAAGCTGCACAACATCTGGATGATATTCGACGTGCGGCCGCAATTCCATTGGCGAAACAACTGACTGAACAAGTTAAACCATTGGCACTACCTGAAGCACATTTTGAATTTAAATTTGAACCACAGGAACCTAATGCAGAAGGTCTGAGCTTTATTCAGCTTCTCTTTACTGCAAATAAAGGGATTCCACCGCAACCATTGGCACGCGTTGCATCAGGTGGTGAGTTATCTCGTATTGCACTGGTCATGCAAGTGATGAATGCAGAGAAAACAGATGCAGAAGTGCTGGTCTTTGATGAAATTGATGTGGGGATCAGTGGTGGCACAGCAGAAGTGGTGGGTCGCTTACTGGCTGATCTGGCACAACACGTCCAATTATTGTGTATCACACATCAGGCGCAAGTTGCAGCACAGTCAGATCAACATTTATTGGTGAAAAAACAACAGACTGATCCAGCCAGCAGTACCATCATCGAGTTGGGAGAGGAACAGCGTATCCTCGAATTGGCCCGCATGTCTGGCGGGGTCGAAATTAGCGAAACCACCTTACAGCATGCACGCCAACTGCGTCAGCTTAAGTTCCAAACGGCCTAATTAAAGCGATAAAATTTCAGAAAAAGATTGGCGAAATCCGATTAACTCTTGTATGTTGATAAAAAGAACCTATATAGATAAATCAACACAATACATTGATGGAGAATCGCCTAGGTGACGAAACAATATTTAACTCACCGTTGTCTCATCGCTCCACCAGACATGGCAGATGACTTTTTTGCCAATACAGTCATCTATATTGCTCGCCATGACGAAGACGGCGCTCAAGGCATTATTATCAACCGACCTTCAGACTTACAAATCAAAGAATTACTCAATGATTTAGAGATTGATGCAGATAACGTACATCCTCATGCTGTATTGCAAGGCGGTCCTTTGCGCCCTGAAGCTGGATTTGTGCTGCATACTGGTCAGCCGACATGGCATTCATCCATTGCGATTGGTGAAAATGTCTGTATCACCACCAGTAAAGACATTTTGGATGCAATTGCACATAACGAAGGTGTAGGGCGTTATCAAATTGCTTTGGGTTACGCCAGCTGGAGTAAGAATCAGCTCGAAGAAGAAATGATACGGGGAGATTGGCTGATTTGTGAGTCGGATATGGATTTAATTTTTAATTTGCCTTATCACGATCGTTGGGATGCCGCTTACAAAAAAATTGGGGTAGACCGCACTTGGTTTGCTTCTGAGATTGGTCATGCCTGATATACAAACACCCCAATCCATCATGGCATTTGACTTTGGTACCCAAAAAATGGGGATGGCGATGGGTCAATCCAGTATTGAAAGTAGCAATCCCCTACCATTATTTCCGATGAAAGATGGCATTCCAGACTGGGATAAATTATTAAAGATTGTCAAAGAATGGCAACCTAATTTATTTATCGTGGGTTTACCACTGAATATGGATGATAGTGAATCTGAACTGTCTGCTCGGGCGCGAAAATTCGCCCGTCGTTTACGCCACCAAACCAATATTGAAACATGGATGGTGGATGAGCGCTTAACCACACGGGAAGCCAGAGAAGAACTCGAATTTTATCAAAGTAAAGGTCAGGCAAAACGTTTATCGGCTGATAGCTTTGCAGCGGCGCTATTGATTCAGAGCTGGTATCGCGACCCAGTTGGAATTACCCCTTAAAAATATCCCCCATAAGATTCAATCGCCTAGTGCTATGAATACCACTAGGCGATGATGTCAAACTCAAAGCACGTTTCACGAATAAAATAAGATTTTTAACCTTAATTGAATTACTTCTCGATAATTCTAACTGTTGCCGTACGTCCAGAAACAAAGGCCAATGGATTTTTCGGCTGCTCATCCAATACAATTTTCACTGGTACGCGCTGTGCCAAACGCACCCAGCTAAAGGTTGGATTCACATTGGCCAATAAATTCGAGCTGCCAGAACGTTCACGATCTTCAATCCCCGTTGCTATGCCTTGTACATGGCCCCGAATACGTTGCTTATCTCCCATCAACTGTACGGTTGCAGCATCACCCACATGAATACGGTTCAGTTTGGTCTCTTCAAAATAACCAACGACATAGAGCTGATGACGGTCTAATAAAGCAGCAACCGCCTGTCCTACCTTCACATAATTACCCACCCGTAAGTCAAAGTTTGACAAGGTGCCATCCGCAGGTGCAACCACTTCAGAACGATTAAGATTCAACTCAGCCAAATGTAAGCTGCTGGTTGCCACTTCGATTAATGCTTGCTGCTGTTGAATGGCTGCATTGGCTTGCTCAATACTGGCGGTGAGCTGCTCACGCTCAGCAACAGCTTGATCACGAGTCGCAAAAACCTGATCTTGCTCTTGTTTAGAAATCGCACCATCCATCAAGCTGGCATAACGTGCTGCATTTTTCTCAGCCAGTTTCATATTGGCTTCAGTTTTCACTAAGCTCGCTTTAGAACCTGCTAAATTTGCATGTGCTTGTGCTAAACCTGCTTTGGCTTTGGCAAGATCTGATTTGGCTTGTTCAACATCCAAAGCCTGACGTGCCACATCAATCTTGAACAGCACCTGCCCTTTTTTTACCGTCTGGTTATCTTGTACCAAGACTTCAGTCACTAAACCATTCACATCAGAAGCAACTTGAATCACATCACCACGTACACGCCCATCACGTGTCCACGGTGCTGCATTGTAGTAATTCCATAAATGCACGATGGTGTAAACGGCAATCACAACTGCAACCAGCAATACAATTGGACGTATAACTTTTCTTACATCAAATGCACTCATGTTTATTACCTCTACCACCTTTCTTTAAATCATTAAATTTTAGAATGAGCATTTCGTCCAAGACCTCAGGCCCACAGCCAAACAAACAGACAATGCACCAGTAGCATCAAACCCAAGTAAAAGCACAAATTGAAAATACTGGGCAATGCAATCCAGCCTTTGATGACCAAACGATCAACTAAGGGGCTGAGTAGCTTAAACAGCACATAAGCAACAATGGCTTGTACCAAAAGGATTGGGATATAAACCCCATAAAGATTCATTTCACCCATGAGATAACCCTAAACCATAGCTGTCCGAATACATCTGTTCGATTGAAACATGACCAATACTTTCACAAATATTATTCAGTGAAATGAGCAGCCGTTGCCGCAACTGCACATCTTCAATCTGTTGAGAGATGTCTTGTAAACGTTCTATTTGTTGCACAATCTGAATCGGAAAATGATGAATTGAAAGTTGCTTTTCTTGGCTCTGAAAATAATCTGCCAACTGCTGTTGTAACTGGTTCAAGCCATTTTGTAGTTCCAATAACTGTGGCAATTTTTGGCTAATTTCTTGCAAACGGACTAAATCAACAATCGAACTACTTTCAACCAATGCATTGTGAATCGCTGTTTTCACGTCTGGATTTTGTACCATCTTGGTATTTAATACCCCAACACGGTCCAACATACTACGTAAATGAATTTTAAAATCAGTGCCATAAGACAGATGTAAAGCTTGGCGCATCGCCTGATAATGCAAAGCTAAAATTCGCGTCGCGCTGGTATCTGGTGAAACAGCACGGACTAAATCAATCACAATCAGGGAGACCAAAACGCCTAACACCATGGCAAAGGAACTATCCAGATAAGAGACAGCATCCATGGTATATTTGTTGTGTAGGTTCAAGCCCATCATGGTATTAATCCCGAGCACCATCCCCACAGGCATCAGCATTTGATTGGCCATCATGGTCACAGCAACAAGGAATACTGGAAATAGTACCAGTGCCAATTGCCAGAAATGAGTGATATGTGGAAAGATTCCAAAAGCATAGATGAAAACTAAACCCGCCGAGACAATACTGCCCCAGATAAAAATACGTAATACAGGCACTGGATTATCCAAGGCCGTTAAGATACAGGCAGTAATCGCCCCCATTTGAGCCATCATAAAGCCTGCTTTCCAACCCGAAAGAATCCAAGCTGCGGTCACAATAAAGGTAATTAACACCGCACTGATGCCGCCACGAACGGCAATGCCATGATCCCGATGCAAACTCGGATACTTGGTGGTGATTGCAGTAATTTCAGCTGGAATCTCTTTGTTGCCTTGCTGAATTTGCTGCCAAATCAATTTCACCGCCAACATATTGGCAATAAAATGACGAACATCCATCTTCAAGGCACCCAATACAATTTGTTGTTCGGCTGTGGCTTGCGCAATCAGCTCGGCAAAATCTTCTTCGAATTTTATCGGTAAACCCTGCAAAGCACTGGATTGAACAATGCGCTCTTGCTTTAAAAAAGCCAAGGTATCTTGGCGGATACGATTTAAATGCGGCCTAAGATTACTGAGTTGCATTTGTTCCAATTGTTTCACCCGTTGCGATAGAGCCACAAGATTGGCGACCACCAAAGACACCTGATGCAGCATTTCCTGCAAGGTTTTGGTCATGCCCTTTAACTCACCTTTTTCATAAGCCAAATGTACGGCTAAAGCATGAATATCAGCTGTATCACGGGTAATCACCGACAAAATTTGTGTATAGTCTTCTGGCGTTTCTTGAACAGTAATCAGCTTTTCAAAAGTACTTTCCAAATCATTCAGGGTTTTATTGACCCGCTGTTTAATCATTGCACCGACATGCACAGGGAAAAAGGTTGCTGAAACCACGGCGGTTGAAATCACCCCCACGGAAATTTCAAGCACACGCGCCAAGGCAATATCAAAAATATTATAGCTGTCAATATAGGTAATCGCGTTATACACAATCATGGCGGTTGAATAACCCGCTAGCATGAATACATAACTACGTGGTGTCCGGTCGAGCAAAGAGACATAGAGTGCAAAGCCCACCCATAAGGACAAAATAATGGTAAACAACCAAGGGGTATTAATAAAATGAGGGGTCAAAAACAAGGCAATCATAGCGCCTGCGACCGTTCCGACCAAGCGATACACACATTTTGAAGACACCATACCCGAATAGGGACTGGCAATAATCAACACCGTACCAATCGACCACATCGGATTAATCAAATCCAACTCAAACGAAATAAACAGTGCCAGCATACCTGCTACAAAGGTTTTGCAGGCAAAGATGAGGTCAAGTCGACTCGGTCTAAAAGCCAACAGCTGTTTAAATAGCATGAATATGTCTCAGTTCAGCGTCAGTTTAATCACGCATGCCATCACTAAAAAAGTGACAAGCTGTCCAGACTGATTTGAAAGCATTCAGATCAGGGCAAGTGCGATGAGTGAAACTGGATATAAGGAGTGATCTGCAATACTTAGCATTTTTAGGCATTTTCACCTAAAAATAATTATCCACATAAGACATTGCATAGCTTATTTTTTCAAAATCGAGTAAATTAGTCAACACAAATTATCACCATTTGATAATTTTTCATTTTAATTTAAAATAATCACTATAAAATTTATCATTTTTCTCAGTATTCATGCTAAACGATTGATCTCGGATGATCAGATTTAAAAGTACATACACGACCTTTCGCTTTTCTGTTATAAAGCAATAAAAGTTCGGTTTTCACGTTATTTTGTAAGGAGTAGGCGTCCCATCATGGCCATTTCGAGTTTTGGTAAAATTCTTACTGTGCTGGATTTATTTTCAGTTTCACGTCCGATTATCAATGTCGATATCATTTGTGATGAGCTTGCGCTATCCAAACCTACCGCTTATCGTTATCTCAAAGAACTGGTTTCGACGGACATCTTAAAGCGGATTAGTGGCACATCGGGTGACTATACACTCGGCTCTAAAATTGCCGTTTTAGATTATATTTCTCACAGCACTGACCCACTGATTCAAATCAGCATTCCCTTTATGCGCGATATCGTGGAACGTACCGAACTGTGCTGCTTATTAACCTATTTAAATCATGATTATTGTATCGATCTACATCATGAGACCTTTAAAGATGCCGAATTACTCTCTTTTGGCCGAGGTTGTCCACGACCCGTTTACGTCGGTGCTTCGCCCAAGATCGTGATTGCGCATTTAAGCAAGCAACGTATTCAAGCCTATTATCAGCAGTTTTCAAAAGAATTGGCACAAGTTGGATTTGCGCAGACTCAGGATGAATTCATCCAACACATGCGGAAAATTAAAAAACAGGGATTCTACCTATCCCAAGGTGAAATCGATCCTCAACTGTGCAGTTTGTCTGTGCCGATCCGTTTCTCCAGCAAAGAGGCCCCAATTGCACTCACATTAGTGGCTTCAAAGAATCGTTTTGACTTCATCAACATTCAAAAGTTAATTGAAATCTTGCAAAATAATGCGGCTCAAATTGAACATAAATTTGCAACACTGTCTGAGAGTCAAGGTAACCCGATTTGAGAATATTAAAAAACATTTACATTTTACATGGTTGTAAATTTCAGTAAATTCTCATATGATGATTATGTTCTTCAGCATACTCTCCCAAAAGAGCATGGCTTTCCTCAGAGAACTAAGCTCATCGTTGTATGGGCTTTTTTCTTGTCTAGCCACTCATCCGGCAATAAAAAAGCCCTCTTTATAGAAGGCTTTTTAAATATTAGCTTTGTAACACGATTAAGGCTGTTTTAAGTACGGCCATGCTGCTTTCAAATAAATAAACATCGACCATAGGGTGAGAATCACTGCGGCATACAGTAAAGCATAGGCCCAGATTTCCAATGGTTTCCAGTTCAATAAGAACACACTAATCGCAATCATTTGGAAAGCTGTTTTGTATTTTCCAACAGTTGAAACCGCAACACTGGTACGAGCACCTAACTCTGCCATCCACTCACGTAGCGCAGAAACGGTAATCTCTCGCGAAATAATTACAATCGCAGCAAAAGCCATTGAAATATTCGGCTGCCATTGCACCAAAACAATCAGTGCGGCGGCAACCATCAACTTATCTGCTACTGGATCAAGGAACCGCCCAAAAGCAGAGCTTTGATTTAAAGTTCGTGCCAAATAGCCATCCAACCAATCTGTCACCGCAGCAAGTACAAATACCGCTGTCAGTATCAGATGACGCATCATTCCCCCATGATGCTCAGCAATTCCAATTGCCGGTGGCCAATAAGCAATCACCAAGAAAACAGGAATTAGGGCAATACGTGCCAAAGTTAAAATATTAGGAATGTTCAGGATTTGCCCTGTACTCATAAACACCGCCATGTTGTTCGCATCAAATATGCATGTCGCACAAAGGATGTGCCGAGATTATCCATGTGTAAGCAACTTTATACGAAATGCACCGCAGTGTCGACTAGGCAAAAACGGCAACTGTCTGTCTAAGTACCGCAATTAAGCGGTTTTCACGATCCCAGATATACGCATATTCCGTTGAATAACCATGTTCTGCATATTCAGTCACGACTTTGTATTTAAACCAATCTTGAATTTGATCCACAATCGGCTGCAAATAGGTAATCTGCCAACTCAATGAGCTCGCTGGTGCAGGCGTTTTAAACATCGGTAAAACCCCTGGTGGCCAGACATCCATCAGTGCAAACAGATCTGCCAATTGCATGTTACGGTTTGGGTGCAAACTAGGTGCAAACCGCCCCCAACCACCAAAATCAGGCACCTTACTGCCTGCCATTGGATAACTCCCTTCTGCCCAACACAACTCAAATTGCTGTAAACATTCGGGCATTAACCCCTCAATATAGAAGGTTTTATCCAGTTGTTCGGCCGTTGGATAGTCTGGAACTGTAGGTAAGTTTTGCACATGAATCCGCGATTCACGTTGTAGGCCAAAACTGGCCACCAAAATACTTTGTACCGCATTATCCTGCCAGAGTCGGATTTCTAAAGTCGTGACTGATTTTCCTTCACGTAATATTTCAGCACTGAGTCTGGCCCGTCCTTGTTGCACTGGGCCGACAAAAGTGATGTTACAGCTCAACAGTTGTTTGGCCGCATCTTGTACCGTACTCAGCGCCTTTTGGATCATCAGTCCGGCAATCAACCCGCCAAACACTGTTCGGCCTTGTAGCCAACCTGATGGAATATCGATCCATTCTTGTTGTTCAACCTGTTGATAGAGCGGAAGCAAGGACATCATTTTTCCTTTATCATCGAAATACACTATCTTTGAATGTTTTTCGCCATTTGTGAATGATCGTTTACACCGCAATACAGGGAAGATTGTGTCAATCGGTCAAATTACTCATGTAAGATTTTATAAATCGTCCGTGCCAGAACCGCACCCAACCCCGGGACTAACATCAACTCTTTTTCCGATGCTCTGAGTACCCCTTGTATCCCACCAAAATGCGTCAATAAGTCGCGACGACGCTTTGGTCCAAGTCCGGGAATGGCTTCTAAGACTGAGCTACTGCGACGTTTATCTCGTTTGGCACGATGCTTGGTGATCGCAAAACGATGCGCTTCATCACGTACCTGTTGAATGAGGTGTAGCGCTTTATGATCTTCTGGAAGCTGAATCTTGGTGCCATCGGTAAAATGTAGTGTTTCCAATCCCGGCTTACGACCTTCACCTTTAGATACCCCGATCATAAAGGCATCCAGCTCTAGCTCTTGCATAACCTCCATCGCCATATGCAATTGCCCTTTACCTCCATCAATGAGCAGAAGATCAGGCAACATATTCTTTTTATAGCGACGGATCAGAGCTTGCCGCATGGCAGCATAATCATCGCCCCCCGTAATATCCTGAATGGCAAATTGACGGTAGTCTCTCTTTCGTGACCCACCTTGATCGAACACCACACAGGAAGCAATGGGTGCTTCGCCCATGGTATGACTAATATCAAAGCATTCAATCCGATCAATCGGACGTCCCACCACCTGTTCAAGCTGATGAAAACGTTCAGTTAACTCTAAATGATTACTGAGCTTACCTTTAATCGCATGTTGTACATTCATTTGAGCCAACTCTAACCATTCGGCTCGAGTCTCACGGACTTTATGTTTAATCTGTACCCTTTTATTAAAAGTTTGCTGTAACGCTTCTTCCAATTGTTTTTGATCTGGCACATCAACATTCACAATCAACTCTGTCGGCACTTCATCGGCAACTTGGAAGTAAAAGTTCGCCATAAAGTCACTGAGCATCTGTCCCAAATCATCACTCAACATATCTGGGAAATAACTTTTACCACCGAGCATGCGTCCATTACGCACATACATAATCTGGACGCAAGTCACCCCAGCTTGATAAGCAATCGCCAGAATATCGGCTTCACCTTTGATTTTAAACACCGCTTGCTGTGCCTGTACTTCACGAAGTAAAGACAAACGATCTCGATAGAACACTGCCTTTTCAAATTCCAGTGCTTCTGCGGCCTGCTCCATTTTCCCAATCAATTCTTGATTCAGCTCTTTGGTATCGCCCTGAAGGAACCTAATCGAGTTATCAACATCTTCTTTATAGTCGGCTGGGCTAATCAGTCCCACACAAGGTGCTGTACAACGTTTAATTTGGTATTGCAGACACGGACGTTTGCGCTGTGAAAAATAGCTGTTCTCGCATTGGCGAACATTGAACAGTTTCTGCAACACCAATAAGGTATCGCGCGCACTATAAGCACTTGGGTATGGCCCAAAAAACTTACCAATTTGATGCTTGCCCTTACCTCGTCCGCTGGCGATTCGAGGATAGGGCTTGTCTGAGGAAACAAAGATATAGACGTAGGATTTATCATCCCGCAACATGATGTTATAAGGCGGGCGATGTAGCTTAATCAGATTTTGTTCAAGCAATAAAGCTTCGGTTTCAGAACGTACCACCAAGCTTTCAATATCATAGATACGAGCAACCAAGGCCTGTGTTTTTGGATGCTCGATGGTTTTTACAAAATAGCTCGACACACGATTTTTTAGATTTTTGGCTTTACCGACATACAGTAACTCCCCATCTTTACCCAGCATTTTATAAACGCCAGGTAACTGAGTCATATGCGTCAGTATTTTTTCAATGTGTTCTCGAGCGTTTGGGTTCACGACATGCCTATTCTCTCTATTTACATCACATGATGTGATGTTTGCTTAATTTTTTTCAAGCCTTAAATGTGAATATCATGTAAGCGCTAAGTTTATAAGTGATTTAATGCTTCGAAAGGGTTTGATTTAAGGCCTTGCAAAAAGCTTGCTTATTCTTAGGTGACACCAGAATATGACTGGCAACACCATCTTTCTGATAATCAATACGTAAACGATCTAAGGATAAAGCAGGAGATGAAATTAAATTATGGCTCGCGGAGATTTTAGTAATATCTGACTGCTTGATCTGCCACTTGAATAACATCGAATGAATCGTTAAGTGTTGTTCGGTCACCAGATAGCGGGTATTGAAAATTGGCCACCATAATAATGCAATGGTCAGAAAATATAGGACGGCATGTTCAGGATACTCCTGCATGGTGCCTTTCACATACATCGTCCATAAAAATTGCAGTAACAAGCCTGTTGTTGCAATCACGATCCCCCAGAACCACCAATCAATTTTAGAACGAAACGTTTGCATAGATTTTCAAAGTGAATGTTATGAATTAAAAATATTCTAAGCCAAATTCCATAAAAAAAACGCCCTTTCGGGCGTTCATATTATTCAAACTTAAAATACATAAGGTCTTATAAAAATCAGGAAAAATAGACCGAGCATGATGAACCACTTCAAAAAGTAATACAGGGAACGGTTCGATTTCTTCAAAGCTTTGGCTTTAATACGAATCTGATAAATATAACCAAATGCTTTGTTTAAACCACCTGTTTGGTCACCCGCTTCATTGGGTGAACTCGCAGCCGTCATCACACTTTTACCAAACCAGTGATTAAATTTCTCCATAAAGCGGGTCTTTAATGGACGCTCTACATCTGCGAAGAAAATAATGCGGTTTTGGTCTGTGGTATTTTCAGCATAATGGATATAAGTTTCATCAAAAACTACACTCTCACCATCACGCCAAGAATAGCGCTCACCATCAACATCGATAAAGCAGCGATCATCATTCGGTGTGATTAAACCTAAGTGATAACGTAATGAACCTGCATACGGGTCACGGTGACGAACCAAACGACTATCTGGTGCCAGCTCAGTAAACATTGCTGCTTTAATCGTTGGCAATGTCTTTAACAAAGCTGTTGTTTTTGGACAAAGTTCGGCCGCTGATGGATGTGCCGAGTCGTACCATTTCAGATAGAATCGCTTCCAACCTGTTTTAAAGAATGAGTTAAAGCCCAAGTCATCATAGCTACTTGAAGCTTTAATACCACCTTTGTCGTACAACGCTTTAGCTTCATCACGAATCATTTCCCAATTTTCATCCAGAACTTTTAGATCCTGAAAATGCTGGGTGTCGATATACGGCTGATTCGGCACTTTAGAAAACATGTACATTAAAAAGTTAATGGGTGCGAGAATCGTAGAATGGTCAAAAAACTGACGATAAAACGAATGCTTTACTTTACCACGGCGCTGAATATACAACGCAGAAATGATAAAAATCGCTAATATGATCCACTTAATCATAGATTACTCTATCTTCTTAGCTGAAAACCAAATGCCAATTTGATAACCAAATCTCAAAATCGCACTCAAAACAAGCTGGCTATTCTAGCAAATTTGTCCACTTAAATACCAATTTGCTTTACCTAAATCGGACAAAAGCGCTTTTCAGTTTTCCCATCACAATCAAAGAGTAAACATTCTATTTTTCCCAAAAAATTTATTTTTATTCATGCTTTAGCAATTCAAGTCTAAGCTTACAATAAATTGATGACCCTAGCGTCACGGCTTGATACAACTTGTTATGTCCTTTTTGGATATAGTTATCGTAAGATTAGCGAAGCATTTTTTGTGTGCTGAACTGCACATACGCTTTATGACATCCACTCAGAATCCTCCACAACAAGGGAGATCAGGCATGATCCACGCTGGCAATGCCATTACCGTCCAAATGCTTGCGGACGGAATTGCAGAATTCCGCTTTGACTTACAAGGTGAGTCGGTTAATAAGTTTAACCGTGCAACCATC
This sequence comes from Acinetobacter sp. Ac_5812, assembly GCF_013072695.1. Lineage (GTDB taxonomy): Bacteria > Pseudomonadota > Gammaproteobacteria > Pseudomonadales > Moraxellaceae > Acinetobacter. The sequence goes on from NZ_LXUK01000008.1 coordinate 199,066, forward strand.
GAAGACTTCCAAGCAGCGATTGCTGCAGTGAAAGCCAATAACGATATTAAAGGCTTAGTTGTAACCTCTGGCAAATCAACCTTCATCGTTGGTGCTGATATCACTGAATTTGGCGATAACTTCGCTGCGGGTGAGCAAGCGATTGTTGATTGGCTTATGCCTGTACATGATGTCTTCAACAGCTTTGAAGATTTAGATCTACCTAAAGTTGCTGCTATCAATGGTACAGCGCTTGGTGGTGGTTTTGAAATGTGCTTGGTGTGTGACTATCGTGTGATGTCAGAACAAGCACAAGTTGGCTTACCAGAAATCAAACTCGGTATCTATCCTGGTTTTGGTGGTAGCGTACGTTTAAGCCGTGTTATTGGTATCGACAATGCCGTTGAATGGATGGCGATGGCGAATCCTAAAAAACCAGCTGCTGCACTAAAAGATGGTGCGGTAGATGCGGTTGTTGCTGCGGACAAACTTCAAGAAGCTGCTGTTGATTTAGTTAAACAAGCCATTGCTGGTCGTTTGAACTGGAAAGCAAAGCGTCAAGAAAAATTAGATGCGATTAAATTGAACCCGCTTGAACAAATGATGGCGTTCAATACGGCGAAAGGTGCGGTCCTTGCAAAAGCAAATCCTGCACAATACCCTGCTCCAAAGCTATTGCTTGATTCTTTACAAGCAGGTGCAAGCTTAACACGTGATGACGCATTAAAAGCTGAAGCACAAGGTTTTGCTAAAGCGGCAATTACACCACAAGCGGGTGCATTGATTGGTTTATTCATCAATGACCAAGTGGTGAAGAAAACTGCGAAGAAATATGAGAAAGGTGCTCATCCTGTTAACCAAGCAGCTGTATTAGGTGCGGGTATCATGGGTGGTGGTATTGCTTACCAAGCGGCAAGCAAAGGCACACCAATCATCATGAAAGACATTGGTAACCCACAACTTGCATTGGGTATGGCAGAAGCGAATGGCTTACTGACCAAGCAAGTTGAACGCAAGAAAATGAAACCTGCACAAATGGGTGAAACACTGGCTCGCATCCGTCCAACTTTAAGCTATGACGAGTTTAAAGAAGTGGATATCGTGATCGAAGCGGTGACTGAAAATCCAAAAGTTAAAGAAATCGTACTCGCTGATACTGAAAAGCATGTTCGTGAAAACACGATCATTGCATCTAACACATCGACGATTTCAATCACTCGTTTAGCGAAAGCATTACAACGTCCTGAAAACTTCGTTGGCATGCACTTCTTTAACCCAGTACACATGATGCCATTGGTTGAAGTGATTCGTGGTGAGAAGACTTCTGAAGAAGCAATCGCAACAACTGTGGTACTTGCTCAAAAAATGGGTAAAACACCAATCGTTGTTAACGACTGCCCAGGTTTCTTGGTTAACCGTGTATTGTTCCCTTACTTTGGTGCATTTGACCTGCTTGTAAAAGACGGTGCAGATTTCCAACAAGTGGATAATGTAATGGCGAAATTCGGCTGGCCGATGGGCCCTGCATACCTGATCGATGTAGTTGGTATCGATACAGGTGTTCATGGCGCAGAAGTGATGGCAGAAGGTTTCCCTGACCGTATGAAGCCAGACTACAAAGGTTCGATCGAAGCGATGTACGAAGCAAAACGTCTTGGTCAAAAGAATGACGTTGGTTTCTACAAATACGTGTTAGACAAGAAAGGTAAGAAAGCGAAAACTGTTGATCCAACAGCATACGAAATTATTGCACCGTTCGTGACTGGTGAAAAACGAGAGTTTGATAGCCAAGAAATCATTGACCGTATGATGCTTGCTTTCTGTAACGAAACAGTTCGTTGCTTAGAAGACAACATCGTTGCAACTGCTTCTGAAGCAGATATGGCGATGATCATGGGTGTAGGTTTCCCTCCATTCCGTGGTGGTCCATGCCGTTACATCGACCAAACAGGTGTTGCTGAATACGTTGCACTTTGCGACAAATATGCACACTTAGGTAAGGCTTATGAAGCGCCACAAATGTTGCGTGACATGGCTGCTAACAACACAAAATTCTACGGTTAAGGAGCGACGTGAATGGCTACTTTAAATCCACGTGACGTTGTGATTGTTGATGGCGTTCGTTCTGCCATGGGCAAATCACGTAACGGTATGTTCCGCAATGTACGTGCCGACAGTTTATCTGCTGAATTAGTACGTGCACTTGTTGCTCGTAACCAGTTTGATACCAACGAAGTTGAAGATGTAATCTGGGGCTGTGTCAACCAAACTTTAGAGCAAGGGATGAACATTGCTCGTAACATTGGTTTATTGGCTGATATTCCAAAAACTGCTGGCGGCCAAACAGTCAACCGTCTTTGTGGTTCTTCTATGCAAGCAATCCACACGGCTGCTGCACAGATTGCAACCAACCAAGGTGATGTGTTCATCATCGGTGGTGTAGAGCATATGGGCCATGTAGGTATGATGCACGGCATCGACCTTAACCCAGAAGCATCTAAACACTATGCCAAAGCATCGAACATGATGGGCTTAACCGCTGAAATGTTAGGTCGTATGAATGGCATCTCTCGTGAAGAGCAAGATGCGTTTGGTGTTGAATCTCACCGTCGTGCTTGGGCTGCAACTCAAGAAGGTCGTTTCAAAAACGAAATCGTGGGTGTTGAAGGTCATGATGCTAATGGCTTCAAAATCCTTTGCGACATCGACGAAGTAATTCGTGCTGATGCCAACCTTGAAGCATTCAAAGCATTGAAACCAGTGTTTGATCCTAAAGGTGGTTCAGTCACAGCAGCAACCTCTTCTGCGCTTTCTGACGGCGCATCTGCAATGTTGTTGATGTCTGCTGAACGTGCTCAAGCGCTTGGTTTAAAACCACGTGCCGTGATTCGTTCAATGGCAATTGCAGGTTGTGACGCTGCGATCATGGGTTATGGTCCAGTACCTGCAACTCAAAAAGCGCTTAAACGTGCGGGTTTAACCATGGCGGATATCCAAACCATCGAGTTAAACGAAGCATTTGCTGCTCAAGGCTTATCAGTCATGAAAGGCTTAGGCGTTTATGACAAACAAGACATCATCAACTTGAATGGTGGTGCGATTGCATTGGGTCACCCATTGGGCTGTTCTGGTGCGCGTATCACAACAACCTTGTTGAACGTGATGGAACAACAAGATACGCAAATCGGTCTTGCGACCATGTGTATCGGTCTTGGTCAAGGTATCGCGACCATTATCGAACGTGTTTAATCGACACTGAGATAAAAAGAAAATCCCCGTGCTAAGCGGGGATTTTTTTATGTGATAGAAATTCGTTTCATGGTTGTATCAAATTTTTAAAATACAAATGCCCACTGTAGACAGAACAATACACGGCAAATTATGATCGCTATTCCAACAAATAATAAGGTTCTAACAATGTTTAAAAATATGGCAGCCGATCTAATGGGAACCAGTGATATCGGTAAGATTATTGAACCTCAAGATTATGATAAAACTGATATTGATGACTATATTTTCCATGAAGACAATGAAAAAATCTTCTTCCTCATCAAAGCAAAAACGGATGAATACTGCTTTACCAACACCGCATTTATCCATCTCGATGGTACCAGTGCCGTGAGTAAGAAAAGAACCCTAAATCGTTATCCTTATAAACACTATCAAATCAGCCGAGTGCTGCTTGAAACCGCAGGAACCATTGATCGCGATGTTGAAATCAAGTTCCAGTTGGGTGGTGCAGCCTATTCGATTGATATTGAGAAAGCACAAATCGAGAAAGTGCGCGACTTATATAAAGCCTTGTTTAGTATTGGCGAAGCATGTAAAGAAATCGAGCGCCAATACACCACATTGGTTCAAACCCAGCAAGCCGTAAACAGTATGTTCTCGCTGCGTGAACTGCCAGAACAGGTATTATTGAATTTACCAGATATTATTTCGCAGACTACTCTTCAGGTTGAGAACAAATTTACCGAGCGACGTAAACAAATTGAAGACTATGATTTTTCGACTATTTTTGAACGCTATCTGAAGCAATAATAAAAAATCCCCGCATATTGCGGGGATTTTTAATTTATTCAATCAGATAATTTAATATGGCTGTTTAAAGCCTCTTAGCCCATCTTGAATTTGCTGCTGTAATCGCAAAATATCATCGGCATTCAGCTTAATCGTACCATTACGAATTCCATCAATATTATTTCGATTAATATTCAATGGTTCTAGCATTTTAAAAATGCCATTGGTTGGGTCCGAAGACTGTAAACCCGAAGCAACCGCTAAAATATATTGTTGTAATACTGGTGAAAATTGAGACAGATCAGGCTGTGCTGCCATAGGTTGGTAATTCACGACCAATGGACTTTCACTTACACCTGCATTCTGCATATCATTGTGAATTTTATAGACACGATGCTGCAGTGCTTGGCGGACTTGCTTATCCTCCTGGTAAGGCACAAATCCCACTTCTTCACGCAATTCAGATTCTGCCATCACACGAATGGTCGGTAATGAAGTAACTTCTGCTTCATCCGCATAGGCCATCGGCAAACCTGTAAAAGCCAATGTAGCGATCAGGACGGATCGTTTTAGAAAATTCATCTGTTGCTCCAAATATCCCTCATCCATAAGAAGATTGAGTTAAATAAAAGCGTCTACTGAATAGGCTACAGCAAAGTGATGTTTGATTCAGTAGAGGTCAGATAAACGGTAAAGATCATCCAAATCTGGATTCAGTCCATAGAATATTTTACCAGTCAGACAAATTTAAGCATGTTGTTCATATTCCCTAGATTTCTGTTTATAGTGGTTTTTCTCATCCAACCAGTTCCTAAAAGAAAGAATGAATTTTAAAATATTGAATCATAAAATGTTTATTTGCTGTTTATTATCTGGATTAGTTCTTACAGGCTGTTCAAGTAATCGAGTCATTGGTGAAACCACACGGGATTTATTCACTAAATATGAATCTGGTCATCAATGGACAACATTAATCGAAGATGATGTGATTGCCTTTGGTAAACCCGCTATTGCCCTGCCCAATGAACCGACGGATAGCATTATCATTGCAGGAAAACAATATAGCTATGTGATTAACAAAGGCGGAGCCGAATTTGTGCAATTGCTTAACCAGCTTAATCCTCAGTATATTCAGATCAGTCGTGATTTAGATTTTATTGCATCTACTCCCGATAGCAATCGTTTTAGAGGCCAATTTAGATTTACGTATGCGCCACCAAATGGAAATCTCAGTGAAAAAGAGCAAGCACTATTTAAGCAATATGGGATTGCCCCCTGTAACTGTATTGACACGCAAAAACCGCATAGCTTTGAACTCGGCCTTGAAGGCACTGTGTATCCTGCAGTGAGTAACCTTAAATCACTACAACCACTCTCCAAGCCTTACCGAGTTAAAATTCAATATCTTGACTATCAAAGTGCTAAAGTTCAGTTATCGACTAAAGAAAAACTGGCTCATTTACCGCTGCTTCCCTTTACTTTAACGCTTGATGCAATTGTCTTGCCTTCTAAAGTTCTGGGTATTATTTATCAGCCTTAACAGGATCAATCCTCAGCCTAGAATAATTACACGACAAATCAAAGACACAGATCTGAGCTTTAAAATGACAGGAGTACACGGATGTTAACACCACCGATTAAAACCCTCATCAGCCTATGCGCAATCACGGTACTCGCAACAGGTTGTGCCACCTCAACCCTGATCAAGAAAGACAATCGAAGCTATACTCGAACCACAAAAGTAACTTTGATTGAAGACAATGTGGTGGCTTTTGGCCGACCTGCACAAAATGCTACCAACTTGCCTAAAGACAGCATCGTGATTGCAGGCCAACAAAAAAGTTATATCCTCACTCAGGGCGGGACTCAGTTCGTTACGCTGATCAGTAAGCTTGATCCTAAAAATATTCAAATCACCCGTGATCTCAATTTCTATTCCGAAAAAAATGATGGTCATTTTTCAGGTACTTTGCCGCTTTCCTATGTGAAACTCAAAGAAGACTTAAGCAAGAAAGACCTTGAGTTTTTTATTGAAAATGGTGCCAAAGAATGTTCTTCCTCCAGTGATGAGCGTATGCAGGCACAACGCTTCTGTTTTGATATCAAGCTTGCAGGTGTGGTCTATCCTGCGGCGAATAATCTCAGCTCGTTAAAGGCATTAAGTAAACCCTATCAAGTCACCATTTATACTCAGAAAGAGGAAAGCTATAAATCCAAATCAGGCTTAAATCCTCTCGAAAAACTGGTGCTTTTGCCTTTTGCAGTCGCGATTGATGTGGTAAGCCTGCCGTTCCAAGCCGCAGATAAGATTTTTGATTAATCCTGAGCTAAAACCATTTCAAATCGCATGATGAAGAGTAGCTAACTATGAGTTTCCTCTTCATCATCTCCCTCAAAAGTCTTGGAAATTTTTTCGATATTGAGACTCTTGGCCATCGCATCAAAGATATCTTTATACACCCCTTGTTGCTGATAAAGCTGATGGTGCTCACCATGTTCCACGATCCTGCCATCCTGCATCACATAGGTATAATCGGCATCAATAATCTGTGACAAGCTATGTGAAATGATAATCACCGTCCGCCCCTGCTTGATCTCATCCAGACTATGCTTGATCTGTTCGGTTGCAATGGCATCCAGACTTGCCGTCGGTTCATCCAGAAAAATAATCGGTGGGTTTTTCAGGAACATGCGGGCAATCGCAATACGCTGTTGCTGTCCACCAGAGAGTAATAACGCATCAGATTGATAGGCCAATGGTAATTTTAGAATCTGCTCATGAATCGAGGCTTTCTTCGCCGCAAGGATAATTTCATCCTGTGTTGCCTCCATCTTGCCGTAACGGATATTCTCCTCAATCGTACCCTGAAAAATATGATTCTTTTGCAGAACTAAACCAATATGATCACGTAGATATTGGGTATCAATTTCCGTTAACGAAGAGCCATTCAGTAGAATCTCACCAGACTGCGGTAAATAGAATTTGTCCAGTAAGCTGATCAACGTTGATTTACCCGCACCAGACAAGCCCACCAAGGCCGTAATTTTATTGGGTTGTATGGTGAGGTTGATGTCTTTCAGCGCATGGAAACCGTTCGGATAGAAAAAGTTCACCTGCTTAAGTTCAAACTTGCCTGTCAGGGGTTGTGGTTTCAGTTCTCCAGAAGTTTCAATTTCATCATCAGCTTCTAAAATTTTGAAAAAGCTTTCTGCATAAATCATCGCATCATTCACTTCATCATAGATGCGATGTAGCGAGCGAATCGGTGCTGAAACATTGTTGAATAACAGAATATGAAACATGATCATACCAATGCTCATATCACCGACCAGAACAAAATAAGCCGTTAAAATAATAATAAAGACCACGCCGATCTGTTCAATAAAGGTTTTTAAGCCATCAAATAGAAAACTGAGTTGACGGGTTCGCATCTGGTCATCGGTCAGTTGTTTTTGTAAGGTCAGTTGTTTTTCTGCCTCAATTTGCTCACGGTTAAAGGACTTAATCACCGTGATCGACTGAATAATACTTAAAGTGCCCTGACTTTTACGTTCTCGACCATCACGTAAATTACGTCGTGTGCCACTGAGTTTTTGTGCTTGTTTAAAGGTAATCCAGAAATAAATTGGCACAATACTCAGCGCCACCAAGCCAATCCAGAAATTGGCATAGAACATCAGACACAGGGCAATGATGGCACTGCTAAACAAGGGAAAAATATCAATAAAGAAGATTTGCACCAACCGGGTAATCGAACCAATCCCCCGATCAATCCGAGTCTGTAATTTCCCTGCTTGGTTATCATCTTGGGTAAAAAAGGCCAGACGGTATTGTAGAAACTTCACGATGATCGACTGCGCCACATCCTGTGAGATCAAAATCCGTAATTTCTCGCCAAAAAACTTTTGTCCAAACTGAAGAAAAATATTCAGCACTTCTTTGCTCAATAAAATCACACTGATGGTAAGTAGAATATGCCAGCCTGCATTTAAGCCCTGCCCTGACTCAACCACCGCATTGATCTGATCGACTGCATATTGCAAAGTCAGTGCATTCACTTGTGCGGTTAATGCGCCAATCAAGGTCAGCACCAAAGTCACTGCAACCAGCCACTTATAGGGGAGCACAAATGGTTTTACTTTATGAAACAGCTGCCATAAATTCATAGTGTTGAGGTCTACCTCTTCGATGCCTACACTGAAAACTACCTGATCGATCTTGATTACAGCTCTTCTTCTAAAACCTCCGCATTATTCTGTTTAATCTTCTCCATCTTGGCATTCAGCTTTAACACATCTTGATAGAGTGCGTTGAATTTTTTCACTTGAACCGTCTCGCGGAACAAGATCATTTTATCCTTCCTCTGCCACTGATATTTCTTCAGCATATCGAACATGGCCTGTGCTTTTTCAATGATTTGCTGCTCGATTGGGAAAATATCATGCGCTTTATCTGCTTTCAGATTATTCTCCAATTTGGCTTGGAGCGAACTTCTCATTTCATTCTGGATTGCCAGACTTTTTGCCTGCTGCATAGCACTGGTCTGGATTTGTTGCCGTGCCTGCTCATATTCAGCGGATGCTTTACGCACCTGCACAAACATCTGCTCCGTGTCCTTATAGTTCTGCTTACGGTCCTGATCCAAACGCTCAACATCTAAAAAGGTATCCCAATTGGCGGCTTTGAGTTCACGTAAATAATGATTACGCGCTTCTACATTTTGCATCCAGTAGTTCAGTAGAAACTCAGACATCAATTTATAATCGCCAGATAAGCGATCATCATGAATATCTAGTTGCACAGGCGTCGACCAGTCTTGTGCCTGATCATAAAGTTCGCGCATTTTCTCAGACATAACCACCTCAAACATCTGCTGATTATTGATGGCACGCTGTTTCAGGCTATGCTGATAAAAGAAAAATGAACCAATACAAAGGACTACAACAGCCACAAAGATTAAAAAACGGCGCATATTGCCTCCAAGTATCATTATATTTTTTATGTTCTGAATCTGAGTTTAATTGATAAAACACATGCAGTTATAGTCCTTTTTATTTCACTTCTCGTAACGGAGCATTACATTTTCATCGCTTTAAATTCTACACGTTCGCCCCTATTATCTGTTTAACGAGAATTGAAGAGATCCACCATGCGTGTAGATATTTGGTCAGATGTAGTCTGTCCGTTTTGTTATATCGGTAAAAAACGTCTTGAACATGTGGCTGAGGAGGCTGGTATTGAGCTGGAAATTCACTGGCATAGCTTTGAACTGGATCCAAATGCACCTGCTAAACACGACACCTCAAATACTGAACGCTTAGCCAAAAAGTATGGTCGTAGTTATGCTGAAATGGAAGAAATGGAACGTAATGTTGCAGCCATGGCCGCAGTAGAAGGTATCGACTTTCAATGGCAGAAAGCCAATTCAGGCAATAGCTTCAATGCACACCGCATTATTCACCTTGCACAAAGTAAAGGTTTAGGAAATGAAGCGAAAGAAGCATTCTTCCATGCTTACATGACCGAAGGTCTGGCGATTGGTGAGCGTGAAGTGGTTGAAGAAATTGCCTCACGTATCGGTCTAGACAATGCCGAAGTGGAATATGTACTGGACTCGGATGAACTTGCAGATTTTGTGCGTCATGATGAGCAAATTGCCCATGAACAACTCAAAGTGACTGGCGTACCATTCTTTGTCTTTGATCAAAAACTGGCACTTTCAGGTGCTCAACCTCGTGAGATTTTCTTACAGGCGATGCAGCAAGCACAGTCAGAATCAACTGAGGAAATTGAGCAAACCGATGCAGCTCAATGTCATGATGATCAATGCGAAATTAAGCCTTAAGCTGGATTAAGCCTAAAACCGTTTTCACCTCTGTATGAAAGCGGTTTTTAATCTTTAAATTTTCACATTCCCCTTTGGTTTCAGTCTTTTATCTTTGAATAAATACCGTTTATCGACAGTCATGATTATTTCAATAATGACATATTTTCATTTGCTGAGCTTTTCACCAATAGATATGTGAAAGTGATCACAACTCATCCATAAATTTATAGATAATTTTTTATCTTATGATCTATTTATTCGATTCATTATTTTAAAATGTTTTTATTTTCAAAGAGAAACCATGATCTATATCTCGATTTAGAATACGTAAATGAGATTTTATACTAACTTGACCGCTATAGATTTTACCTCCTTTTCTTCTATAATCGTCATAAAGTGACAATCTTTTGTGATGAAAATGTTGTGTGGCGATCTCTTTTAACATAGGTCAAATTACAAATAGATCCGAAGATCAAAGTACTTGTCACACGTATAAGACAGCATACTTTATCGACTATAACTGATTACAACCTGTTTGAAATTGCTGTCACTTTGTCCTAATTCATGATTTAAAAACAGGCTCAAGCCTATCTCTAAGGAAACAATCGATGGACGTATTAGAGAAAGCACTCTTGGTTGATGAGCTCAAAACCCTCGTCGACGGGCTGAATGATGATAAAACATCACTTTTTGAAATTGCGAAGTCAAAACAACGCATCAAAGACATTTGCGCATCTTGCGACGATCCTCACTTTCAGGATCAGCTCAGCCCATTTAAAGAATTTATTCTGAATGAAGAATTCTCTGCCGATGACTTAGCGCTTTATGGCTACACCTTGACTTACCGCGGTACTTATAACTTTATGGGACGCGTAGAAAATGCCTTGTTTGCTTCGGCAGATATGGGCTGGGCCGCATTACGTCAAGCACAGCATTGGCAAGTTTGGGTGATTCGCCCTGCACTTTCATTCCTGAAAAGCCCTTGGCTCAACTCATCTAAAGATGCCTTACAATGGTTACAGAGTCATGCCAATGAGTATGTTAAAACAGACGACGAATTACAGAATTTAATCCCAATATTAGACCCCATTCAAGCTGATGATGCTGAAAAAGCTGCAAATAAAGATAGCCTATCTATTATTAAGGAACAAACAGCTCAGTTTCAGTCGCAACTCAATGCCATTATTCAAGAAAAAATTCAACCGGCTCAGATCACACCTTCTGCTCAAGCCACAGCACGTGTCAAACCAAGTTTTAGACAAAGTCCTGTTGCTTCTGCACATCTTAACAAAGCCAAACCATTGGCATTGAATGATTTTAGTTTAGATGGCTTACTCTGTAGATTGGAGCGGATTGATGCACGCACCTTTCCATCGCTATATCGGGTCGATCTGCATAACGAGATAGATCAGAATATAAAAATTGATTGGCTCTATCTCAAAGCTGAGAATGAAGCACAACCACTTTGGGGGTCAGCACAAATTTTTATTGCTGAGCAACTTTATGCACAAGGCCAATTTTCACATTACGTGGTCTTAGTCGGAACGCATAGTGTTGAATATGCAACCACGATTTTACAGGCCTATACCGATCAACGTCATACTCGAACCAGTTCTATTCATCAAACCAGCTGGAATAATTTTAAACAACATTATCATCAACATGAGACCTTGTTTAATGAGTGCATCATGAATGGCACTTTGGTCTGGCAGCGTGATCAACGTGTCTATCCATATATTCCGGCATCCTTTATTAACATACAGAAATTCATTCCCTTCGATGAAACTGCTGCGACCTTCTTTACGCCCGTGATTTTGCTACGAGAGCGACAAAAAATACGTGTCATCCATGGCTTAGAACGTGTGAAGCTGTCCAATGAAGATCAAGCCTATCCATATCTATTACTCGATCGTACCGATGGCTATACATGGCAGTTGATTCGTCAAGTCATTAGCCGTTTACCGCAACCCATTTCGGTACATGACCTGTATCAGGCACTCGAAAATAGCGCTCTGCCTGAATCATCTTAAACAAGGCATAGCTATACTTTTTAATTCAGGCAGTCTTATGCTGTAACTCGACTATTGGCTGTTTTTTCCAAAAGGATTTGGATCAGCTAGTCTACTTTTATTTCACTAAGCCCTTATGATTTCTAGCATTTTTATACAGCTAAATTGCTGTTTTTTGTTTCTAATACTTGATTTTATTGCCTTAATCATCAAAAGTTAACATAAGAACAATATATAAGTCTTTATTATGAATAATTTACAGCAAATGGTGCCATCGCGTATCTTTTTTGCTTTGCTCACACTGTCAATTGGCTCTTTAAGTGTTGCAAATGCAGAAACCAATGCTCAAAAGCAGCAGACCCAAACTGTAGCAGATAATGCTGAAAATGCCCTAGACTATATTCCACGCTGGGTCGATGCCACGCCAACGATCTTTCCCGCGCAATCCAATCAATCCACGGTCCCAGCGACTGCCGAAACTGAAGACAAAACTTGGGCGGATAAAAAGCAACGCAGCATCCGCGAGTGGGCGGATCGTACTTCAGTCAAAATTGATGATTGGTTTGGTGATGTCGATCCTGAAAATCCGGCCTCAGCCACCATTCGGGTGATGCTAGATAACTACTGGAATGAGCATGATGGTTATGAAGTTAAGCCACGTATTCGCGGTAAAATTAAATTACCAACCTTAGAGAAAAAAGTCAGCGTGGTATTTGGGGATGACTCTTTAGACGATGAGTTTAAAAATAATGTTGCCAATACCAATAACCAGCCCAATTCAGATCCGGATAAAAAGTTTGACTCCAAACAAACCCGAGACAGTAACGGCTCCTTAGCCTTACGTTGGTCAAATTTTTCCAAGAAGCTGCCTTTTGAAACTGATGCTGACCTTGGTATTCGTTCAGGCAGTGATATTTATGCCCGTCTAAGAGCGGAAAAACATTGGGATCTACGCAATGATTTCCGCTTTAATGCAGAACAAATTTATCGCTATGGCAGCAAAAGTGAAAATTATCTGCGCACCAATTTAGAGTTGATCCACGCGCGTCCAAATCAACCCTTTATCTCCAATCAGTTCAGTTTGACCTACGCGGATAAACAGGATGATGACCTATGGTGGGATAACCGTCTTTTCCGTCAACACCAGTTCTTTGCGCATAACAACTTCAATTATGGCATTTATACCGGTGGCTATTACAACAAAGATGAACTCCGCTTAAACAGTTGGGGACCTTTTGTGTCCTGGCGACAACCGCTTTGGCGTGAATGGTTCTATGTACAAGGCGATCTGAATTATTTTAATGATCATCGAGAGGACCGTAATCATTTTGTGAGTACATTCGTTCGGCTCGAGACTTTATTCTAGTACTGAAATGATCTGGCATGATGCCCAGTTGGAATTCCGATTGGGCATTTTTCTTTAAAAAAATTAAGTCCAGTAAATAAATGATTAAGCTTAAACTGCTATGCTTGTTTTCTTTTATTTTTCTTCACTTTAACATGGATCAACGATACGCTTTGGCTGTGTATTTATTGATTGTAGGCAATCTTTGCCTCGGTGAGCTACTTACACCCTTCTTTCCAATGTTCTTACCGCTCAGCAGGCATTTCACCCGCGCATCACATGTATTTTTAGATCAAAAGACTTGGCATCCTCACACTCAAATGCAAGCTAAAAAAACGCTTACTTGTAATGTTGCAACAGAAAGACCTGAAGATCAGCTTAGTGATGCACAACTAAGCCAGGAATTGATGGCCGTTTTTGGTGAAGACTCATTATGGCAACGTGCACAACAGCCGCCACCCCTAAAAAAGCTTGGTAAAACCAGCAAGCACCCATCGCATAAAAATATCAATACGCCCAATCCCGTCAGCGCGAGTTGGAGTACGATTTCAAGCTGGTTACCCTTTAACAATGATCTGGACTTAGGTTCGAACTCCAATACTGATATTTATGTGCAATTTCTTGCCAAGAAGCAATGGGACTTACATTCAGGACTGAATCTGGATACGGCGCAAATCTTTCGTTATGGCTCAAGCAGTAAAAACTATGCCGAAACCAATCTAAATTTAACCCAGAAGTTTCAGCAACAAGCACTATTTTCGACTCAATTCAATCTGTCGAAGACCCAAGATGAAGACTACACTTGGCGTAATCGGACTTTCCAAAAACTGCATTTTCTCTCCAAAGACAACCTCAGCTATGGCATTGTCAGTGAAGGTGATTATGAAAAGAAAGAACTTCGCGTCAATCAATGGGGACCTTATTTTTCTTGGAAACGTCCGATTTGGCGTAACTGGCTGTATATGCAAAATGATCTGAATTATTTAAATGTTCCTGCCGATAAACAGGACAATCATTTCAGCTATCAAATGAGCTTTGAAGCGAACTTCTGATGAAAATAACAACATAACTGTGGATAACTTTAAAGTTATCCATACACATAAAAAACCTCCGCCTAAGCAGAGGTTTTTTGTGATCAAAACACTTATTTCAATAACAAGCTATTAATACGTTTAACATAAGCTGCTGGATCTTCTGGTAAGCCACCTTCTGCAATCACAGCCTGATCAAAGATCACATTGGCCAAATCATCAAACTGCGCTGAGTTCTCTAATTTTTTCACCAACGGATGCTCAGGATTGATTTCCAAAGTAGGCTTAATTTCAGGAACAGCTTGCCCTGCTTGCTTCAACATACGAATCAGCTGTGGTGAAAGCTCCCCTTCACTGGTGACTAAGCATGCAGGAGAATCCACCAAACGCGTGGTCACACGAACTTCTTTGGTTTTGTCTTTTAACGATGTACTTAAACGATCCACCACAGGCTTAAACTGTTCAGCCGCTTGCTCTAAGGCCTTTTTCTCTTCAGCATCTTGTAGATCACCAAGATCGACTGCGCCTTTAGATACGTTCTGCAATGGCGTACCATCGAACTCAAATACAAAGTTCATGGCCCACTCGTCAACACGGTCCGCCATCAGTAACACTTCAATGCCTTTTTTCTTGAACACTTCAAGTTGTGGCGAATTTTTCGCAGCCGTTAAATTATCCGCAGTCACATAATAAATCGCTTTCTGCCCTTCTTTCATGCGTGACTTATAATCAGCAAAAGAAGTACTGATCTCATCATGATTTGAAGTTGCATAACGCAATAATTTTAAGATACGTTCACGATTGCCCGTGTCTTCACCTAAACCTTCTTTCAATACTGAGCCAAATTCAGTGTAGAAGGTTTTAAATTTATCTTGGTCTTTCTCATCTTCCGATTTTGCTAAACCATCCAGTAAGGTCAATACACGGCGCGCATTACCTTCACGAATAGTTTTCACATCACGGCTTTCTTGTAAAAGTTCACGGCTGACGTTCAGCGGTAAATCCGCACTGTCGACCACACCTTGAACAAAACGTAAATAATTTGGAATCAGATTATCAGCTTCATCCAAGATAAATACGCGTTTTACATACAGCTTGATGCCTGCTTTTGCTTCTCGAGTAAATAAATCCTGTTTGGCCTGACTTGGAATATACAGTAACTGGGTATATTCGGTGCTACCTTCGACACGATTATGCGCCCACGCCAAAGGTTCTGCAAAATCGTGGCTCAGGTTTTTATAAAACTCGATGTATTGCTCATCAGTGATTTCACTCTTGTTACGCGTCCATAACGCACTGGCAGAGTTAATCGCTTCCCATTCATCAGTCTTCACCATTTGACCGCCTTTCGGTTCTTCACCTTCAGCGACCTCTTCCTCTTGCCACACTTCTTTTTGCATTTCGATTGGCAGGCTGATGTGATCAGAATATTTATTGATGATTTGTTTAACTTTCCACGACTCTAAATAATCCAGTGCATCATCACGTAAATGCAAGATGATGTCAGTACCACGCGTTGCTTTCTCAATCGTTTGAACTTCAAACTCACCTGTACCACCACTAATCCAACGCACAGCTTCAGCTGCATCCAGCCCTGCACGACGCGATTCAACGGTAATTTTATCGGCAACAATAAAACCTGAGTAGAAACCAACACCAAACTGACCAATCAACTGGGCATCTGACTTTTGGTCACCTGTCAGCTTAGACATAAAGTCTTTGGTACCTGACTTTGCAATGGTCCCTAAGTTATCAATGGCTTCTTGCTGGCTCAGACCTATCCCATTATCTGAAATAGTTAAGGTTTTATGGTCTTTATCTAGACTGACGCGAACACGTAAATCTGGATCATTTTCATAATATTCAGGGTGATTAATCCCTTCAAAACGTAACTTATCGCAAGCATCTGATGCATTTGAAATCAATTCACGTAAGAAAATTTCAGGGTTGGAATACAGTGAATGGGTCACTAAATGCAATAACTGAGCAACCTCAGCTTGGAAACTATAATTCTGTGCGACTTGCTCACTCATAAATCACTCCTTATCTGTGCTTATATCTTTGGAATGATTTATGAATGGTGCATATCTTGGATTTTTCAATCCTTGATGCTTATTTTTAAGCTAAAAATCGCACAAAAGTTACAATTAGAATGGGCCTTGGCTCAAGACGCGTGTTTGTAGAAGTTGATCTAACTGTTGCTGTCTTTGTGCATAAGCACGCTTCAGACAAGGGCTATTGGCAGCACAGGAATTACGTTGTTTTAGCCATTTAAATTGTTGATCTTTCTCTGCATCACGCCCCCCCATAGGTAAAGCATGCAGAATAATTTGGTAGGTCGTCGCAAGTTTTACATCGGCATCGTTTAAACTGCGGTCATTGCAGATCTGCTGCTCAGCTTTTAGCTTGGCAGCCTGACAAGAGAAACTGGCTGCCTGAGCTTGGGACAAAAATAATAAGGGTATTAGTAATAATGCCGTCGTTATCAATTTTTTCATCATGAATCATTCACTTTTATTTAAGCTTATGTCTCAGCATACAAAACTCAAGTGTTGAAGCCTGTATCGGTTTTATATTCAAATTGCAAAAAAAACCTCACACATGGTGAGGTTCTTCAATCATTCACTGACTTAGAATTTGTAGCTATAGCCTAATGTATACACCACTGGATTGAGATCTAAATCAAACTTAGTACCATCCACCAAGGTCACTTCTGGACTAATGTCTGCATAACGAACATCGACATAAACACCCCAGTTTTTAGCATCTGCAGGTTGGAAGTTAAAACCCAGCTGACCAGCAAAGCCAAATGCTTCTTTCACATCTTTCGCTACGCCCTTTTCATTCCACGGAATGAAGGCTGTACCACCCACACCGATGTAAGGTGTAAAGCGAGTTGAATTTTTGAAATTATATTTTGCTGTAATCGTAGGTGGTAATTGACGAACACTAGCAACTTTTTCACCATTTAATAATACGTCATGGTTAATTGGAGTTGCTAATAATAATTCCGCTGAGAACGGTGTTTCACCAAAAAAATATTCAACTGACGGTGTAAATGCAAACTCACCATCACCTTTAACCGTTGCACCTGGAGCCAACGTTGTATCCGCAGTCGGGTTAATAACACTCGCACCCACTTTAACTTGAAAACCCCCTGCAAATGCAGTTGAAGATAACCCCAATAATGCAACAACCAATACTTTCTTTAACATTTAAACAACCTCTTTAACAATTTATGTTCTTGTTCAACATAATAGGCACGGGTTTTTACATTATGCAATACTTATTAATTCCGACCTTTTAAATCTATTTTGTAATATATTGAATATTAATAAAATATAATTGTTAAAATATGTAATATTCATTAATTCAGACCATTCTAGTCTACTTAAACCACTATAAAACCTAGTATTTTGATCAGAATACTCTAATGAAAAATATTAAATAAAGTTTTTAGAAAAATTCTATTTAGATGAATTTAAAAATATAATTACGCAAAACTTAATATTAAAAATACATTATAAAATTAGATTAAAAAAGAGACAAAAAATGTCAAATACTGGTATTTTTTATATTTTAATTACTAAAATAATTATGCATAAAAAAATGGCTCTTAACGAGCCATTTTCATTATAAAATCATTGCGGCAATCCAGCCAAAAATAAGCAATGGGATATTAAAATGTATAAAAGTCGGCACAACCGTATCCCAAATGTGATCATGTTGACCATCTACACCTAAACCAGCTGTAGGTCCTAAGGTCGAATCAGATGCAGGTGAACCCGCATCACCTAATGCCGCAGCAGTACCAATTAAAGCAATCGTTGCCAATGGTGAGAAGCCGAACTGTACGCACAAAGGAACATAAATCACGGCCAGTACAGGCACACTTGAGAAGGATGAACCAATACCAATCGTGACAAATAAGCCAATAAACAGCATTAAGAATGCAGCAAGGGCATGGTTATCACCAATGATATGTACCACACCATTGACCAGATGCGTGATATCACCTGTATGGGTCATGACTGAGGCAAAACCTGCTGCAGAGATCATGATAAAGCCCACAAGCGCCATCATACGCATCCCTTGTACAAATACGTCATCAGCATCTTGCCATTTAAAGATACCTGATGCTGATAGCACTGCAAAACCCACCAAACCACCGAGAATCATGGAACCTGAGTACAACTGCGCCACCAAGGTTAAAGCAATCGCCAGCACCGCCATAAACATGGTTTTCTTGGAGATATACGGTACATTCTCAGCTTCTTGTTTAAGCTCTTCAGCATCAGTTTTGAGATCATATTCTGCTTGGGTAGTCACTTTCAGTGGCTTATCTAGGTCAATGGTTTTGACTGGCGTAATTGAACGATCCACATAAATACGTGGCTTACGATAGCTAATAAATACCGCAACTAAAGTACCGATGACCATCCCTAAGACTGGAATCGCCATACCGATTGGCATCATGCCCCGTTCCACATGCAAGCCGTAAGCTGCGCCAATCTTGTTGATATTGCCCATCAGAATCTGTTCAAGGAAGATCGCGCCGAAACCAACAGGCAGGAAAATATAGGTTCCCACCAAACCCAACGTCATCACACATGCTGCCGCACGTCGATCCAGCTTTAAATGATTCATCACTTTTAATAACGGTGGAACCAAGACTGGAATAAACGCGATATGTACAGGAATCAGGTTTTGAGAGAAGATTGCAGCAATCAGCAGAATGGTTAATAACAGATATTTCACTTTTTTCTGTTGATTTTTACCTGCTTCCATTCCTAATAAACCAATCAGTTTATGCGCCAGTAAATCTGGTAATCCAGACTTTGAAAGTGCCAATGCAAATGCACCTAATACTGCATAAGCCAAAGCAACTTCAGCACCATCGCCCAAGCCAGCATTAAATGCTTCTACAGTTTGAGAAAGACTTAGACCAGCGACCAAGCCTCCAATAATGGCTGAAATCACCAAAGTGAGAACAACAGAAACTCGTGCCAGTGACAAGATAAACATCACGGCAATCGCAATTACGACAGCATTCATGAACAAATTCAGGAGCAAAGAAAAGGCGATATTCTAGCAGATTCATGATCATGAAGCTGAAAATATCGCCGAATTGTGCTGCATCTCAAGTGATTTTTAGCTTAATAAATCCACTAAAGCATTAAGCAGCTTGGCGTTGCACGAATTGACGGATCAGTTCAGCAATTTTTTCTGGCTGACTCAATACTGCCCAATGGTTGGCATCGAGTTCAACATACTCAAATTTTTCCACCCATTTTGGCATCGATTCCGTAATGTACTCTGGACTCACAAAAGCATCACGCTGTAACACGATCGCTTGTACAGGGCATTGCGCATAGCGTTGACGTGGTTGAGTCAATGAAGGAATAAAATTGGCGCGATACAGGTTAATACCGTATTTACCATCCGCCACAATATTGGCATTCAGAGGTAAATCTTTCTTCTTTTCCAAACCACTTAAGATCTTGCCCCATTTCTCAGGACTAAAAAATGTCCATACCGTTGGTGCAACTAAAGGTAAATGGAAAGCACCGATATACCAAGATTTGGTCAGCATTTTTAATACATTGCTTGGTGCTGATTTAAATTTTTCACGCAGATACAAAGAAGCATGATCTAAACAAGGACCTGAAATCGTCGTATAAGATAATAAGCGACCTTTTAATTTTGGTTCAGTCGCAGATTCCCAAGATTGTAACGAGCCCCAATCGTGCGCTGCCATATGAAAGTTACGGCCTGGGATCACAGCATCAACCACTTCTTGAAGGTCCAATGACAAACGTGGCAGACGATAATCTTTTATGCGTTTAGGAATCGAAGACAGACCTGCACCACGCACATCATAAGTCACCACATAGTATTCATTGACCAGGTTTTCAATGATGGGTTCCCACACTTCCTGATTATCAGGATAGCCATGCACTAAAACCAAAGGCGTTTTTTTCTCATCTCCCCATATTTTGACACATAGTGTTTGCTGATCCGATGTTGTGACTGTTTTGACTTGTGCTTGCATAATTTTTTCCCATTTTGTTTTCTATCGGCTGTTCATAAAACAGCCATTGCCAGCGATGCAATAAAAATGATACTTATGGAGTATGAATAGAGTTGCAAGAAAAAAAATTGACCATGAAAGACTTTTTCAAAAAAATTCGAACCATTCCCGCGATATCCAAATTTATGCTGAATCATTACTCACCTTATCGCGGTGCAGGCATTGAGATTGAAACCATTGATCTGGATGATTATTACATTCGAGTCAAAATGCCCCTGACTCGACGTAATCGAAATATTGTCGGAACACATTTTGGCGGTAGTCTATATTCGATGGTCGATCCCTTTTATATGCTGATTCTAATTCATCATTTAGGGCATAAATATATTGTCTGGGATAAAAGTGCCACCATTAATTTTCTCTCACCGGGGCGTAATACAGTGTATGCTGAGATTCAACTGAGTCGCGATGAAATCATTGAAATCAAGAAGTTGGCTGAGAACCATGAGCCTGTTCTACGCCATTACACATTAAATATTGTGGATGATGCAGGAACACGAATCGCAGAAGTCGAAAAGGTTCTGTATATCCGTCGTAAAAAACCCAAAGCCAGTGCTTAGCTCCATTCACATAAAAATGCCTGCAATCATTTGCAGGCATTTTTAAATCTGATGATCAAAAATTATCTCTTTTTCTCTTGGATTGCGGCACCAGCACCACCACCAATTGCACCACCAATTGCAGCGCCTGAGTCACCACCAAAGATTGCTTTACCCACCACAGAACCTATACCAGCACCAATCGCACTACTGGTGGTAGAGCTGCTATTCGCGCCTTTCGCATTGGCACCTACACCCGCACCCGCAGCTGCACCAACACCCGCACCTAATCCGCCACCAACATGGTTACCTAGACCGCCACCGACAGCACCACCAAGGGCTGCTGTACCAATACGCTGATCAGCGGCACTCATATTTTGACAGCCCGTGAACATTACCGCCGACAACACTAAAGTTGAAACTAAACCAATTGTTTTTTTCATGACTATACTCACTTCTATACGTTCTATAGAAAAGCATAATCTTCTTTTATGGGAAATTTGATCACATTGTGTTATCGCTATGTCCCAATCGATTGATATTTTGTAAAGGTAGATGGTCGGCTCCAGCCAATTAAAGCGGCTTAGCACTGGGAAATACATAAAAGTAGAAATAATTTGGATATACTGAATTAAAAATTTGGTGTATTCAGAATGCTTAAAAAATAGCAAATAGACTAGATAAATACTAAATATTTCTGCTTAAAGCTCTCTCAGCAATCTTAGTTTCATCACTGAGAGAGGCGCTTTTAAAATGACAGCGATAGAAATAACCTGATTTAAATCGTTAAATCGGCAGCACTGTCATCAGCAAGTTTAAGCTCAGGCTTAGTATTTGCCTTTTTTCTCACCATAAGCAGATCCAGCACTACCACCCAATGCGCCGCCTACCGCAGCACCAGAGTCACCACCCAATACTGCACCACCAATCACCGCACCTAAGCCAGCACCGATCGCACTGTTTCTGGTATTTTTACTATTTGAGCCTTTGGCATTCGCAGCAACACCCGCGCCAATTGCAGCACCAAGACCTGCGCCCAAATTACCGCCAACGTGCTTACCTACCGCACCGCCTGCGCCACCACCAATTGCAGCAGAACCAATACGTTTGCTTTCTGGACTCGCATTCTGGCAACCAACAAACAAGGTTGAAGACATTAAAGCTACACCAGCAATCATCATCATTTTTTTCATTCGTACTACTCCTCTCTCAGATGTGCATAGGATAGTATTGTTTAATGAACTGTTTACTTTGATTAAGTAATCAAATACTGATGCTGTAATGTGTTTTTGTAACAACTGCTGTATTTTTCCACAAAAAAAGGCACCCGAAGGTGCCTTTTTAATTCGTTAAGACTTAGAACTGGTCTGAGTTCAACGCTTGACTAAATGCTTGGTCAACTTCACTGAAATCGTTATGAAGTTCAAATTCAGCAGCTTCTGATTCTTGACGACGACGCTCTAAGTGATACGCAAGACCTGTACCTGCTGGGATCAAACGACCCACAACAACGTTTTCTTTCAAGCCACGTAAATCATCTTCTTTACCTGTTACAGCAGCTTCAGTTAACACACGTGTTGTTTCCTGGAACGATGCAGCAGAAATGAACGAGTCTGTAGAAAGCGATGCTTTGGTAATACCCATAAGCAGACGTTCAAACTTCGCAGGGAACTTGTTCTGAGCCAAGACAGCTTGGTTCTCTTGAACAACGCGGATGTAATCCACTTGCTCACCCTTGATGAAGCTTGTATCGCCGCCATCAGTGATATCAACTTTACGCAACATTTGACGTACAACAACTTCAATATGTTTATCGTTGATTTTTACACCTTGGAGACGGTAAACGTCTTGAACTTCATTCACGATGTAGTTCGTTAACGCAACTTCGCCTTTCAAACGTAAGATGTCATGTGGGTTTTGTGGACCATCAGAAATGGTCTCGCCACGGTTCACATGCTCACCTTCGAACACGTTGATCGTACGCCATTTTGGAATTAACTCTTCATAAATCTCAGAGCCATCATCCGGACTGATCACTAAACGGTTCTTACCTTTGGTCTCTTTACCGAAGCTTACAACTCCTGATACTTCTGCAAGAATCGCATGTTCTTTCGGCTTACGTGCTTCGAACAAGTCAGCTACGCGTGGAAGACCACCGGTAATATCACGGGTACGTGAAGTTTCTTGTGGTACACGACCAAGTACATCACCCACACCAATCGTTGCGCCATCACGGACAGTAACGATCGTGTTTTGTGGTAAGAAGTAGAACTGTTCGCCGCCATCGGTTGTATCTAACACGATTGCAGGACGTAAATCTTTACCAGAAGCAGGACGAGCTGTTACAGGCAAGATTTCAACAGTCGTCATACCTGTTGCATCATCAGTTTTAGATGTTGCAGTTACGCCATCAGCGATTTGGCTGAAACGTGCTTTACCAGCAACTTCTGTTACCAATGGATGTGTATGTGGATCCCAAGTCGCTACGATACCGCCAGCTTCTACAGCTTCACCATCTTTCAACAAGATGCTTGCACCATAAGGAAGTTTATAACGCTCACGCTCACGGCCTAAGTCATCCGCAATACCAATTTCACCTGAACGTGAAACAGACACCAAGTGACCTTTAGCATGTTGTACAGTTTTCACGTTGTGGAAACGTACAGTACCTTTGTTACGGACTTGCACACTGTTTGCAGCAGAAGTTCGGCTCGCAGCACCACCTACGTGGAAGGTACGCATTGTTAACTGTGTACCTGGTTCACCAATTGACTGTGCAGCCATTACACCGACAGATTCACCTGGGTTCACCAAGTGACCGCGTGCAAGGTCACGACCGTAACAACGTGCACACACACCGAATGTAGATTCACATGCGATAACTGAACGTACTTTAACTTCATCGACACCCGCTTCTTCAAGCTGAGCAGCAATTTTTTCGTCAATTAAGGTACCGCGTGGAAGTACCACTTCATCATCAGATGCACGACGTACATCTTCAGCAGTTACACGACCTAATACGCGATCGCGTAATGGTTCGATAACGTCACCACCTTGAATGAATGGTGTCATCACCAAGCCACCAGCTGTACCACAATCAGATTCAGTAATCACTAAATCTTGTGCTACGTCTACAAGACGACGAGTCAAGTAACCAGAGTTCGCAGTTTTCAATGCAGTATCGGCCAAACCTTTACGTGCACCATGTGTTGAGATGAAGTACTGAAGTACCGTCAAACCTTCACGGAAGTTTGCTTTAATTGGTGTCTCAATGATCGAGCCATCTGGCTTAGCCATCAAACCACGCATACCAGCAAGCTGACGGATCTGCGCCGCACTACCACGGGCACCCGAGTCAGACATCATATAGATTGAGTTAAATGACTTCTGTTTCTCGTCTTCACCTTGCTTGTTCTTCACAAGTGTATAAGACAAGTTGTCCATCATTGCTTTCGCAACTTGGTCATTGGTACGTGCCCAAATATCGACCACTTTGTTATAGCGCTCACCCGCAGTTACGAAGCCTTGTTCAAACTGTTGTTCGATTTCACGAACTTCAGTTTCAGCTTTGTCGATAATGGTGTGCTTATTTGGTGGAATAAGCATGTCTTCCATACCTACAGATACACCTGAACGCGTCGCTTGACGGAAGCCCAAATACATCAATTGGTCAGCAAAGATAACAGTATCTTTTAAGCCCAATTTACGGTAGCAAGAGTTGATTAACTTAGAGATGTTTTTCTTGGTCATCTCAAGGTTGATCGATTCAAAGCTTAAACCTTGTGGAACCACTTCCCACAACAAGCAACGACCTGGTGTTGTATCAACAATAATAGTTTGCTTTTCGCGCTGACCATTTTCATCGATTACAGTTTGGTGTACACGTACTTTTACGCGTGCATGGATCGCAACTTTACCCGTCGCTAACGCACGGTTAACTTCGTGTGTATCCGCAAACACCATGCCTTCACCTTTGGCATTTACCGCATCACGTGTGATGTAGTAAAGACCCAAGACAACGTCTTGAGAAGGAACGATGATTGGCTCACCGTTTGCAGGTGACAAGATGTTGTTGGTCGACATCATCAACGCACGCGCTTCTAACTGTGCTTCAAGTGTCAATGGAACGTGTACCGCCATTTGGTCACCATCAAAGTCGGCGTTAAACGCAGCACAAACGAGTGGGTGAAGACGGATCGCTTTACCTTCAATCAGAATAGGTTCAAATGCTTGAAGACCTAAACGGTGAAGTGTTGGCGCACGGTTCAACATGACTGGATGTTGACGAATCACAGAAGCAAGAACGTCCCAAACTTCTGGCGTCTCACGCTCAACCATTTTCTTCGCAGCTTTAATGGTTGTTGCTTGGCCAGAGGCTTGTAGTTTCGCGAAAATGAATGGCTTGAATAACTCAAGTGCCATCTTCTTCGGAAGACCACATTGGTGAAGACGTAAAGTAGGACCAACGGTAATGACCGAACGACCAGAATAGTCAACACGCTTACCTAACAAGTTTTGACGGAAACGACCTTGTTTACCTTTGATCATATCTGCCAAAGATTTCAATGGACGTTTGTTCGAACCTGTAATCGCACGACCACGACGACCGTTATCAAGCAATGCATCTACAGACTCTTGTAACATACGTTTTTCGTTACGTACGATAATGTCTGGTGCAGCAAGGTCAAGAAGACGCTTCAAACGGTTGTTACGGTTAATCACACGACGATATAAATCGTTCAAGTCAGAAGTCGCGAAACGACCACCTTCAAGTGGTACAAGCGGACGTAAGTCTGGTGGAAGTACTGGCAGTACATTCATCACCATCCATTCTGGCTTGTTGTTCGAATCGTTAAAAGCTTCCATCAATTTCAAACGCTTAGACGATTTCTTAAGTTTCGTCTCAGAGGTTGTTTGAGGAATTTCTTCACGTAAACGCGCAATCTCTGCTTCAAGATCGATATCTTTCAATAGATCCTGAATTGCCTCTGCACCCATTTTCGCAGCGAATTCATCACCGTGTTCTTCAAGTGCATTGTAGTATTCTTCGTCTGTTAAAAGTTGATACTTTTCAAACGGAGTCATACCAGGATCAGTAACAACATAAGATTCAAAATACAATACGCGCTCGATATCACGTAATGTCATATCAAGAAGTAAACCGATACGGCTCGGTAATGATTTCAAGAACCAGATGTGTGCAACTGGAGAAGCAAGCTCGATGTGACCCATACGTTCACGACGAACTTTCGCAGTTGTTACTTCAACGCCACATTTTTCACAAATGACGCCTTTATATTTCATACGCTTGTATTTACCACACAAGCATTCGTAATCTTTTACTGGACCAAAAATTTTGGCACAGAACAAACCGTCACGTTCAGGTTTAAAAGTACGGTAGTTAATGGTTTCAGGCTTTTTAACTTCACCGTGAGACCATGACTTAATCATCTCTGGCGACGCAAGACCAATACGGATACGGTCAAATTCAACAGGTGCATGACCTTCTGAATCCGTTTTCTTACGCATGATATCGAGCAAGTCTTTCAATTTTTTTCTCCGTGTGTCGGGAAGCTAAGCTCACCCGACTGGGTCACAAATATTGTTTTTACTGAAATTTGGGAATCTATAATCCCCCCTAAATCCCCCGTTACAAAGGAGGACTTTCTCCCCTCTTTCCTAAAGAGGGGTTGGGGGAGATTTTTTAGTCACCATTTTTCAGTTCAATGTTGATACCTAAAGAACGGATCTCTTTGGTCAATACGTTGAACGATTCAGGCATACCCGGATCCATATAATGGTTACCATCTACAATATTCTTATAGATGCGTGTACGACCTTCGACGTCATCCGACTTCACAGTGAGCATTTCTTGGAGTGTGTATGCTGCACCGTAAGCTTCAAGTGCCCATACTTCCATCTCACCGAAACGCTGACCACCGAATTGTGCTTTACCACCAAGCGGCTGTTGAGTCACAAGTGAGTAAGAACCTGTTGAACGCGCATGCATCTTGTCATCAACCAAGTGGTTCAATTTGAGCATGTACATGTAACCTACAGTTACAGGACGATCAAACTGCTCACCTGTACGTCCGTCAAACAATACCGTTTGACCTGTACGTGAGATGTCTGCTAATTCAAGTAAGTCTTTGATCTGGCTTTCTTCAGCACCATCAAATACAGGTGTTGCTAATGGAACACCGGCACGTAAGTTACCTGAAAGCGCCAAGATTTCTGCATCAGTTAAGCTATCAAGCTCTTCTTGCTCACCACCGACCTTGTTATAAATCTTGTCTAAGAAGTCACGTAGTTCTAAAACCGTACGTTGTTCTTTCAACATTTTTTCAAGTTTATCGCCAAGACCTTTGGCCGCCATACCTAAGTGAGTCTCAAGAATCTGACCCACGTTCATACGTGACGGTACACCCAATGGGTTCAATACGATATCGACTGGTACACCATTCGCATCGTGCGGCATGTCTTCAACAGGCAAGATGTTTGATACAACACCTTTGTTACCGTGACGACCCGCCATCTTATCACCAGGCTGGATACGACGTTTAACAGCAAGATAAACCTTAACAACTTTCAATACGCCAGTGGTTAATTCATCACCTGTAGAAAGTTTACGCTTCTTCTCTGCAAACTTCTCATCAATTTCATAGCTCTTCTCTTTCAAGAACACTTGAATTTGAGTTAGACGCTCTGCAATTGCTTCATCAGTCGGTTGGATTTCAAGTAAATCAACAAGCTCTAAACCAGACAATACGTCTTCAGAAAGTTTATCACCGCGTTTAGTTGAACCACCACCGTTAGACTCTTGACCTTTCAACAAACGAACAATACGTTCACGTGCTGCCTCTTCGAAGATTTTGTATTCTTCTTTCAAGTCTTTGCGGTATGCGTCAAGCTGAGCTTTCTCAATTGCTTGAGCACGTTCATCTTTTTCCAAACCATCACGTGTGAAGACTTGAACGTCAATCACCGTACCTTTAGTGCCAGATGGAACGCGTAAAGAAGAGTCTTTAACGTCAGCTGCTTTTTCACCAAAGATTGCGCGAAGTAGTTTTTCTTCTGGTGTTAATTGAGTTTCACCTTTAGGCGTTACCTTACCAACAAGAATGTCACCTGCAGTCACTTCAGCACCGATATAAACAATACCAGACTCATCCAACTTAGACAGTGCAGCTTCACCAACGTTAGGAATATCGGCAGTAATTTCTTCTGCACCTAACTTAGTATCACGCGCTACACATGACAATTCTTGAATGTGAATCGAGGTTAAACGGTCTTCTTGAAGTACACGCTCAGAAAGTAAGATCGAGTCTTCGTAGTTATAACCGTTCCATGTCATGAACGCGACGCGCATGTTTTGACCAAGCGCAAGTTCACCCATATCAGTCGATGGACCATCAGCCAAGATATCGCCACGAGCAACTTTGTCACCCAAGTTTACGATAACGTTTTGGTTGATACATGTATTTTGGTTTGAACGTGTGTATTTGATCAGGTTATAGATATCTACACCTGCTTCACCCGCGATCATTTCATCTTCGTTGACACGAATAACAATACGAGATGCATCTACATATTCAATCGCACCACCACGGTCAGCAATCACACACACGCCTGAGTCACGTGCTACGTTTGCTTCCATACCTGTACCAACAAGCGGTTTGTCAGCACGTAAGGTAGGCACAGCCTGACGTTGCATGTTCGAACCCATCAATGCACGGTTCGCATCATCGTGTTCTAGGAATGGAATCAATGATGCAGCAACAGAAACAACCTGTTGAGCAGAAACGTCCATATGTGTTACGCGCTCAGGCGACATACGTACGAATTCACCTTGATGACGTACAGAAACCATTTCTTCAGTCAGGTGACCATCTTTATCAACAACAGAATCGGCCTGTGCAATGACAGTACCTACTTCTTCAATTGCAGATAAATATTCAACATCATCAGTTACACGGCCATCAACAACTTTACGGTAAGGTGTTTCCAAGAAACCGAAATCGTTTGCTTTTGCATAAACAGAAAGCGAGTTGATCAAACCAATGTTTGGACCTTCAGGCGTTTCAATTGGACAAACACGACCATAGTGAGTTTGATGTACGTCACGTACTTCAAAGCCCGCACGTTCACGTGTCAAACCACCAGGACCAAGCGCAGATACACGACGTTTGTGTGTAATCTCAGACAATGGGTTGTTTTGATCCATGAACTGAGACAACTGGCTAGAACCAAAGAATTCTTTGATTGCAGCAGCAACTGGTTTTGCATTGATCAAATCTTGCGGAGACAAGTTATCTGTTTCTGCTTGGCTTAAACGCTCTTTAACAGCGCGTTCAACACGGACTAAACCAACACGGAATTGGTTTTCTGTCATTTCACCAACAGAACGTACACGACGGTTACCCAAGTGATCGATATCATCGACTTCACCTTTACCGTTGCGGATTTCAACCAATGTACGCAGTACATCAATGATATCTTCGTGCGATAAAATACCTTCAACTTCGCGTGACTTCTGATCCGTACCCACTTCGTAAGGACGACCCAAACGACGGTTGAACTTCATACGACCCACTGGAGAAAGGTCATAACGCTCAGAAGAGAAGAACAAGTTGTTGAATAAGTTTTCAGCAGCTTCTTTTGTTGGTGGCTCGCCTGGACGCATTACTTTATAGATTTCAACAAGTGCTTCTTCACGACCTGTTGTTGTATCTGCACGTAATGTATCAGCAACGAAAGAACCACGATCGATGTCATTCGTGAATAGGATGTTAAACTGTTTAACACCACCTTCAGCCAACTTCACCAAGATTTCATGGCTAAGTACAGTATTCGCAGCAATTACATCGCCATTTTTCAATGGAATGTCTTCAGCTGTAATACGCTCATATAAATATTCATCAGGTACAGAAAGCTTCGCTAAGTTAGCAGCTTCCATTTGACGTACATGACGCGCATTAATACGTTTACCTTGCTCAACGATCGCTTTACCATCATTATCTAAGATATCAAACTGCGCCATTTCACCACGTAAGCGATCTGGAACAAGGTCAATCTGATAGCTGCCCATATCAAGATATACAGGCACTTTTTCGTAGAACAAATTCAAGATCTGTTCATTGCTGTAATTCAAGGCACGTAAAATCACCGTTGCCAATAATTTACGACGACGGTCAATACGTACAAAGACTAAATCTTTGGCATCAAATTCAAAGTCTAACCATGAACCACGGTAAGGAATAATACGTGCTGAATACAACACTTTACCACTTGAGTGGGTTTTACCCTTGTCATGGTCAAAGAATACACCTGGTGAACGGTGTAATTGAGATACGATTACACGCTCTGTACCGTTGATAACGAAAGTACCGTTATCTGTCATGAGTGGCATTTCACCCATGTAAACTTCTTGTTCACGAACGTCTTTAATTGATTTCGTTTCACGATCTTTAATGATCAAACGAATTTTTACGCGCATTGGTGCTGCATAAGTTGAACCACGTAAAATACATTCACGTACGTCAAACTCAGGCTTACCAAGACTATACTCAACAAATTCTAAAGCAGCATTGCCAGAATAACTTTCAATAGGAAAAACTGAACGAAATGCGGCTTGGAGACCGATATCTTCGCGATTTTTTGGAGTTTTACCGCCTTGTAAGAATGTACGGTACGAATCGACCTGAATCGAAAGTAAGTACGGTGCTTCCATTACGTGGGGCAATTTACCAAAATTCTTACGGATCCGTTTCTTTTCGGTATATGAGTATGCCATCTGGAGTCCTCGGAAAGTAAACTAAACCCGCCTGCAGAACGGGTCTAGAAGGAATTACGCAGGCCGATATGGCCACCACTGTTTACAAATGCTGCAATTTTTAGTGGTATTAAAACGCTTAACAATATTTTTATAAGCAAAAAAATATTGGTAAGCGTTTGATTTTATGTGTTTTGCCTAAATAATACGCACGTTAAACGTAAAACTAACAAAAAACGAGCCGATTATTGTAACGCAAAAAGGCTGATGACCCAAGAGCCATCAGCCATTTTTTGGAGCCGATTTTCAAAAAATCGACTCCCTACAGCATTACTTAAGTGTAACTGTAGCACCAGCTTCTTCAAGCTTCTTCTTAAGTTCTTCGCCTTCTTCTTTAGAAACGCCTTCTTTAAGAACTGCAGGAGCGCCTTCAACAAGATCTTTAGCTTCTTTAAGACCAAGGCCAGTAGCTTCACGAACTGCTTTAATTACAGCAACTTTGTTAGCACCGAAAGAAGTCAACTCAACGTTGAATTCAGTTTGTTCTTCAACAGCAGCAGCAGCTGGACCAGCAGCAACAGCTACAGCAGCAGCAGATACGTTGAATTTTTCTTCGAAAGCAGAAATAAGTTCAACAAGTTCAAGAACAGTTTTTTCAGCAACTGCGTTTAAGATTTCTTCGTTTGTTAAAGCCATGAGAGTAACTCCAAATGGATATTGAATGGTGTGAAAGTAGATTTAAGCTTAAGCAGCTTCTGACCCGTTTTTCTCTTGAAGCGCTGTAAGTAAGCGACCCAATTTCGAAATAGGAGCTTGAAGAACAGAGGCAAGCATAGTAAGCGCTTTTTCTTGGTTCGGAAGATTCGCGATAACGCTAACGTCAGCACCTTGATAAAGTTTGCCTTCAAATGCAGCAGCCTTTAATTCAAATGCTTTATTAGTTTTAGCAAATTCTTCGAACAAGCGTGCAGCTGCACCCATGTCGTCTTCAGAAGTTGAGAATGCTAAGATTGTTGGACCAACAAGGTCGTCATTCAAGATAGCGAATGGCGTATCTTGAAGAGCACGTTTAGCTAAAGTATTACGCACAACACGTGTAGCAACACCTAGTTTACGAGCTTCAACACGAAGAGCAGTTAATTGCTCAACAGTTAAACCTTGGTAGTCAGCAACAACGGCAGCGAACGCTGTAGAAGCAATTTCACTTACTTCAGCAACGATCTGTTTTTTGTCTTCGATAAGAAGAGCCATCGTAAAACCTCCTAACGGTGATTTATGCACTCATACGAGTGCACTCCCAATTCGTAAGCCCTATTCAGACTTACACGCGGAGGAGCAACAAATCACACCACCGCGTCTACTCAGACTGGATGATTAAGAAAAACATTCGAAAATATTTCTCGCCTGAGGTCTTTGACGCTGATAAACATTCATTTATCAATTCAAAGTTTGCCTAAAAACCCCTTCTCCCTCAGGGAGAAGGTAGGGATGAGGGTATAAAACCTCTCCCCAACCCTCTCCTATAAAGAGAGGGAGCCTTTCAGGGCTTCAAAATTCTTACTAATTACTTAGAAACGTTGCTTACGTCAACGATCAAACCAGGACCCATAGTTGAGCTCAAAGTGATCTTTTTAACGTATACACCTTTAGACGTTGCAGGCTTTAACTTTTTCAAGTCTGCAATTAAAGTTTCAACGTTTTGACGTACAGCTTCTTCGCTAAAGCCAAGTTGACCAATAGCAGCGTGGATGATACCCGCTTTGTCTACACGGTAACGTGCTTGACCAGATTTAGCATTCTTAACCGCGTTAGCAACGTCAGGCGTTACTGTACCCACTTTCGGGTTTGGCATTAAGCCACGTGGACCAAGAATTGTACCAAGCTTACCAACAACGCGCATTGCATCAGGAGCAGCAATAACGACGTCGAAATCAAGGTTTCCACCTTGAATGCTTTCAGCAAGGTCATCAAAACCAACGATATCAGCACCAGCAGCTTTCGCAGCTTCAGCAGCAGCACCTTGAGCAAATACTGCAACACGTACAGTTTTACCAGTACCCGCAGGTAAAGTTGTAGCACCACGAACAACCTGATCAGATTTACGTGGGTCTACACCAAGGTTTACAGCGATATCTAAAGATTCTTTGAACTTCGCAGCTGGAAGGCTGTTAAGAACTTGTACTGCTTCTTCCAAAGTGTAAACTTTGTTTGCTTCTACAGCAGCAGCAATGGCTTTTTGACGTTTAGTTAACTTTGCCATGTCTTATAGCTCCACTTCCAAGCCCATAGAACGTGCAGAACCAGCAATGGTACGCACACGAGCGTCTAAATCAGCACCAGTTAAATCTGGTTCTTTAGTAGTCGCGATTTCTTCTAACTGAGCACGAGTCAACTTACCAACTTTAGTTTTGTTAGGTACAGAAGAACCCTTTTGAATACCAGCAGCTTTCTTAAGAAGAATAGATGCAGGTGGAGTTTTCATGATGAAAGTGAACGACTTATCGTTGTACACAGTGATCACGACAGGAATTGGCAAACCAACTTCAAGTTTTTGTGTAGCAGCATTGAATTCTTTACAGAATGCCATGATGTTTACACCACGTTGACCCAATGCAGGACCAATTGGTGGAGATGGATTTGCTTTACCAGCTGGAACTTGCAGCTTGATATAGCCGTCAATCTTCTTAGCCATTGAAAATTACCTCTGGGTACAGACGCCGCTAGGCTCCCCAAAAAATTAAACAACACCGAAGTGTTAGAACAACAATGCCCGATCAGATCGGGCGCTTCTCAACCGACGCAGATTAAACCGTTTTTTCGACTTGGCGAAACTCGAGTTCAACCTGAGTTGGTCGATTAAATACATTAATCGTCAACGTTAAACGTGACTTTTCGTATTGAACTTCCTCCACGACCCCTTTAAAGTCAGTGAACGGACCGTCAACAACGAGCAATTCTTCACCAGGTTCAAACATCGTCTTAGGACGAGGTGCTTCACCTGTATTACGCACACGAGCAAGGATCGCATCAGCTTCACGTTGTGAAATCGGCGCTGGTTTCTCTGGTGTACCACCAATAAAACCAAGAACTTTTGGACACTCTTTTACAATATGCCAAGTATCATCATTCATTTCCATTTCGACCAATACATAGCCAGGAAAGAATTTACGCTCAGACTTACGCTTCTTACCATCCTTCATTTCCACTACTTCTTCAGTAGGAACAAGGACTTCACCAAAGCTTTCAGCAACAGTACTACGCTGAATTCGATCATTAAGCGAACGCATCACTTGTTTTTCAAAGCCTGAATAGGCATGAATAATATACCAACGTTTCATCGCGTTCTTACCCAATAATTAACTTAATAAACCAACCTAACCCGTAGTCGAAACACCATAAAACCAATGATGCAACAAGTACAACTAAGAGAACTTGCCACGATGTCGTGATCGTCTCTTGTTTTGTTGGCCAGGTCACTCGACGCAGTTCAATTCGCGCATCTTGCAATAAACGCACAAAGCCTTTGCCTTGATGGGTGGCGTATAATAAACCTAAAGCGACGACGACACAAGCCAAAATCACCCCAACACGCACCCAAATATCATTTGCTGGTGCCCAATAGGCAGGTAAATGCTGATTTACCAATGCTGAACCGACTAATAAAGCTATAGCAATCAACCACAAGACAACATCTAGCGGTGAACCAGAACTTACAACTTCTGCAACATTATTTCTTTGAGGGATTGGCGCGTCGCTTAATGCGTCACGCGATTTATCATTCGACATTTTTTTACTCGTCGTAGAATTCGCGACTTATTATATGACAACTCAGCCAGAATTAAGCTTTTTTATTTAAAAAAAGTGGCAGGCCAGGAGGGACTCGAACCCCCAACATTCGGTTTTGGAGACCGACGCTCTACCAATTGAACTACTGACCTAACGTGCAAATCGAAAGCCGGAGCTTTCGATTTGAGTGTAACACATGGTATTGGGCTTATGCAGTTACTTTAGCAACAACACCAGCGCCTACAGTACGACCACCTTCACGGATCGCAAAACGTAGACCTGGGTCCATTGCGATTGGGTGGATTAACTCTACCGACATCTCAACGTTGTCACCAGGCATTACCATTTCTACGCCATCTTGTAATTTGATCGCGCCAGTTACGTCAGTTGTACGGAAGTAGAACTGTGGACGGTAACCGTTAAGGAATGGAGTATGACGACCACCTTCTTCTTTAGAAAGTACGTATACTTCTGCATCGAATTTAGTGTGCGGCTTGATTGTACCTGGTTTAGCAAGTACTTGACCACGTTGTACGTCTTCACGCTTAGTACCACGAAGAAGAACACCACAGTTCTCGCCTGCACGACCTTCGTCAAGCAATTTACGGAACATTTCTACGCCAGTTACAGTTGTCTTAACCGTATCTTTGATACCTACGATTTCAACTTCTTCACCAACTTTTACGATACCAGCTTCTACACGACCAGTTACTACTGTACCACGGCCTGAGATAGAGAATACGTCTTCGATTGGCATCAAGAATGCTTTATCGATAGCACGTTCTGGCTCTGGGATGTAAGAGTCAAGTGCAGCAACTAAATCGATTACAGCTTTCTCGCCATAAGGACCATCGTTACCGTTTAATGCTTGAAGAGCTGAACCACGGATGATTGGAGTGTCATCACCTGGGAAGTCATAAGTAGAAAGAAGTTCACGAACTTCCATTTCTACTAATTCAAGTAATTCTTCATCATCAACAAGGTCACACTTGTTCAAGAATACGATGATGTAAGGTACACCAACCTGACGTGAAAGAAGGATGTGTTCACGAGTTTGTGGCATTGGACCATCAGTCGCAGCACATACAAGGATCGCGCCGTCCATCTGAGCAGCACCAGTAATCATGTTTTTAACATAATCGGCGTGGCCCGGGCAGTCTACGTGAGCGTAGTGACGGATTGGAGAATCGTATTCTACGTGTGAAGTATTAATTGTAATACCACGTGCTTTTTCTTCAGGAGCTGAGTCGATTTGTGAGTAATCTTTCGCTTCACCGCCGTAAGTTTTTGCACAAATAGTTGCAATCGCAGCAGTTAAAGTTGTTTTACCATGGTCAACGTGACCAATTGTACCCACGTTTACGTGTGGTTTATTACGTTCAAACTTAGCCTTAGCCATTTTGATTTTCCTCGTTTACGTCGACACCAGTTTAGAGAAAAACAACCCTGAAAAACCTTCTTTATCGACATTCGCCTAAAAAACTAGACACCTAATACTTGAAAAGCAGACTATAATAGCCTGCTTCTTTAAAAACCTGTGGAATAACCACTAAACTGTATATCTGGAGCTCTTATCGAGATTTGAACTCGAGACCTCTCCCTTACCAAGGGAGTGCTCTACCACTGAGCTATAAGAGCGACATCTTCGATGGAGCGGGAGACGAGGGTCGAACTCGCGACATGCAGCTTGGAAGGCTGCCACTCTACCAACTGAGTTACTCCCGCATATTGGTATTTACCACTTTTATCGAAGTTAGATGGTGGTGAGAGAAGGATTCGAACCTTCGAAACTTTCGTAGCAGAGTTACAGTCTGCCCCCTTTGGCCGCTCGGGAATCTCACCATATCACACTTACACAGTGCTGTTCTTTCACTTTATACTACCACACTTTAAGATGGTGCCGGCACACGGATTCGAACTGTGGACCTACTGATTACAAGTCAGTTGCTCTACCAACTGAGCTATGCCGGCTCTTTCTTAGTGTTTCGTACGTTTCGTATCGGAACGGTGTGCAGTTTAGCAAAACTCTGAATCGATGCAAGTGCTTTTTTCAAAAAAATCGCTAAAAACTCATAAAATCAATCCGTTTGATGATAATTCAACCGCTTTGATCACTGCGCGAGCTTTTATTTGGGTTTCATTCCATTCAGATTCAGGATTTGAGTCTGCAACCAGCCCTGCTCCTGCTTGTACATAAACCTTTTTATCACGAATTACACAAGTACGAATCGCAATTGACATGTCCATTTCACCATGCCAGCCTAAATATCCAACAGCACCACCAAATACACCACGTTTCACAGGCTCAACTTCGTCAATAATTTCCATGGCACGAATTTTTGGTGCGCCTGAAAGTGTCCCCGCCGGGAATGTTGCTTTAAACACATCTAAAGCATCCACATCATCACGGACTTCACCTTGTACATTGGACACAATATGCATGACATGTGAATAACGTTCGATCACCATACGGTCAGTGACTTGCACTTTCCCAATTTTAGATACACGTCCCACATCATTACGACCAAGGTCAATCAACATCAAATGTTCTGCAATTTCTTTTTCATCTGCCAATAAATCTTGCTCTAAAGCAAGATCCTCTTCTTTGGTTTTACCACGCGGGCGTGTGCCCGCCAAAGGACGTACGGTTGCAATGCCGTTTTCTAGGCGAGAAAGAATCTCTGGTGACGAACCCACAATATGGAACGGCTTTTGATCCGTTAAGGTTTGCCCTTGTACCAAGAATAAATACGGCGATGGATTTAAATGACGTAATGCACGGTAAACCTGCAATGCCTCACCATCAAAGTCAGATACCATCCGCTGTCCCGGCACAACCTGCATCACATCGCCCGCACGAATATATTCTTTGACTTTTTCTACCGTTTCAAGGAATTTTGCTTTACCCGTGATCGATTCAAAATGCGGTGCAGTATGTGGTTTCGCCTGCAAACTAACAGGTATCGCCAGCAATTGTTCAAGTTGATCCAGCTTTTGTTGGGCTTGAGCATAGGCATCGGGCTGATTCACATCGGCATGATGAATTAAAAATAAGGTATCTTTTAAATTATCAAACACAATCACGGTTTGAGAGAGCATCAACCAAAGATCAGGTAGCGTTACGGGATCAGCAGCAGGGACGTTTTTCAGTTTTGGTTCAATATAACGCACAGCGTCATAGCCCAAATAGCCCACCAACCCCCCAGTAAAGCTTGGCAGATCAGGTAATTCGACTTGAGTGGGGACTTTAAACTGACTTTGAAACTCACGGATATAGTCAAAGGGATCAGCACAATCTTGCTGTTTCACTGTGCCATCCGCCTGTTGAATGGTGAGTACACCTGCATTGCAGGAAAAAACAGTCGACTCACCTAAGCCGATCATCGAATAACGCGCCCAGTTTTCCCCACCTTCGACAGACTCAAATAGATAAGCTTGTTTTTGTTGTTTAAAACGTGCAAAAACAGAAAGTGGGGTTTCAGTATCCGCTAAACGTTGGCGGTAAACAGGAATGGTGTTATAGCCTGCTGCTTTTAATTGTTCAAATTGTACTAACGTGGTCATGAATCTTCTCTATGGTTTTAATTTCTGTGCGTTGTTTCTTTAGTGCTATCTCAAGCCCGCCATCGAAAAACCATAACCATCTTCATGCCTATCTCCTTATTCAATCCGCTCAAACCAATTCCACCAAACGATCGACCACTTGTTGTGGCTGGCAGTCATAGATACTCTCTCCATGATTATAGCCATAGCTGACCACAATACAATCAATACCTGCGCGTCTTGCCGCTTCAACATCATTACTTGAATCACCGATCATTAAGGTTGCGGCTATAGATGTGCCTTCCAGCTCCACACAGTGCAACAGCGGTAATGGATGCGGTTTTCGTTCAGGCAAACTATCACCACCAATCACTATTTTGAAATATGGACTCAATTGCAGAATATCCAGTATCCCTTTCGCCAGATGCTCAGGCTTATTGGTGACACATGCCATCGTAATATTATGGATTTGACAATAATCTAGAAATGGCAAAACACCCTCATACACTTGGGTATTTACACAGAGTTCCTGAGCGTAGACCTCAACAAATGTACTGAGAAGTTGTTCTTGCTGTCGAGCACTTACTTGCCCAAACAAATGTTCTAGCACAGCCTCACACAGTTTAGCTGCGCCTTTTCCAACCCAAACCCGAACTTGTGCTTCAGTCACTGTCGCGAAGCCCAGTTTTTCCAAACTCAAATTCATCGCTCGATATAGATCAGCGGCGGAATCTACCAGTGTCCCATCCAGATCAAATAAAACTAAATTACGGCTTTGTAACTGAGCAACAGACATATATTTCGCCCCAAGAAATGAAAAAGGCATACCAACGTGGGCATGCCTTGATTGTAAAAGCTTCGCCCGATTATTTAAAGAACAGCCAAGCAATCACCGCTAAAATGATCAGTACAATAATCGAAATCAAACCCACAGAAGCATTCTTTTGTTGCTCTTTTTCCTGAGCGACACGCGAAATAGGTTCTTCAACCACTACAGCTTGTGGCTCAGGTACTGCCTGAACACTCACCCCTTCAGGAATTGGGGCTGGTTTTGGAATACCAACTTGTTGCGGCATACCATCACGACTGATCGGTGTTTCAACTGCTCGCTCAGCAATGCTTGGCATACCTTGATCATGTGATGCAGCCGTCACAGGCTCAATCTCAATTTCAGGTAATTCAATCTCAGCTGCCGCTGGCGCAAGTACAGAGAATACAAAGCTGGCAAATTGTACGATATCGCCATCATGTAATTCGGTTTCCTGCTCAACACGCAGATCATTGATAAATGTACCATTTGACGAATTGAGATCTTGCACCCAAAGCTGCTGATCTTTCAACAACAAAGCTGCATGACGACGCGAGATATCCGCTGATTGCAACAAAATATCGGCATCTTGGTGTCTACCCACCAACATGTCGCGCTCGATATTCAGCTCTTGCCCCGTAAATTCACCTGTAATGGCTTGTAATTTCCAAGTCATAGATGCATATCCTTATATAATTTCTTGCAATCATAACATTGTGACATAAGCGCTTCTGTGCTTCTACTGTGAAGACGCTGGACGGATTGTCGTAGTGGTTACTGTGTTTTTACTACGCTCTGTTTCCTTGACCGGAAGCTGTACCCTTTTCTGCTGTACCGGAGGTTCTTCAATTGCAACTGGTGTTGTCACTACCACTGTTTTTTTAGCTTGGGTCGCGGTTGGAACTTTTTGATAAGGTGAATTCACTATTGCGGGTTGCGGATTATAAATATCCGTAACATTTTCTGGCAACTTAGCAAAATTACCATTTTTATCCATGGAGAGTTGCAAGCTATAGAGCTGATTATAGCGCTGTTGAGATAAACGTCTCACGTCATCCGAATCCCCAACAATGGTTGGATGAATAAAGACTAACAAGTTACGTTTTTCTTTACTCTTTGAATCCGCACGAAATAAACGCCCGACATAAGGAATATCACTGAGGATCGGTAAACCTTGGCGCCCCATCGTTGCATTATCAACGACCAAGCCACCCAATACCACTGTCTGCCCATGATCTGCCAATACGGACGTCTTAATTGCTCGCTTGTTGGTAATTAAATCCGCGGCCTGACCTTTCCCCTCCACATTGGAAACTTCTTGTTCAACTTCTAAACGGACTGAGCCACCCTCACCAATATGTGGAACAACTTTCAGGGTTACACCAACATCTTTACGCTCAACCGTTGTATATGGGTTCACAGTACTATTGCCAGTCGTTGCCACAGAGCCTGTAACAAAAGGAACGTTTTGCCCCACTACAATATAAGCTTCTTCATTATCCATCGTTACGATGGATGGTGTAGAAAGAAGATTCGATTGGGTATTTTCTTTTAATGCTTGAATCAGTGCACCATAGAGTTGACGAGAACCATTGCTGCCTTCTTTATACTTGCCTAAACCAATGGCAGCACCAGCACCCAGAGCAGCACCAGCACCTGCTGCACCACCCGTTAAATAACCAGCCGCAATTTTAGACAAACTTGATCCAACATTTGAGAAGTTGATTAACCCGACACCGCTATTTAAATCACCCATTGCCCATTGCACACCCAATTGGTCTGCATCATTTCCAACGACTTCAATAATAGCAGCCTCAATTAACACCTGCTGACGACGTGTATCCAATTGCTGAATCGCTGCA
Organism: Acinetobacter sp. Ac_5812; assembly: GCF_013072695.1. GTDB lineage: Bacteria > Pseudomonadota > Gammaproteobacteria > Pseudomonadales > Moraxellaceae > Acinetobacter. Next base: position 239,679 of record NZ_LXUK01000008.1, read on the forward strand.
TCAATTTCACGCATCAACTGAGGGTCAGCTTTCACCACCAATGCGTTTTGGGTTGGATCCGCAATAATACTGACACCCCCCTGATTAAAACTGGTGATACCTGAGTTCTGACTATTATTCGAATTGCTATTTAAATTAATTGAAGGTGTCGAAACAGAAGAACCTGTTGATGAGCTTGAGTTTTGATTGTTCGAAATTAAGTTGTTAATCGAATTTGATCTATTATTATTGCTATTTGATGATGAAGATGAAGCCGATTGTCCTGTCACCAAACCTTGTAAAATCTCAGCTAAATTCTTGGCACTGGCATATTTCAAGCGAAAGACTTTAAGACCACCCAAACGATCTGCGGAGGGTACATCCAACATTTCAACCATTTGACGTAAACGCTTACGTGAGTCTGGATCACCCTTGATTAAAATACGGTTAGTTCGATTATCGGCAATAATACGCACCCGTGAACCAATAAAATCTTTTGATGCACCTGTTGCACTCATGGTCTCCAATAAACCAATCACTTCTTCAGCTTGACTCGATTGCAAACTGATCGCTTCAATATCATTTTGACCCGTGCCATCCAAATTACGCACGATATTTTCAAGCTGATAAATATTGGTTGCACGATCAGAAACAATTAGGGCATTGGTTCCTGCCACTGCCGCCAAATGTGCAAACTGTGGCATGAGTGGACGTAAGGCTGGAATCAAGTCATTCGGATTGGTATTTTGCAGCCAAATCACCCGTGTTACGATTTGATCACCACCCGCACGGCTACGTGCATCGTAAGGAATTCCAGAGTTCTTCGCATTACTGTCGGGGACAAGCTTCACCGTGTTCCCAGAAGGGAGCGCCACCACACCATTGACATTGAGTACACCTAGAAATAGGTCATACACCTCGTCCTTATTCAAAGGCTTGTTGGAAATAACCGTCACATTACCACGCACACGAGGGTCAACCGCAAAGTTCTTCCCTGTAATATCCGCAACTTCATTAATAAATGCGGTTAAGTCTGCATCACGTAGATTAATCTTCCATGTTTGTGCTTGCACATGGGTACTGATTGTCGCGACCAAGGGTGCGGCAGCAAGTAATGCCCAAAGTGGACGTTGATGATTTAAAAAAGCCATAACCTGCACTTATTCCTAACTGATGTGTGACGTGTGATCACTAAAAACTTTGTTGTATGGTCATCACTTGATCACCACGTTTTATTTCTATTTTGGCATGCCCTTCACGACGTACTTGCTCTAATAATTGTACTTCGTTGAGTCCCTGCCCGACACTTTGACCATTGATCGATAGAATACGATCACCAGAACGTAAACCCAAGGTGTTTTTTAAATTCGATGGCGTCTTATCTGATATTTCATAACCATCTGTGCCGCCACCGCTCACCCCCATATTTTTTAGATATTGATCGCGATTGTCCTGCATTTGCTGGATCGCCTGACCTAAAGCGGATTGTGGTGAGTTCTGAGTTGGTGCAGCTGCTGCAGGTGGCACACTGTTGTTACTGTTCAATACCGGTGCAATGGGTTGATATAAGCCCTTATCCAAACCCTTAAACTTTACTTCTCGAGTTGCGCCATTACCTTGTCTCAAGATCACATGATCCCAATACACTTCTGCCAGTTGATATGAAGTCGAACCAACAGTTTCTCCTACACGATAACGTTCAGCCGTATCATTCAACTTAATCACTGCCGAAGACAAGTAATTTGGCTGACCTAACAATACACCTTGCAACTCCAAGTTAACATTATCATCAGCCGAAGTTGCTGCAGGTTCATTGAATAACGCAAAAGAACTGATATTAGGCACTTGAGCTTGCTGCGAACCCAATTCAACTCGGTCAAACTGCATTGGTTGTGGTGGCGCAACCACCCACCAAAACAATGAAGCCAGTTTCCAACATAACCACAAAATCAGCAGTGCTAAAACCAGACCACTGAGCTTATCCAGTTTTTGCCAACGCAATTGTTGTATTTTTTCAGTGATTGCTTTCATTAGAAACCACCTTGCAACAAGGGTTGCCGTGAACTAATCACATAGGTGTCCAAGCCAGCTTTACCTTCATACGAGGGAATGTTTAACAACATGCGTTGAGTGAGTTGTACATCTAGCATCAGACTCGCATCTAAGCTTAGGTTTGCCATTTTCTGACTACGTTGATCACGCACATCAATTTGTAATTGTCCGTTTTCATCTTTGAGTTCAGCCACTAAAGACGGCATATTCATACGATCTTGTCGCTGACCAAAAGTATAGGCCAACGCACCACCGCCCCAATTCAATTGTCCGTCTACCGCACTAAAGCCTTTTTCTTTTTGGTAATTCAATTGTACGTCTTTCAGTTGGATTGAGTTTTCAGGCCACTGCCAGTTGGCAAAATATTTTAATGTTTCAGGCGAGATTTTCCCTTGCAGGTCTTTAATCACGATTTTCTTGCTTAGACCATAAGCAAAAACGCCATTGAACTGGGTATTACCGCTATGGATATCAAGATCTGCACCAACGCGCAGTAATAGCAAATCCAGAGGACGGGTTTTCCAATGCACTGAACCACGCAACTGACCACGTTGCCAGTCTGCTTGCCCCTGCCAAATGTTGCCGCTGACATTATGTAATATTTGATTATCTTTTGAAAATTTCGCAATTAACCATGTTGCTGGAATTTGTAAAATAATAAAAATTAAAAATGCAAAAATGGCGAAAATCCACCATCTCCATTGCTTGGTTTTTTTCTTCATTCCACCCTTACCAACATGCAAATATCATCCTTTTTGAGACAATCGCCCCCTGAATGACATTATGCATACTTTTTCAACATCGCCAATTCTCTGATATAAAAAAACCAAGCTTTTTAAGCCTGGCTTTTGATAAAGGATAAAGTCATCGTATGACAGAACGATGACTTTTAAACTTGCTTAGATTAAGAAATCTTCAAGTTTTGCACCTTTCTCTAATTCAGCAACTAACCAGCGCGGCTGTTTACCACGACCAGTCCAAGTTTCTTCAGCATTGCTTTTATTACGGTAGCGTGGCTCTACTGCTTTACGCGTTGTTTTCTTACGCTTTTGCTCACCCACTTCCAATAATTCTTCAACACTGAAGCCAATCGCTTCTGCAATTGCAATAATTTGATTATATGCATCTTCAATTGCTTGATCTTTTTTACTCGCAATTAAAGCTTCTGCTTCAGCTTGTAAACGTTTTAAATCTTCTACAGATAACTCGCTAATATCTGGTTTCATTAGAACCACTCCAACTTAATAGGGGAAATATATCACTCAAAAATAAAATGAATTTCAAATTCGATTCAATATTAATTTATAAATGATTAAATAATCAATATAAGATTACCCCACTTAATCATATATCAAGCACTAAATCACATTTTATTTACAATAAACCCAAAAAAAAGCAGCCGTGTTATATAAAAACATATTTTATAAAAGTGAATAGCTGGCTAGCAGCAATACGATTTATATTAATTTACTCTTAATTTTATCTAAAAAATTCTAATTTTATTGGGCTTATCAAGGTTCAAATACACCAATCTTTCCGATGCAGCGTATTTGAATCTTATTATATGAATTTACGATATAATCAAACAAAAATAGACATAATCGTCTTTATAATCATTCATATTATATTAAAGCATGCCCTACGCTTTGCTCTAACTGAATTATTTTCTGTCTAATCTCATCAGGAATATTTAATTTCTTTGAGCTAGCCTTATCCACACAGACCATAACTGCCTCACCTGTCGCTACGGTTTGCTGTTGTGTTTCACTCCACAACACATAATGCATACGAAAAGCGCTATTTCTTAACTCTTCGATACGCGCACCAATATGTAGCACGTCAGGGTAAAATACTGGACTTAAATATTTACATTGGCTTGATGCAACGACTGTCAATATATCCTGATCAAAGATATTCAACGCCATTAAATAAGCAATGCGTGCACTCTCGATATAACGATAATACTGCACATTATTTACATGACCAAAAGCATCCATATCTCCCCAAGCAACCGTTTGCTTAAGTACAATCGGATAGACAGACAGTTCCTTCATATTTTTACTCATATCTTAAAATTAAGAAAATTCACATCATTTTCAAATATTAAATTTAACTGCCTGATTAAATCAGGATTATCACCCAAAGTTGATTTAATCCTTAAATAGCTCATTAAAATATTATCTGGATATAAAGTTAATAATTGCTCTGCTTCTGCCTGTCGTTGTGTTGCCACATAAATATGCCATTTTGCAAAGCTAAGCATCGGCACACTGGTGTAACGCTGTTCAAGCTGCATAATGCGCTGCTCAACATAGGCATAATCTGGAATCTGCTTCAATAATTGTTGTTGGAACCACAGATAAAACACTTCTGGATCAAACTGGTCTTGTAATAAATGCAAAGCCAGATCTTCATGCTGCAAACTCATTTCTGGCATACGTGCCAATAATTTCAACCAGAGTACTTTACTACTGTACGGACGAGTTTGAATTTCATCCTGTAAAACCAGATAACGTTGTTGCAATGCAGCAAGATCATCCACAGAAGCCTGATCAAATCGTATAAGCAACTGCTGTAACCATAAGTCACGATGTTCTGCATCTAACAAACCATATTGGGTTGTTTGCAAGAATAACCACGGTTCTTGTAAAGCAAGCTTCCCCCATAACGCAGTAATACGTTGCTGATAAGCGGTTTCAATCTCAGTCAACCAAGGAGAAAGCTGATGTTGAGCAAGAAACTCTAGATGGGTCAGCGCTTTCTGTGTTTCTTGCCGCTCAAGATAAATATCTATGCGTTGTAATTCAGCCAGCTCAAATGCCATCGGTGCAGATTTTTCCAAACTATGCAAGGCAGTTTCATAATCGCCATTCTTATAATCAAATTGCGCATCAATAATATGATTGAGCAATCCTGACTGAGTATAAACACGCTCAATAAAGACTTGCTGATCTTTCGCCGCTTCCAACAGCCAGACAATGCCAAGCTGCTCATAAGGATGCAAATCTTTAAAATGAAGGATTGTTTCTTTTTTTCGCTGCTCGCGGGCAAGATAACGTTTACCAAATAACCAAGTCAATTGTGCCAATAAACTGATCAGAATAAATAGTCCAATGAGCCCTAAAACACCCGTTTGAAATTGCCAATCTCGCCAATAGATATAGACATAGCCATTTCCATAGCCATAACTCAATACAGAAAACAGTGCGAATAGCACCAAACTTGCAAGTACATAAATCAACAGTAAACGTTTCATAATGCCTTATCCCAACAAACCCAGTGTGGTTAATTTTGGTGTTGGTACTACAGGTAGATTTGAAATTTTCTCTAAGCGCAATTTCATTTGTTGACTATTTTGATCTGGCAATTCAGCAAGTAATTGCATCACTTCCAGAGTAGATTTTCGATATTCTGCTCGTTGCCCTTGTTTTAAGGCTTGAGAAGCGAGTAACAAACGTAATTGTGCTTCTTTCAAGGTAATATTACGATTCATCAAGTCAGGTGAGTTGCGCTGTACTTTTTCTAATTTGAACCACTGCCACCACGATGCCGTTTCATTTTTTGTCATAGACAATTTCGGATTTCGGATGTCTTGTTGAATCTTTTGATCTAGTTGCTGCAATAGATTATCAAGTTGCTGTTGTTGTTGTGTCTGACTCAATACATATTGTTGAATCGCTTGTTTATCCTGCTCAATCGACTTAACCAAGCTATGTTGTAACGCAGGAGATACTGCATATTGCACAACATGCTGTTGCACTTGATTAAGCTGATCCAGCGCATAAATAAACTGCTGTTGATCCAATGCAAATTGAACCAATTGCATGTGCTGCTTAATCAAAATAACTGGCGCAATCCCCGTCACCGTAGTCGGGATGGAGACGCTATCCGTAGGCTCTACCGAGCTGGTATTTTGTAACTGGCGTTGGACTGCAACAAATTGATCATTCAATAAAGCATAACGCTGCTCGGTCTGATCTAATTGCTGTTGTAACTGCGGTACAGTTTGAGAATATTGCGCAACATCGTAACTGAGTTTAGCTAACCACAATAAACTCAATCCTAATATTAGATAACCAATTTTTCTCATACATGTCCTTGCCAATCACTCATGCGTTGAATGATCTCTGATGCAGATAAATTTTCAAGCTGAATAATGTTAAATCCTTGAGCAGTCTGGTCCCGCACCTGTATCAGAATCTGAGCCAGACGTGAGCCTAAAACCAAATAAACCCACTCTGCCGTACATGCATGCTGACCACATAGCTGCTGCCAATAGTTCCAGCTTGCTTCACTACTAATCAACACCGCAACAGGCTGATTTAAACTTATTTTTTTTACAATTTCAGGAAATTTGGAAAAACTTTGTTCTGGGCATTGGCGGCGATAGAGCACAAAATTTAGAATCTCAACACCTTGTTGCTGCAATTGCTGCATCATAAACTGTCGCCCTCCCAAACCACGCCAGAATGCAATTTTTTTTAAATGCATCTGCTGTTTTAGGATGGGAAGCTCCAGCATTCCCTCTGAAGTTTCCACCTCAGGAACAACACTTGCTATTTTAAATTGAGCTAAAGCCTTTGCCGTAGCTTGCCCCACTGCGACCCATTGAATATGTTTAAGCTGATCAAGTTGTAATCCCGCTTGCTGCAAATAACGCACTCCAATATCAACAGCAGTCGGACTAACCACCACAATCACTTGAGTCTCCGCCAAGGCTAAGTAAAGTTGTTGCAAAACTTCAGAAAAAGGCTCTGCAACCAACTCAAGTAAAGGCAGCGCTTCGACCTGATAACCAACTTCTCTCAGAGCTTGAGTTAAAACAGAAGCACGGTCATCAGGACGTGTATTAATAAACAGCATTAATACAACGCTTTAAGCAATTCACCCGCACCTTGCGCTAGCAATCGCTGAGCGAGCTGTTCACCCAATTGCTCAGCATCTACTGTTGCACCAACCAATTGCTCTTTCAACAAAGTCTTGCCATCCACACTACCAACACGCCCTTCTATTTGCAGTTGATCATTGGCCAAGATCGCATAACCAGCAATCGGCACTTGGCAACCCCCTTCCAGATAGGCATTAAAGGCACGTTCTGCACGTACACAAATCGAGGTTTCTTCATGCTGTAAGGGTTGGATCAATTTTAATAATTGCACATCATCCGTACGACATTCTAAACCCAGTGCACCTTGCCCCACCGCGGGCAAACTTACAACAGGGGTTAAGCAATGGCGAATTCGATCCGCTAGGCCTAAACGTTTTAAGCCGGCACTGGCCAAGATAATCGCATCATATAAACCATCATCCAGCTTGGATAAACGTGTCCCTACATTTCCACGTAAATCGATAATCTCTAAATCAGGGCGTAGCTGTAAAATTTGACACTTACGGCGTAGGCTCGATGTGCCTACTTTTGCACCTTGTGGCAACTCATCAAAATGTGAGTATTGGTTTGAGACAAACGCATCTAGAGGATCTTCACGCTCACAGATCACAGCCAAGCTTAAACCTTCAGGTAAATGCATCGGCACATCTTTCATTGAATGTACAGCCAAATCCGCACGACCATCCAGCAATGCTGCTTCCAGCTCTTTTACGAATAAGCCTTTACCACCAATTTTGGCTAATGGTGTATCTAAAATCTTGTCGCCTTGGGTGACAAACTTAACCAATTCAACCGTTAAATCCGGATAAAGCGCATTTAAACGAGAACGAATATGTTCCGCCTGCCAAAGTGCAAGAGGGCTTTGTCGAGTCGCAATTTTTAAGGTTTTCATAAATTCAAGTTAAGTATTGATCAAAGCAATTGCTCCAAACTTAACTTGATCACCTGAAATTGCAAGTAAAAATTCATAAAGTGATCAATCATTCAGCTAAAAAGCTGGGTTTTATAATTGATGCATACACTCTCTTAAACTCGGTAAGTGACGGCGACTGACGGATAAACGTTCCTCCAGTTCACGCAAACGTACCTGATATTGCCCTGCTGCTACTAATTCCAGCCCTTCAAGATAGTCGAGCGAGACCAAAGCATTACGATGAATGCGGATAAAACGGTCTGCAAATTCTAATTCCAAGTCTTTCAGTGTTTCATCAATCAGCACACTGCCATTTTTATGGCGAACAGTGACATATTTCTGATCTGCTAAAAAATAATAAACATTTTCCAATGGAATCAGTTCTACCCCGCGATAGGTTTTCGCAGCAATTTGATGGCGTTGTGTTTTGGTATCGTACATATCGTCTTGTTGTTTTAAACCAGTCATTTGTGCTTGTGTAAGGTGAGTTAAATGATTAAACACCTGTTGTAAATCTTGTTGTGCAACAGGTTTAAGTAAATATCCTTGTGCTTGAAATTTAAATGCTTCCAATGCATGTTGATCATATGCCGTACAAAAAATAATCGCAGGTCTAGGATTGAGCTGACTGAGTTGTTCAGCACATTCCAAACCATTCATTCCTGGCATTTGAATATCTAATAAAACGACATCTGGTGAGTCGTTTTCAATATGATTTAACACATCCTGACCATGATGCGCCGTCGCAATGACTTCGTGTCCCATCTGGGTCACTAAACGTGACAAACGCTCTACTGCGAGAGGCTCATCATCAGCAATCAGAACTCTCATCCTCTCCTCCTTGTCACCGTTAACTTCATCCATATTTTTTATGGTTAACTTGACTTATTATTTTACTCGATAGTGGTAGCTCACCACCGTCGTATATAACGACGTTCCCCCATAAATCTGAAACTTAACCGTTTGCCCATAATAAGCTTTCAAGCGCTGCTTCACATTGTCTATCGCAATACCATTTCCCTTTCTCGATTTTATTGTATCGTGAGAATAAGGGTTAGTAATGACTATACTGACTTGATTTTGCAATATTTCAACCAATACGCTAACAGTCGAAGGTTGCAAAACTTTTTCCACCCCATGAAAAATACTATTCTCAAGCAAAGGTTGCAACGTTAATAACGGAATCGTCACTCGTTTTAATTCAATGGGTGTCGCCTGTATGTTCCATTCTACATTCAAACGGGCACCTAAACGCATCTTTTCTATACTTAAATATTGCTGACATAAGTCAATTTCCTCAGCCAAGCTCACCAATTTCAGTTCTTGAAAACTTGCTCTGAATAAACGCGACAAATTAATCAACATATTTTCAGCTTTTTCAGGATCAATCGCAATTAAGCTCACCACACTATTCATACTATTAAATAAGAAATGAGGGTGTATCCGTGCCTGCATCGCCTGAATTCGCGCATTCAGTTCACTATATTGCTGATTCATCCATTGCTCACGCATATACAAGTAACGCAAACAGAAAGCGCCCAACAAAACCCCATAGCTTAAATGCAAACTACTCCCATGAAATAAGATCTCCTCTGAAAATGAAGCTGAACGTGCAGCCCAATATTGAATAATATTGATCGCACAGGTGGTCAACAGTACAATCAGTTGCAACAGTACAAAGCCCATTATCAAGGCGACTTTCTGACTAAACTTAGCAAAAAAATCCTTAAAATAATCAACTAGTGTTGCGAAAGACAAAATCACCCAATTAATAAAAACCATATATTGCAGTACACGGAAGCCCTCTAAGGCTTGCCATGAGCGTGCTTCAGCCAAAGCCAACACCATCGCCAAGACATTACTTGCAACAATTAATTCCAATAAGTATTGCCATTGCCCAATTTTCGTAAAAAAATAGGAGCCTGATGGATTCCCCTGACGAGTTTGCGATAACTTCTTACGTCGAGTTTCGGCAACTGCGTTTGGATTTGCTATACTCTTTTTTATTTTGCTGAGCCGCCATGACCACATCTTCTCAATCCTCTTCTTCAGCCAGCCCGAATCAAACCTCTGGAATGTGGGGCGGTCGCTTCTCTGAAGCAACAGATGCTTTTGTTGCAGAATTTACCGCATCTGTGCAATTTGACCAACGTTTTTATAAACAAGATATTGCAGGTTCAATTGCGCATGCCACCATGCTTGCCAAAGTTGGTGTCCTGACTGAAGCTGAACGCGATGACATTATTCAAGGTTTAAGCACCATTCAAGCTGAAATTGAGGCAGGCAACTTTGAATGGCGCATTGATTTAGAAGACGTACATATGAACATTGAGTCTCGTTTGACTCAACGTATCGGCATTACAGGTAAAAAATTACATACTGGCCGTAGCCGTAATGATCAAGTTGCAACTGACATCCGTTTATATTTGCGTGATGAAATTGACGACATCTTAGGTTTATTACTGCGCCTACAAAAAGGCTTACTGGGTTTGGCTAGTCAAAACACCAACACCATTATGCCAGGTTTCACTCATCTCCAAACGGCTCAACCGGTGACCTTTGGTCATCATCTGTTAGCATGGTTTGAAATGTTAGTCCGTGATACTGAACGTCTACAAGACTGTCGTAAACGTGTTAATCGCATGCCACTCGGTTCAGCCGCTTTAGCTGGAACAACCTATCCGATTGATCGTGCTTACACCGCAGAACTTCTCGGTTTTGAAGCAGTTTCAGAAAACTCATTAGATGCTGTTTCTGATCGTGACTTTGCCATTGAATTTAATGCAGCCGCGTCTTTGATCATGATGCATTTATCGCGTATGTCGGAAGAACTTATTTTATGGACTTCGGCACAATTCAAGTTCGTGAATATTCCAGATCGCTTCTGTACAGGCTCATCAATCATGCCACAGAAGAAAAACCCAGATGTGCCTGAGCTGGTTCGTGGTAAGTCAGGTCGTGTTTTTGGTGACTTAATTAGCCTATTAACCTTAATGAAAGGCCAGCCATTGGCCTATAACAAAGACAACCAAGAAGATAAAGAACCATTGTTTGATGCAATTGATACCGTTCGTGGTTCATTGATGGCATTTGCCGATATGGTTCCAGCCTTAGTTCCAAATATCGAGATTATGCGTGAAGCAGCTTTACGTGGTTTCTCAACTGCAACCGATCTTGCAGACTACCTCGTCAAAAAAGGGGTTGCTTTCCGTGATGCCCATGAAATTGTTGGTAAAGCCGTGGCTTTAGGCGTTGCAGAAGAAAAAGACTTATCTGAATTGACACTTGAACAACTGCAACAGTTCTCTGATTTGATCACAGCAGATGTATTTGACAAGGCACTGACTTTAGAAGCATCTGTCAATGCACGTGATCACATTGGTGGAACGTCACCAAAACAAGTTGAAGCTGCGATTGCCCGTGCGCACACTCGCCTAGAACAGTTATATTAATCTCCCTATATCCCTCTTTTACAAAGAGGGACTTTCACTGGATGCCATAATGACTAGACAAGTATTTTGCCGCAAATATAAACAAGAGCTTGAAGGCTTGGATTTTGCACCATTTCCTGGTGCCAAAGGCCAAGAGTTCTTTGAAACCGTTTCAAAACAGGCGTGGCAAGAATGGTTAAAACATCAAACTACGCTGATTAATGAAAAACGTTTGAATGTATTTGAACCCGATGCTAAAAAGTTCCTCGAAGAACAACGTGAGAAGTTCTTTAATAACGATGAAAGCGTAGAAAAAGCGGAAGGCTGGACTGAAGAGAAATAAGCAGTCCCATCTAACCTTACGATAAAAAAGAGAGCTGAAAAACAGCTCTCTTTTTACATGATATTTACATAAGTAATAAAGCCTTACAGAGTATACACAGTTGTCTACATGACACTTTAAAGCACCATGTTTATAGTTATATTCAGAAGGACAAAGAGATACGTTGATATCTCACGTAACGCATGATATTTCTCTCCCAGACTTTCCCCCGAAGTCTGGGATTTTTTTTATTATGACCCGCTCAAAAATAAAAAACCGCTCCAGTTAGAGCGGTTAGTTATTATTTTACTTTTACCATTATTTTTGATGCACTTTCTGTTCAATTTCTTCGATACTGGTATGACGGACATCGGTACCTTTCGCCATATAAATGACTTGTTCTGAAATATTACGTGCGTGATCACCGATGCGCTCTAATGAACGCAATACCCACATCACATTAATCACCCGTGAGATATGACGCGGATCTTCAATCATATAGGTCATTAAAGTACGTGTTGCCGACTGATATTCACGATCAATATCTACATCCGCCATCACCACTTTCAAGGCTTGCTCCACATCTAAACGTGCAAAAGCATCTAATGCATCATGAATCATGACACGTACTTGGTTACCAATATGACGGGTTTCCATATAACCACGTGGTGACTCGCCTTCTTCACACAAGGTTTGTGCAATACGCGCAATTTTCGCAGCTTCATCGCCAATACGCTCTAAATCCGTATTGCCTTTGCTCATTGCGATCACCATACGTAAATCAATCGCTGCTGGATGACGACGTGCGAGAATTAAGGTTAAGCCTTCATCAATATCACGCTCGAATTGGTTCACGGCATTGTCTTTAAACTGTACATCAATGGCTAAATTAGCATCTGTGTCTAATAGAGCATGAATCGCATTTGCGACCTGTTGCTCCACTAATCCACCCATGGTCATAAACTTGGTGTGCACATCTTGCAAGTCTTCATTAAATTGTGAAGAAATATGATGACTTAACACAGGATTGCTTGGGCTCACAGTATGCCTCCACTAGACACATGGAAAAAATGATTGGTGATTAAAACATAGAAATGATGAAACTTTTATGACAATAGCACGGATTGGCCTATTGTTGATTGGTGTGAATTGCTACAACAAAAATTTAAAAATCTGTTACGCTAAACGTGTCGCTTGACGGAGCGCAGTTAACAAACTGCTGAGATTATCTTAATTACGCAATTTAAAGATAAGTACCGTTGAACCTGATCAGGTTAACACCTGCGTAGGAATCAAGCCCAGCAAAAAACTTAGCTGCTATTTATCATAGAGATAAATCCGCCATGGTTTTTGGTCGTGCTTGATTCGTTAATGCTATACATAAGGATCATGCCATGAACCAATTAACGAATCTTTCCCCTGCTGATATTTCTGCTCAACATGAGCAAGCTGCAAAAGATTTAACCCGAATATTACCTGCATCTCGAAAAGTCTATGTTGAAGGTTCTCGCCCTGATATCCAAGTCCCATTCCGTGAAATTAGCTTAACCGAAACACCAACTGGCTTGGGCGGTGAACACAATCCACCCGTCATGGTCTATGACACGTCTGGCGCGTATACCGACCCCAATGTACAAATCGACCTAAATAAGGGCTTACCTTTCGTTCGTCAAACATGGATTGAAGAACGCCAAGATACCGATGTACTTTCTGGTCTTAGCTCTGAGTTTGGTCAGGCACGTTTAAAAGATATTCGTACAGCTGACATTCGTTTTGCCCACATTCAAAACCCACGTCGCGCGCAAACTGGTAAAAATGTCACGCAAATGCACTATGCCAAGCAAGGTATCATTACCCCTGAAATGGAATATATTGCCATTCGTGAAAACCAGCGCCAACGTGAAAATGTCGATATGCGTCAGCATCCTGGGCAAAACTTTGGTGCACAAAATTTAAGAGAAATTACGCCTGAATTTGTACGTCAGGAAATTGCTGCAGGTCGTGCCATTATTCCAGCCAACATTAACCATCCAGAATGTGAACCAATGATCATTGGTCGCAATTTCTTGGTGAAAATTAATGCCAATATCGGTAACTCTGCGCTCGGTTCATCGATTGATGAAGAAGTTGCGAAGATGACGTGGGCAACCCGTTGGGGTGCCGACACCATCATGGATTTATCGACGGGTAAAAATATTCATGAAACCCGTGAGTGGATTATTCGCAATTCACCTGTTCCAATCGGAACTGTACCGATCTATCAAGCATTGGAAAAAGTCGATGGTGTAGCTGAAGACCTAACATGGGAAATCTTTAAAGACACCTTGATTGAACAAGCCGAACAAGGCGTTGACTACTTCACCATTCACGCAGGTGTATTACTGCGTTATGTACCCATGACAGCAAATCGTCTCACGGGCATTGTGTCTCGTGGCGGTTCGATTATGGCGCAATGGTGCTTGGCCCATCATCAAGAAAACTTCTTGTACACGCATTTTGATGAAATCTGCGAAATCATGAAGGCCTATGACGTGTCATTCAGTTTGGGAGATGGTTTACGTCCAGGTTGTGTGCAAGATGCCAACGATGAAGCGCAGTTTAGTGAGCTTAAAACATTGGGTGAGTTGACGCATCGCGCTTGGGAACATGATGTACAGGTGATGATTGAAGGTCCGGGGCATGTACCAATGCATATGATTAAAGAAAATATGGATCTTCAACTTGAAGTCTGTAAAGAAGCGCCTTTCTACACCCTTGGCCCACTTACAACAGATATCGCACCGGGTTATGACCATATCACCTCGGCGATTGGTGCTGCGATGATTGGTTGGTACGGTACAGCGATGCTGTGCTATGTCACGCCAAAAGAACACCTAGGTTTACCGAACAAGAAAGATGTCAAAGACGGTATTATTACCTACAAAATTGCAGCACATGCGGCTGACTTGGCCAAAGGTCATCCAGGTGCACAAGTCCGCGACAATGCCTTATCTAAAGCACGCTTTGAATTCCGTTGGGATGACCAATTCAATTTAAGCTTAGATCCAGACACAGCACGCAGCATGCATGATGAAACACTTCCCAAAGAAGCGCATAAATCGGCACACTTCTGTTCGATGTGTGGACCAAAATTCTGTTCGATGAAAATCACCCAGAATGTGCGAGATTATGCGCAAAATCAACACAATGCCAAGCAGTCAAATGATGTAGAAACAGAAGTTGAAGCAGGTCTCAATGCCATGAAAACCGCTTATCAGGAACATGGTCAAAAATTGTACCACAAGGTGTAAATCAACTAAAAAAAGATTTTCCTGCGAATCATTCTCGGTTAGGATGAGATATGTACAATCTCATCCTGATTGAAGATGAATATTCTTGACCACGCCAGCTATTCAGCAACCGACGTTACGATAGAATCTCGAGAGCCTTTGTTCCGAGGATTCATTCAAGTTGAGAAAGTGAGTTTAAAACATCGGTTATTTCAGCGAGCTGATTTTTCACCTTTAATTCAACGTGAATTGGTTCATCGCCCAGAAGCCGCTGGCGTTTTACTATATAATGACCAACAACAACGCTTTGCACTGATTGAACAATTTCGTGTCGGTGCATTGAGTGATCCTATTTCGCCATGGCAACTCGAAGTCATCGCGGGGGTACTTGATGGAAATGAATCGCCTGAAAGCTGTATCCGCCGTGAAAGCCTAGAAGAATCTGGCTGTGAGATCACCACATTAAAACATTTATTTAGCTTCTACCCTTCTGCTGGCGCATGTTCTGAATTTTTTCATCTATATGTAGCAGAAGTTGATTTGCCAAAGGACGGGGGCATTTTTGGGATGCCAGATGAAGGGGAAAATATTCAACTTCATCTATTTAATTATTCCGCATTAGAAGCATTATTAAATAACGGGCGGTTGAGAAACGCACCTGTAATCATGGCATTGCAGTGGCTGTCTCAACATATACAACTACAACAAAGATAAAAATCTGAAGGGGCTAACGACGGTGACTTTCCAAGTCTCATCATTATCGCAACAAGATTTTGTGATGATACAGATTACTGATACACATTTATTAGAGTATCCACATTTAGAATTTGTCGGGATGCAACCCGAACAAAGTTTTCATGCTGTAATCGACTTGATGCGCCAGCAACATCCTCATATTGACCTCATTGTACACACCGGTGATTTGGCACAATCGCCAACCCCATTGACCTATCAACGCTATGTACAACATATGCAAAGCGTGGGAATTCCCTTTTTCCATACGCCAGGCAACCATGACGATGTGGCGCATTTTCCATTTCATGAAACAGATCCAACTCAACCAACTGTGATTGAGCTGGGTCAATGGTGCATTATTTTATTAAATAGCGCGCAACCAAAACGTATTGATGGAAAAATTGCTGACACACAATTGCAGCAACTCACCCAATTACTTGCACAACAACATGATCGTCATGTGCTTATTGCTTGTCATCATCATCCTTTTGCGATGCAATCGGCATGGATTGACCAACACAAGCTCAAAAACTCCTCAGACCTGTTGGAAACAATCCAACCATTCTCCAATGTCAAAGCAATTGTCTGTGGTCATGTGCATCAAGATTCGATCAATACATGGCAAGGTGTTGAATTTTTATCTACCCCTTCAACCTGTATCCAATTCAAACCCAAAAGCGATAAATTTGCGCTCGATGAAGAGCATCCTGGTTATCGCTATATCCGCCTTAAAGCGAATGGCGAACTGGAAACTCAGGTCTACCGCTTACCGACATCGCAACGAATGAGTAGTTCTGAAGTTTTAGGATATGATTAAACTTTTGATTACAAATTACATTGTCAATTTCAGACAAAATCTGGACGGGAATGACTACCATCTTGCTTAAAAACTCTATATGATGTCGACCCTTGATGGGAAAAACCATCTCAGGTTTCTATAAAAACACTTGCATATCACCATATTTTTTGCGTATAGATAGTACGTGTAAGATGAGGAATGCCCTATATGGCGAATGACAACCAAAATCAAGTCTTGGACGAACAGACAGACGTGATCGACGATCAAAAATTGGCTGTGAAACGTACACGTAAAACCAAAGCTAAAGCTTCAGAAAGCGGTACAACTGCAAGCTTATTTGGAATTGCGCCTTATCAGCCAAAGAAAAATGAAGAATATATGTCTGAAGGACAACTTGAGCATTTCCGCCAAATTTTAAATGCATGGAAAGCTGAGTTAATGTCCGAAGTGGATCGCACCTTGAATACTATGCAAGATGAGTCAAGTGCGCTTCCTGACGTCAACGACCGAGCAACGCAAGAAGAAGAATTTGCAATTGAACTACGTACACGTGACCGTGAACGCAAGCTCATTCGCAAAATCGAACAATCGGTTGAAGCCATTCAAAACGAAGACTACGGTTTCTGTGAAACTTGTGGTATCGAAATTGGCTTGCGTCGTTTAGAAGCTCGCCCAACTGCGACTTTATGTATCGATTGCAAAACTTTGGCTGAAATCAAAGAAAAGCAAAATAACGGTTAATTTTGAAAACCGTGTCGAGCCATGAGATTAAGCAAAGCGATGCTTTGCTTAATCTCCGCTCATATGTGGGTCGGTTTGCGCCATCGCCAACCGGCCCATTGCATTTTGGCTCCCTACTCACTGCAGTTGCCAGTTATTGCGATGCCAAAGCCAATCACGGCCAATGGCTGGTTCGGATTGAAGATACCGACATTCCCCGTATTTATCCCAATAGCGAAGCACACATTCTCTCTTGCATTGATGCCTTTCAATTTGAACCCGATGCAGAGATTATTTTTCAAAAAGATCGTTTCGAGATCTATGGACAGGTGCTTGAGCAACTCAAGCAATTCAATGCGATTTATGCCTGCCAATGTACCCGTAAAATGTTGGGTTCCAATCATATCTATGCCGGAACCTGCCGCGATTTAAATTTAGAGTTTGCTGATCAAGCGATACGCTTAAAGGTTAGTGATCAACAGATTTGTTTTGAAGACCGCTTACAAGGTCGACAATGTTCTAACTTACAGCGTGATCTGGGTGATTTTGTATTAAAGCGTCGTGATGGCATTATCAGCTATCAATTGGCGGTGGTGGTCGATGATTATCTACAAGGTATCACGCATGTTGTACGCGGTGCGGACTTACTCGATAATACTGCTCGACAAATCTGGTTAGGTGCTTTGCTGGGTTATCCGAGTTTAAGCTATATGCATTTACCGCTTGCCATGAACGATCAAGGGCAGAAACTGTCTAAACAGAATCTGGCACAAGCACTGGATATCACTCAAGCCCCCAAACTGTTACAGCAAGCGATCTTGGCTTTAGGCCAACCTGCGGTGGAACTGAATCAACCCCGTATTATGTTGCAACAAGCGGTGCAACAATGGGATGTAAACTCGATCCCGCTCGGCATTCATTTGACGGGAACTTTTCAGTAAGCCGAAAAACCCTGAACATTGTCAGGGCTTTTCTATCTGGACCAATTTAGAAATTTGATTCTTCTTTTAATGGGTTCAACTCTTGCGTTGATGCATCGATCTTTAAGATCAAACTAATCATCGCTGCACACATCATCAACGATGTACCACCATAACTAATAAACGGTAAAGTCAAACCTTTGGTTGGCATCAAGCCCATATTCATGCCTGCATTCACCAGAATCTGCATCAGAAAAATAATGCTAATTCCATAGGCTAAATAACCTGCACGCAAATAGTTATGTTGCAAGGCACGATGACCGATACGAATGCAACAGGCCAACATGGTAAATGACAGTATCATTACGATAGACACGCCAAAGAAGCCGAATTCCTCACCTAAAACCGCCAACATAAAGTCGGTATGTGCTTCAGGTAAATAAGAAAGCTTCTGCACACTGTGTCCTAAGCCTGTACCAAACCACTCGCCTCGACCAAAAGCCATCAATGCATTCGAGAGCTGGTAACCCACACCCAATGGATCTGCCCAAGGGTTAGTAAACGAGATCAAACGTTGGAATCGGAATGGCTCGAAGATAATTAACGCACTGACACCTGCAAAGATCGCACCGAGCATGATCAAAAACTGCGTTGCAGGTGCGCCAGCTAAGAAGAATACACCCACCATCATTAATACAATCACGACGGTTGCACCTAAGTCTGGCTCAGCCACAATAAAGCCCACGGTTAAGGCCATCACACCACTTAAGCGGAGCAAACCTTTCCAGTGTGTTCGGACTTCTTTGGCACGGCGTACCACATAATCCGCAGTAAAAATCGCCATTACAATTTTGGCAATCTCGGTTGGCTGCAAGGTGAAACCACCCACCTTAATCCAACGATGTGCACCATTGACTTCAGAACCGACCACCAATACCGCTAAGAGCAGGACAATGGTAATGAGCCATAAAGGAAAGGCATTTTTAAACCAGAGATTCAATGAAACCCGATAGGTTAAAAATGCCACCACCGCTGCTACTACGATCGAAATACCATGACGAATCAAAAAGTAAAAAGGACTCTCATGGATATATTCCGCATACGGCATAGACGCCGATGCAACCATGATTGAACCGAAACATAGCAGCGAAATCACAGAAAAAATCAGGATATTTCGTGCCGTCATTTCTGCGGGTAGCTTAGGTAAACGATTCAGCAATTGCGAAATCTTCTGTACCGTATTTTGGGCTAAGTCAGCCATAGTTCTATTCCCAGTTCTTATTTTTCATTCAAGGCATTTACACATGCCACGAATTGATGCCCACGATCATTGTAGCTTTTAAACATATCAAAGCTGGCACAGGCTGGCGAAAGTAAAACCACATCTTCTGCTTGAGTGGCTTTTTGAGCCAGTGCTACCGCTTCTTTTAAGCTGTTTGCATGCTGAATCACTGTTGTACCTTGAATCGCCTGTTCAATCACCGCAGCATCTTCACCAATGAGAATCACTGATTTCACATATTTTTGAATTGCGTCACGAAGAGGTTTGAAATCTTGCCCTTTACCCTGACCACCAAGAATCAAAGCCAGCTTGCCTTTTTTCACTTCAATTGCGGCACCAAGACCATCAATTGCAGCCAGCGTCGCACCAACATTAGTTCCTTTGGAATCATTGTAATAGCGCACACCGTCAATGGTTTCGACATACTCACAACGATGTTCCAAGCCTTTAAAATGCTTAAGCGTTTCAAACATTGAAGCTGGTGGTAAACCAACAGCTTCACCCAAAGCCAAACATGCCAACGCATTGGCAACATTGTGCATGCCTTGAATGTACATCTCAGAGGTTCTCAGCAATCGCTCTCTTCCACGTGCCAACCACATGCTGCCATCTGCATCACGTAATACACCATATTGATTTAAATCAGGAGCATTCAAACCAAAACTTTGCATTGGGGTAACATCTGGAACCAATGGACGGCTGAGATTGTCATCACGGTTATAAACGACTTTTTTCACACCTTGGAAAATACGATGTTTGGCTTTGTGATAACCCAACATATCACCATGACGATCTAAATGATCTTCACTCATATTCAGCACCACAGCAACTTCTGCATTCAAGTGTGAGGTGGTTTCAAGTTGGAAGCTCGATAACTCTAAAATAATTAAATCAGGTTTATCTTTTAACAAATCTAATGCTGGACGACCTAAGTTGCCACCAACAGCCACATTTTTACCTGCCTCTTGTGCCATCAAGCCAATTAAAGTGGTCACGGTACTTTTTGCATTTGATCCTGTAATCGCAATAATTGGCACTTCAGTCGCACGGCGTAATAATTGAATATCACCGACTACTGGGATGCCTTTTTCAACGGCCTGTTGAATTTCTGGAAGTTGCGGTGCAAGTCCTGGACTGAGAATAATTTCTTCTGCTTGTAATAAAAGCTCTGTATCGAGTTGACCAAAACTGGTACGAACACCTGCTGGAATCTGATCATGTCCAGGAGGTGTTGCTCGTGAATCTGTTACTGCAACTTGGTAGCCCTGTTCATGTAGAAAGTTAACAGCTGACACACCCGAAATACCTAAGCCAACCACAACTTTTAATCCACCACGTTGTATTAACATTTTCGCCCCATTTTTTGCAGATTACAGAATGGCAAAAATGTTAGCACTTTACTGTTTTAAATGCTTTTTCAGTTTTGGTTTTATTCAATCTTTTTTGTGTCAGTGCGTAAAAGCTTAAGCAGGGATAAAAAAGCTTATCCCTAATAAAGCCAAGATCACAGCACCTAACCAATCTACAGATTTAAATGCATATTGCTTGATTTTAAGTTCAATCAATTCGGGTCTCAACCACAGATAAATCAAGATTAAACATGAGATAAGCCAAGAGAGGGTTTGTTTGTAAATATTCAGACCTTTAGACAAAGCAGCGAGATAAAGCAGTGTCATCACCAGCATGAAACCCAGTAAAATCAATTTATGTTTAGAGCTTAATGATGGTTTTTTACTCATTTAAGCCTGATTCATTTTTTCTTTTCCAAAAAAATTGCCCATCTTAAGATGGGCAATTTTAAGATTGCGATTAACGCCATTTCACTGTTTGAATGGGTTCTGCTTTTTTGTTCTCCTTTTCATCAGTCGAACAACCACAGCCACCGCCACAACCCACAGCCATTTTAGGTTTTAACCATGTCGCCAAACGCTGCCAGCCTAAACGCTGACAAGAATTCGACAAACTCAGAAATGCTGAATTTGCTGTTTGAGGGAACACCTTTTTGAATACGACAACAGCACTCCACAATACCAATACAGCAACAATCAAGTACTCAAACATAACCGTCTCTCCAATGATTGCCTCCCTCTTTAAAGGGAGGCTAGGTGGAATTTCTTAACCCCAAATGCTTGATGCAATTTGATAAGTTAAGAAAGACATTAAATACGCTAAACCGAATAAATATGCTGTCATTACAGAGACATGTTTCCATGAACCTGTCTCACGGCGTACCGTTGCTAACGTTGCCAGACAATGTGGCGCGTAGATAAACCATACCAATAATGATAAACCTGTTGCCAATGACCAACCCGTCCCATCAGCACTAATCAAATGCGACAAGCCTTGTGCAATCGCATCATCATCTGCACCTGACAAGGCATATACCGTACCCAATGCAGCAACCACAACTTCACGCGCCGCCATTGCAGGAATAAGAGCAACCACGATCTGCCAGTTAAAACCAACAGGTGCAAAAATCGGTTGCAGCAAATGCCCTAACATTCCAGCAAAACTGTAATCGATATCAGGTAAAGTCGCCCCTTCTGGAGCTTGCGGGAAGGTACACAAGAACCAAAGTAAGATCGACAGGGCGAAGATAATCCCACCGACTCGTTTTAAGAAGATTTTGCCGCGATCGAGCAAGCCAATCCCAACACTTCTTAAATCAGGAATACGGTAACTTGGCAACTCCAGCAATAAGGCATGTTGTGATTTATCTTTTTGCAGAAACTTCATCACAATCGAAACACAGAGTGCGCTGACAATGCCTGACATGTACAAGCCAAATAGCACTAAACCTTGTAAGTTGAAAATACCCCATACCGTTTGACTTGGAATAAAGGCCGCAATCAACAAAGCATAGACGGGTAAACGCGCAGAACAGGTCATCAATGGCGCAACCATAATCGTGGTAAAACGATCACGTGGGTCACTGATACTACGGGTCGCCATGATCCCAGGCACTGCACATGCAAAGCTCGACAGCAAAGGGATAAAAGCTCGGCCACTTAGACCCGCTTTAAACATCAATTTATCCAGCAAGAACGCGGCACGCGGTAAATAACCTGATTCTTCTAATACCAGAATAAAGAAGAATAAAATCAAAATTTGTGGCAAGAACACCACCACACTACCCGCGCCTGCAATAATCCCATCGACCACCAAACTATGCAGTAATGGTTGCGAGATATACTCGCCAAGCTTCTCACCAAACCATGCAAAGAAGGTTTCAATCCCGTCCATAAACGGTGCAGCCCAAGCAAATACCGCTTGGAAGACGATAAACATCATGATTGCAAGGCTCAGTAAACCAAGCACTGGATGTAAGAAAATCTTATCCAGAAAATCAGTACGTTTATCTTCCTGATCAACAAAGTTCACCACATCTTTGAAAATCACTTCAATTTTCTGGTGATGATCCCCTTTCAAGCCACTCAGTTCCGTTTGTGGAATCGAATACTTGTCTTGATCAAGTGCATGTAGTAGGTTTTCGATACCTGAATTGCGTACCGCAACCGTTTCAACCACAGGGACACCCAAACGCTCAGAAAGTTTTTGAGTATTGATCTGAATACCACGGCGACGTGCTTCATCCATCATGTTCAACACGACAAGGATTGGACGCCCCAGCTCAATAATTTCCAGCACCAAACCCAGATGTAGCTTTAAGTTGGTTGCATCCACCACACACAAGAAGGCATCTTGTTGCCCTTCTTCCGCAATCTTGCCTTGACAGACATCACGGGTAATCTCTTCGTCTGGGCTGGTTGCTTGAAGGCTGTATGTGCCTGGCAAATCTAAAACACGTACTGCTTTTCCAGATGGAAGCTGAAAATGCCCAACTTTACGTTCAACCGTCACACCCGCATAGTTGGCAACTTTTTGGCGTGTCCCAGTTAAATGATTAAATAAAGATGTCTTACCACAGTTTGGATTTCCCACAAGGGCAACACGTAACGCATCACTCATGCAGGTGCTCCTTCAAGTTGAATTTCAATTTTATCCGCTTCCGCTTTTCGTAACGCAAAACGCGTAAAACCGAGCTGGATTAGAATCGGATCTCCACCAAAGATGCCTTTGGTAATCACCTGTACTTGTGTACCTGGCACAAAGCCTAAACTTTCTAAACGAACTGCAACTAAATCTGGCTGTTCTGTCTCATCGACCACGCGATTTACTTTCGTAATCATCGCTGTTTGCTTGACTTTTAATGCTGACAATCGCACCGCTTCTAACCCTTAACCCTTTTTTGCTAGTATACAAGCAAATGAGAATAATTACCAAAACCAATCTCAGTGGCATTTGCTTCTGTGACAGATCGACAACAATTCATTTTTCTTTTACAGTGCAATTCAACCAAAAATAAATCAGGGCAGCGTTCTCCCTAAAATACCCGCCCCTCTTTCACTGAGAAATATCTTCAACGCCTTATGTTAAATAAAAAGCCTCGTATTCCCGCTGCGGTTAACATCCCCGAACATTTGAGTTTTTTACAGGGTTTTCGAGCTTATCTGGTGGCTCAAACCGTAAGCCCACATACCCGTAACGCCTATTTATCCGACCTGATTCAATGTGCTGAATTACATCAAACGGCCGCATTACCACAGTGGTCTAGTGATGACATTGCTGATGTTCTCATCGCACTCACCAAGGCCGGTAAAAGCCCGCGTTCGATTGCACGTTGCCTCTCTGCTTTAAGACAGTTTTATAAGTTTTTAAGAGAACAGAAATTACGGGACGATAATCCTGTTGCTACCCACCATTCCCCTAAAATTGGACGAGCCTTACCCAAGGATTTATCTGAACAAGATGTAGAAGCATTAATCAATGCACCTGACATCAACACAGCATTAGGCCTGCGTGACCGCGCCATGTTCGAAGTCCTGTACGCCTGTGGTCTGCGTGTTTCAGAATTACTGAATTTACGTTTAGAACTGATCAATTTAAAACAGGGCTTTGTTCGAATCACAGGTAAAGGCAATAAAGAACGTCTCGTTCCGCTGGGGCAATTTGCCTGTGATTGGATCGAAAGATATTTGGCTGAGTCACGTCCGCAGCTGTATAAAAGCAGCACGGATTATCTGTTTCTCACTCAACATGGCGGCATCATGAGTCGACAGAATTTTTGGTATGCGATTAAGCGTTATGCCGTACAAGCTAATATTCAGGCGGAATTGTCTCCCCATACCTTACGCCATGCTTTCGCGACTCATCTACTCAATCACGGCGCAGATTTACGTGTGGTACAAATGCTACTTGGACATAGCGACCTATCTACTACGCAAATTTACACTCATGTCGCACAACAGCGGATGCAGGAATTGCATGGTAAATACCATCCACGTGGCTAAAACCACCTTTTATCTAGGATTCAGACAAAACCTGATTCTATTCACAGAGCTTATGCAAGATTTAACGAAGTGATTCATTTTTTTTGTTATGCTAGGCCCCTTATACAAATGAATTCGTACAAAAAAGGTTCTATATGTTGTTTACTCGGTCTCAACTTGTAATTGCTTGTACATTAGCATCAACATTATTAGTCAGTGCTTGCTCTAAAGAAAACTCAGCACAAAAACAAGATGCGCTCACAGCAAGTGCACCGGCGACGGGTGAAGCATCAACATTAAACGAACGCAATGCACAACAGCGTTTGGTTACTACCTTAGAAAAAAACTTTAAAACAGCCAATATCAACGCGAAAATCCTTAGCATCAAAAAAACTGAAGTCCCAAACCTCTATTGGGTGAGTCTGGAAGGGATGGGTTCAGTCTATGCCACTGCTGATGGTCAATACATTATTCAAGGTGATGTGGTGCGTTTAGGTGATAAACAGTTGCACAATGTCAGTGACGCTCTACAAGCAACCGAAAATAAGAAACATTTAGCTTCACTCAAAACTGAAGACTTAATCGTTTATCCTGCACAAGGTGGCAAAGCCAAACATGTCATCTATGTATTCACCGATTCAAGCTGCCCTTATTGCCATAAACTGCATGAACATCTTGCTGAAATTAATACCAAAGGGATTGAAGTTCGTTACATCGCCTGGCCACGTGGCGAACAGTTCATGCCAACCATGCAAGCGATTTGGTGTAGTGAAGACCGTAAGGCTGCCTTCGATCAAGCTGCCAAAGGCTTACCCGTTTCGGCTGCTGAATGTAAGAACCCTGTTCGTGACCAGTATCAACTGGGTTTAAATATGGGCGTGAATGGTACACCTGCCATTTATAACGTCGATGGCGAATATTTAGGTGGCTATATGACGCCTGAAGAAATCGTACAACGCTTAAACAAATAAGTTCAAACTACACTACAAATAAGCAAAGACTCGGGCGACAGATTAAAGATGATCGGAATAGGGTCTGTTACCACTTTATCTATGATTGCGGCAGAGGAGATTTTTAGGCGATACAAGGCATGGATTGTGAAATTTAGTCATTCTAAATAATGAGCAATGGCTAAAGTTGCGCAAGATAACGCAGAAGCGCCAAAAATCTCCCTGCCCCACAGGGTTGTCGCTAAAACTCCCTCATACGTCGTTATGAAACTTGGCAAGGGAATGCCATTCCCTACGTTTCATGCCTAGTCTGAAGAATTTTCAGCCGTCAACGCAATTCATTTATAAAGTGACAACAGACCCTAGTGTCTGCGCATTTTTTTAGCTATGATCAAGCTTCATTAAAATGATTGAATATAATGGAGTGTAACGTGAAACCAGTTCGTCTGGCGATACTCGGTCTTGGTACTGTAGGTGGTGGAGCCCTTAAATTACTACAAGAAAATGCTGCGGAAATTAAACGCCGTACCGGTCGAGAAATTCAAATTACACACGTAGGCACACGCCGTCCACGTCCAGATTTACAACTCGAAGGCATTAAACAAAGCGATGACTTGATGGAAATCGTACGTCAGCCAGATGTTGACATGGTGGTCGAAGTCATGGGTGGTATTCATCCTGCTTATGAAGTCATCATGGAAGCCATTAAGCATGGCAAACAGGTTGTGACTGCAAACAAAGCTTTACTGGCTGAACATGGCAATGAACTGTTTAAAGCAGCAGAAGACAATGCTGTTCAGATTGCCTATGAAGCAGCTGTTGCGGGTGGTATCCCAATCATTAAAGTGATCCGTGAAGGTCTCGCAGCGAACCATATCGAATGGCTTGCGGGCATCATTAATGGTACCGGCAACTTCATTCTGACTGAAATGCGTGAAAAAGGCCGTGCCTTTGAAGACGTTTTAAAAGAAGCGCAAGAACTTGGTTACGCCGAAGCTGATCCAACCTTTGATGTTGAAGGCATTGATGCTGCACATAAACTGACGATTTTGGCGTCATGTGCTTTTGGTATTCCATTACAGTTTAATAAGGTCTATACCGAAGGCATCAGCAAAATCACCGCTCAAGATGTCAAATATGCAGAAGAGCTTGGTTTCCGCATTAAGCATTTGGGCATTGCACGTCGTGCCGAACAAGGCATAGAATTACGCGTCCACCCAACCCTCATTCCTGCGGAAGAGCTCATCGCCAACGTCAATGGCGTGAAAAATGCGGTCTTAGTTCAAGCCAATGCTGTCGGCCCAACCTTATATTATGGTGCAGGCGCTGGTGCTGGCCCAACAGCCTCGGCTGTAGTTGCCGATGTCATTGATATCGTGCGTGATATTTCTTATACCGAAGATGGTGCAGGTACCATTCCTCAACTTGCCTTTGAAGCACTGACCAATGTGCCGATCTTAAGCCGTGAAGAAATGACCACAGGTTATTATATTCGCCTCAATGCTGAAGATCAGACGGGTGTCTTGGCAGATGTTACGACCATTCTCAGCCGTGCTGGTATTAGTATTGATGCCATCATGCAGCAATCACGCTTGAAAGACTTGATTCCAATCGTAATTTTGACAGATCCGATTGTTGAATCAAAAATGGATGAAGCACTTGCACAAATTCAAGCATTACCTGCAATTCGTGGCGAAATCGTAAGAATTCGTTTAGAATCGCTCGATAGTTAATCAGGTTGAGGGAAAATAACCTCCCTCACCCCGCTCTACCTCATATTGGAACACCATCATGTCGAATGCCAATCGTTATACTGGTCTTGTAGATCGTTATCGTGACCGTTTACCCGTGTCTGCAACTACACGTGCAATTTCTTTAGGTGAAGGGAATACCCCACTGATTAAACTAGAGAACATTCCACGTATTATTGGCAAAAACGTAGAAATCTATGTGAAGTACGAAGGTCTGAACCCGACAGGTTCATTTAAAGACCGTGGTATGACAATGGCTGTGACCAAAGCAGTTGAAGAAGGTTCTAAAGCGATTATCTGTGCATCTACAGGCAATACTTCAGCGGCAGCGGCAGCGTATGCAGCACGTGCAGGTATCAAAGCGTTCGTATTAATCCCAGAAGGCAAAATTGCCATGGGTAAAATGGCGCAGGCAATGATGTACGGCGCGATCACCATGCAAATCCGTGGTAACTTCGATGACGGTATGCGTCTGGTCAAAGAAGTTGCAGATCAAGCACCTGTAACGATTGTAAACTCAATTAACCCATACCGTCTGCAAGGTCAAAAAACCATTGCTTATGAAATTGTAGAAGCATTGGGTCGTGCTCCTGATTATCACTGCTTACCTGTCGGTAATGCCGGTAACATCACAGCACACTGGATGGGTTATACCGAAGCGGTTGCCAATCAACCTGCGGATCAGTTTGAGCAAGTGATTTATGATGCTGCAACCGATCAATTCACTGGTCCTAAACCAGAAGGCTTACCAACAATGGTTGGTTATCAAGCATCTGGTGCTGCACCATTCTTACGTGGTGCACCAGTAGAGAACCCTGAAACAGTTGCAACAGCGATTCGTATTGGTAATCCACAAAGTTGGAACCATGCTAAAGCAGTGGTCCGTGATTCTAAAGGTTGGTTCGATGAACTGACTGATGCTGAAATTCTAGAAGCACAACGCTTGCTTTCAATGTATGAAGGTGTGTTTGTTGAACCTGCTTCAGCAGCATCAATTGGTGGTGCGATCCGTGATCTTAAAGCAGGTAAAATTGCTGAAGGTTCTGTGATTGTATGTACAGTGACAGGCAATGGCTTAAAAGATCCTGACACTGCAATCAAACAATGTGCTGATGCCGTGATGTTGTCGATTGATGCGACTATGGATCAAGTGAAAGATTCTATTCTTTCAAATATGTAAGTATACCTACTGAAATAAAAAAACCAGTTGCCTGCAACTGGTTTTTTATTTCTAATTATAAAAAGAAAAAGTTATTCGTAATCATCATAGCTATATTGTGCAGCTAATTCTTTTTCGATCCTCTGAATTTCTTCAAGCTCAATTTGTTTGATTTCAAATAATGGTTGTTTGAGTAAAGGATTAACCGCATATAAAGCTTCTTCTTCCCAACCCTGCATAATCGTTAAAATTTGACTTTTCTGATCGTATTTCAAACCCGATTGCGCTGTGATCATTGCCTGTAACAGCACAGGCTCATCAGATAACTCATCAAGTGAGCCTTTAAGCTGAATATCACCATAGTCATAATCTGCAAAAATAGTTCCGACATTGGTTTTTAATTGTTCAGGTTGATCTGCATAAGCTAAACTGGCAAAAAACTCATCATGCTCTTCCACCCATTTCTGTTTTTTGACTGACCAAAGCGCATAAAACCGAGCCTCATGTTCAAACTGTAGCAGTTGAAATTTTTGCATTCCTGCCAATTGAATAAATTCAAAGGTATCTTCATCGCTTAAGCTTTCAGGTAATACATCATCTGAAATATCCCCATCTTCACAGACATGCTCAGCACAACGTGAAAACACAAAATCATCCAGCTGTTTTAGCAATGCTTCATCTGCATCAAAAAGGGATTCCACTTCATATAGGGCAAAATCTCGCGCTCCATCAATTTCTAACTTTTTATATGCAGCCTCGGCTTGGGCTTTATCCTCAAAAACATTGGCAATACGATTGCCTGCCACATAAAAGACTTCATCGTTATACCCAAAGTATTTGGCACGAATCACATAAGTCGTCATGGTGTTCCCCTTAATTCATTTATCATTGAGTTGTTTGTTTTATTTGGTGTAATGCTTGAGCACTTGCAGGAATTACCATGCCATTATCCATTCATAATTCAAAATGCATGGCATTAAAAAATCAGCGGGGCTATACACGATATTGTCCAGTTTCGGCAGTTACCCAATCCTCGGCAAAATATCGTAGATAAACCAACTATTATGGATGGGCAATAGCGAATGCAATTTTCCTGTTAGTGCTAAAGGCGATAACATTAATTGTGAAAGTGTTTTATCCTGCACATAATCATGATGTAATTGTTCTAAATGCTGTTCAAAGTTCTTAGGCAATTGTCTTGCATCTATCGCATTGACAAAATCATTGAGTGTCGGAATAAAACGTTGTTGGTAATCCACCAATAAATGATCACGTTCGCACAAATCTTTAATATCAATTGATTTGCCTGCATTATTGTGAAGACTATGCTCAAACACAGGAACCACAACAGAATTTATGCCCCACAAGGTCTGTGAAATTCGGTGTCGTGCATCACTACACAGGCTTTTGGTACTACCTATAAACGCATGTAGTTCATAGTCGTCTTCGGGTTCCCCACCCCAACGTTTTGCAGAAATCCGTGCGTGTTGCATCGCATTCATAACGGTCTGTCATCATTTTTTGTTGTAAGCACACATTAGCCGATTTTGGCTCAAAAAACGAACATAATTTATTGAAATAAGACAAGTTGTGTCGCATGATTCAGGCATAAAAAAACTCTTCATAAAGAAGAGTTTTTTATATTTCGAATGATTAAACGCGTTTTGGCAAAGTGCTTAACCAGCTTAATAAATTGGTGGCATCGCTATTACGTGCTTGCGAACTTGGCGCACCTAATAACACCACAACCGCTGGGCGTGAATTCACAGTGGTATGCATCACCACACAACGGCCTGCTTCATTAATATACCCTGTTTTTGACAAGTTAATGTTCCAGCCACCATTACGTACCAACGCATTGGTATTATTCGATTTCAGCACACGGTAACCTAAATTGAAGTCATAGGTTGGTGTGGTAGAGAATTGACGAATCAAGCCATATTGTGAAGCGGTACTTACTAGAATACCCAAATCACGTGCTGAAGAAACATTATGTGGATCTAAACCTGTAGATTCAGCATAACGCGTAGATGTCATGCCCAATTGCCTCGCTTTTGCATTCATTGCCGCAATAAATGCAGAACGGCCACCTGGATAGGTACGTGCTAATGCAGCTGCAGCTGGATTCTCAGACTTCATTAATGCAAACAAAAGTGCTTCTGCGCGATTCATAGTATCGCCTGCACGTAGGGTTGAACTTGAGTTCTTACCGCCTGCACCAGCAAAGTCGATTGACTCCAGCGTAATTTCTTCTGACATGTTTAAACGTGCATCTGCCGTGACGACAGCAGTCATCAGCTTCGTAATCGACGCAATGGGTACCGACATGTTACTGTTTTTACTGTACAGTACTTCACCCGTTTGCGCGTCCATTACCAAAGCAGCACGTGCATTGACAGAGGGCTGACTACTATACCCAAAGGTATCTCGAATCTGCCCTGACTGTTGTGGCGTACTTGAAGAAGTAATTGTTGCCGAACCACCATTACGCAATGTTGTGGTAACAGAGGTTGAACCTTGTGGACCAATTTCTAATGGTTCATCATCTTCCATCAACTGGCTTGCATCAGTTGC
Organism: Acinetobacter sp. Ac_5812; assembly: GCF_013072695.1. Lineage (GTDB taxonomy): Bacteria > Pseudomonadota > Gammaproteobacteria > Pseudomonadales > Moraxellaceae > Acinetobacter. Next base: position 270,753 of record NZ_LXUK01000008.1, read on the forward strand.
AGACCAATTCATCGAAGCTGAACCGCTTACACGCGAAGAAGCTGGATTGTTATTCACAACCAGTTCAGCAAAACTTGTTGTGCTCCAGGCCAACAAGATAGACATGCTTAAAACATGCATGATAGATTTTTTAGAATTTTTCACGACACAATACTCAACTCAGGACGCTGCACATTTGCGCTTAATACCATTATGCCTTACATTTAAACAAATCGGGTAAAGCTTTTATAGACACAATTGTGTACAACTATTCGCTAAAAACGAAGAATAGGATTGCTAATTTTGTCGTTTCATTGCAAGCTAATTTTGCTTTATGTAACAAAAAACCAGTTTTTTTGAAAAAAGGAGGTCTTCTTGATCACTGTTCTCGTTGTTGATGATCATGAACTCGTACGCACAGGAATTTGTCGTATGTTGGAAGACCACCCCGATGTAGAGGTCATTGGGCAAGCTGAATCAGGTGAAGAAGCCATTGCCTTAGTCCGTCAGAAACACCCTCAAGTGGTGTTGTTAGATGTGAATATGCCAGGTATTGGTGGAGTGGAAACTACTCGTCGCTTATTACAAAGCGCACCTGAAACAAAAGTGATTGCCGTCAGCGGTCTTGCTGAAGAACCCTATCCATCCCTGTTATTAAAAGCAGGAGCGAAAGGCTATATCACCAAAGGTGCACCGATTTCTGAAATGGTTCGTGCTATTAACAAAGTCATGCAAGGCGGAAAATACTTTAGTGCAGATATTGCTGAACAATTGGCCAGCTCCTATCTTTCAGATACACAACAGTCTCCTTTTGATGCGCTATCAGAACGTGAGATGCAAGTTGCCATGATGGTGGTGAATTGTATTAGTGCCCAAGAAATCGCTGACAAATTATTCGTAAGCGTCAAAACTGTAAATACCTATCGTTATCGTATTTTTGAAAAACTGAGCATTGATAGTGATGTCAAACTCACCCATCTTGCGATTCGCTATGGACTCATTAAACCTTAAAAAACAGTAAGCGCCTATGTTAGGGAAAATTGCGTCGTCAGTCTCACAAACTGTCTATCGGCTTGGGGTTTGGTATAGTGGCTATCGGCTAATCATTTCGATTAGCCTGCTGTTAATTTATTTACTCACTGCTGAACAACTTTCCAGCAACTATATTTATCCCTTCTTATATTTTTATACCTTGATTTGCTATATTGCATTCAACATTTTTCAACTGTTTTTATTACAGTTTGTACCGATACAAATCTCCAAGCAGTTGATTTTTATCTTTCTGATTGATGTCATTTGCCTAAGCTTGATCACCTTTTCTGCGGGTGGTCCAAATCTGCAACTCAGCTTACTTTACGTCATTATTATTTTCTCGTCTGCAATTTTATTAAATGCACATCTGTCGCTGATTATTACTTTATTTGCCGTCATCATGGTGGTTTACCAACGTTTTTTAGGTGACTTTTTTGAGGCCAATAATTTAAATCACCTCGGAAATAGCGTTTTTCTGGCGTTTTTATTTTTTGTAGTTCATGCCATTGGTCGTATTGCAGTACAGCGTTTTAAAATTCTAGAAACTTTAACTTTTCATCAATCCATTGAAATCCATCAACTACAGAATATTAATCGCTATATCTTAGAACAAATCGAAGATGGCTATTTAGTACTGGATGAAAGTAACCATATCGTGTTAACCAATCCTGCAGCCAATGCGCTATTGGGTATCCATTTACCGATTTCCTTAGAAAAAACGCCACTAGTCAAATTACAACCTGACCTATTTGAACTGGTTCAGTTTAGTGACTTAGAAGACGGCGAAGAATTCAGTTTTGAATCACAGCAAAGTTCATACACCATCAATGTTCGAGTGAAACATCTAATTGTTCCCGAACAAGCCTTAGTGTTATTGATCTTAAAAGATGCACAGAAACTGACTCAACAAGTTCAGCAATTAAAACTCGCCGCACTTGGTCAGCTGTCAGCCAGTATTGCCCATGAAATTCGCAATCCTTTGGCTGCTATTGTGCAAGCCAATGAATTATTCAAAGACAGTGATACCCACCAACAAGAAATGCTGTCGCGCATGATTAGCAAACAAGCCAAGCGGATTGATAGCATCGTGCAAGACACCTTAGCAATGGCACGAAATAAACCGACAGAAGCACAAGAAATTGATCTGAGCTCCTTCTTTGAAAGTTTACTCAATGAAGATCTTGCAGATGCTAAACAACAAATTCAAATTAAAATCACAGAGCAAACCAACATCTTATTTGATGAAAAACAATTACGCCAAGTGCTGATTAATTTAATTAGAAATGCATTAAGACACAATGCAACTGACGCGCCTTATATTGAAGTCGAGGTGCACGAAAAAGACGGACGAACGTGCATTGATGTCATCGATTTTGGGACGGGTGTCTCAAAACGGGATATTTCTCAACTGTTCAAACCATTTTTTAGTACCGAAATTAAAGGAACTGGTTTAGGATTGTATTTGTCTCATACGTTTTGTGAGGCAAATCATGCAAAGCTCACTTATATAGAGCGACAACAAGGAGCATGCTTCAGGATTGAATGCTCAAAAACTCATTGATTTATAGATTAGGTTTCTCGGGGAAATGGCAACAAAACAACCACTCGTCTTATTGGTAGACGACGAAGAAGATTTATGTCTTTTAATGCAGATGACGCTGGCGCGTATGGGCATCAAGACACATCTCGCCTATCGGGTCGAACAGGCAAAAAAGTTCTTTACTGAATTCCAGTACGATGCTTGCTTAACAGATTTAAATCTTCCAGATGGCAATGGTTTGGATCTGGTCAAACACGTGACACAGAACTATCCCAATACGCCTATTGCGGTACTGACTGCCTACGGCAATATGGATATTGCCATTTCAGCCTTAAAAGCAGGCGCATTTGATTTTGTCAGTAAGCCTGTCAACCAGATGCATTTGGATCAATTGATTCAGAAAGCATTAAATCGTCCACAGCCTGAACAAGAGGCCGCAGAAACAGCCTTAGAGAACAAGCTGTTAATTGGACGTTCTGCACCCATTCAACAGCTTCGCATCGCCTTAAAGAAAATTGCCCGCTCCCAAGCCCCTGTATTTATTACGGGTGAATCAGGAACAGGCAAAGAAGTGGTTGCGAATCTAGTCCACCGTTTAAGTAATCGCAGCGAAGGCCCTTTTATTGCGATTAACTGTGGTGCGATTCCAACTGAATTGATGGAAAGTGAGCTATTCGGGCATAAAAAAGGCAGTTTTACTGGCGCGACTCAGGACAAGCAAGGCTTAATTCTGTCTGCACACGGCGGTAGTTTGTTCTTGGATGAAATTGCCGAACTACCTTTAAATATGCAAGTCAAATTGCTGCGTGCCGTACAGGAAAAGAAAATTCGTCCCGTTGGTTCAGATCAAGAGATTGATGTGGATTTCCGTGTAATTAGTGCCAGTCACCAAGATTTGGAACTGCTGGTACAGCAAGGTCGTTTCCGTCAAGATTTGTTCTTCCGTATTCATGTGATGGATATCGTACTGCCGCCTTTACGTGAACGTGGACAGGATATTTTGTTATTGGCCAATCACTTTATTCAAAAGATTAGTCAAGAATGGGACCTCACTGCGAAATCGTTGTCTTCACGTGCAGAGCAGTTCTTATTACAGCAATATTTCCCAGGCAATGTGCGTGAATTACGCAATATTATTGAACGTGCAATTACGCTGAGTGACGATGACAATATTGATTTGGCACATCTCCAAACGGCACCTTTACGTAGTTCATTGGCAAACCCAGCACCTTCATTTTCCAATACGACGGCTGAAGAAGTTGAAACACCGCAATATTCTGCAAGCCCAAACATGAGTTCAAAGAAGCTTCCACCTGAAGGTTTGGAGCGTTATTTGGAGAATATTGAAAAAGAAATTCTTCTGAATGCACTGAATCTCACACATTGGAATCGAACGTTGGCGGCAAAGAAGTTGGGAATGACCTTCCGTTCGTTACGTTATCGATTGAAGAAGTTCGGTTTAGATACTGAAGATGATGAATAATCAATATTAAAAAAAGCCCCTCAACTGAGGGGCTTTTTTTAATATCTACTTTTCAAAACCAAATCTGTGACATGTTCAAGATAATTATCTTCTTTCATCTCGGCAGACAAAGCATAGGTCTGATTTGGCTGAATGCCTTGACCTTCAATCATATTGCCATTTGGAGTGTAATAGTGTGATACCGTCATCTGCAATGCAGCGCCACTTGGTAGGGGGAACAACTTTTGAACCACGCCTTTGCCATAACTATTTTCGCCGACCACCCAGGCACGCTTATGCTCTTTTAATGCCGCTGTAAAGACTTCAGCAGCAGAAGCGGAACGACGGTTGATTAAAATGCCTAATTTCATATTTTGAAATTCATTAGAAGGAAGTGCTTGGAATTGCTGATCACCTTCAGAACGACTTTTAGTCGTGACAATTAAACCCTGATTTAGAAATAGATCCGCCGCTTCGACCGAGGCTGAAAGCAAGCCCCCTGGATTATTACGTAAATCGAATACCACGGCCTTAAGTTTGGTCGAACTATATTCTTCAATCAAACGTTTAATCTCATTCGCCGTATCTTGCTGAAAAACACGTATTTTCAGCACCAATACCTGATTGTGCAATAAAACGGGTTCAATATCAGTTTCGACTTTTTTATTTCTCACCAAAATGGTCGTACTATTATTCTCTGTTTGTATCTGGACAGTACTTCCAATCGAGCCATAGAGCAGACCTTGTACCTGGTCTTGATTTAAGCTTTTGAGTTCTTGGTTATCCACTTTTAGGATAACTTGTCCATTGCGTAAACCCAGCTTACTTGAATCCGAACCAGACTTCAGATCCTGAATTTGCCACGTTTTCGAATGTGCATCATAATTTAAATTGAAATCGACAGAAGCTAAATCACCCTCTGTATACTGAATCAGTTGACGATATTCTTCTGCTGATAAATAACGGGAGTAACGATCTAAACCGCTCACCAAGCCTTTAATCGATTGCTGGAATAAAGCATCATCCGACTTTTTATCGACATAGTTATCTTTGACGATGCCGTAAATCTGTACAAATTGTTGAATAGATTCAATTGGGACTTCAGCATTACCAGACTTGGCATCTTCATTCGACCACCCTGAAGAATGGGTGATTGGTGCGGCTGAGAGACTATGTCCCCAACACATCAACACACTTGCACATAACGCTCGGTAAATGTTGTTGTGTTGGGTCATTGATTCACCTTATTTTAAAGTAATTAAGTTCTTGCCTTGCATTTCAGGCGGCACAGGAATGTTCATCAAATGCAAGAGTGTTGGTGCCACATCCGCCAATACGCCATCTTCAGCAATCGTTGCTTGCGTAGGACCAACATAAATAAATGGAACCAATTCTGTGGTATGTTGGGTATGAACCTGCCCACTATCATAGTCTTGCATTTGCTCTACATTACCATGATCCGCTGTAATTAACATATGCCCTTTGTTCGCCATCACTGCATCGTAAACTCGGCCTAGACAGCTATCGACTGTTTCAACTGCTTTCACTGCGGCATCAAACACACCCGTATGTCCAACCATATCACCATTGGCATAGTTCACGACTAAAAGGTCAAACTCACCAGAATTGATTGCATTCACCAACTCATCAGTCACTTCATAAGCACTCATTTCTGGTTTTAAATCGTAAGTTGCAACATTCGGTGAAGGAATGAGAATACGTTTTTCACCTTCATATTCATCTTCACGACCACCACTGAAGAAGAAAGTGACGTGTGCATACTTCTCAGTTTCAGCAATACGCAATTGGGTCTTACCCAGACTTGACAAATATTCACCAATCGAGTTTTTAAGCCCTTCTGGCATATATGCCACAGGTGCATCAATACTGGCTTGATAACGGGTCAACATCACAAACTTAGACAGGTTTGGAACGACTTTACGGGTAAATCCAGCAAAATCTTTTTCAACAAAAGCACGCGTAATCTCACGCGCACGATCGGCACGGAAGTTCATAAACACAACACTATCGCCATCTTGCACTTTGGCAATTTCACCAATACGTGTTGCTTTAACAAACTCATCATTTTCATTCGCGGCGTAGGCTTGTTCTAGGCCTTCGACGGCAGAGTCTACAACACGAACCGCCTCACCTTCTGTCATTAAGCGATAAGCTTGTTCAACACGATCCCAACGGTTGTCACGATCCATTGCAAAGTAACGACCAATCATCGAAACAATACGACCTTGATGTGGATATTGAGCAAATAAAGCATCAAACTTTTCTAATGATGGTTTTGCACTCCGCGGTGGAGTGTCACGTCCATCTAGGAAGGCATGTAGATATACTGTTGCACCACGTTTTAATGCTAGCTCACACATTGCCACGATATGGTCTTCATGTGAATGAACACCGCCTTGAGACAACAGGCCCATCACATGTACGGCACCCTTTGCTGCTTTGGCTTTTTCTACAGCATCAATTAAAACTTCATGCTCAAAAAAAGCACCAGTGCGGATATCTTTAGTAATGCGGGTAAAATCTTGGTACAGCACACGACCTGCACCTAAATTCATATGACCGACTTCAGAGTTGCCCATTTGACCGTCAGGCAAGCCGACATCTTCGCCTGAACCTGAGATTAAACTATTTGGATGCTTGGCCTTCATCGCAGTGAGGTTTGGCGTTTTTGCCGCTAAAAAAGCATTATCTTCAACTGCTTCACGATGTCCCACACCATCCATAATCACCAGAACGTGAGGAATTTTGCCAGCATTTGCATCCGTCATAATGGACTCTCTGTTTGTCATTTGATCGGTCTATTTTACCGAAATTTAATCGAATTCTCCATGACCTGACTGATGGCTTTCATCAATCCTGATCATAGAACCTCTCCATCAAGATTAGCGTGCTCGATAGAGCAGATAGCTCCCCACCATAAAGATCAGCACCACGGGCATCAGCACAAACCATGCAGGTGAAGGTGCGTACACCAAGCTTGCATAGCCCAAGAAATCTTGAAGATAGAAGAAACCTAAGCCTGTGAACAGTGAAATCACCAAACGGAAACCCATTGACTGTTGACGTAATGGCCCAAAAATGAAAGAACAAGCAATCAACACCAAAGTAATTAAAGAAAATGGTGAGGTCACTTTCTGCCAAAAGGCCAATTCATAGGTCTTCGGAACCTGGCTATATTCATCCATATAGCGCATGAAACTAATCAACTGGCTTGGAGATAAATCTTCAGGGTCCAAGGTCACCATATGTACATATTTCGGCTGTAATGCTAAACCAAGCGATTGCTGAGCATGATCCGTTTTAATGGCATTGCCTTGCGCCAGTAAATCCACTTGATGTGATTGAGACAACTGCCATTCACCATCTTTAATAAACTGCCCTTTTTCAGCGGTCACAAAAGACTGCAAGCGATAGTCCTGATCAAAATCAATGGTCTGAATGTTGCGTAGCTGACCTTGTGAGTTGGCATAATCAATATAAATAAAACGCTGACCTTCACGTGACCAATAACCTTTGACTTCGCCCAAAGCCGCTACACTGCGTTGTTTTTTAATACTTTGAGCTTGTTCGTTGGTATAAGGAATCACCCATTCACTCAACACAAAAGACAGTACGATCAATAACAGCGCTGAACGCATGACCCAGCCAACAATTCGCCATAAACTGATACCAACAGAACGCATCACGATCAGTTCACTATTCGAAGCAAGTGCGCCCAGTCCTAAAACAGAGCCAATCAATGCAGCAACAGGCAGGATTTCATATAAATAACGCGGTGCACCCCACATCACAAATAGAAAGGCCTGCCATGCATTATAGTTAGGTTTCAGCGAACCCAATTCACCAAGGTACGTAAATAATACTTGTAGGAAAGATAACACCAGCGTTGTTCCGAGCATGGCTAGAACCGTGGTTTTTGTCACATGTTTGGCGACTATTCGACGTGCTAACATCACAACCCCACTCGCTGCATACTTTTCTTAATTTTAGGCGCTAATTTTTGTTTACGTGCAAAAATTGCGGCTGCAATGGCATAAACCAAAATCACAGCTGGATAAGCCCAAATGTCCAACTCATCTTTACTGATTCGAGTCTTAATCGCGATCAGTACCACAATTAAGCTAGCAAAAATAAAGATCGCAGGAATCAAACGATAATAACGCCCTTGACGCGGACTCACTTCAGACAATGCGACAGCAAGCATCAAACCCACAATAATGATAAATGGCCCAAAGATACGCCAGCCTAACTCACTACGCACCACGGAGTCATCCCGTTTCTGCCAAAGCTTGGACATTGACAATGCTTCTACATCATCACTTTCAAATTTCACATCTTTATCATTTTCTAAACGTAATCGATAAGATTGAAATTCTGCCTGAAGATAACGTGGCTGATTAGGATAAATCTCGTAACGGCGGCCTTGAACCAAGTCCACGACATTAGCCGTATCATTAGCAACTTCAACACGAGTGGCTTCTTTCGCCAAAATCATGATGTCTGGTTTATCTTCTTGGTTGGATTTTTGATAGAAGAAAATCTCTTTTAAATTCTTACGATCTTCAGACAATGAGTCTGCATAAATTGTAAAAGGCCCTGAAGAAATAAACTCCTTAGGACGAACCAAGTCAAAGCCCGTGCGTACCGCTTGTGTGCTAGTCAGTTTTTCAAACTCACGTAAGCCCCACGGCCCCATCCACACCATTAAACAGGTTTGTACCACCAGATATACCAAGGTCATCGGTAACAACATGCGTGCCAACTGGTTACGGCTTACACCACTGCTATTTAACACCGCCATTTCATGGTCAACATAAAGACGACCAAACACCAGCATCAAGGCAATAAAGAAACCCAAAGGAAGAATCAGCGTTAAAAACTCGGGTAAACGATAGCCAATGATGCTAAATAAAATGCCTGCATCTAAACGACCTTGAGCTGCCACGCCAAAATATTTGATTAAACGACCACCCATCATAATCAGGGTTAATAAACCAATGACGACGAGTGATGTCGAAACCACTTGTTTGACGAGATAACGCCGAATAATCAAAGTAATACTTCCAAAAAGCCCAATTGAAGGTAACGCTAGTTTACCCGAATGTTAAAAATATAAAACCTATCGCTTGTTGCGGATTGCAACCTCATATCTGAAAGTGTTTAATGGACTTATCTTTCTTTTTCACTCATCAGGTTCCATACAAACAATGAAATTTACCCTTCATAACGCATTCCCAACTCAGGCGTCTAGCGAATCTTTGTGGATTTTGGTTGATTCAGAACAATTACAACAGAACTTAAATACATATCAAATCAATCACCTAGAAGAAGTGCTTAAGGCAACACAATTCAAAGCAGGTTTTAACGAAAGCTTAGCCTTAATTACTAACATTTCCGTACAAGCCAATGCTCAACTGCTCGGACTCGGAAAAAGTGCCGAGTTAAAAGCCACAAAATTAGCAAAACTCGCACAAACTATTATCAAATCATCACAAAATAAATTTAAACAAATTAGTGTCGATCTTTCAGCACTCCCAACCGATTTACATTCACTATTTGTCTTGAGCCTCACCCAAGCTGCTTATGGTTATGACGAATTTAAATCGAAAAAGAATGAGTCTGTCTTAGAAACAATTCACCTGATCGCCAATCAGACCACTTTAGATGATGCACAACTGAATCTAATTCATGCGGTGCAATCAGGTCAAAACTACGCACGTGATCTCGGCAACCGTCCAGGTAATATTTGCTTCCCTGAATATTTGGCAGATCAAGCGATTGCACTTGCAGCACAATATCCAGCGCTTTTAAAAGTCACAGTGCTGGATGAGCAGCAAATGGCGGACTTGGGGATGTATGCCTTCCTTGCAGTCAGCAAAGGCTCTGATCGCCCGGGTCGCATTATTACACTCGAATACAATGCCAAAGTAGATCAAGCACCTGTCGTGCTTGTCGGTAAAGGTGTGACCTTTGATACAGGTGGTATTTCATTGAAACCAGGACTAGGCATGGATGAAATGAAGTTTGATATGTGCGGCGCAGCTTCTGTTCTTGGAACCATTCAAGCACTATGCGAAGCACAATTGCCTATTCATGTGGTCGGTGCGATTGCAGCTGCTGAGAATATGCCTTCTGGTCATGCTACTCGTCCAGGTGATATCGTCACTACCATGAGCGGTCAAACGGTTGAAATTTTAAATACCGATGCAGAAGGCCGTCTGGTTCTCTGTGATACCTTAACGTATATCAAACGCTTTAACCCAGCACTGGTGATTGATATTGCAACCCTCACAGGTGCATGCGTTGTTGCACTGGGTAAAGTAGTGAGTGGCTTATTTACGCCAGATGATGAGCTTGCTCAAGACCTACAACAGGCAGGTGAACAGTCACTAGACCGCGTATGGCGTATGCCAGTGATGGAAGAGTATCAAGAATTATTGGATTCTCCTTTTGCTGATATTGCCAACATTGGCGGTCCATATGGTGGCGCAATTACTGCCGCGTGTTTCCTCGAACGTTTCACCCGTGATTATCGTTGGGCACACCTCGATGTCGCAGGTACGGCGTGGTTATCGGGTGCAGCCAAAGGTGCAACGGGTCGTCCAGTGCCATTACTAATGCAATTCTTGGCCAATCGTGTTGCAACGAAAAACTAAAAAATGCCACAAATCAGCTTTTATCTATTTGAAAATAGTAAAGAACGGCAAGTCGAAAGTGCTTGCCGTTTATGCCGCAAGATTCTGAATCAGCATCCACAAATTTGGTGGTATTGCGCTGATTCAGAGCAGCAAACGGAGTTAGATGAGAAACTTTGGAACTTTGATCCACTCAGTTTTATTCCACATGGCATCAATCAGCCGCATAGTCCTGTGTGTATTTCAGCGGAACTACCTCCGTCGAATGATTGGATCGTGTTTAATTTTAACAATCATGCACTTGAACAAACTCAAGATTTTCGCCACATTATCGAAATTATTGAAAATAATGAAACGGCAAAACAGATCGGGCGGGAAAAATTTAAAATGTATCGTCGTTTAGGTATTGAACCTCGAACATTTAAATTATAAATCGGCAATAAACAGCATCATTTGAGGAGTGTCTTGTGGCATTAAATGTAGGTCAGGACTTTAAAAAACGTTGGTTAAATGCACCTGAGGCTGTCCGTCAGACCTATCAGGACGATTTAGCACGTATTTGTGATCTACTGCTACCACAAACACTGACTCAGACATGGACGCAGCATGAAGAAAATGCTCAGAAGCTTTCTCAACAGCGCATTGATCAAGCCTATGCCGACTTAAAAGCGGACTTGATTGAACAAGCACGTATTCGTAAACAACTGGCTTTGGAAAAGGCTTTGGAAGAGAAACGTGCTGCCGAAGCTGCCTATGCCGCACAACTGCAAGCCGATGAAGCCCGCCAATTTGAACAACAGACTGAAAACCTGCTTGCCTTACGTGGCCATATTGATCAGGAAATTGCACAGCAAACCGAACGCTATCAAAGTAACCCTGAGCACCCAAATATCGATTATTCAAAGGCTCAACGTGTTGTGATCGATGATCAGCAAATTCTGTCAGAGTTGGAAAGTGTCCGTGTACGACTTGAATTAGAAGCCGAAGGTTTAATTGAGCAAGCAGTAACTGTATTCCGCGCCAAGTTACATGCCCTCGCACAAGATGAAATTGACTATATCTTGAAAAAGAGTGAATTTTCAGACGAAAAATAATAAAAAAGCCCAGTTCGAACTGGGCTTTTTTATACTTCATCTTTTATTTTAAAAAACCGTTTTCAGCTAAAAAAGCCATACTGATATTCGATTCAGTTTTCTGTTCCGCAGCCTTATCACCTAATAATAAACGCTCAATGTAGCGTGCCAGTACATCCACTTCCAAATTGACTTTGCTTCCAACCTGCCAAGTGCCAATATTGGTACGCTCTGCAGTATGTGGGATCAAATTCAAACTTAAAATATTACCGCGTAAATGATTAATGGTTAGACTGATCCCGTCGACAGTGACTGAACCTTTTTCGGCTAAATATTTGGCTAATTCAACAGGCGCTGTCACTTCAAAATACAGTGAACGTGCATCATGTCGCACTAAGGTAATTTCACCTAAACCATCGACATGACCACTGACAATATGTCCACCAAAACGTGTAGTTGGCAACATCGCTTTTTCTACATTGACGGCTTGACCGACTTTCCATTGACCTAATGTGGTACGGTTTAAACTCTCACGCGAAACGTCAGCTGCATACCAGTTTTCACCCCATTCAATCACAGTCAGGCAGATCCCGTTGGTGGCAATCGAATCCCCCAAATGTACATCAGACATATCCAAATCAGTTTGAATACGCAAACGAACGTCACCACCTACACTTTGTAGGCTCTCAACCTTACCTAAACTTTCAATAATGCCTGTAAACATGGGAGTTTCAACCTACCTTTATTGCAGTATGTACCACTGTAAAGAAGATACCTTAAAGCAAAGAACTAGAGATAACAAGGCATGTGTAGTGCAAACACAGGCAAATAAAAAGGGCAATCCGTTGACTGCCCTTTAGATTATTCATAAGGTCTTTATTGCATTTCAGACACTTGTTTTTCAGCCGTCGCTTTAACTTCAACTTTATGATTCAGCAAGAAATGGCTAAAGAACAGTTTATAGCCAAGTACGCCCAAGCAAGCGCCAACGATCGGTGCAATAATCGGAACAATGAAATACGGGATATCACGACCACCTGTAAATGCAACAGGTCCCCAACCCGAGAAATAAGCCACAATCTTTGGACCAAAATCACGTGCAGGGTTCATGGCAAAGCCCGTTAATGGGCCAAAAGAAGCACCAATCACGGCCACTAACAAGCCCACCAAGATCGGTGCCAAAGCACCACGGGGTAAGCCATTGCTGTCATCACCAATCGCCATAATCAACCAGAGTAGCAACATGGTGATAAACATTTCCACCATAAAAGCCTGCCCAATCGAGAGCAAATGATGTGGATAGGTCGAGAAAATTCCTGCCAGTTCCAGACTTTCGACACTACCACGTACCATGTGATGAGTCTGTTCATAATCCACAAATAAATTGCTATATAACCCGTATACCAGCAATGCACCCGTTGCTGCGCCAGCCACTTGAGCAATGATATAGAACGGGACTTTACGCTTATCGAAGCCAGCAAAAAGTGCCAATGCGATAGTCACCGCAGGATTAAGATGCGCCCCTGAAATACCTGCTGATAAATAGACCGCCAATGCAACAGCCAAACCCCAGACAATGCTGATTTCCCACAAGCCTAAACTCGCCCCTGCAAGTTTAAGTGCAGCCACCACACCAATACCGAATGATAAAAAAATTGCGGTAGCAAAAAATTCAGCTACACATTGCCCCAATAAGGTGGGTTCCGAGCGACTCATAACAACCTCTCTTGGTCATCGCTGCAAATAGGCAAGACCCTAAATTAAGCTCGGCAAACTATAGTTATTTTCAGATACGGTCAATATCATTTGGTAAAAATTTGAACGATTGGTCAAAGTATTTCCATCCTTATTTCGGTGAACACGATTATAAAAATAGAGAGTAACAAGAATCTATATATTTGTTTTAAATCATTATTTATTAATTATAATTTTCTAACTTCTAATTTAAATGTATGACTTAGCATGTATAAACCAACTTAAAATTGATAGAAATTTACTATAAAAACAGAGGCTTATCTTACAAAACGATTAAATTAATCTAATTAACCGATACTCAGTAAATATTGGATACAAAAACACCACTTTGTGGCCAAAGTGGTGTCTTTTTTCTTTTACCAAAGTGCCAGTTGGGTGCTATTGCCCGTGGTGTCGACCCCACCCAATTCAGCGAAATGGTACAACTGCCCCAAAAGCTGTCGTAATGGTGGCCCTGACTTAGCATGGGTATCCGTGATCACAATAAACTCAAGTACGCGCGCGCGTTCAGACTGGCGTTGTTTACTGACCCGATAACGTGGAACATCTTGGGTCAATAAAGTCACTTTACCGCGCTTCAAATTTGCAGTCAGCAAGTCTTTCGGCTCAATATTTCCATCAGTCGAGTAACTGGTCAAAATATAACGTGCATTAATCGTTTCCAATAACTTTTCATAGGCCTCTTTGGCATATTTAGATGAGTTATAAGGACTTGGACGCTCTTTACGCCAAGCTCGATCAATACCACTTTTAAAACCCTTGGTGTCTGGGGATGGCAAGTCCACTTGATCCCATAAAGTCAGTGCATTCAGAACATGATAGTTACTGCTATAAGCATGCTGATTATAGGGTGGATCAAGATAGGCGACATCAACCTCAAAGCTACTCATTTGATTAGCCAAGTGCTGTGCATCGACACACCACACTTCAGCAGCTGGACGTTTAGGATCACCAATCTCGCAAAAGCGGCTCGGTGTCAGCCACAATAACGATTCAATCCGCTCCAGCGCCGTTTGGGTACGTCCGCCCCAACCTTGGTGGAAACTCTTGAAAACGCCACTGGTATTACTGACGAAACTTGCGGAATACAGTAATGGTGCCAATAAAGCACTCATTTCCACATCATTAATTGCACCCTGTGCTTGCCAAGTTGCAATCTGCTGACGAATCGCATCGATCCGCATGCCGTTACGACGTTTGAAGAACAGGCGATCACGGGCAGGATCATACACATCATCATTACGTGGGCAGAGATTATGCGTGACCCAACCTTTAACTTCAGGCAAGCGATTCAGGTAATCAATGGCTTTCTGATAGCCGCCTAACTCTTTAAATGCAGGCGCATCAACACAAGCCAAAATCGCATTGTTCAAGGCATGACTATACGGTTCCCAGTCATTGGCAATCACGCGATAACCATTTTGACGAGCTAAACGAGAGACCACACCGCTCCCCGCAAAGAAATCAGCAAAAATCGGTGGATTCTTTTTCTTGCTATTCAGTGTCCCTGTAATCTCAAGCGCTTCAAGAATCAGATGAAGCAGTCGACGCTTATTACCGAGATACGGCACTAACTGATGAAAAAGATATTCGTCAGTCGTACGGGCAGCATGACGACGCTTGTGATAAACCGATGGTTCTGGATTCATATCATCTCTTGGATAGGGAGCAATCTTAGGCGAATGTCTTGCCCAAGTTGGGTTACATCGACCAACTCAAAACGGAGCTGCTCTGCCATTTTGCTAAATTCAGCATTAAACATAGCTCGAGCAGATTGACCAAGTAAAGTTGGTGCAACATAACTAATCATTTCATCAACCAATCCTTGTTCTAAAAAGGCCGTTGATAAAGTTGCACCAGCCTCAACCAATACATCATAAATTTGGTACTGTTGAGTTAGGGTCTGCAATAATTGATTTAAAGCTTGCGGTGGCAATTGTATCACGCCTATATCTGCAAGTTCTTGACGAAATGGTGTCATCACCATGACAGTTTCGGGATTTTGTAAAATCTTGGCGCTCAACGGCAGTCGTCCTTGGCGGTCCAGCACAATACGCTTAGGTTGAACCACCGTGCTCAGTTCAATTCCATCTAATGCACGTACGTTCAATTCACAATCATCGGCTAAAACCGTTTGAATTCCCGTAATGACTGCGCCTGAAATGGCACGCCAGTGCTGCACATCTTGGCGTGCTGCTGTGCCTGTAATCCATTTTGACTCCCCTGATGCCATCGCGGTACGACCATCCAAGCTAGAGGCAATTTTTAAGCGGACATAAGGCAGCCCAGTTGACATGGCTTTTAAAAAGCCCATGTTGAGCGTTTTTGCTGTTTCAGCACAAACACCCGTTTCAACCTCTATACCTGCAGCTTGTAAAATCTGGACGCCTTTACCTGCAACCAATGGATTCGGATCTGAACAGGCAATCACAACTTTTTTTACCTGAGATTTGACCAAAGCTTCTGCACAAGGTGGTGTTCGCCCGTAATGCGCGCAAGGTTCTAAAGTGACATATGCAGTTGCATCTTTGGCGTTCTCAGCTGCCTGACGCAATGCAAATACTTCCGCATGCGGCTGCCCTGCCTTTGGATGATACCCCTCTCCAATCAATTGGCCATCTTTGACGATGACACAACCGACATTTGGATTGGGTTTAGTCGAATATTGTCCAAGTCGAGCCAATTCAATAGCACGCTGCATCCAATACTGATGTTCAGATAAATGATCTTGGGTTAACTCAGACATGATCTCTCGAATTTAAACTTCATTTTCACGTTGTTGCATTTGCTCAATTTGATGGCGAAATGCTTCTACATCTTGGAAATCTTGGTACACAGAAGCAAATCGAACATAGGCAACATGATCCAATGCAAATAATGCCTGCATCACGATTTCACCAATGGTTCTGGATTTGACATCACGCTCGCCTAGACGACGAATCTGCGATTGAATATCACTGAGTACGGTTTCAATTTGTTCCTGAGTGACAGGACGTTTTTGCAAGGCATGCATTAAAGAACGACGTAGTTTGGCCTCATCAAAAGGTTCATTTTTACCGTCGGATTTGATCACACGTGGCATCACCACATCATAACTCTCAAAGGTGGTAAATCGCTCCCCACAAATGACGCATTCACGACGACGTCGAATCTGGCAGCCTTCGGCAGCCAAACGGGAGTCTATGACTTTACTATCAGCGGCGTTACAAAATGGACAATGCATAGTTGCGTGATTATTTACTCTCTTTGCTTAAGTGTAGCAAAGTTTCTGCAATTGCAGAACTTGAACAAGAGCAAAGTAGCACTTTGATCGAAGTGCAAGAAATAAGTCCAAAAAAACAGCCCATTCGGGCTGTTTTTTAAATCGCATGTTATGCAGATTATTCGATACGTTCGCCATGTTGGCTCAGGTCAAGACCCATACGTTCATCATCAGCGCTGACACGGATACCAATCACCAAATCAATTACTTTCAGGATAATGAAGGTCACAATTGCGCTATACGCGATTGTCGCTAACACACCTTCGATTTGTACCCACAATTGACCGATAAAGGTTGGTGCAAGTGCAACATTTGCCGCTTTAATGATTTCATCACTGTAGAACACACCCGTAAGAATCGCACCAACGATACCACCAACAGCATGTAAACCGAACGCATCTAGAGCATCATCCGCTTTAAGCAGGCGTTTCAGTGCTGTAATACCCCAGAAGCACACCACACCACCAATTAAGCCCATGATTAATGCACCGCCTACACCAACGAAACCAGCAGCGGGTGTAATCACCACTAAACCAGCAACCGCACCTGATGCACCACCAAGAACTGATGCTTTACCACGAACCAGACGTTCAACAATGAGCCATGAGAATGCAGCAGCGGCAGCAGCAACTTGAGTCACAAGAATCGCCATACTTGCACGCGCACCAGCACCTAAAGCACTACCACCGTTAAAGCCGAACCAACCTACCCAAATCAAGCTTGCGCCAATCACTGTTAAGGTTAAGTTATGTGGCGCCATAGATTCACGGCCAAGACCTGTACGTTTCCCTAACATATATGCTGCAACCAAACCTGCAACACCTGCGTTAATATGAACAACAGTACCACCAGCAAAATCTAATGCACCTGCTTTGAATAACCAGCCATCAGCCGCCCATACCCAGTGAGTAATTGGTGCATAAACCAAGATTACCCATACTGCGATAAATGCCATAAATGCTGAATATTTCATACGATCCGCAATCGAACCACTGATAATCGCAACAGTGATGATGGCAAAGGTCATTTGGAAAATAACAAATAAGCTTTCAGGAATTGTCCCACTTAAGGCATCAAATGCAACGCCATTCAGCATCGCTTTGCCCAAGTCGCCCACATAAGCACCTGAACCAGAGAAGGCCAATGAGTAACCGGCAATTACCCAGATTAAACTCACTAAGATCGCTGCAGAAAGGCTGAACATCATGGTGCTGAGTACGTTTTTCTTACGCACCATACCACCATAGAACAGAGCCAAACCAGGAATAGTCATCAACAGAACCAATGCTGTTGAAACAAGAACCCAAGCTGTATCACCCGTATCTACTGTTGCTACAGCAGCAGGAGCAGCCTCTTCTGGAGCTGGAGCTTCAACGGCTACAATTTCAGTTGTTGCAGCACCCGTATCAGCAACGGCTACAGTTTGTTCAGTTACTGGTGTTGATGCAGCATCTTCTGCCCAAACCACCGCTGAACCACCTAAGAGTGCGCCAGATAGACTGAGCGCCATAAGCATTTTTTTCATTCGTGTCCCCCAACCTCATTTTGTGAGCTATTTCTCTTATTTCTAACTCAGCAAAGTTTGTGCCAATTTAGACAGCATCTGGCCCAGTTTCACCCGTACGGATACGGATGACTTGCTCTAAATTCGTGACAAAGATTTTACCGTCACCAATTTTGCCTGTGCTTGCGACACGAGTGATTGATTCAATGACTGCGTCCACCATTTCATCGCTAATTGCAATTTCAATCTTTACTTTCGGTAAGAAATCAACCACATACTCTGCACCACGATACAGTTCTGTATGACCTTTTTGACGTCCGAAACCTTTGACTTCAGTTACGGTAATCCCTTGAACACCAATCTCAGAGAGTGCTTCACGCACATCATCTAATTTAAATGGTTTTACAATTGCAGTTACAAGCTTCATGTTTGTTTTCCTTCGGCTTATTTTCACCAGTAAGGTTTTATGTTCAATTTTCATGCCAATATTTAAAGGTTGGGGGTTTTTAAATATTGAGCACAAGCTTTCTTTATAACCTATTTAGGCTTGAAGATGTAGATAGTGCATCGAAAATAAGTTTCATTTCGCTATATTGAATGAAATCAACCAGTCACTCATCCTTCTGTCCCGAAGTGTGCTAGAGGAATATAGCCAGCAGTGATACACTGAGCAGCAAATATACATAACCTATTGAGCACTTTATGATTGAGACTCTTTTACAGGCAATTTTGCAACAAGTTGACCAACCTAAAAAAGACCTAGAAAAAAACTTACGTGCGTTACTGAGTGAAAGCATCGAAAAGTTAGACCTTGTCTCTAAACAAGAGCTTGATCGCCAACGAACTGCTCTCAATACGGCCAATCAACGCCTCACTGAGCTGCAACAGCAAATGAAAATACTTGAAGAAATCGTTCAGAATAAAAAATAAGCACCAATTCGGTGCGAATAGCACCGAAAAATGATTAAAAATAAAGCACCACAATGGAACAATAATAAGATGTCTTTTGCCAAGATTTATACACGAGGCTTATTGGGGCTACATGCCCCACAAATTGAAGTTGAAGTTCACATCAGTTCAGGCTTGCCTTCACTCACAATTGTCGGTCTACCTGAAGCTGCAGTACGTGAAAGTAAAGATCGTGTCCGCTCAGCCATTATTAATAGCGGTTTTCAGTTCCCAACCAAGCGCTTAACCATCAATTTAGCACCCGCTGACCTCCCTAAAGATGGTTCTAGACTTGATTTACCCATTGCACTTGGCATCCTGATTGCATCAGGTCAATTACCCGAAAATAGCACTGAAGGTTTTGAATTCATTGGGGAACTGGCATTAGATGGACATTTACGCCCGATTTCAGGCGCATTAACCATCGCGATGGCCTGCCAACAAGCAGAGCATCGTCTGTTACTGCCTAAAGGCAATTTAGAAGAAGCCAATCAGCTTCCCAATTTTGAGGTATATGCGGCCAATCACCTACAGGATGTCTGTGCACATTTTTCGGGCAATTCTCAAATTACTGCTGCACCACAAAGATCAACTCTTGGTTTAACGTCTTATCAACTTGACCTCGCAGATGTTAAAGGACAACTCCGGCCACGTCGTGCCTTAGAGATTGCAGCAGCAGGTGGACACTCATTATTGTTCAAAGGACCACCTGGCACTGGTAAAACACTGTTGGCTTCACGGCTACCCTCTATTTTGCCTCCGCTCAATGCACAGGAAAATTTAGAAGTCGCCAGTATTTACTCGGTTGCCAATGCACAACATCGCTTTGGACAACGCCCTTTCCGATCACCGCACCATACCGCATCTGCGATCGCCTTGGTCGGTGGTGGTTCTCAACCCAAACCCGGCGAAATCACCCTAGCGCATCTGGGTGTTTTATTTTTGGATGAATTACCCGAATTTGATCGCAAAGTCCTCGAAGTTCTGCGCCAACCACTGGAATCCAAAGAGATCGTGATTTCACGCGCAGCGCGACAAATGACCTTTCCTGCAAATTTTCAGTTTATCGCCGCGATGAACCCCTGCCCTTGTGGTTATGCCTTTAATCAGGATAGTCGTTGCCAATGTTCTCCAGACAGCATTCAACGTTATCAAAATCGAATTTCAGGACCTTTGTTAGATCGGATTGATTTACATATTGATGTTCCACCTTTACAAGCACAAGAATTACAGGATCGTACCCCAACCGAAAACTCTGACACGGTACGACAACGCGTCATCCATGCTTATGAAAAACAGATCCAAAGACAACATTGTTTAAATCAGGCGCTCTCTCCAAAATTATTGGAACAGCATGCCTTATTAGATGACAGCTCGACAAAAATTATTGAAATGGCACAACAGCGGCTCAACCTTTCTGCTCGTGCCTATCACCGGGTGTTAAGAGTGGCTCGAACCATTGCAGATTTAGCCGAAAATGAATTCATCAGTAGCACCCATATCACTGAAGCCTTGTCCTACCGTGGTCAGCAAAGCTAAAGAAGCGGCCTCAAGGCCGCTTTTTTTATGCATCAGTCTCAGTTAGAAGGCATAACCAAGCGCTAACACCACTTTATTCTTTTGTTTGGTTTCATCACGGGTATAGCCGCCAAAAATATAATCCAGACTCCATGTTGCGCCTGTATTGCCCAATGGATGCGATAAACCCAGCGTCGCATGACGGAAAGCAAAATCCGTTTTGGTTACATCACCAGCTTTGGCCTGATAAGCCAGATACTCGTCGTCATCCCCATAATAATAGGCTGCAACTTGCGCTTTACCTGTAAATCCACCTGCAAGTTTTGGCGCATAGGTCGCCAGGAAATAAGTATCCCCTTTGTTCCCGAAAGTCACATTATTCAATAAAGTCTGCGCGGTAATGCTGAAATCTTTATAGCTCAAACCCAAGATGGTTTCATAACCTGTCGATTCCCAACCTGGATAATAGTAATAAATTGTCCCACCAATCTGATAACCAAGATCCTCGGTAATTTTGCCTTTATAGCCCGCGTAAAAATCGTTTTCGAAGGATTTTTTCTCTTCTTTCACATCAGTAGGCGAAGTATTAAAATCAGCATAGGCAGCGGTTAAAGTCGAAAACCAATAGCCCAAATAGAAGCCACTGTCATGGCTATAATCCAGCCCCCCTTGAACCGCTGGTGTATCACTCTCTGGTGAGTTGGTCATACCACGTAAATTGTAGCTCGATACCACATTCACATTTCCTGTAACCGTGCCTGGAAATGGTAGTTTTGTTTCTTCAGCCAAACTCAAAGTTGATGTAGCAGTCATTACTCCCAGTACAGCAACCTTGCATGCAAACTTCATCATATTGATCTCCCCCTATTTTTAGATACTCAATTGATTTTTAAGCTTTAAATTGCATCACAAGCTAGTTAGCAATTGCTGTGCCAAATCACAAAAACAAAAAAAGATAAATAAAATCAAACACTAATAAAAATTAACTCAACATTTTCTCAGTTTTAAAGCAAAGTATTTCTAATCATGCAACTGAAATGAGCGACTCCTATCCTTCATAGGGCATAAAAAGCACCTTTTTAGCCAAGCAAATCATTTATATTCATTCAAAACCTTAGTTCCTAAACAGCATAAAAAAACAGCAAGCTCAAAAGAAACAATGTTTAATAATCATCCAACAAGATTCGCATGCTGTTCTTTCAAAAGTGCGAACAACATAAAAATTTTAGACTGGCTGATATGATGATTAATGAAACCGTCCTGCTGACTTTAGGGTTCTTTGCTTTCTGTGGCGGTCTGATTGATGCGGCAGTTGGCGGTGGTGGTTTAGTACAAATACCAGCCCTACTACATGCTTTGCCACAACACAGTATTGCGACCGTTTTTGGTACAAATAAGTTAGCTGTTTGGGCTGGAACAGCATCTTCTATTTTTAAATTTGTTCATAAAATCAAATTTGTGTGGAAGCTTCTGATTCCCACAATGCTTGCAGCATTTATATTTGCATTTATTGGGGCGATGACCACTGCCTATATTCCCAAACAATTGATGACATATGTCATTTTTTGTTTACTCATCCTGATGGCTGTTTATACATTTTTAAAGAAGGATTTAGGTGCTCGAAGTACTTATCTCAAATGCGGACATAAAGAAATCTTGCTCGGAATCTTTTTTGGTGGATTGATTGGATTTTATGATGGTGTTTTTGGGCCTGGAAGCGGAAGTTTTCTACTCTTTCTATTTGTCAAAGTTTTCGGTTTTGATTTCCTCAATGCTTCAGCATCGGCAAAGGTTGTTAACCTTGGGACATTTAGCGCAGCACTTTTATTTTTTATACCCACAGGTCATGTCTTGTGGGAAATCGGATTAACGATCGCCGTCTGTAATATGATGGGTTCTTTAGTGGGTGTTTTTCTGGCATTACGCTATGGCAGCCAATTTATCAGATTATTTTTTCTGATCCTTTTAGTTTTTCTCATTATCAGAATGGGATTCTCTATATTCTAAATGGCTGTAAAACCTGGTTGAACCAAAGCTCTAGCGGCTTAAAACAATTCGACCGAAATCTGTATAAAAAAAGCCCGCAAAAATGCTGGCTTTTTATTGATTCAAAGAACTTAGAATGCTTTAGTCAAGGTAAATACAGCACCTGTCTCAACGCCACGTTTATAAGGTTGAGTCTGCGCATCAATATTAGTACCGATTGCTGCGAGTTCAGCCGTTAAACCCGATACTGATTTGACGCTATAAGTCACGCCAGCTTTCCAATCAACATAATTATCTTTAGCATCTTTTTGACCAAATGCTTCATCAATATCTACTTTGGTATAACCAATGCTTGCAACACCACCGAAACCGGTATCAGCGAAAGGAACATTATAAGTCGCATTGACATACCAACCATTCTCATCTGTACCTGCAAAATCATTGGTATAGTTCAAACTACCCAATAAGCTGTCGCCAGATGCCAAGACATTTTTAAAGCCTAATTTTGCATAGAGTTCTAACCAGTTCAGATCAGATGCACTTGGATAGCCGTAGTACCATAAACCCACATCTAAAGTCGGTTTACCCGCAAATGGAAGTTCCGTCGCATAGCCCACATATGGATCTAACTCCAAATGTGGATCTGGAGCGCCAAAATTAACATTTGAACCCCACACACCGGCATATAAACCAGATGAATGTGTCAATGTAAAACCACCTTGAACCGCAGGATCACTTTCAGTTTGAGTAATACCACGATAACGATAATCTGTCGTTAAAGCAGCGGTTCCAGAAAAGCTAAGGCCGTATTGAGATAATGTATTTGTTTCTTCCGCCATAGCAAAAGTCGAAGTCACTGCACAAATACTCAACGCGATTGCTTTACATGCAAATTTCATCATATTGATCTCCCCCATGATGGATATTCGACTGATTTATGTTTTAAATTGCATCGAAAAGTAATTAGCAATTGTTGTGCCAACTCTATAAAAACTGCCTTAAATCTCGATTTTGTCCCATAAAAGTGCTGAGCTTCTGTCATCTGTGCCTTGGAATTGATCTTTATCCAAAACAGATCTGTTTTTTTGAACTATTTAGAAGCGTCATAAAAATAAAGGCTATTTATTGCACAAAAAAGAGGCATATCTGCAAAGTAAAAAAGCAACAAAGCGTTTAAAAGATAAGCATTGTGTAGAAAAAGCAGGCAGTGTTCCATAAAAGTGCATCGGCAAAAAACTTAAATTCGCCTGAACATCTGTAACTTTTGGATTGATGAGTCACTGTCATTCGTCGGGATGGTATTTTTTGCAAACCGATACGCTTATTTTTTAAACAAAGGAAAAATAACTCATTCAATAAAAAGAAAAAATAATGCAATAAATCACATATTTTTATAAAATTAAATCAAAAAATATACAGCTTATTTTGCAACCAAATTAAATTAAATTAAATATAAAAATCATTATCTTAAATTTAATTTGATGGTTTTTTAAACGAGAAACAAATCATAAAATTATATAAGTATTTTATTTAATATTAATTAAATTATTTTAATAAAAATCTATCTTTTTTATGCATAACTTATACAATTGGTCAAAATTTCGGTTCTATCCCAAATTTATTTTTTTTAATGAGGCGAGCTATGCCAAAGGCAAATAAACTTACTTTAGCGGTTTTGATTAATGCCGCGTTAATTACCTCAACATATGCAAGCGAACAAAGCGAAGCAAAAGGACTTGTTGAAGATGCCAAAGGGGATATTTTATTCCGTACTGGTTATTTAAATCGTGACAAAAAGAATGGTGTCAAAGACACAAGCTCATATGCTCAGACGGCAATGGTGAAACTGGAAACTGGTTTTACTCAAGGTTTAGTTGGCTTTGGTGCAGGTATCATTGGTGATGGTTCTTTTAAATTAGGTTCGAACAATAATGCTGGTAACGGCATGATCCCTCGCGAACGCCTAAATGGTAAAGACAATACTGGCGATACCTATGATCATTGGGCACGTGGTGGCGGTTTTGTAAAAGCACGTATTTCAAATACAACCGTGACTTATGGTACCCAAATTTTAGACATCCCTGTCTTAGCCAGCAATACCACGCGTTTGGTTCCTGAATACTTTGAAGGTGTTTTGGCAACTAGCCGTGAAATTGATGGTTTAGAGTTAACTGCGGGTAAATTCACCAAAGACCAATACTCAGATCAGATCAATACCGATGGTCGCCGTTTAGATCGTGCAGTGGTTTGGGGCGCAAAATACAAATTTGATGACAACTTAAATGCCGCTTATTTTGGCTTAGACAGCAAAGATAAGTTGGATCGTCATTATATCAATGTGAACTACAAACAAGCATTAGATAAAAACAGTGGTTTGACTTATGACTTAAGCGCATACCACACCAAGTGGGATGAAAAAGGAAGTACGTATTCAAGTACAACTGATGATTTGTCGAATCGTAAAAATACCATTTGGGCACTTTCTACAACCTATAACACTGGTCCGCACAGCGTGATGTTGGCTTACCAACAAAACAATGGCAATACTGGTTATGACTATGGTGAGAATGCTGATGGTGCACAAAGTATCTATTTGCCAAACTCTTACTTGTCTGACTTCATTGGTAACAGTGAAAAATCTGCGCAGCTTCAGTATAACGTCGATTTTGGTAGCTATGGCGTTCCAGGTTTAAGCTGGACCACTGCTTATGTATACGGTTGGGACATTAAAGTTAAAAACTTGACTGACAATGCCAAAGAGCGTGAGTTCTTTAACCAAGTGAAATACACTGTTCAATCTGGTTTTGCTAAAGATGCAAGCTTACGTTTGCGTCACTCTTACTACCGTGCAAGTGATGAATACCAAACAAATGCCTACATTGGTGATACCAACGAATGGCGTATCTGGCTTGATATCCCTGTGAAATTATTCTAATTCACAGTTGATCAAGCAATAAAAAAACTCCATTCGAATGAATGGAGTTTTTTTATGACCAAGCTTTAAAAATTTCAAGCGTGGCTCAGCATTTCAAAGTTACTTTTTAGCCGCTTCGATTGCTTTAAGTACTTCAGCTTTCGCAACGTCAGCACCTTCCCAACCACTGATTTTTACCCACTTACCAGGCTCTAAATCTTTATAGTGAGCAAAGAAATGCTCAACTTGGCTGATCAATAACGGTGGAAGATCTGTATATTCTTGAACATCTTTATACAATGGAGATAATTTTTCGTGTGGAACAGCGATAAGTTTCGCATCAATACCACCATCATCTTCCATTTTTAATTTGCCTACTGGGCGGCAACGAATCACAGAACCAGCAGCAACAGGATGTGGAGTTACAACAAGTACGTCTAATGGGTCACCATCTTCAGACAAAGTATTTGGTACATAACCGTAGTTTGCTGGGTAGAACATTGCTGTACCCATGAAACGGTCTACAAATAACGCATCTGAATCTTTATCGATTTCATATTTGATTGGCGCTGCATTTGCAGGAATTTCGATGATGACATAGATGTCATTAGGCGCGTCTTTACCCGCAGGAATATTGCTATAACTCATATCAACACTCGTTTAATATTGTGAAGTCAGATGTAAATCTGACAGATTATAACGTGAATACAATGAAAATGATGCTAGATATGCAAACAGCTGGAGAATTTTCTATCCAGCAGCGCTTAAGTCATTTTGATGGTAATCACGAACAGTAGAATTGGACAAAGCAGAGAGAAAAACCAAATGATTGAACGCAAAGTTGCCAAATTGGCTAGATAACAGATGCCATAAATCACACGGAATACGATATATGCCCAACCTAGCGTAAGAATAAAGCGTTCTGGCACGACCATATATTCTGCCATCAAAATCGCAGCAATAAACAAAGGTAAACTTTCAAAGCTATTCTGCTGCACGGCATTGGCTCGTGCAGACAAGCCAGTGGTTTTGGCTAAAAACTCACGCGGGTTTTGATTATCTTTTGCTTGAAAACCACCTTTCGATTTTGCAATCAAGGTAAACACATACGGCAACAAACATGCGACTATAATCATCAATATAATGCCGCTAATACCTTGCATGCTGAGATCCATCATTTGAAGTTCTTCTGATCATGCTATCATAATCTATAATTTATTGAACTTTCATTTGTGCTTGTTCTACAAGCGTTTCTTTTACACCGCGTTTTTGTGTAAAAGTTGTGTTTTTTCATACAGTTTTAAGGTCAAACTATGCAACAGCAAGATCAAAAAGAAATGTTTGATGTTTTGGCACAGCAACGACAACATCAGCTTTTAGTTGATCGTGTCTTGAAAGTCGTGCTCCCAATCATGGCATTTTTACTCAGTGTGATTTGTGCCAATCTGAATTGGCAGTCCACCTTAGGCACATTTGTCATTCTAACAGTTGCCTTTTATGCGGTTGGCATTTACCGTTTGGCTCTATGGCACTGGCTCGCAGTGATTGTGCTGTATGCTGTTGGTGATAATTATTTTAGTTTTAATGGTATTGATCCAACGCGTTTACGCTTTCAACTCGCGACCATGCTGGTATTTGTCGGTATTGTTGGTATCGGGCGTCCTTATATCGATCGCTGGCTCATGAAATCAAATAATAGTACTAAATAAATCCAAATAAAAAAGCGCCGCAATTGCGGCGCTTTTCCAGTACCTCCCTTTTTTAAAGGGAGGCTAGGTGGGATTCTTAAGCTGGTTTACGTAAGTCTTTACGTAAGATTTTACCTACGTTTGACTTCGGTAATTCTTCCATAAACTCAACATAACGTGGGCACTTATAACCTGTTAGGTTTTGTTTTGCATAAGCAATAATTTCTTCAGTGGTTAAAGAAGGATCTTTTTTCACGATGAATAATTTTGGCACTTCACCTGATTTTTCATCTGGAACACCAATCGCAGCCACTTCCAATACTTTTGGATGTTTCGCAATCACTTCTTCAATTTCACTTGGATAAACGTTAAAACCAGATACCAAAATCATGTCTTTTTTACGGTCAACAATCTTCACATAACCACGTGAATCCATCACACCGATATCACCGGTACGGAAGAAATTGTCAGCGGTCATCACTTTGGCTGTTTCATCTGCGCGGTTCCAATAGCCTTTCATGACTTGAGGACCACGGATTGAAATTTCACCTTGTTCACCCAGTGCAACTTCTTTACCGTCATCATCCAAAATTGCAACTTCTGTTAATGGCAATGGAATACCAATGGTGCCACTGAATTCAGTTGTTGCAGGTGGGTTCGCCGTTGCAACAGGTGAAGTCTCAGATAAGCCATAACCTTCGATAATAGTTGTACCTGTGATCTTTTTCCATGCTGCCGCAGTTGAAGGCAATACCGCCATACCACCGCCCATTGCCATCTTCAGATTGCTATGGTCAAGTTGTTTGAATTCTTCATTGTTCACTAAAGCATTAAACAAGGTGTTTACCGCTGGGAAGAATGAAGGTTGGTATTTACGTAATTCACCCACCACTGCTGGCAAGTCACGTGGGTTCGGAATCAAGATATTGGCTTGACCTTTGTACATACCGTAAAGCGCACATACCATGAACGCAAAGATATGATAAAGCGGCAATGCACAAACAATGCGATCACCTTTCGCGCTGTCAGAAGCACCAAACTTGCTTGAGAAAATTGCTTCACACTGAAGTAAATTTGCAACAAGGTTACGATGCGTCAATTCAGCCCCTTTAGAAACACCTGTTGTACCACCTGTGTATTGGAGTACCGCAGTATCACTTAAGGTTAAGCTTGGACGCTTATAGTTGCTTGGATTGGCTTTGCTTAATGCAGCATTGAATTTGGTATGCCCAGGGATATTCCACGCTGGAATTTGCTTACGCACTTTACGTAACACAAAGTTGACCAAGGTACCTTTTAATGTACCCAACATGTCCCCCACAGAAGCCACCACAACATGCTTCACAGGTGTTTTACCAATAATGCTTTGATAAACGCTGGCAAAGTTTTCAATGATTACCAACACTTCAGCACCAGAGTCATTCAATTGATGCTCAAGCTCACGCGCTGTGTACAGTGGATTCACGTTTACAAGCACCAAACCTGCACGGAATACACCTAAAGCAACCACAGGGTATTGGAAAACGTTCGGCATCATCACCGCAACACGTGATCCTTTAGCTAGACCTAAGCTTTGTAAATAAGCAGCAAATTTACGGCTAGCGACTTCTAATTCATTAAACGTTAAAACTTTATCCATGAAGATAAAGGCATCACGTGAACCAAATTTTTGGAAATTGCGTTCAAAAATATCAACAAGTGAGGTGTTTTCAGCAGGCAGTTCAACTGTTTCTGGAATTCCTGTCTTTTGGTATTCAGCAAACCAAATCTTTTCCATAATGCCATTATCTCCGAGTGGTAATCCTTAAAAATGTAACAACGTTACGTCCATGACAAAACATTTTTTTTAACTTTTTGAATTGCCCTGTCAATCTATTCAAACAATATGAATACATTGTCATATATAACGTATTTGTATCACAGAATACTAGCCTTATCTCTGAATGAAGAGTCTATTTGCTTTTTGATATCCGCGTGGTAAAAGTTGCCCCTTTGTTGCTCTTTTTCCTAGATATTTTTGGAGATCGTCCCCTTTCAGTTTTAGATGCTGTTGTCCTGCAGCGACTTGGATTATTTCATCTAAACTCAGGGTTGTCATGGATAAAATTTGCTCTTTTTCATCAAGTTGTATCAACTTGTTACCTTTACCTTTATTCAAAACAGGAAGTTCTGCTAAATCAATAATCAGTAAGCGCCCTGATGAACTGAGAATTGCAACATGGCTTGCTTGCTGAATTGGCAGCAATGGCAAAGCCGTTCCCTGATCTGCAACCGTCAAGAACGCCTTACCAGCTTTGGCATTGGTATCCAATTGTGCAGCTTGGGTTTTAAAACCATAACCTTTAGAACTGACCGCAAGTAATTCACTATTATCGTCATCAATAAAGACTTGAATAAATGAAACCCCACTGGCTGGAGATAGTTTTGAACTGAGCGGTTCTCCTAAGCCACGCGCCGAAGGTAAGCTGCTAATTGGCAAGGCATAACTACGCCCTGTTTCATCCAAGAAGTACACCCGCTGATTGGTCTTACCCACAGCATGACTTAAATATTGGTCCCCTGCTCGGAAGTTGAGATTAGCGGCATCTACTTCCGCACCTTTGGCCGCGCGGACCCAACCTGCTTCCGACAACACCACAGTCACTGCTTCAGCTGGCATTAAATCTTGTTCTTTAATCTGTACCGCATCTGCACGGGCAACGATTGGTGAACGGCGATCATCACCAAATTTTTTCGCGTCTTCTTTTAACTCGCCGATAATCAAATTTTTCAATGATTCAGGATTTGCCAATTGCTCACGAATGATAGCAGCCTTGGCTTCCAGTTCTTCTTGCTCACGGCGAATTTCCATTTCTTCAAGCTTAGCCAAATGACGAAGTTTGAGTTCTAGAATCGCTTCCGCTTGAATTTCATCAATACCAAAATGCTGCATCAATACAGGTTTTGGCTGGTCTTCTTCACGAATAATCCGAATCACGGTATCAATATCCAAGTAGGCAATTAAAAGACCTGCCAAGATATGTAAACGCTTTTCAATTTTGGTTAAATGGTATTGCAAACGACGCGTCACCGTTTGCTTACGAATCTCAATCCATTCGAGAAGAATACGGCGAATCGATTTCACCTGTGGTCGACCGTCGGCTCCTATCATGTTCAGATTGACACGATAGCTAGATTCTAAATCCGTGGTTGCAAACAAGTGACTCATCACCGTTTCTGCATCGACACGGTTAGAACGAAGTACAATCACCAAACGCGTTGGATTGCGATGATCAGATTCATCACGAATATCAGCAACCAAAGGCAACTTCTTGGCAATCATTTGATCAGCAATTTGAGTCACAACCTTTGAACCAGAAACCTGATACGGCAATTCGCTAATCACGATTTCATTTTTCTCGACCGTATACACCGCGCGAACACGGTAACTACCACGGCCTGTGGTTTGGATTTTCAGTAATTCTTCAGGCGGAGTAATAATCTCGGCTTTGGTCGGTAAATCTGGTGCAGGAATATACTCTGCTAATTTTTCATCGGTGGTTTCAGGGTTACGAATCAGCGCAATCGTGCCCTTCACCACTTCACGTAAATTGTGTGGCGGGATATCGGTCGCCATCCCCACCGCAATCCCAGTTGTACCATTCAACAGAATATTGGGAATACGTGCAGGTAAGGTGATGGGTTCTTTCATGGAACCATCAAAGTTATCCTGCCATTCGCTGGTACCCTGTCCGAGTTCGCTCAGCAATAACTCACTATAAGCCGATAGTTTGGCTTCGGTATAACGCATGGCTGCAAATGATTTTGGATCATCGGGTGAACCCCAGTTGCCCTGACCTTCCACCAATGGGTAACGATAGCTAAATGGTTGTGCCATCAATACCATCGCTTCATAACAGGCTGAGTCACCATGTGGATGGTATTTACCGAGTACGTCACCGACGGTACGTGCCGACTTTTTCGGTTTACCTGTCGATTTCAAGCCCAGCTCGCTCATCGCATAGACAATACGGCGCTGTACAGGTTTTAAACCATCACTGATATGGGGCAATGCACGATCCATAATCACGTACATGGCATAGTTCAAGTAAGCCTGCTCAGTGAATTCGGCTACGGAACGGTTTTCTGTTGCATGATGTGCAAGGCTGGTCATTTCAGCGAGTCATCCAAAATCATTTATTATCGTCAATATTTTGTATGCTATGTGGATGCAGGCGTTGTGACAAGCCCTTGTTGTTGTTTAAACGTCAAATGGTGTCTTGTTGGTTAAGGCATAACTTCTTTTCTAGACATTCTGTAGTTCCACTCCTACGCCACCTTTGTATATAAAAAGTAAAAAATATTAACAAAGCCATGAACCCCAACTATTATTAAGAATAATTTAATTATTTTTTTATATTAAATTTAAAAAAAAGAACAGGAATCAAAAAATGAGAGCATTTGGAGTTAATGGATCAACGACAAATCATGGTGGTTTTGTACAAGCAACACAACAAAGGAGTTCCTTCAATGGACAATTATTTTTAAGGGCTGGGGATGGCTTTTTTTGTCCACGTTGCAAATGCTGGTCAACCTTATTAAAAAGTAATGACCATGTCATCTTTGATGGTATCGCGGTTGCCTTTGTGGGTGATTTATTTTCCTGTGGCGCTTCTTTACAACCCAAACAAAGTCATGTCATTGGCGATGCAGGCGGCGCACCATGCCCATCAGCATTTCGAGCAGAATCCTCACAACGCTACTCTGGTCAATTTCAACTCATCAATGAAGATGATCAACAACCACTTGCCCATGTGAAATATGTCATTGAACTTGCAAGTGGTGAAAAAATCCAAGGGACAACCGATGCTTCAGGCCATACGCATAAATTAAATGAAAAAGAACAAGCTGAAGGAATCAGCATAAGAATAGAAGAGTCTGATGATCATGGTTACTAAAAACGAATATCGCACAACGACCAAACAAAATGCTCAAGTTGAACAGGTCAAAATGAATTTGCCTGTTCGTCTAGTTCTATATGGTGGTGCAAAATCTTTAGCTGACAATGGGGCTTTTTTCCATGCATCCAAAAATGTGGTTAAAGACTATAAAAATGATTTACCTGTTAAATCTTATTTTATCTCTCAAGGAATAAAACAGCTGATTGATACAATAAATGCGCAAAAAGAAAACTCTATCCAATCCCTAGATATTTTTGGACATGGTTCAGAAGAAGGGCTTTATACGGTAATAGGTGCATCTTTGCATAAAAATATAACAAAAAAAGAAGTTGATTCTCAAAATCTAGAATCGAATCTGTATAACAATATCAGGACTAAAATAAATTATTGGAGACCATACGGTTCCAACAATTGGGCTAACTCATACACAATTTCAGATATTAATTTTAAAGTGTTTACTAATGAATCAAAAATAGAAATACATGGCTGCCATACTGCTTTCGATCGTCGAAGTGATACGCTTTCTGCTTTGCTATCAATCGCTTTATTTAAGGCGGGTAAAAGTAAAAGTGTGGTAATTGGTCATTCCGACTTTGCCAATCCCAATCGTGGTGGAACTAAAGAAATTGCCAAGCAAGATTACCGACATGAGGAACGGGTGATCTATAATAACGGCAAAGTTATTGCAAAGACACGTATGGAGGGAAGAATATCACCCTCATTTATCAAAAAAGCTTTAGGTGAATAAATGGAAGATTATAACTATTGGATAACTGTTTACGCTGCCGTCTTTACGATACTCATTGCTTCCTTAAGTGTTAACTCTCTTTTTTTCATAAAAGATAAAGTGAATAAAATTCTATTCTTCTTCGTTTTTTCTGGTCTATATTCTTTTATTTTAACTTACATTTTTCAAAAAGCCTATATTGATTACACCCAGCAAGAACTTCTATCTAAATTCATTTACACTGGATACAAAAAAAATTTTTTTTACGGGTCCATATATAGCATTTTCTCAATTGCAATTTTAATAATAATTATATTAAGAAACTTTTTAACAAAGAATACTACATTGAATTTTAAAAAAAGAAATAGGTAATAAAATGGAAGATTATAATTATTGGATAACTGTTTATGCTGTCATCTTTACGATACTCATTGCTTCCTTAAGTTTGAACTCTATTTTTCTCATAAAAGATAAAGTGAATAAAATTCTATCATTTTTTGTTTTCTCTGGTTTATACGCCTTAATTATAAGTTATTTTTTTGAAAAAGCTTCTATTGGCTATACTCAGCAAGAACTATTACCAATGTTTATCTATAAGGGTTATAAATCACATCTTTTTTATGGAGGAATATACTTTTTATTTTCAGTAGTTATATTTATTATTCTTATTATTAGAATAACATTAACTAGAAATAAAAATAAAATTCATTAATAATTTAAAAGCATGGTAATTGGGCATTACCACCTCTCCAATACAAATCTGGAGATTTTTCATTGAAATGAATATCAAAGGGTACGTAACCATCAATTTCGATCGAATGAGACTAATAAGTACCTATAGTAATTCTTTTTAACATCTAAGACTTCATAAACCAGAGTGAATGAGATGTATCATAAATTGCCATAAACTACGATATATTTAGCACGCTTTAACTGGTCACGCCACCAACTGATTAAAGCTTTTAAAAATTTTTCTATCGCTAAATTATTTGCAGGAATTTTTAGCATCTCATTGAAGATAAGGGTACATGTATGATGATCTAGGTAGTTGTATCCACATATATCAAAATTGTTTCCCGACAAAGTATTGCCCAATTGGTCTACAGAACAAGCGACTCTAAAAGTATCTAAAATATAATCAAAATCATGCACTGGAATAAAAATATCATTTGAACTGGTTTTATGACTTTCAGATTCAGCCCAAAGAATAAAACCTATTTCATTCTTGGTTTTTTGTTGATTTTCACGTGTTGTAAGGAGCATCACTTGTGACTGGATTTTTTTAATCGCCTTTTCAACATCGAAATTACAACATTGATAGATATCTTGGGCGACCGAGATTTGACATTCAGTGGCTTGAATCACTTTTTCAATATTATCTTGATGAAAATTAATTATTGCGGCAGATACATCATTTTGGTTTTCTTTTAAAAGTTTTATCGCGTATGTAAGTGGGATAGAGAGTTCTTTTCTTATCTGCTCAATTTTCTCTCTATCCATTTTAATCTCAATGCTCATCTGTGGAAGAAGCAGACTCGGCATCATCTTCTTTATAGATAAATTTCGGCATTTCCAGACCAAAATAAATCGCAATCAAACGAAGCGTAAAGCCAAAGACCAAGGTGAAAATCACAGTAAGATCGTGTGGCAAGCCAACTTCCAAACAGACCCAATAACAAATCACGGCGACAAAGGAAATACTGGCATACAACTCACGGCGGAACACCAACGGTACGTCATTACACAAGATATCACGCAGAATACCGCCCGACACCCCAGTGAGCACCCCTGCTACCGCAGACACCACAAAACCATGTCCCATCGACAAAGCAATCTGACAACCAATAATGGTAAAGCCGATTAAGCCCAAGGCATCTAGAACCAAGAAGATATTGCGCAGATGGCGCATCCATTTGGCAATAATAATGGTGACGAAGGCTGCAATACAGGTCAGCACCAAATATTCAGGATGTTTGACCCAGGTTAAAGGATAATGTCCGAGTAGCACATCACGTACCGAGCCACCGCCCAATGCCGTGACACAGGCAATCAGTACCACACCAAACCAGTCCATACTGCGTCGACCTGCGGACAATGCGCCTGTCATCGCTTCCGCAGTAATGGCAATAATATAAATCACGGTGAGTAACATCTGCCTACATCCCTAAATCAGGCGTAAAAGTGTGCGCTATTCTAAGACAAACTTAGATGAATTGTGCACAACATTGCTTAAATTTTTTCCCCGAGCCACAAACACAGGGTTGTTTCATGGTGATTTTCATGTCCAGAGTCGGGTCAAGGAAATACCACTGCTGTTGGTGTAATACAAAATGTGAAATTTCATGATGAATATGAGCTTGTGTACCATCATGATAATGTGCCTTAAATTCAACCAGCGCATGGGTTTTGTCTAGCTTGGGCTGATGCTGCACCACGTCCAGTTTGAGCCATTGGTTCGATTGACTCCAGTCAGCAATCGCTGCCCGATCTAAAGTGCTTTGTTGGCCCAAGGCTGTCGTTTGCAAAATATAGTCAATCTGCTTCAAAGCAAAAGCACTATAACGCGAGCGCATCAATTGCTCTGCAGTTTGAGCAACTTGCTGTTTTAAGTGCAAAGGCTGACAGCACGCAGCATATTGCCCTTGTCCACATGGACAATTTTGTGATGATGTCATTTCCAATTCTCAAATAAAAATAGCCCTGAGAAAAACCTTGTATCACAAGGCCAAACTCAAAGGCTATTTGCTCAAACTTAATTATTTCTCGGTCGTCTTCTCTTTCGCAATAATGCGCACTTTTTCAATTTTGTGCCCATCCATTGTCACCACCTCAAAACGATAACCATCCACTTCAATCATGTCACCATTTTCAGGTAAACGACCTAGATGGAATAAGATATAGCCCGACAAAGTAGAGTATTCTTCGCTTTCATCGACCAAATCTTTGCCCAATAACAAAGAAACATGACGAATATCGGTTGAACCTTCTAACAACATCGAACCATCATCTAGACTTTCTGCAGTTGCTTCCAATTCATCTTCATCAGGGAATTCACCCGCAATCGCTTCTAACATATCAATTGGAGTAGCTATCCCTTCAATCGAACCATATTCGTTCAGGACAATCGCCATTTGCAGCGGTGCTTGACGTAACTGTTCCATCACCATCAGCACTTGCGCATTTTCATGCACGATCACAGGCTCGCGTAAGTGTTTACTGAAATCAATGGCACCTGTTTCGATGTATTCATTTAATACTTTATGGGTGAGAACAATCCCTTCGATATTGTCTAACTCACCACGGGCAATGATCAAACGCGAATGGGTCATTGCCATTAAACGTTCTTTTAACTCAGCGGGGTCATCATCCAAGTCTAACCATTCCAACTCGGGACGTGGTGTCATTACTGACTTAACTGGACGCTCAGATAAACCCAACACCCCTTGAACCAAGACACTATGATATACCCCATTGTCTTCATCAAAGACTTCTTTGGCGTAGGCCTGTGTCGCTAACACATCTTCAGCTTCTTTGTTTTGACCTTCGTTACCATTGCTCTTATTACCGAGCATACGCAGTACCGCAGAAGCAGTGCGGTAACGTAAATCAGTGGTGGTGACCAATTTCTCTTGGTTACGACGCATGGTTTGGTTGACCATTTCCACCAACACCGAGAAACCAATCGCAGCGTATAAATAACCTTTCGGAATATGGAAACCGAAGCCTTCAACCACCAATGAGAAACCAATCATCATCAGGAAGCCAAGACACAAGATCACCACGGTTGGATGCTTATTCACGAAATCCATCAATGGGCGTGAAGCCAGCAACATGATACCAATCGCAATCGTTACCGCGATCATCATCACTGAAAGCTCTTTCACCATCCCCACTGCAGTGATCACACTGTCAAGCGAGAATACCGCATCAAGGACCACGATCTGCACCACCACCATCCAGAACACGGCATGCACTGGATTTTCTTCTTTATGTGCTTGTGTACCTTCAATCCGCTCATGCAGTTCCATGGTGCCCTTAAACAATAAGAACACACCACCAAACAGCAGAATCAAATCACGTCCAGAGAACGGATGATCAAAAATATGGAACAGCGGTGTAGTTAATGTCACCACCCATGCGATCGAAGCAAGCAAGATCAAACGCATTAACAGGGCGAGAATCAAACCAATTTTACGCGCAGCATTACGTTGTTCTGGTGGTAATTTTTCTGCCAAAATTGCAATAAAAACAAGGTTATCAATACCCAGTACAATTTCAAGCACCACCAATGTGGCTAAACCAACCCATGCAGCTGGATCTGACATCCATTCCAGAATCATTGAGGTGACTCCTCTGCAAAATCAGCAATATTGTTATGAAGTTGAGATTTTAAAAGGTCGGCACAAACAGCCAAAACATTTTTTTTAGGAAATAAGAACAATGCGGAGCGACAACAACCACTACTCATAGAGGTACATAAATTAATAAAAGGATTTTTAGTATAGGCAAGATTTCAGTGAAATTCATCTTTTTTTGTGTTGAGGATGTTTTCAAATTCTTTCGAGGCGCAACAAAAGTACATTGTATGTAAAATGTGCATAAAACTGTCACAAACCTGATTTAGCCTAGACAAGCACAGCGAAAATGATAAGGTAAAAATAAACGAATGAATAGTGTTCTGATAATGACTGAAAAGAAAACCATAAGCTCTCCCCCTATAAAAACCACTCAATCTCTTATTGCGTTATATTGCGGTTCGCGTACAGGCAACAAGCCAATTTACCGAGACAAAGCCATTGAGCTTGCCCAGCATATTGCCAATCAAGGCTTTGGTATTGTCTACGGCGGTGCCAGTATTGGTCTGATGGGGCAAGTTGCGGATACTGTACTGGAACATAGTGGCGAAGTGGTGGGTGTGATTCCAGAATTTATGCTGGATTATGAAATTGCCCACCATAAACTGACCGAATTACATATCGTCAACAGCATGCATGAACGTAAAGCCCTGATGGCCGAACGTGCCAGTGCCTTTATTGCCCTACCTGGTGGTCTAGGAACTTTTGAAGAAATTCTGGAAATTGCCACATGGGGACAGCTCAATCAACATCAGAAGCCGATGATTATTTATAACGTCAATCGTTTTTATGATGCCCTGATTGCACAGCTTGATCACGCGGTAGAAGAAGGCTTTTTACCACCACAGCATCGCGCCAAAGTGATTATTTGTGAAACACTGGAACAAATTTCAAGTGTGATTAAAAACTTAAACACACCCAGCCATATCGAAGTCTAAAACATACCCATAAAAAAAGCGGATCAAGAAGATCCGCTTTTTTTATATTGAGAACTTATTGTACATTCACTTGATATACCACAGTTGAACCACTGACTTCATTCCCTACCACCAATAAAGGCTTGCCGTTTGGTGAGTCTTTTGCAGCAATAAAGATCAAGCCTTCAGGTCCTAAATCACCCTGTTTTGCCGCATCGGTTTCAACAAAATTACGTGTCGTAAAATATTCAATAAACTTGGGTTTATTCGGTGTGGTGATATCATACACCATCACCCCACTCATTCGCTCTAAGCCAATAAAAGCAAAGGTTTTCTTGCCAATCGTACCGATAGCAACACCCTCAGGCTCAGGGCCTTTATTATCACTACGGTCATCAAAGGCCACCGCTTCGTGGTCACTATTAAAATAGTTCGGGAACAATTCAGCGGTTTTCTTTTCAAACTCGCTGCCTGAGTCCCAAACTAACTGACCTTGGGTATTCCAGATACTGAATGAACGCGTGCCATAAGCATAGAGTTTGTCGTAAGTGAGCAAACCATTGGCATCCAGTTTGGCTGAACCATCGGCATTGGTTTGATAACCCATGTTCCACGCAATATTGAGACGCCCCAATGCTGCATCTTCACGGCATGCACCCGCAGTTGTCGCAGTAGCGCCACAATACGCAAAGGTTACTGGATTGAGTTTTGCCCCTTTCACCCCTGCTGCCAATTGTTGTAAATGCGCTGGATAATCACCATCTTTATTAAAGCCTTTGCTGTTAAACAAATGCTTCATGCGAATATTTTCTACAAAACCTTTACTGGTATCGCCCGCATAATAGGCTTTGGAATCCTTCAACCATTCACGGCTATCGCCTTCATTGGCCGTGACCAGATAGGTTTGACCATTGGCTTGATAATTGGCAATCGAATCAGGTTGATACATCCCGACCAAGCCTGCCCAAGTCTTGATATCAATCTTTTTGTCTTTATCACTGACATCCAGCTCATTGCCAATTTGCCCATGATCTTTATAGCCCAATGGATAAATATCCGTCACTTTCTGCTGTGTGATATCAATTCGAGCAATGGCATTATTTTCCTGCAATGTCACCCAAGCCGTTTTGCTGTCTGCAGAAATGGTTATATATTCAGGTTCTAGGTCCTGAGCCACACTCGCTTTTGGCCCAAAAATACGCACCCCTTTGGCGATTAAATCCGCCTTTTGCGTATTCCATGCCTTAAAGTCAGCTACGCTGGCTTTCGGTTGTTGAATATTGCTGATATCAATAATGCTGACTGAACCTTCAGGATCAACCGAGTAGTCATCATTTGGCTCGCCTTCATTGGCCACCAAAACAGTTTTGCCATCGGGACTAAAACTCAACATATCCGGCAATGAACCCACTGCGACCTTGCTGATAAAACTTAAATCTTTGGCATTAAAAAATACCACGATACCCGCATCAGTTTTGTTTTCAGCTTGAACCGCAATTGCAACAATGCCATTTTTAACCGCAACGCTGTTCACTTCCGAATTGGCTAAATAGGTACGGGCAGAAAGCTCTGCAAGATGAACGGGCTTTTCAGGTTTAGAGGCATCTAAAACATCGACTAAACCCTTCTGGGCATTGACCACAAATAGACGTTTGCTTGCAGCATCATAAGCGGGAATTTCAGCAGCACTTTTGGCGAAAACATTGGTTTCATAACGTCCTAATAAACTTAACTTAATCGTTTCAGGGGTTGCTTCAACTACTTCTGCCGGAGTATCTGTTTTGTTATTGTCGTTGTCATCATTACACGCCACTAATCCCACCGACAATAATGCTGCCAGTAATACTGAAATCTTAAATTTCATGATCAAATTCCATACAATTTATTCTGTATGGCTAATCTAGTCATTGGTGATGCAAATTCGATGACACTTTAATGTCAGTTTCATGACCACTCTTTGACAATTTTAGGCTTTATTTCACGCACAGTTGCATTAAACTAAAACTGCCTTTTTATCCATCATGGCTCATGACAACGACAACACATCAAGCGGTACAGCCTGAATTCCGAATGTTGGTGCTCTTGGTCTCGATTGGCTTTTTTATGCAAGCCTTGGACACCACCATCGTCAACACCGCGATTCCTGCAATGGCAGTACAACTCAATGAAAATCCCCTGCAAATGCACGGCGTCATTGTGGCCTATGTGCTGTCGGTTGCGGCCTGTATTCCGCTCAGTGGCTGGTTGGCCGATCGTTTTGGCATCCGCAATATTTATCTCAGCTCCATGGTGATTTTCAGCTTGGCCTCGCTGGGCTGTGGCTTGTCGCAAAACCTAGAACAATTATTATTTTTCCGTGTCATTCAAGGCGTTGGTGGTGCCTTGCTGATGCCCGTGGGCCGCTTGGCACTGTTAAAACTGATTCCACGCTCACAATTCCTTTCCGCGATGAGCCTGATGAGTCTTGCAGGCTTGATTGGCCCGTTAATGGGGCCGACTTTAGGGGGGTGGCTGGTCGAAGTGACCACTTGGCACTGGATCTTTTTAATGAATATTCCGATGGGAATCTTGGGAATGATCATGACCTTCAAAGTCATGCCCAACCAGAAAGAACCAAGTGTCAAATCCTTCGATTTAAGTGGCTTTATCCTGTTAATGGTCGCCATGGTAGGCTTGTCTCTCGGGATTGAAAATATAGCCGCATCGCAATATTCCCGCTGGATCAGCGTGGTTTTATTGATTTCGGGACTGTTGGCAGCTGGCGCTTATGCCTACCATGCGCATACGCATCAAAACGCCCTGTTTCATGGTCGCTTATTTCGCTACAAAATCTTTTCCATCGGCGTACTGGGCAATTTCTTTGCCCGCCTCGGTAGTAATGCCATTCCCTTCATTCTACCGCTGATGCTACAAGTCGCCTTTGGCTTTGAACCTTTCTATACCGGTTTAATGATGATTCCAATGGTACTGGGTTCATTATTTTCCAAACCGATTATTCGTCCCTTGATTCAACGGGTTGGTTATCGTCGTTTCTTACTCACCAATACCGTTTTAGTCGGTTTATGTATCGCCAGTTTTTCTCTGATGACCGCAACAACGCCATTGTGGTTAAAAGTCCTGCACCTGTTTATCTTTGGTACGCTCAATTCACTGCAATTCGTAGGCATGAATACGCTGACTTTGAAAGACTTAGCACAACAGGATGCCAGTAGCGGCAATAGCTTCTTGTCGATGATTATGATGCTTTCAATGAGTATCGGGGTGGCCTTAGCTGGAACGTTAATCAATCTGTTTGGGCAACAGTTCCCCAGTGCTTCGATTAGCACCGCCTTCCACGCCACTTTGATTACGCTTGGCTGTATGAACATCATTACCGCCATGGTATTTTGGCAAATCCCCAAAGAAACCACAGATTAAATTTACGGATCTAAAGTTCGTCGTCCAATAAATAGAATAAGGAAAAATAAAATGATCGTTCCACAGCATTGGGCAGAAGCTAAAACAAAAACCAAGATTGCAGGGCGACAATACACCATTAAACGCTTTGGTTGGTCAGATCAAAGCCTTGAAGCAGCGCAATCTCATGCCGAGCAACGTGTTGCCGAGGCAATTGAAAGGATCAAGGCTGGTGAAAATATTCGAAGAATCGACCATAAAGTTCCCTACAATGGTGCCGAAGGCGTACCAATCAGAGAACAGATTATTGCTCAGCATGACGA
Organism: Acinetobacter sp. Ac_5812; assembly: GCF_013072695.1. Lineage (GTDB taxonomy): Bacteria > Pseudomonadota > Gammaproteobacteria > Pseudomonadales > Moraxellaceae > Acinetobacter. The sequence continues at coordinate 312,728 of NZ_LXUK01000008.1, forward strand.
TGTCATTATCACGCGAAATTCCTACGGCGCATTATGCTTAAATACCCCAGATGTGTTATTTGCAGATATCGATTTCGAATACGTACCTCGATTTAGACTATATCTATTAGCTTTTTTATTGTTAATGCTAGTCACGAGTATTGGGGCTGTTTACCTAGGTTCATGGATGATCTTGGGAGTCGGAGTGATTGTTTCCCTCATCTTGACAGGGCTGGTTGGCAAAGGACTGTTTTACTTACAAAGCAAGTTATTTGGAACACCAGAACAGCGTGCATTTGCATCAATTCAAGATTTCTCTCAACAGCACCCCACATGGCATTTGCGCGTTTATCTCACGCCAAAAGGTTATCGTGTTTTGGCAATGCATCAGACCTTTGAACCTAAAAGTGATGAAGCTCAATTATTATTCAATGCCATTCATGCGGATCCTAACTACGTCCGAATGTGTAAAAATCAAAATTGTTTCCGAGCCAGAATCAGCCCAAAGCCTTGGAGAATTGGTGTGAATCGCTTAACACTCGGCGTCTGGCCAGTGAGTGAAGCACGTTTAGCGATCCGTGAAAACTGGCTTCGAGACTATCAGAAACAAGCCGAGAACTATGCATCATGCAAATTTGTGGCACAATTAGGCAGTCAGTTCACCCACATGAAGGCGAAGCGAGTACAATCTCTACATGACCAATACTGTAAATCTGACACTCGCTTAAACATCGCATAACACAAACGATATGGCAAAAAAATCTGCAAAATTTCCATCGACACCACATTATCCGACTTATGCCAGTATCGGTTTAGCGGTCATGCTGGGTGTGGTCAGCTACTTTGGTTTGTTTTATCAGCAGAAAGCCTCGGCACAAGATTATTCCATTCGCGGCTTTGATGTGTCCCATCATCAAGGTGAGATTAACTGGAAGAAAATCTCGCCGATGCAATATCAATTCGTCTATCTCAAAGCAACTGAAGGCGGTGATTTTAAAGATCGTAACTTTCAGCAAAATTGGTTAAAGGCGCGTGAACAAGGTCTGCATGTGGGCGCTTACCATTTCTATCGCCTGTGTCGTGATGGCGCCATCCAAGCCGAAAATTTTATTGCGACTGTTCCGAAAAAGGCCGATGCTCTGCCGCCTGTGATTGATTTAGAATATGACAGTAACTGCATCAATACCTATACCAAAGAGCAGCTACTCAAAGAAATTCAGGTCATGCATGACCAACTGCAACAGCATTACGGCAAACAGCCGATTTTTTATATTTCTAAAAGCTTTTATCATATTGTCTTGATGGGGAACTTTAACAACACTCCCTTATGGGTCAGAGACTATGACGGTAAACCTGAGCTCAAAGATGGTCGACAATGGCTGTTTTGGCAGCACAGTAGCCAAGGCAAAATTACAGGTGTTCCCAAAGCGGTCGATTTAAATGTCTATGCCGAATCGCCGAAACAATGGCGAATATTTCTAAAACAACAAGGCATTGATGATGGCAAATGAGCTACGCAAAATCATCCATATCGACATGGATGCCTTCTATGCCTCAGTTGAACTTAGAGAACATCCTGAACTAAAAGATTTACCTGTGGTGATTTCTTCACACCATCCTCGGGCCGTCATTGCCGCCGCGTCTTATCCTGCCCGTGTCTTTGGACTCCGTTCTGCCATGTCGATGGGACAAGCCAAAAAACTCTGTCCGCAAGTCATCGTGATTGAACCCAATTTTGAAAAATACCGCGAAGTTTCGGCGCAAATTCATCAGATTTTTCAGCAATACACGCCCTTGATTGAACCACTGTCTTTAGATGAAGCCTATCTGGACGTGACTGAGAACTTAAAGAATATCGCCAGTGCCACCGAAGTCGCAGCACAAATCCGTGCTGATATTTTTGCGGTCACAGGACTGACCGCGTCCGCAGGCGTAGCACCGAATAAGTTCTTGGCAAAAATTGCCTCGGATTGGAACAAGCCCAATGGTTTATTTGTGATTAAACCCAATCAAGTGCTACGTTTTATTCAAGATTTGACCTTGAATAAAATTCCTGGGGTGGGCAAAGTCACTCAAGAACGCTTGCAGCAACTGAATTTACATACTTTGGGCGATCTGCAAAAAATCGACGAAAATGTGTTGATTCATCATTTTGGTAAATACGGCAAACAGCTGTATTTATATGCGCAAGGCATAGATCATCGTCCTGTCAAGGCAGAACGGGAACGTCAGCAGATTTCCAAGGAAATTACTTTTGATGAGGATTACACCCTTGCTCAATGCAGCCATGCATGGCAGCCTTTGACCGAACAAGTCTGGCGCAGCCTGAATAAAAAACAATTAACCGCGCGTGGTGTGACTGTCAAACTCAAACTTAAAAATTTCCAAGTCTTACAGCACAGTAAAAGCTTTAAGCAGGCGCTGCAATCGCAACAAGACTTGGGACAAGTGGTACTACAACTGCTCGATGAAATGCATATTGACCCAGAATTCCAATTCCGTCTGGTCGGCGTCGGGATATATCAGTTACAGACTCTAGAAGAAGAATCACAGCTTTCTTTGTGGTAGTGCTGTTTTTTTACACAAAAGCACAATCCATGCTGAAAATTATGTTTGCTTTTTATCCAGTTTTCAGTACTCTAAGCAACGCAGTAACATTATCCTTGTTATTTGCTTTGCTAAAGAAAACCTCACTTTTAGCATCTGCTCCTGTGGTTGGCGTGACGATCAAATCCGAAGATTACAGGGCACTTCAGGTCTTCTTTCTCTATCCTCTTCTTCCTATAAAAAATTCCATATTTCCCACTATGCACCGTCATAACTTCAGTTAAACTCAGCAAATAAAACTAGAAAATTCTGTATGTACATGCCTTATGAAGCAAAAACAAATTCTTTGTGTTGAAGATGAAGCCGCAATCGTCCTACCGCTACGTTATGCACTCGAGCGTGAAGGCTGGAGCGTCAGTTGGGCCAATACAGGCACACAAGCACTGCAATTACTGGCACAACAGTCTTTTGATTTCATTATTTTAGATGTGGGTCTCCCCGACCTGAATGGATTTGAAGTCTGCAAACAATTACGTCAAAAATACCAAACACCTTTACTGTTTTTAACAGCCCGTGATGATGAAATTGATCGGGTGGTTGGTCTCGAAATTGGGGCGGATGATTACTGCAGCAAGCCCTTTAGTGCACGAGAAATTGTGGCCAGAATCAAAGCCATTTGGCGCAGAATGGAAAATCAAGCTCAGCCTGTTACAGCCTCTGTAGCAGCGACGAAAACGGAAGTTATTGTGCAATCGGCAATTTGGTCATGTCACCCACAGTCCTTGCAGATTCATTATCATCAACAAGCACTACAACTGACTCGCTATGAATACCGCTTGTTATTTTTACTGATTCAGCATCCAGAACAGGTGTTTAGCCGCCAACAACTGATGGATCATATTTGGGAATATCCTGAACATAGCTTAGAACGTACTGTCGATACGCATATTAAAAGTTTAAGACACAAGCTCAAACAGATTACCCCAGATGATGATCCAATTCGCACCCATCGTGGTTTTGGCTATAGCTTGATGAAGTTGAGCTAAAAATGTCCATTTTCGTCCGTATCTGGTTTTTCTTTAGCTTAGTGGTGGTATTGAGTCTAGGTTTTATCGCCTATACCCTGACCCAGCAAGTCAAACCGAATGTACGGCAGGTGGTTGAAGATACCCTCGCTGAAAATGCCAATATCATTGCCCAACTGATTGCAGAAGATGTCTATCAACATCAGGTTGATACGCCAGAATTTGATCAAAAAATTCAGGCAGCTTTGTCCCGCCAACTGAATGCCACCATTTGGCAGCATCGCAAAGAGCAAATTAATCAACAACTGTACATTACCGATCCCCAAGGTATCGTGATCTACGACTCCGAAGGACAAGCTGTTGGGCAAGACTATTCCAGATGGAATGATGTCTACTTAACACTGCGTGGTAAATACGGTGCACGCTCAACCGCAACCAATCCCTATGACCGCAACAGCAGTGTCATGCATATTGCAGCGCCGATTATTTACCAACAGCAATTGCTCGGTGTGGTCAGTATTGGTAAACCCAATCAGTCGGTACAGCCCTATATCGAACGTGCTGAGCAGCAACTGATTTATCAAGCCCTCTGGATTGCAGCACTCAGCCTGCTCTTGGCCAGTATGGTGGCCTATTGGCTAAGACATAGTATTGATCGCGTTCGACGCTATGCACAGGCATTGGCTCCCGTGAATCAAGCGCCCTTCTTCTATTCCGCCAAAGAACTCAATCAGGTGACCCAAGCATTGAGTGAAATGCGGGAAAAACTAGAAGACCGAGGCTATGTCGAGAACTATGTCAATACATTGACCCATGAACTAAAAAGCCCTCTCACCGCGATACAAGCCAGCGCTGAATTACTACAGGATGATTTACCACTGGCCGATCAGCAACAATTTGCGCTGCATATTGTTGAACAAAGCCAGCGTTTGCAGTCCTTGATTGAACGGATGTTGTTATTAACACGACTCGAAAAAAATCAGCATGTTTTAGAGTTTCAATCGGTCGATCTGAATCACCTGATTCAACAATGTTTTCAGCAACAGCACAGTGCACTGCAACTGAAACAAATCCAAACCCAGCTTGATCTGCCCGAACACAGCTTGATCCATGCCGATCCATTTTGGCTAAAACAAGCGCTGAATAACCTCTTAGACAACGCCAGAGATTTCTGCCCACCGCAAGGAAAAATCGCAGTTCAACTTCAGCAAGACCTAAGCCATCAAAGCATCACCTTGCTGTTTTTTAATGAGGGCGATGCGATTCCTGAATACGCCTTAAACCGTGTATTTGAAACCTATTTTTCTCTACCGCGTCCGCATAATCAGCAACGCAGTACAGGCATTGGGCTCAGTATCGTCAAGCAGATTATTCAACAGCACCACGGTCAGATTAGCATCCAGAATATTGAAGCGAATCGCCTCGACTTCTTAGCAATACATCGATCTGGTGTGCTCTTGACCCTCACACTTCACACAAACTTCACTTAAGCTTCAAACCGAGCTCATCCGAAGCGCATATCGCATGTAGATACTGGTCATATCCTAATGATCATGGAATTCCATATGCGTCGCAATTTTATCAACCTTAAAATCGGAGCCATTCTGTTCCTGATTTTGATTTTTTATATTGGTTTGTTTTTTATTTCGAGCTTGGTCTCAGAACGCCAAAGCTATCAACAACAAGTCATTCGCGACATTGCCAATGAACAAATTCGTCCACAGCAAATCGTTGCACCCTATTTAAAAGTTCCCTATCAAGTGCAAACCACCTGTACCGATGAACAAAAGAAAAGCTATACCTGTACTCAGACCCTATTTGTGGCGATAGGTGCTGAAACGACCGACTGGAGTGCACAATTTAAAGTTTCGGACAGTACCTATAGACGCAATATTTATAAAGCGATCAGCTATCAAAACTCGATGTCAGGCAAAGGTACATTTAAGGCCATCGATAACGAAGCAAAGCGTAATTATCTATGGGAACAGGCTGAAATTATTTTTCCGATCCAAGATGCACGAGGGCTGAATGCCAAACCAATCTTCAATATTGATGGTAAGGCCTATAAGTTCGAATTTTCTGAGCAAAGCCAAGGACAACGTGGTTTTGACCTGATGCATCTGACCGCTAAGCAATACCCTGAACTGGTACAAAAGTTCCAGCAGGGTTTTAAGTTTGGTCTACAATTCGAGCTTGAAGGACTCAGTGAATTCACCTTCATTCCAACCAGTTATGAAATGACCTATCAAGCCACAGGTAACTGGGGCGATGTTAAATATGATGGGCAAAGCCTTCCCTTTAAAAAATCCAGTGAAAAACGCCAATTTCAGGCAGATTGGAAAAATATCGCACTGGGTAAACGCAATTTAGAAAATGTGTCACTATGTGAAAATAGCCAGTGCTTTTATAAAATTTTAAATGCTCAAGATCCAGCACCAACAGCAGCGGTGGAAACATACGATACAGGCACACCAGCAAATATTTCTGGCATTTCCACTCAATTCTTAGAAGCTGTAAATATCTATACCCAAACTGATCGTGCTATTAAATATGGTGTGATGGTGATCATCATTACCTTTGGTTGCTTCTTCCTGTTTGAGATTTTAAAACAACTCAAAATCCATCCTGTGCAATATGCCTTGGTTGCGATGGCACAAGGTGTGTTCTTCGTGCTGTTACTTTCGATCAGTGAATATTACGCCTTCGCACTCGCCTATCTAGCGGCAGCAATCGCTTGTGTCGGTCTCATCACATGGTATTTATATTTTGTGGTCAACGGGATTAAGCCTGCGCTGTTATTCGGGATTCTACTCGGTGTGCTCTACGGCATGATGTATCTGTTGCTGCAATCCAGTGGCAAGACCTTCTTATTTGGTTCGATCCTGTCCTTCATCCTGATTGCCTGTGTCATGTTCATCACCCGTCATGTCAATTGGTATCAATCCGAACAACAAAGCCAATAAAAATACATAGGGCAGAGTATTGTCTTCGCCCCTTTTCACTGTATTGATAAGGAATAAGACCGTGTACCAAACAACTTATTTAGCGTTAAAGCAACTCAAACAGTTATGTCCTTTACATAGCTCGATTGCAAGCTGTCTGAATCAATTACGACAGGCTAAAATCCAGTTTTTGAATCTGGGAAATATTATTATTTGCCCACAACAACGCTGCATTTTGGTTTTCAAACATCGTAACTTAATGGGAATAGAAACTTTTTTAGCCTGATTTATAGAAAATTACATTGCAGCTGAATAGCATCAAGTACAATCCCGACTATACTTTTCAATTAGGGAATCACTATGTCTGTGCAACGCCTTCATGTCACATCACGTTATTGCGAAGTTGCAATTTCAGGAAATCTTGTTCATTTAGCAGGTCAATTGGCTGATGATACCAGCGTTGATGTAACCGCACAGACACAGCAGACCTTAGATAATGTTGATCGTTTATTGGCGGAAGCAGGTACAGATAAAACCCATATTTTATCTGTACTGATCTTTTTAAAAGACATTGAAAAAGATTATGCAGCCATGAATGCAGTATGGGATGCATGGATTGCTGAGGGACATCCCCCAGCACGTACCTGTGTAGAATCTAAACTCTACACACCTGATGTTTTGGTTGAAATGACGGTCACTGCGGTTCGCCCAGATTAATAAGATTTAAATGCGAATTCATTATATTTCATCAGTCGATCTGCTTTAGGCATCGACATCGATGCTGAGGTACCTGCCGCTGAAATAGCGGTAGGCTCAAACAGATCTGGCACTAAATCTTCTCTGAGTTCTTGTTCAGTTGGAATGCTGCTATAACGCAGTACACGATAGCCTGCCAATTCAAGTAAACTATCTTGATAATGCTTTTGATGCAGGCGGTTCACATAAGATTCGTCTGCAATTTCAATAATCGCAAGCACTTGATGCTGCTGATCTAAAATGACGAAATCTGCGACCAAACCTTGATACTTACGGCGCGTGTGCGCAAATTTAGTGGTCAGTAAAGCATCAAAAGACACATGCGCCAAAACGGTATGGCGTGGTAATACAGCTTGTAAACGCATCAAGGTAATTTGCTCCGCAATATTTAAAATACCACGGCGTTTGAGTGGACTGTCCTGACGCCTATTTTGTTGTAAGCGACGAAGTGCAAGTGCTGTGATTAACAGCAACCCAACTGTTGTTATAAAATAATACATTTCTAACTAATCCCTTTAGATTTTTTATAATCATTTGGCTTTATGCCAATTTTTTTAATCAAGAACATCGATAGCAAAGTCATTTTGCAGTGCAAACTTAAGTTTTTTAATCGTGTTTTCCTAGACGACCAAAGTCGTAATAGCCCTCTGCACTTTATTTATAATCATTCGTTTGCCAAGATTCAAGTCGTTATTGTCAGTTTATGTTTCTATGCGCGATAGTTTTGCGATCAAATTGTGACCACATGACCATTTAGGCATAAAAAAGAAGGCATGAACGCTCTCATGCCTTCTTCAATACCCAATTAACGAGGTACTTTGGTTTTAGACTTTGGTTTTCCTGAAAATGGTCTTTTCTCACCCGTTTCACGTGGTGGTAAACCATTATGTTGCGTCAATAGCTGCCCTTTTTGCGGACGCTGTTGACCTGACGGTGAACGAGACTGACCTTGGCCACGTTTTGCAGAATCTCCTGCGACAGAAGAATTCTTCTTACGTGCTGATTTATATTCACCTTCAGCTGTACCTTGTGGCTGATAAGTTGGAATCAAATGCTGCTTTGAATTTCCGATTAAATCTACACGCCCCATCTCTTTCAAAGCTTCACGCAATAAAGGCCAGTTATTTGGATCATGGTAGCGTAAGAATGCCTTATGCAGACGACGACGCTTTTCGCCTTTCACAATATCCACATTTTCAGTATAACGTGCCACCTTAGACAATGGATTTTTGCCTGAGTAATACATGGTGGTTGCAGTTGCCATAGGTGATGGATAGAAGGTCTGTACCTGATCGGCACGGAAGCCATTTTTCTTCAACCAAATCGCCAGATTCATCATGTCGTAATCGGTGGTACCTGGATGTGCGGCAATAAAGTATGGAATTAAATACTGTTCCTTACCTGCTTCCTTACTGAAACGCTCAAACATTTGCTTAAAGCGATCATAAGTCCCGATACCTGGTTTCATCATCTTGGATAATGGGCCATTTTCGGTATGCTCAGGCGCAATTTTCAGGTAGCCACCGACATGGTGCTGGACCAATTCTTTGACATATTCAGGGTTTAGGACCGCAAGGTCATAACGCAGACCCGAACCAATCAGAATCTTCTTCACCCCTTTGATTTCACGTGCTTTCCGATAAAGCTGAACCAAAGGTGCATGGTCGGTATGTAAGTTCTGACAAACACCTGGATAAACACACGATGGTTTACGGCAATTCTTTTCAATTTCAGGGTCTTGGCAATGCAAACGGTACATGTTCGCCGTTGGACCACCTAAATCCGAAATAATCCCAGTGAAGTTAGGTGCAGTATCACGGATCTTTTCAATTTCACGTAAAATTGAATCTTCCGAACGGTTTTGGATAATACGGCCTTCATGCTCGGTAATCGAACAGAAAGTACAACCACCAAAACAACCGCGCATGATATTCACAGAGAATTTGATCATATCAAAGGCAGGAAAGCGCGCATTGCCATAAGCAGGATGCGGTAAGCGTGCATAAGGTAAATCAAACACATAGTCCATTTCCTCAGTGGTCAGAGGAATTGGCGGTGGATTGATCCAGACATCACGTTCACCATGACGTTGCACCAATGCACGTGCATTACCTGGGTTGGTTTCCAAATGCAAAATACGGTTGGCATGTGCATAGAGCACCTGATCCTCAGCCACTTCTTCATAAGAAGGTAAACGGATTACCGCCAATTCTCGTGGTGGTAATTTATGTTTAATCGCTTTTGATGGTGCAGGTTTTAGCTGTACGATCTGCGTATCTGGATCTAGATTGTCGCCTTCACGTACGATTGGATTTGCCACAAATTCTTTTTGGAAGTTCTGGTATTGAGCCAGTGAGTTGCCTTTTTCTTTTTCAACTTCACAGCCATCAATATCTTCAGTCATCACATAAGGGTTAATGATCTGATCCACACGCCCAATGCTATCGACATCGTTACTGGCGATTTCAACGAATTTTGCTTTCGATTTTTTATTATGTTTATTGATAATAAATGCAGTACCACGAACATCAGTAATTTCGTGAACTTTTTCACCTTTGGCTAAACGATGCATCACGTCGATAATGGCACGCTCACCATTGCCATACATCAATAAATCAGCTTTAGAGTCCATCAAAATTGAACGACGAACTTTATCTGACCAATAGTCATAATGTGCGATACGACGTAAGCTGCCTTCAATACCACCAAGTAAGACTGGAACGTCAGGAAATGCCTCACGGCAACGCTGACAGTAAACCGTTGCTGCGCGATCTGGGCGTTTATTCGCTTCATTATTAGGTGAATAGGCATCATCAGAGCGGATTTTACGATCTGCCGTATAACGGTTGATCATCGAATCCATATTCCCTGCGGTCACACCCCATGCAATGGTTGGCTTACCTAAAACACGGAAACTCTCGACATTGGTCCAGTCTGGTTGCGCGATGATTCCGACACGAAAACCTTGTGCTTCAAGCACACGCCCAATTACGCCCGAGACAAAAGATGGATGGTCGATATAGGCATCGCCACACACTAAAATAAAGTCACATGCATCCCAGCCGAGTAGATCCATTTCTTCTCGTGACATCGGCAAAAATGGTGCGGGTTCAAAACACGACGCCCAATATTTGTCGTAATCAAACAACGCTTTTGGCGCGGTCTGCATGGTGTAGGCAGTAGACATGGCTTGCGAATCTCGGCTAGCAGATGAAGGAGAGACATCTATCGGGGTTGGCGGTATTTTAACCCCTAAAATGAAAGCCGATCATTTTAACATGAATTTCATTCATTTTCCCTGTTTATAAAACATTCAGGAACAAGGGGATAACAAATTATTTGTATAAAGTTTAATCAGAAAGTAAGTTTGAGCACCAAACTAGACTTTTAATTAATAGGAAACAGCGCTACTTATTCCATTTGATCGAACCACCTCTTTGACCGTATAACCCGACTCAATATAGCCTCGACCTCCTGAAACTGTCTGACCATTCGCCAAAGTTACTTCTAGTCGATATCCACCCTCTCCTTGTACAAAGAACTGGGTTGCGATTGTCTTGTTATTTTCGAGTGGCTGAAAAAAGATTTGATGCTGAACGCCTGCTGTTTTTACAGACAGTTTAAGCATACTGATGGTTTGCCCACTTTGATTTGAAATTTGCATGCTAACCAAAGGTTGAAACCAATGCTTTAAGCCTGCGGTCAACGCTCCCATAGCAAAACTGATCATTAACGAAATAATGATCAGGAACACAATCCATATCTGTTTAACCCTTGTCATTCTAATACTTTAATTTTTGATTTATTAAGGAAAACTCTAAAGCATAAACCATAAAAAGCAAAGTCAATCCGATTGCCGCATCGACAAAGATCTCAACCGCAATGCTAAAAAAAGCCCAAGTGCTAAAACCACCGCCACCATGAAGTTTATTCCCGTCCAACCATAGTTCTCCCAGACCAATCCACCACTACTGCCAAGTAAACTTGAGCCAATGTAATAGCAAAATAAATATAATGAGGAAGCGACTGCACGATACTGTACGGCCTGAACCGAGACCCAGCTACTTGCAGTCGAATGTGCTGCAAAAAATGAAAAGGTAAAAATTGTAAGACCTAGTAAAATGGTCCAAAGCGATGGGATCAAGGTAATAAACAGACCGATCATCATCATCACCAATAACACAGGCAACACTTTATCGCGCCCATACTTAAAGCCCCATTGTGCGGCTTTGGGTGAACTATAAATTCCTGCCAAATAAGCAATTGAAATCAGGCCGATCCATGTTTGCGATAAATGAAAGGGCGCTTCTAATAAGTGGTAACTGATATAGTTAAATACGGTCACCAGACAGCCCATCAGAATAAAGCCTTGGGCAAATAGAATGCGTAGTTTCGGATCTTTTAAATTTTGCTCAAACGCGGCTTTAAAACGTGAAAATCGGAATGGAAACGGTTTGAAATGCTGTGATTTGGGCAATAACAGATAGAATAAGCAAGCAATCACCAAATTCAGAAAACCAATAATATAGGTTGCCGATTGCCAAGAAATAAAATCGACCAAAACACCCGCAATCAGACGCCCCCCCATACCGCCAATCGCTGTGCCTGAGATATATAGCCCCATCGCAAAACCGATATCCTTCTGTGCAATCTCTTCTCCGATATAGGTCATTGCCACAGCGGCAACCCCACTGACTGCTAAGCCAATCAAAACACGGGTACTTAAAAAGATTTCCCATATTGGAAAAGAAGCACTAATCAGCAATAAAATCGAGACCAAAAATAAGGCACATACCATGATCGGTTTACGCCCAAAACGGTCAGAAATAAAACCCGTGAACAGCAAGCCAATCGCCAGTGCGATGGTGGAAAAGGATAAGGGGAAACTACTGTGGGTCGGGCTGACATGAAAGAAGTGTGCAAAAATCGGCATCATTGGCTGTACACAGTACAGCGATGAAAACGACGCAAAACCTGCAAAGAACAATGACCATAAAATCGCAGTAAACGATTTTGAACCATACTCGATATGGGTTGGGCGCAGCACTGATTCAGACATGAGGACTCCTTATGCCCGACCAGTATACGCCCTCAGCCAAAATGCGGAATGATCATTTCGGCCATTTTTATCAAATGTTTAAAATAATGCTTTAGGCAGGCGAATCTGAATCATCTCATTATCATCGGGAAGTTTGGCATTGCGTCCTGATGAACCGGGGAAATTATTGTCATTCAATACCGTCAAAGTAGTGCCATTTTCAATAATCACATCCTCAATGGTTTCAAATGGGAAGGCAAATACCTGACCTGTCCCAATATCCCCTTCCCGTGCTGCGCCATATAATCCATTAGGATTGGCAATCTTGATTAAATCAACCAAGTCTTCACGTGCCACCACTTGTTTCGGCTCATTAAATTTAATCCGAATCAATTTCTTATGGCCACCGAGATTATTTTGACTCACATCGCGCTCAATAATGAGACCTTCTTTGTCATTAAACAATTGGAAGTCGCCAATATTGGTGGCTTTACTATCCAGTACGAACCAATAATAAACACCCGTATAGGCTTTCTTCTGCAGATCAAATTGAGAGATCAGCAGCCTACCTGTTGAATCATTCAGCAATGGTTTTTCCAGTAGTGGATACAGATATTTGCCATCAGGTGAAATCGCCATCCCTTCAAAACCACTACTGCGCCCCACCAATGGCTCAACATAATTGATATTGGCTTTATTTAGCTGGTTTTGCGGAGAGCGTAACTCTTGGCTCGGATTAAATGGATTGGGCAAAGCAATCGGTGCATCGAGCAACACGCCCTCTGCGGAAAAATGTAATAAGAATGGACCAAATTCATCACCAATCCAATAGCTACCATCTGGCGCACGTTGCATTGATTCAGGATCAAAGTCCGCCCCTGTCAATAAGCGTTCTGGCGTATTACCATTTACAATATCAAAAGGAACCAAATTATTCGGATCTCGTAATTGAATGAAGCTTTGTACTTGTACCTGTCCTGTGCCTTTGCTCTTGGTTTTAAAATCGGCTTTGATTTTATAAATGCGTAATAAGAAATCAGCTGAATTATCCTGTGTGCCAAAACCATTATCGGCCATGGCCATATAACTGCCATCCTGATTTTTTAAGGCTGCAGAAAAGCCCTGTACGGGTTGTCCCTTAAAGGGTGGATAGATGCCATTAGCGCCGCTCACCGCTTTACCTGAATCTGGTCCAGCGGCATAAGTTGCGACAGGAAGCTTGGCGAAAGAAATCAGCGTGGGCTCTGTGACTTTCTCAGTCGATGTATTCTGATCTTGATTATTGTCATCATTATTACAGGCAGTTAAACCCAAAGTGCTACAGCAGAATAAAGCCAATAAAGTTTTCTTGTTCATGGTTTTATACATTTGGTAAAAAATTAGGCAAATTAAAACAAGTTTTTATGACGCTTTTACTGCAATAAAATGAAGTCTTTATGGCGAAAAGATGACAATGTAACGCAATGCTTTTTTTGTCTATCACAAGCACTGACATAACTTCGATCTTAGTCAAGTTTAGTCGGTTGATATTCGCCTGCAATCGCCGCTTTTAAAAACTTTCGAAAGGTTGGACACTGCATATGATTCTCTGCAGGACATACCGCGGCATGTCTCAGTCCCTCGCTAATAAAGTGCAAACGTCGGGTCATCTGCTCTAGTTGTTCTGCTTTCTCATTGAGCATAGCTCGATCCAATTCAGGCTGACCATTTTCTCCAAACATATGTGCAATTTCAGTTAAGGAAAAACCTGCCGCCCGCCCCAAAGCAATTAATGCTAGTTGATCTAACACTTGTTTACCGTATTGTCGGCGTAGTCCAGAACGGCCAATCGACTTAATCAGCCCTTTCTCTTCATAAAAACGTAAAGTCGATGTTGCAACATTTGCTCTTTTTGCAACTTCTCCAATATCCATAAATACCTCTTGACTTCAAGTTGACTTGAACTTGCACACTCTCTTTATCGCGTTTTATGCAAAAAAGATCAAGGTGAAAAAATGGAAACTGCGGAACTGTTATTTCAAATCCTATGCTTAGGTATCGGTGCCACGCTGATGATGGATATGTGGCTATTGCTGTTAAAAAGACTCAATCTTCCAAGCTTAAATTTTGCCTTACTGGGCCGTTGGGTCGGTTGGATGTTTCGAGGCAAATTCTGGCATCAATCGATTGCGCAAAGTCCTGCCATTCGACAGGAATATGCCTTGGGTTGGCTGGCACATTACAGTGTCGGTATCCTCTTTGCATTTAGCTTTATCCTTATGGTAGGAGAAGCATGGTTATTGCAACCACAATTCACCTCTGCCTTTATTTTCGGGGTGATCACGGTGCTTATTCCCTTTTTCATCATGCAACCGGCTATGGGGTCAGGTATTGCCTCCGCTAAAACTGCGCAGCCTTTACATAACTGTCTACGAAGTCTGGTTAACCACGCTATTTTCGGCTGCGGTTTATATCTCAGCGCGCTATTGCTTGCATTATTTTACTGAGGAGTCCAACCATGAAATCCATTGCTATTATTTATCATAGCCGTCAGGGTCATACCCAATTTATTGCCCAACAGATTCAACTCGGTGCAGCACAAATTGAGCAGATTAAAATTGATCTATTCACCGCTGAACAGTTAATGTCGCAACCTGAATTACTGTGTCACTATGATGGACTGATTTGGGGCTCACCAACCTATTTGGGTGGTGTGTCAGGCACATTCAAACAACTAATGGATGCCACTGGGCCCCTATGGAAGAAGCAGGCATTTAAAGGAAAATTAGCCGCAGGATTTACGGTTTCCTCACTGCCCGCAGGGGATAAACAATCCACTCTGATTTCACTTTTCACCTTTTCGATGCAACACGGTATGATATGGGTCGGCAATCCTATTTTACCTGAGCAACATCAAGGTGTTCCGTACACGCAAGCAGCCAATCGTCTCGGGTCATGGTCTGGCCTGATGGCCCAAGCTGAACATGCCAGCGCGGCAGATGCTTTTGATGTTGGCGATATTAAAACTGCCCAGTTATTTGGACAAAACTTTGCATTCAGCTTAAATGCATATCAAGGAACATGATCAAGTGAAAGCAGCAAGTTTATTATTTCCACTCATTCTATCCTGCATGATGTCTTTTTTAATCTCAGGCATCACCACATTGAAGGCAGTTGGCTTCATCGATCACTTCTTTTCGATGTGGATGTCAGCATGGATTGTGGCGTGGATGTTTGCCTTTCCTAGCGTATTGGTCTGCGCGCCAATTGCACAAAGACTGGTGGGCTGGATTCTCAAGAAACGTTAATGTGCGTTTTGTAAGCAAAAGCCTACAGTGACTGTGGTGATTGGCGAATACACCTAATGAGATAAATTCACTAATATATCAATCATAGAGAGACAGGATGTCTCATTCAGAATAATAAGACACACAGGATGTGGTCGTTGACAGGAGTTGACGGCAACAAACCAAATATGAGAAAGCCTCGACAGGATGTCGGGGCTTTTTTATTCAGCTGAATATCTAAAATTAAACGATTTACCCCTACAGATTGCATTGACTGTTATCGACTTGCTCCCTACCATCCGCATGTTTTATAGATGACGGTCAAATTGTTTCACGATGATAATTTACAACAAATTTTCTTTTTCTCGCTTTCACATTCCTTTTGCTAAATTGAGCCTTATTTTTTTAAGTACTTACTTCACTGTCGCGTGTACCACAACCAAAGCACCTACAGTCAATCACTCCCAAAAACTGTCTTCTGGTATTCAAAACGCTTTTTCAGTATCACCAACAACCGCCAATCGGGTTGCTCCCATCATTCTGCAAACAGCTGAGCGCCACAATATTTCACCACATTTATTGGCTGCGCTGATCCGTCAAGAGTCTAGCTATAGAACTCGTGCACGCTCTTCAGCAGATGCCGTAGGTTTAACCCAAGTGCGCCCAAAATTCTGGCAACAGTTTTGCCCTGGTGATTTATATGATGAACAGGTTAACATCAATTGTGGTGCCTATATTCTGGCAAACTATTATCAATCGACAGGTGATTGGGCAAAAGCTCTCGGCTATTACAATGTTGGTCCTACAGGTTACAGAAGAAGCCCGTATATGCGCCAGCAAGCTGAACGCTATGCCAGTTCGGTTAAACGCCATGAACAAAGCTTAAAAGAAGCGCTATAAACACTTGTTGTCAGTCAAAACCTACAGAAATTGTGGTGATTAGCGAATACCAGAGATGACTCAACTGCTCTAATCTATAAACCATAAAGAGACAGGATGTCTCATTCAGAACAACAAGAAATACAGGACGTGCTCGTTGACAGGAGTTAGCGGCAAGAAACCAAATATGAGAAAGCCTCGACAGGATGTCGGGGCTTTTTTATGACCCGCTTAAATTCAATTATTACTGTAAAATAACTGCTATTGACTCCCCTAAACTGAGTGCATACCATCCTTATACTTCTGTTTGGTATCGGGTTCTGGTTTTGCACATCACATCGACTTCTTCTGATCAACATACGACCTTCAAACCGTTTGCCTCTATTATTTTCAAGATCAGCCTTGTTGTGTTTGCCATCAGTCTATCTGCCTGTAGCAGTTTAAGCGGGTCCTTTGCCAACCGCTCGAATCAACTTTCATCAGGCTTACAAAATGCCTATTCAGTTTCCCCGACTACGGCCAATCGCTTATCGCCGATGATTATTCAAAGTGCCGAGCGTTATGATGTATCTCCAACTTTACTTGCAGCCCTGATCCGCCAAGAATCGAACTACAACAGCTCTGCGCGTTCACCAACAGGTGCCATCGGTTTAACTCAAATTATTTCCAGCCATTGGCGTCAGTCTTGTCCAGGCAATCTCTATGATGAGAATGTCAATATTAACTGTGGTGCACATGTGCTCTCGACCTACTATAGATCTGCTGGCAGTTGGTCTAAAGCTGTGGCCTATTACAATGTCGGACCAACAGGCTACGAACGTAGTTTCTGGACGCGTCATAAAGCCAAAAAATATGCACGTTCAGTCAAACGTCATGAAAAAACACTAAAGAAAGCCCTTTAAAATCAATAAAAAACCATGCATCAAGCATGGTTTTTTATTGGGCTGAATAACGAAATTAAGCTTCGTCAAACAAACCTTCAAATAAGACTGAAGATAAATAACGCTCACCACTATCTGGCAAGATCACGACAATGGTTTTGCCTGCATTTTCAGGACGTTCTGCAATTTGTGCTGCTGCTGCCAATGCCGCACCACTCGAAATACCGACCAAGATCCCTTCCTGAGTTGCACACTTTCTTGCCCACTCAATGGCATCTGCGCTATTCACAGGCAGTACTTCATCAACGAGATCTAGGTCCAAGTTTTTAGGAATAAAATTCGCACCAATTCCCTGAATTTTGTGTGGTGCAGGTGTGATGCTTTCACCACGTTTGGTTTGAGTGATGATTGGTGATTCCGCAGGTTCAACCGCAACTGAATACAATGGTTTATTCTGAACTTGTTCAAAATAACGTGAAATACCCGTAATGGTTCCACCCGTTCCCACACCAGCAACCAAAATATCGACTTGACCATTGGTGGCTTGCCAAATTTCAGGACCAGTGGTGTCGGTATGAATTTGTGGATTGGCTGGATTCTCAAACTGCTGTGGCAAGAAATATTGTTCTGGATTTTCAGTGGCCAAACGAACAGCCTCATCAACTGCACCTTTCATACCTTTGGCAGGATCAGTCAGCACTAGATCTGCACCTAAAGCTTTTAGTACTTTTCGACGCTCTAAGCTCATACTGGCTGGCATGGTTAAGGTAATCGGATAACCTTTGGCTGCTGCAACAAACGCTAAAGCAATCCCTGTATTACCACTGGTCGGCTCAACAATATGCATACCTGTTTTAAGTACACCACGTTTTTCCGCATCTGCAATCAACGCTGCACCAATACGACATTTCACTGAGAATGCAGGGTTACGGCTTTCTACTTTTGCCAGTACCGTTGCACCCGTTTTAATCAGGCGATTGATACGGACTAAAGGTGTGTTACCAATGGCTTCGGCATTATTTGAATAAACGGCAATACCGAGGTTGGCAGGTGTTGGAAATTGCTGATCGGTCGACATGTTATTTCCTTATTAGATTTGGAATGATTCTTAATCATTATAGGCATGTCAGCCAAGGAGGAAAGTAGAAAACGTTAAGATTTATGAAAAGTTATCATTTTCAATAGGATAAAATTAGAATTGATTTTATCCTGATTTGCTTCCCTTTGCTCATTAAAATCATTTTATAGATGAATAGTTTAGTGATTAGCAGCTACCAAAGCTCACCCTCACGCCACTCGGTGCAAATCGTATCATCAACTGTACAATGTGATAGCAACGCTTTCAGCCGAATGCTCAACGGATATAGCATGATTTCATTCTCATCCGTCAGATAAGTAGACCTATCTTGCTGAATATATAAATCGCCTAACCAAGGCGTCCAACCTAATTTTTTATAGAATGTCACATCTTCAGGTTGTAATGCAGTAAGTTCATAACCCATATGAGTTAAAGCTTCGATCAAATATCTTAATAACTGTGATGCAAGCCCTTTTCCCCGCATCATTGCATCAGTCGTCACATATTCAACATAAGCGGTTCTCACCTTAACGCTGCCATGAATAATGAAAATTCTATCCGTCCATAAAGCATGTGACACAATCTTATCATCCAAGATAGCAACGAGATGAACAGCTGTTTGCATGAAGGCATATTGACTCCAAGGGTCTTCATCAAAAGCAGTAAAACATAGCTCAGCAATCTGTTGTCGCGCTTGTTCATTCAGGTCTCGAGCCGCGATAATTTTAAACTGCATAGGGATAGACTCAGCGGAAACTACTCATATCTTAAGCAAAGATTGGACTGGCATGAAGTATTTCTAGCTAAAAGGATGACTGATAAGAAATGAAATTTCCGTCTCATTTTTAATATTAAAAATAATTGAATCAAGATAATCCCCCCTGAACTATTCAGCCAAAGAATATCTAGCTTGAAAGGCTGACTTTAGTTTTACACAATTAGCCAACTTTATTGCTGAATTAAATCCAATTCCTCATCGACCAATGTTTGCGTTGTATCACTCAATAAAATCCCCACTCGCTCACAATGAATCATCAAATGTTCCAACCATCTCTGGGCAGCCAATAGTTCCAAGGTATGGGTCGCAGAGACGTTCCGATTGGCAGCATCTTCAATAATTCTCTGCCTTACAAACTCTTGTTTTTCTTTCATTTCCTGAGCAATTAAAGATAAATCATTGACGAAACTTTCAGGTATTTTTAGAAAGGGCTCTTGTAACAAATAGGGAATATTTTGCTCAAGAGTTCCTGCAAAATGTTGTGCTAAAGCATAAACAATCGTTTGATTCTGAATGTTTTCAATATGAGCTACATCATTTAAATCATTACGTAGAACACGAACATAAACCACCAATCTTAATAAGATGATTAAACGATGTTGATCTGCAACAGACTGTGGAACCGTCATTTGATCTAGATAATGTTCAACTTTAGTCAAAATACGATCAAATTCATCAGTCTTCACCAACGTAGCAACCATTTCACCACGGATACAACGCACCACAATGCCATAGATATCAGCAATTGATTGCAACAACACACGTTCAGCTGTCGCAATCGCCAAGGCAGGAACACTATAAAGTGATTCATCTAAATAGCGGGTTGAAGAAAGTTCCTTTTCTGGTAATAAGCGAACAATCAGCTGCTCAAAACGAGGTAAAAGAGGCATAAAAATACAGGCCCCTAACAAGCTAAAAGCTGTATGAAAGGCTGCGACCAATAACACAGGATCTAATTGATGAATGATATTGATTTGATTATATGCCCACATAAATAGAGGGGATAACAGAAGAAAAGCAAAAATAGCGGTAACTACATTAAAAATAACATGAACAGCAGCGGTGCGTTTAGCACTTGTCGTCGCACCCAGCGCAGCCAAAACAGCAGTTGCTACGGTTCCGACATTCTGACCAATCACCAAAGCCAGTGTCTGTTCAAGATTAATCGTTTGTGTCGCGAGTGCGGTTAAGGTGGTTGTAATGGCCGCACTCGATGACTGCAATACAATGGTCATTAATATGCCCACTACAACCAAGATTAATTTCATTGTAATGGTGGGTTCAGCCCAATGGGATAGATCAATAAACTGAGCCACACCACTCATGGCATCTTGTAAAAGTTGAATACCAAAAAAAAGTAATCCAAAACCCGCCAAAACCAACCCAATAAAAGCAATTTTTTCTTTACCTAATAGTTTTAATAAAGCACCCACACCAATCAATGGCAGGGCAAAACTAGATATGGAAAACTTTAAGCCAAGTAAAGCAACCATCCAGCCTGTACTGGTCGTGCCAATATTTGCGCCAATAATTACCCCAATTGCATGGCTAAAGCTTAATACGCCCGCACTGACAAAACCGATCGTTGCCAAAGTCGTGGCGGTCGAAGACTGGACCACAACCGTTAAACCGATTCCAGATAATAGCGCCTTGATCGGAGAACTAGTAAAGCGAACTAACCATTGACGTAATGCTTCCCCCGCAATTGCTTTCAAGCTGTCTGTCATTAAAGACATACCTAAAAGAAATAAACCAATCCCACCCATCAATTGCACAATAACGTTAAGCACCGCATTTCCTTGTTATAATTTTCTATTTTCAAACCAGCATATCGCCTTTTTATACACTTTTTCTATTTGATTAATGTTGAATTGGTTCATTTCTAATAATATTTCTCCCCACCATAAAAAACACCCCCTCTGCG
>NZ_LXUK01000009.1 GCF_013072695.1 Acinetobacter sp. Ac_5812
AACGTCTCGGCCATATTGCGCCATAAGCACAGCATCCAAAATCATGTTTGCACATGGGTTGCACAAAATAACTGCTGGATGAATTTTGCTGTAATAATCGACCGCATAATCTTCTTCGCAATATTGGCAAATTACATATTCATTTTTCATGTTGTAGCTCCTATAAAATTAGCTTTAATTACAACATGAAAGGTATTCTGGGTGTATTTACTCATGCTGCAACCTCCAGCACTGGAATACGTTTTCTGTAAGAACGCGTATTTGAAAATTTTGAAACTAGATCCTGGTATTCAGTCAAAAGTGAATGATCTGGCTGAATACTTGTTAGATCTGGAAGGGTGCGCATACTTGCATGCAATGCATATCCAGTGACCTGCTCAACCAGGCACATCAATGCATAGACTTTTGGGTTTTGTTTTGCGCCGTGAATGAGATCCACAGCACTGGCCATGATGCAAGTGATGCAACTCAATCGATCATTACCTTGATATGCCCAATGCGGCTGTTGGCCATCATCCTGAATGGTCCTAAAAACCTCACTGGTATTTAGCGAATGGATCGGCAGATAGTTGAACCAAGAACGGCCAGCTTTCCCATTATCTGCAGCTGGCTTATAAACTTCCTGCTTTGCACGGCCGACTGATTCCTCGGCACGTAACCCAATGCAATTTACAATGCGATCAATCCCATTAGCCTTGGTGTAACGGCGCACTTCCCGCTTTATTGGATCTCGCTTTAAGTCACTGGTGCACTGCCGGTATTTTGGTGCGGGAAAAGATGGCACCTCAGGACGTTCCTGGAAACGTTTGAGGACCATGTCAAGAAATGACTTTTTAGATTTGGCCACAATGAATGGAACACCAGCTGCTGCAGCTTGATCGCGGGCCAGTTCCATTGCCCCTGGCCACTCCATAAAGCCTAAACTGGCATGCACAACTAGGATCTGGTCCTTAGGTACATACTCAAGTAGCTTTATCATCATGGCTTGGCTATCCTTGCCGCCAGAATGATTAACGACAAACAGAGCACCTTGTTGAATTTCAGAAAGTGCTGATTCATGTATCATGATTCACCACCCTGGTCTTTCAATTGAATGAATCGACCGAACATAATGATTTTGTCAGCACGATACAGACTAGAAATAATCTGGCCAGCATCGTTATAACTGATACGGTGTGTCTGGCTCAAAGACTCAATTAATTCATCGCGAGTTACTGCAGCATTGGCCTCATCACGATTGATTTTTCGTAAATTGGCTTTTCGAACATCTAACAAATTATTTAATGTTCTCAATGCTGGCTCATACCACGACTGGATCGCCTGCGTTTGTTTGTGTTCAGGAAGTTTAGAGGTATTCATGACACCTCCTTTTGACCAGCTATTGCCTGCTGCAGATGTTTTAATTGGTCGCGGTACTTGGCAACGAATACGCGTACATCTGCATATTTCTCTACATGCCCACATGGGTTATCCCACATGTCTACCTGCATTCTTCTACTGCCGTCAAAGCTCATGCCCTGCCTAACTTCGCCACGTTGACTACCACAGTGGATACATACCCATGGCAGCGCCACAGTCATGTGATGAAAGCCTCCATGTTCTGCAACAGCAGGAATAGTTACTTGTTTCACTTGTGTAGCGATTGAAAAGCATAAGTCCTGGTTAAACTTGTCCGATGTTTCTTGATTTGATATAGTTGTCATGTTCTTGATCCCTCCGATTAATGAACACTGCTCAAAGCTCGAATCGCAACTTCGGGCTTTTTGCTTATTTGAAATACAGAAAAAATTGTTTTGAATACACTCATGTATTCACTTGAATACGTTGTATTCTTTGCTTTTTTGAACATTTCAATTGATGATTGGCCTAAATCAATTTGTAGCTTTAAATCTATGGCCTCTCTCAACCATTGCGCTCGATTTCCTTCTGCCAAATCATCTATCAACTGCTTTACCTCTACTGGTACACGGGTTGACATTGGCTCAAGTAATTTTTCACCTGATCTAATTTGTAGGTTTACGTTTTGCATAAGTTTTCCTCTGCTTCCTGTTTCCGCAGATATTGAAAATCTGCTGTTGGACACAAATCATCACACCGCACAGCTCCACCACTTTCTCTATCAATGTCGATAGCCAAACTAGCTCCACACGGCGTTGTGCTGTAGATAATTTGATTTAGGTTTCCAAGTGTTGTGCCGCACTTAGCCGCGAAAGTAGTTCTTTGTTCTTTAGTCAAAGGCTTCAAGAATTTCTTAAGCTTAATTTTTCCTAGATCAGCCATAATTAATTCCACTAAACTTTATTTAGTAAATACTAATTTTTATAATAAATTTAGTCAATAACTATTTAGCGTTTACGAATTTAGTTTTTACTAAAAAATAGTTAAGATGTGTTTTATGGACCAATTGCATTTAAGACGCGTAAATTTGCGCGCAATGATTGATAAAATCAGGAAAGAAAGAAATTTATCTTCCGATTCTGCTTTTTGTGATCAATACGAGAATCTGACTGCTAGCCACCTATCACAAATGATTAGGGGTAAGGGCACATTCGGTGAAAAAGTTGCTAGATCCTTAGAGGAACTATTGCAACTTGATAACGGGTATCTCGATCAAGATCATGGGCTAGCAACTTCAGAAGTCTTACAAAAGGTTTTTGGCAAAAACTGGAAAGATGAAGCTGATCCTAAATTAGTGAGACAGGCTTTAGATCTGCAAAGTAATAATGATTTCAAGAAAAGTGAAATCCTAGAAAATAGAAATAAATTTTTTGATAACAATGTAGTACCAGTAACAACTAAACTTTTACCAGTATTGTCTTGGGTACAAGCTGGAACTATGACAGCTATGGAACCAACAAATTTAACTGATGTAATCGATTGGCAACCTCCTTTAAGTCTTGATGATCCTGATGGTTGCTTTTATTTAAGAGTTGTTGGTGTAAGTAATTCACCTGTTTATATAGAAGGTGATTTGATTCTTGTTGATCCAGGCGTATATTTTGATGATCTTGTTTCTGGTGACTTGGTTGTAGTTAGAAATAATACCGATGCTACTTTTAAAAAACTAATCATTGAAAGTGATAATCGTAAATATCTTCAAGCCCTTAATCCAGAATGGAAGCCAAATATCATCGAGTTTGAAGATGGAATGGTTTTAGTTGGTATAGTAATTGATGCCACTAGACCACTTGGTGGCTCAAGACGTAAAAGAGTAAGAAGAATTTAATTATTATTTGTATCAAAACCCTGCTAAATGCAGGGTTTTTTATTATCTAATAAATTTTAAAAAATAAAATTTAGTAAATATTTAGTAAATACTATTGACTTAAAATTTAGTAAATACTAAATTATCCTCATGGACAGCAAAAAGCCCTGCCGACTCTCACATCTAAACAGGGCTCTTCACAACATGAGGTAGATTATGGAACAAAATGTTTTAAATCACAATCGCGGTTATGCAATTGGCAAGAGTTTGTTAAAAAATTGCACAGCTGCTGCTATTGGAGTTGGTGTTTTAACAGGTGCGTATGCACTCGTTACCAAGCCATTAGAAATCGCCCCTTCATACAATTATGCAAATACGCAATCTACATACGGCGTTTTAGCAGTCCAAATCACATCAGCAACCACAGGCCAAGCAGTAGTAAACCTTGATGGATTCCGTGTCTACACAAGCTTTGACTTTGAACTTGTTGAAGAATGGAACGGTGCAATTGGCGGAGAACAACCAACAATTCATATCACCAACTTGGCTGTTGACCAGATATTCACACCAAATAATGATAATTACGGTGACTTCACTAATACTGATGATATCAGGAACATGATTTCGATCATCACCGCCCATATCGAAAAAAACAGAATGGTTCGGGGGTGATCATGAGCATTACCAAGTTCACCACCCCATTCCGCGAGTTTATTACTCGTGATGATCAAGGGCGTTATCACGTCCGTTTAGGTCCTCAGACCTTCTCTACAAATTTTAAGTTTACAGATATCCGTCTCGAAAATGAGAACGGCGGTACACCTGTTGATCCTGAATATTTGGATGCTAAGCCATGGATCTTACGCAACCTCAAACAAGAGGTTGCCTCACAGCGAAAAAAGGAACGTGAGGAAATGTTCTCTAAGGACTGCTTCCAACGTACGCCATACAGCGCAAACCAAAAAATTGCATATAAAAATGCACGATCTAATTAAGGGGATCTGACATGTCACAACAACAATCACAATCTGCTGAATTAGATGTGTTACGCACCATTCAACAGGAATTAAAGGCACCAAAAAGCAAATTTAATAAATTTGGTAATTTCCATTACCGCAGCCTTGAGGACATTTTAGAAGGTGTTAAGCCATTTTTACTACAACATCACGCTACTTTAGTTTTGACTGATGAAGTGCAGGAAATTGGATCTGTAGTAGTGCTTACTGCTAAAGCTGTGTTTACCGATGCAAATGGCAAACAAACTGTTGTAACAGCTCATGCTGGTGTAGACATTAATAAGAAAGGTATGGATGTTGCTCAAACCTTTGGCGCTTCAAGCTCATACGCCCGTAAATACGCATTAAACGGACTATTTCTAATTGATGATACGCAAGATGCCGACACTGACGCTTACCAACAACAGGCAGGATCTCAGCAGCAAAATACGCAACAAAACAACCGTGGCCAAAATCAACAAGGATCAAGTGGCCAGAATAACCAGCGTGGCAACAATCAGCAAAGCCAACCAAATGCAAAGCCTCTGGCCGATCGTTATCAAGATGCTCTTGTCTCTATAAAAAATGCTAAGAATCCACGGACTTTAGATACAGCTATCGAAACCTTTAAAGGAACAACGTTCTTTGTTGGTATCAACAATGCCTGCCGTGCACGTGCAGATCAAATGGGATGGTCTCAAGGTAATCCCATGAATGGCCAAAATACAAATATGCATCACTAGGATTAGACCATGAATAATATTTTAAATGCTCAAGATGCCTTTGCAGCCTTACAAAAGGGTAAAAACCTTCTATGTCGTTTTAAAGAATCTGACTTCATGGAACTGGACCAATTCCCTGCCACTGTATTTGGTTTGCCTGATTATGAGTTTTGCCTAGATATTGAAAAAATCGAACTTTCAGGTTTCACATTTACTAAGCCATACGAAATAGATGAGCTGGTAGATGATCAGGATATATTTGTTATCGACTTTACTTGCTCACATGTTCTAAAAGGAAAATACAACAGTAAAAATAAACAATTGGTTGGCATGGTAGAAAATGGACTGGTCCAACGAAGTATATTTGATGCTGAAAGTCAAATCCGTGCTTTCCATGGTGTAATTGGTGTGCACAATGGTGTAATAGTGCGATTCGAGGACTTTTCTGTAAAACCATTAAAAGTAGATAGTCCCACTGAGCCAAAACAAACTCGGAAGCGTGAAAGCAAAAAGGATGTTGTAGATCCACAGATTGAACACAACAAAGATCTGGTTATAGATGCAATCGCTACATGCTTGACTACTGAGGATGTTGAAGGCACTTGTTATGGCCTGGATAAAAATGGATTCAATGCTTCACAGCTTGATGCAATAAACGCTGCCAAGCTAGCAAAGTTGGATCAGTTAGCACAAGGAAGGGTTGTGGCTGAAAGCCAAGATCATGAATTATTTAACCAAGATAAACTTGAGCCAGAATTATCGGTACTTTGTGATGCATTTTCTTCTGAAATTTACAATGCGAAAAGTAAGCTTGAATTAAACGAAGTTCGCCGCCGTATTAAATCAAATGATGAGTTATCAGAAGTTGAGCATGCTGAGTTAGCAACACGTATCAATATAAAACTTGCATCGTTAGAAGAAATCAAACTTGATGACGTTCATGAACCAAGAACCGAAACTGGCCACTATTTTGATCAAGTTAAAAAAGAGACTGCTGAGTGGAATGTTCAACTTCAAGATCTCTTAACTCGCCTTCAAAGTACAAAGACACCAGAAGAAGCAAATGCCCTGGTTAGCGATACAAGGACCTGGACCGAAGATCAGCGTCAACCGTTGTTACGAGCAATCAGCCGCCGATTACAAGAATTTCAAAACCCTAAACCAACTGAACAACCTTCATTAGCTGTTCAGATCCAAAACTCGCCAGACCTAACCACATTGGATGCTTTGGAAATCGATGTTTCATCCCTTGATGTTGTGATTCAACCAGAAATGTTGCGCCTAATCACCACTCGCCGCCAGCAGCTAGAAAAGGCAGCTAATGACGAGATCCAAGCATCATGAAATTCAACTACTCAACCAAAACCCGAATACTTTACGTATTCGGGGGGAATATGACGCACATTTTTCAAAATGTGAATGAATCAGAAATTACGGATCTGGTGGCCAACGCCAAGTTTAAAGAATCGATTTGGAGAAAGTAATGTCAAATCAAGATCAAGAAAAATTTATTCTTATGCCTGCAGAGTTGAGCCTAGAAACTGCCACTAAACGTGCGGAAGAACAATTGGCCGAGAACTTTGGCATCTTTAAAAATATGAACCGGTATTGTACAGAGCAAGAGCTCACACGCCAAAAAAGTCGGTGGATTGAGAAACGTGCTGGGGAATTACAAGAACAGTACCGGGCAATGGTTAAAGTAGTTGGGAGAACTTCATGAATACATTAGGTGATTTGAATAAAGCTCTATTTGACCAACTCGACAGACTTTCAAATGCAAGTAAAGAAGATCTGGCTACAGAAGTTGTTCGTGCGCAAAACATGGAAATCATTAGCGAGCAAATCATTAAAACACATGAAACTCAACTTGAAGCAGTGAAACTGGTTGCTGAATACAAGGGTTTAAGTGAAAACCAAACCGCCCCACTACTAGACGTGAAATACGAGGGATAACATGCCAAAAGGTCAAGCGATTAAATATACGCCTGAGCAATTAGACTTTATTAAGTCTAATTGCAGCCTTGGGCGCAATGAACTTACAGCAAAAGTGAATCTTAAATTCAACGAGAATTTTACTGTTGATCAAATCAAATCACTTTGCACACGTAATAAATGGAACACTGGCCGAACCGGTTGTTTTGGAAAAGGTGACAAGCCTTGGAATACTGGTACTAAAGGCCTGGTTAAACCCAATTCTGGAAACTTTAAATCTGGTCAGATTGCATGGAATAAAAAGCCAATTGGCTATGAGCGAATCTGCTCTAAAGATGGTTATGTAATTATTAAAATTGCTGAACCAAGTGAATTTGCTCATAAACACCGTGTTGTATGGGAAAAAGCTCACGGCCCTATTCCAGACGGCCAAGTGGTAGCATTTAAAAACATGGATAAAACTGACTGCCGTTTAGATAACCTTATGCTTATGACCAAAGCTGAAATGGTTCGTTATAGCCAAAGCTTTTACAAATTGGCCAATTCAGCAACAAATGAAACTTGCCTACTTATGGCCAAAGTGAAATCGAAAAAACACCAGGTAATTAAAGGCGGTGCGTCATGTTAAATATCAAAGTTGAGCAAGCATACTTTACGGACCATGTTAAAGCCTTAGGTGTGCTGAAAATTGATTGGAATGAAAATGGTGCAATCCAATCAATACAAAGAGATACCACCTGTATTTTTAGATTCGATCAAGTGGAAGCTTTGTGGGATACCTGGTTAAAGGCTAAAAATACAGGGATTGTTCTTTGTGAGAACGATATTGAAAGTGCGATAGAGATCGAAGGCACGGCGGTTAAAAGAATCCTGTCACATATTGAAATGGCCATCATCCAAAAAGCATTAATTTATAGCAAAGGCAATCAACGCCTAGCCGCAGATCAAATCGGCATAAGTCGCACCAAACTTAGATACAGAGTTAGGGGTATTAAACAAAATACAAGTGTGAGGGTTGCAGCATGAATAAATTAATAGCAAAAGCGGATGCGGAGGTGTGAAGATGCAAATTGATCGTAGAGTGCGAGCAGCAGAGTTTATGCAACTCCTCTCAATTAAAAGAACCAAGTTTTATCGCATGATTAAAAATGGTGAAATTCCACAACCAATCAAGGTGAGTGAAAGGGAAGTTTATTGGCATGAATCAAGCGTGAAGAAAGTAGTCGAAAAACATAAAGGAAATTCTGATATGATAGCCTGCTAACCGCAGGCTTTCTTTTAAGTCGAGTGCCTTTAAAAACGGGTAACTAAACGGGTAACAAGATAATCGCTTAAAAATTAGCTTATCAATTTCAATAGGTTAAGATGAACAAGATTGTTGTAAAAAAACATAATGGTGGCACGATTGCTCAAAACAAAAGAGCGCGTCACGATTACTTTATCGAAGAAAAATTTGAAGCAGGCATGTCCCTCCAAGGTTGGGAAGTAAAGTCTCTACGTGCGGGACGTATGACGCTCACAGAAAGCTATGTAATTTTTAAAAATGGCGAAGCTTTTTTATTGGGCTCACAAATTCAGCCTTTATTGTCTGCATCAACCCATGTGGTTCCAGAAGCAACACGTACGCGTAAGTTGCTGCTCTCTCGTCGTGAGCTAGAAAAGCTTTTGGGTGCAGTGAATCAAAAAGGCTATTCATGTGTGCCGTTGGCTTGTTACTGGAAAGGCCGTTTGGTTAAGTTGGAAATTGCACTGGTGAAAGGTAAGCAATTACACGACAAACGTGCCACAGAAAAAGACCGAGACTGGCAACGTGATAAATCTCGTCTGCTGTATAAATAAAAAAAACCTCCAATTATTGGAGGTTTTTTTTCGTTCAAGATTAAACTGGGATATGCTTTAATCTTAATTCTGCTAAATATTTTCCGAACTTACGTGCAGTTTCCAAATCACCTTCTGGGGGCGTAATTTCAACACTAGCATTATCTGACTGGGTCATTAAGCCCAGAAAGCTCGACATACGGTTAATATCTAAAGCACTTCTTCCCGTTGGCATAAATGGCAAACCAGCCCACAACATGCCGTGTTGCATCGCAAATAAGTTAATTTGCTGCAATACCGCCAATTTATCGCCACTAAGACCACCACCATTGGTAAAACCAGCAGCCAGTTTGCCTTGCCATGCCCGCGCCAACCAACGTTTAGATGAATCTTCCATAAACTGTTTCAATGCAGCTGTGAGACTGCCCATATAGGTTGGACAACCAATAACGATCACATCTGCTTGGTCTAATAAGTCCCACTGCGGCGCAGCCACAGAAATGAGATGCACTTCTGCACCTGCCTGCTCGGCACCCTGAGTAATATATTGCGCAACTTTGGCCGTATGCCCATAAGGACTATGATAAACCACACAAACTTTAACTTGGGGGATAATTTGCTCAATAACAGACATGGAGAATTTTAAAAACCAATGAATTAGATCAAGTTTAACATTTTCACTACGACATGGCGAATCAACAACGCAAAGGATGCAATTTACTGCATAAATACAAAAGTTGCCATTCGTCCTGTTTTTGCATCACGACGATAAGAAAAATAATCTTCGGCTTGTTGATAAGAACACTGATCTCCGCCTAAAACAGTTTCCACACCGAAACGGTTTAAAATAAAGCGGGCAATCGCATAAAGGTCCGCATGATATTTACCCACCTCTTGGCCAGTAACAAAAGCTGTTTTCAGTTCAGGATATTTGTCACAAAAAGCAGCTTTGACTTCTGCACCTATTTCAAAACACGGTTGGCTAATCGCAGCACCCAACCATGCCCAACTCGGTTGGGACTGCATTTCAGCGACTGTATTTTCGATAATCCCATTGGCCAAGCCACGCCAACCTGCATGTAGATTGGCAACTTCAGTACCTTCGGCATTACCCAACACCACAGGCAGACAATCAGCTGTCATCATCATTAAAGCATGGCCTACTTTTTGCGTAACTAAGCCATCGCCTTCAAGGGCAACAAATGGAATCTGTTCATTCACGGTATGGCAAATCGTGCTATGCGTTTGTGTCATCCATGTGATTTTATCTACACCAAATGCAGATAACTGATTCAGTAATATCATGCGATGCTGCTGAACACGTTGTGCCTCATCATTGACATGCAAAGCCAAATTAAATCCTGATAGATTTTGATTCGATGTTGCAATAGCTTGAGCATGTTCAATCTGCGTTTGTGCGACATAGACCCCTTTCGGCAGATCTTGTACAAATTCCATAACTATCTCCTGAGCTATATTTTCTACCGTCAACCTCTCCCTTGCGGAACTATAATCGTTCCTCATCTCCTAAAAACAGAGGGCATTTAAATTACTGTAAGACATTGAATTCACCAAAGTCTCCCTCCTTTAAGGAGGAAGACTTAGAGGGAGGTAGCGCTTTACTTAATACGCTTCATTTTCACTACGTAGGACTTCAAGCAACTGAGTAAAATCCTCTGGCCAAGGTGCTTCAAACATCATTTCTTCACCCGTACGCGGATGTACTAAACCGAGTTTGGCTGCATGCAAAGCTTGACGCTTAAAGCTACGTAACATATCCGTTAATGTTTCTGATGCGCCTGCTGGGAAACGCACACGATTCACATAAACAGGATCACCCACCAAACCATGTCCAAGATAACTAAAGTGCACACGAATTTGATGGGTGCGCCCTGTTTCAAGTTGTGCTTGGATACGGGTAAAGTCACGGAAGCGTTCTTTCACATTATAATGTGTTACCGCATCACGCCCGCCCGGTAAGATCGCCATTTTGACACGGTCTACAGGATGACGTTTAATCGGTTCATCAATGGTGCCACCCGCAATGACATTGCCATACACAACTAAATCATAAACGCGATAAACGGTTTTCTTGGCTAACTGCTTGCTCAGAGAAAATTGAGCTTCCAGATTTTTTGCAACCACCAATAAACCACTGGTGTCTTTATCAATACGATGTACCAAGCCTGCACGAGACAGCTCTGCCAATTTTGGCGCATGATAAAGTAACGCATTCACCAAGGTTCCAGTTGGATTGCCTGCACCCGGATGAACGACCATCCCCACTTCTTTATTGATCACAATAATATCGTCATCTTCATAGACAATATTTAATGGAATGTTTTCAGGTTGGCTTGAAGTTTGTGTTTCAAGTTCAACCTCAAGCGTAAGCAGCTCATTGCCTTCACAACGGTACTTTGGTTTAACAATGTTACCATTTACCAACAGATGACCGTCTTTCATCCATTGCTTGAGTTTCTCGCGAGAAAAGTCACTCCAAACCAATGCGGCAACCTGATCAATACGTTGACCTAAATAGTTTTCATCAAGTTGAATTTGCAACGATAAACGTGTTGCAGTTGAGTCGGAATTATGATTATCTGCATCCACAGAATCTTCGAGTAAGAAATCTGTTTCAGAGATGTTTGAATTGGAAGATTGTGCTGAAGTCATTTGATGATCGGTACAAAAATGGTTTAATAGCACCATTGTAGCTCATTGCCCAGAATAACAGAGGAGTTTTTATGTCGCTACCACGTTATAAAATTACGGTGCTTGCACTATCTTTAGGTGTAGCGTCTGCATTTGTGGGCTGTAGCAGCAATCCAAGTAAGAAAGATGTGGTGGATAAAGGACCACAATCGAGTGAACAAGTTTATTTTGAAAAAGCAATAAAATCGCTTGAACGCAATCAATATACCGATGCAGTAAAGTCACTCGAAGCTTTAGACACGTACTATCCAACTGGGCAATATACGCAACAAGCTCAACTTGAGCTGCTTTATGCGAAATTCAAGCAAAAAGATTATGAAGGTACGATTGCACTTGCAGATCGTTTCATTCGCTTAAATCCACAACATCCAAATGTTGATTATGCCTACTATGTTCGTGGCGTAGCCAACATGGAGATGAATTACGACAGTTTGATTCGCTATACTTCTTTACAGCAATCACACCGCGATGTGAGCTATGTCAAAGTTGCTTATCAAAACTTCGTAGAACTGATTCGTCGCTTCCCAAGTAGCCAATATTCGGTTGATGCTGCACAGCGTATGAAGTTTATTGGTCAAGAATTGGCTGAAAGCGAAATGAACGCAGCGCGTTTCAACATTCAACGCAAAGCATGGCTTGCTGCTGCTGAGCGTGCGCAATGGGTAATTGAACACTATCCGCAAACGCCACAAACGCCTGAAGCATTAGCTACTTTAGCTTATAGCTATCAAAAACTTGGTGATAATGCGACCTCTCAGCAATATATTGATATCTTAAAACTCAACTATCCAAATCTCGTAAAATCGAATGGCGAAGTGAATTTACGTGCTGCACGTAAAGAAGGTAGTTGGGTGAATCGTGCAACTTTAGGTTTGTTGGGTCGCGAATCTAAAACGGTTCAAACGAAAAAAGATGAAGTAAGCAGCGATACTGAACAACGCAGCTTAACCAATCGTTTAAGCTTCGGTTTGTTTGATAAACCTGAAGCTGAACAAGCCACACCTGCTCCAGTGGCAGCACCTGAAGCACCGGCAGCAACCACGGAAAATAAACCGAGTTGGAAAAACCGTTTAAGCTTTGGCCTATTAGATAAGCCAGAAGCGAGCAATACATCTGAGGACGATGCTGCAAACTAATTTGCAATCATCTGATACATCAAACAGGCAAGTCTCCCTTGCCTGTTTTTTATTTTATGTAACAATGATTCCTGACATTTTGCAGTGCAACAATGTTCTACTCCCCGTCTTAAATGGTTAAACACACATGGCAATTCCACAACATACGATTGATCAAATTTTAGATCGAACCGACATTGTCGATCTGATCGGTCAACGTGTGAAGTTAAAAAAGACGGGACGTACCTATTCGGGTTGTTGCCCTTTCCATCAGGAAAAGTCACCCTCATTCCATGTTTATCGAGATAAGCAGTACTATCATTGTTTCGGTTGCCAAGCCAATGGCAATGCCATTCGCTTTTTGATGGACATTGACAGCCGTAACTTTGTCGATGTAATGAAAGATTTATCTAATCAGACAGGCATCGAACTCCCTAAAGATAATCACGATAATAAAAAACTATCCTATAAACGCAGCCCACAACAGGCCGCTGCTCCACAAACAACACCACCAAAACAAGAACAATCAACAGCACCAGCTCCTTCTATCCAAGAAGCGCTGGACGATCATTTTGTTGATATGGATCACTATATGGATGATCCTTTTGCGCAGTTTGATCCGTCATTTAACATTCAAGAACAGGTACAAGAAGGTAATCTCTACGACTTGTTAGAAAATGTCGCTCAGTTTTATGAACGTCAACTCCCTAATAGTCAAAAGGCACAAAACTATTTTAAACAGCGTGGCTTATCCCCACAAACCATTCAATTTTGGCGCTTAGGCTATGCACCAGAGGATTGGCAACATTTAGAAAAAGCCTTTCCGCAAGATATTGAAGGTTTAAAACAACTGGGCTTAATTCGTTCCAGTGACAGTGGTCGAGATTTCGATTTATTACGTGAACGGGTGATTTTCCCGATCCGCGATCATAAAGGACGTGTGGTAGGTTTTGGTGGTCGTGCCTTAAACGATGAGATTAAACCGAAATATATCAACTCACCTGATTCTGAAGTCTTCCATAAAAACCAGCTGCTTTATGGCCTATATGAAGGCCGTAAACTCAAAGCCAATGATTGGCTGATGGTCGAAGGTTATATGGACGTCATTGCCTTACAGCAATATGGCATCAATGGTGCTGTGGCAACATTGGGAACGGCCAGTAATGCCGATCACTTAACCACGCTATTTAAGCAAAATTCTCGAATTACCATTGCCTTTGATGGAGATGCCGCAGGTCAAAAAGCAGCACGACGCACTTTGGAAATTGCCCTGCCATTACTCAATGATGGTCGTGAATTAAAATTTTTTGTACTTCCCAATGAGCACGATCCTGATTCCTTAATTCGTCGTGAAGGCTTAGAAAACTTCCAAAAACTATTACAACAAGCACCACTGTTATCTGACTTTGTGTTTGCCCATCTAACAGGACAACATGATGTCAGTACGCCGGAAGGTAAAAGTCTGGTCATGGGTGAACTACGTGAATTAACGGAGTTATTGCCTAAACATGGCTCATTCCGTTATCTGCTGAGTCAGTCTTTCCGTGAAAAACTTGGGCTTGGAAAACGCTTCACCCCACAAATCAGCCATGATGCCTCTTTATCTTTTAATATTCAGACCAAAGACGAAGATTTTGCAGTGGCGATTTTAATGCACCACCCCTTCCTGTATATTCATTTTGAAGAGCTGCGCGCGGTGATTGATCAAAATGAATTATTGGCGAAGATTTTAGCGGCACTGAATATTGTGTTTGATGATCTTCCTGATGATCAGGAACTTGCAACCTATTATGTGCTGGGCGCTTGTAGTAGTTATAGCCATGAACTGGCTGATATTATGCAGCGTACCAATATCCAATCCTTAACCCAAGCACCTGAAGTTGCCGATAAACTTGCGAAAGAATATGCACTCGGTCTACAAGAGAAGTATTTGCGCTTAAAACTAAAATCGCCAATTTCTTTAATTGAATCGCGTAATTTACGTCAACAACTGAATGAATTGACCAAACAGATTAGTTTGCGTTTATTGTCTTAATTGTGCATTACTGGCGTGGCTTACGCTCATGTTCAAACACATCTTGTAGATGTTGCTGTAGCCATTCAAAGTAATCTGGATTTTCAGCTTTAGCTGCTTCTCTAAGTAAAATTGAGGTTGGGTGCATCAACTTCTGGGTCAAGCGATGTGCAAACTCTTGTAAGACCTGCTCAGCAGTATTTCCATGTTGCAACGATTCTAAAGCATGCGCCAATTCTTTTTGACTCACTTCTTCACTGTGCTGGCGATAGGCCTGAATGGTACCACTGGCTTCTTTAACCTTTTGCTGAGTCATCAATTGGGTCGCCAATTGATTGACCATGATTTCAGCTTCAACTGCGGCCTGACGACGTTGCGCTAGGTTTTCATCAATCACGCTTTGTAAGTCATCAACACCATACAAATACACGTTATCCAATGATTCGACTTTGGGGGCAATATCACGCGGAACAGCTAAATCGACCATCAACATTTGTTGATAGCGACGCTTTTTTAATGCAGCTTTAACGTCTGAATATTCAATCACTTGATGCAAACTACCTGTACAGCTAGAGACGACATCCGCTCTATGCAAGTTTTGTGCAAGCTCAGCAAAGGGGATAATTTCCACATCAACTTGATGGGCAATTTCTTGTGCCAACAGATCTGCACGTTCACGGCTACGGTTACAAATCAGGATCTTCGCTACCCCCATTTCGGCCAAATGTTTGGCAACCAAGGTGTTCATCTCGCCTGCCGCGACCACCATCACTGTGAGTTTTTCAGTATGACTAAACACCTGAGAAGCCAACTGTGCAACCGCATAACCCATTGAAACAGCGTGGCTTCCTACTGAAGTTTCAGAACGGACACGCTTTGCCGCATAAAAAGCATATTCAAATACGCTGTTTAATTCTGGCGAAACGGTTTCTGCATCTTTGGACAGCGCTAAGGCACTTTTCACTTGCCCTAAAATTTGCGGCTCACCCAACATCAGCGAGTCTAAACCACTGGCAACACGCATTAAATGTGTAACAGCTTGGGCATTTTCGTAACGATAAACATGATGAATTAACTGTTTTACATCAATATTATTCACTTGGGCCAGCCAAGTCAGAACGCTATCCGCATCTTCTGTCATGGCATAGACTTCGGTGCGGTTGCAGGTTGATACCACCACCAGATCATTCAGCGATGAATGTTGGTTTTGTTCAAGCAATAGCGCAGCTAATCGCTCTGCATTGAAAGCAATTTGTTCGCGAAGTTCAACAGAGGCTGTTTGATGGTTGACGCCCAATGCAAAGAAAGACATATCAGATCATCATTTCGCTAAATTTATGTTATTGTGCAACATCGGTGTCATAAAAAGCATTACTTTGGATCAATAAAAATTGCGTCAGCTATATCGCCGTACCCTTTTTAGCGGCAAGACGATTAGACGGTATTCTACCACAATCTTGTTGTTAGGTAGCATGAGCTCTTATG
Organism: Acinetobacter sp. Ac_5812; assembly: GCF_013072695.1. Lineage (GTDB taxonomy): Bacteria > Pseudomonadota > Gammaproteobacteria > Pseudomonadales > Moraxellaceae > Acinetobacter. The sequence continues at coordinate 15,999 of NZ_LXUK01000009.1, forward strand.
TCTCTGCACAAGCAATACACGACATGTATGCAGACAAGAGCTTCGAGCATGCGCTGCAACAGAGCATGATTGCTGAATTTTCCCTTGCTTATGATGATATTGCAACCGCGCTACATAATTATACGGTGCTTGCGATTCGTAGTAATTCAACCACTATTAAACAACGCGCCTTAGACATTGCTTTAGAATACAATGACCTACAAGCCGCCTTAAATATTGCCACGCATTGGGTTGAACAAGAACCCAAAGATGTTCCTGCCCTGTTCTATTTGTCTCATATCGCGTTAAAAACACATGAATATGAGTTGGCAGCCAAGACGCTAGATAAGATTCTAAATATTGATCCTACTGCCGATCTGGAAGAAATTTTAGCTGGGATTGCACCTGAACAGGCACAAGATCGTGAGATTCTACTCAATGCACTCCGTGCCAGTGAGGAGCGCAACAACCCCTCTATTCTCGCTTTAATTGCAGGTTTAGAAGCGCAAGATGGTTTGTATGAACAAGCACTGAATAATATTAATCGTGCATTACGCAAACGTTCAAAATCAACCAGTTTCATTTTAATGAAAGCTAATTTATTGATGGCTTTACGTAATGACGAGGAAACTCAAAAATGGTTTGCTCAAGCCAGTCGCAAAAATAAGAATAATATTGATGTACGAATGGCGGAAGCGCGCTATTACATTCAAATTAATCAGCAACAAGAAGCTTTGGATAAACTTGAAGATATTATTAAAGACCATCCCAAGGCAGAAGAAGCGCTCTTTATTGCGGGCTTGACCAGTATTGACTTAAAGCAATATGAAAAAGCCGAACAATATTTGGTTGAATTGCGATCATCGGCAAAATACCAAAATGAGGCTTATTATTACCTTGCGATCAATGCGCAACGTAAACAACATTATGAAACTGCAAAAGCATACTATCGCCTAGTCGATGGTAGTTTATATATCGTTTCTCGCCGCAATATGATTGCCATCTTTGAGAAGCAAGGCCAACTGAATGATGCCTTACGCTTCTTGACCCAAGAACGGGTGAATTACCCACAACATGCCAGTTTCTTATATCAAGCACAGGCCGATATTCTAAAGAAGATGGATAATAAAAAGGCGGCGTTAGCCTTGCTTGATGAAGCCATTAAGAGTTTACCTGATGACCCTGAACTGATTTATGCCGAAGTATTATTACTCGATCCATATACCGATCGAGATAAATTAGACAAAACATTAAAGCAACTCTTAATCATTGAGCCCAACAGCCCAACCTATCTGAATGCTTATGCCTATACACTGGCACTGCAAAACCGTCGCCTTAAAGAAGCACGTAAATATGCAGAACTAGCGCTAGATTTTGCCCCAGAACAGGCATCTATCCTAGACACCTTAGGCTATATCGCCTTTTTACAAAATGATTTTGATACCGCATCCAAAGTCTTGGGCCAAGCGTATTCGCTGAGTGAGAATGTCAATATTGGTATTCGTTATGCTAAAGCCCTGTATATGCAAGGCGCACTCACGCAATTTAGCGAGGTGTTACAGCAATTGAAACAAAAACATGCCAATGCCCCACAATTACAACAACTTGATGGCTTAATCTTACCCATTACCGTAAAAAAGAGTTAAATTCATGCGCTTGTTTTCAAAATTATGCATCATCGTTTGTAGTAGTAGCATTCTATTATTAACTGGTTGCCAACATTTAAGTCAGCCAAATAAAGTGATTGCATCACCACAAGTTCAAGATGAAAATAATTTTAGCTTACAAGGTAAAATCGGTGTCCGCACACCACAACAATCAGGCAGTGCTTTTTTCACATGGGTTCAACAACAGGATCAGTTTGATATTGAACTCACAGGAATTTTAGGGGTTGGTAAAACCCAGATCGAAGGTAAACCGGGTGAAGTGACATTAAACAGTGCCAAAACAGGTCTGATTACCGCTGAAACACCTGAAGAATTACTTGAGAAAGCAACCGGTTGGCAAGCACCAATTATGCATCTCGCTTATTGGGTACAAGCTAAACCCGCGACTCAAAATGCGCAAATCAGCAAAGATGAAAGCAATCGCCTCAAGCAACTGGTTGAAGATGGCTGGACGGTTGATTTTAGCTATAACGACGCGCAAACCCTTCCCAATAAACTTTTATTGAAGCAAGCACTTGCCGATAACAAAGAAAACCGTATTACAATGGTGATTCAAAACCGATGATTTAGATTGTTTTTATGATTAGAGTGCCTTCCCCTGCTAAATTGAACTTGTTTCTGCATATTACAGGTCGTCGTGACAATGGTTATCATGAATTACAGACTATTTTTCAACTGATTGATCTATATGACTGGGTGACTTTTGAGCAAACCCCAGAACAAGTCATTCAAATTAAAGGTTTAAGCGAAGTCAAGCTCGAACAAAATTTAATCTACCGTGCTGCACAATTATTACGTCCACATGCAAAAAAACCATGTGGGTTAAATATAAGCATTAAAAAAAATATTCCGATGGGTGCCGGTCTTGGTGGTGGTTCATCCAATGCAGCAACGACACTGATTGTGCTGAATCAGCTCTGGCAATGCGGTTTAAATGAACAAAAATTGGCCGAGTATGCGGTGCAATTGGGTGCAGACGTTCCGATCTTTGTTTTAGGTCGTAATGCATGGGCCGAAGGCATCGGTGAACATTTATCATTCATAGACTTAGCTCAAAAAAAATTCATAATTTTAAAACCTGACTGTTTTATCAGCACTCAACAGCTTTTTTCACAAAAAACATTGACAAGAGATTCTAAGATCACTACATTTTGCGCCTATCAGTTACAACCTTCTAATTTTGGAAATAACTTTGAACCTCTGGCTCGACAGTTATACCCCGAAGTAGATGAAGCGATGCAATATTTAGATCAATTTGGTCTAGCAAAGCTTACAGGTACAGGTGCTTGTGTTTTTACTGAAGTAACCGATGAAATGGATATAGAGCAAATTTTGCAAAACGCGCCTTGTAAAGCTTACTTGGTTAACAGTTTAGTAGAATCACCTCTAAGACATTTTGAAGTTACCTGTTAGGGGCGTCGCCAAGTGGTAAGGCACCGGGTTTTGATCTCGGCATCCGTTGGTTCGAATCCAGCCGCCCCTGCCAATTTTCATCTGTAGATACATGTAATATTTAGGGGCGTCGCCAAGTGGTAAGGCACCGGGTTTTGATCTCGGCATCCGTTGGTTCGAATCCAGCCGCCCCTGCCATTACATAGTATCGAATTTAGGGGCGTCGCCAAGTGGTAAGGCACCGGGTTTTGATCTCGGCATCCGTTGGTTCGAATCCAGCCGCCCCTGCCATCCAAATTCATTATAAGCCAACCGCCAAGGGTGCTTCATGCCCAATCTTGTCGTTTTTAGTGGAAGTGCTCATCCACATTTCGCTCAAAAAGTCGTAAGCCATTTACATATTCCATTAGGTGCTGCTTCTGTTAGCAAGTTCTCTGATGGTGAAATTTCAGTTGAAATTACTGAGAATGTCCGTGGTAAAGACGTTTTTGTCGTCCAGTCTACTTGTGCCCCTACCAATGATAACCTGATGGAAATCTTGGTGATGGCTGATGCTTTGCGTCGTGCAAGTGCTGGTCGTATCACTGCTGTCATTCCTTACTTTGGTTATGCTCGCCAAGATCGTCGTCCACGCTCTGCTCGTGTACCGATTACAGCGAAAGTTGTTGCAGACATGCTGACAACTGTTGGTATTGACCGTGTAGTAATGATTGACTTGCACGCAGACCAAATTCAAGGTTTCTTCGATATCCCAGTTGATAACATCTATGGTACGCCAGCATTACTCGCTGACCTACGCCAGCAACAACACCACAATCTTGTGGTTGTTTCACCTGACGTTGGTGGTGTAGTTCGTGCCCGTGCTGTTGCGAAACAAATGGGTGATATCGATTTAGCTATCATTGATAAACGTCGCCAAAAAGCAAATGAATCACAAGTGATGCATTTGATTGGTGATGTTAAAGATCGCGACTGTGTGATCGTCGATGACATGGTAGATACAGCAGGTACGCTTTGCAAAGCGGCCGATGCACTCAAACAATTTGGTGCGCGTCGTGTTGTTGCTTATGCAACTCACCCTGTTTTATCTGGCAAAGCCATTGATAACCTTCGTAACTCTGTCATTGATGAATTGGTTGTTACTGACACCATTCCTCTTTCAGATGAAGCACTAAGCTTAGGCAAAATTCGCCAAGTTTCTGTTGCTAGCATGGTTGCTGAAACAATTCGTCGTATCAATAACGAAGAATCTATTAGCGCAATGTTCGATAGTTATCTATAATAGCCCAGCTTTTTTTCTTAAACCCTAGCTCGCTAGGGTTTTTCTATCACTAAACTGGTCGCAAGTTTAGTTACTCAAACTCAATGAGGATATGCCCATGGCAAACTTCGTATTAAACGCTCAAGCACGTGAAGTAGCACAACAAGGGAAAGGTTCGAGCCGCCGCCTTCGCCACGCTGCTCAAATCCCAGCAATCATCTATGGTGGTAGCGCTGAGCCTGTAGCCGTTACTTTAGAGCTTCGTGAAATCGTTAAAGCTTTAGAAAACAACGCTTTCTTCGAAGAAGTTATCGAAATCAAAATCGGTGACAAAGTTGAAAACGTTAAAATCCAAGCGTTACAACGCCACCCTGCTAAAAACACGCCTATGCACGCTGACTTCAAACGCGCATAAGTGTTAAAGGCGTAAATTAGTGTCAAATATTTCGCTAATTGTTGGTTTGGGCAATCCTGGAAAGGAATATGCCCAAACCCGCCATAATGCAGGTTTCTGGTTCGTTGAACAGCTTGCAAATCGTTATGGCATTTCTTTAAAAGCTGATCCAAAGTTCCATGGATACAGTGGTCGTGGCCAAATCGAAGGTCATGATGTCCGTTTATTACTTCCTACCACTTTTATGAACCGTTCTGGTCAAAGTGTTGTCCCTTTCGCTAAATTTTATCAAGTTGCACCTGAAGCAATCCTGATTGCGCATGATGAACTGGATATGAATCCTGGCATTATTCGCTTGAAAACAGGTGGCGGACACGGTGGACACAATGGTCTCCGCGATATCGTCCCGCATATCGGTGCTAATTTCCATCGTCTACGTATTGGAATTGGTCATCCGGGTGCCAAAGAACGCGTTTCTGGTCATGTGCTTGGTAAAGCACCTAGCAGTGAACAAGGCTTAATGGATGCAGCCATTGACCATGCTCTATCTCAAGTGAAAATGCTTGTTGATGGACAAGTGTCACAGGCAATGAATCAAATTAACGCTTACAAACCCGCTTAAACTGAATTGTTGATCAATCCCGCTTGCCATATTGCATTTTTAAGCGCAAAATGCGCATCAAACCGCCTATAGCCCGCGGAAAACGTGACAAGTCAACCATAAGATAATCATCTTAGGTCTTACTCAGGAGACGCTAGCCATGCTATCTCGTTTATTAAAATGTAAAATTCACCGTGCAGTTGTGACTCATGCAGAGCTTCATTATGAAGGTTCTTGTGCAATTGATGGCGTATTAATGGACTTAGCAGGGATTCGTGAATACGAAGAAATCCACGTATGGAACGTCACTAACGGCAAACGTTTCACCACTTATGCAATCCGTGGTGAAGATGACTCAGGTATTATTTCAGTGAATGGTGGCGCAGCCCATCAAGCTGATGTTGGTGATTTAGTGATTATTGCAACTTTCGGCGATTTTACCGAAGTCGAAGCCAATCTTCACAAACCACGTTTAGTTTATGCAAACCCAGACAATACAGTAAACCACACTGCAAACTGTATTCCTGTACAAATTGCATAAGCCCTATAAAGATTCTCAAAAAGCCATTCCCTTGCGCCGCTTCAGTCGCGGCTCATGGCTTTTTTATTGTACGAACACAGCCCGTTTATACTCTGGGACAAAATACAAAAACACTGAAAAATAAGGCCAAGTTTTACGCAAGCAAACTTGTAAAACAGCAGCAAAATTTGTTCAATAAAAAGACAATAACGATAATTTGAACAATATGGATATTACTCACCTTCTTAGCAAAGTTAGTCTCTTTGCTGACTCAGATCACAGCGCCCTAGAAAGCTTGGTGCCTCACTGTCATATTCGTCATTTGCAAACAGGACAGCAGCTTTATTGTGCACATGATATTGCCGATTATGTGTATATTGTTGCTTATGGTCGGGTCAAACTTACCACTTCGACAGGCTTACTGACTTATTTTGGTCGCCACGATATTGTTGGCGAAACAGGGGTCATTTCCAATCAACCTCATCAAGGAACAGTCAATGCAGTCCGTGACACTGCTCTACTCGGTATTCCACAACAACAATTTCTAGATTTTATTCACCAACACCCCAAAGTGTTATTTGCTTTATCTCGACTCATCATTCACCGCTCGCAACCCGAATTACAACATTGTCATGCAATGGGACACAGTCGCACACTTTCAGTGATTCCTGTATCCGCGCATATCCCTGCCACACATCTGGCAGAAAAACTGACCGAGCACTTACAACGTTGGCCTCAAGTTCGTTTAGTCACTGCTGCACATATTGATGCCTTGTTTGGTTCAGGATTTAGTCAGACCCCTTTAGACTACAGTAGTGAAGATTTAAAACTACGCCAATGGCTGGCCAATTTAGAAGAAAAACACTGTTATGTACTCTATGCTGCGGATTGCAGTGATGATGAGTGGTCGAAACGCTGTTTACATCAAGCTGATCGAATATTAATTTTGGCGGAGGCCAACCAAACACCCACTCAAACCAGACTATCAGATGTATTGAATCAGCATGATTGGCAAAGTCCGATTGAATTGGTTTTACTGCGTTCCGAAGGAGACCCTTCCCCGCATACATTGATTTGGAAACAGCTCTATCACGCCCGCGCCCACTACTTTATTCACCCTTGGGCACAGGCCGATATCTGTGCCGTCGCTCGTCAGATCTCCAGCCAAGGGGTGGGCTTGGTGCTGGGTGGTGGTGGCGCACGTGGCTTTGCGCATATTGGTTTAATTCGTGCACTTGAACAACTACATATCCCAATTGATATTGTTGGGGGCACCAGTATGGGGGCATTTGTGGCAGCGCTGGTCGCCTGTGGTTTTGATAGTGTGGAAATGACCCATATTGCTTATGAAACTTTTGTCGCACGTAATTATCTCAATGATTACACCATGCCACGGGTTTCACTGATTCGTGGACAACGTTTCCATACCCGATTACAGGCCATCTTTGGAAGTCGCAGAATTGAGGAGCTCAGACAGACCTATTACTGTATTTCCACCAATCTCACCACAGGTCAAGCGGTGATTCATGATCAAGGTGAACTGGCGACTTGGGTCGGAACCAGCATGAGTGTGCCTGGTGTTGCTCCACCTGTCGCTTGGCATGAAAACCTGCTCTGTGATGGCGGTGTAATTAACAATCTCCCCACAGATGTCATGCAAAACCTAGAGCGAGGCACCATTATTGCTAGCAATGTCAGCTTGCATGACGATATTCGAGTCCCAGGGATTGGTTTAGAAGAACCAGATCAAAGTGCATTATTGAACTGGAATAAAATCATCAAAGATAAGCTTCTACATGCACCACGTCTGGCAGAGATTTTAATGCGCACCGCCACCCTTGCGAGTGATACCATGATACAAACAGCAGCAATTGAACGCGCCAATTTACATATCCGCATGCCCATTGAAGGTATTGGTATGTTTGACTGGCATAAATTAGATGAACTCATCGAACGTGGCTATGAGCATGCTCTAGAAACCTTATTGCCAATTCGAGAAACCTTGCCTAGTGCTTAAGCCGAATGAATCTGATAACGATCCAATAGACTATCTAAATATTGATAGGTTTCAGGATCTAATTGCTGCATATAACCATCTAGAATACGATGACATAGTTGCTGCTTGTCGATTGGCATACGTCGCATAATGTCGAAAGTAACTTCCCATTGTGAGCGTAATAATGATGCATAGGCAATATGATGCAAGACTTGCTCATCGATTTGGGCAATTGCTGTGGCAACGACCTCTCTTGCCTCATCTTGCATATAATTCACAATGACCAGCATATCGGTCCATAAATCACAACGATCAGCTGCCTCTACAATACTCCGAATAATCTCTACGCGTCTTAATGTCGGTAAATTAGCAACAAAGCTCTGTGCTTGCGCCGACAAACAAGCCACTACAGGCAACATGTCTTCCCATAATTGGTCTTCCTGTGTGGCTTGAATAATCGCATTCACGACGGATTCCCCTTGCTGAACCGCCAAATCACCAAGCTCCTGCTTAAGTCCATAACTGATATAACTCATTAAAGCCAAAACTTTAGGCCATACCAGCCGCTGAGCTGGATCACCCACAATCAATAAGGCTTGCTCAATGCGCTGCTTGGGCAAAACATGGACTAAATGATCGATTTGCTCGCGGGACTCAATATAAAAAGCAATTTCCAATAGATCGCTTTCACTTTCAACGACCTGTGCAACATCTTGTAAAACGGCATCAGATAACATACTCACAAAACGACCAATTGTCACAAAGTCCCGCTGCTCTAATAGAACTTGAGTAATGTCGGTAATTTGATGTGTAGTGAGATAACCAAGTAGTTCTCTTGCCAATCGAGGATCTAAATAAACAGCAATTGCAGCTATGGTTTTTGCAGGTAAATGCTTCGCTATTCGATAAGAATTTTCTGTAGATAAATACACTGCAATCTGGGCGACAATAAAGGGTTCTAAAAAGTGTTTAACTATAAAAACACTCACCCAACGTGGTAACCAGCTCACCCATGCTGCTAGGTAACGGAAACGCTTTTTCTGACGATTTTGTAGTCGCTCTAATATCGCAAACCGAAACTGTCTAAGGTTTTCAGGGGCCAAAGACTGCATGAACTCTAATTCTTGCTCTGATACTTGCAAAATGCGAGCGAGCTTAATCAGCTCTGCCTGTACTGCCAATCGAGTCATGCTATTCCCTCATTTTATTTTTTCGAAACAGCCAACGAAGAAAAAAAGGTGTTTGGTACACACTACGATTCATTTTCTGATCTTCATTTTTGATGGCCTGCTGTAATTGTTGATTGAGCCAAGCCAAATCATGATTAGAAAGTTGTGAGAATGACTGAAGACTCATCACAGGCCGTCGTAATTGTTGTGCCAATCGTTCTAATTCTGTCTTCTCTGCTTGCTCCATTTATCGTGTCCTTAAATTATTGTTGTTTTATCTTTCGAGTGTATGCTCAATTTAAATCCATTACCAGCTTCACAGATCGATAGAAAAACTAGAGCGACTTCTCAGCAATTTTTTTCATTTTTATAGAACGATTCATTCTATAAAAAGTTGCCTTTTCTCATAAAAATCCGACTATAATCAAAGTACATCGCTTCAGGGCGGGGTGAAATTCCCCACCGGTGGTAAGTTAGGCATTGCAATCAAATGACCTAATCAGCCCACGAGCCTGTATATATTTTTTATATACTCGCAGATTTGGTGAGAGACCAAAGCCGACGGTATAGTCCGGATGAAAGAAGACGAAACCACTGAAACACGCTTTTTGCGTTGTTTTTGTGCACGCTTATTTTTTACATCAGTCCTGAAATGTTCAACCGTATCCTACTTACGAGAGCGTTTCATTATGTCAAGTTTAATCCAACCCGAACTTTTCTTTTCAGCACTTTCCCCTGCTGAACAACGCATTCAACAAGCTTTAGAAGATATCCGCCAAGGCAAACCTGTATTGGTGATGGATGATTTTGATCGTGAAAACGAAGCTGACCTGATTATTGCTGCTGAAACCTTAACTGTCGAAACCATGGCACAAATGATTCGTGATGGTTCAGGTATTGTTTGCTTATGCTTAACAGAAGCCTTGGCCGATCATTTAGAACTTCCACCCATGGTAGTCGACAATTCTAGTCAGTTTAAAACCGCATTTACCGTGACCATTGAAGCGGCACAAGGCGTGACCACAGGCGTGTCTGCCAAAGACCGTGTCACCACTGTTTTGGCAGCCACCAAAGATGGCGCTATGGCGAGTGATCTCAGTCGTCCAGGTCATGTATTCCCTTTACGTGCACGCGATGGTGGTGTTTTAAGCCGTCGTGGTCATACTGAAGGAACTATAGATTTGGCACGTTTGGCAGGTTTAAAGCCATCTGGAGTGCTGTGTGAGTTGACCAATCCTGATGGCTCAATGGCTTCAGGGATTCAAGTGCTTGCTTATGCACAAACACATAACTTGACTGTGATCAGCATCGAAGAACTGGTGCAATACCGCTTAAAACATAATGTCTGATTAGATATAGAAAAGCCTCGAATTATCGAGGCTTTTTACAATTCGCTTTATGAAACTTTCCGCTCTGCATTCAATTCAGCAACAGCTTCAATCAACTGACTAAATTGCGAAATTTGGGTCACAGGTTGTGCTTGAGCCAACTCTTCTGCCGTGCCATAACCATAATTCACAGCAATGGTTTCAATGCCATTGGCACGCGCACCGATGATGTCGTATTGACGATCCCCCACCATAATACATTGCTGTGCATCTAACTGCTGTTGTTCAAGAATATAAGCGATTAAATCCGCTTTATTGGTTCTCTCACCAGTCAATTCACTGCCATACATTTCGGTAAAATACTGGGCTAAATCAAAATGAATCAAAATTTGCTTCGCATAAACCGTAGGTTTTGCTGTCGCCAAAAATAAAACATAGCCTTGTGATTGCAATTGTTGCAAAGTCTCAGCGACTGAAGGATAAACTTCATTTTCAAATAAGCCTGTCACCGAGAACCGCTCACGATAAGCCTGCAATGCCTGCTCAGCCAAATCGTCATCTTGAGTATTGAGTAATTTTGCCAGAGATGCTTTCAATGGTGGGCCAATAGTCCAATCCAAATTCATGTCATTTGCCAAAGGTTGAGCTAATTTTTCCAAAGCAAAACGAATTGAACCATGAATTCCAGTTTTAGGATCGGTTAAGGTTCCATCTAAATCGATGAGAATATTTTTGATCGTCATTCGCTCAATCTCTTACAGTCTTACACAACGCAGTCGAGAGTTTCTCGAAACTCCCCTATACTACCGTAGATTACAGAATAAAAGGAAATTGCAGTGCGTCCGACCGTACTTTGTTTTTCAGGGCTAGATCCATCTGGTGGTGCTGGCTTACAAGCAGATATTGAAGCAATTGGGCAAAGTGGTGCGCATGCTGCGATTGCATGTACCGCGCTGACGATTCAGAACTCACAGCAAGTGTTTGGTTTTGAAGCAACTCCAAAAGCATTATTACTCGCACAAGCAAATGCGGTGGTGGATGACTTACCAATTAAATGTGTAAAGTCAGGCATGTTAGGCACGACCGAAAATATTGCTGCATTGGCCGAGTTTTTACGTGAACATCCAGATTATCTCTATGTGCTCGATCCTGTTTTAGTGGCAAATAGTGGCGGCTCATTGGGCGATCAAGCAACACTGGTTAAAGCATTTGTTGAGCTGATCCCATTAGCAACAGTGATTACTCCTAATACCGTTGAGTTAAGAGCCTTAACAGGTCTGGATGATATTGAACAAGCCACACAAAAATTGTTTGAAATGGGTGCAAAAGCAGTATTGGTTAAAGGTGGTCATGAAGATACCCCAGATCATATCCGCAATGTGCTCTATGCCAATGGCAAAATGCTTGCAGAAAGTCAGTGCCCGCGTTTAGAAGGTCAATATCATGGTTCAGGCTGCTCGTTGGCAAGTTTCATTGCTGGACGTTTGGCGCTGGGTGACTCACTGAAAATTGCCGTTCAGCATGCTGAAACGTGGTTATTTGGGGTGTTAAAACAGGCTGAAACCCCTGTGCCGAATGGGCAAAAGATTCCAAAACGCTTTCAAAATATCTAGTAATCAATAAAATCTTCTGTAAAAGTTCAATAAAAAAGGCGCAATCAGCGCCTTTTTTAACATCCACAATTTACTGCGGAATACGCAGTACTTGACCTGGGAAAATATCATCTGCATTTTTAAGCAATGGACGATTGGCTTCAAAAATTTTATTGTACTGGTTTGGATCACCATAATACTCTTTTGAAATCTTCGATAGGTTGTCACCTGATTTCACGGTATAAAACTTACTTTCTGGCTCAGGTGTTTCCACGGTAAGTTGATCATCAACTTGCGCAACATGATCAATATTTCCGACAGCAAGGACAATCTTTTCTTTATCTGCTTGGGTTTTAACCTGCCCTTTAATCGTTGCTGTATCGGTATTGCCATTATATGTGACCGATAAACCATCAATCGGAAGACCTAAACTTTTAATCAAACCTAATAATTTATTCGCAATCTCTTGAGCTGATGGTTCAGCTGGCGTTGCTGGTGCTGCTTGCGGTTCAGCTGGTGCTGTATTTTTCTTACCAATACCTTTAACAAAATCAAAAAGACCCATTGTTATTTCCTCTGTAATTATTAATGCATAATAGTCAAAATAGACCTACATCTAGTTATACAGAAAAAATAAAACACTCGAGTTTCAATTTAACGCGGTCTTGTAAATATATGTATATTCGTTAGAACTTAATGAAAAACATTCTGTTGCAAAACATGCAAACACAAAAAAGCCACCTTGCGGTGGCTTTTGATCATGCAAGATGATTAACCAAGTTTCTTAGTTACGTAATCGATTGCAGATTGAACAGTTGTGATTTCATTTGAATCTTCATCTGGAATCGTGATGTCAAAATCATTTTCAAAAGACATTACAAGTTCAACCAAATCTAAAGAGTCAGCACCTAAGTCATCCATGAAAGATGCTTCGTTTTTAATCTCTTCAGCACGCATACCTAATTGTTCAGCTACTGCTTGTTTGATGCGTTGTTCGATATCGCTCACAGGAATTCTCCTCATTGCTTGTGGCGTTTTAATTTGCCACTAGTTTAATTGAATATAAGATTTTTTAAAAGTTTATACATCGCCACTTAGGCCATGTATAGACCACCATTTACGTGTAAAACTGTACCAGTAATGTAACTAGCCTTATCGCTCGCCAAGAAACTCACTGCATTTGCAATATCTTGAGGTTCACCTAGACGATTTAAAGCGACTTGATCAGTCATTTTTTTACGAATATCTTCGCTTAACTGATCAGTCATTTCAGTGGCAATGAAACCAGGTGCAACACTGTTCACTGTAATCTGACGACTACCCATCTCTTTGGCTAAGCTACGACTGAATGCTTCAATCCCTGCTTTTGCTGCTGAGTAGTTCGCTTGCCCAGGGTTGGCAAAATGCGCAACCACTGAACTAATATTAATAATGCGGCCAAAGCGTGCTTTGGTCATGCCTTTCAATACACGCTTAGACAAACGGTAAACCGCTTTCAGATGAATATTGAGAATGTCATCCCAATCATCTTCTGACATACGCAGCAGCAAGTTGTCTTTGGTAATACCTGCATTGTTGACCAATACCAACACCGAACCATATTTTTGCTCGATATCTGAAACCAGTGCATCAATCGCTTCGCCATTGCGAACATCAAGTACAGCACCTGTCCCGTGTTCAGCAAAACTTTCTGTCAGCATTTGCGCGCCTGCTTCAGAAGTTGCGGTACCAACCACAAAAAAACCGTCTTGAATGAGTTGCTGTGCAATCGCTGCGCCAATGCCTCGGCTTGCTCCTGTCACTAACGCAACTTTTCGTTGTTGTGTCATGCAATTTTTCCTTCTGCCACTAACACTGCGTTTAGGGCATCTTCCATACGTGCTTTGCTATCTAGGGCAAATGCTTTTTCTATGTTCGGTAATCGCTTAGCAAGATTACTCAGTACCGTACCTGGACCACATTCAACCACATACTGGATACCCTGATCTTGCAGATATTGCATCGTACGCGTCCATTGTACTGATTGGTACAATTGAGCCGTTAACGCCTGACGTAATTGAGCAACATCTGTCGCGATTTCCGCGTTGACATTTTGTATTACAGGAAGGCATGGTAGCTCAATGGCAGTTTGTTCCAAAGCTTCGGCAAACTTTTCCGCAGCTGGTTTCATTAATGTGCAATGAGATGGTACAGAAACAGGCAATGCAATTGCTTTCCCTGATTGTTCTTTTGCTTCTGCCATGACCTGCTGAACCAATGCTGTACTACCCGCGATTACGACTTGGCCTTGCGCATTATAATTTGCCGCTTCAACTGAACCTTGACCTGTAGCAGAAGCATTTTGACAAAGCTCGACCACTTTCTCATCAGCCAAACCGAGAATTGCAGCCATTGCACCTTCACCTGAAGGAACAGCACTCTGCATCAGTTTGCCACGTAAATGAACCAGTTTAACTGCATCAGCCAAGCTCATTGCTTCCGCTGCAACAAGCGCACTGTACTCTCCCAAAGAGTGTCCAGCCAAGTATTTCGGCACAATACCACCCAGCTCTAACCATACACGCCATAGCGCGATACTTGCGGTCAGTAATACGGGTTGGGTATTTTCAGTTTGGTCCAAGCCTTCACCGGTTTGGGCAATCTGCCAAAGGTCAAAACCTAGTGCAGCTGATGCCTCAGCAAATGTATCTTGAACGACACTAAACTGCTCTGCAAGTTCAGCCAGCATACCTGCTTTTTGAGAACCCTGACCAGGAAAAACAAATGCTGTTTTTGTTGCTTGAGCAGCCTGCTCAAGTCGTTTAGTCGACATATAAAAATCCTTAAATTAGTCTACCGCCAATTTTATCAATACTCATAATTCTACATGAGAATGACAATAGACTCTTTAGCGATGCGGCAATTTAACACTGATTAATTCTTTTTATAATTGCGAAAAACAACAAAAAAGGGAGCTTTCGCTCCCATTTTTTCTATACTTTAAGCTAACGCTTAATGCATATAGTTCAATTATTCAGCATCAGCTGCTTTAGCGAATAATTGACGACCACGGTAAATACCGTCTTTAGTCACGTGGTGACGACGATGAGTTTCACCAGTAGTTTGGTCTACAGATAATGCATTCTCGGTTAAAGCGTCATGTGAACGGCGCATGTCACGGCGAGAGCGACTTTTACGGTTTTGCTGAACGGCCATGATGGCTCCTTACAAAGATCGAAAAAATGGATCAGAACAAATTCAGTTGTCTTAACTCAACATTATAACATAAATTATGAGTTAAGTTTACCCTTCAGACCTGCCAAAACATCAAACGGGTTATCCCGTTTCTCTTCGACAACATCTGGAGTGGCAGGTTGATGCTTATGCTCACAAGCATCATGCTTAGGAGATAAAGGCATCAACAATAACAGCTCATCTTCTAATAGTGCGAGCAAATCTATCACTGCAGGTGCATCAAAATCACCTTTTTTTGAAGATTCACTTTCACCTAGAACGATGAAATCAGCATCCTCATCCAATCGCTCTATCAGTGACTCATCATCAATCAAAGCTAAATGAAAGTCTGAAACCAATTCAATTTCAACGGCTTCCAAACAACGTTGGCACACCATTGGAACTTTTGCTTCAGTATGTCCATCTAACCATACAATACGATGATAGATATCCATTGATAGCTTACAGTCTATGTTGATCAATTGATCATCAATTGAACCAACAGCTTCTCGAGCAATACGAGCAAAGCGAGACAATGGCAGTGTTCCTGACCATGTAAAGCCCTGTTCAGCCCATTTAAATGGCTCGATTTGGCTTGGAAAAGTATTTGCTGACATAATTAAGGCGGCAATTCTACAAATTCATCGGTACTCTGTCAAAGATTAAGATACAATTTTGTACTTCTTTAGACAGAACTCGGGGTAAATTAAGCAATGTACCTGTTGCAGCCGCAACTTGAAGTAACATCTTCATTACTTGTTAGCACCCATTCAACCTCTGTTCCTGTGTTAGCGCTAGATCAAGTGCAACGTTCATCTTGGCAAAAGTTAACAACAGAACCAGAACAGGTCGATTGGCTTATTTTACACTTTAATCACTGGTTTTCCCACCATAATGTCACACTTGTTAAAGGTGATTTTGAACCAGAATATTTCCCAGCCACTTCTGAGCAGCCTGCAAAGATCCAATTTGCCCATGGTTTTTTCAATAGTGCCCTCCATGAAATCAGCCATTGGAGCATTGCTGGCGAGCAACGCCGCCTACTTTCCGACCTTGGCTATTGGTATGCGCCTGATGGACGAAGTTCAGAACAACAGGCCCTGTTTGAGCAAGTTGAAATTAAACCTCAAGCCATAGAATGGCTATTTGCGACTGCCTTTGGTCGGAAATTTCGTGTATCACTGGATAACTTAACGGGTGATGGCGGTAATGGAGATCAATTTAAAGATCATGTCTTTGCGCAAGTACAACGTTATTTTTCTGGCGAAGCAAAATTACCCCGCGATGCCACACATTTCATTCATTATATCTGTGTGTCTACCCGCAATGGAACACCATTACAACTCGATGAATTTAAACGTGAATACCTTGATTAAGTGACAAAATTATCACATCTAAGACTTGCAACATGCCCCTAACAAGTTTCATACTGAATTTAGCCGTATAAATCAGGGAGTTAAAATAATGTTGCATTTACATATTCATCCTGAAAATCCACAGGCTCGCTTAATTACACAAGCAGTAGAACGTATTCGTGCTGGTGATGTTGTGGTCTATCCAACAGATGCTGCCTATGCGATCGGTTGTCAAATCGGAAATAAGAGTGCAATGGAACGGATTGCACAAATTCGTGGTCTGGGACCAAAGCACCAGTATGCGATTATGTGTTGTGATTTATCCGATATTGCGACCTATGCCAAAGTCGATAACGCGATGTATCGTCTATTAAAAAATAATACGCCAGCGGTTACGACTTTTATTTTGCCAGCGACCAGCGAAGTACCAAAACGTTTAATGCATCCGAAGAAAAAAACCATTGGTCTGCGTATTCCAAGTAATCCCGTTGCGCAGGCTTTATTAAAAGAACTCGGTGAACCGCTGTTAACCAGTACCCTGATTTTGCCTGATCAAAAAGATCCATTGGATGACCCCTTTGATATTGAAAACCAGTTGGGTAAACGGATTGATGTATTTATTGATAGTGGTTTCGGAACTTTATCCACCACCAGTATTGTGGATTTATCTGGAGAAAACCCTGAAATCGTGCGTCGTGGTGTCGGTGATGTCAGTGCTTTTGAGTAACCAATAAAAACTTACCTATTTTATCTCCCCCCGTTAAACTTTATGGTTTTGGTTGATCTAAAACCATAAAAACACCTTATTTATTAAAGCTAACCGTGCTTTTGCTGATAAAAAACACCCCTAATAGGACAAAAAATAACGCAGGTAGCATTAAAATAGTGATTTTCTCATTTAAGAATAAAGCACCTAGTAATAAACCGACAATTGGAACAAGATAGTTCGTTGTTGCAGTAAATACAGAGCCCACTTGAGAGATCAAATAATACATGAGTAACAGTGCGCCGGCTGTAGAGATTAGCGCTAAACCCATCATTGCTCCCACAGCTTGTAGATTAAAATTAGTACTCCAATCCTGAGTTAGGATCATAAACGGCAAACTAATCATTGCTGAAATTGATAAAACATAAGCATTGGTTATTGCTGGTTTAACACTTCCTAACTGTCGCGTTCTATAAACGGAATATCCATAAAAAATTGCAGACAGAAAAACCGCCAAATGCCCTTTGGCATTTTCTCCCCCATATTTCAAAATATCTTGAAAAGAAAGCAAAAAAATTCCTAAAAAACCAAAGATAAAACCTAAGTAGACTTGCCTATTGAAACGAATTTTTTCTTTACCGAAATATTCAAAGAGAGCGACAAATAATGGAATTAATGCCATATATACAGCTTCAATCCCACTTGCAATATACTGAAGCGCCCACGCGATCAGTGAAAATGGAATAACGGTTGAAGTAAATGCCAATGTAATAAAAATTTTCTTATGCGCCTTCCACACAGTCCAATAAGAATGTGTGCTATAAAAAACATATGGAACAATTACCATTGCCGCAAGAAAGAGTCTAAAAAAAACAATACTGGCTGTAGAAAAAGAGTAATCTGCTATTTTCATGAATAAAAATGCAGAACCTTGCATAATGCCCAAAAGTAACAAGAACAAAAAAAACTTTAATTTCATTCCAACTCCTTATGAAAAAAGAGATCGGATTAAATAATCGATCTCTTCTAAAGTTTTAGTCTCGGAAAGCATATGTTTCGTGAGTAACCTCACGATTAATGTCTCTAGCACGTTCCCATGCCATGTTTACAATAATTCGAGTTGCATCTTGCTCTAAGGGGGTCACTCTATGTAACGTTGTATCTGATTTTAATAAATAAATATCACCAGTTTCATAATAATAATTTTTCACAGGATTCCGTAATAAATGTTCTTTAATCCTTGCATTTTTCTTATTCCAATATGTATGAGGAATGCACTCTAATATTCCCCCATACTCTAAAGACGGCGCTTCAACAATCCAAATCATACTATAAGGGTAGTCTCCCCCAATGAAATCCATGTGTATCTCCTACTTTATGTTGACAATTAATAATGAATTTCTCAAATTCCCACGGATTCGGAATAATTTCTTCCTTAGCTAATTTACCCATAAATTTAATTAAACTTTCTGAGTGATAAACTGCTGGGATTACTTCACCATATTCAGCAATATCAACTTGACGTACATTACTCATAAAACGAGGCGTATTCCCTGTTGACTCCATATGGAGATCACGCCTTTTTGCATACTTTCCAAGCAGTTCTCGAACTTCAGCATAAAATAATTCTTTTACACTTACAGGAATCAGATGACTAACTTTTAAATATCCATCTCTAAGAAATGATTGTGCGGCCCAAAAAACCTCATCATTAGTCATGAATTTCTCTTCAAGATGTAAAGAAATTTCATCTTCAATAAATTGTTTTAAATTTTCCATAATTTTAAATTCACTATTTAGAGAATCTTGAAATTAGCAAAAAAATAATAACCACAATCAAAAAATAACAAAAAATAAACTTAAAAATCAATATCTTGTCCCAAAATGTAAGTAACATTAAATCCATCACAAAAAGATAAAATAGTTATCTTCTTAAATCCTTATAAATCAAAATCATTTAAAACTAATGCTTACTGACTGTGGTTTCAGAGCTCTATCAACCGCCAATATCGCGGATTTATCTGGAGAAAACCTTGAAATTGTGCGTCGTGGTATAGGTCATGTCAGTGCTTTTGAGTAGTTCAATTGCTATTGATTACTGCACAGATGCAGCATGTTCGCTGGGAGCACTTTGCGCTGCTGGTACAGTACTTGGGATAAAGGTGACTTCTTCCGTATCTTCAATTACATCACCTTGTTTAGCATCCCGTATTTTATGGAAGTTTGGGCATTCTGAGATTCTTTGTTGAAAGGAAAATAGTTCTTTCCCAAACTTATCTTTAATCGTCAAATAAAAAGTTACTCTATCCTGTTCAAAAACATTCAGCATAGCCAACCGTGGTGTAGCTTCCATAGCAGTCAACCCATTTAATTGGCTACACCAAGACTTTTTAAATGCTTGTTTATCTAACAGTTCAGGAATCGGAACAGCATCAACCAAAAAGTTTTGATAAATACGAATGTTGGGATATTGATTTAGAAAATCAATTTGTAGACCTTGTGGTTGTCTAGATGAAATTTCCTTTTTTGTCTCATCTGTCCAAGTCGTTTTTAAATATTCTCTCGCTTCCTTTTCATATTTATATGATTGATATTTAGGATAAATCACTTGCCAAAATATCACCAACACCCCAAATACAATAAGGATGTTTTTCATTCAAAGTTAGCCCTAGATAACAATGGATTTAAAAGTTTACAATCTAAAAACCTACGAACTGGAGATTAAATTAAATCTAGGCAATACTCAGTTTTAACACTTGAAATTCAGGACATTGTGAAAGTACTTGCTTGTGTTCCATCAAAACATTCCCTAAACGATTTTTAACAATATAGGTCATCACGACATTATCGTGCTCAATCACACTCACAACAGCTTTAGTCTTATCTTTATATTTATTATCTTGCTGAGGTAATTGAGAAAAATATCCACATGCTAGCTTCTGACTATTTTCAAGCAATTTAGGTTTAATGAAAGCTTCAGCCTCTTGAGGAAGATCCTGAGTAAAATTCATATAAAAGAAAATATTAGGATACTGATTTAAAATATCACTTTTGATCGGTAAATCTTTAGAAGCACTTTGCATCTCAGGAGTAATAGCAAGATTTTTTAAACTATTTCTTTCTTGTTCCTCAAATTCATATTGCCAATATTTTTCAGTACCAAAATATAATGCTGCAATAATTGCTACCCCACCTACAACAAACTTAAAATTCATTTTGTATTTCTCGCTTAATATTTAATTTTATAATTCATGAGTTCACACTCACTTAATGATCGAGCTATTATTTATAAATATTTATTAAATTCAACAAAATAAGATAGAAATAAATCAAAAAAATCTTATTTTCCGATGACTAGAAAATCCATGGTAGCTTTATGATGAATTATTTAAAAAAGAGATGAGCGAATTTTAATAATCGCTCATTAGCCTTCAAAAAAGTCAGACAATCGCTGTTTTTGAAAACCTTGCGCATCAAAATTATCCGGACTGAGCCATTGCTGATACATTTCTTCTAAATCAGGCCATTCTTCATCAATGATTGAAAACCATGCGGTATTACGGTTATGCCCTTTAGTCATCCGATCTTGACGAAATAAACCTTCATACTGAAACCCAAAACGTAAAGCTGCGGCTTTAGAAGGTGCATTACAATCATCACATTTCCATTCAACTCGTCTAAATCCGTATGCAAAGCATTGTTGCAATAATAGGAATATCACTTCAGTTGAGGCTTTGGATTTCTTCATTTTATGCGAAAAATAAACATTGCCTATTTCAATAGCACCCTGCTCTAACCTCGGGTTTAACAAAGCAATCCAACCTTGGATCGTGCCATCAATTTCAATTAAAAAATGAGCCGAACCTTTAAAACCAAATAAATTTTGCAAATCTTGTTTCAGTGAAACTTGGCTTTGTGGTGCTGCATAAGGCAAATACGTCCAACAGGCTGCATTTTCTTCCGTTGCAACAGCATCCCAAATTTGATTCGCAGCCTGATCAGAGATTTCACCTGAAATATGAATCAATTTGACCGATTGCCCATCTAGATTATGTTTAATCGGTTGGTTAGGTTGATGATCGATGGCAAAGCCGACAGTTTGCCCAAATTGATTCTGTTGTGTTTTTAAATAATGTTTCATCGTGATTTATAATAGAAAGAATGGTTTTCGTTGCTAATTTAAGCATAAGTTTTTTCTATGACCTATGTAATCTTGCATAAATACAGAAAATACCCTGAGAACTTTAAGGTTTTTGTAAGTAGGTAATTTATTAAATTGGCAATTTCGATTAGAATAGAGCTGCTCTTGTAGCATGTGCCTTTCTTTGCACAAAAAATTATATCTTTCATGCTTTTGAAAATTCGCGTGGCTTATAACGGTAATGAACCAAATTCTCCCCCAAACTTTGGAGTCCACTCCTTCCATTCGCGTGCTTGACGAGTGGCAGGAAGTCATACCTGAAGATTTGTATATCCCGCCTGCCGCGTTTGAAATTTTGCTGGAACAATTTGAAGGCCCGCTAGACTTTCTGATTTACCTGATTCAAAAAAATGGCTTTGATTTATTACAGGTCGATATCTCTCCGATTGCCACTCAATATCTGTCCTATATGGATAGTATGAAATCGCTGAATATTGAGCTGACGGCTGATTATATGGTGATGGCCGCATTGCTTGCGGATTTAAAATCACGCTTACTTTTACCCAAACCAGCTGCTGTTGATCAATTCGAGAAAGATCCAAAACAAGAATTAATTGATCGTTTGGAAACTTATCTACGTATTAAGCAGGCTGCGGAACGATTGGGACAGATGCCAATCTTCGAGCGTGATACTTTTAGCACCAATGTCAGTATTGGGCACATCGCTCCGATTTATGAAGGCTATGATGTTGCCGCCTTACATGATGCTTTATTTTGTGTATTTAACCGCCCTGAACCCATCACCCACGTGGTGGCGCAAGAGCCTGTGTTATTAGAAGAACGTATTGCCTTTATTGAAAGCCAGCTCGCATCAGGTGAGGCATTGAGTTTTATTGAATTATTAAATCCCATGCAAGGTCGTATGGGGATGGTGGTTACATTTATGGCGGTGCTTGAACTGACACGTCAACAAAGAATTCAGATTATCCATACAGGCATTGAAGCTCCTTTAACCATTCAAGGAGTGAGTGCATGAGTTTAGATCAATTTGAGCAAAATGAAGGCATGTCGTTTGAGGACATTCATCATGAAGTATTATTGCAAATTGAAGCGATTTTATTTGCCAGTGACTCCCCAGTTTCGCTTGCACGTCTAAAAGAAGCCTTTCAAAACCAATATAATAAGCAGCAATTACGCACATTTTTACAACAACTGGCGATGCTACAGCATGGTCGTTCAATCGAATTAATTGAAACGGCGCAAGGTTTTCGCTTTCAAGTACGTGCAAAATATCGAAATGTTATTGCACAGGTTTGGCCAGAGCGCCCAACCAAGTTGTCACCCTCATTACTCGAAACTGTCGCAGTGATTGCTTACCATCAACCCGTCACACGTGCCGATATTGAGCAGATTCGTGGTGTATCCAACAATAGCCAGAATTTAAGAACGCTTTTTGACTGGAACTGGATTAAAGAAGCTGGTTTCAGAGATTTACCCGGAAGACCTGCGTTGTTAGTCACAACGCCCCAATTTTTAAATGCATTTGGTTTAGCTTCGCTAGGTCAATTGCCTCCCCTACAGAACGCCAAGGAAGCATTCATGACACTCGACGCACATGCGCCGAAGTCCTGAGAAAGGTGAACTGTTGATCATTATGTCTAAGGTTGTGCTGTCATGAGTGAAAAATTACAAAAGGTTTTAGCGAGAGTCGGGTTAGGCTCGCGTCGCTATATGGAGGAAGTCATTGCTGCTGGTCGTGTCAGTATCAATGGTAGTATTGCCCAAGTTGGCGAACGTATTGAACCAGGTGATGAACTTCGTATCGATGGTCGTAAAGTACAATTCCAAATTGAAGATGAAATTCGCCGTCGCGTATTAATTTACTATAAACCAGAAGGTGAAATCTGTTCACGTAATGACCCTGAAAAGCGTCCTACGGTATTTGATCATTTACCTCAAATTGCCAACGACCGTTGGGTCATGGTGGGTCGTCTGGATATTAACAGTACTGGCTTATTGTTATTCACCAATGATGGAGAGCTTGCCAACCGTTTAATGCACCCTTCAAACGAAGTTGAGCGTGAATATGCTGTTCGCGTGATGGGTGAAGTCACCCCACAAATTCGCAATAACATGCTGAAAGGTGTTGAGCTTGAAGATGGTCCAGCCAAGTTTGAATCATTCTCAGAAATTGGTGGTGATGGTATTAACCGTTGGTATCAAGTGGTGGTTAAAGAAGGTCGTAACCGCGAAGTTCGTCGTATCTTTGAATCACAAAGCTTAAAAGTTAGCCGCTTATTACGTACTCGTTACGGCACGGTAATTTTACCACGCGAGTTACGTACGGGTCGTTGGATGGAATTGGATAAAAGCGATATCGATAACTTGGCAAAATCAGTTGAGTTAAAACCACGTCAAGGCACAGGTTTATTCGGTATGGCAAAACGTCGTACTGAACGTATGTCTGAAAAGCCGATGGCGGCACGTCGTGGTGGTTACTTACGTCAGCAACGTCGTGATGATGAGCAACAAGATCAGCCACAACAACGCCCAAGTGGTAATAGCAACAACAGCAATAACCGTAAAACCATTGGTTTTAATAAAGGTTTTAAGAAGTTCTAATTCTTGATCCTAAAAATAAAAAAACGCTCTGATTAGAGCGTTTTTTTATTGGTTTTTAACCATGCTGCACAATACCTTGCGGGATCGCATTCAGCAGCTTTTTGGTATATTCATGTTGCGGATGTAGATATAGTTCATCTGAATTGGCAATTTCAACCAACTCGCCATGATTCATCACCATGACTTGATCAGAAATGTATTTCACGACAGATAAGTCATGTGAAATAAAGATATAGCTCAGACCAAACTCATCTTGTAGGTCCTGCAATAAATTCAGCACCTGCGCTTGTACCGACACATCCAGCGCAGAAACCGATTCATCACAAATCAAGATTTCTGGTTTTAAGGTCAAGCAACGTGCAATCGCAATCCGTTGCCGTTGTCCGCCAGAAAACTCATGCGGATAACGATCATAGGCTTGCACAGGCAAACTGACGCGCTCTAACAGCTCCAATGCCATCTTTTTACGCTCAGCATCATTTTGACCAATGCCATGAATTCGCATCGGTTCCAATAAAATCTGTCCGATGGTAAAGCGTGGATTGAGTGAAGCATAAGGGTTCTGGAAAATGATTTGAATTTTGCGTTGGTACTGACAAAACTCTTTCTCACTCATCGCTAGAATATCTTTTCCATCAATCAAGGCTTGTCCGCCCGTTGCTTCATGCAAACGCATCAACAGTAAACCAATGGTGGTTTTACCTGAACCCGACTCTCCAACGAGTCCCAAGGTTTTACCTTTCGCCAATTGAAAAGAGACACTTTTAACGGCCTGAAATTCATCTTGTCCCCACAAGCCCTTACGGCTATAAAAAGATTTTTTCAGGTCTTTGACCTCTAAAACAATTTGTTCTTCGCCAGTCAGACCACGCGCACGTTGTTTCAGGTTTAAATCAGATAGATTGGTGGCTTCGATCAGTTGTCCATTTTCGTCCTGCTTCATAAAATCACTGGTCACAGGCAAACGGTATGGACGTGTCGCCAGCTGTGGGCGACAATGCAGCAAAGCACGGGTATACACATCTTGTGGTTGTTCCAACACCTGTTCAACAGGGCCACTTTCCCGAATCTCACCATGACGCATCACAATCACTTCATCTGCGATTTCACCCACCAAGGCTAAATCATGGGTAATAAACAGCATCGACATTTCATGGCGCTGTCGTAATGACTCTAATAAATCAATGATCTGCTTTTGGATGGTGACATCTAAGGCTGTGGTCGGCTCATCGGCAATCAATAACTTCGGTTCACAGGCAATCGCCATCGCAATCATCACCCGTTGTTGCTGACCACCTGAAAGCTGACTCGGATAAGCATCGATCTTGGTTTCAGGTGCAGGAATACCGACTTCTTTCAGCAATTCAAGTACCCGTGCTCTGGCCTGCTTACGTCCCATACCTAAATGAATACATAACACTTCAGCAATTTGATCTCCCACTGTAAAGACAGGATTCAACGAGGACATCGGCTCCTGAAAAATCATGGCAATATCCTTACCACAAATTTTCCGAATCTCTTTGGCCGATAAGTTGAGTAAATCTTTACCTTCAAAGCAAATTTGACTCTGTTCGGCAATCTGGCTTTGCCCTTTTGGCAACAGCCCCATCACGGCCAAGGAAGTAACCGATTTGCCACTGCCCGACTCTCCAACCAGCGCTACAGTTTTATTTTTAGGAATTGAAAACGAAATCCCTTTGACTGTTTCGATCCACTGCTTATTTTCACCCTTAAAGCTGACACGGAGATCATCGACACGTAATAGCGTTGTTTCATTCTGATATTGCATTTTGTCTCTCCGCTATTTCAACTTAGGATCTAAAGCATCACGTAAGGCATCAGTAAACATCGAAAATGCAGTGACTAATACAGCCATTGCGATAGATGCAGCAGCCAATTGCCACCATTTACCTAAAATCAACTCACTTTGCGCCTCATTCAACATACTGCCCCAAGACACCACGCCAACAGGCACACCAAAACCAAGGAAGCTTAGAATCACTTCTGATTTAATGAATGACACCACCAAAATCGAAATCTGTACCAAAGCGATATGACTCACGTTTGGAAATATATGCACAAACATACGACGTAGATGACTGACGCCAATGGCCTTAGCTGCAAGGACATATTCGCGCGATTTATGTTTCATATATTCAGCACGAATCAGACGAAATACCCCAGTCCAACCCGTTAGACCTAAAATCAGGACTATTGATAGAATCCCCTTTTGTTGCAATACCGCCGCAATCGCTAACACCAACAGTAAATAAGGAATCGAGGTAAAAATGTTATAGAACCAGTTCAGAACATCATCGACCCAACCGCCAAAATATCCCGCAATTGCGCCAAGAAAAGTACCAATCACCACTGCCAATAAAGCGGATAACAAACCGACTAGAATTGAGGTTTCAGCACCTTTAATGGTTTTTAATAAGATATCTTGTCCCCATTTGTCTGCACCAAATGGCAATGTAGTTTTGAGCTCTTGTTTTTGATCGAGTAAATGCCCACCGAGTTGTTGATCAATCTGTTGCATATCCTCAGCTAGAGGATCAACCACGCCATAATTATCAATGACTGAACCACCTTGCTGTTCAGCCTGAATTTCCGCATTGAGTTGCTGAATCACATCTTTTAAGGGGTCTACTGGATTTTCAGGTAAAGCTTCCGTGCTTTCAGTAGTTGCCTTAATTTGATCAGACTCAGTATCCGCACCTAAAAAGGTCGGTGGCGCATAACTGACTGCAACTTCTTTATTCCAGTTAGAGGCAATTACCCCTGTCATGGATAAAGCGAGCAGGATGAAATAAAATAATACGATGACAAAAGATACCACAGCGATTCGATCTGACTTCAATCGATTCAAGGCCAAATGCCAGAGTCCTGTTGACGCAGAAGATTCATTTGAGGAAGCTTTGCCTTTAAAAATTGTACTGAGCATCGTCATCCTCCTATTTCAACTGCACACGAGGATCGAGGAGCTTATAAATCAGATCGGCGATCAAGTTAAAAATCATGGTGACCGCAGCGATATATACGGTGATGGCTTTAATCACAGGAAAATCACTGCGTTCAACGGCGATGATAATTTCCCGACCAATGCCCGGAATACCAAAGAAACGTTCAATCAGGAAAGCTCCGATCAACAAGGCGGGCAAACTGGCCATCACTTCGGTCACAATCGGAATTGAGGCATTCCGCAATACATGTACACCGAGTACCCGAGACTCCCCCACACCTTTGGCACGCGCAGTCCGCACATAATCTTGGTTAATTTCATCTAAGACGAAGCTGCGATATAAACGTAGCGTTGGAGCAATGCTGACCACCAACATGATTAAGATCGGCAACAAGGCATAATGGAATAGATTTTGGCTAAAGCTATCACTCCAACCTTGTACTGGGAACCAACTGAGTTGATAGGCCAAAACATATTGGAAGATGATGATATACACCAAGATACTGATCGACATGCCAATGGTACACAGCATCATCACCATACGATCGGTCAAGGAACCACGAACAGATGCAACCGCCAATGCCAAGATGATTGAAATCACGGTTTGCAAAATGGTCAGTGGAATCAATAAGGTCAATGATGGCCCTAAACGGGTCAGAATAATCTGTGAAACAGATTCGCCTGTACTCCAACTGGCACCGTAATCGAAAGTCAGGATCTGTTTAATAAAAATCCACAGCTGCACATAATAAGGTTGATCGACCCCTAACTGTTTACGGATGTTTTCAATTTGCTCGGGGTTGGACATTTTCCCTGCCAAGATATATGCAGGATCGCCCCCCACCCAGTTAAACAAGAAGAAAATCAGCAAAATGACACCCAACATGGTCGGGATCATTTGCCATAGTCTACGCACGACATAAGCAAGCATAATGGCAAATCCTTATTTGACCCGTTGACCTGTAATTTCATTAAAGAAGGCTTTGTTATCGGGCTCTCTGCCTAAGAAGTCTTTAACCAGTTGTGCCGCATTCTTTTGACTGCCTTGTGACAAAATCGCCTGACGGTAGCGCTGTCCCACTTCTGGATTATTCAAATTATCACCAAAAGCCGACAACATATCCAAGGCCAATACTTCAGACCACATATAGCCATAATAGCCCGCTTGATAACCCATCAAATGGCCAAACTGACCAGGGAACTCAGTGTTCGGTACATAGCCCAATGCGGTTGCCGATTCCATTTTTTTCCAGACATCCATCGGCTGTACTTTGAGTGCATCTGCGCCATGCAAAGCCATGTCATATTGTGCATATAGGGTTTGACGTGCATAACGCAGACCACGTCCATAATTGTGTACCGATTTAAGACGCTCAATTAATGCATCATCAACACGTGGACAAGCGGGGTCACAATAATCGGCTACTTTAGACAAGGTTTCTTTACGACGTGCCCACTCTTCATACATTTGTGATGGCGCTTCGACAAAGTCGCGCTCTACCGAGGTGCCTGACTGAGCTGAATAGCGGGTTTTCGATAAAATGCCATGCAGGGCATGACCAAACTCATGCACAAAGGTTTCTAGTTCGTCACTATTTAAACCTTTGCGGTTAAAGTTGGTGACCAACACTGAAATGGGTTTACGTTTGCTCAGCGTACTGCCGCCATATACACCCCAGACCGCAGCATGCCCGTACTTGCCTTCACGTGGGAATTTATCCATGTATAGGCCACCAAGCACTTCACCTGTTTTTTTGTCAGTGACATCGTAATATTCCACTTCATTTTGCCATGCATCGACTTTGGCTAGCTTAAATTCAATGCCATAAAGATCAGATGAAATCGCAAATAACCACTTCTGTGCAGCTAAGGTTGGGAAATAATCACGCAGTTTTTCTTGGTCAATTTGGTATTTTTCTTTACGGAGTTTTTCACTCCAATAATTGACATTCCAACGGTTAATTTCAGCTTTTTCTACAGTTGTGTTCAAGGTCTTGGCTTTGAATGCACGTAACTCCTCCACTTCTTTTTGCTCAAGTGGTGCAACCACTTTGTGTACATCTGCCAAGAAGGTATTCACTGTTTTTGGCGTTTTCGCCATACGTTTCTTCAAAGCCCAATCGGCATAGCTTGGCTGGCCAAACAGCTGTGCCAGTTCATAACGTAAGTCGATAATCTGTTTAAGCAAGACTAAGTTCTTTTCTGTACCGCGACGTGTAAATGCAGTTTGATAACGTTTGCGTGCATCATCACTGTCGGCCAACTCCATAAAAGGTTGGTATTCTGGATATTCAAAACCTAATAAATAATTGCCTTTGTCATTTTTCTTTAAGCCTGAAATATAACTATCTGGTAAGCCTTTTAACTCGTCAGGTGTAAATTCTAATTTTTCTGGGTTATCACGAATATTGCGAGAGAATTCTTGCGATAGTTTGGTCAACTCATCAAAAATTGTTTTGACCCGTGCCCTTTTTGCAGGTGGAAGTTGTACCCCTGTATCTTCAAAGGCATCAAGAATATCTTGGCGGTACTTCGTATCGATTACATCGTTGGCTTTGGTATTTTTAAAACGTTGATACAACTTCGGGTTCTGATAAATTTCGGTTTGTAGTTGATTGAGTTTGACCTCACAATCTTCAGCGGCTTGACGTAATTTAGCATCTGGATCAACGTTGCTATATAAGCTAATTGGCCCGGCAAAATCCTCGAAAGTTGCCATCAATTGATCCCACTCTGCCAACACAGGTGCAGCATCGGATTGCGGTTTAATGCTTTGTTTTTCCAGTTGAGAAATACGCTGCTTTAAAGTCTGTAAATTAGCATCGCACCATTGTGCACTTTCACTGCTTTTTAAAATCGGTAACGTGGTTCTTGTATTTTCAGCCCAAATGCCTTGACTCATCCCCGTGACTGCCATCGATAACAGTCCCAGTGTCGACAACTTCAATATTCTTTTCGCCATGCGCTTTCTCCAATTTAATCTGTTTGTTATTTCTTGTCTTGAATATCGATATACATCCATTCTGCTGGCAGAACAGGGTGTTTTTTATAACCAATCACACGCGGTTGAGCGACCACGGTACGGTAACGCGTCGACATAAATTGTACGGGCGAATAAAACTCTAACAACCGTGACATTTTGCGATACAGCATATCGCGCTCAGGACCATCCTCAAGTCTTAATGATTGCTCATAGAGACGGTCATATTCGGGCAATTTGAAGCAGGTGTGATTGGTTGCATGAATATTTTTGCCATAAAACAACTGCACAAAATTATCTGCATCAGGATAGTCTGCAATCCAAGCCGAAGCCTTAAACATGGTTTTACACTGTTTTTCTGCTTTTAAACCTTCAGCAAATGGAACTGGTTTTGACACCATATTAATTTTAATATTGGTTAAATCTTTCTTGAGCAACTCGGCCATTTGCATACTTCGTGCACTGCTGGTCGATGGCATAAACTCAATCACCAAAGGCTTTCCGTCAGGTAAAGTTCGCCAACCATCCTTGCCGACTTTGTAGTTGTAGCGATCCAATAGCAAGTTAGCTGCCTTTACAGAATAAGGAATACTGCTTTTATAATTTGGATCATGCCCTGCTACACCATATGGAATCGGTGATTCTAATTTTTTGGCATTCCCTTTGGCCAAGACAGTGATAAATTTTTCTTTAGAAACTGCCATGGACATCGCGCGACGCAATGCAATCTTATCTTTACTAAAACCACCAACAATCGGGTTCTGGATATTCCAATACAAATAATCAATCGAAGGATCTGAGATACGAGACAGTTGAATACCCTTCTTAGCAAGTTCAGGTTTTAATGAACCATCGGATTGCAAAGCCTGTGCAGGTAATTCACCATCAAGTGTAAATAAATCCAGTCCATCTTTCTGGAAAGATAACCAGCCGGATTGTGATTCTTCAATGACTTGAATATCGACCACACCGATTTGTGGCATTTTTTTGCCTTGCATCTGTTGTACGATTTTTTGATCTTCTGGACTGCTGGCCTGAAAGTCCCAGGTAAAACCACGATAATCTGGATTTGCCTTCAATATAATCCGTGAACCTGGTGTCCAATGTGACAGCATATAAGGACCTGTTCCCACAGGACGTCCCATCACATAGCCCGCCTTATCCCGATATTTTTCAATCACCTCTCGTGCCACTGCACCAGTGGGTTGATGCGCCAACAGCATCGGAAAATTATGATTGGGTTCTTTTAAACGAATCACCAAGGTATAACGATCAGGCGTTTGTAGTCCCGCGATCGGCTGATCATAATTAAACTTTCCTGTTTTACTTGCTTGTTGAATAAGCGGTTCAATGCCCACAATTTTATCTTCAAATAACCAACTGTTAGGAGAATGCAGATTTGGATCAAGTAAGCGTTTAAATGAATACGCATAATCAGCAGCGGTGAGTTCACGTGGCTTGCCTTTAAATGCAGGGTCAGGTGTGAAATAAATCCCTTTCTGAATCCGAATGGTATAGGTCAACCCATCCGTACTCACTTCAGGTAATGCCACTGCCGTTTTTGGCACCAACTTGGCGGGCGAAGCTAAATAATCGTAGGTATAGAGCGTTTCAAAAATAGAATATAAGACATGAGCCGAATACAGGTCTTGTGTCGCTACGGGATCAAATCCCGTTTCCGCCACTGGAAAGGCATAACGTAAGACTTTTTTAGGATCAGCTGGGCTTTTCGCTTCTGTAATCGTTACCCCTAGACTTAATGTTGTCCCCAATAACAGCGCCAGACTAGTCCGTTGCATCGAAAGTTTAAAATTTTGCTTCATCATAAACGCATCACTTATTTTTGATTTGGTGAAACAATATCTAAATATTGCCAATTGGTATTCATAATTGGATGAGCTTTAAATCCCTGCACCTCAGGTTGAATCAACCAGTTCCGAATCCGCGTATCTTGTAAAATCCACGTTCCATCTGCTTCAATTTGGCGACTCATTTTTTCATAGAATGGCATACGTTTTTCAGGGGCTTGCTGCATCGCCTGTTTATATAAATTGTCATAAGCAGCTGACTGATAACAGGATTGATTACCACGACCAACATTCGGACCATAAAGCAATTGCGTGAAATTTTCACCCTCTGGATAATCGGCATGCCATGCGCCACTCCACATCATGTATTGACACTGGGTTGCGGCTTTTAAATTATCGGCAAAATTACTCACTTTAAAGTCTGCCCGAATTCCAATTGCATCTAAATTTTTCTTCCACAATTCAGAATACATCACGGAAGATGTTCCACTCTCGGTATTTATTTTTAAGGTTAAAGGTTTATCATTTGGGAGCTTACGATAGCCATCTGGGCCTTTTTTATAGCCGAAATGGTCCAATAATTTATTGGCTAAAACAGGATTGTAACCAATGCTACTGCGATAATTCGGGTTATGACCATTAATGCCTGCAGGTACCAGCATTTCAGCCTTAACCGCCTGACCTTTTCTTAAGATACGAATATATTCATTGACATTAAAAGACATCGCAATTGCACGTCTTAACGCAATTTTATCTAGGCTATTACCACCAACAACAGGATCACGCATATTCAACATTGAATAGGTGATCTCTGCCTCTTTATTGGCATATAGACGTATACCCTGCTTTTGCATTTCTGCTTTTAACTGATTATTTTGATCAAGCACCTTAGGTATTGCACTTGAAGTGACCTTATCAAAATCCAGTTGTTTGGACTGAAAGGCGAGCCAACGTGATTGTTCTTCTTCGATAATGCTGATATTGACTTTGCCAATTTGCGGCATTTGCTTGCCACTCATGTCTTTTACCAGTTGGTTATCCCACGCCGTGCCTGTCGATTTAAAGTTCCAGACAAAACCACGGTAATCCGGATTGGCAACCAGTTCGATCTTGCTGCGGGGTACATATTTGCTCAGCATATAAGGTCCCGTACCCACAGGATGCATGGCTAAACGATCTTTATAGTATTCAACCACTTCGCGTGCAGTCGCACCAAAGGTGCTATAGGCCAAAATATAAGGGAAATTATAATCAGGTTGCGTCAAGGTAAATTGAATCGTATATTTATCCAGTGCTTTAACGCCGTCAATCTTGGCATCATAGTTAAATGCGCCCGTTTTTTTGGCTTGATCCACCAATGCATTGGCACCCACAATTTTATTATCAATAAAAGAAAATGCTGAAGCATGATTTTGAGGATCTAATATCCGCTTAATCGAATAGACATAATCCTCTGCAACCAGCTCTCTACGTTTGCCTTTAAATGCAGGATCATCGGTAAAATAAATCCCGGGTTTTATTTTAAATATATAAACCTGACCATTTTTTTCAATCACAGGTAGGCTTTCTGCTGTTGATGGAACCAATTTCACGGGGTTAGCGAGATAATCGTATTGAAGCAATCTTTCAAAAATTACATCGGCCACATTCCCGCTGTAAAAATTAAAAGTTTTAACCATATCAAAACCATCATCTGGAGCTTCAAAAGCAACACTGAGTACTTTATCTGCCTGAGCAGGTGTTTTTGCATAGCCCATCGGTATAAATACAATAACGGTTGATAATACAGTGACCGTAAAAAAAGTTGACTTCAAATCAGTGCTCACATCATCGTTTTTTAATAAATACTAGACTTTTGCATAGCATTCAACACTACAACCGTTTCCCTTTCAGCATGTCTCATTCCAACTTTTTATTAAAAAATCATTTATTTAATGATGTTTTACCAGTTGGAAAAATTAAGTTAAAAGAAAAACCCCTTAAAGATGGAAAATTACCTTGCTAATTTCATGCCACTTTTCAAATAAAAAAATTATGTTTAATTTTTAATCAAAACGTATTTTTAGCAGATCTAATTTTCACGCATCTTAAATAAAAGTAACTTTATGCCAAATCATATTTTTATATATTATTTTCCATTTCAATGAAATAAAAATAACAAACCTAATGTTTTATAACAATAAAAACCACTTCGCACCAGAAAAAAGCAAAAATAAAACTTTATGATTCATTTTAATGCATTACAAAACCATACCTCATTTGGAACTTTATGGTAACCATTCCACATTTAAAATTATTTCAATATTTTTAATATTTAGTAAAAATATGAAAAGCTTATATATAAAAACTAAAACACTTTTACACATTTTATTCTACATTAAGCGAAATCTAAAAATAGGGTTTGGCACAGCTCTTGCTAAAACGGATTTATTGAATTTTTAGAGTGGCAATCCATTTAGGGGTTAAATAATCAATGAAAAAAGCCAACTTCGCTCAACCAAGTGCTCTGCCAAAAGCGAGCAGAACCATGCTTAAACTCAGTACGCTCAGTTTAAGTATGCTGTGTTTAACCATGACTCATGCTGCTGAGGCCGAATCGCCTTCCGAGGAAAAAGCAGCCAAAGTCGTAAAAGTTGCGGTTACAGGTTCATCCATTAAAGGAGTCGCAGCACAAAGTGCTTCACCGATTACTATTGTCAAAGTGGATGAAATTCTAAAACAAGGGGTCACAACAACCGAAGAAGCACTCTCAAAAATTACAGCCAATCAATCTAACTTTGTCACGGCTTCAAATGTCGGAACCAGTAGAACACAGGGATCTGCCGCAAATTTAAGGGGAATTGGTGCCAATAAGACTTTGGTTTTGCTGAATGGTCGCCGCTTAGCAGCCAATGCCTATGACAGCGGTGTCACCAATTTAAATATCATTCCGTTGGCGATGCTTGATCGTATTGAAGTGCTGAAAGATGGTGCATCTGCCATCTACGGTACCGATGCAATTGGTGGTGTGGTCAACTTTATTACCAAAAAACAATTTAGTGGCTTAAATTTCAGTGCCGACTACCAAAAACCAGAACAAACAGGGGGTGAGCAACAAAACTATTCCATCTTTGGTGGTTATGGCGATTTAGAGGAAAATGGATTCAATGTTTTCGGGGTTGTTGATTATCGACGCGGTGAAGATGTTATGGCGAAAGACCGTAAGGTCAGCCGTCGTGGGGGGGTGTTACCCGAATTAGGTGTCAATCGAACCAGTAGTGGTTCTTTCCCCGCAAATTTATACGATACAGAGACGGGTACTTTCGGCAGTCCATACGCCAAAACTGGGTGTGGCGATAATCCGCTATTCTTCAGCAATGACGGCGTAACCTGCCGTTATAACAGTCAAGCTGTGATTGGCATTATTCCTAAAACAGAAGACGTTTCTGTGATGGGGCGTATTACTGCCAAGATTAATGATCATTTCAATGCGATTGGTGAGTACGTTTACGCACGTAGTGAAGTGACCACATCCGTTGCACCTGACGTCTTTTTTGACTTACCGATGAATCCATCCAGTAAGTATTATCCTGGAAATGGCATCACGCCAGCTATGGATAATGTCAGTGGTCCATTAGAATTATATTTACGCTCACAAGCCGGTAATCGTGTCAGCAATAGTGTGAATGACTCA
Source organism: Acinetobacter sp. Ac_5812 (assembly GCF_013072695.1). Taxonomy (GTDB): domain Bacteria; phylum Pseudomonadota; class Gammaproteobacteria; order Pseudomonadales; family Moraxellaceae; genus Acinetobacter. The sequence goes on from NZ_LXUK01000009.1 coordinate 51,358, forward strand.
CACCGAATCTTTGCTGGTCTTGAAGGTGACGCATATGGTTGGGATATTAGTACTGGTGTAACTTATGCCCGGAGTAACGCTGCCGATAACGTTTTAAATGGCTATCTCAACTACAATAAAACGGCCGCAGCATTATTAGATGGCACCCTCAATCCCTTTGGTGCACAAAGCTCAGCCGATGGTGATGTGTGGAGTGGATTAAGCGTCAAAGGTAAATATCTAGATGCGAAATTAGACTCAACCACAGTCGATTTCACGGCAAGCCGCCCGATCTATACATTACCAGCTGGTGATGTCGGTTTTGCTGTTGGTGCAAGTTATCGCCGTGACGATTGGCAATCGAAGACACTGGCTGAAATTGCAAGCGTCGCACCAAGTACAGGCGTCGATCCAAATGAACCCGTAAATGAAGGTTCGCGCAATATCAAAGCTGTCTTCACAGAATTACATATCCCTTTGCATAAAACTTTAGAAGCCCAGCTTGCAGCCCGATACGATGATTACAGTGATTTTGGTGATACCTTTAATCCAAAATTTTCCCTTCGTTGGGAACCAATTAAACAGTTAATGTTTAGAACCAGCTATACCAAAGGTTTTAGAGCACCAACCTTACAAGAAATGCATTCACCTAAATCCGTCACCAATACCGCAGCAACCTACAATGATCCATTACTTTGCCCAGGTGGCGTCCCAACAGCAGGTGCATTACCAGCGCGTGACTGTGGTATGCAATTTGATCGACAAAATGGCGGTAACCAAAACTTAGAACCTGAAAAATCAGATTCATTTACTGCGGGTGTGGTATTTGAGCCCATCAAAAACTTGGTCTTCACACTCGATTATTTCGATATCAAAGTGAAAAATCAAATTACCACCATTTCAGAGACGGCTATTTTTGCAGATCCTGTGAAGTATGCAGATAAATTCATCCGTAATGCAGATGGTTCCCTAAATTACATCAATACCACCAATCAAAACTTAGGCGGTATCAAAACCTCAGGATTTGATGTCGGCGCAGCTTGGCGTTCAGCAATGACCAGCACAGGTCAGTTTGGCCTCAGTATTGATGGCACTTATGTAACAGATTACCAATACCAAGAAAACAAGGGCATGCCATGGGTTGGTGTTGCTGGAAGTTATGCAGGCTTGGATTATCAGGCAATCGTTTTACGCTGGAAACACACGGCGAATTTAGATTGGCGCTATGAGAACTGGGCACTCAACTTACAGCAAAACTTCTCTAAAGGTTATAAAGACCAAAACTCTAATGGGCAAGACCATTCTGTAGGCGACTATACCACTTATAACCTTTCAGGCACTTATAAAGGTTTCAAGAACCTAGAACTCACACTTGGTCTTAAAAATATGTTTGATGCTGAACCACCTGCGTCAAATGTCGTCGATAACTTCCAAATGGGTTATGACCCACGTTATGCAGATGCTCTTGGTCGTAGCTATTTCGTTCGCGGTACCTATAAATTTTAATACGTTTCATCACTACGACATGAATATTGTTCTGTCGTAGTGATTTCACCGTAATCCTCTGTTTCATCACATTCCAAGCGGTTGTTGTCAGTCTAAATCGATACAAGCCGCCCCGAATGGATATGAATTACTGATTACAATTTCAGGAGTATTTATGGGCATCCCCTTTTCTGAGAGTGAAAATCAACCTGCCAAACGCCTTGTCGGTATTGGTCTGGTGTTATTTTTACATCTCATTATCGCCTATATTCTGATGACAAGTTTAGCGACCGACTTTAGCAAGCCTGTCGATAAGCCTGTAGAACTACAGATTATTCAGGACATCAAACCACCACCGCCTCCAAAACCAGAGGAACCAAAACCTAAAGAAAAGCCACCCGAGCCACAAAAAATGGTCGAAAAAGTGGCCAAGATGCCTGACCCACCTAAACAGGTGGAGAAAGTCACACCTGTGCAAAAACCAGCACCGGCTCAACCAACCAAAACGGCTGTTGCTACACCAACACCTACGCCTGCTGCAGCAAGTCCAAGTCCTGTTGCTGCTCCAACAGTGCCTGCCGCACCTGCTGCTCCAGCAAAACCCGCAGGAATTTCGCGCGGTGTTTCTGAAGGCGAAGCGGGATGTCAAAAACCTGAATACCCACGTGAAGCCTTGATGAATGAAGAAGAAGGTACGGTGCGTATTCGTGTACTGGTTGATGGTTCAGGCAAAGTGATCGACTCAAAAGTTAAAAAATCGAGTGGTAGTAAAAGCCTAGATAAAGCAGCAGTCAAAGCCTATAGCCTGTGCACATTTAAACCTGCAATGAAAGACGGTGTACCACAACAAGAATGGTACGAGATCGAATATCCATTCACAATTTCCTAATTAAATGCATTGAACAAACAAATTTTTTGGAGAATTTAAACATGACAAACACAGCAAAACGTATTTCTCGAATCGCAGCAATTGGCCTCATCGCAGGCAGTACATTACTGCCTGTTGCAACCGTGTGGGCTGATGAAACAACACAAACCACCGCAGTCACAAGTGTGAGTACAGATGCGACAACCCAAGCTGCACCGACACCACCGCCATTACCTGCAACTGTAGAAAAAGTACATAACCCTTATGGTTTAGAAGCCCTCTGGCGCGAAGGTGATTTAGTGGCAAAATCAACGCTATTTATCTTGGTACTGATGTCGATTGGAACGTGGTACATCATTCTGTCTAAAGTTTTTCAACAAAGTAAAATCAAACGTCATGGTACCGAAGCTGAACGTCATTTCTGGGAAGCAGAGTCTTTAAATAGCGCTGCAGAAAGTTTAAATAGCAATAGCAGCTACCGTTATATTGCTGAAAAAGGCATTCGTTCAACCAAACATCATGATGGCACCTTATTAGAGCGCATTGATTTCAACACATGGGTGACGATTTCAATCCAACGTGCAATCGAAAAAGTACAAAGTCACTTAAGCAATGGTCTAGCCTTCCTCGCCACTGTGGGTTCAACCGCACCCTTCGTAGGCTTATTTGGAACAGTTTGGGGGATATATCACGCGCTTACTGCGATCGGTATTTCAGGCCAAGCATCGATTGATAAAGTAGCTGGACCTGTAGGTGAAGCACTGATTATGACGGCAATTGGCCTTGCAGTCGCGGTTCCAGCCGTACTTGGTTATAACTGGTTAACCCGTCGTAATAAGGCGGTCATGGACAATGTCCGTTCATTTGGTTCAGACCTACATGCCGTACTCCTCAGCGGTGACTTAAACAGTAATCACCCAAACCGTGATTCTAAATAAGGAACACCATTATGGGCATGATGATGAATTCAGATCAAAGTGACGATGATGTCATCGGGACGATTAACACGACTCCGCTGGTCGACATCATGCTGGTGCTGCTGATTATCTTTTTAATTACAGTTCCAGTGGTCACGCACACTGTTCCGGTAAAACTACCTGAAGAAAAAAATACCCCTTATGCCACCACCCCACAAAATATTCAGCTTTCCGTCAATAAAACAGGGGATATTTTCTGGAATGAACAACACGTTGCAAATAAAGAAACTTTACTTGCCCGTTTACAAGCTGAAGCACAAAAGCGTCCTCAACCTGAGGTTCATATTCGTGGCGATCAACAGACACATTATGAAGCGATAGATCAGGTAATCAGCACAACACAGCAAGCAGGGATTGGCAAAATCGCTTTTGTTACCACTCCCCCTGCTTCTACACCATAACAGGAGAATCACACATGGGTATGAATGTGGGTTCAAAAAATGATGAAGAAGATGTGATGCTCGACGTCAACATGACACCGCTGATTGATGTCATGTTGGTGCTGCTGATTATGTTCATTATCACCATCCCAATTCCAAACAACGCCATTAACATTAATTTGCCAAATGGTACACCACCACCGCCAACGGATCAGAAGCCACCCGAAACCATTAATTTACGGGTTGATGCGCAAGGGCATATTTTTTGGAATGATCAAGCGGTTGCTGATCGTTCAGCCTTAAAAGCCTTGTTTGATTCGGTCGCGCAAAAAGTTGATCAAGATCAGATTAAGTTTAAACCTGATGCACAGGCTGAATATAAGAATATCGCGATGGTGATGGCACTCGCTCAACAGAGCAATGTCACCAAAATCGGTATCGTCAGTAATAACTAAATAATAAAAACAAAAAATTAATCAGATAACTACAATTTTACTCCTGCGCTAACAAGTTCGCTTGTTAGCTTTTTTTATTTTATTTCATTGATCACGATCGGAATAAGTTTACTACTCACCTTATAACCTTGTGGCTTATTATTACAGGCATCCCCTGTCACGGTGGTTCGAATCACATAAGGGGAATAAGGCATCACATTTAAATAGCCTGAATTATCTCGACCAGTACGACAGTCTTCTGCCCCCAGTTTTTCATCATAACGTCCGTCATAAGAAGACTCCTCCACCTCGGTAATCAGTTTGCTTGTCCACTGAGTGAAATAAACTAAGCTTTTACTCGATTCAACAGTACCTTGTCCTGAGCCTGCGCTTTCAATTTCGATCAGTTGAATCGGTTTAGCTTTATAAACGGTTGGATGCACTTTAAAGCTATTTGATTGACCACCAAACTCTTTTAGGATTCGCGCCTGCTTTAATTTTGGACGGGTTAACACATAGCCAGCCCAAAAATTACGTCCTGCATTTTCAAAACTCACACCCGATAAATAGGCTTCTTCTCCTGAGATCAGTTTTACTGCTTCGGTAGAATCAATCTGAATGGCTTGAGGAGGATTGGCATTTGAATCTTGTAAGTTAGTGATCCAACTGATAATGGTTTTATCTGGAGGTACAGCAGCATGAGTAGTCGAGATTAGACCTGACAGGCAGAGGGTTATAAAAATAAAATTCTTTTTATTCATTATGATTTCTCTTTAGTGATTAAATCTGAAAGCGGTCTTGACGGAGTCTCTCCCAGCTCTCATCCGATCATAGGAAAACCTTCTTACTTTTCATCTTTGAAAAGTAACAAAAATCTTTTGTTAGACTGACGGTACGTCCTGAGCAATTTCAAAGCAAGGCTTTGAAAGCAGCGCAAGGCAGTCTAACTTGGCGGCATCCTTGCCGCCCTCCACGATCACAGATATTTACTAGACAATAAATATCTAAAGTTATTTAAACTTTTCCAACTCAATCCATTGAGCATCAGGAAAATGCTTTGCCAAATAAGCTTTTAAATAATCTGCGGTATCTTTCGAAATAAGTGGATCTTTCGACTCATCCTTTAAGTTATACACCAAAGCATGTAAACTCAAACCACGCTGCTTTAATGCCTCTAAACTCAATAAAGTATGATTAATACTGCCCAAACGTCCTGAAGTCACCAAAATTACAGGAAATTGATGCTGAGCGATATAATCAATGGTCAACAACTCTGTGGTTAAAGGCACCATCAAACCACCGGCCCCTTCTAACAATACCACCTCAAAGCGCTGAGCCAATTCTTTGGTCGCTGCTTCGATCTTGGCAAAATCCAGATCACGTCCATCCAAACGTGTGGCTAAATGCGGCGAGGCTGGATACGTAAAAATTTCAGGCATGGTCAGTTTGTCATGATCTTCCTGAAACCAGCCACTACCCATAATTTCACGATGCTTTTCGATATCTTCCGAAACATCTACATTACCCGTTTGTACTAATTTTTGAGTAATGACACGCTGTCCCTGTTCGGTCCAAAGCTTGGCGAGATAACCTGTGGCATACGTTTTACCAATTTCAGTATCAATACCACTGACAAAATAAATTGCTGCACTCATGCTGTTCTCCACGCAATCACATAAATCGGATGATAAGTCAGACTAAAACCCTGCTCATCATGAAACTGTTGATAATCTGAATAAAATTGCTGCAAGGATTGCTTGGTCCAGCGATGTGACCTTGCTGTTGCAGTCACGCCTGTCGCCTTTAAATGCTGCAATACCGATTTTGGATGATCAAAATATACCTTCTTCAGTTCTTGCTCGATGAGTAGTATTTCAAAACCTTGCTGTTCAAGCTGTCGCGTTAAAGATTCTAAGCCAATATAATTTAAGCCTTGTCCTGTCAACTGCTTAATTTCATTGAGATTATCTGGCCCAAAAGTAGAAAAACCGAAATATGCATTGGGTTTTAAGGCTCTGTGAATCCGCCGTAATAATGCAGGCAGATCAACCATCCATTGCAATGCTGAACTGGAAATCACAGCATCCAAGGACTGCGGCAAATTCAGCTGCTCAATATCACCGATCAACCAATTTACATGTTTAAAATTGAGAAAATGCTGATCAACATCTGCATATAAATCATTTAAAAACAGTTGCTCAACTTGAAAATGAGATTGAAGTAAGTGGGTTAGATTGCCAGATCCACAGCCAATCTCAAGCACAGAGGCTAAGTTCTGCGAACAATACACTTTAAGGTATTCAAATAACTGCGCACTAATTTGCTTTTGTACCACAGCATGCTCAACATAGCTTTGCCCTGCTTTGGCAAAACGTTGCGCAACCAATGCTTTATTGATGCTCACAAACACTCCACCAATTGTTCCAATTCATTTTTTTGCACCAAAGAGGTTAATGAAATACGTAAGCGTGAACTATTCTGTGGCACTGTTGGTGGGCGTACTGGCATGGCATAAAAACCTTGTTGTTGTACATAGCGTGCTTTTTCAATTGCAGCTTGGCTTTCCCCAACAATAATCGGAATGATATGACTGCTGGATGGACTTGAAAAACCTTTTGCAATCACCGCCTGCTGTAAATATTGACTGATTTCAACCAAATGCTGACGTTGTTGTTGCATGTTCAAAACTTTGTTAAAGATAAAATCAGACCATGCCATCGAAATTGGAGGCAATGCGGTACTAAAAATCAATGGACGCATTTTATTGATGAGATAGTCACGGATGATTGGATCACAAATGATATAGCCACCCACCGACGCAATCGCCTTACCAAAGGTTCCAACCAAGAAATCAATCTGATCCAGCACCCCATATTGCTCGGCACACCCCAGACCTTGCTCTCCCCTGACCCCAATCGCATGTGCTTCATCGACATACAACATCGTTTTGACATAACGTTGTTTTAACTGCGCCAATGCAGCTAAATCCGTCTCGTCGCCATCCATACTAAAAATACTTTCAGTCACCACAATAATGCGTTCAACTTGCTCATCTTGATGATACTTTTGCAATAACTGTTCCAGATGCTGCAAATCATTATGACGATAACGTACATATTGAGCGGTCGATAATCGAATCCCGTCAATCATACTGGCATGCACCAATTTATCAGCCAGAATCACAATTTTACTATCCGCCAAAGCAGGTAAGATGCCGATATTCATGTGATAGCCACTATTAAAGAGTAAAGCAGCGCGACCAAATGCTTTGCTTAGGCTATTTTCAAATTGTTCATATTCTGCAAAATTACCCGTGAGCAAGCGTGACGAAGATGAACTAAAGAGCGCTCGTTCAATTTTCAGCGTATCCAGAAATTCTTCTCTTAAACTTAAATCAGCGGCCAAGCCTAAATAATCATTGGATGCCAGATTCAACATGCTTCGATCTTGAATCGTGATCCATCGTCCAGATTGCTCATTTGAAGTGAATTGGCGAAAATTACCCTGTTGTCTGAGTTGAACAAGCTGCTCGGCATAATGATCAAGCAAGGACATTGGCATTTACTCCCTGCATATTTTTCACCACTGCACTCATCTGTGCCAATAAATAATGGAGTTCGTCATCTGTGATCACATACGGCGGCATCACGTAGACCAATTTTCCAAATGGCCGTACCCAAATACCCCGTTCAACAAACTGTTGCTGCAAGGTTTTCATATCGACATTTGTGGTTAACTCCACCACCCCGATCGCCCCTAAAACCCGTACATCCGCAACATGGTCAAGCTGGGCTAAATCGGTTAATTGTTGAGTAAGAATCTTTTCAATCCGTTGAATATTGGCTTGCCAATCCTGTTCCACCAATAATTGGGTGCTTCTTAAAGCAACCGCACAAGCCAGTGGATTCGCCATAAAGGTCGGGCCATGCATAAACACGCCCGCTTCACCACGACTAATGCTTTCAGCCACCTGCTTGGTGGTTAAGGTCGCAGACAGCGTCATATAGCCGCCTGTTAAGCCCTTACCAATACACATAATGTCAGGTTCAACTTGGGCATGTTCCCAAGCAAACATTTTACCTGTACGTCCAAAACCTGTAGCAATCTCATCAAAGATCAACAGCAAATTGTACTGCTTACATAAGGCCTTGGCCTGACGTAAATATTCAGGATGATAAAAACGCATGCCGCCTGCGCCCTGCACAATCGGCTCAATAATCAGTGCGGCAATACTGTGATGATGCTGTTCAATCTGCTGCGTGAGTTCCTGAATATCTTGCGGATTCCACTCACCATCGAAACGACTTTGTGGTGCGGGTACAAAAATTCGATTGGGTAAACTTGTACCAAAAATCTGATGCATCCCTGTGACTGGGTCACAGACAGACATCGCATTCCAGGTATCGCCATGATAGCCAGAACGTGTGGTAATAAAGTTAGTTTTCTCTGGTTTGTTTAATGCAGCCCAATATTGAACTGCCATTTTTAACGCAACTTCTACGGCAACCGAACCTGAATCTGCATAGAAAATCTTATCTAAATTCGGCGGCGTAATTTTTAATAATAATTTACCTAATTCAATTGCAGGTTCGTGGGTCAGACCACCGAACATGATATGCGCCATGTTTTGCAATTGATCTTTAACTGCTTGGTTCAGTTCAGGATGGTTATAGCCATGAATCGCACACCACCATGACGACATGCCATCAACCAAAGTTCGACCATCTTCTAATTCAATCGTTGCACCGTAGGCACGTTTGACTTTAAAGGTTGGTAGTGGATTTAACATCGAAGTATAGGGATGCCATATATGTTCTAAATCAAATAAATCGGTCATCCTCTACCTCATTTGCTGCTATTTCAAAATTTTCCATCAACCTGATCACGCTTTTAGATACTCGGAAATGTCATCTGCAACCTGCGTGATATAAACAAGATACAAGGCTTAGTACACTAGATCAAAAGAAAAAGTGAAAGAAGTGAACAGGTTTTGCAGATGACAAATGGTTTTGCCTACTTTTCCCGAAAGAAAAGTAGGTCGCCGAAGGCATATCCTAAAAATGGATGAGAACTCGGCACGATTCCGTTAGGCCTATAAAATAAACTTTATCTTAAACTTGTCAAAAGCTAAAATATATTGCGAGAACTTTCAATTCAAGCAAGATTAAACCCTCTATTGAATAAAATCTTCAATTATTTGCACAGTCCGCTCAACCATAAAACATGGAAAACCGTGTGAAGCCCCTTCCACAGAAACCAAAGACAAATTCTTTGCAGCCAAATCTTTAGTTTTTCGCACAACTTGGTAAGGAACTAAAGCATCATGCTCGGCAAAGACATGTAACTGCCTACCCTGATAATTTCTATACAACTCAACCAAGTTTAATTGCTCCAACAACTGTAATCCGTCCCGAAGCAATGCAATTGGTTGCGGACGAATCAATTTCTGCATAACTACGAAATCGTTCTTTGCCGAACTTGCACCCTGACAGACCAATAAACCAAAACGCTTTAAAGTCGTAATCGCATCCTGTTCAAATGATTGTTTAAACTGCATAAAGGTTTCAACAGGCATTGCAGTCGACCAATCTGCTTGTGCCACAAAACATGGATTCGACGCTAACGTGATTAAAACTTTCTGTTCAGCATATTGATGTTGGATTTGATCGACCAGTAATGTTGCCAATTGTCCACCAAGCGACCATCCCACAATCACATCAAATTTCACTGCGAGTTCAACTTGCTGTTGCAAGATGTCATCATTTAGCGCATTAAAGATATTAAGCCGTTCAACGATATGTCCCTTTTGTTCTAAAGCCTCATGTAAAGGTTTTAATAGTTCGGCACCACCGCCCCATCCTGTGATGAGTAGAATCTTATAGGTCATGCGCTTGCTCAATTCTAAAAACTTCAACGCAGTATACCCTGATTAACACTGCTCATTATTTTCCAAATCTACCAAAAGCTGTGCTGGGATCACTTGCTCCCAATGTTGCTTGAACTGTCGATGAACTTGATCAATATCAAAGCAACTATTTCTTGCCACCTGCTGCGCATAAGCAAGATCTTTAGCACGCATATAAGCAAGTAAATAGTGCTCTCCATTCAATTCAAGTTGAAACCAAGATTCAACGGTTACCCCTTCAGCTTGCAGTGTTTGAATGGCTTCGGCTTTACGTTGTTGAATTTCTTGCTGCCAAGCCTCGACCTCTGCCTGCGTATTGGCTTTTAATTTAATCAGAACTGCACCAACATCCATTGATTTTCCTTTTCTTTTTCTAAATCGCTATTCAATTTAAATATATAAAGCAGAGCAAAACCCTGTAAAGAATTTTCTACCACATCCAATCTCTAAATTTGCTAAAGTAGCTGCTATTACACTTTGAGATCAACATGATGAATACGATAAAGTCCAAAGTTCTCGTTTTATGTAGTTCACTTTTTTTACTCAGTGCACCAACGCTCAGTAGCGCACAAACTACCTTATTTTCAAAGCAAGATACCGCTCAAAAAGAATGGGTTGGGCAATCTGCGCCAGACTTTAAACTGCAAGATCAAACTGGCAAATGGCACACCTTAAATCAATATAAAGGCAAATGGGTGGTGCTATATTTTTATCCTAAAGACAATACTGCAGGTTGTACTCAAGAAGCCAATCAATTTAAATCACTGTATCCACAATTTACCAAATCAAATGCTGTGGTACTGGGTGTCAGTCTGGATGATGTCGCATCACATCAAAAATTCTCAGAAAAACTTGGCTTACCGTTCCCAATTCTTGCTGATGATCAGGGCGAACTGGCCACTAAATTTGGTATTGTTCGAAACTTGGGTATTACTAAAATTGCCAAACGCGAGAGTTTTTTGATTAACCCTCAAGGCGCGGTGATGTATCACTACACCAGCGTGAATACTCAAACTCATGCAGATCAAGTGTTGAAAGATCTAAAAACCTTACAAAGTAAATAATCGCTTTGAAGATTTTGAATCAGCTTATTGATTGCTTTTATGCCTAGCTATTTGAAGTCTAGGCATTTTTATACGCGTTTAAAAATCAATGCCATTGGAATCATCAATTGGATTCTGATCCAGTGTAAATACGGTCCGTTGATACGGAATGCCTTCCAGATCATAGACCTGATAAACACAATCAAATAACAGCTGTAGGTCTTCACTACGATCCATTGCCCGTGCCGTCAGAAAAATTGGGCTAACCGCACCATTGTCCAGAATCGGAATGTAATTTAAATGTGGAAAACGAATGGTATCTGCACTGGCAGGAATCACACATAAACCTTCACCTGCTGCCACCAACCCTAAGGCCAGTTGAATTTCACGCACTTCATGCATATTTTTTGGCACGAGACTATGCTCGGCAAAAATATTCAGCAGTTGAGTCGAAAAATTCGGTTTCGGTGAAGTCGGATACATAAACATCTTTTCATCAATCAGATCTGCCAGATAAACCCCTTCTGTCCGCTGTGCAATCGGATGGCTGGTATGCGCCGCTACAACCAATCGCTCCTTCCGCAATAAAATCCGTCTGACCGCTGGATCACTAATCCGCAAACGTCCAAAGCCCACATCAATGCGTCCTTCTTTTAAGGCTTGTAGTTGTTCTGTGGTACTCATTTCAACCAGTTGAATATTGAGATGTGGCTGCTGCTGCCTGAATAAATAAATGATCCGTGGCAATAGACCATAAAGCAGCGACCCGACAAAACCAATGGTGACACTGCGTTCAATCAGTCCAATCCGTTTCGCCATACTCTTGATTTCTTCAGAATTAGACAAAAGTTTAATCGCGTGCTGATAAAAGAAATGCCCTGCGGGTGTGGTTTGTAACGGTCGACTTCCTCGCTCAAACAATTGAATTCCTAGCTCGCCTTCCAAATTTTGAATCTGCCGACTCAAAGGGGGTTGAGCAATAAATAGTTTTTCTGCGGCCTTGGTAAAGCTCTGTTCTTCAACAACCGCAACAAAATACCGTAAATGACGTAATTCCATGAGGTTTCCATACCTTTAAGATATATAAAAATATAAATTCAGTCTTAGACACAGTTTACTCATTCTTTTAAGGTATAGACAAGAGATAAACCGATGAAGTTATGAATCGCTTCCGCTAGATTCCAGCTGCCCATATTCATCCTTATCGGTTCAAGCCATCACACAACATATTAGGATATCGAGACGCTTTAAGCGTAACTCGATGACTTCCACAGATTTGGAAAGTCGGAGAACGGACATGCCACGTATTCCTGTAATCAATACCAGCCATCTTGACCGCATTGATGAATTACTGGTCGATAATATCGACACGGGTGAATTTAAACTGCATCGCTCAGTGTTTACCGATCAAGCTTTATTCGACCTCGAAATGAAATATATTTTCGAAGGCAATTGGGTTTATTTGGCCCACGAAAGTCAAATTCCCAATAATAATGATTTCTATACCACCCATATCGGACGTCAACCCATCATCATCGCCCGCAATCGTAATGGCGAATTGAATGCCATGATCAATGCCTGCTCCCATCGCGGTGCCCAACTCTGCCGCCATAAACGCGGTAACAAAGCCACCTATACCTGCCCTTTCCACGGTTGGACCTTTAACAACTCAGGCAAACTCCTCAAAGTTAAAGACCCAAGTGAAGCAGGTTATTCAGATTGCTTTAACCAAGACGGTTCACATGACCTGAAAAAAGTCGCACGTTTTGAAAACTACAAAGGTTTCTTGTTCGGCAGCCTCAATCCAGATGTACCTTCGCTTGAAGAATTCTTGGGTGAAACCAGCAAAATCATCGACATGATTGTCGATCAATCCGAACATGGTTTAGAAGTTCTACGCGGCACATCATCCTATACCTATGAAGGGAATTGGAAACTCACCGCTGAAAATGGTGCCGATGGTTACCACGTTTCAGCAGTGCATTGGAACTATGCCGCAACCACTCAACACCGTAAAGAGACTCAAGCTGCCGATAATATTCGTGCCATGAGTGCTGGGTCTTGGGGTAAGCAAGGCGGCGGTTCTTATGGTTTTGAAAATGGTCATATGCTGCTGTGGACGCAATGGGCCAATCCTGAAGATCGTCCGAACTTTCCGAAGGCAGACGAATATACCGAGAAATACGGCGCAGCCATGTCGAAATGGATGATCGAACGCTCGCGTAATCTCTGCCTCTATCCAAACGTCTATTTGATGGATCAATTCGGTTCACAAATTCGGGTGTTACGTCCGATTTCGGTCGATCGTACTGAAGTGACGATTTATTGTATTGCGCCGAAAGGTGAAGCCCCTGAAGCACGTGCGCGTCGTATACGTCAATATGAAGATTTCTTTAATGCTTCTGGTATGGCCACACCCGATGATCTGGAAGAATTCCGTGCCTGTCAGGCCGGTTATGCAGGCATTGCACTGGAATGGAATGACATGTGCCGTGGTTCCAAGCACTGGATTTATGGCCCTGATGATGCTGCCAATGAAATTGGACTTAAACCGATGTTAAGCGGAATTAAAACCGAAGATGAAGGCCTCTATCTGGCACAACATCAATATTGGTTGCAGACCATCAAACACGCCATTGTCGCTGAGAAGCAAATCGCGGCTCAAGGAGAAAACGCATGAGTATTCAAGACAAAACCAGCTTGGAAAATATTGCCCAGTTTCTTTACCGTGAAGCACGCTTTTTAGATGATGAACAATGGGACGATTGGCTCAATTGTTATGCCCCTGAAGCCAGTTTCTGGATGCCTGCGTGGGATGACAATGATCAACTCACTGAAGATCCACAAGCTGAAATTTCACTGATTTATTACCCTGATCGCCAAGGCTTGGAAGACCGTGTGTTCCGTATCAAGACCGAACGTTCTTCTGCCACCATGCCCGATACCCGCACTTGCCACAATATTGCCAATGTCGAAATCGTAGCGCGCGACGGAAATAAACTCACGGTTCGCTTTAACTGGAATACCTTGAGCTTTCGCTATAAAACCACCTATAGCTACTTTGGCATGTCACGCTATGTGATTGATTGTTCTGGTGATGAACCCAAAATCCTAAGCAAATATGTGGTGCTTAAAAATGATTACATCAATCAAGTGATTGATATTTACCACCTTTAAAAATAGGTCTCCTCAGTCAAACGGACTGTTGGCTGAGGTCCCAAATTAAAATTATTTTGTAGGATACGTCTCATGTCAAACCACAATGTAGCACTTCAATTTGAAGATGGTGTGACACGTTTTATTAGTGTCGCTCAAGGCGAAACCCTGTCCGATGCAGCCTATCGCCAAAAAATTAATATTCCTTTGGACTGCCGTGACGGTGCCTGTGGTACCTGCCGTGCCTTCTGTGAATCTGGCAGTTATGATATGCCAGAAGAAACGTATATCGATGATGCTTTAACGCCTGAAGAAGCAGAGCAAGGTTATATTCTGGCGTGCCAATGTCGCCCAAGCTCAGATGCTGTATTCCAGATTCAGGCATCCTCTGATGTCTGTAAAACTGAAATTCATTCTTTCCAAGGGACTTTGGCCCGCGTTGAAAACCTATCTGATTCGACCATTACTTTTGATATTCAACTGGATGATGGGCAACCCGATATCCATTTCCTTGCAGGGCAATATGTCAATGTTGGTATTCCAGCAACAGGCGAAACCCGTTCATATTCATTTAGTTCCAAGCCCGGTAACCGTTTAACAGGCTTTGTGGTTCGTAATGTGCCAAACGGCAAAATGAGTGATTTCTTAAGTAAAACCGCTCAAGCGGGCGACAAGATGACTTTTACAGGGCCATTCGGTAGTTTCTATCTCCGCAATATCACGCGTCCTGTACTGATGCTAGCGGGTGGTACAGGCATTGCCCCTTTCATGTCGATGCTACAAGTACTGGAAGAAAAAGGTTCTAACCAACCTGTGCGCTTAGTGTTTGGCGTGACCAACGATTTTGATCTGGTGGCTTTGGAAAAGTTGGCAGAATTACAAGCGAAATTCCCTTGGTTTGAGTATCGGACTGTGGTTGCACATCCTGACAGTCAACATGCGCGTAAAGGCTATGTCACAGGCCATATCGAATCTGACTGGCTAAACAGTGGCGATGTTGATATTTATCTCTGTGGGCCTGTACCAATGGTCGAAGCCGTCCGTGGTTGGTTAGAGGCAGAACAGATCAAACCTGCTCACTTCCTATTCGAAAAGTTCTCTGCGAATTGATGGTTACTGGAGAATTAACCTATGTCTCAAGCACAAAGATTTAAGCATAAAGTGGTGATTGTCACTGGCAGTGCTCAAGGCATTGGCCGTGGCGTGGCGCTACAACTGGCGACCGAAGGTGCACAACTGGTCTTGGCAGATCGTTCTGATTATGTGCAGGATGTGCTGGCTGAAGTAAACGCCTTGGGTGCTGATGCCATCACCATCCAAGCCGATTTGGAAAGCTTTGCGGGTGCACAAAGTGTCGTTGCCAAAGCCATTGAACAGTTCGGTCGAGTCGATGTGCTGATCAACAATGTCGGCGGCGCGATCTGGATGAAACCTTTTCAGGAGTTTTCTGAAGAAGAAATTATCAAGGAAGTGAATCGCTCACTTTTTCCAACTTTATGGTGTTGCCGAGCAGTCTTGCCTACAATGATTCAACAACAGGCAGGCGTGATCGTCAATGTTTCCTCGATTGCCACTCGCGGCATTAACCGTATTCCCTACTCTGCAGCCAAAGGTGCCGTCAATGCACTGACGGCATCACTGGCCTTTGAACATGCCAAAGATGGAATTCGCGTCAATGCCATTGCCACAGGTGGAACCGAAGCCCCACCACGCAAAGTACCACGCAATCACAATCCACTCAGTCAAAATGAAAAAGACTGGATGCAGCAGGTCGTCGATCAAACCATAGACCGCACGTTTATGGGCCGTTATGGCAATATTGAGGAACAGGTCAAAGCCATTGTCTTTGTTGCATCCGAGGATGCCTCCTATATCACAGGAAGTGTTATTCCTGTAGGAGGTGGAGATCAGGGTTAGCCCTGATCTTTTGCATTTCAGATAAAGTACAGGATGTGCATGGAGGCCATCAGCGAATGACAACATTATTCAAAACATTAAAACAAGATTGGTCCATTTCAGCCACGGTTGCTGGTTTTCTGGCGGTGCTGATTTCCTATTCAGGGCCACTGATTATATTCTTTCAGGCAGCACAACGTGCCCATGTCTCGACAGAGATGATGGTGTCATGGATCTGGGGCATTTCCATCGGTGCAGCTGTTGCGGGGATTTATCTCTCGATCAAATACAAAACCCCTGTTATTACCGCATGGTCTGCGCCAGGGACCGCTTTATTGGTAACACTATTTCCTGATATTTCTCTGAATGAAGCCGTCGCGGCCTATATCACCTCTGCGATTGTGATTTTTCTGATTGGAATTACAGGTTGTTTTGACAAACTCCTCAAATGGATTCCTCAGGACGTTGCTGCTGGCATGATGGCAGGTATCCTATTCCAGTTTGGAATCAACCTGTTTACCGCCTCGGACAGCATGCCTTTAATTGTATTCAGTATGCTGATTGTGTTTTTGATTGCCAAACGACTGATGCCGCGCTACACCATGATCTGGGTACTGGCAGCGGGCATTTCACTCAGTTTATTCTTGGGAAAAATGAATCCTGTAGAAGTCAGTTTTCATCTTGCCATTCCACAATGGATCAGCCCCGAATGGACTTGGAACTCCACCTTAAATCTGACACTGCCCTTGATTCTGGTCAGTCTGTCGGGTCAGTTTTTACCGGGGATGGCGATCATGAAGTTGAGTGGTTATGACACCCCTGCCAAACCGATTATTACTGCAACCAGTATTGCCTCTTTAGCGGTGGCCTGTGTCGGCGGTATTACCATCGTGCTCGCATCTATTACGGCGGCGCTATGTATGGGCAAAGATGCACATGAACTGAAAGAAAAACGCTATATCGCAGGGATTGCCAATGGGATTTTTTATATTCTTGGCGGACTATTTGCTGGCAGTATTGTGATGCTGTTTAGCTTATTGCCCAAAGAGCTAGTTGCCGCGTTAGCAGGTTTAGCCTTGCTCGGCGCAATTGCAACCAATATCACTGCTGCCATGCAGAGTCCTCAACACCGTGATGCTGCACTGATTACCTTTCTGGCGACAGCTTCAGGGATGCATTTTCTTGGATTAAGTTCAGTATTTTGGGGAATCTGTATTGGGGTGATTGCCCATCTCATTCTCACCCAACGCGCTGCAACACAATCTGCTTAAGAAAAAGAAAACAACTCCTCCGACTCTCCGCCTTGCTGTCATATCAAAGCCGACTTTAGTCACATCAAGTTGTGTTTTTAAAAAGTCAGCAAGGCAATTTTTAAACCTCACTTTAAAATATAAAATTATGAGGTCCAGTTAGATACTTAAAATCAATCCAACATCAATTAAACCAATTGGTAAAATAAAAAAATACATCCAAATTAAAAACATCCCTCCTATTTAAAAATGATTTTATCGTTTAAAAAAAACACATTTACGCAGCATAAAATCAGCAAAATTCTCACCATTTAATATTTAATGCAAATTCTACAAACCAAATTAAATAATAAAATAAAAATATAAATTTCAATAGATTAACCAAATAAAATCACAATACTTTAAAGACATAAAGATATATCAATTAGGTTTTTGACTCTGATCCAATAACAAAATAGCTTAATAAAAAATAACTCAGTACTTCACAAATTGGAGGTGAAGCAATGGATACAAACAAGGTCAATATTAATGACATAATTGATAAAGCGTGTTTTACCGCTTTTCATTGGAAAGTTTTAATCTGGTGTCTCATCATTATTATTTTCGATGGTTATGATCTGGTGATTTATGGCGTAGCATTGCCCTTATTGATGCAACAATGGTCGCTCACTGCTGTACAAGCGGGATTGCTTGCCAGCGCAGCCTTATTCGGGATGATGTTTGGCGCCATGATTTTTGGCACGCTCTCAGACAAACTGGGCCGTAAAAAAACCATTCTGATCTGTGTCACTTTATTTAGTGGATTTACCTTCTTAGGAGCATTTGCGAAAAGTCCAACTGAATTTGCAATTTTACGTTTTATCGCGGGGCTTGGCATTGGTGGGGTGATGCCAAATGTGGTTGCACTCATGACCGAATATGCCCCGAAGAAAATCCGCAGCACTTTGGTTGCATTGATGTTTAGTGGCTATGCCATAGGCGGAATGAGCTCTGCCTTACTGGGTGCATGGTTAGTCAAAGACATGGGCTGGCAAATCATGTTTTTAATTGCAGGCATTCCATTATTACTTCTTCCACTGATCTGGAAATTTCTACCTGAATCTCTGGCATTTTTAGTGAAATCGAATCATCACGATCAAGCCCAGATGATTGTCACTAAAATCGCACCTGAAACTGAATTAACCAGCAATACTCAACTGATTCTAAATGAAAGTACCAGCACCGAAGCGCCTGTGCGTGCACTGTTTCAGCAAGGTCGTAGTTTTAGTACCTTCATGTTCTGGATTGCCTTCTTTATGTGCTTATTGATGGTCTATGCGCTAGGCAGTTGGTTACCTAAACTCATGCTACAAGCAGGTTACTCTTTAGGTGCCAGTATGTTGTTCCTATTTGCACTGAATATTGGAGGCATGGTCGGCGCAATTGGCGGTGGTGCACTGGCTGATAAATTCCACTTAAAACCCGTGATTACCAGCATGTTTGTGATTGGTGCAGCCGCCCTGATTCTGCTGGGTTTTAATAGCCCCCAATTCATTTTATATAGCCTGATTGCCATCGCAGGGGCAGCAACCATTGGCTCACAGATTCTGCTCTATACCTTTGTGGCGCAATTCTATCCAACCGCAGTACGTTCAACTGGGATGGGATGGGCTTCGGGTATTGGGCGAATTGGCGCTATCATCGGCCCTGTCCTAACAGGTGCTTTGCTCACCTTTGAACTGCCTCACCAAATGAATTTTCTCGCAATTGCCATCCCTGGCATTATCGCGGCGCTTGCCATCTTTATGGTCAATTTAAAAGTTTCAGTTGCAGCCCAAACAGCTCCAAACTTTAACCCACAAACTTCGCTCACTCAGCAATAACAATAAGTGCGCCGAGGATTGGCGCACTGACTTCGGATATGGATTATGAAATTATTACAGCGCTTTTGCCCTACGCGTTTAACAGTTGCAAGCCTATTGGCAATGAGTGGCTTGTCTAGCCCGGTTGTTTTCGCTGCTGAAACAGCCCAGCCAGCTCAAGATGAATGGAAATTTACCCTCAAAAATGCCTATATCAACCGCGACTATGACAACCCGAGCCTTAAAAATACAGGCAGCTGGTCTCAAGCGGCATCTTTATTTTACAAATCAAATATGCGGGATACCCCACTACAAATCGCAGATAAACCGATCACCATTGGTGCGGATGCTTCAGTGCAATATGCGGTACGTTTGAGTCAAGATAAGCATGTGGCGGATACTGTGTTGCCATTCGACACCCAAACACAATCGCAAGCCTCTGACTATTTAAAATATGGTGCGACCTTAAAACTGGGCTATGACAAAACACTGCTCAGTGTCGGTGAACTCTGGCTGGATCTTCCTGTGACGGCGGTAGATGCCAGTCGCCAGTTGTTGGCATCCTATTGGGGCACCAACTTAAAGTCACAACTTTCTGATCAGCTCTATGCCGAAATAGGCCGAGTGACCAAAGTGTCACCGCGTAATGAAGAAGATTTTAAGAAATTTTCTTTTACTGCCAATGGCAAAACCGTTTACTCAGATGGTTTAAATTATCTGGATCTGCGTTATCAACTGACGCCATCATTGAAGGCCGAATACTACTTCGGCAATTTAGAAGACCTCTACAACAAACACTATGTTGGGTTAGAGCATACATGGAAACAACCGAACTTATCATTGAATTCCAAGTTTAAGTATTTCAATGCCAAGAATGATGGCAGTAACTTTGATATTGATGCGCAAAATATTGGAATACTGGAAATGCTGAAAGTGAATAATCAGTCTTTTGGTTTGGGCTATCAGCAGATTATCGGGGAGTCTGCTTATCCCTTACCTGATGGTTTCCTGCCTGAAACTTATTTTATCAACTGGAATGCCACAGGCTTCTTTAAAAAGAATGAAAAGTCTTACCACCTAATGTATGGCTATGATTTTAAGGACTATGTACCTGGGCTAAATGCGATGGTGAAATATGTCTATGGTCATGATTTTAAGGCCGCCAATGGCGATAAAAACCATGAAACTGAGTCCAATATTATTCTGAACTATGCTTTTCAGCAGCCTTATCTCAAAGGTTTTGCCCTGCAATACATCCGCATTGACTATGATGTGAAACATGGTAATGACTTTGGTGAAGACCGCTTATTTGTCAACTACAGTAAAAAATTCTAAGTCTTATATTAATTTCTCAAAAAAAAAGAGAACTTCATTTGAAGTTCTCTTTTTTCATCATGAATCCAGTCTGATCACTTAAATTTGTGATTGAATATAATTCTGTAAACCAATCAATTCAATTAAACGTAATTGCTTTTCTAACCAGTAGGTATGATCTTCTTCTGTATCAGAAAGCTGCTGACGCAACATATCACGGCTAATAAAATCACCTTTTTCTTCACACAGTTTGATACCCACTGCCAATTTTTCACGCACGTGATATTCAAGTGCCAAATCAGCTTTTAGACAGCTCACAACATCGTTACCGACATTGATGTCTTCACGATGCATATTCGGTTGAGCACCTAAGAACAACACACGACGAATGATTGAATCGGCATGAGATGCTTCTTCTTGCATTTCATGGTCAATACGCTCGTAGATCTTGCTCAAGCCCCAATCTTCGTACATTCTTGAATGAATTAGATATTGATCACGAGCAGCCAATTCACCGCCAATGAGCATATTTAAATAGTCGATGACTTCTGGATTGCCACGCATAATACTTACTCCTATCGAATGACAATATTATGGCCAAGTTAAAATAGAATTGCAAAAATAAAAGTGTGTAAGTTTATGATTTTTATAAAATTAAAATGAGAAACATACGCATTTACAGTTCGAATTGGCTGAATTTATCTAAATAAAATAAGCCTTTGCATATCATTTATGGCTTTAAAAAGTGATAATCCTATTGAAAATCATTTGTTTGATTTTTTGTAACCATTAGCAATGCTTCTTATTCCGCTGATGTTTTGATCAAAAAATCATGAAAAATGACTGTTCAGCTGTTGTTTGTTTGAGCAAAATTCGGTAAATAACAGCAATCACAAAAACATAATGTGGAAACCACAATGGATAAAAGCAAACCAATTTTGGTCACTGGCGCGACGGGTTATATTGCAGGCTGGATTATTGAACGTCTGTTGAATCAAGGCTATACGGTTCATGCAACGGTGCGTGACCCATCCAAGAAAAATAAGATTCAGCATCTGTACGATCTGGCAGAGCAATCTTCTGGGAGGATTGAATTTTTTAAAGCAGATTTGCTTGAACCACATTCATTTGATGATGCAATGAAAGATTGTGAAATCGTGATTCATACCGCATCCCCTTTTGTGGTGACCAATTATAAAGATGCAGTCAAAGACATTATTGAGCCTGCGGTGAAAGGCACAGAAAACGTATTAGATAGTGTCAATCGGACTGAATCGGTCAAACGTGTGGTACTGACCTCAAGCATTGCTTCAACCTATGGTGATGCGGTTGAGATTCAAAATACCGCCAATAATGAATTTGATGAGAGCCATTGGAACAATACCAGTAGTGAAAGCCATCAACCCTATCCCTATTCAAAAGTTGCTGCTGAGCGCAAAGCTTGGGAAATGGCTGAACAACAAAATCGTTGGGATTTAGTCTGTATTAACCCTGCTTTAGTGATGGGACCATCTCTCACTGATGCGAGTCAGTCAGGTAGTATTGAAGTCTTACAACAGTTCGGTAATGGCACCACCTTGTTTGGTGTACCGCCAATGTGGAATGGGATTGTGGATGTCCGTGATGTTGCCGATGCACATGTCGCTGCGGCATTAAATCCACAAGCACAAGGTCGTTATATCATTTGTGGTGGCACACTCAGCTTATTGGACATGGGTAAGGCACTTACTCAAAAGTTTGGCTATAAGTTCCCATTCCCGCATTTTACTGTGCCAAAAACTGCCTTTTCATTTGTCGCGCCAATCCTCGGCCATTCACGTGAATTTGTAAAATTGAATATGGGTTATCCAATCTATTTTAATGCGCAGCGCAGTGTCAAAGAACTCGGGATTGAATATCGAGATGTGCGTGAAAGTGTCTGCGAACATTTCCAGCAATTGCTGGATGATGGCATTGTGAAAAAATATATTTAATATCAAAAAAGGCGGCATTTATGCCGCCTTTTTTATCCGTTCGCACAGATTCAAAATTTAAATAAAGAATCAGGCTTCATACTGCTTCAAAAATTCTAAGAACTCTTGCTCATTCAAGACTCGAATGTCTAATTTCTGCGCTTTATCTAACTTGCTACCTGCCTTCTCGCCAGCAACCACACATTTGGTTTTACTGGACACACTGCCACTGACACGCGCACCTAAGGCTTGAAGCTTCTGGGTTGCTTCATCACGGCCCATGGTTTCCAATGTACCTGTCACCACCCAACTCTCACCATTCAATGGCTGACGCGTTGGTGCAGTAGGTGCATCCCAATGAATACCTGCCGCCATTAAACGATCCAACACTTCGATGTTATGCGGTGCTTGGAAGAAATCCGCAATCCACTCAGCAGTAATATCACCCACATCGGGGGTTTTCTTAAGTGCTTCAATATCCGCAGCTTTTAAAGCATCAAGCGTCTGAAAGGTATTAGCCAACATGCGTGCGGTGGTTTCACCAACACCGCGAATTCCCAAGGCATAGATAAAACGCGCCAAAGTGGTTTTCTTACTCGCTTCAATCGCATCAATCAAGTTCTGAACCGATTTCTCACCCATTTTCTCAATGGTCAATAAAGTGTCGCGGTGCTCATGCAAATGATAAATATCAGCCACATCTTTGAGTAGATCGAGATGTAAAAGTGACTCCACCCAACGGTCGCCTAAGCCTTCAATATCCAAAGCTTTACGCGAAACAAAGTGACGAATGGCTTCAATACGTTGCGCCGCACAATACAGGCCACCTGAACAACGTGCCAAAGCCTCACCTTCTGGCATCACCACAGGGGATTCACAGACTGGACAATTGGTCGGGAGATGCACCATCTCTGCATCGACAGGTCGGAACTCAGCCCAAACTTTCTCAACTTTTGGAATCACATCACCAGTACGATAGACACTGACGGTATCGCCAATCCGCACATCTAAACGATGGATTTCACCAATGTTATGCAAGGTGACATTAGATACGGTTACCCCACCAACAAAGACGGGTGCCAAACGCGCAACAGGTGTCAGTGTTCCAGTACGCCCCACTTGCCAGTCAATATTTTCAACTTTGGTGAGTGCCGCCTGTGCAGGGAATTTATAAGCCGTTGCCCAGCGAGGTTCACGACTCAAGAAGCCTAATTGTTGTTGCTGTTTAAGGCTATCCACCTTAATCACCATACCGTCAATTTCAACTTTAAGATCTGGACGTTCTTGTTGAATCTGTTCATAGCGTTGTTGTACCTCTTCAATCGAAGCACATAGGAATTGACGTTCAGCAATTTCAAAACCAAACTTGGTGAGCCAATGTAAACTATCATGCATGGTTTCAAGTCCATGATCTGGCTGGCACTGTGCAATCCCATAAGCATAGAACGCCAATGGACGTGAAGCGGCGATATTTGGGTCCAACTGACGCAAGCTTCCTGCTGCGGCATTACGTGGGTTGGCAAAGGTTTTATCGCCTTTGGCTTCTTGGTCGGCATTGAGTTTTTCAAAGCCTTGTTTTGGCATCAATACTTCACCACGAACCTCCAAAAACGCTGGAATCGCTTGATGCTGACTGGATAACACTTTTGGCAAGTTGCGAATGGTTTTGACATTCTGGGTAATGTCTTCACCTGTCTCACCATCACCACGTGTCACGCCACGAACCAAGACGCCATGTTCATACCACAGTGAAATCGCTAAGCCATCAAGTTTCAGTTCAACGTCATACTGGACTTTCTGGTTCGGTAAACGTTCATCAATACGGCGGGCAAATGCAAACAGGTCTTCCTGATTAAAGACATTGCCCAGTGACAGCATCGGCACTGCATGAGTCACACTTTCAAATTTTGATAGCGCTTGACCACCGACTTTATTGGTCGGCGTATCGGCCTGAATACAGTCTGGATATTGTTGTTCTAGTGCTTTCAGCTGATGAAATAAATGGTCATATTCACTGTCAGAAATGGAAGGTTGATCCATCACATAGTAAGCATGATTGTGTTTTGCAATCAGTTGAATCAACTGACGCATTTGCTCAATAACTGAGTTGTGTTCCATTTAAATTTCACCATATAAAAGGGCGGAAAAACCGCCCTATAATTTTTACTAAATTTATTATAAAAGATTCATTAGACGGTTGCTTGATTTGGACGATAATCGATCACATGATGACGCCAATGTTCTTTCAACTGCGGCGTAAACTCTAAATTGTTTTCATCATAGACCTTACCATCGACTTCACGTGCAATTAAACCCGCAATACTGGTCATCATGTCATAACCCGTGACTGCTTTACTATTTGGCAATGCAAGGAAAAATGCTAGACCTTGTACTTGTTCGCCAGATAAGGTTTCTAAATCAAAACCTGCTGGTCCATTATCAGTCATACGCAACACAGAGAACATTAAGGCACTTGGCTCGTCGGTATTTTCATAACGATGGAAGCAAGACATTTCACCGAAACGTAGACCATATTTCAATAATACTTTAAGTGCTTTATCACCAGATAAGGCACGGCGTGGGTTCGGATAAACATTCAAGGCAATAATCTGTTCTGCAGTTGCTAAAGCACTTTCATCATCATAGCGCTGCTGTTCATGTAAATGCACATCCAGAATATTACTTTCGCCATCAAACTCTTCAATCGCAACCGTTTCAATATTTGGATTTAAGCTGAGCTCAGTTTCCGCTTTGCTTTCCTCTGCTTTCTCTGTAGCTTCTGCATTTTCAGAGGCCACTGTTATTTCTGTTTCAGCTGCTACTGTCTCATCTTTTTGAGCCGCTTCCAGTTCTACTACAGCTTCAACAGCCTCATCTGCTTTAGCCGTTTGTTCGATTTCCGTCGTTTTTGTTTCAACACTAGTCGCATCAATGGCCTGCTCTGCCACAGGCTCCACTACAATTGCTTCAGTATTTAAACTTGGTTCAACACGCTCAGTTGTGGTCAGCACTTCTTTTTGTAAAAGCTGGTCACGTACATGACGTGGAATCACAGGTTGCTGACTTTCAGGATTAATATGTAAATCTGCTTCTAATGATGGCTCTACTGGTTTTGGTTTTCTTAAAATCATGATTAAACCAACGAGCATAATCGCAACGGCGGCAACAATGCCTATTATTGTATTCATTTCCATACTAAGACTCCGCAACTAACCCGTATTCTTTTGCCTGTTCTAAATCGACAGTCACTAATTTTGATGTGCCTGGCTCTGGCATGGTGACTCCAAGTAAATCAGTTGCCATGGTCATCGCCAATTTATTATGTGTAATGTAAATGAATTGCACTTGTTCAGAAAGCTCTTTTACCAAATTACAATACCGTTGTACGTTGGCATCATCAAGTGGTGCATCAACTTCATCCAATACGCAGAACGGTGCAGGGTTCAATCTAAAGATGGCAAATACCAAAGCCAAAGCCGTTAGCGTCTTTTCACCGCCTGAAAGCAAGGCCAAGGAGCTGTTACGCTTGCCGGGTGGACGCGCCATCAGTTTCACCCCAGACTGCCAATCATCTTCAAAGCTTAGAGTCGCTTCACCACCACCAAATACCTTTGGAAATAGCAGTTGTAACTCTTGATTGACCTGATCAAAGGTGGTCATAAATAACTTACGCGTTTCCTGATCAATACTTTTCATCGCGTCTTTGAGCTGATCAACGGTATTTTGTAGATCCTGCATCTGGTGACTCAGCTCATCAAAACGCTGTGACACTTCTTCGTATTCTTGTGAAGCCGCTAAATTCACGGCACCGATTTTCTCAAATTGCTGCTGGGCTTTTTCCAGTTTCTGCTGATGATCTTTAATTTCAATCGACAGATCAGATAAAGCATCTGTATTCAGTTCTTTCAGTTGCTCTAAATAATGTTCACGATCTGATTTCGCCGCCTGCCAAGCCAAGCGCTTTTGCTCTAACTGCTCACGCACCTGCTCATCTTTTTGCTGTGCTTGATGACGTTGTTCTGTGAGTTGTTGCTGCTTCTCTTGCACTTGATTCAATTCCAGCTGCCATTCATTCCAGGTTTTTTGCAGCTTTTCGGTTTGCTGGAATTGCTGTTGGAATTGTGACTCTAAATTCGGTAGCTCAAGCTGAATCGGATCAACAAACTTCTTGGCCTGTTCGATTTGTTCAATGATTTGACGATATTGTGTTTTTAGGAACGAGATATCTTTCTCTAACAACTCAATTTGTTGATTGGCTTGCGAGGTCTGACGGCGTAAAGCTTCACGTTGCTGCTGTTGTTGAGTCAACTGCTGTTGCTGCTCATCCAACTGCTCATTCAAGTTTTCCACCTGAAACTGTAGCGTCTTATAGTTCGGCAACACCGCTTCTAATTTCAATGCAAGCGCATGTAGATCAATCTCCAGATCATCACGCTGCATAGCATCTTCTTCAAGCTGTAGATCAAGCTGTTTCAGTTGATCGGCCAATTGTTGTTGTTGCAACACAAAGGCCTGTGCCGTACTTTGCAGTTTGGCAATTTGTACATCCAACTGTTGTAACTCTTTTTGCTTTTGCTTCAGACTTTGCTGTTGTTGCTGCAAATGCTGTTGCTGCTGTTGCAACATTTCCTGCTGTTGAGAAAACTGATGTTCCAAGTTATCCAGCTGTGGTTGTTGCTGTGCCAGTTGCTGTTCAATTTCCTCTAAACGGACTTGATGACTGAGCATGCCCTGCGCAGTTTGACTGTCTTCATCATAATGCAGCGCAATCACCCAATCGGCACCAACATGATAACCATCCAGCGTTAAAATGGATTGTGCGTGCTGAAGATCCACTTGAGATCGCAAAGCTGTGGTTAAATCTTCTGCAACGGCGACATTGGCCCATAAAGAAGATTGTGGTGCCTCGATCCATTCACTCAAACAGGTCAGCTCTGCAACTTGAATAGGCTGCTGTGGTGATGATTTTAACTGTCGTGAGATACCCTCTTGGAAGGCTTGCCCATTCTCAATCAACTGCGCTTGCAGCCACTTGGCTAAGAACTTCTCAATAATGCTTGCATGCGCTTTAGCTTGAGCGCTTAAACGTAGGCTTTGCATCAATCGGACTGCATGTTGGTCCTGCTTCGGACTTTGCTTGGCGACGAGTTGATTTAAGTTTTTTTGTTCAGCCAATAAAACCTGAATCTCGGTTTTCAGGCTTTGCAGATCCGTTTTGTTCGACTGTTGTTGATCTTGCTGTATCTGAACATCCTGCTGTAATTGCTCAATTGCAGTTTCTAATGCAATGATTTCCTGTTGCAGTTGCTGCTGCAATTGTTCTAGCTGCGCTTGCTCATCATCCTGAACCTGAGCACGGATCTGAGTGGTTTGCGTTTGCAAGGTCTGCTTTTGCTGCTCAATCCGCAGCACATTCTTACCCAACTGCTCAATTTGCGCCGCCATCTGCAACTTTTTTTGTTGTTGCTGATCGACTTGAGTTTTCAGTTGTTCAAATTGCTGCTGCGCTTGCTTATGTTGAGCTTGAACATCAGTAAAATTGTGCTCAGACGTTTGTGTCTGCTGCTCTAAGGTAAGTAAGCTTTCATTTTGCTCATCAAATTGAGTACTTAAGGTTTCAACCTGTAATTCAGAGAGTTGCAAACGCTCTTTGGTTTGTACTTTCTGCTGCTCAAGTTGCAGTAAGCTGGTACTGTTTTGTTGGAACAGACTTTGTTTTTGTTCCAAGGTCATTTTTAATTCAGACAGCTTTTTCTCGGCTTGCTGCCATTCATGCTGCAAGGGTGAAGACTGCTGAATTAAGCGCTGGAATAAAGCACTGGTGGCTTCAAGATCGTGCTCAATGGTCTGTGACTCAGAACGAACCAGTTTGAAGTTTTCGCCCAGTGCCGTCATTTCAACGGTATATTCTTGCTGTAATTTCTGACTTTGATTGGCTTGGAACGAAAGGATTTCAATTTTTAAAGTTCGAATCTGCCCTTCTAAGGTCTTATATTGAATTGCAGCTTCAGACTGGCGCTTCAAGCTGCGGAGTTGAGATTTTAGTTCAGCCGCAATATCGTCTAAACGTGCCAGATTTTGTTCAGTATGTTCTAAATGCTGTAAGGTTTCACGACGACGTGCCTGATAACGTGATACTCCTGCCGCTTCTTCAATAAACACGCGCATTTCTTCGGGCTTGGCATCAACCAGACGGTTAATCATGCCCTGTTCAATCACCGCATAAGAACGTGGCCCTAAACCAGTGCCCAAGAAAATATCGGTAATATCACGGCGACGGCAACGGGTGCCATTCAGGAAATATTCAGATTTACCTTCACGGGTGACTTGGCGACGGACGGCCAGCTCGCTATAGGCATTATAAGCGCCACCGAGTTTGCCATAAGTATTATCAAAACGCAGTTCGACACTGGCAACCCCAACTGGTTTGCGTTTGGCGGTCCCGGTAAAAATAACATCCTGCATACTGCCGCCACGCAACTGGCGTGCGTTGGACTCGCCCATCACCCAGCGAATCGCATCAATGACATTTGATTTACCACAACCGTTCGGCCCAACCACCGCAGTACGGTTGGCCTTAAAATGTAATGTTGTACTATCGGCGAAAGATTTAAAGCCTGAAAGTTTTAAACTGCTTAAACGCATACTGCCCTAACTAGCGGCGTGAGCGTCTAGCCCAAGCCAATTCAATCTGTTTCATACGTGTCAGAGATTCCAACACAAGGTTGCGCAAGTGTCGACAAAAATCTTCCATAAATAAAGCAGCTTGTTGTGATTTTCGGATCAAAATAGCATCAATCACCAACTTGAATAGGGTAAATGATTCTTGGAGCTCTCGACGCGAAGTATTCAAGGTCAAAAAATAACTACGGCGTAACGACGGCAACAGTTCTTTATAAAATTGCATCAAATAAGGATTCGCCACCATGTCATGCTGTTCTGCCAAATATTTAAAGATGGCATCGTAAAATTTTTCGATATCACCCGCACGAACAAACTCCACCAGTTGATCCAATAAAGTTTGTAGTTGTTCTGCTTCATTGACTCGCCAGGTTTCACTAATCCGCTGCACAATATGCCCAAGCACCATCACATTGGTGTCGAATAAGGCTTTGACTTGTTGTGCTGACATTTCAGAGACAATCGCACCACGACGCGGAAAAATTTCAATTAAATAAGTCCGTTCCAGTAACAACAGTGCCTCACGAACCGAGCCACGACTGACATCTAATTCTTTGGCAATGCGCAACTCTTGAATGCGTTCGCCTTCAACCAGCTCACCACTAATAATTTGTTCACTAATATACTTTGCAATCTGTTCAGAAAGACTATCAGCCTCTTCGAGATTCATGAGTCCCTCGCTATCTTTGTTATACGCATTGATCCAATGCTGTTTGCGCTTTTTTGTTTTAACTGATCTCGCCCTATAAATTCTATATCATTGTCTGACAATTTTATTGCTTTTTAAGCCAATTACGCGAAAAAATCGCAATATGATTCTCAATATGTACTAAAAAGTTAGTTTTTCTATTTTGAATATCAAATATTTATGTACTCAAGTGAAACTTAACCACACATCTGAAAAGATTTTCTTTCATCGCTTTTTAATTGATACAAGTCACAAAAAATAATATTTTCATTAAGAATATCGCACTTTTAATTCTCCTACTGAATTACTCAGTACACATATAGATGAGTCATAACATGGGTGTTCATCAAGCGGTCAATATTGCTATTTTTGGGCTCAGTCTCAGAACCTTGAATGAGTTAAAACAACAGGTTCAAACGGCCGTACCTCATCATGTCCAAATCAATTGGAGCAATATTGCCGAGCCGCAGTTGGATATCCTCATGATCAATCAGCTATTTTTTGATTCCCCCAATATTAAAAGCTTGCTGCAAAACAATAAAATCAATGTGCTGAAAATTGCCAATGACCTTGAAAAAAATAGCGCCATTGAAGATGACACCTTATTTCTGCCCTTGAACCATCTCCATTCATTGCATCACTGGCTCAGCCTTCATCTAAATGAACGCTTAAATCAAAGCTCAGAAAATATCGAAACTGAAGATGCTCCGACCTTTCAGCGCAAACAAATTAAAGAAGTATTACAAGAAATCCAGAATCCGAAAAACGGCAAGATTCAGCTGTTTGATAACCAAGGACTACTAGCCATTGCCGATCCACGCAATCAATGGCTATGGCAACATCCTGAATTTAATTCTTTTCAAACCGACCCAAGCCTGAACTACACCTATGCCACGCAAAATGATCTGCATTGGACTTTAAATAC
Source organism: Acinetobacter sp. Ac_5812 (assembly GCF_013072695.1). Taxonomy (GTDB): domain Bacteria; phylum Pseudomonadota; class Gammaproteobacteria; order Pseudomonadales; family Moraxellaceae; genus Acinetobacter. The sequence continues at coordinate 82,132 of NZ_LXUK01000009.1, forward strand.
ACCACAGCAAGACTTAAAACAATGGCTCTGGCATTTACTCTGGACCTCCATGGACTTTGAAGGATTATGTCCCGCCTCTGCCTCGAGTTTTTATCTACAATTCTGGCCACAACCCAAAAACAAAAGTGATCGCCAAGATATCTTACGGATGTCTGCTTGTTTTGCCCAAGGTGCGCAAATCAGTATGGTTGCACAACAACTCAATCTGCCCGAACAAAAGGTCAGACACTTTGTCGCGGCGTGTTTGGGTGCAGAGTGTGGCACATTGATTAAAGATCAACAGGCAAAATATCGCCAGCAAACTCAGCAAAGCGAAACAGAACAACATTTTATGAAAAAACTATTTGGTCGCTTACGCCATCGTTTAGGCTTTTAATTAAGGTCATCCTTATGATTTTACATCAATATAAAATTGTCTTCGGTGGTACCATGGGTTCAGGTAAATCCTCGGCAATCAAAGCATTATCTGAAATTGAAGTCCTCAGTACCGAAGCACTGAACACCGATACCGAATCACATGACAAGTTACTGACCACTGTTGGGATTGATTATGGCGAACTGACTTTGGAGGACGGGCTCAAGGTCGGTTTATATGGCACACCCGGGCAAGATCGCTTCGATTTTATTTGGGCAGTGATTTGTAAAGGTGCAATCGGCACTATTGTCATGATTGATCACGCTGCCGAAAACCCTTTATTGGATTTAGAACAATATCTTCAGGCCTTTCAGCCCTTTGGTCATAATATTGTGATTGCAATTACCCATATTGATCGTATGCCAGAACGAACATTATCCATGTATCGTGACTGGCTGGCCGCCAAAGAACTGAATTACCCACTATTCTTTATTGATGCACGTCAGCAAGATGATGTACTTCTTCTGGTCGAAACCTTGATTGCCACCATTGAAGTACATTATGGTCTCACTCACTAAAACGGATTAGAGCAAACCTTTATAAATAAAGTAACTGCCAACCACCACCAATAGGCCTGCAAAACATTTTTTTAGCATGGCTGGTGACAGACGATGTGCCACTTTGGCACCAAATTTTGCGGTGATAAAGCTCATTACACTGATGCCCAAGAAAGCATAGATATGCACATAACCAATCGTATTCGGCACTTCAATCTGCTCTTTGGCACCAAACCACATAAAGCCTAATGCCCCCGCCACTGCAATGGGTAAACCACAGGCAGCCGAAGTTGCCACTGCCTTTTGCATGACCACGCCATGACGATTGAGATAAGGTACGGTAAGGCTACCCCCGCCAATACCAAAAATCGCTGATGCCACCCCAATGCCGCCACCCGCAGCAAGTTGTAACGCTGCTGAAGGAAGATGACGATTTGGATCAACCACTGCATTGGCGCCTCTAAACATTTTATACGCCATCCAGACGGCGAAGACACCTATCACCAATTGTAGATGCTGCCCTGACATCAAATCAGCCACCCCAGCACCGAGGAATGAACCCAACACCAAGCCTGGTGCCAAATTACGAAATACGGGCCACAACACTGCTCCTTTTTTATGATGTGCCATCACCGAACTAATCGAGGTCACAATAATGGTTGCTAAGGATGTTCCAACTGCAATATGCATAATCACATTCGGGTCATAATTCATTTGGGTGAACACAATATATAAAATTGGAACAATAATTAAGCCACCACCCACACCGAATAGCCCCGCAGCAAATCCAGCAATTGCGCCAATCAGCAAATATATGATTAACTCCATAAACACATGACCACTCTACTTGTAAAAATGATGGATGATTTCGCAACCCGCCAGCTTCAGCAATTATTGAACGCAAAAAATCAATTTCCAGAAGTGGTACTACTCAAAACAACCACAACATCGACCAATGATGATATGCGTGAAATTGCGCAAAAAGGGATGACTACAGGATTGGTCTGTAGTGCACAGCAAACTCAAGGTCGTGGTCAGCACCAGCGACAATGGGCCTCTCCTGAGGGCAACATTTATTTAAGCACACTGATCCAAACCAATACAGCACTGGATGGTCGCTTAGCACTTGAAGTTGCGTTAAATATCTTACAGATGCCTAGCTTGCATAGCTTGAACTTACAGGTCAAATGGCCCAATGATTTATACAGCCCTCAGGGGAAATGGGGCGGAATCTTGGTAGAACCACTTTCACCCAATCAAGCTATTGTCGGTGTAGGAATGAATCTAAGTACTCCACCTGTTGAAAATGCAGACCAACCGATCACCTCTTTAGCCATGCTCGGTTTAGCCCATGTGGATCGTTTAACCCTGATTGCGGAACTTTACACCGCAATTCAACAAGCAGCACAATGGTTCGAACATGGTAGCTATAATTTAGCTGAACGTTTTAACCATCATGCAATTTGGTTGAATCAACAGGTTGAATTTGAACATACCCTCGGTAAAGTTCAGGGGCTATTTCAAGGGATTTCCAATGACGGTGCAGTGTTGATCAAAACCGATCAGCTTCAACAATTTTATCAAGGCCGTTTACGTCTTGCCTCGATTTGAGGAAGTGGTGATTCTATGAAAAGTTTATGGCTGGATATTGGTAATACCCGCTTAAAATACTGGATCACAGCAAATGATCAAGTGATTGAACATGCTGCCGAGTTACATCTACAATCACCTGCCGATTTATTGCTCGGTTTGATTCAGCACTTTCGTCATCAAAATTTAAGTCGTGTCGGCATTTCTTCCGTATTGGATTCGGAAAATAATCAACGTATTCACATGATTCTCGATATTTTGGATATTCCGATTATTTTTGCCAAAGTCCATGCTGAATATGCGGGTTTACAGTGTGGCTATGATGTTCCAAGCCAACTGGGGATTGACCGTTGGTTACAAGTCCTCGCCATGGCAAAACTAAATGAAAATTTTTGTGTGATTGGCTGTGGCACTGCCCTGACCATTGATCTGGTCGAAGGATTGCAACATTTAGGTGGTTATATTCTGCCAAATTTGTATCTACAACGAGACTCGCTGATTCAAAATACCAAAGGCATTAAAATTCCAGACTCTGCTTTTGATAATTTAAAACCTGGTCATAACACAGTGGATGCAGTACACCACGGTATCTTGCTGGGCTTGATCAGCAGCATTGATCAAATTATGCAACAATCGCCGAAAAAGCTGATTTTGACTGGTGGCGATGCGAGCTTATTTGCAAAATTCCTTAGCCACTATCAACCTCAAGTTGAATCTGATTTATTACTCAAAGGATTGCGCCATTATGTTCAACTAAACTCAGCTTTCAGCAAGGTTTGAACAACTTGCAATAATTGAGGGAACTCACCAAATCCATCTTCTGTACGAAAATGCCCAGCTTGAGCCACCTCAATCAGTTGGGCATTGAGTAAATTGGAAAATTTAAAGGTGAGTGGTACAGGAACCACTGGATCATTACTGGAAAAGAAAACCAGACGTCTTTGAATATTGACACGCAATAAACCACTTTCAAAATGGGAGTGTTCAAGAAGACTGTTGAACTCAGGATATTTTAAGATAGGATCATGAAAACCAGCAATGAATATCCCTGCTTTCAACGTCGTTCGTTGTAATTTTTTCGCTAAAAACCGAGCTACAGCCACACAAGACAAGCCATGTGCCACCACAATACTCTGTTCATTTAACCCCTTGAGCTGTGCATCCAAGCAAGTTTGCCAAATTTCTGCTTCAGGATGATTGGCATCCGCAAGAAAAACCCGTTCAACGAAAACATCCTCACTTTTCAGTTGTTGTTCTAACCATGCATACCAATGCTGTTCTGGATCAGCATGTTCACAATGTACAATAAATACCTTATTTTTTGAATTATGTGACATATTCAACACTACTTTTCAATGTAAAACATAGACTTATTTTTAATTTTCTGCTTTTTACATCCAGTTGAATGTTGATATTTTGTATTAAATTTATACAGCACGCTCGCATTAAAAAAGGCGCATCAAGCGCCTTTTTAGGAAGTATAGAACTTACTTTTTCTGGTCATTACTGCCAAACAAAGGGCCCATATTACCGCCACCACCACCAAATTGTTTTTGCATATTGCCTAGTGATTTCAGCATTTTGCTCATACCCGATGGATTCGCAAATTTCTTCATCATTTTCGCCATTTGTGCTTGTTGCTTGATCAACTTATTGACCTCAGCCACATCCATACCACAACCTGCTGCAATACGTTTTTTACGGCTTGGATTCATCAAATCAGGATTACGACGCTCTTTGATCGTCATCGACTGAATGATGGCTTCCATACGCTTAACTTGCTTTTCAGGATTGGCTTTTTCAATCGCATCCTGAATGCCGGCGTTGCTCATACCAGGCAACTTATCCAAGAAGCCCATCATGCCGCCCATTTTGCTCATTTGCTCAAATTGCATCAGCATATCTTCAAAGTTGAAGGTTCCGCCTTTTTGCAATTTTTTCGCCATTTTTTCGGCTTTTTCTTTGTCGATTTTGCGTTCAACTTCTTCGACTAAAGAAAGGACGTCACCCATACCCAAGATACGTTGCGCAACACGATCTGGATGGAATGGCTCAAGTGCATCTAGTTTTTCACCAATCCCCAAGAATTTGATTGGCTTGCCTGTGATCGCTCGAACAGAAAGTGCCGCACCACCGCGCGCATCACCATCGGTTTTAGTCAGGATCACACCGGTTAGAGCCAAAGCATCGTTAAAGGCTTTTGCTGTATTGGCAGCATCCTGACCGGTCATCGCATCGACAACGAATAGCGTCTCTGTCGGTTTCACCGCTGCATGTAATTCTATAATCTCGTCCATCATGTCTTCATCGACATGTAGACGACCCGCTGTATCGACAATCAAAACATCAGCGAATTGGATTTTCGCTTGTTCAATGGCACGATTGACAATATCAATAGGCTTTTCAGATGCTTCCGAAGGGATGAAACCCACACCCACTTCATTGGATACCGTTTCTAACTGCTTGATCGCTGCTGGACGGTACACGTCGGCAGAAACAGTCATGACTTTTTTCTTTTGACGTTCTTTTAGAAAACGCGCTAATTTTGCAGCCGTTGTGGTTTTACCTGCACCTTGCAAACCTGCAAGCAGGACAACAACAGGTGGTTTTGCACTTAAATCTAGTGTTTCATTGGCCTCACCCATCATCTTGGTGAGTTCATCATAGACAATCTTTACAAATGCCTGACCAGGGGAAAGCTGAGTCATCACCTCTTGACCGAGCGCTTCTTCCTTCACCTTCGCGATAAACTCACGAGTTACAGGTAACGCCACATCGGCTTCAAGAAGTGCCATACGTACTTCACGTAGGGTATCTTTAATATTGTCTTCGGTCAGCTGCCCTGAGCCAGTAACATTTCTTAAACTCTGTGTGAGTCGTTCTGTTAAGGTATCAAACATTGCGAAATCCGCTTAAAATGGCTAGTTGCAAAAAAATCTTTCTTAAAATAGAAAATTTATGCGTAAGATGCTATAGGATACTGTAGTTCGAAGCGAATTTATATCTTATATGGTGAATATTATTCATCCTCCTGCAAAAGGTTTGACATGATCAGTCTCCCCTTGGTTTACACAATTTTGGCACTCATCGCCTATACCAGTTCATTTTGGTATTTGTTTATACGGTTGATGTCAAAACGTACTCCAAATCTTTGGTGTTATGGTCTGATGGTTGGATTAGGCTTGGTACTGCATAGTACTGTGCTCTACCAAGACATGATGACGCCGATTGGGGTGAACTATGATGTCTTTAACCTGATGTCATTTACTTCAGGGCTGATGTTGGCACTCAGTTTAATCTTGAGTTTGATTCGCCCAATCCTTCCTTTAAATTTGATCGGGACACCTGTCGCTGCATTCGGTTTAATTTTAGGCTTTGCCTTTAGCCAACCCAATCAAATTATTGAACAACATAGCTTAGGCTTAGATTTACATATTATTCTGTCATTATCTGCTTATGCTGTTCTACTCATGGCCACCATCCATGCGGTATTGTTATGGTTCCAAGATCGAGAACTGAAAAAGAAACAAAAACGACGGATCTGGGTCAACTTATTGCCACCCTTCCAAGTGATGGAATCACTGTTATTTGATTTGATCATCACAGGTTTTGGCTTACTGACAGCCGCCTTGTTATTTGGCTTTTTTACCATTGATAACTTCTTTGCCCAGCATCTGGCGCATAAAACCGCCTTTAGTATTATTTCATGGTTCTTGTACGGCGCTTTGTTGATTGGACATTACAAATTCGGCTGGCGTGGACGCAAAGCCATTCGTTTTACCATTACTGGTTTTGTCCTGCTCGCCATTGGTTTTATGGGCAGTAAATTTGTATTAGAAATGATTTTAGGACGTTGATAAAACGTTCTAAAATGGATTCGTATGTGCTCTTACTATAAGTATACAGATACAGATGGAACAATCGTCCTGTATGAATTAGATCAGGAATATTACTGTATAAGAGCAATTTGTATTACGTCATCGATAATTTTAAATACGACTTTTATAAATGAAACATCTAATTTTTTTCTCCCAGAAGGGAGCTTTTCAGAACACTTAAAAGAATTATCTGTTACGACAAAGGACGAATTTTTAAACTTTTGGAGTATATCTACATCTCAATATTTAAATGCATGGAATCGCTTAAAGACTAAATTTCAGATCAACCAATGTCTTGATTCAGAAATTGTTTGTTTTTACCCTCAAGGGGTAATTGTTCAATATAATGAAATTTTTTTGGTCTCGTAAGCTACAAAGACTGCGAATTTATTTTAGGATCAGAAAATATGTATCCTCAACAAAAAATTAAGCTCTATGTGCAAGACTTTGATGATGAAAACTTATGGATTAACTTCTCTGTAAACGCTCAAGATCAGCATGTTTAGAACATGCTACATTTTCTAGACATCTTAATAAAAAATGCGTATAACGCTGTTTTCGCTTCTTTAGGTAATAAATCGTGAAACTTGTACTCGCCCCAATGGAAGGTCTGACTGATCCGATTATGCGTGACGTGCTCACTCATGTTGGCAGTTTTGATTGGTGCGTGACTGAGTTTATCCGTATTACCGATAGCATTCTGCCCGATCATATCTACGATAGTTTTTGCCCTGAATTAAAAAATGGAGGCAAAACAGCAGCAGGTACACCTGTACATGTACAGTTTCTTGGCAATAACCCCGATATGCTCGCCGCCAATGCCGCCAAAGTCGTAGAACTAGGCGCACCAGCCATTGATCTGAATTTTGGTTGTCCAGCCAAAACGGTCAATCGCCATCGTGGTGGTTCTGTTTTATTGGATGAGCCTGAAACGGTACATCTATTGGTGAAAGCGGTACGCGATGCTGTGCCTGCACATATTCCTGTTTCAGCTAAAATGCGTTTGGGTTATCTGGATGAAAATCATACGCTAGATAATGCCCATGCCATTGAAGACGCTGGCGCGAGCTGGCTCACTGTACATGCACGCACCAAAGCTGATGGTTATACCCCACCTGCCTATTGGGAAAAAATTCAGCCCATTACAGAGGCATTAAACATCAACGTGATTGCCAATGGCGAGATCTGGAACAATGCCGATGCAAAAGCCTGCTTAGAACAATCACATTGTCAAGATTTGATGATTGGTCGTGGTGCAGTGACTACACCAGATTTAACACTCTGTATCCGTCAAAATATGGATCAGGCATTGCTGTCTTGGCCAGATTTGGTGACACTACAGCTTCGCTTCTTAAGCGGTCAATATAAGACAGAAATTGGTATGGTTGGACGCTATAAGCAGTGGCTAGGGATGATGACCAAAGCCTATCCTGAAGCACAAGCCCTGTGGGGGCAGGTGAAGAAAATCAAGCAATTAGATGAGATTATCCAATTTTTAAAACAAAGCTAAATTTAGAATTATCCTTATGCAATAAAAAAGCGGCCTAAGCCGCTTTGGAAAACAATCATCTTATATAAAATCATTCGTTTTATATCTTACATGCCGTTAATTCGAACCTTTAAATCTGTCACTGAAGCTTGAGTAAAACCAATATTCCCAATCGCACTATTTTGTAAGCCATTAAAACGATAGGCTGCGTCAGTTGTTGCTGGAATAGCTGCCGTATTACCAAATTGAATATTATTCAATTTTAAATCGACATTATCCGATTTATTGTCAATTCCCAAAACAAAAGCTCCCTTATCAGTATTAGATAGGCCTTCAATCCCAGCATAAAACTTACTCAAACTAAATCCTGATGAATTTGAAGCCTTCAATTGGAAATTAAAGCTTGCACCGATAGGGTTATTGCTTCCATCATAGCCAGAAACCAGCATGATATTACAACCAACACCACAAATTGAATCAATTGCACCACCAAAACGAATCATCTTACCTTGTGGTGCCGCTCCCAATTGAATATTCATTGTTGGCTGGTTAGTGGATACAAATTTAATATTTAAACCATTTTGCAGCCTAAGTAGCTCTTTAACATTACTTTTTAATATAACAGTATTAGGAGCAGCTGGATTTTGATCAAAAATAGAACTTCTTATATAACTATTACCTAAAGTAGATAAAACACTGTCATTTGCTGCATAAATGGAGAAAGGTGAAATTATCAACTCATTTACTGCACCAAAAGAAAGGGCAATATTTGCAAAGGTTCCATTCGCTCCAGTTCCTTTATCTATATCAATAACGGCTTGCAAAGCTAAATCAGTCTGTGCACCACTTGCATTTTTTGCTGTAATGGTTGGCTTATTAATTGCTGTATTCGATAATGAGTTCGCATTTTGAGCAATAACCAAAGCTCCTCGTCCACGATACTCTGTTGCATTCACATTATTAGCATCCCAGCCATCTGTATCTATAATTGCAATTTGCTTAAACTCAACTTTTGAAACATTAACACCAATATTCAACCCATCCTGACCTGTGGCAACAGATAGACTTTGGTCATCAAGTGGTTGCATCGCCATTGCAAATGGTGACAACAGCAGAGACAAACATCCAATTATTTTATTCATCATGCCTATCCTTAGTTTCGAGGAATAATACCAATTTGACTCATTAAACGCCCACCAGTTAAGACAGCTTCACCCAAACGCTGCGGTGAGCTAGTCGTTGAAGGCGGATATAAATTAATGTCTCTAATTCGTAATACCCCAGCAATTTTCTCAGCATCCGTTGCTGTGGCGCCACTACTACCAATACCTGTTGTGCCCGCAGGGTTAAAAGTTAAACCAGCTTTAAATGATACCATACCATCACATCCAGCTGTAGGACATGTACCTCTTGTATCGGGTGCGATAATAATCGCATTATTAAATGCGACCTTACCCTCAATATTATCAAAGCCAACAGTAGAACCATCCAAAGGATCACTTAATTGAATTGCACTCTTGCCTCCATCTTTTACTGCTTTTAGCTCTAGTTCACCAACTACGCTTAGACGACTACCATCTGTCGCAGTGTATTCACTATTTGGAATAAGAGAAAGATCAATTTTTTTACCATCTAAACGAAGTTTAGTTGAAAGTAAAACATCATTATTATTTGAAAAATCGGCTGATGATGCTAATGCATCAGTCTGTGTTCCCGCATATTTAGCACCAGGTAAATAGCCCCCTGCAATTTGTGCAGATAAAATGATAAGCACATCTTTCAAGCTTGCATTAAAACTTCCATTTTCAAGTCCAATTGTTCCCACACCTTTCAACAGCATATCAATATTGCGTAAGCCCATATAACGAACAGAGTTTGTATCCGCATTATCTAATAATAATATTGAGGTTGTTTTCTGCTTGGTCGGATCAGTACTACCATTCATACCTGTAGTACTCATCGCAAGTGAGAAACCTAGTCGCTCAGAACCCGCAGCAACCGTATACCGCGTTCCACTCAAGTCATAATAATAAGCATCAGTTGGAGCTGTTGTACCATACATCGCTAAATTTGCATTCAAATCATAGAATGGCAGTGCTAAGCCCCATGTATTTCCGGCTGTGTCATTAATTTTTGGCATATTTACAGAGAGAACCGGAGGATTACTTCCTGGAATATTTGTTCCGATCGTTCTTGCACTATTGGTAAATCGTCCACTCCGTGAAAATGCCTGAAACTCCGCACCACGAATTGCAGCGAGTATTGCATATGGATTCTGATTAGTTGTTCCATTATGTATGCTTTGAACATAATCTGCATCGGTCGTAAGCATAGTAGATGCTGAACCATTCCAATATCGGCTGGTTTGCAATGCTTTATTGGCAGGTAACAAAACTGTTTTACTATCGACTAAATTTAAATAAACATTACCTGTATCAAATGAACCTCGGTTTTGCAGGTTTAATCCTGTCAATTCGCCAAACTCAAAGCCATAAGTATTAAAACCAGCACCGCCAATTTCTAAAGTCGTTGCCTTTGAATTATCCCCTTCCAACATCGGATCATTCTTCTTGGTAAAATCTGCTCTCATACGAAAAGCGATACCAGTATTCCCAATAATATTTTGTGAACCACCACCTCCAGAAGCCGTTGCATTAGTTCCATTGTTTGCTTTGCCTAACACATTCGTATTATTAGGATTGCCATAATTATTAGTGGTTATATTATAAATAGGATCTGTTCGTGTCGTACCACCATTCACACCACTATCAAGACTATTAGAGTTTGTTCCCCTCACCTGTACTGAACCATTCACCATACGACCACTCGCACCTAAACGGATGAGGCCTTTTGCAGTGTCTGATGTTGTTTGACCATTGAGGGGAGTTTTGGTTGCATCGACTGAATAAGGGCTATTCGGATTTACATTCTTATTGAGCATAAATTCAAGGTTTAAACCAGCATTACTTGCCGTACTTCCATACGTATTTCCCGTAATCGTTCCAGAGTTCGCTGGGTCATTTACACGAGTAAAGTCTACATAACCATAAGATGAATTTGGCTTAATACTAGAGGCCGTATTCACAGAACCATCTGTATTATAAACAATATAAGCATCTGCAACGTTTGCCGCATTGGTTCTTACAATAAAGCCTTCTGTCCCATCAATGTACATCACCCCTTTAGCAAAAAAGTTGAAATTAAAATTTTTCAAAATTAACTGATTAAGTGTTTGACTTGATAATATTCCAGTTTTTTGCCCAAAATAAATACTGGCATTTCTAGAGCTAAAAGTTAACTCACTTTGACCATCTCTACTAAAAAGACCATCTCGAGTTTTAAATCCAATACTTGTATCCGAGTTTGTTTGTACCGCAATATCCCCCACAGGACTACCACATGCCGTTGCATCACAAACTTTAAACTTATTCATACTAATTAATACAGGTGCAACTGTTAATCCGAAATTCAGGCCTGTATTATTACCTTCGCTTCCAGTATTTACTTTAATGTCAATATTTGGATTGATATTCGGCGTTGAACTATGTGCCTGTATTTTAAAATTCTCACCTTCGGCACGTAAAGTAGTGCCTGTTACATTAGCACTCCCGCGACCAGCATCATCTTCCCAAAAAAATGTACCAACATTCATTTCCTTAAAATCTAATGTGGCATGCAAACCATCTTGACCATTTACATTACGCATAGATGAATCATCCAATGCCTGTAATGCATAGACGGGATAACTGATCAACAATACACTTGCAGTAAGCATCGTAAGTGTAAAATGTCGTGTTTCCAGCTTTTGATTATTTTTTTTCATTGCTCAATCCTTTGAAACTAAAAAAGTCTAACAACGAGCATGATTGCTACAAGCAAAAATCTGAACTTTGCCATCTATTGCAAGGTTGCCATTCATTTGTAATCCAAGAAATCCTTTTTCTAAACCCGTATCATAGTTATTGGCTGTAGTGCCTTTAGGGACTCTTTGATCTATAGGAATACTTGTATTTACCGTATCTGTTGTTTGCTCAACAGCACTATAAGTCCCTGTTTTTAAAAAGCCATAATCTTGTGGATTCGTACTTGTTCCCTCAATTAAATTGCCATTATTATAATATGAGAGTACTGTACCTGTATCTTGTTCAATCGATAAAGCATTGAAGCCAAAATTACGGATTTGAATAGGTTTTGTACCATCAAAACTGAATTGCATCGCAGGTTTCGTAACGATGCCAGACCCAGTTTTTGGCGCATATTTTAGATCTACAGCATCTAAACCAATTTTTTGAATATTCACTGTGCCTTGTAAACCCTTCAATACAACCCAAAGTTTACGCCCTTTATTCGCTTCAGTAGGATCACTCGCTGCCATTGACCAAACTGGGTCCGTCGGTAGAGCATTTCCTTGTTGCACAAATCGTTTATTTACTGAGATTGCGAGACGGCAATACTCTAAACGCGCAGGATCACAATTAAATGTGGGTGCTACACCAGCAAGTAAATCAGCATCACTTAATACATTATGATTTAAAGACAATTTCAAAGATAAATCAGCTCCGCCTTGTCCATGTATAGATTGCAGTGCTTGATTATCTAAAACTTCTAATTCAGCATGAGATATACTTGCTGAGAACAGTAGGACTAAAGAGGCTATTTTTTTCATATTCATACTCCTACAATCCTTTAGTAGTAAACTTCATATGCTGAATTAAAAGACCATCAATAACTGCTGAACCGTAGTTATTCATGGCTGACGGATTGACACCACCTGTAGGAGCCGAAGGAGCCGAATCATTTGCACTTCCATATAGAATTCTTTCTAGACCGCCATTGACATTGAACCAACGTCCTTCTGTATTCGCTCCTCCACGCGAACCGTACGTCCATTGCATATTTTCTGTTTTAGGGTTTGTTGCTGTTCCTACACCAAACTGTCCTTCACCAGAGGGTGAACCACTACACGCTGACTGTGAGTAGGTGGCTCCTGGACAATCATCCATACCTGCGATAAAACCATTACCAAGATTTTGTAGGTTTGTTGCATTTGAAACCGTCCCTCTTTGACCAGCAGCAGCCGAGCTACCACCATAAGGATTACCACCTAAACAACTAAACGCTGCTGTTGTACAATTGAGTTGAACATAAGTACCATCTACATTTCCAAAGACTTTTGAGCCATCAGGATTGACTGAATCCAAATATATCCAGTCTGTATGAGAACCTTGACGTGTATACCAACGATAAGAAGTTGTGGTACCTGCCCAACCAGCTTGAATCGTAGACCCACCATAAGGATCCGCAATTTCTGTACCACCACTAAACACACCGCCTTGAGATTGTAGTACATAACGATCTGTCACTAAGTAATTGGTTCGCTCACGCTGCATACGCTGTTGATATTGAACTTCATTATAAGTTTTCGTTCCAGAAATATTGGTTCTTGCAACTGGAGTGCCAAAGAATATCCCCATTGACTCAACACCACTGTATGCAAGTAAAGTATTACCACCATCAGGACTATATGCTGTTCCGATACTAATACTACTATGCGTCGCCAATTTTGTTCCATTGTTTAGGCTGTAATCAGTACGTGCTGACCCGCCTTGATAACCAGAAATAGTAGAATCGCCACACTTATATATATTACAGGTGGAGCCCAAATAACTAGTGTCAGCGCCAGAATAGTCAGTATAAATCTTTTTATAAATTTCAGGTTTATTTGGAATACGCGCAATTTCCAAACTAAAGTTTCGACCATCAGAACCTAAAATTACTGGCTGATATAAATTGCCTAGTACAAGATTGATATTAGGGTAATATATATATATCCCTTCATTCGCATCAAAAGTTGGTGCTGAGGTTGCATTTAAAGCAGGTGTTGATAGATTCGTTTGCGGTGATGTTGACGATTCTCGAGTACTTAAACGTAATACTTTATCTCCTGGCTGAAACCCGCTAGGTAAATTCCAAGATGCACCAGATACAACATCTTTTATCATACGGTCACGGAAACGATACTGGCAGTTTGCATCATCAAAACTTGCTGAGGCATCTCCACATCCAGCTTTCGCTGTTCCTGCTCCAGTATAAGTTCGCCAACCAGCAGTTGCCGAATAATTCGTTCCGCCATCAACACTATAAGTTCGCGTCGGATTATTGGCGTTGTACACTGCTTTAAAATTTTGGCTATCCCCACTGTTTAGCCGAATCAGACCCGATAAACCCAATGTTTTATTATAAAAGGCACTCATGCCATTATTATTATCTGAACCACCCAATGTTTGAAAAACTTGTAAATTACTGCCATTCACCCCAAAACCATTGGCAATCGCTTGTAAACGCAAACGGTTGGCACGATCACCAGCTGCTGCCTCGGCCGGCGTTTGTGTTGAACTAAATAATTCACCTAATTTGTATTTGTCTGCACTATTATGACCATTAACACTACCTGTTTGTGGTTTACTTTGATCCAGTACAAAAGCATCCGCCCATAATGCCAATTTCAAATTATAAGCATCAACGCCTGTTTTTTCACCCGTTTCATACAAAGGTGCTTCAAGATTAAGATAAGTAACTGAACCATTTACACCTGAAAAATCAGGGACATTGGTGGCCGTCGCTGCTTTAAAAATCCAAGGGTTATTCGGCGTACCCCAACTGGCGATCTTTGAGCCAAATCGACTATTTGCGTTATTATCATTTTTGGACAAGGCTAAGCCATATAAATATAAATCAGCTTTGCCTACGGAATGGTCCGCACTAGTCACAAACCCGTCTTTGTTAGTATCTTGAACTAATGAGGTTAGTCCACCTACTGGTACATAGTGAATATATCCCGTATCTTTGCTTCTATCGGTTAAGGATGTTTCATTACCCAATTTGTCTCCACGAAGTACAAAAGAATAATCCGTCGGTAAGATCGCAATACCTTCTCCGATCGCTTCACTTAGAGCATCGTCAGAAATTTCTTGCAAAGCAAAAGCATATCGGCTTAAACATAAACTAATGAGTGTTGCTAAAACAGTTCGTTTAAATGATACCGTATGAAGTGTAGTCATCTTGACCTTCCCATTACACGATGCTCCGCATCATCATTATTTTTTTAAGTCCAACTGAGTGATTTACGTCCTAAAAGGAATGCTTCCAAGCATCACTCGATATAACAGGCATCAATTATGCCTATGCAATCATATTTTCTCATTATGCCGAATAATTACACAAATGCAAAATAAACTGGCTAAATGTTACATTTTTCCGATAGATGAAAAAACGTAAATTCAAACGCTATAAAAACGATATTCATTTCTAATTGGAATCAACATTTACACTTCTTTCACCTATAAAAATATAGTGAAAGTAAACCCCAACAGCCCATATAAACTTCTCCTCAAATATAAAAGATACGTTATTGGACGGACAAACGTTGCTTTGTCTCTTGTAAATATCGTGCCAATCTTTGCTTCTGCTCAGAAGATAAAGCATATAACTCTGCTGCAGATGCTTCTGGTTTAATCACACCTACGCCAGCCCCGACAGCAAACCAACTAGAAAGGCCAAACATTTGAAAACCATTCATATCATATTGTGAGAAGTCAAGCTGTCTAGGCGTACGATGATTCCAACACTTTTTAAGTTCTTGATAGCTTTCTGATAAAGGTACTGTTTGCATATACTTCCAAAATGGGGTATCTGAGCGCCCTGTATCATAATGCATTCTGATAAAATCTCTTATACCATGCCAGCCTTGCGCATTTTGCTGATTATAATAGTCAATCGATTGTTGAGAAATGATTCCATGATTTTCTTTTATAATTAAAGCTAACAAGGACAACTGCACTAACATTTGTCCAATTGAAGTAGCCTCCAATGGTTCAACAAAACCTGAGGCTAAACCAATTGCAAGTACATTATTTTTCCAAACTTGTCGAAAATAGCCGGCTTCAAATGCAATTGGTTGTACTGGACTAATTCTATGCCCCAACCATTGCTCTATTTCTTGTTGTGCTTGCTGATCTGTTATAAAGTGATCACTGTAAACATATCCCGCTCCTATTCTCTCCTGTAATGGGATTTGCCATACCCAACCAGAACTCATTGCTGTTGCACGTGTTACCAACTCAATTTTATCCTGATGTAACAAATGAAAGGGTAATGCTCTATTCATTGGCAACATATCTGCAAAAGAGCACCACTCAACTTGATATTTTTTCCCAATTAACAAGCGCGCAAAACCCGAAGCATCTATCACAAAATCACATGGCATTTTTCGCTCCGATAATTGAATTGCAGTGACATACCCTGTTTGAGCATTCAACTCAAAGTCTTGTATTTTTTCCTCGACATGAATAATCCCACGTGATAATGCTATTTTTCGAAGATATTGACCGACTCTATAAGCATCGAAATGGAGGGAAGCACCAAAATTACTTTTCCCTTCTGTGATTATGGATAAAACCTCTTTAAATGGCTTTCGTTCCTCACAAAACTGAAATGATGCCAAATCCCGACCAATATCTATACCATGGTTGAATAATCCAGATAGATAAGGATGAAACCCATTTTCTACCCAATTAAACTCTTCACTTTTTGCCGTAAATAAATGGTAGTAATAGTCTTCTTTTGTTCCTGTTCGCCAACGCTCATAGCGAAAACCTAGTTTAAGTACAGACCCTGTTTCATCAATAAAATTTTTTAAATCAACTTTTAACTCATATAACATAGGAAGCAAATTTAATATCCCCCCTTCGCCAACCCCTACAATTGGAACCTCTGGTGCTGAAACCACTACAATTTCAACTGAAGGACTAAAAATTTGTCTCAGTTGTAAAGCAGCAAACCAACCCGCTGTTCCTGCGCCAACCACAACAACTCTATTCATTCCTCGTAAATTAAGCATTTTACATATCCCTATACAAATCTTAAAATCAAACCAACAGTACTAAACTTATTTATAAATAATGATTAATACGACTATTGGAACAAAGACCAAGTCAAGCGCATGATAATTTCAACTAGATGAATCACCTTTTATTTAATTCATTTTAATTTAAAAAACCAGCATAATAAAAATTAAAATCCAATAAAAAGACCTAAAAATTCATTTAAAAGGAAATCAATATAAACTAAAAATATCTACTCAATCTAAAAACAAAAAACCTTTACTTTCTAAAAAGTAAAGGTTAAATAAACCAGCCCATAAAACTTAACAGAACTTTAAGCTACCATAACAGTTCGGTGTAAAATATTGATTACCCAAGGTTAATCCATTTACAGTTAAACCTAAAGACGATAAACCAATTCCTCCCGAAGCGCCAGCTGATCCAACCTTAATTCCTAATGCACTATTACCACTGATCAATCCACCCAAATCACTCGTTGAAGGCGGATTTGCCGCAAGGAAATCTCTTACTTGCTTTGCAATCTGAGGATGAACACATTGTTGTGAAACAGCTGTCGTTCCTTCACATAAATTAACTGGAGCAGTTGGAACAATTGTACCGAGGTCAACACCATCTTTAATACTTAACCACCAACCTGGTTCAGTAATATCATCTAAGGGTTGCCCTGGCCATAAAATATTCTGAGATTGTAAGCTCAGAGAAGCTCCAGAATTTAACGGCAATGAATGGATTAAACCTAAAGGTTGCTTTACTGTTACATTCGCTGTCACATTTCTTACGCGTGTGTACATATTTACATAATAACTATCACCCGCAAAAAGACAACCAATACCACTACAGCTATCAACTTTAGCACGTAATGAATGTTGTATACCCTGATCAGTATTTGGCTGGTCAGGAGTTAATACCCCACCTTGTACGCCTACTTGAGTCCATCCATTATTCGCATAGCTTAATATAGTACCATTACCATCCGATATCGTATTACTATTCAAGTTATATGTAGGTTTTACAGGAAAATTAGAAGTCATTCCATAATCATTACATGCACCGCTACAGTTATTATTATTAAAATCACGCCCCATAACTAAATCTGGTAGTTTTACAATAGGATTAAGTGATAGAACTGTTGGCATACGATTTCCTTTAATCGTAAATCCAGGAATTTCAAAGCCTACATTTTTGAATCCAGGAATCCAGAATCCTCCCTGATCCAAATGGAATTGTGCAACCGTACCTAATGGAGCATTCAACTTTCCTGAGATCCTATTATACGGATCAGACGCATCAAAATAACTTGGTGCAGTTTCAATAATACCTTTAATTTTACCCGAACTATCTGATCGAACAGGAATATAGCCCGATAAGGCATTAATCCCATTTGGAATATTCGAATTTTCCGTTCCTATTGTTAATAAACCTTGAGCTTTTTCAGAACTAACCCTGAATCCAACCATTTGCCTCAAAGATGCTTGACCTGGATTTTTAATTGCAAACTCAATAAAAGGATTTGTTAATTTTGCAGAGCTTCCGACTCGGTTTGCCCGATTCTGATCTGAAGCAGCATCAGTTGCAGCATTACCAACCATTGCAGGATTACCACTTAAACTTACGTTATCTAAATCGATATCGCAGCCAATCCCATTACGCCCACCACAACCTAATTGTAGTTTTTTAATATTTAGATTTAACTCTAATTCCGCTTCCATTCCGAGTTTGTAAAAACCAATTGCTTGATCTCCACCCGATCTATTCTTTTCAAGATTTGCAGCATCAGTAGGCGAGATATAGGACAAACTCATTAAGGCCTGCCCAGTCGTTGCAGACATTTCACTATCCGTCATACTTTGCATTGTATTGGTAGTTGCGTATGTTGAATTTAAGCACAGACCAATAGTTCCCAAAAAAAATATAGGTAAAAGTCTATTTTTCATTATAAAAATCCTTTTAAATCACCAACATATAAACAATGCACTTAACTCTATAAGATTCACTTATAAAAGTGCTATAGCTCATTTGATGCTATCTAACCCGTTCCAATATAAACTAAATATTATTAAATAATAAACAAAATCCGATAAAAATGGCCTATAACGGTAAATTGATCTTAATGGGTTACATGTCAGACAAAAAGATTAAATTAGATTTTTTGGGGTACAAACCAATAAAAAAAGCAGCCTAGGCTACTTTTCTATTACCAAATATAAGACTAGCAGAATTTTAAAGTGCCATAACAGTTTGGCGTAAAGTTCTGAGTTGCTAACTGTAAATCTGTCAAACCCATCTGAGGTCGATTTGCATTGATTAAATTAACTGTACCCACAGGAACAGTATCACCCAAAACACATCTTAATGCGCCACCAAAACCACAATCAACAGGCTGAACATTGGTTAAATAATTCGATACTTGTGCAAACGCTTCATTTAGAGTGGCTTTAGGAATATCAACATTAAAAGCAGGTTCAATAAATCCAATATCAACTGGGTTAGTAAACTCTAACCACCAGCCATTTTGAGACACCGATTTATTATTGCTCCACTGGATACCCTGAGACTGTAATGATAAAGAAGCGGCTGTGCCATTTAAGCTCACTTTATGGAAATAACCTAAATTTTCGCTAATCGCCACATCAACCAGCAAATTCTGAATCGTACCCGTCACCTCTTTATCTAAATCCAAGACTCCTGCTGCTCTTGCCACAATATTCCCACTTAAATCAATATCACGTACCTTTGCAGTCGCTGTTAAGTTTGCAGTATTAATACGTTTGCCTGTAATCGCTTGCTGCCCTATAGCTAAATCACCTTTTAAAATATTACTTCCCGTGGCTTTATCTCGAAGATTCAAAGAATAAGACTCTGTTTCAAAACCGATATTTGTAATATTGTTAGGAGTACAAGAACCTACCCCTGAACACACTTCTCCTGAAATAGGAGCGTATCCATCTGACTGATTTAAGGTGCGTCGATTTGCCTCTCCCGCCACTTGACTGTTACCAAAACCATTGACATTGGCAACGCCTGTGGTTGCTGCAATTTCCATATGACCACTGAGTGAATTAATACCCGTTTTAGTAGCACCATTTTCCAAACCAAAGGTAATTAAACCCAATGCCTTTTCTGCACTAAAATTAAGACCCACAACCTGTCGAGTTGAGGCCTTATCTGGATTTTTAATTGCGAACTCTATAAATGGGTTAGTTAAAACTGCGGAAGAACCAACGCGCGCTGCGCGGTCAACCGCAGTATCAGAATTGGATATTGCTGAATTACCTAAACCACTTAAACTAATATAATCAATATCAATGTCACAACCACCATATCCATTGATACCACCACATCCCAATTGAAGTTTTTTAATGTTCACATTAAGTTCCATTTCACCTTCTAAACCTAACTTATAGAAACCTATAGTGTTATCTCCGCCTAATCGTTGTGCTTCTTTATTAGCTAAATCAGTTGGTGAAATATAAGACATATTCAACAATGCCTGTCCAGTTGTGGCAGACAACTCTCTATCTGTCATACTTTTTAATGTAGCTGTAGTGGCATATGCAAAATTTAAGCACGAACTGCTGAACAAAAGCATTGCTAGGTGAAGGGACTTAAACTGGCGCATGACCGACCTCCGTGTTTAAAACATCCATATTTGTTTATTTTTATAATGTTTCATATCAACCACAGACGAGGTTCTAATCTATATACACTCTGTGAACTGATATAAAGACAAATCGTTTTTTAAATTATATTTTAAATATTATTAAATACAAGTTTAATTTAACTTAACAATATAGGCCATAAATATAAAATTTATTTAAATTTATCACATAAAAAAAGCTCACCCTATTTTCACAGGGTGAGCTAAAATATTTTTTATTTAAGCATTAAACAGCTAATATTTAATAAAAATTACAATATATCTATTTGCTCTATAAAACTTATCCAACAACGACATTACTCTCCCTGCAAAAGAATAACCCTATTCTAAAAACACAGATGATTAGTAATATTTACAAATAAATATATTCATTGATTTAAGTTAAAATCTCCACCCCACGCTAAACTGCAATCGTGGTTGCTGATCCTTGTCGCTTTTCGCAGCTGAAGTATTTCGCCATGCAACTGTTACATTATAGTCAAAGTCTTGATAGCCACCGCCAAAACCAATCCCTGTGCTTGCCAAAGCGCGGCTATTTTTATCGCTAAGATATGGATTTTTATTTTGCTGTATTCGTCCGACATCCTGGAATAAATAAGTATTTAGCCATGGTTTTAATTGATAATAAAAATTAATTGATGTCCCCCAACCTTGATCTCCAAGTCCTTCTGCTGCTGGATAAGCACGCATTTGGTTCAAGGAAAATTTCTCGGCTGAATCGAGGTTCTTGGATGCAAGCTGTCCATATAACTCACTGGTCAACCATGAAGATGCTGTTAATCTTTGCTGTCTAGAAAGCTTAAGTTCATATTTATTGAAACTGCCTTGGGTCTTTGCAGATAAGCGATCAATATTCAAAGCTGATGGGCTTTGTATATTCAGATTGCCAACCGTAGTGATCAATTCAAATTGATTGATACCACCTTTGGCATCTCCAATCCCCCAATCATCCATTCGACTAAAACTGAGTGAGATCCGACTTGCCTCTATCTGTTTGGATGTCTCTGTATTCGTGGCCGCGATTTCATCAAATAACTTTCTTTTTTCAGCCAACAGCTTCAAATTCAAATTAGTCTTTTGACTTCGGATCAATGGATAAATGAGATTTACATTATAGTTTTCAGAGGTCCCTGTAGCATCTAATTGCTTAAATTGTTCACCCAGTTCATACTCAGTTCTGCTGTAGCCACCGCCCAGCCATAGACCCGTTCCAGTGATAGGAAACCGAGCATTTAAACTACCTGAAAGCAAATCTTGATTACTTCCGAGTAATTGAGCAGATAGCTTCTCTCCATATCCCAACAAGCTATTGCTTTCGAGATAGCTTGAAAGTCGATATTTTCCTGTATAGCTACTTCCAGAGTTATCAATACCAATTCGTCCGAGCCAAGTTGGTTGTCCTAGAATATCCAGAACAAGGTCTGTTTGCCCAGTCTGTTCGCCAGCCTGTAGGTTTGCCTGAATTTGCCCGACACCTGCTAGGTCTGAGACAAGTAGCAAGGTCTTATTACTTTGCTGTTGTTGTAAAGCCTGATGATGAGGAATTTGATCGGTAAAGCGCTTAATGGTTGTATCTTTAATTTTAGACTGGTTATTTAAAAGAACTTGACCGAGTTGTCCTTCGAGTACTCGGATCACCAATATTCCATTTTCTAATTTTTGTTTAGGGAGATAGGCTTTCGCCAGAAAGTAACCCTGCTTTTTATAATATTCAGTAATTTGTTCTGCGCCAAGCTGTAAATCAGCTAATACATTGTTTTTATTTTCCAGTGATTTGACTAAATCATGCAAAACTACTGTAGAAATTTGCTGATTCCCTTCTATCTGGACTTTTGTGACCCAAATAGGGGTTTGATCCTGACTGTAATTTTGCTGCGATGAATCAGCGCCAAAGTACTGTTGGTCTCTTTTTGGTGTTTCTTTGAATTGTTCAGGACTTAATTGTTTAGTAATGGTTCCGCTATCAGGAATCACAACTTCAGCATGGCCAATAGAAGAACCAGCAATCAAAATGCTAATCCCTCCCATTACTTGAAGGAGTGTTCTATTGCGCATCCCTGCTTGTTTATATAAATAAAATTTCATTATTTCTCTAAATTTAATCAATATCTTATTATTTAAGACCAGAGGCTTAAGCCTCTGGTCTTATATCTTAATAATCTCTTTTAATCTTAATGGTTATAACGGAGCCATGGAGTTGCATTATCCTCATCAATCACCCATGTCGAGCTTGAAGTTGGGTCAGAAGCATCGGCAATATCCCAACCTGAAAAAGTCAGAATTTTTTGCAGTTCAGCGGTAGTTTTACCCACACCACCCGCACTGGTAGATTGACCTGATGTTTCAGTATTCCAGTAGCTATTGATTACTATGCTCGCATAGGGATTATCCCCAACCAATCCCCCTGTTTTACTATCACCTAACACAACACCAGATGAATAGCTATTTTCAATCGAACCTGTATGATAACCCACTAGTCCTCCGACCTGACTCTCTCCAACCACTAAATTGGATGCATAAGAATTACTGACCTTTCCTAGATTCAAGCCAATTAAGCCACCAACCTCATTCTTCCCTTTCACTTCACCAGATGCATAACTACCAAGTACAAGATTATTCGCAGCATTTCCACCAACCAAGCCACCAACAGCACTTTCGCCATCGACCTTACCTGTCGCAAAACTGTTATTAATATAGAGTTGGGCTTGATTAGAATTGCTTCTAACAACTGTAACACCGACTAAACCGCCAACGCTACGTTTTCCAGATACATTCCCCGTTGCATAACTTTGATCAATATGATGAGTAACACTATCGAGATTTAAACTACCAACCAGTCCTCCAGCCCCAAATATTCCCAACTCAGGATGAAAGTTATTGTTAATATACATTCCAGATATAATATTGCCTGTGGCATAACTATTAGAAATACCATTTTTCATGAACCCAACCAGACCACCAATGTACGCTCCACCAAAATCATTCGGGCCCTTATTTTGTTCATCCTCCTCAGACATAGTTACAGGGAGTAAAGAAATATCCCCTGTGGCATAACTATTATCAATCGATAGCGTACTAGCCCCCACTAATCCACCTGTAATCGTTCCTCCAACGATTCGGCTATTAGAATAACTATTGCTAATTTTCCCATTCATATCACTCTGATTAGGATTCCCAGCAAGACCAATTAAACCACCAACATATATCCCACCTTGAATCAAACCTGTACTGTAAGCATTCTTAACACTCCCATTTTGATGATAACCAGATAGTGCTCCAACCCCAACATAAGCATTAATTTGGGTATTTACCAACCCAATATCTCTTAAAATGCCAGATGACACACTGAATAAACCTTGTGGTATAAACGTATGAACGCTCAGTCTCTCCACATTAAGTAAAGGGTCCTGTATGGTTAATCCTTCAATTGTATGGCCCAAACCATGGAAATTTCCTTGAAAGGGCATACCGCTTTGAATCTCAAACTGACTCAAATCGATAACCGCCTGTCCAATTGGGTCAAAACCTTTCCCATTATTCCAATTGACCGTATCGGAGGCGTCAATGTTGCTACCCAAGGCATAATTCCCGGTCAAGTTATTGTTCATTCCTTGCAGGGTATTAATATTGGCATCCCCTTCCTCACCTAAGTCATTGATCACAATGTAGGAAGTTCCATTAATCAATAAGGTCGGGGATGAACCACTGATATTAATCTTGGCGCCATTATTTAGGTTGTAATCCGAACCCGCGCCATAGTTCATGGCAAGTTTGGCTTTATCTCCACTTAAATCTAAATCACTATTAAAGTTAATATCTTTGTTTGCGGTTAGTGTCAGGGCGGTATTAGCATTCCAACTAGTGGCATCATTGATATTAATATTGCCTTGGCCTTCTGCCGTACCCATCGCATTCAAAGTGACGTTGCCTTTATTTAAAGCATCACCCAAGGTGGTACTGCTGACACTGCCACCAAAGAAATCGACATCAACATTTTTGGCTTTCAACTCCCAGCCACTGGTGGTCGACGGTAAGCTGCTCGTGCTATTTCGCTGTGTCGTGATATTGGTACCTGAATTGATGTTTACCTCAGCCGCAGAAGTTTTGATTTGTCCACCATTACCACCGTTCGGGGCTGATGCATCTAAGGTACCGCTGACATTTACCTTACCGCTGCTTAAATCACTGCCAAGCTCAATCACACCACGGACATTATTCACCGTTTGCGCTTGGATCACCCCAACACTATTCACCACCGCATTACTTAATTCATCAATCCCTTTTGCAGTAAGGATCACTTTACCGCCATCCGCCTGAATCATTCCGCCTGAGTTAATCAAGGCCTGTGCCTTACCCTGATTAATGGTGTACCCCAACAAACTGCCATTATTTAAATTCAGGGTAATATCACCGCCTGCTGCCAATAAAACATTGCCTTGTGGTGCTTTAATCGTTCCTGTTTGTTTTACTGTCGGAGCAATCAAAGCCACTATACCACCTGTGGGCACAGTGATTTTGCCGCGGTTCTCAACGCTTTTGTTATTGGTAGCGTTATTAAAATTAAATAGATTGTTATTAAAATCAGCATTACTCAGGCTTAAGGTCGATGCCACCAGACCCGCGGTATTCACCTGTGAGGTGCTGCCAAATAACACGCCATTCGGGTTAATAATAAATACTTGCCCATTGGCATTTAACTGACCGTTTAAGTTGGATGCACTTGTCCCCGTAACGCGGTTTAAGGTAATCGAACTGCTATTCGGTTGCACGAAATTCACGATTTCATTGCTATTGGTGGAAAAGCTGCTCCAGTCAATCGCAGCTTTTGCGGTGGACTGGTTAATGGTGGTGGTGGTACCTGCGGTTGAAATCGTGGCTGTGCCTGAACTCACCACGCCACCTGTTGGTCCTGCAAAAACAATACTGGCACTCAGTACATTCACTGCAAAGAATGCTGCTCGTTTTGCTGTATGAGCAACTGCGGTTTTAGATTTGATTTTTGTTGTTGATTGCGTTGCAACCACGCCCCCTTTAGCCTTTTCACTCACTGCTTGCCAGCAAAGATGCGTCGCATTCCATACTACTTGATAGATCTTATTCACAATTATCCCCACCTGTTCTTAATATTTTAAAAAATTGCGATTTATTTTTAGCATATCTTTTTTATTATTTGATTAATTTATATATTTTCCTGACCAATGGTTAAAACATCATCAAGCAATCACATAAATTACAGGTGAGTACTTATTTTGATTTACTTAGATTGAATTTAAAGAGAATGAGACGTAGAGCATTTTATTTAGATGGATAAATCTAATTGAGTAAAAATAAGGAAATACTAAAAATTTAAGGATTATTATTCGTTAAAACGATACGATTTATGATGATGCGATAAGCATTATATTTAGCTTTTACTGAGAGGGTATTAACCATTGACCCGATGATCAATGGTTAAATTTTTAAAACGATTAAAAATTAAGTCTTCGGTAAGGTCACACCAGTTTGACCTTGGTATTTACCACCACGGTCTTTATATGATGTTTCACACACTTCATCGCTTTCAAAGAACAACATTTGTGCAACACCTTCACCTGCATAAATACGCGCTGGTAAGTTGGTTGTATTTGAAAATTCTAGGGTAACGTGACCTTCCCACTCAGGCTCTAATGGCGTTACGTTCACGATAATTCCACAACGCGCATAAGTCGACTTACCTAAGCAAACGGTTAAAACATTGCGTGGAATACGGAAATACTCAATGGTACGCGCTAAAGCAAATGAGTTTGGTGGAATAATACACACATCAGATTCGATATCGATAAAGCTTTTATCATCGAAGTTCTTTGGGTCAACAATCGCTGAATGAACGTTAGTAAACACTTTAAATTCACGTGCACAACGGACATCGTAGCCATAGCTCGATACCCCATAAGAAATCAACTTTTCTCCGTTTTCATCAAAACGAACTTGATTCTCTGCATAAGGTTCAATCATGCCGTGTTTTTCGCTCATTTCACGAATCCAACGATCAGATTTTATTGCCATGACTTTTTATCCATAGACGAAGTTAATAATTAGCGAGTACTTTAACGTAAAATGGTATCAATGAAAACAACAGCACTATCCTATTATGTGGATAACGCTGTCAAAGTTATAAATTGATCAATGCTGAATAGCTAATGGGGATCGCAAAAGCCATAAGTACTACAGATGCTGTGCGCTGTAATTTTGATTGAGACAGCCATGCAACTTTATTGGTTGCTAACATTGCACCGACTGAAATCCAGAATAACGCAATGGGCAAAATCAAGCCGACAAAAGTACTCATATGCGCAAGATAAATCTCTTGGCTTTTCCATGCTGCAACGGGAAATATCGCTGAAGCAAATAACAGGGCTTTTGGATTAAGCAAGGTTGCACATAACAACTCTCTAGGTCGAATGGTCGGTTGATTTAAAGCCACTTCTTGGTTCGCTGTGCGCCATAATTTAATCGCAAGAAAAACGATATAACCCGCACTTAATAATTTCAAAAAGATAGGCAAGGCAGGCAAAGTCGCTGAGACTTTACCAATCAGCATGCCCCATGCACTAATTGCGATGATATAGCCAATTGCTTCTGCTGGAATCAAGAGTAAAGATTTGCGTAATCCAACTTGAATACCCGAAGATGCCAATAAGGTATTGGTGGGACCAGGAGTCAACAGAATGGTAATGACTAAACCAATAAAGAACCATGAAATCATTGAATGACCTCACTAGAAGATAGTTTCAGATTAATCCAATTCTGAAGCCATAGCAAAAAATTAACTGTAAACAGTTATGACCAAATGCAATTTAAGCAACTGTTTTAACTATGTTTTATGAATTACAAGTTGACTCTACTCAACAGTCACAGCATAAAAAGCGTCTATTTAAAATACAAGAAATGTAAGCTATTCTTCTGAGGCCTATGTTTAGTGCAATAATGGCTGTCAGTATTTTAAGTTTTCACTAAGTAAATCGTGTTATTTTCTATACAATTTCCTGTTCATCTGTCCTACTGGGTCTATTTCCGCGTTTATGCCTAAGCAATTCTTTCACAAGTGGCTGCCTTCATCAGAGAAAGTCGCGAGCTTAAAGCTGATGAAAATTTTTGGTGATCGCGCCTTGAATCCATTGCTTTGGTATGTGAATCGTCGCTCGATTGCAAAAGCCATGTTTATTGGCACCTTCTGGGGCATTCTGCCTGTTCCATTTCATAGTCTGTTTATTATTCTGACGGTGTTATTTTTTGAAGTAAATTTACCCATTGGCCTCTGTATGGCATGGCTCACCAATCCTTTTACCGTGGTGCCAATTCTATATTTAGGCTTTTGGTTTGGGACAAAAATTTATCACGTCAATATGATCAATAAAGAGATGTTGCTTGGAGTGTTACATCAGATTTTAAACTGGATTAAGAACTTTGGGCATGGTCATATTGATTTTAGTTTGGCCAAAATTTTAGTTTCAGGTCTAATCATTGAAGCTGTTTTATTTGCCGTTTTATTTTATCTAGCGACTCACCTGATGTGGCGCTGGATCGTGATTCGCAGCTGGCGCAAACGAGAAAAACAACAGAGAGAAGAAACCATTTAAATGACTTCTTCTCGATCACATTAATTATTTAGCATCTGCTTTCGCCTTCATATATTGCTCAGCGACCTCAAGTGCATAGTCCTGACACGCTTCGCCTGTTGCGGGGTCATAGGCACCATTATTGGTAATATTATTCGATAAGATACGCACCCCAAGGAATGGCACTTTAAACTGTTGCGCAATTTGAGCCACCGATGCCGCTTCCATTTCCTCTACAGAGGTTCCGTATTTGGTATGGAAAAAGTTGATACGATCCAGTTCATTATTCCATGTATCTGCTGAACCGATGGTGCCTTCAACCACTTGCCCTTTGCTGTAATGCACTTTGGCTTTATAAGCGGCGACCAGTAATTCCTTATCCCCTTCGAATTTGCGGATTGCAATCGGTTCTGGATCAGATTCATCTTCTGGTAACACGTCAAAGGCTTCATTCCACTCCAGTGAATTAGAACCACCGCCAATTGGCTTATTTGGGGTTTTAAATGCACCAATATTGGTGGTGTATTTACCCAGTACAATATCAAATACCTTTAAGTCTGGATCATGACCACCCGAGGTACCCTGATTGATAATCGCAATCGGTTGATAATGCTGAATTGCAATGGCTGTCGCTGCGGCCGAGTTGCTCATGCCCATACGGGTTTTAGACACCACCATTGGATAGCCTTTATAGGTGCCCTTCCAAAACTTCCAACCACCAATGGTTTCCACAGTCACATTGTCTAGTTTTGATGCCATTCGCTCTGATTCAACAGGTAACGCACCTTGAATCACAATCGGCTGTAACTTTGGCTTTTCTTGTACCTGATTATTACGATTTGAAGAATTATCTCCATTACAGCCACTTAAAACGAGAGCTGCGCAAACACTGACCATACCCATCAGGCTTTTAAATTGCATCATTGATCTATACTCAAAAAATCAAAACAAGTGATAAGCAAGCAACATACCATTTTTTATTTTTTTAATTTATTTTTAAAGCGTAAAAATAAAAACTTATTTTAATCAAATAGTAAAAACCCAGCAGGATATGCTGGGTTTTTAAGCATCTTAGAAGATACGCTTATCGTCTTTCTGGCGTTTTGGTAACTTTTCCATTTGTTGCAACACGGCTTGTGCAATATTGAGATAGCTGTCTGCGGCTGCATCTTTTGCGATCACACTTGGTGTGCCTTGATCTGCATGCTCACGGATTTTGGCATCTAAAGGTAGATGACCAAGTAAAGGAATATGATATTGCTCAGATAACAGATCACCACCGCCTGTGCCAAAAATCTGCTCTTCATGACCGCAATTTGAACAGATATGCGTGGACATATTTTCAATCACACCAAGTACAGGAATATTCACTTTATTGAATAATTCAATACCCTTGGTTGCATCCATCAACGCCACATTTTGTGGTGTGGTCACAATCACGGCTCCCGTCACAGGAATACGTTGTGCCAGAGTCAGTTGGATATCGCCTGTACCAGGTGGCATATCAATGACCAGTACATCTAGATCAGGCCATAAAGTCTGATTGAATAACTGCATCAATGCACCTGTTGCTTTCGGGCCACGCCATGCCACAGGTGTATTGTGCGCACCAATTAAATGCCCGATCGACAGTACCGCCATACCATACGCATCTAAAGGTACGAAGTGCTCATTTTCAATCTGTGGGGTTCTACCGGCATTACCCAACATAGTCGGAATGCTTGGGCCATAGATATCAGCATCCAAAACACCGACTTTTAAGCCGAGTTGTTGTAATGCAAGTGCCAGATTCACCGTGGTGGTTGATTTACCTACTCCACCTTTACCAGATGAAACCACAATCACATTTTGAATCCGTGGATGCGCTGCCACATCGCGTTGTTGGGGTGCCGCTTTTTGAATTGGTGGATTGTTCGGATCAACTTCTACTTGAGGTGAAGCATCCATCACAGGGGGTAAATTGCTGTTTTCTGCTTTTGGCTTCGATGAGCAGCTATGACCTGCTTCACCATGCGCTGCATGTTTTTGTTGAATAATATGTAAGTTTAATTCTTGAATACCGCATTTTTCCAAGGCTTCAGCCAATTCATCGTGAATTTGCTGTAAATGATCTTTTTCTTCAGGAAAAGTATTCACTGTAAGTTGTAAAATACGACCTTGTACATTGACTTGGCTGATACGATCTTTCAGACTATTTTCAGAATGTGGCAGTACATAATTTTGTAGAACTGTTTGAATCTCGTCTTCCTTCACTTCTTGTGCTGGTGAAAAAACAGATTTTAAGGAAGAAAGCCACGACATTTTGTTTACTCCAAAAACAGATCAACATTTCACTGAGTTTGGTTAGTTTAGCAGTATTGAAGAATTGACGCTCATATCAAAGTAGATAATTGCTCATTTTTTATAGCAACTTTTCTGCTTTAAATTTCAATCTGCAGTAACTGATACTTTTCACAGGAATGGGATATCTTGTTAAGCTGATCATATCGACCATGAAAAATATGGGGTTGCTCTTGCATCATATGCTGAGTCGCATGATGTTTATGCTTAACTTTGGAGGGTTCAATGACACGATATTATTTGATGATTTGCAGTCTATTTGCTTACGTCCCGCTATTTGCCCAAGAATCGATTAATCGTGCTATTTATCAATTGCCGTCACAAACAGAAATCGTGGTAAATAAGCACAAAGATCAAGCTGCGTCATCAGAAATTAAGATCTCGATTCGAATTAGCCCAGAAAAAAACGGATTAAAGATTCAACTATTCAAAGCAAGCAGTTCAGACATACTTAATCGCCATGCCTTAGCGCTTGCGCAACAGATAAAGCCAGAGGATTTACCCACTCAGGAGACCTCGGCAGAACAGCATGATCACACTAACAGACGCATGTTCTCAAACTATGAGCAAGTTTATTCTTTTATTTCCATGCAAGATCAAGCTGTTACACAACGTATTCGACGGGTTGCCTCACCGTCTCCCTTAACTGAAATGGCCTGTTTGCTTTTACAAAAAAGTGTTCCATTAGAAGGTGAATCTTTCAGATTGAATGTAAAAATCTACATCGATAAAGAAGGCAAAATACACCAGCAACAGACTCAGCCAGCCTTAGAAACAGCATTAATGAATCAGCTTTTTCCTTATCAAAAACGTACTCAGCCCTTTTATAGGATTTTCGATCTACAACGCCAACAATATACCGATATGTCCATCAATCAACCTGTTCGATTCATTTGCACGACCTGATAGAAAACAATTTTAAAAGATTTAAATAAAAATCCTCAAACATACCTTACATATGTTTGAGGAATATTTTTGGTCAATCCTTCGGTTAACAAGCTTAACCTTTGAATTTATTGATGGTATCCGTTGCAGCTTTCTTTAAATCATCCAGCTTATGACTGGCTTGAGCTTTTAGATCATCAAATTTGGCAGCCGCTTCATCTTTCAATTCAGCAGCCTTGGCTTTGGCATCATCCAGTTTATGGCCAGCTTCTTCTTTAAAGTGATCAAACTTGTCTTGAACTGCGTGTTGGGTATCTTCAAGTTTGGCTTTAAGATCATCCACTTTATTTGAAACCGCCTCCTTACCTTCAGCATTTTGCTCAGAAACATCTTTCTTGAGATCATCAAGGGCTTTTTCGCCTTTTAACTTTAATTCCTCTGCGGAATGCTTTAAGTCATCAACTGCTTTTTCACCTTGTAACTGAGCTTCTTTTGCTTTGTATTTTAAGTCATTACCCAATTCTGCTGCTTGGTCTTTTAATTCATCAAGTTTTTCGTTTGTCATGGTATTTCCTCACTCTATAGGTAAAAAACATATTGTTTGGATCAACCTTAGTTATACCGTGTTTGGAGTTTTTTTTTGCCCATTGCTGCAAATTGAAACAAATGGGATACAGGAAGATTCAATTAATTGCGGATTGTTAAAGCTATTCATTTTTAGATATAAAAATCATATAAATGAATAACATCCCATTTATTCAATAAAATCATGTCTTAGAATTTCATACAGTACATGCCAACTTAAAGGATGCTCCGTCGCTAAAGCGGGATGTTGAAACTCAGACACTTTTTGCATCTTTAATTTCCGCATCACCGTTTGTGATTTGGTATTTTCCAAAGTGGTAAATGCAACCACTTTCTCCAGTTTCAATAGATCAAAAGCAAATGCGAGAGCGGCTTGAGCCGCTTCTGGCGCATAACCCTGCCCCCAAAAGGCTGGATCGAGTCGCCATCCAATTTCCACACACGGCGAAAATGAAAATTGTGTCGGTTGATCATGTAAACCAGTAAAACCAATAAATTGCTGGTTGTGTTTTAATTCAACCGCCCAAAAGCCCCAGCCTTGTGTGTCGATAATCGATTTCATTTTATCGATCATGGCATCGCTTTCTGCTCGAGTCAGGAGTTTAGGGAAATATTCCATCACCTGTGGATTAGTACCCATAGCGGCAAAGGATGCATAGTCCTCTGCTTGCCACTGTCTTAAACGCAGTCGAGCTGTTTCGATCATTTTTGCAACCAATAAATGTGTATTAAAAACTATTAACAATATAAGGAGATAGTTCGGATATACTTCCGCAATATCTCAATCATAGACCTCGTTGTCAGAATTACCTAATATGAATGAAAATGAACTTTTAGAAATTCAGCATGAACTTCAGGCCCAAGAAAAACGCTTGAACTATATTCTTTCCAGTAAACGAAGAATCCAGAACATGATTCTCTCGTTTGAAAAGGATCTGGCTGAACAGTTAATTCCAGTGATTGATCAGCAAAGTGACGATAAAGCACCTGTTGAAAGTAGTCTGGCACTTACAATCTGCTGGAAATTTTCTAAAGCCGAATTTCCTAAAACAGAACATTGGTGCAGTGAACTCAGCATTACTGAGCTTGAAGTCAAAGATGAATTTACGCTGGCACTAAAAGCACAAGCGTGGTTAGGAACTTTGGGCAGTGATGAACTTTGGCAAACACCGATGTTTGCTGAAATTACCCTTGATCCGAAAACGGACGGCTTAAAGAGCTATCACATCCATTTCCTATCGAAAGGAAAGATTATCTCTTTAAGAAAAAATTCAAAGGACAGCATCACCGTTAAACAAATGCAGAGTATGTAATCCTTCGGGATGCATACTCTCCTCCTCTAGATCCTCTTAAATTGATTTAAATCGCCATACTTCTTTTTGCACATCAACACATAACAACAATTGGCACTGATACAACCCAATGCAAGCACAGGTGTAACCGCAACAAAGATGAAAAGGCTCATGGCCAATGTTTCAAAATCAAAACCATTGACCTGATCTTCAAATAAAATTATCAATACTAAGCACATCCATCCCATAAAAAAGACCAGACTGACTTTAAAAAACTGCACCAAATCAAATATCTTACTGGGTAATTTCAATACTGATAGAACAATGACGTAGAAGATAAAAGCAAGCACGACGAGAAATGGGATGAGATACAGCATCACTTGCATTGCATTGCTGACCACATGCAATAAATGGTTTTGTTGAAAGTTTAAGAACAAACAATACGGAATCACAAAACTAAAAACTGATGTCATGCTGGCGCAAAACGATGCGCAAAGCAAATGCCAAGACCTCATTATTGTTTCCTTTATTTATTGACCATGCAGCCATTATCAATAAAGGAAATGTGTTTTGATTGAAGTGCAAGTGAAGCTTTAATGAAGTTCTAGAATAATTAAAAACGAGGCTTGAAAAGATTTCACTGAATCCCTTGTGCAAGTCGAGGCCAAGTCATGTAAAATCATCTGCCTTGCAAATACGAATGAGAGAACAATATCCGTGCGTAAAATTTTAGTCACCAATGCCCTACCTTATGCCAATGGTCCTATCCATATGGGTCACTTACTCGGTTATATCCAAGCAGATATTTGGGTTCGTGCGATGCGTGCAATGGGCCATGATGTGACTTATGTATGTGCGGATGATGCTCACGGTACTGCAATCATGCTACGTGCTGAAGCGAACGGCATCAGCCCAGAACAACAAATTGCCAATGTTCAGAAAGAACATATCCGTGACTTTGATGGTTTTGGCGTACATTTCGATCACTATGATTCAACCAATAGTGATGAGAATAAAGCACGTTCAGAAGAAATCTATATCAAAAACCGTGAAGCAGGCAATATTGCAATTCGCCCTGTTACTCAGTTATTCGATCCTGAAAAAGGCATGTTCCTGTCTGACCGATTCATTAAAGGTACATGCCCGAAATGTAAGTCAGAAGATCAATACGGCGACGCTTGTGAAGTGTGCGGTACAACCTACAACGCCACTGAATTAGAAAACCCGCGTTCAACGTTAAGTGGTGCGACCCCAGTTGAGAAATCATCAGACCACTACTTCTTTAAACTTCCGAATTTCTCAGAATACTTACAAAAGTGGACACGTGACCAAGGTCGTTTACCTGTTTCGATTGCCAACAAGCTAGACGAATGGTTTGAAGCAGGTTTATCGGATTGGGATATTTCGCGTGATGCACCTTATTTCGGTTTTGAAATTCCGGATGCGCCAAATAAATATTTCTACGTTTGGGTCGATGCACCGATTGGTTATATGTCGAGTTTTGAAAACTACATCAAAACTAAACGCCCAGATCTAAGCTTTGATGATTTCTGGAAAAAAGACAGCGATAAAGAAGTCTATCACTTCATTGGTAAAGACATCGTTTACTTCCATGCGCTGTTCTGGCCTGCAATGCTTGAAGGTGCTAACTACCGTACCCCATCAGGTTTATTTGTGAATGGTTTCTTGACGGTGAATGGTCAGAAGATGTCGAAGTCTCGCGGTACCTTCATTAAAGCTGAAACCTATTTAGAACATTTAAATCCTGAATATTTACGCTACTACTTTGCGTCTAAGCTGTCTGACAAAGTTGAAGATTCAGATTTAAACCTAGATGACTTCGTTCAAAAAGTAAATTCTGACCTTGTCGGTAAAGTGGTGAATATTGCTAGCCGTTGTGCAAAATTCATTAACACCAACTTCAATAATACATTGTCGAATACATGTGCAGAATCTGAACTGGTTCAAAGCTTTATTGATGCCGGTGATTCAATCGCACAGGCTTATGAAGCACGTGAATTCTCAGCAGCAATTCGTGAGATCATGGCATTGGCTGACCGTGCCAATCAGTATATTGATGAGAAAAAACCGTGGGCACTTGCCAAGCAAGAAGGTCAGGAACAACAAGTTCATGATGTATGCTCGGTGGGTATTAACTTATTCCGTCAACTTGCGATTTACTTGGCGCCAGTCTTACCAACGCTTGCTGCACAGGTTCAAGCCTTCTTACAGCTTGAAAGCTTCGACTTTGCATCACGTCAGCAAATTTTGCTTGCACATGAAATTGCGCAATTCCAGCCATTAATGCAACGTGTTGATGCCAAAGCTGTGGCTGCAATGGTGGATGCATCTAAAGATTCTTTAGCTGCGGCGGCAGAAACGCCAAAAGCAGAGAAGAAAAAAGACAAGAAAGCCGAGAAGAAGCCTGAGCCAAAAGTAGGTGAAGCTGAAATCATTGGTATTGAAGATTTCATGAAAATTGATCTTCGTGTAGCAAAAGTATTAGAAGCTGCAACAGTTGAAGGTTCTGATAAATTGCTACAACTAACTTTGGATGTAGGTGAAGCTGAACCGCGTAATGTGTTTAGTGGTATTCGTGAGTTTTATCAGCCAGAAGATCTAAAAGACAAATTGGTGGTGATGGTCGCCAACCTTGCACCGCGTAAAATGCGTTTTGGTATTTCTAACGGTATGGTACTTGCAGCAGGTAATGGCGAAGGGGTTTGGGTGATTTCACCTGAATCTGGCGCGAAACCAGGCGATAAAGTGTCTTAATCGAATATATGACAAGGCCTCTTCGGAAGCCTTGTCATATTGTCACCATCATTTAATCAATGTTTTTATACATGTTGTATTTTCTGCATGAATATAGTCAATTTTACACTCATAAGTTAAAGCATATTCCCCTTCCAAAAAGCTTGTTAGATTAGCTGGTAGAGTTGCCGGCTCTATAGGTACAATAGATTCAAAACCAAAATCATCAATAATACGATTTTTTTCACTCAATGCTTGAGTTTCACTTTGACTTAATTCTTGATGATCATTTCTCCACATAATCATCATGGATGCTGCATTCACACCATCTTCTCGTTGCTGCATATATAGAAGATCAGTTTTTAAAATTTTATTCTGGTTTTTTAGAGTGAATTGGCGGACTTCTTCTAAATTTGTCTTTTTCTTATCACAATCACATGGTAACGCATCGCTTGTTATCTTGCCTTGTAACCAATAATTTTGAATATTTAAATAAAAAAGCATAGTCTTTGGATCATATACAATTTTATTCAACTTAAGATTTATGTGTTTCTTTTGGGTTAAAAAATTTGTACAAAGCACTCCCTCTTTATTTTTTACTTGCTTAAATTCACTCGTTACATCCTGTGTCAAACTTTGCTTTTTTTCAGGATCTAAATGAATAAATACCTTATCCACATTTGCCTTAAAATTTTTATCATATCGACCATCTTTATCTAAAGCTTCAAACACGTTGGTTTCAGCCCCATAAATTTCCTGCATTTGTTGTGGATATTTCTCTCGGCAATCTGCAAAAAGTAATTGTTGCGAAATGAGCATTTTTAAAAATGTATCAGGATCGGCAACCCGTTCAGCATAAACATATTTACTTGAAAAAATGATGATGAAAATGATAAATATCTTTCCATAATAATTTAATATTTTATAAGACACAGAATTCCCCCCATGTTCCAATATTTTATTCATAAGTTATTTCTAATTTAGATTTTCTTGTAGCTTTGGATGAAAACAAGGCTATTCAGAAAAAATGCATTAACCTGCTGATAATCTTTATCTGCAAGAATAAATTGCTTAAATAGATTTAATTAACTTTCTTTTAAATATCTCAAAATCTTGCATTGAATTCCAACCAGCACATAAACTTAGAATTTTCTGAGCTTTGTAGCCAATCGAAGCCTATATTTAATCGTATACATATTTTTCTTATCACTCGAGCTTTTCTTCTGTTTTTAGATGTTTGAATTGGGATTTCTGTGATACCTATGATCACAATATTCTATCAATAAAAAAACAGATGAAAAAATCCTTCTCACATGCTAAAAAGTAGACAATTCAACTAAATTCGAGAATATTTATAAATGAAAAAAACTGCCCTACTTCTTTCCGTCTCATTCTTGAGCAGCTTCCCTTTACTCAGCCATGCAGAAACAAGCAAAACCCTGCCGATCATTGAACAACAAAAACAAGTCGCTGGCTTTTATCAACATCAAGTCGGTGATGTACAAATTACCGCTCTACTCGATGGCACGAACTTTATGTCACCAAGCTTGTTTAAAGATATTTCACCGCAACAAGTCCAACACATCTTAAAGAAATACTACGCCGATCAAGACAAAGGCGTACAGACCTCCATCAATGCTTTTCTTGTGAATACAGGAAAATCATTGGTACTCGTCGATAGCGGTGCTGCCAGTTGTTTTGGTGCACATTTAGGCTCAATTCTAAAAAACCTAGAGGCTTCAGGCTACAAACCTGAACAGGTCGATACCATTTTACTCACGCATTTACATCCCGACCATGTGTGTGGCATCAGCAAAGATGGTGTTGCTAACTTCCCCAATGCAACCGTGTACGTTTCCAGTGATGAAGCCAATTACTGGCTCGATCCAAAACAGGCAGCTAAGCTTCCAAAAGACAAACAAGCAGGTTATGAAGGAACCGTAAAGCACATTAAGCAAGCGATTGCGCCTTACCAAGCCCAACAACGCTTTAAGACCTATAAACTCGGTGATGAAATTCAAGGTTTTAAAGTCATTAATACGACGGGACATACGCCTGGTCACTTTAGCTATGAATTAAAAAGCAAAGGTGAAAGTGTGGTGTTTATTGGAGATATTGTGCATTCACATACTGTGCAATTTGATAAACCAGAAACTGCGATTGAATATGATATTGATCCGAAAAAAGCAGTGGCTACACGCTTAAAACAATTTGCTGATTTTGCTAAAAATGGACAAACCATTGCTGCACCACATTTACCTTTCCCGGGCATTGGGCATATATATTCAGCCGATGGAAAAAGCTATCAATGGATTCCTGTACACTTTAAAGATTAAGCTGAACAAGCTGATTTTAGGCAATAAAAAAGCGACCTTCTCGGTCGCTTTTTCTGCTCTATTATTTCATACCAAAGATCAGCTTTAATCCCAGCAAGGTCATAACGCCACCGGCGATGCGATCAAATATCGATTTTGATTTTAAATAAACTTTACGTGGGCCTTCTGCTGACAGTGCCACTGCAACCAGCGAGTACCAACCGGCATCAATAAAGAAGCACAGCATTGGCAACACCACATAGTAATAACTTGGGATCTCTTTCGGTAATAAAGCCGTAAAAATACTGGCAAGAATAATGGCTATTTTCGGGTTACTGAGCTGAGTAATCAGCCCTAAACGAAAGGCTTGTGCATAGCTCATGCGATTCACAGTACCATTGACTGCTTCCATCGGTTCTTTAGCATGTTTGATAATTTTATAGGCCAGCCAAAGCAAGTACAGACCACCAAATATTTTTAGCGCGATATAGGCAGAAGGCACCGCCAATAGAATCGCTTGCAAGCCCATGACCGCAAGCAAACCAAATAAAGCTGCACCCGTCCCTGTTCCCAAGGCGGTAAACAGTCCATGCTTACGAGAAATCGCAATTGAGTTTTTAGCCACATAAATAAAGGTAGGGCCAGGGCTGATTGCACCCAACATTAACGCCAAAGCAATTGAGCCTAAAATCAATAACGATTCCAAGTAAAACCTCTAGATTAGAATAATTTTCAAATATTAATT
This sequence comes from Acinetobacter sp. Ac_5812, assembly GCF_013072695.1. Lineage (GTDB taxonomy): Bacteria > Pseudomonadota > Gammaproteobacteria > Pseudomonadales > Moraxellaceae > Acinetobacter. Next base: position 121,076 of record NZ_LXUK01000009.1, read on the forward strand.
TTACTGAAAAAGTAGAGCGAGAAGATATAAAAATTTTGACTAATCTCAGCAATTTTTGAGTGCTTCAATCGACGTCATCAAACTAGAAAGCAATAAACTAGAGCAAAGACTCAATTCATAATGAATATCAAACACTTAAAAATAGCATATTCATCTCCGCCATAAATCAAGTATCCAATTTTTCTATAAAACTAATTTTATGATCAAAATTTGTCATCCATTTTAATGTAACTTTCATTTATTTTTAGCAACTTAAATCCCATAATAAAATTATGGATTAAATTCATTTTCATCAATAACGATAACCGAGGCACATTAGATGCAAACTAAAAAACTGAAAACTTTAGACCCTTCACAATCACATCTCTGGATCATTGGCGGCGGTATTGCCGGCATGGCGGCAGCAGCCTTTGCCATTCGTGACGCCAAAGTACCCGCCCAAAACATTCATATTTTAGAAGAGCTTGAGGTTTCAGGTGGTTCAATGGATGGTGGACATAACCCACTCAACCCCAATCATGCTTGGGTGACGCGTGGCGGACGAATGCTGACCGATGAAACCTATCTCTGCACATGGGATCTATTCTCTAGCATCCCCTCACTGGAAGATCCCAATATTTCTGTCCGTGAGGAATGTCGCGAATTTAATGAAAAAATTAAAACCCATGCCCAAGCCCGTTTAATCGATGCGAATCATGTCATTGCAGAAGCCGAAAAGCTCGGTTTATCCACATTAAATCGCGCGCAGATGCTACGTCTATTGGCACTCAAAGAAGAACGGATTGGCAGTCGTCGTATTGATGAATTTTTTGATGATGCATTTTTTCAAAGCAATTTCTGGCGAATGTGGCGTACCACCTTTGCCTTTCAGAAATGGCATAGTGCAGCAGAATTACGTCGTTATTTCTTACGCTTTATTCAGGAATTACCCCGTATCCATACCTTGGCTGGGGTTAAACGCACCAAATACAATCAATATGATTCGATGATTTATCCTTTACAACGTTGGCTGGTCGAACAAGGCGTGGATGTGCGCTTTGGTACTTATGTCACTGACGCTGATTTTGTTGAAGACGAGCAGAGTAAAGAGCGTAAGGCAAGCAAGCTGTATCTGAATCTTCCAGAAGGCACGGAACAGATTATCTTAGGTGAACATGATCTCGCCTTATTTACCTTAGGTTCAATTACAGCCGATTCACGTTATGGCGGTCAGAATGATGTGCCTGCCTTAATTCGTGATCGACAGGATCATGGCTGGCGCTTATGGGAAACCCTTGCACAAAAAGCACCTGATTTTGGCCGGCCAATGACCTTTAATGGCAATATCGACGAACATAAATGGAAGTCCTTTACCCTGACGCTGCATGATGATGTCTTGCTGAAACGCATCATTGATTACACAGGCAATGAACCAGGAACGGGTGCACTGATGACGTGGTTTGAATCGGGCTGGCATTTATCCATTGTTGTGCCTGCACAGCCACATTTTGCCGACTTACCTGCAGGTAAATTCACTTTGTGGGGCTATGGCTTTGAAATTGATCACATCGGTGACTACATCAAAAAACCAATGAGTGAAGCCACTGGGCAAGAAATTGTGATTGAGTTAATTCATCAGCTCGGATTCGACGATATTCTGGATCATGTACTGGCGCATAGTGACATTAGCACGGTGATGATGCCTTATGCCTCAGCCCTGTTTGCCTGTCGTAAAGCCGGCGATCGTCCCTTATTGATTCCAGAAAATGCTGTTAATTTTGCCTTCTTGGGTCAATTTGTGGAACTGGAAGATGATGTGGTGTTTACCGTGGAATATTCAATTCGTGGCGCCATGCTCGCCATTTATCAGCTTTTAGGTGTAGATCGTGAAGTTCCAGAAATCTATAACGGCTTGCTCGATCCCAACGTCGGTTTAAAAGCCTTAGAAACCGTGTTTCACTAAATCATTTTGAAAGGCTAAAAATGAAGTAGATCTTGATGATCTACTTCATCCACTTGATTAGTCCTTATATCTATTCGCAAGATTCAGTCGAATTTGCAGAGAAGAGTGCGCTTATTCTTGAAGCAGCAGTTTGCCATTTGCTTTCAGTAATTTTCCATCATAGCTATAAATCATTTTCTTCTGAGCAACTTTCCGTTCTTGCTCCTCACTTTCTGGTGCCCCCATAAAGTCAGGCATGGTCACGATAATTTGATTCGGCTTCGCTGAAACCTTGATGAGATCCGAACATGAACCAAAAACAGGCGAAACTGTCACTTTCTGATTTGGGCTGATTTTCACAAAATTCAGTTGGATGGGACAACCACTGCCGCCAATGTCTTGCACCAAAACCACATCATCCATGTATAGTTTATAAATACCTTCAATCGACAGACCGTTATTGCCCTCAATTTTTGGCAACACCATCTTCTGATTAAAATACAACGTTTCTTGCCCAGTCTCAGGACTGACTTTAATTTGAACTTGCCCATAACGTGTTTTCTTGACGTTTTCCGCAGCAAAAGCAGTCTGTGTAGCGACCAATACCGTAGCAGCAAGCACCAATTTCAACATCTTATTTTGCTTCATCATTTTGATTTTACTCATCACCTTGTTTAATGATTTTCGGTTTTAAACTACATGGATTTTCGACCTTGATCTCCTGAAAGTATTTCTCTCCGTCTTCTTCTGCATCATAGCCAAAATTAAACGAGCCATCGCTCTCATCAAAGAAGGTGGAATAGCCAATCTGTCCCATCTCACTAAACTTTGAATCTTTTTTACTGATGCTTAAATAAGGCTTGAATTCAGGCAAACGGTAAAACACCACTTTGTCATGTTCTTTATCCAATTGCTGTTTGGTCACAAAGCACTTTTGATCGGGTGACATTTGTAATAATTCAAAGAATTCCTGCTGCTTGTTATTTTGACCATATACCGTGAGAATATGTGCGCTGCCGGTTGCACCGAGTTGAAACCCAATCTGTTTTGGGGTGAATTGATAGGCCCTTGCCGTCTTATTCCATTGCGATATTAAGACCTTTTCTTGACCTTTATAGACTTTGATATAATCACAGGCATCGGTTTTTACATTACAGTTTCGTTTAATAATTTTGACCTCACCCGCTTGAGCCAAAACTTCTGCTTTCGCCCATAGTACGCTACTGCAACAGAGCACACTGATTGCTAAAATTAATCTACTTGTCATTTTATAATATACCCAATTGATTTAAGCCGTGGTCTAAGTGCCACAAAATAGACAGCTTATTCTGCTTAGAATAGATTGGGAATTCAATGTTTTATTGCTGGCCTCATCCATATGAGGCTGAAAGTACCAAATACAACACTTCACTGCTAAACGAACCATCTGCTTGAATACGATAATATTGTTGAACTTGATCAGATGCCTTGCGCTGTAAATCCCGTATGGTCTGGACTGCATATTCAGAGGTTTGCATTCGCTCCGTCCAACTCGTAAATTCTAAATCTAAATGCTGCTTTTCAACAGTCTCAACCCTAAAACCTGCATATTCAGCAAAGCGCATCCATTCTCGCAAACTATAATTACGCACATGACTTGGGTCTCGAATGGTTTCAATAGTCTGAAAAAAGGTATCCATCACTGGATTTGAGTGCCCTAAAATATCGACAATAATCACCTTGCCTTGCGGCACCAATACACGGCGAATTTCCGCCATCGCCTGTGCCACATTTTGCCAATGATGTGCTGAATAGCGCGTAATCACACAATCAAAGCTTTGATCGGCAAAAGCTAAACTCTCCGCTGCACCTTGTACAGCCTTGACATGATCAAAGCCCTTTTGCTTGGCCTGCTGAGCCACCAATTCAACCATTGACGGCGTTAAATCATAAGCCGTCACTTGATCGGTAAAGGGTGCAATTTGATAGCTGACATGGCCACCACCACAACCTAAATCCAACACTTTTTTCAATTGCTGTGACTGGATCAAGTGCTGCATTTTTGCAAACTCAATCCCTTGTGCGTGAACACTACTGTTTAAATAGGCTTGAGATTTATCTTGATATTGCTGTTGATTGACTTGATGCTGGGTACTCATGTTCTTATCCTTGCGTTGTCGGTCTAAATTCAAAATAACCAACAACAACCAAAAATAAAAATGATCAATTTTATACAAATTAATAAAAATAAGTTATCAATTAAAGACCAATCAAACTGGCCGCCACGTTGATCGCCACCGCCAAAATTACGGTATTGAAAATAAAGGCCAACACACAATGAAAAATATTCAGATGTCGAAGCTCTGAGCTGGTAATCGAGACATCAGCGGTTTGTGCAGAAGTACCGATGATATAACTGAAATAGATAAAATCCAGATAATCCGGTTGATCGGTTTTCGGAAAATCTAGACCTGCATCTTGATGACGACTTTTGGCAAGGTAGTAATCATGTGCATAATGAATGGCAAATAAAGTATGCAGTAATAACCATGTCGAGAAAATCGTGCCGATGGTCAGTAAAATGAGTACTGTTTTTAAAATAGGTTGATCTTTAGGCACATGTCCCAACTGCACCACAATCGAAATAAAACAAATCACAATAGCGATCAGCACCACAGTCAAGATCATCCACTTGCCTTCATCCTGCTGTTTGGCACGTTGTAAAATATGGGTGGCGTCCAAGTGCCACATCATTTTCAAGGTCAGAAATAAATACAGCCAAATCGCAATATTCCAACCGAGCTGCAAGCAGGTTGCCCAATGCCATTGCGTGAACAGATGCAAAGCCCCGTAAATCAACAATCCCAAAGAAAAAGTCGCAGACAAATATGGTCGATACTTGATTCCTTTCACTAAACGATGGATGAATCCTTGCATGTTTCACCTATTTGTATTTTTTATGCATGAGTAATTTACCCTTATTTTTTAACACTGTATTGCCTTAGAAAAATCACTCAGAACTGCGATTTTACCGAAATTAAACAAAATAAAGTTTCTCGACATATTTACTTCGGACAAAAATGTCCGTTTAATTTACCCTATATCTCCCAAGAAATTTAGGTCATGGCAAAACGTCAGCAATTGGCAGCGCATAATCGTGATGAACTCCTCAATGCCGCCGAAGAAATCTTCCGCAGGCAAGGGGTTCATGTGCCATTACAAGCCATCATTGATCATGCGGGCGTGGGACGTGCAACGTTTTATCGTAATTTTGCAGATCGTAAAGCGCTGGTGGCTGCCTTGTTGGAACGAGCGATTACACGTTTAGAACAACGGTCGCAGGCTTTACTGGCATTTAATGATGGTTTTATTCGTTTGATTGAAGGTCATATCGAACAACTGCCGCATTTAGTTGTACTGATTGATTACTGGCGTATTATTGATCGGCAAGACCCAATCATGCTAAACATTTATCAAAGACGCGATAAAGCGTTACAGCCACTGATTGATCAAGCCATACAACATCAGCTTTGTCGTCCTGATCTTACTCCACAAGATTTCGGAATGATCACGGCGATCTTGGGGTCTTCATTTCAAGGGCATAATACATCAGATCAAGTGCGCTTAGCCAAACGAGCAATAGAATTATTATTAAACGGCATTAAAGTTTAGTTCGGGAAATAACATGGATAAAAGCCCTCGCTATCTTGAGACACCTCCAGATTGGTCTGCTGATGAGCGCCCAACCTTACCGGGCTCGCCTGCTGCAATTGCACATGCCCGACCAAAACGTTTTGCCTATTTTTTTATTGGCCTGTTTATATGTATTGCAGCCAGTTTAAGTAATGGTTTTATCATTGCCAATTTACCAATTTTCCAAGGTGAATATGGCTTGACCCCATCACAGGCAGCATGGCTACCTGCGGCTTATGTGATGGCCAATGTCAGCTCTAACCTGATTCTGTTTAAAGCCCGCCAACAATATGGTTTGCGCTTATTTTCAGAAATTGGCCTATTGGCTTTTATTGGTGTACTGGTGTTACATATCTTTGTTCAAACCTATGAAGTCGCCTTATTTGTACGCTTTATTGCAGGTTTGGCAGCTGCGCCTTTAAGCTCGCTCGGTATGTATTACACCATGCAAGCCTTTGGTAAGGCGGATATGGCCAAAGGGATTTATTTGGCCTTTGGCTTTCAGCAACTTGGCCTGCCTTTGGCATGGATCATTTCTCCTTTTCTGCTCAGTGCCAACCAGTGGGATGTGATTTATACCTTTGAATTGGGTTTGGCAATTTGTTGTTTTGCCATGGTGGTGGCGTTAAAACTGCCACGCAGCCTACGCTTGGAGGTATTCGAGAAGCAGGACTTCTTTACCTTTGCCTTGCTTGCACCCGGTTTTGCCTGTCTGTGTATCGTACTCACCCAAGGGCCGATTTTATGGTGGTTCAATAGTCCTTGGTTGGCCTATACCCTAATCGTCGGTTTTTGTTTGATTGTGTTGGGATTGACTTATGAACACTATCGTCGTAATCCACTGATTATGACCCGTTGGTTAGCCGCAGGTGATCTACTCAGTTTTGTGGTCAGTGCCTTCGCCCTACGCTTGCTCATGTCAGAACAAAGCTATGCTGCGGTCAATTTTCTTAAGACCATGGGCATGGGCCCCGACCAGTTTGTGCCGCTGTATGTGGTGATTTTCTGCGGCACCATTGCCGGTTCTGTATTTAGTGCGTTGACCTTTCATCGTGAACGGCTGATTCTGAATTTGTTTCTGGCTGAAATCCTGATTTTAATTGCTTGTGCACTGGATTATCACCTGACCAGTGATGTGCGTCCTGCCAACTTTTACCGCAGTCAATTTCTCGTCAGCTTTGCAGGTGGTGTCTTTATCGGCCCGCTGTTGCTGATGGGTTTTATGCGTACCCTACAACGTGGTCCACAATATGTGGTGACCTTTATTGTGCTGTTTTCAGCCACACAGAATTTTGGTGGCTTGGTCGGCTCATCCTTCTTCAACACCTATCAGCAGCGTCATACCTATGATTATAAAGTCGAAATCAATAGCAATCTTGATCCGACAAATCCAATTGTGGCACAGCGTTTACAGACCTATCAGCATAGTGCCATGGTCAGTAGCAATGACCCTGTTTTACAAAATAACCAAGCCTTGCAGAACCTGAATAAGGTGGTCACCCGTGAGGCTCAGGTACGTGCCTATAACGATGTAATCGTATTAAACGGTATTTTTGCGGTGGTGTTATTGCTGTGGGGGCTATTTAAATATGCACGGGATAAATACAAAACCCGGAAAAATCTGCAAGCAGCCAGTTAATCCTTTTTGATTGAGAAAAGATGATGTCAGAACAAGATAAACCCGAAGATAATAATGCTCAAACCACTGAGCAAAATGAAACAGCGCCTGTAGCAAAGGCGCCTGAAACTGTGGCACAAATGCCGCCTCCACCTCCTCCGCCAACCAGCAAGCTGATCAAGACCAAACGCTCGACCCTGTGGTGGATGCTATTGGTGTTATTGGTAGGTATTACCATTATTCTATGGGCGTGGCGGATTGGCCCCTTCCATACGGCGGTTGAACAAACTGACAATAGCTATGTGAAAGGTAAAACCACCATCCTGTCTTCGCAGATCAATGGCTATATTAAAGATGTCTTGGTCAAAGACTTTGATCAAGTCAAACAAGGTCAGGTATTGATGCATATTGATGCCACCACCTATGACCAAAAAGTCACACAGGCAGCATCTGGTGTTGAGCAAGCAGAAAACAGTCTTGCCAATCAAACTCAAGCTATTGCGCAACGTCAGGCCGATGTTGTGGCCGCACAAGCCAAACTGGATCAAGTCAAGGCACAGTATGACTTATCGGTGGCTCAGCTAAAACGCTACCAACAATTGGGAGATAGCGGTGCAGCGTCAAAATCTGAACAAGATAAAGCCGCGGCAGATGCGCAGAATAATCATGCCTTACTGAAACAGGCCGAAGCCAATATCTTGGTGGCACAAGAAGCTTTAAAAACAGCGCAAGTGGCGCAGTCTGGCTTAAAAGCACAAGTCAATAGCGCGCAGGCACAACTCGACCAAGCCAATACCACCAAAGACTACAGCACCATTGTTGCACCACTGGATGGACAATTGGGTGAGGTCAATCCACGCGTCGGTCAATATGTTGCAGCGGGAACACAACTACTTTATTTGATTCCGACACAAACCTGGGTGATTGCCAACTTTAAAGAAACTCAAATTGCCAATATGAAAATTGGGCAAAAAGCGTATTTCACCGTCGATGCGATGAATCATCAGAAATTTACAGGGCATGTTGAACAGATTTCCCCTGCAGCAGGTTCAGAATTCAGCGTGCTCAAACCCGACAATGCCACAGGTAACTTTACCAAGGTGGTACAACGTATTTCAGTTCGTATCGCCATAGATCCAAATCAAAAAGGCATCGAAAACTTACGCCCTGGGATGTCGGTAATTACCTCCGTGGATACCGACTCCTAATACAACACTGACATTCTCAATCAAATCCATTTACAATGTGGTCAAATCTATTTCTCTTGTTCGAAAATGTTTGATCACATTGCTTTTCCCACACCCTATCAAACATTAGCGTTTCCCAGTTCGGTTCAACTGACGATTAAGCGTTTAGATCTGATTCATCCTCACATTTCAGGCAATAAATTTTATAAGCTAAAATACAACCTGCTTGCAGCTCAACAACAAGGTTTGAGCCAAGTACTCACATTTGGTGGAGCATTCTCCAATCATATTGCCGCAACCGCCTATGCAGCACAGCACTTTGGCTTGCAAAGCATTGGCATAATTCGTGGTGAAGAACTTGCAACTCAAGACTTAAATCAGACCCTGCAAACAGCGCAAGATTTTGGTATGCAATTGCATTTTGTCAGTCGGGCTGAGTATCGACTGCGCCATGAAACCAAATATTTACAACAACTTCAACAGCAATATCCTCAAGCCTTTATTGTTCCAGAAGGTGGCAGCAATGCACTTGCACTGCAAGGAACACAAGAAATTTTGAGCGAAGATGATCGAAAGAATTATGATGTGATTTGTTGTGCAGTTGGAACAGGTGGCACTATTGCAGGCTTAATTGAAAGCAGTTCAGAACAACAACAGATTTTAGGCTTTTCTGCATTAAAAGGCGACTTCCTAAAACGAGATATTCAACAGTGGACCAATAAAAGTAATTGGTCTTTAACCGATGCTTATTGTTGTGGAGGTTATGCCAAAACCACAACCGAACTCCTGCAATTTATGCAACATTTTGAGAAACAATATGCAATTCCTTTAGAACAAGTCTATACCGCAAAGATGATGATGGGGCTATTCGATTTAATCCAGCAGCAGTATTTTCCGGAAAATAGCCGTATTTTGGCGATCCATACCGGTGGATTACAAGGACGCTTAAAATAAAAAGCCACCCTCAAGTGACTTTTCATCTGATCGAATCAAGTGCTTAAAACCAGCCATCACCAATCGGCTTATTGTCCATAAACACCACTAAGCCTTTGACAATGCGATAAATAAACCAGATTGATGCTGCAAAGAGAATCGGAATACCAATGAGTACAAAAGACAAAATAAAACCAATGATTGCAGCAATGAGAGTGATCCAAAAGGTTTTGATTTGCCACTCAAAATGACTAGCCAACCATGTTCCTTTTACCTCGTCACGCTTCATATAGTTCATAATAATTGCGGCAATACTGGTCAATCCCACAAAAATACTGGCTGCATAAAGCCCATATATAATTAAGGTATATTGTCTGAGTTGGTCTTGCTGATTCGGCGGCGTGCCTTCTAAAAAAGTCTTATCATTCATTATTGTTATCCCCTTTATTGAGACCAATTTTATAACATGCTTTGATTTTAAAAGTATCTTTTTTAATCAAACAATCAACATACTCAAAAGGCTTTAAATCTTCTATAATTGCCCGCTTTTCCTCCCTTGAGTATTTTCCCCATGGTTCATCAAGTTGATGTTGTTGTTTTAGGTGCAGGTGCATCGGGCTTGATGTTGGCTGCAGAAGCAGGCAAACGTGGGCGCTCGGTTGTGGTCTTGGAAAAAGCCAATAAAGTTGGCAAAAAGATTTTGATGTCAGGGGGTGGTAAATGTAACTTTACCAATCTGGAGGTCGAACCTGCCAATTATCTGTCTGAAAACCCGCATTTCGTGATCTCAGCCTTAACCCGTTACACCAATTGGGACTTTATCGGCTTGGTCTGTGAATACGGCATTGAGTATGAAGAACGCAAACACGGGCAATTATTCACACTCAAAGGATCTAAAGAGATTCTGGAACTCTTACTTTCAGAATGTGACAAAGCCAAACGTGTACAGATTCACACCCACTGTGAAGTACAACAAGTTAAGGCTCAGGCAGATTCCAGTTTTATGATTGAAACCAGTCAAGGGACTTATCACTGTGAGTCTTTGGTGGTGGCAACTGGCGGTTTATCCATTCCCACGCTTGGTGGCTCAGGTTTTGGTTATGAAGTGGCACAACAGTTCGGACATCATGTCTACCCAACCCGTGCGGGTCTAGTTCCTTTCACCTTCTCCGATCAGTTTAAAGAAATCACCACACGCTTGAGTGGCAATGCATTAGACGCAACCTTGATCAATGATCGTCATCAATTTACCGAAGCTTTGCTGTTTACCCATCGTGGTCTTAGTGGTCCAAGCTCACTGCAACTTTCGAACTACTGGCATGTTGGGGAAAGCTTTAAAATTGATTTCTTCCCAAGCCAAGACTTTGCACAATTTTTTAAAGATAAGAAAAAATCACAGCCTAAAGTGTTACTGCGTACCTTAATCAGTGAATTTACCGCCAAAAGTATCGTACTTGAATTACAACAACTAATTTGGGCAGAACAAAGTGAAACGCCAATTGGTAATCTCAGTGATGCACAGCTCGAGCATATTGCAGCGCAATTACATGCATTTACGGTAAAACCATCAGGTACTGAAGGCTATCGTACTGCCGAAGTCACACTCGGCGGGGTCGATACCAGTGAAGTATCTTCCAAAACCATGGAAAGCAAAAAACAGAAAGGTTTATATTTTATTGGTGAAGTGCTGGATGTTACAGGACACTTAGGTGGCTATAACTTCCAATGGGCATGGTCTTCTGCACAGGCAGCAGCTCAATTTGTCTGATATGACCATATGAATTACAGCACTTCAGGCGACTTTCAATAAAATCTGTTTCAGTTTTGGTGGTCTGAAGAGTTTGCTGCTTCTGAAGTTGCGATTTGTTGTGTATTTTCAATGGGTCTCTCTTTAGAAGAGTTTGATTTAGCAACAACAAATTTATAAGCACTCGCCAAGAATCCAACAGTAATGCCTGCAATAATAATCGGTGCGAATACTCGATTTGGCCTCTTCATCTTCATTCTCCTATAGACTTTTTATTTAGAGACTATTGATACTTTAGCTATAAATGAATTGCTTTTGAGGTCAAATTTGTTATTTAAACCCTCTAACTTTACTCAAAATATCCAATTGCAATCCAAAACAAAAGCCAATAGCGCCGATACAAACAAAACGACCACCCTGCTTAGAGTGGTCGAATTGATTAAAAAAATCAAAGATTATTTTTTCTATTCATCCGAATACGGCGGTGTAGGTGGCGTTGGATTCACCGTATTGGTGGATGTTGGTGCTGTTGGGTTCGCAGATTCAACGGATTCCTTATGTAAAGGATTCGGTTGTTTTGCTTCAGTTTTTGCCTTATCCAGCAAATCGCTGAGCAAACGTTCTGCAGGTTGACGTCCACCTAAACCAAAGGCCAAGGCAAAAGCCACAGCGACTGAGCCAAGTGTTAAACCGAAAGCCAAATTCACAATCGAATCCGCAATACCCATGGCTTTCAAGCCCATTGCAATCACCAAGCCCATAATTAAGATACGGACTAAATTGCCTAACCAGCGTGAACTGTTGTATTCACCACGTTGTACGATATTGGCGACCACATTAGCTAACCAGAAGCCGATCACGAGGATCACAGCGCCAAGTAGGATACTTGCGCCAAACTGGATAAACATCGCAATCAGTACACTGACCTGTTCTAGCCCAAGTCGATTGGCCGCCTCTGAAACCGCAAATAACATGGTAAAGAAAACAATTAAACAACCGATCACATCAGAAACACGGGTTTGTCCCAAGAAGCGTTGTAAATCAAGCTTCATCGGGATTTCATCGACCCCTGCACCCGAAATCAATTCAGCCACTAAACGTGCCACAAAACGCGATACGATATAAGCTACAATTAAAATCAAACCTGCTGCAATGATTTGTGGAATTGCATACATGATCTGATTGAGCATGGCGGTTGCAGGTTGAGAAATTGCTTGGATACCCAAGGCTTCAAAAGCCACGATTAAAGTCGTAATAATTATGATGGCAAATACAAATGAACCTAAGAATTTAGCAACATTTGAGTTCTTAAATAAGCCAACTTTTTCAGCTTGCGCCTGTAAACCGAGACTATTACTGAGGCCTTCAACAATGCCTCTTACAATTTTCGCTAACACATAGCCCACGAAAATGATCACAGCCGTAATAAACAGGTTCGGCAGATAAGCAATCGCTTCATTCACCATGTTTTGTACGGGAATTAAAAGCCCTGTTAAACCTAGAATTGATAAGACAATCGGTAAGAACAGTAATAACACTAACCAATAGAAAATTTCACCAATATTGCTACTGAGTGAACTGACACCAACTTCGCCACTCAGCTTCTCGTCGAGTTCAGTTTTAGAAAGTACATTGGTCAGCCCCGCACGAACCAGACGTGCGATAATCCAGCCAATAAATCCCACCGCGACTGCTGCCAGCAAGTTAGGTATATAAGCCAACACGCGACCCACCATATTGCTAAATGGATCACTGACCCCACTGATATTTAGAACATTAAGCGCGCCAACGACAGCGAGAATCATCACAAACCAGAACACCAGTTTGGAGACCAGATTTTCAATATTTGGAGTACGGCCTGTTGCAGAAGACAATTTATGATTGGTATCAAGCTTTTGCAGTAATTTTTTAACACCTGCTGCAATCACTAAAGCAACAATCCACCCTATAAGTAGGATGACAACTGCAGCAAAAATAGGATGAAACTGATCCCAATAATACATTGCATCAAATCCTCCACGATTGGAGGGGTCACTAAAAAAATCATTCATGTTGTTATCCTTATATTGTGTTTTTAAATCTTGATACACATCCACCTAAGAACGTTCTGCAATTAAGAACATGATTTATGGATGCTTCCACCTTAGTTTTTGTCTATTTTCCAATCAATCAATGGCATCACTAATACAACAAAAAAGTCTCACAATATTGCAAAAAAGCTCATTGATTCACACCAATGAGCTTTATTATGAATTGGTTTTGGTCTAAAGATATGCTTGCTTAAGCATTCAGAATGGCCGACTGCAACTGTGACATGATCACTTGAGCAGTTGGATTGGCTGAATGATCAGCAACCATATAAACAAGTAATGCAATCAGGAAGATTCCGACCATAATCAAAATATAAACGGGTAATCTTCTCTTTTTGGTAATTTCTTCTTTGCTGGCCACATGAGGCTGTGGCTTACTAAAATCATGCATGATAGCAGCCCTCATCCTTTTACTTTTCAAGTTTTATATTAGCAATACCCAGTGTTGCATTGTGTGAAAAAGCTTCGGACTATCGTTGCACTGGTTGCAGAACTCTACTTTCTTTTATTAATTTTTTGTTTAAAATATAGTCGGTTTTAGAATGCGTTAAAATAAGCTATAATACGCGCCTCCTTTCTCAGCCATTCTGCTTTATGTCCTATAGCCAACAAAGCGTTTCTCTTGAATTAGACACTGATGTTACTCATCAATGTTTTTTACACCACACACGCGATGAACATTTGATTGGAATTATTGAGTTCAATAAGCCGAGCTATATTCTGAAATGGGGCGATTTAGAATACTTTCGTCGTCGTACAGAAGAGTTTTCGGTGATGCCTTTGCCAGATTGTATCAATGCGATGATAGTCGATATTCGCAATGTCCAACCTTTTTTGGATAATGAAGTTCCAATCCTGCCTTGGCGGTTACTCGAAGAGGATTGTCCAGTGCGTCTGGTTGTCCCACAAGATCGCCTAGAGCATTATATTGGCTTATTTGAACCCACTTGGTTAACCACGGATGTGGATACCGCCATTCAAGAAATTCGTGAATTTATGGATATGTTTGTACATTAAGACATATCCATTCACCACGCTTCTACCAATAATTCTCTACAGCAATATTCCCTTCACCACGACGATTCATAATTAAACCGCGTTGTTTCAGCGCTTCTTTGGTATCTTCCACCATTTGTGGATTACCACATAGCATCACATGACTACTGTCTCGGTTAAAAGAGAGTCCTGCAGCTTTTTCTAACTCACCATTGCCAATTAAAACAGGTAAACGATCATGCAGAGCGGCATTCGGATCACGGGTAATAATTGGAATAAACTTAAAGCCGGTATGCCCTTCGCCAAATAAGTCGGCAATCTCTTGGATACGCTCGACATAAGCCAATTCAGATTCCGTACGTACGCTATAGACCAGATTGATCTGCTGATATTTATTCCATGTTTCAAAGTCTTGTAACATCGATAAAAACGGCGCAAGCCCCGTGCCTGTTCCCAATAACCATAAATCTTGTGGTAAAGGTTGTTGATAACGTGCCAGCGTTAAATAGCCATAGGAAATTTTTTCCAGATACAACTCATCCCCGACTTTGAGGTGTTGCAGATTCGAGGTAAAAGCACCATCAGGTACAACAATTGAAAAAAATTCTAAAGTTTCATCGAAAGGTGAAGATACAACTGAATAAGCCCGAACAACCAGCTCCCCTTCAACCATTAAACCAATACGCGCGAACTGACCTGCAGTAAATTTGAAATGTGCTGGACGGGTCATGGTGAAGCTAAAAAGATTATGAGTCCAACGGTGTACAGATAAAACCTTTTCTACGCTAAATTTTTCAATTGACATGATGAGAACGTGGCACGAAACAGTGCGCTCATGTTAGCATGATCGAATAATTGATGGATACTCAAAACATTAAGGCTATTTAACATGCGCATGACATTACGCCAATTGGCTGTTTTCGTGGCGGTCGCTCAAGAGGGAACGGTAACCAAAGCGAGTGATGCTGTCCGACTTACACAAAGTGCGGCAAGTATGGCTTTAGCCGATTTAGAAGATGGTCTAGGTGCACCACTCTTTGATCGTTTGGGTAAACGCTTACAACTCAATGATTTGGGGAGGTTTTTACTCCCACAAGCTTTAGAAATTTTAGGTCGCTGTGATTCTTTTGAACAAGCGGCTAAGGGTGAATTACAAAGCATTGATCTGCGTTTAGGTGCAACGCTTACAATTAGTGATTATTTAATGCCAGATTTGATGGCTGAATTTTTACAACGTCATCCACAAGCACATCTGCAACTGCAAGTGGGCAATACCCGTCAAATGATTGAAGCAGTCAATCAATTCCAATTGGATCTCGCCTTGATCGAAGGGTCTTGTCATTTACCTCAACTGCAATGTATCCATTGGCGTGATGATGAGCTAGCCGTATGTTGTGCGCCTGATCATCCCTTAGCACAGTTGAATCGCCCCGTGAGTTCAACTGATTTCCTAGATGTGGAGTGGATTCTACGTGAGGAAGGCTCAGGCACTCGTGAAGTGTTTGATAATGCCATTTTGCAGGATTTACCCGATGCCAATATCCGTTTAACATTAGGTCATAATGAAGCGATCTTAAAAATTGTGGCAGGTGGTTTGGGCATGTCATGCGTGTCACGCCTAGCAATTGAACCGCTACAAGAGAAAGGTCAACTGGTGATCTTAGATACCCCATTCTGGCAATTAACCCGCCCGCTCTATATGTTAGTGCATCGTCAAAAGTACCAAGGGCCTGGACTGAAAGCCTTTTTACAATTTTGTGAAAATCAGGTTTAGTTCATCCCAATAAAAAACGCTTCCTAATAGGAAGCGTTTTTTATTTTCATTTAGAAATCGAAGCTGACACCGAGTTTATAAGTACGACCTGCACCAATAATGGCATAGTCACTGTTAAATACACCTGCCCAGTGCTTTTTATCGGCCACGTTATCAACATTGGCTCTAAAAATTGTATTCACGCCTCCAAGTTTAGTCGCATACTTCGCACCCAAGTCAAAAATAGTGTAATCAGGCAACTCTAAAGAATTATCGCTATTTAAATATTGTTTGCTTACATACGTAGCACCAGCATTTAAGCTTAAACCATCTAGGGTTGGAATCGCATAATTAAGGTTCAACCCTGCAGTAAAGTCGGGAATACCATATATGGTTTTACCTGTCGTTGTTGCCAGAGCTGTTTTCTTATATTTCGCATCGATATAAGCCATATTTCCAATTACACTCAAATCTTGAGTTAAATTGCCAGCAAACGTCCATTCAACCCCACGTGAACGGGTTTTAGCATCATCTGTAGTAATTTGTGTTTTCTTATTTGCATCAGGGGCAGTAAGCTTTGTTGTCATCAAATCAGGTTTTTCAATTTGATATATCGCCAGAGTATTTAACCATGAACCCTGCTGAACTTTTGCACCTAATTCATATTGTTTAGTCTGATAAGGAGCAAAAGTTTTATTATAATTTATATCATCTTTATAGCTTAGATCAGTAAGAGATTTTCCTTCAGATAAACCTTCAACATAACTTGCATAAAAAGATATATTTTCACCAAAAGGTTTGAGAATGATTGCCAGACTTGGTGAAATTTTATCGTCACTGTAACTACTTGCAGCATAGGCAGGTATAGTTCTAGTATCAATATCTTGATAACGTGCACCCACAATGAACTCAAGCTTATCGTTCAACAGGGAAATCTGATCGGTTAAAGTGTAACTCACATATTTATTATCTGCATATGGTCCAATATATGGAGATGCTGTTGGCATAGCACCTTCAGATGATGGGTTGTAAAGATTCGTATTAAAGTTTGTTGTTGGAAGGATATATCCTGCATTTTTATTATTATAATGCTGCCAATATTTTCGCGTTAAATAATCTGCTCGAACACCAACAGTATGTTTGATACTTCCTGTTTCAAACTTTGCTTCAAGACCAGTGTTTGCAGCAACATTGTGTTCCTGAGTACCCACCCGATAATATTGAGATGTTGCAGCACTTGTTGCAGCATTTTGCACAATCATGCGCGTACCAAAAAGATGCCCTGAATATTCTTTTTCAGTATATCCAACGCCAGCAAACACTTTTAAATCTGGACTGAACTTGTATTCTCCAGAGAGCCCAGCATATTGGCTATTCTGCTTTCCTTCAATTTTTGGAAAATAGTTATTATTGCCATCTGGAGCTGCAATCACTTGCTTGATTGTTCCCATTGAGACCATTGCCGGTGAACCACCTTCACGATCATCTCGCATCGCATAGGCATCAAAGTTTAGCTTTAATGTGTCTGTGGTATAGTCAAGCGCAAGCACACCTGTTGCATTGGTATCGTCCATTCCATCAATGAGATGTTCACCTGTGCCATAAGAACCGCTCGCTCGGATACCAAATTCATTATTTGTGCCTAAGCGACGGGATACGTCAAAACCTGATTTATAGTAGCCCCCATCTTCGTAACTTGCTGACACTTGAGTAAGGTCTCGATTAGCACGTTTAGTCTGTGCCATTACAACACCACCAACACTACCTGCTGGTGCCATACCAGCAACTAAAGCATTTGGGCCTTTTAATAAAGTAACTGACTCAAGAATATCTGTAGGAATACGCCCAGTCGGTGCCATTCCAAACAAGCCATTTAGGTTATAGTCTTCAAATCCAACGCTAAAACCACGAATTTGAACATTTTCATTTAAATGTCCAGCATTGGTTGTTTCACGAATACTTGGATCATTTCTTAAGACTTCTGAAACAGTCGCAGCCTGCTGATCTTGAATCAACTTTTCCGAATAAGTCGTGACAGAAAATGGGGTATCAATAGTAGCTTTATTACCTAAGCTACCCAAATTTGAGTTTTTCTTAAGTTTTCCAGCAGCATAACTCTCTTGTTGATCGGCTTTTACCGTAATCGTTGGTAAAACTGTATTGTCATCTGCAACAGCAAACATCGGCAAAGCAATGAGAGACAAAAATAATAGATTCTTTTTCAAGTGATCAAACCCCGATAAAAATTTGACCACAGTATATAAGACAAATTAACAAATGATAATAAAAATCATTAATAAAATAATAACTATTACATATTGGTGATGAAAATCTTATGATGAGAATTTAAATAATCTAGATATTCACTCAGTCATTGAAGCCCTAATCCTCTGTTTTATCGACCAAATTGTCGCTCGCAGGGTTCACCATCATTATTTCCATCCATTTGGGTATTCGGGCAATTTCTTAAAAAAAATAGTGCTTCCTCATAAGAATGCATTTGTGAACAATGAGTCCGCCCATCACACTTAAACTGAGTATTCGTAGGTTGTACCGTTTGAATCGATTCTGGATGATGTGACTCAAGTGAGCGCTGCGTTTTTTCTGATAACTTTAGCTCAGGTAATTCGCCAATTGCTTTACGTTGTTCTTCAACAATGCGTTTTTGCTCATTGATCAGCTGCGCAGTTTTTAACTCTTTCGATTGCTGATAGGACTGATATTTTTGAAAGACAAGAACCATTAAAATTGCAATCACGATGAGTCCCATCACCGTAAATATCTTGCTCTTCTTAGAATTAGATAGACTATGCTCCTGCGAAATAAATCTTTTAGAGGACTGATTTGCTACAGATGCATAGGTTATATTCGAATTGTTTAAATCCAAACGCACAATATTGGCTGCTTTAAATTTCCCTTTATCCTCAACCAGAAGAAATTTAAGTCTTTCTCCGAGTTTTGGCTCCCCTGCTATCTTTGGAAAATCACTAATATGGAAAAAAATATCTTCTTGCTTACCCTCTACCTCAATAAAACCGAAACCCCGTTCAGTATTATATTTTTTAATTTTCCCTTCAAGAAACATCACATTAACACTCTATTTTTATATTCCGTCTATTCTAATAAAAAAAGAGGCTAAAAGCCTCTTTTCTCTAAAAATTTCAACCCAGTTCAGGTCAAACCATTGCAGAAAAATTAACGTCTGAAATTTGATAACAACTCAGATGTGATCGAATTATTATGCGTCGCTATTTTAGTTTTTCTGGTTTTCGCTGGGTTTGGATCAACAAGCTCAATTTTTGTGGCTTTGTACTTCCCGTCATTTTCAACGACCACAAATTTCACTTTTTCATTTCTTTTCGGCTCACCACCTGCTGGATACTCTGAAATATGAAAAAACACATCCCCTTCAGAGGTCCCAATAAAGCCAAAGCCTTTGTCTGGATTATATTGTTTAATTTTTCCCTGATAGAACTCTTGCTTCATGACATTTATCCTACTTTGCAAATCTAATAATCACAGTATATAAAAATAAAAAAGAGACTTTCAATCTATCCCCAAAACAACTTCAGGATGAGATCAAGTCTCTTTTTATGAATGTTTCAAAAATCAGTCTTTTTGAACACTACCAAAAATCTTGTCGCCAGCATCACCCAGACCAGGAACAATATAGCCTTCTTCATTCAGACCTTGGTCAATCGATGCGGTATAGATCAACACATCTGGATGTGCAGCTTCTACTTTGGCAACACCTTCTGGTGCAGCAACCAAGACCATGACACGAATATCTTTACAGCCACTTGCTTTCAATACATCAATTGCAGCAATTAAAGAATTACCTGTCGCAAGCATTGGATCAATAATCATGGCTAAGCGATTGGCAACATCAGGCACTAACTTTTTATAGTACGTGCGCACTTCCAAAGTTGCTTCATCACGCTCTAAACCTAAGACACTTACTTTCGCGCTTGGAATCAGGCTAAGAACACCCTCAAGCATACCAATACCAGCACGCAAGATCGGAACAATGGTGATTTTCTTCCCTGCGATACGCTGAGTTGAGACTTTCCCTGCCCACCCATCAATTTCATGATCAACAACAGGAAGATCCTTTGTTGCTTCATAAGTCAGTAACATCGTGACTTCTTGCGCTAATTCACGAAAGTTCTTGGTACTAATATCTGAACGACGTAATAAACCAAGTTTATGGCGAATAAGCGGATGACGGATTTCTTGAATCGACACGAATGAGTACCTAGGTAATATTAATCTCGTTCCATTATAAAGTGTTTTTTTACTCATCAATAAAAAAGCCTCCAACTTTGGAGGCTTTTTTGTACAAATCCGACGATTACTGTTGTTGAGACAACATAAAGTGCAATGGAGAAAGGATCTCTGCCTTCAATGCCAAGTTAATCATTGGATCTGGATAAACACCCATCACCAATACTAATAACGCAGCAGCAAGCACCATAAGACCACCGACTTTACTCCCCCAATGCGCATCTGCATCGATACGAGGTACATCTGGTGGAGTCATATACATCACCACCATCACACGTAAATAGTAGTACAAACCGATACCACTACCCACCACGATCATTGCCGCCAAGAACCAGTGTTGCGTTGTCACCGCAGCCATTACAACCAGGAACTTACCAATGAAGCCTGCTGTTAATGGAATACCTGCCAAAGATAACATCATCACGGTTAATGTTGCAGTCAAGATCGGACGGCGCCAGAACAAACCACGGTAGTCTGCAAGGCTTTGTGCTTCATCAACGTTGTTATACGGGCTCGACATTAATGCAACCGCACCAAATGCACCGATTGTGGTCAATACATAGGTAATTACATAAACAGTGACGCTACCAAGACTTGCGTAAGTCATGCTGATTAAAGCAATTAGTAAATAACCGAAGTGTGCAATCGATGAATAACCCAAGATACGTTTCAAATTGACTTGACGAACTGCAAGTAAGTTACCCACCACGATCGACAATACCGCAATGATGGTAATTACTGTCACTAATGATTCAACCAAGATTGCACCAGAAGTCAGTAAGTAACGTACAAATAGACCAATCGTTGCAACTTTCGCAGCCGTTGCCAAGAAGGTTGCCATAGGTGCTGGTGCACCTGCATACACATCTGGCGTCCATTTATGGAATGGCGCAAGTGAAAGTTTGAATGCAACAGCAAAGATAATTAAACCTAAGCCCAATAACACCATCGGTTGTTTGATTGCAGTAAACAATGCCTGAACAGAGTCATAGAACGACAATGAACCTGTATAGGCATAGATATAGGCCATACCCATGAGCAACATTGCAGAAGCAGTCGCTGAAAGCACAAGGTATTTAATCCCCGCTTCCAAAGACTGACTACGTTGATAGGTATACGCCAACATGCCGTATACAGGAATCGACATCAACTCTAAGCTGATGAAGAATGCTGCATAGTGTGAGCTTGAAACCAACAACATTGCACCTGTCACTGAGCACAGTAACAAGATATACAACTCTTCGCGGTTGTCCTTATAGGTCTCAATATAGGCATGAGATAAAGTACAGCACGCTAAAGCAGCAATCAGAATCAAGAATTGATAGAGCATGGTAAATGGATCAACCATGAACATACCCATCACGTTTACTGGTGCAAAGTGCCCACTAAACATGGTGTATCCAATATAAATTGCAGCAAGGTTTAAACCCACAACCGAAGTTGTTGCAATCAGATTGTGATTACGTTTAATCGCAGTTAATAACATCACGACAATTGCGGTCAAAGCCACAATCATCACGGGAGCCAGTGGCATTAGCTCAGAAAAAGAAATTGTGAAGTTCATAATTTATTGCATCTCCACATGTTCAAGTTGAGTTGCTGCCTGTTGAACAGTCTCGACAACGTCTTGTACTGGCATATAACTATTGACTAACCATTGCATGCTTGAATGAGACATATCCAAGAATGTTTGCGGATACATACCTAACCAAAGCAAACCGATCGCACAGATCATCAAAATGCTCACTTCACGAGCAGATAGATCCTTAAGCGGACTAGTATAGTGCTGTTTTTGCTCTGGATTTGGCTCACCAAACAATGCTTTGTGAATCAAGATCAGACCATATAGACCCGCAAATACCAAGCTCACTGCTGCGATGATGGTGAACGCTGGATAAGATTTGAATGAACCCATCAAGATCAGGAATTCACCAATAAAGTTACCTAAACCTGGTACACCAACCAATGCTGCAACAAAGAACATCAAGAAGAATGGCAAGTATTGCAGCTGACCACGAAGACCGCCCATCAAACGTAAATCACGTGTATGTAAACGCTCATACACTTGACCAGACATAATGAACAATGCAGCAGATGACAAGCCATGCGCCAACATCATGATCATCAGGCCTTGGAAGGTCAGGATGTTACCTGCATAAATTGCAAGTAAGATGAAACCCATGTGCGAAATAGAAGTATACGCAAGCAGACGTTTCATATCTGTTTGTTGGTACGCTAAGAATGCACCGTAGAAAATACCAATCAGACCCAAAATAATGGCGATATCAGCAAATTGTGCTGATGCAGCCGGGAAGAATGGAATTACGAAACGAAGTAAACCATACGCTGCTGTTTTAATCAAAATACCAGCCAAGTCCACAGAACCCGCTGTTGGTGCTTGCGCATGCGCATCAGGCAACCAGCCGTGTAATGGGAATACCGGTAATTTCACCGCAAAACCGATGAAGAAACACAGCATGAATGCATAAGCAACTTCAGGTGGTAAGTGGTTCGCAACAGCCAATAGGTAGTTGTAATCGAAACCGATCATACCTGTCATCATGTATCCATAGACCACAAGGCCTAAGATACCAATCAACATGATCAAACCAGCGATTTGAGTATATAAGAAGAATTTGGTTGCAGCATAAACACGCGAACGACCATTCGACCCTGAGTGACCCCATAACGCAATCAAGAAATAGATTGGTACAAGCATCATCTCCCAGAAGAAGAAGAACAGGAATAAGTCAATCGCCAAGAATACACCGATTACCCCACCTAAACTCCAAAGTAAGTTTAAATGGAAGAAACCAACGTTCTTTTGAATCTCACCCCATGAACAGCCCACTGCAAGTACACCCAGTAATGCAGTCAACAACACCATAAGGAGAGATAAACCATCCACCGCTAAGTGAATGCTAATGCCTAAAGTCTGAATCCAAGGAAGATGGAATTCAGCCGCCCAAGTCGGGACTTTACCGCCCAGCTCGTAGCTAAATGTACCACTTTGCCACAGTGCTATGCCCAAACCGAAGGTAATGAGCATACCAATCAAGGCAATCCAGCGCGGCAAATGTTGGTCGTATTTATCGACTAACCAACAAATAAAACCAGCAATGAAAGGAACTAAAATCAGTGCGGGTAAAATTAAATTGTTTTCCATTTTATTTCCCCACAACCTGAATCACGATCAAGATCATCAATAACACCACTACACCGAGTGACATGCTTGAAGCGTATTCACGTAATGAACCTGTTTGACGCGAACTTGTAAAGCTATTACCACCCTTCACAATAGCAGGGAGTACTAACCATAAACCGTCAACTGGATCACGACCTAAAATTTTCGCAATCAATAAATAAGGTTTTACAAAGACGATGTCATACAACGCATCGAAACCAAATGCTGTACGGCAAATGTGCGCTAAACCAGCACCCAAAGACGTTTGAGCAAAAGCTTTTACTGCACCATATGCAAAAGCAAACAAGAAGATACCCACAGCTAAACCAGCGAGGGCAACACCACTTGCTAAATGCTCAGCATGCGAAACTGCAGCTTCTAATGTTTCTGGAATCACAAAACTTGGAATATTTGCAGTCGTCAATAACTTGGCAACTGGCGCTTGCAAGAAGTAACCAATACCTGTTGATAACGTAGCAAGAATCGCAAGTGGACCCCAATACGTCACGCCATGAATGGCATGTGCATGGGTTTTCTCTTCGCCGAAGAATACCACCCAGATTAAACGGAAAGTATAGATAGACGTTAAGAATGCACCTGCAACACCCACCCAGTACAAAGTATGGTAAAGCGGAAGGTTAGCAATGGTCGATTGAGCATATACCGCGCCCAAGATCGCATCTTTAGAGAAGAAGCCAACCGTCACGATTGGAAGTGCTGCCAATGCGCCACCACCGATCACGAAACACCAGAATACGAATGGAATCTTGTGACGTAATCCACCCATTTTGAAAATGTTTTGTTCGTGATGACATGCAAGAATTACGGCACCTGAAGAAAGGAACAATAACGCTTTGAAGAATGCATGAGCCAACATGTGGAATAAACCAGCTTGGTATGCTTCAGCACCCACTGCCATAAACATATAACCCAACTGACTCATGGTTGAGTAAGCCAAGATACGTTTGATATCGGTTTGCACCAATGCGGCAAAGCCAGCAACCAGCAAAGTTACAGCACCTGTAATCGAGATGAACTGCATTACTTCTGGTGCCATTTCCATCACAGAGAACATACGGCAGCATAAGTACACACCTGCTGTCACCATTGTTGCCGCGTGGATCAATGCAGATACTGGTGTAGGACCAGCCATCGCATCGGCTAACCATGTTTGTAATGGAATTTGCGCTGATTTACCTGCCGCACCCAAGAACAACATCAATGCTGTCCAGATCGACAATGATGAGCTTTGCGTCATCACAGTCGCTGCATTTTCAACAATGTACTGAATATTCAACGTACCAAACTGTTGATAGAGCAAGAACAATGCGATGAGTAAGAATACGTCACCCACACGTGTTACGGTGAATGCCTTGATCGCCGCCCAACCATTTGCAGGGTTTGAGTAATAGAAACCAATCAATAAGTAAGAGCACAGACCTACGCCTTCCCAACCTAAGAACAATAACGCCAAGTTATCGCCCAAGACCAACAACAACATGCTGGCAACGAATAGGTTGAAATAAGAGAAGAAACGCGCATAACCTTCTTCACCACGCATATACCATGATGCGAAGATGTGAATCAGGAAACCAACACCTGTCACCATACCTGTCATCAATAATGACAAGCCGTCTAACTGTAAGCTGATGCCTGGCTCAAAACCGCCAACACTGAACCAAGTCCATAAGTGTTGAACAAAAACGGTTTGACCACTGCTGGTAAATGCCAGACCGGCAATTAAAGCAAATAACGCAGATAAACCCACTGAACCAACGCCAATAATGGCAGCTACATTTTCAGAAAGTTTGTCACGCCCTGCCGCTAAAAGGATAAAACCAATGAGCGGAAATAAAACGGTTAAATATAATGTACTCATCCGCGCATCTCACTAGCAGCATCCACATCCAAGTGATGGAAGCGATGATAAAACTGAAGGACGATCGCAAGACCAATACATGCCTCTGCTGCAGCAAGCGTCAGAATCAAGATGAACATGATCTGTCCATCTGGCTGCGCCCAAACGCTACCTGCTAAAACGAATGCCAATGCAGCGGCATTCATCATCACTTCAAGGCTCATTAGCATAAATAAAAGGTTGCGTCGCACCATTACACCGTAAAAACCCAGTGCAAAAAGGATGGTTGCAACGATCAAACCATGTTCTAAAGGGATGTGTCCCATTATTCTTTATCCTCTTCTGCACCTGGTTCACGTTTGCCTAAGTGGAATGCTGCAACAAGTGCTGCAAGCAATAACATCGCGGCAACTTCTACCAATAATAGATAGTGAGTAAATAGTGCTTGACCGACTGCTTTAGGCCCAACAACTTCTGTCCCCATTGGTGCAGAAATCGTGGTGTATTCACCACCGAGCATCCACACCAAGATTAAGCCCAATAAAAAGCTCATCAGTGCAGGAAAAGCCCAAGCATCTGAAGTCAACCATTTGCTTTCTTGTTCAATGGTATCTTGTCCAAGGTTCAACATCATGACAACGAAGACGAACAAGACCATGATCGCACCTGCATACACGATGATCTCAAGGGCAGCCGCAAACGGCGCCCCCACGATCATGAAAATGCCAGCAACCGCAAGAAGAGAAACGATCAAGCTAAGTAATGCATGCACAGGATTGGTGTTGGTCACCACACGTACTGTCGAAACAATGGCCACAAGTGCCATCAAATAAAATGGCCACATCATGGTAATAAGCTCCGTACATCTACTGGTGCACTTTCTTTTTGTGCTTGACCTTTTTCTTTACCGCTCACAGCCATACCGGTTACACGATAGAAATTGTAGTCAGGATATTTACCCGGTCCAGAAATGAGTAAGTTTTCTTTCTCATACACCAAGTCTTGACGTACATATTCACCCAGTTCGAAATCTGGTGTCATCTGAATCGCTGTGGTTGGACATGCTTCTTCACACATACCGCAGAAAATGCAGCGAGAGAAGTTAATACGGAAAAATTCTGGATACCAACGTCCATCTTCTTTTTCCGCTTTTTGCAATGAAATACAGCCCACTGGACATGCAACCGCACAAAGGTTACATGCCACACAACGCTCTTCACCATCTGGATCACGCGTTAATACGATACGACCGCGATAGCGTGGAGGCGCAATTTGTTCACCCGGTACTTCTGGATATAAGATCGTGTCACGTTTACGTGTTACATGGCTGAACACCATCCATAACGAACGTACAATCGATCCAAAGCCAGCTAGAATTTTATACATTTTGTACTCCCTGCTGTCCTAGGCCTGATTCATCAGAATCACAGCACCAGTCACTAACAAGTTGACCAACGCCAATGGCAAACAAACTTTCCAACCAAAGTTCATCACTTGGTCATAACGTGGACGCATTAACGAGCCACGAGCCAAGACAAACATCATTACAAAGAATGCTGTTTTAATCACGAACCAGAATAATGGTGGAACAAATGGAATTTCTAAGTTAAATGGTGCAAGCCATCCGCCGAAGAATAAAGTCACGATCAAAGCCGAGATCAAAACAACGTTGACGTATTCCGCAACGAAGAACATCCCCCACTTCATACCACCATATTCAACATGGTAACCTTCAGCCAATTCTTGTTCAGCTTCTGGTTGGTCAAATGGGTGACGGTGCGTGACCGCAACACCCGCAACCACAAAGATCAAGAAACCTAAGAACTGAGGAATGATGAACCACATATCACGTTGTGCTTCAACAATTTCACGAAGGTTGAATGAACCTGCAATCGCAACCACACCCATCAACGAGATACCCAAGAACACTTCATAAGAAATGGTTTGAGCAGCAGAACGAAGACCACCGAGTAATGAGTATTTGTTATTAGACGCCCAACCACCAAATAACACTGCATAAACTGCAATACCTGCCATTGCCATAAAGAACAATAGGCCGATACTCATGTCCGCAACGCCCAGTGTCGGACTTACTGGAATCACCATGAATGAAAGTACCGCAGTTGCCATCGCAACTGCTGGTGCTAAACGGAAAGTCAGCTTATCAGCAAACTTTGGTGTCCAGTCTTCTTTGAACATGATCTTAAGCATGTCGGCAACGATCTGGAACATACCACCCGGACCGACACGGTTTGGACCATAACGGTCTTGCCATAATGCCAAGAGACGACGCTCAATAAATGACATCAAAGCAGCAACCAAAACCACCACCAGCAAGATCACAATCGCCTGAATCACTGAATAAGCGATTGGCCAGTTCTCAGCCCAAAGTGGCGTTTGACGTATAATTTCTTGATTCATGAATTACACTCCTACCGCCACAGAAACAGGCTCTGCCAATGAAACAGTTGGTGCTAAACCAATTGGGTAACCAATATAACCTGTTGGTAAATATTCGATCACTTGTACTGGTAAGCTAATACTCGTTTCACCTGCTTTTACTGTAATACGTTGACCATCTTGAACATTTAAGCGTGTCGCATCTTGCTCACCCACAGCAAACATTGCTTCAGGAATACGAGATTCCATCGCAGGTGTTTTAATGGTGAATTCGCCAGAACCAAAAATATGGTGCATTGGCACAAGGCGGAAGCTTTCAGGATTCACAACAACAGCTGAAGGTGCAACATAGCTACGTGCAGGACGTTTTGCTAAACGATCGAATAAACGTACACCCGAATCACCACCTTTTAAGTGACCACCCACTTCATCTTGGTATTTGTTCCAAGCTTGTGGTGAGTTCCAACCCGCAGACCATGCGAAAGGTACCAATGAAGATGCTGTTTGATTCCCTACATAACCTTCCATAGAGAACGTTAATGCAGAGTCGATATCCGTCGGTTGTTTCGGTTCATGAATCGATAACGGTGCACGTATTGCAGTACGACCTGAGTAACGACGTGGTTCACGTGCAATTTTCAAACCGTGGATACGATAGCCAGCATCTGGTGCAACGTCTTCAATTGCAGCAAGTACAGGAACATTCTTCACGATGTCATCAATTACATCATCAAGCAATGTCCAATCGACTGCTTTGCCTTTCAGACCCGTCTCAATAGCATGTAACCAGCGCCAAGATTCTTTAATCGCATATTCAGGTTTGTAGTAGCTTGGGTCATACACTTGATAGAAACGTTGTGCACGGCCTTCTTGGCTTACGACAGTACCGTCACCTTCAGCAAAGCTTGCAGCCGAAAGTACGATATCTGCAAGTTTCAAGGTTTCAGTTTCACTATGATCGAGTACGATCACAGTCTCAGCCTTGTCAAATGCAGCTTTTACTTGAGCCACGGGTAAACGACGAGTTAAGTCATTTTCAATCACAACCACTGCATCATAATCTTGTGCAAATGCTTGTTCTAAGCTTAAGCCACCAAACAGTGCCAAGCCCATTGAGTTCACTTCAGGAACAGTCAATGACAAACCTGCATGTTCACCTAAGTTTTGTGCAACTTGAGCTGCAGCTTCCATGATGGCAGGATCTTGTAAGCTCGTACCAGAGATAATCAATGGTTTTTTCGCCGCTTTCAAAGTATCTGCAATGGTTTGCGCAAATGCTTTGGCATCATCAGCCAGACCCGTCAATACTTCGCCTTTAACGGCAGCAGCAACTGCGAAACCTAAACGTGCGATATCATTTGGCGATGCAACCACTTCACCTGTCGCAACATCCGCTAAACGCGTTTGTGTTGCAGCAAGGATATAGATTGGTGATTTTGCATCTTGACCGATACGTTGAACCGGTTCAGCCAGCCAGTCTGGTGTACGTGTTGCAGCAGCCATTTCTTTGGCTTTATTTTTCGCAGCTTGGCGAACAGATAAAGCCATACGTGGCGCAGTTTGAGTTAAGTCTTCACCCAAGATCAACACCGCATCATAGCTTTCAATTTCACGCATGTTCGGGTTATAGATACCCTGTGTTTGCATGATTGACGCAGCTAACTCAACCAAGTTTTGATCTTTTTGAGACATCCCTGTTGAGTAGTTGTCTTGTCCAACCAATTCACGTAGTGCGTAGTTTGATTCCAAGCTTGCGCGTGGTGAACCAATACCTAACACTTTCTTGCCTTGAAGTTGAGTAATCACTTGATCAAGTGCCTGATCAACACTCACAGTCGCAACAGTTTCACCATTGCGGAACTGCGGTTGACGTGGACGATCTTCACGATTCACATAACCCGTACCAAAACGACCTTTGTCACAAAGGAAGTATTGGTTGACTGAACCATTGAAACGGTTTTCAACACGACGGATTTCGCCATAGCGTTCACCCGGAGAAATGTTACAACCTGAAGAACAGCCATGACATACGCTTGGCGCATACTGCATGTCCCATTTACGGTTATAACGTGCCGAATGTGTCTTATCAGTAAATACACCCGTTGGACAGACTTCAGTCAAGTTACCAGAGAATTCAGACTCTAAAGTTCCTGATTCAGGACGACCGAAGTAAACACGTGAAGCATTGGCATAGACACCAAAGTCCGTACCGCCCGCATAATCTTTGTAGTAACGCACACAACGATAACATGCGATACAACGGTTCATCTCATGCGCAATAAACGAACCCAACTCTTGGTTGTGATGCGTACGTTTGGTAAAGCGATAGCGACGACGGTCATGTTGCGTCATGACGGTCATATCTTGTAAATGACAGTGACCACCTTCTTCACAGACTGGACAGTCGTGCGGGTGGTTGGTCATTAAGAATTCAACAATCGACGCACGGAAATCCGTTGCTTCTTTGTCTTCAATCGAAATATAGGTATTGTCGGCAGCAGGTGTCATACATGACATTACCAAGCGTCCACGTGTGTCCTCAGGATTTGCGTACTGAGTTACCGCACATTGACGACAAGAACCAACAGAACCTAAGGATGGGTGCCAACAAAAATACGGGATGTCGATGCCAAGGCTTAAACATGCTTGTAGCAAGTTTTCAGTGCCGTTGACTTCATACGATTTTCCATCGACATGAATTGTAGCCATAGTCGAATTCCTTAAGCTTGTTCTACGTCTAGAGCAGGAGCATGGGTTTTAACCTTTGCTTCAAACTCGCCACGGAAATATTTAAGTGCGCCCATAAGCGGCTCCATCGCACCTGGTGCGTGAGCACAGAAAGTTTTACCAATCCACAATTTACGAGTAAGTTCTTGTAAGTGATCGATATCTTCTTTCTTACCTTCGCCTGCTTCCAGTGCTTTAAGCGCTTTAACTGCCCAAGGTAAACCATCACGGCATGGTGTACAGAAACCACATGATTCACGTGCAAAGAATTCTTCTAAATTACGTGTAGCAGAAACCATACATTGAGTTTCATCCACCACCATCAACAAACAGGTTCCTAAACGTGAACCCGCTTTCATGATTGTTTCAGAATCCATTGGAAGATCAATGTGCTCAGCTGCTAAAAAGTCAGTCGAAGCACCACCTGGTAACCATGCTTTCAAAGTGAGACCATCACGCATACCACCGGCATGATCTTCAATCACTTCACGCGCGGTTGTACCGAATGGAAGTTCCCAAAGACCAGGGAATTTAACTTTGCCTGATGCACCATAGATCTTGGTGCCTGGGTCTTTCGACTTACCCGCAGAAAGATTGATGTACCACTCAGGACCACGCAGCATAATCGCTGGCAAGTTGTTATAGGTCTCAACGTTGTTGACAATCGTTGGACGACCCCATGCCCCTGCAACTTGCGGGAATGGCGGTTTGGTACGCGGATTGGCGCGGCGACCTTCAAGCGAGTTGATCAATGCAGTTTCTTCACCACAGATATAACGACCTGCGCCGGTGTGAACATGCATATCAAAGTTCCAGCCTGTTCCAAGGATGTTGTCACCCAAGTAACCTTTGGCACGGATTTGCTCTAATGCTTCATTTAAGTATTGAGCTGCTTCGACATATTCACCACGAATGAAGATATAACCTTGAGTTGCTTCTAAGGTATAACCTGCAATCAGCATGCCTTCGATCAATTGATGAGGAAGTTTTTCCATCAACAAACGGTCTTTAAAGGTACCTGGTTCCATTTCATCGGCATTACAGATCAAATAGCGTGGGCCACCATCATTTGGCGCCATCAATGACCATTTAATTCCCGCTGGGAAACCTGCACCACCACGACCTTTGACTGTCGCAGCTTTAATGACTTCAAGCACATCTTTTGGTGGCATGCTCAAGGCTTTTTTAAAGCCAGCATAACCTTCTAATGCTTCGTATTCATCGGCAGCACGAACAAACTCTTGTTTGCTCAAACGCCAAGTCAATGGATGCGTTTCTGGGTTACCGTCGCCATAAATTGGTTTTGGTTCAGTATTCATACATACTTCTCCAATAACTGTTTAACTGATGACACGTCCACGAGGCCGTGCGTATCTTCATCAATCATTAAAGTTGGACCTTTATCACAGTTGCCTAAACAGCAAATTGGGAGCAAGGTAAAACGACCATCTGCTGTGGTTTGTCCATACTGGATACCCAACTCGCGCTGGAACGCTTCTGCCAAAGTTTCTGCACCCATCAAGAAGCATGCAATTGAGTCACACAATAAAATCACATGGCGACCAACCGGTTGACGGTAGATACGGTTATAGAAAGTTGCAACACCTTCCAGATCCGCCACACTCATACTCAACAACTGTGCAATCGCATTCATTTGTGCATCATCAACCCAGCCATTACGGCCTTGTACACACTTCAACGCATCAAGTGATGCTGCGCGTGGGTACGGATAGTGACCAATGTGATGTTCAATTTCATGGATTTCTTCAGCAGTCAAAATCCCTTCAACATTCACACGAGGTTTTTTATCAGTCAAAATCATCATAATCGTTTACCCCTAGCGATCCACGTCAGCCATAACCACGTCAATGGTCGCCAAATAAATGATCAAGTCAGAAACCAAACTGCCGTTAATCACTGAAGGCATTTGCTGTAAGTGAGTGAATGTCGGTGTACGAATACGGGTACGATAACTCATGGTTGACTTGTCTGAAGTCAAATAATAAGTACTCGCGCCTTTCACCACTTCCGTCATAAATGATGACTCACCAGCAGGCATTACTGGACCCCAAGATACGCTCAAGAAGTGCGTAATCAAGGTTTCAATATCTTGTAATGTCTTATCTTTCGGTGGTGGAACAGCCAATGGATGATCTGCTTTATATGGACCAGATGGCATGTTGTCCAAGCACTGTTGAATGATTTTCAACGACTCAGTAATTTCACGGAAGTGAACCAAGACACGTGCATATGCATCGCCTTCATATTCCACTGGAATATCAAAGTCGAAGTTTTCATAACCACTGTATGGACGATATTTACGAACGTCGAAATCAATCCCCGTCGCACGTAGACCAGTCCCCGTTACACCCCAAGCCAACGCAGATTTAGCATCGTATTGCGCAACATTGCGGGTACGACCAATAAATACTGAGTTTTTAAGCGCCGCAGTGTAGTACTCGTTCAAACGTTTCGGCATCCATTCCAACAACTCTTTCACCAGCTTTTGCCAGTTATTTGGAAGGTCATGTGCCGTACCGCCGATACGGAACCATGCTGGGTGCATACGGTAACCGGTAATCGCTTCAACGATGTCATAAACTTTTTGACGGTCTGCGAACATATAGAATACAGGAGTCATACCGCCCGCATCCTGAATCGCTGTACCACAGAACAACAAGTGGTTATTGATACGGAACAATTCGTTCAACATCACACGAATGACTTGCGCACGCTCAGGTACTTTAATACCAGCAAGCTGCTCAACTGCCATCACGTATGGCATGTTTTGCGCACAACCACCCAAGTAGTCAACACGATCGGTATAAGGAATAAATGAATGCCATGTTTGACGTTCAGCCATCTTTTCCACACCACGGTGGTGATAACCGATATCAGGTACACAGTCTTTCACTTCTTCACCGTCCAACTGTAACACCACACGGAAAGCACCGTGCGCAGATGGATGGTTAGGACCCAAGTTCAGGAACATGAAGTCTTCGTCGTCATTACCGCGTTTTAGACCCCAGTCTTCTGGTACAAAGCGTAAGTGTTCTTGTTCGAAATCTTGCTTTGCTTGGTCTTGCATATACGGCGTATATTCTGTCGCACGCGCTGAATATTCTTTACGTAATGGGTGGCCTTCCCAATAGGTTGGCAACAAGATACGACGGAGCATTGGATGCCCTGCGAAATCGATACCGAACATATCGTAAGCTTCACGCTCGTACCAGTTGGCATTTGGCCAAATATTGGTTGCGGTTGGAAGGCTTAAGTCATTTTCATTCAAGGCAACTTTAATACGAATATCACTATTACGCTCAAGCGATAACAAGTGATAGAACACAGTAAAGTCTGATGCTGGTAAACCATCACGGTGAACACGTAAACGCTCATCTACCGCTGACAAGTCAAACAACATCACATAAGGACGTTCCACTTTACGGAGGAACATGAGGACTTCTTGCACGCGTGCGCGCTCAACCCAGACTGTTGGAAACTCTTCAAAAGTCGTCTGCACGTAGAAGTTCTCACCAAATTTGGTTTTGAGCTCTTCTACGATTGCAAATGCAGGGCGGGAATCAACTGGTGTTGATTCTGGCATAGCAATGTCAGTTTCAGCCATTGGCTTGGCTTCCTATTTAATACAAATTCTGGCAATTTTTCCGATGACCATACCCATCACGGGACATGTCAAAAACTCATCGAGAAAATTATTTAATATCATCCATAGAGCGTAAGTTTTTCACCGCAATACGTTCAGCATTTTTACGGTCACGTTCTGGCATCATCTTTGGCTTATACACAGGCTGAAGATCATCACCAATAACCGCTGAAAGTGGACGGCGCTCTAGTTGAATTTGGTCTTGAAGTAACATCAATGCTTGAATCAATGCTTCTGGACGAGGCGGGCAACCTGGGATGTACACATCAACAGGAATAATTTTATCGACACCTTGAACCACAGAATAGATGTCGTACATACCACCAGAGTTCGCACATGCACCCATTGAGATCACCCATTTAGGCTCAAGCATTTGTTCATACAAACGTTGAATTACAGGTGCCATTTTGACAAAGCAGGTCCCTGCAACAATCATCAAATCCGCTTGACGTGGTGAAGCACGAATAACCTCAGCACCAAAACGGGACAAGTCATGTACACCTGTTAAAGTGGTTGCATATTCAACGTAGCAGCATGAAGTACCAAAGTTAAAAGGCCACAAAGAGTTTTTACGCCCCCAGTTCACCGCTGTATGCAACACATCTTCAAGACGCGTCATCATCACGCTTTTATTAACTTCTTCCTCAAGTGGATCAGTTACGATTTGACGATCTTGTAATGGATATTGATCGGCATCCGGATTCGCACGGGTTAAAGTATATTTCATCCCGACTTACTCCTTTTTAAGTAATGATGTAGTCGGTGTTTTAGATTTAACACGACCTGAAGACTGTGCTGGAATATGACCAGTAGGATCGACAACTAACTCTTCAATATTATTGAATCGCGTAATGTCAGCAATGTTCATATTTGGCGAACCGATTTTGGTTTTAATCCCAGCCGCTTTACGACGATCCGAAGGTGCCCAGTTCAGCGCGCCTGTAGAAAGTTCATAAATTAAACCGATCAATAAAACTAAAATAAAGACTGCAGCCGTTGCAAAGCCAACCCAACCAACTTCACGGACTGAAGTTGCCCAAGCGTAGAGATAGAGGGCTTCTAAATCGAAAACCACAAAGAAGATTGCAACTAAATAGAACTTGGCTGACAAGCGGATACGAGCACCGCCCGCACCAACTACACCTGATTCAAACTGCTCTTGCTTTGCACGTCCCCATGCTTTACCCCCTAGGAGTAAGGGAACAGTGAGCATAAAAACGCAAAGAAATGTAACGCCGATCACGAAGGCAATTATTGCCCATTCGTATGGAGTAATGGCACTCATGCGGGGATAACTCCTGGCAGGCCTATTTTTAACAAAGAATGTATGTATTGGCCTTCAAATACACCAAACACAAAATTAATCCCGCCAATTGTACCTGATTTCTAATTTCTCATGCTAGTTGAAGCGCTTTAGTCTTTCGGATGATTTTGTCCTTAAATTTACCGATATATCCAAGATCATGGTTAATTCACCCCTAAAAATCGAATTATCTAATCAAGAAGACTATATTGATCATTTTTTTCTTTTTCTACATCATGAAAAAAAACTAAATTTTGAGTGGCTCGCCCCAATATATTGCAGCACGAACTAAATCATTGCATTGATACAAATTTATGCTGAAAATTTAAACAAAAGTTAGGTGCTGTTGACATTTCAGCCATGCATTGCGTTATCGGCTAAATGAGGAGCGATTAAAGCTCCGTAAATAAACAAAGCATGAAATGCAGGCAATGGTGATCCCCTTCATAACGTAATTTATGGAGGTTTTAGCCATAACCTGAGCAAGAGCAAAGCTTTAATTGCAGTGCAAGGATAGGGACATTTTTTGCCGCTACTCATTACTTAGAATAACTAGGTTTCGCAAAACCCGCCTTGTACCGCCGAAAAAACATCCTCTGTCGCAAGCATCTGTGAAATCTCAACAGACCCTATATAATAGCGCGACATTGTCTCCCCATAGAACCGCGCCAGCATGCCCCAAGCCTATGCAGCATTAAAACCACGCTCACTTTTACAATTATTTCTACTTTTTAGTGGGGTCATTCTATTGTGCTGCCTACTCGGTATCGCAACCAGACACCTGACCTTTCTTGCCTCTTTTTGGCCTGCAAACTCGGTGTTACTGGGTTTACTGATTCGCTTTCCACAAACTCGGCACCCGATCAGCTTTATCGGGGCAATCGTGGGTTATCTACTTGCTGATGCCTTGCAAGGCACTCCTCTCTTGCTCAATATCTGCTTGAACTCTGCCAATTTGCTCTATGTCATCACCACACTGACCCTGTATATCAAATTTAATGCCTTTATCCGCTCACTGCATCACGGTTATTTTTATCTCTTTCTATTCAGTTTCTGCTGTATCGGCGCTTTGGCCAGCTCTTCATTTGCAGCGCTGACCCTACCTTTACTCAACACCAAATTCGCGCTCGGCTCATTCTGGACTGATTTTGGTTATTGGTTTACTGCGGAAATTCAAAACGCATTATTACTGCTGCCGGCAATCATTAGTGCTCCGCTTTGGAGTGAATTTAAACAGCAACTGAAAGAGTTTAAGACGCAAACGGTACAAGAAAGCTTACCGCTATTTGCGGTTATTTTCTCCATTGCAATTGGCTACTACGATGCAGGACCCGGCTCCCTACTTTATCCAATTGCAGCACTGATCTGGTGTGCATTGAGCTATCGTCATTTTTCAGTGGCAATTATTACTTCGATCAGTTGCGCCTTTGTGATCTATCACGTCTCGCAGAACTACCTATTACTTTACCCCCAGCAATTTTTAAATAATGCCATCTCAATCCGCCTTGGACTGATTATGATGACCATTGCCCCACTCACCGTGTCCAGCATCAATATGGTGCGATCCAAGCTAATCCAAGAATTGCAGCATACTATTGCCCATGATGAACTCACCTCCAGCCTAACCCGCCGCCAATTTCTGCAATCGGTGCAACTGTTCCAGCAGCAAGCAACACAGGCTGGTCAAAGTACGGCCTTTCTGATGCTCGACATTGATCATTTTAAACAGGTGAATGATAACTATGGGCACCAGATGGGTGATCGTGCCTTGCAAAGCTGCGTCCACACTATTCAGCGCCTACTTAGCCCTCAAGACTTGCTCGGTCGCTTAGGCGGTGAAGAATTCGCGATTTTTATGACCGACACTGATGCAGATGCGGCTTATCTCTGCGCCGAAAAAATCCGCCTACAGATCAGCCAAACGCCAATTGAACATGAACAACAGCAACGTTTCTTCATTCAAATCAGCATTGGCATTTGTATCTGTACACCTGAAAATCAACACGCCATTGAGCAATTATTTAAGCAGGCCGACGATGCGCTGTATCAAGCCAAACGACAGGGCCGAAACCAAGTTGTCATTTCGACATAATATGTTGCAATTCAGCTAAATACTTTAATTATCTTTATACACAGCAGCGCAAATAGATGAGTATTCTAGAATGAGAACAAAAGGAGAAAAATATGCATCTAGAATACACTCACGCTTCGGATTATTTCTTTTTTTCACAACTTCTGATGCGCCATATAGAAAGTTATGTTCGAAAACATCCAGATGCTGATAATGCGATTTTTGATTTAAGAGACATTTACGAAGTATTTAGAGAGGATTTTGCCGCCACAACCACCAATTTAGAAAGTATTCTCAA
Source organism: Acinetobacter sp. Ac_5812 (assembly GCF_013072695.1). Classification (GTDB taxonomy): domain Bacteria; phylum Pseudomonadota; class Gammaproteobacteria; order Pseudomonadales; family Moraxellaceae; genus Acinetobacter. Next base: position 158,782 of record NZ_LXUK01000009.1, read on the forward strand.
TATTGCCGATGGCTATAAAGTCGAAACCTTAAATGGAGATCACCCCCTGATCAAAGGTTATAAAATCGATATTAAGAACAATGCACTACTGATTGACTTCAATGCAGATGCATTGCAGAGCCTTCGCTCAGGTAAACCACTGATTGAACCCGACCCCTCTCTTCATGAGTAAAAATCATTTAGGTCATCGCAATCGGTGCCCAACACTTTAGATTATGATTCTTTTTCATTATATTTATAAAAAGCAGCAACCATGCTGCTTTTTTCTTGCAAATAATCCAATAACAAACAGGATCTAGTCGCGGCAATGAATGCAATAGACACCGACATTTGTGCCAAAAATTATACTAGACACCAGAACCCCACTCCCCAGCAGGCGGACACGATTAACTAGAACCGATTAAAATCCATGTTAAAACTCTACCATCTAAGCAACTCTCGCTCGCAGCGTGTCGTGTGGCTACTTGAAGCCTTACAACTCGACTATGAGCTTATTTTTTGTGAGCGTACCCGCAACGGCGAGGCACCTGAGTGGCTTAAAGACATTCACCCTTTAGGTAAAGTTCCAATTTTGGTGGATGACATGCATAGCCCCCCCCACGTTTTAGCAGAGACCTCCGCCATATTAGATCGTCTGCTAGCGAATGGGTTGCCTCATCAGCTCCAACCAACAAATTCAGCAAATAAAGAGCAATATTTTTATTGGAAAAATTTTGCAGACGCAACACTCATGCCGAATTTAGCACTCAAGCAGATTTTTTCTCGAATGGTAGATCGGTCACCTTTTTTTGCACGACCTTTAATCAAAATAATAAAGCGATCCTTTGATCGACAGTTTCTTAATCCGACCCTTTATCAGCAAATGGCATTCATAGAACAGCATCTTGCAACACATGCATGGTTTGCAGGGGAAAATTTCTCTGCTGCCGATATCATGATGGTCTTTTTATTAGACGCCTTGCTCGCGTTAATTCCAGACAGTACACGATTCTCTGCCACAACAAACTATATGCAACGTATCCAGAGATTAAATTCTTTTCAGACGGCACAACTCAAAGGCCACTGGAATCGTACTGAACATCAAGTTTACTGGTCTAAAACATGGGCATAATTGCCCCTATCAAACTCTTCTGTTTACAACACTTTATTTAAGAATCGATCAATAAATAAAAAAGGAATGATATTTATCATCCCTTTTTCACTACTTATTTTTTAATCACTTGTTTATATCGCTTTGCAGGCCAGGTCATGATAAAGCGTGCACCACCCAAGTTTGGACTTTGATCGACTTGAATCGTACCACCAAACCAGTAGGCAATACGGCTGACAATTGACAGACCCAGACCGTAACCCCCTGAAGCACGGGTCCTGCTGTCATCTAAACGGGCGAAGGCCTCAAAAATACGACTGCGCTCTTGTTCAGGAATCCCCGGTCCGTCATCTTCGACGCAGACATAAGCATTCCCATCATCACGAATCCCACCACTAATGCGTACTTTATTATCACAGTAACGTACTGCATTACCGACCAGATTTTGCACCACGCGGTGTAGATAACGACGTTCTGCATCGACTTTTAATGCTAAAGGCGGTGCAATCAGTTCAATTTCTTTTTGCGTCTTCAATGCTTCCGTTTCCATTGCGACTTGATCCAATACTTCAACCAGTACAATGTCTTCGAAATCGAGAGATGGCGTGCCCTGCTCCAATTTGGCATAGGTCATAATCTCATCAATCAAGGTATTGAGTGCTTCAATATCTTTATCAATCATGTCCACTTGCTGAATACGATAATTATAATCATCTTCCTCAGCCAGCATCTCCATACCAAAACGAATCCGTGCCACAGGTGTTCTGAGTTCATGCGACACCGCACGCATCAATTCACGCTGCGCTTCAATCAAACGCTGAATATGATCTGACATATTGTTATAACTGGATGCCAAATTTGCCATTTCGTCAGTACCTTCAATTGGTACACGTAAGGACAAATCACCCGACTTCATCTTATTCAAGGCATAACGTACCTGACGAATTTTACGCTCAAGCGGTAAAATCAGGCCATAAACACCCAAACTTAATAAGAACAAGCTGAATAAGGTGATCCCTGCTGAAAGCTGGAACGGCATCCAATTAAACATTGGAACAGGCCCTAAAATCAGCACTTGTGCAGGATGGTTTGGCATTGGAGAAACAATCGAAATGGTGGTGCCACGCACAGTTGCACTGTCTTTATACAGCAACACACTTTGATCTTGGCGCAAACGACCAATCTGCTCTGAATCCAGATTTATATCTTTAATATCTGCAATTCCAATTGGATAATAAAAATGCTTTTTAATTTTCTCTAAATACTCACGCTCCTGCCCTGGATAAAAAATCAAATAATCCAGTACAAAAATCGGTAGCGCTCTCATTTGGCGTTCGCCAATTTTATCGACTTTAATATAAAGGTAATGCTTAGGATCGTCTTTTAGACCGATAATGATATAGCCAACGCCATTATTGGCATCGTAACGCACCACTGACTTTTGCTCAGCAATACGCTTTTTCTCGGTACGCGATAGTTCTACCCGTTCCGCATCCACATAGTAGATCGGTAGCTCCAGCAAATCAGAAGCATCGGAAATCCAATCTAACTTTTGTTGCTTTTCTGGTTGACGAGACACCCCTTCACTAATGACATAGGAAATACCATCAGTAAGAGATTCACGATATTCTTGCGCCCGTTGATAGTTAATGATCTGCACCAGCAAATAACAAAATGCGGCAACCACAACGACCAAAACCACCAAACCAGCATAGATACGCAAAAATATGCTGTTTTTAAGTACTCGACTTACCATAGGGTAAATAATTCCAAGCTAGTGAACACCTCCCCTGAGCAGCCACGCTGCACAAGGCCCCTCGATCAAAAGGGAAAAGCCCCCTATATGGAGGAGGCTTTTGCGGTGTTTAAATTCCGTTGGTTTCTTTAACGAATAAATAACCTTTACTACGTACAGTTTTAATACGTTTTGGATTTTCTGGATCATCACCGATTTTTGGACGGATACGTGAAATACGTACATCGATCGAACGGTCTTGGCCATCGTATTCAATACCACGAAGACGTTCAAAGATATCTTCACGAGACAGGATACGACCCGCATTTGATGCCAACAACCATAACAAGTCATATTCAGCACTGGTGAAGTCAACCAACTCACCATTTAACGTTACTGAACGACCACCGTTATCAATCACAAGATCATCAAACTCGATACGTTGAGCAACTTCGTCTTCAACTGTCTTATCCGTACGACGTAATAAAGCACGGATACGTGCTAATAACACACGTGGCTGAACAGGTTTTGCAACATAATCGTCTGCACCCATTTCTAAGCCAAGAACCTGATCCATATCTTCTGTACGTGCAGTCAGCATCAGAATCGGTTGGTGGTAATGTGGACGTACTTCACGACAAACGGTTAAACCATCTGCACCCGGTAACATCACATCAAGAACCACTAAATCTGGTTGCTCGCTGATAATGCGACGAATTGCACGATTACCATCTGTTTCGACTCCAACTTCTAAACCGTTACGAATCAAATACTCTTGTGTTAAGCGTGCTAAGCGTTCGTCATCTTCTACGATCAAAATCTTCGGTAACTTTTCTTCTTGGCTCATTTGTTTGCCCCTAAAATCTGAGTGAATCTGCCTATGAAATCTGACAGATACATTGGTTTATGTTTTGCAATATACACACGTTTACATTGTAAACAAGTAGGCGTTCACCAAACTGATACACGCCTAACCCCTTTTGTTATATTTTTATTAAAATTATGAATTTTAATATATTTTTCAGCTCTCTATGCTTTTTCCGACAGGATGAATATTTAGTATAGATTTTGTGCCAATGTTAAACAATTTGTTTCTTTATTCGCCCAAAACAATTTAAGTGTCTGTTTTTTGAGTTATCCACAGAGTTATCTATAAGCCTTTTTTAACGGCTTTGATATGCTATGTGACTGTGATTTCAGCAGTTAACACATGAAAAAAAAATTAGTAAAAAGTCAAGGATTGATCTACTGCAAAAAATCCCGTATCTTGTGTTGAAAATAAACTTTAACCACTAAGTATTGTGTTTATCCCTCAAACATCGTGGCATACTTTTTGCTCGATTCAAACGGTCCATGAACATAAAAATAGATGATAATGGAGCTATGCTGACATGAGCATCATCACTTCTACTCCTGGCCAACTTCAGGTCATTAAGCGCACCGGTGAGATTGCGACATTTAATGCCGAGAAAATTTCTGTTGCGATTGGGAAAGCATTTTTAGCTGTTGAAGGTCAACAAGGTACGGACTCAAGTCGTATCCATGACCGTATCACTCAACTGACTGAAATGGTAATGAACACCTTCAATCGTCGTTTACCGTCTGGTGGCACGATTCATATCGAAGAAATTCAAGACCAAGTTGAATTGGCATTGATGCGTACAGGCGAGCAAAAAGTTGCACGTGCCTACGTCATTTATCGTGACCAACGCGCAAGTGCTCGTCAGCAAACTGGTGCGAACCATCACCCTACCCTTCAAATTACAGATGCCAATGGTCAGCTCCAACCATTGGATTTGGATGCGCTTACTGCAACCATTGAAACTGCAAGTGAAGGTCTAGAAGGGATTGATGTTCAAGCCATTCTTGATGAAACCGTAAAGAACTTATATAACGGCGTAAAAGAAAGCGATATCGCGACCACCATGATGATGGCAACGCGTACCCGTATCGAACAAGAGCCAAACTATACTTATGTGACTGCGCGTTTACTCAGTAGCGAATTGGTCAGCACAGGTTTAGAGTTCCTCGGTCTACCGACAGACACCTTAGAAGGTGATGCTTTAGAAACCTTCTTGAAGAAAGGTATTGAGCTTGATCTTCTGTCTAAAGACTTGCTTGATTTTGACCTTGCAAAATTGGCTGCTGCGATCAAACCAGAACGCTCAAACCAATTCACCTATTTAGGTCTACAAACTTTATTTGACCGTTACTTCATCCATTCAAATGGCGTGCGTTTTGAATTACCACAATTATTCTTTATGCGTGTGTCGATGGGTCTTTCGCTCAATGAAGAAAATAGAGAAGACCGTGCAATCGAGTTCTATGACTTATTGTCTAGCTTCGACTACATGGCGTCTACACCAACGCTATTTAACTCAGGTACATTGCGTCCGCAATTATCGAGCTGTTACTTAACCACGATTGGTGATGACCTGTATGACATTTATGGTGCAATGCGTGATAACGCCATGCTGTCAAAATGGGCGGGTGGTTTAGGTAATGACTGGACACCTGTACGTGCATTGAACTCTTATATCAAAGGCACCAACGGTAAATCTCAAGGTGTGGTTCCGTTCCTTAAAGTTGCGAACGATACAGCCGTTGCTGTGAACCAAGGTGGTAAGCGTAAAGGTGCAGTTTGTGCATACCTCGAAACTTGGCACTTGGATGTTGAAGAGTTCCTAGAGCTACGTAAAAACACCGGTGATGACCGTCGTCGTACCCACGACATGAACACAGCGAACTGGGTTCCTGACTTGTTCATGCAACGTGTATTTGAAGATGCTGAATGGACATTGTTCACACCGTCTGAAACACCAGACCTGCATGATTTAACAGGCGCAGAATTCGCTGAGCGTTATGCACACTACGAAGCAGTCGCAAAACAAGAAAACATGCTACACAAGAAAGTACGTGCGAAAGATTTATGGCGCAAAATGCTTTCGATGTTATTCGAAACTGGTCACCCATGGATCACATTCAAAGACGTATGTAACTTACGTTCACCACAACAACATGTTGGCGTGGTTCACTCATCTAACTTGTGTACAGAAATCACCTTAAACACCAACCAAGATGAAATCGCGGTCTGTAACTTAGGTTCGATCAACCTTGTACAACACGTTCAAGGTGGCGTATTAGATCGTGAAAAGCTTGCGCGTACAGTGAAAACTGCCGTGCGTATGCTCGATAACGTAATCGACATTAACTACTATGCGGTGCCACAAGCGAAAACCTCAAACTTGAAACACCGCCCTGTAGGTATGGGTATCATGGGCTTCCAAGATGCATTGTATGAAATGAATCTTGCTTATGGCTCAGATGAAGCAGTTGATTTCGCTGATGAATCGATGGAAGTGATCAGCTACTACGCGATCGAAACATCAAGTAACCTTGCGCTTGAACGTGGTGCTTACTCAACATTCAAAGGTTCATTGTGGGATCAAGGGATTCTGCCAATCGACTCTTTAGAAATCGTTGCAAAATCTCGTCCAGAGCGTATGTTCGAAGTGGATCGTACGCAACGTTTAGACTGGGACACTTTACGTGCCAAAGTTCAAAAAGACGGTATGCGTAACTCAAATGTGATGGCGATTGCACCGACTGCAACCATCTCTAACATTTGTGGCGTGTCTCAATCGATTGAACCAACTTTCCAGAACTTGTATGTGAAATCGAACCTTTCTGGTGAGTTCACCGTGATCAACCCTTACCTTGTTCGTGCATTAAAAGAACGTGGTCTTTGGGATACCGTCATGGTCAATGACCTGAAACACTTCGAAGGTTCAGTGCAAAAGATTGCGCGTATTCCTGAAGAATTAAAAGCAATCTTCGCGACTGCATTTGAAGTGGATACTCGCTGGATCGTAGATGCTGCGTCACGTCGTCAAAAGTGGATCGACCAAGCACAGTCATTGAACCTTTACATCGCTGGCGCGAACGGCAAGAAACTTGACATCACCTATAAAATGGCATGGTTACGTGGTCTTAAAACCACCTATTACCTCCGAGCTTTAGGTGCAACATCGGCTGAGAAATCAACCATCAATACTGGTGCACTGAATGCAGTTAAACCAGCATCGGTTGAAGCGCCTGTGGTTGCGGCAGCACCAGCAGCAGTTGTGGCTGAGAAGAAACCTGAAACTGCGGTTGAAGAAGATGGTTTCACGACAGCAGCACCAGTGCCATTGGCGTGTTCAATTGACAACCCAGACTGCGAAGCTTGTCAGTAATTTTATTCCTCTCTGCATAAATTCCCTCTCCTTTTAGGAGAGGTGATGAGCGACTAAAGCGTCGCAAGAGAGGTTTCTATAGAGGCATCGATCATGTTCCATCTCAGTCATAATTATCAATTTGGTGTGATTGTTCTGATTTGTGCCTTTCTAGTGTTTTATATCCCCCTCGTTTACGCGTTTTTTAAAATACGTAGACAACAGCGTAATCAAAATAAGTCTTAGGGATTGTCAGTGTCCATTGGTCACTTTTAAAAACTCAATCAATAAAACTTAATTTTGCTTACACAAATTGAGCGTATAGTAGGACATCTCCTTGCTTGAGATGTCTAAATAAAAGATATAAAGCAACGAAGAGAGAATTGATATGTCTATCCTTAGTTGGGACGATTTTGAAGATGATTCGCAAAAACCGACTGCACCTGAACACAAGTCTGCGCCCATCGACACGCAAAAAACGGTTAATACGCAAGTGGTATCTGATTCAGAGCAATCATCGCCGCGCGTGGCTGCTGCACAACCCGCTGGAACCAGTACCGTGCGATCAACAAATCCAACCGATTCGTTGGCACGAGCATCTGCTGCCTTAGAACATTTAGATGCTGCACCTGGCTTGGAAGAGCTTGAGATGGGTGCACAGCGTGTGCAGGTTGATGATAAAGCCATGATCAACTGTCGTGCAGACTTAAACCAGCTTGTTCCGTTTAAATACGAGTGGGCTTGGCAGAAGTATCTTGACGGGTGTGCAAACCACTGGATGCCGCAAGAAGTCAACATGAACCATGATATCGCGCTTTGGAAGTCTGAAAATGGCTTAACTGAAGATGAGCGTACCATCATCATGCGTTCTTTAGGTTTCTTCTCGACTGCAGACTCATTGGTTGCAAACAACTTGGTGTTGGCGATCTACCGTCACATTACCAACCCTGAATGCCGTCAGTACATCTTGCGTCAAGCGTTTGAAGAAGCGATTCACACCCATGCTTATCAATACTGTATCGAATCTTTGGGTATGGACGAAGGCGAAGTCTTCAACATGTACCGCGAGATTCCAAGTGTTGCACGTAAAGCATCGTGGGGCTTGAAATACACTCAATCTTTAAGTGATCCAACGTTCAACACTGGTACGCCTGAAAACGACCAACGTTTATTGCGTAACTTGATCGCGTTCTATTGCGTACTTGAAGGGATCTTCTTCTACTGTGGCTTTACTCAAATCTTGAGTATGGGTCGTCGTAACAAGATGAACGGTGTTGCTGAACAGTTCCAGTACATCTTGCGTGATGAGTCTATGCACTTGAACTTCGGTATCGACATGATCAACCAGATCAAGATCGAGAACCCGCACTTGTGGACGGCTGAGTTCCAAGAAGAAGTGATTCAAATGATTCTTGAAGGCACCATGCTTGAAATCGAATATGCGCGTGACACGATGCCACGTGGTGTATTGGGTATGAATGCAAGCATGATGGAAGAATACTTGAAGTTCATCTGTAACCGTCGTTTAGCGCAACTTGGTTTACCTGAGCAGTTTGCTGGTGTAACTAACCCGTTTGCGTGGATGTCTGAGATGATGGACTTGCGTAAAGAGAAGAACTTCTTTGAAACGCGTGTAACAGACTACCAAACTGGTGGTGCGTTAAGCTGGTAAGTCAATAGAATAAATACGCAGTTAAAAAAGGGCTACCAATGGCAGCCCTTTTTATATCATCTTTTTAATCTAGCTTTGAGCCTTAAAGTCGTTTTCTACATTTTAAATGGCTAATCAAAAAGATATTTTACATCTCAAAATTAACCCAATAAAAATAGAATCAACCCTACTCAAAATATTAATTTAAATACATTTAAAGTAGGTTTGATGACCATAACTGGAATTTCACCAAATGTTCAGCAAGACAATTATTAATAAATATCAAGAAAATTTACTTTTTTGTACTAATTATTGGCTAAATGACAATCATGGACATAGTGGTTCTCTTTTAAATTTGGATGACTTATCTCAAGTCGAACAGGATAAAACTTGGAATCATATATTTGAAGCCTATAAATCAGATTCACTAACTATAAAAAAATTTCGTGACATATTAAAAAGATTGATTCACAAGGAAATAATAAGTCAATATGAATTAGATCTTTCGGAAGTTAAGTATATATGTGGAGGTAAAAGCGCCAAACACTTCAACTTTACTCAAGCTTGTGATTTAGTGAACTGGTGGAAATTGGCAACTATTTCAAATTCAGGGGATGAACACATACATAAAACTGAAGTAAAACATCTAAAAGAATGTTTCAATAAGGATGGGAAATTAAATGGAGTGTCTGGCTTTATTAAAAGAAGCTGGCACAAAGGTCTAATGGTTAGTAATAGCGATGGCAATCATAGAATTGGAAATATTGCCAATATTTGCACCCAAAATCCACAGCTTAAAATACCTTACATTGAACAACTAACTAAATACCAAATAAATCAAGAATCCTTACAAGAATTATTAAAAAATTACGCCATATATCTCATTATTGAAAAATCTGATAGAGAAATCTCTATTACAATGGATAATATTTGTGAAAATCAAAAATCTTTTTGTTTAATACTTTCAGAAAGATGTACTATTTACTCACTTTCACATGCACATTTCGATTGCTTTAATATAAGAATATATTTTTTAGAAAAATCATACAAAAACTTTCTACTAAGAGCTCAGCTAAACAAAAAATTTCACAAAAATAATTTAATTAGAGACCTATTAAGAGATAAATTATAAAATATTTTGCATTACTATTCATAATAATTAACTGCAGAAATTCCCAAGCTGTTCAAAAGCTCAGTTGTCATCCGACCATTAATTGATAGGTTTTTATCAACTTGGTAGTTAGCAATAGCTTTACGTGTATTTTTACCTAGATCACCATCAATTTTCCCAGAATAGTATCCTAATTGTAACAAGGCTACTTGTACCCGCTTGATCTGCATAACCTGCATTAAGATTGGATCTTCTGATGATGAGGGTGCACTCGTATTTAAGTTAGTTCCATAATAATTATTAACTGGAGTATCTGTTTTAGTTGGAACATTTGAGTAAGTTTTTACAGTTATATTCGAACTATTTCTATTTGAAGATGAGGATGTACCTGAAGAAGTAGTTGAGTTCGAGCTTGAATAACTCGGTGGAGTATAGCTTGGTACAGAATAAACAGGTGTTCTTGAACTGGAATAACCTGAATATCCCGAGCCAGAGTAATGACTTGAATGACTTCTATGGCTTGAATGACTTCTATGACCTGCAAACATGTTTTCATATTCATAATTTAAAGGACGTATAGAAACTGGTTCTAAATTTTCATAAGAATCCACATTAGTATTAATTGCTGCGGCTGCTTTATTATTAATAACTGGTGCCGATGCAGCAAAAACAGCTAATGATTTTATAAATTTACTCAAACACCACCCCACTAAAAAATATATTGTTATTAAACTTTTATATTATGCAAGCGTTTAACCTTGTTTATCAACAAGTTTTATAGGATTCAGAGCAGATGGTGCCCAGCCATTTTGATACCAAGTAAATAAACCACAACATTTTTTCTTTACATCACAATTTTCACAAACTTTATCATAAGTATTTTTCCAATCTGAAATACTTTTAGCAGAAAATTCCCATAAAGATTCAGGTAAGCAACACAAAGGAATATTCATTAGTACTAAACGGATTTTTGAGTTTACCAATACATTTATTGCAATTATCAGTTCTTCCCACCACTCTTTGATATCAACTTGACTCAATTCTTTATTAGCCAATGCAAAACCTATAGGTTCACAGCCAATCAGAGCGACCTCATTCACAAATGGAAGGTTGGTTCGTATATAAGTACAGAGATCAATTAAGTTCTCTAATACAGGCTTAACCAAAACAATTCTTAATTGTATCGGTTGTTCGTAATGCTGGAGGACATAAAGACCTTCTAATGTTTCTTCAAAAGCCGAATGTTGCTGCACTACAAAATCATGTAAGAGATCTGCATGACCATATAGTGGGATAAGCCAATTCACTTTCGTTTCAAGATTAGATAACACTGATTCCGCTATCTTAGGATTACTAAACAAGCGACCATTCGTTAGTACATCAATTACGGTTGAAGGAAATTTATTATGAATGGTATCGATGATTAATCTTAACTGTGTATCTAGTAGTAATGGCTCACCACCCGTTAAGCCAATATTCATCGGTTCATAGCTAAGATGATCAATAATTTCTAATGCTTGCCGTACCAACCATGAGTCATCATGCTTAGTTGGTGGTTGAGAGCACATGATGCAGTAGTTATTGCATCTGTTGGTTAAAAATAAAGTATGATGAGTATCACTTGCTCTCAAAAGTACACTTAGATTCTTTTTATATGGGTCAATAGTAACCACATCATTTGATTTTAGTGCTTGTTGTTCTGGAATAAAGAGATTGTTTGCACCAACCTTATCAAGCAAGTCTGGACTATAAATTGAATAAAGATTGTCTAATCCTGCCTGAATATATCGATCAAAAATCTCGACTTCCTGGACATTAGTAACTGGCACTAGAATAGATTGATTAGGTAACCACTCTACATCCAAATTATCAAGACTAAGTACCCTAAAGATTTGTGGAGTATGTTTTGTGACCGAGTCTAGCTTTATTTTTCTCATCTTATCTACTTACTAAAGGCCCACTGGTTTGCTAACTTTCTAAACTTTTCAGAATTTTGGTACTTGTTAAATATCAAATCGAACAAACCCATGTAACGCTTACAATGACTAGTTAAATGGGTAGGTGGAGTCATCGTTCTAAATTCGTTATAAGCACTAATTGGATCAGGCCCACAATACGGTAGATAAGCACATTGACTACAACTTGGATCATTAAAATTCAAACTTGAAGTAATGATATTTCTTTGTAGATCAGAGCTTAACAATTGAGATAAAGGCTCACCAATTCTACCTAAACGTAAAGAAATATCCCCTGTTTCTTTTAGCATACGAGATTCATCACTAGGATATACGTATCCATCATAGTTATAGACAATACACCCCAGTCCTGCGCCTGATGGACTCTGGAGATCAATATAACCGTGGTCAAATGGAGAAAGGATTTTGTTTAATAAGATTGCGGAATGAACTTCTATTAGTTCATATCCTTTATCATTCCAATGGATAACACGTTCCAATGCTTTCTCATAAAAATCTAAGAACTCAGCGTGAGTTGGTGCAAGTCGCTTTGAGTTTTTCTTTGCAAATCCATAATCACTCAAACCACGGATAAAAATATCCTTAAATCCTAATTTAACATATGCATCCACAATTTCATTAGGATAATCCAAGCTTTTACGTGTAGTAGTCATTAATGCAGAAACCGAGTCTTGACCTAATTCTTTACGAGCTAGCTCTAAGCCTGTAATAGTTCTTTCATAAGCATCTCGATTAGCAATCGGTCTATTTTTATTATGCAAGTCTGCAAGACCGTCGATACTTGTAGACAATACCACTTGATGTTCTTTGAAAAATAAGCACATTTCAGAGGTTAACTGGTGCAATGTTGTAGTTACTACAAAACGAATAGATCTATTGTGCTCTTTATTTTTTTTAGTAATGTAGTCAATCGCAAGTTTTACTAAATCATATTTGATTAAAGGATCTCCCCCTTGGAATTCAACTGTTAAAGTATCTGATGTACTTTCAAAGATGGTATCACACGCCAAGAGTAAATTTTTTCTGGAAATAGTGAACTCATCTCCTGCATGTTGACGACTGACTTGGCAGTAAGAACATGAGTGCATACATTGAATCGTCACAACAATAATATGGAGTGAAGTTCCTTCTAAAATTGTTGATTTTTTTGCATGTAACCTTGAAATTAAAGCTCGTTTTGAACCAATAGCATTTTGACTCATCAGGAAGAATTTAGATTTCAAGTTCAGATAAAGAGCCATATCTAAAGATTCATCTTTAGCAATTATTTTTTTTAAATTATCTCTAGAAATAAACTCAAAATCCCCCGTCACACTAGTTATGAGATATTTCTCATTTTCCATTCGTTTAAAATTAAATGGTAATAATTCAACATTTTTAAAAAGCATTTTATTTACTAATACTCGCCATGATGATTGCATCTACAAAAAATTTCTGTTGAATACTGATTTTTTGACTTAGCTCTTGACGTAATTTGTAATCACTAAGAAAATTAAGAATTACTTTTTTTTGTTCAGCATCTTCAACTGTGAAAAAGAAATTATGAGTATCTAATTGCTTTATCTCATACTTAAGGGGACAAAATTTCAATGCCTGTACTACTTCATCTAATGACATCTCATAATAAACATCAAAACCAAATTGAATTAGCGTCTGAGTCCCCATACTAGCCCCTTTAAGTCGATAAATTCACTGAAATTTATTTCCATCAATATTTAATATCTACCACAACTAGCACTATAGAGTTATAGTTGCAGTTATATTATAGAATAGATTCACTTCAAAACAAGATCTTATTTATTATAAGGTTTTTTAGAAAAATTTTAAAAATAAAACTATATCTAGAAATAACTCCTATTTCATCATTTATTAAAAAGCCATACTAGTTATATAAAAGTATAATGAAATTAAAATTCCCAAATTTTTTTAATTAACTGACCTGCTGGGCTTTAAAATACAACTTCAGCATACAATACCATCCGCATAATAGAAACAGATTACCACCAGCTTCCTCCTACCCCACCCCCACCAACCATCCCTCCAACAACTTCCCTTTATCCACCTCACTCCCACTCAACAACTGCACCATTGCCCCATCCACCACAAACAAGAACATCTGTGCATCTGCTTTGGCAGCATGGATATCCGCCCTTGCCAACAACATATAAATTTCACGAATCAACCAGTTTCGGTACTCCACCACCATCTCATAGGCATTTGGATAACGTGCTTTAATTTCAAAAACTGCCCTAAACAATAAATGGTACATCCCTTCTACATCGGCATGTAAAAAGAAAATCCGTTTCAGTCTTTCACGCCCCGATAAGTTCTTGTTGGTATAGAGAATTGAACGGACTTCTTTCTTGAGTGCGGTTCTCTGCAAGCTCAGTGTCATTTCAACCAAATGCTCTTTGGAGTGAAAATATTTATAAAAGGTGCCTTTGGCAATTTGTGACGCATCAATAATCAGATCGACCCCGACCTGATGAAAACCATCTTGGCTAAACAACGCTTGTGAAGTATCCAAGACTTTTAAAGCACGATAAGTCAAAGCAAAAGGTGGCATAGCATTTCCATGATTGAATAATTTTTTGTTGTTGCTCAACCAGATCAAGCGGCCATTAATGCTGCAATAAGCGAAAAAAAGGCGTGCAAAGACCCGATAAGACGGCATGAGCGCATCTCAAGTTTTATTGTTGATATGATTTTTTAGTCGTGACGAAGTTACGCTTGAAAACCTAAGGGCAATCAAACGGTGTCAAAGACTAATTGAGAAGAATATAAAGACAGTGCATGGCCAACTCCTAAATCATTCGGAATTCTGCCAAGACATAAAAATTATGGTGGCAGGGAGAAAGAGGGTTAGCAGACTGAACCTAAGAATCAGCACGCCCGAAGGCGTCCCCCTTTCGCCCTACCGCTACAAAAGAGGGACGAACAAGTCTACATCAAAAAAACAAGGTTTTTCAATGCACTTAGGAAACGGTCTGCTAAAACCGGCTGGCGATGTAGGCCAGCGCTTAAAGAATAATCAGTGGGTTTAAGGGTGTCAATGCTACACTTTGGGCCAAAGTAACTTTCTTATTATTTTTCAATTAATTAAATTATTTATTATTTTTAAATTATCATATAAATGTATTTTAATAATCAGCCAATCGGCTTAAAGCGCACTGCTTTAAGCGACTTCAGTTTGCCCAACTTGGTGATAGGCACGATTAAAGTACACCAAGCTTTGATCATGTCCACTTTGTTGAACCGCTACAATACGACAAATAAAAATCGTATGCGTTCCCACGTCCTGAATCTGATCAATCTCGCAATCGAAATTCACCAAGGCATCATCCAAAACTGGCGCACCGGTTTCCAACGCTGACCAAGCACCGTGTTTAAAACGTTCTTCTGGACTCAATTTAGAGGAAAAGGCTTTCGAAATATGCTGATGATCTGCGCTTAACACATTCACGCTCAGGATTTTATTGTCGACAAAATGCACATGCGAACTCGAGGCTCGATTCATGCATACCAATAAAGTCGGAGGCGTATCTGTGACGCTACATACAGCAGATGCAGTAAAGCCATAGCGACCAGACATACCTGTGGTGGTAATCACACTGACCGCACTGGTAAGTAAAGACATTGCATCTCTAAAATCTGTTGCTTCAACCATCACTCTACTCCTCAATTAAACCCGAGCTTGGGGATAGCGCAAAGGGCGCACCTACTCGCCCTTTGCACCTCTCGACCTCAGTGCATTTTAGCCTTGCAGTTCTCGACGAATAATTTCTGCACCTGCACTTAAAGCATTCAGCTTGCCACGCGCAACATCACGCGCCAAAGGTGCCATACCGCAGTTGGTTGATGGATACAGTTTATCAGCATCGACAAACTGAAGTGCTTTACGTAAGGTATCGGCAACTTCTTCTGGTGTTTCTACCGTGTTACTGGCCACGTCAATCGCACCCACCATCACTTTCTTGCCGCGAATCAATTCAATTAGATCCATTGGCACACGTGAGTTGTGACATTCGAGTGAGATGATATCAAGTTTTGACTGCTGTAGCTTTGGAAAGGCTTCTTCATACTGACGCCATTCTGAACCGAGGGTCTTTTTCCAGTCAGTATTGGCTTTGATGCCGTAACCATAGCAAATGTGCACCGCAGTTTCACATTTCAAACCTTCAAGCGCACGCTCTAAAGTCGCCACGCCCCAATCATTCACTTCATCAAAGAACACGTTAAATGCAGGCTCATCGAACTGGATAATATCCACGCCCGCCGCTTCTAACTCTTTGGCTTCTTCATTCAAGATCTTGGCAAATTCCCATGCCAATTTTTCACGACTTTTATAATGCGCATCATACAGCGTATCAATCATGGTCATTGGTCCTGGCAACGCCCATTTAATCGGTTGATTGGTCTGCTGACGTAAAAACTTGGCATCTTCCACAAAAACAGGCTTTTGACGCGATACCGCACCGACAACGGTTGGTACACTGGCATCATAACGATTACGAATACGCACCGTTTCACGTTTCTCAAAATCGACACCCGTCAAATGCTCAATAAAGGTGGTGACAAAGTGCTGACGGGTTTGCTCGCCATCACTGACAATATCAATGCCTGCCACTTGCTGCTCATGTAAAGACAAACGCAATGCATCCTGTTTACCTTCAATCAAACCCTGCTCTTGCAGTTTCCACGGCGACCAAAGCTTTTCAGGCTCTGCCAGCCAAGACGGTTTCGGTAAGCTACCCGCAGTCGACGTTGGTAATAATCTTTTCATCATCAATAACCTTATATTTTCAATAAATTAGTGCGCGTAACTTTTTTGCGAGTTGCTTTGTGCTGCATAACTGGCAGACCACTGTTCCAGAATGTTTTGATAAGGTTTGATAAATTGTTCTTCAACAAATTTGCCTTGTTCAATCGCCAAACGACTACGTTCTTCTCGGTCATAGACGATGCGAGTCAGTGAATAATCTTGGTTGCTCAAACTTGGTTGATAGGATTTGCCTGCCACTGAATTGGCATTGTAAATTTCAGGACGGTAAATCTTCTGGAAACTTTCCATGGTGCTGATGGTGCTGATCAATTCCAGATTGCTGTAGTCCGCCAATAAATCCCCAGAGAAATAGAAGGCCAACGGCGCAACACTATTTGGCGGCATGAAATAACGCACCTTTAAGCCCATTTTCTGGAAATACTCATCCGTTAATGAATATTCATCTTGCAGATATTCCGTACCCAATACTGGATGTTGATTTTCAGTACGTTGATAGACCTTGCTGCTGGAAACACTGAGGCAGATCACAGGCGGCTTGTTAAAGTTTGCCTTGTAAGTCTCTGACTCAATAAAGCTCTTGAACAAGTTGCCATGTAAGTCGCCGAAATTCTCTGGGGTGCTAAATCCAGACTGGTTTTTATTATGCTCAAGCAATAACACACTGAAATCATAATCACGCACATAAGAAGAGAAGTTATTGCCCACAATACCTTCAATACGCTCATTGGTTTTTTGATCAACAATATTGGTTTTTAAAATTTCAATCAAAGGCAATGCATTGCTATCGCTGCCCGCTTCAACCTTCATCTCAACAGAAATAATCTCAAGCTCGACCGCATAACGATCGCCTTCTGGATTATCCCAATGCGCCAAGGTATTGAAACGATTGTCGATCATTTTTAGGGTATTACGCAGATTTTCTTGGCGGCTTTGACCACGAGCCAAATTGGCAAAGTTGGTTGTAATACGGGTATTTTCTGATGGGTAATAGTTCTCATCAAAACGAATACTCTTGATCGTAAAATTAAATGCGCTACTCATTTTAATCCGCCACCCTAATTTCTGAGATAAATCTGAATTTCTGTATAGAGTGATTTATACCGTAATCATTAGCTGAATAAAAATGATTTAATCTAAGTCCAAAATGAATGAAATTCATGTTTGAAAATTTGCTGAGATGAATATGATTCAGCATCCTCGGCTGATGGCACTTTTATAGATGAATATCGCTCAGGGGATTTTGAACTGATCTGGATAAAGCATAAGCTGCATGTAAATCATACCAAGCGGCATTGTTCTCTCATAGAGAGCGTCACTCAATGATAATTGAGCGCACATTTGTATTATTCAAATCATCCTATTCGGTTAAAATGTGACTGATCTCTCTAAACCATAAGTCTAAGATTTACTAGAACTTTCTACAACTTTCACACAATAAATCATCAAAGTCGGCTTGATTTGTACATTTTGAAACATTAGTTCAACCAAAATACCGTCTAAATTAAAGTAAAATTCATGAACTAACTTCTTCAACATCAGTGTTAAGGCGATCCCTTGCCGTACTGATGTGCCTTTATTGCGCCTGTATCATCATTTAAATTCTTTCTCTCTATATCGATTGTCATATAGAGCGTCATTTAATTTTTAAGGTAAATTGAATGAAAAAATTTTGGAAATATTTATTAGTACTACTCGTGGTACTAATTATTATTGCAATTGCCTTTCTTTTTAGACCAGTTGCGTCTAAGGCAATTAAAACCACCAGTAACGAACCAACTGTCGATGTTGTACTCATCGGCGGCGGGATCATGAGTGCCACTTTAGGTACGTATCTCAACGAATTACAACCCGACTGGAATATCCGCATGTATGAACGTCTTGATGCTGTTGCACAAGAAAGTTCAAACGGTTTTAACAACGCGGGTACAGGCCACTCAGGCTTTATGGAAATGAACTATACCGAAGAAAAAGACGGTAAAATGGACATTTCCAAAGCTGTAAACGTGGCTGGTCAGTTTGAAATTGCCAAACAGTTCTGGGCATACCAAGTGAAGCAAGGTGTACTCGAAACACCAACGACCTTCATCAACCCAGTCCCACACATTGCTTTCGTATGGGGCGATAACGTGAACTTCATGGAAAAGCGTTATGCTGCCATGGTTCAAAATCCGTTATTCGCTGGCATGAAATTGAGTGAAGACAAAGCTGAAATTCAACAATGGGCACCATTGGTGATGGACGGTCGTGATCCTCAACAGAAAGTGGCTGCAACCCGTATGGACGTTGGTTCTGACGTAAACTACGGTGCAATCACCAAGCAGTTGATTGGCAACCTTGAAAAGAGTCCGAACTTCAAACTCAGCACTTCAACTGAAGTGACGGGTATCAGCAAAAATGATGACAACACTTGGTCTGTGGCTTTCAAAGATTTGAAATCTGGCAAAGTTGATCATGTCAAAACACGTTTTGTGTTTATTGGTGCGGGCGGTGCTGCAATTAAATTATTGCAAATGACTGGCTTACCAGAAGCACAACAATATGCTGGTTTCCCTGTGGGCGGTGAGTTCCTTGTAACTGACAACCCAGCAGTAACAGCAAAACATACAGCCAAAGTCTATGGTCGTGCTGATCTTGGTGCGCCTCCAATGTCTGTTCCACATATCGATACCCGTTATATCGACGGTAAAAAATATGTGTTGTTTGGCCCATTCGCAACCTATTCAAACAAGTTCCTGAAAAATGGTTCACAGCTTGATCTGCTTGCATCAACCAACAAAAACAACGTGTTGCCGATGGCTGCAATTGGTCTACAAAACGCTGATCTTGTTCAGTATCTAGTAAGCCAAGTGTTAATGTCTGATGCAGATCGTTTCAACGAGTTGAAAAAATACTACCCTGAAGCTGATCCAAAAGACTGGCATTTACAACAAGGTGGTCAACGCGTTCAGATCATCAAAAAAGAGCCAGGCAAACCTGCTAAATTGCAATTCGGTACAGAAATCTTTGCCTCTAAAGACAAGTCTGTAACTGCATTGTTAGGTGCTTCTCCGGGTGCGTCTACATCACCTTACATCATGCTCAACTTGCTTGAAAAAGCATTCCCAGAGCAAACTAAAGGTGTATGGAACGACAAATTGCATGAGATCGTACGTTCTTATGGTAAAGACCTTTCAACAGATCCAGCGTTGTTAGATCAAATCCGTCAGTACTCAAGTTCAACTTTGGGCTTGAACTATACGACACCTGCAAACTTAGTTCCTGCTAAGAAAGTGGTTCAAGCTGAAGCTGTTGCACAATAAGTAACGCTAAGCACATCAAAAAGGGAGGAGTTTCAGCTCTTCCCTTTTTCTTTATTAGTATGTTTTAAATCTACGCCTTATGTCTTCTGCTGTACCTCATTCTGCTTTTGCTGCATTTGCCAGTCGTGACTTCACGTTATTGACCATCAATCAATGCTGCCTGACGTTTGCGGTACTAATTCAAGAAGTCCTGATCGCGTTTTATCTGTATCAAATCACCAAGAATCCGCTCATTCTCGGCTTGGTCGGGATCATGGATTTTTTACCCTTTCTCATCCTCTCTTTATGGGGCGGTTATATTGCTGACCGTTTTAATCGTCAGCGTATTTTGCAGATCAGCTTTAGCTTTGCCATTCCCTTATCGATTGCTTTGTGGATCAGTTTTGATCTTTTTCACAGCCAAACCATCAGTGCAAATGTATTATTAATCTCATCCTTGAGTATTCTTTTTTTATTTGGCTGTATTCGCGGCATATATAGCCCCTGCTTTAATTCTTTACGTCCTTTTGTGGTACCCGAGCATTTGTATACCCATGCAGCAACATGGACCAGCATGTGCTGGCAAGCCAGTGGCATTCTTGCACCCGTCATTGGTGGCTTCTTACTCGCTCATCTCGATTTAGACATTACTTTTAGTGTCATCGTGGCACTTTTTTTAGCTGGCAGTATTGCCCTCTGGTGTTTGCAAAAGCGAGATTTTCCGCAAATCCAAACAGAGTCAGTAACTCAGAGTCTAAAAGAAGCGCTGCATTTTATTTTTAAAACTAAAATTATTTTTTGGGCGATGTTTCTCGATCTGAGCTCAGTTTTTTTTGGTGGCATCATCGCGCTATTGCCCATTTTTGCCCAAGATGTTTTACATATCGGTGCAGATGGTTTTGGTCTATTACGCGCGGCACCAGCCTTTGGTGCATTGGTGATGATGATCATTTTAATTCGCTATCCACCAAAATCTAGACCGTGGCAGATGATGCTGATAGCAGTGACAGGCTTTGGTCTGTGTACCTTGTTATTTGCTGTTACCAGACAGCTGTATTTTTCAGTCGCAGTTCTCATTATTATGGGAGCATGTGACAGTATCAACATTGTCATTCGTCAAACCATACTGCAACTGATTCCACCCAAGGACATGCTTGGACGTGTCGCTGCCATCAATGGCATCTTTGTCACCTCGAGTAATGAGCTTGGTGCGTTGCAGTCGAGTGTGATGACGCGCTTTTTCAGCGTGATTCCTGCGATGTTGATGGGTGGTTCACTGTCTTTGCTCTGCGTTGTTTTAACAAAGATTAAGACCAAAGATTTATTGAAGTTCCGTTTTTAATTCCCCTATTAAACAAACAGTTATTTTAAAATTCAATGTCATATGAAACATACTTTGCCCGCGTCTTCAGGCCTCTCTAAATTTATTATTTTTTCCGTTTTTGTATGGCTGGTCTTGCTGTGGCTGCAATCGACCTATATTGTCATTATTGGCGGTCAAGCCTATCTGTTTTGGACCTCATTTGGCCTTTTAATATTGAATGTGCTTAGCTTGCGACCGACGATTTTAAAGAATCGGATCGCCTTCGTGATTACAGCTGCCTTGCTGATTTATCTGGTGTTTAACTCACTGTTTTGCACGTATTTGATGATCGCTTTTTATTGTATTTTCTACCTCTATTCAGATGAATATAAGAATAAACGTGCCATTAAATTGATCAGCTTATTCTTGATCATGATCATCTTTGCGATCTACCAGACCCAATCTCTGCATGAACTGAAAAGCCATTATGAAACCTATGAAACCGGTGAAACATGGCAAAAATATGGGGCCTTATAATTAGGCTAATAAAAAACCTCACTTCACGTGAGGTTTTTTATTATTCAACAGACTAATCTTGAGAGTCTGGATACAACGGACGATTTCCGGGACTAATACGATTGATATGCAAGAAGGTCATATGACGTTCATACTTATCCAAGATGTCATTAATCACCTGTTCTTTGGTGTATCCAACCAGATCATTGTCCTGAGAGCCTTCATATAAGAAGGTTTCTAGACGGTAGTAGAACTGCTTGCCGCGTTTACCACGTTCACTGAAGTTTGGTGCGATATAACGTACCGGCCAGATTTGATAAACGAAGTTGTGCTCTTCTTCCAAATAGATGGTTAAATCTAAATGATAGAGTGCATCGTTATCTTCCAATGCTGTTTGGGTGACATCAACATGCATACCACGCTTCACCAGTTCATCAGCAACTGTGCGTACTGCTGGTTCACAAACACTATCAAGCATCCGTTGGGTTTCACTGGTACCTGGGTGATGCATCACACGGGCTAAACGTTTCTTCCAGTTCAGGATATCCACGTTCCCGACCACGGGTGCAGCATTCATACTACGACTCGCCTTCCGGTAATCTTCCAGACGCAAAGACTTGTACAGACCCGCCATGACCAACAGCATGACAAAGCTAAAGGGTAAGCCCATGATCACCGTGGCACTTTGCAGTGCGGTAATCCCGTTTGCCATCAGCATTGCCAAGGTGAGCAAGCCAATTGCCGTTGCCCAAAATACTCTTAACCAGCGTGGCGCATCATTATCAACATTGGAAAATTTAGTGGTGAAGTTTCCTAAAACCAATGCACCAGAATCGGCAGAGGTTACATAGAACAATAGACCTGTAATCGTTGCCACACCTGCAATAAATGCAAACCACGGATATTGCGCCAATAGGTCATAAAAACCATGCGCAGGATCAGTCAGAACCGTTTGAGCCAGTGCCGTATTGCCTTCAAAAATCACATTATATAAGGCACTGTTCCCAAAAATAGATAACCAAGTAATGGTAAACAATAAAGGAATGATCAAGGTGCCGCAGACGAATTCACGAATGGTACGACCACGAGAAATGCGCGCCAAGAACAGCCCCACAAATGGCGACCAAGCCACCCACCACGCCCAGAAGAACAAGGTCCAACTGTTCATCCATTCTTTCGGCTGATCAAAAGCAAAACTTTCTAAGGCCAAACTTGGGAATCGACTGATATAGTCACCAAAGTTTTGTACCAAGGCATTGAGTAAGAATCCAGTATTGCCCAAGAACAATACAAACAACATTAAGCCAATTGCGGCAAAAATATTGATTTCAGATAACACCTTAATGCCTTTATTGACCCCAGCGGTTACCGAAATAATGGTGACAATAACGGCAACCAAAATCAGTGCCGACTGAATCAACAGGTTTTCAGGCCAGCCAAATAAGACATGCAAACCATAATTGATTTGAACGACGGCAATACCACAGGTGGTGGCAATACCAAAGATCGTCCCGATGACTGCGGCAATATCTACACTATGTCCAATTGGACCATCAATTTTTTTACCAAAAATTGGGTAGAGCGCAGAACGAATGGTCAGTGGCAAGTTATAACGATAACTAAAGTAACCCAAGGCCATCCCGACCAAGGCATACATGCCCCAACCCGTTAAACCATAGTGGAACAGCGTCCAAACCATACCCTGACGCGCAGCTTCATAGGTTTGACCTTCGCCCACAGGCGGATTCATATAATGAGATAACGGCTCTGCAACAGAGAAGAACATTAAGTCTGTGCCGATGCCCGCTGCGAACAGCATTGCGGACCAACTGAGTAAGCTGAACTCAGGTTTGGAGTGCTTCGGACCAAGTTTGATATCGCCATAACGTGAGCAAGCAATAAAAACCACAAAGATTAAATACAATGTCGCAGCCAGTAAATAATACCAGCTGAATTTATCACTGACCCAAGCCAGTACCACATTGAGTAAATGATTGGCAAAGTCGTTAAATAAAATCGTTACCAGTGCAAATGTTAAAATAAGTAGAGCTGAAACATAGAAGACCACACGATTTAAATGGTCTTTATTCGCTAATGTAGCATCATCAACCGCTCTTGGATTATCTGTCGCCATACAATCCTCAGGGAGTTAGAGAAGAAAAAGAAAATATTCATCCACGTCTTTTCATCACTAGATCAATGAAAAGACATATCTGAATAGAAAATGAAAAACAAAAGTTATTTACCCGAATTACAATGTTTCTGATTTTTCAGTTGTGTGATGTGATGACTGAGTGTCCTGCGTTATCACTTGCGGTGGTGTAGGACTAAAAAATTGATCCTGTTTAACTGCTTTGGCAAGGCCAAACATATACAGCAAAATAATAACGGAGAATGGCAAACCACAGAGTACTACGGCACTTTGCATGGAGTGGAAACTCCCTGCCAACAGCAGCCCAATACTGACAATGGTAATCACCACAGACCAGAAAATTCGTAACCAAATTGGTGAATCACTTTCATTGCTACCCCCTTTCGAGGACAGATTTGCGATCATGAGTGTACCAGAACCCACAGGGGTCAAAAACAATACGAAACAAATCACAACAACAATCCCAGCAACATAAGGATTGAAGGGTAAAAATTCGAGAAGCTTAAATAAGGACAAAGCAGGGTCAGTCAGTACCAAATCCCCGAGGATTTTTTGCTTCTGTTCCAAAATAAAATAGATTGCAGTATTGCCAAAAATCGAGATCCAAGCCAAGGTAAAACCCAGTGGAATCAGACAGACACCGAGTACAACTTCACGAATAGTACGACCTTTGGAAATCCGCGCAATAAACATCCCTACAAATGGCGCCCATGCAATCCACCATGCCCAATAAAACACCGTCCACGAACCTAACCACTCACCTGCCTTGCTGTTGTAGAGATACATGTCAAAGCTTTTTGCCAGAAAATGATCGAGATAATCACCCATGTTCTGGACTAAACCATTGAGCAAGTGGTTGGTTGGCCCTGTCAGGAATACGAATAGTAATAAGGCGTAGAGTAAACGTAAGTTGATGCGGGATAACCACGCCAAGCCCTTTTCAATCCCAACCACGGTGGTCATGGTCGCGACTGACATCATCAGCAACACCACGGCAATCAAGGTCGTATTATTATTGGGAATCTCAGGAAGTAGATAATGCACGCCAGACACCAGTACCAAAGCACCGATGCCGAGATTGGTCACCAAAGAAATGACTGTGGCTAAAATCCCAAAGCCATCGACAAAATCACCAACCAAGCCATAGATTCGCTCACCAAAGATTGGATACAGTGCGGAACGCAAGGCCAACGGCAAATCTCGACGAAAGGCGAAATAACCCAAAGTCACACCCAGTAAGGCATACAATACCCAACCATGAATGCCCCAATGCAGAAAGCTATACATCATGGCATCACGCGCAGCTTGAATCGTTCCACCCTGACCTTCTGGTGGTCGCAGGAAATGATCAACTGGCTCAGCCACACCGTAATACAGCAGTGCAATCCCGATGCCTGCGGAAAACAGCATCGACACCCAAGCCAAATAGCCAAACTCAGGTTTATCGTCATCTTTGCCTAATGGAATCTGCCCAACCCGAGAAAAAGCCAGCCATGCTACAAAACCTAAACAAACCACAATCACCAGCATGTAATACCAGCCAAATAATTGGTTCGCCTGCCCTTGTATATAGGTTAACCAGAACTGACTGCGCTGTGGAAACAACACAAACAATAGGCCAAAAATGCCGATACTGATTGCAGAGCTCCAAAAAACAAACAAATTTAAACGTATAGGTTCAGATGGGGACCCTTCATTACTTTCTGACACCATGTTCTTGCTCCTTGCAATTGGTGTTTTTTTCTTAAAAAATAATGTGATAAGTGTTCAATTCTGCTTATCGCCTTATCCATAAGAATCTTTGGTTTATTACTTTACATCTGTTCTTACCAATCAAAAATTCATTGATTTTTACAGATTATACTTTTTATTGATTGAACGTTCAATCAATAAAAAGTATGATAAAAAAATGTTATGATGCTCTACATCGAGAAATGTTGAATAAAAAGCACCTTGGCAGGGCTTTAAATGGATAAGCATGACAAAGCGTAGAGTAAAACCAGAGCATGTGCGACGTGAAGAGATTATTAACGCCGCATTTTATGTAATTTCTGAAGTGGGGTTATCCAATACCACCATTGCACAAATTGCAAAAAAGGCCGAACTATCGACCGGTATTGTGAGTCACTATTTTGGTGACAAACAGGGATTAATCAATACCTGTATGCAAGAAATGCTCAACGTTTTGCGTCAAAAGACTGACCAATACAAAGCCGAAGCAGATGCGCATCCAGAAAGCCAGATTAAGGCCATTATTGATTCCAACTTCGATATCAGTCAGGTCAACAAACAAGCCATGCGGGTCTGGTTAGACTTTTGGTCTGCCAGTATGCACCTTCCCGAACTTGGACGTTTACAACGAATTAATGATCAACGCCTGTATTCCAACTTGAAACATTATTTTCTGATGTTGGTGGAGGATAAACAACAGGCCAGCATTGCCGCTCGCGGATTAGCGGCTTTGATTGACGGATTATGGTTACGCGGCAGTTTAAGCAGTCACGATGAGTTTGACAGCCAGCTGGCACGTTCCATTGCTTATGATTATGTAAAAACGCAAATCCAATTTGCGAACACGCCTTTGCAGGAGAAACAGAATGAGTGATGCACAAGTTCACCAGTTATATATCCACGGACGTTATGTCTCAGCAACCAGTGGTCAAACATTTAACAGCATTAACCCTGCCAACGGTGAAGTGATCGCAACACTTCAACAAGCCTCACAACAAGACATTGAAGCGGCTGTTCAAAGCGCACAACAAGGCCAGAAAGTCTGGGCAGCGATGACCGCGATGGAGCGTTCACGCATCCTACGCCGTGCGGTTGATATCCTACGTGAACGTAATGATGAACTTGCCCAGCTCGAAACCCTCGATACCGGTAAGGCCTACAGCGAAACATCGACTGTTGATATTGTGACAGGCGCAGATGTACTCGAATACTACGCTGGCCTTGCCACAGCCATTCAAGGCGAGCAAGTGCCACTTCGTGAATCAAGCTTCTTCTATACCCGTCGTGAACCCCTCGGTGTGGTTGCTGGTATCGGTGCTTGGAACTATCCAATTCAAATCGCAATGTGGAAATCTGCCCCTGCCCTTGCTGCGGGAAATGCCATGATTTTCAAACCAAGCGAAACCACCCCGCTTACCGCATTTAAACTTGCTGAAATCTATACTGAAGCGGGCCTACCAGACGGCGTCTTTAACGTGGTTCAAGGTGCGGGGCGTGATATCGGTCAATGGTTAACTGAACATCCTGTGATTGAAAAAATCTCATTCACTGGTGGCGTCGAAACTGGCAAGAAAGTCATGGCCAGTGCTGCGGGTTCGACCTTGAAAGAAGTCACCATGGAGCTAGGTGGTAAATCACCACTAATTATCTGTGATGATGCCAACCTTGACCGTGCTGCGGATATTGCAGTCATGGCAAACTTCTTTAGCTCAGGCCAAGTCTGTACCAATGGTACCCGTGTGTTTGTACCAAAAGCCTTGCTTGCTGACTTTGAAGCAGCGGTTGTGGAACGGGTAAAACGGATTCGTATTGGCGATCCGATGGCTGAGCAAACCAATTTCGGACCTCTCACCAGTTTCCCGCATATGGAAAAAGTGTTGTCTTTCATTGAGTCAGGCAAACAGCAAGGTGCAAAACTGTTGATTGGGGGTGGTCGTGCTACAGAAGGTGATCTTGCCAAAGGTGCTTATGTGCTCCCGACGGTATTCAGCAACTGCCAAGATGATATGGCGATTGTTCAAGAAGAAATCTTCGGCCCTGTGATGAGCATTCTCAGCTATGAAACTGAGGAAGAAGTGATCCGTCGTGCCAATGACACCAGCTTTGGCTTAGCCGCAGGTGTGGTAACTCAAGACATCAGCAAAGCGCATCGCATGATTCATCAACTTGAAGCCGGTATCTGCTGGATCAATACCTGGGGCGAATCACCTGCTGAAATGCCAGTGGGCGGCTACAAGCAATCTGGTGTTGGTCGTGAAAATGGCTTAACCACGTTGGGTCATTACACCCGTATCAAATCCGTTCAAGTTGAGTTAGGTGAGTATCACAGCATTTTCTAATGCGCTCAGCTGTCACCCTCAAAATTAATCCTCAATGCCGAGCAATCCCATGATTGCATCGGCATCCTCAAGAATAGAAAAAGGGATAACGATGAATACTCAAGCGTATGACTACATTATCATTGGCGCAGGATCTGCCGGAAATGTACTCGCAACACGTCTGACTGAAGACAAAGACGTGACTGTTTTACTTTTGGAAGCCGGTGGTCCAGACTACCGTTTAGATTTCCGTACTCAAATGCCAGCCGCTTTGGCCTTTCCTTTACAAGGTCGTCGCTATAACTGGGCCTATGAAACCGATCCTGAACCCCACATGAACAATCGCCGTATGGAATGTGGTCGTGGTAAGGGTCTCGGTGGTTCTTCACTGATTAATGGCATGTGCTATATCCGTGGCAATGCCATGGATTTGGATCAGTGGGCAAGCATGAAAGGTCTGGAAGACTGGAGCTACGCCGACTGCTTACCTTACTATAAAAAAGCCGAAACCCGTGATATTGGCGGCAATGACTATCATGGCGACAAAGGTCCTGTGTCCGTGGCAACCCCTAAAAATGGCAATAATGTGCTGTTCCATGCCATGGTTGAAGCAGGCGTACAGGCAGGTTACCCACGTACCGATGACTTAAATGGTTATCAACAAGAAGGTTTCGGTCCAATGGACCGTACCGTGACCCCCAAAGGTCGTCGCTCAAGTACCGCGCGTGGTTATCTGGATCTGGCTAAAGGTCGTCCGAATTTAACCATCGTCACGCATGCCACCACCAATAAAATCCTGTTTAATCAAAAACAGGCGGTGGGTGTGGAATATATTATTGGTGCAGACCAAGCCAATATGAAACAGGCACAAGCCAAACGTGAAGTTTTGCTCTGTGCAGGTGCGATTGCCTCACCACAAATCCTGCAACGTTCAGGTGTAGGTGAAAGTACCTTCCTGAAATCGATGGATATTGATGTGGTACATGACCTACCGGGTGTGGGTGAGAATCTGCAAGACCACTTGGAAATGTATTTGCAATATCAATGTAAACAACCTGTTTCACTTTACCCTGCACTACAATGGTATAACCAACCTGCCATTGGTGCTGAATGGTTATTCAATGGCACAGGTGTGGGGGCAAGCAACCAGTTTGAAGCGGGTGGCTTTATCCGTAGTTCGGAAGAGTTCGACTGGCCAAATATCCAGTATCACTTCTTGCCTGTTGCGATTAACTACAACGGCAGTAATGCAGTAAAAGAGCATGGCTTCCAAGCCCATGTCGGTTCAATGCGCTCGCCTTCGCGTGGTCGGATCAAGCTCAAATCCAAAGATCCATTTGAGCATCCAAGTATTCTGTTCAACTACATGTCTACAGAACAAGACTGGCGTGAATTCCGTGATGCGATCCGTATCACCCGTGAAATTATGGCGCAACCTGCACTTGATCCATATCGTGGTGAAGAAATCAGTCCAGGTAAACATATCCAGACCGATGCTGAACTGGACGAGTTCGTACGTAGCCATGCGGAAACAGCGTTCCATCCATCATGTAGCTGTAAGATGGGCGAAGATGATATGGCGGTGGTCGATGGACAAGGTCGAGTCCATGGCGTACAAGGCTTACGTGTGGTCGATGCTTCCATCATGCCACTGATTATTACCGGTAACTTAAATGCCACCACCATTATGATCGCAGAAAAAATTGCAGATCAAATCCGTGGTCAAAAACTCCCTCGCTCTGAGGCGGGCTATTACAAAGCAGATACAGCACCTGTACGTCAAGCACCGTTACGTCCAATACAATAAGCAAGAAATTCCTTTAGGGGATACCCGAAGCCCAGCTTCGGGTTCCACTTCATTCAGGGAGAAATGATGAAAAAAACTTTATTCTTAATTGCACCTTTGGCTTTTTATTTTCAAAGCACCCACGCCACTGAAGCGACCTCACCCTACTCAGCCAATATCACAGTAGCCAGCCAATACGTTTCTCGCGGTTTTCAACAAACTTGGGGCAAACCAGCCTTGCAAGGGGGACTGGACTACAATCATGCCAGTGGTTTTTATGCAGGCACTTGGGCATCGACCGTAAGCGATCATTTTATTCGGGATGCTTCAGTCGAATGGGATGTATATACTGGCTATAGCCGTAGTTTTGGTGATTTAACCGTTGGCACTAAAGTCGCCTATTACTATTATCCTGGGGCAAAAACCACTGCGGATACAGGCAATACCCGTTTTGATTATGGGGAAATTATTCCTGAAATCAGCTATGGGCCGCTCAGCGTTAAATATGCGATTACCTATACCCAAGATTATTTCGGCAATAATTCGGATACCTTGGGCGTCGGCAACAATAAGCATTCACGTGGCTCAGGGTATTTAGATGTCAATTGGCATCAACCGATTACGCAAGGTTGGTCAGTCGATGCACATTATGGCAACCAACGCATTAAAAACTTTTCTGCTGCCAGCTTCCAAGATGCCAGTTTTGCCGTCAACAAAGAACTACCCTACAATCTTTCCAGCAGTTTGACCTATAGCAAAGCATGGGATAAAGACGGTTTTTATCAGCAATACAGCAATGGCAATCCCAACGCCAAAGTCTCCAATCCGATTGATTCAACCGTGACTTTGTCACTGACCAAAAGTTTCTAATCCTAGCTGGATCAAACCTTCTGACATAAAAAAGCCGCTTCATTACAAGCGGCTTTTAAAATCTTGGCTGTTATGCCTTGATCAACTCAATCGTTGAGCCTGCACGTTTGGGATCAATCAGAATCTTGGCATGTTGCTCTGGATCACGCAGCGCCTCAAAAGCATTGCCTATCCCTTCCAAACCGACCACACCCGTGATCAACGGTGAACAATCGACTTTACCTTCCGCAATCATATGCAGCGTGTCACGGAATTCAAGTGGGGTATAACCCAACACATACTGGATTTCCAACTCTTTATTAATCGCCAAGGCAGGTTCAATCTTGTCACTTTGCATACACACCCCCACCCCAACGATACGTGAGAACAGCGGCGCACCTTCCAATATCTGCTGCATAATCCCAGCCACACCCACGCACTCAAAAATCACTGGACGTTTCGGCAATATCCCAAGTTTATCACCGACACGCATGGCATTGACCCAAGGTAATGAGTAGGTCTGAACCTTGTCAAAAATCCCCATGCCCATATTCACAGCTTCAGAAACATTGCCCAATAGCCCAAGTTCTTTCCAATTACCAAATGGAGACTGTTGTTTAGGATCAATCAAGACATCCGCACCACATTGCTCAGCCAAACGACGACGGTTTGGTGAAAAATCACTGGCAATCACGGTTTTGACGCCTGCTGCTTTGAGCATAATAATCACGCCCAAACCCACAGGACCACAGCCAATCACGATCGCTGGCTCATTTTTCTTAATTCGACTACGACGTACCGCATGTAAGGCAACCGCCATTGGTTCAGTCAGCGCGGCACGATCCGCGTCTAAACCATTCGGAACTTCAAACATCAAACTCGATTGCACCAAGACTTGCTCTGCATAACCACCAGAAGCACTTGGCGACAATCCCGTCGGAACATAACCTTGTGGATCAACATTTAACAATGGCATGGCACAAACCAAAGTATCTGCTTTCAATTTACGCCGTGTTTTTGGGCCATAGTCCAAGACTTTGCCACAGAACTCATGACCAAACACCAGTTTATCCGAGGACTTTGCCACCCCATTGAAACCAACTCGTGCTGCCAAATCATGCATGTGATCACAGTGATGTTGCATATGTAAATCAGAACCACAGATACCACAACGTACCACTTCAAGTAAGACTTGCCCCTTTGCAGGAACCAATTGAAGGCTGTCTTCCAGTTTTAATTCAGCGTTATGACAAATCAGAGATTTCATAGGATGCTTTCCTTTTTTGTTTTATTTCCATTGTTCACCTTCAGCACGTTGACCTGTTGCAGTATCAAGCAAACAACACATAACTCAATCCTGACAA
The DNA here is from genome assembly GCF_013072695.1 of Acinetobacter sp. Ac_5812. GTDB lineage: Bacteria > Pseudomonadota > Gammaproteobacteria > Pseudomonadales > Moraxellaceae > Acinetobacter. Next base: position 190,639 of record NZ_LXUK01000009.1, read on the forward strand.
GGATAATTGTCAAAAACCATGACCTAAATATCAATATATCGCAGCAATAAAGTCAGCACATGATGTATTTTAGGATAGCCCGATTGATTGAAAAAAGATTAAAAATCATTCTCTTTAAACTTCAAATAGATGACACTATTTTTCTAAATTACTTCCCTATTTTCATTAAAACGATCAAATTTAACACTTGCATTCAATAGTGTCATTATGCCAATATATATTTAATGGCTTTAAGCCACTATAAAAGAGAAACTAAAAATGACGATTCAACTTATGACAGCTCAAGCAAATGTTCCCATCGAGTTTTTGCAGTTTTCAGGTGGTGAGCGTCATATTCAACTGCAACCTGAGTTATTGAACCAGTTACAGGCCGACACTCAGATCAAAGCCTCACTGCATAACAGCGCAGATGTGATGGATTATCTACTACTGGAAAATGTGTTACTGCAACAAGGCACTCGCCTTTCGGTAGAAATCCCTTATTTTCCCTATGCACGTCAAGACCGCATCTGTGCACAAGGTCAGGCCTTCTCATTGGATTTAATGACCAAGTTATTAAATAGCAATAGCGAAAAATTTGCAGGACAACGTCAGAAAATTGTGGTGTGGGATTGTCATAGTCAGGTGACTCTGGAGCTACTACGTAAAAATACCCGCTTCCAACAGGTGATCAATATTGAGCCGATTGAGATTATCCAGCAAAGCCCAGCATTGATGCAGATTTTAAGCGCCGACAATACGGTATTGATCTGCCCTGATGCCGGTGCAATACAACGTACCCAAGCGATTGCAAACGGTATCAATCCGCAACGCCAACAGGCCATTGAAGTGATTCACTGTGAAAAGAAACGTGATCCAAGTACGGGAAAAATTAGCACAACGGCGGTGGATAGCCCTGATTTGACAGGAAAAACAGCCGTGATCACCGATGATATTTGTGACGGTGGTGCAACCTTTATTGGTATTGCCAAACAATTACGCAGCCTAAACTGCCAAAACATTATTTTGTATGTCACACATGGCATTTTTAGCAAAGGTCTCGCGGTATTTGATGGCTTGGTCGATCAGGTCTTTAGCAGCAATAGCCTGCCACAAGCAGAAGCAAACAAACTCAATATCATCAATTTTCAAAATTAAGATTTAAAGCACGAGGCCAATAAAAATGAGTATTAAAATTAACCCACTCAATGCAATTGATTTCTACAAAGCAGACCACCGTCGTCAGTATCCAGTGGGAACTGAATACGTCTATGCCAACTTTACCCCGCGTTCATCACGTTTAGCCAAAATGCTGCCTGATTTTGATGACAAGATTGTGTTCTTTGGTCTGCAAGGCTTTATCAAACACTTTCTAATCGAAACCTGGAATGAGGGCTTCTTCAATCAACCCAAAGCCAAAGTCGTCGCAGCCTATAAAAGCCGTATGGACAATTCTTTAGGTGAAGGTGCGGTACCTGTCGAGCACATCGAAGCCTTGCACGATCTCGGCTATTTACCATTAAAAATTAAAGCCTTGCCAGAAGGTAGCCGCGTCAATATCAAAGTGCCGGTATTGACTATTATCAATACTGACCCGAATTTCTTTTGGTTAACCAACTATATCGAAACCGTGCTCAGTGCCGAATTATGGAAAAGCTGTACCACCGCCAGCATTGCCTACGAATACAAACGTTTGTTGACTCAATATGCAGAAAAAACAGGTGCAGCTTTAGACTTTGTTGCTGTTCAAGGCCATGATTTTAGTAGCCGAGGGATGAGTGGGATCTATGATGCTGCCCAATCGGGTGTGGGTCACTTAACCAGTTTTATTGGGACAGATTCAGTTGCTTCCATTGATTATGCAGAAGAATATTACAACGCAACAGGTGTCGTCGGTGTTTCAGTACCTGCAACAGAACACAGTGTGATGTGTATGGGCAGTGAAGAAAGTGAAATCGAGACCTTTAGACGTCTGATCTGTGAGCTTTATCCTGCTGGTGTAGTCAGTATCGTTTCAGATACTTGGGATTTCTGGCGTGTGATTACCGAGTTTAGTGTGGAATTAAAATCAGAAATTTTAAAACGCCAACCGAATGCCCTCGGACTCGCCAAAGTGGTGTTTCGCCCTGACTCAGGTGATCCCGTGAAAATTATCTGTGGCGATCCTGATGCAGAGCTAAATAGTCCCGCTTACAAAGGTGCAGTGCAATGTTTATGGGAAATTTTTGGCGGCACAGAAACCGCTCAAGGCTATAAGGTATTGAATGAACGGGTTGGCTTGATCTATGGTGACTCGATCACCTTAGAACGTGCCCAAAATATCTTAAAAGGTTTGGAGGCCAAAGGCTTTGCTTCAAATAATCTGGTCTTCGGAATCGGCAGCTATACTTATAACTATTTGACTCGTGATAGCTTTGGTTTTGCAGTCAAAGCCACTTGGGGTCAGGTTAACGGTGTCGGTCGTGAACTGTTTAAAGACCCTGTAACGGATTCAGGTGTTAAAAAGTCAGCCAAAGGCTTGTTACGGGTTGAACAAACTGAAAATGGTTTTGAGCTCTTTGATCAACAAAGCTTTGAACAGGAGAAAATGGGCGCACTGCAAACGGTATTTGAAAATGGTCAATTGTTAAGAGAATGCTCACTTGATCAAATTCGGGAGAGATTGGTCTAAAGCGAAATTCTCTATGATTAAAACACATCCAGTGACTAGATACTCGGAAAAGTCATCCGCAACCTGCATAGTATTAAAAGAATATCTGCACGACTCTCTTTACTAGAATTAAATAGATGCAAGTGGTGAACAGGTTTTGCGGATGACAATGGTTTTGCCTACTTTTGCCAAAACAAAAGTAGGTCGAGCCGAAGGCTTATCCTAAAATATGATGAGAACCCAATAAGACTCCGCTATGATATTACTTTATTCCGATTTCTTAATATTTCTATGAGTAAGGAAACTATCCATACCTCCGAACAGGAATACCTTGCCCACTATCAAAAAACAGACTATGACACGCCTCTGTTTACGGTCGATATGGCAATTTTTTCTGTAGCAAAAGGTCAATTACAAGTCTTAATGATTCAACGCTCCAACTTTCCCGAAAAAGGCAAATGGGCGCTACCGGGTGGTTTTGTCGATTTAAAAACCGATCCCGATTTAATGGCAACAGCACACCGTAAACTGCATGAAAAAACAGGGATTCACTCCCCTTATCTAGAACAAGTCGAAACCATTGGCAATCAACATCGTGATCCACGTGGTTGGTCCATTACCGCTTTATATTTTGCCCTGATTGATTTTGACCAATTTGAAATTCAAACAAGCAGCACCACCGAACACCGTCAATGGCTTCCGATCGATCAAGCATTACAACTAGATTTAGCCTTTGATCACCAACAGCTATTACAACTGGCATTTGAACGTCTTGGCAATAAAACCCGTTATACCGCCTTACCCGCCAGCCTGATGCCTGAGTTATTTACCCTGACTGAATTACAGACCATTTATGAAATTATTTTAGGTCATAGATTAGAAAAAAAATCATTTAGACGACGTATGCAAGAAGCTGGTGCCGTTGAAGAAACGGGACAGCAAAAAATTGTCGGCAAGCGCCCTGCTCAATTGTTCCGCTATGCACTGCAAGATTATAATTTTACTTTTCCGCGTATGCTGGAAACGCCACGTAACAGCACTGAAAATGAAAAGAGCTAAGGTAAATAGCTTAGCTCCTCAATAACTTAGAACTTACTTCCAAGTTTGACGAATCAAATCCACCGCTTTTTCAGCAATCATAATTGCAGGTGCATTGGTATTGCCATTGACCACGGTTGGCATAATCGACGCGTCCACCACGCGCAGTCCTGCAATGCCATACACTTTTAGCTCAGGATCGACCACCGCCATCTCATCCACACCCATTTTACAACTACCAACAGGGTGATAGACCGTGTCGACACGTTGCCGTAAAATCTCACGAATTTCATCATCAGTCTGCACATTGGCTGTAAACATATCTTCTTTAATTTTTTCACTTAAAGCGGGTGCATTCATTAACTTTTGCGTGACTTTAAACCCATCAACCATATCTTGCAGATCTTGCTCATCCTCAAGGAATTTAAAGTCGATTAATAATGGATCATCGACATTTTTACCACTGAGTTTGACTGAACCCCGCGCACGCGGATTCAACAAGCAAACATGGCATGAAATTCCATGTCCCATATGCATGGTTCGAGCATGGTTATCCACCACCGCAATCACAAAATGCAACTGTAGATTCGGCTTATCCAATTCAGGACGACTTTTTAAGAAACCACCACATTCAGCATAATTGGTGGTGATTAAACCACGACGTTCTTTACGATAACGCCCAATCTGTTTGACTAAATCAATACTGCCCCCAACCGACACCCCAAAAGTTCCTTCCATTTGCTTGGTCTTATAAGCAAAAATAAAGTCAGGATGATCATGCAGGTTTTCACCCACACCCGCCAAATCTTTAATTACAGGGATACCGTGTTTTTCTAGTTCTTGGCGTGGACCAATCCCCGACAACATCAAGACTTGTGGAGATTGGAATGCACCCGCAGATAAGAGCACTTCTTTATTGGCACGAACAATCGTGCTTTGTCCATTGTGTTTATATTCAACCCCAACAGCACGACCATTTTCAATCACAATTTTTGACACCAAAGCTTTGGTAATCACATGTAGATTCGGGCGTTTACCTAAATAAGGAAACAGATAACCACGCGCTGCGCTCCAGCGTTCACCATTTTTTTGTGTAACCTGATAAACACCGAGTCCTTCTTGTTCTACACCATTGAAGTCATCATTGAGTGGATAATTGACCTGCTTCGCAGCTTCAACAAAGGTTTTCTGATACGGATTGTCCGAACGCAATTCACTGACATTTAATGGTCCGTGTTGACCATGATATTCATTACGAATACGCTCGTTATGCTCTGATTTTATAAAATATGGCAAAACATCGTCATAAGACCATCCCGTATTGCCTAAAGCAGCCCAATGGTCATAGTCGCTATGATGTCCACGGATATACACCATCGCATTGATGGCAGAACTGCCACCTAAGCATTTTCCACGAGGTTGATAACCTTTACGCCCATTTAAACCTTTTTGTGGAATAGTTTCTAAAGCCCAGTTATTAATTTTAGTTGGAATACTGATCACCGCTGCGGAAGGTGTATTCACCAACCAACTATTTCCATCACCACCAGCTTCTAATAAACATACCGAAATATTTGGGTTCTCAGATAATCGCCCAGCCAATACCGAGCCTGCCGAACCACCACCTATAATTACAAAATCAAAAGCTGTTTCTGTCATCTCTATACTCTGTTTTTTCTTTTTAAAAAGTGGAAGCATTATGCCGAATACAACATTTAAATACTGTTGTAGTTGTCTAACCAATTTATTTCATTAAGAGCAACTTAACTGCAACGCAATAAAAGCGCAATAGTCAAATCAAGCAATAACCTTGCAATAAAAAAGCAATCTTTCAGAAGCCAATAAGTCACCTAATAATATTCATTCACGTCTTTTTAAAACTGGCACAACACTCAGAATGGATTCACCAATCAACACTTCAAACTTACTTCTTTAACACATCAGGACAATGTTTGCATTCCGCTTTACTTTGAATAGCCAAACCAAGTAAATAAACCACTTATTAGTTTTATTAAAACAAATTTTTCAAATAACTGAATATTATTTACTGGATAAAATAATGAAGGCACTCATCACCAAAGGTTGTCATACAGACCACGGTGGCATAGTACAAGAGGCAGATAACATCTTTCTCGTCGAAGGGATTCCTGTACACGTCGAAGGCATGAGGCACTATTGCCCTAAATGCCAAGTGATGGCCACAGCCCAAGCTTCAGGCAGAGGCTTTTTAATGGCAGGCACCAGAACTATTATTGTGGCGGGTGACAAAGCCACTTGCGGTGCAACCTTTTTCCCGAATCAAAGTCTTGTGGTGAGAGATAACGGAATTGGTGCAGGCGCGAATAGTTCATCCGCTGTTAGCAACTTTCTCAATACCAGTAGCCCTCAAGTTTTTGATGAGCAAGTTGCAGCTGAGTTTAGTTTTGCCGAAGGTATGCCCTACTTGATCGAAACAGCTGAGGGTAAAATCTATCAAGGCACAATTGGCGCTGATGGAAAACTACCACGGATTGAAACTGAGGAGCATGCTTCTTATAAACTCTATTTAGGTGAAGAAGCGCTCACCAAGCGTGGTGGTGATGCCAGTTAATCAATCGGGGACAGTTAAAACAAATCCCAAACGAGGTTCTGTTGCGGCTTGTAGTATGGTGGGAATCGTCCCGATTACCTTTAAAGAACTATGGGATAATTACTATGGTGACAAGACTCCACCTTATACTGTAAATGGAAAAATACCTGACGAGTTTGAAAATCAATGTGCAATTCGAATGAGTGTTACATTTCATCGCACTGGTATAAAAATGACTTCTTTCTCAGAAAAACTAATAAAACCTGAAAAAAATGAAGCAACTATTGGTCGCTTACTTTTAAAAGGATTACCCACCTCAACAAGAGCAAATGAATTTGCCCAATGGTTACAAACACGTCCAGTTTGTGGTATTGGCCCAGCGGAGGATATCACGGGCAAAAATTGGCAGAAAAAAATTAAAGGCCGTACAGGAATTATTTACTTTGGAGATTTTTGGCAGAGAGATGGACTAGAAGAACTTAGAGACATAGCCTCTGGGGGGCATATAGATCTATGGAATAATTTTAGGTTAACAAGTAATTGGACAACTGTACCTAGATTCTTTTTTGGTATAAATAGAATGAATATGCTTGGTGGGTATATATACACTGATTATGCTAACGCAAAAAGGATATTATTTTTCGAGGTTAAATAATGCGTAAAATTTTATATGTAATTTTGGGCGTTGTACTAACAATATTATTGATATATACAATACCTAATTTTTATTTAGCTATTATTGGTAGAAAAACTTGTGCAGAGGGTTGTAGCTTAGCATATATCAGTTTCAGCAGATGGTTCCTTCTATTTTCCATTGTGATTGGTGGTATTCTAGGATACTTAAAAAGTTCCAATAAATTACCCAATAAAATCCTACTAACTATAATAATTTTTCTTTCGATAATCTGGATCGCAATAACTTGGTACGGCCTAGATTATGGATATGGGAAAAACCTAAGTTATTAATTTTGAGTTAAAATGATAAAAAAAATTCTATACCCAATTGTAGGGGTAATATTTATTTTAGCAATTATGCAGTTTTCATATGACCCATTTGTTTTTGTTACAGGAAAAATCCCCTGCAAAGAAGGATGCAGTACCCAGTTTATTTCAATACTCAAATATTGGTTTTGGGGAGTAATACTCATAACAATAACATTAAGTTATTACTACGCGATTCAAAAAATCAAGAAATTAATTTTAGTTCTTTATTTCAGTTTATTTTTTCTTACGCATATATTTTTAATGTGGTACGCCTCGACCTATGGCTACGGTCTCAACTTAAGTTATTAAATTTAAAAATATAAATAGGAGTTTCTTTTCGAGGTAAAGTAATGAAACATACTTTGTGGGTTCTAGCTGGGATTTCTTTAGTTGCAATAATCATTTTTATTGTACCTCACTTTTTTAGTTTAATTTATACAGGTCAATCGAGATGTCGAGAAGGATGTAGTGCTGATTTTCTAATAATGGCAAGAACATTTACTTGGACAAGCCTCTTTTCAGGAGGAATCATCGGATACTTATTCTCTTTAAGAAAAGTTGGTTATAAAACAATTTCTTCCTTTATTATTTTAATTATTCTTTTATTAATTTTTCTTTCTTGGTACGCCTCGACCTACGGCTACGGACTCAATTTAAGTTATTAAACTCAAGAAATCCAGACGTAAAAAAACCGCTAACTTAGCGGTATTTTATCTCATCTTTTAAGATGATGGTCGGAGCAGTAGGATTCGAACCTACGACCCCCTGGTCCCAAACCAGGTGCACTACCAGGCTGTGCTATGCTCCGAAATTGGGGTGAATGACGGGATTCGAACCCGCGACAACCGGAATCACAATCCGGGGCTCTACCAACTGAGCTACATCCACCATCAAAACTTTGATTCTATATACCAAGCTGCCAAATGGCGCGCCTGACAGGATTCGAACCTGTGACCATCCGCTTAGAAGGCGGATGCTCTATCCAACTGAGCTACAGGCGCATAACGATGATAATACTATCACGATACTTCGCCGATATTTAAAACTATGTTTTTCAACATATTTTAAATGGTCGGAGCAGTAGGATTCGAACCTACGACCCCCTGGTCCCAAACCAGGTGCACTACCAGGCTGTGCTATGCTCCGATTTCTTTTCAGCTTTTATTGTATCGCACATCGTGCGGTACGGTGTGCATTCTAGGCGCGACGCCTTAGAACGTCAACACCTATTTTCCAAAAAACTAATAAATCCTTATCAAATGTATATTTAACAAGCATTTTCAGACATTTTAGCGTTTCAAAGAAGCACTAAAGTTCAACATTCGATCTAAGGGTAATTTCGCCCGTTCAGCTAGGGCTGGATCGACGTGTATTTCTTGATCAGCATGCTGTAATACATGCAAAATGCCATCAAGTTCATTCATTGCCATCCACGGGCAATGTGCACATGAACGACAAGTCGCCCCCTCACCTGCAGTTGGTGCTTCAAATAATTCCTTATCTGGCGCTGCTTGCTGCATTTTGTAGAAAATACCGCGATCTGTTGCCACGATCATTTGTTTATGCGGCAAGGTCTGTGCAGCTTTGATCAGTTGCGAGGTACTTCCCACTGCATCTGCAATATCCACCACCGATTCAGGTGATTCAGGATGAACCAATACCGCTGCATCTGGATAGAGCGCTTTCATCTGCGCAATACCACGCGCACGGAATTCTTCATGCACGATACATGCACCATCCCACAACAACATTTCAGCGCCGGTTTTCTTTTGAATATAGCGACCTAAATGCTGATCTGGTGCCCAAATAATTTTTTCACCCAAACTATCTAAATGTTCAATGATCTCAACCGCACAACTTGATGTCACCACCCAATCGGCACGCGCTTTCACAGCCGCTGAAGTATTGGCATACACCACCACGGTATGATCAGGATGCTGATCGCAGAATGCTGTGAACTCATCCACAGGACAACCCAAATCGAGTGAACAGGTAGCTTCTAAAGTTGGCATCAACACTGTTTTTTCAGGTGATAAGATTTTTGAGGTTTCGCCCATAAACTTTACGCCTGCCACCACAAGGGTTGTTGCAGGATGATCACGACCAAAACGTGCCATTTCCAATGAATCAGAAACACAGCCACCTGTCAGTTCGGCAAGCTCCTGCACTTCAGGATCACAGTAATAGTGAGCCACAAGCACTGCATTGCGCTTTTTCAACTCGGCTGCAATTTGGGCAAACTTTTCTTGTTTCACTTCTGGGCTAAGGCTATTGTCCTTTGGCTCGCCCAAACGATCTAAATGCGCCTGCACAATATTTTTGGCTTCGTTCGCAATTAAATTCGCATCATTCATAAAACGTCTTCTCTATCCTGCGTGCTTGCATTACTGCAAACTTTTAACGTGGGTAATGGCGTGATCATTTGGGAAAAATCACCTCATCCACAAACTAGCTTATAAAAAAAGCCCCACTGTGGAGGCTTTATTATAACGCAAATTTATGAGCGATAATCGGCATTAATTTTGACATAGTCGTAAGAAAAGTCACAGGTATAAACCGTATCTTTTGCTATACCACGACCGAGGTCAATACGAATGCTAATTTCTTTCTCAGCCATGACGGCTGCGCCCGCTGCTTCGGTATAGTCTGGGTTTGCACCACCATCTAGGCAAATCTGTACATCACCCAGCCAGACTTGAACTTTGCTGCTATCTAGGTTTGGTACACCCGCCTTACCAATCGCCATCACAATACGACCCCAGTTTGGATCTGAGGCAAATAAAGCTGTTTTAATAAGTGGCGACTCAGCAACACTATAAGCAACATCACAACATTCTTGGGTATTGGCGCCGCCTTCCACCTGAACGGTAATGAATTTGGTCGCCCCTTCACCATCACGCACAATTAATTGCGCCAAACGATTCATGATACGTGCAAGCACATCGAGCACTTGTTGATAACGTGCATCGTCTTGGCTCTGAATTTCAGCACCACCAGCTAAACCTGTCGCCACAAAGATACAAGAGTCATTGGTCGAGGTATCACCATCAATGGTAATGCGGTTAAAAGAATGCTCAACCGTAGTTTGCAATAACCGCTGTACCAATTCAGCACGAATCGGCGCATCGGTTGCAACGAAGCTCAACATAGTCGCCATATTCGGACGAATCATGCCAGCGCCTTTGCTGATTCCCGTCATGGTATAGCTCACACCATCCAGCTCAAACTGTTCAGATGCACCTTTTGGTGTGGTATCGGTGGTCATGATGCCTGATGCCGCGTCCGCCCAGCGATCCGCATTTAAATCATTTAATGCAGGTTGAATACCTTGTACTAAACGTTCAATCGGGAGTTGCTCACCAATCACACCAGTTGAAAATGGTAAAATCTGATTGGCTTGAACACCAGTTAACTCAGCCAACTTGGCACAAGTGGCTTCTGCATTTTTATAACCGACTGTGCCTGTTGCAGCATTGGCATTACCCGTGTTGATGATCAGGTAACGTGGTGTGTTCTCGGCCAAATGCTTTTTACTCAATTGAACAGGTGCAGCCGCAAAAGCGCTTTGAGTAAATACTCCAGCAACGTTTGAGCCTTCGGCCAATTCAAAAATGACTAAATCTCGTCGATTTGGATAACGTACATACGCCTCAGTTGAGCCAATTTTTACACCCTGCACCACATGCATAAGTGGCATTGTTACGTCACCAACAGCCATTTTTAAACTTCCATTAATTGAGCTTTAAAGATATTAGTTTGATATTTAATTAGGAGATTTATTTCATCGGAGTCTTATTGAACTTTCATCCCATTTCTGAGTAAGCCTTCGGCTCGACCTACTTTTCTTTCGGGAAAAGTAGGCAAAACCATTTGTCACCCGCAAAACCTGTTCATTTCTTGCATCTATCTAATTTCAATCATCAATACAATATTTGCATCTTCTTTAAATCGGGCAGGTTGCGAGTGACGTTCCCACGTATCAAAAATCTACTAAGGTTTATATACCAAACCTTGCCTTAAAAGCTTATGCTAAATAATCAGAAAAATCGAGTTTTTATCCATGAACTAAGTAGATTTACTTTGTTCCAAACTCAGTAAAATCTGCTTCTTATCCAAACCACCCGCAAAACCCACCAGCGCCCCACTCGACCCAATCACCCGATGACACGGCGCAATAATCGAAATCGGATTTTTACCATTGGCGGCTCCAACAGCACGTACCGCTTTTTCATTCCCTAACTGAATAGCAATGTCTTTATAACTACGCGTTTCTCCAAAAGGAATGGTCAATAAAGCCTGCCAAACCTGTTGCTGAAATGCGGTACCTTGAAAGTCCAAAGGCAAATCAAATTGCTGACGCTGCCCTGCAAAATACTGTTCTAATTGTTGTTTAACCCTATGCAGCATTGGATGCTGATGATCTTCAACTAATTCAGACAGTCGCACCCGTTTATGGTCTTCATTGTCCCACATCACGGCGACCAGTGCCTGATCATGAGCAACCAGCTTTAATGCACCCACAGGAGAATCCATGTACATATACACCAGTTGCATCACGCTCTCCTAAAGCATTAATTTGATGATAACTTCATCAATACAAGACCTGAAACGATTAATACCGCTGCGATCATACGCATAGCCGTCATTGGTTCATTCAAGATCAAAATACCAACAACAAATGATCCAATTGCCCCAATTCCCGTCCAAATGGTATAAGCCGTTCCAAGTGGAAGTGTCCGCATCGACATGGAAAGTAATACCACACTTAAAATCATGAAAACAATGGTCACGATACTTGGCGTTAACTTGGTAAATCCTTCAGACATCTTCATGGAATATGCCCAAATGACTTCAAAAATACCTGCCAAAATTAAAATTGCCCATGCCATTTTATTACGCTCAACTTTATCGATTGTCGGGTCGTCCCAACGTGATTTTTTCGAGGGAGGTCGTCCTCCTAGGTGCAGCAGTGTACTGTAAAACATGAAAATTATGTAATTTGTTATGTATCTAAAATCACTAAGACATTGAAAAGATAAGCGTTCTATTAAAATGCATTACTGCCAGATAATCTGATCAACCCGCATCAACTCACATGCACCATTACCCGTATCCTCTCGAGATAAAGAGCTTTTCCAACGCCAACCTTCTTGGGTCTGAATCTCAATCAAAGAACCCTTTAAATACACCAAATCATCTTGTTTAATTTTTTTCATTTGTGCTGCAATTGCGGCATTGGCGGGGACCAAATGCATATTGGCACTATGTGTTGCAATCTGCCGCAGTGGGATTGGGGGTTCCTGATCAATAGACCAACGATACCAGCGGTTACTTTGAGAAATATCAAGCTGTTTGTAGACCTGAGGATTGGCCATTTCCCCCCAGCCTACGGCAATATCCATAGGAGAAAACTCAGCTTCACGCCCTAAATGATAGTCTTCTCTCGACAGTACACGAAATGAGCCTTCATAATTTTCTAAAGCCACAACTTGTACCCCTTGCTGAGTCGTAATCTGACTGATATCAGGTGTCGGTTTAATCCATTTTGTCCACAGCATCCAGCCGAGTGCAATCACTAGCAAGCCATACATCCATCTCGGCATGTTATTGATCCTGTTTATTGCTTAAAGCTTTTATCCATTGCTTTAATCGCGCTAAAGCAGTTGAAAAGAACTGTTGAATCAGGCTTAAGATATTTTCATCTTGCTGCTGATCTTTATTCTGAGCGACTTGTGATTTAGAGGTCGCCAGTTCCATCGGTTCATAATGCGGCATGGTTTGCTGTAATTCCGCACCAAGATTCAAGCGCTGTAATGCGGCAGTCACCTCAGCAATCGGGTCCTGATGATAGAGGGCTAAATGGCGTGCTTCTAAATCAATACAGTGTTCAATGAGTTGATCTGAAAAAGGCAGTAATGCTTTTCTTACGCGCTGCTCTTCTACAGCACTACTCATATGAGGGATATAGTAAAAACTCACATTCATACTGCCATCGGCAGGAATCAACTCAAGCTGAGAAGCCGACACACGTTGAGATTTTTCTCTCAAGTTAGTCGACGCGTTTAGTTTATCTATTATTGGATTGTCTTGTTGTTCTAAAGCCATTTATGCACCATGAATGACTCAAAAAAGATACTGTCAGTATAAACCAACAGTATCTTGAAAAAATGACATTTTAAACAAAATATCAGAACTTTAGCGACAGACCAGCACCATAGACCCAACCTGTTTTGGAGTCACTGGCGGTTTGCCAGTTGGTTTCCTTACGCCCTTTGCTATAACCATAGCCAACATCGATAAAAGGCATCACTCGATTCTTGACGATTTCATAGCGGGTTTTAACCCCCACTTCAGCATCGGCAAGCCCTGTTTTAGCAGCATACTTGGATTCATCTCGCAGTACCCATTCCATTTCCAGATATGGTTGCAGAATCAACTTTTGAGTCAGCAACAAATCTCGTTCTGTTTCCAACACAAAGCGCCATTGTTGGTCTTGTCCGACATACAGATGTGCATCGGTTTCGAAGAAATACTGCGCCATGCCGTGAAAACCGACAACACCCTCAAATTGTTCCTTATCCACCTCACGTTCAGGGTTATAGCGATAATTTACCCCAGCTTGCACATCCCAGAAATCTGCAATATTCCGACTGTATAGCGCAGCCAGACTTTGCTCCGATTTTTCTGACTCAGCTTTGGCATAATCAGCAAGGATAAATAATTTATTTTCATCAGTTCCCACCCAAGTTTTTAACTTGGATTTGAGTGTGCCCTGCCCATCTTCATCCAACATCCATTGCGTATCTAACTGTGTCGCCTGATAAATTTGCCCACCATGCTCCTTATAATGGCCCGCATGTTCATCTTTATTTTGCGCCTGTGGAGGAATAGTTGAGTTTTGATGTTGCGAATGATCCATAGCAGCAGAAGCGCTCATGGGCATATTCTGCTGTGCAGGCATATCCATTTGCATTGAATGATCATGTCCTTCATGTGCAAAAGTGAATGTACTTAAAGAAGAGACCAATCCACCCATCGCCAATAATTGCGTATAACGTTTCATCTTAGAAGATTGCTTAGTGATGTGCATGGCTTGCTCCTTGAGAAGATTGAACAGGGGTTGCTGGTGCAGCTGTACTTCCGTCTACATTAGCGACAATCAACTTACTCATCATGCCCGCACTCATGTGATACAACAGGTGGCAATGGATCGCCCACTCTCCAATTTCATCCGCAGTCAGTAAAGCCGTAACCGTCTTGCCCGGTGGTACAACCAAGGTATGTTTATTTGGCATATCCTGTGGTGCTTGACCATTTTCCAGCTGCATAAACATGCCATGCAAATGCATCGGATGCGCCATCATACTTTCATTGACAAATTTGAGTCGGATACGCTCGCCATAACGCACGGTTAAAGGTTTAAAGTCAGGATCGCTAAATTTCTTGCCATCAATAGTCCAGATATAACGCTCCATGGTACCGCCCAAACGAATCACCACTTCACGTTCTGCTGGACGACTATAGTTCTCAGGCTGTGGATTTAAGGATTGTAAATCTGCATAACTTAACGCCTTATGCCCCGCAGGCGTTACCGCATTGGCCCAACCTTGTACAGTATCCGTGTTTGATGCTTCAGCAGTTGTAGCTGATTGATGCTGGCTATGATCCATATTGCTCATATTCATTTGAGCATGTGCACTGTGATCCATAGCGGGCTGCGAAGTTGTTGCTGTCTTCACCTGATCTTGTGGCATCTGGTGCTGGCTATGGTCCATATTGCTCATATCCATTTGAGCATGTGCACTGTGATCCATAGCGGGCTGAGAAGTTGTTGCTGTCTTCACCTGATCTTGTGGCATCTGATGCTGACTATGATCCATATTGGCCATATTCATTGGCTGATCTGAACCATGATTCATTTTGCCCATATCCATCTGACCATGTGAACCATGTGAACCATGTGAACCATGTGAACCATGATCCATGCCCATATCTTCCATGGTCAACAAGGCACGTGGTCGCGCTTTAGGGATTTGAACTGCTAGAGTATTGGGTGTCATGTCATTGTGTAATGAAGCAATAGCAAAGCCAGTACGATCAATCGATTCCGCTTCGATTTGATAATGGGCCTGTTTTGGTTCGACCAGTACGTCATAGGTTTCAGCTGTACCGATACGGAACTCATCCACAGGAACAGGTTTGACTGGCTGACCATCAGCACTGACCACGGTCATTTTTAAGTTGGGAATACGCACATCAAAGAAAGACATTGCTGAAGCATTGATAAAACGTAAACGTACTTTTTCACCCGCGTTAAAAGCACCGGTCCAGTTTTGTTGTGGAGTCTGACCATTGACCAAGAAGGTATAGCCGTCTACATCGCCCATGTCAGTTTTGGCCATACGCATCTGATTCCATGCGGAACGATCTTGCCACGTGGCTTTCAAACCCTGCGTTTTAACTTGTTTCCAGACATCACCCAGTGTTTCACGATGGTTTTGATAGTATTCAGCAGACTTTTTCAAATTTGCCATGATCTTGTCACTTTCCGTTTCATGGAAATCCGACAACATCACCACATAATCCCGCTGTGCTTTTTCATGTGCAGCAACAGGTTGCTTGCCTTTTGGATAAATCACCAACGCGCCATATAAACCGTCTTGTTCCTGGCCTTTGCTATGCGCGTGATACCAATAGGTTCCGTTTTGACGGACTTTAAAGCGATACTCAAAACTGCCATTTGGCTTGATCCCTTGGAAACCATTAAAACCAGGCACGCCATCCATCAGCCCAGGCAACAGCAGTCCATGCCAATGCAAAGAGGTATCTTGATTTTTGAGTTGGTTATGCACATGAATCACTGCTTCATCGCCCTCTTCAAACTCTAATAGCGGGGCGATAAATTTACCGTTTACAGTAATGCGTTTGACGGGTTTGCCAGTGACATTCACTGTCCCTTCATTAATGTTCAGATGATATTCTTTAATTGCAGCCAAAGTATAAGGCGCAAACAGTAGACTTAAGCTAGCAACAACACCAGCGTATAGTTTTGAAGACATGATAATTTCCTAATCTGTTAACTTTTCAAATTGCTCTTTTCATGAATAGAAAGAGCCTGTAAAGGCAGACCAGGCTTTAGGAGGACGTAAAATCTCTTGCCAATAACCAGCAAGGTGTCGAGCTTGATAGTCCGTATTGGTACGTGTGCTGAGCTCTAAAAACGGTGAAGATGCTAAACTTGGGCTGTTTTGATCCAAACCCAGATTTATACTTTGACAATGTGAGGTACTATTGCAGTCCAGACAATGTTGATCGCTATGCATTTTTCCATCATGGCATTGTGCTGAACTCAGTAAGTCACTTTTCGAACTTGGCATATGATGATGTTGATCCATCATTTGCTGATCATGACATGCCATGGCTGGAATTGAAGCTGAGGTATTTTGATCGGATTGAATCGCTTGAACAGCAGCCATAGCCACGCCACTTCCCCCGATGAAAAATATCATCAGGAATACAAACCACACACGTTTGTATCGCTTAAGAAGTTGCACTTAATGTTCCTTGTTTCAATCATCAAAAAAGATTTGACTCTGCCTAGGATAAGTTCTTTTGCAGTTATACACAATCATCTTTATGTTTGAATTTCGATAATTCTAGCCAAATCGTGCTGCAAACTGCTGTTTTATCAAGCTAAACGGCATCCCAACAAGCATGGACAAAAATAAAGCAAAATGAATAAGTTAATGCACAAAAAAAGGACAGAAAACTGTCCTTTTTTCATCATTTTGTTGTGAATATAAACAACTGAAATCATTTTGTTTATTTTAACAACATCTTATCCACCTGCTTATCAACACGGTTATCCACCGAGTTATAAACAAAGTTATCCACAGGTTTATGTGAATAATAGAATGAAAATACTAAACTTCTTTTGCACCAACTTGTGCCAATTCTGCACGCATTTGATCAATCACGGTTTTATAGTCTGGCTGACCAAAAATCGCTGAGCCTGCAACAAACATATCTGCACCCGCTTCCGCGATTTCACGAATATTGGCTGGCCCTACACCACCATCCACTTCTAAACGGATATCACGGCCACTGGCATCAATAATTTGACGCGCTTGACGAAGCTTTTCCAACGTCATTGGAATGAATTTTTGCCCACCAAAACCAGGGTTTACACTCATCAATAAAATTTGATCGACTTTATCCAATACATAATCAAGATAGTGCAACGGCGTTGCAGGATTGAAAACCAAACCTGCCTTGGCACCACCAGCCTTAATCAACTGCAACGAGCGATCAATATGATCGGTTGCTTCCGGATGAAAGGTAATAATGTCTGCACCGGCTTCCAAGAAATCACCGATCATACGATCAACAGGAGAAACCATCAGATGCACATCAATCGGCGCTTTGATGCCATAATTTTTCAGTGCCTTACAAATACCAGCACCAAAAGTCAGGTTAGGTACATAGTGGTTATCCATCACATCAAAATGTACAACGTCTGCACCTGCAGCTAAAACTTTTTCTACGTCTTCACCTAAACGTGCAAAATCAGCAGATAAAATCGAAGGTGCAATTAAATAAGGCTTGGACATGGATGACCTGGCAAACGCTAAGAAAATGATGCATGGATTATAGCAAATTTAACAGACTTAAGTCTGTTACAAAGTCATTATTAGGGCATTGCAAACTTGCAACACCACGTTGCATCTGCACTATTTTTATCTTTTCTCAGCTTTGCTATGGTATGAAGTGAAATAACAGGATATCTAAAACATGAACAGTACGACTCAAATCACAACCACTGAAGGGAAACGAATCAGTAAGCGTTTACTCAACCATTGGAAACATAAATTTGAAGTCTTGGAAACCGAAACCCATTCAAAAATTTTTATGCCGACTGCCACTGTGACGCTTACACCACAGGAACAACATTTGGCTGTACTGATTGAAAATCAACAAGAAGATGTGGCTCGTCTGGAACAGGTGGTGATTGATCATTTAAACCGTATGGCGCAACAGGAATTTATAGCGGAATGGCAGCATAGTTAAAAAATTGAAAAAAGTGTTCAATTAGCTGGCAGATCAATCTTTCAATTCAATCTGTCAGCTTAAATTAAGTTAATTAAAAATAGTATTTTGTTTTGGATATCATGTATGCCTTAAATAGGGAAAGCATATGAATAAGAAACTTTCATCCATCATTTTAATAACTGTAATCATCAGCCTAACGACCGTCGGTTGTAGTAAAAAACAAGAAAAGCATGAGGCTGCCGAGACAAGTGCGGCGACAACAGAACATCCATCAGCTGAAGCGCAAACAAAAACAGATCGCTTCAGTATCGATCAAATTCCGATTTCGAATGTTGAACTTGGAGATTTTCCATTTATTCAATTGCCTAAAGGCTATCATTTTGCTCATCAATCCACTGAAAACTTCGCTCAAATGGAGTTTTGGGTCGGAGATCGATTAGAGAAAGTTGAAGGTCAGCTTTTTAATGGACGAATCGATGCTGAAGAAAATAACAAACAAGCCTCCTTCTTGGAGTTACAGCGTAATTTGGATGCGGTTATTAGCAGCTTAGGCGGCAAAAAAATTACAGACAGTAAAATCCCGACAGAGCTGGCTAGCCAACTTTCAGAAAAATATGGCGTAGCTTATGTAGAGGGCTTAGGAGATATTTATAATAATCCGACACAAAGCTATGTGATTCATCAAAATCACCGAGATATCTGGTTTCAAATCACTCAAAGCGGACTATCAGCGGGATTATTGGTCTTAGAAACCCGACCAGTACAAATAACCGCACAAGCACTTTCGGCAAATCAGTTAAAAGCAGCTTTGGATCAGAACAATAAAGTGGATATACAGATTAACTTTGAAACAGATAAAGCAACACTATTAGCAGACTCAGATGAACAAATTACCCAAATACTGAACTTATTAAAAAGTGATGACGCTCTAAAACTTGGAATTAATGGCTATACCGATAACTCAGGTGAGTCAGCACATAATTTAAAACTCTCTAAAGCAAGAGCACAAACCGTTGTCAAAACATTGACCTATGCAGGGATTGATTCATCCCGTTTAAAGGCGCAAGGCTTTGGCGATAGCAAACCCGTTTCCAGTAATGAGAGTGAAGAAGGTAAAGCAAGAAACAGAAGAGTCGAATTAGTAAAATTATAATGCGCTAACAAATTAGGGGCTGTTGGCATTTCAGCTATGCCTTATGTTATTGACTCAAACAACAGCCCCTAAGCAGAACCTTTTGGTTGTTAATTTTTTTCTAATTGAATCGCATGAAACTGTAAATGATCATCGATAAAACTTTGAATGAAATAATAGCCGTGATCATAGCCTTTGTGCTGGCGTAAAGTCAGGTGTTGCCCTGCATCCA
The DNA here is from genome assembly GCF_013072695.1 of Acinetobacter sp. Ac_5812. Lineage (GTDB taxonomy): Bacteria > Pseudomonadota > Gammaproteobacteria > Pseudomonadales > Moraxellaceae > Acinetobacter. Next base: position 210,272 of record NZ_LXUK01000009.1, read on the forward strand.
GACAAGCTTGCTTGAACTTTTCAGGATTCAATTGCGCATAGAACTGATCATCCAAACCTTGATCAATTAAAATTTCATCAAACACACTGCCCTTTTCCTGCACCAACGCTGTCGCATCATGTGCGAGCCATTGTTGTTGGTCTGCACCTAAATATTGGCTGAATGCTTTTTCACCCCAAGGACAGAGACTCGGCGCACAAATCGGCGCAAAAGCTGAAACTGATTTAAATTGTTCGGGATATTTAAAGGCCAAGGTCAAGGCACCATGCCCACCCATTGAGTGCCCAAAAATACCAATTTGGTTCTCAATCACCGGAAAATCTTGCAAGACATGCGCATACAGTTCATCAACCAGATAAGACTCCATTTGATAATGCGCTGCCCAAGGCTGTTGGGTTGCATTGATATAAAAACCAGCCCCTTGCCCAATATCCCAATGATCGCCTTGAGCGACATTATCTCCACGCGGAGAAGTATCGGGCGTAATCAAAATCAGACTTAATCGAGCAGCCATCCGTTGTGCATGTGCTTTGATGGCAAAGGTTTCTTCGGTACAGGTCAGTCCTGCAAGATAAAACAAAGCTGAACAAGGCTTACCTGCCAAAGCAGCAGGAGGCAAATAAACGCCCACTTTGCTGCTTCCCTTTAAATGTTGCGACTCCAGCTGATAAATACGTTGTTCACCCTCAAAACAGCGGTTTTTTTGCAGTAGCTGCATGTTCATCATCCTGTGTTTTGGTTATATCTGTTGAAGCGATATTTTGCGTTGGAAATAAATAGGGCTCAAGCTGTGGCAACATCAGTTCCATATTGCGGCCAATCGCCCACTGTGGCTCAGAAGGTTCTACACCCTGTGCTATTTCCCATTTGGTCACAGTTTGCTTGGCTTGCTCAAATGCAGTTTTCATTGAGTATTGTTCGCGCATCGCCAAATCAAAGAATGCTCGACCAAAATAAGTATAATCCGCTTCATTGTTGCAACCAAACGAGGTTTTATCTGCAGCAGATGCGGTAATAATTAAAGTATCAGGTGACTGTAGCGCCGGAATAAAGCTACCTGAATAACAAGCAGAAATCACAATGACACGCCAGCGAATGCCCGATTTATCCAATGTCTCTCTTAACCATTTTGGATCAACTTGATCTAAATCCAAAGGCGCATTTTCAATTTCAAAATGATTGCGTTCGCCGTGTGAAGTCATATAAAGAAACAGCACATCGCTATCACGATTCATTTGCTGGCCAATACGGCGTAAAGCCAATTCCATACTGGTCTTAGAGGCTATTGGGACGTCCAAGCGTGTTGCTGGATTATTAATCAGCATAATCGAGCGCCCAAAAGTGCCAAAACGGGTGTCAAATTGCTCTCTTATGCGCTCAATTTCAGATTTAAATACATCCACATAGCTATCACCAGCCACCCCCATAAAATACCAATGGCTTTTGGCGATATCTCCATATTGAATCTGATCCAGCGCTTTATCTAACAAATGACTTTGCGCATAAAAAGCATCTTCTGCAAAACTTGGTGGTGTTGCCTCGACTTTCCAAATCGGCTGATCTTTCACTGAAAGTTGCCAAACCACCATGGTGGCAATGGTTGCCACAAACACCAAGGCACGTTCCCACCAAGGCCAATTCAAGGCACGTGAAAAAACCCAGATCACTGCCAAACTTTGCCAAACAAAGAGGCCAACAAATAAAGGTGGTAAGAATCCGTTATAAATACTGTCAGGGATAAAGTTAAGATAGCCGTTTGAACCCAAATACTGAATGGCGCATTGCAACAATAGAATATTGGTATCCAATACGAGCCATAACAAGGCAGGTACCAACATCAGACGCGGCTGGTTCATGCGTTGTGACAGGAAAATACCAACAATCAGAGCAATAAACGGCCAAAGTGCATAACCAATCAGACCTTGAGCATTAAACTCTCCGACTTGTCCAGCCACCAACCAGCTATATAAAGAGTTGGTACAGCCCCCTAAAATACCCCAAATAATCAGCTGGGTAATCGAGGGATGAACGACCTGCAAGGAACGACGTGACCCGAGGAACAACCACATTCCAGCAATTTGGTTACTTTTAAAATCATGCCAGATATTAATAGAGGGTTTGAGGTCGATCATAAAATTCTTCGGGAGTTTCTCTTTTCAAGCCTAAACTGAAAATATGCCATTCTAATGATTGAATGCGCAGTACTTTTCCTAAAAGACGCGATGCGTGACTGTAGTGTAAGCTCGACAAGAATTTTTTAGCAATCATGCTTTTGCACTATATCACAAATCTTTACCGAGCATTGACGCAAGCCAAACAATCATTCAATTCTGATTCAAATTTGACCTTTTGGAAAATAGGCATCAAAACGGCAAGCATCACCAAGCCATTGATGATCAGGCGTTTGATCTGCCAGATAAACTGCATGGCGTGGACGCTTCACAATGACACGTTTGGCAATTTTTTGCGCCAGATCCAGCAGTTGATCGCCTAAATCCATCTCGCCATCCTCAGGCAACAACATATGCAACAATTGCATTTGTTTTTTGACTTGCGCCTGTTTTTTTACGGCTTGCTGATTCTGATCACGCTGCGGGAACATTGGATCTAAATACACCACATCCACCTGTTCACCTTGCTGCCCCAATTGCTGTAAATAGGTATTGGAATCTGCATAAATCAGCTCGATCCGTTGCATAAAGCTTTGCAAAAATGGATCTTGTTCGGCTTTGGCTTTGCTGTATTCCAATAACACAAACAGAATCGGATGACGTTCAATCAAACGAACATTCGCACCGAGGTAGGCCATGAGTAAACTGTCATGACCTAAACCCGCAGTGGCATCAATTAAGGTTGGCTTTTCACCCAACTGACAGGCTCTGGCAATCATTTCAGATTTCAGGCTGGCTCTTTTTAGGCGAGGAATTTCTGCACGCCAATCCGGCTGCATTTTCATGCCATTGGCAGCAAGACTAAGTCCATCCTCATCCAAAACCAATGCCATGTCAGGATTCAAACGTAAAAAACGTGCATTCACCTTTTCAACCGCCTGCCCGTTGAGCTGCACATTCAGTTCAGCCAAATGCGTGTGCAGTTGTTGAAACGACTGTTCATATTCCGTTTGATACCAACACCCGATTTGCATTACCAATGCACCCAACCTGTCCACCATGTTGCAAGAATAAACAAACCAAAGATAATGCGATAATAAGCAAATGCAGTGAAGTCATGCTTGGATACATAACGAATCAAAGCGCGAATCACCACCAAAGCAGAAACAAAGGCAACAATGATTCCTACGCCTAACACGGCCATATCATTGCTATGCAACTCATGACGCATCTTGTACATATCCAGTAAGCCTGCACCCATCAGCACTGGAATCCCTAAAAAGAAGGAAAACTCTGCTGCAGCTTTACGTGATACGCCTAAGAATAATGAGCCAATAATAGTCGAGCCTGAACGAGACGTTCCTGGAATCAAAGCCAAACACTGAATCAAACCAATTAAAGTCGCTTGCTTAAAACTCAAATCATCAACTTCTTGAGTCACGATCTGATGTGGGCGACGTTCCGCCCATAAAATAATAAAACCACCGACAATCAAGGCAATCGCAACGGTAATGGCATTAAACAAATAGGCTTTGACCACATCACCGAAGGTCAAACCAATAATCACAATTGGAATCGAGGCAATAATCAGATTCAGGCTTAGGCGGCGACCTTGCTCTTGTCCTGTGAGTGCGCCAATCAGTGCGCCCCACAACTTACCCCAATATTCATAGATCACGGCTGCAATTGCACCAATCTGTACAGCCACCGCAAACATATCTCGTTTTTCAACCGTCCAGAAATCCAACAGTTGACCGGTTAAAATCAAATGTCCTGTACTTGAAATTGGTAGAAATTCAGTAATCCCTTCTACCAACCCCATGATCGCTGCTTTAAATAGCAATAAAAGATCCATAATTAACCTTAGTTCGCTTTGCCTTGTTCGGGAATTTTTTTCCAAGCATCATCACGTAAATACACAGGCAATGCGTGTTCAGCATCCACCCATTTTTGCTGCGCCGCATAGACTCGAGCGATGCTCGCAATATCCTGCGCCGTTGCCTTGATGTTGACATTTGACGTGTGCTGACTGGAAGCCACTTCCGAGTCTATCGCAGTTGGCTTAATTAATTCTGAACCCGAACCAATCGCTGTAAATTGACAATATGCTGTGGCCTGCTCATAACTTAACAATTTCTCATCATCAATGGCCTGCATGATGCCCTGCTCATCCAGACTAAAATTGGCAATGTAGACTTCTTGCATACGTGCATCAAGAACAGCCGTCACTTGTTTTAGACCATTAAGACGATAAGCCGCCTGTGCCAAAGCCTGTAAACTCGAAACAGGAATAACAGGTAAATCTTGTGACCATGCTAAGGCCTGTGCTACCGCCGCATTAATCCGCACACCACTGAATGAACCTGGGCCACGACTAAAAGCAATCGCGCCTAAGTCAGCCAATTGCGTATTGGTTTGCAACAGGGCTTGTTCAGTTAAAGGTAAAATAGTTTGAGTTTGTGCCTTGGTTCGCTCATCCAATTGAAAATAGAGTTCTTGAGTATCATCAATTAATGAAACAGAACACTGCTCATTTGCAGTTTCCAATGCAAGCAACTTCATGCAAAAACCTTAGAGAAAAAGAGATAAAAAACGTCGAGTATCATACTCCACTCAAACACGATAGGCGAGTTATTGTCTTTTTATCGCCATAAAAAAGCCAAGCATAAGCTTGGCTGATTACACTGAAATGATTAAAACTGGAACGGCTCTAAATTTAAGAAATTTTTATAATGTTCTGCATAATGCAATGCACTTAAACGTAATCGGGCAGCTCCCTGCTCATCCAGCGTTTTCACTACTTTACCTGGTGATCCCATCACGACTGAATTATCAGGAATCACTTTCCCTTCAGGAATCAATGCATTGGCTCCAATAATACAATTCTTGCAATCACTGCATGATTGAGAATTACAGCATTCATACCAATTAAGGAATTATCACCAATCGTACAACCATGCAACATCACCTTATGCCCAATCGTGACATATTCACCCACATTCAATTCAATGCCTGCATCAGTATGTAATACTGCATTTTCCTGAATATTAGAGAAATTACCAATCCGAATCACACAATTATCGGCACGAACCACAGCTCCAAACCAAATGCTGACCTGACGTCCTAATTCAGCCTGACCAATCACGGTCGCCGTGGGTGCAACCCAACCATCCCAAGGTTCATGTAAAGCTTTTGGGCTCAATCCCTGATAGGTATACATCATGATCAATAACTCTTAAAAAATTAGAATTTAGATAAACCAAAATGAGGCGGATTCACCAAGAATGGCCAATTCTTTTGATAGCCCAATCCATATTGAAATAAAGAAATTAACATGCGAGCCGTAAGTCCCCACACAACTTCGCTTTCCACCTGCATACTAGGAAAATAAAGCGACTGCCGTGCCAATCGGACTTCATAAGGCAAAGGCGGAGCATCCATCAACGCTTGTAAAGGTGCAAAGAAAATTCGATCAATTTCTGTAGGTTGAGCGATTAAATCGACTTGAGCTGGTATTAAGCCCACAATGGGTTTAACCGAGAGACCACTTCGCGCACGCTGAATCGGTAAATCACCCAAAAGTTTAACATCAAATGGATTTAGGGCAGTTTCTTCCTGTGCCTCACGTAATGCAACCACAATATTACTGGTATCACTTGGATCACGTTTTCCACCGGGAAAAGACACCTCTCCCGCATGTTGAGACAGTTGCATTGAACGGCGTGTCAGTAGAACTTTCGGTTGAATTTCTTGGGTAATTGCAATCAAAACCGCAGCATCCGCCTGCTGGATTCGTTTGGAAAAACGCAACCGTTGTTGTAAAAGCTGTATTAACGATGGTTCTTCCATATGACTCATCTCTTTGTTCTCTTTTTCCTTACTCAGCATCATAGCTGAAATTTTAACTGCAATCATAGATCATGATGCGAAGTCCTCAAAATTCAGTTATGCTGAGCTATCTCTACGGCTGATGATAATTATGAGCTTTTGCGTTGCGTGTGGACATCAAACTGAAGCAAAAATTCCAGTAGGTGATCATAAATCACGACTTGTCTGCACTCACTGTGGCAACATTCACTATGAAAATCCCAAAGTGATTTGTGGTGCTTTAGCGCTTTGGGACGATAAAGTTTTGCTATGTCGTCGCGCAATTGAACCACGTTATGGTTTATGGACTTTACCTGCTGGTTATATGGAACTCTTTGAAACCATGGAGCAAGGCGCTGCAAGAGAAACTCGCGAAGAAGCCGAAGCTGAAGTTGAGATTGAACAACTATATTGTATGTACAATATTCCACGTATTGGTCAAATCTATGTCCTATTCAAAGCACAATTAAAGCAAGGTTTATTTGGTGCTGGCGAAGAGAGTATCGAATGCCGTTTGTTTGAAGAACATGAAATCCCTTGGACAGAACTGGCATTTCCGAGTGTAGAACAGACACTTCGACATTATTTTTCTGATCGTAAAACAGGGCTTTTTCCAACCCATTTAGAAACGCTGGGAACACGACTTGACCATACGGGTTAAAATAAAAAAGACCGCAATTGCGGTCTTTTTTATTGATATATATTAAGATTTCACTTTAATTGCATTACATGCTGGTATTCTTTGGTCTGCAATACGGATACTTGCAGTTCCTTGGTACCCTTTTGCAAATGCACGTTCCTGAGCCGTTGGTTCAATAAACTTGCTCTTATCTGTTCCTTCTTTATCATAGATATTAATATACGTTGTGAGATATAGCGCAGAATTATTCAACCAAGAAACTGTATTATTTGCAAAGTTGGTTAAGTTAATCCCTGTCGCTTGTCCATTTAATAAATTATGCACATTAATTTTCGCACCACTGATATTCGTCTGACCATCTAAGGAGGTAAAATTTAAACCAAGTAACACGCCATCAATTGCGCCAAATTTTGGATTTGCAAAAATCATACGAACTGTAATCGACTTATCATTGGCTGAATAAAGTGCTCCACCTGTCGTACCCACTCGATATTGTGCTACACCATACTCATCAATATATGAACCATCTGCTTGTGGTTCTGCTTTAGCACAACTCCCAGACATATCTGTTGCTGTTGCATCCTTTTTAATATCAGTTCGAATATCGCCATGTTCATCAATCACAATCCCTAAATCTACTGGTGAGATACTCGCGTCCTGAAATTTAAAGGTTAAAGTTGCATATAATGGGAATGCATAGCGCTGTCCAGATCGAACATTAGCTTCTGTAGTAAAAACATCTTTTGGTAAATAACTGGCTGGGTTAAGCCTATAGACATCAGTCACGCCTTTATAATTTACGCCAGCAATACTCTGCTGCCATAAACCTAAATCTTTTGCATTGTTAAATGGATCTGTAGATTTAGCTTTCGTCAATTGTCGATAAACTGCTTCTGTACTAGCAATATTGGTTCCATTAATGAATTTACCTTGTGTTATTAGCACATCTTCGGCTGAATTATTATTTAATGTAAAATGTAAAGGCTGACTTTGATTAACTTCTTGACTAATTATATTAAACCAATCTTTCTGTGCATTGACTTGCAACTTATCAGGTTTAGTATTTGTAAGTAATACCATTGGTGGAGATACAATACTATTGGTAATAACGGGGCTACCTCGCCATTGTTGACCTTGACCAATGATATATCCTTGACGATCTGTCAGCAATTCAAAACGTCCCATCATGTGTCGTAAACTAGCACCTTTATCCTCTCCGATATTGAAACAGTCCTTATACAGCTCTCTATTACATCCGAAAAAACCATCTGGGGCTACACCACTCCCCTCGTTGGGTACTTCAACAGTTGTACCATTGCTGCCTGCTTTAAAAAGTGGAAGTTCTGCATACCATACGCCCATATTACTTAAATTGAGTAGCTGGGTAACTACAGCAAATGCTTGATCATCATTGACTTTACTAACATCCAACCATGGTTTTAAAATTTCGGCATATGCCCCACTGCTTAATTCAGTACTCCCAATATCACGACTGATCGCAGCAAGCGTATTTTTCTTTTCCGTGGTGAACTCAATTGGTTGTATATCACCGATAATATTTAGATCATTTGTAATACTCTGACTCTGGAAAATTTTAACCAAAGCCATTGCGACTCTGATCGTATTATCACTCATACTTAAACTGGCCGGTGTTTGCCCCGTTAAACCCGACGCCAGATCAACGATACGAATACGTGTAGGTACTGCTGCCACTTTGATTTTGGTGATTTTATCTAACTGAATTGTACCTAAACTAATTTTCCGCGGGCTGTCAGCACCTTGTAAATAGAAAGTTATGGTATCTCCTAATTTACATGCGCCTGTAACAATATTGCTATCTAGCTTTGTAGCAAAGTGATTGACCTTGTCACTACTACAATCAAAATTTAGACCTGCAACGGGATAATCTAATACAAACTGCAGACAATCATCCGCCGTCACATTACAGCTGGTATTAGAAGTAACACCTGTTACTCCTTTGGTTGGATCCTCATTGATTTTAGTACTTTCACTACCACAACCATGTAAAAAAATAGCCAACGTTGAAAAAGCAAATGGCAATAATATTTTTTTATTCATCATTGATTCATCCTATCCGTACTTACTGTAAAACAGAAATTCTTATCTGTCCTTGATTAGAGAGTTCTTGCTCAGAAACATCAACTGCCGATGCTAATGGTGTCATCATCACATAACGAACATCTTTAGGTACTTTTATCACACCTTGAATAGCAGAGTGTTGCAACACTGTCGCTGCAGTTGTGCTATTTTTAAAACCACTGACACCCTCAGCAATACATCCTTTTTCATCGAGAAAAACAACCAGTGGCCAGTAATACACTGGTTTACTGTTATTAGAAGAATATGAGTCAATCTGCATATATTGAATTGAGGTATCTAACTTCAAAAGCTCATATTCAAACTTTTCCTTTAGTGGCTTTCGAGGCCAAAGTCCAACATCTTTATTCAAAGTCAAAGTTTTGATCGACTTTTTATAATCTTCTAAAAAGCAGCGATCATTTTCAAAAGCAGCTTTTAGATCTTCACTCGATAAACTCACATAGGTGCTAGATAACACGATTGGAGCTGCGGATTGCTGTGAACGATTCAATAATTTATCCAAAACTGACCGACTTACTCCTTTTTTTCGTTCAATCGTTTCTGTACGCCCAGTGCCGTCAGGTATCGTATAAAAGCGTTTTTTGCCATCGAGATTAAATTCTTGATTTTCTAAATATTCATTATTGACATAATCAACACCATCAACCCGACTAAATCCATTAGATGAGATTGCCTCATCTGAAGTGCCTTGAGCTAACGGTGCTTTTTCTATCACAGCTGTGTTTTTTTCAACTGTTGGCTTCTCTATCCTCAATGAGCTTGTAGGTGCTTTACTCACTTTTGATTGCTCAACAGGTACAATCAGAGGCTTTGTTGTCCCCCTGTCCATCCTATCAGATGAACCCATTGGTTCTATTTTATGCTGTTCTATCGTAGGTTTAGCACCTTCATCGGTGTTAATAGCCTTAGGCAGATTTTTTTGGGCCTCAACTGCTTGAGCATATTCAATCTTTTGCTGTCCAATAGGCATGACAATCGTCTTTACCGTACTGGAATGGTCAATAGTTGGCTGAACCGTTTTTTCAGTAACAATTTCCTGTTTCTGCTTATTTGACTCTACTTCCTTTTTTTCGGCTCTCATCGGCACAATCATAGGACGACCATCTGGTCCAATAATTGTATAGAAACCATCTGCATAAACAGCTGAAACACTTGATACCATTAAATAAAATAATGAAATAGCAAGTGTCGATTTTTTAGCCCTTTTCTTTTGCATTACCATCTTGTTCTGTAGTTAATCCCGAGTAAAGTGACTTTGGTATTTGTTTTTACATTTAAGCCCGCATACGGGTTGAGTAACAGGTTATTTACACCTGTCTGGTTGGAAAGGCTACTTGTATTTGCTGGAATATCATCACGACTACGTAAGAAACCTAATGATAAATCTAAGTCTGTATCCTGATCAAAACGATAACCAATGCCCAAACCAAACAATTGCGCATTATTAATTGGTACCATGGTATTCCGTTTATCATCTGGAATCGAACTTGTACGCGGCTCATAGCCCATACGTAACTTCAAACGATCTGTCGCGGAATATTCAAAACCAATTCCCCAACGCCATGAAGACTGAAACTTCAATGGTAGAGAAAGTGAGCGATCTGTTACATCAGATGATAATAATTTAGCAACTTTTAACAGCGAAATTTGGCGATCAAATTCAAACCTAAATTTATCCCATGCTGAAAAGTCAGTCCATCCTAAATCAAAATTCATTTGCAGATCAGGTAATATTTTATATTTAATCCCTGCTTTAAAATGTTGTGGATATTTAAAATCCATTGCTAATAAACCTGATTCTACAGCCGGCGCGTAACCAGGAAATCCTAAAATTGCAGCAAGAATTTGACCTGTAGCTGATGAATTAAGGCCTGCAATCAAATCTCTAGGTGCTTGAGCTACATTAATTAGATATTTCCCATGCAAACGCATTTTTGCTTCACTTTGATATACCATACCAAAACTAAAATCATCAGTAGGTTCCCAAAGCAAACCTAAATTATAACTTGGACTTAGCGACTGCTCTAGTGATACATCTAGCGCGCCAACTTTACTAAATGGATTCATTCCCTCTTTAGCATTACACATACCAAATAGTAGAAGATCTGTAATAATGTCACCATTTTCTTTAAATGGTCCACATACCACCTCATCCACCATACGTAATACCCCAATTAATTCATTAGGGAAACGTAAGTCGGTTTTCATCGCAATCGCTTGATAGGACATTCCAAATGATGCCCCCAAGTATAAATTATCATTAACCTGATAACCAAATGAAGGTGACAAATAGGTAATACGCTCTAAGGCAACCTGTTGCCCCATATAGTTACTTGGATTACCATCTTCTGCCCCAAAACCAGCAACTAGAGGTGCATAAATCGCAGTCGCATAAGTTACCTTTGAACCAGGAGGTTTATAAGAAATACCTGCTGTCGGCGCAACTAATGGGGAATTCGGTCCTAAATCGACAATCTTCTTCAAAACAGGGACATAAATACTGGCATATTCAACGTCCCCATTTACAGTACCTTTAAAATCAGTACAAATATTTGCATCAACTTCAGGTCCGTCATTACATACTAGCGGATCATCAGAATAACCAAAAACGTTATAACCCGCTGGTGCTGCATAGTCTCGCTTAATAGCAAAATTGGCGAGAATCCCTTGTACGTCAGTTTGCAAACCGTCCAGTTTAGCAAGTGCTGCAGGGTTGAAGTGAACTGCACTAATCCCAGGGGGATCTGCAGTAACTGCATTCCCTAATGATAAAGAACGCAAATCTACAGATAGGTCTTGTCCGAGTTGTGCATGGGTAGCACTCGATAGCCCAGCAAAAAAAATCGCTATCGTTAATGGACATAATTTAAGGTGTTTCACCATTATTACATCTCCTTAACGAGCTTTTTTACCAAAACCTATGATATCAAGCGGGAAAGATAGGCCTAGTGATACATCTGGCGCATCTTCCGTTAAGCCGATCCCAACAGTACCATTGACAATTGTTTCAGGTGATACACGCACCCCTAAAGCAAATGACAGCATTGCACTACTCTGGTCAGCAGATTTATAGCTCTCATCATTCTCAAAATAGAATTTCGCACCTGTATTAAAGCTTTGCTGATATGACATGGTTAAAGACACATCATAGTTAAACGAATATGCAAAACCGAAAGAGAAACCGCCACTCAAACCTGGTTCGAAACTTTCTAAAACTCGGCTTCCTCTCAATTGATTCAGACCAGACTCTTTCAAACCATAATTAGTTGAAACCGATGCAAACAAGACCACAGGATCAATATACTTTCGCGTGCTCGCTCCTGCTCCAACAGAATAATACCCTTTACCCGTTGAGAGTTCATCCACACCCACTTCATAAGGACTATCTCCTGTTTTAGTCGATAGACTACCAAAGAGTACTAATGGTAAGCGGCCCTGTTTTAATGGAAACGGTTCCCAACGTGCACCAAAGTTAATATCGCCCAAACCTGCAGTTGTTTGGTCTTGTAATAAATCTTTTTTCGCAACAAAAGGCAATGATGCAGATAAAGTGACGTTGTCCAATAAACCATATTGGACCGTAAACGTATTGGTTAAAGTATGGTTAGCATCTTCCTCAACCCGTAATCTTGATAGAGAACTATTACTATCACTCATAGCCAAATCAAGGCGGCTATCACGATAGTAGGTATAATCAATATCATAATAAGATGAAAAAATACCTTTTTTAATTAATGAATATTGACGCTCATTTGAAGTGAATACTTCTTGTAAATTTGTTTCTTGAGTTGCGTCATTTTCTTTTTTCTGTAAAGCACTTGCAGCTTGATCAGCCTGACTTCCTTCAGCAACCGAGCTACTTTCCACAACAGGATTTGCTGGACTTTCAGCAATCGTATTCCCCTGTACATCCGCTACCGACACCTGACCTGTCTCAGATGTGACTGGGTCGGTAGTAGGTTGTTGTTCTGCTGCGTAAAGTGTTGATGTGATAGCACTTAAACTTAAGGCTAACACACTCATTTTCATCCATGTATGATTCATTTTACTTTGCATCCTATTACATTAATTTTACTGATTTTTCTAAACTTATTTCCGCTTGTAATATAAGCGCATATATGTCGTTATCGGTTGGTTATACGTTGCTGAATTGGTATCTGAATCCAATACCTTACGCATGGTTGAAGCTTTGTCAGCAAGGCGTTCAAACTTTTGCGTTGGGAACTGAATTTCAGCAAGGGCATATCGATTTACTGTTGCATCCTCTACATGACGCATATCTGCATCTTGCAATGCCAATAGATTCTTTTGGTATTGTTGAGGAATATCAACAATAAATAATGTATTGTTGTCCCATATTTCTTTAAACCGAGATTCATCAAAGCTGATATTGCCAAGTGCAGGATCAGCAACATAAACCCTTCCATCTTTATATGCTTTATATACGACAAAATGTTTAAAACCAGCATACGTAATTGGTACAATCGCGGGTTGTTTTAATGCTGTAAGATCTGAAAACTCTCCACGATATCCCCCACTATTAATCCCTAAAGCAGAAACAAAACGCTTCATATCAAGTAAAGAAAAACTTCGGCGTTCAATAATACGCTGGTATTCTCCGTATTGGAGTAAACCACTCATGGTTTGCTGTTCTGTAAGACGCAAACCACCATAGCCATTTAATAATGTAGTTAATGCTGCAGAACCACAACTATAATCATAAGCCTGACGTACAATCCCTCGGAATTGCTCCTCTACAGCTGGCTTAATCACAACTGATTCGCGATGATTCCGTGTAAAAGAAGGATAACGAGAATCCATGGTTTCTGTGTAATACACAGTCCCCGCTGGTTTTTTTTCTATTTCAAAGGCTTGCGTTGTAAAGTAATACATCAATGCCGAGCCTAAAGCGATCTCTAACATAAGTCTCTTTTTCTAACAATGGCAGCACTTGCCTTATTCATTTTATTTTTAGTGTCAATGACACTCCATCCCTGCAAATTGAAGATACCTTTTTTTATAAGAAAATACATCTTTTTTTTAGTTTTTTTTGACGAAATGTAAGAGAAAATACAATTGAGTAATAATTTAATAGATTATCGTGACTAAAGTTACATTAAAAAATGTAAATCACCTTTTATTCTTGATATAAATAAAAAAAGCGCACTATGTGCGCTTTCTTTATTTATAGGTTTAGTGACCAGAAATTGTAATCATAGAACCTTTTACGTTTGCTGTACCGTCGTTGTAGTAAGTCTGCATGCCTTGAACTTCAACATCACCAATTGATTTAGCTGCACCACTTCCTAAATGAACGCCTTTGATATATACATCAGTTGCTGGAGTCGTAGCACCAGAACCTGTAATAATACGTAAGTAACCGTTACTTGTATCAGTTTTACCAACTACGCTTACCTTAGCATTGACTGTTAAGTCAGCACCACTCGCATCTGCAACTTTAATGCTATCCAATTGAATTACACCAGCAGCACGGTTAGCAGCGCTAGAGCCTGTTCCATCACTACCAGTTGGTTTTGTAGAGTTATCAATAATGCCAAGGTTTTTAATTTCCAAACCACCGATCATTTTTGTATCCAATACAATCATAGCACCTTGAGGAGCAGCACCTAATTGAATGTTTGCAGAAGTTCTACCTGTTTTCAATGTTAAACCAGATAAAATTGCATTGTAATTAGAACCCGTGCCAGAATCTTTCGCACCACGACGAACCGCAGTTGTGCTTGGAGCATTTGATTCAGATACACCAATTTCACCGATGTAGATATCTAGACCAGAAACTGCAGCTGCAACGTTAAGAAATGCGCCATTAGTACCTGTACCTTTATCTGTATCAATCGACAGATCAGCAAGGTTATGTGAAGCTAACGCACGAGTATCATCAACATCAGTTGCATTAAGCATTGGAGCAGTAATTACGATACCATTCGTTGAGTTTAAATTTGTTGCACTCGGAGCTAAGCCATTACCCTTAATGACAATCGCGCCTGAAGAAGTTGTTGTAGCTGTACCTGTACCGCCCACAATAGCTGTACCATTCAAGGTTGCAGTAGTAGATAAACCATCATTATCATGGATTAAAACTTTTTCAATTTCAATCTTAGAAATACCAATACCAATATTGATACCATCTTGACCTGTTGCAGCGCTTAGTGCAGCATCATCCATTGACTGCATAGCCATTGCATTTGCGCTAATCGCCATTGAAGAAACTAAAGCTAGTTTAGTAAACATTTTCATTGAGCACTCTCCCAAGAGCATTTATTTTTTGACTTACACTACTCTAAACTGTTCACGGTCGTTTTATTCTTAAATGACAACTTGAACTTCCAATCCTTGAGTAGTTCGCTTAGCAATTACTAAATTACCTGTTTGTTATTTTATGTTCAACTCCTGTTAACCGTTTTTTATCCACAAACCGACAAACGGCATATAAAACACACAACACTCCATCCATCAAAAAAATATGACAACACTATGTAATTTTTGATTTTTTTAATAAAATAATTTTGTATATAAATAATAAAGTTTGGCGATGCTCCGTTTATCCCTATCCAAATACGTATAAGAAGTGTTAACAAAAGTGCTTTTTTATTCTAATTTGATAAATACATCATTTATTTGATCTAAGGAATCTTTGCTCCAAAGCATCCGTTTTTTCATCAAACAGTAGGATAAACATCAGTTTGATATTTTTGGATGTAGTACAATTTCTCTCTTCAAATGTACAACCAGTATTTCCGTTTTATGTCTTATTTTCAGCAAAAGCTTAACACGCAACTCACTTCTACATTTGAGCTTCTGTCCCGACTGTTTGATTTGACTGGATTAGTTTATTTACATGACCAAGGTACACCTGTTATTGCATTTTTACCCAAAGAGTTTTTAATTTTTCAGCAATATAATCTTCAACAATTTCAACAAATACAATTCAATCAATATCAAATCAAATCAGAAGTATGCTCTCTCCTAGACTTCTCTCAGTTTGATGGCACCTCCTCTTCTGATCATCCTGATGGATTTTATGGTGGATATATTGGTTTCTTTAGTTATGACTATAGTGCAGATCAATTTACAACAATTGATGCACGTCCACAGCCAAGTTTTTTCTTGGGTCAATACACTAGCTTTTTAAAGTTTCAGCAAGGTGAATGGTACTTTTATAGTGATGAAGTTCAGGCTAAGAGTATCTATCAACACATTTCCGATTTGATCAATACACCAAAACAACTCAATGCACTGTCTTTAAATCAGCAATGCCACCCTCGTTGGACGAAACAGCAGTACTCCACTGCATTCAACCAAGTTCAGGAGTACATCAAAGCAGGCGATTGTTATCAAATTAATCTGACTCAAGAATTTACAGCAAATGTACAAGGCTCATTATTAAGCCGTGCCCATGATTTATGGGAACTCACTCAAGCACCTTATGCAGGTTATCTTAAAATCAATGATTTTGAATTGCTTAGTTGCTCTCCTGAACTCTTTATTGAGTTTAAAAACAATCGAGAAATTAAAACACGTCCAATCAAAGGCACCATGCCACGTTTTGACGATCCACAACAAGATCAGATCTCAAAGGATAAACTCAGCCACTCTGAAAAAGATCAGGCTGAGAATGTCATGATTGTCGATTTGCTCCGCAATGACTTGAGTGTCTATGCTGAGACAGGCTCTGTTGAAACAACCAAATTATTTGAAATTGAAAGCTTTAATCAAGTCCATCATATGGTCAGCGAGATTACGGCAATCTTAAAAGCAGAAATCAATCCAATGCAGATGCTATTGTCTGCCCTCCCTGGGGGGTCGATTACAGGTGCACCCAAAATTAGGGCGATGCAAATCATTGAAGAATTGGAAGGTGCACCACGAGGTGCCTATTGTGGCAGCTTAGGTTATTTTAATTTCGATGGTACAGGTTGTTGGAATATCTTGATTCGTAGTATTCAAAAATATCAGGACCAATTATCCATGTGGGCGGGTGGCGGCATCACCATTGCCTCTGATGCAGAAGCAGAATATCAAGAATGCTTTGATAAAGTTTCTGCCATGCTTGATTTACTCAATACATGGCAGGCTTCTGAACAGTAAACTTCAATATCGATTTATAAAATTTGCGTTTTAAGCGTATCGACTAAACGCTGATTTTGTTCATCTGTACCAATCGTGATACGCAAGAATTGATTAATTCGCGGCTTATTGAAATAACGCACAATAACTCCCTGTTCACGCAATTTTTGAGCCAGTTGAGCAGCGTCTTGTTGAGGATGCGTAGCAAAAATAAAGTTGGCTTTTGATGGCAATACATCAAAGCCTAAATCAGAGAGATCACTCACCAATTTTTCTCGGCTCTCAATCACTTTGGCACATTGCGCTTCAAAATAAGCTTGATCTTCAAATGAAGCTACGGCGGCGGCTATCGCAAAGCGATCGATTGGATAAGAGTTAAAACTATTTTTGACTGCTTCAAGTGCTGCAATCAAATGCGCTTGTGCAATCGCAAAACCAACGCGTAAGCCAGCCAATGAACGAGATTTAGATGTCGTTTGGCAAACCACTAAATTTTCATAGCGATTGACCAATCGCACCGCCGACTCAGCACCAAAATCGACATAAGCTTCATCAATCACAACCACACGATCTGGATTTGCCTTCAGCACCTGTTCAATCTCATCTAAACCAAGCGCGATACTGGTTGGGGCATTCGGATTGGTGATAATAATACCGCCATTTTCCTGCGCATAATCCGATACATCAATTTCGAATTTTTCATTCAAAGGAATCTGCTTGGTCTGCGTAGCAAAAAACTGGCTATAAACTGGATAAAAGCTATAGGTAATATCTGGATAAAGAATCGGTTCTTTTTGGATAAAAAAAGCTTTGAAAATATGTGCCAATACTTCATCCGAACCATTGCCTACAAACACTTGAGCCACATCAACATACTGCTGTTTGGCAATCGCCTGCTTTAACGCCGTCGCGTCTGGGTCAGGGTATAGACGTAACGCATCAGCATGATCTGCTAAAACAGCTTGCACTGCTTCTACCACTTTTGGTGATGGCGGATATGGGTTTTCATTGGTATTGAGTTTGAGTAAGTTCTGAATTTTAGGCTGCTCACCAGGTACATAAGGCTCTAATTCACGAACCTCTGGACTCCAAAAACGCATTTGTTCTGCTGTAAACGTCATTTTATATTCTCTTGTTGCCCACTCCTAACCTCTCCCAATCGGAGAGGAATCTTCAAACCTATTTCACATCTATAGAGACAAGTCCCCTCTCATTTTAGGAGAGGGTTAGGGAGAGGTTTATATTTATTATAGTGCTAGACCACAACACACACTTCAAGCTTAAACTTCGTAACGATAACGGGCTGAGCGCGCATGGGCATCAAGATTTTCTTGCACTGCCAACACATCCGCTGCTTTTGCCAAGCTCTTCACACCCTCTTTAGAGCACATAATTAAGCTAGAGCGTTTCTGAAAATCATAAACACCGAGCGGTGAAGAAAAACGTGCTGTCCCCGATGTCGGCAAGACATGGTTTGGACCGGCACAATAGTCCCCAATCGCTTCTGGTGTATAACGTCCCATAAAGATCGCCCCTGCATGACGAATCGCCTGACTCATCAATTCAGCATCATCAAGACAGAGTTCTAAATGCTCTGGCGCAACCTGATTTATCAGTTCAATTGCTTCTGCACGATCTTTTACCAATACCAATGCACCACGATTTTGAATCGATGTTTTGGCAATTTCGGCTTTTGGTAATTCAGTTAAGTGCTTTTCAATCGCGGCTTCAACTGCATTTAACAGCGCTTCATCAGAGGTAATGAAAATCGCTTGTGCAACGGTGTCATGCTCTGCTTGAGACAATACATCCATGGCTAGCCATTCAGCATTATTTTCACCTTCGGCATACACCAGAATTTCCGAAGGCCCTGCAATCATATCAATACCGACTTGACCAAACACCGCACGTTTTGCGGCTGCTACAAAGCGATTACCTGGTCCTGTAATTTTATCTACTGCTGGAATGGTTTGTGTTCCATAAGCCAATGCTGCAACGGCCTGTGCACCACCAATAGTAAACACTCGGCTTACGCCTGCCAAATAAGCAGCTGCCAATACCAATGGATTCAACTCACCATTTGGTGCAGGAACCACCATAATAATTTCAGGAACGCCTGCTACATGTGCAGGCAAAGCATTCATGAGTACCGACGATGGATAAGAGGCTAATCCACCTGGCACATAAATTCCAACACGATCCAGTGGTGTAACTTTCTGACCTAGGGTATTCCCCAGATCATCGACATAAGTCCAACCTTCCTGCTTTTGTGCCTGATGGAAAGTACGAATGCGTTTTGCAGCAAGTTCTAATGCTTCACGGATTTCAACACTTAAACCCTCAAATGCAGTTTTGAGCTGTGCCTGAGTCAGTTCTAAATCAGAGAATTGATGCGCTGGATGTCGATCGAACTGTTGCGTTAATTTAAGCACGTGATCATCACCATGCTGACGAACATCAGCAATAATTTGATCTACAGTTTGTATTAATTGAGGATCATTAACCGTTTCAAATGCTAAAAGTTCAGCAAATGTCTGTTTAAAATTTTGATCCTGAGTCGATAAACGTCGCATCAATTTACCCACAAGGCGAAAAAGAGAACGCTAAGTTTACTCTTTTTCAGTACGCTTGTGGGCACAATGTAGGCTAAAAAAATCAATGGGAAAAAATGAGTTCTTCGATCACCCCATCATTCTACTTTTATTTGCTTAATCAAAATATTTAAGCAACAAGAACAAAAAGTTAAAAATTATTTTCCTTCCCGTGTCACAAAGCAAAAGGCTGACTCGTCAAATGAGTACCTACTTTGATTTTAATCAGGAACACGACAATGACGACGCTTAATATTCATCCTAAAAAACATTTACCAGAGTCACTTCATTACCTCTATCAAGTTCATCAAAACATTCTCGATTCAGCTCTGATAGATCGCTCGCTTTATCATCTTGTTCTATTACGTGCCTCGCAAATCAATGGTTGTGCTTTCTGTGTGAAGATGCATATTGCAGAAGCCTTGGCAGATGGTGAAATACAATCACGCTTGGATCGCTTGGTGGTATGGCGACATTGCAATGATTACACAGATCAGGAAAAAGCAGCCTTTGCTTGGGTTGAAGCACTCACGACTTTGCATGTGCTCACTGATTATGAACCGTTAGGCATAACCCTATTAAAAAATTTCAGTGAAGCACAAATTTCAGCTTTAACTTTACTGATTGGCATGATTAATTTGTGGAATCGAATTGCAATTTCACAGCATTAACATCTATGAAAGCATCGGGCATGATTAGCCAACAAGATTTAACTATTTTTGAGACAAGCCGAACATTTCTGTTCGGTCTTGCTTACCGAATATTAGGAACAACGAGTGATGCTGAAGATGTCTTACAGGATATTTTTATAAAATGGCAGCAGCAACCTAGGCAAGATATTCTCAATCCTCAAGCTTGGTTGACCTCTGTATGCACACGCCATTGCATTGATCTACTTCGTGCTCACCACAGATCTAGAACTGAATATACGGGAACATGGTTACCTGAACCCTATCATCATACAGAATCATTCTCGGTCGAATCTGACTACACCCTCTCCACTGCCTTCCTTTTGGTTCTTGAAAAACTTTCGGTTAAAGAGCGTGCAGCATATTTACTACATGACATCTTTAATCTTGATTATGTTGAAATTTCAGAAATCCTTCGGGAACAACAAAGTAATTGTCGACAATTGGTGACCCGTAGCAGAAAACGTATTGCAGATGAACCGAACGTTCTCTCGAATCATCCGACTCAGCAGCAAATCAACTTACTCAATGCATTCAAGGTCGCCATTCATTCACATGACCTGAATCAACTCACACAATTACTTAGTGACGATATCCAATTTGCAGCAGATGGCGGAGGTAAAGTCTCAGCGATTCGACAGCCTTTCATTGGCCAACCATCTATATTACGTTTCTTTGAACGCTTGCTTTTTCAGGCGTGGACAGAGCTTTCTTGGGAAATGTGCCATATCAATGGCAGTGTCGGTTTTAAACTCTATGACTCAAACCATTGTTGTGTCATGGCACTAACTTTTGCTTTCAATGATCAGCAACAACTGCAAAGCATTTATTCTTTACGTAATCCAGATAAACTCAAATAAAAAGGCCAACCGAAGCTGACCTTTTTATTCAATTCTATCTAAAACTTAGTTTTGACGTGCTTTAATGGCTTGTTCAAGTTGCGTCAAAATCGGATTTAACACCGCTTGCTTACGCTTAAAGCTTGCCTTATTGACAATTAAACGTGAAGAAACTTTGCAAATTTCTTCTAATGGTTCCAAACCATTGGCACGTAAAGTATTGCCCGTATCAACCACATCGACAATGTAATCACCCAACCCAACCAAAGGTGCAAGTTCCATTGATCCATATAGCTTAATGACATCCACCTGCTCACCGAGGCTTGCATAATATTGACGGGTCAAGTTGACGTATTTGGTTGCGATCTTTAAACGGCCTTTTGGTCGTTCCATGCCGACTTTACCCGCTGTCATCAACTTACAGTTGGCAATTTTTAGGTCAAGCAACTCATAAACATGTTGCGCACCATGTTCCATCAATACATCTTTACCCGCTACACCAAAGTCTGCTGCACCATTCTCAACATAAGTCGGAACATCAGAAGCACGTAGAATCAAAATACGAACTTTTTTGTGCGTCGTTGGGAAAATCAATTTGCGTGATTTATCTGGATCTTCAAGTAAATTAATACCCGCTTTTTCAAGCAACGGTAATGTTTCCTTTAAGATACGACCTTTACTGAGTGCTAAAGTTAAACCATGATCAAAATTGCCCATTACGTCAAAATTTGGATCATCGTTTCTTAAGTCATTCATCCTTTTACTCGCTTAATCTGAGCACCTAAACTTTGCAATTTTTCTTCCACATGCTCGTAGCCACGATCGATATGGTAGATACGATCAACCAGTGTTTCACCTTCAGCAACCAAAGCCGCTAAAACAAGTGAGAATGAAGCACGCAAATCAGTTGCCATGACAGGTGCAGCCTGAAGTGTTTCTACACCTGTTACGACCGCATCATGTCCTTCAACTTGAATGTTAGCACCCATACGTGAAAGTTCTGGTACATGCATAAAACGGTTTTCGAAAATGGTTTCAGAAATCGTTGCAAAGCCACGTCCAATCACATTGACTGCCATAATTTGCGCTTGCATATCGGTTGGGAATTCTGGATGCGGTAATGTTCTAAAGCTCACAGCTTTTGGACGTTTGCCCTGCATATCCAATTCAATCCAGTCATCGCCACGCGTGACTTCCGCACCCATTTCTTCGAACTTATCCAATACTGCTTCTAGTAATAAAGGATCAGTATGCGTGGTTTTCACTCGTCCACCAGTAATGGCAGCAGCAGCTAAATATGAACCAGTTTCAATACGGTCTGCAACAACGGCATATTCGCAGCCATGTAAACTTTCAACACCCGTAACAACAAGCGTATCCGTATCTAAACCTTCAATTTTAGCGCCCATCTTAATCAGCATTTGCGCAAGATCGGTGATTTCTGGTTCACGAGCAGCATTACGAATCGTGGTCACACCTTCAGCGAGTGCAGCAGCCATCAAGATATTCTCGGTACCACCAACGGTCACCATATCAAAGACAACTTCACCACCTTTCAAACGACCATCAACTGAAGCATGGACATAGCCATTTTCAACTTCAATCTGCGCACCTAAAGCTTCTAAAGCTTTTAAGTGTTGATCGACTGGACGTGAGCCAATCGCACAGCCGCCTGGTAATGATACTTTTGCATTACCATAGCGCGCTAACAAAGGACCAAGCACTAAAATAGATGCACGCATGGTTCGTACAAGTTCATATGGTGCAAACTGGTTATCTAATGTTGATGCATCAGCACAAACCGTTTCACCTTCATAACTCATGGTCACACCAAGACCAGCAATCAACTTAACCAATGTATTTACATCTTTTAAATTGGGTACATTCGTGAGCGTAATCGGAGAGTCAGCAAGGATCATTGCTGCAAGTAAAGGTAAAGCTGCATTTTTAGCACCAGAAATGCGTACTTCACCTTCGAGCTTAACACCGCCCGTAATTAAAAATTTATCCATTAATATTTAAGCTCCGAAAAGGCTTGCTTTGCGCCATTCGTCTTTTGTCATTGCGCGAATCGTCACAGCGTGAACTGCACCACTCGCAATATAAGAATTTAGAGGTGCATAAACGGCTTGTTGACGAGCAACGGTACGTTTACCTTCAAACTGATCATCCACAATACGAAGGTCAAATTTCCCAGCTTGACCGCTCACTGCTACTTCTGCTTCAGGGAAAGCTTCTTTTAAAATTTGCGTGAGCTGCTCACTATTCATTACAAGGCCTCTTATACAACCATTGGTGTAAAACCAGCTATTTTACTATAACTTTTTCACATAATTCAGTAAGCAGTTTCTTTTTTTATCAATAAAAAAAGAGGCTTCACAAAAAGCCTCTTATATAAAAATAAAAATTAACTCAAAAGTGCCAGCTCATGCTGATACGAACATTGAATTTTTCGATGTTTCGCCAGCTGGCGTTTTAATTTATCTGTCAGTTTTCGAATCGAAGTATACATATCATCGGCTGTCGCCTGTGCAAACAGTTCTACCCCCGGCAAACGTATAATCGCTTCAGCGATATGATTTGCACTACCTTTGTGTGAACGTTTGTCAATTTGATGATCTTTAGCCAGCTTGATTTGCATACTATTGACCTGATCTAAATGTTTAGTCATTTGACTAAACTTTTCTTTTATATTTTCTTCAATGGCTGGTGTAATGGTTAAATGGTGCCCACGAATCGTTATTTGCATAATTCTATCCCTCACCTTTTTCTCAGGATACAAGAAAATCGCTTCAGCAAATTTAATGCACATTATCAGTGGTTCAATATCCATTAAATCATTTCAGCGATTCCTCTAGTGATCATTAAAAAAATTCATTATTCCGTAATAATGAACCCCTAGAATAGTCACACCTTGAAATTTAGATCAAGACTTTTCTTTCAGAAGATGAGGCAATATGTAACGATTCACGATATTTTGCCACCGTGCGTCGAGCCACCTCAATCCCTTCATTCTTCAACATTTCAGCAATTGCATTATCCGACAAAGGCTTACGTGGATTCTCACTGGAAACGAGTTTTTTTATCATGGCACGAATTGCCGTCGATGAAGCCTCACCACCTGTTGTTGTTCCAACATGACTAGAAAAGAAGTATTTCAATTCAAATAAACCACGTGGTGTCAGCATATATTTATTGGTTGTTACACGAGATACAGTCGACTCATGTAATTCAACTTCTTCTGCCACATCACGAAGTACTAAAGGCTTCATCGCTTCTGGGCCTTGCTCCAAAAAAGCTCTCTGATGCTCAACAATACAGGTTGCCACTTTCAACAAAGTCTTATGGCGTTCATCAATACTCTTGATAAAATTTTTCGCTTCCAGCATTTGATTACGCAAATAGACATTATCGTCACTTTGGTCAGCTCTACGAATCATGCCTGAATAAAAAGAATTGATCCGTAACTTAGGTAATACATCAGGGTTAAGCTGAACTTGCCAATGTTGATCTTTCTTCGACACCACTACATCGGGGACTTGGTATTCAGATTCTTGTTGATTGAATTCCAGTCCAGGATATGGCTTTAAAGTTTTTAACAAATCAACGGCACTTTTTAATTGCTCTTTAGATAATCCTGTTTGCTTCAACAACTTATTCAGGTCATTCGAAATGAGTAATTCATAATATTTCAATAAATTTCTAGCCTCAGCTAGATAGGGAACTTTGTCATTAAAAGTTTCTAGTTGGATTTTCAAGCATTCTGCTAAATTTCTTGAGCCTACACCAATAGGATCGAGGCGTTGAATATGTTTTAAAACAACAATAATTTCATCTTGCTCAACCTCTTCCTCACTCTCCATTTCCTGTAAAAGGCGGGAAACTGCGAGTAAAATGTCATCCAACTCTGCATCAAGGAATCCTTTATCATCAAGAGAGTCGACGATGCAATACGCAATCAATTTGTCTACCGTTGAAAAATGCAAAAGATTGACTTGATCTAAGATATGCTCTTTGAGGCTTAAATGTACCTGACGATTATCTTCTCTTTCTTCATATTCGGGTGATGCCAACGCTGTAGATTGATGGGTATAAATATCATCCCATTCAGTATCAACAGGTAAATCATTTGGAAGATGATCCGCATTCAGCTCAGTAGTTAAGTCTCCATTCTCTTTTTCTTCTAGAGAAGAAAGACTTTCCGTTGTACCCATATCTTCTATTTTTTCAAGTAATGGATTACTGTCTAATTGGATTTGAATTTCTTGTTCAAGTTCCAAACTGGATAACTGTAAAAGACGTATGGCCTGCTGCAATTGAGGAGTTAACGATAAACTGTTCGCTACTTTCAATCCAACAGATAATTTCATAGTCTTTCCTTTTATTAAAATAAGCAAAAAACATGCCTATAAAAATATTTATAACATAAAGCAATGTTTCCGCATACAAGGAAAGTGATTTTAGACTGACTAATTTGTTCAAAAAAATTAACTTATAGAGGATTGTTATAGAAACTAAAAATACATCAATCAGAGTAAGAATTAATATAAAGAATAAATTTATCTTTTAGCTCTACTCTTCCTATGACTTACCAAACAGATCACTCATCATTAGAACTTAACCACATACCAATTTTATTTTTATCAAATGCGCATAAAAATTTATCCTGCGCATGATATGTAAGCGATACCCACGTATTACTTGTGAAATTACTATAATATCTAGGGTTAGAAAAATCCTTATGAAAAGCATCAAGAATATTTTTTAATTCAAGCTCTTCTAATCTTTTATCAGAACCATAATTAATAGCTTCATTCGCCATTAGCATAAAAATTTTATCAAAATCCTTGATGGATACCTCATATAATCCCGTTTTTGGTAAAACTATATCTTCATAGCAATTTAACCATGGGAAAAAATTATAAGAACTTCGTTGGCTAATGATTAATTCAAAGCTTTGATAATTAAGTTTATTTGAAGTATTAGGAATACATAGATAGCCAAAATAACAATCCTCCCATATTTCTAAGTATTGCTCAAAAATTTCATTTACTTTCATTTATTTTCCATTTTTTCTTATAAAAACTTCTACAATATAATCAATATACCCACAATAAAAAACACCCCCTCTGCG
>NZ_LXUK01000010.1 GCF_013072695.1 Acinetobacter sp. Ac_5812
GATTAAGAATCTAAAGCCGTTATCAGTCTGATAATGAAAAAATCAACGATTAAGAATCGAAAGCTGTTATCAGCCTGATAATGAAAAAAACCACGCTAAGGAATCTAAAGCTGTTATCAGTCTGATAATGAAAAAACCACGCTTAGGAATCTAAAGCTGTTATCAGTCTGATAATGAAAAACACATAAGATATGGACACATGTTAGGCATATAGATTGAAAAAGTTAAAATATATTAAAAATAAAGTGAAAAGGTATTTTAAATATTTTTCAAATATTATATTGTTTGACTTTACTTGAAAGGTGATTGAAAAATGGAAAAGAACTCAGGAAAAACTTATATTTGTACAAGCATCCATTTTAAAGGTGGTGTGGGCAAAACAACATCTACGGTGAATTGTGCTGCTAAGCTTGGAAAATTAGGTTATACGGTTTTAGTAATCGACTTAGATAGCCAACGTAATGCAACAAAACATATTTCAAATGTTCCAGATATTGACGATATAGATGGCACTCTAAAAGATATTTTTGAAAACTATAAAACAATTAACATCCACGATGTTATACAAGGTCCAGATAAAACCAACTTTGAAAATGTGTCTTTGATTCCTTGTGCTAAAAACATTCGTGATGTTGAGATCAATATTCAGCGTTCTAGTCCAGTTCCTAATGAAATTATTAGAAGTGTATTAAGAAAGATAAAAGGGGATTTCGACTTTATTTTGTTAGATTGTCCACCGCGAATGGAAACTTTAACTTTTAATGCTTTGTTAGCATCAAACAGTTTATTAATTCCATTACAGGGTGAATACAGTATTCAGGGTTTGGAAGATATACTTAACTCTATGGATGATTTAGAGACAAGCAATCCAGATTTAAAAATTCTATCGCCAGTACTAAACTTTTATAACAAGCGTAATACAGTGGATCTTACCTTGGCTGAAGATATTCGCAATGAATATGCTCAACCAAAATTACAAGAAAAACTGGTAAATAAGGAATTAATCTGCATTCCAAATGCTACGGTTTTTAGTCAAGCATCATATGTTAAGTGTTCCGTATTTGATCTGGATGCTGGAAAAGAAACACCAGCAAAACAAGCAATTAATCAACTTGTAGATCTAATGGTTTCTGAATACAAAAAATTATAAGGTGCTGATATGAACTTTAAAGATAAAGTAAAAAGCATGAAAAAAACACCTGTTGCTAATGCAACAGGGAGTGATGCTCAAGTTACTGATGTAAAAGAAAATACAGCGACTCCAGCCATAGAAGAGGGGAGTCTTAACCCACTAGCTAAGCGAGAAACAAAAAATATTGTTAGCGGATCTCATTTAGAATCAATCGACATTGATTTAATTGATCCATCACCTTATCAACCACGTATCATGAATAAACGTGTATATGAGAAGTTGCCAATTTTGGCTGCTGATATAGAAATTAATGGACAAATTAACCCAATTACAGTTCGACAGAAGGGTAATCGTTACGAGTTAATTGCTGGTGAGAGACGTTTTAGAGCAATTAAAGAGATTTTAAAGCTAAAGAGAATTACTGCTTTAGTTAAAACATCTATGAATGATGATAAAGCTGCTATAACAGCTTTATTGGATAATACTGCTAGACATAATCTTACAGATTTTGAAAGCATATTAAAAATCAAGCAATTATGTGAAGAGTTCGGTTATCCTTTTGAAAGTTATGAATTTGTTACTGAAAAATTTGCGATTGATAAGTCGAAGTATTTCCGTCTCAAATATATTCTAGACTTACCTGAGTTCATTTTGGACTCTTTGAACGAAGATCCTGAGCTAATTTCTGGATATATTGCTCAAGAAGTGAATACCGCAATAAATAAAGCTTTAGAAACTAAAACCGAAAAAGCAATTTTCGACTTGTTAAGACCAGAATGGGATAAATACGTTGAAGAATTTAAATCCACGGGCAAGCGTCATAAAGGATTTATAGCTATTTTGAGTGAAGAAGAAAAAGCAAATAAGGCGACTAAGCCTGAAAAAACTGAAGAAGCTACTACTGAAGAACAATCGAGTAAGAATAAATTCGATTTTAAAACAGATAAGGGCGTTAAATTTGGTTCTATGAGTTCTGAATGTGGTACCAAAGGTAAGAGTGTACTTAAGTTGCGAGTAGCCTTGGATGCCGATATTACAGAAGAGAAAGCTAGAAAAATTGAAGAGTTTTTTAAGAGCTTGAATGATTGAAGTTTCAAAACTTTGAATGAAAAAAAACCGGCATTGCCGGTTTTTTTATAATAGATCTGGATTAAAAGTTTTGTTAAGCCAATCCGAATTACTTGGATTGGTTACTGGTTTTGATTCAGATACGTTTTGACTTGGTTTAGCATTGTTAATTTCGGATGTTTCGGTATTTTGAGATGTTTCAACGGTAGGGGAGTGGTCCTGAATGTTTTTATGTTCAGTATGTTTAGCTTCCTTTATCTTAACTGCTTTTTGAACAGGAACCTCCTTGCTCTTGATAGAATCAGTTACGGGCTTTTTAGGTGATTGTTCACTTTTCTCCTTACTACTTTCTGGTATTTGTATGGTGATATGATCAAGATACTTTTTTTCAAGATATTCAATATCATACACATAGTAAGCAGTATTAAACTTGGTGTATGTTTCAACACAAGTACTTAAACCAAACCTTAATAGGAAAGAATTGACAGAATATAGGCTTGCCATATCCTCATTAACTTCATACAACTTATAAAGGTATGAAAGCTCAATTAGAACCGCTATACCAGCATGTAAAACAGCAGTTATGTAATTTCTACGAAGCTTTCCTTGAGGATGTTTTTTAATTGAATTAAATAGTTTTTGATTTGCATTTTTATCTATTTTCATTCGTACAGGCTGTGCAAACATCTCGTCTATTTCATTTTGCACTGGCGCATTTAGAAAAATCTTCTGCTTGTCAGTACAAAAGATAAATCCCAAATACAGCAGACTTAAACTAAAAGCGTTTAAGTCTAGACCTGGTAGATTTCTATTAACACTACTAATCACATCAAGATCTTCTCTTGTTAAGTGAATTAATTGATAGGATAGTTGTATGTAGTTTGAATCTGTCATTTGATTTCTGCGTACATTTTATACATGTATTTAGCTAACTTATATAAACCTTTAGCATTGGCGTACTCTGGTGATTCTGCGATTCTTACGTTCGGTAAGTCGTACTTTTCTTTAATCTCTTTTTCAAGAAAAGCTGCACCGCCTCCACAAAATAATACTAATGCTAAATCATCTCCTCCACCGATCTGTTTAGAGATAAAGTTATTTAATTCGATCATGAATTCGTTTTTAGCTTGCTGAATTAAACCTGTAATATCTTTGGCTTGAGATCCTATACCATAAGTTCCAGATTTTAGTGCGAAATCTAGCCAGTTAGCGTTAACCGTTTTATAGCCAGATTCAAGAATTAAGCTAGTGATTCGTTCATAGATGGTAAGAATACCAAGGTTACGTGATGTAGAACGATGGCCATCAAGCATGTTTCCTCCATCTAATGTGACTACAATATCAGTGGTTTTACCGCCAATATCGATTACAGCACATTCAGAACTTATTAAAAGATCACTATCTTCTGACCCGTTTCCGTGTACATCAATAATCTCATTAAAATAAGCCGTTTGAGCTTCACATTTAACAATATGTCTTTTAATGATATTAAGCGGTTTACCAGCTTTATGATCTTTTAAGTTGTAGCAAACATCACCATTGAGTAGAAAATTAGTTTTCATATCAATAAGTGGCATGTTTTTGGTTTTTTCAGGTGTGTAATAGCGACTAACAGGAAGTGAAGTAGCGATTGCAAACGCTCTACCATCATATGTTCCGATAAGGTCAATATAGGCCTTAATTGCCTGGTGTATTAGTGCCTTGTTATATTCAGATGTCGGGTATTCATCTGTTCTGGTATCTAGAGGAACACTACTATTGATCTTCTTACCAACTGTATAAAGGTTTTCATTAACTTTAACCACATAATAGTCAGTAGATTCCTCTTCGCCAGTGAGGACTTTTCCTGAATAAGCAATACTAGGAATAGTCAGTTTGATTTCATTTCCATCTGGATCTAGACCAGCATAAAGCTTTGTACCGCCATGTCCATCATCAATACCTAGAACAATATAACGTTCTTCAATCGCTGGTTTTTCATTTTGAGTATTTTTCATAAGTTTACCTTTCAATTTTTCAAGATTTACAACGAGTAACGTCTTCTACCGCGTCTAGTGTATTTATTGCCCCCAAAAACTAAGCGTCTAAGAGCAGAGGGGATATAGCTGTATTTGTATTTAAATACTTTTTCAATAACCAATGTTGCTACTATCAAGCCGATGAAAAGCATAAGTTTGAACAAGGAAAACTTAATAACAACAGCTAGAAAAGGTATAAACAAATATCCGTTTAAACCGCCCCATAGGATTAGATTTAATCTAAATTGCGACCAGTGTGCATATTGATCATCCATATTCGCCTCTTAATAAATCAGTTTGTAATAGTAGTCTTCATGCAAACGACCAGCTTTGAGTAGATCGTCAGCTTGTTTCCTGAAACTCTTACTGATGTTTGGATCTGAACCATCAGAATTAATCATTAACTCTCGAATAAACTTCTGTTGAGCATGAATATCATCAATTAAAAGCAATTGTTCTTTAAGTTGAGGTGAAAAAATTAAGTGTTCCCTTACAGCAAATACCTTGCCGTTCACATCTTTAACAAGACGTTGAACAATCAATGTATAAACTGAACCAATAATGTCAGCTGCAGCCTGAAGATGTTCTTCATGCTTAAAGCGCTTCAACATACGTGGAATAATTTTGTCTACTGTGGTTGCGTGAACCGTTGCAAAAACAGGGTGGCCAGTTAAAGAAAGTTCTAGAGCTGCAGAAATTGTTTCTTTATCTCGCAATTCACCGATTTCAACTGCAGCAGGACGTCTACGCATCGCCTCTCTATTTGCATCCGCAAAAGTCTCGAAGTTATTGGGGATTTCGCTTTGACTAACAATACTGTGTGTGCTTTCAATTGCGTCATACTCGTATTCGATAGGCTCGTTGTGAGTTAAAATATTTCCACGAATATGAGTATTATTTTCCAACACATAGCGAATATTTGAAGCTAGTGTTGTACTTTTACCAGAACCAGTGATACCGCCGATGATGTAGCAACCATTGTGAGGTAGCGATCTTTTGATGAAATCTTCATCTAAACCCACTTTTGAAAAGTGAGGGGGGATGCCAGAAATTGTACGTAACGTTATCTGAAAAGAATCTCCAGATCCACGATACGAAGTTCGAGATACGTTCACACGAAAGTTATAACGAGTTTCCTTACCTGAAGCGTCTTTCTGCAGAATACGATATGCCTTATTAATAAACTTATTATTAATAAGGACTAAGTAGGCATTTTCATCAGCAATCGTTCTTAGGATGTGTAAAGCTTCATCACGATTGATAATACGGTGTGTTAACGAATATAACTCCAAGTCTTTCATCATTGTGATGGGGCGATCTGGACTAATGAAAATATCTGAAGCACCATGAGCTAATGCTTCATATAGAAGACTTTCAAATTCATCGCGACTTTTAAACCCTTGTTTCGGATCTTTGTATGTCGTTATGGCTGTTAATGTAGCCAAACCAAAACCACGACTAGAATCGTAGTCTTTGCGAATGTCTTTGGTAGCTGTCAGAATCTTATTTTCAGATCCTTTAATCTTGTTAACATCAAATAATGCAGATTTTGCTTTTAATGTCGAAACCTTCATTTGCATTTGAAACTTCCAATTGAGTTAGCGAACTTAAGGTTCGCTAACAAGGTTAATTTTTGGAATTTGATAGCTAGGTGCAATTTGTTCAGGTTGGAGAATTGGTTTCCAAGTTTCAATATTTGAATTGAACTGCGGTAATTGTTGGATTTGAAGCAATTTCATATCAAGAGCAATAGTGTCTTGTGTAGAAGTAACAGCCAGTGATTGACTGCTAAATGCTGGCATTGATAACTTGCCCTCTAAAACAAACTTATGGAAAGTAACCATCCCCAAATAATCTCGTTTAAGACGATCTACTGCATCTTCAACAATATTTCGGCCCTCAACTAAACCCATTTCATAAGACTTAGCAGCAGTCTCTTTCCATATTTTTCGTTCTTGTTCGTTAGCTGGTAACATTTCTTTCGGAATGAAAGTCACGTAATCAACATTGCTATCAAGTGTAGGGAAAACAAGGTACTGACGCCAATCAGGTGCACGAGTACTGAAACGAGCTTGTTTCAAGATTTTATAAGTCTGCTTAGTCGTCTTGTACGACATGGCATTAGGTGTCTCAGTTACATCTTTTGATTCAATAATAACCGGGGGAACAACAACACCTTTGATCATGTAAGGTTTAAAGTTAAAGATTGTATCAAGGTTACGCTCTTGGCTTTTGATGACCTCACGAGCGTTGCTTAAATACGTATTGATCCCTAACTTAATACCTTTTTGCTTAACCAATTCAAGCATGGCTTCATAACGAGCTTGCTGTTCAACATTACTAACATGAACTTCTAAAGAAGACTGGTTAGATGGGTTTAGTAGCTCTTGTAATGAAGCATTATTAGAGTAGTCCATAAAAACTCCAGATATTTATAAAAGGATTTAAAGGGTGTTAGTTATAAGTCAATAAAATACTTTTATTTTGATGATCTAGAGTTATCGAAGCAGTATTTAAATATGCAGAAATATTGCGTAAAGCTTCTACACCCGTAACACGCTTTTTATTAAAATTAACAATTGGAAGCTCATGGGTAGGACCAGCTTCTACAAAACGGTATCCGTATTGGCTAGAAATACTTTTAATTAAAGGTATTGGATCGCCTATGTAGTCGATATTTAAAAGGTCATGGTTGATGCTACCTTGTTTCTTCTGAGCAGTTTGCATTTGAATTGCAGTAGAGTTCTTTAAATTCTGTTGTGCAATTAAAGCCTCTTGAGATGCTTCAGATATAATAGATAAAGGGCTTGCTACGTTTAATTGCGTTACATCACGACTAGCACATCCAGACATCATTAAACCAATTGCAAGAACGCTTAAAAGCTTTTTATTGTGCTTCATTTTTACTCCGGATTAAGTGGGTATAAAGACAAAATGATTTTAGTCTAAAAACTTTTAAAATGCACTTTATTAATTATAAAAAATCCCTTAAAAGGTATAAAGCCGACTTTTAGACACTCGCTTAAACCTAATTTATAAGCTTTAACGTATATCTAAGGCCGTTCTTTAGGCAGTCGTACCTGGCCTAAACAAGACAAATCTGTAAAAAATACTCTTTTTAGGTGCATTGTCTGTCCAAAACAATGCTTTTTTTTAGTAGTACTTATCTGAAATGGAAATACAACGTACTTTTTTCAATCAATTGTAGAGAGTAAATGAGCTCTTATAGTTTGCTAGACGTCTTTTATATTCCTTTATAGTCTTATTCTTTCTTTTTATTATCTTTTCTAATCTTTATTGTTCTTTTTTTAGAATATATTTTATACAGAAAATAACAAACTACATTTAGTTTATTTTTTACTTAAAATATTGTTAATACTGTAATTTATATTTTACAATATAGAAGTACATTAATAAAGATGTTTATATACTTTTTTAATTAACAATAAAAATATTAATGTGGATAATGTAATTTATTTATAAGTCAGCTTCTTTAATATTAAATAAATTGATAAAAACTGTTTGAAGAAAAAATGCATCTTGGTATATACCATTACTAATTTAAAACTTTAAAGACATTACAACTGCTACTTATAAAAACCTACCTTATGGTTTAGTGCTGTGCATCTTAAATATAAAGTTTTACACCTTAAACACCAATTAAACTGCAATAATGATGTGCTTAGAGTCGTATTTATCCCTAAAAATTTAAGGCATCAGCACTGGCAAAAGACTATTGAAACTACGCATATCAAGCACTTCACTGTAAAAAAGGTCCACTGTGTTTTTATGATTTCTCAACTTCATTTTTTTTATTTTTCCACTGTACTAACAAGAGAGGAGTCAAAAAAGACATTTGCATTTATTGGGCTTAAAAGTGAAAAACATTTTGCTTAAAGTGAAAAACGTTTTAACGAGTACTTTTAGAAAGGTGTTTAACGTTGTAGTATGTGCTCATGTTTTGCATGTGGATTAAGGGTGGTAGTGGTGAGCAGTTTTGAGAATCCTAATAGCTATCCAAAGACATTAAAAGAATATACAAGTCGTATAGAAGATTTTCCGTATTCTACTAAGACTAAATATGATATTGAGCTTAAGCAAAAGATTGATAAACATTTAGATAGTTCAGAGCTAGATTTAAAAATGTTATATGAAAACATATATTCTGAATTTAAAACTAAATCTGAAAATGGATATTATGCGGAATCTACATTTAGAACATATCGTGCATATTTAGTATATGGAATCGGTCTAAAGCTTAATGAGCTAAATAATGGCTCTATTAATGATGAAGATATAGATGCTGGTTTTGATGAATATTTTTTAGAAGAACTATATTTAAGAATCATTAACACAAAATATACAGCTAACAAGGACAAACCTAAGCGTACTTCTGAGCTGAAAACAAAGTACTTTGAACGCACGTTTTACAACTACTTGGTAAGAGAATTCGAACATAAGAACGAGAGTAACACTAGGGTTAGTGAGTTTGATCGGATGATGGTTGCTTTTGTTGATGCCAATCTTGTTGTTGGATTGCGTCCTGTTGAGTGGTTTTCCGTTTCATTCTGTTGTGCAGTAAAAGGACCAAAACTGATCATGATTGTGGAAAATGGCAAGGCTACACATGGTCGGGCTAATGGACTTAAAAGGTATTTAATACTTGATGACCTTAAACATGAAGATCAAGAAAAGATATACCTTTACTGGAATTTGCTAAATAGGTATGTGAGAAAGGTATCTAGTTTAAATAAAAGTAGTGGCTATACCTTTGGATGGGATGAAAAACAGACTTTTATTAAAATACTGCAAGAGCGTTTACGTTTAAGTTATATCAATTACTTTAAACTTAGAGGCAAGGTTTTAACTAATGAAGATCAACGACCTACTTTATACAGTACAAGGCATCAATGTATTGCAAATGCTAAGGTAAAGGGTATTGATAAGTTTGTGATAGCTGGTGCTTTTGGACATGCTGGTAAAGATACTGCTTCTAACTTTTATGGGCGAAAGTGGAGAGGCCATACTGGTTTTAGTATAAAGCCTACTTTAGATTCTATTGAAAACGTTAATGGTAGCCATGAATTTGTTAAAACACTTTTAGCTAATAACCTAGATACCTTTTATTATTTTGATCTTAATATAGCAAATGAGTTTAATACCGACTATTATAAGGACGAATTAAAGTCGGGTTTAGTGATTGACTAAATGGATAACTCTAAAACTAATTTGACTACTTCAACATGGGGCTCTCCTTACGCTGAAGTATCAATAATAGGTAAAAGAAAATACGCAAGGCTTTTAAGAGTGTTGGTTGGTACGTTTGCCTCATTGTGCATTTTAACCGTTTTAACAACGCTTAGTTTTGTGGCTTTTAAACTCACCACAACAGATTTCGAATCTATGGTTTTTGATGACGGCACACCAGTTAAGTGTGTGCTTAGCTCTAAATCAGATCGTCCAATTCCATCTGTTATATATCAGCCAGCGAAATAGGAGTGCTGTTGTGTCTAAAGACAAATCTAATGAAAACGCTGAAATAGGTTCTTGTGATCCTAGTCTTTGGCTAAGAAAACAGGTGGATGAAAAAGATAAGGAGATTGCAAAGTTAAGACGATGGCTTGTTTTCGTGTTTTTCGCTTTTATCGTGAGTGCTGTTCTTGCGATGATTATTTTTGCTGCCTTTAATGCATACCCTAAAGTTAAAGCTGTTCAAACAGTAGATAACTCGGTTATCTGTCCAATCGAAGCATCAAAAAACCCTCGCGTTACTGACGTTGTTATTTCTGAATTCGGTAAGAGTGCAATACTTTCTGTCTACAACTTTGATTTCTTGAACTGGCGTGACGTTATTAACAATGCTGGTTCAATGTATTTCACTGAGGGCGGTAAAGATTCATTGATGAAGCAAATCGCTCAATCACAAACAGTTGGCACAATCGTACAAAACAACCTAACGATGCGAACTACTGCTACTGATGTTCCACAAATCGAAAACCGTGATTTACATGCTGCAGAACCTAGTTGGACTGTTCGTGTTCCTATCACTACTCAATTCTTCTTAGGTGACAAACAACCTAAAGAGACTCACCGCTTCATTGCGACAGTTACTATTGTTGAGCATCCACGTTCTTATCTGAACTACAACGGTATTGCTGTTAAGACAATTACGTTAACTCCAGCGCGTTAATTGGATGAAACTTATGAAATTGAAAAAATTATCTTTGGCTCTTTTTGCTTCTACTGCATTAACTACAATAGTTAATGCTGCTGATATGCCCCCGAATACTTTTGCGGATGCTCAATCTCCTTTGGTTGCACCTAAGGTAGTTGATACAGCATCGGAAATTGACAGACAGGTTCACAACCTTGTTGGTTTGCAGTTCACACCTGAGCAAACAAAAATAGTTAAAGGACTTTTGTTGCAACAAAAACGAAGCCTTTCTAGTCCTTATGTAAATACGCCACAAGCGAAAACCCGTAGTTTGGGTATTTCATTAAACCCTGGTGAGGAACCGCCAGTAATTCGTTTAAGCGCTGGCATGCTATCTACTATTGTCTTTACCGATTCTTCAGGAAATCCATGGAACATTGAAAAGATTTCTTTGGACCGTGGACGTTTCTCAGATGGTTTGGGTGAGCAAAACGAAAAAGAGCCAGATGAAATCCCTGAAACTAACATCCTTTCAATCGAACCATTAGATCCAGCTGCTTTCGGAAACGTAACGGTCACATTAAAGGGATTGGGTGCTCCAGTAATTTTGATGTTAGCTACTGGCCAACGTGATTTAGATGTTCGTGTAGACGCACGTATACCTGGTCGAAGCCCAACAGCCAAAGCTATGTATTCAACAGGCAATCAAACATCGATTATTCCAGATGGTGTGAGTTTGCAATTTATGGATGGCTTGGCGCCTGAAGGTGCTGTCGAAATGCGAACCGATAGTCCTAATGTCCGTGCTTGGAAGTTTGGTGGCTATATATATGTGCGTAGTAACTTTGGTGTTATTCAACCAGCCTTTTTGAGTTCTTTCCGCGCTAACAACGGTATGAAGATCTTCCGTTATGAAGATTCTGAAGATCTGAAATACATCACATTTTCAACGACTGGCGGTACACCTAAAACTGTTTACCTCGAAGACGCATTTTAAGTCATTAAGTGAGAAGTAAAAATGGATTCAACGAACCAACAAAATAACCCGAATGACATTGAAGAGAATTCTAGTCGTAGCACTGAAGTAGGTACTACCGATGAAACTATTATTTCTGCAAACCAAGTTCATTCAGAAGAAGACCAACCTAAAAAACTGAAAAATACAAGTATTAAAACTGCTAACAAAAAACGTGTTTTTGCAGATACGCGCTTTCGCGTTGTTGCAATTATTGGTTTGGTAGTAGTTGGTGGTTTAGGCTTTTTTATGTTTAACCCAATGGGGAAAAGTGACCAACTAGCTTTAGATAATCAGGTTGCTATTGCTACACCAGAAATCCAAGGACAGGGTACAAATGTTATCCCTCCTGAATACGTAGAATATGAACGTCAAAAACAAGCTGAAGAAGCTGCTCAAGCTGGCAAAAATGGTGAAAGCTATTTACCCGAATTTAAAACAGTTGCAACACAAGATCCAAACGGCGATCTGAACGATCAGAATTTTATTACAGGTCCAAATGGGCAACCTGTAAACGGTTCTGCAAAAGGTGGTACACCAAACATTACGCTTGAACTTGACCAGATGGCCAGAGCTAATATGGCAAATCAAGGTGGTGCTAATGGTGGCGCATTACCTCAACCAACTAGCGGTGGTCTACCACAACAACCACAAGCACAAAACGGTGCTAATCAAAACGCACCGATTTATCAAACTAACTACGCGCAACAATATGAACATGCTTCATCTGCTGCTAATGATGTTGCTAGTGTATATAGCCAACAAGCAGCTGCTAATGCAGAACGTAATGTTGCAACGCGTGAATTAAGTCAAACTGCTTTTGTTGATCAACTTGCTGCGTTTTCTAATACAAAGAACAAGGTCAACGGATATTCAACATATAAATATTCACACAACACTAAAGCATCGGAAGGGCAACAAAACCTTGGAAGCTTGAACGTTGCGAAAACGACTAGCGAATCTACTAAAGGACTAGCAATCATTAAAGCTGGTACAACAATGAAAGCGCGTTTAGATACAGGTGTGAATACTGATAAAGGTAAAAACCTATTTGCTACTGTTATTGGCGGTAAATTTAACGGCGCAAAACTTATTGGTACTGTTGGTCTGAATACTGCGGATATTGAATTTAACTTTACCCGTATGTTGTTTAAGGGCGAAGAGTATGCAATCCAAGTACGAGCTTTAACTCTTGGAACAAAACAATCGGGTATGGCTGATAAAGTCCAAAAACACACTTTGCAAAAGCTTGGCGGTATGGTTACTGCTGGAATCTTTGAGGGGTACGGACAAGCCTATCAAAACATTGGTACAACCCAAATCACAAATACTGGCAATGTTGTAAGCACGAAGGAAGAGCCAAACGATAAAGAAATTGCCGGGAACATCATTGGTAACGTTGGTACGGAAATGGCGAACATGGCACGTACATCAACAGTTCGACCAACTACGTATATCGTTAACAGCGGAAAAGTATTTGAAGTCTTTTTTGATGCTGACGTAACAACACCGAAAAGTAAGGGGTAAGCGAAATGTCTGATAATCAAATGACTGCTGAACAGGCAAAGAAAAATCTAAAAGATGCTGAAGGCAAACCCCAAAAAGGCGAAGGTGGTGCGAAGGGTGGTATTCCTCCAAAACTTCTTATTGTTATTGGTGTTATTGCCTTAATTATGATTGGTACTTTCTTTTGGATACAAATGAGTAAACCAAAAGACGTCAGCACGGCAGTTGCTCCAGAACAAACACCAGAATCCATTGATACTGTTGGTCAAGGCATTCAACAAACACAAGCAACATACATCCAAAATCAACAACCTTTAAAGGACAATAGTATTGCTGATGATACGGCGTTCATTGTTGATGAAAATATTGTGTTTAAAGATCCTACCACTGGTCAATACATGATTATGTACAAATCCATGTCGTATCCGATTGATTCTGATCTAGGAAAAGAGGCAATTAGCTTCTATCAAAGTCAGGGTACGAATGCACTTGTTTTATTACACCGTTTGCAAGAAAAAGAGCAAGCGCAAGGGCAAATACAAAACGGCGAACAAACTGCAGTTGCTCAATCAGAAACCAAAATCAAAAATGAACAACTGAAAGCTGAAAATGACGATCTTAAAAACCTTGTTGAATTGCAAGAACAGGCAATTAAGGAATTAAAGACTAGTTTAATCACAATAGCTAAAGACCAGACTAAGCAAAAGGCTTTAAGTACATCGGGATCTAAAACCTTATCAATTCCAAAAGGTGCAAAACGTTTGGATGCTTTTGCGGTTGTAGGCGATCGTGCTTGGATGACAGATTCTCAAAACCATACATATACAGTCTATGTAGGTCAGAAGATGCCAGACAATCGCACGGTCTATGCTGCTGACGAAAACGAACAAGCCATTTGGGTGAAATAAGGAAAATAGCGTGGATGCATTAGATATAGTTAAAGCGATATTAAACATATACGGTCCACTACTAAGCTTTATACGCATTTGCTTTGTTGTAACGGGGTTGGTGATTACTGGCACGGCGCTTTTTGACTTAGTGCAAGCATCATCACCTCAACAAAAGTTCTTTGGTCATGGAATGAAAGAGCCTACCACTGGTGGGGCATTGTTGAAGGTTCTTATCGGTGGTGCTTTTGCATCACTTGGATATGACGGATATATCATTGGTGCACTAGGTTCTTCATTGTTTGGTGGTAATGGCATAGAACTTGTAACGGTACAAAGTTACTTGCCTAATGCTGGTGCTAATGATTTAGGTGCATATATCGTTACGGCGGTTGTAGGTTTTACGCAACTGGTAGGGATTATAGCGGTAGCTCGTGGCTTATATGGTTTTGTAGAGAAAATTGATGCTCAAGGCAATGCGACATACCGCAAAGCATGGGTTTTAATTATAACAGGTGTATTATGCGTATACGTTCAGGACGTACACAATGCCTTTGTTAATACCTTTGGAACACAAATAGGAGGTACCTTTTTTACAATATTTTAAACAATCTTCTTAAAATAGGGTGAGAGTTTCTTAAAAACCTTGTATAAGATATTGAAGATATTTAACGAGAAGTTTAAAATTAAGCAACTTAAAGCAATAGGGTTTTAAGAATGTTTAATTACAGTGCGGAGATTAGCTCCCGTATATTAAATAAAAGGAAAGTGACAATGGTATCATTAGTAAAACACTCAGTTCGCACTGTAAAAGCGACTGCATTCCGCGCAAAAGTAATGTTTTTAGCTTTTGTTTCTGCATTAATGGGTCAAGTTGCATATGCAAACACTGGCACATGGAACCCGGGTGGTTCAGCTTACGGAAAACACGCTGCTGGTTCTGATGCGAATGAAATCTTAGGCCGTGGTGAAACATTAGGTCAAAACGTTTATAAATTCTTAATCGTAGTGTTCATGGTGCTTGGTTTAGGCTTAGTTGGTACTGGTTTGTATATGATGTATACATCAGAAGAAGATCAACAAAAGAAAAAGAAAACTGCTTGGATCTGTATTATTGTAGGTGGTGCGTTATCAATCGTAGGCTTCATCATGTTCTCTGCTGCGAACACTATTACTGGTAAAGCGTAATATAATAATAAATAAGTTTAAAAGCGTGGCTTAGGCTGCGCTTTTTTTATTTTAAAAATAGTATATACATGTTTTAATTAGACCTTACTTAATAGTATTAAGGGGTTTAAGTGAAACATATAAACCGTAAGTTTGGTATTTTAAGACCTATTAACGGCGTAAACGACAAGCAAGAGATACGTCAAGATAAAACTATCCATGATGGTTTTAAAACCAATGAGACAATAAAGCAAATAATGTCTTCACAACCAGCTAAATGCTACTTTTGTGATTTCTATGACGAATACTTTTTAGAGCCACATCACTTAGACGGCGATCATAGCAATCATACGGCTGAGAACATTGTAGCGGTCTGTACGCTATGCCATGCACAAAACCACATCTTTGCACTATCACTGGAAAAGAAAGCTGAAATATGCGTATTGAGTACGAACATACCTCAAGAGATCTTTAATCAATATCAACGTTCATTACTGGTGTTATCGCATAAGTCTGACAACCAAGATCCTGAGCTTGCTAAGTTCGCACGGCGACATCGCCAAAGCTTGCTTGTAGAGCCGTTAAAGCGCCATCAACGCCCTAATCCTACAAAGATGTCTGAAGCAGAATACGCACGTAATATGTTTGAGGATATACAGGCGTTTAATGCGATTAAGACACGAGCCCAAAGCATTGATACCCAACTGTACTTCACGGACATTAAGTTCAACACAATGGCTGAATATGAAGAAGCCAAGCAAGAAGATATGTTGGTAGCGAACGTTGATTACGTAGACCAGCTCCGCAAGTACAAAGAGTGGTATTTGAATGCCATCAAAGAGAACAAAAACTTTTCTTTGTATCAACTCGCAAAAGCTTTGGAAAAGGTATCAGACGAAGCATACGAGAGCTTTAATCTGCCAAACCACTACATAGTATTTTCCCCGAATATCTTTACTGACGAGCAGTATGAGTACTACCAAACACTAGATGTATTTAAGGGTTTGGGTGATAAGTGAGCTCACAAAAATGACAGAATGCTTAGCAGATACCGAATACATAGATATGAGCTTAGAAGAGGTTATATCGGGCATAGTGTTACAGCCATTTAAGCCTGACATAGTGAATGATATAGCGGTATTGGATAGCGTATTTGAGACGGACATATTGAATGATGAATACTCATTTATTGGTCCATACATCTACAAATATTGGGAACTTGGGATAGATGCACTACCAAAGGAAACGCACGATCAGCTATCGATATTTCGCTTATGCGTTATAGGTACTGAGGCTTTCAACTTCCTGAACGATTTGTATATACCAACGACACGGGACACTGGCCATACATCTAACACGCTATTGCTACTCCATGTTGTACATATAGCGATAGGGAATCAGACAACAACTGGTGAAGACACAACGGGGCATTTTCAAGATCCACTGATTAAAGCGCTACTGTTGATGAATATCCCCGTTAACAGCGATTGTTTGCTGTTGGATGACACTTTGGTACACCTAAACAAAATAACGGCGCTGAGTGGCTTAGACGTTGAAATACAGGTTAAGCAAAGTGTGAGTGTGAAGCATAAGAAATTACTGAGCACCAACTTTGGATTTGACAATCCATTATCAATTATAAGCGTTTTGGAACAAAAGAAACTGTCTGAAGAACTGACACGCTACTTTCCGATGATACACCTACCAACGTCCGTAGAAGATGCGACAAACCAGATAGATACGGGCAACTTAAAAATGAGTTCGCTGCAATCTTTTTGTATATACCAAAACTTAAAGCTATCGGTGTCTAAAGTTTTCCACGAACAGGGCTTATACCAGAACAAAGAGATCTACATAGAGCTTGATAAGGTTCACTTCCAACTTAAAAATACAGGTTCCTTAAACTTCAAGGTGGGTACTTTAGGGGAAAGCCAAGAGGTTTTAGAAACGGCGTTTTGGCAACTGCTTAATAAGGGTTTAGTGTTTGACCTAAATAGTTTTAAGAAGTATGTCGAATTAAAAGAGGACGAAACCGTTAAAACTGATGTATTTACTAATTCAAAAAATGATAATATCCCTTTTAACAGTACCTTCTATGAGCTTTTATTAAGGTTGGTTTTAGATACAAGCTTAAAACCCTCTGTTAAAAGTCTTGAGGTCGCAATTCAAAAAAAGGATTTCGACAGTGCGATTAACGTTTTAAGAGAATTACCGTTTTTTAGTGCTTAATGCTTAAAGACATGTCTAATCAAAGATAGACGTAGAAAGGTGAATTAATAAAGGTGTTTAAATGAGTAAGAAGAAAGCTGAGAAGTCTGGTTATAATAAGACTGGTTACTCCAAGATTGAAATTATATTGATGTTATTCCTACAAAGCATGAAAGCTGACGTAGAGGATTATTGCGATTTAGAAACAGTATCGGACGAACATACGTTTGTCACAAAAACTGGTGCAATGATTACGATCATCGAATATAAGGGGATTAAGAGTTTAATTAGTGGTGATGCATTCAGCCGTCAAATTGGTTTGATGACGAGCAACATGCGTAACTACTTCAAAGACCGTGGACATACGATTCATCTAGCGTTCAAAGTAGACCATGAGACGCCATACGCCATTCATGACTTGAACGCCATGCAAAAGGCGACCACGGCGCGTTGTGCGATGAATCTAGACATCATCATTGATGAAATGACAGAAACCATTTCAGGCGGTGTATTTAACGAAAGCTGTTATATCGCTTTAATCTCTGAGCCAACCTTACTATCGCCAATCGATAAAGCTCAAGACTCAAAAAACCGTAAAAAGCTACTGTCGCAAATTACAATGCCAAGTACGGTCAATGCTCAAGACATGCTTAAATCATCGGACAGCTTATACGTACACCATGAGTCTTTTGTCTCACAATTCTTAAACTCACTCTCAACTGAAGAATTTCCAGCAATCTATGAAGTATTGAATGTTATTGAAGCTGGTCTAACGATTAAAAAACAAATTGCCTCACATTCAACTTCAGATGACTTCACCTTGTCTGTGCCGATGTTGAATACACGCTTACCGATGCGTTGGAAAGAAATACCATCAGAACATGATGCGTCACACGTTTTGTATCAACCGATCTCAGAACAACTCATGACGAATGCGATCTTACCTGGTACAAGTCAAGGTTCATTCTATCCAGTGGGAAGTGTTATCACTGACGGCGTTGTATATGCGCCATTGATGGTAGATATATATCCAGCTAAGACGAATACGTTTGAAACGCTATTCCGCTTACTACACCAGGCCAAAACGCACGACACTAACGGTAACATCCGTTCTATCCCATATGCGGTGAGTTACTGTATTACTGGTGATGGTATGGCTGGAACCATGATGAAACGCACGTTATCAAGCGTTATTCACTTTATGACGGCACAAAACAAAGCCATTCGTAATGCTGGTAACATTTTGATGGCCACTAAAAATGACCTAGATCAAGTAGA
This sequence comes from Acinetobacter sp. Ac_5812, assembly GCF_013072695.1. Classification (GTDB taxonomy): domain Bacteria; phylum Pseudomonadota; class Gammaproteobacteria; order Pseudomonadales; family Moraxellaceae; genus Acinetobacter. Next base: position 18,434 of record NZ_LXUK01000010.1, read on the forward strand.
CACTGTTGCTGGTCTGCAAATGACCATGATGACATGGGCACCGAATACCGAAGATGGTGTAAACATTCTTGTAGGACGGCGCCAAAAGCTTTGGAAGAGTTTTGAAGCGTGGGGCGGTGCAAAAGTCATGGAACAGGCTGGCGATCCTATTTTGACTTGGGCATCACATATACCGGGCTTGATGGTACGTAATCACGCACCTATTTCACCAGCACCGTTGTTTGATGTGTTCTACATGTTACCGCTGACACGTATTAACTCACCATTCCATAAAGGGCATCAGCTCAACAAAACCTTAGACGGTAAACTGATTATTCTTGATTCGTTCTCAAATGAAGTGACTGTATGGACGACTATTAACATTGGTAAACCGGGTACGGGTAAATCGGTCACAATGAACAAAGGCATGCTTGAGGACATCATGATGCCTGGTAACGAACGTATCCCGTTGACCTATATTGTCGATGTGGGTGAGTCAAGCCGTGGGTTAGTAGAAACAGTGCAAGATTCATTGCCTGAAGAGCTACGTCACTATGCCATCTATAAGCGTATTAAAAACTCAAAAGAAGAAGCGATTAATCCGCTTGAATTCAGTATGGGCTTACGCTACCCGTTGAACTACGAAATGCGTCAAATGACAGCGTTTTTAAGTTCATTGGTAACACCGCCTGAATTGAAAGGGCAACCAGCCAAAAACACTTCTGACGTTATTGGTGCGGTCCTACGCCGTACATTCTATTTTGCTGATGATACGAATGCTGATCATAAAGCACGTAAGTACATGCGCTTTGCAGATCCAGAACTAGATCGCATCATGGAAAAACACGGACTGATTGAGCCACATTCTGAACAAGGTAAGGATATTTCTTATTACGCTCTACGTGATCTTTTCCATTCAATGAATGAGATCCGTGGACGCACGTTGGCTCACCGTTACGCAATGCCGACTATTGGCGATATGATTGAAACACTTTCTGATTCATCAATTTTAGATGTTTGGAGTGATGTTCATATTGATAATGAACGAGCACTGGACTTTTTGGCGCATCAGATTATGGCTGCACAAAATACCTATCCAGCATTCTTCTATCACACCAACTTTGACATTGGTAACGCTCGTGTAGCTTCTATCGACTTAAACGAAGTTGCGACATCATCAGATCCTAAAACTACATCGCTATTCTTCCAGATTGTACGGATGTTCATTAAACGTAAGTTCGCCGTGAGCCGTGACGATATTCCAAAATTCCCACAAGCTTATCGTGAATATGCAACCCAACTGATTAATGAGCTTCTTGAAGACCGCAAAATTATGTCTTATGACGAATTGCACGTTGCGAAAGGCGATCCAATCCTATTAGAAGAATTGGCTGAAGACGCACGTACATTGCGTAAATGGGGTGCTCGTCTTAACTTGGCATCTCACAAAGTAGAAGACTTTAAAGACTTGGTGGGCTTTGCTACGGCGTATGTGATTGTCGATCCTGGTACACGCGAATCTCGTGAAGCTATTCGTGACAGCATCGGTCTAACTCAACTAGAAATGGATGCGCTTGGTTCAGGTAACGTAGGTTTCTCAGATCAAGGCTTAACGTACTTCAGTAAAATTAAACTCGAAAAAATGGAATGTTCGGGCTTATATACCGTTTCACTTGGTCCAATCCTTTTATGGTCACTCAGTACACATCCCGATGAACGTGCGCTCCGTAACTACACGTATGACCTTATCGGTGAACGTGGTAAGGCGTTGAAGGTCCTTGCACAATTCTATCCAAAAGGTGCGAAGAACCAGATTAAGACACGGCGTACCATGATTGAGAAAAATGCCAAAAATAAAGGCACGGACTTTGACGAAAACAAAGCAACTGCTTCAGTGATTTCTACCATGGCACAAGAGATGGTTGTTGAATATCAACGCTATGAACTTGAGCAAAACATGAAGAAAAAATTACTGAACCAACGTAAGTCTGAAGCTGTTTCTTCTTAACTCCAATCAGCTATATAGATTTGCGTTAATTGGTATATACATTGAAGTGCTTGGATATGGGTAAGGTCGTTAAACAACGACTTTGCCTATTATCCTGAAGATAAAAGAGTAGGTCGCAAAGTATGGCTTCTACACAAAAATACGGCACACAAACAAAGTTCAGACCTAGTTCGCTTAAGCGTGATACACGATCAGGCTTAGAGAAAATCCATTTAAAACTTACAGCGCCAGACGGCGCTAATTATTTGGTTGGCGTTCTTGGTGCTATTGCAGTTATTTTGTTTGTTGTTCCGTTTGGCGGTGAGATATTTATAGGGATCGCGTATTACCTATTAAAACGCTACACACATCCGAATGATTACTTTTTTGAGTGGCCATTCCGTGCGCCGTTGCATTCAAACTCACTGGATGCGTCAACTGACATTACATCACGCGTAAAAGATGACGTACTGGACAATCCAAAAGCCTTTTTGGAATACGCACGTACCAATCGCGATAAGCTACAAGGTGAGGGTGTGACTTACCTTGGTCGTTGCCGTGAAACTGGTCTACCTGTTTATGCATCCAACTCCGATGACCGTACACATCAAATTGTGTTAGGTACTACGGGTTCGGGTAAAACAGAATACATGCTAGGTAACTGTGCCAACCAGTACGTACAAAACTCAGGTTATATCTTTGTAGACGCAAAAGGTGATACCAAGGCTCAACAAGACCACTATCGTTTATGTAACCGCTTTGGGCGTAATGAGGATCTATTAACGATCAACTTCATTACCTCAGGTCGTAACATGCTACGTGCACAAACCGACAAGATGACCAACTCAATGAACCAAATGAGCAACACCAGCTCAGGGATGTTGATTGAATTCTTGATCAACTTGCTTGATGACTCAGGCGGTGGCGGTGGTGACATGTGGAAAGGTCGTGCGATGGCCTTTATCGCTGCACTTACACGAGTTTTGGTCTATCTACGTGACAATGGCTTCATTCAGCTTTCACCAAAAGTATTCACGCAATACATGGAACTTGAAGCACTTGAAGAATTGGTATTTTGTCATAACGATAAATACGGGATTGACTTTGAACGTGTGGCTGAACAGCTTCAAGGCTACCTCGTTTCATTACCTGGTTATTCAAGCAACCCTAAAAAGTTAAAGAAACAAGAAACCAAAACCCGTGAGCAACACGGTTATATCACCATGCAGTTAACCAAGGCGATTAACGACTTGACGTTTAACTATGGTCACATCTTTGGTGTAGAGCATGGCGGTGATATTGATATTTTTGACGTTGTACTTAACCGCCGTATCTTAACTGTGCCATTACCAGCTCTTGAGCGTTCACCAGACTCACTCAAAATGCTCGGAAAATTAATCATTGGCTCAATTAAACAAATGATGGCTGGCTCCCTTGGTAACAAAATGGAAGGTTTACGCCGTGCCATTATTGACGCACGACCAACCAACGCCACTACTTCATTTAAGCTATTTTTGGACGAATGGGGCTACATCGTTATTGTCGGTGCTTCGGTTTTACCAGCTCAGGCACGTTCGCTTAACTTCTCTATTACGTTCGGTGCTCAAACATTTGAAGATATTGAACGTGGATCTAAAGAGGAAGCAGCTGCTACATGGGGTAACACGACCGTTAAAGCCATTGGACGTACTACTTCGGGTGCTGAAAGTACAACATACAAATTGGTTGATGGTTTTGCTGGTGAAGAGTGGCAAGGTAAAGTTAACTCAATCAATATGTATCAAGGTCTAGTATTCAACCGTTCGGTACCACAAACAGAAGTCCAGTTCGCCAAAGAAAAACGTGTGACAATTGAACAAATTGCCGGACAGCACAACGGCGAATTTACTTTGCTCATATCAACTAAAGGGGAAGGTGGTAAAACTTCAGACGTTAAAATCGTATCAATGTTGGCGTTCTATGTGGCTGGTGATCAACCCAAGTACTTACGCTTAAATGACCTTTGCCCAATCTTCAATATCCAAAAATCTGAAATCTACGATCCTACTTTAAAAATTGAAGACTTCATTCATGAGATTGAGGAAAAACACACGCTACTGACAGACAACAATTCATCTGCCAATGTCACGGCGCTTGGTGATTTTGAGATCTGCAGAAAGCTCAATAACACCTTGTACGAAAACAACAACACGGTAAAAGACTTTACTCAAGATTTTGTACATCAGATTCTTGAAGCAAGACGTCTTGAATCCATCACACCTGAAGGGATGGCACCTGGTCAAAGAACAGTAATGTCTTCGTCCACGGCGAAAGGTGAAATCTCCAAAGAACAAAAACACCGTGAAAGTATTGTTTCAGCACAAAAAGAAGCAAGTGATAAAGACCAGACTATTGAGAACCGAAAACAGTTGCAGTACTTCGGTAGGGGTTCTGATATTTCACCTCAAGTAGAAGCTGGTGCTTACAACAATGCGGATCTTGATGCTGAATTTAATATCTATGGTGAACGTATAAGCGAACCTGAACAGGCTCAACAGGAAAGTGATGCTGAAACTGTGACTCGCGCCGTTATCACACCAATGAACCTAGACAGCTACTATGATGAATTGAAAGAGATCCTAACAGGATATGACTTAACCGTTGCGCCAATTACTGAATATCAGCTTGTTCAGATACCACGCCATGTAAAACCTGAAGATCAGACACAATACATTGCGGAAAACAAAGCCAGTCTTGATCAAGCCATCTCACATAGCACTAAAAATGAAATGGAATTCGTAGAACAACAGTATGCAGCTAAGTTTGAAAAAGCTTTGATGAAAAACCCGTTCTCGCACGAATGCGTTACTTTTGAAAAATTGTTGGTGATACTTGGTTCAAAAGGTTCTTCAGCTTCATTACGATCAGGCATTACAATCAAAAAAAAGGATGACTAAATGCATCCATGTAGAAGACATAAGGCTGGTTATCCAGCCTTTAGTTTTTTTGGGTGAGCTGTTTGTACTTAATACGCCTTAATTCATCACTCGGCATGTATTGGGCTATTTCATATTCGCTCTTATACGGCGTTTCATTGAATATGGCCAATAACAACAACTGCGACAGCGGAATGGCTTCAGGCACCATCATTTCGATTAAGCGAAACTTTTCAGACGCATTCACATCAAATGCAACCAATAGCGCCGTATATGGAATGTGGCGATCTGCAAGTGATAAATCGGGGTAAATAGGTTGGTCCTAGTGCTAACGTTTGAAAGTCATACATATTCAAGCAAGAGATAGCTTTAGGTACATTGGATAGGTTCACGGCGTAAGATTCAATGTTTGAACACATATTGGCATCCAGTTTGGTTTTAACCCTAGTTTAGATGCATTTTAATATAATAACTTAGTTTTAACGTGCATATTCTTAAACATAACTAAACCACTTCTTAAAACCTTGTTTTGTTTTAGGCTTAATCGGTATATACCATTTCATAAAAAGTTTAATGAACTGTGTTTTACCCTTTACAATCCTTAATACATCAATTAAATTGCCCTTAAATCACATCCAATATACAGGATATAGGCAATGACTAAAGAACAGCTAGAAAACTTACAAACACTTGGAATGACTGACTATAAAACACGTTTACACGTTAAAGGTGTGCGAATTGTTGAAGTGCAACAGTACTCAAAGTCTGTCGATAACAACGCCGTACAACCACTTGCAACTAATACCACTCAACCGCAATTCTTAAATTAATTTTCCAAAAAAATACTTATAAGCACTTTCTGTATTAATATATCTTTATTAGTTTTAATAAAGCATTAATCAATGGAGTGCTTAAAATGTTAGACACTTTACTTTCGGTATTTTCAGCAAAACATAAGCTTTATAAGAATCTCAAGCTAAAACCCTTTATTGATACCCGTTTAGTCAATTCTGACAGCATCGCCACGACCGATGTTTTCCCTTTTCATCAAATCAAAGATTCTCTTTGTATGACTGGTATATCTCCTACTAATTTTGTACCAGGCAAAAACATTGTTTTGAATCCACATGCCAAAGATAACGATTCCATCAGCTACCTTGGTCAAGATACGCAAAATCATAAGCCGTTCTACATCTCTCCCTTTGCTGAAGAATTGGCTGAAGTATTTAACCCGATTTTTTCAGAAACCATTCATCTTGAAACACCATGCTTACTTGACCTATCTGAAATTGGGGGCTTCTCAAATTCCAAGTCGGATTTAAGCCAGTACCGTAGCATTGATGATTTTGTAAAAAACGCATGCCCTGATTACATTAGTGATGTGAGTATGGAAAATTTAGAACGAATGTTGTTATGGCCAGAAATCCGTTTATTGAACTCTCCAGATACAACCACTGATCATTTTTTTATCTATGGCTGGAGTCCTAAGATTTTTGTTCAAAATGCTGGTGGATCACATCACATGGCTGCTGCACATTACTTGGCTAAGAAACTGAGCCAATGTGTGCCGATTCAAGGCAAAGTAAGTTTGAATCTAATCTCAAGTAAAGCACTTCAAAACTTTGATTCAAAATACGCTGCGTTCGCCGTTCCAGATGATGCATTGATTGATATGGGGAATGATTTATCAGAATCAGGGCTTGAATATCAGCTGGTGTTTTTCCGTGAACGTGAAGTTAATTTTATCTTCTTCAAAAAGAATGATCAGAATGCCCGTGTTATTTCGCTATTCAACAATCTGTATGCTTCATTGAATGGTGCATTAAAGTCAGCGGTTCAAGCGCAATTCAAAAATGAAGCACTACTCACCATCATGAGTGCTAACCTCTCTGATACATCAGAAGATCAATTCTTTAGCACACGACCTCACTTGGCTGAGATCTACAATCACGTTCAAAACGAAATTTGTTTGAGTGGTCCTAAACCGACTAGCCCGACAATCTAAGGGGTAGGGAATATGGATCACCAATCATCAACTACACCACATGCACTCATTCTCGGTCTGACACTTGAACAGGCCATTTCTGTTTTAGCAAAGAAACCCGTTGATGCTACCCACTACAACTATCTTGAAGATGACGAGTACAACACCTACGTCATGATGAAACCTGAGTGGACTAGCCTCAACAAACACGCCTACCTACATGTAGATGGCTTAACCCATGAGCGTAAATGGATGTTTATGCCGAATGCTTTAGGTGAGTACAACTTGATAGAGGGCTGTATTGACCTGTTTGAACTTAACCAGGCCATCGAACAGCAATATCTTGTGTTTGAACAATTCCTGAATAGCCACGGCACACCGTTCCGCAAAGTTGGTGAGAAGTTTTCTTTTGTCACACAACTGCTCTTTGATGCATGGGTGATAGATCCAGAACGTGCGATTCAAAAACTTCATGAGATGAAGGAAACAAAAATCTCATTACAAGTGCCTTTGCTTCATGGGGATAGTCAGCATGATTGATACGCAAAATACTTATGCAGTAGGTGATTACATTGTTCAGCGAAACATGAACAAATTGCTCTAGATCAACCGAATCACCACTCGCCATTTGTACGTGGACCTAATCAATCCGCACGGTTCCACTTTTTACGGATGCATCGCATATGCCAAGCGTACCATCCGTTTAGCCACTTCAACTGAAATTGAATTACGGACGGTGAATAACAATGAACATGAATGAAAACATTGCTTCAGAAATTGAAGCTCGTAGCGCTTTTGAAAATAAATACGGCGTGGTCGGTAGTCTGTTGGCCAGTGGCAATTATTCTTCTTGGGTGCATCAGGCGAAATGGGAAGCTTTTCGTGATGGTTGGATGCAAAGTGAAGTAGAAACAAAAAAATCTATCTATCAAATGCAAACACCAGCCATCAGCGATGACCAATTGGAAGTGGAAAAATTACTGCAGTTGCTCGATGACTTTTGGAATAAGAAATGGGGCGATTGGAAATCATCTGCAGATATGGTGGCGCAAGGTGAGGCAAATGCCTATGAACATGCGAGAGGATTGCTTGAAACGGCGATAAAACAAGATGAAGCCACATGCCAGTGGTTACGCAATCAATTGGCAACGATTCAAACTGAATTGGATGCTTTTATCACATTCGTTAATGAACACCTTGCTTACCATGAAAGTGATGGTCCAGATTTAATGTCGAAGATCCAGAAGCTCAAACATTTGATAAAGGTTAAACCATGATTACGGTTCAAATAGAGATGTGTGGCTTTGGGATTAAACGGCGTTGGGAGTTTGGAGATCCGCGCCGTGCGCCAATTACAGTTTTAGAAATGGGCTTCATTAAGGTTTGTAAAATGCGTGGTGATAGTAAACTGGTTGAGTTCATGAGGGGTTATGCAGACGACAAAGAATTCAACTGGCATCCCAAAGTACGCATTGCACGTAGAAAAGCAGAACGTAAAGCCTATTCGTACTATGACAACCACTACAAACAGCAGATTAGAGAACTTTTCGATCGCCAAAATGTAGACCGCCAAAAACAATATGAATTGGAACGCCAAAACAAAGCGTTATTGGCTGTTATTGAACTTAAAAAAGAACAATCGTAGGTATATACCATGACGGGAATTGAATATTTTCAGAAATATGGCTGGAGTCACGCCGTCCAGTCCGTTAGTCGAATTCCAAGTGAATACAACGAATATTCACCAGAACTCAAAACTGTTGTTGTAAACGGCAACTTTCGTTATGCGATGGCTGCGGAAATCAGCAAAAAGAAAACTGAAGTCTATGTCACTGAGCTCAAACAAATCATTGAGAGTGAAAAGCTACTAGAAGACTTCTTTAACTTGAATCTGGTTGGTATAGAAAAAGGCTTAAGTAATGCTAAGCGTGAAATGCAAGACATGGAAGAACAGGGGATTGTTGAATTCAACCATCGTTTTGATGACGACCTGACTTGCACCACGGAACGCATGAAACTTGCCATCGCTCAAATAGACCATCTTTATCAAAACAACATTACAAAAAGTGAGTAATGCCCATGTTAGAAATGTTCCAAAATCAAACTATGCGATATATCTCTATTGCCATTGGCGTGATTAGTATCTTTATATTCCTGTACCTACTTAAACTCGGTGAGGGGCTTGTCATTAGCCTTATGGTTGCTGTGTTCATATGTGGTTTGAGTTTACTCAAACTGAAAAACTACTATGAAAAAAATAACCCATACATCAGTGCAGAACACCTTGCTTGGCTGTATGGTGAATTGCAAGAATATGACCAGGATCTATTCACAACTGTTAGCAATCTGACCAAGAGTACTGGACGTTTAGAATTGAGCCAGCTTAAATCAATCCGTAACCGCTATGCTTCTTCCATGAACGAAACTCAACTACAAGCATTGGCCAGTGAACATACTGAAGAAAGCAAATATCGCTTAGACCAGTACAACTACTCAATTTATGTGATGGATGAAGTCATTAATCAATATTAATGGCTGTATGCAATCTCTATTAACATCGCCGTGTTATATATCTGCTATACGCGGTATCAAATGTATAAAGAGATATAAAACTATTGAAAGGTTTATAAAATGAACACAACTCTACCTATTCTTATTCATAGCGTTATTGGTGGTATTGGTGAACATCCAGATGCTAAAAAACGAAGCTTAGGATACGGCGCTATCATGCTGTATATACCGATTGAACATATGGTCGGTTCAGGTGTACTTAAGCTGATGATTGATGTGAATACACTGTCGATCTATGCGTCTGAAAATCCTAATTACCTAAAACAACCACATACCATCAATGAAGCTTCTCACTTGTGGAATGCATTGCGCTTTGACAGTGCTTCTAAAGCCAGTCGGAAGGTCATTCATGATAATGGGTATGTTGAGTGTTTGTTTTCCATTCCTATGAAGGTTCTTGAGCCATTTATGGGTGCTGAATTGATTCAAAACGAATTAGGACTTCCATACATGGCCATCGATCAAAGTGACAAGTCGAAATGCATGCCGATTTGGTATGATGTCAGTAAATCGACCAATCAATTTATTGATGGCAACTACAACGATTATCCTGGTGTGCAGCCAACTTAAATTTTTAAGAAAAGTTTTTAGCTTTGATGATTTGTTAATTATTTATATCGACCACATTGGCGATGATGAAGAGAACAGACTCAATATGGCCCGTTTAATGGGCCACATTTATTTTTATAGATTAGGGATGCTAACTGCGTGAAAACAAAAATCATTTTAAACATCATTTTGTGGACCTTAACCGTCCTAACTTGTTATGCGTGGATTGCCTTTACGTTTATTGAACCAGTTGGCTACACCATGACTTTTCTTGTTATTTTAATATTGATGACAGTAGTGCTCAGCTGGTGCTTGGCAACACCTTATATTAAGACCAAAGACCGAACCAAGCGACTAGACGAAAACTTTAAGCTACTTATGCTCTCTGTTGCTGTTGTTCCACTCCTAATGTTTCTACTGTCATATGGTTTTATATGGTGTTTCAAAACGCTAGAAAAGAAACAGTTCAACCATGACCATATTGCTGCGATGGTACCGGGTAGTAACTTCAATCAACTACAAAAGTTTGCCAAGGAAAACTACAACGCGCCACTTGTGTTAGGTGACTTTAACGAAAGTTGGGCTTTAACTTCCTTAGATATACCGCAAGCTTCTCCAGCTTCATTAAGATCTAGTACAGGATATTGCCTGGTGAATATGTCTAAAACCAGCATGAACACCATGTATAAAGAAGCAAAAACCGATGTAAGCTACAACGATTGGGAAATGCTGATATTAGCGCACGAGTTATCTCACTGTTTAGATCGTGCGACCGATGTGCCTGGTGAACTTGGCCAGCCACTTAAAGCATTAAATTCAATTGCGCCGTCTTATCGGTCCAAAGTAAAGATGGATGATGTATCTACCTTTGTAACGGCTGAAAGTAGCGGTAAAACGCAACTATGGCGAGAATCTTATGCGGATCTGTTTGCGGTAGGTTTTATGTCACTTGATCCAAAATACGATACTGCAGCGTTAAGAGAAAGCCTGATTAAATTACGTGAAAAACGTAAGGCACAAGATCCAACCCATAATTCGGTGTGTTGGTTGCAGTATTCTAAGAGTCAGCCTTTCCCACAAAAAGGTTCGGATGTTTATTCTTGGGCAAATAACATCAGAATTAAAGCGCCGTGCGAGTTGAAATAACTTGTCTTCAGACAAATTAAAAGCCCGAATTTCGGGCATCTTTTATACCAGCTAATTAACAATAAAAGCCAGGGCTTATAGTTGGTGCAGACATATCATCATAGATGCAATCTATACTGACTGCAGGTTTATCAATGTGGCTAAATAAGCTTGGATTGACCAATTGATTTGTTAGCTTAGATTTTTCTATACTAAAGCCAACCAGTTCAACTTCACAATCACACACGTAATGGAATTTTGCCTTACCGTGCAACACAAATACATTAGGTGACTTCACATACATCTTGAAGTACTCGGCTTGAGTTTGTGACAATGGAACCTCCAGCACCACAAAGCCATTTGGTACGACAAAAACTGCAGATCCATCTTTTACTGAGTAAACGATGGCTAGAACATCAGAAGCACGTTCAAAACCCACACTTTTTTTTATCATTTAGATTACCTTTTTATATTGTAGCGAATGAACGTTGTAAAACAGATTGTAGATCTGCTTCATTTGTAATATTCGCCTCGAGCGCAGCGTTTCGTACATCAGCTAGGTTTAACCAATGGCGGTGCTCAGCTTTAGTTTTTTCAATTTTGTGTGGTGTTCTTGGGTATTCCCAACTCCAGTAATGCTTTTTATAAATCTCCTTATCTTTCACAAGATACGCCTGTATAGATTGACTATCCTCATTAGTTGCATAGCCAACGCCAAAGTAAATATCTAAACCTTGCTTTAGTGCAGTTTGATAATCGGCTTCAAATTGAATAACAAGGGATTCAATCCTAGCTTCATGAGAAAAGATACTAGATAGTTTTAACATCACACGGCTCCAAGTTTAAGGCAATATGCCTCGAGATAAAACCATTATAACGGTCAAAATCCACTAAATTAGTTTATTTAAAAAAAATTTCATTAAAGTTAAACCCTTGAAGATTAAAACATACGGCGAAAAACTTAGGTTTTTTATTCAATATTAATCAGACTTACTCAAATTTAGTCTAGATGAACTGGTATTTTTAAAATTAAGGCTGCTTCGCGTTCCCATTTGTGAACAGATTCTCATTTTTGAGAATGAATTATATTTCATTTTTTGACTGACACTGGAACAATTAGCCATAGACGAGTAGGGGGTGGGTAAAGCCATATACCACATTTAAGAAATAACGCCGTAGTGGTGTTAATTCATTGTTAATTGAGTATGGTTTGAATTAAGGCTTGATGGAAATGCATTAGTAGAATTATGGGTGCTGAATTATCAAAATTAAGTTTTGGATTATTTTAATCAATTAAAAAAACATCGTTTGCGTTTATAAAGCCAGCAGTTGATCAATTAGCTGATCAACGCAAGGGTATTAACCTTTTTTATGGTTTAAATACTTTTGAGTACGTTCTAATAATTTCGGGATGGTTTTTTCTGCTTCTTCTTGGGTGAGATGCAAACCATAAAATTTATTAGTTGTTCCGTAGCTTTCATTAAGTACTGAATAGGGAATATATAAGGTGTACATGTCTTGTTCTACTGAGTACAACGTGATGAAGTCAGTCGTATATGAAAACTTGCCATTTTCGCTCTCTAGCTTGATTTGTTGGTGTTTAACGAGCTTGAGTGGTGAAATGCAGTCACCGCCATAGATCGCAACTGTGCCACGCTCTTTGTACAGCTTAATGAGTTTTTTGGTGCATTTTAACGGCTTGCCGTGTTTGTCCAATTTTGGTTGGTTGCGAACAAAGATGTTATAGCGAAGATTCGAGTCACCAAGCATCCCGCTTGTTGTTTCACTGATGGTCAATTGGCGTTTAGACTTCTTATAAAACTCTAATAAGCGTTGCTGTAAATTGAACCGTGAAACACCGCATTCGATGTCAAAATCTAGACTTTTAAAAGCGTTTTTATTACTGTTGTTTCCAAAGTAACAAACTGCATCGTTAAACATTTGCGTTAAGTTTGCAAAAATTAAGAGAAAGTCGTTTTGTGGGTACGGACGTTTTTGATACATGCACCCAAACTCACTGTCTGACAACTTATAAAAATAGGTGCGAACGCCAGTATAACTGCAAAGTGAATCATAAATGCGTGTGCCTTTAATTTGAATCTGAGTAACATAGCTAGATGAAAATTCAGGGGTAGCCCAAAGCATAGGGCTGAACAGGATGTCTTTCACTAATCCATTGTCGTATGCACGGTCGCCAACGCGACTCTTTTGGTTAATGCGGTCGTTTTGGGTGTAAACATGGATGTTCTTCAGCTCCAACGTTTCACGTTTGAACACGGTCTTTTCAGCGGTAGCAGTAGCGGTCGTCATGGTGAAGTTCCTTATCGGCTTAAATACGTGTGTGCAAAAATTGCTTGCATGGTTTTAAAAATTTGGTCTGTTTCAAAGTAGTCAGAAATTTGCTCTTGGAATGGGCTTTGATGGTTGCGAACCAACGTGCGAATCGCAGAACTATTTAAGGTGTCTGAGTTGGTAAAACCATTTTTTAGTACTTTGATCTCAAAATATGGGCTAGTGGATGCAATCACACTGACAATAATGTTGCCGTCTTGGTCTGTCTTAACTGACAATTCAGCAATTGGGCTTAGCTCATGGCGTAAAAAATACATATTGTCGGGGTTATAGATTGCTTTAAATCTGATTCCGTCTTGGCATATAGCGCAAAACAGTTCATTCACCGACTCAGCAGTAAAGATCGCCCCAAACGTCACAACAACAGGCCCGACATTTTTTTGCTGTTTTTCATCATGTTTGATGGTTAGCTCGCAATGCGCTGTAATTAGGTTTTGCATGGTTTATATCCTCAAATGTGATTCAGTGGCATACGCACGTTATCCGTGCGTATGGGTGAATTGAATTAAGAAAGTTCGCGTGACCAACAATCTTCTATACGGTCGTATGCGTAGCCGTTTTGAGCCATTAACGTGCAAATGTCTTCAAGGTTTTTGCCAAAGATATTTACTGAGGTAACTTGGTCGAGTACTGATGTATGACCAAAGTTTTCTTTTAATGTTGCAACGTAGATTTCAACGTCCATGAAGAAGAAATTTGTTTTATCAGCCAATGTCGGCATGTGCTGTTGAAATTGAAGTTGAGCATAGTCACTATCCGCTTGAAGATCCGCAAGGGTTAAATCACAGTTGTTGTCGATGTAATCTGAGATTTCATCAAACAATGTTTCCATGTGAGCACCGCTAAAAGTTTTAGGGAAACCGATGTATAAAGTGCCTTGTAACTGTACTGATTGAGCGTTTAAATTTGACATGCTGTTCACTCCAAGTTTTAAGCTTTCTGCTTTTGATAGTTTCATTTTATGGGAAAACACAACCTGGCAAACTTTTCTCGAAAAATAAGATTTTCAATCTTTTTTTAATCAATTAAAAAACATCGCTTGCGTATTAATATGATTTTTCTATTAGCCGTATCGCCGTAATGCATTAAGAATAATTTAACGAGCAATTAGTTAATTAATTAAGTTTAATTAAATTGTTAAGTTTTAAAACATATGAAGATGAACCAGCTCAAGACCGTCTTGTGCTTGAAAACATCACCATTGCTGAAGCGATGAAGTTAGCTGAAAACAACGGATTCTTTAAAGCAAAGTACCAGGTGCTTAAAGTGATTCAATATTTTGATGTTGAATTGGTACTCACGGCGTCTGATGTTGAGTACTGTGCTGAATTACACCAGTTTAGCGGTGGCTATAACGTGACGGTGCTTGCTGATACACCTGAACAAGATCTTATTGCAATTCTCAATTCATTGGGGATATTGAATTAGAGCCATCTCGTGATAAGAGAATGCAGCTCCGAAAAATGGAGTCTAAATTTAAATCTGCCTTTAAGGGATATGATTTATCCCAAGTATCCATAGTGATATGGTCAGTGTATGTTCACCAGTGGCACGATCGCAAAATTAGTACCGTATATATCTAAAAAAAAACCACAATAACAATTGATGGTTTTTTAATGAGCTTTATAAAATGGGTTCATCATACGCACGGCGTTTGTGTTTTACATTTGGATCTATGCCAATTTGATTCGGATATAACAGGTTTAATACCTGGTTAATGCGATCAACTACGCATTGATTAAACAAGATATGACAGTTACCGTTTTCGTAGATCTTAATGCGTAATAAATTATCATCAATGCTATGCCAGATACCACGATCTAACCTGAGTTTATCTAATCTAGTGTGGTCTAAAGGCTTGCCAAATAACTGCCTTGCTATAAAGCGTACTTCTTCCACTAAATTATCTCGTCTGCAATAAGAATGGTAGCTATTGTGATGAATGATCACGCACGGCTTAATACCAGCACCAAGATTGGTTTTGTATTTGCTTGATAATTGGCAAAACAATGAATCAACTTTACGAGCATATGCCATGTGGCGCGTAGACCAGATAGATTCTAAAAATACATTCACGTTATCCATCGTGAAATCTTCAATTTCATGACGAGCAATTTTATCTGACAACGCATCATATTCTTTTTCAGATATAAAGTTTCTAAGATTGATGATCTCAGTTAACTTCCTCCAGAAGCATGACGATATTTGTTTTAAAGCAGATTCTTCAGTATTGAATGATGATGAATATGATTTTCGGGTGATTGCACTCACAATCTGGTAAGCATCAAGTTCAATATCTTTGATGCTTTCATAAATAACCTTTATTGACGATTTTGCTTTTTCGCATTGCAAAATTAGCTTTTCGACTTCAATAAAGTCTAATTCAGATGCTTGCACTTCTCTTTTTATATTTACCAACATATTCATAATTGCCCACCTAATTAGCTTAATTGTCTATATAGATATTTTAATAAAAACCATGGTCATTAATTTTTTTTTAAAATTTATAAGCTAACTTTTTCACTATAATTAAATTAAATAAGCACAACGCTTAAAACTTGGTGTAGTGGAATATGGCTCAACCTTCAGTTATGTTCTCAACTGATCGAACAAATACCAATGCTATAAAAATCTGTAATGAGGATATTGTTAAATGAAAAAATCAAATGAGCGTTCAGAACATATACGTGCGACAACTAAAGATCTGCTTATTTATCTGCCTTGTGTATTTGCATATTTTTATGCGCTTTCTTCAATAGCAATATTTGCCTACTTATATATGTTGAAGCTTGCAAGTAACCATCCCCAGCAACATGATTTTCTAATCATTACTGTGATTTATGGCTTTTTTGTGATTGGTGTAAACAATGTGATGCAGCGGATCTTAAGGGTGTTCAAGTTGATTGATGATTCCAAGCCATTACAGTTTAACGGCGCTCAATCTTTGTGGGCTGTTTTCGTGATGTGTATAGCTGGAGTACTTGGCTTTCTCACCTCATTTAATCTCATGGGTTGAATAATCTGCATATTACTGAATAAGTCGGCCACCCATTCCTGTTCGTGGTCTACCAGTTATTCTATCCAAGTAGGCCACTTATAACTCAAAATCCTAACAGGCATACATATTAAGGTGAACTAATATGAATAGTTGGGTTGTTAATATTATTATCATTACGATTTTATGGATAGTTTTATATGGATTATACAGAATTTTAGTAGTGTATTTCGCAAGAAAGAGAATGCGTAAAATGGCTGAACAGGAAGAACAACGTAGAGTTGAAATACGAGAAATCTTAAAAAACAAGCTGATTGTATTGAATCAGGTTGCGATTAAAATAGCAGCCGAAGAATTTATGCAGGCATTATTAGATTGGAAATCTGAGAGAACCATTAGGGAAACTATAGCACCCTATAGACCTGAATGGGGTGAGCAAGAAATTCTGAACTGTATTGAACGGAGTGAAAGTCTTATTAATCCAATAATAAAAGTATATCAACCTGTTTATGATGTCGCAATTCAGAAAAAAATCGATCAACCATTTGATTTATCTGGTTATATTCATTCTTTTTTTACGGGTTTTTATTGGAGTGAAGTTGATTATCCTGAAATTGATAAGCCATTGAGCAAATTAAGTGAATTAATGAGAGGTGGGTTATCCCACGAGGAATTCTGGGAAACAGATTATTATAAAAAGCATCTTGTACCTAAAAAAGTACAAGAACGTATGGAAGAACTGAGAAAAATAGGAAAATATTAATTTTATAATTTTTTTATTAGCACTTTATCAAAGATAATTTTAATTGAATGATTAATTTAACATGGCTATTTCAATTCTGGCTCAAAAAATTGCATTAAGCTTGGTTAAAAAACCTAATGGGTTGAAGAATCCAAAACCTTTTTAATCAATTAAAAAACACCGTTTACAGAGATGGATCCGTAAATTTGAACAACTCCTATAAGTGATATTCTGCTCCTCAAATGATGTTATAAACATCAATATATGGAGTATTTTATGGCACGTAGACCAAGAAGAAATCATTCAAACGACTTTAAAGCTAAGGTAGCACTTGCTGCGATCAAAGCAGAAAAAACACTTGCTGAATTGAGTTCTGAGTTTGATGTTCATCAAAACCAAATTATTGACTGGAAAAATCAATTGATCTCAGCTTCCTCGCAAGCTTTCGATCAATCAAAAGCTCCATCAGAACCCCCCATTGATCTTAAAAAGTTACATGCAAAAATCGGTGAGCAGGCATTAGAAATTGATTTTTTAGAAGGTGTGTTGAAGAAACTGGGCCGCTTCAACCACAAAAGTTAATCGATCACTCACTTCAGATTTCAGTATCTAAACAGGCTAAGTTACTGAAAGTCTCTCGTGGTTGTTATTATTATCGCCCAAAACCTGTTAGCTCATCAGATCTGAAACTGATGCGATGTATTGATGAATTACATATGCAATATCCTTTTGCAGGCAGTCGTATGATGCGTGATTTGTTGAATCGTCAAGGACATCATATAGGACGACGTCATACACGTACTTTAATGAAGAAAATGGGTATTCAGGCGTTATATTGCAAACCAAATTTAAGCCAGGCTAATCAAGCTCACCGTAAATATCCATATCTGCTCAAAGGGTTGGCTATTCAGCGCAGTAATCAAGTGTGGTCTACGGATATAACGTATATCCCTATGGCAAAAGGCTTTGTTTATTTATGTGCTGTGATTGATTGGCATAGCCGCAAGGTACTTGCGCATAGGGTATCGATTAGTATGGAGGTGGATTTTTGTATTTCGGCTTTAAATGAAGCGATTGAAAAATATGGTCGACCTGAAATATTTAATACAGACCAAGGCAGCCAGTTTACCAGTGATGCATTTATTGATGTATTGAAATCAAATGGCATTCAAATCAGTATGGATGGTAAAGGTCGATGGGTAGATAATGTGATGGTTGAACGATTATGGCGGAGCGTTAAATATGAAGAGGTGTATCTCAAAGCTTATAGCAGTGTCACAGATGCGAAAAAGCAATTAAGTGCATATTTTGAGTTTTATAATTTGAAACGACCTCATTCGAGTCTAGACAAAATGACACCAAATGAGTTTTACTATGATCAGCTACCCCAACAAAACAAGGTGGCTTAACTAGAGCGGAATATCACTTATAAATACGCTTTTAGTTGTTCAAACAAGTGGGACCACCTCTACCTCTTACCCCATCACCTCGGGTGTAGAGAGTTACACCATCATCATAAGCAGCATAACCATCAAGTTTTGGTGTAACCCTAATCTCAATTAAATTTTGATCAAATTCAATTTCTGACGCAGCTTTAGTAATTCTTTCCGTCCATTTTTTAATTTCATCAAAAGAATATGCTTTATCAGTAGAAAGCATTTTCTTTGGAAGTGGAACTGTTTTGCTATCGATTAAAACTTCAGGCTCTACACTTAATAAGAATGGATTCTCTGGATCAAGAGTTTTGAAGTAGTTAAGATATTCATCATACTCATTATCTTCAATAATCGGATGACCAGATCTGTAAAGTGCATTGGCTACTTTAAGCAATATTTCCAACTCTTCAAAATTATGATCATTTGAAGAAAAAAGCTTCTCTGCATCGTCTATATCTGAATTAAGACCTAGCTTTTCAATAATGGCGATTTGGTTGTCATTAAATTTATATTTAGACATTACTACTACCCTTATACTGCCATTTGAAAATCTAATTGAGTTCTACTTGAAACACTTGAGTTCATGGTGACACCTACCAGGCCCTTTCGTTAAAAGATCGCTATATTCTTCTTCCTTTTGATATAGCCGATGCACATAAACTACCATGGTGCTATTTATGAATATTGAAATGCTTTTGTGTATGTCCAACTTAAATTGACCAACAAATTAGGTTCTTTATCCAAAGCGAATAGATCTGAATAAACATTAAAGTTTTTACCCAAAAATGCATTGTGTAAGAAGTGAATAAGGTCTAGATCCACGTAGTTAACCGTAGACACAATCTTTAAGTATTCAGACAAAGCTTTAAACATCGGTGTTAGCTCTGCGATGGCACGGCTATACCGCTGTTCTGATTTATGCTCTCTATATTTTTCAAAGCCATTTTTCAAAATCCTTTTGAGCTCTGCATCATCAAATGGAATATTTGAATAAAACTCACCAGTACTAAGATCTCCAAAATTAGACATAAAGTTATCAATCACGGGTAATTTACGTTCTAGAGATAAGCGCTGCGTTGATCTGATTAATTTAATGAATGAATAGAAAAACGGTAAGAAGCGTCTGTAGTAATCATAAATGACCTCTGCAAGCTTACGATCGCGAACATCAGCATTGATGGGTACACATTTAGGATATTGCGTAACAAAATTGGGTTTCTGCAGATAAATGGTTAGGTCCTTAAACACCTCAGCACCATTTAGGCGATTAGATTTAAGAAATGACCAATCTACCAAGTCATAATCTACTGCACGAATCTCTCTTAGATTTAATTCATCAAACTTAAAGTTGAGTAGGCGTAGGTAATCTACAAAATTAGCCAAGTACCATGGCTGAGTTTTATCGATGTTGTATTCAGGATGACTATCAATGTCCAAGTGATTTAATAAATTGGTCCACGACTGGTCAATTCCAGCCAAATTAACTTGTTTGTCTATTCGATCAGGGGTAAGCATAGTAATCCCAATTGTATATACTAATTCGTAAGAAATTAGATACATTGTATCAATAATTCCTAGAATAAATATTCTTTTAAATTTTTTATCAATTCTAATTCGCCACACAACAAAAATGCTTATTTACTGAGCTAAAAACTTATATCCAATTAATTAAAACCCTATATAATTATTTTAATACTCTAATTCGAGTGAGTTGTTATGATTAGTGATCCAATCGAAATCGCAAAATTAAAACAAAGCATCTTAGATTTAAGAAACAATATTTTTCCTCCACAAAACCTTTTAACGGTTGATGGATTACCAATTTATTATGGTGAGAAAAAGTTTGTTGATGAATATCTTGCACAATGGATGGACTTTTATCAAAAAGCATTAGAACTTTCTAATCCTTTTGGTGATCCTATTGATTTGTCCGAAATAAATGAAATTCATTTGCCTGTGCATTTTAATTTGCCCGTGTTTGCTCGTAATGTCACTCGCATGATTTTAAATAAAACACTGGCCAAGGAATCTATTACTTTTCGTTCAAGTGCAGATCTGTTTGAGAAGTGCGGATACTTCAATCGTGAATATACGGATTTAATTTATGAGTACTTTGATCGTGATGAAGATAACGTATTGGTCGGGCATCGACCGTATAACGATATTCGTGCGTACTTGTTTTATGCCGGCGATGAAGAGCGTCATCGCACGAGATTTTATAACTCTGGCCTGGTGCTCGGTTATCCCGAAGGTTGGAATAGCATTGAGATCTTAGATAATCGTAACAACACCCGAAAACAGCGTAGTGATGCTTATACAAACCCTTTAGCGAAAAATAACACATGGTTCATCTACAAGAAGCTGTAATTAGCCAAAGCGCCGTGCGAGATCGCAATAGAGCCTTGGATCTATTGAAGTGGATTGCGATTGTGACCATGGTTATTGACCACGCATCAATATTATTTCCTCAATATAATCTGTTGTTGAGGACGATTGGCCGTTGGGCTTTTCCTATTTTTTGTATCATGCTTGCATTCAATTTGAACCAAGCTATTTCTAAAAAGAAAACCCATACATTAAAAAACTATTTTAAAAATTTGGCGTTGTTTTGTGTGCTATCAGAAGTACCGTATCAACTATTCAACCAAGAGCCATTTACAACTCTGAACGTCATGCCTACGTTGCTTTTAGGATTTTTGCTTGTTGTATTAGGGGAATCTAAACATAAATATGCAACGCTGCAGTTTGTCTCTCTGTTAGTCGTGATCACATTGCTATCTAATTTTATTATGTATAGCGTGTGGGGCGTTTTATTAATTGTATTCCTGTATTTATTCTTTAAAACAACCAACGTTCATTCTAAGAAATACTTTTTAATGATCAGCGTCTTGCTCACTTCATTGGCCAACATTTTCAACTGGTTGATTGGTGGCTACTATACGGATATGACTACATATTCTTTGGCATTCTCATTTGCTGTCAGTAGCGCCATTGCAACGTGTATTGGTGCACAATTCCTACTGAAAGGACAGCACATGAATATACCTTTTGAATTACCGCCAGTGGGGAAGTGGGCGTACTGGTTCTATCCAGTACATCTCGTCATCATTTGGATTCTTTTTAAATTTGCATAATAAATTTAGGCATAAAAAAAGCACCAAAGTATTTATGACTAAGGTGCTTTTTTATTGCTTAATCAGCGTTATTCGCTAGATCCAGCATCTAAACCGAATGAGCTAATTTCTTGCTGTCTTTCTTGCTCAGCTGCTTGTTCTGGTGATGCTTGTGGAGTAGGTGCACCAGATTGGTTATTTTGTTGATCATATTGATTCAGCAATTGCTTTAATGCTTCAGGATCTTGAGCAATTTGATTCGCAATTTCTAATGTTGGGTCCTGTTGTTTTTTACCAGCAGCATAACCAAAAATAGCCAAACCAATGAAAGCAGCAAAGAAAGTGGCAAGTACGATCAGTACAAATTTACCAATAATGCTACCTTTGAAGCGTTCAAACCAAGTTTCATCTTCATAGTGGTAAGGTTGGTTAATGTTTTGGCAACCATAGCTAAATGCATCCATCCACGCATTACGAACCAATTGTTTAATTTGTTCTGTTTGCGGTAAATGACCTTTTTTAGCCACGTTTACTTTGATTTTTGGCTCTGCTAATACAAAACGTTTTTCTTCACCATTACCTAGTGTATTAACGAGCTCTACGGTACCAGAACAAGTGAAATAACGACCAACATCATTGTTTTCTAAAGTATCAAAACCACTGATTTGTATTGTTAACTCTTTAAGATCGGCATTCGGGATTTTTATATTTTTAGGTTGACGATTCAAATCTTCAGAATCCGTATCAACTGAGATTGTTAAAAGGTCATTGTTACTAAAAATTGAAACAAGAGGGTCGTGAGATAGAATGTCTTTTTGCTTCTTAATTAAACTCACAATGTATCACCAGTTAAAATAGAAATTAAAAGTATTATATTTTAAAAAAGGGTTTTAGTGATAGTTTATTTTATGTTTAACGTAAAAAAGCCACTTTTAAGAAAGTGGCTTTTAGGTTTAAGGGAGGTAGTTATTATTTATAAAATATTCCTTTTTAATTCTCTTAATCTCCATGCCTTTGTCTAAAAGCAATTTAAACTCATTAAAATCATCACGCATAAGCTTATGAACCTTTAATGATTTTTGACTCTTAGCTTTGATAGCACTGTTGTATTGTACTGCAGCAACCAGATCGTAATGCTTATTTAGATCCAAACCATAAAGTGATGTTAATTTTTCAGAAATATAATCAAATATAACGGTCAAACAGATGACCTTATTGTTAGTGTTAGTCAGTATCTCTTCTGGAAATTCATTATTTCCCGAAGCTGCACTGGCTAAACGTGCCCATTCTGTCATGGGTAGGGAACCATCTTCACCAATCACGTTGATTAAGTTGTTTAAAAAGATAAAGCGGTGATTAAAAAACTTCACTTTGCTTTTTTGCAAAATTCTAAATGTATAAACGTTTGCCCAATACACAACATAGTTTTTAATCTTTAGACCATTGATTGAGTCTTGCGTTAATAAATCTTCATTGGTGATGCCATGATATTGAGTTGCTTCTTCAGTGACTTGTTTTTTTGGCTTCCAGTAGCTCTCTTCAGCATTATAAAGATACTGAGCCTGTTCTATTGATGATGTGCGGCACTTTTTAATACGCGTCAAAATAGACGACTTAATAATGTCAGGCACATCAACTGGATTCTTGACTTTGGCGGTAAATTCCAGTGTGAGGAAACATAATGGTGCTGGCATAGCTTGGCCTTTCTAATATCCCTTAATTTATAACTTAAAACGTTCTATTTTCTGAATTGATATTCGCGAAATAAGGAACTAATTGCTTTTCTCGGTCATGAATGTATGCAGTTGATGACATATCCAATACCGCACCTGGTACATAAGTTAGGTTTAGATTGATATTTTCACCGTTACCATCGATCAAGACGCCATTAAACCGCGCTTTGTCTGGATCTCCTTTTACAAATAGCTGTTGGCCAACATAACCGGACAAGCTATTGATATAGAGGTTTTTCATTTTTTCCGAAGATTGCAAAGCATTTATATAGAGAAGATCCATAATTTTTTCTTCTCCATTTTGATTTCTAATTTTTACTGTTTTTGGACCAACAACATCCACAATTGTAGCAATCCATAAGTCATGATGTTCAACTTCCCAACCATTGTAGCGACTTTCAATCCAATCGGGGCTTAAGAGTCTTGGCTTAAAGGGGTAGGAGTAGATTTTGAATATTAAGATCGAAACCACAATTATGATTGGCAAGCCAAAACATATTTTTATTTTATGTTTCTTAAAAGCACTGTTAAACATAACCGTATATACCAAAAAATTTAAAATCATTTTAACTTAAAATAATAAGTTTGTATTGGTTAAAACCATTGATATATCAATTATTCATCACTGTTATAGGTATAGCCATCATCACTACTGCGATCTTTACCTACTAATAATGCTTCAATACGCTTAGCTTCAGCTATTGTTCTGAGTGCATTTTCCTTTTTTTCTTGTCGTTCTGTATGTTTACGAATCGCTTCAAGAACCTCAGGAGATAAGGCGTTTTCAGGTTGTTGTTCTTGGGCTTCAGGCTCGGAAGCACTTGCTTCTTCAGCCTTTATAGGTTGGTCTTTTTTCTTAGGATCTACCAAGTCATAAAACACAAGTTCTTTTGATTCACTCGTTGCCGATTCGTCTAAAAACTTCTGTTCTTGACCTTTTAATGGATCTTGTTCATTTGGAGTATTAGAGTTATTACAGGCACTTAAAAGGGTGGAAATTAAAATAACCGTTGCGAAAATAAAAAGGGTTTTAGACACGTTGAAAATCCTTTAATATAATAACGTATTCTACATAATAAAAGTCCGTAGGTAAAAGTATGTCTTCAGATAAAAATAGTTCTGATAGTGCTACACAAAAGGTAAATATTACCAATGAGGTTTTAGATGAAGCTGCCATTAAACAGGCAATTGAAGCTAGTCAACCCCGTAAATCAGGTATTTTAAAGCGAGTCTTTTTTGATTTCGGGCGTAAAACCCACTGGAGTTCAGCTAGAAAAGGGTTTTTACCGCATTTATCTAATATTAGATCAATGCTGTCTCCAACATGCCCCGAATGCGGTAAATCGATTTTAATGCATGACAACAGGATTCCACGTTCTTATAAAGGCAACGTGAATTGGGTATGTGCACACCCTTTATGTGAATATGAAATTGTCGCACCTAACAATTTTAAACAACTGAAAAGACTCATTGCTAATACTCACTACCCAAGAGGGCAAGAACGTTTAGCTTCAATGAGTAATGATGAAATAGACAAGCTTGTTAAAAACCATCAGTTTTCGTCTTATTTGTATTTAGCATTATCTATGTTTACAGGCTTGTACGTAGTTTATATGTTCTTTAAAGCGCTATATCCAATGCTTGTTGTACCAGGTGTATTATTGGTGTTTTATCTATACATGGTTAGCATCAATTCAGCTTATCGTGCGTGGCAAGTCCGTACTGGTCTTTTATTTTTACCGAATGCGCCATTCTTGGCATGGTTCCGCTATGCGCCAAAAAAATATAGCTTATCGTGGTATGACGGCAAAAACCCATTGCCAGTTGAAACACTGAATAAGTTAGCTGACCGTAAACAGCACCTAATCGACAATTTCAACAACAACGATAAAGGTGCTGATTAATATGCTGTTAAAACCAACGCTATTTGCGACTCTATTAGGATCAAGCGTTGCTTATGCTCAATTGCCTCAAAGTTCTGAGGCTCTAGGTGCATATGCAAACCATGTCAATTCTAATGGATCAAGTACACCATATCGACCATTTCAGGTCATGACCAACACTCAGCAAGAAACGGCGCCAGCAAAGCCAAGAGGATTTACGAGTCGTTACTTGGGCGTGAAGTACACACCGCAAAAAACTGAAGAAACTCCGACTAGCACTGAGCGCACGGCAGTTGCACAAAATGGACCACAACCTAGTGGCCAGCAAGCACCAGCACCACAACAACAACCCGTTCGCCAGAATATCCGTCCTGTTTCTTATACCTATCCAACTACGCAATACAATCAATACAACCAAGCGAGTGTATCTTACGATCAAACCGTACCGGGTAGAGTCGCTACTTTGAGTTGTGTTATTCATGCTGCGCGGTCAGAAGGTGTTCCGCTGTATGTTTTATTGGGTATACATAGCAAAGAGCGTGGTACCAATGGACAAACAGCGCAAAACAAAAACCGTTCATTGGATATGGGGCAATTCCAAATCAATTCCATGCACTTTAAACGTGGCGGTATGTTTGAAAATTATAACAGCCATTATGTGCGTACTGATGGATGTCTGAATGCGCGACTTGCAGCCAAGATCTTGCGAAATCGATTAACCACAAAACCGTCAACCGATTTTTGGGTTAGAGCAGCTGCTTACCACTCATGGACGCCATCTTTTAATGCGATATATCGCAATGGCACGGCGAAACAACCTGGTTTAGTTGCGTATGCACTTCAATGGAAAAAATGGCTTGAGAGAAAGGGGATAAATCCTAACTAATCAGCTGAATATATTTTTTAAGAAAAAAATTGCAGTTACGTAATGCGATACAATTTACCTATTCTTTACCCACTAAGGATTCAAAATGAACCTTAATACAACTTTAAAAAGTTTAGCTTTAACCTTATCCATGTCTGTTGTTGCTACTGCAGCTCAAGCCGATTTTGTTGGCAAAGTTGTACGTATTTCTGACGGCGACACTATCACCGTTTTAAACAACAACAATGAGCAGATCCGTGTTCGCTTCAACCAGATTGATGCACCAGAAAAAAGTCAAGCTTTTGGTCAGAAATCGCGTCAGAACATCAGTTTCTTGCATGAAACGATTGTGTATGTGCAAGAAAATAGTAAGGACCGCTACGGTCGTACTCTTGGTACCATTTTTCAGATGCGTACAAACCAAGTGCCCAACTTAAACATCGTGAATAGTGTTAACTATAAGCAAGTTAAAGATGGCTATGCATGGGCTTATCGTGAATATCTCAAAGATAAAATTATTTTGAGTGCTGAAAGCAACGCACGTTCTCAACGCCTTGGTTTATGGGCTGATCCAAACCCTGTTTATCCAAGCCAGTACCGTCACAATAAGTAATATTGATGAACGGTGAATTAAATACCGCTAAAGCCGTAGCGGTATTAAATAAATATCTACTGCAACAACAATGTGGTAATCGTATGGAACTGCAGTTTTTCAGTGAAGAACTGCAAGCTCAGATTGAAGCTCTCAGCTTGGCTTCTGTACGAAATGAGTTGGTTACTCAGTTGGCAAATTTGGGAAAATGTCTTTGTGATGAAAAGTTGGTGAATTGTTCAGCCAACGCAAATTACTCAGAAGTGGCAATAGATTTCCTTGAAATGCACTTAGAGTCGCTGGAAGGGCGACAGTTCAAAGAAGGTTTTATATGACATCTATTGTCATATCCACGGAATCCAATTAATCACCAGATCAGAACGAACCACTAAGCAATTAGTGGTTTTTTTCCTAAGGGAACTAGATCAATTGTAGATTTTTAAAAGGTAATGTTATGCCGAACAAAGATGATGAACATGCAACTAAATAAAGCTTTCTACCTTTACCTTACTTTTGTAGCGATTCTTTGGGCTATTATCTGGTGGTGTTTACTGATTAATATGCACCAGTACTTTAGTGCGGTTTTTTATGTTTTAACGGGGTACTATTTTATTAATAAAATTTTGATGAAAATTAGTCCTTATTCATCAAAAATACTTTTTACAGTTTTATGGCCAATTGCTTATCCAGTTTTATTCTTAATACTCTTGTTCAAGAGGTGGGATAAAATCTAAATTTGAAATGACACACCTATAACAACACCCTAGAAGGTGAAGTAATCCGAAAGTTAATTGGTTCAGTGGATCAAGTTTTAGCTAAGTAGTTTAACCTTGGCAACAAAAAAGTCCCATTTGCAACATTGGGGCTTTTTCATATCTATTTTTTCTCTGTACACGACAAATTTCACAGAACCCTTATCCTATCAGGATTCTGCCTTCTTAAAATTGCCAAAATTTCCTTAAACTCTTCTTTTTTCCCAAAACCAATTAAACGCTGAATCGCCATTTGAACATAGTCTAAACCATAGCGAAATAAACTCATTGAGAGTCGTCCATGCTTCTTTATTTTTATCGCTTTTTTTTGATCATGTTGCCATTCACCCGTTAAGTAACACCAACAGAAGCTTATAGCTAACACCGCAATCAATTTTTTCACTCGTCTAGGGTCTGTCAAGCGCGTATTTTCAAGATTAAACCCGCGTCCTTTGAGACAACTGAATAAGGTTTCAATTTCCCAGCGTAATGCATAATCCTGAATAGCATTGGCATTAAACTGAGGAGAAACGACGAGTAAAAGCTCTCCATTTTCTAACTGTAGTGCACTTATATATAGTTTCACCCGACCAACCAAAATCCGTCGTTTACGACATTCAATTTGACCAACTTTAAGATGGCGAAATAAATCACTAATTTTATGATTCTTTCCTAAATGATTGGTGACAATGAAGTTTTTTTAACACGAATGCAGAAGTTGATGTCTTGTTCAATTAACCATGTAAACCACTGCTCACCGATAAACTCTCTGTCTGCGAACACATTCACAATACGGTCTTTACCAAAAATGGAGATAAAGCGTTGAATCAAAGCAATGCGCTCTTTCGTATCTGAATTTCCACGTTTATTAAGCAATGTCCAAAGGATAGGTATCGCTATTCCACGATAAACGATCGCGAGCATCAGGATATTAATATTTCGTTTTCCCCATTTCCAATTGGTTCTATCTAAAGTCAGTTGCACTTTGTCGAATGAAAATATATTGAAAATCAACCGAGAAATTTGACGATAATCGAAATACTGACCTGCAAAGAAGCGCTGCATACGTCGATAAAATGATTGTGGTAAGCACTTGATGGGCAAGGCTTTAGATGCAGAAGAAAGATTACATGTTTGCTTTAAAATAATCACAAGCATGATGAGCGCAAAGCACTTTAAATGTGACTTGTTCCATTTTAGATATTTGTTTAAGATAAGATATAACTCATTGAGATGTGTCATAGTATTCGTCGTTAGAAAACAATTATTGTGACATTATTTCAATGAGTTATCTATTTTTGTCGTGTACAGAGACGAAAGAGGAAAAAATGAAAGAACTTAAGAACGTTGTCATCTACACAAAAGACCATTGTCCGTTTAGTAAACGCGTGAAGGAGTACTTAACTTCTGAAAAAGTTGATTTTAAACAAATTCGCGTGGATGACGATCCCAAGACTTATGATGAGTTGAAGAAAAAAACCAACCTTCAAACTGTTCCGCAAGTTTTTGTGGATGGAAAATTCATTGGTAGCGCGACTGACTTCTTCGCGTGGATTGATAGCTAAAGAACAAACCCAAAAATAAAGGAGCAAATTTATGTTCAACTGGGAAAGCATTAACAACTATCTCGATAACGGCACTCCCGCTCCTCCTAGAAAAGTAGAAAAGAGCG
The DNA here is from genome assembly GCF_013072695.1 of Acinetobacter sp. Ac_5812. GTDB lineage: Bacteria > Pseudomonadota > Gammaproteobacteria > Pseudomonadales > Moraxellaceae > Acinetobacter. The sequence continues at coordinate 47,679 of NZ_LXUK01000010.1, forward strand.
AGGAAGAGTGGAAAAAAATTCTGACGCCCGCTCAATTTAATGTCATGCGGAAGAAAGGCACCGAGCGCCCTCACACTGGGGAACTCTGTTCATTTTATGAGGCAGGACGGTATGCCTGCGCGGGCTGCGACACTGAACTGTTTGATTCGAACGTTAAGTTTGATTCGGGAACAGGTTGGCCGAGTTTTTCTGAGCCCGTCGCCGACAACGTAATTCAATATGAACTGGACACGACTTACGGACGAAGAATCGAAGTGCTATGCAATGTGTGCGAAGCCCACTTAGGGCACGTTTTTCCAGATGGTCCTGAGCCCTCTGGGGCTCGATTCTGCATCAACTCGGAGTCGTTGAAGTTTGTAGAGTAATTTTAGAAAATGGAGGGGGTCGTGGGGATTAAGCTGTTCGGTCATAAGGACTGCCACAAAACCAAGATTTACCAGTCGTACTTGAAAGAAAATAACAGAAAACTAAAAAAAAGTGGAAGAATATTTGAAATTTAGATCAACTTTAATAAGAAAAACCTATGTATTTGTTGAGAATTGTAATTTTGAGAAAATTTAGTTGATAGATTAAATGTATTTTCATATAAAAAGATATGCTCATTTTTTATATCGATAAAAATGTTAAAATTTGACTATTTAGTAAAAAATATTGAGATTTTTATAGGGCAATTTATCATGCCCTTTTGCTTTGACCGACCAAATGTTCTGCTTGAGATAGTAAAAATTAACTCAGAACTACTAAAAATCAAAAAGATTAAACAGAGTCAGAAAGTAGTAGTACAGGCAAAGTTCAAAGTAATCTACGTCAAAATTTGGCAAAAAATCTTGCTATTGATGCAAAGGGAGCCAGGATTACGTGTGCATTCTAATTATGTTGCAATCTTACAGTTGATACATAATCTTGATGATTTTATCGAAAAATCACAGCAACACTTGTGCTTTGAAAGGAAAGCTCAGAAAGAGCTGGATGCTAAATTTTTTGCTCGATTTTTTAAGCTAACAAAGAATTCAATAAAAGATCAACTTTTACCAAATTGTTCAGATCGTAATGAATTTAACCAATGCAATTTGATAAAAAATTAAGCGAAAGCGAATATGCCAAAGATTGAAACAGAAGAGCAATTCTTAGATTTAGCAGAAAAATTCCAAAAAGATTATTGTTTATTACGCAATCATGTTGTGAATACACAATTTGTCGATCTATCAGATGATTTGTATAAAGAAGTCTACGCGCTATACAAATTAGCACAACAAATTTATAGCTATATATCAGGCTCCAGACAGATCGGTAAGTATTCTTTTTTGGCTGCTTTGAGTTATTTTTCATGTCCGAATATTAGTAATACTCAAGAGTTGTCGTCTGTACGTTATTTGATTTTGCAAGCGAGTTTTTTAACATATCGGCAGTATCAAGAATTTGCAAAGATTGATAAAGCTGAGAATAAGCAAAAACATGTTTGTGATCTCTTTCGCTATGTATCACGATATGTTCTGGATTCTAATCATGCTGAATTATTTCAAGAATGCAGTGAGCTACTAAATCGCTATGTCACGTACGAACGTAATTTGAAAAAAGAGGATCGTAATCAACTTTTTAATATTAAAGATTTCAAACAAGTACAAGTCATAGAGTATTTATCGGCTCTATTAATAATTTTTAAAAGACTAGATGATCGTCGTGTAGTTCATCGTCAGCGTAAGTCAAAAAAAAGCAAAGTTTTGGAATGGCCAACTAAAAATGAACTCAAAAAATTTCGTGAAATAAAATCAGGTAAGCATGAAGATATCGGACATAACGCAAAGATCAGTTTTTATGATGCCTCTCTTTACAAAGATGAAGATGGTGAAATTGAGTTATTGGACACTGAAGTAGAATTATACTCTGAAGATGAAAAAACTAAAAATTTTAATCATTTAATTAGTGATTATGCTGCGTATTACACGCGGCATCGCCAACGCCGTCATGCGCCATTTATTACAAATCCACATTATTTGGCGCCAGATATACTGAAGCAAATTGTTTATGTGCTAAGAGATGAATTATCAGGACAACCGAGGAATGCGGCGATCGCTGCTGCCTGTTTATTGTCTTTATTGACGGGATTATCACCCGTTGCACTGATGGATTTTAATGACCTTATTCAGGAGGGTACGTTGATTCAAAATGGTTCAAGTAGACGTCGCGAATATTTACTCAAATTAAATCTTAATATTACAGAGCAGAAGATTAAGAGCTTAAATGATGAGCGATGGAATGAAGTGATGACACATCAACTACATTTACCTTCTGCTTGGTTTGACTATATAGAACAAGCATCGAATCCAATAATTTCTTCAACAGACATTAATACAAAACTTAAGAATTGGCTTGATAATCGGTTTGTAGGTTCGATCACTGTTGAAAAACTGCAGGCTCAATTATATTTTCATATATATTATGAAACATATAATGAATATCTAGCTCATGTAATTGCTGGGCGGGATAGTCAGCATCACATGCCTGGTATCTATTATGGAGGGCTACCGAAAGCTCAACTCAGTAGCACATATCTAGCCTTTGTAGAAACAGCACTTACACCACATTCCTCGGAATTTACTGAAGACACGGCTGAACTAAAAATATTGCAACGCAATTCAAAGTGCAATCTGCATTATCTATCGGAAGGATAGGGAGCCAACTGGCACTTGAACCCAGTTTTGTGAAAGAGCAATTTGCTTTTTTACATAAACATTGCCAAGAAAATATTCAAAAAGATCAACATATCATTAATCAACTGAATGCATACGCATGTTGGATGTGGCATATCAGCTTGTTGAGTTTGGCAAGTCGGCCTAAAGAAAACCTGTTGGGGAATTTGGATGATTATTGTGTTGAGCTTAAGCTTTTATATGTAAACGATAAAAGAAATAGTAAAGCAAGAAAAGATGGTCGTTTTATCCCATTATCTGATTTTTTCATAAAAACACTGCAAAATTACACAGTCTTTTTAGAACAAATTATTGAAGCGTACGGTTCGTTTTTTAGACAAGTCTTTGCAAAGAAAATTACTGTAAATGATCTTTTTGGCAACGTCATTGGTAGTAAAGATATCTTGCCGATAACTGTCAAAGAGTGGCAGAGCAGAAAAATTAAGTTAATCCCTTTATCTCGAAATTGGGTAAATTTATATATGGAAGGAATCTTTCCAAAGAATATGTATTCGAATTGGTTACGTCATTTTGATATGAATTTTTTGATGTATACAGAAGAAAAAAAAGAAGAAAAAAAAGAAGAAAAAAAAGAAGAAAAAAAAGAAGAAAAAAAAGAAGAAAAAACTGCTTTAGCATTCCATTTAATACAGGCCCTTTATGGTCATGACCAACGTGACCGAGAGGCTTTTCATCCGCATTCTTCACTTATTCCGAATGTCTATGTACAGCAAGCCCGCCAGCAATTGCAAGATAATGTCAAATTTTTATCGATTAAACACTTAGAGCGAAAATAGTTGTATGCAAAAAATCAAAGAACTAATAAAAACGCAACTAGATGATCTATTTGTTGATATTCATAGATTGGTGAAAAAGTCGCTAGATAGACAGCCTTCTTCACCTGAAGTATTGACGAAAGACATGCAGCAAAAACTTGATCAGCAGATCGCTGAAAAATGGCATGACATTAAAGATAGTGTTGATTGTTTGAGTCAAAAGTTGAGCCGAGACGAACAATCAAAACTGATGCAATTTACTGAAGATGAATTTAATAAAAGAAGGAGGCAATTCAACCAGAATGTAGATAAAAAATCATACAGAATTAAGCTAAATCCACATACGAAACGGATAGTACTGCCTAGAAAAATTGAGAGTACAGAGTCACGATTAGAACAGGGGCATCTACATATTTTGGTAGTCAAGGAATTAAGGCAGTATTGGCAAGATTCATTTGAATATTGGGATGAACCGAAGTACTTATGGGGAAATTTATGCTTAAGTTTTATATATATTTCAGGCTGTGCAGATGAACAGCATTTGATTACTATTCAGAAACAATTGCAGGATGCCATTGAGCTTGGTAAAAATTTGAATTGTTTTCGGTTATACCATTCTGATTATCAAAAGATTACTAATCCATTGTTACTACATTATCGTGTTGAAAACTCTCAATATGGCAACGATGTAGAAAAGGGAAAGTTGTACCAATGGAAACATGTTTTTTTTAACCCATATGCGCAGTTCATTTTACAATATTTAAAAAAGTTGAAAGCCACTCAGAAAGAATTTCGTCTGCAACATTCAGTTGAAGATTGTATTTTAGAAAGCTTGAGTAAGATAGGCAGGAAAAAAAGTCTTGGGGATCTGCAATATCAAATTAAACGCCGTGGATTTCGTGCATTTAATGATGTGCAAATGGTACTCGAATTTAATCCAAACCTTAGCCTAGATATATTTTTGAGTAATGTGCTTCAGCAAGAGATTAATACTGTCGCTTTAAGGCCATCCGAATTTAGATTGCTGTGGAATAATGATTACAATCAAGTCACAGAACCAGATAATCGCCCTATTCATTTTGAACAAGAGCAGTTACATCCGGAAGTTCCGACTGCACAAAGCAAATTACAAAAGATTCCGTATGAGTTAATGTTGTTTGATCAAAAGAAACGTAAAGGTCAAAAAGTTGAGCGTTTAGATAAAAAGAGGAATAAAGAAGAACGCACGCTACGTTTTTGGCAAGAAACCAGAAGGGTGTTAGAGGAGAAGATAGTTGATGCTAATACGGAGGAAAAGTCTTTAATTGATGCTCAACTACGCTTAATTGAATGGTTAATGCATTTAAAAAAACGAGGGCTTCAATTATCAACTATTGAAAGCTACTTAGGATCGTTTGGTAAAGAATTTATATTTGAGATTTGGCTCAATAAATTAGATTTAAAGCAACAATCCATTGATGATTATGAAGATTTATATCGACAGTTGTTGAAATATAGCAGTGAACGAGATGCACAAGCAACTCAACGTGAAGCTGTTAAAGGAAAAACCTCTCGTAAGATGCACCAAACAGCAGAATACCGTTTTGGTCGCCTAAAAGATTTTCATCAATTTTGTATAGAGAATTTTGATGCACCAGAGGTATTGGTGTTACAGAATTCAAGTTTTAAGCATTTACAAATTTGCAATGCACGCCTAGTAAGCCCTTTGTTATTTGGCAAGCTATTGGAAAAACTAGAACATTTAAGTCAAGAGCCAACGGCATCAGAGTGGGTCGATCATCTGAGTTGTTTAAAGCTGATGTATTTACTGAGTTATAGAACTGGACTCCGATTAAATGAAGTTCGTTGTCTTAAAATACAAGATATTATTTGCCCAGAGTTACTTTATAAAGAAAAAGAAAATACAGCTTTTAATAATATCACGCTTCATATTCAGAACAATTCATATCGCCGTCTGAAAACGCAAAGTGCAAATCGTCAAATACCTTTGAAAATTGCATTGTCAGAACATGAGTTTTTAGTAGTACAACGTTACATACAACATCGTTATGAGCAATATTTGGTTAATCAGCAGGATGATCTACTTTTTAGTGTGAATCATCGTGTATTAACTGATCAATGTATCAGCAAAATTACAGTAGATTTGTTTAGTCAAATATTAGGTATGCATCATGGCTTTAGTTTTCATACATTACGCCACAGTGCTGCTAACTATCTAGCAATAACTTTGCTCGGTTCAAAAGAAATGATCAAGACCTACACAGATTGTCGTTGGGTAAAAGCAAAAAAGATGAGGGATTTATTGTTTGGTATGAAAGCACGTGCTCAAGAAGAGATTATTCAACATAAATGGCAGGTGCTCGCCTCTTTGAACCGTACCGGGTTTGTC
>NZ_LXUK01000011.1 GCF_013072695.1 Acinetobacter sp. Ac_5812
GACAAACCCGGTACGGTTCAATGCAAACAAAGCGACACGACAGGCCACTTTGATCGGTTTGCTCAACCCGATTCTAAGGGGTTGGGCCAACTATCACAGTCATGTCGTTGCCAAGAAGGTTTTCAACCAGGTAGACAACGCAGTGTGGGAAATGCTCTGGCGATGGGCTGTACGTCGCCACCCTCGCAAGACACTCCGATGGGTCAAAGATCGGTATTTCAAAGTACAAGGAGCGCGTCGATGGGTGTTCTCATGTGATGAACAGTCCGCCGATGGTCGGAAGCGACAATACACATTAGTGTCTGCCTCGGACACGCCAATTGTGCGACATATCAAGATCAAGGCTGCTGCTAACCCTCATGACCCCGCATGGGATGAGTACTTCGAATCCCGATGGGGTAAAAGAATGCTGGTCTCCGCAAAGGGGCGAGCCAAGCTGTATCGGGTGTGGCTAAAACAAGGTGGTCGCTGCTGCGCCTGTCTTAAACCAGTCACCAAAGATACACCATGGCACAGCCGTCATATTGTGAAGCTAAGTCATGGTGGAACGGATGCAGTTGCTAATCTTGAGATTTACCATCTGTATTGTCCGAGGAGTGTTCAGTTTGCCAATGTCAACGATGTATAACCGGGTGCCGAATGGCGCCTTAGCAGAGGCTTGAGCCGTGTGCTGGGAAACTCGCATGCACGGTTCTTAGGGGGTTGGACGTAGGTAACTGCGTCTGACTACCCGACAACCAAATGCGTCCCTGGGCTTTAGGTCGTAAGAACTGGTTGTTTGCTGGCTCACTGCGCAGTGGTCAGCGAGCTGCTAACATCATGACACTGATTCAGTCAGCAAAACTGAATGGATTGGATCCCTATGCCTATTTAAGTGATGTGCTGAAAAGGCTGCCAACACATAAAGTGACCCAAATAGAAGAATTACTGCCGCACCGATGGAAACCCGACCAAAATTAAAAAATAGCGATGGGGTTCAGCGGACGCTTACGATTGGTTCAATAAAGAGCGTGTACATAGTGCACTAGGTTATGTATCACCTTTTGATTTTGAAGCAATGTACTATGATAAGATTAACCCGTTAGGTCAGGTGGCCTAACTTAAATAAAAAACTCTCCGACAAACCCGGTACGGTTCAGTTATCATTTTAGTAATCTAAGTAATTAAATTTATTGTTTATTAAATATAATTTAAATTATGAACTAGATTTTAGATGAACATAAGTCCATTAGATAATAAGTGACAATAAATTCATTAATATTGATATAGAGTAATGATTACCCTCTAGAACTGTCAAGACTTTTATTACTGAAACTGTCATTGGCATTGTTTTCAACACATATCTTAGTATAGTTATGAGTTTCCCACACCAGTTGCTCGCTTTCTATGTACTTAGTACTAGGTAAATGATATTTAGATTATTACTATATAAATGCCACACATTTGTGGCATTTATGAATTATGAGAAACTATTAACGCCTTGTAATTTTTTGGAGATGCCCGCAATTATTAGGTTCATCATACGAAGCATAACCATTTAGATATTGGTCAACAATTTTACCTATGTGATTGACAACATTAAGATCCTTTGTGAAAAAACCGATAGGCATACTTACAGGCAATCTCTCTGAATCACTCACATGGTAACTAATAGCAACGAGTTCATTTTTAATGAGTAATATTTCAACATTACCATCACAAAATCCTTCTCGTAAACCATTCAATATATTCGCATAGGGTTTAAAATGATTTAACCACTTTTTAGCAGTATTTTTATCATATTGATTCCTGATAGGTAAGAATACTTTTGCTAGTGTCCCCTTATTATCCTTAAATGCCTCTTGCAAGGTTTCAAACGCAATCCCTATTTTTGAGGTCATACCCCAAAATGGATTTGATGGTGCAATCCAAATGATTTTCGTTGAATTATTTTCCTGATTAGATCCTTTCACTCGTTTCGAAATAGTATGGATTTCTTTCTCTAATACTTTCCAATTTTCTTGCTGGTAAATTGGACCAACTAATAAATTGTAATTTACCCCATCAAATATCTCACCATTGATACCATCTTGTACATCAGTTAAATTTGTTATATGTCCCTGCTCGTTTAAGAATTGTGAAGTGTAGCAATCTTCAAATATTCCCTGAGCTTTTACAATTTCCTTTACATTGCTGACACGCTTCATTTGATCTATTTGTTCAGCGAGTAGTGAATGCATCTGATCTGAATGACTCAAATCTGAAAATTTATCTAGTAATAAGGGATCACCTTTATGATCCAATTTAAAATCTACTTTTATCCTTAATGGGCCTTTATAAGTCGGAATTACTGAATTAATCATGTATAAATGAGGTCGATGATTATCCTTGAGTACTGAATTTGGAAGGAAATTGTTTTCCGCAATCTGAAAAAACTCATCTTGAAATTTTGTTCTCACATGATCAGCTGCGTATGCTTCATGTTCTGGAGGTGCATTTATTTTTAAACCGCAAGCCCAATTTCTTATCCCGACATTTTTTTCATTTTTGAAAAAACAAAATGTAGCTAACTCAAATCTTATTTTAGCCGTACTTTCTTCAATCGAAGTCAAACTCACATCTGATGCAACATCAGTAAACAATTTCTTTGCTGAATCTGTCAAACCCAAACGACCATCAGCATTTAATTTAATAAAGTCTTGTTCAATCAAATCATCTATCGCTTCAGTTGCTTCAATCTCAGTTAATCCAAAATACACAGAGATTTGCATTTTAGTCATTGGTGCAATATTAAGCAGGCGGAGTATATATTCTCGAATAAAGGATAAACCTTTCCCTGAAACATAGGAGAAATTCACAATGAATTCTTGTGATGGTATTAAAAAATCAATTTCATGATACTTCAATTGTGCGTTCATACCATTTCTCCTTTCAAAGTTTTAGAAAAGACAAATCTGTAGCCTTCATCAATACCTTTTTCTTCCATATGCTTCACCACTTTTCCAAATGGCAGATCTCTATTCCTTCCAGTCCAAACATTCTTATTACCAACTACAATCAATCTATCCATCGCACGCGACAATGCAACATTAATTCGATTTGGCATAATCATGAAGCCAGGAGTATTAGATTTGTCAGAACGTGTGATTGAAACGATGATGATTCGATTTTCTTTGCCTTGATAACTATCCACAGTATCAATGTTGACTAGATCTTTGAAACCTTCTGGCCATGCATTCTGATTGAACAATTGCTGTAAATATCGCTTTTGTTCTGCATACATACAAATAACACCTATAGCTGCATCAGTTTTTCTAACGCTGTTAAGATAATTAATCAAAGCGTCATCTTCAGCAATCCGCTTTAAAATAGTCATAATCGCTTTTGCTTCTTCTTTATTACGAATCTTCCCTCTATTCTGTTTAACTTCTGAATGGAAGGCATCATGCCCCATATCAGATGTATCCACCCATGTTACAGTTGAACGTAATACATCAGCAGTTTGCTCATAATGCTGGGAAATAGTTCGTCCCGAAGATTCTAATTTACCTTTATAAAAAATTTCAGAAACTAGATTTCCGATAGGCGTTGCCATTCGGTATTGTGTCCAAAGAGATTCACTAGCTTGTTGGCCATAGCTTGAGTTAAATGCTCTGTCGAAATCACTTTTGAGCAAATTATCAATTTCGTCATAATTACCATATGCAAGTGAAATACCTAGTTTTCTCGCGATCACATTTTTTTGCTCAGGAGAATAATTAGGTGGGAGTTGATGGTGATCACCTACCAATAACACTCTCTTGCCTGATTGCATTGCTATAGCTAACTCACCCGATTGAGAACGAGCTGCCTCATCAATAATGACCCAGTCATATGTGTTTTCACGGATATTCAAATGACCTTGACCAATACCAACACATGTACCAATCACAAGCTGACGAGAACGTGCATAAAATTCATCATAATTTACATAGTCTCCAGAGAGCGTATCAATCATCTCTTTAGTGACTTTAGCTAATGCCAGAACACTTCGGGTTTCCTGAATATTCAATCCAAATCTAGTACTTAATGCTTTTATAATGCGATTTTTTAGTTCAAAATCTATTATGGTATTAGATGAAATTTCTACATTAAACTCATTGACACTTTGGTTGCGAATTGATGCTTCAAGTTCTTGGATTTGAGTAGCTAAGTCAAAATCAATGGTTTTATTCAGTGTGTTTGAATTTTCAACTTCATTAATATTCTTAGAGATCTTTTTCAGACGAATTAAATCATCGATTTGCTTAAATAGCTGAAGTTCAAGCTCGACCACTTTGACCATCACTTCGGATTGTAAACCTAATGCTGTAGCCAAAGAAGAAATACGAGTTTTCATCTCTGCTAAAAAGAGTTCGCGTTTTTGGGCGGTGATTGCCTTTGAAAACACATCTTTTAAACCATCTGAAACTGTGTTTTCACGATTACTAAATCGAACAACTTCAAGTGATGTTTCCAAACGAGCACAGTGTTTACGAATACGCTCTGCAGCATTATTTACCGCCTCATGTGACTGACTCACCAAAAGAATATTTTTTACATTTTGCTTTTCAATCAAATAGTGTACAAATGCTGCAATAAATTCAGTTTTACCTGTGCCTGGTGGACCTTGTAACAATGAAAGTGGACCACTATTGATCAATCTTTGAAAAGCTTTTTTTTGCTGAAGGTTTAGACTAATTTGATTGCCATGATCATCTTTTCGGTTATAACGATCGAAATCTTCATCTTTAACTTTTATGTCATAATAATTCGCTGTTAGCTTACATTCTGGATCAAACAATTCAGCCAAATCTGAAATAATGCTCTGTTTATTTAGAATACGTTCAATTGCGTATTTACGTTTTCTTAATGATGCATTACTTTGCATCGAGCGAAAATAAATCACACTCCCTTCTTCTGGAGGATAGCGAGTATTTCTGATCTTAGTAATATGTACTTCATGAAGATTCGATGCCTTTAAATCCACCTCACCCAATTTAAACTCTTTCGTAAATTCTTTTGCTAATTCATCATTGTATTCAATATCTTCTATTTTTTTCCCCTCAGCCTTCAAAGCCTTGTGGTCTATTTTGTTAATAAATGCAAACACCTTATCTGTATCTGAATCATCAAAACTTTCTAAAGGATCCTTTACTGCATCGTAAGGACATATAAATGTATTGTCTTTCACAAATGCTGTGTCTTTAAGCTCAATTGATGGTGAGGCATCAATTTCTGCATCTAAAATCGCAGTCCATAATTTATGGGTATCCAGTTTTTTTGACGCCTGTTTTAAAGGAATATCCTGTCGCTGATTTTCAGGGGCATCGCTCGAAATAACAATTGGTTGTATAGATAGCTCAGGAATAACATTTGATTCAAATACCTGAAAAGTATCATTTTTTTCAAATAATGATATTTCATTCTTTTTCTGATCTGCTTGTAGTTGTTTAGCTATATGTTCTTTAAGCGCAGAGTCTACAATGTCGATAAAGTCGGTTTGTGTATTAAGAAAATTGACAAGCTCAGTATAGTTACGTTGATCAGATGCCTTGATCTGTATCTCAACATTTAAGCTTGCTTGGCTATTCTCTTTTTCTTTTGCTGATAGATAATCTTTTTTACGAGGGGCCATACCACCAAAGATTGATCTGTTACCGCGACTTGAATCATATTGCAATGAATATGTGCCACCAATTCCATTAAACGTTAAGCTCGCTATATGCTCATGTCCCTCAGTACGAGCTGATATCCCAACATACATCTGCATATTTTCAGGATAAATCGTAAAACTTTCGCTCACACGATTATCATATACAGTAATAATTTTCTTGGATTTATGACCTAACCTATCAAAAGCTTGCTTAAATCTCGCAATTCCTTTGAAGCCAAATTCTTCATCTTTCAATTCATTCTGAATTGCTTCAGCCAATATTGGATAATTTTCTGATCCCTCACCAAAAGTAAAGCATAGAATCTCGCTCGCCAATTTCATCACTGCATAATTATCACGCTGATAAGCATCAACATCGTATTGCTCTGGTGCATATTGAGTATTTCTAGATTCTTCTCCAGATAAATTAAAATCTGGTATATCAATGAGGTAGATTTGCCCACTATTTTTATCTAATAAAATGTTCTCATCGTGCAAATCACCATGTGATACGTGAGCTTCGTGTAGATCATCAATCGCTGAAATGAGTTTCCCAATATCCGCTAACCGTTCTTCATTGCTTATGTCACAATTCACATCCACATATTGCTGATATTTCTGACGCCAAGATTGGCTATCAGCAAGATACTCTGTCACAAGAAATAGACTTGAAGATTTTTGTGCAATTCCAAAGTCTTCTATTCGTGGAATATACGGAGAATTGATAGCTTTTAGCTTGTCAATTTTCTTGATGAATTTATGTATTTGAAAACCTTCTAAATCGGAGGCGTTAATTCCACCAGTGTTGAGCCAGGCCTTAACAAGCAATCCGTTAGAGCAGTACACTTCCTTTTCATCAGTTTCAACAAAGAAATCTATGTCATCGTCAGGTTTAAATTGACGAGAATGATTAATACTATTGCGATATGGCTCTATTAAATTTGCATCGAAAGTGATTATTTCAGCACGCTTAGGCTCTGCCGCATGAAATGCTGTAGTAAATTCCGAGGCATCTTTAAAGCTCTTGTTATAAATTGCGTCATAAAGTACCGGAGCATAGAACGCAGCACTATTCTTTAAGTTATTTTGTAATGACTGTAGACTGCCTTCTGAAATACGCTCCTTATGTAACAGATGCCAAAGCATAATTGCCAAAGCATAAACATCAGACTCAAAAGGTGTGTTGAATTTTGGATTCTTACTTTCAGTTCCGACTGCTTCTATTGCACCGACAGCCAGTTGCTCACGATAATCGCCTACTGTTCCTGCAGGTTTAAAATACGCACATGCCAAATTAGAGATTACAACTGATTTCGATTGAGAGAGCCACAGACTATGAGAATTAATATCACGGTGTGCAACTGTTACCTTATGTAATGATTCAAATTGCGACATTATGATCTTAGCAATTTCAAGTAAATCTATTTCGCTATATAAACTTGCATATTTACCAATAAATTCGTTAAAACGAAAATGATTAGTCGGGAACTCAAACAATTCTGCACTTGTCGTAGTAACCTCATCTTGGTCAAACGGGGTCAATGACCTCAAACAATGGTTCCAAAGTTCTTGGTTATGAGTTTTTAAATATTGCAGAACATTGCGCTCTCTTGAAACTATTTGTCCTCGTCCATCTGGAGTTAATCCTTTCACCCCTGATACTTTACTAAAGTCCCACCAGCGAAGGAGTGCTTCATTTTTAAATTGCCCTTTGGTGACTGCATAATATTCTTTATAAATGCCGTTTGGATGATCAAAAATCGTATCTGCAGCTGTATAACCACCAACATTCAATGACCTAGCATTAGTTTGATTTCCCAAAAATAATTCATCAAATATATCGAAATCTTTATTTACCGTACGTTGCATCGGGTGGGTTATCGGAAATTTATCGTTGAACTCAGATGTATTGGCAAGTTTTAAGAAGTCATCCAGTGAAATTGTAAATTCTTTATCAACACCCTGTAGCTGACTAAAGTCTGCATTACCAGTCATCACAACAAGATATTTAATGAATGGTACTCGCCCTTTGTTAGTAAATTTATTCTTATATTTTTCTAATTTGTTCTGTAATGTAAATACCTTGTTCTTTGTCACTGATACAGGAGAAGTCCCCATATCGCGATCACCTTTATACCAACGACCATTAACAGAAGTAACAGGTTGATGATTCCAATCTTTAAGCTCCACAATGATCACATTGCAATGCGTCACAATAACAAGATCGAATTCACCTTCTTTACCTTTTGAATTAGTAAAGCGAAATCCCGCATAACCTTTCCATGGAAACATCTTGCCTTGTTTAGTAAAAGCAGCTCTAATTTTTTCGATAGCGATGATTTCTTGCGATTGAAGACCGCCTTCCCAAATTTTTATGTCCAAAATACCCTCTTAAAATCTCAAAGTTGAAATTTATTAAATACTTACAATGAAGTCACTATAAATTGCTAAAAGAAATTTTTCTATCAGTATTTAGAATTAAATATTCAGCTATTTTTCGTGGATGTTAAGAAATCAAGTACGGACAGTAACCACTAAAAAAGAAGAGTCTTTAGAACTTTTTATAGACTTTAATTTTAGAAAATATTGTATTACAGGACAGGTTCATGAACCAATAAAATCGATATATAAGTATATAATTACATAAGATATTAATTTTATTGAATTTTAAAAATTTAATTAATTATGAAGTAGACTTTAGGTAAACATAAGTTAAATCCGAATTAAAATGAATAGGGTAGTCGCAATTTCCAAAAAATGACAGCTCATGTGTCGTTTAGATACTAACAATTTGTTTATTATAACAAATCTTAAGCATGTTAGCTGTCGTCATTCTTTGATACGGTCTACGTACTACCGTACAATCATCAGCTATATTCATGGTGTTACTTTGCATAATTTACATTTTCTGCATTCAAACCAATCAATCCAAAATTACGTGCACGTTCGAGACACATAAGCTGTCATTGACGACACATGTAATGTCACTGGTTGCGTTCGTGGGTCTATTTCCGTTGAACTATGCTATACCTTGAATAGCCAGCTACTCGGTTCACTGAAATACTGACCGACACGTTAGATTTCAGTTTTAAATCAAAATAGCGATCAATCGTCACAATTAGATGTTTTACATAATCAAAAACTACATATGTTAAATCCTTTAAATCATTGTTCTGGTGTGCAACTTCAATAAATTCTGAAAACAACGCTACACCTGTTTCGTTGGCCAGATTCGCTAACTGATTATCCAATCCGGCAATTGCCGTTAATTCTGATGCAATCACCACTTTATGCATTGCTGTTTCCGCTTCAATGCCTTTGTACTCAATCCCCTTGTATATATAGACATCGTTTTCTCGTTTGCCTTGGTTCCAAGGGTTATCCGTACCATCCAGTCTAGGCATGCTGTACGGTCGTTTTAGTTTTGCTGGAGGTGTTTGTTTAGCGGTGACTTCATAAAGGTTAAATACGCAATCTGTGTAGCGTTTAAGGCTATGGTATGTCAAAGCTTGCTGTTTGGCGGTCAACTCCCGTGGTGATACATGATTCACCAAGGTTTTGAACATTTCTAATGATTCTGGTGTGAACGATCCATCTTTTTTTGCATTGTCCATCAGGTCTTTTTTAGCCCATTTATGCTTTAGTTTTTCCGCTTCAGCATCAGATATTTTCTCTCCCCGATACACGTATCCACGCGCTGCGTTTGAATACTCAAAATCTGCTCGTTTTACTGCCTTGTAGACCATTGTTTTTGTCATTTGTTTTGCACCAGTTTTTCCCATAAGGGATTATCAGTTTAAAGCCTCATTCTCTATTTAAATATGGATACAAAACTTAATTTTTGCACAATGATTTTAACTATTTGTCTTTAATTAACGAACTTGGTTTTGATTAATTTCTTTTAAAAATGCTCGTGTAGCTTTTTTAAGGCCATCACTCGGTACCTTGTTACGGTATCCGTAACTTTGAAATACCACATACTTTTGATCGACCATCTCTAAACCAAGTGTCGCCTGTTCGTCTAGATCGTTGTCTTGTTGAACATGGAATACGATCACTGAACCCTCTTCTGCTGAGTGTTTGAAGTTGTGATATACACAATGGCTCATTTTACTTCCCTCGATGTAGAGGTCATAAAAATTCAGGATCTCAGTAAAACGGTACCCGTTGTGCTCAACTGGTTCGGGTAAGACTCTTGCTGGCCAGTTGCGATCGATTAATTTTTGTTTTTTGTTTTCTATCTGCAGTCTATTTTTTTCATCTATCCAGTGTTGAATGCGGATCTTCATGCCTTGGATGCTTGACCGCTTATCAAACTGGTGAGCTCTAACCTGTTGCATGTAATCAAAGATTATATCTATATCTGAAGAAAGCTGGTTTGACTCTGACTGCTTCCCGATATAGGCGTTTCGTGCCTTTGTGTCTTTGTTGATATACATATGCTTATAGAAAGCATGGTAAATGGTCTTAATGTTATGTTTGCACAACTGCCAGTTATTGCCACGCAACACATGGCGAAGAGTCCTGTTTAGCAAGCGATTTATAAAACGACTATTCGGTTTTTTTACACCGAGCTCCAGATGTAGTCCACTCAAATAAAGTAGGATCTCAACGCTTTGATGTTCTCTGAAACGGTTTACATGTTCATCATAGGTGCCATTTGCCTTACCATACATCATGGCATTTTCTCTGCCGTACTCAAGATCAGTTCTGATTATTCCAAAAAAATGAGCCGTGATTGAGGTACCAATGTTTTTAAACCGGTTAAATGATTTTCTCGGTATTTTGAACAGATAATTCATACAACCATCAATATTCAAAAATACGCCGTCATTTAAAAGTTCGGCTGTGATTCTTTTCTCGCGGTCCAGCGGATCTAGGTAGACATATAGCGCGGTAAAATCTGGATTGTTTATGATGTACCTTTCAGCTGCAGCACAATCTAGACTTCTCTTTGCCAAGAAATCTACGATTTTGAGTGTTTGCAGATGCCGTGCTGTATAGTAGCCAACCTTAAAACCTGTCTTTACAATATGTGTGAAGTCGATCCCACTGGTTCTTTTAAACCATTCAACTATGACGTAATTTGAGTATGAGTGGTTTTTGTATAAGCCTCTTATGTAAGACATATACAGTATTTCCACAAGCGTAAGCTCTTTGCTCGTGAAGTTAAAACCTTTCTCGATTCTCTTTACATGAAGAAAGTCGGTGGCTACCTTGACAAAGATTTCTCCAAATGAGGTGTAATGACCGTAGCTGAAATAATTAATTCGGTAGATTGGGTTGTGGCGACCGCTTGAGGGCTTAACACGTACCCATTCTTTTTCGCTTCGGTCGTAACACCAAAACTCGTACCCTAAACAACAACGTTTATTCACGACATAGCGGTAGGTGTTGCAGATCGTAAGCATATTCTCAGTGGCGTTAACTTCCCAAGGTTTAAACGCAATAAGCTCTGTTATTGCTTCCCTGTAAAGTCGTGTTGCTTTGGGATTATTGAATAAGATCCGTTCTTTTTTTGAGGTCTTGGTGATTGCATTCATTTCGTCCACGACCTCACTAATGCTTTTAGCCAATCATCCATCAAATCAACTAAAATTGCCCGTTCTCTGCCTGTTGGATATGCGCTTAACTTCATATTCCAACTATTTGCCGACTCTTCTGTGCCGTGCACCAAAAACCCATTTTGTTGATCATTTTCAGCCAGCTTATCCGTCACCCAACATTCAAACAGTCTGGCAAAGATTTCTGTTGGCTGTGACCAATACATTGACCGTGATTGATCTAGGTGCATGGCGTTATTCATAAAGCCCGTACCGCCTTGTCTTTCTTCGTAATCAAGGTATTTGGTTGACTTAAAAGTAAGATAATTAACCAGCTTGATAAACTTATCTGCAGTCTGGCCATCTTTAAGATGTTTGTATGCTGACTCTTGATGATTCTGTACTGAGTAACGCCCTTTACTGGTGTAAAGAAAGTATTCGCTAAAAAAGTTATTATTGAGTCCGTTTCGTTTTGCCAAAACACAATCAAATCCGTGCGCGAACTCATGGGCTAGTGCTCCAACACCTTGCGTCTTGGTCAAATGAATAAGCATATTACCTGGTTCAAAGTGAGCAGCTGCGCTATCAACGCCTGTGCCACGCGAACCGAATGCTATTCCTAGCTTACCGCCTAAAGATGCGAACGTAACGGGTAGACCTAGAAGTTCGACAAGATCCATTAGTGAGTCATACGTGCAATTCAGAAACCATGCACGTTCCTTTTGATTTACCCAATTACCGAACTCGACTCCAGAAAATTTGAAATAGTCCATAAGCAACTGGCTATCGATGTTTTCACCCTTTCGATGGTCCTTACCCTCGCGTACTTCAACTCTGTCGTAGCGCGGTCTTTTTGGGGGTTTTGCGCGTCCTTTTTTGGGTTCTATGACTCGTTCATCTAAAATTGGCTGAAAAAATGTTTTTACTTTTTCTAGTGCTGCATTGAATGTGTCGTATTCTGTCCAATCATCTAGTGTTTGAAAGCGCTTTGCTGAAATGGATTTAACGGCATACCACTTATATTGACCAGTCTCAGTGTTTAATAACTTTTTGGCACCATAATTATCTGCATCAAGTACACGATCGTCTGGCCATCCTAAAGGGATTAGATTATTTAAGCGTAACTGTGTGTCTGAACTAAATGATAGTGGGTGTTTAACTCTGCGATTGGTATGTCGTCCAGCTGAGTAGCGTTCTAAAATATCTTTTTCACTTCGTCCAGCACCAAACTTAACGCTCATGTACGCATTAAAGTCGTCTGTCAGTTGTTCTAAACGTTCGTAGTGTGAGCTTTCATATTTGTTTTTTAAGAAGTGTAGTGTAGCAATGTAGGCATCATCCCATTGCTTTTGACCTATGCTAAACCAACCACCCCCTAAAGGCTTGTTGGTTAAGTTTGCATAGACCAAAGAAAATAATAGTGCATGTTTTACAGGTTTGTGGCCAGATTGGGCATCAGCTCTAAAATCAGGCTTTTGCCAATATTCCTTTTTAGTCACTAGGCTGTCAGACTTAATTCCATTCATGTTGCCTGAAAAGTCTGGTGATGGGTTGTCTTTACGTGCACCAGCAAACTTTTTACCTACATCCGTAATAGGACCATCTTTTTTTTCATTACTATTTATTTCTTCAGTCATAGCTAAACCACTTAATTGTTAGTTGCGTATATCGTCCAAGATCTCTGACAGATCAAACAGATTAATATCTTTGAGTTTCGCTTCAGCATTGATGCGCTCAAGTAATTTCATAAAACCAACAAAAATAATGTGTGGTATTGGTCTATTGTTGATATGCACGGGTGTTGACCAAGTGCGTACACGCGTTTCGCATATTTCAAGCCCTTGTTCTTCAAAAAGCTTGATCAATGTCGGGATGTCTTTGTCTAGTTGAGTAAGGGCTAATAACGACCGAAATACATCATTTAAGCTAATAGAGTGGTGATGACGGTTCGGATTGTGCTGTTTTCTATTGTCGCCCTGTTGTTGATTAAAGTAATGATGGTTTTCGCGGTTTTGAGATGGTCTGTTTAAATATTTCATTTGTTATTAAGCTCCAAAAAGATAGCTGTAAATCAGGTACAAAATAAAAGTTATTGTTAATCCCGACACCAATAGAGAATTGATCGGGTAATTTTCTAAGTTAAAAGGTTTTCTGTGATAGCTCACTCCCCAATCTGAAACAGATCCTCGCTCTACGGCACTGTAAAAGTTAGTTTGTGAGGCGTTTAAACGGTTGTTGTCTACTGATATGAATTCCAGTTTGCACAGCAATTCGTCACTCAGGTAGTTAAAGAAAGTCGTTGGTGCACCATTTGATAGGATGTGTATATAACCGACCTGTTTTTGGGTATAACCCATTCGCTCATACGCTTTTTGAAATTCGTGCGTTAAAGTCGCACTAAACTTATCCCCCTTATTTTTGCCAATCAGTTCAATTGGTGGCTCAGCTCCAGCCTGAATAAGCTTGGTGAATTTAGGACTACCACAACCCCAATTTTGAGAGATCCAAACACCGCGTTTTGTGTCGTGAATCAAACCATCAACAATGACCACGGCTGCATCACCGATGTCGCCGTTTTCTTTTTCTGTAAATTCGGTGTTATCAACGTCTTTTCTGAATTCTTCAGGCATTGGCCTTAAAACTTCTAAAAGATTGGTACTGTCACTTTGTACATGACCAGTAGCCAAAATCATCGACTCAATTTTTTTTAGGGCATGTTCAGGTACTATCAGTACTGAATGTACACGCTGGTCATACGCATCAGATTGAATGTCTTGAGCTTCGGTATTCTTTTCAATAGTGCTTAATTCCATATTATTTCTCTGCCTGAGCTTTCTGGTATTCAACTGCAGTCTTCATTGAATATTCGGTATCATCTTCGTGCTCTGTACCAACCATGCTTTGCTGACCTTGGTATATACCTTTAACAGCATTGACGAATGCGTTATGCGCCGTAGCGTTGTAATACGTTAAGTTTCCAGCACTGGTCGAATCATTGAATGTCAAAGTATTAGGAACATGCCAAACTGCTGAATAAGCCTTGCCATCGATAACAACAATAGGTTCAAACTCGACCGCTTCACGGTGCTTGGTTTCATTCCATGGTGTATAGAAAACAGTATTGTTTTTGAGGTTGTAGACCTTGAATACGATCTGGCCAAGATTCCGCATTTTGGCCTCTTTGTTGTATGCCTCTAAAACCTTGTCTTTTTGGAAGTCTGTAATTTCAAGCTCAGGGTTCTTCGTAATCACCAGTGTTTCATCAGACGTTTTAATCTCAGATGGAACGTAGATTTTTGAACCTTTAGGGAAACGTCCTGATTTCTCCAATGCGGATCTAAACTTGTTATTTGCAGCCAAGAAGTTGCCAAACTCACTACTGAAGTAGCTGTAAAAATTTGATGCACTGGTGAACATGCCAAACTGATTCACCCGAACAATCTGCTCAGATACAGTGGATGCCAAACTTGCATATGGTTTGCCCGACACATCAATTTCGCGCCATTTGTAGTTACGTACACCTACTTCTTTGTCGCATGCATCATTAAACATAGATGTAGAAACAATATCGCCGTCCAAGCGCTTCACATAAGCAACCGGGTAACTGCGGATAGGTGCCATACGAACAGCTTTGTTTGAATTGGTGTAAAAGCCAGATGACGAAATGATATTTTGTTCAGATGATTTAATTTGATAACTTCGTAATGTATTTAGCTGTCGATCAAAGCTATCAATTTCAGATTCATATAAAACATCACCCTCAACAGATGTCGCGATTGAATAAGGGGCATACATCACATCGCCCTGAACTTTGTCCATGATCTGCTCAGCTTCAATACGATATAACGGCTGTGAGAACATGCCATTTGATGCCAAAGCTGGTAGATCTCCCCCTACACCAAAATTACACGCTACTTTGTGGTTGGTGGTAGAAAGGCTTGATTGAGGTAATTTGTAGTTAGATGGATTGTAAGTGGTAACACGTTCATCATATTTGCGAACTTGTTCCTCAACTTTCTTTTCAATGGGATCTATTTGTTCTTCTTGAGATGCAGTATCAGTATTTGAAGGCTTTAACTTATCACAACCAAATAGTAAAACTGACAATATCGCTATGGTAAGGGTTTTCTTATTCACTACTTAATGACCTAACTTAAAACTACTAATACCCCACATTATAATTAAAAATAAGTATTAATGAAGTGGTATTTAATAGTTTAAGGACTTTTAAGCGAAAAAACCAATATCATTAATTAGTTTTAACGAACATTCTTTTAATGCAACTTCATAACCGCCGTTAATATTAAATGTAAAAGCAAATGGTAGCATTTTATCAATCGCAAATATCTTCTCTAATAAGTCGTTGTTTTCTGCAGATGGCTTATCCTTTAAGGCATATTGCATGGAAAACTTAGCATTTATACCCGTGCTTTTATATACAGCATTTATTTGTTCTTTAAGGCTTTTTTCCACTTCTTGCACTGTATTGAAAATAAAATTCTGATTAACAGTGAATTTATCAGTTTTCAAAGATCCAAAGGTCCACGCCAGACTCTCCGAAACCACATACCCTAGAACAGTCTGCAATTCTTCATCTTCAAATTTGTGATAATGAACGTATGATTTAGTTTTACCGTTAAAATATAAAATAGAAATGGAGAACAACACCTCTTTGTGAGCATATTTAAAAGGTACTTCCACAAGACTATAAAAGTTTAAGAGCTCAACGTTAGAGGCTTTAGACATATTTTTTAAAAAAAGTTTTAAAGACATTGAAGTGATTATACTAAAAATATCAAAGAAATGTTAAAGGGTTTAAAAATGGATACAGTTGTTCTAAAAAATAGTTTAATTGCTAGTTTAGTTTTTGTATGTGTGTTCCTGGTGTTCCAAAACATCGACCATAGAGTTTCTGAACGTATACAGCTTGAGTCAACCAGTGCAGCATTCGAGTCGCTTGATAAAGACTTTTCTGCGATCAATAGAAATGTGGATACTGAATTCAATAAGCTGCCTAAGTACGTGAAGCCCAGCAAAGAACAATCAATCAATGATGCATTGGAATTCATTAAATTCTCGAAACAGACCTTTACTGACACAATGGCCCAAAATAAAGAACTTTTAGCAGAAGTTAAGGGTTTTGAGAAAAAGGCAAATGATGTTTTAGAAAAATAATAGTTATTTTAAAAAGAAAAATGGGAAGCTATAAGCCTCCCATTCTTTTAATGTCGTAAGAAACATTTAAATTTTGTTCTTAAAAGTATTATAGTAAAACTAATAATTTATGCAAATACTTTTAACAGAAATATCTAAAAGGTCTTTAACACTTAACGAATCCGAATAACTTAGACAATGTGAATAAATTGTTAAAGTAGTCGAGTGTATATGTAAAACATTGGTATACCCATTAGAGATATGCGAATTATTATATATGTAAAACCTAACATACTTTTTAGTCGTATCTTGCGTAAAACTTACCAGATAATCTTTTGTGTTTTCATTTATGTTATCTTCGTATTGCTCTGTTATGCTCAGGATCTCTTTGCTGTTCAGCCAATAACTGCCTGTTTTATCTTGTTTAATCTGTTCCAAAATCAAATTATTTAATGACTGGTACTCTTTCGTTATTGCTTTGGCATATCGTTTTGATGACTGATGTTCTTTCCAGTCAATTTTTGCTTTCTTAAATAATTTGAAGGCTGTAACCGCACACAATACAGCTGAGATG
Source organism: Acinetobacter sp. Ac_5812 (assembly GCF_013072695.1). Taxonomy (GTDB): domain Bacteria; phylum Pseudomonadota; class Gammaproteobacteria; order Pseudomonadales; family Moraxellaceae; genus Acinetobacter. The sequence continues at coordinate 16,925 of NZ_LXUK01000011.1, forward strand.
GTACATAATATTATTCTACTACTATCACCTAAAATGCCAATAATTCCTAAATGCACATCTTTTGAAAATAAACCGTTCAAAGATAGGTATACGCCAAAGATACAAAAACTTAACGCAAAAACCACAACTAAGATTAAAGTTGCTCTAATTAAAAGCTCATTAAAAGTAATTTTTCTTAAGCTTTTGGTATAAAGCTTAATCTTATCTTTTTCAGATTTTAACATTTTAGCCAAGAACTTATGTTCTCTTTTTCCTCTGCTAAAAGGTGATGTTACAGCATCTTTAAAAGTCATGTATAATCTAAAGTATTTTAACGTTCCATTAAATATACACTACACCTGAGCCTATTTAAAATGAAACATTATAGAATTATCGCTATTTTAATACCTTTAATATTTTCAGGTTGTGCAGCAAGCCACTCAGACAAAGAGCTTGTTGACTCTTATTACAATGACCAACAAAAAACAATAGAAAGCGATGTAGATCAACTCGTTAATTCCTACTCCGCTAAAGTCGTTACTCAGTACTACCCTGAACCATACTTCAATCCAACCAAGCCAATACCGCATTATTACGCTTTAAAGCTTGATGAAATGGGTATCCCTTACCCAAAAGAGCTTGTATACGACAATGCCGACTATAATTTTTATAAAGAGCAAGCTAAGTTTAATGCAAACAATAATGACGTAATTGATACAGATCACCACGATCACTAAAACTTTTTTATTGTAGGTGTATTAAACTATTGGTTATTGATAATTTAAGGTCATGAACTTTCGTAAGGGAATGGCTTTTTGTTTTCATTATTGACCTCTAAGGTGTAGGCAAGAAACAGAACTTTTGTTGAGGGGCGTTTCTTGCCGAAACCTTTCTTAATCCCTTAGATGATAAGCATCTGGATTCGTTTTTAATTCTTTATCTAACATTATTAGCTTATTCAACATATCTTGGTTTGTCGTCTTGGGAATGATCCAACCGCCAAAACTAATATTGTTTAATTTGATGTTAGGTAGTGGATCTTGTCTATTTTGTTCCAGTAACCAAAGATAGTTTTCACTACAAACAAATAAGACTTTTAATTCCTGATCAATGCGCCGTAAATCACAATATCTGAATAGGTTTACGTTACCTGGTGCTTCAGCATTGATAATTGGTTTTTTTCTTGTTTTTTCACCATGTAACTTAAAGTATTTAACACAACTTTCAATGTCACTTTTTAAATTGATTGGTGCAGTTTCTATTGGTGCCTCTGATAATTGTTCTTCAGCATATTCAAAATAGATCCAACATACCTCTTGGTCTTTTAGCTTTTCAAAAAGCCAATCTGGAACGTCATGCATTTTTTGTTTTAGTACAAATGGTTTTCCTACATTCGTAATCTTGACGCTTCTTTTCTTGTACGTGTCCAGCTCCCCGATCTGCTTCACGCCACTTTTATATAAATAACGGTTTTTGAGAACTACTTTACTCTTTTTTACCTGTTTTTCAGGTTTAGGATCAGTACTGGATTTTTCAGGCTCAACATTCAAACAAAAGTAATCTATTCCTTTGGTGAACAATTGAAACTTCCCCTCCTTTTCAATTAAGGCAAAATTCCCTCTGATTTCAGCACCTACTATATCTTTAGATATTAGAAATCGATCATCAACGGTTTGTTCATTTAAGAGCAGTAAAGCCGATTTAAAATCTACTTTGAGTTCTGGTATTACTATATAACCGTGGTCAAACAACTTTTTGCTCACTCGGATAACTGTGTAAATATCCATAACCAGCTCCTTTTATTATTTCCTGTAAGTTTGGTTGATGTAGTCTTGGATCGCTACAATTCGTTTTTCTGAAGTAGGATGCGTTGATAAGAAATCAATTTTAGTGCCCTGTTTTTCTTGGGCTACTACTTTATTCCAAAAGCTGATTGCGCCCTGTGGGTTGTAACCAGCACGAACCATAATATCAACACCTAGAAGATCCGCTTCACTTTCAAGTTTGCGCGAACCAGGTAAGTTAACCCCATAATCGCCTAGTAAGCTTGTGCTAGATACAACCATGTCACCTAGACCAGCCGAACTAGCTGCAAGCACACCTAAACCAGTTAAAAGCTTTTTACTTACCTTTTCACGCCCATGATCACGTAAAGCATGTGCAATTTCGTGGCCGATCAGTGCAGCCAATTCATCATCAGTTGCATTAATTTTTGTGATAGAACCAGTCAACACACCGATCTTGCCTCCAGATAGACAAAACGCGTTGATTTCATTATCTCGGATTGTATTAACTTCCCAATTCCAATTTGCTGCGTCAGCTCGATAATGTGGAACTTGTGCGATAAGACGTTTTGCTACTCTATTTACTTGAGCGTTATTCACAATCAATCCACGCTGTTTAGCAGTCGTGATGATGTTGTTGTAAGACTGAGTACTTTGCTGAAGATATTCTTTTTCAGAATACAACATGATTTGTTTGCGTTTAGAACCCATTCCATCAATAGTACTAGATACGCAACCAGTTAAAAGAGATCCGGCAACTGCCAAAACACACAAAGATTTCATCTTAAAATCAAACATTTTGTTTTCCTTTATTTTTAAAAACATTTAACAAGTTAAAACTGCGCTTATTAAGCTTGTTTTTATCTTCCAAATCAGTAATGCATTTAAACTCTTTTAAGATGTTTTTGTAATGCTCTTTTTGTTCATTTTCTGACTTATTAAAACCTTTCAAAGCTAACTGTTCAATAGTTTTAGGGCTGAATAATTTCAGAAGAACTATATTTAATATTAAAGTACCAGCCAGTAAGCCCAACGCATAAAGCTGAACAACTGAAGTACTGTATTTAGGTTCCATCGGACCAAGTGAACCAAAGCATATAAAGCTAAATATAGATAAAGTAACTGCAGCTATAAAACTAGATACCGTAACTTTAATCTTGAACTTATATCGTGCAATTAAAGCGACAATTAAAAAACCAAAAAGTATGGTACCAATTGCCGTAGCCATTATGACTAAAAAGAGTCCAGGGTTTGTGTTTGATGGATCTAACATTTCCATAGAATATCCTTAAATAAAACCCTTGCTTTCTAATAGGGTGAAACGATCTTTAAACAGTACAAAGAATGTTTTTTTAACGCTTTCGTACTGGTATTTGATAATGTCTAAAGCACTATCATATGCACCTAGTTTCACGTAATTAACAAAATTGGCATGATCAAAACCTTTAAGTTTGTGACGTTTAATAAAGTCCTTAAAGTCTTGCTCTTTTTCTTTAAATTGATTCTCAAATTCAAAGAAAAGTTTGCCTAATTTCATGCTGTATAGTTTTAAATTGACAATAAATTCGACTAAAGGTGTTTCATTTCCTCTAATCGTAACCAGCATGTCTTTATCTTTTGTGATTTCGAGCGATGGTAAAAAATTAGAAAAATTAACCAGTAGATCACTTAATAAAACTTGTTTATTAAAGTATGTGACCAAAACAGGTGCGCTATCTGGCACATACGCTTTGATACGTTCAAATTTACTTAAAGCTTCTGGAGAAGCATGACCACTAAGGGCTAATTTCACTAACATATAATTCACTCGACATCTAATTCATTTTTTAAAACCAATTTGTATTTTGGATGAACCCCAAGTCTAAGTTGAAGTAATGTCCACGCTTGCTTTGTTATTAACTTTTCGCCACTTTCAAACTTTGACCACTGTATATTGTTGTACAATCCTGTGTGACTAGACATTTTAGTTTTACTTAAACCACTCCAGACTCTTAGTTGTTTTCCTAAGACTGGTATTGGCACCAGCATTAAACCATTGTCCTCTTGTTCCTTTAAAATCTTTAAAGCTGCCTTTTTACCTACTAATTGACCGCCATCTTCACAAATATAAGTAATACGAGCTGTATATTTTTCAGAGTTTAAGCACTCTTCTAACAATGCTAGAACTTCATCCTGAGGATTCGTTAAACCCTCTCCGACCGTATCGCCTGTATCAGTTTTAATCACGCGTTATACCTTTTAAGATAGATATTCTTATAGTATATACGAAAAACATTTAAAAGATTTTTTTAAAAAAACAAAATGTTCATTTTTTGTATTTTAGCTAAAACCGCTTATAATATGATTATTGGTATTAACCAAAGTTTAAAACATATTGAAAGGTGTTTAAAATGTCTAACTCTAAAACTATCGCTAAAACCAAAGAGAACCGCTTAAACCAAAATGGCAGTTTAAGCAAAACCGACCAACGCAAGCTTAAACCTATTTCTTTTTGCTTATTAGATACAGAACAAGTGACAATGCTGGAGAAAATTGAAAAGTTTCAATATGGCAATTTCTTTAAAAACATTATTGCTTCTATGACTGATGAAGAAGTTGAACAGATCGCGAATAGCAACAAGAAAAGCGATCCAATCATTCCTCAAAAATTACTAGATCTAAACATCACAAAAGGTTTCTTATCTTGTCGTTCAATTGCAAAGGTGCTTTTTAAACACAATAAAGTTGAATCTATGCTGCATGAGCTACGTAACTTTATTTCTGACGAATTCATTTTAAAGTTAGCTGAAGACCGCAACTTAACACTATCTATAAGCGACTCAGAAGTCGATTCTAATACTTCTTCAGGTATGTTTGATGATCGCTATGCGATGGCTGATACTGGCTATAAGAGCCGTACAACACCTGTTTTCAATCAGCAAAATATTGAATCTATAAAATCCATTGTTCGTGAACATGAGAAGCTTCCAAAACATGTCGAATTAGACAATGATTTCATTGAACAGTTTATGAATGACAATCCTGAAGTATTCGCAAAATTATAAAAACACAAACAAAAAAACCATCTAATTTTTAGATGGTTTTTTTATGTCTTAATTATTTCTAGAATCAGCTATATAGCTTCGCTGGCTCGTCTGCAACTGGTATCACTGGCTGTACTTCTTGCATAAGAATTTTAGTCACTTCATCCAGTGGTGCAATATTGGAAGGTAAAAACTCTATTGCTTCAGGAAATTGTGATTTAAGGTAAGCATCTATGGCTTTGTGAATAGCTCGGTACCATTCTCGCGATTCGCTCTCTAAATTAAACATGCTTGAAATTGAAGCTTCTAGATCCGCAATATATTTACTTGGTAGTAAAGCTTTACGCTCCATATAAGCTTGATGTGCCATAGCAAGCCAGATAAAGCGATTTAATTCCTTACTACTTCCCTCTACGCTATTACCTTTAAAGTTCAACGTTCTAAATTTGCAAATGTGAAAATGTTGCTCACTAAAATATTTAAAGAAATCTTCATACTCAATTACAGAAATGGATTTTTGTAGCACCAATGGTATATCTAATGCGAGATCCACTTCGACTTTACGTGTACCAATGCCATTTTTAATAACAAATTTCATATTCACCTCAAAATAAATTAAATTGTTTAAAGGTGTCTTTATCATTAAAAGTAACCAGGTGATGCGATTCAATTAACGATTTAAGGTCCTTAGCCTGAGCAACTGGCTGTATTTCAATGCTGGCGATTTGTGCAGCTTCATGAATCAACCCTATGATTTGAGCCCGGCTTTCTAAATATGCAGATAGATCGCGAGTTTCTTTGAATGAAGAAATGACAAAGTTAATATTCTTTTCTAAATTCTCACTCAAACTGCTTAGTGTTTGGTTAATTGGTGCATACTTTTCTATATGCTCTAAGACTGTTGCATGATCTAGAAAAAAACTAACTTCCAGCAATAATGAATTGTAAAAATCAATAAAGTTCGTTTCTTTTTCAAAGATGAAAATTTCTTGGCCATCTTCGTCATTAGGTATCTCAATTGAACCTTTTGAGATCTCAAAACTTTCATCCCCCAACAATGTATGCAGAATTCGGCCTAAGTGTTCTGCATGTGGTTTGCTGTTAGTAAAGTTGATTTTCAAGTTTTCATTTGAATCAGCAATACGGACTAAAATATAGTTTGTTGTGTGAAATAATTCATCTGCATTGTCAGTAAAATTCAACATTGAAATCTGATTATCTGTTCCAGCATCAGAATCAAGTTGCTTATCCAAAAATTCATGGTTATCAATAAAAAGCTTAGCTACACCGTTTGTAATAATGCTTTCGTATTCACCAAAGTTTTGTGCAAGGTATTCGCTCATTAAATTTGGCAAAACTTCTAATAAACTTTTTTTAAGATCCGATAATTCAATAGCAGAATTGAATAACGAATCTGGCACAAGGTTCTCTACCTCTTCATCAAGCGCTTCATCGTTTGGTGACAACCCTTTTTGCTGTGCAATTGCATTACGGAAGGAAGCCATAATTGAGATTGTCAAAATTGAAAGTGTTACCGTTTTAACCCATTCACTTTTCACATCGTTAGGCACGTAAAAAGCGCAATTACTAACCCACTGGTGGTTATGATTAAGAATCCGCTTTAAAGGGGTTTTAGTGGCTGGAAAAACTTCAAAGACAGTATTTAAGATTGGGTTTTTACCCAATTTGATACTTTTATTATTACCGTAAAAATAGATGCTGCGAATATCAGACATAATATACTTTCTTAAACTTAACGTTGGTTACATATTATCACTGATTTAGTTTTAAAAAATATTTTTTAAAACTATTAATTTTATTTTTTTGTGTTTTAATTCTGCCCTTGATCACTGCTTTTAAAACCAAAAAAAATAGGTAACTTTTGCTTAGGCTACGGTGGGAACTTGGTATTACAGTGTTATTTGGTAGCTAAAAAAATAAACATTAATAAACTATTGATAGTAAAAGAGATAAGGAATAGATAGATTTCTTTGCGTGTAGGGATGTACTTTTCATCAAACATTTTGTTTATCGCATACAGAACTGAAGAAAAACATAAAATGAATATGATGATTTGCAATATATATGATGGAGTATTGAGGGTTTCTGGTAGATATTTAATCTTGTATATCGTTGTATTTAAAAACATTTCAAACACAAAGAATACAACTACAAAGATGTAGCAAATATTGAAAATGGCAACTAAGTTGTATGCCGATTTGAGTACCAGGCCTGTCATCGATTGTTCACTTGAATCAATCTCACCCGTTTTTGGAATTTTAAAAAGCACAATGCATTCCAGTTTTAAGAGTGTATCTATTATACTTTTAGAATACCTTTTATCAACTATAAAACTTTATTATTAAAATAAAAAAAATGGCCATTTAAGACCATTTTAAAACACCCTACCCCCTTTTAAGACTAGCCGTTGTGCTTATCTTTAGAATCACGGTAAGTAGAGATATGGTAGAAGAAAAAGCACGATAAAAGTGAGAAAAGCACCAACCCGAACGTGTTCCAAAATCTGCTATTTGATAGTTCAGAAATCCGTTTATTGATTTCTGAGATAACACATGGATTCGCTTTTGCAACTTCAACATTTACATTGCAGACTTCAGCATATTGGAATAGGAATGTTTTATGGCCAATGTCATACATTTCTTGGATCTGGTTAATATTGGTCGTATTCAGAAGAACCATAACAAGAGAGATCAGTGCTACAAATATAGAGATAACAAGAAAGCACTTCACAATGATTTCACGAGCCACATCATCAACACCACTTAAATATCTTTCGAGCAATATATTTAGCTTAGTTCGACCATCAAGGATAATGTTATAGTCATGTTTTACTTCATTATCTCCTGTATTGTTTTGATTTGTTGGTTCAACAGGAATGTCAGATAATTCGGCTGGTAAAGTGACTGCAACTACATCTTTTTGTTCTTCAGGTGCTAAACTTTTATTGCTGCTGTTTGATACAAAATCTTTTAATAAGGGTACTGGCTCACTTTTAAGGTGTTCTGTTTTTACAACCTCGTGAGCTGACTCATTTGCATCGAACAAGATCTTGTCTGTTCTTTCTGGATGCTTGAGATGTATATATTGATAAATAAAATAATTGATCTTTTGCTGTAAGACCGGGCTTTTATCAACTTCACTTTCCACATCTGCACCAAAAGTCTCAGTTATAGATGATTTTAATTCTTGTACTTCGGATTGATTGAGCAATTGATATAGTTCATATATTGTTTTAGAACTGATCATGATAAAACCCACATTAATATGCATTAAACTGTTAGTAGTATATAGAATGTGGTTTTAAAATAAATAGGTATGTTTTAAGAATAAAAAAAACCGCCTTTTAAGGACGGTTTTAAAAGGGGGGTTTAATTAGTATAAACAGTTGCCGTTTGCACCAATAGAGCGTCCATTCTGGCTTAAATACCGTTGTACGGTGTTAGCAACATCTCTTGGGAGTTGATTATTCACTTTTTGTATAACATCGACTTTGTATTTATTCTGACAACTCACAATACCAGCCAACATGTTATTGATCAGTGATGTATTGTCTTTACCATCCAATTTACGTGTTTCTTCGTTTATCAATATGAATTGAACAATATTTAGATAGTTATTCGTGAGGTTGTCACCACTTTTTGATGACTTGTTTAGATTCTCAATGGTCGAATTCAAGTTATTCATTCGTGCTTCAAGGCCAGAATCACCAGTGACATTTGCATTATTGTTTTGGTAACGCGTAGCTGTGGTGTTCCGATTAGAATTATATTGTCTTTGCTGTATCGGCTGTTGCTGAACCTGAACTGGTGTTTGCTGTTGAACTTGACCAGGTGCTTGCTGTTGTTGAGCTGGCACTTGCTGAGTTGATTCTTCATTTGAAGCTGCTTTTTTATACCAATCACTAAAATCGGCATTTGCACTACTACTCAATATAGTAGCCGTAAAAATTGCACATAAATAAAGTTTATTATTCATTGTCTGAACTCTCTTTACCGTTGTAGTTCGCTGGACTAATAGCTTTTAAACTGAACTCATTTGCAAGTTTCCACAACCGCATAAATGTCTTTTGCTTTTCTTGTACCCAATAGTCCTTTTCTTTTTTTAGAAGATTCTTCAATACATCTGAGTTCAAGTGGAAATTATCATCAAAAAAATGTTCAAACAGGAGTTCTGTTAAATAGTTTTGAGTTAACGTTTTTTTATTTTCATTACCCGTACCAAAGAATATTTGGCAAAGCTTTGTGCTTTCACACACGAGATCTATGTATTTTTTCTCGTCTGCATTTCGCTGGTGGCGCAAATGAGGATGTGTAATAAAAATAGAATTACGTATGAAAGCATAATCAATAATTACAGTAGCTTCCGTTTTCTTTGAAATGTACTCAGCGTTTGTAAGAATTTCACAAGTGGTAACATCAACTTTGTCGCGAATATTAATGAATTCGCTTGAGAAAGTAGATGCACTTTTGTTTTCGATCTCAACTTTCTTATCACGATTTCTCAGATAAAGTAAATTATCTGCTTGCTTCATATCGTTTAGGAATCTTTCAAAGAAGTGATTACTTTTATATAGATCTTCTAGAGCTCGCGTAACATAAGACGCAACCAAATTAAGATTTTTAGCTAAATATGATGGTCCATTCTTAGTTGTATAAGCAGCTAAACGATCCTTAACAAGTTCTATTACTTTTTCAGGTTCACCATTATTTAATCGAATTGCTGAAGTGAAGAGCGCATTACTGATTTTAAGCTCATTGCCCTGTTCATCCTGAACCTTTGCACACATTTCATTTAATGTATTAAGCGCTTTACGATAGTTGGACTTTAACTGAATCTGAAAACGATAATTGCAAAAATCGTCACGATCTGATGTACGCTTATTGCATGGTTCATACTTAACAGAAATAAATAATTCAATAGATGGATTGCTATTCAGTCTTTCTAATGAAACAAGAAGTCGTTTACGGTAAAAATCACTTGCTTTGTATTTAAATTCTACTGAAAATTCGGTTAATGCTTTGAAGTCAATGTAAGGAATAACCACTTCGCCACGAAACTCATTGATCTTCATCAAGTTATACATATAAAGATCAAAACGGTCCTTAAATCCAAGAACCGTTAAAGTGTCGAGAACTGTGTAGCGCCCTTTTTTATCAAAATCTAATTCAGACAGATTGGCAATCAACGTTTCTTCAAGCTGATAGCAAATAAACGCATTGTTATCTAATTCAAAATAGCCCGTACTGGCAAACATTCTTTTATGAGTTACGCTGTCTACGTCATTTCTTGAAAATGGTTCGCTGTCCATTTGGCGTAAAGAGCTCATTGGTAGCATCACTTTACCAACACTATTTAGCGTATTCCATGCCAAAGATTTGATACGGCCATTGCTAAGGTAATTAGCTTTATTTTTGAATAAAAGAATTTGACGGATGTATTCAAAATTCAGAACAAAGTTGTTCGCTAGTTGTAATGCTTCAATTTGGGATAATTCAGGTTTTTCAGCGATAACGCGCTGCAGCTGATGTGCATACTTATTTTTGGCATTCACCAGCATTAAGTAAAAAACGAATTGATCAACAACTGGAATATCTAGATAACATTCGACTATGAAATTACTGATTTTGTTGCCGTAACCCAAGAGATCCATGGTTTTTGTTTCGGCATTAATAATTGAGTCTTTGATTGACTGCGATAATCCAAAAATTTCATCTTCTGAAATTCCTTTACTTATGCAGACTTGTGAAGAATCTTGCATAACTGCTCCACTTTAGACAACGTACATTGCCTGAGATTGAATTAAAAAATAAAACTAAAAATATATTTGCAACCCAACTAACGTTGTAGTCTTTTCGCTTTAAAGCTGTGTATATACTAACTAAATTTTAGACAATAAAAAAGCCTCGTCAGAGGCTTAATTACGCAATTAACATTATTTGTTGACCGATCTGCGGTAACTCTAGTTTAGAAGTAGTGAACCTGTATGGTAGCTTCTCATATATGCTTTTAAAACTAAGAGAATTTCTAAAAAAATCAAAACTTTTAGTGAGTTTAAAAGTAATATCGCCACTTGATAAGATTTGAATTTCGTCAATCATAGGTGCTGCAGCTTGCTTCACATCTGTATCAATCATAAATGATAAATCACAAGCTTCTCGCATGATCTGGTTGATAGTTTTCTTATTAAAATCTAGACCTGTAACGTGGTTAACTTTTTCAGCTGATACAACGTATCTACCGTCTTCTGCAGAATAAAATGCATTTAAATTATCAACTAGAATAAGCAATTCGGCAGATAAAACACCTTTTAGCAAAATATCAGACGAGCCAGAGCTAAACACATTGAAGTTAATGAGTATTTTTTGATGTCTAAGACTAAATGATTGAAATTGCATATCTCGAATTCCCATAGGCATTCTGAGTAGACATTATAGCATCAATACGTTAATTAGACTACGATTAAAAGCATTTTTAACAGTAATTTCTTAATAAATAAGACTATGAAAAACAGTGCCTTATATGAGAAATATTCACAATTACAATGTAAGTTAACCAATGTAATACTTGATCAAAAAAAATATGTGCTCAAGATAGGCACCCAGCGAAACTTTTTTATATGTGGTTGTAAACTTTCTTCCG
>NZ_LXUK01000012.1:0-504 GCF_013072695.1 Acinetobacter sp. Ac_5812
AGACAAAGGCATCAACTTTGGTGGCACGACAGGCAAGAACAACTATGCCTTGGGCAGTGATATCAACGTTAAAGGCGACAGCAACATCACCAGCACAACAGTTGCAGGCGGTGTACAACTGGGCTTAGGCGATACGCTGAATGTTAAAGATGCAATCAATGTTGGCAGTGGTACGACTAAAGTTAAGATTGATGGCACGAGCAATACCATTGGTGGATTAAGCAACACAACGTGGAATGGTACAGCGGTACCAGGTCAAGCAGCGACCGAAGATCAATTGGCAGCAGTTGATACCAAGTTGGGTACTTTAGACGATGCAGCAGTGAAGTATGACAATGCAACGACTAAAGACAAAGTGACTTTAGGCGGCGGTGCAACAGGCACGACCATCACCAACGTGAAAGCGGGTGAAGTGACTGCGGCATCAAAAGATGCAGTGAATGGCAGCCAATTATTCAACACAGCCAATGATGTGAAGAATGCGATTGGTGGCAACACGACGAT
>NZ_LXUK01000012.1:545-603026 GCF_013072695.1 Acinetobacter sp. Ac_5812
TGCCAACACAGGAGCGATCACTACCAATGACATTGGTGGTACCGGTTCGAACACGATTGATGGTGCAATCAGCAATGTGAATGCAGCTTCAAAAGCAGCGAAAACCACAGTGACAGCGGGTGACAATGTTGAAGTGACTTCAACAATTGATGCGAAAGATGGTCATACCAATTACGAAGTGAGGACTGCGAAAGAGGTCAACTTCGATAAAGTGACTGTCGGTAGTGTCGTTGTGGATAAGACTAGCAATACCATTGAAGGCTTGAGCAATAAAGACATCAAAGCTGGTGATTTTGCAACCAAGGGTAGAGCAGCGACTGAAGAGCAATTGAAGAGCGCAATCACGAGCAACATCACAGAGGTTGTTGATGGGAATGGCAACAAAGTCAATATTATTGACCAAGTTGTAAATAAGAACCCTGATAATAAGAACCAAGACTCATTGTTCTTAACCTACGATAAACAAGGTCAAGAAACGACAGATCGTCTGACGATTGGTCAAACGGTTCAGAAGATGAATACCGATGGTATTAAATTCTTCCATACCAATGCCGATACTTCTAAAGGTGATTTGGGTGCAACCAATGACTCAAGTGCAGGTGGTATCAACTCTACTGCAATTGGTGTAAATGCAATTGTTTCTACTGGCGCAGATAGTGCAGTTGCTTTAGGCCACAACAGTAAAGCTGGAGGAAAAGAGTCAATTGCAATTGGTCAAGGTGCCGAGGCATCTGGATTGCAATCAATCAGTATTGGTACTGGCAACAAAGTGAAAGGTGATCACTCTGGTGCGATTGGTGATCCAACAATTGTGGATGGTGCGAACAGTTATTCTGTGGGTAACAATAACCAAGTGCTTACAGATGATACGTTTGTACTTGGTAACAATGTGACCAAAACAGTAGCTGGCTCAGTGGTGTTGGGTAATGGCTCAGCGGCAACGACAGGCGCAGGAGTTGCAGGGTATACGTTATCTGCTATCACAAGTGCAGATAAGAAAGCTATTGATAAGACAACATCAACCACAGGTGCAGTTGCAGTAGGTGATGAGACGGGTGGTATCTATCGTCAAATTACGGGTGTTGCAGCAGGTAGCGCCGATGCTGATGCAGTGAACGTTGCTCAGTTGAAGGCTGTTGGTAATCAGGTTGTAAACACTCAAAATACATTGGTTAGTAGTTTGGGCGGCGGTGCTAAAGTTGAGGCAAATGGTGCGATCACAGGTCCTACTTATAATGTTGCTCAAGGCAAACAAACCAATGTTGGCGATGCTTTAACAGCGCTTGATAAAGCAATTGGCTCTGCCGCAACAACATCGAAAACTACAGTTTCTGATGGTCAAAATATTGTTGTGAAAAAGACCAAGAATACCGATGGTTCTGATAACTATGAGGTTGCAACAGCAAAAGACTTAACAGTTGATTCTGTGAAAGCTGGTAATACCGTGCTCAACAATGCTGGAATCACAATTGGTAATAATGAGGTTGTATTAAGCAACACAGGATTAACGATTAAGGATGGACCAAGTATAACGAACAAAGGTATTGATGCTGGTAAGCAACAGATAATTAATGTTAAGGCTGGTGTCAATGCAACTGATGCAGTAAACAAAGGCCAATTGGATAGCGCAATTAGCAATGTAAATAACAATGTGAATGAGCTTGCCAGTAATGCAGTGAAATATGATGATGCTACTAAAGGCAAGATTACATTGGGTGGAGGAGCAGATGGCACCACGATTACCAATGTGAAAGATGGTACTGTTGCACAAGGTTCTAAAGATGCAGTGAATGGTGGTCAATTGTGGAATGTTCAGAAGCAAGTTGATCAAAACTCAACTGATATTCAGAACATTAATAACAACATTAGTAACATCAACAACGGTAAGTCTGGTCTGGTTCAGCAGCAAACTGCAAATGGTGAAATTACGGTTGGTAAGGACACTGGTGGGACAAGCGTGAATATGGCTGGTAAAGATGGTGACCGTGTTGTAACAGGTGTTAAAGATGGCGCTATCAATGCAACATCTAAAGATGCGATCAATGGTTCTCAATTGAATGCAACAAACAAGAAAGTTGTAGAATTCTTGGGAGGTGGAGCTGGTTATGACAACATTACCAATAGCTTCACCAATCCAACTTACAATGTTGGAGGTAAAGATTACAACAATGTTGGCGGGGCGGTTGATGCTTTAAACAAAGCCGATCAAGCATTGGGTAGTCGAATTGATAACCTTGATAACAAACTTGAGCAAGCATTCTACTCAACCAATCAACGTATTGAAGATGTAGAGAAAAAAGCCAATGCAGGTATTGCAGCGGCAATGGCATTGGAAGCAGCGCCATATGTGGCTGGTAAATATACTTATGCAGCAGGTGCTTCTTATCATGGTGGTGAAAATGCAGTCGGTGTAACCTTACGTAAGACTGCGGATAATGGTCGTTGGTCAATCACGGGCGGTGTAGCTGCTGCATCACAAGGTGATCCAAGTGTACGTATCGGTATCAGTGGCGTAATTGACTAAGGGACTCGTTATGTAGGAGAGCCCTTAGGCTCTCCTCATCTCCAATAGATAAAGAGAGTTAAAATATGAAAAATATGATAAAAGCATTGGTTATCGGGATCACATCTTCTTTTGCAATGGCGACATTTGCAGCAGATGATGAAGTTGTTGTTCAACAAGAGGAAATCAAATTTCCAGTAGTTGAAAAGAGCTATCTCAAGCAAGTACAACGTTATGAATACGATAATGTTGCTCGTTTAGGAACAGGTTTAACCAAAGACCAAATCCGACATGTATTGGGAAACCCTCAATTTAGTGAAGGTCTGTTCTTTGTTAAAACTTGGAACTATGTATTAGATGTTCGTCAGCCGAATAGCCAAGATTATTTACGTTGTCAGTTGCGTGTAGACTTTGACAAGCAAGCATTATCAGAACGCTTGTCGTGGAAAGGCGAGGCCTGTGAAGGTTTAATGGCTTGGGGAGCTAATAATCAAGTTCCAGCAGATACCAATTTAAATAGTCTACGTTCATCAAGTGTATTTTTTGCATTTGATCGTTCAAATGCCAATGCAATTGAACAGGGGCCTAGTTTAGTGGCGGCAATTGCACAACGGATCAAACAAGCGCCAGCGAATAGTCCTGTAATTGTTGCTGGCTTTGCAGACCCTTTGGGTAAATTTGCCTATAACCATCAGTTATCAGCACAACGTGCCAATACCGTTGCTAAGCTGTTGGTCAATGAAGGTGTTGATGCGAATCGCATTCAAATTCAAGCCAATAGCCAAACGGATCTATACCAGCAATGTGCTGGACATAAGGCAAATAGCCAACTTGTAGGCTGCTTAGCTCCAAATCGACGTGTAAATATAAGCTGGTAAATTTATTCAATAAGAAATGGCTGCTTAAGGGTGGCCTTTTTTATTCCCGAATCATACCTGATGGTAAAAATTTCTCCTTAATTTGAGTGGTGTTCAGTACTTTGCTATTAGTGGTATTAATATTTGTCTATTTTTAAATCTTTTTTATTGTTTTTAATCTATTGATTTTATGTTATTTTTAATTTTCAGGTTTTATTTTGCATAAAAAATAATTTTCGTGAACTGTCTGACAATTTATTTTCGGTTTGTTTAAAAAGTGATCTAATATGCGCCGCATGAAATAACATTTTCAGATGTCAATTTCATGTATTTAAATAATTAGATTGAATATTTGTGGGGTAAGTAACGAGAGTGGTTTCACTTCTTGGCTTGATAAAAATATTCAAATTTTTTAAAGCAGTTTTATAGAGGGAAAAACAATGTTGGATTCTAAAGAACTTATTGTACTTGATCAGATACTTGTCCTCACCAAAGAAGGCAAAAATGATTTAGTTTATGAAAATGACACATTATTAAAAGTAAAGATGATCTCGAATCAACATATTGTGGTCGAAGATGATCAACAGACCAATTTTTTATTAAAGCGACAAGATGAAAATGTAGTTTGGTCGTTTATTTAAGCCGAGAAGAATAGCATCTGAGTCGAACAAGTTGGTCATAAAACTTTGCTATTCAATGGCTTATTTTTTTGTGTAATTCTGTGATTTGGATGTTTATTCTCATATAACGAGTATTTTTTTGTATTTTGACTCAATTGACACCATCCAAAGAAAAGCAGTCAATTCTATTTGTATGTTTTATCCTTAATTTGAATAAAACTATTGGGAAATAGCTAAGGATGGAACAGGCGATGCAAAATAATAAATTCACGACATTTTTGAGGCCTTTCGCTGTGTCATGTATCTTGGCATCATCATTTGGGGTGATAAGTCCAAGTTATGCTGCACCCGAAGGGAAACTAGACTTAACGCTTTCTCCGCATTCACAAAATAAAGTTAAGCAATTATTAAACGATCCCAAAACTTGGCAACAGATTCCTAAACAAGTCACTTTATGCGTGTTTTCTCCGAATGGTGAGCATAGTGAAGCATTTGAGCAAGCAACTAGTTACATCACAGAAATTCCAAGTATTGTCCGTGTAGCCAAACAGTTTGGTGTGAATATGAACGTGACACGTCCTTCACATTTACAATTCAAATTAGACTTTGATTACCCAAAATTGAAAAAGCAAGCATCGACTGTGGTCAATCTCAAGGTCTATACCAATGAAGCTGTATTAACTGAAGATTTCCGTAGTAAACGTTGTGATGGGGCTGGAATTAGTAACCTACGCGCAAAACAGTTTAATAAGTTTGTGGGCAGTGTCGATGCGATTGGTGCATTACAAACCTATAAGCAGCTCAGTTCAGTGATTCAGGTTTTGGCTAATCCAAAATTTGATGAAAAGATGACAAATAATGATTATGAAGTGGTTGGAATTGTGCCGTTAGGTGCAGCCTATATCATGGTGACTGATCGTAATATTAATACTTTAGCTAAAGCCGCAGGTAAGAAAGTTGCCGTTTTCCAATTTGATGAAACTCAAAAAAAATTGGTACAAAATGTGGGGGCACAACCGGTCTCTGTTGATTTGGTGACAGTAGGTGGTAAATTTAATAATAAAGAAGTTGATATCATGGCGGGACCAGCCATTTTATTTGAGCCGCTTGAGTTACAAAAGGGTATGACTGATAAAGCAGGTAAGGCCGTTGGTGGAATTATTAAATTTCCTGTGATTCAGGTGACAGGGACGCTGATTATGCACCGTAATAAGTTTCCAGCAGGCATGGGATCGATTGCACGTGAAGTCATTTCTAAGCAGTTAAATCCTGCATTTGAATTTGTCGATAAGATTGAAGCAAAAATTCCTGATAAATTTTGGTTGAAATTGAATGAAAGCGACAAACCTGGTTATGTTCGATTGATGCGTGAAGCGCGGATTCAAATGACCAAAGAAGGTTTTTACGACAAAGATATGATGAAGTTGTTGAAACAGGTACGCTGCTCACAAGACCCAAGCAATTATGAATGTGCTTTGAAAGATGAGTAGTTTAGTTTAAACCATTCAGCTTAAGCCACCTTCGGGTGGTTTTTATGTAGATAAAATTACTTGTAGAGGACGTATAAATATTCTTAATGGGTGAAAATTAGGGGGAATGGTGTTGGGTTTGTTACTAGAGAGGTTTAAAAGGAGTCTGCTTTAAACAGTAGAAAATCAAATTGGATTTTTTTATAACGATTTAATTTAATTATTATTTGTTTTAAAAATAAATACTCCAGAAGTGCCGCTGCATGGTCGTTACCCTGAACCCGATGAGTTCAAGGTGGAGGTGACGCATACTTAATGGGTTTCCTACTCGAGGCAGGCATACACTCAAAATACACAGAACACATCCATAAATTTAAGTATCGGCAGGGGAATAGACGTACTGGCGAACACCCTAGAGATGTTTCCTATTATAGTTAAATCAACAACGACCACAAGAGTTAAATATTGTGATTTGTATGTTTTACTAACAATTAGAAAATTAAGTTTAATAAGATTATAAAATCTAAAAACAGGATAAATCGTTATTTGAAATAAAATATGGGTCTCCAAAATGCCGCTGCATGTCTTTACCCTTGAACACTAAGGTTCAAGGTGGAGAGCGCTGTATATTATCTGGGTTTCCTACTCAGGGTAGGCATACACGCTAAATATTCAGAAACGCTTTCCGATTAAGAAGGATATCACGGCTCAGGGGAATCAGACCGGCTGGCGTACACCTCAGAGATGTTTCTAATTATAGTGAAATTAGGGACTGTCGCAAGGGGAGAAAATAGAGAGATTTGTAAGTTTAAGTTTACAGTTAAGATGTTAAATAGAAGTGAATGAATTGAAAAATATAATAAATAAATCGATTTTTTAATCAAGAAAATAATCTCCAGAAGTACCGCTGCATGTCTTTACCCTTGAACACTAAGGTTCAAGGTGGAGAGCGCTGTATATTGTCTGGGTTTCCTACTCAGGGTAGGCATACACGCTAAATATTCAGAAACGCTTTCCGATTAAGAAGGATATCACGGCTCAGGGGAATCAGACCGGCTGGCGAGTACTCCAGAGATGGATTGCATTATAGTGAACTCTGACGATGTTGCAAGGACTCCACTAATATTATTTGTAAGTATAGCTTAACAATATGTAAGCTTATGTTTAGGTCTTTCATGCATGAAAAGAGGCAGATTATTCATTTTTTTCTGAATAATATTTAAAAAATAAATATATGAATTGACTTTATGCTAGTACTTTAATTGAGGTCAAAAGACAGAGAAGTGATAAAAATTACAATTGGAGTAAGATAAAAAGGAGAAATTATTTTTGTGTCAAAGCTTGTTTAATAAAAAAGCCTGAAATTTGTATTTCAGGCTTTTTTCATTCAGATACTTTGTTCAACATCTTCTAGAATAGTTTCTAAAAGCCGTTCACAATGGGCGTACTGTTGCAAAGATTTATTTAAGCTAAACACTTCTTGTGCCATTTGTAACGCAACCATAATCACAAGCTTATTATGTTCAACTCGTGGGGCACTACGACGCATGTCATGGAATTTTTGATTAAGTAGCTCTGCGGCACGCTCTAACTCTTCACGTTTTTCTTCTGTCGTATTAAGACGGAAAGTCTGTTCAATTAAGCGAAGTTCGACAACGATTGGTTCACTCATGATCAGATCTCCTCTTGGGTTTCAGCATTTGGGTGTGCAAGCTGCTGAATTTCTTGTGCGTGCTGATCCTGTGCTGTGCCTAAAATTGAAAGGCGCTGAATAATAGCTTCGACTTTAGATTTTGCTAGCTCATTTTTTTGTAATAAGCGATCACGATCCTGTTGTAAATCTTGAATCTCTTGCTGACTATGGCGTTGTTGTGCTTGTAATTTTTCTTTATTGACACGTAGGTCATTACGCTCAGCCAAGATTTCTTGGAAGCGATTTTTCAAATCAGTGGTGCTTTTCTCTAAGCGGCTATAACGTTCCGCTAAAGTTGTTGCATCTTGATTCAGTTGTTTAAATTGATCTTGTAACTGAGTCAGTTGTTCAGTTAAGTTATCAACTTCTTCCTGCTTTTGCGTGATGATGCTATTTTTCTGCACAATTTGTGCATGTTGGTCCGTTTCAGCTAATTGCTTAGCTTCGGTGAGCGAAGTATTTTCTCGCTCTAAGTGATGTAAGCGTGTTTTTAAAACACCAATATGCGCTTGTAGACGCTGTAATTGTTCTAACATAACGAAGGTCGCACAGAGTTGCAATCAAAGGTAATATATACAGCAGTATAGAGGTTGGATAAACGAATGCAAGACGATATTTCAGGTTGGACAGAATGGAATGCTCATTTTGATGGGATTGAAGAAATTTCAAGCCCAAGTGAGTTACACGGTTTACTAACTGGTATAGTTTGTGTGACACAAGCGCCGACTGAAGATGAATGGTCACAAATCTTAAACACCCTGAATGTGCCTGCTTTACAGCCAGAAGCATTGCAAAGTTTAACCGATGAAGCAGAAGATGTGGCACATGCTTTATCGGATGATGAATTAGATTATTTACCGATGCTCCCAGATGACAACCATTTGCTCGCTGATCGTGTTCAAGCATTGGCGGATTGGTGTGCAGGCGTGGTACTCGGTTTTGGTTTGGCTTCTGGTCATATTCGTGCAGAAGAGCAAGAGTTGATTGAGCATTTACAAGATGTTGCAGCCGTCGAGTTTGAAGATTCGGATAATGATGAAGAGGGTGAAGAAAGCTATCAGGAACTGTATGAGTTTGTACGTTTAATTCCTGTGAGCTTGTCGATTGGCCGTACAAAGATTCCTGTAGCTGAAAGTTCATTATTGCAAAACTTTCATGCCAAAAGCAGAAATCAGGACGATGCGGTTGACCCACAAACTGTAGTCGAAATGTTTACCCCACATCGTCCGAGTTAACTCGGGCGGTGCCTTAACACCTTATAAATAACGATACTTACAATCATTCATCTTCATCAGAAGGACTATATGAAATTAAGTCAAGCCGATTTTAAACAACGTCGTGATCTTCTCGCTAAAAAAATAGGTAGCAATAGCATTGCAATTATTGCGACACGAGCAGAAATGTATCGTAATCGCGATGCTGATTATAAATATCGTGCCGACAGTAGTTTTTATTATCTCACTGGATTTGCCGAGCCAGAGGCGGTTGCGGTTATTGAAACCTTTGCCGAAGGTGAGGAGTATAGCTACAGTTTGTTCTGCCGGGAACGTGACCGTGAAATGGAAATCTGGCATGGCTATCGTGCAGGTATTGATGGCGCGATTGAAATTTATGATGCAGATGAAGCTTATGCGATTGACTTATTAGATGAAGAAATCATCGAAAAACTTCTAAATAAACAGCGTCTTTACTATCGTATTGGTCAGCAAGCTGAGTTTGATGCACGTGTCAGTCAGTGGATTCAAAAGGCGGATGCAGAACAGCGTCGTGGTAGTGCTGCACCAGCTGAGTTGATTCAGCTAGATCGTATTGTTGATGAAATGCGCCTGAAAAAATCAGCACAAGAAATTGAGTTGATGCAGATCGCCTCGAATATCAGTGCCGAAGCACATACTCGTGCTATGCATACTGTTAAACCTGAGATGATGGAGTATGCACTGGAAGCGGAACTCAATTATATTTTTGGGAAAAATGGTTGCGTGCCATCGTATAACAGTATCGTTGGTGGCGGTGAAAATGCCTGTATTTTGCATTATGTTGAAAACAACAAGCCACTAAAAGATGGTGATTTAGTACTCATTGATGCAGCATGTGAATATGAATTCTATGCGTCTGATATTACGCGTACATTCCCTGTCAATGGTAAGTTTAGCCCTGAACAAAAGGCTTTGTATAATATTGTGTTAGACGCTCAGCTCGCTGCAATTGATGCGACGCGTATCGGCAATCATTATAAATATCCGCATCAAGTTGCAGTAAAAATCTTAACCCAAGGTTTGGTTGATCTTGGTTTGATGAGTGGCGATGTCGATGAATTGATTGAAAGCGAAACATTTCGTCAGTTCTTTATGCATGGTACAGGCCATTGGTTGGGTATGGATGTACATGATGTCGGTGCATACAAGAGTGGTGAAGATTGGCGTGCTTATGAAGTAGGCATGGTCGTAACCGTTGAACCTGGTTTATATGTCGCACCCGATGATGAAACGGTTGATGCAAGATGGCGTGGTATCGGCATTCGTATCGAAGACGATATTGTCGTAACTGAAAATGGACCATTGGTTTTGACTAAAAATGTAGTTAAAACTGTTGAAGAGATTGAGAGCTTGATGGCAGCGAATTAAGTTGAGGTTGAGAAAAAGGTCTATCGATTGATAGGCCTTTTTATTTACCCTAAGTTTAACTTAAAATTTTTCTAACTTATTGAAAAAATATCTTTGTGGAATCTTCTTGAGTAATCATCCAATTTTAGGATAAGCCGTCGGCTGGACCTACTTTTGTTTCTGCAAAAGTAGGCAAAACCATTGTCATCCGCAAAACTCGTTGCTTGCTGTCAGCTAATTTAATGAGTCGCAGAAACAATACCTGATTAATGGAGTCCTGTCTCAAACAGTTGCGGATGACATTTCCGAGTATCATATTATTGTCGAACTCAGATTATCTAGTTTGATGCTCAAAACAACTTTTGAATATATTTTAAAAACATAGACCAAACAAAGTACAAATTCCCTTCCTGATTTAAGTTAGAGTAAGATAGGCTAGGGTCTATTGATAGTTCACAAATGCTTGCGACAGTGGACATTTTTTAGGTGATACAAGGCATGGCTTATGCAATTTAGTCATTCTAAATAAATAAGCCGTAACGCCGTAGCGACAAAAAATGTTCCTGTCCCGTAGGGTTATGGCTAAAACTTCCTTAAACTTTGTTATGAAACTTGACAAGGGAGTGGCCATTGCCTACGTTTCATGCCTCGTTTAAGTTGTTTTAGCCTATAACGCAACGCATAGATGAACTATCAATAGACCCTTAACATCAAGTCATGAAAAACTAATAAGGAATAATATTATGCAGCAACAAGTCATCATTGTTGGTGGAGGTATGGTTGGACTCAGCCTTGCTTTAATGTTGGCAAAATCTAATATCGCAGTAAAGCTATTAGAAGCTGTGAAATATCCGAATTACGATGACGAAAATGTTGCCCCTTATCATTCCAGTTTTGATGCACGTAATACCGCATTGTCGCGTCGTAGTGTACAGATTTACCAAAAATTGGGTTTATGGGAAGCCTTACAGCAACATGCTACCCCAATTCTGCAAGTGCATATTACCGAGCAGGGTAGTTTTGGTAAGGCACGTTTAGTGGCAGAACAAGAAAAAGTAGAAAGCTTTGGACAGGTGATTGAGAATGCATGGTTAGGTCGTGTATTGCTGACTCAGGTTCGTCAGCAGCCGTTGATTGAGTTGATTGATGGTGTGCAAGTCACCTCACTCACACAAGATGCAGACCAAGTCCAAATTGAAGCGATGCGAAATGGTGAATATATTCATTCGCTAAAATCCAAATTAGTGATTGCGGCAGATGGTCGTGATTCTTTCTGCCGACAGGCCATTGGCGTGGGTGTCGATGAGCATGATTATGACCAAGTCGCGATTGTGACTACTGTACAGACTTCTAAGCCGCACCAGCACGTAGGCTTTGAACGCTTTAGCGCATTGGGACCATTGGCATTGTTACCATTACCGGGTGAATACCGTCGTTCAGTGGTGTGGCCTGTGAAAAAAGGTACTGAAGCAGAATGGTTAGGTGAAGAAAATGATCAACATTTCCTTGATGCTTTACAGGAAACCTATGGTGACCGTGCTGGAAAATTTGAAAAAACAGGTAAGCGTTTTAGCTATCCATTGTCACAAGTGTTAGCAGATAAGCAAGCCGTTGGGCGTGTGGTGCTGATGGGCAATGCCGCACATACCATTCATCCAGTGGCAGGACAAGGTTTTAACCTGTGCTTGCGTGATGCAGATGTGTTGGTTCGTTTCCTGATGGAGCAACTGGCGAAGTCAGATGATATTGGTGCGCCTGAAAATTTATTGGCCTATGAACAATCACGTTTGAAAGATCAGCAACGGGTGATTAAGTTCTGTGATTCAGTGGTACGTGGTTTTAGTAATCAAAATCCAATTCTCAAGTTATTACGTAATACAGGACTGATCGCATTTGATGTGATTCCGGGTGTTAAGCCTTTGGTTGCTAACTATGCAATGGGGCTAAAAGCATGAGCGAAATGTTAGATGTCGTCATCGTTGGTGGTGGTTTAGTCGGTGGTTTAACGGCTTTGTTACTCTCGCAAGGTGGGGTACAAGCGACGGTGTTGGATGCTGCACCTGTACTTGATCAAGACAAAACACTGGCGGTGATGAATCCACGGGTATTGGCACTGAGTCAGGCGACCATACATCTGCTTAAAACCGTCGATGTCTGGGATAATTTAGCACGTCAAATGCCTTATTCAGGCATGCAAGTCTGGAATAAAAATGGCTATGGTGAAATTAATTTTGGACATACATCTGAACAGCAACCGCAGCCTGATCAGGCTTTAGGTTCAATGGTTGAGCCAAGTGTTTTAAATGTTGCGATTCAACAAAAAATGTTGCAGCAGCTCAACGATTATCGTACTCAAGTCAAAGTGGTTCGTATTGAGCAAATTCCTCAAGGTTGGTCGATTCAATTGGCGGATGGCTCAACATTAAAAACGAAGTTGCTCATTGGTGCAGATGGGGCGAATTCTTTTGTACGTGAGCAGGCGTATATCGATTTAGATGTCTTGGATTACCAGCAAGCTGCGATCAGTTGTGCGATTAAAACCACTAAACCCAATCAATATGTCGCTCGTCAGATATTCTTGCCGACAGGGCCATTGGCTTATTTACCTATGGCCAGTTTGGACGCACAAGAGAATGGCTATTGGCAGTCGATAGTCTGGACATTGCCCGATGATTATGCGGATGAGTATTCAGCATTAAGTGATCAAGATTTTAAGCAATTATTGACGCAAGAAAGTTTGCATATGTTAGGAGACGTGGTCGAGGTCCGTTCTCGGGCTCAATTTCCACTGAAAGCACGTGCTGCTCAGCGTTATATTAAATCAGGTCTGGCATTGATTGGTGATGCTGCGCATGTGATTCACCCTTTGGCTGGACAGGGTGTGAATATTGGTTGCTTAGATGCCGCAGTACTGTGTGATGTATTACTGCACGATTTAAAGCGTGGTGTGTGGGCCAATGATCAAACCTTATTACGTTATGAACACCAGCGTAAAGGGCAGAATGATGCCATGATGCATAGTATGTCTGCGATTGGATGGCTGGAAAGTTCGGAGCTATTTCCCTTTGTTTGGGCGCGAAATTTCGGCTTAAAACAAGTTGAACAATTCGATTGGTTCAAAGATCGTTTTATGCAACAAGCCAATGGATTAGGGACATTGAAAGACACACAATATGCGTGTTAAAAAATAGTAGATATTTTTTAAACAATCATTTATAAATCAGAGTGAATTTGGTCGCAAAAAATACGATTTAATCAAGATTGTACTTTGCGAATTGACGAGAGCTTGCTAAATTTCACCAAGTTCTGATGGCCAAATAGCGATGATGAGAAATTTAGTCATTGTGGGGAGATTAATATGACGGAAATGAATGATTACGACGACAACACAGAAGATTCTGCTGTAGACGACGAAGAGGCGAAAGCTGCAGAAACTGGTGCAGATAGCGAAGAGTCGAGTGCGAATGATACTGATCTTGCTGAAGCAGAGAGCTTAACAGTGACTGCCAAGCTGAAACAGCGTCAAGCTTTAGAAGATGAAGTTGCTGCATTTCTAGCGAGAGGTGGGCGCATTACTGAAGTTCCTCCTGATGAACATCAAGATTAAGTCAGTTATGACATAGAAAGGGCATCACGTTTGTGATGCTTTCTTCTGCTGATGTGATTCATGTTCACACTCATGCGGTTGGTGTAACTCTTTTAAAATGCCACATTGTTCAATGGTACGATGCTGTGAACATTGTTGTTTTAAATGGCTCAGATCTTGTTTCAGATGTTCTAGATTTCTAATTTTTTGTGAAACTTCTGCGAGATATTGATCAATCAGATGATCGACCTGCATACAGGTTTGATTTGGATCTTCGGCTAAGCCCTTGAGTTTTTGAATATCCTGTAAGGTGATGCCCAATTCTCGACAGTGCTTCAAAAATAATAGCTCTGAAAGCATCTGTTCCGAATAATGACGATAATTTCCCGCCGTTCGTTTAGCTTTTTCAAGTAATCCAATCTTTTCATAATAACGTATGGTGTCGACAGATACGCCTGCTTTTTTTGCCAATTGTCCAATGCTAAAACTGATCATGCTTGACTCTGGAGTTACTCTAGGGTTTTAAATCACTATAAAAGATTATGTGAGAAAAGTCATGGCAGGATGTGGATGTAATACAGCATGTGCCCCAGCAAAACAAATTAGTCCAAAATTTAGAAAAGCATTGTGGATTGCACTAGTGCTCAATGCACTGATGTTCTTTGTCGAGATTATTGGGGGATCACAAGCACGATCTGTATCACTGTGGGCAGATGCGCTGGATTTTGCAGGTGATGCAGCAAACTATGCTATCTCACTAGCTGTGTTATCAATGACCTTATATTGGCGAGCTACTGCGGCCTTAGTCAAAGGGATAACTATGGCCGCTTTCGGTATTTTCGTGATTGTTAAAGTGTTTTGGTCATTGTGGTTAGGGCTAACGCCTGAGCCGATGTTGATGGGCGCAATTGGTGTACTGGCATTGGCTGTCAATGTCATTTCTGCGCTGATGCTCTACGCCTTCCGTGATGGCGATGCCAATATGCGTTCGGTATGGTTATGTAGTCGGAATGATGCAATCGCCAATATTGCCATTATCATCGCAGCTGTTGGTGTGTTTGGAACAGGAACCATGTTTCCTGATTTGTTTGTGGCCTTTATTATCGCGTATTTGGGTGTTTCTTCTGGTTTGGTTGTGATTAAGCAAGCGAGAG
Organism: Acinetobacter sp. Ac_5812; assembly: GCF_013072695.1. Lineage (GTDB taxonomy): Bacteria > Pseudomonadota > Gammaproteobacteria > Pseudomonadales > Moraxellaceae > Acinetobacter. The sequence continues at coordinate 15,031 of NZ_LXUK01000012.1, forward strand.
CGGAAAGAAAACTAGATCAGGTTAATATCATGACTAAGGCCTAAGGCACATTGTTGTTATTTCAAATTGAGATGATAAGGGGAGATTGTTTAATCTCCCCTTATGTTTTATTCATCTTGTTGAGTGAGTTCTAAAGCCCGCTGATAAGCCACTTTCTTTTTTATACCGGTCAAGTCAGCAGCTAATTGTGACGCGGCTTTTACCGATAAATCCTGTAATAAGCGTTTTAACAATGCATCCAGTTTATCTTGCTCTAGGTCTTTTTCGGCAGATGCTCCACCGACCACGACCACAATTTCACCCTTTTCTTGGTTGTGATCATTTTCGATAAAAGTAACCAATTCTTGTAAAGTCATCTTCTTGATGGTTTCAAAAGTTTTGGTAATTTCGCGGGCAAAACCAACAGGTCGGTCTTCACCAAAAACTTGCACCATATTTTTGATGCTGTCTAAAATACGATGAGGTGCTTCGTAGAAAATCAAGGTCTGGGTTTCATCCTTGAGCTTTTCAAGCTGGCTGATTCGTTGCGATGCTTTCGATGGTAAAAAACCCTCAAAGCTAAAGCGGTCACTCGGTAAACCCACTGCACTTAATGCCGCAATTGCTGCACAAGCACCCGGTACTGGAATGACCCTAATCCCATGCTCTTGAGCTGCACGAACCAGCTTAAAACCTGGGTCGCTAATCAGGGGCGTACCAGCATCACTGATTAATGCAACATTTTCTCCTTTTAACATTCTTTGGAGAAGTTGATCAATTTTGTTACTTTCGTTGTGATCATGACACGCTGTGAGTGGAGTTGAGATATTATAATGTTTGAATAATTGAGCAGATTGACGAGTGTCTTCTGCGGCAACTACCGATACAGATTTTAAAATATCAATTGCACGAAAGGTCATGTCATCTAAGTGCCCAATCGGGGTTGCTACAACAAATAATTGAGCACTCATAAAAGGTAACTCCCTAATGTATTACAAAAAATATTGGCTGCTACTATGTTTGGCGGCATGTGTGAGTCCAGTTTATGCGGACGTACTGGTGATTCTACCTGAATCTGGTACGATGGCGCGAGCTGGTCAGAGCATCAAACGTGGTTTCTTGAGCGCTTATACAGCATCTGGCAGCAAAGAAAAAATCATTTTTGTAGATTCAGCAAAAAACAACATAGATACGATTTTTAAGAAAAGGGTCAATAGTAAGACTCGACTGATTGTTGGACCATTGGCACGACCTGAAATTGAAACTGTCATGCAACAGAATCCAGCAATTCCTGTAATTGCATTAAATGATGTGAATAACCAGACCACCAATGTATGGCAATTCAGTTTGGCAAAGCAACATGATGCGGTTGCATTAACTCAATTATTGAAGAAAGACAAAACTAAAAACTTATTGGTATTGCGCCAAGCTGGAACTGAATCTGCAACAGAACTATTTATGATGGCACTCATGTCTGAATTTGGCTCTGATATTCATGTCGTTAACGAACTACCCAAAAAACTTGCGCGTAGAGAAGGACTGTTATTGTTGGGTGATCAACAGTGGTTAGAACAATTAGGTCCATTACCTGAAAAAAATATTTATGCTACAGCCTTGAGTATTGAACAAGACAAGAGCATTCCGATGGGGCTCAGTTTTTGTGATACACCAGCTTTATATAACGGACAATGGGCAGACTTAATCGCTGCATATAAAGAACAACCAGAAAATATGGCGTTTCAACGCTTATTGGCCTTTGGTGGTGATGCATGGAGTATTAGTCAGCAATTTTTAAATAGTCCAGATCGACACTTTTCCTTTGAAGGCCGAACAGGGGCAATTGATGTGAAAGACGGGAAAGTCTATCGCCAACCTTATTGCTATCAACAGCAGAAAAAGGGTATTCAAGCATTAAAATAAGATCGGACAGGTATGTCACAACAAGTACATGATTTAGGGCAATGGGCTGAACAGAAAGCACTTGCTCTTTTACAGTCCAAACAATATCTATGTGTAGCGCGGAATTATCATTCACGTTATGGGGAAATTGACTTAATCGTTGAACGGGATAAGGAACTCGTTTTTGTCGAAGTCAAAGCCAGATCGAAAACAAGTTATGCGAAAGCCTGTGAGGTGATTTCACTTGCTCAGCAAGGTAAAATTATTAAGACAGCACAATTTTTTTTACAGAAATCTCCACATTATGATGACTTTGATTGTCGTTTTGATGTGATTTGTTTTGATTTTCCACAGAAAATTGCAAAAACAGTACAACCAGATTTTTCAAAATTGCAGTATGATCAGCAATGGATTGAGCACGCATTTACTTTAGACTAATTAAGAAGTCTAATCTAAAGCTAAATATTGAAAATTGAACAAATTTGTTTGTAGATAGGGAGTCTTGCCAAGTGTTAAAACGTTTATCGATTACGTTGCTTTGCGCTGCAAGTTTATCGGGATGTGCTAGTTTTATTTCTGGTGGCACAGGAAGTTCACCCGTTGGAACGAACAGTGGTGAACGTAGTCTTGGGCAGATTTTTATTGATTCTTCGATCAAGCGTACTGCAAATATTAATTTGTACAAATTAGATCACCGCTTTAAACAGTCACGTATCAACATTGAAAGTTTCCACAGCAATGTTCTATTGACAGGACAAGTTCCAGATCCATATTTAAAACAATTGGCAGAAGATAACTTACGCTCAATGTCAGATGTAAAAGCCGTACATAACTATATTTCGGTAGGTGACAAGGTCGGTTATAACACCATCATGCAAGATGCGACTGTGACTGCAAATACCCGCGGTTTGTTGATGAAAGCCCCTGTAGTATCTGACAGTAAAGTATTAGTACATACCGAAAATGGCGTGTTGTACGTGATGGGACGTTTAAATACTGCTGAATCAAGAGATTTAGATGACGTCTTACAAAAAGTTGGAAATGTGACTAAAATTGTGACACTCATTGACAATACGGATCAACCTTCTGGTACCGTAGCAAGTTCAACCGCGGCAGCGCCGATGGTCGGAACAGCAACGACACAGCCTTTAGTTGAGACACCTGTTGCAATTGATCCAGATCAGGCGGACCCTGCGACCATTACTCCAACTAATCCTTAATTTATGAAGCAACTTATCCAACAAGTACAAGAAAATGTAATAAAGGCGAAAAACCTCTATCAGGAGTTTCGCCTTTATGATTTTGCTAGCTACTCGATTAATTACCTGACACCCAAAGATACCTTTGAAAAAGAAGAGCATCTTGCCTATGGATTGAAAGCAAGACAGCGTTTAGATCTGTATCGAACTAAAAAACCTAAAACGCAAAGACCGCTGATTATATTTGTACATGGTGGTTCTTGGCAGCATGGTAACAAACGCGAGTATCTGTTTATTGGGGAAACGTTTGCCCGTGAAGGTTATGATGTTGCAGTGATTAATTACCACCTTGCACCTGAACATATCTTCCCGACTTTTATTGATGATATTGCGCAAGCCATTCATTATTTAAATCAAAATCAGGCCAAGCTCAATATTTCGACAGATAACATCATTTTAATGGGGCATTCTGCGGGTGCGTTTAATGTGATGTCTGTGGTGTATTCTGCCTATTCACAAAATTTTAAATACAAAGAAAATATTAGAGCAATTGTGGGGATGGCTGGGCCTTATCACTTTGATTATAAGGGTGATCCTTTAGCTGAACATGCTTTTGATCAGAAAGTATCGTATCAACAAGTGATGCCGTATTACTTTATTGAGCCGAATCAAATTAAGCATTATTTGCTGATGGCTGAACAAGATCAGTTGGTTGGCAAAGAAAATAGTTTTGATCTGGATAAAGCACTCAGAGAAAAAGGCAATCATAGTCATATCGCCGTGATTCCAAAGACAGGGCATATCACCATTGTTGCGACACTGGCAAGTTTAATGAGCCATTATTTCAAAACCAAACGGACTATTCTGCACTTTTTGGATGAAGCCTTAGACCCTTAATCAATAAAAAAGCATCGTTTAAGATGCTTTTTTATTGTCGATGATTTGCATGATCATGCTATGGGCAATACTGCCTTTAAATGGAATCTCTGGAAGTTGATCAAATTTAAAAAACGCCGCCTCACTGATTTCCTCGAGCTGTAACTGGATATCACCTGAATCATATTCAGCATGGAAAGCAATCATTAAATTACTCGGAAATGGCCAAGGTTGGCTCGACATATAACGAATATTTTTAAGTTTGAGTCCAACTTCTTCAAATGCTTCGCGTTGCACGGCTTCTTCCAATGTTTCACCCACCTCGACAAAACCAGCAATCAAACCATGCATATTACTTTTGTTATGCGCTGATTTGGCAAGCAGAATCTCATCATTCCCTTTGGTGATAATGGTAATGATACAAGGCTGTACACGGGGATATTGATGGTAAGCACAAGCAGGGCAAACCATGGCATATTCTTTAGGGTGAATTTCAGTCGCATGACCACAGTGGCTACAGAATTTGTGGTTGCGACGCCATTCAAGTAATTGAACTGCTCGACTGGCTTGCAGGAAATCACTACTTGACCAAGACTGAATCAGTTCTCGAATCGGAACTAATTGATAACCTTCAGGAATAGATTCATTTTCAAGCAGATCACGTGCGATGACGTGATCATTATGATGGATGGGGAGGTCACTTGCTAATTTCTCAACTTGGGGTAGTTGAAGGTTTTGGTCGACTAACAGTTTTTGGTGTTGAAAAATATAAGCAAGTGATAGTTGAGTCATTATGCGGCTATGGTTTGTAATTGCTGACTGTTTGATAATGCCACATCAAACATAGATTGCAATACGGGTTGCTTGTTCTTTAAGTTCTCAACCAGTAAATCTAGGCCTGCGACAACGTTTAAGATGCAATTAATTTGTTCGGCATCGAGCGGTTGATCTTGCGCTAAACGATATTGGGCAAAGTGCGTTGCACCCAATAAAGCGGTTTGTTGAGCTGAACTACCTAAGAACAGAGCAGCGCCTGAAAGTTCCTTCAGATACACAGGTAACGCTTCTAAGCTATGTGCTGTAGGATCTTGAACATAGAGACTTAAAGTTTGCGTTAACGTATCAATCAGGGTTTTGGTTTCAGTCAATAACGCTTTATGTGCTTCATCTAAACGATCAAGCGAGATTTGCATGTTATTAACACGTAACTGTAAACGACTAGACGTGTAATTACGTTCTAAAATCCCAATCGAATTCATTGAAGCCAAAATACTATTCATTAACTGTTGTACCGAAGTCGCATCCGTTAACGTGTTTGGCTGGCTCAATTTTTCTGCTTGTTGGGTGAGTTCTCGCGCTGCTTCATTGAGATTCAGTACTTTGAAAACATTCGAAAGCTGATGTAGTTTTTGTTGCAGTTCTTGGGTTTTTTCAGCTGACATATTTTGATGGTTGTACTCAATCTCATTTCGGATTTGAGCCATCTCATCTGTCATTAACTGGCTAATCGTGTGCACAGTTTCGTAGTCAGGGCCATATAAATGACGGCTTAGTACTTGTAGTTGCGTATCGCTGAGTAACTCATCACCAATATTAAGCTGATCACGAATATGCTGTGACACATCATCTTCTTGGCTAATACAAATACACAAGATGTCTGCGAGATCTGCAATGGTGTTTTTAAAGCTGGCCGATTGAGCGAGGAATTTACCGATATTGGTTTCAATTTGAATCAACGTACGTAAGCGTGCTTCAGTAATTGAAAGCTCATCAATATGGCTTAAACCTACATTGACCAACTGCCAGTATTGTTGACTTGGTTGACCTGTCGCTAAACCTGCAAGATAAACGCCGACCAATTTGATCCCTTGTAGATCAAGTGGAGTTTCTGATTGCTTAATGAGCTTGTTTAAACACAATTTATAAAGCTGATGGATATATTGTGATTGTTCCAAGCTTGGTGCTTGCGGCAAATTAAAACTCGGGGTAATGAACTCAAGCAATGGTTGTACCGTTTGACCTTCTTTGGTCAGTGGTTTGCCCAAGGCTTTTTCTAAACGGTTCAGTGTATCGAGTAGGAATTGAGGAACTTTGACTTCACGTAAACAAATGAATTCGATATAACGCTTCAGCATGGTGGTGCCTTCACTGAGCGCAATCACATCATTGGTTTGAATTTGCTGCGGTTGCGCCATGATTTTGCGCATCAGCTCTGCAGAGTATTGCGTAATTTGTGATAAATGCGGCATATCAATTAACGCGAGAACTTGCGTACATTGTTCAAACTGGTTCAGCGCATCATCAATCCCGAAAGGTAGTGCTTGTTCTTCGGCAAGGGTATTGACTGCTGTTTCAACCAATTTAATCGAATTGTCGATTTCGTTTTTTATTATTAATAATGCCGTTGGGTCGAAATGAATCGAGGTTTGGTAAGACATATGACCTACACCTTTCCTAAGTTGTTATATCCATGGACCTCCTTTTTTAGGAGGCCTAAATCTTTAAAGGTTAATATAACTTAACTTTAGAGCCTTGAAATACAAAAAATTACATTGACTGGAAAATTTATTTTGCGAAAAGGCAAGGCTCTCCATGTTTTTGTTCAAATTGTTTGACCCAGGTCTCATGTTCATTGAGTTCATGTTCAGAAGGTTGAATCACAGGTAAGTCAACTTGGACACGTTGGCGAGTCGATTTATTTTGATTTTGTTCTGTTTGGGAAAGGGCGTCCATATCAAATGAAACTTGCCCACCCGTCATGGCAAGGTAAACATCGGCTAAGATTTCAGCATCGAGTAAGGCACCGTGGAAAGTACGATCTCGTGCTGGAATTTCATAACGGCGTACCAAAGCATCCAATGAGTTCTTTTGACCAGGGTGCTTATTCTTGGCCATTGCCAAGGTATCAGTCACCTCACAAACCTCAGACAATAAAGGTAAGCCAGCACGTTTGAACTCCATATCCAAGAAGTTCATATCGAAGGTCGCGTTATGCGCGATAATTTCAGCGCCTTTTAAGAAGGCAAAAAGTGTATCGGAAATTTCAGCATATTTCGGTTTGTCTTTTAAAAAGTCATCGCTGATACCATGCACATTTTCAGAGTCACCAACGGGTTTTTCTGGATTGATATAGATATGAATTGAACTACCCGTAAGTTTGCGGTTGATCATTTCAATTGCACCGACTTCAATAATACGGTCGCCATCTTGATAGTAAAAACCTGTGGTTTCCGTATCGAGAATGAGCTGGCGAGGGCCTTGAAGATGTACTTTAGCTTCTGTAATGACAATATTTGGATGCTGATTTAATGGAGCAGCTTCAACTACCACGTCATCTGATACTGTATTTTCACCCATATTATCCAAGACTTCTTCATGTTCTGATTCTTCGATCATTTCATCGCTATCCATATCAATATCTAATCCGAAAGGGTCATTTAAGAGCCAATCGGATTCAGGCTTTTTTGTATCAGCGTTAGCCTGCGTTGGCGATTTTAGTTGTTGAGCGATTTGTTCTGCACCTAAATTTGCCAATTGGTCTGCCATTTCATTGCCAGCATGTCCAGCATGACCTTTGATCCAGTTCCATTCGATTTCTCGGTTGGCACAGACTGCATCCAGTTTCTGCCATAAATCAGGATTTTTAACATCTTTCCAGTTTTTCTTTTTCCAGCCATGAATCCATTCAGTAATGCCTTGTTTTACATAATTGGAGTCTGTCCAAATAATTAAATGGGCATCGGTAGGGCAAAAAGAAACGCCTTCGATCGCAGCTTGAAGCTCCATACGGTTATTGGTTGTTTCAGGTTCACCACCAAACAGCTTGTGTTCACCTTGTTCGGTAATGACATACGCGCCCCAACCCCCAAGACCTGGGTTACCCTTGCATGCGCCATCAACGTAAAGTGTGATTGTTTGTGACATATTTGAACCTGAACAATAAGCAGAATAAGAAGATGAATATTTTAATCGCACAAAAGGCTGGTCAAGATTCAAGTGTTACTTAAGCATATAACAAAAGAATAAGACTTTTACGTGAGCTAAAATAAGCAGGGAATTTTAGCATCCCCATAACAATAACAGCTATTGTAAAGCTAAATTTGGCGTCTGAACGTTACAAAACTCATCTTTTTTAATTTCTTGTAACATTTCCATGCAAATCACGTTAAATTATTGCCTTGTCTAAGTGACATGCTTTACTACAATGGCTAAGTCTGTTGACGTTTCACAGATGACAGAAGAGTTTTGCCTTGTGCTGTGATCAAAGCAGTGCTTTGATTATGGCTAAAACTTCCCCAAGCTTGGTTATGAAACTTGATAAGGGGAGGCCACTGGCTTAGCTCTATGCCTTGTTTCAGTGGTTTTAGCCTATAACGCAATGCATGTTGAAATATCAATAGACCCTATTAAGAAATAAACTAGCGTGAGTTGACTGGAAGTTTTTATGTATAAATCGAGCACATTGGTGTCGCAAACATCTGCAACATCATTATTCAAAATTACTGTACTCACTTCTGCTCTCGTTGCGTTGGGAATCACCACAGGTTGTTCTTCAACACCTCAATCAAGTAAAACCTCGTCTTCAAAGCAAGCTGGTTCAGGTTATTTAGATGCAAGTAGTTTAGATTCACTTGAAGACTTATTGTCTGCAACCGACATGCGTGCTGTGGAAGGCGACCGTTTATTGGTACTGAAACATGGTGATGTGTGGAAACGAATGACGGTTGGATTCAAGATGGACTTGAACCATTGGGATTCACGAATTGAAGCACAACGTAGCTGGTTTATTTCTCGTCAACCGTATTTAGATCGTTTAAGCGCGCGTGCCAGCCGCTATTTATATCACACCGTAAAAGAAGCTGAACGTCGTGGTATGCCAACAGAATTGGCTCTTCTTCCGATTATTGAAAGTTCGTATGACCCAGCAGCAACCAGTAGTGCAGCAGCGGCAGGCTTATGGCAGTTCATCCCAAGTACAGGGCGTATTTATGGTTTGCAACAGACCAGCCTCTATGATGGACGTCGAGATGTGGTCGAATCGACACGTGCCGCGTATGAATTCTTTGGTAGCTTATACAACCAGTTTGGTTCATGGGAACTGGCATTAGCTGCATATAATGCGGGACCGGGTCGTATTCAACAGGCGATTAACCGTAACCGTGCCGCAGGTTTACCAACCGATTATTGGTCATTAAAACTTCCACAAGAAACCATGAACTATGTTCCACGGTTCTTGGCTGTGGCGCAAATTATTAAAAACCCAGGTGCATATGGTGTGAGCTTACCGCCAATTGCAAACCGTCCTCACTTCCGTGAAGTGAGTTTGGCTGGTCCAATGGATCTCAACCAGATTGCATCGATTACGGGTTTAAGTCGAGCTGAACTTTATGCACTGAACCCTGCTTATCGTGGTGAAAGTGTTGATCCAATGAGTCCAATGCGGATTTTAATCCCAGCAGACTTAAGTCCTTCGATTGATACAAAATTACGTTCTGGTAAAGCCAGTTCTGGTGGATTCTGGGCAAGCAATAAAACCCCACCGCCAATGAATACCAATCCATTGAGCAGCTCAACGACGATTCGTACAACGACCAATAGTGGGCAAAGTATTACTGCATCGACAGTAACACCACCGAATATAACGGCGAGCAATTCGTCTCGTCCAACGACATCAATTTCGAATACCAGTAAAGTCAGCACACCTAGAGGCTCGAATGCTCTAGCTTCATTTGCCGCAGCGGCAGATGTGCCGAGTGCACCGCGTATTCCTGTTGCGATCACACCAGCAACCAATGTGAAACCTGTGGTGACCGAACCACCAATTTCTTTGAAAGAGCGTGAACAAATTAGCGCTGCAATTAAAGAAGAAGGCAAGAAAGAAACAGTGGCTCAAGTGTTAGAGCCACAAGCAACACAAGCTGAACGAGATCAGGTTGTGGCTGAAATCAAAGCAATTGCACCGAAGGGTACAGAAATTGTTGATCCATTTGACGGCAAGATCAAATTAACGGCGATTCAGACCAGCCAGTCGGTTGCAGATGAGAAAGGCCAAGAAGTCAGTAAGGGTTTTGCTTATCCAAAGAACTTAGTTGAAGACAGTGCAACTGCCAATAGTGAAGATGCCAAACGCAACCAAGGTAAGCCATATATCAAAACCGATACCGATGTGGTCGTGGTTGCACCGAAAGGCAAGCGCAGCACTTATGTGGTACAGCCTGGTGATACTTTAGCGATTATTGCGCAAAAAAATGGTGTGAACTGGCGTGATATCGCACAGTGGAACCAGATTGATCCAAACGGCACCTTATTTGTTGGCGCAAGCTTATATTTATATGATGCCAAACCTGAAGCGCCTAAAGCTGCTGAAAAACCAGAGAGTTATGTGGTGCAGTCAGGGGACAGTTTAACTAACTTAGCTTCACGCTTTGATTTAAGCCTGAAACAGTTGGCGGATTATAATAATTTGTCTGTGACAGATGGTTTATTTGTTGGGCAAAAATTAACCTTGATTGAGCCAAAGAATAACACTCGCACAACTCAGCAGCCAGTGCGTGTGACTGACAGTAAGGCAACAACGACTCAAAAAGTTGCAACCAAATCGTATACTGTTAAGCGTGGTGAATATTTAAAACTGATTGCGGATCGTTATGCGTTGTCAAATCAGGAGCTGGCTGACTTAACCTCTGGTTTAACTGCGAGCAGTAGCTTATTCGTTGGACAAAAAATCAATGTGCCATTGCATGAAGTTTCTTCAACTCAGGACACAGCTGAGCCAACCAAAAACAGTGTTAAATACGAAAATGTAAACGCATCGACCAGCTATAAAACCGAAAGTTATACCGTACAGCGCGGTGATACCTTGTCGAGTATTGCAACCAAGTCAAAGATTAGCTTGAGTGAATTGGCTGAATTGAATAACTTGAAGTCAAACAGCGGCGTGCGTTTAGGTCAGAGCTTAAAGATTCCAGCAGGTTCGACTGTACCTGACAGTTATGTGGTGCAGTCGGGGGATAGCTTGAATGCGATTGCATCTAAGTACAATCTTCAACTCAGCTATGTTGCCGATCTAAATGGTTTGGAACGTACATCGGGTGTCCGTGTTGGGCAACGTTTGAAGCTGACGGGTGATGCACCTGCAAAAACCACTACAAGCACCACGAGTAAATCGAGAGAAGAAACTACGCCAGATATTTATACCGTTAAGTCTGGAGATACCTTAGGCAATATCGCCAGCCGTCATAATCTGCAGCTCGACTATGTTGCAGGTTTAAATGGTTTAACACGGGGCAGTAGTGTTCGTATTGGTCAAAGGCTCAAATTGACAGGTGATTTACCGAAGGCTGAAACCTCAAAAGTGGAGAATAGTAAAACAACACCAAAAACATCAGTACCAAGCCGTAATACTGAAAGATATAGTGTCAAAGCAGGTGAGTCTTTGAACAGTATTGCTAATCGTTTTGGAATGTCTGGACGTGAACTGGCTGAGTTAAATGATCTAAAAGCCAATGCAAGCCTGCAACGTGGTCAAAGTATTTCAGTCCCTAAAACAGTGAGTGAATACAAAGTAAAACGTGGTGATACGCTGATTGGTTTGGCAAGTCGCTATGGTTTAGATACAGGTGCGCTGGCAGAAATGAATGATTTAACCCCAAGTACCCAGTTACGCATTGGTGACGTGATTAAAGTGCCTAACCTGTAATTGTAAATGATTCATTTACGCTTAATCAAAAGGCTTAGTCTATATGCTGGACTAAGCCTTTTTGCTCAGTCTTCATTTGCAGCGATGCAAACCACGCCATATTTAGCAATGCATGTGCAGCCGAAATATACTCAGCTCAAAGTCATGCCTTATGCCAATGCAAATGCACCAAAGGGCGGTACACTGAGTCAATCCAGTTTGGGAACATTTGATAATTTAAATAGTATGAATGGCAAGGGCAGTTCGACTGAAGGTGTCAATTATCTATTCGATAGTTTAATGGATCGTTCATTGGACGAGCCGCGTGTGATGTATCCACTGCTTGCCGAAAAAGTCAGTTATGATCCAGATCAGCTGCAATCGGTGACCTTCCACTTGAATCCACAAGCACGATTTAATAATGGTCAGCTTGTAACTGCCGAAGATGTGAAATTTACTTTCGATACATATCAGACCAAAGCCAATTTAGGTTTTCAAATGTATTTGTCAGATTTAGCTAAAACTGAAGTGTTAACTAAACATCAAATCAAATTTATTTTTAAGTCTAAGAACAATGTGGAAATGCCACTGATTGTGGCGAGCCTGCCGATCTACTCAAAATTGGATTGGAAAAATAAGGACTTTGGTCGTGTCACCCTTCAACCGATTGTCGGTTCAGGTCCTTATGTAGTAGATCGTATAGATGCAGGGCGTAGTATTAGCTATAAGCGCAGTCCAAACTATTGGGGCAAAGATTTACCAGTCAATAAAGGGCGCTATAATTTTGATCGACTGAAATATGTGTATTATCGAAATTTGGATGTGAGTTTTGAAGGGTTTAAATCTCGACAATTCAATTTATATGAAGAAAAAAATATCCGTAATTGGGTCACAGCCTATAACTTTCCAGCAGCGAAATCAGGTTTAGTCAAAAAATATAAAGCGCGGTTAGGTACTCCTCTAGATATTCAAAGCTTGGTGTTTAATATCCGCCGTGCGCCACTCAATGATATTTATCTACGTCAGGCATTAACCTATGCTTATGATTTTGAGTGGCAGAATAAGGCACTGTTCTTTAACCAAAATAGGCGTTTACAAAGTTACTTTGATAATACTGATTTAGCTGCAACTGGCCGACCCAGTGCCGCAGAGCTCAAGCTATTAAAGCCATATTTAGGGCAACTGCATCCGATTATGCAACAAGGTGTTTTAGCCGATTGGCATTACCCCGTTTCTGATGGCAGTGGTTTTAATCGACAGAATTTATTGACGGCACAAAAAATCTTGAAAGATGCTGGCTATGTGGTTCGTAACGGAAAATTGTATAACCGCACAGGCAAAGTCATTCAAATTGAACTGTTGATGCAACAAGAGAATCCACAACGCGAACTGATGCCGTTTGTTCGCAATTTAAATCGTTTGGGGATTCAAGTTCAGCTCAGACAGGTCGATGTACCGCAGTATATGGAACGGATTCGTCATCAAGATTTTGATATGATGGTACTGAAACTGCCGCAGACTTTAACACCAGGTAAGGAACAAGCTCAGTTTTGGGGCAGTGCTGCAGCAGATGAGACGGGCAATTATAATTATTCAGGGATCAGGAGTTCTGCGATTGATCAGATAATCGCGAAAATTGTAGCGGCAAAAACACGCGAAGAGGTGGTGTTGTACACGCGTGTGCTCGATCGTTTATTACGTGCAGGGTATTACCAAATTTTGACTTATGGAAAACCTGAACGTTGGTTTGCCTACTGGGATATCTATCAACAGCCTTCGGTTAAGCCAAAACTTTCTGTAGGATGGGAATATTGGTGGGTGGAAGCAAATAAGGTTAAGAAACTAGATCAATCCATACAGAAACATTGAATTAGAAAAATTAAGGATCTTATTAAATGGTTCACTATATTCTGAAAAGAATGTTATTGATGATCCCGACATTATTTTTCATTTTATTGATTAATTTTTGTATTGTGCAAATTGCCCCAGGCGGACCAGTCGAACAAGCGATTCAGCAAATCCAAAATGCGCAAGGCTTAGGGGTAGGCAACAGTACACCCTCAGGTTTGACCACTTTGGCGCAATATGAAGGTGCGCGTGGCTTAAGTCCAGAAATGATTGAAAAAATCAAAGCCCAGTATGGTTTTGATCGACCTGCAACAGAACGCTTTTGGTTGATGTTGCAAGGCTATTTAAGCCTAGATTTTGGTAGCAGTTTTTTTAAAGATAAACCTGTGACTCAACTGTTATATGAAAAGTTGCCTGTTACGCTGTCTTTAGGTTTGTGGAGCACCTTCCTGATTTATCTGATCGCAATTCCACTCGGCATTAAAAAAGCCAAAAATAATGGCTTACTGTTTGATCAATCTACCTCTTTGTTATTAGCTGTGAGTTATGCCATCCCATCTTTTGTATTTGCCATTGTACTGATTGTTTTTTTTGCAGGGGGCAGTTATTTGCAGTGGTTTCCATTACAAGGTCTGGTTTCAGAGAACTTTGCACAACTCAGCTTGCTTGGCAAAGTCAAAGATTATCTTTGGCATATGAGTTTGCCCATCTTGAGTATGGTATTGGGCAGTTTTGCCGCATTGACTTATCTGACGAAGTATTCATTTGTTGAAGAACTACAAAAGCCCTATGTACTGACTGCTCGCAGTAAAGGACTGAATGACAATCAGATCCTTTATGGCCATGTCTTTCGCAATGCAATTTTAGTGGTTGTGGCCGCTTTACCAGAAGCTTTGGTCGGCATTTTCTTTGTCGGTAATTTATTTATCGAAATCATTTTTAATTTAGATGGGATTGGGTTATTAGGTTTTGAAGCGATTACTCAGCGTGATTATCCGGTCATTTTTGGCACCTTATTTTTATTTACCTTATTTGGCATGATGCTACGCTTAATCGGTGATCTGCTGTATCAAGTGATTGACCCGCGCATTGATTTTGAATCAAGAGGTGGAAAATGATGTCACCTTTGATGCGCGCACGCTTTGAGCGTTTTAAACTGAATAAATTAGGTTTTTGTTGTTTTATTCTATTTTTAATTATTTTCGTTGTATCTTTATTTGCTGAATTGATTGCCAATGATAAACCGTTGTTGGTTCGTTATCAGCAGTCCTTTTATTTCCCGATCTTGAACGATTATCCCGAAACCACCTTTGGTGGTCAGTTTGAAACAGCGACCGATTATCAAGATCCAGCGGTAAAACAATTGATTCAGCAGCAAGGGTGGATGATTTCGCCGCCCGTGGCTTTTTCTTATCAAACCCCAAATCTTTCATTGGCTGTACCTGTACCTTCAGCACCAAGTTCACAAAATTGGTTAGGAACGGATGATCAAGGCCGTGATGTGTTTGCTCGAATCTTATATGGTTTGCGTATTTCTCTTTTATTTGGGTTTGCATTAACCCTAGGTTCTGCAGTGATTGGCATTATTGTTGGGGCAATACAGGGTTATTATGGTGGTTGGATTGATTTAATTGGGCAGCGGATTTTGGAAGTCTGGGGTGGCTTGCCGATGTTGTTCATTGTCATGATCTTGGTGAGTATGTTTAGCCCTAGCGTGTATTGGTTATTTTTAATCATGTTGCTATTTGGCTGGACCGAGCTCGTAGGATTGGTACGTGCCGAATTTTTACGTGCCCGAAACTTTGATTATGTTAGAGCTGCTCAAGCTTTGGGCGTGAGTGATCATAAAATTATCTTTAAGCATATTTTACCGAATGCAATGAGTTCAAGTCTGTCGCAGATCCCGTTTATGCTGACCGCCAATATTATTGCTCTCACTGCACTGGATTTTTTAGGTTATGGCTTACCGCCTGATGCTGCGTCATTGGGTGAATTATTATTGCAAGGCAAAAATAATCTAGATGCACCGTGGTTAGTGCTGTCTGGCTTTTTTACATTGGCGATTGTACTTTCGTTATTGATTTATATCGGGGAGGCTGCACGTGATGCATTTGACCCAAGACGATAAACAACTTGATCAATCACCGTTATTAAGGGTTCAGCAACTCAGTATTTGCAATGAATCCGGATATCATTTAGTCGAAAGTTTAAGCTTGGATTTATATCCAGAGCAGACAGTTGCAATTGTTGGAGAGAGTGGCTCTGGTAAAACTATTAGTGCGTTGGCTGTGCTGAATGTGTTGCCTGAACATTTTACAGTACAAGGTAAAGTGGAACTAAATGGAGAAAACTTGCTGGCTTTGAGCCAGAGCCAGTTACAGCAAATACGTGGTAAACGTATTGGCATGATTTTTCAAGAGCCGATGACGGCTTTAAATCCTTTGCATACAGTAGAGCTGATGCTGGGCGAGAGTCTAATGCGACTTGGTATTGCCAAGACCGAGATTCGAAAACGGTGTGTGGGCCTATTGCAGGATGTTCTCATAGACGATCCAAGACGTATTCTGCAATGTTATCCACATGAGTTGTCTGGTGGACAGAGGCAACGAGTCATGCTGGCAATGGCTTTGGCTTTAGAACCAGAAATTCTGATTGCTGATGAACCAACCACGGCTTTAGATGTGGTGTTACAAGCGCAAATTTTAACGCTGTTAAAAGGATTGCAGCGGCAGCGAAAGATGGCGATCATTTTGATTAGCCATGACCTAAATTTAGTCAAGCATTATGCAGATCAGGTTGTGGTACTGAATCAAGGACGAGTTGAAGAGCAGGGTACTATTCCTGAAATATTTACTCATCCCCAAACCTCATATACACAAAATCTGCTTCATCATGATTTTGGACAAGCTTTGGCGATACAGCCGACGCAAAAATTGCTTGAATTAAATGACGTCACGGTAAAATATCCGATTCAGCAGGGATTATTTCATCGGGTTAAAGCTTATAAAGTTGCAGCAGAATCCATCCAGTTTAGCTTGTCTCAGGGGGAGGCTTTAGGCATTGTTGGAGAAAGTGGTTCAGGTAAATCATCATTAGCTTTAGCGATTGCTAGACTGATCAGCAGTGAAGGTTCTATTTATTTTCAGGCACAAGATTTAAACCTATTGACTCAAAAACAGCTTCGACCACTTCGACGTGATTTTCAGATTATATTTCAGGATCCTTTTAGTAGCCTGAATCCTCGTATGTCAGTTGAACAGATCATTGCCGAAGGGCTGAGTCTTCATTCCATTCCAAAACAGCAATGCGAAGTAGAAATTGCCGAAGTTCTCGCAAAAGTTGAATTACCTGTGGATATTAGACACAAATATCCGCATCAGCTTTCTGGTGGGCAGCGGCAACGTGTGGCACTTGCAAGAGCATTGGTGCTAAAACCCAAGCTACTGATTCTAGATGAACCGACTTCAGCCTTGGATCGAAGTACGCAGTTAGCCATCATTCAATTGTTACGTCGTTTGCAGCAGCAACAGCGCATCAGCTATATCTTTATCAGTCATGACTTACAAGTCATTAAAGCACTGTGCCAAAAAGTGCTGGTGATGCATCAGGGTAAAGCCTTGGAATATCAAGCCACAGCACTTTTATTTAGCCAACCTCAGACTGAATATACCTGTCAGCTGATTTCTGCGAGTGAATATTAGCATTGTAATTAAATTGACATGTGATATTGTCAGTTTGTCGGAAGAATGCTTGACAGTAACAATAATCAGATTAAATTAGTGCAAATGCTCTAATTTTAGCAGAGGATGGCCATGAGTCAGATTGCAGACAGTATCCAGATTCGGAACACCACATTTAAAAATCGTATTATTAAAGGGGCAATGAGTGAAGCGCTCGCGAATGATGCAGGACAACCCAATGATCTATTGATTGGTCTATACGAAGCGTGGGCAAAAGGTGGTTTGGGCTGTGCCATTACAGGAAACGTGATGGTGAATGTAGGTGCTAAAAATGAACCAGGTGTGGTTGCAATTGAAACCGAGCGTGATCTGGAAAAACTCAAGCAATGGGCTGCTGTGGGGAAGAAACATGGCATGGTGCAATTGATTCAGTTGTCACATCCTGGTCGCCAATGTCCAAAAGGTCTAAATAAGGAAACGGTTGCACCTTCCGCGGTGCCTTTTAGCCCAATGCTTGCTGCAATGTTTGGTACGCCACGCGAACTTAAACATGAAGAAATTTTAGATATTATCCAGCGTTTTGCGACAGCTGCGGCGGTATGTGAAAAGGCGGGTTTTGAAGGCGTACAACTGCACGGTGCACATGGTTATCTGATTAGCCAGTTTCTATCGCCTTTGACCAATAAGCGCACGGATCAATGGGGTGGTTCGATTGAGAATCGTATGCGTTTCTTGATCGATGCTTATCAGGCGGTACGCGATGCAACTTCTGAAAACTTCATCATTTCGGTGAAACTGAACTCGGCAGATTTTCAGCGTGGCGGGATCACAGAAGAAGATGTCATTACCGTATTTAAAGCGATTGATGCAGCGGGAATCGATATTATCGAAATTTCTGGGGGAACCTATGAAGCCCCTGCAATGGCGGGTGCAAAATCAGAATCACGTAAAGCCAGTACCATTGCACGTGAAGCTTATTTCTTGGAATTTGCAGAAAAAATTCGCCAACATGTTGCCTGTAAATTGATGGTAACCGGTGGTTTCCGTACTGTAGAAGGAATGAATGCTGCATTGGAAAGTGGTGCATGTGATTTTATCGGAATTGCACGTCCATTGGCGGTTGAAGTTGATTTAACAGATCGTTTAATTGCAGGGCATGATGTTCGTTATGCAGTGAATCAAATTAAAACAGGAATTCCATTTGTCGATAAGATGGCGATTATGGAAATCATTTGGTATGCAGCGCAGTTTAAGGCCATTGGACAAGGTAAAAAGCCGAATCCAAAATTATCACCACTGTTGGTATTCTTAAATTATGCGAAGGGGAATATCAAAGCAGTTGTGAAAGGTCGAGTCAATTCACGGAAGTCTGCATAATATATTTTAGGGCTCTTCGGAGTCCTTTTTATTATTCAAAGCAAATAAAAAAGCCACTGTCTTAAAATGCAGTGGCTTTTTCAAATTTGGCGTCCCTACGGGGATTTTTATTGTTTTAATTGGAACAATGCTTTCATGAATTAAGGGGCTATGACTCGTTCTACTTTAGGTTAGTCTGAACTATTTCAAATCTTAAAAAATAAATTACACTTACACGTTAATTTTTTCTTAAATTAAAATGTTTTTTTACTTTCTATGTGGGGTTATATTATGTTAATTAAAATGATCCTAAAGTGAGAATTTGTAATCAAAATAAAAAAACAAAAAAGAATTATAATGTTGATTTTAAAATTTATATTTTTTAATTAAGTTGTTAAGTATATAGAGCTCAATAGTAGTATGGGTTTGTGGAGTATTTGAATTTTCAAATAAATAGTAATGTTATTTTGATTCATAGTAATAAAGGATTAATAATAAAATAATTTTTAAATTTAAATTTTTAGGAGTTGTTTACATAAGTAAACTTGATTTTAGGCAAAATGTTTTTTTACTGATATTATTGTTCTATTAAGTGAAGTTTTATTTAAAAATTATATTTTGTATTTTATTGAAATTAAAGAATAAGATCTCATAGGTGATATTTTGCTTACAATCGATATTATAAAATTACAATTTACAAACAAATAGGTTTTGAAAAAAAGATATTAATATATAACCAACATTTTGTTTGGTATTTCTTAATTTTAAAATAGGGTTGATATTATGGATAACAATCAGGTGAATAATTTAATTGATGATCAAGATGATGTTGATTTAATCTTTCTTGGTTCTGTAAAAGATGAAACCAAAGGTTTTGATTTTGAAGGGTCTGTTGAGCCAAGAGACTTTGATAAATATAAAGATGTTCAAGAAATTGACATTATGCCATAAGTTTAAATAATCAATAATAAAGAGATAAATTATCTCTTTATTATTTTTAACAAGAAAGATAGAAATGCTTATGAATATAAAATTACAGCAAGGAGTTTTCTCTTGTATTGCAGATGAGTCTTTGATTTTCCTTGATAGTAATGAAATGAAGTACTTTCAATTGGATATTAAGAAAACTCAACTGTTATTAGATTATTGCAAAAATACAGAAGATAGAGAGAATTTTGATAAGAAAACTATTAAATTATTAAATAGCTTAGAGGAGAATAGTTTATTAAGGTTTGTTGATGATCTCGACACAGTTATTAATAGAGAGAGTTTTTTTAGTAAAAAAATTGCGAAACCAGAGGATTCAATTTATTCACTAACTTTTTTTAATAGAGATAAATTGAATTTTAAAGATTTTTTAATTGCTTTGAGTGTAAATATATATGTGCGATTTAAATTTAAATTTTTTTATAATCCTATGAAAATTAATAGGGGTAAGACTATTTTTTTTAACGATTTTGATCAGCAGAAGTTGATTAAAATAATTGGGTTATATAATTCAGCATTAGTCTTTACTCCTTGGAGAGGGGTTAATAAATGTCTTTTAAAATCAATGGCACTAAAATATTTTTTAAATTTAAACGGTTATAATGCTGATTTGATAATTGGTGTAAGAGCAAATCCATTTTTTGCACATGCATGGCTGCAAATAGATAATGTAGTACTTAATGATAATATAGATAAGGTTGGCGATTATCAACCTATCATGAGGATTAGGTAGTGTTTGATTATATAATTGAATTTAAAGATAAAAATGAAGAGAGTGTGATCCATTTAGATAAAATTGAAGATTCAAAATGGTCTACATACTATATAAACGAGAATTATAATTTTTATATAAGCCCTCCAAAAAGTAAAGGTGAAGTTTATTTTTTTAAAAAATTGATAGTTCTTGGCCGACTTTTTGAAAAGAAAGATAACAAGTCTTTTCAAGTGAAAAGTAATAGTGAAATAGATATTACACTTGAAGGATTAATTAAAAACTATTGGGGAAGTTATATTGCTATAATTTTAGATAAAGATGAAGTCAGGGTGTTTAGAGATCCAAGTGCTTCAAAAGAGTGTCTATGGTATAGGGATAATGAAAGAGGACTAATATTTTCGGATATAGAATCCTTGTATAATAAAACAAGGAAGAGATTTGAAGTCAATCATGAATATATTGCATCTACTCTTTATCTTAGTAGAGTAAACAATAATAGAACAGCTTTAAAAAAAGTTTTAAGTTTAAAGCCTGGATATTGCTTAAATATAAGAGATTGCAACGTGGAGTGCCTTTGGTCACCAGTTCAATTTGTTGGTAAGAGGAGTAAAGATCAAGATATAAAAATATTTGAGAGAAAGCTTAAAGATACAATAGTAGACTGTATAAAAACTTGGGGGGATGTTTATGATTCTGTATTATTAAATCTATCAGGTGGGCTTGATTCAAGCATTGTAGCTATATGCTTAAAGTTATTTAATAATATTTCATTAAATGCACTAAATATTTCTTTCGACACTGTAGTTAGCGATGAATTAAAATATGCAAAAGAATTATGTGAAAAATATAATATTCCACTACATGTATTTAAGTTGAATGATCCAAAAATTAATCTGAAAAGTAAGTTGTCGGTTTTCCCATATCAACATCGCCCTTTAAAATATGGATTAGGATTTGAATCTTTAGACGAGGAAGAGTTACTATTAAAAGATAAGAAAGTTGAAGCAATATTCTCAGGATGTGGCGGTGATGTATTGTTTCAAAATATGGATTCAATATTTATAACGCAAGACTACTATAGAGATTATGGATTAAAAGGCTTGTTTAATATTTCTCGACGTGTAGCAGAACTAACAGATAGAACAGTATGGGATGTTTTTGCAAAGTCAATTACTAATAAATATTTTCAAGGTCGAAAGTATTTATATGAGGGTAGTGTTAATAAGGAGTTGATTAATGATAAATATTCTTTAATTGTTGATAATGACTATGTTTCTCACCCTTGGCATCATATTATATCTAGCCTAAATAATGGTAAGAAATTTCAGATTTCAGGGTTAATTGATACTGAAAATTTCTATACATATAGAAAGACATCAGAATATGTAGATATAGTTCATCCTCTGCTATCTCAACCCATAATAGAATTATGTTTAAGTATACCCAGTTATTTCTTGACACCTAATTTAATTAATAGAGGATTATTAAGAAATGCGTTTAAATCGTATCTTCCTAATAGTATATATTTAAGGCGCTCTAAAGGGAAAATTGGTAATTTTTATGATGAAATTATTAAATATAATTACGAAGATATTTGTGGTACTTTAAATGAAGGAAATTTAATTAGTGCTGAAATATTGTCAAAGGAATGGCTTGACCAAAATATAAAAAAGGGTGTGGTGGATGAAAATATCAGAATGCAATTATTTCAGTTAATGACAACAGAAACTTGGTTGGAGAAATTAATGTAAGAGGATTTGTATGAAAAAAATAATTAATAGTAAGATTTTGTATTTAATTGATTTTATTCTTAAATTCATAAAATCAGATTCAGATAAAAATCTAAAAGCAAACTTCTTAATGCTATTTGGAATTATCTTAATATCTTCTTTGGTTACGGCTTTATCTCCTGTTGCTTTAAAGTTTTCTATTGATAACTTTAACTTAAACTCAAATTCAGCTATAAAAGTGACTGGAATATTGCTGTTGTTATATGTTTTATCACAAGGATTGGTAAGAATATTAAGTGATTTTCAATGGTCAGTATATGGCAGGATAGAGCAAAAAATCCATAGGAAAATTAGAATTAATTCTCTTAAACATATTTCAAATTTACCAATTAGTACACTTCATAAATATAGTTCTGGTCAGCTAATTCAATCAGTGAATAATGGTTTAAGAAGTGTCTCAATGTTTATGCAATCTTTTTTACAGGTTGGACTATTAATTTTTTTTCAAATAGTTGGTATTTCTTTAGTTGTTTTAACATTTTATGATTTAAGTTTTTTATTAATTATATTGGTTGGGGTTGGTTTCTATGTTTTTTTCTTCTTAAAGGGGAATAGCAATATCGCAATAAAAAATCAAGAGGTAATTGAAAGCCAAAACGAAATAGGAGCATCACTCCAATCTTCAATTCAATATCCTGATTCTAATAAGTATCTTAATTCTTATAAAGATTATTTGAATATAATTGATAAAAATAGCAGAAGAACACAATTAGCATGGACTAGATACTATGATACTTCTATACAAAGTAGTTTAATTACTACTCTAATATTTATAACTACATTAGGAGCTATAACATTTTTAGCATATAAAAAGTTATTAGCTGGTAGTATGACAACTGGTGATTTCGTATTAATGGTAACTTATGTGCTTCAACTTGTTAAACCAATTGAAGCTATAGGACAAGTCCTCAGGCAAATTGATCAGTCAAAGAATCTTTTGGATAATTTTAATAAAATAAACAATTTAGATGAGGAAGCGGAGTTGTGGAAGGGTAAAGATACAGTTGATAATAAAACATCAATAGTTTTTGATGATGTGTCTTTTGCTTATCCAGGAAAAGATAAATTCTCTATAACAAATATCAGCTTTAAGATAAAGGAAAAGCAGAAAATTGCTGTTGTGGGCCCAACTGGATCTGGTAAGTCTACTTTAATAAAATTGTTGAGTGGTTTTTATAATAATTACAGTGGAAATATCTTACTTGGTGATACTAATATTAAAGAGTTGGATATTAAAAGTATTCGAGAAAATATTTCTGTTATCTCACAAGAAAGTAATATATATAATTTATCAATTTGGCAAAATATTACTATAGGTACGGATTACTCTAAGGGTGATGCTATTAGAGTAGCAAAGGAAATAGGTGTTGATAAATTTATTTCTGCATTACCAGAGGGTTATGATACTGTTGCAGGAGAACATGGAGTTAAATTTTCTGGTGGTGAAAGGCAGCGTATAGCACTAGCTAGAGCTATACTAAGGAAATCCTCTATTATATTACTGGATGAACCTACATCATCATTAGATGTGAAAACTGAAAATAATATTATGAACTTAATTTTTGATATTTTTAAAGATAAAACTATACTTATTATTGCTCATCGATTACAAAGCATCATTAATGTAGATAAAATTTTTGTGGTTGATGATGGTGTTTTAGTGGAAGAAGGTTCTTATAATGAATTAATGGAGAATGATTTTATATTTTCTTCTCTAGTAAATTTAAATGATATTAAAAAAATTTCTTAATAAGCGAGGATGAAATGCTAAAGAAATATATGAATCAAGAGGCAATAAATGAATTTAATAAACACTATAAAGAATCAAAGTGGTGGTTTAAAAAAAATGCTTTCCAAGACATGAATTTGTTTACTTGGGAAAATTTAAGTGACATAGTCTCTACCCATGATTTTGATGATCTAGATTTGGTATTTGCAAAATCTCAGTTACAGTTTAACCCTCTTAGTAAAAAAAGGAAAAAAATTGCTCATACAGTAAATATTTCTAAAATTTTTTCAGATTATATTAAAGAAGGACATACTTTAATTCTAAATAGTGCACATCGATGGCATCCACCTTTATCTAAATTTTGCTTATGCTTGGGGCACGAATTAAGCACCTATACTCAAACAAATATGTATGCTTCATGGAATAAAGATAAAGGTGCATTCGGTAAGCATTGGGATGAACATGATGCTTTAATCATTCAGCTTGATGGTCGAAAACATTGGAAAATGTTTGGAAAAGCTGATGAAAATGCTGTTTCACATGAATACAGCAAAGGCACGAGTGAAGTGCTTTTAAGTGAGTTTATTATGGAAAAAGGGGATATATTATATATTCCAATGGGGCAAGTTCATTCTGTTGAGATGGAGGATGATATTTCTTTACATGCGACAGTTGGAATTAGAAGGTTAACAGGGCTTGATCTTTTTGCATGGTTGAAAGATCAAGTCGCTAGCCTGCCGGAATTTAGAAAACGAATACCAGATATTAAAGATAAAGCCGAATTAACAAAATTTATGGAAAATTTTTTCAGGAATCTCTCCACTATCCAGTGGGATACCAAAGCAGGAGCTACGAGCGTAGAAAGCCATATAAAATCTAAGATTTCTACTAGACCTTATATAAGTTTTCCTAATGTAGGGCTTTCGAGTGAAAACAAACAACTAGATAATAAAAAATTTTCTATTAATTCTTTTATTACCTATATAGGTAATCATAAATCAGGGCTCAAAGTTAGTGATGGTGTTAAAAAATGGGTAGTTCCTTCTAGTGTAGCTGTAAGTTTTAAACAACTATTAGATGGAGAGTTGGTAGATTATGATTTAATTTGTTTAGAGGGTTTAAATAATGGGATTGATAAAAATATGATTGAAAAAATCTGTAGTGATATGTTAAATGAAGGAGTGGTAACTTTACACTTATAATAAATATTTACTAAAATAGTAGTTTTAAAAAAGCCTAGAAAATATTCAGGGCTTTTTTATGCTTATAGAAATATTAAAATTATACCTTTTTTGATGAAAATTATTAAACTTTAAAAGTTATAATTATTCAACTCTAACAAAATTTTATTCAATATTGATTGAACTATAATAAAACTATTGACGTTAATAATTATTTCCAATTCGCTGACCATATTATCATTCGGTTTTTACAGGCTATTTAGTAAAGAGTAACAGAATTATTACTTCAGGGGAGTGGTTTTGTGTGCTTCTCGTCCTTTGCTCGTTGCAATAGGGTAGCTAAGGGGCGGCTTGTGCGTGCTAATTCTTTACTATCAGTCTGTCTACTCTTGCTCATTCGCCACCATAAAGTTGCATTCTGAATTCATGCAATGAGTTTTAAGTAAGGTTTATGGGATGTGGACAAAAAATAAGAATCAAAAACTTTCAATATTGATAAGCAATTTTGTAAAGCAATCGCTTCTATCCATTGTTCTGCAATATGCCGAAAGCTATTTTTAGCATTTGCTTTTGCCTGCTGTTTTACTTGTTCTCGCATCTCAGCAGGATCAATATTATTAGCAATCTGCTGTCTAACCTCGTCACGGCGCTTTCTTGCGGCTTCTAACGTTATCGTCGGGTAAACGCCTAAAGCCAATGTATTTCTTTTACTAGTTATAGGACTTGTGTAATCCATTCGCCAATACTTACTTCCATTTTTATGTGTGTATAAGTACAGACCCGCACCGTCCGTATGCTTATTACTTGAGGAATCTTCAAACTTTAAATTTTTTACTTTGAGTGCTGTTAATTTGTTTAGCTGTCTACCCATGACAAAATTTTCCAGTACATTTATCTGATACCTTTAAATATACCGTTAAAGTACATGGATTTCAGGGGAAGATTGTGAATTCCTATATGCAACAAAAAACCCTTGAACTTAATGAATTCAAGGGTTTGTGTACTACTATGGATCACAGTAGATTTGAATTTGGCGTCCCTACGGGGATTCGAACCCCGGTTACCGCCGTGAAAGGGCGATGTCCTAGGCCTCTAGACGATAGGGACTTCTTGAGGTGGGTGTATATTAGGGTTCTGTCACCAAACTGTCAAGAAGGTGAGGAGACAGTTTGTTCAAAATATAGCAAAACAGTTCAGCCGTCTTTTGAGTATCGTATAAAGCAGAGTGCGCTTCTTTACCATCAAACTCGATTCCAGCCTGAATACAGGCACGTGCCAATACCGTTTGTCCAAACATGACCGCACTTAAAGTCACGGTATCAAAGACAGAGAAACTGTGAAACGGGTTTTGATTTTTGGTACCCGAACGTGCAATCGCTGCTTGCAGGAAACCTAAGTCAAAGTGCGCGTTATGACCCACTAAGACAGCATGGGTACAATGCTGGGCTTTACGCACTTCATTCAATGATTTGAAAATACGACGCAAAGCGCTGCGCTCATCTTCTGCCATTGCAACACGCATTGGATTGAATGGATCAATACCAATGAAGTCTAATGAGCGACGGTCAAGATTCGCACCTTCAAAAGGATTGATATGTGCTTGAAAAGATGGGCCTGGGACAAATTGCCCATTTTCATCATAGACAATTGGGATACAGGCGATTTCAAGTAGTGCATCGGTTTGAGAATTAAAGCCTGCTGTTTCCACATCGACAACAACAGGTAAAAATCCACGAAAACGCTGACCAATGACAGGCGCTTTGTTTTCTTCTTGGGTCACACTTTTCTCCATTGCAGGGTTTTACCAGCATGAAGTGGAATAATTTTCTGATCTTCAAGATAATCAAAAGATTCAGCGACGGTAATGTCTTCTTTCACTAAGGTAATGGTTGAGGTATTGCGTGGTAGGCCATAGAAATCAGCACCAAACATACTCGCAAAGCCTTCTAGACGCTCTAACTTACCAACCTGATCAAAGGCTTGTGCATAAAGTTCAATTGCATTTGGTGCACTATAGCAACCAGCACAACCACAGGCATTCTCTTTGGCATTTTGTGCATGTGGTGCACTGTCAGTACCTAAGAAAAATTTAGGATTACCACTGGTTGCGACTTCTAATAAAGTCGTTTGATGAGTCTGACGTTTTAAAATCGGTAAGCAATAGAAATGTGGTTTGACACCACCGACTAACATATCATTCCGGTTGAATAATAAATGTTGTGGGGTAATGGTTGCTGCCACATTACGATCTTGTTCCAACACAAAATTCGCCGCATCACTTGTTGTAATGTGTTCTAACACGACTTTTAATTTTGGGAACTGTTTCAATAAAGGCGACAGCACTTCATCTAAGAATTTTTTTTCACGATCAAAAATATCAACGTGATTATGCGTCACTTCTCCATGTAGTAACAATGGAACCTGATGTTCTTCCAGTTGTTCAATCACGGCATACACTTTGCGAATATCACTAACACCATTATCAGAGTTAGTGGTCGCACCCGCTGGATAAAGCTTGATGGCATTGACGAATTCAGACTCTTTAATTTTACGAACTTCATCTGGAGACGTATGATCGGTAAAATAAAGTACCATGCGTGGATCAAAATTCAAGCCTTCAGGTACATGGGCAACAATACGCTCGCGATAAGCTAAAGCTTCTTCTACCGTTTTAACGGGTGGGACAAGATTGGGCATACAAATTGCGCGGGCAAATTGTTTGGCTAAATCAGGAACAGTACGTTTTAAAGCTAAACCATCACGCAGGTGTGCGTGCCAATCATCAGGCTGCAAAAGTGTAAGAGTATTCAAGGTCTACTTCAAACTTAAAAATAATACAAATAATAATGCATAAAGTGTGAAAATGGTAACTAGAATTACGGATAAGTGGTTAAGCAAAGCGCATGACAAAATGATAATTTATGTTATTTTTTATGCGGCACAAAAATAGTGCAGCATAAAAAGAGTATCTGGGATGGACAACGGCTATGATCTTGATCAATTGCGGAGGTCAAAAGAAGACCTCGAGCAGCTTGTTGCCCAACATTCTAAATCTAAGAATACCCATCAAACTTTACCGCAAAAATTAGAAAATGAATTCTGGAAATTTAATGTAGATCGAACGCGTCTCAATGCGATTCAGTTCTTCGGTCAAGGTGTGATTACCTATACCATATTTGTGTTGTTGATCCTGCCATCTAATTTTCTCGTGATTCGTGGAAGTACATATTTTGTCCTCGATTTTATCTACAGTATTCTCAGCTTAATTGTTGTGGGGATTGCACTGTTCTTATTTTGGGCTTTTTCACGCTTTAAAAGACTCAATCCTTTATTTTATCCTGCTGCTTGCCTGATCGTATTCCTGACCATTGTATTAACCTCATTTTTGATGATGAGTGTTTCAAATCTGGTGTTGCAAAATCAGGCCATGGTCCTCATTGCATTCCTGTATATGTTGGGTTTTATCCTGAGTGGCATTCGACCACTACATATGTTATGGATTGGTTCCTTTGCCGCAATTTCGATTTTGTTTCTTTTATATTGGTTTGATAACCCTAGTGATTTTCTCATGATTGGGCGGACACTAATAGGAAGTTTACTGCTGGGTTTTTCGATTAGTGTGATGTTGACTTCAAAAGAAAGAAAAATATTTATAAAGTCCAAAATTTCAGAAATTGATGAGCAGATTTTACGGATACAAGCATCTGAGTTGTTACATCTGAGTCAGCATGACGAACTGACAGATGTGTCAAATCGACGTACCTTTGAAGAGATGTGTACCTATTACTATGATTTAGCCTGTAAAGAGCGCAAATCGCTATCGGTCTTATTTATCGATATTGATTATTTTAAAAACTATAATGATTTTTATGGGCATCAAATGGGGGATCAGGTGATTTCAGCTATTGCGAAAACCATTAAAAGCTCGATTCGACATATGGATTTTATTGCCCGTTATGGTGGGGAAGAATTTGTGGTGTTATTACCTGAAACCTCTGCACAAGGGGCTTATGCGGTCGCAACCAATATTTATCGTGCCATTGACCGCTTAATGATTCCACATGATAAATCGTTGGTGTCTAATCATGTGACTATTAGTTTGGGGATTACGGTATTTAACGGCAATCCAAAAATTAGCCAAGATATGTTGATTCATACAGCAGATAAAGCTTTGTATCGAGCAAAACAACTTGGGCGCAATCAGATTTATTATCAGCCTTTACCGAATATAGAAGAAAGTATTTTGAAATAAAAAAACCGAATATCAAGCACTGATATTCGGTTTTTGTAGAAAATGCCTAGATTATTCTAAGAATTTTACAGTCACACCTGAACGTACTTTAGCACCTAAGTCATTGGCATCCCAGTTAGTTAAACGGATACAGCCGTGTGATGCAGTCTTAGAGATTAAAGATGGGTTTGGTGTACCATGAATACCAAATGATTTTTTGCTTAAACCAATCCAAATGTTACCGACTGGTGCATTTGGACCAGGTGGTAGAGAAAGTGGTTTAAGGTTTT
Source organism: Acinetobacter sp. Ac_5812 (assembly GCF_013072695.1). Classification (GTDB taxonomy): domain Bacteria; phylum Pseudomonadota; class Gammaproteobacteria; order Pseudomonadales; family Moraxellaceae; genus Acinetobacter. The sequence goes on from NZ_LXUK01000012.1 coordinate 44,469, forward strand.
TACCTTGCACAAAGTTAGATGGTGAATAACTATACCAAGGGTTTTTGGCAACACCGACTACTTTATAGGTACCTGCTGGAGAAGGCGTATCAGTACTGCCAATTGTTGCAGGAAATGATGCAATCATTTGATTACGGCTGTTGAACAAATAAAGCTGTCTTGCACCTTTGTGTGCAACGATCAAATGAATATCTTCAGGTAAGTCATTGCGGACATTGGCCACAATAATTTTTTCACCCGCTTTTTTAAATGTTGCAGTTGGATTCAGTTTCTTTAAGAAATTTTCATCCATATGGAATTTTTCACCTAACATCTCTGTTACGCGGGTGTAATACAAACCTTTCATTTTTGCTTGTAGTGCATAATCAGAAGGGATTGAGTCAGCATATGGACCTTTTAAGTCTGCGTCGGTAATCGTGTACTCAACATAAGCTGGCTTGGTCTGCTTAGCAACCAATGCATCCCAAGTTTCCTTGGTTAACTGACCTGTTGGTGTTAAACCATTCATTTGCTGGAATGATGCAATCGCTTTTAAAGTATTTTTACCATTTGAACCATCAATCGCACCTGGTGATGCGTGTGCATTGTTCAACATGACATGCGCGCGAGCATAGGCTGGCAGTTGTCCTTTTGGTAAAGCTTCAGGGTATTCAGCATTATTCATGCTGTCTAAAGTCCATGAAATTTTAGCAGCTGGAGCAGTGGTTGTTGCCGTGGTGGTATCCGGTGTATTTTCTAATTTTTGCGATACAACTGATGCGGCACCTGTATTGACTTGTGGCTCTGACACTGCTGGGGCTGCGACGCTTGACGCAGGATCAGCAACTACACTAGAAGCCGCACGTTCAATGGCTAACGGATCAATAGGATCTTGGACCGAACCTGTAATTTGTTTTGGATTTAATGGTTGCTCAGTTGTTGGAGCAGCGAAAGCAACATTAGCAAGAATACAACTTAAACTCATAGCGAGTAATGAGCGAACAAACATGTAATTCAACCTTAAGAATTATTCATATTGGGATAGAGGGGCTGTTGGCGTTTCATGCATGCTTGCGACAGAGGACGTATTTTGTCGGTACAAGGCATGACTTACTATATTTAGTAATTCTAAATAAGTAAGGCGTAACGCAGTAGCGGCAGAAAATGCCCCTGTCCCGAAGGGTTATGGCTAAAACTGCTTCAAACTTCGTTATGAAACTTGATAAGGGGACGCCATTACCTACGTTTCATGCCTTGTTTGAGTTGTTTTAGCCTATAACGCAATGCATGGCTGAAATGTCAACAGCCCCTAACATGTTGCAAGTATTACAGAAAATAATGCCGCTTGCAGTAGCAGTTTTGTGTAAAAGCGAAATTTATTTCAGCTCATAAATTTGAATGCGATTGAAATTATAAATTCCAAGCTAACTTTGTTATGATGCGCGCTACATGAAACAATTTAGAGATTGGTAATGACAACGTTGAAAAATGATCGTTTCTTACGAGCTTTATTACGTGAGCCTGTAGACACCACACCTGTATGGATGATGCGTCAAGCAGGGCGTTATTTACCAGAATATCGTGAAACTCGTGCGCAGGCAGGGGATTTCTTATCTCTATGTAAAAATACTGACTTTGCTTGTGAAGTGACTTTACAGCCATTGCGCCGTTATGAGCTTGATGCTGCGATTTTATTTTCAGATATTTTAACGGTTCCTGATGCTTTAGGTTTAGGTCTATATTTTGAAACAGGCGAAGGGCCAAAGTTTCATAAAACAGTACGTACTGAACAAGATGTGGCAAATTTACCTAAATTAAATGCTAAGTCTGATTTGGCTTATGTCATGAATGCCGTTTCGACCATTCGTTCTGCTTTAAATGGCCAAGTTCCTTTGATTGGTTTCTCTGGCAGTCCGTGGACTTTAGCAACTTATATGGTTGAAGGTGGATCAAGTAAAGAGTTTCGCTTCATTAAAAATATGATGTACGCGCAGCCAGAAGTGTTACATGCTTTGCTAGATCATTTGGCTGATTCAGTGATTGATTATTTGAACGCGCAAATTGATGCAGGTGCACAAGCGATTCAGATTTTTGATAGCTGGGGCGGAGCGCTCGCGCATAGAGAATATATTGAATTTTCATTGAATTATATGACCAAGATTATTGCAGGTCTTCAACGTGAAAAAAATGGTCAACGTATTCCGATCATTGTGTTTACCAAAGGTGGCGGGCAATGGCTGGAAACCATGCTAACCACGGGTGCTGATGCGTTTGGTCTAGATTGGACCACACCACTTTATACTGCTCGTGATGTGGTTGCAGGACGGGCTGCATTACAAGGTAATTTAGATCCAGCTGTACTTTATGGTTCAGCCGCTTCAATTGAAAAATCAGTGAAAGCAATGATTGATGATGCTTATGCAAATGGTGAAAAAACAGGCTACATCGCAAATTTAGGTCATGGTATTACTCAATGGGTCGATCCAGCACAACCTAAGATTTTTGTAGATACTGTTCATGAATACAGTGCTAAATATTTAGGTTGATATTTTTAAGTACTTCAAGATAAACACGCTAGGATCAGTTTTGTGCAGTTGATTGTATTACCGCTCAACTTTATCTTTAAGGCAGCTTCGGCTGCCTTATTTGGATTGTTGCTTTTGATTGCATTTGCAGTCACCGCACCGATGGGAAGCCATGAATATTATGGTTTCTACCGTTATGACTATTTGTTGTTCTATGCCTTGATCATTCAAGTCTGCCTGATCTATTTAAAGCTTGAGTCATGGGCAGAAGCAAAAGTCATTGCTTTATTCCATGTCATGGCAATGGGAATGGAAATATTTTTGACCCACCCAGCGATTGCCTCATGGCAGTACCCACAACCAGCGGTATTGAAGTTACTTACTGTGCCATTGTTTGCCGGTTTTATGTATTCAGCAGTGGGGAGTTTTTTTGCTCGATCTTTGCGACTTTATAACGTCTCATTCGAGAATTTGCCGAATTTTGGCAATATGCTGTGTTTGGCAGTGTTGTCTTATCTCAACTTTATGACCAAGTTTTTTATTCCTGATATTCGTGTTGCATTATTTATTTGGAGCATTTTGATTTTCTGGAAAACAAAACTTTATTTTCAATTGCAACAGCATCGTTTTAGAGTGCCGATGTTGCCGATTTTATTGTTACTTGCCTTCTTGATCTGGATTGCAGAGAACATCAGTACCTTCTATAAAATTTGGTTGTACCCAAGCCAAGTCGATGCTTGGCATATGGTGGGGTGGGGTAAATTAGGTTCATGGTATTTATTATTATTGCTGAGCTTAGTGTTGGTATTAAAAATCTTGGGGACGCGAGATAAAAATGGAGCTTGGCAGTTAAATTAAGCCATTCGAGATCGTTTAAAACGGGCATCTGATTTCCTTTTGTTATGAATATTTCAGATATATTTCAAAATTTATTTGCTAAAGCGCGCTAAGCTCGCTATTTTAACTTTTGTGTAGGAAAAATTACACAACACAATAGTGATAACAAATACTGAAGAATAATTGATACTGGAGATCGTTCCTATGTTAAAAAAAATTGCATTAGCTGCTCTATTGGCCGCTGGTTCAACAGTTGCAATGGCTGACAATGATGTCGGTTGTGGTGCTGGTACACAAATTTGGGCAGGTAAAAAAGGTGTTGCACCTAAAATTCTTGCTGCGACAACCAATGGTATTTTTACGAACCAATTATTAGGTATTACTTTTGGTACTTTAGGATGCCGTCAAGGTGGTACTGTAACAGCTCAAGTGGTGACTTTCACCAATGAAAATGCTGAATCTTTAGCGCGCGATATGGCGGTTGGTCAAGGTGAAAGCTTAAATGTACTCGCTGAATTAATGCAGATTAAAGCCAATGACAAAGCACGTTTCTTTGCTGTGTCTAAAGCAAACTTTGCTGAAATTTATTCAAGTAAAAATGCAAACTCGCTTCAAGTTTTAGATGCTTTACAAAGTGTGATGGCAAAAGACGCAGTGCTTAAAGCATACGTTTAATTTGCTACATGTTAAAACCCTGTCTTGATGACAGGGTTTTCTTATACCTACGATCATTATTCTTAAAAATTGCGATTGAATGAAATTAGCTACTTTTGCACTTGCATCTTTGATGTGCCACTTTGCCCATGCTGCGGTTGAATCTGATATTCAAATTTATTTAGATCTTGCCAACACAAAACAATTAGATCAGCACATCACTTGGCAACGCTTGATGTACGTGGATCAAAAACAAAATAGTGAAGTCACTTATGCGGGCTATTTTTATGCCAAAGATGGCAAAACCAATTTAAAGAGTGAATTACAGGCCGATATTCGTGCCTTATTTGTAGAAGCTGCGGATAATCAATCGATTCGTTGTAAATTTCCCGCGCGTAGCCGTTGGCTAATGCAACAGTTTAATATCGATGTGAAACTACTTCCCAACGTCAATTGCGTTGAATTTGAGGAGTGGATCAACCAAATCAAGCCGTATAAAGCGACTTTGATTTATGCAACGGATTTTATGGGTAATCCAAGTTCGATGTTTGGACATACCTTACTACGCCTAGACCCTAAAGATCAGAAGCAACTCAATCTAGTGTCCTATGCAGTGAATTATGCTGCCACAGTGAAAGGTGATGATAACTGGTCTTATGCATGGAAAGGCTTAACAGGGCAGTATCCTGGTGAATATTCATTAATGCCGTATTACCGCAAAGTCAAAGAATACGGTGATTTTGAAAGCCGTGACCTGTGGGAATATGAGCTCAATCTCACACCAGAGGAAACTCGCTTTCTGGTTGAGCATATTTGGGAAATGCAGCATGTGAGTTTCCCTTATTATTTTGTTAGCGATAACTGTGCCTACCGTTTACTCGGCTTAATTGATTTAGTACGTCCAAATTTAAACTTAAAACAGCAATTTAACTATGCTGCCATTCCGATTGAAACTTTGAAGGCTGTCGATCAAGAAGACTTAGTGAAAGAAGTCGTGTATCGACCAGCTTTAGAAACGCAGTTACTTGCACAAGCCAAACAACATGGCACAGCTTTAGCCAAAGTCGCTCATCAGATTGCCTTTACCGAGACAGATCTGGCTCAACCGATTTTAAAAGCATATCAGCCACAAGATCAGGCCAAGATTTTAGAAATGGCTTATGACGATTTATATCTACAATATATTAGCCATAAGGCAGATGCGGATTTTGCCCAACCACAACTACGACAGTTACTTGCTCAGCGTAGTCAAATCGAGGTTGATAAACAGCGTCAAGAACCGATACGTCCGATAAAGCAGCCTGTAGAAGGACATCATGCACGAAATCTTTCTGTGAATATGGGGGAGGTACAAGGGCAAAAATTTGTTGAGCTCGGTCACCGCCAGGCCTATCACGATTTGATTGATCCACAAGGTGGCTATCGGACAGGGACGCAACTCTTATTTTTAGATGGCAGTTTGCAATACCGTGAGGACAAGCTCAAGCTCGAACATTTAGATCTATTGTTAGTGAATTCCTATAACCCGATTCAGCCATTTAAAGCGCCAATCACTTGGGGTTTTAATTTAGGTTGGAAACAAGAAGCGATTGAGAAGGGGCAGTTTAGTGAAGATGCACAACATGGCGTGATGAATCTGAATATGCAAGTCGGTTATAGCGTGGCAGATTATGATCGTCGACATCTGTGTTATGCCCAACTACAAAGTCATATTCAAGGCGGTAAAAATTTAGATAAAGGCTGGCGTATTGGAGCTGGGCCGACTGTAGGGTGTATGAATGTATGGTCTGATAATATCAACAGCGTGGTACAGGTAGAATTACCGTATTGGCAAGATCAGAGCCAGTGGAATTTAAGAGTCGGTACACAGCTGCAATATAGTCTGAACTCAAATCAGGCGCTAAGAATGAGCTGGGATTATGAGCAACAGGATCATAAAGATTGGAATAAAATTGGCGTGAGCTATGTACGGTTTTTTTAATAATGAATGATATTGATCAAGCACAAGAATTTGAAAAATTACTACAACAATTGGATGAGGTTCAAGAAAGTATCTCTGACCCAAAAAAATGGAGAATTTCTCAACCGGGATCTTTAAGCCATTGGAATGATATTAAAGCGCAAGTCTCGGAGTATAGAGAAAATGAAAGTTTATACTTTGATCCTTATGCAGTTGATGATCTGGATGTCTATCAGTTATTAGAGCAGGAAATATATTTTAAAAATTTCTGTTTGGAGCTGACCTATCTGATTCGTCTTGCTTATGATCTGGGTTTGGCTTCAACACAAATCCGAGAAATTTATCTGTCTGTTTATCAGTTCTGGTTGGCCTATGCTGACTTACTGTCACTCATTCAGTCGCATGGACAACAGCTTGGTGTTGCTGCAATAGAACTCACCATAGATTACAGCCATGCATTGTTATTGCTTTGCTGCGCAATGTGTTATGGAGATGAGGCTGATATTATAAAAATAATCGATGGATTGTTAGCTTATCCTTCAGATCGGCTGATTGATTTGATTAGCTATCCTCATCTTGAGGTTGAAACGATTAGCGAGAATTACGCAGTTGATTATCCATTTAAACAGTTAGATGGCCTCTTGAATACAACAGTCGACGCGTCTACGATGAGTTTGTATTTACAACAGCTTGAACATGATCAGCAGCAAGGTAAATATTGGGAAAAGAAATTTTTCCACAAAATTGCATTGTGGGGGAGGTGGCGCTTTGAAGCTTTGATGATCTGTAAATTATATGCAATTGAACTGGATGAAATGAAAAATTTCGAGAGTTTTCCAGATGAGTTTGAAATTTAAAGAGGATTGATCAAACCTCAACAATCACATAGTATTTTTTAACTGCTTCAATGACTTCAAATGTACCAACAAATGCGGGTGGGATAATTCCTGCATTTCCAGCAGTCACTTCAATAAAAGAATTGGTTTTTGCATCGTGGATACGCACAATTCCTTCAATGACCTGAAAAAACTCTTGTTTATTTTCAGCAAATTGAATATTCCAAGCACCAACTTCACATTGCCAAATGCCACAGTCCATATGTGGATGTTCATATAAACTATAGGTTAAACGTTCAGGATTACCTCGAACCAAACGATCGGGACGAGGATAATCAATAGTTGCTTCATTTGCGATTAAATCGCCGAAACCTGCTAACTGAACTGATGACATTCTAGGTTGCCCAGCTTAATAGTTTTCAGGAACAGCGCTTAAGAATTCACGACGTACATCTTTGTCTGTTTTAAAGTCACCAACAAAAGAAACCGTACGTGTGGTTGATTCTTGTTTACCTACACCGCGCATCATCATGCACATATGCGCAGAGTCAATCACAACTGCAACACCACGTGCTTGAGTCACTTCAGCAACTGCTTCTGCAATTTGCTGTGTCAAGTTCTCTTGAACTTGTAGACGACGTGCAAACATTTCTGTAATACGCGCAAATTTCGATAAACCTAAAACTTGACCTTCAGGTAAATATGCAATGTGTACACGACCATAGAATGGCAGTAGGTGATGTTCACAAAGTGAATAAAATTCAATATTTTTGACCAATACCATTTCATGGTTATCGGAAGGGAAGAGCGCACTATTTGTAACTTCTTCAAGCGTTTTGCTATAGCCAGAAGTTAAAAAAGAGAAAGCTTTAGCCGCACGCATTGGCGTATCTTTTAAGCCCGGGCGATTTAGGTCTTCACCAACGGCAGTTAAGATATTTGCGTACGATTGCTGCATAGACATAACAATGTTCACTTAGGTGGGTTGAACAAAAACGGCAATTGTATCAGAAAACGATTAGAAATCTTAATTTTGATAAAAATGCCGATTACTGTTTGTACTTAGGGTTCTTTTCGGCACGTTTGAGTAAGACTAAAACAGCACCTGTACCGCCTTGATTTTCAGGGGCACTGACGAAAGCAAGTACATCACGATGCTGTCTGAGCCAACCATTGACATAGGTTTTCAAGATTGCTTCAGGACCTTTGCCATGTACAATTTTAACGACATTTTGATTTTCATCTTTGGCCATCTGAATCACTTGCAAAACGGCGGCGCGTGCTTGTTCAACAGTACAACCATGCAAATCGACTGCTTCAAACCAGCGAATTTTGCCTGCTTTTAAATCTTCAAATACTTTGTGCTGCAAGGTTGCAATGCGATAGCTTAAAGCCGCTTGGCTGGCAACAGGGTTTAAGATCGCTTGGGTATCTGAAATTTCTGTAAGTTCTTGCTCAGCTCCACCTTCTGCTGCAGCACGTTTTGCCAAAGTTTGGGCATCGACTTTTTTGCTACGCGCAACTTTAGTATCGGCAATATTCTGATTGTCGATGGGTTTTACCCCAAGTAGGGCTTTTTTAAAAAGTTCAGTATCTTCCAACTCTTCAGCAGCGGCTGGAGTCTTTTGTGACTCTGCTTGTTTGGCAATCACACTCGCTTGCGGATTGGAAATTTGCTTTTTAAAGGCTTTCAGTAAATTAAACTGATCTTTAGAAAGCGATGAATCGTGTTTACTCATAATTATATAAAAATAGGCAAGCGACTAGAGATGTAAAATTATAGTCCGAAACCGTGATGATTTGAACTGAATTGCATTCATGGCGAAATACGTATTTTAAAAGTATTAAAAAATGGTCAAACGAGAGGAGTGTAAATTCATTTTGATTCTTTATTTTAATTGCCATCTACAATAGCTAAATCTCTGAGCGTGTTAGAAGCTTTATAATCCGTGATTGATCTAAGCCTTTATTTTTAAAACGATCATAAAACTCAAAGCAGATATGCTTATTGATTTCAACACGGGGTAAAGTTTCGTCGAAGGCAAAATAACGAATATAGCCAGATTGATCCATCACAATCGCGAGTCGTTCGATTTGACGTCGTTTCTTGGGGAACATTTTATATTGTTTTACGATGCCACATTCTTCAGATTTAATGTAAGTCTTTGCGGGAGAAAAAAACATAGCAATGCCAACAAGAATAAGTCCAGGAATTAAAGTAAAGAAATAAACGACTCTTGGATCTTTAAAACGCTGAATTTTTTCGTAGAAAAATAGATGACTATAAATAGGAAAGCCAACTAAAAAGATCAGTCCCAAGATTAATAAAAAATTACTCACATTGTTCCATCAATATTTAATCTTTGAGTATTTTCGAACTCTAATTTTTATTCTTTATTTAGAGTCTATATCTAGTTCTAGCAACCTTTAAAAGGTTCAAGGCAGAATTTTACCTTGAACCTGATTTGTTTAGATCCGATCAGGCCGCCCAAACAATTCATTAAATGCTTGATCAGGGCGAGGTTGTTTCATAAAGCTTTCACCGACAAGGAAAGTATGAATATCATTGGCTTGCATCATGTCTACATCCGCAGGCGTGGCAATACCACTTTCAGTCACCAAGATACGGGAAGCAGGCAATAATTTCTTTAAACGTAATGACGTATTTAAATCAACATCAAAGGTTTTAAGATTGCGGTTATTCACACCCAAAATACATTGCTCAGAAAGTTTTAAAGCACGTTCTAACTCATATTCATCATGCACTTCAACCAACACATCCAACTGATGTTCAAATGCGGTTTTCGACATTTCTTCGAGTTGTTGGTCAGATAAACAAGCCACGATCAATAAAATACAATCTGCTTGTAGTGCACGTGCTTCAACTACATTGTAAGGATCAATCAAAAAGTCTTTACGCAAAGCTGGTAGGGCACAATGCTGACGTGCAATCGCAATATTTTCGTCTGCGCCTTGGAAGAAATCCACATCGGTTAATACCGATAAGCAAGCAGCACCTGCCTGCTCATACTGCTGGGCAATCTCCGCAGGATTAAAGTCTGCACGGATCACACCTTTAGACGGTGATGCTTTTTTAATTTCAGCAATTACAGCAGGACGTTTGTGTTGTAAGGCATTGGCAAAACCACGAACAGGGGTGGCTTGTTTTGCCCACTGCTCAACATCATGCAAGCTACGTTGTTTTAAACGTGCTGCAAGTTCCTCATGTTTGCGGTCAACAATTTTACCTAAAATGGTATTTTGAATATCGATCATGAGAAGTCCTTAATCTGCCTGATATTGTTTCAATGTCTTGGTAAATTCAGCCAAGATACTCATTTTTTCTAAGGCCTGTCCGCCGTAGAGAATATCTTGAGCCAGCTCAACGGCTTGTTTATAGGTCTTGGTAATGCCTGCGACGTAAATGCCTGCACCTGCATTCAGCGCAATCATATTTGCGGCTTTTTCGCCTACGTCTGATTTGTCACGACTTAAAGCATCTTTGATCAGTTTTAAGCTTTCTTCTGAACTATTCACCACTAAACCAGTGAGGGTTTGAGAGGCGATACCAACGTCTTCTGGGTTCAGCGTCCATTCGGTAACTTCGCCATCTTTAAGCTCAGCCACTGCGGTTGGCGCAGCTAGGCTAATTTCATCTAGGCCATCTTTAGAATGTACAACCAGTACATGTACTGCACCGAGCTGTTTGAGTACTTCGGCAATCGGACGACACAATTCATCTGAGAATACGCCAATCACAAAACGATTTACGCCAGCCGGATTGGTCAAAGGGCCAAGTAAGTTAAAAATGCTGCGAATGCCCAATTCACGACGGGGTGCCACTGCATATTTCATGGCTTTATGATGATTTGGCGCAAACAGGAAACCTACGCCCATTTCACGGATACAGCGTTCCGTTTGCTGCATGTCTAAATCAAGTTGAATGCCAATCTGTTCAAGCACGTCAGAAGAACCCGATTTGCTGGATACACCGCGGTTACCATGTTTCGCAATGGTTGCTCCCGCAGCCGCAATCACAAAACTTGAAGCGGTTGAAACATTAAATAAGTTTTGACCATCACCACCTGTACCTACGATATCTACCAGATGAGGAATATCACTGACATCAATTTTAATCGCAAACTCACGCATGATACGTGCAGCAGCTGTAATTTCATCAATACTTTCACCCTTCATGCGTAAACCCATCATTAGCGCACCGATTTGAGCATCAGTGGCTTCACCTTGCATGATACTGCGCATGACATCTTCCATTTGTGGCTGGGTTAGATGGATGTTCTTGGTAATATTATTGAGTGCCTGTTGGATATTCATAGTCATGAGTTACAGCATTTAATGATTAAAAAATTTGGATGAAAGTGGTTGATGATGAAGGATAGCTCAGCTTTTCGTGGGATGTACGCCACCCGCTAAAGGGCTATGTTAGCAGAAAATAACCCAAGATTTAGGTTGTGGCTAGAGAGTTTTTAAAATTTAACCCGTTTAAGTTGGTTGATAAATTTATGGTTGGGAGTGATTGAATGAAAAAGGTATTATTTTATGAGGGGTTTATTTGAGTTTTTATGATAAATAATCAACCATTTGGTATATCTTAATCCGCCATATCTCTATAAAAAAATGTGTATAAATCAACTAAATAAAAGTGGATATATTAGGTCGGTCATAATTTTATTCATTCATAAATATGTACCTAAATTACTTGAAATATCTTGGGGCTGTTAAAAACAAAGGTTGTTTTGTTTTTGTCTTTATTGCATGTCTTCATCCATTAGAAACTCATGCTGAGACAAATATAGAACAGCCACAAATCGATGCGACATCGGATAAAGTGGTGCGTGTTGCAGTCACAGGCTCACGTATCTCCAAAGCGCAAAAAGATGGCCCAACCAGTGTAACGGTCATTACCGCAGCCGATATCGAAAAACACGGTTTTAGTAATGCTTTTGATGCCTTGAATAACTTGACCCAAAACACAGGTTTTGTACAAGGAGCGGATTATGGCAATACCTTTACGCCTGCAGCCAATGCCATCAGTTTACGTGGTTTAGGGCCGAACCATACCTTAACTTTAATTAACGGTCATCGAGTTGCAGATTATCCAGTGCCTTATGATGGCGCTGTGAATTTTGTCAATTTAGCCAATATTCCGACTGCAATTATTGACCGCATTGAAATCTTAAACGGAGGGGCTTCTGCGATTTACGGATCGGATGCGATTGCAGGTGTGGTCAATATCATCCTGAAAAAGAAAACCGATGGCACTCAATTCAATATTAAGGCGGGTGGGACCAAAGAAGGTGGCGAAAATTTACGTTTACAACTGAGTGGTAGTAAAACACTGGACAAGCTCAATCTGGTTTATGGTGTTGAACTGAGTGGGCGTGAACCGATTTGGGCGGCTGATCGTGATTTTATGTCGAGCCGAACACGTCGAGGGGAAAAGCCAGACACGATCGTTGGACGTAAAAATGCCAAGACAGGCCAGTATCTTTCAATTAATAGCTGTGAGGCATTTGATGATCTATTTAAAGGCTCAGTAACAAATATTGGCAAAGCGGGAGCAGATAACTGTGCCAGTGGTTTGGCCCGACCGACCTATTGGACAGTACAGACTAAGAATCGCAGCCAAAATGGTTATCTCGGTTTAGATTATGAGCTGAATGAGAAAACCCAATTATTCGCAGATGTTTTGATCGGTGCCAATCAAATTGAAAATAATACCCGTGGTCCGACATGGACATCTTTAGGTGCAAGTAGTGGCTATTTCCTAAACCAAGACACGGGAAATTATGAAATTTGGAGTCGTCGTTTTGCACCAGAAGAACTCGGTGGTGTTGAACAAGCCAATAAAAAATGGAAAGAACTTTCCTCCAATTTGAACTTTGGTATCCGTGGCGATATAGGGGACAGTAGTTGGCGCTATGAAGCAGCCTATAATGGCTCGATTTATACCAGTCAATTACGTAAACAAGGGCTGGTTCGCTCGAATGTTGATGAATATTTCCTAGGTCAGCGACTGGGTGTAGACCAAGATGGTATTCCAATTTATTCCCCGCATTTAGACCGTATCAGTCGGCCACTGATCGCTAGTGAGTTTAGAAGCATTTCAGGCACAACTGAAGAAAATGACAAGTCTTGGGCACAGGGCTTAACTTTAAGTGCCAATGGTGATGTGTTTGAATTGCCTGCAGGAACGGCCAAGCTTGCTGCGGTGGTAGAAATTGGACGCCAAGGTTTTACAATTAAACCCGATAAAGCGGTGGAAAATGGGGACTTCTATAATGCCACTTCCAGTGGTGAATATGGTGGGGCACGTACCCGTCAGGCATTGGGTACGGAATTATTCTTACCTTTAGCCAAGCCACTCAATTTAACCTTATCTGGACGCTATGACCGCTATGCCTTATCCGATAACAGTATTGATAAATTCACCTTTGGTTCAGGCTTAGAATTTAGACCACATCCAACCTTATTGGTGCGAGGCAATTACGCCACCAGTTTTCGTGCACCAGATATGAATTATCTGTTTTTAAATAAACAAAGAGGGTATTTCCCAAGTACCACCGATTATTTACGTTGTAGCCAAACGGGACAAGCATTAGATAAATGTAGCTTTAAAGATTATTCGCCTGGCGCGAACTACACATTAACAGGCAACAAAGATTTAAAACCCGAAGAAGGTAAATCTTATGGTGCAGGCTTTGTGTGGTCTCCGAGTAATAAGTTTGATATCTCCGTCGACTACTGGGATATCAAAATTGATAATCTAGTGACCAATCTCAGTCCAGATAAAATTTTACGTCAAGAAGCTGCTTGTCGCTTAGGAGCGCAAGATATCAATTCAGCACAATGTGTTGATGCATTGGCACGTGTAGAGCGTAATCCAGCAAATGCAGTGGTTGATCCAAATGTCATCAACAATATCAATATTGTTCCGATTAATGCAGCTTCAGATCATACTCGCGGGATTGATTTCACCAGCAAATGGCGCTGGAAAACAGAAAATGTAGGTAACTTCCTGTGGACGGTGAATTATAGTCGTGTGCTGGAACGTGAATATCAACAATCAAAAGATGGCGAGAAAGATAATTATTTAAAAGACTTAACCATTCCAGATTGGAGAGACCGCTTGAATACCAGCCTGAGTTGGAGTCTCGGGGATTGGGCATCAACCGTATTGGTCAATCGCTATGGCAAAATTCCAAACGGTGATCAAACGACTTATCTAAGCCCAACCTATTTGGTCAATTGGAGTGGAACTTATCAAATTTCACCTAAGGCTTCTGCTTCAATCATTGTGAATAATCTATTTGACAAAGTGAAACGCGATGACACAGGTGGATGGCCTTATTATCCAGTAGGATCATACTCACCAATCGGCCGTCAGGGTTGGCTGGAGTTCAATTATAAATTCTAACAATGATGTGTGGATGCAGCGAAGTGGTACACCATTTGCTGCGTCTTTTTATTTTAAAAACTACAGAGGACAGATCTCCTATGTTGGTCAAACCTTCATTTAAAAAACAATTGCTACTGACAACATTACTTTCATTATCTGCAACACAGATTTTTGCATCAAATAGCAATGAACAAATTCCAATCGGCAAATTACCTGAATGGGCCATACCTGAATCTTATGATTTAGATTTTAAAATTGATCCTGCACAAAAAAGTTATACGGGTAAAACCACAATCCATTTAAAACTGACCCAAGCAACCGATTATGTTTGGATTCATGGTAAATCTTTATCGGTAAAAGACGCTAACATCCTATCCGCAACTGGGCAGAAAACCACGGCCAAATATGAGCAAGCTTCGGAAGTCGATGGTGTCAGTCTGATTAAATTTGCTAAGACATTAGCTGCTGGGCAATACCGCTTAGTATTAGATTTCAATGCAGATTATGATCAACAACTGGATGGTATTTATAAAATTGAGTTTGAGGGTAAACCTTATGTTATGACTCAAATGGAAGCCATCAGTGCACGTCAATCTTTTCCATCATTTGATGAGCCCCGTTTTAAAACGCCATTTAATATTCGATTAACCATACCAAGTAAATATTCAGGTTTTGCCAATACCAATCAAGTCGCTGAACAGGCCGAAAAATCGGGTTGGAAAACCTTAAGCTTTGCACCGACTAAACCATTACCAACCTATCTATTAGCTTTGGCTGTTGGCCCTTGGCAAGTACAAAAAGGTCCTGATATTGGTGCGACTGAGTGGCGTAAACAGGCGATCAAATTACGCGGTCTGGCACCTGATGGTAAGGCTGAGAAAATGCAGCATGCTTTGTCTGAAACCCCAGCGATTTTAAAAACATTAGAAGATTATTTTGCATTTGGCTATCCATTCGACAAATTGGATTTGCTTGCTGCACCTGACTTTGCTGCTGGTGCGATGGAGAATCCCGGACTGATCACATTTAGAGATTACTTAATGTTGCTGGATAAAGACTCTCCCGTATCTTTTGTACAGAGTTCATTTAATGTCAATGCACATGAATTAGCGCATCAATGGTTTGGGGATGTGGTGACCATGCCGTGGTGGGATGATCTGTGGTTGAATGAATCTTTTGCCACGTGGATGCAAAGTAAAATCACCCAACAATTACATCCTGAATTTAATGCTGACTTAGAACGTGTGGTCGATACTGCAGGTGCAATGAAAAGCGATAGCTTGGTCAGTGTACGCCGTATCCGTCAGCCAATTTTAAGCAATGCCGATATTCAAACGGCTTTTGATGGCATTACCTACCAAAAAGGTGCAGCTGTTTTAAATATGTTTGAGAGCTATCTAGGCGAAGACAAATTCAAACAAGGCGTGCGTAATTACATTCACAAGCATCAATATGGCAGTGCTACTGCCAATGATTTAATTAGCTCCCTCGCAGAACAGTCTGGTCAAGCTGAGCGTTTTAGCAAAGCGGTGAAAAGTTTTATTGATCAACCGGGTGTACCGTTGCTGAATACTTCATTGCAGCAACAAGGTAATAAAGTCTTTTTAAATGTGAAACAAACACGCTATTTACCCGTTGGTTCTAAAGGCGATGCCAACAGTCTTTGGGGTGTGCCATTGTGCGTACGTTACGAAGTTCCAAATGCAGCGAGTAAAGTTCAATGTGAACTGGTTGATCAAGCCGAAGCCAAAATTGAACTCAAAGGTGCACGTATTAACAGTTGGTATATTCCAAATGCTGATGCGGCAGGCTATTACCAATTTAGTTTGCCTGAACCAGAACTTGCTCGTCTGACTGCCGCTACGGAGAAACTTTCCAATACTGAACAATTGGCCTATGCCTATGCTGTTTCAGCGGCATTTAACCATGGTGATATTAACCTTTTGGCGGTGGTGGATGTCGCCAAGAAGTTTGCGAACTCGAATAGCCGACAGATTAATACGGCATTGTTTCAGCAACTCAGCACAATCCAACGCCATGTGTTGAAGACGGAGGTAGAACGTGAGCATTTTAGAAAAGTGCTTGCGAATTTGTATCTACCTAAATTGAATCAATTGGGTTATGCGAGCAAAGCAGGTGAGTCTGCTGAGGATAGCTTGTGGCGGAGTGAGTTAGCCCAATTTCTTGCATTGGAAATTCAGGTACCAGAAGTTCGCCAAAAACTGTTAAAGCAATCCGATGTTTTATTTGAACAGACGCAACTGAACTTTGCTCAGCTCACCCCAGAATTATTGCCAACGATTCTGGCAGTCCGTGTCCAAGAAAAAGGACAGCCTACATTTGACCGTTTAGTGGGGGAGTTACAACGTATCACGCAGCCGACCCAACGTTTGGCGATTCTCACTGCTTTAGGTTCAGCAAATCAGGTGGAAACACGTCAGCAGGCACGTCAGCTCGTTTTAGACCCACGTGTGAAAGTCGGTGAAGTACGGACCGTGATTAACGCAATCAATAGCTATAGTGGTGAACAAGGTGGACTGTGGTCATGGTTTAAGACCAATCACGATGCTGTGTTTGATCGTTTAGGCAAGTCTTCTGCTGGACGTTTCCCCGCATTGTTTAGTGGTGCAGCCTGTTCACAACAAGAAGCGACGCAGTTGAATGCCTTCTTTGCACCGAGAACCAAAGAGCTGGTCGGGGTTGAGCGGGGTTTAAATCAAACTAAAGAACGTATCCAACTCTGTGAGTCTTTAGTCGCGAAGCAAGATGGTTCGCTTGTGCAACAGTTGAAGTTATAATTGATTCAATCATAAAAAAAGCCAACGATCATGCGTTGGCTTTTTTATTTTAATCTAGCTTAAGCATCATTATCGGGTTGTGGATTTCTGACACCGAGTAATTGACTGGTCGCTGTGCCTGCAGTCATCGAACCGTTGACGTTTAAAGCAGTACGACCCATATCAATGAGTGGCTCAATTGAAATCAGTAACGCAACTAAAGTAATCGGTAAGCCCATGGCTGGGAGGACGATTAAAGCAGCAAAGGTTGCACCGCCACCAACGCCAGCAACACCGATCGAACTGAGGGTTACCACCACAACCAACTGCGCAATCCATAATGGATCCAACGGATTGATACCGACTGTTGGGGCAACCATCACCGCCAGCATTGCAGGGTATAAACCTGCACAACCATTTTGACCAATGGTTGCACCAAATGAAGCAGAAAAGCTGGCAATCCCTTCAGGCACACCCAATTGTTTGGTCTGTGCTTCGATATTGAGTGGAATACTGGCTGCACTTGAACGACTGGTAAATGCAAAAGTTAAAACAGGAAAAACTTTCTTGAAAAAGTCGATTGGATTGACACGTACAAATAGCAAAATCAGTGCATGTACGAGGAACATAATTGCAAGGCCAAGATAAGAGGCAACTAAGAATTCGCCCAGTTTTACAATGTCAGCAACATTCGCCGTTGCCACCATTTTGGTCATGAGTGCCAATACACCATAAGGCGTAAATTGCATGACTAAACGGACAAGACTAATCACCAAAGCTTGCAGTGCTTCAATCCCGTGTCTGATTCTTTCACCATTGACGGTGTCTTTATCCATCAGTTTGAGCGCTGCAACACCTAAAAATGCAGAGAAAATCACCACACTGATGATCGCTGTTGGGCGAACACCGGTTAAATCAGCAAATGGGTTTTGAGGGAATAGTGAAAGCAAGAGCTTTGGAACATCTAAATCTGTCACTTGTCCAATGTATTGACTTTGAATGGTTGCTAGACGCGCCGCTTCTTTGGTGCCTTGTACTAGTCCTTCAGCGGTTAAGCCAAATAAATTGGTGATGCCTGCACCCACCAGTGCGGCAATTGCTGTGGTCGCTAACAAGATACCAATCACGAGTACACTGATTTTTCCAAGAGACGTGGTTTGGTGTAGTTTCACCACCGCACTTAGAATCGAGATGAAAATCAGTGGCATGATCACCATTTGTAATAGTTGTACATAACCATTACCCACAAGGTTGAACCATGCAACCGAGTGTTCAAGCACAGGGTTATCGCCGTAGATCGCTTTAAGGGCTAAACCGAAGAAGATACCAACCACCATACCGATCAGAACTTTTTTGGAGAGACTCCAGTCTTTTCGATAAGTAAAAAACAATCCTGCCATGAGCAGGACAAAAACAATAATATTCAATAAAACCAAGGTATTCACAATAGGTTATCCTGATAGATCATTCAGGGGGAATGCTAAGAACAATGACTTAGATTCTATCATCCAGCCGCCCTGAAACTTAATCATTCCTATGACTATAGTTAATCTAAAAAAGTAAAATGCAATCAGACAAAACAGAAATTGAGGATTGAACTTACTTTTTATAACGTGTGAAAAGTGGATTAATTATTGAAAAAGAATGACTTGTTTTTAAGTGTAAGTTTTCAGATTAAGTTTAATGCTGAAAATTTATACCGTGTGTATGAGTTATATATTGTTTTTATATGTTCAAAATAAAAACAGCCCATTGATTAAAAATGGGCTGTCAGGATATTTGATGTAATCAAATGCTCGTGTTTAAGCGTAAATATCCAAGAAGTTTTTGAAAATTTGATGACCATGTTCGCTCAAAATAGACTCAGGGTGAAATTGCACACCTTCCACAGGCAGAGTTTTATGTTTCACACCCATAATTTCTTCAATCGTACCGTCTGCTTGATTGGTCCAACAGGTCACTTCTAAGCACTCTGGCAAAGTTTCTTGCTCAATCACCAATGAATGATAACGTGTTGCAGCAAAAGGTGATGGCAAGTTGCTAAAAATCCCTTTGTCACTATGATACATATCGGATAGGCGGCCATGCATCACTGTTTTGGCGCGAATGATATGACCACCAAAGGCTTGTCCAATGGCTTGATGACCTAAGCAAACGCCAAGCAAAGGAATTTTGCCAGCAAAGTGATTGATGGCTGGAATAGAAATGCCTGCTTCACTTGGAGAGCATGGACCAGGGCCAATCACCAGATATTTCGGCTGCCATCGCTCAATATCCTCTAAAGTCACTTGATCATTACGAACAACTTTTACTTCTTGATTCAACTCGCCAAAGTATTGAACGATGTTGTAAGTAAATGAGTCATAGTTATCGACCATTAGAAGCATTTTATATTCAACCTATTGATTATATTTAAGGTTTTAACAAATGAGTGCTGATATTGCTCACATTGTTACTCACTTTAAGAAAAATGGAGAATGATGGACCACAATTCTTAGACGAATAATCATAGCAAAAACAAATAGCCAATGTTGAATATTTCGGAAATCTCAGCACTTAAATAAAGGGCCAATTTTGTTTATTGAAATGAGCAGGTAATTGATCATAAATTTTTGTAATTGAAACACTTGAGGAAAAAAACTGAAAGTGAATCGAAAGTCTAAATGAATTGATTGGAATGATGTTGAAAAGAATGATATAAAAAGCCAATTTACGCGAATAATAAAAGCGTAATTGGCACTACATTGGTTCTTTGTTATATGTATTGCACCATTTTGGTTCATTATGTCTTTTTTAGGGACGAACTGAAATAGGAATGTTTAAATATGGTGCATTTTAAAATGCAGGCATTAAAGTAAGCATAGGACAGGGAGCTTAAAGCATTTTTTCTGCAAAGAATTTCAATGTTTTAGGTATGCTTTGAAATTGTTGGTATGATAATTGCTAATTATACACCAACAACTAACACGCACTTAACAAGTGCATAAAAACTTCATTGGAGCAAATGAGCATGGCGAACAAGGTCCTTCAACTCATCAAAGAAAGTGGCGCAAAATGGGTCGATTTTCGCTTTACTGATACTAAGGGTAAAGAGCAGCACGTAACTTACCCAGCTGATACGATTGATGAAGATACATTTGAAGACGGTAAAATGTTTGATGGTTCTTCAATTGCTGGTTGGAAAGGCATTGAAGCTTCTGACATGATCTTACGTCCAGATGCTGAAACAGGTTTTCTTGACCCGTTCTTTGCTGAGCCTACAGTTGTTGTAACTTGTGACGTTATCGAGCCTTCAACTGGTCAAGGTTACGAGCGTGACCCACGTTCAATTGCTCGTCGTGCTGAAGAATATTTAAAATCTACAGGTATTGGTGATACAGCATTCTTTGGTCCAGAACCAGAATTCTTTGTTTTTGACGAAGTAAAATGGGACATCGACATGTCTGGCGCGCGCCACACATTGATCGCTGAAGAAGCTGCTTGGTCTACAGGTAAAGACTACGAAGCAGGTAACTCAGGTCACCGTCCACGTGTTAAAGGCGGTTACTTCCCAGTTCCTCCAGTTGACTCTCATCAAGACATGCGTGCTGAAATGTGTGCACGTATCGAAGACATCATGGGCCCTGGTCGTGTAGAAGTACATCACCACGAAGTTGCATCTTGCCAATTAGAAATTGGTGTGAGCTTCAATACTTTAGTTCGTAAAGCGGACGAAGTTCAGCAGTTCAAATATGCAGTTTGGAACGTTGCGCATCAATATGGCAAAACAGCGACATTCATGCCTAAGCCAATGGTGGGTGATAACGGTTCTGGTATGCACGTTCACATGTCAATTTCTAAAGATGGCAAGAACTTGTTTGCTGGTGATGAATATGCTGGATTATCAGAAATGGCATTGTTCTTCATCGGCGGTGTAATCAAACACGCGCGTGCGTTGAATGCGATTACTAACCCAGGTACAAACTCTTATAAGCGTTTGGTTCCACACTACGAAGCACCAATTATGCTTGCTTACTCAGCGCGTAACCGTTCGGCTTCTATCCGTATTCCTTACGTTTCTAGCCCTAAAGGCAAGCGTATCGAAGCACGTTTCCCTGATCCATTAATGAACCCGTACTTAGGTTTTGCGGCATTGTTGATGGCTGGTCTTGACGGTATTCAAAACAAGATCCACCCAGGTGAAGCTGCTGACAAGAACTTGTATGATCTTCCTCCTGAAGAAGAAGCAAAAATCCCAACAGTTGCGCACAACTTGGAAATGGCGATTGCTGCACTTGAAGCGGATCATGAGTTCCTGTTGAAAGGTGGTGTATTCACTAAAGAAATGCTTGATGCATATATCGAACTTAAAACTGAAGATGTACGCCGTCTTAACACGACGACTCACCCAGTTGAATTTGATATGTACTACAGCCTGTAATACATACAGATTGAAAAAAGCTCGCTTCGGCGAGCTTTTTTTATGTTTTTGATTCAATTGAAAGTCATGCGCTTTTTCTAAAGAAATTCATGTACACTCATAGGGTCTGCTGGCACTTCACAGATGTTTGCGACAGAGGACATTTTTTAGATGTTACAAGGCAGGTCGTATGAAATTTAGTGCTTCTAAATGAATACGGGCTAACGTTGTAACATCAAAAAATGACCCTGTCCCGAAGGGTTATGTCTAAAACCTCCCCAAACTTCGTTATGAAACTTGACAAGGGTATCGCCATTGTCTACGTTCCATGCCTTGTTTGTGTGGTTTTAGCCTATAACGCAATGCATGGCTGAAGTATCAGCAGACCCTAATGATGTTTTTAGTGAGCCAAGCATGCGAAATTTACGACCAAACAGAATTAAGGGACGAGAGATCCCAGCTGAATTAAAAAAATGGTTGTATGCATCTGGTTCCCTCACTCAGCAGTTGACTGATTTGGGCGGGGGGGAGTTTCATGTTGAACGGACAAAAGAGCATTTTCAACGACTCACTTTTAACGATAGCCAGTGGATGCAAATGCCAGCACACCATATTGCATGGGTACGTGAAACCAATCTTTATGGCAGTGAAACAGAAGCTTGGGTGAAAGCAAAAAGTATCTTCCCGATTTTAAGCTTACATAAGAAAGCACGATTATTTCGGCATATTCGTAATAAGCCAATCGGCTGGTTTTTATTTCAACGAACCAATCCTGCCTGTGAAAGACGAGTAATTTATCTTGAAGAAGGGTGGACCAGACAAAGTTGTTATACTTGGCATGGTTGCAAATTTATCGTGCAAGAGACTTTTCTCCCTGCATTTGAACAGTTTATTCGACAGCATTGACTCTAAGGATTCATCATGGAAACAGTGCAACACACAACATGGCGGCAACGCTTAGAAGCCTATTATTATTTATGCCGTTTTGATAAGCCTGTAGGTACAGAACTGGT
The DNA here is from genome assembly GCF_013072695.1 of Acinetobacter sp. Ac_5812. Lineage (GTDB taxonomy): Bacteria > Pseudomonadota > Gammaproteobacteria > Pseudomonadales > Moraxellaceae > Acinetobacter. The sequence goes on from NZ_LXUK01000012.1 coordinate 66,869, forward strand.
CTTTTGGCCAACCATGTGGGCGCTATGGATTGCTGCTGGTGGTTTACCACCCTTGCAGATTCTCATTGCGATGGTCTTGGGCACTATTTTTATGCGTGCAGCGGGTTGTGCGATCAATGACTTTGCCGATCGTAAAGTCGATGCCCATGTAGAGCGTACCAAGACACGACCATTGGCGACAGGAGTAATTCGTCCACGCGAAGCGGTTTATGTTTTTTTGGGTTTGGTTGCTGCTAGTGCCTGTACCTTATTTTTTCTACCTATTGCGACCTTTTATTGCGCTTTAGCGGGGTTGGTGCTGGCGTTTATTTATCCCTTTATGAAACGCTATACCCACTTACCACAAGTGGTTTTGGGCATGGCATTTTCATGGGGAATTCCAATGTCTTTTACTGCGATGGGGAAGCCTCTGGATTTAACCTGCTGGCTTTTATATTTCGGCAATTTGGCATGGACAGTGGCTTATGACACCCAATATGCAATTACTGATCGTGAATATGATTTGAAGATTGGCGTGAAGTCGACAGCGATTTTATTTGGTCGTTACGATATACAGATTATCGGTTTGTTACAGCTTTTAAGCCTGATCTTGATTGGTGGGGCTTTATATCTGGAAAATCTGTTACTCCCATTTGGATTGGCTGCATTGTTGATTGTTGCAGGAGATTTTATCTATCAAGCGGTTAAAACTAAAGATCGTGATCCACAAATTTGTTTTTGGGCATTCCGTCACAATCGCTGGGTGGGACTGATTATTTTTATTGGAATTTTTTTAGAATTCATATTTTAAATTGACTGAATAGTTGAAAAGTGTCCTATGCAGGGCACTTTTTTTATGCCTTAATAATGTGGCATGTAGTTTCATGCTTCAAATAAAACAAGGACTAAAGGGATATTTTATGAAACGGTCTAAAATTGCATTAGCAATAACATTCTCTATTTCGGCATTATTTTTAACCGCATGTAATGACAATGATGATGATTATACCGGGGTAGATTCGAATAAAACCTATCTGTCTGAAACGACTTATTCTAAGGATAAAGTGGATAATGCCTCATCGGTAAAAGTCATGACTTATAACATGGTCAATGTACAAGGGCGCACGGCAAAAGCAACCGCACTGGTGATGTTTCCAAAAGCTGCTCAACCTACTGATGGTTACCGAGTTGTGGTCTGGGAGCATGGTACGGTTGGGGTGGGTGATAGTTGCGCACCAAGTAATAATACTGTGAATCCTCGCTTTAAAATTCTCGCTGATACTTTATTGGCGGCGGGTTATGTGGTGATTGCCCCAGATTATGAAGGCTTGGGGACTCCAGGAATTCATCCCTATCTAAACTTGGGTAGTGAAGCGAAGTCAGCAATTGCGGCGGTTAAAGCAGCCAAAGATCATTATGGGGCGAAACTCAATGGACAATGGATGTCAATTGGTCAGTCTCAAGGTGGTCATGCTTCATTGGGTACTGCTGAATTTGCAAATAATGATGCAAATTATAAAGGTGCGGTTGCGGGTGCGCCTGCATCGAGCCTTGGTTATATCATTTCTGTTGTTGCACCACAGGCAATTGCAAATATTCTTAAGCAAGAACAGGCTGGTCTTGCACCAGTAGGTACAGCTGTTGAAGTCTATGCAGAGCTGCTTGCTTATGCTGCATATACGACTGTGGGTATTACTGCTTATGATCCTAAATTTAATTATCGAGAAATTTTTCAGGAACGTTCTCGCTCAATTGCTGAATTCGCCGAAGGCACGACAGGTGAAAATGGCATCTGTTTAGATGATTTGCATAATAAGTTTGCAGCAGATATTCGTGACTTTATCAGCAAAGATACCACGAAAACTGTTTTGGACTACCCAGGCTTAGCAGGCAACTTCCAAGAAAATCCAACAGTGAAAAAATTCCTAGAAGATAATCAACCTGCGGCCAAGAAAATCAATACACCTGTTATGATTATTCAGGGTAAGCTAGATATGGCTGTTCCTTATGATGTGACAAATGCTTTGCAAAATGGATTAAAAGCCTTAGGTACAAATGTTGAATTCTTAGGGGTTGATGGCGCAAGTCATACTCAAGCAATTGTATGTAAGAATGCGGATGCTTATAGATTTATCCAAGACAATATGTCAGCGGGTACAGGTATCGTATTGACGAATGCGCAGAAGGATGCCAGTCAAAATCCTCACTGTACTGGTAAATTCTAAGATTTCTTTACTTATTTAGAAGAAATTTGCTTTTAAAAAGAGCCTCTTTATAGGGGCTCTTTTTTGTTATATTGTTACGCATCTTGAAATTGATGTCATTTGAGTTTGAAACAGCTATGAGCCAGCAATCTGTTGAAAAAAAGTCAGTACCTTGGTTATTAATGAGTTTGGGATTGTTGATTCCAATTTTTATTGTAGGTATGGCCTTTGTTGCTGCTAAAAGTGATGCACAAACCAAGAAAAAATATGACCAGCAACGCGCTGAAATGGCAAAGAAATTTGAACAGCAGAAAAATGCTGAACAAGCGACAAAGGCGGAATAATCTTTCTTAAATTAGCCGACTATCGAAGATCCATCTGTAGCTGTTTTATAGATGGAATCTCTGTATAACGTTGCACTTGATAGCCTGCTTCTTGCAACATCTGATCGCGCTTTTTATCTTCTAATTCTTTACCTAAATGGCTTGGGTCATCTAACTCAATAATCGCCAAAACATTCATTTGCTGATCTAAAACCACAAAGTCTGTGACCTTACGATTAAATTTACTACGGATCTTGTAATGGTCACTGGTAATCAATGCACTGAAGGCAACCTGCGCAAGTACATGGTGCTGTGGAAAGGCCTGTTGTAATCGTGCAAACATTCTTGATTCAAATGATGTGATGACGGGTCGAGCAAAGAACTTTTGTTTGGGAAAGAAAGGTCGTATACAGCTAAAGAGTAATATAGCTGTACTAATAAAACCAATAGTGAGAAATAAGAGGTGATTCGATTCAAACATGTGTTTATCAAAGAGCAAATAAAAAACCCACTCAACTAAGAGTGGGTTTTTAGAATCTTGGCTCTCCCACCTGGGCTCGAACCAGGGACCTGCGGATTAACAGTCCGTCGCTCTACCGACTGAGCTATGGGAGAATCTGGAGCGAATTTTAGGGCTTAAATGACAGTCCGTCAAGTAAAATCAGTATGAATAATAATCGCTTAACCAAAATATAGTGTATTAACGTGCAACTTGATTACATTGTGCCAATTCAGTGGAGCGGGCAGTCCAGATTGCACCTGCTGAGTTTTTATAATAACTAATCTTGCCAATACGTAAGACTAGACTCTGGCAAGAATCTAAGGAGAGTGCATTGCCCCAAGGGCCAGACATGCGACAGACACTACCATTACATTTCCAGACGACATTGGGTCCATTTTCAATGGGAACAGTTACTGTACCTTTATAGGAAGAACCTGCATACCAAGTGGTTTGTGCAGCGATTGCTGGACTGCTAAGGAATATTAAACAGAATAGAAGTTTTTTCATTATATCTTTTCCCTAATATAATAATTAAATTTTATTTTATATTGAAAATAGGGAGGTGGCCTAAATTTATACGATACTCAACATGAAACGAACAAAATAATCATAATTGTCGTTATAAGGGGTATTTTGTACATTTAAAATAAAAAGCCCAGATCAATGATCTGGGCTTTTTAGAATCTTGGCTCTCCCACCTGGGCTCGAACCAGGGACCTGCGGATTAACAGTCCGTCGCTCTACCGACTGAGCTATGGGAGAATCTGAGTGCCATTATAGGCAGCTTTTAAAATTGGTCAAGATAAAACTGTCATGTTTCTTTCATTTTTGCATCGTATGCTTTTTATTTGCACAATTGCGATAAAGTCAGAAAAATAACTTGAACTTTAGGTGGGCTATTGCTAGATTCAAATGAGAAAGAGCGTTTAGGTATTTATCTAAACAGTGTGGATTTAACCCTACTTGCCAGCACTAAAATGGCTAAACTGGAGGTCGAAATGACTATTCTAAATATTCAATCTATTTTTTCAAATTTGTCTTTTTATCAAGAGCATTATCTCGAAATTATTCAAGATGCTGCACAGTATTACACGCCAGTTGAACATTCATTTATCAATACTTTTCCATTTAAGCAACAAGCCTTGTATCTGGGCGATTTATTGCAATTATGGTTTGGCAATAAGTGGAAAATTCAAACGGTTAAAGACCTACTCACACAAAAAAATACATCGACTGTTGATGAGCATACGCCTTTGTATGTATTCCAACTTGGTGGTGAATTATTTTTAGGCGCAAATACGGCTTTGGCTTGGTCTGTGGCAGAGCAAAAGATTGTTTCTGTGCAAGTGAAAAGCATTTGGCAATACGCAGTATTCAGTCATTTATGTATTCGACCAAAAAACTTTCAAGCGAATAAGGCCATTGCATAGGGCTATGATGAGATAGCCCATTTGCTTAATCTGTGCTTATGGGCGAATGATCATGCAGGTTGCGGTTGCATGGGCATACAGTTTGCCATCTGCATCGACAATCTTACCTTCAGAAATACCTAAATTTTTACTAATATTGATCATGCTGCCTATCGCTGTGAGTTTTTGATTCTTTGGAATAGGGCGACACATTTTAATATTTAGATCAATAGTGCCATAACCGACACCTGCTTCTAAAAGCGTATGAATAGCACAGCCTGTCACTGAATCAAGTACGGTTGCAGCAAAACCACCATGTACACCACCCAGCGGGTTAAGGTGGCGTTGATCTGCTTGTACTTCAAATTTAATAAATCCTTCTGCAACTTCTACGGGTTGCATCGGAATCGTTTCACTAATACTGGCAGGTGGAATTTTCCCTTCACACATCGCGGTTAAAAACTCAAGTCCATTCATTTCTTTCGGGTGTTTCATGTTTTTTCCTATATAGTTCTAAAAAGGAACTTGTTTATAACGTAGTCTTTCCATGAGAGGCTGTCAATACAGTTCATCGATCAATATCATGTTTTACAAATTATTGATTGCAGCATGCTTGCTTTGTTTTATGCTAATCATAATTCATAAATAACAATTTTGAATAAAAGGTAAATTTATAATGAAAGGACAATGTGTTTGTGGTGAAACCACATTTGAAGTTGAATTAAGTAATCATGATGTACATGCCTGTCACTGTTCGATTTGTCGTCGACAGACCAGTGGCGTGATTATGACGATTGATGTGAAACAGGGCAGCTTAAAATTTTTAAAACAAGATCATCTCTCTGTTTATAACTCATCAGCTTGGGGCGAGCGAGGATTCTGTAATGCCTGTGGTACCAATTTATTTTGGCGGACTAAAGATCAGAATTATTGCAATATCAATGCATTTGCATTGAATGAGTCACCAAAAGATTTGAATCTCGATCTGGAAATCTATATTGATTGTAAGCCTGGGTTCTATGCTTTTCAAAATTCGACCAAGAAGATGACTGAAGCTGAGGTCGTTGCACTTTTTAGTGGTGAATCTGCGGAATAGCGTAGCTTGTAGGAAATTCTAATTGTATTGCAGATTATTTCGATTTAAGAGATAAAAAAAGAAGCTTCATTGAGAAGCTTCTTTTTTATTGCGGAAAAATTATTTCGCAGCTTTTTCTGCTGCAATCGATGCAATTGCAGCATCAACGCCTTCAATTGAATCAGCCGCTTTTTTGATACGCGCTAAAGCATCAACTAAAATTTCGTCAGCAGTTGCGTAAGAGATACGCATAAACCCGCCTAAGCCAAATGCATCACCAGGAACAACGGCAACACCTGTTTCTTCAAGTAGCCATTCAGAGAATTCTGTGCAAGATTTTAAGCCTTTGGCACGAATCAATGGACGAATGTTGGCATAGGCATAGAAAGCACCATCAGCAGGAAGACAAGAAATCCCTTTGATGTCATTCAAGCCGCTCACAACGAGGTCATGACGACGTTTAAACGCTTCAATCATTGGCTCAAGTACATCTTGCGGGCCATTCAATGCTGCTTCAGCTGCAACTTGCGAAATCGAAGTTGGGTTTGAAGTGGATTGTGACTGGATCTTTTTCATCGCACCAATGATTTTTGCAGAACCTGCAGCATAACCGATACGCCAGCCTGTCATTGCGTAGGCTTTAGATACGCCATTTAAAACAATGGTACGATCATACAAGTCTGGTGCAACAGTCGCGATATTGTAGAACTCATCTTCCCAACGAATTGGTTCATACATGTCATCAGAAGCAACAAATACTTGTGGATGACGACGTAACACTTCTGCTAAAGCTTCTAATTCAGCTTTGGTATAGATCATACCTGTTGGGTTTGAAGGGCTGTTTAATACCACTAGACGTGTATTTGGTGTGATTGCTGCTTCTAACTGTTCTGGTGTGATTTTGAAGCGTTGTTCTTCGCCGCATTTCACGATCACGGGTGTGCCTTCAGCAATAATCACCATATCTGGATAGCTTACCCAGAACGGAGCAGGGATGATCACTTCATCACCTTTGTTTAACAAAGCAAGTGCCAAGTTAAAGAAACTTTGCTTACCACCACAAGACACGAGAATCTGGTTGGCTTCGTAATCTAAATTATTATCGCGTTTGAATTTCGCAATAATTGCTTTTTTTAAGCTTGGAGTACCGTCTACAGCTGTATATTTTGTAAAGCCTTTATTAATCGCTTCAATTGCAGCATCTTTGATATGTTGAGGGGTATCAAAGTCTGGTTCGCCTGCACCTAAACCAATCACGTTTTTACCAGCAGCTTTAAGCTCAGCGGCTTTATTGGTTACTGCAAGTGTAGGGGACGGTTTGATGGCATTGACACGATCAGAGAGACGTACGTCCACGGCATTATTCCTTCTTATGGGATTAAAAAATAAAAAGCAGCTTATCTTAGCCTAAATAGACTTCTTTGTGGCTGAAACTTGCCAGAATCGCATAAAAAGTTACTAAATTTTAAGCATTAGAATCATTGTGTTTTTTTACATATTTTATTTTTATCAAAAGCGCAAAAATCTATTACAATATGCGGCTAGAAATCTAGATTTCGAGAGAATTCCAATGAGTACCCAACAACCTAAAGCCAAAAAAGCTTTGGTGAAATTGCCTTTTCCGATGCCATCTGCTCAGGATGATGCTGAGGATGCAACGCATAATCAGGTTCGTCCAAAACCTGAACAATATGCTGATCGCACTTGGATGCCACCACGCGGTACACGTCGTTCGATGGGTAAGCGTTAAGAAAAAAAGCCAATCAATCTGATTGGCTTTTTTTCTTATTAATGGCGGTTTAATGGATGTTGTATTTTTAGTTCGCCGCGCCAAAGTTTGAGAAAATCGTACTCATCAATATCATACAGTTCCATCAAGGCAATAATGACACTCACAAAGGTCATGGCACCTTCAGCGTTGTTATGGAAATTGAAAATTTTGCCATTGAGCTTGCCTAAAATATCATTGATTTCATGTTCACGACCGCGACCATAACGATCACGTGGGTACAACTCTTCATTTAAAACAACCAAAGCAATGGCCTTTTCAGCTGCGGTTAACTGAGTCTGATCGAGTGCTTCTTCGAAAGACTCGTAGCCATGATCAAAATAGAAAATGACCTTATCTGAAATAAAAGCATGCACCGCTTCAGCAGTTAGATCAGGAAATTGCGAAACAGCATCTTCTTCAATATAGGGGCGAAAGGATTCTGGAAAAATCACATTGGAGTGAATTCCTTTAAATAATGGGGCGATTTCCGATACTTTATAACCCGCGATACCACAGCCCAAGGCCGTTAAAAAGTATTTCATTTTAGGATGATGTTTTGCGTAGACTTTAAAGTCCTCGACATAATGCTCTATCTGAGCCAATGGCATTTGTTGTAAGTGTTCATTCAGGGTTGGAATTGCGAAGGTTTGTCCTGCCCAACCACGACCGACACCTTTGACTGCCGCAAAGTGTTGTGCTGCGACTCGGGCTGCGCCGCTGTCATGTATCCCTGCTAAATTACTACCAAAAACAAAGACCGTATCTTCTGGGAGTTCCGTTACGATTGTTTCATCGTGATATTGGTAAGCCATATTCTTATCATTGAAATAGAGTATAAGTTCATGTTGCAGTCGATTGCTGAAAGGGTCAAGCGCTGTTTGTATTTTTCTTTTATATTTTACTTTGGTGGTAGGTCTAATGTGAGGTTTATTCAATCCTATTGGTTTTAAAGCTATGCTTGAATGAAAGATCTATATAATCAAGTCAAAAGAAATTTGATTTCGTCCATTCTCTTTTGCTTGATAGAGTAAATTATCTGCACGCCGCAATCCTTGTTCAATTTCATCAAAGTCATGTATCTGTGTGAGGCCATAACTGGCCGTCATTTTAATTTTATGGCTCGTAAATGTGGTTTGTTCAAGTTGTGTTTTCAGTTGTTTTGTTCGAGATAGTGCCTCAGTTGCATCTTTTGCAGAGATCAAGCAAATAAACTCTTCACCTCCAAAACGAGCCATTAAATCATTTGGTTTTTTGTGCTGTAACATGACTCGGCTTACTTTTTGTAAGACCTGATCACCAATATAATGTCCCCATGTGTCATTAACTGACTTAAAGTGATCAAGATCTAAGCAAACTAGAAAGTAACAATGATTGCTGAAGGTTCGTTTTTCACTTTTTTCGAAAAACCCCCGCCGATTAAGCAATTGGGTTAATGGATCTTGTAGACGTTCGTTGTTGAGATGCTGAATCACATCTTTGACGGCACCACCACTGATTACGATTGCGAATAAAATATTTAGAATAATATTGACTGACATCCCTAGTAACCACCATGTTGATGAGGTGAGGATGATATGGTCACGATCAATGCTATCTAAAAATATAAAATTAATGATGGCACGACAAAAAGAATAGGAGACATTCAGCAGATAGAAAATCAAAATCCAGCGATCAAATGATTTACTGGCGGGCAGAGATTGCAATACCGCAGGAATCGTAATAAAGCCAATCAGTCCAAGAGTGGCATTCAAAATAATCAACCTTAACCATATTTGCGGATTTACATAGGAAAAATAGGCCAGTGTAATAATGGCAAAGGTTGCGAGTGCGAAAGCGATGTAATGATTGAAAGACCTATTTAACTTGACGCTGATCGCATATGCACCCAGCCAACTACCTAATAAATAAAGAATTGCAGTGAATGGAGCAGCAATTGTCAGTTGCGGGTTGCTCATCAAACATTGTATAAAAAGTGCTATGGAGGGAATTGTATAGGCCAAACCAATCCATAATAAAAAAATCTCAGCTTTAAAAATTAAGCGACAGAATGTAAATGCCAAACCAATGAAAAATAGGCAGCTGGGAACGATTAATATAAAATATTGTGTATTAACTGAATTCACAAAAAATTTTAAAGTTCTTGATATTTTTGAAGCGCATAGATTAATGTGCTTTGGTATAAAAATTCAATCTTTTTAGTTGAAAATATAAAATTAGCCGTACTTTTTAAGTAAACAAATATGTGAATTTGAACGTAATTATTTAAATCTAATATTTGCATCTAAACATTCGCATTAAAGTACATAAAATAGATTGCAAATTGAGTCGATCGACTCCATTAATAACGCATGTTTAGCAAAGAGAAGTCTCGTGAGCGAAAATCAACCTTTTGAGTTAGTCACCAACTACCAACCTGCGGGAGATCAACCTCAGGCGATTGAAAAATTGGTCAGTGGTATCGACCAAGGTTTTCGCAATCAATTACTGCTCGGGGTTACTGGTTCAGGTAAAACCTATACCATGGCCAATGTGATTGCACAGACGCAACGCCCAACCATTGTCATGGCGCATAATAAAACCCTAGCAGCGCAGCTCTATGGCGAGTTTAAAGCTTTTTTCCCGAATAATGCGGTGGAGTATTTCGTCAGTTATTACGATTACTATCAACCAGAAGCCTATGTGCCATCATCCGATACCTTTATCGAAAAAGACTCTGCCATCAATGATCACATTGACCAAATGCGTCTTTCGGCAACACGTGCGTTGTTAGAGCGTCGTGATGCGATTATTGTCGCTTCGGTTTCTGCAATCTATGGTTTGGGTGATCCAAATGCCTATATGCAGATGCTATTGCATATTGTACAAGGTGATCGCGTCAGTCGCGATGAGATCATTCGTCGTCTAGTAGAGATGCAATATACCCGTAATGAACTGGAGTTTTTACGTGGTACCTATCGTATCCGTGGGGAAATTATTGATATTTTCCCAGCAGAATCGGATAAAGATGCGATTCGGGTCGAGTTATTTGATGATGAAGTGGACTCGATTCGTTGGTTTGATCCGTTGACAGGAAAATTGGTATGTAAAGTGCCGCGTGTGACCATTTATCCAAAGAGTCATTATGTGACCCCGAAAGATCATTTAACCCGCGCGATTGATACCATTAGAGACGAATTAAAAGATCAGCTGAAATTCTTCAAAGCGCATGACAAATTATTGGAAGCACAGCGGATTGAACAGCGTACGCGTTATGATTTAGAGATGATGCAACAGTTGGGCTATACCAATGGGATTGAAAACTACTCGCGTCATCTTTCAGGTCGTGGGGCAGGCGAAGCGCCGCCAACTTTGTTTGATTATATCCCCGAAGATGCTTTGCTGATTATTGATGAATCACATGTCACTGTTCCTCAAATTGGTGCGATGTATAAAGGCGACCGTTCGCGTAAAGAAAACTTGGTCAATTATGGTTTCCGCTTACCAAGTGCTTTGGATAACCGTCCAATGAAATTTGAAGAGTGGGAGCGAATTGTTCCAACGACCGTTTTCGTCAGCGCAACACCCGCCCATTATGAATTGGAAAAGTCAGAGCAAATTGTTGAGCAGGTGGTACGTCCAACAGGCTTGATTGATCCTGAAATTGAAGTGCGTCCAGTATTAACCCAAGTAGATGATGTACTTTCTGAAATCAATATTCGTAAACAGCTGAATGAACGTGTGCTGGTCACGACTTTAACCAAACGTATGGCTGAGGATTTAACTTCATATCTTAAAGAATATGGCGTTAAAGTGGCCTATCTGCACTCGGATATTGATACGGTTGAGCGTGTCAAAATTATTCACGAACTACGTACTGGTGTGCACGATGTACTGGTCGGGATTAACTTGCTGCGTGAAGGTCTGGATATGCCAGAAGTGTCTTTGGTTGCAATTTTAGATGCAGATAAAGAAGGTTTCTTGCGTTCAGAACGTTCATTGATTCAAACCATTGGTCGTGCAGCACGTAATGTCAAAGGTAAAGCGATTTTATATGCCGATCGTATTACTGATTCGATGCGTAAAGCGATGGATGAAACAGATCGCCGTCGTAATAAGCAAATTGAATTTAATGAATTACATGGGATTACCCCACGTAGTGCGGTACGCCAAGCGATCAAGGAAATCGATACGGGTGAAGTACTGACCGACGATGAAATTGATGAAAAAGTACTTGAGCAAGCACAGTCGATCAGTGCAGATGAGCAGCATTTATTATCTGATCCAAAACTGTTTGCAAAGCATATTGGCAAACTGGAAAAGGAAATGTTAAAAGCCTCGAAAGAGCTCCAGTTTGAACAAGCTGCAAGATTACGCGATGAGATTGTCCGTCTTAAAGCGCATATGTTGCAGTCATAATCAAACAGAGAAATCCTCAAAAGGGATACATATCGCAACAGTTTTTGTTCACAAAGTAAGCTATTTTAAATTGCTAACTATATGACTATTGATAACAAATTACTGTTTTGAGGATTTCTCATGCCTTTTATTAAAAATTTCCCGAAAGCGAGTTGGCGCCTTGCAAAGATTGCGATTGGTGGGGCTGTCTTAACTGGGCTGGCTGTTGGAACCATTGCTTATGCGCAAGCAAAACCGTTACCGACAGTCGATAAAGTTGAACTCGATAAGTATTTGGGCGTTTGGTACGAAGTAGCGCGAAAACCGATGTTTTTTGAGCGTAAGTGCGCCTATAACGTCACCGCGACTTATACCTTAAATGAAAATGGCAATATTGTTGTTGATAACAAGTGTTATGACAGTGAAGGCAACCTACAGCAAAGCTTAGGCGAGGCATTTGTTGCCAATGCGCCATTTAATACTAAATTGCGGGTAAGTTTCTTGCCAGAGGTCGTGCGTTGGGTCCCTGTGATCCGTGGTGATTACTGGATTTTAAAACTTGATGCTGATTATCAAACGGTATTGGTTGGAGAACCGCGCCGTAAATATTTATGGGTACTTTCACGGATACCTAATCCCAAAAAAGAAATTATTCATGAGTATCTAAATTACGCTAAATCATTAGGTTATGATATTAGTGATGTGATTTACCCTGAACATCATTAAATAAATACGATATACTGAATAAGAACCATGCTTGCATGGTTTTTTTAATTCCAAATAGTGGATAAATCACATATTTTGGAAGATACCCCAAAAAATTAGAGGCCTAAAATGTTTAAAGGAATTGCTTATTCAGTTTTGGCTTCAGTTACTTTTGGGGTTTTGTACTTTTATACTCAATTGCTTGGTGCATTTGACAGTGAACAAACCTTTGGTTGGCGAATCATTGCGACCTTGCCTGTTTTAACACTATTTATGTGGTTCAGCGGTGACTTGAGTCATATCAAACACATATTTAAAAGAATTGTCGCACAACCCTCATTATTACTACTTTTAATTACCACCTCAGTACTCACTTCTGCTCAGCTCTGGCTATTTCTGTGGGCCCCTATGCATGGAAGAGGGTTACAAGTCTCATTGGGGTATTTCCTATTACCTCTGGTTTTGGTGTTGGCTGGAAGTATCCTATACGGCGAAAAGCTTTCAAAGTTGCAGTACGTTGCGGTATTGCTCGCTGCATTTGGTGTCGGACATGAGGTTTGGCGTTTAGGCAGTATTGCTTGGGAAACTGCCTTTGTTGCTTTGGGTTATGCAGCTTATTTTATTCTTCGAAAAAAGATTCAAACTGATAATTTGGGTGGGTTTTGGTGGGATCTTTTACTGATTCTTCCAGTAGCGATTTTCTTTACCCAAACAGGGGATACACCTTATCTCAAGTTTTTAGAATATCCGAGTTTGATCTTGGTGGTGATGGGGCTAGGTTTACTTAGTGCCATTGGTCTGGGGAGTTATATTCTTGCGAGTCGCTATCTACCTTTAATTATTTTCGGTTTACTGGGTTATTTAGAACCTGTTCTTTTGGCCTTGGTCTCTTTGCTCATTGGAGAGAAAATCGGTGTGGATGAATGGTTAACCTATATCCCGATTTGGTTGGCTGTGTTGGTACTGGTGATTGAAGGGGCAATGCATTTGTACCAACAGAGAAAGCGCAAGCAGCATCTAGAATTGAACTTAAAACAGTATTCGCAACGGGTAAATTTGGATGAGAAAAGCTAAAAGTGCTTGTCTATTACGCTGAACTATCAATAAAACTGTTATAAAAGTCTACTAGGTTGCAGCTATTTTGATGATGAAAATGGATTTCTACCAAAATTCACAAAAATAATTATAGGTATTTTATGAATTTATAGTCAATTAGGACAAAATCTTAGCTCGTTTAGCAGCTTTTGATTCAATCTTGATGATAATTCTATTACAATTATGGCGTTTTAAAAATTCACGCCCAGTATATATAAATTAGAGGACGTATCAGTGAGCAAAGACACTATCATTGCCCTACACGCAGAACACCAAGGTCGTTGGAAAAACCGTGAAGAAATCGCGGAACGTATGATTACTTTAATTGGTCAATTGTACCGTGAGAAAAATATTGTTGTTTCTGTTTACGGCCGTTCTTTAATTAACCGTTCAGTTATTCAAATTTTAAAAACGCATCGTCGTACACGTATGCTTGATGTTGAACTTTCTGTTGTCAATACCTTCCCAATTTTGGAAGCGTTAATGAAAGTTGAAAACATCGGTTCAGCTGAAGTTGATATCGGTAAACTTGCTGTTGAATATAAAAACCAAGGTGGCGATGTAGATGCTTTCGTTGCAAATGCAGTTGCTCCAATTCAAGGTAACGTGACTGCTGCTGCGCCTAAAGATGTTGTTCTTTATGGTTTTGGTCGTATCGGTCGTATCTTAGCGCGTTTAATCATTAGCCAATCTGGTTTGGGTCGTGGTTTAAGCCTTAAAGCAATTGTTGTTCGTAAATCATCTGACGGTGACTTGGCGAAACGTGCTTCTCTATTACGTCGTGACTCTATTCACGGTACTTTTGACGGTACGATTTCTGTAGATGAAGAAAACGAAGCAATCATTGCAAATGGTCAATTCATTAAAGTGATCTATGCATCAAGCCCAAGCGAAGTGGATTACACTGCTTATGGTATTGAAAATGCACTTCTGATCGACAATACAGGTAAATGGCGTGATGCTGAAGGTCTAAGCCAACACTTGAAATGTGCAGGCGTTGCACGTGTCGTATTAACTGCACCAAGTAAAGGTGAGATGAAGAACGTTGTGTTTGGTGTGAACAACTCGGACATCTTAGATGAAGACAAAATCATCTCTGCTGCAAGCTGTACAACCAACGCAATTACACCTGTATTAAAAGTTTTAGATGACAAATACAAAGTATTAAATGGTCATGTTGAAACAGTTCACTCGTTCACAAACGACCAAAACTTAATTGATAACTATCATAAAGCTGATCGTCGTGGCCGTGCTGCAACATTGAACATGGTCATTACTGAAACTGGTGCTGCAAAAGCAGTTGCAAAAGCGTTACCAGGTCTTAAAGGTAAGTTGACAGGCAACTCTGTACGCGTACCAACACCAAACGTATCTCTTGCAATCTTGAACCTTAACTTAGAGAAAGAAGTTGATCGTGAAGAAGTGAACGAATACATTCGTCAAATCTCAATCAACTCTAGCTTGCAAGGTCAAATTGGTTATACCAACTCAACTGAAGTTGTATCAAGTGACTTTATTGGTTCACGTACTGCAGGTGTATTTGATGCGCAAGCAACAATTGCTTCAGGTACGCGTTTAACTGCTTATGTTTGGTACGATAACGAAGTGGGTTATAGCTGCCAAGTATTACGTATCGCTGAACAAATGTGTGGCGTAAGCTATACAAAAATCCCTGCTGAAACAAATGCATAATTTGTTCGCAGAGTGATAAAAAGCCCAGTTAATTAACTGGGCTTTTTATTGACTGTACAGAATATATGCTGAATTAAACATAAAAATCGATAAAAATAGAGGAAAAGGGACATAATCAATCAAGGAATTGTTCATTGTTGCAGTTTAGACGTTTATTCATCGTATTTGCTTTAATTGTGGTTGCCAATTTATGCGGCGTATATATCGCAATGTGGGTGTTCAAGCATTTTAATATTTATATTCCATTAAAAAATCAAGATGTCGCGATCGACTTACAAGAACCTTTGCAGGTGCGGGTAAAAGTGAAAGATGCTTTAAATGTAGATGTGAACGGACGTGTTGACGCCAAAATTCCAATTAATGAACAACTAAATGTTCCGCTGACTCAAACACTTACACCACGGGTTTATTTTGATAATTTAGTGCCCATCAGTACCACGATTCCTGTAAAGGAAACCATTAAGGTCAATCAAAGCCTGCCGATTGATACCAAGGTTCAGGTTAAAATTTTAGGTAAGGACGTCACCTTACCATTAAAAGGCTCAATTCCATTGCAACTGGACGTGCCGATTGACATTCAAGTGCCATTGCAACAAAAAGTTCATTTAAAATTCGATGCGCCTGTTCGTACAGAACTGAAAGAAAACTTGAATATTCCTTTAAAAGCACAGCTAGATGCGAACATTCCAATTCAAGGTAATTTGAATGTACCGATTACTTCTGAGCTTAATGCTACCGTTGATGTTAAAAATACCTTGCCTGTCAAAATTGCACAGGGTGAATTAAAAATTCCTTTATCCACCATGTATTTGGATCGTGTCAAAACTCAGCCTGTCGAAGTGCAAGCGACTCAACATGATGTAAAAGTAGGTGAGTAATGGAGATGCCCAAAACACTGAAAAGCCTGCTGATTAGCTTTGTGATCGTGACCACTTTGGTGGCAATCCTATTTTGGTTTTATTTAAATATTCAGGCGTCTTTGATTGTTTCTGCGCAACAGGCAGATATTCGTTTGCCTGAATCTTTGGGCACCAAGATCCAAGTCGGTGATCACCTAAGAGTGAAGTCGGAAGGTCAGTTGAATACGGTTTTGGATATTGATCGGACTTTGCATTTACCATTAAAAGGGAAGTATTTGGCTGATCTGAGTTTTGAAGTGGAAACACCGATTACGGTTGATATCAACTACGAAACCATGCTGAAAGTAGATGAAGTGGTGCCGATAGAAACCAGCACCGATTTGATCTATCAGAATAAATTATTACCCAAGTTTCCTTTGAGTTTGGATATTCCAGTGAAGTTGGATATTCCATTTCAATTGAAACGTACTTATACCGTTCCTGTGAAAATTGTTTTTGATGGACCTGTGTATTTCGCTTTTGATGAGTCTGTTGATTTGCCTGTAAAGCATCAATTTAAACCGAGCTTTTATATGAATGATGCAATTAATATGAGTAAAATTTCTTCCTTTGATGCGATCATGTATAACTCGGTACAGCAGACCAAAGCCAATTTAGATATGCAAATGGAATTACCGTTGAAGAATGTGAGACCTTGAGATAGTTCAAGGTCGAATGATAATGAGGAAGGGGGGATAGTTTAGTTTTTCAAAAAATTTTACCCGAGTTCATAAGGTAGTAATCTATTTTTTAAGTAATCCGTCTAAACGTTTCTGGACTTCTGAATATGTACTTTCTAGAGAGGGGTTAATATACCACGGGTGCCCAGGCTTAACTCTTTGCTGTGATTCTAATATAGGTACAGCTTCTGCAACTAAATCATCATATAAAGGATCATTTAGATATTTAGCTAGCATCAACCGAGGATAGGGGGATGTATAGGCTTTTTCACTACCATGATTAATCCATTGACTCAATGTTTCAATATCTCTATGTTTTTCTGCATCATAAATCAAAAAATCATAAATCTGCTGTAAAACATGCTTTAGTTGTTTTGGATCATTAAACTGACTAGCTTTGCCTTTTATACCATGGATGTTGGATAAATATTGTAGAGTATATTCGGCTATATAATGTGTTCGTGATATTTGTAGAATAGTATTTGATTTTAGTTCTATATAGCTCATTAGCGATATATCAGTATACATAACGTTATCGCCACTAGTTGGGCAAAGTATATTAATGCTTTCATAAATTTTTGAATTAATATTTCTAAACCAACCTTGCTTTAACTCATTAAATTGATTGGCTTTTTTTGTTTCAAAAAAATGCAAAATATCTTGATTTTTTTTCAACCATCTGTCTGAAAAAAGAATAAGTTGCTCTCTTGTTGCGGGGATAGATTGAAACTGTTCTAGTTGCTCTTGAGTTACAGGATGCACAGCATCCAGCATTCTTTCAATATTGTGTTGGTCTGGGAATATTTGTTCCTGACTAAAAAAGAGATAAGACCTTGCATCAAAGGCAACTAGGTCATGTTGGCGTAAAGTCTCAATCAAGATTTTATAGAGATATTTACTTTTAACCAATAAGCCTTGTTCAATCTTAAAGACATTGTCAGCAGCATCTAAATAGCGTATTACATTGGTAAAAGAGCCAATAATTTCCTCATCAAAATTTGCGGCAAGCTCAGGATTGGTGACGATATTCTCCACATTAAGTAGCCAATTTTTAAACTTTTCGGTGAATCCTGTACATTGAGAATTAGTTGCGTAATATTCTGCTTGTGCCAATGAGTCAATTGTGACTTCAGGATGATGTTGTTTCGCATCCCAAATATAAAATAATGATGACACTTATTTTTATCCTGTAATTTTTTTAAGTGATTAATTATACTGATAAAATTAATGGAATACTAAAAATTTTGCTTAATGTGGTCAAGATTGAAATAAAAACTGTTGTTACATTCAATTTTCTATTCGAGAATTTTCTTAAAATGTGGCAAAATAGTCCGCTTTTAAGAATTTGAGGATTGGCACATGCGCTTTGTTGATGAAGCAGTCATTATCGTAGAGGCTGGCGACGGTGGCAATGGCGTAGCCAGTTTTCGCCGTGAAAAATTTGTCCCTTTTGGTGGCCCAGATGGCGGTGATGGGGGACGTGGCGGAAGTGTATATATTCAAGCCGATGATGATACCAGCACACTGGTAGATTACCGTTATACGCGTCGCTATCGTGCAGAGCGTGGTAAAAATGGTTCGGGTGCGAATTGTTCTGGTCGTGGTGGTGAAGACGTTATTTTGAAAGTACCAGTCGGTACAACCATTGTAGATACAGAATCTGGTGACATTATTGGTGACTTGGTCGCTGATGGTCAGCGCGTAAAAGTTGCGCATGGTGGTGATGGTGGTTTAGGTAATACTCACTTTAAATCATCGACTAACCGTTCGCCACGTAAGTGTACGCACGGTATCAAAGGTGAATATCGTGAAGTCCGTTTAGAGTTGAAAGTACTTGCAGATGTTGGCTTACTTGGTATGCCAAATGCAGGTAAGTCAACATTTATTCGTGCAGTCAGCGCAGCAAAACCAAAAGTTGCAGATTATCCATTTACCACGATGGTACCAAACCTCGGTGTGGTCGATGCGGATCGTCATCGCTCATTTGTAATGGCAGATATTCCAGGATTAATCGAAGGGGCTGCTGAAGGTGCTGGTCTAGGAATTCGTTTCCTTAAGCATTTGGCGCGTACGCGTATTCTTTTGCATATTGTTGATGTTCAGCCAATTGATGGTTCTGACCCAGCACATAATGCAAGAGCGATTTTAGGTGAGTTAGAAAAATTCTCTCCGACATTGGCAAAACTGCCAGTGGTCTTGGTATTAAATAAATTGGATCAAATTGCAGAAGAATCAAGAGAAGAATGGTGTCAGCATATTCTTGATGAATTGCAATGGAAAGGTCCTGTATTTAAAACTTCTGGTCTTATGTCAGAAGGAACCAAAGAAGTTGTGTATTACTTAATGGATCAAATCGAACAACAACGTGAGCGTGAAGTTGAAGATCCTGAGTATGCAGCAGAAGTGAAAGCATTCCGTGAACAGCTTGAAGCTGAGACACGTGAACAAACCATCGCAGCGAAAGAAGCATATCGTGCCATGCGTAAAGCACAGCGTGAAGCGGGTTTGGACGATGATGAAGACTTTGATGACGATGAAGACGAAGGCGATGTAGAAAGCGTCTACATTCGTGACTAGTAAACCGAGGGAAAAATGATAGAAGTGGTCGATGGGCAACGTCAGCTCAATGCGTGTAAACGAATCGTTGTTAAAATCGGATCATCTTTACTCACTGCAAATGGGCAAGGTCTAGATTTAAATGCAATTTCGCACTGGGCGAAACAAATTGCAGATCTACACAATGCTGGACATGAGATTATTCTGGTGTCTTCAGGTGCAGTTGCAGAAGGGATGGTACGCATGAAACTTGCGAGTCGACCCACCGATCTACCCAGTTTGCAAGCTTGTGCTGCCATTGGCCAAATGGGCTTAATCCATACTTGGTCAAGTGTACTGGATCAACATGGTATCCAGACGGCACAAGTCTTACTCACACATGATGACCTTGCTGATCGTCGTCGTTATCTTAACTCTTGTGATGCTTTGCAAAACTTGATTGATTGGCATGTCATTCCAGTCATTAATGAAAATGACACCGTCTCTACTGATGAAATTCGGTTTGGTGATAACGATACTTTGGCAGCTATGGTTGCGGGTCAGGTACAGGCAGAATTGTTGATTATCTTAACGGATCAACAGGGTATGTTTGATTCAGATCCACGTAGCAATCCAAATGCAAAATTGTTCTCTGCTGTTCGAGCACTCGATGATCGTTTGTTTGAAATGGCAGGTGGCGGTGGTGTGCTTGGTCGTGGTGGTATGGTGACGAAGGTTCGTGCTGCACGTCTAGCGGCAAAGTCGGGTTGTCCAACCTTGATTGCCAGTGGGGAGAGCGAAAATGTGTTGGCTCGCCTAATGGCTGGTGAGATGTTGGGTACTTTATTCACCACGGACAATGACCGTGTCACTGCACATCAGCAATGGCTGGCTGCGCATTTGCAAACTGCGGGTCGTTTAGTGATTGATGATGGCGCTGTTGAAGCGATTAAGCTCAAGCACCGTAGTTTATTGCCTGTTGGAGTCAGAGCGATTGAAGGACATTTTGATCGTGGTGATGTGGTGGAATGTGTTGATAAAAACGGTGGTCGTATTGCAGTAGGTCGTGTGAATTTTAGTTCACGTTCTGCCGAAATGATCAAAGGTTTATCATCAGAAAAAGTCTATCAGGTACTCGGTGAAGCACGATCGCTAGAAATGATCCATCGTGATCATATGGCCATTTATTAATGTTGATATGATTTCATGGCATTTAAAAAAGACCTCAAATATTTGAGGTCTTTTTTGTGATGCAAAGAAGACTTTTATTTTTGTTGGATGGATTGACCTATACGTGCCAATAAAATGACAGGAATCAGTCCGACCAGCACAATCAATAAAGCGGCAATTGCGCCATCTTCATAGGTTCCTCTGGATGCTTCTGCATAGAGTTGTGTGGCCAGTGTCTCCAGATTCAGTGGTCGAAGTAGTAGGGTTGCGGGTAATTCCTTCATACAATCGACAAAGATCAGTAACGCAGCAGAAATCATTGCAGGGCGTAATAAAGGTAAATGTACTCGCCATAGTGTTGCTGATCGGTTGTGCCCCAAGTTTTTTGCTGCATCATCAAAAACATGGTGGATACGATTATATCCAGACTCAATGCCCCCAATTGCAATGGCGAGAAAGCGAACACAATAAGCATAAATTAAAGTAAAAGTAGTGCCTAGAAATAATAATCCAGTATGGATACCCAGTTGGAACTCCAGAAAGTCTGCAACAGCATGGTCAATTGCACCCAGAGAAAGCATCAGTCCAATGGCTAAGACAGTTCCTGGAATGGCATAACCTAAGCTGGAAATACGGCTGAACCAAGTGTTCTGGTTAAAACGTGCGGCACTGACAATCAAAAAAGCAATGAGAACAGTAATGAAAGTTGCAATCGTTGCCAAGCTTAAGGTGTTGATTGAAGCCTGCAATAATTCAGGAGAAAAGCCTGCATATTGTAGACGTTTATACGATTCAGCGACTAAATAACTTGTTGGAATGAGAAAGCCAATACTAACGGGAATAAAACCAAGTCCAAACAAGAAGAATGCCTTAACTCCTGTGATCGGTTGAGCAGGCATGAGTTTGCTGCGTTGTGCTGAATTCATATAGCGTTGTTTACGGCGTCCAAACCGTTCAATAATCACCAAGAATGTAATAATCATGAGCATAAAAATGGCAATCTGAGCGGCACTGGCTAAATCGGATTGATTGGTCCATGTGGAATAAATTGATAGGGTCAGCGTTTTTACACCCAAGAACTCGGTTGCACCAATATCATTAATGGTTTCCATCAGCGCTAAACTCGTACCCACTGCGATGGCTGGTCGGGCCAGTGGAATAGCGACGCGAGTGAAAACCTGATTCGGTTTTAGACCAAGACTGCGTGCCACTTCAACCAGACTGGCGGACTGCATGAGAAACATGGCGCGGGTACTTAAATAAACGTAGGGATATAGAACAAAGCTTAATAAAAAAATGCATCCCCATACGGTACGAATATTGGGAAACCAATCAGGTTGTCTATCCCATCCGAACCAAGTGCCGAGCACACTTTGTATTGGGCCAATGGGATGTAACAGGTCAATATAGCTATAGGCAATGATATAGGTGGGGACAGCCAATGGCAGTAATAGCGCCCAGTTTAAAAATGCACGCCCTCTAAACTGATAAGCCGTGACCAGCCATGCACTTCCTGTTCCAATCAAGGTCGTGAGTAGACCCACCCCAAATAATAATAAAGTGGTATCCAGTAATGTAGGAGGCAGTACATAACGGATCAAATGCTCCCAAATCTCACTATTGCCTTGTAATGCAGACCAAACCAGCGCCAATACAGGTAAGCAGGCAAGTATGGTGAAAAGACCACTGAGCGAAAATAATGATTGCAGTATGGATTTATTATTTATCATCAAGGTGTCAATTTACTAAATATGAAGCGGAATGACGCTAGGTGGCGAGTCAATGCCACCTAACTGATATGATTTAATGATTGAACTGTACTTTATCGACCAAAAGATTGGCTGTTTTACGGTATCGAGCGATATCACTCAAGCGTATTGTATCGACATTCAATTTACCAAAGCTGGCAATCACAGGATCTATTTTGACTCCAGGTTTAACTGGATATTCAAAACCACTTTGTGCGTAAATGGCTTGGGCATGGTCAGAGACCAAGAACTCAAGCAACTGGACGGCCTGTTTAGAGTTGGGAGCATTCTTGGCGACAGCCGCACCAGAGACATTGACATGGGTTCCGCCATTGCTAAAACGAGGGAGAACGACGTTGATGGCATTGCCCCAGCGTTGCTGTTCAACATTATTTTCTGTACGCATACGACCCACATAGTAAGTGTTTGCAACACCAATATCACAGATTTTACCCAAAATATCGCGTGCCACGTCGCGATCACCGCCACTGGCTGGTCGTGCCAAATTGGCTTTGACCCCACGTAGCCATTGTTCAGTGGCTTTTTCGCCATGATGCGCAATATAAGCCGCAATTAGGCTGGTGTTATAGACATGACTGCCAGAACGAATACAGATTTTACCTTTCCATTTCGGATTGGCTAGTTCTTCATAATTGATTGCAGTCAATGGGGCGCGTTCTTTTGATGCATAGACTGCACGAGCCCGCATGGATAGGGCATACCAGTGCCCATTGGCAGCACGTAAATTACCTGGAATCGCCTGATTCAAAATTTTTGACTGAATCGGTTGGGTTACGCCACCTTCGACTAAATCGACTAGATTGCCAAAATCAACGGTGAGTAATACATCTGCTGGAGAGCGACGGCCTTCGGCTTTCACTCGCTCAAGTAAACCATCTTTGATAAAAACCGTATTGACCTTAACACCTGTCTTGCTACTAAATTCTTGTAGCAGAGGTTGAATCAATGCGGGCTCGCGGGTGGTGTACAGATTGACTTGGGCGGCATGTAACCAACTGCTCCCGAGTGCAAGTAGACCCGTTAAAACTAGACGATGCTTAAACCGTAAATTCATTCTTTTTCACTCATATTTAGGATATTGAATATCAAATTGCTGATTCAGCAAACCAGAGGTTAAATGCTAAGTGGCATAGTAAAAACATGTATTTAAATCAACAGAAACATAGACATTTTCTTGTTCTGAAAAATGTTGTAAGTAATCAACCTGAGCAATTAAGGTAACTGCTTCTGTATTAAGTTGTAAATGTAATTGCTGCATATGTCCCATAAAGGTGGTTGAAATGACTTTCGCTGCTAAAAAACCTTCAGATTGCCGGTGCTGAATGCGTAGTTGATGTGGTCGAAAGTAGCAGTGAATAGGTTGCTGAGATTGGCTTAAGTGTTGTGGGATTTTTATGGAGCCAAATGCGGTCGTCAGTAGTTGATTATTTTGTTGAGTGGGTATTTTATTTAAATGTGAAAAATAACGGGCAGCGAATTGTGTTTCGGGTTGTAAATAAAGTTGTTTGGGGCTGCCTATTTGAATGATTTTACCTTCGTGCATCAAAATAATTTGATCTGCAATTTGTAAGGCTTCTTCTGGATCATGGGTGACAATAATGGTGGTTGTGGCGGTTTTTTTTAACAGGCTGATCGTGTTTTTACGGATTTGATCGCGTAGACGATGATCAAGATTTGAAAATGGCTCATCCATTAATAAAACATGTGGTTTAGGTGCGAGCGCACGTGCCAATGCGACACGTTGCTGTTCTCCACCCGATAAGGTATATGGATAGCTCTGTGCATGCTGATGCATAGAGACATGTGTTAAAGCCTGTTCAGCAATATCCTGTCGTTGTGATTTTGGGAATTTCTCTAAGCCAAACATGACATTTTCCAGCACACTCAGATGCGGGAACAGCGCATAGTCCTGAAAAACTAAGCCGATATTGCGCTGCTCGGCAGGAATGTGCTGCTGACTATTCCAAAGAATATGGTTTTCAAGTTGAATTGAGCCTGAACTCGGCGTTTCCAAGCCCGCAATGAGGCGTAACATGGTGGTTTTCCCACACCCTGAATGTCCGAGTAAGCAAATGATCTGACCGCTTGTGGCGGACCAAGTTGCTTGATCAACTGCAAATCGTTTGCCGAATTTTTTGCTCAGTTGTTGGATGGTTAAAATATTGGCCTGAGGTGCACTAGAAGCGGTCATGGTCAATTCACAACATCATTAAAATTGTTAAATATTAATTTAATAATAGCTTAATAATTCTGCTTGTATAGTGTTTTTTCTAAGCGTTACCAAACTATCGATTTTCAACAATCGACTATTGAACCGCAACAGTCGTATCACGCCCAACCATATAGGGATAGTCCGCCAAAGAAAGCATATCGAGATCTTCTTCACTATTACCATAGGCATAAATTGCTTGGTAATCTGCTAAATTATATTGCTGTAAAATACGCAATTTCTTTTGTTCGCGGCTACAATCTTCTGAACGATAACGACCCGTTAAAAGTCCATTTTTGATTTCGGTTTGCGTGCAGATGAGCTCGATATTCAAAAACTCACAAATTGGTGCTAGGTAGATATCAACCGAAGCAGATACCAACACAATATGGTCACCACGTTGTTGGTGTTGTTGAAGTTGTTGTAATAAATCCTGATCGAGTCGTTTAATCAGCTTCTGTGCATATTCTTGAGCAAGTTGCTCGACCACATCTACAGAAATGTCTTTGAACATACTTTGGAATAAACGTGGTCGCATGGCATGCGCAGGGTAGAGGCGTAAATAGTAGGCTTGAATCCATGGCAGGATTTTCAAGCCTCTTTTGACAATATGACGTTTTGATAGTGCAAAGAAAATAAATCCTGTGAAACTGTCTCTTGGATAGAGTGTTCCATCAAAATCAAATAAAGCAAGATTTAGAGTTTTATGCGTTTCGCTCTTTGCATGCATGTTTCATATCGTCCATTAACGCGACTGGCAAACCAATTGGTATTGTAATCACGACTCAGTTTAGGGCCCGAAATAACGACCTCAGGCATAATTGCATAAATAGGTTCTTTATTAGTTTTACTTTGATACAACTTTTGAACGGCTAAATAAGTTTGGGTATCTTCAAACTTCTTTTCTTTTTCTTTCTTTAAATCCGCGCGAATTTGACGTGGAGTAACTAAAATCTTATTGTTGGTAAATGCTGAGATCACTTCTTTTTCAGATTGGCTCAGTGCAGATTGTACATTCCCATCTTTATTATAAAGCAATAAATCTCCATCTAAATCAAGGTCTTTACCTTGTATGACTTCAAGCATCTTTTGAAAAGCTGCATTACGGCTTGAATACATGCCTGAATTGTAATCGGCAAAACGGTAGATGGCTTTGTCATAATCAGCAGAATATTCCATCAAACGATGGATACCATAATATAGGCCGCCGTATTGGGTATAGAGATCATTACGTAGTTCAGCAATATTTCCGCTTTGGCGTTTATGCTCTTTGGCATAATTAATATGCACTTGCATAGAACCCAGTGTGGTAATCGGGTTCATTTTCTCGCCAATATCTTGTCCAACCAATTTCGCTGCACCTGTTAGGGCACTGACATGGTAATGCTTCGACATATAGTCAAAAATTTCACGATAAAGCAAATCGAGTTCACGCTCGGTTCTGACTTTACGCATTTGGCTCATGTAGTTATTTTCTGGCGAAGGTTGATTTTTGAGCACGTCTTCAAAGTAACCCGCTACCGTGCCGCCAATCGTTTCACCTAATTTCGCCTCAAACTTCTCTTTGAGGCGTGTATTGATTTCCTGAACTGCTTTCTCACCCAGGCCAGGTACAGCAGGGTCAGCGACAAAGTTAGACTCTTGATCAACCACAGCCACAATGCTGCATACATTTTGCTTGGTTTTAGGAATACTCAGTTGTTGCATGATCTCAAAGATATCTTGCGACCAAGACTGACGATCATTAACACGTGGTGGCAGTACTTTGGTAATTTGTTCTGCCTTCATTTCGGGTTCTTTATTATTTGACCACCAAGCATTATCACCACAAGCCACTAAGCTTATGCTGATTGCCAAGAGGCTAAATGTTTTGAATAGAGGACGAGTCGAAAACGATTGGTTCATAATGAAGACAACACCGCACAAAAAGATGAGCCGAACGGGCGAATGAAGTATACTATGTTGATCAGAAATTGTAAGAAAATATATGTATATTGGTTCATATCAACTGTCAAATAATTTGATTGTTGCTCCGATGGCTGGCGTTACAGACCGTCCTTTTAGAACGCTGTGCAAATACTTTGGTGCGGGACATGCGGTCAGTGAAATGATGACCGCAGACAAGACACTACGTATGAGTAAAAAGAGTCTTTATCGGGCTAATTTTGATGGTGAGCTTGCGCCAATCTCTGCACAAATCGCAGGTTCTGATCCTGAGCAACTGGCAGAAGCAGCACGTTATCAGGTGGCGAATGGTGCACAGATCGTTGATATCAATATGGGGTGTCCTGCGAAAAAGGTCTGTAACAAACTTGCAGGTTCGGCTTTATTGCAAGATGAAGATCTTGTTGCGCGTATTCTTGATGCCGTAGTTTCCGCAGTGGATGTACCAGTCACTTTAAAAACCCGATTAGGTTTTTTAAATGGGCATGAAAATATTTTACGTGTGGCCAAACGTGCCGAAGAATCTGGAATTGCAGCCTTAGCCTTGCATGGTCGTACCCGTGAAGACATGTATTTAAATACAGCACGCTATGAATTGATTAAGCAGGTCAAAGAATTGATTGATATCCCATTGATTGCCAATGGTGATATTGATAGTCCTGAAAAAGCCAAATATGTGCTGGATTATACGGGTGCAGATGCCATTATGATTGGGCGCGCAGCCCAAGGCCGACCTTGGATCTTCCGAGAAATTGCGCATTACTTAAAAACTGGGGAGCATCTTGCTGCGCCTGATATAGCTGAAGTTAAAGCAGTATTATTGGGGCATCTGGCTGAGCTATATGATTTCTATGGTGAATACTCAGGCTGTCGTATTGCTCGTAAGCATATTGCTTGGTATACCAAAGGCTTACGTTCAAGTAATGAGTTTCGTCAGAATATGTATAAAGTTGAAAATACTGCTGATCAAGCTAAAGTGGTGGAATCATATTTCAATGAATTACTTGATCAAGGTTTACGTATGAGTGATGTACAAGTTGAACAAGTGAATTTATTGGATATTTAATAATTATTCTAATTGCATTGAAAAAGCCTGTAACTCAAATCGAATTACAGGCTTTTTTTATTACGATAAATGAGCCGTGATTTTTTGCAGAATTTGCAAGATCACATCAAACTCACTTTGTAGTGGTGTACTTTTACGGGTCACTAAAGCCAATGTGCGGCTTGGTGCAGCTTCAATCGCTTTTACATCAATCTCTTCGTTGAAATGAATCATGCTATTTTTAAGCGCGATCTCAGGTAAAAGGGTAAAGCCTAAATCAGACGATACCATTTCAACCAACGTTGGTAATGAACTTGCTTTTAAGCGATGATCATTTTTGCGCTCACCAACAGGGCAGGCACTTAAAGCATGGTCACGTAAGCAATGTCCTTCCTCAAGCAGCATTAAACGAGATAGATCCAAATCATCTAGAGAATTTGCATTGGCTGCATTGGTATCTTTCTTGTTATACACAAGGAATAAGTGTTCTTTGGCAATTTCAGCAACTTTTAGACTGCGCGTATCAAACGGAAGCGCAAGTACAATCATGTCTAAATTACCATGTTCCAACTTCTCTACAATCTTCTCACTCTGTGCTTCATGTAAGTGCAGTTGGATCTTTGGTAATTGCTGATGAACTTCATCTAAAAGTTGAGTCAGAATAAAAGGTGCAATGGTTGGAATAATACCGAGATGTAAATCACCTGTTAATGGTTCACTCATCTCTCGGCTTAAACGCATCAGGTCTTGGGCATCGGCAAGCAACACTCGCGCTCGTGCCACTACTTGCTCACCTAATGGGGTTAAACGGACGTTTTGACGATCACGCTCAACTAAGACGCCACCTAATAAACGCTCCAATTCCATGATGCCACCAGACAGTGTTGACTGGGTAACAAAGGAACGACGCGCTGCTTCAGTAAAATGTAAAGTTTCTGACAACGTAACTAAATATGATAGCTGTCTTAATGAGGGTAATGCAGCCATAGAGTCCTAGTGTGATGATCTAAAGTGGTGAGTAAACAAACCACTAAGTTGCGGAATGAAATGTGCAGGAATATCATGCCCCATTCCTTGAATTAATTCAAACTTAGCACCAGAAATTGCTTTTGCAACAGCTTTCCCGTGACTTGGTGGTAACAGGCGATCTTTTGATCCGTGTACAACCAAAGTCGGCTGAGTAATTGTTTTGTTCAATGGTAACAAAGAACCTGTACATAATATTGCTAAAAATTGTTGAAGTACACCCGCTGGATAAAAACTACGTCGATATAATTTGCGAATGGTTTGAATTGATTCGACTGGATTGACATAACCAGGTGAACCGATAATACGGAAAACATTTAAACTATGATTAATAATTGTTTCTTCATCATGCCCTTCAGGTTTACCCAATAAGCTAAAAAGCTGCTTTGGAAAAGGGGGAGGTAAAAATGGTTGATTATTACTGGTAAAGAGTAAACCTATTTTTTCGACTTTTTCTGGATATTTCGCAGCAACAATCTGTGAAATCATTCCGCCCATTGAGGCACCAATAATATAGGCTTTCTCAATGCCTAGCTGATCAATCAGCATCGCCACATCATCGGCCATATCATATAAAGTATAAGGCGCACCTTCATTGCGAAGCCCAAACATGAAACGACTCATCAGTTTCATGGTATTGAGCCGTTTGCCTTTATTACGAATTTTAGAAGATAAACCGATATCTCGATTATCAAAGCGAACTACACGGAAACCTTGGTCGATTAATGCCTTACAGAAGAAATCAGGCCAAAACAGCATTTGTGCACCTAAACCCATGATCAATAAGATCGTTGGATGCTCAGGATTCCCGCCCATTTCAACATGGAGTTCAATGCCATTGCCCAAAGTTACTTTGGTTTCCTGCATAAAAGACGCATATGGTGACACGTTAAATTGGAGGGCACTGTTCATGATCTTCGTTCCAAATTGAATTCTTCTTATTGCTTAGAGAGTTTGGAGGAAATTCTTTTCTCAACAAACTCTCGTATTTAAACCTTAAACTTGCGCTGGAATCAAGTCTGGAACCAGCTTGGTGAGCGTTAAACGTTGTTTGCCTGCAGTTGCGCCTAACAGTACAAAACCTCTCAAGGTTCCTTCACCATCAGCTGCTTTGGCAAGCATACCGTCATCAAACTCTTCAGTTTCCCAGTTCACATCCACATTAAGCGGTGCAGGTAAAACCGTCAATGGCGCAGCAGGTGTTTTTACTGCAACTGGCATAGCAGGGTAGTGTACCGCTGTGCTTTGACCACTGAGCGTTTTTGCTAAAGCACGTGCTTGCTGCATAATTGGCATCACATATGGCAATAAAGTGCCATTCACTTCTGCACAGTCACCGACAGCGTAGATATCAGCTTGATTGGTTTCTAAAAGCGTGTTGGTAATAATGCCGCGACTGGTTTGAATGTCTGCTGCTTTTGCTAACGAGATATTTGGTTGTAAGCCAATTGCAGAAAGAACAATATCAGCGACCAGTGTTTTACCATTGGCTAAAGTGACTTCGTAGTCTTCACCATTGTTAATTTTGGTGACTTTTTCCACCGTGGTAGAGAGTGCAAATTTAATGCCTGCTTGTTCTAAATTGGTCTTAAAGGCTTCAGCGACATGGTTTGGCAATAAACGACCCAGTGGCTGAGGAGCTAAGTCAATTACAGTAACATCATATTGGCTATGCAATAAGTCATTGGCAAATTCACAGCCAATCAGACCTGCACCAAGAATAACCACGCGTTTGTCTTTACGGTTTGCAAGGTTTTCACGGAAGATACGATAGTCGACCAATGAGTTCACGACATGAATGTCATCACTGCCATCACCAGCAATCGCTAAGCGGATAGGGTTTGCACCGACAGCCAATACTAACTTTGAATAAGGTTGGGTAATGGTTTGCCCATTTTTTTCTAATGTAAGTTCATGGTTTTCGGCATTGATTGCTTTCACCCATGTGTCTGCATCAATGCGCATATTCAATTGGGTTGCCATCTTTGTCGCATCACCTAAAGCGATTTGTTCTGGTGCTTTATTCCCTGCAAAGGCATTAGATAATGTTGGTTTTGCATAATTTACCGCATCATCTGCACAGATCATAACCAGTTCTTGTTCAGGACTTAGTTTACGAAACTCTCGTGCTACGGTGTAACCTGCCATGCCCGATCCGATGATAACGATAGGATGCATTCTATTCTCCAATATTTTCTTATTTAAAAACAAACGATAGCAAAAAAAAAGACCATGATCATTGTCACGGCCTTCTCGATCTATTTAGATTTCAATCATTTCAAAATCAGCTTTTGAAACGCCGCAATCTGGGCAAGTCCAATCATCTGGGATATCTTCCCATTTGGTCCCTGCTGCAATGCCGTCTTGTGGCCAACCTTCTGCTTCGTCGTAAATCCAACCACAAACGATACATTGATATTTTTTCATGTGACTCTCCAAACTGATAGGTATGTTCAAGTTGCCTTTCAGTAAAACTATTCCGTAATGTCGCTATGATCGCTGCAATAGGAACTAACTTATGCTAATCGGGAGTTAGATTTTTACGCAGAACGACATTTAAGTAAAGTAAATGCAAGAGTTTAATCATTTATTCAAAAAGTGATATGGCAATTCTATCTGAAAGTCTTGTTATTTGAGCAATTACTCTAATTTTTTGTAAAAATATAACGCTTATATAATTAAAAAAAGCCGAAATGTATAAATATAGTGTGTATAAAAAACAAACATTCAGAATCAAGATATGATGATGAAAACAATGATCAAGGAGAATAAAGCATGGAAACCTTATCTTATAATATAAAAATTTATGCGACCCCTGAGAAAGTTTGGGAAGTCCTGTGGACCCCAGAAAGTTATCAGGCATGGACAAAATTCTTTGCATGCGATTCAACCATGACCACGGATTGGAAAGTGGGCGGTAAAACCTATTTCGGAGATGGCAAAGGCAATGGCATGATCTCCACCATCGAAAGCATAGATGAACCTAAAGAGATTGTTTTTAAGCATCTTGGGATGATTGAGAACGGCAAGGAGGATCTAGAAAGTGAAGCTGTGAAGTCTTGGGCTGGTGCTTTAGAAAAATATATGCTGTTTGATTTTAATGGTGAAACGCAATTGCATGTAGAGGTCGATATTCAACCAGAACATGCAGAATTTATGAATAAAGGCTTTGATCAGGGACTTGCCATGGTCAAGCATTTAGCTGAGAAATAAGCGACAGCTGATCGATTTTTTAGCGGAAAATTGCTGCGTTATCTCGATTCAAAAATGGATAAATCTTGATTTTTTTGAATTGTCTGGTTGAAACAATACGAAAATGAGTTGTGATCTGCTATTCTATGTCACTTCATTTTTTACTTAATCGAGGCAGAGATGACGCAACAAAACGCTCAATCGACTTCTGAACAAACACTTTCCGAAAACGATTTAATCGCACAGCGTCATGCCAAATTAAAGCAAATCCAAGAGACTGCAAAACAAACGGGTAAGAGCCCGTGGCCTAACACGTTTAAACGTGAGCACTATGCAGCTGATTTGCAAGAACAGTTTAAAGATCAAGACAAGGCGCAAATTGAAGACGCTGAAAAAGTGTATGTAAAAGTTGCGGGTCGTGTGATGCTCAACCGTGGATCATTTATGGTGATCCAAGATATGACAGGTCGTATCCAACTTTATGTAGACCGTAAAGGTTTGCCAGCTGACATTTTAGAAACCATTAAAAGTTTAGACCTTGGCGATATTATCGCTGCTGAAGGTTATATTGGTCGTTCGGGTAAAGGTGACTTATATGTGCACCTCGAAGGTTTTGAATTACTGACCAAATCACTGCGTCCGCTGCCAGATAAATTCCATGGTTTAACTGATACTGAAGCGAAATATCGTAAACGTTATTTAGATTTGATCGTAAATGAAGAAACACGTAAAACCTTTGAAATTCGTGCCCAAGTGGTTGCTGGAATTCGCGCATTCTTGACCAATGAACGTTTCATGGAAGTTGAAACGCCAATGATGCATGTGATTCCTGGTGGTGCATCTGCGAAGCCATTCGTAACGCATCATAATGCTTTGGACATGGAACTGTATTTACGTGTTGCACCGGAACTCTATTTAAAACGCCTTGTGGTGGGTGGTTTTGAGCGTGTGTTTGAAATTAACCGTAACTTCCGTAACGAAGGGGTTTCAACACGTCACAACCCTGAATTCACCATGATTGAGTTCTATCAAGCCTATGCTGATTATAAAGACTTGATGGTATTGACTGAAAACATGCTTGAAAAATTGGCCGTCGATATCTTGGGTTCTACTGATGTGCCTTATGGTGAAGAAGTCTATAGCTTCAAAGGTCCATTCAAAAAGATCTCAATGTTTGATGCAATTCTTGAGAATAATCCAGACTTCACACCTGAAAATGTGAATGACCGTGAATTCTTGGCGAAATTTACCAAAGACGTTTTAAAAGAGCAGGTGAAACCTGGTTTTGGTTTAGGTAAATTACAAACCATCGTATTTGAAGAAACCGTAGAAACTAAACTGCGTCAGCCGACGTTCATTACTGAGTATCCTGCTGAAACTTCACCACTGGCACGTCGTAATGATGATAATCCGCACATTACCGATCGTTTCGAGTTCTTTATCGGTGGTCGTGAGTTGGCAAATGGTTTCTCTGAGTTAAATGACCCGATTGATCAGGCTGAGCGCTTCCAAGCACAGGTTGCAGAAAAAGATGCAGGTGATGATGAAGCAATGCATTACGATGCAGACTTTATCGAAGCATTGGAATACGGTTTGCCACCGACAGCCGGTCAGGGCATCGGTATTGATCGTTTGGTGATGTTGTTTGCCAATGCTGCGAGTATTCGTGACGTTTTATTATTCCCACATATGCGCCGTAAAGATTAATTTACCGTTCATTCAAAAGCCACTTCCATGAAGTGGCTTTTTATATTCATGATTAAAAAAATATAATTATTGCATTTGATGATTGAAAAGAGATCGTAAAAAAACGATCATGTGCACATAAATAAATTTGAGAACAGTTTAGATATGTTTCTAAAAAAATCGCTTTATGTCGCATTATTTGCTTCGCTTTCCTCTGCAACATTTGCACAAGGCCTCATCTTAAACGATGCAAATTTACGTACAGATTTAAATTGGCTGAACCAGCAAGGTGTTATTCAAATTAGTACGTCGACTTGGCCAATGAGTGGGGATGAAATTCAACGTGCTTTATCCCAAGCGAAAGTGAGCAATAATGCTCAGCAAAAGGTGGTGAATTCAGTTGTTAATGCACTGAAAGCAGATAATGAAACGGTTAAACTTGGTTTACATGCCAGCTCTGATCTTAAAACTGTTCCTCAAACATTTGGTGACAACCAAAAATCACAATATCAGGTCGCTGCTGAGTTTAATGCAGGTGGTGAAAATTGGGATGCGAAACTTCGTGTGAATGGAGAGAAAGATCCACTGGTTGATAATGGGCATGATGTCAATGTAGAAGGTTCTTATCTTGCTGGTAAGCTTTGGAATCAATGGGTGATTGCAGGTCAGATTCCGACCTATTGGGGCCCTGGGCATGATGGAAGTTTGATTCGCGGTGATGCTAGCCGTCCTGTGTATGGTGTTACGGTGCAGCGTGCTGTCCAAAATGCATTTGAGACCAAGTGGTTATCTTGGATTGGCCCTTGGCAGTACCAGCTATTTGGAGGTCAGTTAGATGATTATACTTCTATTCCAGATGCAAAACTCGTTGGGATGCGGTTGACTGCTCAGCCTTTACCTTATTTGGAGTTGGGTGCTTCACGTGTCATGCAATGGGGCGGAAAAGGTCGTCCTGAAAGCCTGAGCTCGTTATGGGATGCGATTAAAGGTAATGATAATTTCTATAATGATTACGAAGGTGGAAATCAATTAGCAGGCTTTGATGCACGTTTATCTTTACAACCATTATTGAATCAGCCAATTAGTATCTATAGTCAAATGATTGGTGAGGATGAGGCTGGATATTTACCAGCAAAATGGATGTACCTAGCGGGTGCTGATTTCTCATCAAGCTATAAAAATATGCCGTATCAGCTCTATGCAGAATGGACGGATACACGTACCAATGGTGAGGTAAAAGGTATTTCTTATACTCACCATATTTATAAAGAAGGATATTACCAACATGGTTTTTCATTAGGCCATTCAATTGGTGGTGATAGTCAGATGTATTCAGTTGGTGGTGATATTCGTTTTGATACAATGAACCGTTTAAATGGGCGTGTAATTTATGCCAAATTGAATCAATCAAATATGGCTGTTAATACTGCATTTCCAAAAGAAGACAATATAAAAGGTCTTGATTTGACTTGGACACACTACTTGAAACCAACAATTCCATTAAAAGTGAATGGTTGGGTCAGTGATTCTGATTTGAATGGCAGTGATGGTGGTGTTTCTGTCGGTGTTGAAATTCCATTAGAACGGAAAATGTTCGGTTTCTGATAGGTTTTAAATCTTTGAAAAAAGAAGCCTTTGGGCTTCTTTTTTTATATTTTTTGGTGAGGAATAGGTTGTACTGATATTCCATAATCTTATTTTTATATCATAATTTTGCATATTGATATGAAAAAACAAGCTAAAGAACTGGATCTAAATTATTATAATGAATAACCGCTATTGAGTGGTTTTTTGCCACCAGTAAGAATATCTATATCATGAAAAATTGGAGTTGTTATGGCACTTGTTCCTCCACACAGTCTTCAAAGTGGTGGTTTAATCCCACTTATAGATTTTATGGATAGCATGGATAAGGAGGAAATTGTACATGACTGAAAATAGATTAACTCACCTCAAGCAACTTGAGGCAGAAAGTATTCATATTATTCGTGAAGTTGCAGCTGAATTTGAAAATCCGGTGATGCTTTACTCGATTGGTAAAGACTCAGCAGTAATGTTGCATTTGGCATTAAAAGCATTCTATCCAGCGAAACTCCCATTCCCACTACTGCATGTAGATACGGGTTGGAAGTTTAAAGACATGATTGCTTTCCGTGACAACATGGCAAAAACGCATGGTTTTGATCTGATCGTACATCAAAATGTAGAAGGCCGTGAGGCGGGCATTAACCCGTTTGATCACGGTAGTTCAAAATATACAGATATCATGAAAACCCAAGGTTTAAAACAAGCTTTGGATAAGTATCAGTTTGATGCTGCTTTTGGTGGTGCGCGCCGTGATGAAGAAAAATCTCGTGCCAAAGAGCGCGTGTATTCATTCCGTGATAATAAACATCGTTGGGATCCAAAAAACCAGCGTCCAGAACTTTGGAACCTTTACAACGGTAAAGTGAACAAAGGTGAAAGTATTCGTGTATTCCCATTGTCTAACTGGACTGAGTTAGATATCTGGCAATATATCTATTTGGAAAATATTCAACTGGTTCCTCTTTATTTCTCTGCAGTTCGACCTGTGGTTGAACGTAGTGGCACGCTAATCATGGTCGATGATGAACGTATGCGCTTAAAAGAAGGTGAAGTTCCACAAATGAAATCGGTACGTTTCCGTACACTTGGTTGTTACCCATTAACTGGGGCAGTTGAGTCTGAAGCAGATACCTTGCCTGAAATTATCCAAGAAATGCTTTTGGCCACGAGCTCAGAGCGTCAAGGTCGTATGATTGACCATGATGAGGCTGGTTCGATGGAAAAGAAAAAGCAAGAAGGTTATTTCTAATTTCCTTAAGCAAGTCCCTCTTTTTAAAGAGGGATTTAAGGAGATTAAAACCGATTTCTAAAGAATATGTGGAGTTTTGAGCAATGTCTCATCAATCAGATCTTATTAGCCAAGACATCTTGGGATATTTAAAACAGCATGAGCAAAAAGATTTATTACGTTTTTTGACATGTGGTAATGTCGACGATGGTAAAAGTACCTTAATTGGTCGTTTACTTTACGATTCAAAATTGATTTATGAAGATCAATTGCAAGCAGTAACACGTGACAGTAAGAAAGTGGGTACTACAGGTGATGCACCTGATCTTGCCTTACTGGTTGATGGCTTACAGGCTGAGCGTGAGCAAGGTATTACCATTGATGTGGCTTATCGCTATTTCTCTACAGAAAAGCGTAAGTTCATCATTGCAGATACACCAGGACATGAACAATACACGCGTAACATGGCGACTGGTGCATCTACTGCCGATCTTGCGATTATCTTGATCGATGCACGTTATGGTGTGCAAACACAAACTCGTCGCCATTCATTTATCGCAAGCTTATTGGGTATTAAAAATATTGTTGTTGCGATTAATAAGATGGACTTGGTTGAGTTCTCTGAAGCACGCTTCAATGAAATCCAAGTTGAATATGATGCTTTCGTGAGTCAACTCGGCGATCGTCGCCCTGAAAATATTGTGTTCGTACCCATCTCGGCATTAAATGGCGATAACGTTGTTAATCCATCTGCAAGTACGCCATGGTACAAGGGTCAAACCTTGATGAGCCTGCTTGAGTCAGTGGAAATTAAACGTGAATCTAATAAACGTGAATTCCGTTTCCCTGTTCAATATGTGAATCGTCCAAACCTCGATTTCCGTGGTTTCGCAGGTACGATTGCGCTTGGTCAAGTGAATGTTGGTGATGAAATTATTGCCTTGCCATCTGGTAAGAAATCAACAGTTAAAGAAATCGTAACTTTTGATGGCAACCTAGAACAGGCCGTTGCAGGTCAAGCCGTTACTTTAACTTTAAACGATGAAATTGATATTTCTCGTGGTAACGTTTTGGTCCGTGCAGGCGAGCAACCATTGATTTCACGTAGTGTGCGTGCATCAGTGGTCTGGATGAATGAGCATCCGCTGGTAAAAGGCAAACTGTATAACGTCAAAATTGGGACTCAAACTGTTCCAGCGAAAGTGACGGCAATTAACTTTCGTGTCAATGTGAATACTTTGGAACACACGCAAGTTGAAGAGCTTGAGTTGAATGCAATCGCAGATGTTGTCGTTGAGTTTGATGCACCAGTGGTCTTCGATCAATATCAAGACAGCCGTTACACCGGTTCATTCATCTTTATTGACCGTCTAAGCAATGTGACTGTCGGTGCAGGTATGGTTGAAGCGGCGGTTGAATGGGCAGCGCATAGCAACCCTGTAACTGCTGAAGATCGTGCGGCACGTTTAGGTCAAAAACCTGCTGTGATTGGTGTTTCTGCATCGTTGATCGAGAAAGCTCAAGCTTTAGAAAGTTTATTGATCCAACAGGGTGTAGTCGCAATTGCAAAAGCCAATTTAACGGCTG
This sequence comes from Acinetobacter sp. Ac_5812, assembly GCF_013072695.1. Classification (GTDB taxonomy): domain Bacteria; phylum Pseudomonadota; class Gammaproteobacteria; order Pseudomonadales; family Moraxellaceae; genus Acinetobacter. The sequence continues at coordinate 104,555 of NZ_LXUK01000012.1, forward strand.
AGCAAATTGTATTATTACGTGAAACAGGTGTTGTAATTATCACAACGACTGTGGATGGTACAGATACAGAAATTACTGCTGAAACGGTTGAAGAAGCCGCTGAAAAAGTGGTGGAGTTAGTTCGTCTTTAATCGGCTGAATTGATTTTGAAAACCCGCGTAAGCGGGTTTTTTTATTTGAGTGGGCTAAAAAAGCTGAAATTGGTTCTGTTGCATATTTACTCATTGTATTCTTTGCAGTTGTCGTTTTGATATTATGTCGTGCAACTTGGTTTAACTGCTTTTCTATACACTAAATAAACACCACTCAAGATCGCTGTAATTCCAACGTAGTCGAAAGTGGAAAGTTGGGTATTAAAAATCATAAAGTCGAGTATCAACGTCACAAGGGGAACAAGATAGAATAAGCTAGTTGTATTCACTAGATTGCCTGATTGTAATAATTTATAAAAAATCAGTTGAGCAATCACAGAAACAATAATGCCTTGATATAAAACAGGAATCCAAAAGCCCCAATTCATCTCAAAATGAAATGATTGAAATGGGATGATAAAAATAATGAAAATCAAAGATATGGCATATTGTAGTGGTAAAACATGCCATGGTTTTTCAGAAATTTTTCTCTGTAGAATCACACCTGTCGTGATACATATCAGGCAGATAATTGATGCAAGCGTTGCCCATAAAGATAATTTGTTGACAAACATATTGTTGTAAACCAAACAAATAATTCCAAAAAAACTAAGCAATAACCCTGTGAGCTTAACTTTGGAAAAACTTTTCTCTGTAATAAAAAAGGTCAGAATAGGTTGTAAGGCAAGGATGGTAGAAAGAAGCCCTGGGGAAATTCCAAATTCAAGGGATAAAAAATAAAACAGAGTATAACCCGTAATTAAGAAGCAACCTGTAAAGATGACATATTTAAAAGAGGTGTTTTGTGGGTAAAAAGGCTGTTTTGAAATTAAACAGAAGAATAAAATTAACGCTGTAGCAATCAAAAAACGGAAAAACAGAAAAGGAATTGTAGCACCATGATGAAGTCCCCATTTGGTAAAAATGGCAGCGCTCCCCCAAAGTAAAACAAATAGGCCAATATAAAGGAAATTTTCATTCTTAAGTTTGACCATTGAACTTGTCCTTTTTCATATCTATATTTTTAGGTCTTTGAATATTAGTTTTATATGATCAGTAAACGATGATTTTCACTCGATGGTGATAAAAATGCTCTACCATCTAAGACGGGTAGAGCAAGTTATTTTAACAAATGATAAAAAGAATGCATTTAGAAAATATGACGTGTTTTGAAAACTAAATATTCTTTTATATCTTTAGGATAATCTTGAATCATCTTAAAAAAAATCGTTTGATCACCTTGATATAGAGCACGAGTTGCTTCTTCGTAATTTGGCATATTGCCTAACATGGCAGACATAAAGTGGTCAGTGGCTTGCTTGGCAAGCATGATATTGCTTTCAGAATTATGATCATTCAGTTCTTTATCGATCAATTTGCGGATCACAGCCGATGCACTGGCACTCTGTTGATCCAGCCAATCCCAATGCTTTTTCTGTAAGGTAATTTCACGAGAGATGACGCCAAGTTTCGGTCGCCCAACTTTCTTTGTTGGCTCAGGCTCACTATAACGTTGATGAATTTCTTGTTCAGAACCAGAAAGATCAAGATCAACCTGTCGGCCAGTTTGGTCATTGAAAATTAAAATATTCTCAGATGTCTTGGGCGTAAGTTTAATCTTAATTGCAAGCTCAGCAGGTTGCCCACTTGCGACCAATGTATTGCCAGAAAAGGCAGTATAGGTTGTTGTTTGAGTATTCATTTTCTTCGCATTATTTTATACGGGTAAAATAATATTATCAGGGTAAAAGTAATTATGCAAATAAATATAGCTTCAAAATATCTGATTCTGTTGGGGAGCAAGCTTTGGAACCTGACATAAAAAATGATGCAGATCGAATGCCAAATTTCAATTTTATATCTGCTTTGATATCGCTTTTATGAGACAATGTTTTTTTATTTTTGTGTATTAGGACTCCCATGATTGAGCAATCTCCTGAATCTTTAAGCGATATCGAAATTTTAGACATTTTACAGTCTATGAAAAAAGATAAGCTGGATACGGAAGCAAATGAGATTATCCGTAATGGGGGGAAGGCTGGGCGTCAAGAAGCACATAAACAAGCTTTGGTTGCATTGAATGCAAACTTTGAAGAAAAGTTTGTAGAAGCGGTTACACTCGCATTAGGTTTAAATGCTGGTCAGGCGAAAAAAATTCGCTATAAAAAAGATCGTATCCGTATTTTAAAAGTGCGTGGTATTGATTATTTAGCGATTGATGGTGCAGAAACCGCTCAGGTTTTAGCTCAAGTTGCTCAAGCGATTAGCCGTGAAGATGCAATCGTGACTGAAGGCCTACACAATATTTTCCCATTTTGGAAAGAAGGTTGGCCGATGGTTCAGTTTGATAACGCTTATAAAATCTTGGCAGAAGACATTGGTATTCACTATCAAGCGACCTTGGATGAACTCATCTCCATGTATGGTGGGAATTAAGGAATTTTAAATATCCTGTTCTGATCAATGCGGTTGCCAATAGAAAATAACAAGGATTGTTAATTTTATGAATTTACCACCGACGATTCCTGTAGAAGCTTTAGCCATGCTTCGTGCAGGGCAGCTAATTGATGCGATCAAAATCACGCGAGAAAAAACGGGTTTAGGCCTAAAGGAATCTAAAGATTTAATTGATCAATATCTTCAAGATCATCCACAAGAACAGGCGCAGATTCAAGAGCAATTGGCGCAACGTAGTCGTGGTGGAATTAAAGCTTTTATTTTAATTTTATTGATATTGGCTACCGTGATCTGGTTTGTCATGAAATAAAAAAAGCCCATATATGGGCTTTTTTTAGCTTTCAAGATTAATCATCTTGTGATGCTGGAGATTCACCTTCGAGATTGGGTAAAACTTGAGTCACTAGCAATTGGTCAATTTTATAGTGGTCAATATCGACAACTTCAAATTTGAAACCAGCATATTCAACAGCATCAGCAGGGCGCGGAATTTTGCGTAAACGATACATGATAAAGCCTGCAATCGTTTCGTAATTTTCATTTTCCGGGAATTCTTCGATGGTTAATGCGTGTTTTACATCTTCAATTGGTGTGCTGCCGTCAATCAACCAAGAATGATTATCTCGTTTGATAATCTGCTTTTCCTCATCCATCGGTGTAACCCAGTCTCCCATGACCGTGATCATAATATCGCTGAGCGTGATAACACCCACAACCAAAGCATACTCGTTGATCACAACAGCAAACTTTTCTTTGGTCGAGCGGAAACGATCCAGTAGTTCAGATAAGGTTAAAGAGTCTGGAATAATCAGGACATTACGGATGGTTGATTCATTGAGTTGGGTAAAGGATTGATTGTTTAAGATACGTACCAGAATATCTTTGGCATCGACATAACCAATAACCTGATCAATATGTTCACTACACACTAAGAATTTTGAATAAGGATGTTCAGCCAGCTTTTGACGAATACTCTGTTCCGGTTCATTCAAAGTGAAATAAACAATATTTTCTCGTGCCGTCATGCTGGATGGGACAGTTCGTTCTTCAAGCTCAAATACATTTTCAATGAAATGATGTTCTTGTTTTTGTAAGACACCAGCTTGTGCACCAGCATTTACGATGGCAGAAATATCATCAAAAGTCATGCTGTCATCGCGTTTAGTATCAATTTTAAAGATTCTAAAAATTGAATTTGCAATGATATTAATAAACCAAGCCAATGGTCTGCAGATTTTGATAAAGATCGTAATTGGATTGATGACTTTAATGGCTAGTTTTTCTGGAAAGATCATGGCCAAACGTTTTGGCATCAAATCAGCAAACAAGATAAATAGGGAAGTGACTGTTAAAAAAGATAAGCTGAATCCGATGGTATCTGCCCAAGGCCCTGGGTAAAGCTCAGTCGCCAAGTTGTGGAAGTAGGGACGCAATGAGGATTCACCGACAATACCCCCCAAGATCGCGACAGCATTCACGCCGACTTGGGTGGATGCAAAAAAGTCTGCTGAGTTTTCTTGTAACTCGATGACTTTATTTGCTCTTTCCTCACCGCTTTCGGCAATGAGTTTGAGTTTGAGTTTTCGTGATCCAGCAATCGCGATTTCAGATAAGGATAAAAAGAATGAACATGCGACTAGAAGGACTAGAATCATCATGCTTTGTAAAATATCCATACATCACCTATGTTGATAGGACACAGCCTATAAAATCGCTTATGCAAATAATTGTTTGTTACGCATTATTTCACTCGCTTATTCTATAAGAGAATATAAACTATCAATAATTAAAAGAAATAAATTTTTATTGATATTATTATTAAAACAATCAGCCACACAGAAGATATGGCTGAAATTTCATCTTGTTAATGTGTCTGTTTAGAAAAAGCTATGTGGTAATTGTGAATTGCCATTATTCAACAAGTATTCACGATTTTCTTCCTCAATCATTTGGCGAGCCACAAACAAAATCAATTGTCTGAGCCAACGATGTGCAGGATGATGATGCAACAACGGACACCAAGCCATTTTTAGTTCAAATTCAGGAATATAGAAAGGAGGATCCTTTATAACCAGTCTAGGATTCTGTGTTTGTAAACGCGCCATACGTGTTGGTAACGTCGCGATTAAATCTACATTTTGCGCCAAGAGTGCTGGCATTTGATAATGACGGGTAAATACAGAGATCTTGCGGCGTTGACCGATACGCTCTAAAGCTTGATCAATCCAACCTAATCCAGCTTGTTTTTCTGGATTGACACCAAAGCCGACACCCATACCTGTTTTAGATACCCAAATATGCTGTGCATCTAAATAACTTTTTAAATTGAGGTGAGTAACTGCAGGGTGCTTATCATTTAAAATACAGCTAAAACTATCACGCCATACTAAGACCTGATGGAAGCTTTGCGGGATTTCGTTGAAGCGGTTAATGGCTAGATCAACTTTACCTTGTTCCATATCACGGTAGGACACGTCACTTGGAGTTAAGAAATCCAAGACCACATTGGGTGCTTCTGAGCGTAAAGCTTTTACTAAACGTGGAACTAAAGTCGCTTCGGCATAATCGGATGTCATAATCCGGAATACACGATTACTGGTATAAGGACGGAATTCAGTACGCGGTTCAAGAATCATTGACAGATCAGCCAATGCATCTCGAATACGTGGCTGTAATTCTAATGCACGTTCTGTTGGCGTCATACCTTCAGAAGAACGAATGAGTAGGGGGTCGTTAAATAAATTACGTAAACGACGCAGAATATTACTCATCGCAGGCTGGGTAACACCCAATTGCTCTGCTGCGCGGGTGACATTTTTTTCACGAAGAAGTACGTCAAGATAAATTAATAAATTGAGATCGACGCGCTCCAGATTCATAAAAAAAATACCGAAAATAAAATCCTTGAATTGCCTTGAATTATGACATATCCAAAGGGATTTGTGTAACTTAATCCTACATAAAAGCAACAGCCTCAATGCTTATGTTTCAACTTGGCACATTCTGTCGAATTATTTAATTTTAACGGCTTTTTATGGTGTAATTTTTTATTCAAATTGAGGCAAAATAGACCAGAAAATTGTCATTTCCTGTCGTTTTAAGAACCCTGTTTTAGTTTTTTCTGAACTGATGAGTCTAGAAAATGGGTCTGAAATTTGATGGTTGGCTTAAGTTGTGTATTTTGTAAGGTTAATAAAAACAATCGTTTATCTGGTATTTTTTGTATTTTTGAAAAATGGTTATACATATATTTTTTTAGAAAATACTGAAGATTAAGCCAGAATATTGGATAAAACACTTGCCAAAGACTAAGCTGTGATACATGTTGATGAGGTGCTTTAAATCTAGACTAATTAAAATCAGGATTTATTAGCAATCATTCGATGCCAATCCGCAAAAGGAATATATCATGTCTACATATCAAACAGCGATTGATGCAATCCGCGAACTAAAAGCAAAATTCGGCGACACTTGGCGCGATATTAGCCCAGAAGATGCTGCGCGTATGCAAATGCAAAACCAATTCAAAACTGGTTTAGATATTGCTAAATATACAGCTGCGATTATGCGTCGTGATATGGCTGCTTATGATGCTGATTCTAGTAAATATACTCAATCATTAGGTTGCTGGCACGGTTTTATCGCGCAACAAAAAATGATTGCGAACAAAAAATACTTCGGTACAACTGAACGTCGCTATATCTACCTTTCTGGTTGGATGGTTGCTGCACTTCGTTCAGAATTTGGTCCACTTCCTGACCAATCTATGCATGAAAAAACTTCTGTACCTGCTTTGATCGAAGAAATCTACACTTTCTTACGTCAAGCTGATGCGAAAGAACTTAACGATTTATTCCGTGCGCTTAAAAAAGCAAACGAAGCTGGTGATACTGCTAAAGCTGCTGAAATCACTGCTCAAATCGACGGTTTCCAAACTCACATCGTGCCAATTATTGCGGACATCGACGCTGGTTTCGGTAACGAAGAAGCGACTTATTTACTTGCACGTAAGATGATCGAAGCGGGTGCTTGTGCACTTCAAATCGAAAACCAAGTATCTGATGCGAAACAATGTGGTCACCAAGCTGGTAAAGTAACTGTTCCACATGAAGACTTCATCTCTAAAATCCATGCATTACGTTATGCATTCTTAGAAATGGGTCTTGATGACGGTATCATCGTTGCGCGTACTGACTCTGAAGGCGCTGACTTGACTCAAAAAATCCCAGTGGTTAAAGAGCCAGGTGACATCGCTTCTCAATACATCAGCTACTTAGATACAACTGAAATTGACATTGCTGATGCTCAAGAAGATGAAATCTTGATCAAACGTAATGGTAAATTACACCGTCCTAAGCGTTTAGCTTCTGGTTTGTATCAGTTCCGTGCTGACACTCAAATTGACCGTGTTGTACTTGACTGTGTATCTAGCCTTCAAAATGGTGCTGACCTTCTTTGGATCGAAACTGCGACTCCAAACGTAGAAGAAATCGCTCACATGGTTAACCGTGTACGTGAAACTGTTCCAAATGCGAAGCTTGTTTATAACAACAGCCCATCGTTCAACTGGACTTTAAACTTCCGTCAACAAGCTTACGACCGTTGGGTTGCTGAAGGTAAAGACGTTTCTGCTTACGACCGTGCTAAATTAATGAGCGCTGAGTACGATGCGACTGAATTAGCTGCTGATGCTGACGCTAAGATCCGTACATTCCAAGCAGATGCTGCTCGTGAAGCGGGTGTGTTCCATCACTTGATCACACTTCCGACTTACCACACTGCTGCGCTTTCTACTCATGAGCTTGCACAAGGTTACTTCGGTTCTGAAGGTATGTTGGCTTATGTTGCTGGCGTACAACGTAAAGAAATCCGTGGTGGTATCGCTTGTGTTAAACACCAAGCAATGGCGGGTTCTGACATCGGTGATGATCACAAAGAAATCTTCTCTGGTGACAACGCTCTTAAAGCGCACGATGATGCTAAAAACACAATGAACCAATTCGCTGCTCACTAAGCACTGAACTGATTCAAAAAAACCCTGCGAAAGCAGGGTTTTTTTATTGCTTAAAAATTTGATGTGTTGTGGTGATTTAGAGCTAATGCTGGGGGTGGCTGATTTTAAGTTTATTATTTGGGGGGCTTTTGCAAGCTGAGATAAGAGGGCGGCTTTTAAAACAATTGAACGGTGTGAGTATCAATTAAACTTAAGTCTTTCATTCATTGTACTTGGGTTGATTTGCTCTGGTGGATGCTATAAATCGCATCGCAAAAAAAACTGCTCATCAAGAGCAGTTTTTTATTCAAGAAATAATCAATTATTTCTCAACACCTGCTGTTTGACCTGCAAGTTTTGCATTTGCATAGTCCCAGTTTACTAGGCTTTCTAAGAAAGTAGCGATGTATTTTGGACGTAAGTTACGGAAGTCGATGTAGTAAGCGTGTTCCCAAACGTCGATGGTTAATACTGCAACTTGACCATGAGCAAGTGGCGTATCTGCATTGGCAGTTTTAGTAATAGATAATTTGCCGTTTACTTCATCAGCAACTAACCAAGCCCAACCTGAACCGAATTGAGTTGTTGCAGCAGCAGTAAATTCTTCTGCAAATTTTTCGTAGCTACCAAAAGCTTCTTCGATTTTAGCTGCAATCGCACCTGTTGGCTTACCACCACCATTTGGTTTCATGCTGTTCCAGTAGAATGTATGGTTCCATACTTGCGCAGCATTGTTAAAGATACCTGCTTTAGATGCATCACCAGCAGACGCTTTGATGATTTCTTCTAAAGTTTTGCCTTCAAGGTCAGTACCTTTGATTAAGTTGTTTAAGTTAACAACATAAGTATTGTGGTGTTTGTCGTGATGGTATTCTAAAGTTTCGCGAGTGATGTGTGGCGCTAAATCATCATAGCCATATGGAAGTGCAGGTAAAGTAATGGTTGTCATGTTTCATTCCTTGCAAATTTGCTGGGTTTTACATTAAGTGCCTTTATTGTAAATGATTCTATAGACAATAGGGCAGTCTTTTAATACACAAAATATGCAAAAAATTTCGTTATGAGACATATACCATACAACAATGATTAGAGTTTTTAGCTCGGTTGGTGAACGTTGCAAAAGACTCTAACCTGTTTTTAGTGAGATGCTGATCTAAGTTCAGTTGCTATGAAAATTACTGAGTTTTGGCTTGTAATGCATCATGATAACGACGATTGACCTCATCCCAATCGACAACATTATAAAAGGCAGCAATATATTCAGGACGACGGTTTTGATATTTTAAGTAGTAGGCATGTTCCCATACATCCAGACCTAGAATAGGCGTATTGCCATGCATCAAGGGTGAGTCTTGATTGGCACTACTTTCGACAATCAGCTTATGTTCAGGCGTAACGCTTAGCCATGCCCAACCACTCCCAAAACGACTAATTGCAGCTTTGGTAAAAGCATCTTTAAAAGCATCAAAACCACCCAACTGTTGATCAATTGCTTCCGCAACAGGCCCTGTTGGTTGTCCACCACCTTGTGGGCTCATGACGGTCCAAAAAAGTGAGTGATTGGCGTGGCCACCTGCATTGTTGATCACCATATTCTTAAGGTTGGCAGGGACGTCATTCACTTTGGCAACCAATTCTTCTACAGGGAGTTTTTCCCATTCTGTACCTTCAATTGCACCATTGATATTATTGATGTAGGTCTGATGATGTTTACTGTGGTGGATTTCCATGGTTTTGGTATCAATATTGGGTTCAAGTGCATCGTAAGCATAAGGAAGTGCTGGTAAAGAATAAGCCATGTGTTTGATTCCTTTTAATCAAAATGATTTTATTGGCATAAATTAAAGCGCCTTCATTATTCATTTAAAAGCAAATGAGAATCAATATCTTTTAATTTGCTTTTATCTATACAAAATGGGATAAAAAATAAATTTTATTTATCATTGGTTTTATTGGGTATTGAGTTGGCTGAGCAATAACAACAAGTGTTTGACTCTTAGTCTATTTAAAGTAGGCAGAGGTATTGCAATGAGAAATAGCTGATTATTTCAATCACTCAAGTTGCACAGACATTGGTTTAAACATTGGGTTGAAATATAAAGGGAAGGAGTGAAACGAACTTCACTCCATTCAAGATTGGATCGGGTTAAATCGGGTTATTGAGTTCAAAATACTCAGTTTCGATTGAAAATTGTTGGGCAATGGCTTGTGCCAAACGCTGCACGCCATAACGTTCAGTGGCATGATGGCCACATGCGAAATAATGTACCCCAAGTTCTTTGGCTTCATAGAACGTACGTTCGCTGACTTCACCAGAAATATAAGCATCACAATCTGCTTGAGCTGCTTTGGCAATAAAATCTTGAGCACCACCTGTGCAGAAGCCTACTTTTTTGATTAGCGTTTTATCACTCGGCAGATGAATCACATTAAAGTCAAAAATGCTCTGTAACTTCGCTTTAAATTGTTCAGGACTCAGTGAATCGCCTAAATAGGCGATATTACCGATTGGGTGTTTTTCGCTTGGATCTAATGCTTCTAGATCGTGTAGACCAATCAAATCGGCAATAGCGACGTTATTGCCCAAAGTTGGATGTGCATCCAAAGGTAAATGGTAGGCAATCAGGGAAACATTATTTTGAATCAGTTTTTTGATGCGATTGCCACGCATTCCTGTGATTGGGTAGGGTTCGCCTTTCCAGAAATAGCCATGATGAACCAATAAGGCATCTGCTTGTTGGGCAATTGCAGCATCAATTGCATCTTCAGATGCAGTCACGGCACATACAATTTTATTGACTTCAGGCTTGCCTTCGATCTGTAAGCCGTTTGGTGCGTAGTCTTTAAATTCATTGGCTTTTAAAGTCTGGTTACACCATTGCACAATGTCATGCAAATTTGCCATGCGATTCCTCAAATGTTTTACATCTTTTCTCAGCAACAATAAGAACATATTTTCAAATGTAACTAAAGCTAGACAAAACTTTTTTAACTTTTGCATTGATTTTAAGCAATTTACTTTACAATGGTGGAAACTTCCAGTTCTTCAATAAATTACGTTCATTACATAATTTCGCCTAGAGGATAATAGACGTGCGCCGTGCATTTACATGGTTACCTTGGGTATTACTCATTCTTGTTATTTTTAGTTTTCTGGCTTGGCAGAAATCACATCAACCGAAACCAACGGTGGCTGCTGATGGGGTAAAAATGCCCGCAGAAAAGGTTGAACCACTGATTGATACCACGCGTACGGGTGGGGTGGTTTCCTATAGTGCTGCGGTCAAAGTAGCGGCACCTGCTGTGGTCAATATCTTTACCACACAGAAAGTGAAACAGATGAATCATCCATTATTGAATGATCCTGTGTTTCGTGAGTTTTTTGGCAATCAAATGCCACAGCAACCTCAAAATGAAAACAGTTTGGGTTCAGGCGTAATTGTACGTGCAGATGGTTATATTTTAACGAATAATCATGTCATTGCGCAGGCTGAACATATTGTCGTGGCTTTACAAGATGGGCGCCGTGCTGAAGCGACCGTGGTTGGCACTGATCCAGACACCGATTTGGCAGTGATTAAAATTGAATTGGATAAATTACCGGTATTGCCATTTAAATTAAGTGGTAATGAAGTGGGTGATGTTGTGCTCGCGATTGGTAACCCATTTGGTGTCGGTCAAACCGTGACTCAGGGGATTATCTCTGCTACGGGACGTTCGGATTTGGGCATCAATACCTATGAAGACTTTATTCAAACCGATGCTGCAATTAACCCAGGTAACTCAGGCGGTGCATTGATTGATGTTGCGGGTAATTTGATTGGGGTGAATACGGCTATCTTCTCGCAATCGGGTGGTTCACTTGGAATTGGTTTTGCGATACCTGCCAAAGTGTGTCAGCAAGTTCTTAATTCAATCTTGAAAGATGGGCGTGTGGTACGTGGTTGGTTAGGGATTAGCTTAATTCCAAATAACATTGATGAAGATGTTTTGACCGCTAAACCGATTGGTGTCACTGTTGCAGATGTATTGCGTGGCGGACCATCTGATTCTGCAGGTATTAAGCGTGGTGATAAAATTATTCAAGTGAATAATGAGCAGATTTCCTCAGCATCGCATTTGATCAATTATGTTGCGTTACAAGCACCAGAAAGTTTAATTGATGTGGTGATTGAGCGTGAAGGTAAACAGCAAACTTTACAGGTTAAAGTTGGAGAGCGTAAAGTGCAACAAAATGCACAATCGCAATATATTCCATTGCCTAAGCGTCAACAACAGTAAGGTCGCTTTGATGACAAATAGAGGCTGCCGATGAGCAGCCTTTATTTATTTAAAGTCATAAAAAAGCGTGTTGATCCACTGATCAACACGCTTTTTGCATTTTATCGACGTTTTTATTTTTCATTAAAGCATCTAAATTTGATGGTTTGATGACGGCGCTTTGATGTTTATATGACAAAGATAAAGCACGAGCGATCTGCTTTAATGTGCACAAAATGCTTGATTAAAGTACTCAAATAAATCAGGGGTTTGAAACCAGATTAAGATTGAAAGACTCATCAAACACAGAAGGGTGACAAACAATAGCAACTTAAAATGACGTTCTATATTAGTCATGAATCACAGCCTCTTCATTCACGAAAAGATGGATGACAACACCAAAAGCACTCAGCACTAAACAGGCGAGCCAGATCATATTATAGTTGCCTGCAATATCATGATTGACCCCACCGAGCCAGCCACCAAAGAATGAGCCGATTTGATGGGTAAAGAACACAATACCACTGAGCATGGATAAATATTTGACCCCAAACATATTGGCCACGATCCCGTTAGTGAGCGGGACAGTGGAAAGCCAGAGTAGTCCCATAATGATCCCAAAACTATAAACGGTCAATGTACTGAGTGGGAGCAAGAGAAAAGCAATAATGGCAATGCCACGTAAACCATAAAGCAGCATCAGCAATCTTGGTTTTGAGTAGCGATCACCTAACCAACCAGCACCATAGGTGCCCACAATATTAAATAGACCGACCAGTGCCAGAAATATCGTACCTGTTGTGGCATCAAAGCCATGGTCAATTAAATAACCAGGTAGGTGTACGCCTAAAAATACTACTTGGAAACCACAGACCAGAAAACCGAGGGATAACCACCAAAAAGGTTTATGTTTTCTTGCGATGTGTAAAACTTGTTTAAAGCTAAGGCTGGGTTGATTCAGCGCTTTAGGTGCTGTGGAAGAAGGGGATTTCAATAACCAAGCCAAGGGAACAATGAATGCAATAGCAAAGGCACTCACCAGTAAAGCAGAAGACCAACCGATGGTTTTAAGAAGTAACAGAGTTGAAGGCAGCATAATAAACTGGCCAAAGGAACCCGCAGCACTGGCAATCCCCATCACCATACTGCGTTTCTCTGGTGGCGCAGCGCGACCAACTGCAGAAAGCAATACTGTAAAAGAGGTCGCAGATAGGGCAAGTCCAATCACGAGCCCTAAGCTGAGGTTAAGTAATAGTCCCGTAGAGCTAAATGCCATAAGGACTAAGCCAATAGCATAGAGTACGCCCCCCGACATCACGACTTTCTTAGTACCGTACTTGTCAGCAATCGCACCGGTAAAGGGTTGTGCTGCCCCCCAGATCAGGTTTTGCATGGCAATCGCAAAACTAAAAATATGATGGCCCCAACCAAAACTATCGCTCATGGGCACCAGATATAAACCAAAGCCATGGCGTACACCCAAGGAAAGTGCAAGAATCAGCGCACTTCCGATCAGCATCATAATTAAGGTTTTAGAGAAATTAGAATCTTGCTTGATGCTCATACACAGTCCATATTTATCATTCGAGACAACGGTAATTTTTGGTGTAATGATTTAATAATATAAAATAGATTATAATCATAATCTATAAAAAGTGTATTGTGAATTCAAGAATAGCTTTTATCATGAGTTATAAAATGTTGTTTCTTTTATTTTCTATTGAGATAAGAAGGTTGATTTATGCCACGTGTATCCAAACATTTAGCCATTGAAAATAGAAAGAAGATTGAACATACGACTTCTCGCTTGATTAGGGAGAAGGGTTTTGCAGTCAGTGTTGCTGATTTAATGAAGGCAGCAGGCTTAACACATGGTGGATTTTACAAACATTTTCAAAACAAAGATGAGTTGATTGATATCGCCTGCAAAGATATTTTTTTGCAATCTGTAAGTAAGTGGGAGCTCATCATAGATGGGACTGATGATGAAAAAACCGCATTGCATGAAATTTTTAAAGCTTATTTATCTGAACGAAACTTGGAAAATCCTGGATTAAGCTGTCCTTTATCTTCTTTAAGTAGTGATGTTGCAAGAGAACCTAATGACAAACCTGTGAAGCAGACATTTCATCAAGGTGTGGAATCATTGCTTTCTATTTTAAGTGGGCTGAACGCTTTAAATCGTAAAGATCAAGCACAGATGTCTGAGCGTGCTATTATTCAGTTGAGTTTGTTATCAGGCGCACTCACATTGGCTCGATCTGTAGACCATGCTTTGGCATTAGCTATACTTGATACCGTCAAGCGTCACTTATTAGAACAATATTAACTATGAATTTTTGATCAATAAGCATGGATTGGTTTTATGACGAATCAATAAAACAGAAATAACTTAAAGTTACTCCTGTTCTATGCCTTTTGATTAACTACCTTAGAATTTCAGTTCCAAGCCTAATCCGACAACAGGTTGTTTGTCTTTTTTATCTGCTTGTTCAAGTGTTAAATAACCTACATAGCCATAGCTTTTCACCTGCTTATTAAAGGCATAGTCAGCGCCAACCATGATTTGCTTGGCTTTAAAATCAGTTGTGTTATTTTTAAAACGGGTATCATTTTGGCTATATTGTGCTTTGAGCATCCATTTTTTTGCGCTTGGAAGAATATATTCGGCACCCAATAACCAGCCTTGAGCATCATCAATATTATTGGCTTTTGTGGCCCATTTTGTTGCTTCAGCGGGGTCTGCATAGCTGGTTTGTTCAACATCGGAACGTTGATATAAGCTTTTAATTGCCAAACCTTCAATTGGATTTAAACGTCCGATGGCACGGATGGTATTTGCTGCGGCAAACGTTTGTGTGTCGGTGGTATAAGCCTGTCCTGTGGCAACATTGAGGAAACCACGTCCTGCAAAAGTACTTGGAATGGCTTTGTCATAGCCAAGACCTGCGACAAAAAATGGATGTTCATAAACCAGACTGGCAGACCATGCATCGCCTAAACCACGACCTGCGACTTTTGCACCGCCGCTGGACGTTTTAATTCCAGAGGATTCTCCAGTGGCGAGCAGAGCATTGAGTTTAAACACACCTTTAGAGAGGTTAATGACTGGCGATTCATATAGAACGACGTTATCGATACGGTTTTCTCCAATTAGAATCCCACCAATATCTGCTTTATTTGCCACATAGTTATTGAAAATATCAACTGTACTTGAGAGCTGTTTGACCGGCGTATCATGTTTTCCTACTTTGAGCGTACCGAATTGACTGTCCTTTAAGCCGACAAAGCGGTTTCGTTGTGTCCAGTCTGTTCCATCTCCGTCAGCACTCAATCCCCATTCAATCGCATAGACCGCACTTAGACGCTCAGTCAGTTTCTCATCTCCTTTAAGACCGAGATAGGAACTATTGGAGCTCACTTCCCAGACATCTTTATCCGAACGATGAGCATTTTTTTCTGGTAAGTAATCGATACTTGCATCAATTTCCCCATAAAGTGTAGGTGCTGCAAAAGTAGTCGTGGTTAAGCATCCAAGCATGGCAAAGCCAAGAAGATTCAATTTCATATTGAGACCCCTGAAAATAGTAAACAGTATTTAATTTAAAATGGGTGTGGAAAGAGCTATCCCACACCGAAATTGATGTAATTAAGCAAGAGAATTGCGTTCGAGTACGGCCTGTTCAAACAGTTGTTGTTCTTTGGCTTTATGCTCGACTGAGAAGCGGATCAAGATGACACTAAATGCTGCAACGGTGACCAGTGCTCCTAAAATCATTAAACAGGTTTGTACGTCGAGTAAGCCTTTCAATAAGAAGCCTGCTGCAACCGCACCGACATTACCACCAGCACCAATGATGCCAGCGACACCGCCCAAAGCATTGCGGTCAATAAAAGGTACAAGCGCGTATGTTGCACCACAAGACATATGGGTAAAGAGAGCAAAAACGGTCATGCTGATAATTGCCAGTGCAACCGTATTCATCTGAGAAAAAAGTATGAGGAATAAGCCTTCACATAGGATCATGATAAACAATACTTTTGTTCGACCATCTAAACCTTTTGATATTGCAACTTTATCTGAAAGATAACCACCTAATGCGCGGGCAAACAGGGCGAGCAGACCAAAAATACCAGCAGTCAAACCTGCTTCTTTAAGCCCCATATTGAAGTGATCGACATAGTACATTGCAGCAATGTTGTGAATGAAAATTTCAATACCAAAGCATGCAGCATAAGAGACAAATAGAATCCAAACACGGTAATTACGGGCTGCTTGCATTAGAATCGCAACACCGCCTTTTTTGCCAGCACCAACTTCGATACCTTGCTCACGAAGCTCTTTAAAGTTTCCTTGCGGGCAGTCTTGAGTGAATTTCCAGTACAACACACCTACGATCAGCATCATAATGCCTGGCACAAGTAACGCAATTCTCCAACCCATTGTTTGTTCTACGCCAAACATGACGATTGCACCAAGGATCAAAGGCATAATCGCTTGGGTTGCGCCGCCACCTGCATTACCCCAACCTGCAGAAGCAGCATTGGCTGTACCTACTACATTGGGTGCAAACATCACACTGGTATGGTATTGAGTGATGACAAAGCTTGCGCCAATTGCACCAATCAATAGTCGGAAGAACAGAAAGGATTCATAGGTATTGGCAGCAGCAACACCAAACACAGGAAGGCTGCCGAGAAGTAGAAGTGCGGTATAGGTTTTGCGTGGACCATATTTATCACAGAGTGGGCCAACAATCAGTCGAATTAAAATGGTAATAGCAACTGCTGCAATATTGATATTAGCGATTTGGTCTTTGGTTAAATTGAACTCGCCTTTGATGACTGGCATAAGTGGTGCGCAGGCAAACCACGCGAAGAAACAGACAAAGAATGCCAGCCATGTCATATGGAATGCACGCATGGCAGGTGTAGAAAAGCTAAATAATTTAATTTCGGTGGCTTTTTTTGCATCAATATTCATTGGTGAAGACATAACTTTCTCCTGAACTGCACGTCATTTATTTTGCTTAGTCATTACGCTGATTAAGCAAATCGAACAGAACGGACGTCGTTGGCCGTCATCAAATATGTTTATGAATCTTCATTGATTCAATTTGTTTGATATATAGCAAGTGCCGTGCCAGAAAAATAAATTAACCAAATGAATAATTTAAAATGTTAATCATCAAGGTATTTATGAGTAGAGTAAGTTAAGCAATAACATTGTTATTCATGTGAAGTCGTTGGGAGTAGCGATCTGTGTCAGACAATCTCCTGAAAATTGCGTTCTTGTAGTGCGTAATTTTTAATCATTCTGCTTTGAAAGATTGCACAATAAAAAAGCAGCGAGTGCTGCTTTTTTATTAAGTAGAATTTAGAAACGGTAACCGACACCGACATAGGTAATCAGTGGATCAATATCAATTTTAGTATTTGCTTTGATGAGTTCTTTACCTGTGTTGCGGTCAGTCACAGAGATTTTAGCCTCATTATTCATTTTGGAATAAGAAACCGAACCGACAGCAAACCAGTTTGGATTAAAATCATAGGTTGCACCTATAGTCACAATCGGGGCAAAGGTGTCCGTTGCTTTGAGTTTAACTACAGGGTCTGCTGAAGATGTTTTACCATCTAGGGCTGCACCTGCTTTTCCATCATGAATGTTTTGAATCATATGACCTGCTTTAATTAAATTTGACTCAATCCCTGAGTTGATTTTTAAATCATTAAAATAAGCATACATGACACCTGCGCCAACATAGGGGCGGAACTTATTCACCCCAGATTTACCAAACTGGTAATGTAGTTCTACAGCGGGTAACCAAGCACGTGCAGTTGCAGCTTTGTCACCTTGGGTTAGATCAGTGATATGGATATCTTGTTTTAAACCAATGGTTCCTAATGCAGTCTCTGCCTGACCTGTTAAGGGTGCATAGATATCACCTTTACCTTTGATATCAACTTTCGGTGGAATACCAGCCTTAACCTCTAAAGAGATGTTATCGGTAAAATGGTAATTAGCCATAATACCAACAGTGTCGACATTATCTGCTTCTAAGCCTGTTCCTTGGCTTTGCCAGTTAGATAGACCGTTGACAGTTGCAGTGCCTGTTAATAGGCCAGGTACTGGGTCAAGGGGTTGTATTTTAATCGCATCATAAAGAAGCTTATTGGAGTCTCGGTCTGCTGCTGCAAGTACAGCTTGTTTAGAGACATCTCCAACCTTGGCTTTAGTCCCTTCAGCAACACTCGTGTTGATATTGACTGGATTTGCAGATCCTTGCGGCATGGCATGTAACCAGCCTGCGGAAACAGAAAAACGTTTAAACCCATCTCCATCTTTCAGACTGAAATAAGGTGAGTCTGCGAAAGTAAGTGTAGGTAGGGCACATACACCTGTAATCAGGCAAGCGAATGATTTCTTCATCATTGTGGGACTCCATGTCCAAAACGTTTGTTAGGATTTTTCTTGCGCCCACCATAACGCTATTTTTAAATAGGCTTTGTTTAGTTAAATTTTATAATTGTTATGCTTATGAATTTTTTTGTTTGATTTAAATAAATTGATGAAGAAAATGTGGATGCGTAAAAAAAGCCACCGGAGTGACTTTTTAAAAATAATTCAAAGGGAATGAATTACATAAAGCGAGATAGATCTTCTTCAGGGCGTGCAGTTAAAACTTCGATGCCTGTTTGTGTTACCAAAATCGTATGTTCATATTGAGCAGATAACTTGTGATCTTTTGTGACAACCGTCCACTTATCACCTAAAAGTTTAGTCTGCCAAACACCTGCGTTTACCATTGGTTCAATAGTAAAGGTCATGCCTGCTTCTAAGCGCATACCAGTTCCTTTTTGACCATAGTGTAGAACTTGTGGTTCATCATGGAACACATTGCCAATGCCGTGACCACAATATTCACGGACAACACTGAAACGCTCAGATTCAACATACTGTTGAATGGCATAGCCAACATCACCTAGATATGAACCATCTTTTACCGTTGCCATACCGCGATACATCGCTTCCTGCGCCACTGAACATAAACGATTTGCAAGAATAGAGGTTTCACCACCCACGATGTACATCATGTTGGTATCACCGTGATAACCATCTTTAATCACTGTTACATCAATATTCAGAATGTCGCCGTTCTTTAATGTTTTATTTTCAGATGGGATGCCGTGACAAACCACATGGTTCACCGAAGTACAAATAGAATGTTGGAACGCAGGGCGGCCAGGTGCAGCACCGTAACCTACACAGGCAGGAATCGCGTGTTGAACATTTTCAATATGATTGCGACAGATTGTATCGAGTTCTAGTGTGCTCACACCCGCTTTAATATGCGGTTTAATCATGTCTAGAACTTCAGCCGCCAATTTCCCTGCAACACGCATCTTTTCAATTTCTTCAGGTGTTTTGATTAATCGGCGTGGGGCTGTATAAGTTGTATTCATGATCTCTAAAAACTTTTGGTAATTTGCAAGTGTCTATGGTATAAATAGCCGCCTATTTTATCAAATGCTTTTCGTGAATATATTTTACGAAAATATCTGATAACAATAGTCGTAAAAAATCCGCACATATATCGACACATTACTCTGGGTGCCTAGCAATAGGTGGAGAATGCGGATATATGGAGGCCTAACCCAAACTTTAAGGTAAAGAAAATGGCAGATTACAACGTAAGCATGCGCGACCTTCTTCAAGCAGGCGCACACTTTGGTCACCAAACTCGTTTCTGGAACCCAAAAATGCGTCAATACATTTTTGGCGCGCGTAACAAAATTCACATCATCAACCTTGAGCACACTGTTCCTGCGTTAAATGATGCTTTGAACTTTGTTAACAATCTTGCAAGCAAAAAGAACAAAGTATTGTTCGTTGGTACTAAACGTGCTGCTTCTAACATCATCCGTGAACAAGCTCAACGCGCTGGTCAACCATATGTAGATCACCGTTGGTTAGGTGGTATGTTGACGAACTGGAAAACACTTCGCCAATCTATCAACCGTTTAAAAGACCTTCAAACTCAATCTCAAGACGGTACTTTTGCTAAGCTTACTAAACGTGAAGCTTTAGAGCGTACTCGTGAGATGGAAAAACTTGAACGTGCTTTAGGCGGCGTTAAGAACATGGGTGGTTTACCTGACGCATTATTTGTAATCGACGTTGATCACGAAGCGATTGCAATCAAAGAAGCGAAAAACTTAGGTATTCCTGTAATCGGTATCGTTGATACAAACTCTAACCCAGACAACGTTGATTACGTTATTCCTGGTAACGACGATGCGATTCGTGCAGTAACTTTGTATGCTTCAGCTATGGCTGATGCGATTCTTGCTGGTAAAGAATACGCTCAATCACAAGCTAATGCACAAGCAAAAGGCGATGATGCTGCGAAAGACGCATCTGAGGCTTAATGCGTTTTTTGACGCAAGCTTGTCATTTTTGCGACATGTAATGGTGGCAAATTAAAGCGTCGAGAGTGCAAACGGCCCAGAGTTTCTTTGGGCCGTTTTTGTTGAACAGATTTATTTTCTACCGATTTTAGGAGATCAACATGACTGCAGTTACTGCGAGCATGGTAAAAGAATTACGTGACCGTACTGGTCTTGCAATGATGGAATGCAAAAAAGCATTAACAGAAGCAGGCGGTGACATCGAACTTGCGATTGATAACCTTCGTAAATCAGGTCAAGCAAAAGCTGCTAAAAAAGCAGGTAACATTGCTGCTGATGGCGCGATCACTATTATTCAAAACGGTAACAAAGCAATTCTTGTTGAAGTTAACTGTCAAACTGACTTCGTTGCTAAAGACGAAAACTTCAAAAACTTCTCTGATAAAGTTGCTGCTGCTGCACTTGCTGCAAACGAAACTGATGCTGCAAAAATTGCTGAACTTAAACTTGAAGACGGCGCAACTGTAGAAGAAGCGCGTGTTGCACTTGTTCAAAAAATCGGTGAAAACATTCAAGTTCGTCGTGCTCAAATCGTTGAAGGCGAAAACTTGGCTGTTTACAAACACGGTTTAAAAATCGGTGTTGTTGTTTCTTACACAGGTGATGCTGACACTGGTAAAGGTATTGCAATGCACGTTGCTGCGTTCAACCCAGTTGCTGTAAATGCAGAAGCTGTTCCAGCTGACTTGATCGCTAAAGAGAAAGAAATTGCTGAAGCGAAAGCCTTAGAATCTGGTAAGCCAGCGAACATTGTTGAGAAAATGGTAACTGGTTCAGTTGAAAAATACTTGAACGAAGTTGCGCTTGATCGTCAAATGTATGTTATCGACAATGATAAGAAAGTTGCTGATGTATTGAAAGCAACTGGTACTGTTGTCGCTCAATTCGTTCGTTTCGAAGTGGGTGAAGGTATTGAGAAGAAAGCTGAAATGAGTTTTGCAGAAGAAGTTGCTGCTGCTCAAGCTGCTGCGAAGTAATTCGTATCTTCTAAAAAAAAACCCAGTCATTTAGACTGGGTTTTTTTATTGCCTGTAGAAAAAGCCCACTATATTGAGTGGGCTTTTTCCGGTAGAAATAACTTATTCAGCTTCTTTCTTGAGTTCGTATTTGTCAGCTAATTCGCCTGTAATCTCTTTGCCTTCCGTGTCGAGGGCTTTTAAGTAGCCTTCAGCAACAAAGTATTTGCGACCATCACCAGCTTTGTCGAGTTCAATAATAGAGGTATTCTTGCTGTCAAAAGTAAAGCTACCTTTGCTTTCAAATGCTTTGCCATCACCTTTGCCAAGATAAGTCTCTTTGAGCTCGTAAGTTTTATCTAGATTAAGTTCAAGTTCGGTTTTAATTCCTTCGCAATCTGCACAAGGAAGTACACCTTTATATGTGCCATTCCAGTCTAATGAGTTTTCTGCTGTGTGTGCACTATCAACAACTTCAGTGCTGCTCGTTGCAGGTGGGGCCTGTTCATCAGTTTTTGGTGTTTCTGCTTTATTGCATGCAACTAAAAAAATAGAAGCTAAAGAAATGGCGATAATTGATTTTTTCATCTTAGATATAACCTTGTGAAAACATTAATATCCAAGTTATTAGATTTTAAAAAGAAATGGTAGTAAAGGAATGTAAGGGTTATTTAACCTTTGGTAAAGCAAGACAAGTTAACCTTGTCTTGCTTTGAAGCGAGGGTTTGATTTGCAAATGACAAATAACTTGCCACGACGTTTGACAATTTGGCAGTCACTGCTGCGACGTTTAGCACTTTTAAGAGATGAGCATACTTTCATTTTGGTTCCTGATTTTGTTTGTAATGTTATAATATTACATTTGATTTTTACTGTAAAGTTTGTCTTATTGTTTAAGGAATAGATGTGGTGAGATAAATAGGGGAAATAAAAAAAGCCCTTATCTTTCGATAAGGGCTTTTTTGAATCTGGAGCGGGAAAGGAGACTCGAACTCCCGACCCCAACCTTGGCAAGGTTATGCTCTACCAACTGAGCTATTCCCGCAATAGGACGCATTATAGAGAGTTTCATTCAAGTGTCAACTCTTTATCATGCTGAGTGTTGAATTAATCAGCACGTCGCCAAATTGTACCTTGACGCGTATCTTCCAAAACAACACCTTGATCTAATAAAGACTGACGAATGCCATCTGCTTGAGCAAAGTCTTTGGCCTTTTTCGCATCAACACGCTGTTGGATAAAGTTCTCAATTTCAGCATCAGAAAGGCTAAGAGCTTCTTGTCCAATATCTGATTTGAGGAATTCATCCACATCATGCTGAACCAGACCAAGAATGTTAGTTAAATGACGCAGAGTAGAGTAAAGCTTTGTTGCTTGTTCCGCTTGCTCTTCTTTCACCGCGCGATTAAGTTCTTTATTCAGTTCGAACAGTACCGCCATGGCTTCAGCGGTATTGAAATCATCACACATCGCACTGTTAAAGCGTTCAACAAAGCTATGTTCTAAGCTCTCAACAGTTTTTTGACCATACGCCTGTTGATAGGCTTTAAATGAATGATAAAAACGGCTCAGGGCTGTTTTAGCTTCTTTTAGGGCCACATCAGAGAAGTTTACTGGACTACGATAATGTGAAGACACAATGAAGTAGCGAATCACTTCGGGATGGAATTTCTCCATGACATCGCGAATGGTAAAGAAATTGCCTAAAGACTTAGACATTTTCTCGCCATCAACATTGATGAAACCAACATGCATCCAATAATTGACATATTGTTCGCCCGTTGATGCTTCACTTTGTGCGATTTCATTTTCATGGTGCGGGAACATCAGATCTGAACCGCCACCATGAATATCGAAATGATTGCCTAGGCAGCAGGTCGACATTGCAGAACATTCAATATGCCAACCTGGGCGGCCATTGCCCCAAGGTGAAGTCCAAGCAGGTTCATTTGCTTTAGCATGTTTCCACAATACAAAGTCAAAGGGATGTTTCTTTTCAACTTCAACATCCACACGCTCAGATGCACCCGCTTGCATATCATCCAATTTACGACCTGATAAACGACCGTATTTATTGAACTTACCCACCTCAAAATAAACATCACCATTGGCAGCAGGGTATGCAGCCCCTTTATCAACCAAGGTGCCGATCATATTTTGCATTTGATCAATATATTCAGTTGCTTTAGGTGCTTCATCAGGTTCAGCACAACCTAAGTTAGCCGCATCTTCATTCATTGCCTGAATAAAACGAGCAGTGAGCTGTTGAATGCTTTCGCCATTTTCATTGGCACGTGCAATGATTTTGTCATCAATATCGGTAATGTTGCGAATATAGCGAACTTTCCAACCTTGGCTGCGTAGGAAGCGAATGATGTAGTCAAATGCAACCATAACCCGAGCGTGCCCGATATGACAGTAATCGTAAACCGTCATACCACAGACATACATATCGATTTGACCTTCTTTGCGTGGGACAAATTCAACTTTTTTACGTTGCTCAGAGTTATATAGAACAAAAGGTTGCATAAGGGTTTTCAAACACTCTACAAAAATCGTTATTCATCATAACGTATGCACCATATTTCATAAAGTTATCAGCAGAAAAAAGATGGCTTTCATTTGCAATATTCATGATTCAAAACCAATTTGACCTGCCATTCGAAGTTGAGCCTTTTTGGCAAAGTAATAATAAATCACCGCTGTTGCTAAAATACCGACCAGCCAAGAGATATCAATACCACCTAATGCTGTGGCGATTGTACCCGTAAAAAACTTACTGTGAATAAAGGGAAGTTGTAGCAAAACACCCATCACATAGCAGCCAATACCAATACTATTCCAGCGCCCATATTTCCCATCTGGATCGTATAACGCATCAACATCACATTCTTCTTTAGAAATGAAGTAGTAATCTACGAGGTTAATTGCACTCCAAGGAATGAAGAAGGTGAGTAGGAACAGAATGAATGCTTTAAAGCTGTTTAAAAAAGTATGTTCACCAGCAATTGCGATGATTGTAGAAATGGCAACCATAGCCAGTACAATACTTAAACGCGTTATTCTTGAAATTTGATAGTGCGGTTTGAAGCTATTCCAAATGGTTGCAATACACATGAAGCATCCATAAGCATTCAGCGTGGAGAGAGTGACCTTACCAAAGGCGATGCTGAAATATAAGAAAGTAATGATCAGTGCGATGGCATTCATCCCCACGACATATTGCACCTCATTTCCGACAAAGCCGCCTTGTGAAATCTGTGCAATCAATACACCCAAAGTCATGGAAAATTGCGAACTGAGGAGTGAACCTAAACCAACAGCCAAAAAGACACGGGTGGAGGAGGTGTTTGACGGTAGGTATCTGGAATAATCGGCTACATAAGGACCGAATGAAATTTGCCAAGAGGCCGAAAGCGAAATTGCTAACAAAAATGAGGACCAGCTAAACTTTTGAACGGCAATTAATGCTGAAAAGTTTGAATGAGTTAAAATTTGAGTCAAAATAATGATAAAGGCAACTATGCCAATAACGCTTGCAACTTTTCCGACTCAGTGGATTAAGCGATAACCAATGGTGGCAAATATCACAATAAACGCCGCATAGATTAAAATTCCAGTGCTATTGCTGACATTGATGAGTTGTGCGATCGCTTTACCTGCGAGGACTTCACCAGTGGCTGTAAACCCAATGTACATCAAGCAAACTAAGAGAATCGGAATGCAAGCACCGTACACGCCAAATTGCACGCGGCTTGAAATCATTTGCGGAAGGCCAAGTTTGGGACCTTGTGCTGCATGTAATGCCATTACGATGGCGCCAAAGCATTGCCCAATCAATAAACCAATAATCGACCAAAATACATCACCACCAAGTACAACGGCCAAAGCACCTGTAACGATTGCTGTGATTTGTAAATTAGCACCAAACCATAGCGTAAATTGGCCAAAAACACTGCCATGTCGTTCATCTTCTGGAATGAAGTCAATACTGCGGTTTTCAACAAACGGGTGCTTTTCTTTCTCATCCAATGAGCTCATCTTTTACTCCTGATCCTTGAAGCATTGATTGTTATACAAAATACATGATTTGGTTTAGGTGTGGTCATGTGTGATCTTATATGTACATGTACATGTACATGTATATGTATATGTATATGTATATGTAACTAGCTTTAATAATAAGCAAGTTTTTCCTGTGACGTATAGAAGGGATGTGCGATTAAGAATGAATGTACATATGCCTAACTAAATTGGGATTCAAAATATGGGTGATAGCCCAAATATAATGAGTCCGATTCCATACTTCATCTCTTCATTTTTCATGAAAACTTATACATTTAGAAACGTGTATGATTTGCAGATATGTTAGAATCGCCACCATTCTTTTGATTAAAATCATCTACCATCAGGTGGATAGAGTATTATTTTGAGTCAAACTCATATGTCACACACCATAGATTTCCAAAAAAGCGCATTAGAAACGTTGCGTGTCGAACAACAAGCCATAGATGTCTTAACTGCGCAAATTGATGAACGCTTCGATATTGCATGCGGAATCCTTTTGCAATGCCAAGGACGTGTTGTTGTAACTGGTATGGGTAAGTCTGGTCATATCGGTCGTAAAATGGCGGCTACCTTTGCATCGACTGGAACACCATCTTTCTTTATGCATCCAGGTGAAGCAGGCCATGGTGATCTAGGAATGTTAGTGCGTGGTGATGTACTGATTGCAATTTCTAACTCAGGTAAGAGTGATGAAATCATGATGTTAATGCCTTTAATCAAGCATTTAGCTGTACCTTTAATTACCATTAGTCGGGATGATAAAGGGCCAATGCCTCAAAATGCCGATGTTGCATTGACACTTGGTGCTGTTGAGGAGGCATGTCCTTTGGGCTTAGCACCAACATCAAGTACCACTGCAACATTGGTATTAGGCGATGCTTTAGCTGTTGCATTATTAGAGGCTCGTGGTTTTACTGCAGATGATTTTGCACGTTCACATCCAGCAGGGGCGTTAGGTAAACGTTTACTCCTTTATGTTAAACATTTGATGCACACTGGTGCAGAGTTACCTAAAGTGAGCCCAGATACCCCAATGAACAAAGTGTTATATGAGATTTCTGGTAAAAGGCTTGGGTTAACTACAATTGTTGATGAAAATGATACCTTGTTAGGTGTTTTCACGGATGGTGATTTACGTCGTATGATTGATCAGCAACAAGGTTTTGATGTGAACTTAGCTGTATCTGAAGTTATGAGTAAAAATCCTCTAACGATTTCTCAGGATGCTCGTGCGGTGAAAGCTCTAGAAAAAATGCATGACAAAAAAGTCAATCAATTTGTGGTCGTAGATAATGCCAACAAGGTTATTGGTGTAATCACTATGCATGATTTGATTGAAGCAGGAGTAAATTAAGCCATGGCATCTTATGCTTTACAAGAACAAGCTCGCCATTTAAAAGCACTGGTACTTGATGTGGATGGCATCTTAAGCGATGGCTTTGTTACATTAACCAATTCAGGTGATGAGATTAAATCATTTGATATCCGTGATGGCTTGGGAATGAAGCTGGTTCAACAAGCGGGTATGAAAGTAATTATTATCACAGGTCGAAAAAGTCAGATTGTTGAAAAACGGATGTCTGATCTTGGTGTTGATCTCGTCTTTCAAGGGCGCGAGGATAAGGGGGTAGCACTGCGCGAAGCTTGTGCTCAATTGGATCTATTGCCTGAAGATTGTATTTATATGGGGGATGACTGGCCTGATCTATCTGCATTTGCGATCGCTGGTATGAAAGTTACGGTGCCCAATGGACATGAAGAAGTACGTCGTCGTGCTAATTTAGTGACCCAAGCGATGGGTGGTCGTGGTGCTGTACGAGAAGTATGCGATATGTTGTTGATGGCAAAAGGTGTTTACCAAGAACTGCTTGAAAAATATCTTGCTGTACCACATTAATATAGTGTTGATTCGCTTAAAGGTTAGGTAACCCTGTTTATGGATACCAAAGTTTTATATGTTGTTGCTGTTGTAGTCGCTTCTATAAGTGGTGGCTACTATTACTACAGTGGCAAAGCAAAAAAGTTGGATGTTGATTCAGCCAAGAATATGACCTATTCAGCTCAGGGTGTTCATTTAACTCAAACTGACGAGCAGGGCAATTTGTATATGCGAGCTGAAGTTAAACAGCTACAACAGAATATGCAACAAAAAACCTCTCAGCTTGATCAACTGAATGCGGTGATGTACAAACAGGGCAAACTGGATGCAACATTCTATGCAAAACAAGCAAATGGCTATGATGATAATAGTAAAGTCATTTTGCTTGGAGATGTTGTTGCAACGAAATTGTCCGATCAAGGTAACAAATTAGAGTTTCATACGGATGAACTCACGGGTTACCCAAAAACAAGAGAGCTTGAAACACAACATCAGGTGATAGTTCAATCACCATCTGCTGAATTTGTGAGCCAGGGTCTCAAGGCTAATTTAAATAATGGTCAATATGAGTTTTATAAAATTCGAGGAAAGTATGCGCCAAGTTCTTAATTCCAAATCTCGTTTTACTTTCCTGAAACAACTAAGCTGTGTTGCTGTGGTTGCACTTTCTTCTGCAGCTAGTTTTGCTTTGCCATCGGATCGTAACCAACAGCTTTCTTTGGTTGCGGACCGTGCAACTTATAATGATAAAACAGGTATAACGACCTATACTGGCAATGTTGTGATCGAACAAGGCACCATGAAGCTTCAAGCTGATTCACTTGTTGCAAATTTAAATAGTAAAAAAGAAATTCAAATCATTACAGCCAAAGGTCAGCCAGCAAAGTTCCAGCAGCAAATGGATACGAATAAGGGCTTAGCTCGAGGTGAAGCACAGACGATCGTGTACAATGCAGATACAGGTATTCTTACTTTAACGGGTAAAGCATACCTTTATCAGGATGGCTCAAGCATTCGTGGTAATAGCTTAAAATACAGCATGAATAAAGGTGATGTAGAGGCACAAGGATCTTCAACTAACCGTGTGCAAATTATTATTCCACCTTCAAGTTCAAAAAGTTTCCCAGGGGCGCGTGATTAATGGAACAATCAATGCAGCAACCACAGACGCTCTGTATCAAACACTTAGCTAAGAACTATAGTAAACGTTGGGTGGTAAAAGATGTTTCCTTTACTATGCAAAGTGGACAAATTGTTGGTTTACTTGGACCAAATGGTGCAGGTAAAACGACGAGCTTTTATATGGTCGTCGGTTTGGTTCGTATGGATAAAGGCGAGATCCATTTAGATAATCTGGACTTGTCTGATCTTGCGATGCATGAGCGTGCACGTAAAGGTATTGGTTATTTGCCACAGGAAGCATCGATTTTCAGAAAGCTTACCATTGCTGAAAATATCATGGCAATTCTGGAAACACGAAAAGACTTAAATAAACAACAGCGCCAGCAACGTCTCAATGAGTTATTAAATGATTTTAAAATCAATCATATTAAGGATTCATTGGGGATGAGTGTGTCTGGTGGTGAGCGTCGCCGTGCTGAAATTGCACGTGCTTTGGCTGCCGATCCTAAGTTTATGCTTTTAGATGAACCATTTGCTGGTGTCGACCCAATTTCTGTTGGTGATATTAAAGAGATTATTCAAACACTTAAGGATCGTGGTATTGGGGTTCTGATTACGGATCATAACGTACGTGAGACTTTAGCAATTTGTGAGAAAGCCTACATTGTGAGTGAGGGTTCAGTGATTGCAGAAGGAACACCACAAGAAATTCTGGATAATGAGCAAGTACGTAAAGTGTATTTAGGTGATGACTTCGTCGTTTAAATCAACCGATTGTCACTTTTTAAAGAAGAACCGCAAGGTTCTTTTTTTATACCGAAATTTTTAAAAGCTTGACTTGTCTAAATGGAAATATGGAAGTTTTTAAATAATCTATTGATAGATAATTATTTTATAAATTTAATTATCTAGGCATAATCTATTAAAATGTGAACTGTTTTACAAAAATATACATATATCTTGCGATGAAATTATGTGCGGAACGTAGTGTTTTTTATAAAAAAATGCTTAAAATGAAAATGCTGAAATGATAACAATACGAAAAAAATATGAACTTGCACAACGATATAAAAGTGAATAATGGATCATGGAAAAAAAGTATGGATTTTAAGTGGTTACTTTATGTAGCAACATTGTCTATGCCAATGACACATGCAACAACTCCAAGTGAACAGTATCACACTTTAAAGAACAATATTTCTAAGCTTTTTGTCCCAAAAAGTAGTGATGAGTTTAAAGTGGCACAAATGCAGAAATTAAGTAATTTTTCTGTTGATGCTTCACTGGGGAGTGATTTGCCTGTGGTTGGATCAGGCCGCCCTCAAGTCGATACAGTTCCGGCTGCGTTCTGGCAGAATCAGCGAAAAGTTCTCAAAGATGCGGTACAGATTGCGGTGCAGCGGAACCCTGAAATTTCGCAAGGAATTTCATCATTAGCCTCGCAAAATGCCAATATTGATGTTGCTAAATCTGGCTACTATCCACAGATAGGTGGTGGGGTCAGTACAGGTGATTTGGGTAAAAAAAGTACTCGAGGTCAACAGCTACTTACATTAAGTGCTGCACAAATGCTTTATGACTTTGGTAAAGTTAAATCGGGTGTTGATGTCGAAAAAGCCAAAGTTGTGGTTGGGCAAGCGAATGTTCTAGTGAAAATTGATGATATTTCATTAGATGTTGCACAAACAATTGTTAATATTCAGCGTTATCAAAAACTCATTCAAATTGCGAATCAGCAGATTGCTGGAATTAAGCGTATCCAAGAGATGGCTAATCTGCGTGCTAATGCGGGAATTAGTAGTCAGGCTGATCCGATACAGGCTCAATCCTATTTGCAATCTGCTCAATCAGCGATGATCGCGCAACAATCTTTACTGAGCCAATATCAGCAGCATTTGTATACCTTATTAGGTTTTGATACACGAAATGTACAATGGGCGATTTCAGAAGATTTTGTAAAACAATCAGATTTATATGCTGCACCGCAGTTCAATACCATTCCACAAATGATTGCAGCTCAGGCTGGAATTGAGGTTGCTCGTAATCAAAAATTACAGACACAGATTAGTAATTACCCGACACTATCTGTAAAAGGAGAACTGAGTCAAGCTTTACATGGTAGGAACCCAGGAAATGATAAAGAGGGTGGGTTCGATAGTGCGATTATGTTGGAAGCTAGTAGCCAGTTCTATCAAGGTGGGGCAACATCCTCGAAAACTCGTGCGGCAAGTTTTGCTGAAGAGGCAGCAAAAGCACAAGTCAATGCAGTGTATTTAAAAGTGTTGGATCAGATTCGAACCAGCAGAGAACAAATTGAAAATAAACAGCGTCAAATGCAGGTTTTAGCAGGACAACAAGCAACAACAATACGAACAAGAGAACTTTATCAAGAACAATATAAGTTGGGAACACGGACTCTGGTTGATCTGTTAAATGCAGAACAGGCGATTCATAGTGCGAATTCAGAAGCAGAAACAGCACGTTATGACATTTACAGCAGTATTGCTCAATATATTGCTGCAACAGGACGTTCTCGCCAAGCCTATGACCTCAATAATATAAAAATCCAAGGATTTGAGGTACAACCATGATTACGACAAAAATAAACTATCAGCCTTGGTTACAAGCCATACTGACCATTGCAAAGCATTATCGAATTGAACCTTCTGAGGAGCGGATTCGCTTACAGCTTGACTGGAATCAAAACCAGAATCTAGATGAAGTTTTAGTGTTAATCAGCAGACAGGTTGGATTAAACCTTAGAAGAGTTGCTTTTAGTGACGACGTGATTAACCCTTGGCGTTTACCTGTACTGGTGGAATTAGCCGACGGGCAGGTTGGTGTTATTGATAAAGCAGACGGTTCAGGCCATGTCAGTGTTCAACTCAGTGGCGATCAAGGTCTATCCCAGAAATTTGCTGTTGGTGCATTGAAGCATATTATTAAAAATGTATATGTGCTTCGTCCAGAACAGTCAGTGCCTGATGCACGTATTGATGAATACATTAAACCGTATGAACCAAGCTGGTTCTGGTCAATTGTATTACAAGACTGGAAACGCTATATCGATATCATGTTGGCCTCAATGATTGCCAATATTTTGGCTTTGGCCACGATTATTTTTTCG
The DNA here is from genome assembly GCF_013072695.1 of Acinetobacter sp. Ac_5812. Taxonomy (GTDB): domain Bacteria; phylum Pseudomonadota; class Gammaproteobacteria; order Pseudomonadales; family Moraxellaceae; genus Acinetobacter. The sequence continues at coordinate 136,017 of NZ_LXUK01000012.1, forward strand.
ATGCAGGTCTATGACCGAGTTGTTCCATCACAGTCGATTCCAACACTTTGGGTGCTTGCGAGTGGTGTACTAATTGCTGCGATTTTTGAGTTTGTATTAAGACTTTCACGGGTTTATATCTCAGATATTATTGGTAAACGGGCAGATTTACGTATTTCTGATCGCGTATTTGGTCATGCAATTCGGATTAAGAATAGTGAGCGCTCTAAGTCAACGGGAACCTTTATTTCTCAGATCCGTGAGTTAGAAGGTGTTCGAGATCTAGTGACCTCAACGACCATGGGGGCCATTGCCGACTTACCCTTTTTCTTTTTATTCCTGATTATCTTCGCAATCATTGGGGGGAACTTATTTTGGGTCATGTTATTGGTCGTGCCTTTAATGATCTTGCCTGCGATTTTGGCACAAAATAAATTGGCACAGCTTGCACAAGAAGGGATGCGTGAATCTTCGATTCGAAATGCAATTTTAGTAGAAGCAGTGCAGGGTATTGAAGATATTAAATTATTACGCGCGGAGTCACGTTTCCAAAACCAGTGGAACCATATGAACGAAGTGTCTGCTGATATCAGTATGCAGCAACGTAAGATTGTGGGGGTACTGACTGCGTGGACGCAAAAGATTCAGGGGTTAACTTATGCAGCTGTGATTTTAGTGGGTTGTTTTGCAGTCATGAAAGGGGATATGACCACAGGTGCATTGGTGGCGTGTTCGATTTTATCTTCACGGATGTTGGCACCGATTTCACAAATCACGGGCATCTTAGGTCGTTTGCAACAGGCAAAAGTGGCGAAGAAAAGCTTAGATGAGTTAATGCAGAAACCTGTCGATCAACCAGATCAAGCGCATTTGGTACATAAAGAAGTGTTGCATGGCGATTATGAGTTGAAAAAAGTGGTGTTCCAATATACGGAAGATGACCCACGCCCAAGTCTAGTGATTCCACAACTTAAGATTCGTGCAGGTGAGCGTATTGCGATTTTAGGGCGCAACGGTGCAGGTAAATCGACCTTATTACAGATTTTGTCTGCGATGCAGTTCCCTAATTCTGGCTCAGTGTATTTGGATGATCTGGATATTAGTTTGATTGATCCAGCAGATGTACGTCGTGATATGGGCTTACTTAATCAGAATGCACATTTATTTTATGGCACCATCCGTGAAAACTTAACCCTTGGCGCACCTCTAGCACGTGATGAGGATATCTTAAAAGTACTAAAAGTGACTGGCGCACTGAGTTTTGTGCATGAAAAGAAAGAAGGCCTAGATCATTTGGTATTAGAAGGTGGCGTTGGTTTCTCTGGGGGGCAAAGACAAGCTTTATTGTTAGCGCGCTTATTAATTCGTCAGCCGAATATCTTACTGCTGGATGAACCCACGGCTGCAATTGATGATGTAGCCGAAAAACAATTGATTGATCACTTAAAAAGCTGGCTCGGTTATCGGACTTTAGTTGTTGCAACGCATCGACGTGCAGTTTTGGAATTGGTTGACCGAATTATTGTCATGAATGAAGGCAAGATCGTCATGGATGGACCTGTAGATCAAGTTTTACAACAATCATCAATAAAACAAAAAATAGTTTAATACTTTGAGGAAATTTTATGAGTGAACAACAACAGAACAGCAGTCGTCCCATGAACGTAACTTATAATGAACCAAAGTTACCTCGTTCGACGCTTGTTGTTTGGATGATTGGGATTGGTTTACTTTCACTCTTAATCTGGGCATGGTTATTTAATCTAGAAGAAGTTTCAACGGGTACGGGGAAAGTGATTCCCTCTTCAAAAGAGCAGATTATTCAATCGCTTGAAGGAGGGATTCTTACTAAGCTGGATGTGAATGAAGGCGATGTGGTTGAAAAGGGGCAAATTCTTGCACAACTTGATCCAACCCGATTTGCATCGAATGTTGGGGAGTCAAAGTCTTTACTGATTTCAGCACAGGCTACCGCAGCGCGTTTACGTGCTGAAGTGACGGGTTCACCCTTAAGTTTTCCTGAAGATGTGCAAAAGAGTCCTAAATTGGTACAAGAAGAAACAGCGCTATATTTGTCACGACGTGCCAATTTGGAACAGTCAATTGAAGGTTATGAACAAGCAGCAAAACTAGTACGACAAGAACTAGCAATGACAGAACCATTGGTGGCAAAAGGTGCGGCCAGTGAGGTTGAAGTCTTGCGTTTAAAGCGTGAAGCCAATGATCTAAACAATAAAATCAACGATACACGCAACCAGTACTATGTCAAAGCACGAGAAGAGTTATCTAAGGCAAATACCGATATTCAAACTCAGCAGCAGATTGTGAATGGTCGAAATGACAGTCTGGAACGTGCGGTGTTTAAAGCCCCTGTACGTGGTGTTGTGAAAGAAATTGATGTTACGACTTTGGGTGGTGTGATTCCTCAAAATGGTAAGCTCATGACCATTGTACCTTTAGAGGATAAATTGCTGATTGAAGCGCGTATTTCACCGCGTGACATTGCGTTTATTCGCCCAGGACAAGAAGCTTTAGTCAAGATTACGGCCTATGATTACTCAATCTATGGAGGGTTAGACGGTAAAGTGACGGTGATTTCACCCGATACCATTCGTGATGAAGTAAAGCAAGATCAGTTCTATTATCGTGTATACATTCGTACGGATTCTGACCGTTTATATAATAAAGCGGGTAAGGCATTCAGTATTACACCAGGGATGGTAGCGACAGTGGACATTCGTACTGGACAAAAAACCATTATGGATTACTTGTTGAAACCGTTTAATAAAGCCAAAGAAGCTTTACGCGAACGCTAATTTTCCATTAATAAAAAACCTTGCCTAGTGCGAGGTTTTTTATTTGTGCTGTAAAAAGCTATAATCGCGTTTTAAATTTTTATTCATGTTCTATGCCATTCACTCTTGCCAGTTCGGTAACTTTTGAAGAAGACATTAAAAAAAGTCGTTTCCAAGCGATTGCAGCAGTTGTTGAAAATGAACAACAAGTGAAAATTTTTTTAGAACATCACAGAGACTTATCCACGACGCATCAATGCTGGGCATGGAAGATAGGCCATCATGTTCGTTTTAATGATGATGGCGAACCTTCAGGAACAGCAGGGCGGCCAATACTTGCCACCATTGAAGGTAATGATCTAACCAATGTCATTGTATTGGTGAATCGTTGGTATGGTGGGATTAAATTAGGGACTGGCGGTTTAGTGCGGGCTTATGGTGGATGTGCAGGACAATGTTTACTTTTAGCTGAGAAAATTGAGCTGATTGAAAAAAAAGAAATTCGTTTTGCTTGTTTATTCAATGAATGGGCGATTATTCAATATGAGCTGATTCAACAGCAGATCGAATATCAAGAGCAATACACTGAAACAGGGGTGGTCATTGAGGCGCGAGTTCAAGTGCATCAGATTGAAGCATTAAAGCTTAAACTCCAAGATGTGAGTAGAGGACGTGAGAAATTACATGTATGTGATGATTGAAATGTATCTATCCTCTCTTGCGAGGCGATGCCTCTCAGGACGTGAGCAAGTGGTGTTGCTCGAGGAACAACAAGATGATGAATGATCCGTTATTAAAATATCGAGAGCAGCATAAGCAACGTTTGAACTATATGCCGTGGTTATATTGGACTTTAAAACCCAAACATCGAGAATGGGCTGAAGCATGGCAAGCCGAGTACCAAGCCTATTTGATGGATATGGAAACGGTTGAAATCGGTCAGAACTGTTTTATATCACCGTTGGCCCATATCTTTGCTGAACGTGGTCGAAAGATTAGTATTGGCGATAATACTTTTATTGCGGCTGATTGTACTTTGCATGGTCCTTTAGAAATTGGCAATGAAGTGGCCATTAACCACCATTGTATTTTAGATGGTGGTCGTACCGGAATTAAGTTGCATGATCAAGTTCGAATTGCGGCCTATAGTCATCTCTATGCATTTGATCATGGCATGGAAATGGATCGTCCGATCTATCAACAACCCGTGACTTCCAAAGGCATTGAGATTGGTCGAGATGTGTGGCTAGGAGCGCATGTCGGGATCAAGGATGGAATTAAAATTGGCGATCATGCGGTGGTGGGAATGAACAGTATGGTGACTAAAGATATTGAGGATTATGCGGTAGTTGCAGGCAACCCTGCCAAACTTATTCGTTATCGAAGCGAATAAAAAGCGTATGAGATTCGATACATAAATTTAACCCACCATGCTTTTATCTATGTTAAGTTAAAAATAAGTAGAAGACCTAAGGTATATACCTAGAGAGAGGCGAAAATGAACCGTGTAATTGCATGTATTGATTCTTCACCCTGCATTGATGCTGTTGCAGAAGCAGCGGTATGGGTTGCGAAACAAACGCAAAGAGAGTTGGTATTGTTGCAAATCTTGGACTATTACCCAGCTAGCTACCATTTAGGTGAAATCAGTGGCGTGATTGGCTTTGAAAGTAATGCCATGCTACTTAAAGAACTCGCAGAGTTGGAACAAAAACAGAGTGAGTTAGCACTCGATTACAGTAATAATTTGCTGAATCACATTTCTGAGTTGATCGAAAAACAATACGGTCTAAACAGTACCAAAATTCAGGAAAAAGGCGATTTTCTTGAGCAAAGCTTTAATCTTCTCAATGAAAATGATGTGGTCATTATTGGACGAGTGGGTGAGCGAGCTGCTGAGAAGAATAAGCCGATTGGAAGTAATGTCGAAAACTTTATTCGTGGTGCAAATTGTACGGTGATTACCGTTGGGGAACATTTCCAGCCACCGAAACGCTTTATCTTTGCTTATGAATATTCACCGACCTGCCAAAAGATGTTGCAACGCATCGCACAGAGTGACTTGTTGAAAACATTACAATGCCATTTGCTCTATGTAGGTGATCATCCGGAAATGTTGACCGAACCTGAAAAGTATCTAACTGATGCAGGTCTAGAAGTTGTCTCAGTATATCGTTATGGTGATGTGGCGCAAAATATTCTTGAATATCAAAGAGAACACGATATTCAATTGATTGTACTGGGTGCATTTAGCCACAGTAAAATTCATCAATTCTTCTTGGGCAGTATCACGACGACGATCTTCCGTAATGCCAATGTGCCACTATTAGTTGCTAAGTGATTCATTTTATTCCATATAGTTATCCGCAATTCCTGTGGATAACTGTATGGAAAAGCACTGGAGATAAATATAATTTGTTGATATTGCACAACTAAATTAAATAGGTTGTTTTTTAATCTCTATTTTACGATTGCAATGGCAAAACCATCATGACCTTTTGAACCAACCGTTTGCAAAGCCGTGCAAGAAAGCAACTGAGGATGATCTTTCAACGCGGTGAATGCTTCACGGATTCCTTCAATGCTGGGTTTCTTGTTATTTTCATCAATGATCGCACCTGCACGAATCACATTATCTAATACAATGATTGTGCCTGAATGAGACAGTTTTAGACTGAGTTCAAAATACTCTCGGTAGCTTTGCTTATCGGCATCAATAAATATCAAATCAAATGCTTCACTGTCTTCAGCAATCAGCTGATTCATAATATCGGCACCACGACCTTTTTTGAGTTCGATGTTGGTTGGCATATTGGCATAATCAATATTTTCTTGAGCGATAACCACGTGAGTATCGCGCCCCTCAACGGTAAGTAGATAACCGTCTTCTGGTAAGGCTTTGGCAAGCCAAATAGTACTGTAAGCACCGAAGGTGCCGAGTTCTAATACCCGTTTGCATTGATTCATCTGAATCAACATTTGCAAAAACATGCCTTGATTAGGCGCAACAGCCAAATGATTAGAAAAACCCTGAATATCAGTATTGTCTAATGCATGTTGAAGTCTTGGATCTGTGGGAATTAAATGTGAATTGATATAGTCATCAATCTCGGTCCACATCTGTTGCATAATCAAGTTTACCTACCAATTTGTTAGCTCTGCATTTTAAACATTTATGCTCAGAGTGCAATTTGATTGCAGCATCAATCATCATTATGAAACAAAAAAGAGATCATTTAGATCTCTTTTTATGGTGATATCTGTTTTAGAAATTACACATTGAACTATTGCGAGTAAGATCCGGCCCCCAAGTACGGTAACCTTGGGTATCAATATGGATTTGACCAGAACTATATAAACCAATGCCTAAATCTAGGCCTTGACCATGCTGAGCCCAGAACTGACATAGTTTAAACTTGGTTTGTTCAATATAGGCATAGTCTTGCGGTTGAGGATATTCAGGCCCAATACGGAAATCGATTGCCGAGTTGAATAAATGTTTGGAAGAACCTGCACCGCCAGCGCACTGGTTCAGTGGTAAATCACGATAGACAGAAGTCACCTCAAAATCCGTTAAGACTTTTGCTGCGACCAGATATTTAAAGGCACGTAAGGTTGGAAGAGCATTGCCCCATAACTCACGGTTAGGCACCATATATTCTGAACGGCCACATTTTTGCCAGTCTCGTGCAGTACGGAGTAGCTCAAAACTTGGAACAATATGAGCCACATTATTACGGTTTAGGAATTGCTCGTATTCACGGACACGTGCGTAGTTATCGCCTTGATTCAGCCATTGGCGGTAAGAGGCTGGTTCAACTTTATTGGGAATCGGGCGTGTAAAAGTGACTTGTTCTTGTGGGATATAAATTCTTTTACCTTGGTTCTGATTTACTTTTGTCGTTGAGCTGGTACAGCCCGCCATCATCACAGGGATGATAAATAATGATAATAGACCCTGTAATTTATTTCGCATCATAAAAAGGCAGTTCAAAATCTGTAGGCGTACTATTTTAATGCAAAATAGCGCATGAATAATGATGTAATTGCAAAGAAATGTGTGGTTCAGGTATAAAAAAGACCAGTAAAACTGGCCTTTTGAATTATTTTTCTAAATATTGTAGCTTGTCTGGCTTACCATTCCATTCTTCACGGTCTGCTGGCTGTTCACCAATTTGTGTGATGTTGTTACCCGCCCATTTTTCTGATAATTCAGCATTGAGTTCGATAAAGACTTCTTGACCTTCTGGTAATTCATCTTCAGAGAAAATTGCATTTGCTGGGCATTCTGGTTCACATAGAGCACAGTCGATACATTCATCTGGATTGATAACAAGGAAGTTAGGACCTTCGTAGAAACAGTCTACAGGGCAAACTTCAACACAATCTTGATATTTACATTTAATACAATTTTCAGTGACAACAAAGGTCATGGCGACAGCTACCTAAAAATACGGTTTTTTGTTTGGAATGAGGTATTGTAGGCAAAAAAGGGGTAAACAAACAATTGCTTTTATTGATATTGTTTATTTATACATATGAAAAATGAATTAATATATTGATAATAAAGAAAATATTATCGGTTGCTAAGACTTTTTGACTAAAAAATAAAGTGATGATCACCTCAATTGCCCCAATCATTGCAACTGAATCTTATTTTTATTCTCAGTTAAAACATGCAATTAAGACACGGAAAATGGTTTATTCATAACTTTTAGCATTCAATTGTTGTTGAGCTCGGAATCCGGATGCGGAAGAAACTAAAGGGTATAGAGTAGATGGATATCTTCAGGCTCTTTTTTGAATAACTCTAGATCAGGTTGTACTAAAAGTTGAGCACCTTGTTTAAGATAAAAGTCTACAGTGCGTTTACTTGGGGTAGCCGAAATATAGAGTTGTTTTGCATTGATTTGCTTTGCAGATACGATAGCAGCTTGCATCAACTGAGTACCGATACCTAAACCTTGGTGATCGGCATCCACATAAAAATATTGCAGTAACTTTGCTTCAGGATAATCAGCAATGTGCTGATTGGAAACGACCTGTATAGCAATCAGCTGATTAGATTCGTCAAATCCACCTATGCATAAAGCCCCTTGTTGATGTAACTTTTTGATTAAAGGTGGATCATTTTCCAAATGATAGGCATCCCAATTTTGCTCATCATAAAAACAATCAATTAATTGTAAATTTAAACTCTGCTGTATATACATTTGAGTGATAAGTTCACGCCGACTAATCTGTTGCCAGATTAAATCAATTTCTGAGTGTTCTAGTGGCTTAAACAGAATATTAATTGTGCTTTCCCTTAAGTTGGATACTGAACAAAAATCTATTCAGTCTTTTTAGGTTGAGTGATATCAGCCAAAAATAAACAGGAAATGGTTCTGGAACAAGCTGAAATGATCAACTTGTTCCAGAACGTACATTTAAGATTTCAGAGCAGCTTTTAGAGAATAAAGCTGCTCTAATGCCTGACGTGGTGTTAAATCATCGACATCAATTTGATGTAATAACTCTAAAGCAGGTGATGGTTTTTCAACTTCAATCACTTTCTCAACGACTTGAGTTTCGATCTCATGTTCAACAGCACTAAACAAATCATTCTGCACGCTATTTTGCAAATGTTGATGCTGTTGTTTTTCCAGAATCTTCAAGCGTTTTTGAGCTTCTTTAATCACGTTGGCAGGGATTCCGGCTAACTTGGCAACCTGTAAACCATGACTTTGGCTGGCTGGGCCATGTTGAACTTTATGCAACAAAATCAAATTGCCATTTAGTTCTTGTGCGGTGACATGATAGTTATCAATGCCAGCTTCGCCACCCAATTCAGTCAACTCAAAGTAATGTGTTGCGAATAGACAGAGGCATTTCACCCGTTTGGTTAAATCAACAACACAGGCCCAAGCCAATGAAAGACCGTCATAGGTACTGGTACCACGGCCAACCTCATCCATCAAGACTAAAGATTGACTGGTGGCATGGTGCAAAATCTGAGAGGTTTCGGTCATTTCCACCATGAAGGTAGATTTACCTGTCGATAAATCATCAGCAGAACCAATACGAGTGAAGATACGGTCAATCGACCCTAGTTTTGCTGCTTTGGCTGGTACAAAACTACCGCAATAGGCAAGCAGGCTAATCAAGGCGGTCTGACGCATGAAGGTCGATTTACCCCCCATGTTTGGCCCTGTAATAATCGCCATACGATGTTGGCTATCCAGGAAGGTATCATTCGGTGTAAAAGGTGCCTTATTTAAAGCTTCAACAACAGGGTGGCGACCTGCCTGAATTTTGATACTGGTTTCAGGCGTATATTCGGGTCTAGCCCAATTGTTGAGTCGAGCTTGATGGGCAAAGTTTGCCAACACATCAATATAGGCAATTGCAGCACTCATCATCTGTAAATGTGCAATGTTTTGACGTAACTCATCCAGTAATGATTCAAACAACAGTTTTTCACGGGCGAGGGCACGTGACTCGCTAGAAAGAACTTTATCTTCAAAGCCTTTGAGTTCAGGCGTGATATAACGCTCAGCATTTTTAAGGGTTTGACGACGAATATAGTCCGCTGGAGCTTGTTCTGCCTGTGCACGGGTGAGTTCAATATAATAACCACTGACACGGTTATAACCGATTTTCAGGGTATTGATCCCAGTACGTTCGCGCTCTTTAATTTCCAAGTCGATCAAGAATTGGCCCGCATGATCACGGATTTTACGTAACTCATCTAGCTCATCATCATAACCTTCTGCAATTACATTGCCATCACGTAGTAATACGGGTGGACTTTCAACAATTGCAGTCATCAGATGTTGATGCAGACTCTTAAAGTCACCAAGTTCTTCATCTAATTGAGTTAATAACTTAGATTGCTGGGGTTTTAAAATAGGATCTAAGGCGTGGCGTAAGAAAGGGATTTGTGCACAAGCTTGACGCAGCTGTACCAAATCTCGTGGACGAGCACTGCCTAGCGCGACACGACTGAGCACACGTTCAATATCGCCAATCTCTTTTAAAACTAAACGAAGTGGTGATTCATGATAGCCCTTTAACAATTGTTCAGTTGCATCAAGACGCGCATCTAAAACAGCAGTATCACGAATAGGCTGCATTAACGTACGGCTCAGTAAGCGTCCGCCCATGGCAGTTTGGCAATCATTAATCAACTGGAACAGTGATGTACCATGATCAAACAACGGTTCAATAATTTCCAAATTACGACGTGTGATTGGATCCAGTGCAATGAAGTCTGTACTTTGTTCAATTTGAATTGAACGAATATGGGGTAAAGCTGTTTTTTGGGTTTCTTTCGCATAGTGAATCAACGCCGCGGCAGCAGCTTTCGCGAGTGGAATCGGATCTAATCCAAAACCAGATAAGGTTGAAACACTCAACTGATCGCACAACGTTTTTTGTGCATTATTTAAATTAAAATCAACATTTGGACGTTTGGTGATTGGACAGTCCAGATTTTTCTTAATTTGTTCAATAATATTTTTATCAATAAGATCTTCATCAATGAGGATTTCGCTTGGCATTAAACGTGCCAGCTCAATTGCGAGTTGTTCAGGTTTATAGTCTTGTTGTTGAACTTTAAAAATACCTGCACTCAGGTCGAGTAAAGCAAAACCAATTTGATTTTGTTGAATACATAGTGCGACCAAATTTGATGATTGGTAACTACCAAGTAACGCATCATCGGTTAAGGTACCAGGGGTTAGAATACGAACCACTTTACGTTCAACAGGACCTTTACCTGTGACTTCACCCACTTGTTCACAAATGGCGACAGTACGCCCAGCTTTGACTAAACGTGCGAGATAACCTTCTGCTGCATGATAAGGAACGCCAGCCATAGGAATAGGTTGACCGCTGGCTTTGCCACGATGGGTGAGGGTAATACCTAAAAGTTTGGCTGCTAAATGCGCATCTTCAAAGAATAGCTCGTAAAAGTCACCCATACGGTAGAACAGCAATGCATGCTGATAGTCTGTTTTGACTTTGAGATACTGCTGCATCATCGGCGTATGAGATGAAAGGTCAGCCATGATTTCAGCGCTATTCATGTATGTTAAATCCTTAAATTTAAATAATAAATAAGTTTAATTTAAACGTTTGGCTGTCTCGCCAATTCTAACAACCACTGTAAAATTCGACTTAATTGTGAAGGAAGTATACCTTTCTAAGGACTTCTTTTCTGTCAAAATTGAGTCAACAGTGTATGAGAAATTGAATGACTTCCTCAGTAACTCATCTTAACAAATTGAGAAAGATTCACAAAAAGGAATCCGTGATGTGTGAAGAAATAAACAGCAAAAAGAAAATTATTTGATCTGCTTGGATAATCGTCCAAGTGTCGTCATAGCATTCAAGTTGCTAAGCAAAAAGAGTTTAGATTGTTTGCTTAGATCGCGTTTTAATCTAAAAACAATGTCCTCAATTGTCTGGTTAAAGGGGCTTTATTGTGAATCTCAGCGCTTAAAAATATGTAACAAATTATTCTAAACCTAATTGAATTATCAAGCTTAATTCTATTTATTATATTGATATTTAACTAATTTATTTGGATTTATTCAGCTTGTATACGATTCTTAAAAAAATAAACTCGATCCCGAAAGATTAGGCATAATCAGAGCAACTATTGTCAAAAAGGTCAACATAAATGGATCCCTCGCCGGGTACAAAGTTAAAATACAATTTCATGACTCCTTGTTTTTGTTTAAGGAGTAAATAATGGAATTTTTATTAGATCCAGGGATTTGGGTAGGTTTGCTTACTCTGATCGTCTTAGAGATTGTTTTAGGAATTGATAATCTCGTCTTTATTGCCATTTTGGCAGACAAACTTCCTCCTTCCCAACGTGATAAAGCCAGAGTCATCGGTTTATCTCTCGCATTGATCATGCGTTTGGGCTTATTGTTCGCCATTTCTTGGTTAGTTACCTTAACTAAACCGCTTATTTTCATCTTTGACTGGTCTTTTTCGGGTCGAGATCTGATTCTTTTATTCGGTGGTTTATTCCTACTGTATAAAGCGGTCAGTGAATTACATGAACGAATGGAAGGCAAAGCGGAAGTCAAAATTACCACCAATGTTGTGTATGCCAGCTTTACTGCGGTCGTCGCTCAGATTGTGGTATTGGATGCCGTGTTCTCATTAGACTCAGTTATTACGGCCATTGGTATGGTGGATAATATCTACGTCATGATGGTGGCAATGGTTGTGGCCATGCTGGTGATGCTATTGGCGTCTAAACCATTAACTGAGTTTGTGAATCGACACCCAACTGTCATCATTCTCTGCTTAAGTTTCTTATTGTTAATTGGTATTAGCTTAATTGCCGAAGGTTTTGGTTTCCATATTCCTAAAGGTTATATCTATTCAGGTATTGGTGTTGCGATTGTGATTGAGGCATTTAATCAGTTTACGCAACGTAACAGATCTAAACATGAGTCGAAGATTCCGCTACGTAATCGAACCGCAGATACGATTTTAAAGCTCATGGGTGGCAAGTCTGAAACCACTGCGACAAATCCGCTGCAACATTTGGAAGCGCAAGACACATTTGATGATCAAGAACGTTATATGATTGGTGGTGTATTAATGTTGGCAGAACGATCTGTCGCATCAATCATGACGCCACGCAGTCAAATTTCGTGGATTAACATCGATGAAACACCAGAGAAAATTCGAGAGCAGGTTTTATCTGTACCGCATAGCTTATTTCCCGTATGTCGAGGCAGCTTAGATAAAGTTCTGAGTGTGGTTCGCGCTAAGGAAATTCTGGACGTGCTGGATGATGAAACGCAATTAAAATCTTTGATCAAAGCGCAACGACCGATTTTTATTTTTGAAAAAATGAAAGTGATCGATGTGATCAATACATTGCGGACTTCCAAAGGCTCATTGGTACTCGTCAATGATGAGTTTGGAAATGTGCAGGGTGTGATTTCACCTCTAGATGTTTTTGAAGCGATTGCAGGTGAGTTTCCAGATGCAGATGAACAGCTTGATTTGATTCAAGTGGATGAAAGCACTTGGAAAGCTTCAGGTACTTTGGATTTGTACCAACTTGAATTACAGTTAGGCGTCGACTTAGTCGATGAAGAGATGGATTATATTACGGTGTCTGGACTTATTCTGGATAAGAGTAATGGCTTAGTGGACGTTGGTTCAATGCTGGATTATCAAGACTTACAGTTTGAAGTAGTCGAGATGGAGAGCAATCGCATTAAAACCGTCATGATTCGATTAAAGTAAATCATCTTGCTCAAAGTAGGGTTCATAATTTGATAAAGTTGTGGACTTGAATGTCAAGAAGCTGAGCCAAAGGAGTAGTTTGTAATCGACAAGCTGCTCCTTTTTAAATGCGGAATAAATAAAAAAAGTGAACATCTGAGGCCTTGAACAGCTATGATTGCTGATAAATCCTGATAATCACAGTTATAAATTGGACGCTTAAAAAATGAAGAATATCCTCTTGGCATTTTCTTTTTTGATTCAAATACCGAGCTATAGTCTAGCCAATGACTCAACGGGTTATGTCGGCACGGGTGGGGTGGCCTATCTTAAAAATGCGCATGTTGCGATGCAAAGTGAAGATTTATTTATTAGCAAAAAGTTGATTAAGGTCAATTATCTCTATAAAAATTTAAGTTCTAAAGATGTGGCAGAAACTGTTTTGTTTCCCTTACCGCGTATCGATAACTTCTTTGAAGCGGATTTTGCCCATACCGAAGCATTGCTAAAAAGCTTTAAAATTATTGTTGATGGTCAAAATATTCAGCCAGAAATGCATGTGCGTACTTTTATCCAAAAGAATGAAAAGTCGCCGTTGATTGATGCAACAGATCTATTTAAGCGATGTGGTTTTAGCCAAACCGACATGCTTAATCCTTGGATGCGTAGCAATGATGACTATAGCTATTTTGTCGATAAATTAAAGCAATGTAAGCAGCCACAAATGCAGAAGATATTGGCGAATTTTAAAAAAGATGATGAAATTCCATGGTCATCTCAAGTGATTTATAGTTGGAAGCAAACCTTTAAAGCCAATGCTCTGACCAAAATTCAGCATCAATATCAACCTTTGGTGGGAGGCGCGGTTGCTCTATATCCTGATGAATATAATCAAAACTTTTGTATGGATGCACAATTTAAGCAGGGCTTAAAAAAAGCCAAAGCAGAGAATTCACCGTTTAATGCTTTAAGCTATATTCTGACCACGGGGGCAAACTGGGCTAAACCGATTGAAAATTTTAAATTGACGATTGAGCGTGATAAGAATGAATTGGTCTCATTTTGTTGGAATGGCAAAGTCGAAAAAATTAGTCCAACGCAATTTCAGATGACCAAGCGCAACTTCGTTCCCAAACAGGATTTAGATATCATCTTTGTGAATGTGAAATAAGTCGGTTTGCAAATGACTGCAACAAAAATCAATAAATAGGTAGCTTAATCAGGCGGATCACTCTCATACTATGCAGGGCATAGGGATGTGGCAGACAGGGCTAAACGTGAATTTAAAAAATCTGGAAGCATTTTATTGGGTTGTGACGCTAAATAGTTTTAACAAGGCTGCAGCAAAATTACAAACCACCCAGCCTGCGGTATCGCAAAAAATCACTGCTCTTGAAAATGACTTAGGATTTAAGGTCTTAGATCGAAGCTTTCGTCAGCTCAAACCGACGCATAAGGGCATGACTTTATTCAAATATGCCGAAAAGTTAATGCGCTTGGAAACTGAACTCATCGAGGAATTAACGGACAATCAACATCTGACAGGCACAATTCGCTTAGGTGTTTCAGAAACGATTGTTTATACATGGCTAGTGGAATATATCGAAAAGGTGCAACAGGAATTTCCAAAAGTTTCGGTCGAAATTGTCGTTGATCTAACACCTAACTTACAGGAAGGTGTCCGCACAGGCGATCTGGACATGGCCTTTTTACTGGGACCCACACTGGCTTTTGAGTGTATTGAACAGGCACTCTGTGATTTTGAACTCAGCTTCTTGGCTTCGCCTTCATTTAAAGGTGGTGTTGGGCAAATGTCATTTAAAACTTTGATGTCGCATACGATTTTAACCTATCCAAAAATTACCTATCCCTATAAAGAGCTCAAGGCAAAGATGAAGGAACAGGGGCTAGATGAGCCGCTTTCCATAACCAGTTATTCTTTAGCCACACTGCTACGTTTGGCTGAGCAAGGTTTGGGGATCGCCGTGGTACCGACCTTAACCGCTTTAAAAGAAATCACCGATGGTAGACTGGAAATATTAAACACACCAATCCAGTTAAAGACTTTTCATTTTACTTCGATCTACATTCAAGGCAACGATTCGGCTTTAAAAGAAAAATTAACTGATGTTGCCGTGATGGTATCCGAAAGTGCGATGCAAAGACTGAATGAACACATCAAAAAATAGAGGCTTACATACTTTTTAGGGTATTTCTCTATTGTAGAAAAGGGTATTTATTGGATGAGCCATAAAAGCAGCTTATGGAACGTGATAAGTAAAATTTATATTGGAAATTTTAAAAAATAAAAAATAAATAAATTCATGGTCTTAGTTTTAATTATTTCTGTAAAAAGTCGTATTGTTCAGCAGGCTGGCTTATGTTTTTATCTTAAATAGAAGATTTGATTACCCAGCTTTGTGGGAGAACAGGGAATCTTTGTGATTTAAAGGGATTGAAGAAGATCATTTGTAAAAATGGTGTTTCTGGATCAAGTTAAAAATAGCGTTATGAAGCTCAAATGGATGAGGAACGCATTAATATGTCTTTACTGAAATCTTCTTTTCTATCAGATCGCCAATGGGCCATTGTTGCCTCGATCTTTATGATGGCAACCTCGGCAATGGGGCCAGGGTTTTTAACCCAAACGGCTGTCTTTACGGTGAAATTAGGTGCCGCATTTGGTTTTGCCATTTTAGTTTCCATTTTGATTGATTATGTGGTGCAGCAAAATATTTGGCGTGTCGTGACTCTTACGCAAATGCGTGCATCCGATATTGCCAATAAGGCTTTACCGGGCAGTGGCTATTTACTTGCATTTCTGGTGATTCTAGGCGGTTTCTTCTTTAGTATTGGAAATATTGCAGGTGCTGCATTAGGTCTCAATGCACTATTTGGTTTGGACACCAAATGGGGTGGTATCCTCAGTGGTGCATTGGCGATTTTGATTTTCGCTTCAAGAAAAGCAACGCTTGCGATGGATAAAAGCATGATCGTATTGGGATTGCTGAAAATCGTCCTAATCATCATCGTGGCAGTGATTGTGATGCCTCCTGTTGAACAAGCAGTACAACAAACCTTTGCACCAGACCAAATTGATTTTGCCATTATTACCACCATTGTCGGCGGTACAGTGGGTGGTTATATCTGCTATGCGGGTGCGCACCGCCTACTCGATAAAGGTGCTGTGGGCCCTGAAAATATTGATGAAGTAGCCAAAGCTGCAACCAAAGGCATTGTGGTGGTTGGCATCATGCGTTATGTCTTATTTTTAGCGTTCTTGGGTGTGGTGGTGAGTGGTGCAAGCATTGATCTCGCCAGTCATAATGCCAATCCAGCAGCTCAAGCATTCCAATATGCAGCAGGTACATTTGGTTATAAATTATTTGGTTTAATTTTCTGGGCAGCGGGGATCAGTAGCACCATTGGCGCAGCCTATACCTCGGTTTCATTCTTTAGTGCATTTAAAAAGAATTTAACGCCAAAGCAAAGCAACTATACCACCATCACTTTTATTGCCTTGGCTTTATTACTCTATGTGGTATTGGGGGCAACGCCAGCAGGTCTACTCATTTTTGTCGGTGGTTTTAACGGTTTAGTGTTGCCAATTGGTCTTACAATTTTTGTGTATGTTGCGGCTTGCCGTAGAGACTTGATGGGCAATTATAATTATCCAAAATGGTTAATTGTTTTAGGTGCACTCACCTGTGTATTGACGTGGTGGATGGGCTATATGTCATTTACGACCGTGTTTAACTATTTGACCAAACTTTAAGCCAGATAATCGTATAGCGAAAAAGGAATGATGCCATGTTTGTAGATTTAAACAGTGATTTGGGCGAAAGCTTTGGCTCATGGAAAATGGGTAATGATGACCAGATTTTACCTGTGGTGACCAGTGCCAATATCGCATGCGGTTTTCATGCAGGGGATCCTTTGGGGATTTTAAAAACGGTTCGTAAAGCCGTTGAATTGGGTGTCACGATTGGCGCACATGTGTCTTATCCAGATCTGGTTGGTTTTGGTCGCCGTAATATGGATGTGTCACGTGATGAACTGATTGCCGATGTGCTGTATCAAATTTCAGCACTGGATGGTTTGGCAAAAGTGGCAGGTTCAAAAGTGCAATATGTAAAACCACATGGCGCGCTCTACAACACCATTGCACATGACCAAGCTCAGGCAGCCGCAGTGATTGATGCGATTAAAATGTATAACCCTGAACTGGTTTTAGTGGCTTTGGCAGATTCAAACTTGGTGGAGCAGGCACGTGCAGCTGGCTTGACAGTGGTATCTGAAGCATTCGCAGACCGAGCTTATAACAGTGATGGTTCATTGGTGTCTCGCCGCCTAGAAGGGGCTGTTTTACATGACTCTGCCTTTGTTGCGAGTCGTGTGGTATCTATGCTTAAACAGGGTGGGGTCGAGTCAATTGACGGTGTCTTTACCCCAATTCAAGCCGACACCATTTGCCTACATGGTGACACGGATGGCGCTTTAGAAATGTCAGCAGCGATTAAAGCCGAGCTTGTAAAGAACAAGATTCAGATTCGCCCGTTTGTAAATAAAGTATAAGGATGAGCACCATGTATAAGGATATTAAAGTCGACCCAGTTCAGCTTGAAGCCGCTTTCGATGCGCGTTTAAAAATCCGTGCTGGTTTTGATCAACCGACAGCAGGCATGGCTGCGGGCATGACACAGGTGAATATGATTTCGGTGCCGAAAGCGTGGGCCTATGACTTTTTGCTCTATGCACATCGCAATTCGCAAAGCTGTCCAGTGTTGGATGTGCTTGAAGAAGGCATCTATGCAACTAAGCTTGCCGCAGATTCAGACATCCGAACCGATTTCCCGCGTTATCGCGTTTGGAAAGATGGAGAAATGGTCGATGAGGTGACTGATGCCAGCGAGATTTATAATGCCCATCCTGATTTAGTGACTTTCTTGATTGGTTGTAGTTTTTCTTTTGAAACCGCTTTGCAAGAAGCGGGGATTGAAGTTCGTCATATTCATGACAACACCAATGTGCCGATGTATCTCAGTAATATTCAGTGCCAGCCAGCAGGGCGTATTTCAGGAAACATGGTGGTTTCTATGCGACCTATTCCGTCACATCAAATTGGTGAAGCAGTAAAAATTACAGCGCGTATGCCAAGTGTACATGGCGCACCTGTACATATTGGGCATCCTGAAAGCCTAGGAATTTTGGATGTAAATAAACCTGATTTTGGTGAGGCGTCTCGTATTGAAGCAGGTGAGATCCCCGTGTTTTGGGCATGTGGTGTCACCCCGCAAGCGGCAGTTATGAACTCAAAAATTCCTTTTGCGATTAGTCATGCACCGGGTCATATGTTGATTACCGATATTCCTGACCGTGCTTGGATGGGCTAATTGGGCTAAAGAACCATTAAAAAGGATAAGCAAATGCGTTTTTTATCGGTAAACGCCGATTGTTTTCTGATTGAGCTTGCGAGCCTAGAAGAAACTTTGGCGTTGTACAATAAATTGCAACATACGCAATTGAATGGAATTAAAGACTTAGTCCCTGCTGCAAAAACAATTTTGGTTTTCTTTAATGAGATCGAAACCAACTTTAAAACGCTGGTTGCTTCAATTCAGAGTCTCAAAATTGATGCTGGATTTGAGCGTAGCGGCCAAGAAGTGATTGTGCCGATTCGTTACGATGGCGAAGACCTTGCCCAGGTGGCAGAGTTGCAAGGGTTATCGATCTCGGATGTGATTAGAACGCATCAGCAAAGCGTGTGGAATGTGGCTTTTATTGGTTTTGCACCAGGCTTTGCCTATATGAGCAGTCCCGATCGACCATTTACCGATATTCCACGCTTAACGGTTCCGCGTAAAAAAATACCCTCAGGATCTTTGGGCTTGGCTGGAAAATACTCTGGTATTTACCCTAAAGATAGTCCGGGTGGTTGGCAACTGATTGGAACCACATCAGAAAAAATGTGGGATTTAGCGCGTAAAAATCCTGCAATGCTGTTACCGGGTATGACAGTACATTTTGAAGATGTCACGCATCGTCCGACAACTGTGAGTGTAGCGCAGCAAATCACGCGTACAGTTGAGCCTCAACAATCGGTGCCACTGTTTACGATTACAGCGCCAAGTTTACAAATGCTGATTCAAGATGAAGGCCGATTCAACCAGACCAATATTGGGGTTGGCGTGGCGGGTGCAATGGACCTATCCGCCATGCATAGTGCCAACCGTATTGTGGGGAATCCAACTGATACACCCGTCATTGAAGTTTTAAAAGGTGGCTTAAAAGCTAAAATGCAGCATGCCGGCATTATTGCGGTGGCTGGAGCGATCTCAAACATTCGTGTGAAATTTGCCGATGGTCAAACCGCCGACTTTGCAAGCGATCAACCGATTGATCTGGATGACGGCGATGAGTTTCATATTCTACCGCCTACAAAGGGGCAAAGAAATTATCTTGCCGTTCGAGGCGGCATCGATATTGAACCAGTGCTCAATAGTGCTTCATTTGATAGTTTGGCGGTGTTAGGGCCAGAACCGTTAAAGCTCGGAGATACCATTTACCAAGGACAGGTTCAAGCAGCTAACATTAGCGTCAATGAAGTGGGCAAAAGTGATTTGCCCAAAGTTGGTGAAGTGGTTGAGCTCGATATTGTGATGGGGCCACGCACTGACTGGTTTGAACAAGACAGTATTGAACTGCTCTGTCAGCAAGAATGGTTGGTGACCAATGAAAGCAATCGCATTGGGCTCAGATTATCAGGTGAGCAGTCTCTAACTCGCAAAATTACCCATGAATTGGAAAGTGAAGGCACATGCATTGGCGCTTTGCAAATTCCACCCAGTGGTCAGCCAGTTTTGTTTATGAATGATCACCCTTTAACGGGTGGCTATCCCGTCATTGCTGCTGTTGCAAAACATCATTGGGATTTGGTGGCACAGATTCCTGCGGGTTGCTGGATTAAATTTAAAAAAATTGCCGAATTTACAGATTTTGAGAATAAATGATGAAAAATGAAAAACTATTGATTGCCAATCGTGGTGAAATTGTCGTTCGTATTATCCATGCTTGCCGTGATATGGGAATTGCATCGGTCGCGTTATATGCAGATGACGATATGGGTAGTCTGCATGTCGAACTTGCAGATGAAGCATGGGGTTTAGCTGGTGCAACCGCCAGTGAAACCTATTTAAATATTGCTGCCATTATCGAGATTGCAAAAAAATCCAAAGCGACCATGGTGCATCCGGGTTATGGCTTTTTATCCGAACGTGCTGAATTTGCCCAAGCAGTGATTGATGCAGGTTTAAAATGGGTCGGGCCATCTCCAAGAGCCATTGAAAAATTAGGCGATAAAATTGAAGCCCGCAAAATTGCGGCTTCAGTGGGCGCACCTTTGGTTCAGGGGACTCAAGACCCACTTAATAATGCCGATGAAGCTTTAGCATTCGCCAAACAGTTTGGTTTGCCGATTGCGATTAAGGCGGCATTTGGTGGTGGCGGTCGAGGTTTAAAAGTAGCGTGGAAACTTGAAGAAGTCAAAGAGCTTTATGAGTCTGCAGTACGTGAGGCCAAAGCTGCTTTTGGTCGTGGTGAATGTTTTGTTGAGCAATATCTAGACCAACCACGCCATGTAGAAGCACAAGTGATTGCTGACCAGTATGGTAACATTGTGGTACTTGGAACGCGTGATTGTTCATTACAACGTCGTAACCAGAAGTTGGTCGAAGAAGCACCAGCGCCATTTATTAGTGATGAGATCTATCAACAAATCTTAAGCTCGGCAAAAAATATCTGTCAGGCAGCCAATTATGTTGGTGCCGGAACAGTTGAATACTTACTAAGTCGTGACGGAAAGCTTTCATTTTTAGAAGTAAATACCCGTTTACAGGTTGAGCACCCCGTGACCGAAGAAACCTCAAAAGTCGATTTGGTGGTAGAGCAAATCCGTGTCGCACAAGGCCATACCTTGTCGATTCAAGAAACACCAAAAGCACAAGGCCATGCCATTGAGTTTCGTATTAATGCCGAAGATCCAGCGCGTGGTTTTATTCCAGCATTTGGTGTGCTGAGCTTATTTGAAGCGCCGTTTGGTCATGGTGTACGCGTCGATACTGGGGTTCGAACTGGGTCATTGGTCTCCAGTCATTTTGACTCTCTTATGGCAAAACTGATTGTGACGGGCCCAACCCGTGAAGTAGCAATTGCCCGTGCTAAACGTGCGTTAAAGCAATTTAAAATTGAAGGGATTGCCTCAGTTTTAGATTTTCATCGTGCGGTACTCAATGAGCCTGACTTTACAGATGAATTTAAAGTGCATACCCGTTGGATAGAAAACGACTTTAAACAAGAGTTGAAGCCAACTAAACGCAGTATTCCAAACCACCAACAACCAATGTTACTCAGCTATATTGAAATTGATGGCAAGTTACACCGTTTAGGCTTACCTGCAGGCATGTTTGCACAAGGTCCAGCAACCGAAATTCAAGCACAAACTGCCGAGCTTGAAGTGAATGCAGAGCATTTACTGGCACCGATTAATGGTGTGATTAACGCATGGAAAGTTGAATGTGGTGAGCAGGTGACGGAAGGCCAAGTCGTTGCGATTATGGAAGCTATGAAAATGGAAGTGCCCGTTGTTGCACATAGAAGTGGGATGCTTAAAATCATCATAGAGCAGGGTCTAACATGTCAAACAGAAACCAGTATTGCCGAAATTACTTAACAACTGAGCACTAGCCTTCCAGTCAAGCCTAAATATTACCTTAGTATCCCACTTGATGAGGCAATATTTGGGCTTTTATCTGTTTACTTTTTAAAGATCGATATTTTTGGTGATAAGAAAAACATATGTATTTCATGTGATTAACTTAAGATTGAAGCCAGTGAAGTTTATGCGTGTTAGAGAATATTTGAAACAGCCACATTTTCTGATACATCTTCTCTTACATCTGTACTTTTGACTGTATATTCATTTATTAAATGAATATAAATAATGAATCTTTATTTATTTTCTGATCGTTAATGATTCTCTGTTCTTAGACAGAAAGATTCGTATTATGCACAAAAAGATAATTTTTGTGAATTAAATGCTAATTATTTTATATTCAAAGGGGGTACTTTTCGTTTCATATTATATAGCCAAGGTATAAAAGTGGTATATAAAAAAAGACTAGTATCAAGTTTTAATAAATTAAGTGGAAAAAGTAAGGAAGGGGCAAGAAAATTTTATATAAGAAATGAGCTATTTTTTTTGTTAATGATGTGTTTAGGGGGAGTAAATATAGGTTATTTTTCTTTGCTTATGTATTTTATATATTTCGTTTTTGCAAAAATGGTTGATTTTTATATTTTACTTATTTTTTCTTTTATTTTTAGTTTTGTCATAATTTTAATCTTACTTTTATTAAGATTTTTATTAGAGTTATTCTTTATCTAAATTTATGCTCGCTGATAATCTAATATAGTTTTTTGAGTATTTGGTAACTCTCTTCTTTTATTCATAAATTTGAACAGAATGATCCTTTATGGTGCAAGTGATAAAAACATGTAAGAGTCTTTTTTATGATCGCTTTTATCTATTGAAATGCTGAGATTGCCGGTAAGGATAGAAACTAAAATAATTAAAAATCTTACAACAATATAATCTTGTTTAAGGCTTTGAATCTAGAATAAAAAACACTTTTACGCACTTCTTTTGTGCAGACACTTTCACAATCTCAAAACTTTCCTTGAAATGATAAGTTTTTTTATACAAATGATAATTTTTTTCTTGAATTTTAAAGTAGATTTTTAGAATTATCTGTGACTAATATCACAAAAAATGGATTTTTTTGCCGTATTTGTAAGAAAAATGGAAAACTAGATTATCGTTAACTTTTAAGATTGATTAAATAATGTACTTACACTGCTAGTTTTTTTGATTCCTTCTCTGATGTGCGGTTTTAGATATGATATGAGTGGGTAGAAATGGTTTTGAGTAATCCTAATCAAGTTAAATTAGTATCTAGTTCGATGCTTAATTTATTGATTTATTTTTGTGTAAAAAATAACCTTAAAAATGCAAAATATTTGAGTGATTATAAAACGAACGAGCTAATTCCAATTGGGGAATGGACAGAACTGTTGGAGGAAATAAACCAGAAAAAACCCAAACCAACACTTGGATTAGAAATATCAAGTTATGTTCAGCCTAAGCATTTGGGTATTTTGGGTTATATCGCTTCCTCTTGTGAAAATCTATTAGAGGTATTAAATCTTTATATAAAATATCAAAGGCTTTTTTGTGAAACAAAACCTGCGAAGATGTCTATTTCTGATCAATTTATTGTGATTAGTTGGGGAGTCGATCCTTATCTAAAGAATAATCAGTTAGTCGATGAGTTACTGATGGGGATACTTTATACATTTCTAGGAAAGTTGGTACATCCCAATAAAATAGAGGTATGCAAAGTCACATTTAGCTCAGAGAAAACAAAGTTTCTTTATAATTATGAGAGTTTTTTCGGATGTCCTGTTGAGTTCGAAGGTGAAGATGTTGAAATATATATTACGATGGCAAGTCTTGATTTGACCGTATCAAATGCTGATCCAGTATTGAATGATATTTTAATTAAGCAAGCAAATTTATTGCTATCAAAGCGTCCAAAGCTTGATGTTTTTGATGAGCTCATTCATAAAACAATTATCCAAGCTGTGCATAAAGGAAATATCAGTGTGGATTATGTTGCAAATAAATTAGGCTTACCATCTCGCATATTTCAACTGAAATTAAAACAACAAGGATATACTTTTAAAGAAAGACTAAATCAAGTTCGTAGAGACTTAGCTTTTGATTATCTTGCAGATCTTAATCTTAGTATTCTAGATATTTCGATGTTATTGGCATATCAAGAGCAAACATCATTTATTCGTGCATTTAAAAGTTGGACAGGGATGAGTCCTTTACAGTATCGCAAGAAAATAATTTTAAATCATCGCTCTTAATTTTAGTTTATGGATTTATACTGTGATAGAAGTTTAATTTATTGGGCTTAATTTTATATTTTTAAAATTTAAGCCCTGTATTAAAAGTCTTTACTAAAATTGGTTTGAATATATTGCTACTGCTATTTATAAAAATAAATCATGATTGCTGATCAAAACTAAATCGTGGGGCTCAAAATAAAGTGTTATATCGATCAGCACGACAGAGAGAATAGCCTGATTCAACATTGGTCATGGCCTGGGATTTAGTGCTCTTTGAAAAATATGTAACAATCCATTTACAAATACCTAAATGTAAATGATAATTACTATTGTTTGTGCTGTTTTGTTGAATTAATGATCGTTATTTCTTTTGTAGTCTCTCCAGTGCTATTGACTCAAAATCTGTCCTTTAATCATCGTGATAAGGGCTTTATAAATGGTTTAGTCAATCTCTTACAGTAAAATGGTAATACATCGCATGTGTTTATGAGGTGTGCTGTATTGCTTTGATTTCGATTTTTGTTATGGCCTATTTAGGCTTATGGTTCGTGTTAATTCTTAGTGTCCTTTATGTCTAAATCTCTCTCGTCTCAAATGATTATCAAACCACATGTATTGGCAGCTGCAATCTCATTATCAATGGGGCTTATGTCACAAGCATTTGCAGATAGCAGTGCAATATCAACAAATGCAGTGCTAAAAACGCCTGCAAGTGCGACTTTGGTGAATGCGAATGCTTTGAACCAAATTTATCAAATGACACCAATTGTTGTACAGGCGGATAAGGAAGATACCATCCAGTTTGGGCAAAGTGTCTTAAATCAAAAAGCCATTGACCGTTATCAGGCCAACAATGTTGCACAATTGCTGGACCACATGCCGAGTGTGGGGTCAGCAGGTTCACCGCGACCAGGTGGGCAAACCATTAATATCCTCGGTATGGGAGGTGTTGAGGATGTTCCGATTACCTTAGATGACTCGGTCAAAAGTTTTGATAAATATCGACAAGGTTCAGTTTTTATTGAACCCGAACTGTTAAAAAAAATTACGGTCGATAAAGGTCCACATAATGTTGAGGTTGGAAATGGTGGTTTTGGAGGGAAAGTCACCTTAGAAACCAAAGATGCCACTGATTTATTGATAGATGATAAAACTATCGGTGCTTTTTTGAAATATTCGCGATTTTCCAATAATTCACAAAATACCTATACAGGTGCAGTGTATGGAAAGAGTGAAAACGGTACTGTTGATGGGATGTTCTACTATACCAATCGAGATAGTGGCGATGTTAAACGACCTGATGGCAGCAAGTTTTTGTATTCTGCCCAGCAGCAGGATACTTATTTAGCCAAACTTAATTTTCATCCGACAGACAGCCAAAAAATTAGTTTGAATGCGATGCAAAGTGGGCATAAAGGCTGGGAACCTTTTGCAGCAATGCGGGATCAAGATGCTGTTCCAACAGAAGCAGATATTCAAAAATATGGATATGAGGAAGCATGGAAACGGCGTTTGGTCTATCGCGATCAAAATGACAGTAGCTATTCAGTTGGATATGAATTAAACCCTGAATCAAACCCTTATATAAATTTAAAGGCAACAGCATCTTATTCAAAGACCGATCAACATGATCAAAGATTACCGAGTGTGGTTGGATCAGCGGCAACATTGGGCAATGAAAGTTGGGTAACTTATACCAATACTGCGTTTAAGCTCAGTAATATCAGTGATATTACAACTGACTATGGCACACATAAATTAAAAGTTGGGGCACAATATCAAAAGATGGAGCAGAACTCGCTCATTTACGATAAGAACAATGCCAAAAAACCAGACTATAATTTTGGTTATTATGAGCCAAATTATATGCCTTCAGGCAAACAGCAAATGCTCAGTGCATTTGTAGAAGATCAATACCAGATTCATAATTTCACCATTACCCCATCGCTTCGCTATGACCATATTACCAATACAGGCAATCCAAACCGAGCATCACGTTATAATGATCCAAGTGCAGGGCATGATTATTCGAGCAAGACCTATACAGGCTGGTCGCCACGTTTAGCCTTGGCGTGGAAGCAAGCCGATTATCTCACTTGGTTTGCCAATATCAGTAAAACATGGCGTGCCCCTCGTGTTGACGAGCAATATTATGTGCAATCGGCAATAACCTCTGTGCCATCAACCAGTCGTTATTTATTGCCTGAAAAGATGCTGGCAATCCGTCTGGGCAATGAGATGAATTTTGATGATATCTTTGCAGAACAGGACCATGTGCAAGTCCGGTTGACCTATCATCATAATCGGGGTGGTGATGAAATTTTCCGCAACCGATCAACCTTCTGTAAGGAACAAGCGGAAAATAATGCCAATGGTGGAAATGGCAGCATTAATGACTGTAATGGAAACTATAAGCATGGCTTTTATCGTAATGTCACTGACTATACCATCAAAGCCTATGAGGCCGAGATTTTCTACAATCAGCCAACTTGGTTCACAGGTTTAACCTATTCTTATATCCGTGGGCAACGTGATAATTCACCGGTAAATCCATGGTTTGAACAAAAAACATGGATGACGGATATCCCTCCGAAAAAAGCAACAGCAACCTTAGGTGTGAATGTGCCTGAACATCATTTAACGATGGGCTGGCGAGGGATCTTTGTTGCTAAACAGGACCGTAGCCTGTCTGATAACGATAAATCGATTGCAGCATCCTCTTTTTCTTTACCCAAAACCAAGGGCTATTCACTGCATGGTGTTTATGCGGATTGGCAACCTGTTGGAGAAAAAGGTCCTACTTTAAATTTCTCAATCGACAATCTGTTTAATCGAGACTATAAAATGTATTTAGGTGAATATATGACTGGTACAGGTCGTGATTATAAGCTCAGTATTTCGCAGAGATTCTAGTGATTGTGATGCGCTGTATTTCAAATAAACTTTAGCTTTTATCCAGCAGATACAGATGTGACGAGTACTCTGAGCATCTGTACCGATACCTAATAGAAGATAACCATGTCCTAATATGCTTAAATATTTAAATTTTCACTAAATGATAATTTTTTAATGCTTTGATGTTAATTTTTCAGTGAATGCTTTTTATACAATAAAGGGAGCTTTTTGCAGAGCATTGATAATGAAAAAATGGATTTGCTTGACCTGTGGAAAGTACAAAAAAATTGACCCAGATAATTTGAAAACAGGCCAAATTGTTTTCTTTTATCAGTTTAAAATTGATGCAGAAGAAATTCAGAAAATAATAAAACACGGCATTATCTTAAAACGGAAAAACAAAATTTTAACCATATTAGATGAAGGAGAAATTTTCTACTTGCTTGATCGGGATGTATATCCGATCGATGCACCGGTTGACTTTATTTATAATATGTTCGGAAAATGTAGCTGTTCCCTATATGACGAATAAGAATAATAGTAATTTGATATTAAATAACATTATTCGGGATGACTGGGTTCAAAAAAAGGAATCACTTAGTCGCTTAATGCTAGATGTAGTTTGTGCCGTAATCGCGGAATTGAAAAATCTAAAAACAGTTTGGTTGTGAGTAATACATTTTGTCGAGTTGGAATAAGTGCATTCAAAAGAGATGCTTGAGGGAACCATGTTGAATGAGCATCAAATACATTGACAAATTGGCCAGATTTTAACTCATCAATACATAAATATAGAGGCAGAACTGCAACCCCCATGTCTTGTTGTACCACTGATTTAAGCACAGACATATTGCCACAGCGAATATAAGGTTCCAGTTGCACTATATTCAGGTCATTATTTGGGTTTAAGAATACTTTAGATACCATGCTGTTTTGAACCTCAAGTGCGATAAAGTTTAAGTCCTTGAGTTGCTCTGGATGCTGAATAGGTTTTTTACCATTCATATAGTGCTGACTTGCAACCAGCACCATTGCTAAATCACAGACTGGGCGAATAATCAGACTAGAGTCATTCAGCAGTTTGGAGGAAATCCTGAAAACTAGATCGACTTGTGCGCTGATCAAATCAATATTGTGGTCTGATGTATTGATGATCAGACGTACTTTTGGATATTCATGCAGGAATAAATCCAGAATAGGCAGCAATGCTTCTTGGGCAAAGGTTGAAGAGCAACCGATTCTTAATGTGCCTTTAGGCTCGCCTGTTAGATCAGTTGCAACAGCATAAGCATTTTGTGCTGCCTGTTTTAATGCTTTTGCATGAATATAAACTTCTTCACCAGCTGGTGTAAGCGCAACATTCCTTGTATTTCGATGTAATAGACGAACCCCAATTCTATTTTCAAGGTCAGCAATATGTCGACTGAGTTTTGAGCGCTGTAAGCCCAGATTACGTGCCGCAGCAGAAAAACCAGCGTGTTCGACAACTTCAGCAAATAACAACAGATCATCCAATTTTTGCATGACGCACTAGGCCTGTATTGTTGCCAATTTTAGGACAGTATATTGTGATTTTTGCGGGTTTTGTCAGGGGGCGGAACTTGTTAGATTGATCTCCGTGAAATCAAGGCAGGTCTTATCGATGGGCACATTTAAAAATCAAAGGATTAGCGCATTTTGGGGCAATAAATTTTTTGTAGCATTATTGCTGTCATTGCCTCTGAGTTCTGCTTTCGCAAAAGATAATGGAATTTCTGTAGATCATTCGCTGTATCAGAACCGTCCTGTGCTAACTGATTTTACAGCAGCCTCGTGTCCAGATAATCCAAGAAGTTTAGTCCAAGTCAAAGGTAATCTATATCGACATACCACGGGCGCAGGCTTAGCCGTACATAGCGGTTTGGTTTTGATCACTAAAGAAGGTGCTTTGGTGATTGATCCAGCGATGACCTGCACATCGACATGGCTAAAAGATGAAATAAAGAAACGTTTTGATGTGCCTGTAAAATATGTGGTCTATACCCATGCACATGCGGACCATATTAGTGGTGGACAGATATTTAAAGCGGATGGTGCAACCATTGTTGCTAATCAACGTAGTCTTGAACCGATCGTGGGGGAAAAGTTAGCCACAGCATTACCAGATCGCGTTTTTGATCAGGACATGAAGATTAGCCTAGGGGGCGAAGAGGTTTTATTACATTACGTTGCACCAAGCCATTCAGACAGTATGGTCATGGTACTGTTTCCAAAATACAAAGCGTTGCAGTGTACCGATGTGTGTGAAAGTAAAAGCATGCCATACAATGATTTCTTAGATTTTTATTACACTGGCTGGATTGATACCTTGGATTGGGTGATCAAGCAAGATGTCGATTTTATTGATGTTGGGCATTATAGCCCTGCCACACGTGAAGATCAGATCGCATTGCGTCAGTATATTGTCGATTTGCATCAACAAGTTTTGGATTTGGTTCGTGCAGGCCAGTCGTGGGATCAACTCTATCGTAATGTCAAATTCAGCTCCGAAGTTCAGAACTGGATTGGTTTCAGTACGATGAAAATACCGAATATTCAAGGCATGTATCGTTGGGTAACCAATCATCGTCGAGGGAACTGGTAGCCCATATGGCTAGATAAAATAAGGGCTTTTCTGTTGAAGCAGGAGTTTGTATCGAGTCTGATGATTTGGTATGAATGAGCAAATTCATGTGGTGCATTATACTGAAATGTAAAGCCAGTGATGGAATTGATTTTGAGCGCGTCTGAACAACAGATGAATGAGTGTTAAAGTGTTAGAAATTAAAGATTTAGAAACGTTTATATATGCTGTTGAAAACTCTTCTTTAACTGTAACTTCAGAAAAACTTGGTATTGATCAATCCACTGTAACCAAACGCATCAATAATATTGAGAAAAAGCTAAAAGGAAAGCTATTCAATCGTAAAAGCCGACCTTTACAACTCACCCATTTGGGAGAGAAAGTCTACTTTAAAGGTCGCTATATCCTCGAGCAAATGGAACAATTAGAGTATTTTCATCAGCAAGAGGTCCTTACAAATCAAGAAAAAATCAACATCGGTGTTCCAATTACCTTGGTGGATGATCTCTCAGAGTATATTTATGAAAGGTATAAGCACGACCATTATTTAACTAGTGTTGAAATACAAAGCGGTTGGGGGCGAAGTCTGATTCAGCAAGTCGCGGAGAGTGAGTTGCCGCTTGCAATTGTAATGATTCCTTCCAATCTTAATCTTTCTAGCCATTTATTTTTCTTGAATATTGGGACTTTACCTTTAGTTGTGGTTTCAGTCAGAAGTGGCGTTAAAGAACATACCAGTTTGGAGCGATGCAGTCGGAAAGGTTGGGTGATCCACCCTGAAGGATGTTGCTTTAGAGAGTGCTTAAATAAAGAACTAAAAGAACGAAAGTTGTTCCTATATGCAAATAAAGAAATTTTTGGGATAGAACCGCAGTTACACAGTATTTTAAATGGAGATGGTTTGGGAATTTTCCCAAAGCCTTTTATTGATCAGCACCCTGCATTTAACTCGGATCTCGAAATTGTGGCGGTCGAAGATTTTAATGTCAGTTTAAACGTAGGGATTGTTTATGCTGATCGAAGCTATTTAAATGAGGTGAATTATTTTGCAAAAATCCTCAGAGAACGCTATTTTTGCGAATAAGTTGGGATATGAATTGAATCCTTTATATCGAGCAGAACAACGTCATTTTTATACAGCTTTATGGAAAATTTAAATCTCCAAATTCAAACTAACATGCTAATATAACGCATTAAAATTAGAAAACAGCTAGGGCATAAGCATGAGAAGAATACTATGTTTGATGTCGGTTCTGATTGTATCAACGGTCATTTGTGCAGCTGAAATGCCAGTAGACATGAACGAAGAACAAAGCCTTTCAAAAAATCCCTTAACAGAAAAACGTGAGAATTCCCTGATTAAGCAGTCGACCAAAAAAGCGGATATTGATGAAGAAGTTGATACTCAGGCCTTAAAACTAGGTGGAATACATCGTCGAGAAGAAGCAAGACAATACCTTGAGCTAAAAAATGAAATGGAAAAAAGTCGAGAACAGTCGGACGATAATACTAAAAATAAAAAACAGACACCTAATGAGATGACACAGAAGTAGATTTTGTTTGATGTCTTGGGACAAATTAATTCGGTAGCTATCACTCTGTTTGCGCCAGTGCCATAATCACAAGATAATTTTTCATTGTGCTGATGATGGAGTGTCCGATCAGTGCTGAGAAGGACACTCAAATGAGCAGAAATTACTGGGAAGATGTCTATCAATTGAAGCAGGCTGATCAAGTCAGTTGGTATCAGCAACAAGATCATAAAACACTAGCGCTGATCCAATCTCAGAATCTATCCCCTGATGCAAAAATTATTGATGTTGGAAGCGGTGCATCACTGCTCATTGATCAGCTGATCGAGTCGGGTTATAAAAATCTGCATGTGCTTGATCTATCTGAAACCGCATTGAAGACAACTCAAGCAAGATTAATAGAGAAGAATTTAGAGAGTAGTCAAATTCATTGGTTGGTTGCAGATGTTTGTACAGTTGAACTTGCGCCTCAGTTTTTTGATGTATGGCACGATCGAGCAGTATTTCATTTTATGGTGACAGAAGAGCACCAAGCGCAATATCTAAAAAATGTACGGCATGCCTTGAAGCAAAATG
This sequence comes from Acinetobacter sp. Ac_5812, assembly GCF_013072695.1. GTDB lineage: Bacteria > Pseudomonadota > Gammaproteobacteria > Pseudomonadales > Moraxellaceae > Acinetobacter. The sequence continues at coordinate 167,609 of NZ_LXUK01000012.1, forward strand.
GATTTTTGATGATTTCTTCCTTTGCCGAAGATGGCCCAACACAGTGTAGTGGCTTGCCTGTAGAGCGTTATAGTGTGGAAAAGTTAGCACAGAGACTTGGCGAGGACTTTAGGCTAATTCATTACGAAAGCTCAATTCATTTAACACCTTGGGATACCAAGCAAAAATTTATTCATACAATGTGGCTGTTTAAAGAACAGAAGTAAATAGAAAGTAATTTGAGCTGTTAGCCGTTGTATTTATTTATAAGCAAACTCTTGGTTACTCGTTTGCTTTCGACTATGGTCTAACCATTTTCCAGCCTCGATTAATGCGTTTCTACTCTCTGGAACAAATGGAATTTGTGGCCATGCATGCCACATTCCGGTCCAAATCGATAAGGTGACCGAAACATCAACAGCCTTCGCTCTTTTTGCAAATTCACGACTATCATCAAGTAAAACCTCCCGAGAACCGACTTGTACCAGTAGCGGTGGAAGACCTGTAAAATCAGCATACAACGGTGATAATAATGGATCATTCCGGATATGGTCTTTGGCATAATGTCTTGCAAAATCCCGTTCCAAAAAATAGGTGCCCAGAAACGGATCGCGTTTGTCTTGTCTGGCATGACTCAATGAGCTTAAGGTCAAGTCTAACCACGGGGATTGTAAGTAGATTTTTTTAGGCATGTTGAGTTGTTTATCTCTCAGGATAATACTCAATGCTAAGGCCAAGTTTCCACCTGCGGAGTCTCCAGCAAGTAAAATTTCATGCGCTGGAAATTTGTCGGATAAACTTTGCCATGCCAACAAGACATCTTCTAGTGCTGCTGGGTAGGGATGTTCTGGAGCTAAACGATAATCTGGTAAATAGGCAAGTTCTGCTTTGGCAAGTTTGCACAAGGTCCCGACGTAGGCACGATAACTGTGTGGGCTACCGATGACGAAACCACCGCCATGAATATAAAATAAAATGCGGCCTTTGACTTTATTCGTCGATTGATTATGGATGCTAAGAATAGGCAAGTTTTCGATATGGCTATGTTCAAAGCTCAACTGACTGGGTATCGGAACAATGCTGGTACCTTGTTCGAAGATTCTCCGCATCAATTTGGTATTATTGGGATGCAATAACAGTAATTTTTTTTGCCAGCCAAATAATGTGATCGCGGTATATGCTCTTAAACTCACCATGCTTTAAGCCCCAAATAGATTAGTCCGAAAATTTCTTTTTGATTCGTGATAGTGACTCTGCTTCTATCCCTAAATACGAGGCCAAATGATATTGAGCCACTTGGTCGACAAGCCACGGTTCATTCGCCAGCACCCAGTGATATCTCTGTTCTGCATTGGCCGTGAGCAGCATTGCTTCCCGTTGTTCATTACGTATAAATAATTCTTTTGCGACTCGACCAATAAATAGTTCAACTTCTGTCGGATACTTTTCTCTTAATGATTCAATCAGCTCAAGGGGGATTTTATAAAGTCGGACATCACCTAATGCCTGAATGCTAAAAGGAAGCGTCTGACAGGTTAAGTATGCACTTAATGAACCAATGAGTTGACCCTGAGTAAAGAAGGCTTTATTTCGTTCTTTACCATCCAACATTGTGTAGTAGTAGCGGACTATCCCTGAGGTAATGATGCTGAATCCATCGACATTCTTACCCGCATAGGCAATCAACTCTCCATCACTAAATTCCTGGTATTCAAGGCAATGAATGACATGGCTCAATAATTCTTGATTGGATATAAGGTATTTGAAAATGGTATTACTCACAATTTCAATATCCTGATGTCTTCGTGTCGTCATAGCGGACCTAGTACTGGATAAGTGCTGGAATTCTAATGTGCTCATTTTGATATGAGCATCTTGTAAATGGCTGAAAATTTCATTGATAAATGTTAAGCAGCTCATTAATTTCAGATGCCTAGTAAAGAAGCCCTGACGAATTATTTTGATACGTTTTTCAGTAAACTGTAACTGCTTGGTTAAATAAATATTAACGAAATTTATAAATTAAAAGTTAATTTCAATGGTTTAGCAATTTAAAAAATAAAAAGATAATACTTATAATTCTTGTTACAACGATTTTATCGACAAGTTATTGAAAATTTCCCATAGTCCTATGAACTATACATATTAGGAGAACTGTTATGGATAAGATTACAGTCATCGTCAAGGACCAAGAAGAAAATGAATCGATTGTCGTTGCACAGCTGAATGATTTAGAAGACCGTGATATTCCTTTTTTTAAACGGGTTGAACATATTGAAGTAGAAGGAAATATCATTTTTCCAAATATTGACTTATTGTTTGAGAGTGATATCGATGGAAAAATCTATAAGTTGGTTGCACCTGTAAATGACAAAAGATTTATCTGAATTTAAACCGATGATTCAACCTTAAAAAAGACCCACTGATGCGATTACAATCGGTGGGTTTTTATTTGAGAGTATTAAAATAATGTACAAGTTGAAGCGTATTTAAGTTGAAAATAAAGAGCTTGTTAAGTGAGATCATGTACAAGCTCTTTTTATAGTCGGGTCATACTGAATCGATATATTTTTATCAATGAATTGGGTTAAGCCCTTTAACAATGTCATTAAACTCTGAACCATTGAGCCAAAAAGATTTCTTTAAAAAAAGTGTGGTCATAATACTTTCTGCGGCTTCACTATTTTGGTTGTCACAAAATAGTCCGTAGCTATCACCTAACACAGTATTGTTCTCGATTAGCCGAATAAAGAAAGCATGTTGTTCGTCAGCATAACCAAGAATAGCATCACGTCGATTGTTCATTTTTCATGTCTCCACATCAAAAATATTTGAATAAAACCTAACTGCTGAGAGATCAAATAGATTAATGAATTAGATCAATGGCTTAACATTTTTAAATTGATCAAAAATACAATAAGTCATTCATTTGAAACATTAATTTTAGTTTGTCTTATACATCCTTGTCTAAGTGAAACAAGCTAAAATCTGATCTATGGATTTATTGTTATGCAAAATTAATTGTACGTCAACTTGAATTTGTAACTTTTTCAAGTTAAATTATTTGAAAGTATTTTAAGCTTGGGTAGGGGGAAGTTATGTCCAAAAAAACTGAATTTGAGCATGGAGGGGCAAGAACCAATGCTGGGCGGAAGGCACAGTTCACTGAGCCAACCAAAGTCATCCGTGTTCCTGAATCTCAAGTTGATTTCATCAAAAATTGGTTACTGAATAATGTCAAAACGGGGACTCAAACTGATTTGACTGCATCAATGAAAATACAGAATGTCCAAGCCAAGAATGATCGACTTTATCATATTCCACTGGCAACAGAACGTGTAGCCGCTGGTTTTCCGTCGCCTGCCCAAGACCATGTTGAACAAGCTTTAGATTTAAATGAATTTTTAATTCGTAACGAAAATTCTACTTTTATTGTGAAAGCTAATTCTTTGTCGATGTTAGATGCGGGCATTGATATTGATGATCCTCTGGTGGTTGATCGTAGTCTTCCTGCCAAATCAGGGGATATTGTGATTGCCTTGATTGACAATGATTTTACCGTGAAGCGTTTAATGGTTGATCACCATTTCAGCCCGCCTAAAGTGTGGTTGAAAGCTGAGAATCCGGATTACCAGAATATTTATATTAGCGAGGGCCAAGAGTTACTAATCTGGGGCGTTGTGACCTATAACTTGAAACCGATGAGATAAGCCAATGAGTCTACCACAACGTATTTTTGCTTTGATTGATGTGAATAACTGCTATGTCAGTTGTGAGCGCGTGTTTAATCCAAAGCTGGAAAATCGTCCTGTGGTGGTACTGTCCAATAACGATGGTTGTGTGGTTTCTCGTTCCTATGAAGCGAAACAGCTTGGTATTCGGATGGCTGTACCCGTATTTCAGATTGAGGACATTATCCAGCAACATCAGGTTGAAGTTTTTTCCAGTAATTATGCCTTGTATGCGGAAATGTCGCGCCGTTTCATGAATATATTGGGCAGCTTTGTCGATCCATGCGAGCAGGAAGTGTATTCAATAGATGAATGCTTTCTAGAGTTAACTGCCTACCAACAAAGTTATGACTTGACTGTGTACGCTCATCAGATTTTGGATACCATCAAAAACTGGTTGGGCTTGCCGTGCTGTATAGGCATTGGCTATTCCAAGACTCAGGCAAAACTCGCCAATAATCTCGCTAAGACCCATGCCTGTTTTAATAGTGTATGTAATATCGTTGTGGAAGATCCCTGCGTGATTGAAGATTTGTTGCAGCATATGCCTGTGGGGGAAGTGTGGGGTGTGGGTCGTAAGATTCGACAACGCTTGGAAAAAATGAATGTCTACTCGGTGATGGATTTGCTGCAAGCAGATGCAAAAATGATGGGAAAGTATTTTTCAGTGCTGATGGAAAATACCGTCAAAGAATTACAGGGCATGGCCTGCTTAGAGATTGAGGATGTCGTGACTGATCGACGACAAGTGTTGAGTAGTCGTTCATTTGGCCAGCCGATTCAAAAGAAAAGTGATTTAAGTGGTGCACTGACCGAATTTAGTTTACGTGCCATAGAGCGCTTACGCCATCAGAAATTATTATGTAAGGCGGTTGGGGTAAGTATTCGTACTAACCGCTTTAATAAGGAACAGTATTATCGACCTTATACGGTCGTATATTTGTCTGACTATAGTGATGATCGTTTAGAAATTATCAAGGCGGTACAGCAGGGGCTTGATCGTATCTTTCAGGCTGGACATCGTTACAAAAAAGCGGAAGTGATTTTATTAGACATTATTCCACAGCATAGTCATGCTGTTGATTTATTCCATGATACCGATGAACTGATTGCTCGTCGCAACCTCTCTACAACCTTCGATGGAATTAATGAAAAGTTCGGACGAGACACCATGACGTTGGGGCGATTAATCACACCTCATGGGCGGGCATGGCGTATGACTCAAAATCATAAATCACCGAGTTATTTGACTAACTGGGATCAGGTTTTAAAGATTGGATAATTGGCTATTTGGTGTTAATCATTACTAAACCCTTATTTACTCATTTTTTGCTGCGTGATAAATCTTGAGTTAGATAATTTTTACAGCACAGCTTTAAATCCAATGATGCGCATCAAAGGCAGGCTTAAACCTGCCTTTTTTATTACAAATTAGTATTGTTGAAAATGTGAGGTTTTCAATTGAGGTGATAGCACCGTCACCAATTGATCAATCGCCAAACGTGTTTTTAATGCCATATAAGACAAACTCGGCCAGACCACATGAATCGGGAAGTCGACACTGGAAAACTCGGGTAAGACTTGAACTAAACTGCCATCCTGCAGCTCTTTATGAATGAGCCAGTCAGGGAGCCATGCAATACCATGATGTGACAATACTGTATTTTTAATCGCCAACATATCATTTAACAACAATTTTGCTTGAGGTCTGATGGTGTACAGTTGTTTTTGTTCATCTTGAAGATGCCACTTCGGTGGGGACCCAGAATAAGGATAAGCAATGGCCGTGTGCTGTTGTAGATCATCCAAGTCCTTTATTGTGCCTGATTGCTGTAGATATTCTAGCGTGGCACAGAGTAGCATTCGATGATCGCCTAGCTTTCTCGCAATCAAATGATGGCTATCTGGCAAAGCACCGATACGAATAGCTAAATCAAAACCATCTTCGACCAAATCGACAGTTCGGTCATTAAAAGAGAGTTCTACCTGCAAATCAGCATGCTGTTGTGCCAGTTCAATCATGATTGGGGCAACATAGAGTTGTCCAAACAGAACTGGGGCCGAAATTCTTAATAAGCCCGTTGCACTGATTTTACCCTGATCCAACAAGCTTTCAGCAGCATGGATTTCTGCAATAGCACGCTGACTGTGTTCATAAAACAGGGTACCTTCGGCTGTTAAGCTGAGAGTTCGAGTGGTGCGCTTAAATAAAGTCACGCCCAAACGTTGTTCTAAACGCGCAATGCTCTTACTCACCGCCGAGCGGGTCAGATGTAGTTGTTCAGCAGCATTGCTAAAGCTTCCTGCCTCGACCACAGTCACAAAGATTGAAATCGTACTCAGCTCAGTTTGCATAATTGTAGAATTTGGGGAATCAATTGAATGAAATAGTATCACTACTGGAGATTAAAATGTAATAGTAAGATAGCTCTATCAAGATATGGAGAACAAACATGGCGAAAGTGTTGGTATTGAAATCAAGCATAATGGGTGATCAATCACAGACTAGCCGTTTGATCGATGCATTTTTAAAACAACGTGCAGAAACAGGCTTACAGGATGAAGTGATCATTCGTGATTTAACCATGCTTAACTTACCTGTACTAGATGCTGAGATTTTCCATGCACTGCGTGGTGCGGAGCATGTTTCAGCACCGATACAAAAGATTGTCCAGTTATCGGATGAGTTGATTGCAGAACTTAAAGCAACGGATCTATTGTTAATCGGTGCGCCGATGTACAACCTGAATGTACCAACACAGTTGAAGAACTGGTTCGATTTGGTGGCGCGTGCTCGCCATACTTTTAGATATACCGAAACTTATCCTCAAGGTTTGGTTGAAGGTGTCAAGGCAATCGTGATGAGCAGCCGTGGTGGTATTCACCTTGGGCAGGTGACGGATGCAGTAACGCCTTATCTACAGTCCGTTTTGGGCTTAATGGGCATCCATGACGTGCGCTTCGTTTATGCGGAAGGTCTGGATATGCCTGCTTTAAAGGTGGATGCATTAAAAGATGCGCATCTAAAAGCCCAACAGGTTGCTGTTTAAAAAAATACCCCTTACTACCGACACTTGGTAGGATCGGACACGCAGGGTGCCTGTTTGTCCGATTTTTTATGTTTAAATGACCACTTTCTATCTCGTGATTGTGTTCAGTCAATTAAAAAGCCCCATGGAAATGAGGCTAAACATTGTTGAGAAAGTTTAATTAGCGGATGTTATGCCACCATTGTTTAAAGGGTTGCTGTTCATTATCCAGTTCAACCAACTCGCCAATCATAGGGGTGGCAAGGCGATATTTTCTATTTTTTGAATATTCGACAATACGGGTAATTGGTTCATCCCATGCGTGCTTGGCCAAACTGAATTTTGAATGATGTACAGGAATCATATTGCGTGCATTCAGTTCTTCAGTCGCTTGCGCCACTTCATCCGGATGGCAATGCACAGAACGCCATGCGGCATCGTATTGACCATTTTCCATCAGCGCCCAATCAAAAGGACCGTATTTCTGTCCAATCTCGATAAAGTGTTTGTCATAACCACCATCTCCCGTATAGAAAATCTTTTTATTGGGAGACTGAATCACGAAAGACACCCAAAGATTTTTGCCACCGTCAAAAGCCCGTCGAGAATCGTGATGCGTGGTTTCGGTAATAATGCTAATACCATCATCAAACTCGATTCGATCACCCCAATCTCTTTCGATCAGTTTATCTTTAGGATAACCCCAGTACTCAAAATGTTCGCCCACACCTAGACCAGTAATGACATATTTGACTTTATCCTTGAGTTTGAGCGTCGTTTCATAATCCAGATGGTCATAGTGATCATGCGAAATCAGTAGATAATCAATATTAGGTAACTCTTCAACGGTATAGATATCAGTCCCTTTATAGGCACGGGTGCCCCAAGGGAACGGAGAGGCTTTACCGCTCATGACTGGATCAATCAAAAAGGTTTTACCATGCAGTTGCATGAATACGGATGAGTGTCCAAACCAAATAATGACATCTTGTTTGGGATCGAGGCTGAGCAAATTGGTTTTAATTGAGGGAATCGGATCAATTGGATTGCGATGAGGAATGGTTTTGATAAAGGTTTTGTAGAGTTCTACCGCGATACTTGAACCTTCACTCATTCCAGATTTTTCGATCAGGTTACGGAATTGGCCTTGTCGATAATTGGGAGAGTTCTCGATCAATTGGAGGCGTTTACCAGAAGGGATTTTACCGAATAGGGGTTGTTGGGTATAGATGGCACTGCCAGCAATGAGCAGAACAACAGCGATAGCAAAAAGAATAAGCATAGAGAGCGTCAACCTTTTCATTTGAGCATTCGATACAACAGTAATAAAAACTAAAAGCGACAAAATGATGAAATATTGTCTAAAAGTCGATGAATGAAAACTTGCTTATAGTTATTGAATACTTGCCTAAACCAACGAGAATCGAATTTGTATTGATGTGATTGAGCAAAAGGAAGTCATTTAGCGGGGCTTGGTTTATGCTAGACTATGTATTGTTACAGTGTTGCAAGTCACTGTGAGTCAAGACAACGAGTAGGTAACATGATCGGGCAGCAAAGAAACATATTGGCAACTTTAGGAATAGATGTTTGGATTCCTAGAGAAGTGGTATGTCAAAAAAATACTGCACCGAGCCTCTGGCGAGATCAAGTGGTTGAAGAAACCGCACAGCCGTTGATGCCGATATTAGATGTCGCACCAACGCCACAAGAAATTCAAGTTGCATCGCGACAAACATTAGCGATCGCCGAAAAAGAAGCTCCTCAGCCTAAAGACATTATTGCAAAGCCTGCTGTTAAAGAAGTTGTTGCTGAAAAAGAACAAGTTGTGATTACAGCACAGATTCAAGCATTTGAACTACAAATGTATGTGCTGGAGAACTGCGCCATTTTATTAGCAAGTAGCCAGCTCAGCGATGCTCAACGCCAACTCTGGCAAAATATTCAAAAGGCAAAACTCGGGCAATATGCTGAATTGAAATGGCCATTTCCATTGACTGCATTTCAAGAGAGCAGAGGATTGTCGTCTTATATCCAAGGTTTCCTGGATGCGACAGCAAATAACAAAAAAATATTATGCTTAGGTCAACTAGACTTTATTCAGCATTTCAATATATTACATTTAGCGAGTTTAGAAGAAATGCTGGCTCAACCTGTATTGAAAAAACGGTTGTGGCAGCTCATGCAATAAAAATCGGAATTTAATCATGAAGAAAGTCGTTGTATTCAGCCAAATAGATCAGGACGTGATAGCGCAGTTACAGCAAGATTATCAGGTGGTGGTGCTCAATCCAAAGCTTGGTGATATCAATGAGCAGATTCGAACCGAAGTGGTGGATGCTGATGCCATGATTGGTGCAGGGCGTTTACTCAATGAGAGTAACTTAGCGCCTGCACAAAAACTTAAAATTATTTCGACCGTATCGGTTGGCTACGATAACTATGATGTCGACTATCTCAATCAAAAGAAAATTTGGCTTGCCAATACCCCACACGTACTGACAGAAACAACTGCTGATCTTGCGTTTACTTTATTGCTCAGTGCCGCACGGCAAATTCCTTACTTAGATGCATGGACCAAACAAGGTCAATGGAAACGAACCGTATCGACTGAACAATTTGGTGTGGATATTTTTGGTAAAACCTTGGGTATTATCGGTCTGGGGAATATTGGTGCTGCCATTGCCCGTCGTGGTTTTTATGGTTTCAATATGAATATTTTGTACCATAACCGCCGTGAAAAAATTGAAGTAGCGCAAGCTTTCAATGCACAATATCGCGACTTAGACCAGTTATTGCAACAATCTGATTTTATTGTGGTTGCAGTCGATTTAAATAGTGAATCAAAAGCACTGATTAGTGTAGAACAGTTTGAGTTGATGCAAAAACATGCGGTCTTCGTCAATATTGCACGAGGGTCTGTGGTCGATGAAAATGCTTTAATCGAAGCCTTACAACAACATAAAATTTTTGCTGCGGGATTGGATGTTTATGCCAAAGAACCGTTGCAAAGCTCTCCCTTATTTGAACTGGCAAATGCAGTCACCGTACCACATTTAGGTTCAGCGACAGCTGAAACACGCCAGAAAATGGTGAAGCTGGCTTATCAGAATTTGATTGATGCCTTAGAGGATCGTACACCTCGCTATTTAGTGAATCCGAAGTTTGAATAATTGCTTACAATGCTGACCATTTGATTGCTGCATTATTGTGCGGCTCCATCTTTTTAAGTTGATTAATATTGGTACACTTGCGCCCTTTGTGACTTCGTCTTGGGGTGTCTGGTGTTCGAGAAATTAGCTGAACAAAGTTTGGGTTTAATGGGTTGGGAAATTGACAATCATTGGGATTTAAATATTGACCAATGTGTGATGATTGCTGCCCCGCACACCAGCAATTGGGATGCGCTCTATGCCCGTTTGGCATTGAAGGCTTTGGGTGTTAATGTTCGTCTCACCATCAAAGACAGTTATATGAAATTGCCATTTGGTCCTTTTGTGCGTGCCATGGGGGGGATCGGCATTGATCGTCGTGCCAAGCATGAAGGTCAAGAACGTCCAAGTATGGTTCAATTGATGAGTGATCTGTTTAAAACTCATCCTAAGTTAGTCATGCTGGTGACCCCAGAAGGGACACGTGCTAAACAAGAACAATGGAAAACTGGTTTTTATCATGTCGCAATAACAGCTGGTGTGCCGATTGCGCTCGCGTATATGGACTATGCCAAGAAAAAAACAGGTGTAGGAAAAATTGTTTATCCTACAGGGGATTATGAAAAGGATATGACCGAGATCATGTCTTTTTATGCCACGATCAATGCGAAATTCCCAGAGAAATTTAGTGTCGATCAGCGTTACGTCGCGGCAGAGTAATTCATTCACTTGCAAAAATCATAAAGTCAGGCAGGATTTTCCTGCCTTTTATAACACTTTGTTGCAATTTTCTCCTTTTTTCAATGCTATATTAAATTTCTTTATTAAAATCATAGAGAAACCACTTGAGATCGTTCCTGCTCGCCTGTGGCCTTTTCGCCACCACTCAACTGAGTCACACTGAGGTTTTTTTGCCTGCGCATAGTGCTGGGCAAACAGAAGTGCCTGAAATTGGCAGCGGTATAGGTTTACTCGATCAGCAAAAAGAAAAATTTATCGGTGAGAAAGTGTATCGCGAAGTGCATCGTCAAATGCCAACGATACAAGATGCATGGTTGGAAGATCAGTTCTTGCAGGTCTTTTCAGGCATTTTAAGCCAGACCCAACTTGGTCAACCGATTGGTTTAGTCATTATCAAAGACCCCCAAATTAATGCCTTTGCCGTTCCTGGTGGTCTATTTGCCTTGAATACAGGTTTGATTACTTCAGCTAAGAATATGGATGAGATTGCAGGGGTCATGGCGCATGAGATTGCGCACGTTGCACAGCGTCACTATAGCCGTTCTCAAGAAGCATTTAAGGGGCAGGGCTTGCTCGCATTGGCGGGAATTCTTGTTGGGGCTGCTATTGCATCTCAAGCCGATGGCAATGCGGGTGCAGCGGTCATGATGGGGACTCAAGCGGCATTGATGGATAAGCAGTTGAGTTATAGTCGTAATCAGGAGCGTGAAGCGGATCGTATCGGTATGCAGTTTATGTATTCCGCAGGTTATAACCCACAGAGCATGGCAGATTATTTTGAAACCATGCATCGTGCCACCAGCCGTGTTAGCTTCTTACCAGACTTTTGGTTTACCCATCCTTTAACCACCGAGCGTATGAGTGAAGCACGTTTGCGTGCCAATCAATTACCGAAAGTGAAATCAAAAATTTATGATCTCGATTTTGAAATTTTAAAACTCTACACTTTGGTGATTTCAAATCAGGCCACAGAAATCCAATTGCAGTCACTGGCGAATCAAAAGAATACTGCCGCTCAATTGGCATTGAGCAAGTTCTATCTTGAACAAGGTGATTATGCACAAGCACAAGCCAATTTGGATTTAGTGAAGCCGAAACTCAAGAATCATGTGTTAATTCCTTTGATCCAAACTGATATTTATTTGGGTCAAAATAAGTTGGATCAGGCCTATGCCACAATTAATCCGATTCAGAAGACCATGCCGGAGAATAGAGCCTTGTCCTATAAGTTGGCGGAAGTTCTGATTCGCCAAGGGCAAGTTGCACAGGCACAAACTTTGGTACAGCGCTTTATCCATAAAAACCAACGTGATATAGAAGGCTGGCAATTACTGCAACAAGCCACCAATTTAGATAAAAGTTCACCATTACAAGCAGTCAATGTATTAGGTTATCGTGCAGAGGCAGAGTATTGGTCGGGTTACGAAGAAAATGCAATTAAGTCGATGCTACACGCACAACGGTTGGCTAAAGGCAATATTGCGATGTCAGCCAAGATAGATGCGCGTTTAAAACAGATGCAAGATGAGCGCCGTATGCGACTCTAATCCCGATTAAAATAATTCAAGGAAAGACACATGATTCAAGGGCAATGTTTGTGCGGTGCAGTGCGGTATCAATATCATGGAGAAATTGAAAACAGCATTTTATGTTATTGCAGCCATTGCCAACAGGCACAAGGTTCAATTGCAGGGTGGAACAGTCCAATTGAGCAAAGCAAATTTGAGCTAATTTCTGGGAAAGAACAACTTAAAGAATATTTTCATACAGTCAACAAGGCGCGTGTATTTTGTCAAAACTGTGCCAGTCCACTCTATTCTTATCGAAAGGATTTGCCTGATGTAATTCGTTTGCGACTCGGTACTGTGACAGCAGGAGAGATACCTGCACCGACAGAAGAATTTTTTCTGGAGCATAAACCAAAGTTTATTGAATTAAGATAAGATGACGAGTGTAAGGATCTGCTGAGAAGTTAAAACATTTATGAAGAAAATTTTAGTTTTTATTTTTGCGATAAGCAGTGTGGGGATTAGCTCAGCAGCATCAATTGAGCAATATGCAAACTCGGTGGATAAAATTCGTGGTGTATATGCACAGGATATCCGTAGCTTTTTACGGAGTCTGAATCCACAAATCTCACAATTTACGCCTGAGCAGCAAGCAAAGTATTGTCAGATTAATCAGCGTTATATTCAGGATATGTCAGATGCGATTGAGCAAAACCGCTCATCATTACCGCAACAGTACGCAAGTATGACTAAACAGGATTTAATCAAGCAGGTAGTTGAATCAAAAGAAATGCAAATGCTGGCGAAATATAATGTTCAGTGTGATTTTAAATAGGAGTAGCCGTTGGGTTCATTGTTGAAATGAATTCAATTTTAAGAATAAGAGAATAAAAAAATGGCAGGATTTGTTGCGGGGACATTGGTACATACCGAAAGAGGTTTAGTTCCAATTCAGGAGATTAAAGTTGGGGATCGGGTGTTGTCCCGTTCTGAATGGGGGAGAAAAGATGCGCTAACTGAATATAAACATGTAACTAGAGCTTTCTGTTCAGGGGACGATACAATTGTTCAAATACCTCATATTAGAGAATCAAACCCTGATTTAATCAATATTCTATATATGACAGATCATTATTCAGTTTGGCTCGAGAATAAAAAAGAATGGAGTGCTGCAATTGATTTAGTTACATCAGATAAATTAGGTTTCATAAATAGTGATGATTTCTCTTATGTTTGGAAGCCATCTGAAGTATTTAGATTACGTTTAGGTGAGAATACAAGCAATTATGGTGCTTGTAATGGTCTTGGCGAAGAGTTTAAGTATGGCAGTAGTGTTTTACTATTTGATGGTGGTGAACTATGCACTTTCAATATTGATGATTATGGATATTGTGATCAGAAATATGTTGATGGTTTTACAAAAAGTAAAATTTTAAAAAATAATATTTTAGAAAATAAGCTTGAACGTCTTGCGATAGGAAGATTTAAACTTCCTGTATATAATATTGAACTGGAAGATTATCAGACGTTTTTTGTTAGTAAAACGGGATTATGGGTTCATTGTTGAAATGAATCCAATTATTTAATAAAGCGAAATATAGAAAGGAGAGTTAAGCGGCTTAGCTTAATTTTGCTTTGATTTTAGCAGATACTTGTGCAGGATCGGCACGCCCGGCTATGATCGGACGTAGAGAATTCATCACCTTACCCATATCTTTCATGCTAGTAGCTTCTTGAGCAGCAATCGTTTGCTCAATGATGGAATCAAGTTCTTCCTCAGTCATAGCGGCTGGTAGAAATTGAGAAATAACCTCAACTTCGGCTTGTTCCTTACTAGCTAAATCATCTCGACCAGCGCCAGAAAAGGCCTTGATCGATTCTTTACGTTGTTTAATTTGCTTTTCAATGACCGCAAGAACCTGAGCATCGTCAAGCTCAATGCGCTCATCGACTTCGATTTGCTTAATTGCTGCCTGTACACCACGAAGAACCGTTACTGTTGCCATATCTTTGGCACGCATTGAGTTTTTTAATACGTCAGTAATCTGGTTTTTTAAAGTATTCATAGTATTTTCAGCAGTCAATCACAAATTAATTAGTAAAGGCGAGTAGTACGTACAGATTCGCGAGTCAATTTCTTTTGATAACGCTTAACTGCAGCAGCTTTTTTGCGCTTACGTTCTTGAGTTGGTTTCTCATAGAATTCGCGCTTACGAACGTCAGCTAAAACACCCGCTTTTTCGCATGAACGTTTGAAACGACGGATAGCTACGTCTACTGGTTCGCCTTCTTTCAACTTAACTTGTGGCATGTAAAATCCTCTAAGATGATGGATAAGATCTAACGCACTATTGCACTAGATCGCAAGTGAAGGTCAGTATTTTACTCATTTACAACTCAGATCACAAGTCTATAATAGCCCTGATATTACTTTTGATCGTTGTAAAGGCAGTTTAATGATTGTTTTGGGCTTAGAAACTTCGTGTGATGAAACTGGGTTAGCACTCTATGATAGCGAGCTCGGCTTACGTGGACAGGTTCTATATAGCCAGATCAAATTACATGCGGAATATGGTGGCGTCGTTCCTGAGTTGGCTTCACGTGATCATGTTCGTAAGATGATTCCTTTGATTAATCAACTGCTTGAGCAAAGTGGCGTCAAAAAGCAAGAAATTGATGCAGTGGCTTATACCCGTGGTCCAGGACTGATGGGGGCATTGATGACTGGGGCTTTATTTGGCCGCAGTTTAGCCTTTGCATTTAATAAGCCTGCAATTGGTGTACACCATATGGAAGGTCATATGCTGGCGCCATTACTTTCGGAAAATCCACCGGAATTTCCGTTTGTGGCTTTATTGGTTTCAGGTGGGCATACCCAATTAATGGCGGCCTATGGAATCGGTCAATATGAATTGCTCGGTGAGTCGATTGACGATGCAGCGGGTGAAGCCTTTGATAAAGTTGCAAAAATGATGAAACTACCTTATCCGGGCGGTCCCAATATTGCGAAGTTAGCCTTACAAGGTGATGCCAAAGCATTTGAATTTCCGAGACCAATCTTGCATCAAGGTTTGGATTTTTCTTTTAGTGGTCTTAAAACTGCAGTTTCAGTACAACTGAAAAAGTTAGGTGAAGAAAACCGTGATGCGGATGTGGCTGCCTCTTTCCAAGAGGCCGTTGTCGATACGCTCGCTAAAAAATCGGTGAAAGCTTTAAAACAAACAGGTTTAAAACGTTTGGTGATTGCCGGTGGTGTCAGTGCTAATTTGCGGTTGCGTGAACAATTAGAAACTTCACTGGCAAAGATCAAGGCGCAAGTTTATTATGCCGAGCCCGCATTGTGCACAGACAATGGCGCCATGATTGCCTTTGCTGGATATCAACGTTTAAAAGCAGGGCAATATGATGGTTTGGCGGTGACGACAACACCAAGATGGCCAATGACTGAGTTACAGCCGACCTAAAATGCAACGCATTCTTCTAAATTGATCCTTAGATTATGGATCAATTTAGACCATTCTTATATTTAAAAATCAAATTCTTGATTTATGTACATGGCAAAGAGTTAAAGTCGACGCTATCGTATTAGAGTATTGGATAAATTATTTATTTTTGATGAGCTAAAACTCATTGTGGAGTACAAAAGTTGAAAATTTCTTATATTTTTACATGTGGCCGATTAGAGTCTTTATTTAAGATTCTCTGCCTCACTCAACAAGGTGAGAAAAAGGTCGAGTCAAAAGAAAAAGTTGTTGAACAATATAGAAAAGATATCGCTTTAGGGCGTCCTTTTGAAGAAACTGAACTTTATCAAATAATTGAGAAAAGTGAAGAAAAAATTGTCATTAATCGCTTGAGCAATATTCTTCGAGAAAAACCTACTCAACAGAAGAGTAGCTTTGATGCAGATGAATATAAAACAGGTGCATGGTCTGAGTTTAATGATTATAAGCTAGCTGTTCGATTCTCAAATGCGAAAACCGAGTTAAGTGAAAAACACTTTGCGAAAACGGGTGAGTATATGACCAGTCGTGGTATTGCAAAATTGACAGGTTTTAATCCAAGCAACATTAAGAATATGTTGCATCATAAAAGAAGTGTGGTGAGAAAAATGCTCACAACTTTAGAGAAATTAGCAAAAGAGTATTAATCTTTTAAGCTCTCTTGTTGTTGCAGAGAAAATTGATTTCTCTGCAACGATGATAATTGTGGCTTAGCATCAAATTTTAGTTTGTATTCTTAATAATAAATAAAAAGGCAAAATAATGTGGTCGGCTAAAGCAGCAACGATAGTTGCGTGGTTAAGTATAATTATTATTGCTGCGTCGGCAGTGTTTTCTATGTATGTTCTAAGCATTCCATGTGTCCCTGATCGAATCTGTGAAATGCCCCCAATTCATTTATTCTTTTTCTTGGCATTAATCATTGCAGTGATTTGTAATGTTATCGGCATCATTTTATCGGTCATTGGATTGAAGAAAGAAGAACCCATTAAAAAATTAGCCAAAGAGGCATTACGTTTTAATGGGAAAATCATCGCTTTTAGCTTTGTAACAACAATGTTGCTACTTTTGATTTTAATGACTTAGGCAGATTGCTAAGTCAATTGTTGTGAACGATCTGCTTTAGACAGTACTGCTAGACAAACAAAAATCAGAACCATACCAACCCAACCAATCGGAGCCAATTGCTCACCGACTAATAAAACGGCAAACAAAGCGGCAACCAGTGGTTCAAATAAGGTCAGTGTGGTCGCGGTACTGGCTGAAATGGTCTTTAAGGCATAACCAAATAACAGATAACCGAGAAACATTGGGATCAGCATCATATAACCGACAACATACAAATTCACAGGCTCATCAAACAGGTTTGAACCCGTAAAAAATAACGTAGGTAATAGAATTAAAGCACCAAAACCAAAAATTAATCCCATCGAAGCCTTTGAGTCGACCCCACGGTCAATCATCTTCTTTGCAGCCCAAGAATATAACGAATAGGTCAGAGCTGCGATCAGCCCAAGAATAATGCCAATGCTTTTCTGATCTGTCGCAATCGTGTGTGCAGATGTTTGGGAGTGTGATTCACCAATCGAGAGCAATAAGACACCAGCGACACCAAAAATAAAGCTGATAAACCACTTGCCTGAAAGTGCTTTTTTATCAAAGAACTTTTCCAGTAATGCCGTAAATAAAGGGGCTGAACCAATTGAGACGACCGTACCAATGGTAATCCCCGCCATACGCATTGATGAATAGAAAGCCAGTGGATAAATCGCAACTGAGACCATACCAATCAACAGCAAGGGATAGTAAGAGCGAATTTGAGGTAAATGACTACGGATATTTTTATGGGCTAATAAAGCTTGTAATAAACCACCGCCACCCATTGCGATTGCGCCAATCGCTAAAGGACTTAGATTTGGGGCATAAGAGGCGGCTGTGCCTGTGGTTCCCCATAAAATAGAGGCAATGAGGACAGCGATAAAGCCAGAATGAGCACTGAGGCTAAAAGAGGTGGTACTCACTTTGAAACCTCTTGCTCTAATAGATTCTGAACCATTTGTTTTGCAGCAAATACTTTGTCACTGGAACTTTCTAAACCAGCACGAGCAATGCAACCTTCCAAGATAAATGAAAGCAGTAGTGCCAGTTCTTTGACTCGTTGTGGGTCGGTGCTGAGTTGCTGCAAATGACCCGCTAAAATCGCTTCAATTTCATCTTTATGCTGTTTAACAGCTAAACGTTCGGGGCTATGTGCGGGGAATTCTGCGGCTGCATTGAGTAGGCCACAACCACGGAAACCCTTTTCATAAGCGAATTCGGCATGATCTTGATAGGCATCAAAAACCGCCAAAATACCTTCAATTGGGGTTTGGATTTGAGCTTTTCTCTTTTCGTATAAATCTAGCCATTCTTGGTGGCGGGCTTCGATATAGCAGGTGATCAGATCTGATTTGGTAGCAAAGTTATTGTATAACGACATTTTGGCGACGTTGGCTTTCTCTGTAATGCTGTTGATGCCTGTATTGCTAATGCCATCGTTATAGAACAGGGTAGATGCTGCATCCAAGATTTTTTGTTTTGCTGATTTCGAGTTCATAAGAAAATATATTTGTGTATACTGACCTACCTAATTTTATTGAAAAGTAAATTATTTGCAAGGGGAAATTGGAATTTCATTGAATTCTGATGAACAGGATGGCATCGATTAAAACGCTGACACTGCGCTTTAATCGATAGATGGATTATTCAATATTTTTTCTTACTGTGGATAAAAGCTAATCCATACACAGGCCATTTCTTTTCTGATTTTAGATTGTTGACCAGCCATGCGATCAATACCAATGCAATTGAACCGAGCAGCACAGGGAAGAATAAGAAACCCCAATGGTATTGAATGGTATTGGCCGTTAGCAAAATCACCAATGGATTTGCGCCAGCAGGTGGATGAACACAACGCAGAAGTTGCATGGCTGCAATTGCACAACCGACCGACAGAGCAATGCTTAAAGCCGATGTACCAAAAACTTTAAGAAACAGTAAGCCAATAAAGGCTGAGATGAAATGCCCCAAAATAACATTGCGGGGTTGAGCCAAAGGCGATTGTGATACGGCATACAAGATCACACAGGTTGCGCCAAAAGGCGCCATGATAAATAGATTGTGGGTGAATTTGCTGAGCAGGATTAAGATCAAGATGCTTAATGTGCCGCCAATCAAACTTCTTATAATATCAATTGATTGGGGCATGGGAGCAAGATGCTCTCTACCGTTGAATAAAGATAACATGGTGATCTCAGGACTGGGTTGCTTTATGACGATAATAGAACTAAAATTACAAATAGTACAGATCTGTACTATTTTGAATGAGTAAATCTTTATGTCGAAGTCAGCCAATAAAATTTTGCATACCGCAGAAAAATTATTTTATGAGAATAGTTTTGTTGGTGTCGGGGTTGACCTTATTCGAGATGAATCTGGCTGTTCAAAAACCACCATGTACACCTATTTCAAAAACAAAAATCAATTGGTGAAGTCGGTCTTAGAGGCTCGAGATGAAAAGTTTAGGCAGCGTCTGTTGGATTATGTGGCGGAGGCAACAGGACGAGAGGCATTGAACAGGTTGATCGATTGGCACTTATTATGGTTTCAAGAAGATAACTTTAAAGGATGTTTATTCGTCAGAGCTGTGGCTGAGTCGCATGTGGGTGATCAAGACATCATCTCTATATCTAAAGAACATAAAGTTTGGATTAGAAACTTGATTACAAAATATTTGCAATCTTATTCAAAGGCAGCAATGTTGGTTGAAGTGACTTATACGCTGATTGAAGGGCTCATTAGCCGATTCTTGGTCGAAGGTTATGATGCAAACGTGGCAGTGGAGATTAAGGATTCAGTCAATCAAATGATTGATACTTTGAACGCTTCGAGCAATTAGATCGTAAAGGGAAATGATGAGTCTTTGACGTTTCAGCAAAGACTCATCAACTTGTTCAGTTCATTTAATCCTTAAATGCGTTCTGATTTTCTACATCCACATATTCGATATAACCACGACCTTGAACAGGGGCATTTAAATATTCACCTGTGAAGGTATAAGCACTGGCATAGCCAATGCCATGACCATAACGGAATGGACTATCAATTTCCGCGGTGATATCTAAAATTTTCTGATCAGCATCGTCTTTGACAGACCAAGTGAACAATTGCGGTAAGCGCATTTTCTTACCACTTGGGGAAACATAATCATCAATTTGATGAGCAATGACCTTGAATTCGACATTGGTGTAGACTTCAGCAGGCTTATCGGTATGACGGACATGCAGACTATAGGCCGCAGGTTGCCCTAGAATATCGGCTTTGGTGAGCAGTAATTGGGTGGTCTCAGTTAAGTTAATAATTTGATAGGTAAAGAAATCGAGTGGTAATTTATACGGTTCAGGCAATAGTTTTTTCACCACACCATGTGCACCTGCTGCACGGGCATATTCATAGGTACATAAGCCTTCAGCGGGAGTGGTTTTACCTTGATATTCAAGTTGACCTTTAAAGCTCGCCAATAAACTAAAATGATCATAAATCGGGGTTTTGATAAACCATGAAATTTGATCGGTGACATCTAAATCAAATTCAAAGCTGAGTCCATGGTAGGCACCTTTGAGATGAATATTCGGTAATGTGCCTTGAATTGAAACTTCTTCGCCAAGTTCAATAGTTGTTCCATTGTCTTGGATATTAGCTTGTTCTGGGATTATGTAGGCTTTTAAAAGATGCTCATCCACAGCAGCGGTACTGGAAAAGAAAGTTGCTGTTTTTCTCGGGTCACCCAAAGTAATGTCATCATGGTCAAAAGCCAATGCGCCAGGCGTACCCAACAAAATCATAATATTTAAATAACGATGAGGTTCTGGGAGGAGTGGAAAGAAAATTCCATAATGCGTCCATGTATAAAATTTTTCTTCAGTACGTGGGCGAATTATGTCTGGTTCTGAAAATGGTGTTGTTGAATATTTTACGGCTTTATCGAGCGTACCTTGTGCCAATAACAGGCTTTTACCCAAAATTTTGCTGGTCAGGGATGTTGGTGGCAATTGTTTCTTCATCTTGTTTCCTAAACTCAATCCATGCTGTGACAGCTAGATTATGAGAAAC
Source organism: Acinetobacter sp. Ac_5812 (assembly GCF_013072695.1). Classification (GTDB taxonomy): domain Bacteria; phylum Pseudomonadota; class Gammaproteobacteria; order Pseudomonadales; family Moraxellaceae; genus Acinetobacter. The sequence goes on from NZ_LXUK01000012.1 coordinate 188,403, forward strand.
AATTGCCAATGCTAAGCGGAAATAAGGACAAAGCTACGGCTTTTCAGGACATTTATGCAGAGGCTTTGTTCGATAATTTTTCTAGATTTTGTGAACCAATCCAGTGTTTTGAGAACTGATAAGCAGCACGTCCAGAACGCTGACCACGTGCCTGACACCATTTCAGACTTTCACCACGAACCAGATCGTTATATTCCAAGCCTGCTTTTACAATGTAGTGCTCTACAATTTGTAAATACAACTGTTGATCCATCGGGTAGAAGGAGAGCCACAGGCCAAAACGGTCGGAAAGCGAAATTTTTTCCTCAATCGCTTCCTGTGGATGTAGCTCTGTATATTGCGGCACATCGACTTTACGCACAGGCGTATTTTCATGCATAAATTCAGGCAGTAAATGACGACGGTTACTGGTTGCATAGATAATAAAATTGCTTGAGCCAGATTGTAGTGAGCCATCCAAGACACTTTTTAAACTACGATAATTTTCATCTTCAGCATTGAAGGCCAGATCATCACAATAAACAATGAATTTTTCAGAACGATGTTCAATCAGCTTTTGAATTTTAGGTAAATCAGATAGATCATCGCGCTCAATTTCAATCAAGCGTAAACCCTGATTTGAATACTCGGTGAGAAGGGCACGTACAATGGATGATTTTCCAGTCCCACGAGAACCTGTCAGTAAGACATCATTGGCAGGCAGGCCATTCAGGAATTGTAGGGTGTTTTGAATAATCTTGTCTTTTTGACGCTCAATCCCTTTTAGGTCTTCCAGATGCATTTTCTTGGGTTGTTGTATGGCGACCAGCTGCTGATTTTCCCAACGGAATGCGATTGCTGAAAAGTCAGTGGGTTGCTTGGGTGCAGGGAGAACTTGCTGAAGCTGTGTTAAAACACTCGATAAAGATTGAAGAATAGATTCGGGTAAATCAAGGATAGCCATACATATAAACCAAACTCAATGATGAATAGGGATACTATCACTGCTATTACCGAAATAAAGAAAATATCATCAGAAATATCGAAATAAATCGATTTTACCCTTGATTGTTGTGGCCGCTTTTTGCATTGTATAGGTGCAAGAATATAAAAAATAAGCTGAAAATCAGGATCGCGAATGTTTAATAGAGTTCAAGAGAAAAAGAATACATATCAGACACATAGGGTTGATGTGTTGCAAGAACGCTTAAGGCATGCCAGTTCTTATACCGAATGGAAAGAAATTGCACTTAAACTGGATGAAGAATCAGGTCATGAAGCATGGAAATATGACAATGAATCGCCTTATTATGATGCGGAAATTTTATCTAAACGCTATAACTTATTAAAAAAGTATCGTATGCAGCATCGGACTTTAGACCTGATCTATGTATTAAGAGAAGGTCTGTCTTATGACTTTGCCAATATTGGGCATCCGATGTTGTTTGCACAGACCTATATTGGTACTAAAAAAATCATCGAAAACTATGTTGAGGAAATGAGTGACTGTCTACGTTACTTGGCTTCGAGTGAATGTATTACCTTTCAATTAAAAGAAAAAATCCAGTTTTTTGAAGAATGTCAAAAGGCCTATGGTCAACCCGCTGTAATGTTTTCTGGAGGCGCAACGCTAGGTTTATTTCATACTGGGGTGTGTAAAGCCTTAATCGAACAAGATCTGATGCCTCAAGTTTTATCGGGTTCAAGTGCAGGGGCAATCATGACAGGAATGTTAGGGGTTTCTACGCCAGATCAAGTTCCTGAATTGCTGCAAGGGGAACATTTTTTTAGTGATGCCTTTAAATTTAGGAAAGTAACTGAATTATTGCGGGCGAATGGTGGTATTGCCGATGTGATGTATTTGAAAAAATTTCTAATGCAAAACTTGGGCGATGTCACGTTTGCAGAATCCTATAAGCAATCCAAACGTCATATTAATATTGTGATTGCACCGTATAACACAGCCCAAAATCCACGTATTATGAATGCACTGACCGCACCGAATGTATTGGTGTGGAGTGCGGTATTGGCTTCTTGTGCGGTGCCTGTGTTATTTCCACCTGTGCATCTGACCAGTAAGCGTTATGATGGGCAACATACGCCATATCTCGCCAATACCAAATGGGTGGATGGCAGTATGCGCAGTGATTTTCCGCAGGAAAAGATGGCTCGGCTCTATAATATTAATTACACCATCGCCAGTCAGGTCAATCCGCATATCGTACCGTTTATGCAAAGTGATACCGAACGTTTCCGTCGAGATGTACTCAGTTGGCCTGAACGGATTGTTCGTCGTCAAGGTAAAGCCATTGCAATGGAAGTCATGGATTTAACACGCAGCCATATGGGCAGTTTCTTCCCGATTCGTCGTGTATTGGATCACGGTTATGGCATTTTGGGGCAACGTTATTATGGCGACGTCAATATTATTGCCAAATATGGACTCAGACATTATAGCTATATGCTGAAAAACCCACGCCCAAAATTGTTTAAAATCTTGCAGCAAGAAGGTGAGCGTGCCACATGGCCGAAAATTGCATCTATCGAAATACATGCACGAATTGGAAAAACCATTGAGCATTGTCTAATATCGTTGCGGAAGCAGGAAGAAAAGCAGCAGAATGAGTTTTACTACGTGGATCTCTAATCCAAAGATTCAACTTAACGATGTAAACTTAGTGACCAAAGCGCAAAGTTATGCCTTTGGGCGACGTGTCTACACCTTTCAAATTGATCAACAACGGTATTGGCTGAAATTCCATAAAACCAATGATCAGCCTGTTTTGGCACAGGCTTTCCAACGAGAGTTAGCTTTTTATCAGCACTGTCAGCAGCTAGAACAACAGTTTTTATTACCATTCCAAATGATTCCATTGCGTCATCTTATAAATGAATTAGATCAGGATGGAATAGGGGTGATCACAGTCGATTCGCATGATTTTTTTGCCGACGCTCCTATTTATGAGAATATTGAACAAATCAAACAAAAGATATTTTTGGTCTTAGATGCGCTTGATACATTGCACCAACTCGGGTGGGTGCATGGTGATTTGAAAGCAGAACATTTCCGTTTCTATGGAAACTCATGTCGGCTGATTGATTTTGAGCAATCTTTTCGGATAGGGCATCCGATTCAAACCTTAGATGCAACACCACATTATATGGCGCCAGAGCTTTTTCAGGGGGCAGAGAAAAGTATTCAAAGTGATTTGTATGCTTTGGGGATTATTGTGTATGAATGGCTCACTCAATCTCGATTAAAGGCGAGGACTTATCACGATTGGGCAGTATTACATTGCCAGCAACTACACATTCAACTTCCATCTACATTGCAATACTTTTTTCCTTTCCTTAATGGCCTCACGCAAAAGCATATTAAACAACGCTTTAATTCAGTTTTAGAGGCAAAAGATTGCCTAAAACGACTTGATATGTTGTAAAAATAAACATAAATGCGTGATTTGAATATTATCTGTTCATTTGAACGGTTTTTTTAATAGAAAGACTTGTCAGAGAGTATGTTTCTCACTAATATGCATACCCATCGGGGGCGTGGCGAAATTGGTAGACGCACTGGATTTAGGTTCCAGCGCCGCAAGGTGTAAGAGTTCGAGTCTCTTCGCCCCCACCATATTTAAAAAGCAAGAGTATCTTGCTTTTTTTATGATTAAACGAAATAGAGTTTAATCATGTGGTTATAGAGGATTGGTGTAATGGTAGCATGACGGTCTCCAAAACCGTTCGTCAAGGTTCGAGTCCTTGATCCTCTGCCAAATTCAAAGGAACTTTATTTAAAGTTCCTTTTTTTGTGTCTGTTGTTTCGATCTGTATATTAAAAAAGCATTAGCTTTCATAAACATAGTTTTTTTATAAAAAGGGCTTGTCAGTAGAAAGGTTTATCTCTAATATACACACCCATCGGGGGCGTGGCGAAATTGGTAGACGCACTGGATTTAGGTTCCAGCGCCGCAAGGTGTAAGAGTTCGAGTCTCTTCGCCCCCACCATATTTAAGAAGGTAAGCATTTCTTATTTTCTTATGATTAAGTCAAATATGATTTAATCATGCAGTTTAGAGGATTGGTGTAATGGTAGCATGACGGTCTCCAAAACCGTTCGTCAAGGTTCGAGTCCTTGATCCTCTGCCAAATAAATAAAAAAGCCCTTGTGAAGACAAGGGCTTTTTTATGGTCTATTTCTTTTGGTATACCAATTTTAAACCTAGAAGCGTGCTTTGATTATCGCTAAAGCTTCCAACTAAATCACCATTTTGACGTTGCGCTTGAGCATCTCCAAGCCATAAATATCTTCCGCCAAGTGAAACTGCCCAGCTGGGTAGAAAATTATATTGCAATCCGAGTCCGAAACCCCAGTAGCCATTGATAGGCCCAAGCGCATTGGCAGGGTCACCAAGACCAGAATCCCAACTGACAGAGGTTGAGACTGAAAATTTATCAGTCAGTTTTTGTGCTATTCCAATTTGTGCTGACCATTGATCTTCTTTATAACTGAGTAGAGGAAGTCCTGATTTATCTGGACTGGCTGGAGCAGTTCGCTCTGCTAATTTGGCGGGTTTAAACTCAAAGTCTTTCCATGGCACCCAGCGGATATTGGCGCTGAATAGTGTTTGCTTGCTTAAGCCTGTTTGAAAATCAAAATTAACTGATTCTGGTGAAGTAAATGTGACAGGCAGAGTATACAAATCATCACTTAATGCTGAAAACTGCTCAGTGGTTCGGGTCTGATGTTTGATTTCTGAGCGATAGGTGAGTGCTGCTTTTAATCCAATTTTAGGTTTTTTCAGGCTAAATCCTGTGACCCAACCCATTGCATAATCAGAGTGTAATTCAGCATTGTAATTGGCTGTTCCTCTATAAATTTGCCCACGTAGTTTGATTTCACCTTGTATTTGTTCAAGTGCTGGGCCTGCATAGATGCTTAGGTTTTTATTGATATTCAAGCCAAACAGTCCTGTTAAATTATGGCTGTCTAAGGTTGCTTGTGTACCTTCTGCGGGCTTATTCGTAAATTGAGAGACGAAATCACTCTGTCCACGATGTTGAAGGTCAATATTGAAAGGCTGATCGTAGATCAGTCCTAAACTCACTTTATCGGTTAAATCTGTTTTAAGGCTGCCACGCAAGGTACTGTTGTTGGCACTGATATTAGGAATGTCATTGGGTTTGCCTTGACTACTCAACCCTTGATCCTGTCCACTCACATTTGGCATAGAATAATTATAGGAGAGGGATGCATAGGTTCCATTTTGAAAAAAATCAGTAATGGATTGGCCAGAGCGATCGAGACCTGCGCCGTATACAGCGCTGATCATAAAGGGTGCCATGATTAACGAGGCTAGGGTGTATTGTCTGATATGTGAATTCATTGCAGCCTCCAAATTCCTTTTGGGGCATACAACACACAAGTTTTTATTATGTTCTTGAGTGTTGTATGGATTGGTTTTATTGATTATTTAAAGCAAGGGTTGAAAATTTCGACTTGATTTGGCATTAGGTAATGGGTTTTGGGCAGGTATTCTCCCATCACCGAAGCTAAATCTTTTTGCTGTTCGACATTGGCAATGGTGTTTTTAAAACTGCTTGATGCAAGCATATGTCTGATCTGGACAATGGTCATATCTGGGTCGACTGCACCATCGCCATCTTCTGCCATAGGTAGCCAACCGATACCACATTCTGGTTTGGCATTACGTGGACGGTCAGCGACTCGACTGACGACAACAGTGTAATAACCATTTTGATCAACTGGAATTTCTTCATCAAATAAGCAATCATTGACGCGTGTATTGGCAAAACCTTGATTTGAACAGATTGACCAATAACGCAAATCGCCCTGTGTCAAAAGCCCTTTATTGTTGAAGGTCTTAGAAACAGTAGGTGCTTTTCCACGAAGGACAAAGACCTTGCCATATTTTCTATTCACAACCGTTCGGATGTATTGATTATCTAAGTTTGGATAAAAGCCACCTTCAGAGCGTCTTGCTTGTTCATTGATCTTGCCCGTAAAGATACCCAAAAGACTTTCGCGATCTAATTGAATAAACCACTGTGCAGGATTCTGTGCTGGCCATGTATCTGGCTTTCCTGCTTGATGGATCAACTGACGATATTGATTGGAAGGAATACTGACTGCAGTAGAAGTCAGTTGTAATGGTTGATTGGTGTTAAGTTGAGCACAGGCTTGATCACCTTCTAAAACACGACCATCTGCAAGCGTTAATTGAGGTGTTGGTAAACTGACGCCTCCTGTGACACTTTGTCCGTTATCAGGTAAGTAGATTCGATATAAAATCATTTGCTGATTTTTGCCGTAAGCAGGCGCATAGAGTTGATGGACACTTTGTGGCTGACTCAATTGGCCAACTTTGCGCTGTGCTGTCACAGGGGTAGCAGATACATTTAAGCTGTACTCACGTTGTGATGGACTACGTTGTTGCCCATAAACGTAGGGATTGCCAGAGTTATTATTTGGCTTGATTAAATAGTCTGCAACGGATTCAACAGGTTTTCCAGCTTCGTCATAACTAATAAAAGACATATAACGTGAACGTGGAAATTCACCTTTGAGTTTAAGACTTGCTCCTTGAGGGATGGTGAAAGTACCTGCCCAATAATAAACATTGGCATCTGGGTAGGCGATATTGATATAGGGGTCAGCACTGACAGGGCCTCGAGCCCAAAAACAAGAGCGTGGACCTGGAATAGCCTCGAGTGTTTGAGGAGTCGCTTGAGTTGTGGTTTCTTGTGCTTGTGTTGCAAACGGGGTGGAAATCACGACGCTGCTGATCAGTAGCGGAATTAAAGTGTGTTTCATTTTACATCCTTGCTCATATGACTTTAATTTCTGAATCGAAACAGAACGGATTAAAGGTGCTTAATCTAGAAGCAGCATAGGAAGTTTGATTTATATTTTGTAATGGATTTTTTGTATGGAAGTTATAGCTTTTAGATATACCCAATAGCATCTAAAATAATAAAATTAGGGTATATTTTTAGGCAAAGGCGAATGGATGTGCTTTTTAATATATTTATGAATCACAATAAAATATTCAGGGATTAGAAATGATTAAACCAAGACATCTACAGCAAATTATGGTGTTAACTGAAATTGGAACGATCAATCAAGCGGCTGAAGCACTTTGTATGACTCAGCCATCGTTAACTAACAGTATTAAAAAATTAGAACATGATTTGGGCGTGACCTTATTTGAAAGGACTAGTAAAGGGGTGAAACCGACTTTATATACTGAGCATATCCTAAAACAAGCCCCACAGATCTTGCAGCAGTTGGATACTTTACATAAAGAAATTAAGTTACTTTCAAGTGGTCAGGTTGGGGAGCTACATATCGGTACAGGGCCTGTCATTATTCATGCGCTAATGAAAGATGTGATTCCGTTATTTTCAAAGCAGTATCCTGAAATTGAAGTGCATTTATATGTAGATCATCCTAAGAACATCGTTGATAAATTGGAAAATGGAACTTTGGATTTAGGCATACTCAGCACTGAATATGTCGATCTCAATGAAGAACTGATTTCAGTATCGTTGTTGCAGGATCCAACTTATTTTATTGTTCGTGCAGGGCACCCATTGTTCGAAGTTGAACAGCTCGAATTTAAGCATCTGTTGGCTTATCCATTTGCATTGCCACGGATTGCAAAACAAAAAATACAATGGTTGAGATCACATACACATGCGGGGCGTTCGGCTCGTATTTGTTTGACAGTCAATGACTATGATTTATTGATTCATCAAGTTAAACACAGCGATGCCATAACGGCAGGGCCCAGCCATCTGTTTCAACCTTTATTAAAACAAAAAGAGATAGCGATTTTGGATTATCAGAATCCTGCTTTCACTTGGCATGCATGTGCAGTGTATAAGTCGATTAGTATTCACTCGATGGGGATGAAGCTGTTTTTAGAGATGATTCAGGATTGGTTTAAACGGAAAAATGCCTAGAATTTTGCTTTTGATTGATCTTCAATATTTTCATATTGTCACTGTCAATAAATAAAATGCTAAAAAACAGCTCATTTTTTGCTTAATTTTAAATTTTTTGTGCCAATTAGTTTTTGAATAATAGAGTAATCAGCACAGCTGTTGATCAGTTCAGTCTATTCAAATTTGATTTCAGCTTGATGAAAAAGTCACAAAAAAACTTAGATAAATAAAGCCAGCTTGGTCATCAATGAGCTGAGGCTAGGGAAAAATTTAAGAATTAAGGAATAACAAATGTCAGTATTGTGCATGGTTCAACACAGATCACATGAATTGAAGGTCTTACTCGAGAGAACAATCAGTGTAGTTTGTGCTGTGTTTGTTTTGGCTCAAAATAAGGGGTAAGTGACATGATGATGATTCGTTATATCAAACAAAAAGATATTCATGATCTTTACCACTTGGCGCAAAAAGCAGGCTTTGGTTTAACTTCTTTACAACCAGATATGGAAATACTGGCCGCACGGATTGATCGAGCGATTAAGACGGTTGAAGGCAAACTAGAAAAGTCGGAGCAGGGCTATTTATTTGTATTGGAAGATACCTCACTACATAAAGTGGTGGGTGTATGTGGAATAGAAGTCGCCTTGGGTTTAAAAGAGCCTTGGTATAATTTTCACGTCGGTACGCAAGTGCATTCTTCAGAGCCACTGAATGTCTATAAATCATTGCCAACTTTATATCTGAGTAATAACCACACCAACTGTAGTGAGTTATGTACTCTATTTTTAGATCCTGACTATCGCTTAAATAAGAATGGCAAGTTTTTGTCTAAAGTTCGGTTTCTATTCCTTTCTGCTTTCAGACAATATTTTGAAGAAACCATTGTGGCTGAAATGCGTGGTTTTTCAGATGCAAATGGCCGTTCACCGTTTTGGGATGCAGTCGGTCATAAATTCTTTGATATGGAATTTACCAAAGCAGATTATCTGAGTGGGACAGGCAAAAAAGCCTTTATTGCAGAACTGATGCCGCGACATCCACTTTATGTGGATATGTTGCCTGATGAAGCTAAAGCTGTGATTGCTGCAGTTCATCCGAATACGGTACCCGCATACAATCTGTTGATTGAAGAAGGGCTACGCTATAAGGGCTATGTCGATATCTTTGATGCGGGAGCAACCTTGCAGGCTGATATTGAAAATTTAAGAGCGATTAGAGACAGTCATGTGGTGACGGCAAAGGTTGAATCATCTGATCGTATTGTGCTTGGTGATGAGCCTTATATTGTTGCCAATGACGATTATGAAAATTTCCGCGCTATTCTGATTTATAGCCAGCCAGATTCCAAGCAAGTGACTTTGAATGAGGAACAAGCCCATCAGTTACATGTTAAAACCGGTGCATCTATACGTTTGCTCAATATCAATATTGCAAATCAGAACAAGCGCTGATGGACTATGTATCAGTAGAAAATCCACAGATTTAGATCTTAATTAACAGCACTTATACTGTATTTTTAGCCATATTTTTTATTCATATCGACGCATAATTTTTTACTATCCTCGATATTCATATCCTTCTAGCTAGAAGGAATTAGATTGGAATAATATAGTATATTTCATGTTAATTGGATATTAATTAAGCGAAAGTGAAAAGCCTCATCTTCAACTCGTTTGGGGATGAGATATGATGTTTGCGGCTGAAATACTTTTGCTCAATAACAACAGATTTTAGTGCGTAGAAAAGGGATCTAATGCGAACCATTACAAGTGAGGTGGGTTAATTAAATTATTAATTTAAAAATAATTTTAGAACAATGGAACTTTTAAATTAAAGCATTTTAAAAATAATTTATTGATATCAGGCAATGATAACGGTTGTTATACATTGGAGTAAGGATGACATGACTCAGAATAATGAAAAGCAACTTCTGCAAGGAGATCTGCTTGGCAGTCAACATATGACGCAGCAGGATGAAGAAAAGTTACAACGTTCTTTGACCAATCGTCATATTCAGATGATCGCCATTGGTGGAGCAATTGGTACAGGCCTATTTATGGGCTCTGGTAAAACCTTGAGTGTTTCGGGTACTTCAATTGTTTTAACTTATTTAATCATTGGTTTTTTCTTTTTCTTTGTGATGCGGGCAATGGGTGAACTATTGCTGGCAAATACTAATTTTAAGACCTTTGCTGATTTTGCCACGGCTTATATCGGCCCGTGGGCGGGTTTCTTTTTGGGCTGGTCCTATTGGTGTAACTGGATTATTACTGCAATTGCTGATGTGATTGTGATTGGGGGATATATGCAATTCTGGTATCCAGACGTCCCCGTTTGGATCCCTGCATTTACCTCGCTGGCAATTTTAACCATACTGAATTTTGTTGCTGTTCGTATGTTTGGTGAGTTAGAGTTCTGGTTCTCTTTAATCAAAATCTCCGCCATTATCCTGTTTATTCTTGCAGGGATTTATTTAATCAGCACTGGCTTTACCTCGCCGAGTGGTGTCAAAGCTTCCATGAGCCATGTATTTGAAACTCAATCGATGTTTCCCTATGGTGTTACTGGATTTTTAGCAGGCTTTCAGATTGCGATTTTTGCCTTTGTCGGTATCGAACTGGTCGGAACCACAGCAGCCGAAACCAAAGATCCACATAAATCATTGCCTAGAGCCATCAACTCGATTCCATTACGTATTTTGTTGTTCTATGTCGGTGCCTTGGTTTGTATTATCGCAGTTAGCTCTTGGGCAAAAATCTCACCAGAAAAAAGCCCATTCGTAGAAATGTTTTCGCTAATTGGATTACCTATTGCTGCTGGATTGGTGAATTTTGTGGTGGCAACTTCAGCATTATCATCTGCAAATAGTGGGATTTTTGCAACCAGTCGCATGCTTTATGGTTTGTCTCTAGACAATGATGCGCCGAAAAGTTTTAGTAAATTGTCAAAAAGAAAAGTGCCGATTCGCGGTCTGATCTTTTCCATGACTTGTGTCACCATCGGGACTTCGATTTTATTTATTGTACCGAATGTCATGACGGCGTTTACCATCATTTCCGCCCTGACGTCGATTCTATGTATTTTTACTTTTATGCTGATTATTCTGTCTTATATCTGCTATCGGAAAAAATTCCCGGAGTTGCACCAACAGTCTAAATTTAAAATGCCGGGTGGTTTGATTATGGCATGGTTCACCATGTCATTTTTGGTATTTACCATTGTGATTTTGGCTTTAGATCATGATACGCTGATTGCGCTGGCTTTCTCACCAGTATGGTTCATTGGCTTATTGATCGCATATCATCGTAAAAAGAAAAAAATGCTGCAACTTGATCTGTTAAAAACCAGAACGGTGGATTATGTCTAAGTTGGAATAATTAGCGCTTATAGGTTGAGACACGTTTAAAAGCAGGGCTTGAAGCTCTGCTTTTTACATTGATGATAAAAAAGTTTTGAATGCCACTTTTATCTTAATGAATAATAAAAGAAATTTAAAAATGACCTGTCGGCGGTGACAAAAATTGTCATAAACAGACCATGCTGTATAGACAGAGGTGGATTAATATCGTTAGAATGCCATAAATTTAAGCAATAAAATCTATAAAAATGTTGAACAACATCTATCAGGCCTTAGAAAGTTTGGGCCTTACTGCACAGAGACGTGCAATCCATATTCTGTTTTCCAATCAAAAGCTAAATTCGCAGGTTTTTCTGCAACGCATTGATGGGCAGCATCAACTGAATGTGGGCTTTAAAGCAGAATTAATTTGCTTATCAACCAATGCGACCATTCCACTTAAACAATTTATTGGTAGCCAAGCTGCAATTGATACGGTGACTGACCAAGGTCAACTCACCCGTGTCACAGGCATTATTACTCAAGCCTTGCAAGGACAATCAGACGGTAGCCTAACTGTCTATAAATTGACTTTAGAAGATCCAACCGCACTGTGGAAACAACGCCGTAACAGTCTTGTGTTTATGAACAAGAGTGTGCCTGATGTGGTCCAGATCATTTTCAAAGAGTGGCAGCAAAAAAGTCCCTTATTCGCTTCCAGTTTGACTTTGGATTTAAGCGGACTCAGTCAAGACTATGATATCCGTCCTTTTATTATGCAATATAATCAATCAGATGAAGCATTTTTAACATCCTTGATGCGTAGCGAAGGGATTAGCTGGTTGATTGATGAAGCTGAACGAACGGCTCCACAAAGCAGTGCTGCGATTCAGCCGCAAAAACTACGCCTGATTGACGACAATAGCCAATACCAAGCGCTAGACAGAAGAACGATTCGTTACCACCGCAGCAGTGCCACCGAACAATACGACAGTATGACCAGTCTGGTGGAGCAACGCAGCTTACAACCGAGCAGCGTACATGTACAGCGTTGGCAAGCTGATGCACTGGAACAGGAAGATGGTGCAGGCAGCGTCCAAAGCACACATAAACACAGTGCTCAATACGACAATGCCAGTTTAGGTCTGGAACAGGCATGGCATTTCTCACCGGCATGGATGCAAGACCTGAATGGTGAAGATGGGGCAACTCAGTCAGGCAATGCCCAGATTGAAAAGTTCAATCAAAACCTAGGACAATACTACGACCTGCAATCGAAACAGTTTGTTGCCCATACCACAGTCCGAGATACCCATGTCGGTTACTGGTTTGAATTGGCAAACACCCTGAAATCGATCAACACAGTGGAGCAGACAAAGAGTTTCTGATCACAGGCAAAAACTTCTACAACCAAAACAACTTGCCCAAAGACCTGAACAAGCAGATTAATCAGCTCTTGGCACAAAGCAATTGGCAACCTAGCCAATACAACAACGCAGAAGAACGCCAAGCCAACCAGTTGACACTGCAACGCCGCAATATCAAAACCGTACCTGAGTATCATCCATTACAACACCGTCCAGCAGCCTCTCCACAACGCGCTAAAGTGGTTGGACCCAGTGGTGAAGAAATCCATGTGGATGAATGGGGACGGATTAAAGTCCGCTTCCTGTTCACCCGCAATGAAGACCATAGCCATGATGGTGGTGCAGGTGCCAACGACAATGACACCGACTCCGCTTGGGTAGATGTACTGACGCCTTGGGCAGGTGAAGGCTATGGTGCACGCTTCTTGCCGCGTATCGATGAAATCGTAGTGATTGACTTCTTTGATGGCAACATTGACCGTCCGTTTGTGGTGGGACGCATTCACGAAGCACACCGCAGTCCAAGCAAGTTTGATAATGCAGGTAAGCTTCCAGACACCAAGAAGCTGGCAGGGATCAAATCCAAGGAATACCAAGGCGAAGGCTATAACCAACTGCGCTTTGATGACACTACAGGACAGATCAGTGCCCAACTACAAAGCAGCCACGCTGCCAGCCAACTTAACTTAGGCAAACTGAGTCATCCCAAAGACAAAGCGGAAAGTGAAGACCGCGGTGAAGGTTTTGAACTACGTACTGATCAATGGGGCGCAGTGCGGGCAGGCGATGGTTTATTGCTTTCCACATATAATCAAGATCCGGCTCAAGGCAAACATCTTGATGCCCAACCTGCTAAACAACAGCTTGAGAGCAATCAAAACAATGCCAAAGCCTTAAGTGAAGTTGCCAAGAATCAGCAAACAGATGAGGTTGAATCTTTAGCACAGTTAAAGGCATTTTTTGAGTCCATCGAATCTGATATAGCCAAATTTAATAAAGCTGTACTTTTACTCAATTCTCCAGAGGGCATTGGTCTGAGTAGCAATGAAGATATTCATTTATCCGCGGATGGACAGATCAATCAGTTTGCAGGCGACACTATTAATCTGAGTACACAAAAGAATCTGATTACACATGCTCAAAACCGAATTAGTGTGTTTGCCGCACAAAATGGCATTAAGCAAGTGGCTGCTAAAGGTAAGTTTGAAATGCATGCTCAAGGGGATGGAATGGATTTACTTGCCAAGCAAGGGATTCAAATTATCTCGACCGAAGATCGTATTGAGATTACTAGTCCGAAAGAGATTGTGATTACTGCTGGTGGTTCTCAGATCAAGCTGAATGGTTCAGGTATTTTTCCTGTGACCAGTGGCAAGTTTGAGGTGAAGGCAGGGCAGCATTTGTTTATGGGGGGAAGTAAAATAACTGTACCAAAATATTCATTACCGAAATTAGGTGAAATAAACCAATATAATTTGAGATATAAAATGTTAGATGATGGTGGTAATCCTTTGATAAATATGAAGTATATTGCTTTTTTAGAATCAGGGGAAACTGCTGAAGGTATAACCGATTCAAATGGCTTTACCCGTGAAATAAAAACAATACAAAAAGAAGATGTATCAATCCATATTTTTTTGGATAAGGAGTTAGATGTTGAGCAATAACTTAAAAGAGTATTTTCCATATGTGAAGTTAAATACTAAAGTAGATATTAATAAACTTAGTTATACTTTATCTATATTTGATACTGTAAATCAAAGGTATAAAAACTCTGATTATAATATTAAGTATTTTTCAAAAAATCTGGTTCTAATCTTAGGACTGAAATGATAACTTTAAAAAATAATAATTCAAGACTTGAAGTCTTGAGAGATTATGTTTTAATTTTTAACCTTTATCGATTAGATAACAGTGGAAAATGGCACAATGTAATAAATAATTACTACGTAAATAATATGATTGAAGAGTTTGAAAAAAAATATTGTAAATGATGTTAAGTTGGATATTGTGAAATATTCAGAAAAAAATGATATAACTCAGGTCGTACAACCAAAGAATCCAAACACAGTTGTAGTCAATATCTCTACAACACCAATATTCGTTTCAGTCGAGCACCCGCCAGGTTCTAAAAAGGATCCTTTTACAAAAGCAGCAGTGGAGGCAAGTTTATTTAATCGGCTAAAAGAACCATATCCTGATCAGAGGTTTACGTATCTGTGTGGGCCTGCTGCTTTTTTTTATTGTGTGTTAAATAGTAATAAGGATATTTATAAAAAAATTGTTAAGGCTTTATGGGAGAAGGGAGAAGTTTTAATTGGTAGGTTAAGCATAAAGCCTGATTTAAAAGGTGCACGTCTTGTTCATAATTTTTATGATGCTAAAGAAGTTGCAAGAATATCTGCCGTTGACTGGATTACAATGGGAAGTTTAAGAGACAGTTCTAATTCGATTACAAAGTATAATCAAGCAGAAGCGGTTGGATGGATACCAGATAAGTTAAATGGTTTAACAGCATTTACAATGCCTGATGAAATAAAAAATTGGTTTTCTTCGATAGGCTATAGTGTTCCTTTATATCAAAGTTTTATTCGACAAAAAGTTCCAAGAAATGTTGATTGGCTTGATGTGTTGAGAAGCCTATCATTTTACCCATCACAAGATTATTATTATGTTCTATTAACTGTCGGAGCTATAACACAAGGTGGATCTGATTTGCCTTCCGTAGCTACTGCTCCATCACATTATATAGTAATTAATTCAGATATAACTACAGTCTCAGGGGTTGTTAATAAACAGACTTCTGAAGATGCTATTGTTAATGCTACTTGTTTTAATTGGGGGAAGCAGGATAGAATTAAATCTGTTAGTTTGAAAACTATGAGCCGGTTTATTTGGGCCATTATTGTTGTGAAAAGAGAGTTGAAATAAATGAAAAAAATCCTGATACTAATATCATTATTTATATTGGGCTGCTCTAATATAAATAATAATGTTTTTTTAACGAAAGAAATTCCAGTAGCAAAAGTCGGAAAACCTTATTTTGCAGAAATAAAAATGAAGGAATATCGTGTGATTGAGGATGATTTTCTTGTACAGTCAAATATAGATCAAGATAGTGGTTTAGTTATTTTGTCTGATCAAGGAGAAAAATATTTCGCCTCTCATGCTTTGACAATAATTAAAGGGACACCCAGAAGATCTGGTATTTATAATATAAATATTTCTGGAACTGTCAGGGATGGATTGAAAGATTTTAATAAGGATTTTGTTTTAAGAGTTGAGGAGTAGTAATGTTTTATATTAATTTTATATTCGGTTATTGAATATAAAGAAGCTAATTATTGTAGGAAAGTAAGCTATTTTATAATAAAGGTGGTGTCTTTGTTTTCTTTTCAATGTGCGGATGTGGTGAAAGATATAAAGTTGAACCCAATGAGCTTTAGTCGTTTATATTGGAAATCCCCATGGTAAATTAATCAGAATTTTGTATGAAAGATTTTTAGATTGGATCTTTGTGTTTTTTGAAAACTATTCAAAGTCTGGATATTAACTATTAATGAATTGGATGCTATCCTACTATAAAAAATACTATGTTTCAAAAAAGTAAAGGATAATATAATATTGATTTTTTATATTTTATGGTGGGAGTGGTGATAAATTAAAAAAAAATCTTGGTGTTTTTGAGTGGTTTTAAAATAATTAAAATTTAGGTGTAATAATGCTTTTGTAGAGGTGTTTTAGTCAGATTATTATAGAAATAGGTGTTGAGCAATAAAATGATAAGTTATTTGAAAAATATTTCATTGGTCTTTTTACCCATTATTTTATGTATCAGTTGTAGTAATGGCCAGTCAGCAGGGCAGCCAAGCGCTGATACAGAAGGATTTATCAAGAAATTAAACCAGCAGCATCGGTTTAAGGTTCATGGCTGTGCAATTAATTATAACGGTACAGATCTTTATATGAATTCTACCGTTGAACCTTGGATCAAAGCCTTGGGGAAAAACTATAGAAAAGTAGATAGTACGGATGGAATTAATTTAACCAATTTATATATCTATGATGATATAGGAGTGCGATTGGTTGAGAGAAAAAATGATAAGCAAATTGATAGTTTTCGATTTCGTTTAGAAAGACCAGAGCACGATATAAAGAAAGAAACAGATGCAGAAATAGAAGAAGAGCTGAAGAAACCTGATACGGAACAAGTGCGAAATATATTTAAAGATGCTATCGATATAGATGGGATACTTGTTGGCGCTTATCCAATGCATGATGAGGTTAGAAATAAATTTCATTCAAAAACACGTGTTAGTTATAACTTAACTATTAGCTGTGAAAATGATCAAAAGGGTAAGCCATTTGGAATCGAGTTAAGTACGAGTTTTAATGATCCCGAAGTGATTGATCATATGTATTTTTATAATTATTTTGATTCTATCAGTGATGAGGAGAAAGCGAGGCAGCGTAAAGAGTTCTGTGAAGGTCCTGATCGCGATCATCCTATTTTAGGAGGAGGCTGTGAAGACTATCCTGTGAAAAAATAAATGTAATATATTGAATATGAATAAATTTAAAATTTTTGGAATTCTGTTTATTAGCTTTTTATGTACCAGTTGTAGTAATAGCCAGTCAGCAGGGCAGCTAAGCGCTGATACAGAAGGATTTATCAAGAAATTAAACCAGCAACATCGGTTTAAGGTTCATGGCTGTGCAATTAATTATAACGGTACAGATCTTTATATGAATTCTACCGTTGAACCTTGGATCAAAGCCTTGGGGAAAAACTATAGAAAAGTGGATAGTACGGATGGAGCTAATTTAACCAATTTATATATCTATGATGATATAGGAGTACGATTGGTTGAGAGAAAAAATGATAAGCAAATTGATAGTTTTCGATTTCGTTTAGAAAGACCAGAGCACGATATAAAGAAAGAAACAGATGCAGAAATAGAAGAAGAGTTGAAGAAACCTGATACGGAACAAGTGCGAAGTATATTTAAAGATGCTATCGATGTAGATGGCGTACTCGTCGGTGCTTATCCAATGCATGATGAAATTAGAAGTAAATTCCATTCAAAAACACGGGTTAGTTATAATCTTACGGTGGATTGTAATGAAAATCAAAAAGGTGAGTCATTTGGAATCGAGTTAAGTACAAGTTTTAATGATCCCGAAGTAATTGATCATATGTTTTTTAATAATTATTTGGATTCAATGACCGAAGAGCAAAAAAAAGCATTAGGACGTAGAACTGATGAAAATGGTAGAGAAATTTGTGGTGATTATTTTGATGTAAAAACTATGAAGGTTGCTCCAAGCTATTGTTCAGTAGAAGAATTGGAAGAGGAAAAGAAAAATGCTAATAAATAGTTTTTTCAGGCTAAAGCATTTTTTAGAAGAGGTTTGCTCTAGACAAAGTATTGGGTCTTATGGCAGATATAATTTTGTAATGAAGTTGCTTGAAAATAAATTAATATAGAGGGCATTTTTTGAGTAAGAATATAGCTATAGTTATACTTGGAATAATATTTTTAATACAATTGGCCCTAAATTTATATTTATTTAAATTTAGGGAAACGCCTAAGATACATGTATTAGATCGGCCATTGCAAATAGCTTCAAGCTTTGATAATTATTCTGAATATACTATTTTGCCAGCGGGTACAGTTTTATATGATGATAGCGATTCTTTAAACAGAAGGGTGATGGTTTATTTTAATCTACAAGGTGTGGATTTCAATTTTGTTGATCAAGATGCTGATATATTAAAGCAACCTAATGAAGTGTCTGCAATTAGAGCTGTTGATTTGCCTAGAGTCTTAAAATCTATTCCTTTAACCAAGAAAGATATATTTTTAATTATTAAATATGATGAAGATATCAATCCAAAGGTTCGTGAAATGCTATTTAAGAAATATAAAATTAAGCCCTCTGAATTTGAGTCATATTAGGAGTGATTCCTAAAGCAAAATCTATTAAATAAAAAAATTAAAACTTTTTTAGGAATAGGCTGTGAAAATTACCCTATAAAAAATAACAATACTGCCGTAAAATAAAAAGCAGAGCCGAAGCTCTGCTTTTTTGAGTCAATCAGTTTTAGATTTTGCTGATCAAATCATTAATTTGTTTTGCTTGTTCTGCTGCATTACCTGTATAGGTTGCAGGTGTTAACTCAGCTAAACGAGCACGTTCATCGGCTGGCACTTGTGCAAGTTCATCACCATTGACAAAGTTCACCATCATGTCACGGGTCATTGCCTGACCACGAGTAAGTGCTTTTAATTTCTCATATGGCTTTTCAACATTATAGCGACGCATAACCGTTTGGATTGGCTCTGCAAGAACTTCCTGTGCTTGATTTAAATCTTCATTTAAACGAGCAGCATTGAGCTCAAGTTTACCAACACCTTTTAAGCAAGCATCAAAAGCAATTAAGCTTTGTGCAAAACCAACACCCATATTACGTAATACAGTTGAGTCAGTTAAGTCGCGCTGCCAGCGAGACACAGGAAGTTTTTCACCGAGGTGACCTAAAACAGCATTGGCAATACCCAAGTTACCTTCTGAGTTTTCGAAGTCAATTGGGTTGACTTTGTGTGGCATAGTTGAAGAACCCACTTCGCCATCTTTTAACTTTTGTTTGAAGTAACCGAGAGAGATATAACCCCAAACATCACGGTTAAAGTCGATCAAGATGGTGTTGTAACGGCGCAAAGCATCAAACAATTCAGCCATATAGTCATGTGGCTCGATTTGCGTGGTGTACGGGTTGAAGCTTAAACCTAAAGACTCAACGAATGCTTGTGCATGTGCAGCCCAGTCAATTTCTGGGTATGCAGAAAGATGAGCGTTATAGTTACCTACAGCACCATTGATTTTGCCGAGTAACTCAACATTTTCAAATTGCTTGATTTGACGTGCTAAACGATACGCAACGTTTGCCATCTCTTTACCCAAGGTCGTTGGGCTTGCAGTTTGACCATGTGTACGAGACAACATCGGTTGTTCAGCATGCGTTGTTGCCAAAGCTGAAATTGCATTGAGAAGTTGCTTCATCGTTGAAACTAAAACTTCACGGCCATTTTTCAGCATCAGTGCATGAGACAAGTTATTGATGTCTTCAGAGGTACATGCAAAGTGAATGAATTCGCCTGCATTTTGTAATTCATCAATGTTGGCAATTTTTTCTTTAAGGAAATATTCAACCGCTTTTACATCGTGATTAGTGGTGCGTTCAATTTCCTTAATGCGATTCGCATCTTCTTCTGAGAAGTTTGAAACGATTGCATCTAAAGCTGCATTGGTTTCATTTGAAAACGGCGCAACTTCAATAATTTCTGCACGATTTGCAAGTGCTTGTAACCAACGCACTTCAACCGTGACACGAGCGTGGATTAAACCAAACTCAGACAAAAAAGGGCGTAGGGCATCGCATTTGCTAGCGTAACGTCCATCAAGTGGCGAGAGTGCGGTTAAAGCATTCATACAGATTCCTTAAAGTTTAGCTCTCCCTTGCGGAACTTTAGTCGTTCCTCAGGAGAGATTTAGAGAGGTTGTAAAACGGTATAAAAATAAATTCGTTGTAGCATCGGTCTATACCACCTGATACTGCAAACGAGCGAGAGCTTGAATATCTTGCAATAATTTGCGTTTACTAAAGATCATACTCCAAGAGCTTCCACCGAGCTGCTTCCATAAATGTGCAAGTTGTAAGCCTGTAAATAAGCATGCACGAATACGGTTGGTATGATTGATGTCTTTAAATGCTTCCGCATTGCCACGCACCAAGATGCGAGGATTGATCTGTCCCGCAGTTTCGACATAGGTTTGTGCGAGGTTGGCAATGATGCTTGGGTGTAAGTAGTTATTATCGAAAAAGGAGAGTTGCTTTAAGATTTTTTGTTGTGAGCTTTCTATAATTTTGACATATTCAGGATTGCTATAAACTTTCTTTTCCAGTTGCAATAAGGCCATCGCATAGGACATGGGTAGTTTTGCTGTCGACATTTTCGGAACACGGGATTTTGGTGCGGTATTAAAAGGCTGAGTAATACAGCCTTCTAATGTTTTTAATCCGAGTGAAATGTCTGCAAGTTGATTAAAAAAATCCAAGGTCTGAGTGGCATTATTTGCTGCAGGACGAATATTTAGACTGGCTTTAATTAATAGCTCAAAATAGAAATTACCACTATCGCCAATACTTTGCTGACCTGCCATTGCAGTCATATGTGTTAACTGAGTTGCCTGAAAGACTGCGGCCAATGCTAGAGCACGGTTTTGTCTAACATTCAACGCTTGAGTGTGCTGAAAGGGTAACTCGACCATGCTTCGCTTCCAATTTCCTTAAATAAAATCTGGTTCAGGTGCATTGGTATGGTGAATGACACCACCACCTAAGCAGACCTCTCCGGAGTAGAACACCACGCTTTGTCCAGGAGTCACAGCTCTTTGCGGCTCATCAAACTCAACACGGATGCCATTTTCAGTCTGCTCATCACGATATATGGTACACGCTTGATCGGGCTGACGATAACGAGTTTTCGCTGTGCAGCGGAATCCAGCCGATGGAATGTGCTGTTCGCCTGCAACCCAATCAATCGACTCGCTCCAAAGTTGCGTACTTTGCATCAATGGATGTTCATGTCCTTGACCAATCACCAGTCGGTTATTGGCAATATCTTTATGAAGTACGAACCATGCACCTTCTTGTACACCTTTCATACCACCGATACCGATACCACCGCGCTGACCCAGCGTATAGTACATCAAGCCATGATGTTCACCAACTTCTTTACCTGATTCCAAAACAATTTTTCCAGCTTGTGCAGGTAAGTATTGTTTAAGGAAGTCTGTAAAGCGGCGCTCGCCAATAAAGCAAATACCAGTGGAATCTTTCTTCTTCGCAGTCGCCAGATCTAACTCTTCTGCAATACGACGAACTTCGGGTTTTTCAATTTCACCCACAGGGAACAAGGTCTTGTTGATTTCACGACCATGTACCGCATGTAAGAAATAAGTCTGGTCTTTATTGTTATCCACACCACGGAGTAATGGCGCATAGGTTTCGCCACGTGAGTTTTGTGTGCTTGCACCACGACGTGCATAGTGACCTGTGGCAATAAAGTCTGCACCCAAGGTCATGGCATGATCGAGGAAGGCGCGGAATTTAATTTCTTTATTGCACAGAATGTCTGGGTTTGGTGTGCGACCCGCAGCGTATTCAGCCAGAAAGTGCTCAAAGACACGATCCCAATATTCCATTGCAAAGTTTGCAGTATGCAGCTTGATGCCAATTTTATCTGCAACGGCTTGAGCATCTGCCAAGTCTTCCAGTGCTGTGCAGTAATCCGTACCATCATCCTCTTCCCAATTTTTCATGAAAAGACCTTCAACTTGATATCCTTGTTGAAGTAATAATGCGGCAGAAACGGAGGAGTCTACACCACCAGACATACCGACGATGACACGTTGTTGCATCTAATTAAGCGTCCAAATGAGAAGTTAATGAGGGAGAGAATGGGTGCTCATAAATAAGCGATAAAGGATATTTTTTGCCAGCTAGGGCATCTTCAACAGCTTTTAAAACCAATGGGCTACGCGCACGAGCTGTTTCTTGTAGTTCATCCAAGTTCATCCATACTGCAGCGACAATGCCTGTATCTAGTTGTGCATTTTCTTCAACTGCAGTCACATGGGCCAAGAAGCAAAAACGATAGTAGGTGCGATCAGGAAACATTGGTGGGGTATAGGTATAGATCCCCAGCAAATGATCAATTTCAACATGATGACCTGTTTCTTCTAAGGTCTCACGGATGGCTGCTTGAATAATGGTTTCGTCGCATTCGACATGACCTGCGGGTTGATTAAACACGGTATGTACAAAGCCTTCGCTGTGTTCTTCAACAAACAGAAAACGTCCGTCTTTTTCGACAACAGTGGCGACTGTGACATGAGGTGTCCAAGCGGTCATAGAAAGCACCATGATTTTAAAAAACGTATTCTACAAAATTTGACTGTTTTTGGCTACATAGGAAGGCTAATTCGCTAAAGCGGAGGAAAAATATTTGCTGTGATCCGTGTGTATTTGATGTGTTGAGAATCAAAAAGGAATTGCTTCAAAAAAAGAGAATATGCTAGTGTATTTTTTGACCGCAAGGTAAAAATAACAATTCCGTCTAAGCGATGCATTATTTGCTCAGGCCTTTCAATAATTTAGAAGTAGAACAGATGACGAATTAGACTCATATACAGCACACGGAGTTGAAGTATTATGCAACATATTAAAATTAAACCAGGTGTCGCTTTAGCAGAACAAGCAGAGATTGGCCATAATCGCTGGCATCCAGATATTCCTTTTTTAACATCGGTGAAACCAGGCGAAGAAATTCTTATTGAAAGTCTGGATTTTCTAGACGCTCAAATTAAAGATACCGATGATGTCTCTGATGTAAAACATGTAGATCTCACTCGAGCACATCCACTGACAGGACCTTTTTATGTTGAAGGTGCTGAGCCGGGCGATTTGTTGGTGATTGATCTTCTGGATATTCAGCCAATTTCCGATGTGGGCTTTTCTGGCGTTTTCGCGAAAGAAAATGGCGGTGGATTTTTAGCGGATTATTTCCCTGAAGCGGATAAGGCAATTTGGGATTTAAAAGGATTATTTGCAACGTCACGTCATATCCCCGGTGTTCGTATTGCTGGCTTAAAACATCCTGGATTAATGGGGACGCTTCCTTCACATGAGCTTTTAAAAGAATGGAACCGCAGAGAAGCATTATTGGTACCTAAAGGGCAGGCAAATCCACCTGATCCAAGAACTGCGGTGTTACGTGGTGTCACGGGTGCAGAGTTTGATCGAATGGCAATTGAGGCAGCCCGTACGGTACCACCACGTGAGCATGGTGGTAATACTGATATTAAAGATCTTGCAGCGGGCAGTCGTATTTATTTTCCTGTGTATCAGAAAGGTGCTGGATTCTCGATGGGTGATCTACACTTCTCACAAGGTGATGGCGAAATCGGCTTTTGTGGTGCGATTGAAATGGATGGGGTAACCCGTGTTGGTTTTGACCTGATTAAAGGTGGAATGGAAAAATATAATATTGATTCACCGATCTTTGTTCCAAGTAATGTCAGACCTAATTACGATCAGTGGCTAACCTTTGAAGGCATCAGTGTTGAAAATGGGGTAAATCATTATCTGGATGCGACGGTTGCCTATCGTCAGGCCTGTTTAAAAGCGATTAAATATCTTGAGAATTTTGGATTTACGGGATCTCAAGCCTATATGTTGCTGACCGCAGCGCCTGTTGAAGGACGTATCGGTGGCATTGTGGATATTCCAAACTGTGCTTGCACAATTTCTTTACCAACCTCTATCTTTGAGAAGAATATTTTGCCGCAAGGTGCCTTAAACGAGAATAAGTTTTGGGGGCATCGTTAGTCTTGGATGAATGCAGATTGATCGTTAAAGAAGGATTTTAAGATGCCACTGTATGATTTTAGATGTGAACATTGTGAAGGGATTTTCGAGCAGAATGTCCCAATGGCTAGTATTGGAAGGGATAACACATCTTGCCCATATTGCCAGCAATCCATATTATTAAGACCGATGATGACAGGGCATCAAAAGATCTCAGTCAAAAATAAATGGCGCCCCTCATCGAGTGCCGAGCAACTGGCGGGGCCCTTGGTTGATGGACCTGGAACCAGCAAAAAAAGTGCTCGGACATCGGTGTTGCATAACTGTCGCGGTGTGAATTGTTCTTTATGTGAGGTTTGAGCTTCTACACTTTAAAAGTAAGAGATATTGCCATCCTGTGATTTTGTTGTGTTGGATGGCTTTTATATAAGCTTGATGATATGCCTTTAGGGATAACGTCATTCTTCCTGATATTCATCAAGATCTAATTTTTTCCATGCATCACCGATGAAATCTCTTTCAGCCACTTGACCGTAACCAAGATCAAAAATGTCATTTAGACTCGGGTCTTTTAAAATCATTTGTTCCAAGGCAACTAAGCGAATATCATCTGGTTCTTGGTCTCCAGTTAAAAACTGCCAATCGCCATCAGTTTCGTGAACAACGCGTAAGATGGGTTGATTATGTTCTAGCCATTGCCGAGTGGTAAAAATACCGAGGTTTTTAGCTTCTCTGAACTTAAAATCAGCATTTCGGTCTAAGAGTGGTTGATCATAAATAAATTCTTCCTCAAATCCATCTTCCCAAGGCAATTTATTATTACGATCTGCCCAAACCAATTGCAAAGCGGAAAAATTGTCGTGTTGATAGTAATTTAAAGCAGCACCAAAATAATCTTCAATATTTTTAATATCTACAGGCAAAAATTGAGCACGAGTTTCTTTAAAAATTTGATCGCCATACTCTTGATTGAGAGCAATTATTTCTCCATTTTTGATCAGATTAGCCACATCATTGATGATGGTATGTGCTAAGTCAGTTGCTAGCCCAAAGCATATAATTTCAGGGTGCTGATAGCTTTCATATAAACCGATACTATAACTAAAAGAGGGTAAATAGTCTGTCGCACTAATTCCTATAACTTGCAGTCCGTACTTTTCAATATTGAGCTTAGTTGTACTAATGAGTGCATCCGGAGTAGGGCAATTATGTGAATGATCAGTGTTCATAAGTTATCCCTAAAAGTTTATTATTTTTAATTGTGTGCAAAATTAAGGAGAAGCATAACGAAGTCTTAAACTTCGCTATTCTTATAATTATCCTTCACTTTCACATAATGACGTGCTGAATAAGGAAGGAATTCCATTTCTTTTTCAGTCAATGCACGAACTTGCTGTACTGGACTGCCGACATAGAGATAACCACTTTTTAGCACTTTACGTGGCGGCACCAGACTACCTGCACCAATCATTACATCATCTTCAATAATCACGTCATCTAACACAACGGTATTAATCCCGATCAAGACACGATTACCAATAGTGCATCCATGTAAAGTCACATGATGTCCAACAGTTACATCTTCTCCAATGACCAGTGGAGAGCCATTCGGTTTAGATTGATTCTTATGGCTGACATGTAACATACAGTGATCTTGCACATTGCTGTTTTTGCCGATTTGAATCGAATTTACATCACCACGAATTACTGCAAATGGCCAAACTGAAACATTCTCTGCTAATTTGACATCACCAACTACAACTGACATCTCATCTACATAGCAGCTTGCATCAACATCAGGTTCTTGGTCTAGATAGGGACGAATGTTCTTTGGCATAGTGGCTTTCGATTGAAAAATTTAGAGTAATTATAAAATAAAAAAGCATTCATACCCAAGAGCATGAATGCTTAATCGTACTTTTCTAAAATTTAGAATAAGTTACTGAAGAACATTTTAATATGGTCAATCATACGTGCAAAGAAGCTAGCTTCTTCAACAGGTTTTAATGCAACCAATGGTTTTTCAGCAATCACTTTGCCATCGAGACTCGCGACTAATTTACCAACAACTTGACCTTTGGCTAAAGGTGCGTTCAGTTTCGGTTGAACTACAAGCTGAGTTTTGATTTTATCTGCTTGACCTTTAGGCATGGTGACATTGAAGTTTTCAGCTAAACCAATTTGAACTTCATCTTGTTTACCAAACCATACTTTTGCTTTAGCAAGAACTTGGTTGGCCGGTTGAACGTTTGCAGTTTCAAAGTTTGCAAAACCCCAAGCCAATAAGGTGCGAGTTTGGCTGGCACGTTCATTCATGCTTGGTGTACCAAAGATCACCGAGATCAAGCGCATTGGACCGCGTTTACTTGATGTGGTTAAGCAGAAACCTGCTTCATTGGTATGACCTGTTTTTAAACCATCAACACTTGGATCTGTATAAAGCAGAGCATTACGATTGCCTTGCTTAATCCCGTTGAAAGTAAATTCTTTTTCAGAATAAATTGGGTAGTATTTCGAGCTATCTTTGATAATGTGCTGAGCAAGAATCGCCATATCTTTTGCTGTTGAATAATGACCATCAGCTGGCATACCTGTTGAGTTGATGAAATGCGTATTCACCATACCCACACGTTTTGCTTCTTGGTTCATCATGTGGGCAAAAGTACCTTCGTTGCCCGCAATGTGTTCAGCCATTGCTTTAGATGCATCATTACCTGACTGGATAATAATACCACGGAGCATTTCTAAAACTGTTGCCGTGCCATTTAATGGAACGTACATACATGATTCAGAACTGCTACCACGACACCACGCAGATTCATTCATGCGTACTTGTTCGTTTTCAGTCAATTCACCCTTTAAAAGTTTTTGCTCAATGATGTAGCTTGTCATCATTTTTGTCATTGAAGCAGGTGCAAGTTTTTCATCTTCGTTTTTAGCAGCGAGAATCTGTCCAGTCTCGTAATCCATCAATACATAAGATTTATTATTTAATTCTGGTGGAGCAGATAGGACAGTTGCTGCATATGAAAAGCTTGGCAAAAGGAGTAATGCAGCAAGAGCGCTTTTTTGAGTCATTCTAGGTGGTTCCAATATCTTGTATGAAGCAGTCGAGCCTAGCATTTTAGGACAAAGCAAAGCCGACTTCTACGGGGGAAGTCGGCTTTTTCATACAGTATTGTAACCTGAAGCTTAATTGGTCGGATTATTTCGAGTAATAATTACGAACATCATCGCAAATCTGACGGTTATCATCATCAGAAGCTGCTTTTGCATCAGCACGTGCTTCTTTTAATGCCTCTTGGTAGTCTTTGCTTTTGACACGTTTGTTGAGGGTTTCAACGGCATTCGCTTCATTGTTTAAATAAGCTTTAACCAGGTTGTCATAGGCTTTATTAAATTTTAAATCTTTGCCAATTAAACTTGGACAAATTTCAGAAAGAACATAGATTGCAGCAAGTTCTTGCTTGGTCACACTATCAGACATCGGCGTGACTTCAATCTTTTCAGGTTCTGACTTTTTTTCAGCTGCAAATGCTGTTGGCGCAAGCGCACTTGAGGCGATGAGGAATGATAAACCTAGTGTTTTAAAAACATTTTTCTTCATAACAAATCAAACTCAAAAACAAGACTTAAAGAATTTGAACAACTTATAGCACAAAAGCATGTTAAAAAATGTATGTTTGCTGTAGGAAGCGTGGAGAAAATGTGGGTATAGACATACAGAATATAAAACGTAGTGATCTTTTTGAGGTTTGATGATCCATGTTTTGACATGCTTGTTTGTACATGGTTTGCTTCAAAAGTAGTCGATTAACGATGAGTTTATCTTAATAGGATTGCGATGAGCGTGGATGAAGCCATTGCGCCACAGGATAGGCACGCAAAGTAGATAAAAATGCGAGAGAAAATAAGAAATCTGTAGATAACAGGAGTAATAAAATGAAAGCAAAATTCACAGGCGGTGTTGATATCGCGCTTAAACTTCCACCGCATCAATTCGAAGCCACTGTTGCATTTTATCGTGATGTGATTGGCCTTAAACAAATTACAGAAAAACTGCCTGATATAGGCTTTGAACTTGGACCCGTTAAATTATGGATCGCTGCGGCACCAGAGATGAGTCAAGCTGAGCTTTGGCTTGAATTATTTACTGATAATTTCTCAGAAGCTGCTGAATATTTGGAAGCGGCGGGTGTAATTCGTTGTGATGCAATTGAACCCTTAGCTGAGGGGTTTCGAGGAGGGTGGATTACCAGTCCAGCCAACATTATTCATATGGTTCGTGAACCGGATGCTTGGTAATGGTTATTCGAGTAATATCAGCACTTTTTATCAATTCGATATAGCGATGTGGTTTTAGCTCATTTAATCGTTAAAACCACATCAGATTTTTAAAAGTGATTAACCTTCAAAATTAAGTACTTCATCACATACTGATTTTTGTTCAGCTTTATCGACTTCTGATGCTGCTTCACGAGCATCTTTTAGCAAAGTTTTAAATTCAGCATCTTTCTGTAAGCTGTCCAAAGAAGCAGATTTATCAGAATAATTACTTAAATATGAACCCATCATTTTTTTAATGTTTTGGTCAAACTTAGCATTTTTACCAATCAAGTTCGGGCACATTTCCACAAGCACTTGTGCATTGGCGATATCATCTTTAATCAATGCATCTGCTTCTTTTACGGAAACCGCTTCATCAGCAAAAACAGTAGGTGCTGCTAAAAGTGTGAAACTCACCCCAAAAATTCGGATAAAATTAGATAAATGTCTCATGGCTGTATAAATTTCTAATACTATGAAGACCTAAATATATATAATTCAAGGAATAATTCAATTGGAAAAACTGTTGAGTAAGCTTAGGTCAGTTGACAGGTCAACGATGTTGATGGCATGAGTCGTATTCAGCTTATTTTCTCAACTTTGTTAAACATTCAAATCAATTTGTGTCAGGTACTTTGCGCACGGTTTGTTAGAATTGACTCTAATTTGAGGATGAAACTTGACAAGGATCGTGTCATTGCCTAGGTTTCATGCCTGATTTAAATTATGTTGGCCTAAACGAAGGGTATGGCTGAAATCCCAGTTATCCCCAAATAGAGAATAGATTCCAGTGAATATTTTAATAGCAAATGATGATGGTGTGTTTGCACCTGGGCTACAAGCTTTAGCGCAAGCATTAAAACCTTTGGGCCGTGTCGTAGTGGTTGCGCCGGAAAGTGAGCGCAGCGGTTATTCTAGCGCTTTAACACTGGATCGCCCTTTGCGGCCTATACAAATTTCTGAAGATGTGTGGGCAGTCAATGGAACACCTGCGGACTGTGTCTATTTATCTATGAATGGGCTATTTGATTTCGAATTTGATCTTGTCGTGAGTGGCATCAATAGTGGTGCAAATCTTGGTGATGATGTTTTATATTCAGGTACGGTGGGTGCTGCTTTTGAAGGGCGCTTGATGAAACATCCTGCGATTGCAGTTTCTTTAGCTGGTTCAAATGTACGCGCTTATGAACATCCACAACATTATGCAGTTGCAGCGCAGTGGGTTCATGATTTTATCGCGAAAGGGCTCCCTGTTTTGCCTCCACGCCATATCTTTAATATTAACATTCCAGATATTGAACAACTTAAGGGCGCACAGGTAACCTATCAGGGGCGTCGTGCTCAATCGAAGCCAATTAGTAGTCATGTTGATCCGCGTGGTCGTCAGGTGTATTGGATTGGGTTGGCAGGAGAGGCGATTACCGATCCACAAGCGGTATCGAGTGATATTCAGTCCGATTTCTTTGCGGTTTCGAACGGCTATGTCAGTATTACTCCAATCCAGATGGATGCAACCAACTATGCTGTGCTTGAAAATTTGCATGCTCATGTAAATGGTTAGCCGTATGAATGTTATAACTTTGTGAATATAGAAAGTGAGAACTCGTTTTTTCTCACTTTTTTGGTACTCTTAGGCGCAAATGTAATAATGAATTAAGGTTTTTTTCGATGAGGGCGAAGATGCACTTAAACCATGTCTCGGTTTTTCTATCACAGAAAATGATTAAAACAATCGTTTTGTCTATGGCGGTTGCAACAGTGGCAGTTATGACGGGTTGTGCATCTAAACCGCAAGTAAATGGTGGTGCGCGTTATGTGCAAGCACCAAATTATTATACGGTTCGCTCTGGCGATACTTTAAGTGCGATTTCAAATCGTTATGGCTTGAACTACTTAGATGTTGCAGCTTTGAATGATATTGCACCGCCGTATCGTATCTATGTGAATCAATCTCTACGTTTAAAAGGTTCTGTCGCACAACGTACAACCTCTACACAAGCAATGACTCAGACAGCACCAATTCAACGTCAAAGCATTAATCTACCGACTCAGCAACCTGTGGCTCCAAAAACACAGCCTGTCATCCCAAGACCGGTTGTTCCAGCCGTGCCTGTGAATCCATCTACGACCTTGGCATCAAGTTTACGTTGGGTGAAACCATCGAATGGACCAATTATTCAAAGCTATAATATGGCGAGTAATGTAAAAGGAACACGTTATGGCGGTAATGAAGGGGATCCAATCTTCGCAGCAGCAAATGGGCAAGTCGTCTATGCAGCAGATGGTCTAAAAGAGTACGGTAATCTTGTTTTAGTCAAACATATCGATGGTTACATCACTGCTTATGCACATAACAGCAAAATGTTAGTCAAGAGTGGCGACACCGTGACAGCTGGACAAAAAATTGCAGAAATGGGTTCATCGGGTGCTTCACGTGTCATGATGGAGTTTCAAGTCCGCTTAGACGGTAAACCTGTGAATCCAGTCACAGTTTTACCAAATTAACCTTAAGATTATTAACAATATTTCAATTATTTATTAATAATCCTCTAGTGCGTAAATAGACTTCCTTGTATACTGAAATGAGATTGCTTTCATTAGAACAATAAGCATATTAATAAATTAAGGTAAGAGGGAAGTCTATGCTAGATCAATTGCGTGCAATGGGGGTGTTCGCCTGCGTTGTGGAAAAAAGCTCTTTTAGTGGTGCAGCAAGAGACTTAGGAATTACAACCAGCGCAGTCAGTCAACAAATCCGTTCTTTAGAACAAGAAATGGATGTTACGTTACTCCATCGCTCAACTCGAAAACTCAGTCTCACTGAAGCAGGACAAGCATTCTTTTTAAGTTGCCAAGAAATGTTAGCTGCGGCTGAACGCGGCAAAATCAGAATCAATGAATTACGCGACGATCTCGTCGGAGATTTACGTATTGCAACTACACCAGAGTTGGGTGCACTACATGTGATTCCTGCACTTTCTCATTGGATGTCAGCACATAAAGGCTTGGCCATCCATTTTGAAGCGGATCATCGCTATATAGATTTAATCGAAGAACGTATTGATATTGCGATTCGTATGAGTCTGAAAGTTGATGATCATCAATTAGCTGCTGTACCTTTGGCTCGTGTAGATCAGGTGCTGGTTGCTTCACCAAGTTATCTCAATCAAGCTCAGCCTATTACACGTCCAGAAGATTTACGTCACCATGAATTACTGCCAATCACGTTAATGCAAGGCTATCAACATTTTGCATTCCGTCATGGCACCAGTGGTGAAGTCGTCAATGTGGATATGAAATCACGTTTAGGTACCAATAATGTCTTTGTCGCAAAATCACTATGCCAACAAGGGCATGGTGTCGCACGTATTTTGTATATGGATATTCAAAAAGAATTGATTAATGGTTCTTTAGTTGAGGTATTACCAGATTGGCAATTGCCAGCGTATACCTTACATGCTTTAACCTCTAAGCGTGAGCAATACCCAATGAAAGTACATCGTTGTATCGATGCGCTGAAGCAATATTTTGCTCAACTCCCTGGTGGGCGTTCCTTGCAGGGCGTAGCCTAATAAAAAAAGCCATGTTCCGTCAGGAACATGGCTTTTTCTTTAGCTCTATTTTCGTTTCTTTTTACTGAGTGGTTTTAAGCTCTTTGCTTCAACCGCTGTTTCTTCAGAAGTCTTCGCTGCAACTTCATCCTTCTTGGTTTTTTTTCGCTTCTTCTTTTTCTTTGGCTCCTCGTCTTCAACTGCTTCGCCATCCTCGATCGCTTGCCAATATTCAAGTTGCTCCATCACTGCAGCATAGATCGAGTTTTTGCTATAGCGACCTTTTTTATCAAGGGTTCCGACTGGACGTGCCATTAAAATTTCTAAAGCTTGATCAATGGTATCAATCGCATGAACATGGAATTGTCCTGCTTGTACAGCATCGCTTACATCCTGACGTAACATCAAGTGCTGCATATTTTGACGTGGAATGATGACACCTTGTTTGCCAGTTAATCCTTGCAATTTACAGGCGTCATAGAAGCCTTCAATTTTGGCGTTGACACCACCAATCGGCTGTACTTGGCCCAATTGGTTCATCGATCCGGTAATTGCCCAAGACTGATCGATCGGGATTTGACAGATCGCAGAGATCAGCGCTGAAAGTTCTGCAACTGTGGCACTATCACCATCGACTTGTCCATAACTTTGTTCAAAGGCCAAAGCAGCAGAGAAATGTAGGATTTGTTCACGACCAAAATGTGCTTTCAAGAAGCTCGACATCAGCAACACGCCTTTGGCATGCAGGGAACCACCAAGCTCAACACTACGTTCGATATCGAGGATATCTCCGCCACCTTGATACACAGATGCGGTCAGACGAGATGGCAGACCAAACTCAACATCAGCATAATGAATGACAGAGAGGGCGTTGATCTGGCCAAGACGATGTCCTGAGGTCTCAATCAACTGAGTGCCACGAGAAAGATCCTGCCAATACAACTCACGTAAATAGCCTAAGCGGTATTGACGATGATGTAGAGCTTGGTTGACATGTTGATCAGTCACAATCTTATCATCAGCTTTAAACGCGTGATGATGTGCTTCGCGAATTAAATCACCTAAGGTAGATGCATGGAGTGACAGTGAGCTTTGGTCTTCAGCTTGGCGACTCGAATCGGTCAATAATGCTGCAAGTGCAGAACGATCAAACGGAAGGAGTTTGTCGGCTTGCACATAATCAGCAATCAGCTGCATATAGGCCTGCTCATTACTGTCATTACGTTGTAATGTATCAGTGAAGTCAGCACGAATTTTAAAGACGCTGCCCAGTTCTGGTTCGACTTCCAAAATTTCATAGTAAATTTCAGGTTCTGCCAATAAAACCACTTTAATATCAAGTGGAACAGAAGCAGGTTCAATCGAAATACTGCCTGTTAAGGTCAGCATATGCTCGAGTGATGAAAGCTTGAGTTGCCCAGATTTTAAGGCACGCTTTAGGCCTTGCCATGCATAAGGTTGTTCAAGTAATTGCTCCGCTTCAAGCATTAGAAAACCGCCATTGGCTTGATGTAAAGAACCTGGGCGAATCAAAGTGAAATCGGTGGTAATGGTGCCATTATGTGTGAGTTGCTCAACGTGACCCAATAAGTTGTAGTGGGTTGGGAAGTCTTCAAAAATAACGGGAGCACCGCTATTCGGTTTATTGGCAACAATAACATTGGCTTGATAACGGGATGGGACACGATTAAATAAGGCAGGGGTAAAGTCATCTTCTTCTTGCTCTAAAATCAGCTCAACATTATCAATAATGTCTTCAGCATAGTGTTTTAGGAACAAATCTAAGCCTTTCACCTCTTTATTCTTATTTAGGATTGACTCAATGCGTGGCATGACCACTTGCGTCGCAATATCTCGATTGAGGCTCGAAACTTGATCGCGTGCATCATCTTCTAAATCACCTAGATGTAAACCTAAGCGCTCTAGCTTTTTCTCCATATAGCGAATATTAGAATTAATCTCTGTGCGTTCTTTGGTTGGCAGTGCATTGAGCTCGTTCGGCGTTAATTCATGATATTCATCATTTCGTAGCTGCATTGCTATAAAGACATGTTTGTCATTGCGAGAAACTAATTTTAAATCGAGTTCTTCGCCTTCTTTCGTGAGTTCAACCAAAGCTTGCTGTTGTACATCTCCAGTATCTTGACGAATACGCTCAATACGATTGTGATAGCTTTCGGCGCTAAAACGGCGTTCCAATTGTTTCAAAATGATTTGCCATGCTTGTTGCAATGTATTTTGAAATTTAGTGCCTTGTCCTGCAGGAAAGTGCAGCGCGATTGGTTGTCTTGGATTTTTGAAATTATTTACATAGACCCAATCATTTGGTGTCGGCATGGTTTTGGCGTGTTGCTGCAGCAAACGCTTGATCATGGTACGTTTACCTAGTCCTGCCGTGCCAACAGCAAAAATATTATAGCCTGAGTAGGGTAATGAAATACCAGCTTCAACAGAGGCGCGTGCGCGATCTTGCCCTAAAAAATTATTCAGTGGCTTGATGCGTTTGGTCGAACTTGGTATTTCAGCTAGGTCTGGAATATGAGTGAGTTGGTCTGCACGTAGTGCGGTTTTAATCAGTGTTGCTTGTATGTCCGTCTGGTCAAATGCGCTTGGTAAAGAGTTTATATTTGCGGTGATAGTGTTTGTTGGTGTTAATGATAAAGTTGTTGCAGTCATTTGATCGAGTTTTTGGGTCACTGTTGCTATCCAACAAATAAACTAAAGTTGAGTAATTAAAGGTATACAGTTTTAGCCCTAAAGATCAAGCGAACTTGTGTTTTTTATCGACAAAACAAAAGAATGATTGCATAAAGCAACTTGCAAGCAAGGACAAGAAACGATTGAATAAGCACATTCACGCATGTTCATGGAAAATAATAACCAATGACAACTCAAGCCTCTGGTTGGGCATCGGCATTTAAAGCATTTTTAGATCGCCGTGCTCTGATTATGTTATTTCTTGGTTTCTCAGCAGGGATTCCAATTTTATTGATTTTTTCTAGCTTGTCGTTATGGCTAGGTGAGGCTGGTATTGATAAAAGTGCGGTCACTTTTTTTAGTTGGGCCGCGTTGGGTTATTCCTTTAAATTTGTTTGGGCACCGTTAATTGATGAATTACCCGTCCCATTTTTAACCAAGAGTTTAGGTCGTCGCCGTGCTTGGTTGCTTATTGCGCAATGTTTAATTATCTGTGCAATTTGTATTATGGCTTTTTCAGATCCTGCGCTTGGGCAAAGTTATTTAATTCAAATGGCATTTGGTGCGGTATTACTGGGCTTCTCAGCTGCAACACAAGATATTGTGATTGATGCTTATCGTATTGAGTTGGCTGAAACTGAAATGCAAACTGTGTTGGCTTCAACATACAATGCGGGCTATCGTATTGGGATGATTGTTGCTGGAGCTGGAGCGTTATTCTTGGCAGCCTATTTAGGGACGGCCAAAGGCAATTATATCTACGAAGCTTGGAAATATACCTATTTAACCATGGCCGCAGTGATGGTAGTGGGTATTATCACCACCTTATGTGTTCGTGAACCGCAAGTGAATCGCGTTTATAAACATTATAAAACCACGGATTACTACCGTTTGGTGTTTGTGTTTTTTATCGCCGTTGCAACCTTTGTGGTGAGCTATATCTATTCAGGTAACGTTACAGAGGCCATTACCAAGGCAGCAGCAATTAAAGACACCGCTGCATTATTTGGTTTAGAAGCGCTGCGCTTTTTAACTGCAACTGCAACTGCCTTATTGATCGGTTTTGGGCTGGTTAAAATGGGGGTTGTCAATCAGCAAATGGCGAAAGAAACATGGGTTGCCCCGATTCTAGATTTCTTTAAGCGCTATGGCGTTAAACTGGCATTGGTTTTATTACTCTTAATTGGTTTCTTTCGTATCTCTGACATTATTGCAGGGGTGATTTCAAATGTGTTCTATCAAGATCTAAACTTTAGTAAAGAGCAGATTGCTGAAGCAGTTAAAATTTATGGTGTAATATTTAGTTTGGTCGGTGGCTTCTTAGGCGGCCTGCTGGCGCAACGTATGAACATTATGAAACTCATGTTTGTGGGTGCGGTGTTGGCAAGCTCAACCAATTTGATCTTTATCGGTTTAGTTAAATCTGGCAAGCCATTGGATCAGGTTGAAGTCCAAGTGGGCGCTCAGCATTATCAAGTGCAGACCGATGAGGTGGGATATTGGAAGTTACACGTCCCAAATGAAGTCTTAGCGAAAGCAAATATGGTTCAGGTCAGTACTCAATATCAAAACCAAGTAGACTCGAAGGCTCAGTTTGAAGTTCCTTATTTGGTGAATGCGCAACACGCCCAGATTCAACTACTACCAATGAGTGGTGATGATCAACTCACGCCGAAAGAGTTAAAACAAAGTCTGGTAATCAAAGGTCAGTTAGCTGGTGTAAAAGCTGAGCAACTCAATGCAGAACGTCCTGTCGTTTTAACATTAGATGGGCAGGAATTTGTAGCGAAAGTTGATCAAAATGGCTTATTCACGGGTGTGATTGATGGCAAAATTCTGCAAGCATCACCGACCAAGACTATTACGGCTTTGGCTAATTTAACCAACAATACGGGCAGTGAGTTGTTGGCAACCAGACAATATCGCGTCGATACGGCATCTCATGCAGAGACGGGTTTAAATGTGGATATTCAACCGATTGCAGTGGTTGATCCAGCTCAATCAGATATGGTTGAATTGTCTGGTAAAGTGATTAAAAGTTATAGCTCGTTATGGTTATATTTTGCCATTATTGTCGATAATTTAGCCTCAGGTTTGGCTGGTGCGGCATTTATTGCCTTTTTATCGAGTTTAACCAGCGTATCATTTACCGCAGTTCAATATGCGATTTTCAGTTCATTAATGACTTTAACACCAAAATTATTGGGTGGTTATTCAGGAACGATTGTCAGCAATATTGGTTATCCGAATTTCTTTTTAATGACGACTTTAATTGGTATTCCAATTTTAGTTTTAGTGGTATGGGTTGCGAAACTGTTACGCGATCATGAAAAGCAAACAACTCAACAGACAGGTGAATAACTATGCGCATGTTACATACGATGCTACGAGTAGGTAATTTAGAACAATCTTTGAAGTTCTACACTGAGGTACTTGGTATGAAATTGCTACGCCAACGTGATTACGAAGAAGGGCGTTTTACCTTGGCTTTTGTTGGCTATGGTGATGAAGAAAACAACACTGTGCTCGAGCTCACGCATAACTGGGACACAGCCAGCTATGATTTAGGCAATGCTTATGGTCATATCGCTATTGGTGTAGATGATGCTTATAAAGCGTGTGAAGAGATTAAAGCGCGAGGTGGTAAAGTCGTGCGTGAAGCGGGTCCAATGAAAGGCGGTGTTACTGTGATTGCCTTTGTTGAAGATCCAGATGGTTATAAAGTTGAATTGATTCAACAGGATCAAAATGCACGTAATAACTAGGGTCTATTGACATTTCACTTTACGAGCTATAGCTCTCATTGCGACAGAGGATGTTTTTTAGACGGTGCAAGGCAGGTTTTGTGAAACCTAGTTATTCTAGGTAAGCAAGACCTAACACAGTAGCGGCAAAAAACATCCCTGTCCCGTAGGGTTATGGCTAAAACTTCCATAAACCGCGTTATTAAACTTGACAAGGGAATGCCATTGCCAGCGTTTCATGCCTTGTTTATGTCATTTTAGCCGATAACGCAAGGCATGGCTGAAATATCAATAGACCCTCTCTTTGGTCTATTTAGTCCAAGATTTCTAATCTAAAGCCCTAGCTTTATTTATATAGCCCAGTATGATGAGTCGATCAAATGGTCAACAAGTCATACTGGGCTTTATAGTTCTTAGAGAATAGTTAGGGATAAGTTATGTTGAAATTATTGGCATTGGACCGCTTTACACTATTATTGGTTGCAATGGTAGCGCTGGCGACTTTCTTGCCAGTCTCGGGGCAGATTGCGCATTATTTTAATATTCTCACCACCGTCGCAATAGCAATACTTTTTTTCTTACATGGGGCGAAACTGTCACGTGAAGCGGTGCTGGAAGGAATGATGCATTGGAAAATGCATGCACTGGTGTTTGCTTTTACTTTCGCAATTTTTCCTGTCATTGGGTTACTCGCTCGACCTGTGTTAGAACCAATGTTAGGACAGCAACTGTATTGGGGCTTCCTGTTTATGTGCTTCTTGCCATCAACAGTACAATCCTCTATTGCATTTACCTCAATGGCCAAGGGAAATGTGGCTGCTGCAGTCTGTAGTGCTTCCTTTTCCAATATTATCGGGATGTTTATTACCCCGATTTTGGTGAGTTATTTTATCTTAGGCCAAAGCCAACATGGTTTTGATCCGACCACATCAATTATTCAAATCACCTTGTTACTACTGGTGCCTTTTATTTTAGGACAATTATTACGTCCTTATGTTTTTCCATATATGGTCAAAGTTCCTAGTATCGTCAAAGCGTTTGATCAGGGATCAATCTTAATGGTGGTCTATGGAGCATTCAGTAGTGCGGTGGTGGCTGGTTTGTGGCATCAAGTCAGTGGTTTAACCTTGTTTTATCTAGTGTTGGCATGTTCGGTGTTATTGACCATCGTGATGCTACTTGCTTTGTATATTCCTAAGTGGTTGGGCTTTAATCATGCTGATCAAGT
This sequence comes from Acinetobacter sp. Ac_5812, assembly GCF_013072695.1. Taxonomy (GTDB): domain Bacteria; phylum Pseudomonadota; class Gammaproteobacteria; order Pseudomonadales; family Moraxellaceae; genus Acinetobacter. The sequence goes on from NZ_LXUK01000012.1 coordinate 227,031, forward strand.
CACCATCTTCTTCTGTAGCTCGAAGAAAACCTTGGCGAGTGGTGTACCAATGGCACAAATCCTGTTCATTGGACAGCCTTTAGGTATGATCGTACTGCCAATTATGATTTTCCATCAAATTCAGTTGATGGTTTGTGGCATGATTGCGAATCGTTGGTCAAAATCAAATCAAGAATAGTTCGCAAAATTTAATTTTTTGGCATATAATCTTCGGCACTTGTTGGCTTTGCTCTGACCTTTAGAGTCTCGGTGAGTCAAAAGAAATGGTCTGTTGTGGTGTTGATCTGCAAGTGTGAAACACTTTGCTTTCCTCAAATTGAGAGTGATCAATTGCGATAACAGCTTAAGCCTTTCTTACTAAATAGGAGCATCGACCATGCGCGCCGATATTCACCCTAAATATGAAAACTTAGTTGCTACTTGTTCATGTGGTAACGTAATCGAAACTCGTTCAGCTCTTGGTAAAGAAACAATTTACCTTGACGTATGTTCAGCTTGCCACCCATTCTATACTGGTAAACAAAAGAATGTGGACACTGGCGGTCGTATCGACAAATTCAAACAACGTTTCTCTGGTATGTCACGTTCTGTCAAACGTTAATATCAAGAAAGAAAAAACGGGCGATATGCCCGTTTTTTTGTGCCTATATTTTTATCGATAATGTATATAGGCAGCGATGTACAAGACCTTATTGGTCTTGTACATCGGTTAAGCGATCAAGCTTTTTCTGGAAGTAGTTCCCTTGTAAGAAGCGTGCTTCAACATTCCATGCATTGGCAAACAGATTCATGTCATTGAGTTCCATTAAGAAAATTTCCACAGGCTTTTGGCCAATAAAATGCAGGATTTTTTCTTGTAAGTTTGCCATGTCTTTTTCAGAGGCAAGCATTTTGGTCAATTTGCCATGTAGACTCAAATATTGAGCATCAATCTGTTGCAGCATCGAGTCACTATAAAGTGAATCACCGAAACCTCGAATCGAAACTTCAGCACCATGTTGACGCAATAAGGCAATTTGTGGCTGTGCTTGTGACAGGTTCTGTTGCAATGCTTGTTCAGAAAATTGCAGAATTAATGGGTGTGCTTGTTTACTGCCAATAATAGTGAGTAACTTTGCAACTAACTCTGGGAGTTTTTGATCATTCAGTAATACGTGATGGTTCAGGTTAACAATCAGCTTGGCTTTTGGATATTGAGTGATGAAGTTATGTAATTGCTTACAGGCCTCAACAAGAATCCAGCGGTCTAGTTGAATTGATAATTCAACATCATCTTTAAGATCAGCCAGATCACTTAAGTCTTGCCATTGATTATTATAGATAAAGCCGCCAGAAACTTCATAAGTATGTGTATGCTGATCTTGTTTATCATAAAGCTGCTGATATTTAAGATGAATATCACCAGCATCCAGTTTCTGTTTAAGTTCTTGTAACAAGCTTAACTGGACTTTTGTTGGAATGTGTTCGGTAGTTAAACCAATATCAGTATCAATTTTTGGACTATTGAATACTGGTAAAGCCGCAGTGAATGCTTTACTTAAGACTTGCTCAAAAACCGCTTCATCTGGAATAGCTTGCGCAAGTTCGCAATAACCCAATTTCAGATGCAAAGGGAAGGTGTGTTGAGGGGTTGCTAAAAGTTGTGGTTTCTGCAAGCTATTTAAACCGATCAGCAGTGAATTTAAAACATTTTTGGATTCAGCTTGGAACAATGCAACGTAGAGTGTGCTATCGACTGGATAAACAGGAACACTGACTTGTTCTTTGATAAAGTTTTGGATGTTGGCAAAATAAGCTTTAGTGCTTCGCCAATCACTTTGGAAAACCTCATTTGGACAACTGCTCAGGCTAAACAGCACAACCGCATTGGCATTGGCTGGATGATTGGTCAGCTGTCGATTAATTTGTTGTAATGCACTATTTAAACTTGATGCCTTCTCAGATGGAGTGACGGTTGCCGGTGCTGTTACGGCTTGAGATGATGTTCCACATTCAATATTGAGTTGAATTTCCTCTTCATTACCTGAAGGTAAAAACTCAATATGCAATGGGTTGTTCTTCACAGTTGCATTTTGAGTACGCAGCTCAAAACGTCCTTGCTCGAACTGGCCTTGAGAAATCTTTTTAAAGCGCAGTTTAAATTGTGCTAAATCTTCAGGTTGCAGCACATCGAGGATCGGTAGGCCAATAAGGTCATCTTCACTCGAAAATCCAAATAAGTTTGCATATTCAGTATTTGCACTGATGTGAATACCTTCTTGTAAAATCGCAACAGCTTTATGCGTCTCAGCGACTAAGGATTGAGCTTGCGTTTGTGCTGCTTCTAGTTCATTGAGCAAGCGGTGTTCAGCTTGAACCAGTCGGCTATAAGACAATGCTCGGATCATGCTGATATAGAATGTTTCAGCAGCTTTAATATTCAATACATCATAGATGCCTTTGTGAATATAGGTCTGATATTGATCTTGGTTATAGTCATCAGGTTCTAATAGCAGTACAGGCAAGCTTGGCTGTGATGAAGCTTGAATCAAAGAAAGCGTTTGTTCGATTTTCAGATCATAAGCACGACCAAAAATGACAATATCCCACGGTAAATTCAGCTGTTTTTCAAATGTTTTAAGATCATCTAATAAGGTGGCATGAATTTGATGATCTTGTGCCTTAAAGATCGCGGCAATTTGATTATAACGAAGTTGATTGTCGTCAATAATTAGTAAACGGGTTTCTGTCCGTTTGAGTTTCTTAGACAGTAAAGAATTTCTCACTTTAATGCTTCCCATAAATCTTGATCAATTGTGTCCATATTTTTTTGTGCCATATATTTTTGAAGAACAGGATGTTCCTCATCATTTAGCAGTTCAAATTCAAATTGAACAAAACTCTGGGTAATTAATTGTGCGTTTAATAAATACACCTTGACTTCCTCTTTCCCCAATCTTAAATGAACAGCTTGATGTTCTCTAAAAATTTGTGAACCTGGTAAAATTAAAGTTGTTTTTGTTTCATCCAGATTTTGGTTTTTTAATAAAAGTGTTGGATGATAATTGCTGATATGTCGGTCAGCCTGTATACGAACAGCACAAGGGAAGATCTCTTGTGCCAATACTTCTAAACCGAGTTCCAGACTTTTCTCGCTCGATTGTTTGAGCCAACGAATTACGCCTCCACGCCAATGCCCGTGTGATGTTTCTTTGACTAAGATATATTCACCGGTTCTTAGGTTCTTAGGTGCTTCTCCAGACCACTTAATACGATAACCATTGACACTGATATCTAGAATATCTGCTTGATAAACGGCTTTACTTTCACGACTTAACCGTTGAATCGCAGACTCTTGGTTATCAGAAGCACTTTTTTTATCCCAAGCCGACATAAACTTAGATTCATTTTGTAGACCATAACTGTGGTCTAGCAATAAGGTCTCTGCGAAATTCTTGGCTTTGGATAGATAGAAGTGCGCAGTCAGTAAACCAAAACAAATATGTAGTTGCGCTGAGTATTCATAACGCTCATGACGGCGTTCTGCAGTTGTACCTAAAATGGTTTGCACATGAAATTTCAGTGCTGGGGTTAAATAGATTTTTTCATTTTTAGAAATATATTCTGCATTTTTATGCAGCGTCGCTGTGACATGATCCAATAAACTATGTGTGCTGATAAAGATGTTTGGGTTGAAGCCAGAACTTTGCTTTTTATTATAAATAGGTGGATGGTCTTTGCTGGTATCTACCACATACTTGGTTAAATCAGTTTCTTTAGCCAAGATTTGGACCATTTTGGCCCAGTCAAAACTACACTGGAACAGAGCTTGTATTTCAGATTGACGAATTTGATTGGTATTAAAAATATCCATCAAAATCAGTTGGGCGTAGGCCTGAGTAATATTGGTAATCGAACTTGGTTTACCCTGAGACTGATCTAAGTTGGTATGCTGATATTTATGTGTCACTGCTGCATCATAGAGCTGATGGGCAATTAACCACTGTCCAGCAACTGGCTCGCTATACAACATATGTTGTTGATAGAGTAATTGGGTGAGTTGCTGTAAAGATTGAAAGGTGGCAAGTGTTCTTGCGGTCTGCAGATTTTTCTTTTGATTCAGAGCGAAAATAGAAAACTTTTGCTGATCAAGTTGGTCATTACTGCGACGCACAATATTGATATAGATTGCAGCGAAGTAGCAACGCAGTAACATGGCCAGTTCAATAATATGTTCATTACGATCTGAGCTAATCACGCCTTGATTAAAAAAGTTTTTTTCTAAACTACCTAAAACATTTTCAATAGTCGGATGCAGAACCTGAACCAAGTCAAAACGTAAAGTTTCCGAACATTCTAATTCACTCAGCTCTAACAGAGCCGCAAACAGTGCTTTGGAGGTATCACCCAACTGCATAATGGATAGATTTGAAATCCATTCATTGAGACTTTTAGAATTGGTATCACAAAAGCTAAGTTTGTCCCGTCTTAAGACTGTTGGAATTTGAAAAATATCCGAAAAAGCATTGTTCATCATTGTGTTATCAATCTCAGAATGTTTGAACCCCAAAAAGCGGTGTTTTATTTTTTTCGCCCGCAATTTCCCTGACGAGTTTCGGGACGAGATATCCGGGTAAACTCGCTAATACATCACTGTATATCTGATCTATCTCTGAAGATCTTAAATCAAAATGCTGAGCGCCTTTAACTTTATCCAAAACATGAAGGTAATAGGGCATTACTCGTGCTTCAAATAAACGGTTACTCAATGCATTTAAAGTTTCTGCAGAATCATTCACACCTTTGAGCAAAACTGCCTGATTCAGAACGGTTATATGCTGGAATGATAACTGTAGCAACTTCGAGCAAGTGAAATCATCAAGTTCAGCTGCGTGGTTTGAGTGTACCACTACTACAATACGTAGCCTACTGTTTTTTAATATAGAAATCAGCTCTTCATCAATACGATTCGGGATCACAATCGGAACCCGTGAATGAATTCTCAATATCTTAATCTGAGGGAGAGATGCGACTCGTTCTAGCCACAACGAAATTTTTCGATTGTTTAGCGTAAGGGGGTCACCACCACTTAAAATCACTTCATTGATTTGTGGATTCTGCTCAATATACCGTTTAATGTTGAGCCAATCGTCATTTTTAGGAAGATTCTCCTGATAGGGAAAATGACGGCGAAAACAGTAACGACAGTGAATCGCACATGCACCGGTTAAGGTCAGCAAAAAACGTGATTGATATTTATGTAAAACCCCCGCCATTTGATTTGCGGCTTCTTCACCTAAAGGATCTGTCACAAACTCAGGATGTTGTTCCAGTTCGAGATGATGGGGTAAGACTTGCAGTAGCAGAGGGTCAAGCGGATCGCCAACGGTCATTTTTCCGACGAATGCACGTGGGACGCGCAATTTAAACTGTTCAGCGGCGAGGATTGCCCCTGATAATAGCTGATCGGTAGATAACTCAAGCAGATTTAACAGCTCTAAAGGATCAGTAATTAGGTCACTGAGTTGTGATTGCCAGTTTTGCTCTTGATGTAAATAGTTTATCATGCCATACGTAAAAATAGTGTTAGCCGCAGCTGTGTGCCTAGTCTAGCATTAATAGATTTGAGTTTTAAGTTTGGAGTGCGCCTTTCATGGCCTATTATTCTACAAATGATTTTAAAGCAGGCCTTAAGGTTATGCTTGATGGCAACCCATGTTCAATCATGGAAAATGAATATGTAAAACCAGGTAAAGGTCAAGCGTTTAACCGTGTGAAATTACGTAACCTTCGTTCTGGTAAAGTATTAGAAAAAACATTCAAATCAGGTGACTCTTTAGAAGCAGCTGATATTGTAGAAGTTGAAATGGATTACCTCTACAACGACGGCGAAATGTGGAACTTCATGGATCCTGTATCTTTCGAGCAAATCGCTGCTGATAAAACAGCAATGGGTGATGCTGCGAAATGGTTAAAAGACGATTCAAATGAAAAATGTACGATCATGTTATTCAATGGCGTACCTTTAAACGTAAATCCACCAAACTTTGTTGTATTGAAAATTATTGAAACTGATCCAGGCGTACGTGGTGATACTTCTGGCGGTGGCGGTAAGCCAGCGAAGCTTGAAACAGGTGCGGTAGTACGTGTTCCATTATTCGTACAGCAAGAAGAAAGTGTTCGTGTAGACACGCGTACTGGTGACTACCTAGAACGTGCATAATTGTGAATGAGTGGCAGAGCTACTCAAGACATACAATTATCGAAGGGATGATTAAACAATCATCCCTTTTTTTATGCCAAAGTATTAGATAAATAATTGAAGCTAGAAGGTAAACTTACAAAGATATTTCTTCTACAGAAAATATAGAAAGGGAAATCTAAATAACCACGCGTTATGTATTTGAGAGGTTTTGAATGGAGACAACACAAGCAAAGTCAACACTTCCCTCGAAACTCCTTTGGAGTTTGGTTGCCATTGTCGGGGCAATTTCATTTGGGATATTGGCGGTTAGTCGTGGTGAGCATGTTAATGCGGTCTGGTTAGTGCTTGCCGCAGTCTGTGTATATAGCATTGCATATCGGTTCTATAGTTTATTTATTGCAAACAAAGTTTTTGAATTAAATCCTAAACGGTTAACCCCAGCTCATCGTCTCGCAGATGGTCTGGATTATGTTCCTACTAATAAGTTCGTTTTATTCGGTCATCACTTTGCCGCGATTGCTGGTGCAGGGCCTTTAGTCGGTCCAATTCTCGCAGCGCAAATGGGTTACTTACCAGGAACCATCTGGCTCTTGGTCGGTGTGGTGATTGCAGGCGCGGTACAAGATTTTCTGGTTTTATTTATCTCCACACGTCGTGATGGTCGTTCTTTGGGAGAGATGGCAAAACAGGAACTTGGCACTTTTGCAGGTGTGATTGTCATGCTCGGTACATTGGGGGTAATGATTATTATCCTTGCGGTACTCGCATTGGTCGTCGTGAAAGCCTTGGCACATAGCCCATGGGGGGTATTCAGTATTGCAGCCACCATTCCTATTGCATTATTCATGGGCATTTACATGCGTTATCTACGCCCAGGAAAAATTGCAGAGGTATCCATCATCGGTTTTGTACTAATGATGGCGGCGATTGTCTATGGTGGTGATGTTGCAAAAGATCCTTATTGGGGGCAGTTATTTACCCTCAGTGGTACTCAATTGACATGGGCCTTAATTATTTATGGTTTTATCGCCTCTGTTTTACCAGTTTGGCTGTTATTAGCACCGCGTGACTACTTATCGACTTTCCTTAAAATTGGTGTGATTGCAGGCTTGGCGATCGGGATTATCTTTGCGATGCCTGATCTGAAAATGCCAGCAGTGACCCACTTTGTTGATGGTACTGGTCCTGTATTTGCAGGTAGTTTATTTCCTTTCTTATTTATTACCATCGCTTGTGGTGCGATTTCAGGTTTCCATGCTTTAGTTGCATCAGGTACAACGCCTAAATTGGTCGATAACGAAGTCAATATTCGTATGATTGGTTATGGTGGTATGTTGATGGAGTCTTTCGTCGGCATCATGGCCATGATCTGTGCGACAGTACTTGATCCAGGGATTTACTTTGCGATTAATGCGCCAGCAGCAGTTTTAGGGACCTCGGTTGAGACCGCAGCGGAAGCAGTACGTAATCTTGGTTTCGTGGTGAGTCCAGAAATGTTGACCTTATTGGCTCAGGAAGTCGGTGAGAGTTCAATCCTGTCTCGTACGGGTGGTGCGCCAACATTTGCAATTGGTATGGCACATATCATTTCAGAGATTTTCAACAACCGCTCAATGATGGCGTTCTGGTATCACTTTGCGATTTTGTTTGAAGCATTATTCATTTTGACTGCGGTAGACGCAGGAACACGTGCTTGTCGTTTCATGGTGCAAGATACTGTAGGAATCGTGGTGCCAGCGATTAAACAATCAAGTTCATTCTTTGGGAATTTGGTTGGGACCTTTGTTGCAGTAGCGGGTTGGGGTTTCTTCGTTTATCAAGGTGTGGTTGACCCACTCGGTGGAATTAACTCCTTGTGGCCGTTATTTGGTATTGGTAACCAAATTTTGGCATCCATGGCCTTGATCTTAGGTACCGTTATTCTATTCAAGATGAAAAAAGAGAAGTATGTTTGGGTGACCATTATCCCAACCATTTTTCTATTCATTACGTCCATGACGGCGGGTTGGCAAAAGATTTTCCATGAAAATCCAAAAATTGGCTTCCTTGCGCAAGCGAATCGTTTCTCTGATGCAATTGCGCGTGGTGAGGTGCTTGCACCAGCCAAGACGGTTGCTGAAATGCAAACGATTGTGATGTCGAACCAGATCAATGCGGCCCTATGTGGTTTCTTTATGATTGTTGCGATTGTGATGATCATTGCTTCGATTGGTATTGTACGCAGAGCATTAGCGAGTCCAACACCAACAGTGAATGAAGCACCAGCCGTTTATTCAGAAACCCCGATGACTGCGAATAGCATCAAAGGAGAGTAGTGATGGATTTTAAAATTGCTCGACAAGGCAGTGCGGTGATTGTGAAGATTATTAAATTCACCATCATGTCGCAAAAACATTTGCTTTTATCACCCAAGAATTGGTCGCGTATCGCCGTTTTATGGCAGCGTTTGCAGCAGAGTTTTCGTCTAATGGTCGGTGTGCCCGATTACGAAACTTATGTTAAGCATATGAAAGCGCATCATCCTGATCTAACCCCAATGGATGCCAAGACCTTTTATCGTCATTGTATCGATGCGCGTTATCCTTCAGCGGGCGGTAATATGAAAAAATGCCCTTGCTAGAAATCAATTGATTTCGTTGAAAAAAAACCAAAACAGTGTATGTTGAAACATGCACTGTTTTATTTTGGGGATAAAATTATGTGGGGCACGGATCAGGCTTCAGTTCAAGACAAGAAAAGACAAAACCAAGCATTAGAACAAGAGATTAAAAGCTTTGGTCAAAAGATTGAGCAATTTTTAATTGAAGTCAATCAGCTCATTTTAGATAAACCTCAACAAACTAAACTGGCGCTGACCTGTTTGCTGGCAGGTGGTCATGTATTGTTTGAAGATTTACCAGGATTAGGTAAAACAACCTTAGCCAGTGCCTTGGCGCGTTTGGCTGGACTCCATTTTCAACGAATTCAATTCACTAATGATATGTTGGCCAGTGATGTGATTGGCATCAATATTTTTAATCAGAAAGAACATGTCTTTGAATTTAAGCAAGGCCCTGTTTTTACTCAAATCCTACTCGCAGATGAAATTAACCGCTGTAGTCCCAAAACTCAAAGTGCTTTGCTGGAAGCGATGGAAGAAGGGGCTGTTACCGTAGATGGTGTTCATTATGAATTACCACAACCTTTTTGGGTGTTGGCAACGCAAAACCCTCTCTTCCAAAGTGGGACTTATGCATTGCCAGAGTCTCAACTAGACCGCTTTTTGATGCGATTGTCATTAGGGTATCCATCTCGTCAAGCAGAAAAGTTACTCCTACAACAAAGCTCACGCCAAGTCCTGATTCATCAATTAGATGCAGTGTTTAACCAAGCTGATATTTTACATTTACGAAAATTAGCAAAACAGATTTTCCTCAGTGACGCCGTACTCAATTATATTTTAGACTTAGCTGCTGAAACACGTAAGCAACGCCATGGCCTGTCTACACGTGGGGTGTTAGCACTGAAATCCGCAGCACAAGCTTATGCGTTGGTTGAAGGGCGTAGTTTCGTGACCACGGATGATGTACAAACGGTATTTGTGGCTGTGGTTGCGCATCGTTTAAGTTTGGGTGAGGTGGAGGTAAAACAATTGTTGCAGTCCGTTGATGCATTGTAGGTGAGTACAGACCATGCAAACTGGACTTAAACAACAGGTCAATCAATGGATCGCAAAACGTTTCCAAATGGATCACAGTAAAACTCTGCGACAAAAGGACGTTTTGGTTTTTATCTATAAACAAGGTTTTTTATATTTAGTTCTAATTCTGATTACCTTTATAGCTGGAATTAACTATGCAAATAATCTGATTTTAGGATTTTGCTTTTTAATTAGTGCCATTCTTTGTATTAGTTTTTATCTGACCTTTAAGCAATTACATGATTTACAAATTGATGTTGTGATACCTGAAGTCGGACAAGTCGATCAAGCAATCATTTTAAAGCTATTATTTAAACAACCTATTAATTCTGCGCGTTATCTGAGAATCCAGTGGCAGACTCAAGAACAACGAGTTTATCTAGACCAGACTCAACACAGCTTTGAATTACCTTTTGTAGGAGAAAAGCGAGGGTTATATGAATTTGGTGCCGTTAAAATTTATTCTACTTATCCATTGGGATTAGTCCGCGCATGGACTTATTTATATCCAAAACATAAAGTCTGGGTGGCCCCAAAGGGCTATGACTGGCAGAAAGAACATAAAAACAAGCCGACTTCTGCCCAAGATAGCTTAGATGAATTTAAAGAGTTACGTGGCTTTCAACACGGTGATTCTTATCAAAATGTGGCATGGAAACAGGTCGCACGTGGACAGGGATTTCTGATCAAAATGTTTGAAGCTCAGGCCAATCACCAGCATCTGGAAATTGATTATCAGCAAATTCCAGCTCAAAGCCACGAGGATAAACTAAGCTTTATGATGGGTTTGGTCGAGCAATGTGAACAGTTAGGTGATGATTATGCACTTATTTTGCCGCATGCACGCTTGGAAAGCGGGCAGGGACAATCTCAGTTGATTAAGGCAAAACTTTTATTAGCGCAGGCATAATCATGACCAAACAAATCTATTTCTGTGTTTTAGCTGTCTTGGCTTTGGTATTACTTGGGCAAACCGCTTTTGCACCTGCTGCTTTAACGGGATTATGGGCGGTGGTTTGGCTGTTATTGGTTCGGAGATATCGTAAACAAAGCTGGCTGCCTTTTCCTAAATGGTTTTTGGTGATCTTTATTCTCTTGTCCTTGAGTATTGTTTATATCAATTATCAAACCATCCTTGGGGTTGAAGCGGGCGTCGCTTTTTTGAGTACCTGTTTATTTGCCAAATGTTTAGAAGCTAAAAACACCCGTGATTTATTAATCACCTTTAATTTTGCCTTGTTTGTTAGTGCGAGCCTGTTATTACATAGCCAAGCGTTTTGGATGGCTTTGATTGTTCTTGCAGCATTTGTGATGTGTTTATTGGGTTTGTATCGAATACAGACAGGATTATTTAATCAAACGAAATTATCATCCAATCAATTTAAACATGATATTAAACAAATTTTTAAATTTGTTGGCATTGCAGTTCCTTTCTTTCTGATCTTATTTATCTTCTTTCCACGCTTACCGCCACTGTGGGCTGTTCCAATTCAGAGTAATCAAGCCACGACTGGGATTAGTGATCGCATGTCACCTGGGGATATTGCACAATTATCGCAATCTTCGGCTTTGGCCTTTCGGGTTGTGGCGGATATGTCGCAGTTTCCAAGCAGACCAGAATTGTATTGGAGAGCTTTGGTTTTAGATCAATATGATGGAACCACATGGACCAGCAGTTTTTTTAATCAGCAAATTAAAAATGTACGGTCAACTCCAAGAAGCGTGCCTTATCAATATTTAGCAGCAGATGAGCAAGCCAATTGGATTATGGGTTTGGAATATTCGATTCCACAAGAACGTTATTTGCAGTTGTATCAAGATAATAGTATTCGCCCATCTAAGCTGATCAAGCGTAATGTACCTATACAAATGTATTGGCTCGGAAGGACATCGGCTGAAAAAGTTTCCTTGTCGCCGCGACAACTTGAGTTAAATCTTAATTTTGATGGGGGGCGGGATCTTAAAGCGCAGCAATTGGCGCATCAGCTTTTTGAAAAAAGTCAGAAGCAACCTGAACAATATTTACAATCTGTGCTGTCATGGTACCGAAAGAATGGCTTTGTATATACATTGACGCCTGGGACTTTAGGTGGTGATCGTATAGATCAATTCTTGTTTTCTAGTCGCAAAGGTTTTTGTGAGCATTATGCGTCTAGTTTTGTCATGTTAATGCGTTACGCAGGTATTCCAGCACGCGTAGTGACTGGCTATCAAGGCGGTCAACCGGCACCTGATGGGCAAAGTTGGGAGGTTCGACAACTTGATGCACACGCTTGGAGTGAGGTTTATCTTGATGGAAAATGGAAAAGAATTGATCCAACAGCCATGATTGCACCGCAACGGATTGATACTGGCATGCAGGATTATCTGGCACAAGATCAAACTGTATGGGGAGATGAAAGTAAAGCCTGGCGTTTGCAACAATTTAAGTTTCTAAAAAATATGCGGATTTTGAGTGATTATTTAAGTTATCAATGGCAAAGCAAGGTCGTCGGTTATGATGCAGAAAAACAGAAAAACTGGTTGTCTCGATTAGGTCTTGATTCAAGTTATGCATATGCGATTGTTTTGATTGTTGGTGTATTCGCTATTCTGATGGTCTATGTGGGGATTTATTGGTGGAAACAGACAAGGCAGCAACAGAGTTATCAAAAAGCTATATTCAGATTTCAAAAGAGATTGCCCAAAAATCTACAAAAGCAACCAGCAGAAACTTTTCAGGCATGGATGCAGCGTTTAGCGAGTCAGGCTGAAAACAAACAGGTATTTGAACAAACGATTGTGTTATATCAACAAATTGTTTTTTTAGAGCAGCAGGATAGCGCAAATACTCAAGATTTTAAGCGCTTGCTTAAAGACTGTGCGATCGCACTGAAACAGTCACAAAAAAACTTGTGAAGCTGATAAAAAATGAATATGATGCTTCTCATTCTAGGTGTATAGCTCAGTTGGTTAGAGCGCTACGTTGACATCGTAGAGGTCTCCAGTTCGAGTCTGGATATACCTACCAAAATTTACGCTTTATCAGCGATTTACAACCCACCTCAATTGGTGGGTTTTTCTTTTAGTGGCTATTTAGGGGTATTTTCGGGGAACTCATTCACGCTCTAATGTGGATAAGTACGAAAATTAATCAAGTTTAGAATTTAAAAACTAGCGGAAACTAACCCTTTGAGGCTTCGGTTCTTCATGGCCTTGCAAGTAGTGATCAGTCATTTTTTCAGTTGCATGACCTGCCAATGCTTGGGCATAAGGTTTGCCATACTTCTCAGTAATATTATAAATACCGAGTGCGCGTAGATCATGAAATGATGGCCTTTGTCTTGGTTCTAGATGGTCACATGCACCAGACAAATCACGGTACTTTTGAAACTGTTTTGTTAAGTGGTCCTCAGTTACAGCATAAGGGTGTGGTTTAGCAATCCGGTTATGTTCGGTTATACGTTCAGGTCGGGTTGCTATTAAATGGGGGCAATTCAAACGAAATGAATTAGCAATACATTTAACGACTGTTTCAGCCAACTCTGGGTGCATATCTACTTCAATATAAATCGGCTTGTCATAATTCAGGGATTTATGCTGAAGCACTGTAAAAGTGTTTTCTTTTACATTTACCGCCGTACGCAAAAGCATCACCAAATCGCCACGTCGCTGTATAGAATGCAAAGCCAAATCAATAGCAAGCTTTAACCAATCTGGGCAAACTGCATAAATCTGTGACAGCATTTCATTACTTAAACGCTGACGTATTTTTTTTGGCCGAATTGGTTTAAGTGTTTTTTCAGCAATGTTTTCAGTTGCCCAGCCATTGGCAACAAAGTATTTAAAAATATCGATCAACAGAGACCGATGTTTTTCAGCTTGGTATGGTGTTTGCTCTTTTAAATAAGTGGCTAACATATTTAAAGTCATTTCAGTGCAACTGAGGTCACCCCATTTTTCAATGTACTTATCGCAATTAGCGTTAATAATTTCCATTGTTGATACAGCATAAGTTTTCTCGGTCAATCGAAGGTCGAGAAATTCTTTTAGGCCATTCTCAAAAGTTGGAATGTTGTTTTCTACTTTGCGATTTACTTCCAGTATTTTTGAGACAATATCAGGGTGTCTTTTAAGTGCTGCATTCAAAGCCATGGCAGCAATGATGGCTTCGTTACGATCTTTACCAAGTGATTTGCGTTGTCCATTTGGCAGAACATAACGGAAGTAAGTAGTACCATTGGCCTTTTTATCTGTTTCAACATGGGGAGGGAGGTCTAAACTCCCTTTTCCCCTTGGTCGTGGTGTCATGTTAAATCTCAGCTAAAATTCTATCGGCTATAGAGTTCCCTGTGACTGGAGGTGATTGCAGTGCAATCCTCGGTGTTTCACTATTGTAAAATAGAGGTGCGCCCCATGTTGTACATTCAACATACCAGTGGTTCCCGATCTTTTTCCCGCTTAACCATCCTCGCTCAATATGGCTTACCAACGTTTTACGACATGGGCGTGAATCTTCATCGATCCAATACTTTTTAGCGAAGATTGCGAGTTTAATGCGTTTAATATTGCTAGACATATATCCTCCAATCGCAGGGATAAAATTAATTAAGTTTGGGCTTTGGAAGCCGCATCCGCTTTTGCTTCTTTACGATCTAAGCGTTCAATTTCTGCAATTAATAAAGCAGCAGCTCTAACAATATCCGCTCTTGGGTTTTTAGGATTCCAACAATCATTTGCCCAAGGCCAAAATTCTGGTACATCATCGTCTTGGTATGCTTCTGGGCCATAATCATTAAAAACCCAACTTCGACCCACTACATGATCAACATAGCCAGAAGCAGCGCGTGGTAATTGATTCTGCTCATACAGATCATCAAGATCAGTCGAGTAGCCCTTAACATTAACTTGACGCTCGCGCTCAGCAAGAACATCATTGATAGCTTTAGAAAAAGACATTTTTAATTACCTCAGTTGCTCAATTCGCCACGTTCTTTTTTTAGGATTTGCACTAAGTTGTGCGTGACAATATCCATGTGTTTTTTGAAATGTTTGGTGCTGACTAAATCTGCATATTGAGATACAGCAAGTCCCATGATCTGATAAGCAAATACAGCTGCAGCTTGTGGATCGTTTTTAAATAACATTTCGGTGTTTGGGGAAACAATATTTTCAAATATTTTTACAGCCACTTCTTGTGCGGTCCCTTCAATTTTCAACGATGGAAGGATTACATCACCAATAACTTCACTCATTTTAAGCCTCTACATGTTCTTTAAATTCGGCAAATAAGGTTTTTGCTACTTTATTCATTTGACCGTTATGGTGAATGCACCCGCCACGCGGTAGGCTTTTACTCTTATATTTAGGTAAAAGCTCAGAATGCATACCTTTTGGGACAATTCGGTATCCAATGAATCCAAGCCAAATTAAGAAAGCATCCGACACCCACGGTTCAATATATTTAGGTTTTCTCATTGTTCACCTATGCTGGTGATGTAGGGGTAAGTGCAGCTTTTCTTTCCCTGTATGCTTCCATACAGTTGTGTGCATAAGTACCAGTGCCCATTGCTTTCACTTCGCTTAATAAGCAGCTGAGTATTGCGTTACTTGGTGCTGTGCGTATTTGGGTTAGAAGGGATACATCGAGCTCTACCAATCGCTTACTAATCGCCGTTAAAAGTGGAAGTCTTTGTGCATCGGACCACCCTAGTGTTTTAGATGCTGGTTCATTCGCCTCATCAATTGTTATTGCCTCTTGAACCAGTTTAATTAAATTATTCAAACAGTTTTCATATGCAGTTAATAAGTCTCTAGCCTTAGCTAAGTTTAAAAAATGATGGCTTTTATCTGACTCTGTTAGGGTGTTTTCAATTTGTCCTAATTCAACAAGATTTAGTGCATTGTGGATCTTGTCCGCAATAACTTCATGGTGATCAGGCTTTCCAATCTGCAAAGCTTCCGATTCCTTTTTCTCAATATCTTGAAGTCTTATTTCCACATATGCATCTAAATGGCTTTTATGTGTAAAGATTAATCTACGATCTTTATCAATTGATTCTTTAAGTCGATTAACAGCCTTTGCCTCTTGTGCTTCCGTTAGGCTTAGCATGTATTCACCCTTAGCTTGCTCAGAAGCTTCACGGATAGATGCAACGGTTGGAGTATCAGCAGCTGATTCAATAATTTCTGCATCCACTGGTGATGGGGCTGAGCTAGTCTCGGTCTGGTCAATTAAAGACAATTGATTCAATGCTTCGCGCTTTGATGCAATATCAACTAACAAAACATAATAATCCTCATCTAAGTCAGGATGTTTATCTCCAAGACTTTCAATCTTAATTGCCAGTGCATCCAAATCTCCAACTGTACTGGCGTCATAGAAATTATCTTTGAAAGCGTTCAATTCGGTTTCAGCTTTAATTTTTTTAAAAACTTGACGCTTTTGATTGATTAGCTCTCTAAACAGCTTGATTTCTTCATGTGCATATTTGTGTTTGTCATCAATAATGCTGTCTTCGACTTGAACCAATTCAGCATTATTGCGAGCAGCTGCAATAGCATCGGTATATTTTTTGACAGCTGGGTCTGTAAGATCAATTCCCTCTGAGTCATCATCAATAGATGAGGGAGATTTTTGAGAATCTTTTGTATCAGGGTCAGATGTTTCAGGCTTAGACTCTTTCTTCTTGCGTCCACCACCTCGCTTTTTAGGTTCGCCGTCCACAACAAAAAAATCGTAGTCAATAATTTGTGGTAATTCAGCCTCAACATTTAAAAGAGAGCGGAAAGCGTTTAATTGATAAACAGCATTTTCCTCATCACGTTGCACTGAACCATTTTTAACGGCGGATACCAGCATTTCATTTTCAGGATTAAATTTACCCTTCAAAATTGTTCCACTGGCACCCACATAATAAACATCATCATTAAGGGTGAGTTCGTCCAAGCTGTATGGCCGAGTAAATTCATACCCACCTAAAGTGATAGTGTCGATCTGCAAAGCAAAAACAAAATCAGGGTCAAACCATGTATTTGCCGATACATCTCTTAAGCTTTGGAACTCGTCTGCATCAATATGACGACAAACTACATTTTTGCCCGCTTGTTTTGCTTCAAAAGCAAGTTGTACTGAAAGTAATGTATGCATTTTATTACTCCTCATCTGGTTCTAAAATTGAAAAAAACTCCTCAATCGTAGGCAAGGAATTCAAATAAAATGTATGTAGATGCTTAACAGGTTGGTACTCGCTACCTTGCTCTATTGGCAGGTCATAAAACCGCTCATTTTCATCAAGTGGCTCTTTGTTGTAACCCCTGTAAATTTCAAACGTATTTCTGTCGAAATCTATAACATAAGCCCATTCGCAGAAAAGTGAATCTGCAGCGAACTCTTTAAAAAGACGTAGTGGTAAAGGCTGTTCTGATTTTTGAATGATATTTAGAATATCACTCCCAGTATCACGGGATAGGGAAGGGAACATGCTAGAAAAGTTTTTAGCAACGTCATAATCCACCATCCCATCAGTGCGAGTATTACCTGCATCTTTATACCATTGGGTAATTTGATCATCGGTAGGTTCGAAAGTTTGACTAAGCTTTGATAAAAATAATTCTTTATCTAGTTTTGAATTTAAAAATTCTAGAATATCGCTACCTTGACCAGATGGATAACCATCCCATTGGCCATACTGAGCAACTTTGTATTCAGTTTTCGCAACAACGCAGATTAAATGTCTAGTTCCCATATTATTTTCCTTATTTATTGAGGGGTATAGCCTTGACGGGCTAAGGCATCTTGAAGTTTGGTAACGGCGGTTGTCATTTGGAATGCTTCTCCATCATCTGCAGCATTCAAACGAATATCGGACCAACCAATACGCTTTATAAGCTGAGCAAGGGCTTTAGCTTGGACCTCATCAATGTTTTCCAATTGGAGCTTAAGATTCATTGTTATTCTCCTTATGCTCAGGCTCTCTTAAATCCACACCGCAAAACGGGCAGTATGAAAATAGCAGTGAGGTCTTTTCTTTTTTGATCTTTGGTAGTCCAGTTTTTTTAACAATGATCTTGTGATGGATTGCCACAGGCAAATAACCTTTAAGTGTCATGCCGTTGTCGTGTTTATTAAAAACAAATGCATAATTTTCAATTTCCACGGAGTGATCAGTAGATGTTGGGTACTGAGCTTTTACTTGTTCTAGGAACTTTTCAGTAAAAGTTGTTTTGCAATTGCAGCTCATTGGATCACCCCATTCTTTTTAATGTAGGCAACTAGAGCTGCATTGATAGCCTTGTGATCTTCCCAATTTGTGAAGTCGTTAAAATCCTTTCCATATACAGTTGTGATTTGGCCGATCTCTAAATTGGTGATTTCAATTTTAGGATCTGTTTCAAAATCAAATTTAACCGGGATGTTGAAGCCTTCGAGTTTTACCAGTGCTTCACCACTATTTTTATGAATGGCACCAGCTGAAACAAAGAACTCATTTTGAAATGAATATCTTTCTTCTTTAGTAGGAGGAAGGTTTTGTAATGGGGCATTGATGTTGTGCCAGATTGCAGCAAAGATAGCTGCAATTAATAGTGACATTAATACCCAAACGCCTATTGCGCCTGCACCAAAGCGAACAGCGGGATTGCTGAGAATTGTAGTTTGTTCCATAATGGGACCTCATAAGATGCTTTGCATCTGTTGTTGTGAAAAGCCCCTGTTCGCCGTCGGAAGTGAGAAGGGGCTTTTTGTTGTTTATGGTTAATTATTCACTAGTGAATTAAATAATGCAATAGTTAATTATTCAAATATGAATTATTTTTTTAATAGACAAAAGAAAACCCACCGCAGGGGTGGGTTGTAAGTTAGATTATACTTTAAGCTTCAAGTTTTGCAGCACCAACTATCTCTGCATTTTTGAAATTACCATTTAAGGTTAGTGCTCTAATTTTTAAGTAAATATTAGAATAACCCCATTCAGCATTTTTAATTAAATTAAGATTTTTCTGATCTAAAGAGTCATTCTCTAATACGGCTGTTAACTCTTGACCAGTTTCAATATTTTTAATCTTGATTTTACGATTCGCAGCATTAGATGAATCTACATGGATAATTTGATAAAACCCATCTATACGAATAGCTTCCCATTTTGATCTATTTGAAGATGTAATCTCTTTTGCAGCTGCGCCTGAAAATGAGACAGCATGCTGGAACTCAATGTTATCTGCATTTCTAACACTTTTAACCATACTCTCAGTTACTTTTCTTGCATCATTTTGCATTGTCTTAACTTTAGGCTCTTCAAGCACAGCTTTTTCTAAAATTTCTAAAGCTTTATTGCTTGGTTCTTGGAGGGTCTTGATTGTTTCTAGCCGCTCTTTGCTTTCTTGCTCCTTGGCTTTTTGTTCCAACTCAAGTTTTCTAATTTCTGTTTGGCTAGAAATATAAGTTTGATAGAAACTATGCCCCGCATATAAAATAATAGCGGAGAGGACAGCAACTAAAATATGTTTACCTTCCATTCTACCAAACGTCTTATCAATTAAATTATTTAGTAACTTATCCCAATCAACTTCAAAACCTGAGGTTCCATCAATCACTTTGACCTCAAGTTCCAAATCCTCACGATCAAACTGAGTTAGTTTGTTGGGTACTTCGTCATTATATCTAATAAGTGAGTAAGATTTATAGATAGCAGATTGCATTTCTAAAAAACCTTTCATTACAGACGTAGTAATTGTTTGATGGAATTGCTCACCAGAAACATGCATGTTGAATAAAGTGAATTTTTCAACTTTTAAATTTATATGAGCTGTATCTATTTGATTATTTAATATTTTTTCCAGTAAATTAACAGCCTCTAATTCATTGGAAATAATAATCTCATTCTGTATTGCCGTGCTACTCATTTCACCCCCTCCCGAACCGTTGTAATTTCTGTGTCGGGTTCACAGTTTATTACTCATCACGCCAAAATTGATGGTCTGTTTATACCTTTGTATACATTTCTAAAAATTCATCTATCCAGCCTTGCGCCTGCTCTAGATTGCTTATATCTGCAAGTTTTAGATTTATACCTTCAGCTTCATTAAATCCTTCAATGATAGCCTCAAAAATATTGGCTTCATTGATGACTTCTCGTGATATTTCCGCAGCATCATAGCTTTGCTTGGCTTTTTTAAGTGATGTTATCTGTTTATCAATACCTTCACCTATTTTTCCTAATGCTGCTTTAAATTCTTGTTTATTAATAGATAAAGCGGTTTTGGTTTTATTTAGTGTTGCGATCATGATTTTTGCTCTTTAATTAGTAGCTATTTGGGTGCTCTGGCTTGTGTTGACTAGGTGGAACAATGTCTGTAATCGCTGTGATGCTATCAACATCATCCATATCAAATGTGAGTCTCTCACCGCCATTAACAGCGATAAGGCTTAACACATCATTATGAATGCCGATAAACTCTTTAATTGTACAGCGACCATCTTTTAAGCAGACCTGAACGAATTCGGTGGGTACCAACTCAGCGTCAGGATCACACACGACATACCAGCCATTTCTGATAGCTGGAAACATTGAATCACCAGTACCTTTAATACCGTATGCATTCTCACCCGCCGCATGAGTGGGTATATATCCATCTCCTGCATTACCGTCATAACCCATGTCGGTAAAGTACCCATCCATCCCCATTTTGCTATAAGCCTTCACAGGAACCCAGCGCTTAGATACAACGAACGGTTTTTCAATAATCTTGGAAAACAGAACCGCATCATCGCCATCTAAAATATTGTGCTGTTTTTTAAATGCTTCGATATCTAATTTATTGAATGCTGGCTTCGCTTCTTTAGGGCTGGATTCTAATAATCTCAAATCTTTTGTTAGTAAATCGCCAACATCTACGCCAGACCATTCTGATATAGCGCGAAGTGTACTTTGACGAGGGTTTTCTGTAAGACCATTCTGAATCCTAAAAATTGTGGATTGAGGAATACCGTGTTTTTCGCTCAACTCATTTGGATTTGTATTGTGCTTTTCCAGCAGATAGTCAATGTTTGATTTTAAAAACATACGGATAACCTCTAATCGACACACATATATTATTCACAATTGAATATAAATAGATAAATAATTCACTAATGAATTGACATGTATTCATAAGTGAATAATAATTAAAATAAATGGAGGATCAACAAATGGCAGAAATCCCAACTATTCGAGAAATGTTGCAAGCGTTAACACAAAAGCTCACTCAAGTTGAAATTTCAGAACTAACTAGCATTCCGCAAAGTTCTATTTCAAAAATTTTAAGTAAAGAACTCAATGAAGTGACATATAGCCGAGGCTTAAAGCTACAAAAACTATACGAACAAAGAGAAACCCTATGAGCCTTGAAAAAGAAGATCTTCGGACGAAGCACGATCCTGAAATTATGGACAAACTTCGTGATATTTCCGCCTATTACGGTATGGATATGAGTAGACAAGCTGCAATCCTCTTTGAAAAAGCCATCGTTGGTGAGTGGCACATCGTGAGTTTAGGGCTTGAGCGTATCAGAAGAAATGAGCGAATGCGGGCATTGGTGGTCGATGACGGGAGTAACGGGGATCAGTCGGTCAAATATCCGCTCCAAGTTGTTCAAGGCAATAAAAAAGCCTGATTGTACGGATCAGGCTTTTAAGTTCGTCTATCTGGAGAGATTTAGAACATGGCAAATTTAACAAATCAAGACACTAATAACAATGACGATTTCGCCGTTGGGGATTTCGTTGTATTTAATAAATTCGATGATGACGCTCTTTATTTCGTATATGGCTATACAGCATTTGGAATGCTTAATGATGAGATTTGTATTAAAAAATGTACAAGTAACACCACAGCTTTTAGGCGTGTGCATGAGTCTCACCTTAGACATGCCACTACAGCAGAGGAAATTGCTAAACGCCGTTTACCTGCACCAGTAGTTTTTTCCATTTCTAAACAGGTTGAATGGTGTCAACCATATTCACCTGAGGAATTAGCCATTTTAGATATGGGCCATGTCAATGATATTGGCAACCATATCAGCCCATTATGTAAGGTCCAGAATTTTGGTCCTGCAAATCCCTCATTTCGTGACGTTCTAAACAAGTCTTATATGACCGATGTCATTAATCATCTTGTGAGTGCACATAAGGCACAGCAGGAGGTTACATGACGACTTTCCCTATTGGAACAACTCATATTGAAAGTGACGGCACATTTTGGAAGTGTGAAAAAAACTTTTGGGCACATTGGAATATGCATTTTAAGAAATGGTGTCCATATGTTGGCTTGGTAGATAGAAACTTTTTAAATGCGCGTATGCCGTTGGTTGGTGAAGCATGAGATATGGTTCTGTATGTTCTGGTATTGAAGCAGCAACAGTGGCTTGGCATAGCCTTGGCTTTGAACCTGCATGGTTTGCTGAAATTGAAGAAGCACCAAGCTTGATTTTAGGTCACCACTATCCAGATATTCCAAATTTAGGGGACATGACTCTTATTCGAGATAAAGTTCGCCGTGGAGAAGTGGAAGCGCCAGATGTATTGGTGGGTGGAACTCCTTGCCAAGCTTATTCTGTAGCAGGGAAAAGATTATCACTGGATGATGAGAGAGGACAATTAACACTTGAATATGTGAGGTTATTAGATGCAATTGATGATACCCGATCTCTACAAGGCAAAGAGCCATGTATTGCAGTCTGGGAAAACGTACCCGGTGTGCTCAGCCCCAAAGACAATGCTTTCGGCTGCTTTTTGGGAGACCTCGCAGGTTCGGGGTGTGAATTGCAGTCGTCAGGGAGAAAATGGCCAAACGCTGGTTGTGTGCTTGGACCATCTCGACAAGTCTATTGGAGAGTCCTTGATGCTCAATTTTTCGGACTCGCCCAACGACGCAAGCGTGTGTTTGTTGTCGCAAGTGCTCGAGCAGAAAGTATCGGAGAAATACTTTTTGAGCGAAAAAGCTTGCTTGGGGATTCTACGCAGGGCAGCAGCAAGAGGCAAAGTGTTGCCGCCGATCGTGCAGCACACACTACAAGAGCAAGCGAGACTGTTAGCGGAAAAACCTACCTTTCACCCTTACTAGCATCACACGGTGAAAAGAAATGGTTGGGTAACCAGGAAGCTTTTTGCGGTGATTATTACATCAAACATGCGATCGGTGTTGTTCCTCGATCACTTGGGATTCCTTGTACTAATGAGCAAGCTCCAACTTTAACCGCTACAGATTATAAGCAGCCTCAAATGGTAGTTGAATGTATTGGTGTGGGGGCAATGACCGCAAACGCTGCAATTTCAAAAGGTCTATACCCCACATTATTGGCTAGACAAGACCGAGGTTATTTAATCACTTCATACGGTATTCAAGGGACTCTTATAAATCGTACTGAGAAATCAGGTCCAGAGGGATTGGGGTGCAAAGCAGAGTTAAGTTACACACTAACATCAACTACAAAAAATGCAGTTGTTTATTGCGGTACAAAAAATGATGCCTTGCGTGACCTTGGCGATGATATTGCACCAACACTGCGCTGTGGTGGAAAACAAGGTGGACCAATACAGCAAGCAGTTTTTCAATATGTTCCGCCGTATGTTTTCTCATTAGCCCGTTATCTTACAGAAGTTGAATGCGAGCGTTTACAAGGCTTTCCCGACAATTACACACAAGTTCCCAAAGTGGCAGTGGGTAAGCGTTATAAGACACTAGGCAACTCTATGGCCGTCCATGTTATGCATTGGATCGGCAAGCGTCTCCGTACCTATTTATTGGAGGCTGCATGACTATCAATAAAAACTGCCATTTAAAAATCTTAAGTTTAAGTGATCATAATTTGGTCAATCAAAATCAGATTTTATCCAAAAACTCTGACCAATTGAATTTCGACCCCGCAAGATGTCCTGAACAGCAGCACTTTAGAAATTTTAAGACAAACTGGGGAGCACACCATGCAAGCTGATATTAGTTTGATCAGATTGATCGATGCAATGAACGAACGGCCGATTGCGTTCAATCGCCATTACGTCTCACTGGGATGTGGCATCACAGGTGCTTTGATGTTGTCTCAAATGGTCTACTGGTCCAAATATACGAGCAACAGCGGGTGGTTTTATAAGACCAGTACCGAGTGGGAAGAAGAAACGGGCATGACGCGCCGTGAGCAAGAAACTGCCCGTAAAAACTTAGTACGTCTTAAGTTCATTCAGGAAGAATTAAAAGGTGTTCCTGGGCGATTACATTTTCGCGTTGAAAAGGAAAATCTGTATCAAGCTTTGATGAATTTGCACCAAGTTTCAGAGGAAAATCAGTGCACAAATCCGCCAAACTTGAATGCACAAATCCGCCAAACTAGTTTGCACGATACCGCCAAACCTAGATGCACAAATCCGCCATACAGTGATGGCGGAATCCGCCAATCTAATACAGAGAATACACAAGAGAGTACACAAGAGAATAATACTAGTGGCTCACCTGTAAATTTTTCAGCAAAAAAATATTTGTTGAGTATTGGGGTGACTGAGCAAGTTGCCAAAGATTTTATTGACCTGAGAACAAAAAAGAAAAAACCAATTTCTGAACTCGTCATGAAGCTTATCGAGAAACAAGCTGAAAAAGCATCACTGCCTGTTTGCCGTGCATTAGAAATTTGTGTAGTTCGTGGCTGGGAATCTTTCAAAGCTGATTGGAGTTGGCAAGAAACCAATGCTGAGCTTGATCAACTTTTTTCACCAACACAAACAACAGAGCAAGCAGCTCAAGAAAATCAACCTACACGCTTTCAGCCTGAGCGCGTTCAATTTGGAAAAGGATTGGTGTAATCATGGGTGCAGTTGAAAATTTATTAGATGACCGATTAAAAAACCACAACTGTGAAGTTAGTGTTTTGGTGGCGTTGATGACTTACCGAGATTGTTTAGAGCAACTCGGTCACATGACAGAATCGTTATTTACTCTGAAAACACATCAAGTGGTTTTTAAAGCGATTAAAAAATTGCATGAGTCAGGTAAGCCCGTTGATGACGTAACAATCATCGGCAGTTTGCAGACACTTGGTGGCGATGCCTTTGGAGTCAATGAGCGTTATATCATCGACATGATCGGAAACGCACCACGTACACACCTTGGTCATTTCACCGCGTACTTGAACCTTTTGCAGGACCTGCAGGCACGCCGTGATCTACGGGATGCAGCAGAAAAAACTAAGTCTTTAGCAAATGATCTAAGCAACGGATCAGCAGATGATGCGATTGCTAAAGCAACAAGTTTACTCGGTGATATTGGTACTGGTAATGAGGCAGATAGTGTTGAACATATTGTGCATTCAGCAATTAGTGTTTTTGAAGAAGTTGCAAGAATGCAAGAGGAGAAATTGGCGGGTACTTACAAGGTCCGTGGTGTTACCACTGGTTTTATAGGATTGGATTCAAAATTAAATGAAGTTGCACCAGGTGATTTAATTATTATCGCTGCACGTCCATCGATGGGTAAAACGGCGTTTGCTCAAAATATTGCAGCGCACATCTCAACCAATCTTGCCAAGCCTGTTCTGTTTGAATCTTGCGAGATGAAGAAAATAAAAATTGCTCGTCGTTTTGTAGCTTCAATGGGTAATGTTGAATTAAGTCGATTGCAATCTGCTGATATTCGTCCAGAGGATTGGCAAGGTATGCAACAAGCAACAATGATCCTGCAAAAAGCCCCTATCGAAATGCACGATGGTGATGTGACACTTTTTGATATTCGCCGTCACGCACGTCAGACCAAAAAGTTACATGGATCAATCGGAGCAATCTTTGTTGATTACCTTCAATTAATCAAAACACCCAATTTACCTGCAAGCGTATCCGAAAATGATCGCCTTACGCATGTCTCAAATGGTTTGAAAGGCATTGCAATGGAATTTGATTGTCCAGTATTTGCATTGTCTCAGTTAAGCCGTGATGTTGAAAAACGTCCTAACAAACGCCCAAATTTATCAGACCTACGCGGATCGGGTGCTCTAGAGCAAGATGCTGACATTATCTTGTTTTTATACCGAGACGAATATTACAACAAGGATAAATCCAAATTCCTTGGATTACTTGAGGTGAATGCGGCAAAGGTCCGTGATGGCGCCGTTGGTAATACCTTCCTTTGTTCTGAGCTTGAATATAGCCGTTTCTCTAATGTTGCGAGCCACCAGTTGGCAAGCCTTGAAAGTATGGATGGTGCAGCATGATTCAACACGATGTGTCTAAGACAGTGAACAAGGTTCTGTTGTTCATTTTCATTCTAATTTTTTGTGTAGCAGTGAGAGGGTGTGGAGCATGAGTATGTTAGGCGATTGTGATTACTGCGGTGAGTATGACGATTTAAAAATTGATCCACCTTCTGGGAGTTGGATTTGCACAGAGTGCATAGTGATTTTGAGAGAAGAAGAATTAAATCAACAAAATGATGCTGACCTAGAGGAGCCAAAACAATGAAAGCAGCAACTTTAATAGCAGCAAAAGGATTGGCTTACGCCGTAAATATTATTGATAGTGCCCCTGCAAGTGCGACCCAGTGGAATGAAGGGTATGAATTTACTTGTGGTCAGAGCGTCACTATCAGTGCTGAGGATCGTGAAAAATATTTTGTAGATATGGCAGAGCTAAAACGTGTGGTGTGGTCATTACGCCGTATTGATACGTTGGGTGGCATTGCAGAGGCTAGGGAGTTGTTAAAACATGCTGTATATACGGCAGAAAAGTCGATTACTGCTGAGAATGATTTTGTAGTAAAGCGCCTTAAATCAAACATTCAGGACTGGGAAGAAACATTTATTACTGAGGGTGTCTTTGTAGAAGTGGATTTTATTAGTGAATCAAGCACCCAACATTCTGGAACTTATTTTAAGGGACAAGGTGTGGTCGATAAATATGAAGATGGTCGAGTGTTTGGGCGACTGCATGATGGTACACCTTTTATGTGCTTTCCATGTGATGTGATTATTACAGGGAAAGTGATTAATAAGCATCTAGCTGAAACTGAAAAATTAAATCGATTAGGGTGAATAAGAATGAAAAATAAAGTTTTAGTTAAATGTTCACACGGTTATGACGTTGCATGTTTGTTTTGTGGTTTTGGTCAAGATGAACAAGGCAATCGTATTTATCACGCTAATTATAAATCGGATCAAATCATTATCGGGATTGATCCAGATTTAGAAAAATCAGGCGTAGCTGTCAGATGGGCAGATGCATTGAGTCTTAATAACTTTACTTTTATTGAACTAAAAGACTTCCTTGAGGGGAAGCAACCAGTAATTAAAAAGGCAGTAGTGGAAGCGGGCTGGCTTAATCAAAAAGCAAACTTTCATTATCAGCCAAATCAAAAAAAGGCAGTCGGGGAGAATATTGCTAAAAAGGTTGGGGAGAATCACGCAACAGGGAAATTGATCGTACAGCTAATTGAGAGTATGGGTATTCCAGTGCAGTTAATTAAGCCGACCAGATCAAAGCTCAACTCAAAAGATTTTAATCGCATAACGGGTTGGATGAAGCCGTCTAATCAGGAACAACGTGATGCTGCAATGCTGGTATGGGGGATTTGAGATGGGAAGTTCAATGAACAAAGATTTAAAAAAGAATCAACTCTCTAATATCGAATGGCTAGGTATGCAGATGCGTGCCAAGACTGCCAATTTTGAAATGTGCACTCAAGACACGAATCTTGAACCAGTAACATGGGAGGATCGTTGCGGTGCGTATGCAATGATGGACACACAGCATGCGAAAGCTTTGGCCGCTTTGTATGTGTGGGGCCATAAAGAAAAGCAAGCTTATGAACATTTAATAAATTATCTAGCTAACATTATGTTTTCCCAAGCTCAACTTGATGGAAAGGGTGAACCTAAAAGCATTTCATTGCGTGATTTATCATTGTTAATTGCCAGAATGGTTTTAGAGTTTGCACTTGATGAAAAGCTTGAAACTAATTTCACAGCAAAAGGGCGTTTATATTTCGCAGGCATTGGTGAGGACCGTATGTCTTATGATGCATATCGCATGTCATGGATTAAATATGAAAAGGATATGCAACTTGCAATTTACAGCGCACGTTGGGAAGTGGAAACGGCTATTGGAAAATACCGCAAAAACTTAAAGAAATTTGCATAAAAATAGTTACATGATACCTATTTCGTTTAAATGTAAATTGAGCTATAGTTTTTATATTCTGGTCGTATTGCGGTTCAAACCGAGACCATGCCATTAAAGCTCATCGAAAGGTGGGCTTTTTTATTGTTTTAAGAATCATAAGCTAGGTAAGCATTTGCTATTGAGAATTTATGATTTACTAGAATTTACTATTGAGAATCATATACTTATGTTTTAATCAAAGTTGCAATCAAAAAAATAAAGCTATAAAGTAATTAGAACAATTCACTTGGGATAGCAAGTCATGCAAAAAAAATCTGTTGTTTGTATTGGTGGTTTTATGGATGGAATAGAAGTTCCATTCAACAACTTAGAGTTCGCACCAATGAGTGAGACTGATCATCGAGATTATTTTGAACTTCCAGTTAGTGAGATGGTTGTGGCAGAAAAGCCAGTAGCATTTTATCATCCAATAAGTTTTGATTGTAATGGCTACAAACTGAACTTTTACCTTTGGGATAATGACCAAAGTTTGTTAGATTCTTTTATTCAGCCTTATTTAAAAAAACTATTTGATGTTAAATAAAATTCAATTTATGCCCTGCTTCTTCTGGTAATACTTTATGGTTGGTATCAAGACTATAAGTACTGGAAATACCACAAGAACAAACCACGTATTTTAAACCCATGGTCAGATTGGTGAAGTATGGACACAATTGAAGCAAAGAAGAATCTTAAAATCGACAAGAGCAATTAAAAAAACCCGCCAAAGAAAAGGCGGGTTTCTGTATTACGCTATAACAAGCTGTGGGGTTTTACCCAGAACTTTTAATGCTTCAGCAACTGTATCAATTTTAGTTGCGTGGTGAAGATTTACTATACGCGTTACCTCTTGTTTTGGTTTATGTAGAAGTTTAGCTAGTTCAACCTGAGTTACTTTTTTCTCAAGCATTAAGTTTAAAAGATAAACTTTAGAACTAATACTAATTGGAACTTCAATCAGTTCCTCGCCTTTTACTCCCTTACTAGGTAAGGGTATAGACCTTTCATCTTCAAAATAAAAGTCCATAGCAGTTATAAGGGCATCTTGAGCCATATCCTTTGCTTCCTCCAAGGTATCACCTTGAGTGATCGCTTCGGGTATATCTCTGAATGTTACGACATAACTACCATCAGGCTCCTTTATAAAATTAGCTGGATAGAACATTCTTTAACCTCTGTAATATAGTGAATCTACTTTCATCATTGAGTTAAGGTAAGGTTTGAGGGCGAACCCTCAAATACCTAACTGCTTTCTAATTTCCCGTTCTGTCCCTTTTTTCAGTTCAGTGTGACGGGGGATAACGCTTTGCTTGCCGTTTAGATAAACTTTCGTGTGTTTACCACCTTCTTTAAACTCAGCGCCTAATCCTTTTAACTCTTTGATGAAATCGGCGTACTTCACTTTTACCTCTATCTGTTGAACATAGACACATAGTAAACATTTTTGTTTACCAAGTCAACAAAAATGTTTACCATTCGTCAGCTTTAGCCTTATGGTGTTTTATGATTGATTTATCAATTACTTCTGATGTGAGACATCAAATAAGACGAGTAGCTGAGGAACATAAAAAACATGTAGCTTATGTTCTGGCTAAAACAGTAAATGAGTTAGCAAAGATGGCTGTAGTTGAAGAAAAAAAAGGTCTTGCATCGTTCTTTGACAATCCTACTCCGTTCACAGTTAATTCAGTTGCTATCCGTTATGCCAAGAAAGGCAACCCAACAGCAACTATTTACATACGCCCATTGGCTGCTCGGTACATAGCACCGTATGAGTACGGCGGAAAACAATTCCTTGGTAGCAAACCTGCTGATCTAGTACCAATCAGTGTTAATGCTAACCAATACGGCAATCTGCCACGTAATACCATTAAACGTTATCTGAATCGAAAGGACGTATTTCTCGGTAAAGTTGGTTCTGTTTATGGACTATGGCAAAGACCAACTGTCCAGAAAGGTCGCCGTGGTAAAGGTGCCAAGGTAGCAAACAATACAGGAAAGCTAAGATTGCTTGTTGCATTCAGTGAACCAGTAACAACACGCAAGCGCCTAAACTTCGGTAGTAGAGCACAAGTGGTTGTAGGCCGAAACGTTAAACAAGTATTTGAAAGACAATTAGCAGCTGCAATTGCTTCTGCAAGATAGAGAGAATCATCATGAACCCATTAACAGTTTTACTTTGGTTGTTATATGCGTTTGTTGTCGCCGTATTCTTTGGTGTGATTGGATTGTTTGTTTATATGGTTAAAGCAAGAATGAAAGCACTTAAAGAGTTTAATGCACATCGAGCTGCAATGGGATTACAGCCTAGCAATGATGTAAAGGCTGCAATGCACAGCGCTAAACGATCAGCAGAGCACAAGCCATTTACAAAAGGTACTTCCCAAGGGGGTTAGCAAGGCGGGAGATTGCGCACCGTGCTTTGTGACTAGCTACGAAATTTTTTGAAGTGGGTAACAGGGTAACGGGTAACATGAATCAAGCACAATTTGCTCGACTCCATGACGTAAGCAAAAAGACTGTTACCTCATGGAAAAATAAAGGTTGGGTTGTCTTAAACGCAGACGGCTCAGTGGATGTAGAGCTTAGCAATAAAAATTTAGAACTCTACAGAAAAGAAAAAATATCATCAGATGAAGAATTATATTTTGGAGTTACCCAAGGTAACGAGGTAACTGATTTAGGTAACGGTGGGCAGGGTAACGCATCGTTACCTATGGATGACTCAGCAGAAGCCATGCTAGCGGCCAAAGAATTATCACGCCGATTAACTTATGAAAAACTACAAGTCGAGCGAGAGAAGGCGAGAGAGGCAAAGTTAAATGCTGACGTTAGAGAAGGGACTTTATTAGAAGCCGACAAGGTCTATCAACATGACGCAGAGGTTGCGGCCCAATTACAACGAAAGTTACTTTCTTTGCCTTCTGAGCTTGCTGTCAGGTTAGCAGCTATTAATTCACCTGCAGAGATCGAAAGCACATTGAGGGAAGAATTAACTTATTGTCTTAACGAGTTCTTAGATTCTTATGAAATTGAAAATTAGAGCAAGTTTTGCTGAGGCGTTAAGGCCACCCCCATTTTTGTCAGTCAGCAAGTGGGCAGAGCAATACATGGTGTTATCTGCTGACTATTCAGCGAGCACTGGACGATTTAAAGCCTACCCATATCAAAATGGCATCATGGATGCTATGACTGATACAAAAAATAAAACCATCGTAGTAATGAAGTCGGCGCGGGTTGGATATACGCAGGTACTTAATAATGCTTTTGGATATTTTATACATTATCAGCCGTCACCAATTTTGATTGTGCAGCCACGTAATGGTGATGCCGAGGATCATTCAAAAGGTGTCATTGCACCAATGTTGCGTGATGTACCAGTACTGGCTAAGTTGGGTGGTAATGCAAAAAGCAAAGACTCTAACCAGACTATTCTGGCTAAAAAGTTTAACAATGGTTCAAGCGTAAAGCTAATTGGCGCTGATTCACCAGGTGGCTTTCGTCGTGTCACTGTGCGTGTAGTTATGTTCGATGAGATAGATGGTTATCCAATCGGCGGTGCAGGTGCCGAGGGTGATCAAATTTCACTTGGTAAAAAGCGTGCTGAAACCTATTGGAATAGCGTCATTGTTTTAGGTTCGACTCCAACAAATAAGGGTGACAGCCGAATAGAGAAGGCTTGGCTCAATAGCGATATGCGCCGTTATTTTGTTCCTTGTCCACATTGTAAGGAACTGCAAGTTTTAGAGTGGGGCGGCAAAGAAACCCCACACGGCATCAAATGGAGACGTGATGAACTAGGCGAATACATAGAGGATTCTGCTTATTATTCATGTATTAATGGCTGTGAAATAACCGAGGATCATAAGGGTTGGATGATACAAAATGGTGTGTGGCAAGCCACAGCACCTTTTAAGGGTCATGCAGGCTTTCATATCTGGACAGGTTATTCATTACTACCTAAGGCGGGTTGGTCCCGACTTGTAGAGGAGTGGTTGAACGTCCACAAAGACCCATTGCAACGAAAGACCTTTTTTAACCTTGTGTTAGGTGAGCCTTTCGATGATTTAGGTGAAAGTGTTCTACCAGAAGGGCAACTTTTAGACCGATGTGAAACATGGGTTGATGAAGTACCAGATGGTGTCGGTGTTTTAACTGCAGGTATCGACTTTCAGTATGATCGATGTGAGATTGAGGTTGTAGGTTGGGGCCGTTTTGAGGAATCATGGTCAATTGCTTATGAGACAATTTACGGTGAAATTGATGACCCTGCATACTGGGATAAGATTGACGCATATTTAAAGAAGCGATTCTGTAGAGGGGATGGCCGTCCTTTCACTATTGCTGCAGCTTGTCTGGATTCTGGTGGTCAGGAAGGCCACACCCAAAAGGTTTATGACTTCTGTAAAGAGCGATTGGCGCGGCGGGTGTGGGCGATTAAGGGTGAGTCAGCTCGAAATGGTAAGCGCTCACCTGTTTGGCCAACAAAAAAACCAACAAGCCGAACCAAGAAAACATTTAAACCTATCATCCTTGGTGTGAACAGTGCCAAGGACCAGATTAGACGCCGTTTACATCTTGAGGTAGCTGGTCCGGGTTATATGCATTTTCCGAGTGACCGTGATCTAGGTTATTTTCAACAGTTACTAGCTGAAAGATTGATGACCAAGAAGGTTGGTGCTGATACATATCGAGTTTGGGAATTACCTGCAGGTAAGGCGAACGAGGCATTAGACTGCCGTGTTTATGCTTACTCGGCATTATGTGGACTCAACCATTTGGGGCTTAAACTCAATAGCTTGTGTGAGCGAATGGAAAAGCAGGATTTTATACCGATGCAAGAAATTGAGCGAGTTCTTGATGATCCTATGGATGTTAACGAAATTTCGCCAACAACGGATGAACCTGTAAAAGCCGTTACTGTTATCAAAACAGAGGCTACTAAGAAAAAGTCTTTAGCTGAGCGAATGGCTGAAATGAACAATTAACCCTGCATCAAGCGGGGTTTTTTTTGGATAAATATTTATGTATGACCCAAACACCTCACCGCTTGCAGGTATGACTACAGCTCAATTACAAGCAGCGTTAAACACTGCTCAGACAGCTTACACTCAGTTAATGACTGGTACGCGAGGGGTTGAGTTTTCTTATGCTCAAGGGGATGGCTCCCGAACAGTTAAGTACGATCAATTAGACCTACAGCAGCTTTTGCAGTTTATCAATATGCTGAAACTGCAACTTGGAATGCCAATTCAACGTAGACGGCCAGTTCAATTTCGATTCTCACGGAGGTAAGTATGTCTGCAGCTAAAGATAAACCTCATGTAAGTATCATCGTTGATGTACATGGTCAGCCTTTAACCCAAAAAACCAAAGCATTAGCTGGTAATGAGGGATATGCAGCACCGCCGTATGATGCCGCTGGTTATTCCAGTGAACATACCGCAGGTTGGTCACCTTCTTTATGGTCCCCAGATAACGAGATCAATACTGGTCGTGACACTATCGTGGCCCGTGCTCGAGATCTTGTCCGTAACGATGGTTGGGCAAGTGCTGCCATTACTCGTAATCTTGATAATGTTATTGGTCCTGAATTTAGACCTTTGAGTAAGCCAGATTATTACGCCTTGCAGCAAGTGACAGGCAATAAAGGATTTGACCACAAATGGGCAGAAGAATTTGGGCGTGCTGTTGATGCCTATTGGCGTTTATTCGCCAATGATGTTGGCCGCTATTGTGACGTTGAACGCTGCTTAACTGTATCTGAAATGCTTTATCTATCTTATCGACACAAGATTATTGATGGTGATGCATTGGCATACATAAAGTGGCAACCAGAGATGGTTGGTTATGGTCGTGCAAATTTTGCAACAGCAATTCAGGTGATAGACCCAGATCGATTGAGTAATCCAAACAATCAATTTGATATTAAAAACGTCCGTGGTGGTGTTGAAATATCCGAGGATGGTGCACCAATTGCCTACCACATCAGAAAGGCACATCAAGGTGATTGGTTTAATGCCGATAAGTCTGTGGTATGGGAACGTATACCACGAGAAACAGATTGGGGTAGACCTATCATCGTACATGATTTTGATCATGACCGAGCTGCACAGCACAGAGGCACAGGCATTCTAACATCGGTAATAGAAAGACTGAAAATGTTGATCAAATATGATGGTACTGAAATGGATGCGGCCATTGTGAATGCGATTTTTGGTGCATTCATTACAAGTCCTTACGATCCGGGATTTGTAGAAGATGCACTTGGAGGTACTGGTCCAGATTCTGCTGGTTTAGGTGCTTATCAGGAATTCCGCACGGACTTCCACAAAAACAGTCGTATTAAGCTAGGTGGTGTGCGAATGCCAATACTCGCACCTGGTGAATCGATCAATACTGTTGCAGCACAGCGACCAAATTCAAACTTTGCAAGTTTTGAATCTGCAGTGTTGCGTAATGTGGCCGCAGGAACTGGTATGAGTGCTCAACAGATCAGTCAAAACTGGGCAGAGGTCAATTATTCATCATATCGGGCAGCAATGCTTGAAGCTTGGAAAACATTTAATCGTCGCCGTATTAACTTTGCGACTGGCTTTTGTCAGCCCTTATTTGCTGCATGGCTAGAAGAATGTTTTGAAGTTGGAAACCTTCCTTTACCTGCAGGTGCGCCTGACTTTATCCAATATCGGAGCCTTTATGGGCGTTGCAAGTGGATGGGACCAGGGCGTGGCTATGTCGATGATGTTAAGGAGAAACAAGGTGCGATTCTTGGTATGGATGCAGGCTTAACCACTCTTGAGAAAGAAGCAGCTCAACTTGATGGCGCGGATTATCGAGAACTCCTAGACCAACGTGCCAACGAGGTAAGAATGTTTAAAGAGCGTAATTTGCCATTGCCTCAATGGACAGGGAATGGTGAGGAAGCATCACCCCCTGCAAAACAAACAACTCAATTACCAGAGGCCGAATAATGAATCGTTTTAGTTTTTTGGCACAGCGTTTATTTAATGTGCCTCTTGCAATTCACCCAGCCAAGGCTGAGGTCGTGATTGCCGCATTATCTGAGCGTTTGGGCATTAGTCAGATCCAACGAACAGTGATGATGGAAGATGATGATTATGAGTTTTCTTCACCAGCACGTAACTCAAAACCAGTCGGTTATGAGGTGGTTGGTGGAGTGGCAATCATCCAGATAGAGGGCACATTAGTTCAA
Source organism: Acinetobacter sp. Ac_5812 (assembly GCF_013072695.1). Classification (GTDB taxonomy): domain Bacteria; phylum Pseudomonadota; class Gammaproteobacteria; order Pseudomonadales; family Moraxellaceae; genus Acinetobacter. The sequence goes on from NZ_LXUK01000012.1 coordinate 262,261, forward strand.
AAACTAGGTTGTCTTAAGCCATACAGTGGCATGACTGGTTATGACGGCATTCGCCAAAATCTGTATGCAGCTATTAATGACAGCTCAGTCAAAGCTATTGCTTTAGATATTTGCTCACCAGGTGGTGAGGTGTCTGGTTGCTTTGATCTTGTCGATGCGATTTATAACCTACGAGGCAAAAAACCGATTTGGGGCATCTTGAATGAGTATGCCTATTCGGCAGGTTATGCAATCGCAAGTGCATGTGACTATGTGACCGTGCCGCGTACTGGCGGTGTTGGCTCAATAGGTGTGATTACCATGCATGTTGATATGTCTAAAGCCATTGATAGTGCAGGTTTGAAAGTAACTTTCATCAACTACGGTAAACACAAAACTGACGGTGCACCAGAATTACCCTTATCACCTGATGCCTTGGAACGTTACCAAAAAGAAATTGATGCAATGGGTGGGCTATTTGTTGAGACAGTTGCCCGTAATCGTAATTTAGACGCTTCCAAAGTTAAAAACACAGAAGCAATAACTTATATGGGACAGAATGGTGTGGACATGGGGCTTGCTGATGCAGTGATGCCACCTGATGCAGCATTTAACGCCCTTTTTGACAAAGTTAAATCAGGAGAGCTTTAAATGGCTAAGCAACCGAAAGCAAAAAAGAAAACCATGCAGCAAGCAGCACCGTTTGCAAGTTATATGGGCCTTCATCTTGAAGATCAACGTGAAGATGACGAAAAGGCAAAGCGCGCTGAACAAGAAAAAGAATGGGCAAAAAAAGCTGAAACTGATCCAGATCGTGAACAGATGGAAGATGAATCTGATGACGACTATGCGGCCCGCATGGAAGAAATGGACGAAGAAGAAGAAAAGGCAGAGGGGGAAATCAACGATACTGATCCTGATGCGGAAGAAGATGAAGACGACGAAAAGCCAAATGCAAAGGCTGCTCGTGCTTCTGAACGTAACCGCTGTGCGCGCATTATTGCGCATGGTGTTAAAGCGAATAATGTTCATCAAGCCGCCGTTTTTGCATTTGACACCAACTTGACCGCATCGCAAGCAATTTCAGCAATGAATGCTGCAAAAATGTCAGCACCAAATGGTGGTTTAGGCAACCGCATGCAGGGAGTTCCAAACTACCAAGTTGGTACAAATGCTGGTGGTAATGATCAAGGCCCAAAAAATAAATCAACTGCCCAAGCAAATAGCATTTTAGATGCTATGAAAGCTGTTCGTGGTGAATAAGAGGAAAATGCAATGACGAATTACTCAAATAATCCGTGGATTCCGGGAAAGACAACAGATGTATTCATTCCTGATCAGCTAATTGCGGGTGACTTAAAACTTGTCACTGATACAGTTCAAGTTGGTGGCAGTGGAGTTTATGAGCGCGGCACAGTGATGGGGATGATTACTGCCACTGGTGTATGGATTCCTTCTATTAAAACTGCAAATGATGGTTCAGAAAAGCCACGTGGGGTTTTAGTTGATCAAGTTGATGCAACTGTTACCTCACCGCAAACCAGTTCTGTATATGTGATGATTGAAGTTAACTTTAATAAGTTAATTTATGATGCAAGTTGGGGTGTTGCTGGTAGTGCTGCTGCTTTGACAGCATTGAAGGCTGGATTTGGTGCAACAAGCATTTTCTTGAAAACACCTATTTCAGCAACCTAAATACAAATTAAATTTTTTAAAAAGGGTCACTTTTCAGTGGCTCTTTTTTTTGGAGAAAATTAATGCCTGGTCAAAACAATATGACAGTATTTACCACTGCAGCTCTGGTGCAGGTGGTCCCAAATCTTAAGCGTGCTCAAAAATTCCTTTTGGATAAATTCTTTCCAAATATTGTTGAGTCAGATACAGAGGAAGTCGACATTGATGTTGACGTAGGTAAGCGCCGTTTAGCCCCTTTTTGCTCTCCATTAGTGGAAGGCAAACTTGTTGAGTCTCGTACTTATCAAACGGACCGTTTTAAGCCAGCCTACATCAAAGATAAACGAGTACCGGACTTACGCAAACCAGTTCGCCGTCAAATTGGGGAACGTATCGGTGGTGGGGAATTAACACCTGAAAAGCGCATGCAAGCCAATATTGGTTTTGAAATGGAAGATCAGGTTGATATGGTGGATCGTCGCATGGAATGGATGGCGGCCCAAGCCTTAACAACAGGGAAAGTCACAGTAAAAGGTGATGGGTTCCCAACTACCGTTATTGATTTTGGCCGAGCTCCATCATTAACTTTAACTTTAGCTGGCGCAGCAAAATGGGGACAACCTGGTGTGTCGCCTTCAAGTGATATCGAAAAATGGGCCCACGAAATGCTTAAGCAGTCAGGTGGTGTAGGCACAGACCTTGTTTTTACCACGACGTCATGGACACATTTTAAAAATGATGAAACCGTTAAAACAACAATCTGGTATCCGGGTAATGGAGGCAGTGGCAATAATATTAATGTAGGTGCTCAAATTGAGCGCGGTGCAGTTTATAAAGGTCGTTGGGGAAATTACGATCTTTGGGTTTACAACGATTGGTACATTGATCCAGATGATAACCAAGAATACCCAATGATCACTGATGGTACTGTAGTTATGTCTGGTGCTGATCTAATGGGTACTCGTGCATTCGGCATGATTGTTGACCCTGCATTCAATTATGGTCCATTAGCGTACGCGCCTAAAATGTGGCTCAACCAAGACCCTGCACAATTATATCTATTGATGCAGTCAGCACCATTGGTAATACCTTCTCGTGTAAATGCCAGCTTTTCAGCTCGTGTTTGTGATCCAGTCTTAGGTTAAGGAGCATTTAAATGAAATACGCAGTTAGTAAAGGCAATACAGTAGAGTTTGGCGTGGCGAAAAAGTCAGGAAATGATACTACCGTTGTTCTTAAAAGTTATTCGGAAGGTGAGTTGATTGATTTTGATGACAAGGTTGAAATCAATCGCTTAAGTGAAGCAGGCATTATTCGCCCACTTGAGCATACTGCAGCTGTCGAAGAAGACGAGGAAGGTAAATAAAAATGAGCGTGGATTGGCAAAGCAAGGTCTTGTCACCACTTATGGCTGCTTTCGGGCAGCCAATTGTTTATTCACCAGTTAAGGGCAGATACCAAAACCGTTATGAGTTAACAGGGATTTTTGATGAGGCATTTACCGATATAAACATTGTTGATGGTATGTCCATAACGTCAATAAGCCCGTGTATTGGTTTGAACCTTCGTGATTTACCAGTTGAGCCATGCCAAAAAGACCAAATCTTGGTTAAGGCATCATTTGGCGCACCGCTTAAAGATACTTGGTACATCGTCAAAAAAGTGATGCCTGATGGTCATGGAGCGTGTCGATTGCTATTGAATATCGCACCAACACCATGCGACACAACTGATGATAGTGGGACACAGGACCAATGAGTGATGAATCAATGCTATTCCGTCGTCAGATGCGAATATCAGTTTTAAATGCTCTTAAGCGAGCTGATCTTTGGATTGGTGATGATCAAGTCAATATTGATTCACCAGGTGACTGGGATATTCAACATTTAAAAGACAGTAGTTATATCCCTTGTCTTTTAGTTCGTACATCCAACGAGGGGAAGGCTTCAAACATCAAAGCAGGTTTACCGCAGTTTGATACTGCAGTAACGATAGAAGTTTTATGTGCTGTAACAGCAACAACTGCTGAAAAGGCTCAAGACACCCTAGAACAGTTCTGGTTTGCGATCGAGAACATTTTGCTTTGTACACCCTCAATTATTAATCAGGTCCAAAACGTTCAAGCTGTAGATACAGTCTTTAAAGTTGACTCAACTGGAAATGATCATATTGCCGCTGTTTCAGCGGCATTTGTTTATGAAGGTTTTGAATATTTTGAAGGGACTATTAATACCGATGAGTTAAAGAGCATGGGTATTCATATTGATCTAGCCAATGTATTTGACCCCAACGGCACTTATCCAAATCCACCATTCCCAGATTCTGTTGCACCTGCTCCTCGTACAGAAGGACCAGATGGACGAGATGAGGGGTATTTAGAAATCAAATTAGGAGAATGACATGTTTGTTGTTCCTAAAGCCGGCTACAAAATCCCTGATCCAAGTTTTGGTGATTATCTCCCCGAAAATGGGCGAGAAGTTGAAAAAAATTCATATTGGGTTCGCCGTTTACGGGATGGCGATGTAATCCATAAGAATGCGCCAAAACCTCAAGCAAGCACAAAAAAAGAGGTTAAAGAATGATTCCTTTTTCAAATGTTCCAAATGATGTGCGTGTGCCACTGTTTTATGCTGAAGTTGATAATTCCCAAGCAAATACAGCAACAGCAATACAACGCACTCTGATTATCGGTCAGATGACTGATTTAGGTATTGCATCACCAGATATTCCACAGATTTGTGGTGGAGTTGGAGATGCACAAGCTAAATACGGCATTAACTCGCAACTTGCCGCAATGTTTGCTGCTTACCGAAAAAATGATGATTTTGGTGAGGTTTGGTGTTTACCTTTAGCTGATCCAGATGATGCGCCTCAAGCATCAACTACTATTACAATTACAGGTACTCCTGAGAAAAATGGAGTGATCAGTTTATATGTTGGGGCTGGTGGTTACTGGGCCAATGGTACAGGTTTGTACCAAATTCCTGTTTCGACAGTTTCAACAGTCGCATCGATTGCTGCAGCAATTGCGAATACAATCAATAGCGATGTTAAAGCACCAGTTTCAGCAGAAGTTAGCCCCACAAATGTAATTACATTGACTGCAGTTCATGCAGGGGAAACAGGCAATGAAATTGATGTTCGTTTGAATTATCTTGATACTCTCGGCGGTCAGGCAACACCTCTTGGATTAACGATTGTTATTGCATCACAAAATTTGGAAGGTGGTGTAAGTAATCCAAGCTTAAATGATGCATTGGCAAATCTAGGTGATACAACTTTTGATTTTATTGTGTGCCCTTACAAAGACACAGCCTCCTTGGATGCCCTTGATGGCTTTCTCAATGAACGCTGGTCATGGAGTCAGCAGCTTTATGGTGGATATTTCGCTGTAAATAGCGGAACATTTGGTGATCAAACAACTTTAGGTTCATCACGCAACAACCCGCATGGGAGCATCCTTGGTGTTTATGATTCGCCAACCCCATCATGGTTGATTGCAGCGCAATACACAGGTGCAATCGTTCAATCATTAAAGAACGATCCCGGTCGCCCACTTCAAACATTGCCAATCGTTGGAATGTTCGCTCCCAAAGCTGAAAACCGTTTCGAGCTTACAGAGCGAAACGCTCTTTTATATAACGGTATTTCAACTTTCACAGTTGGTGATGATGGGACGTGTCGTATTGAAGCAATTATTACAACATATCAAACCAATGCTTTTGGTTCGCCAGATAATTCCTTCTTAAAAATCGAGACAATGTATCTGCTTGCTTACATTCTTCGATTTATGAAAACGCGAATTACTAGCAAGTATGGACGTGTAAAGTTAGCAGCTAACGGTACTAGATTTGCGCAAGGTGCAGCGATCGTTACGCCGAATATTATTCGAGCTGATGTTATTGCAGCCTATCAAGAACTGGAATTTAACGGTTATGTACAGGATGCAGATGCATTTGCTAAAGGTCTGATTGTTGAGCAAAACGCGCAAAACAAAAATCGTGTAGATGTGTTGTGGCCCGGCACGCTGATTAACCAATTAAACATTTTTGCGCTACTTGCGCAGTTCAAACTGTAAAGAGGGTTCTATGGCTAATAATACAAATAGACTTGCAGGTATTGCCAATATCTCTGTGGACGGGATGACGTATCTGCTAAGTGGTGAATTTACATATTCACCGGGTGATGTAGAACGAAAATCTTTAATTGGTCAAGATCAGGTGCACGGTTATTCAGAGATGCCTCGTGCTCCTTTTATCTCGTGCACTTTACGCGATGCGGGAAGCTTAACAGTTAAAGACTTTAATGCCATGACTGATGTCACTATTCATGCTGAATTAGCAAACGGGAAAACTATCATTGGCCGCAATATGTGGACAATTGATCCGCAAGAGGTAAAGACTCAAGAGGGCACATTTGAAGTGCGTTTTGAGGGTATGTCAGGTTCAGTAACGGAGAATTAATAAATGCAAAATCAAGAAATTCCAGAAAATGAAGTTGTTGAGTATCCAACTCCTTACGATTACACCTTGGTTGCACCAGTAGTAGATGCTGGTGGTATTTCAGTCACCTCTATTAATCTTCAAGAGCCGACAATTGCAGAAATTGAATCATTAAGTGACAACACTAAAAAGTTTGGATCGATGAAGGCTTTTAAAACTATGTTGGCCAATCATACAAAAGTAGATGTTGCGACCATCAACAAGATGGGGGCCCGCGATCTTAATGGTATCCAAAAGTACTATGACTATTTTTTGGGCGTGTAGACCAACACAATATAAAACCAATCATTTTCTATGTGACTTGGTTTTATAAATGGGGTCCACAAGATGCTGAAAATCTCACCCTTACAAAACTTTTGTTTTGGGAGGAGGGGGCGAAAATGCTAAAAGAGGCGGGAGTTGAATGAGGCCAATTCAATACACGATAACTGCTGTAGACCGTGCAACCCAGATCATTGATCGAATCAGCGAAAGAATAGAACGGCTATCACAGCCGTTCTCCCGTTTAGGTCGTTCAGTTCAAAGATTAGGTGACTTAACGGGGGTTAATAAGCTAGCCAAGGGTGTTAGTTGGCTAACCACGAAAATGATGTCGTTGCTGGGTATTGTTTTAAAGTTGGGAGCACCACTTTTAGCATTGTTTGGTGGTGGTTCCCTTATGGGAATCTACCAGATGACCGAGCGATGGTCTCAACTTGGGTTTGCTGTTTCTACAACATCTCAGATCATAGGTATCAGCGCCCAAAAGTTGATGAATTGGCGGGGTGTGGGGGATCTGGTAGGGATAGGGGCTGAGACCATGACCAAAGGGTTACAGGGATTTCAGCAAACCTTGCAGGATGCGAAGTGGGGTCGAAACCAAGCTGTTTTTGGCATGTTGAAAATGCTGAATATCGATCTTAAACAGACTAAAGATGGGGTGGTTGATACTGAAGCAGTTTTATATGAACTTGCAGATCGTATTCAGAAAGTTCAAAAGAAAGATCCAGCAGCAGCGCAAAAACTTGCTGATATGTTTGGTGTGTCTGAACTTTTACCAGTATTAATGAATGGTGGTAAGGTAATCAAATCATACCAAGCTGAAGTTGAAAAACTGCAAGGCGAAGTCACGCCTGCGATGACAGAGCGTGCAAGCAAATTTGCTGAAAAATTGAATGCGATGAAAGCTGCTTCTGATGGAATGAAAGTGTCAATTGCCGATAAGCTTATTCCCGTATTTCAGCCCCTAATTGAGAAATGGACTAATTTCCTCACTTTAAATCGAGAAAATGTAAGTGATAAGATCGCTAAGCTTGCAGAGCGTTTAGCCAATTGGTTGGATGAAATCGATTTTGAAGAAACACTGAAAGGCATTAATAATTTTATTGATGGTTGTGTCGATATAGTTAAGTGGACTGGAAAGACTGTTGATAAGTTCAAGGAATGGGAAAGTTTTTTTGGTGCGGTTGGTAAATCTTTTGAAATTGCGGTTTTGGGCAAGTTTAAAATTTTATACTCTGTCGTGACATGGACTTATGACAAGCTGAAACAAATTATTGATCTAGCCAATAAAGTTAGAGTAAATATACCCGATTTTCCTGGCTCCAAGGTTCTGAAACGCGGTCTAGATGTTTTGGGGCTTAATTTTGGAGGTAGTGATGCAACTGAGAAAAATACCTCTCCAACTGACAAGCTTCCACCAACAATTGTCAGATCCAACAGGGGTGTTACTGGTACTACAGCAGAAATCGAGAAAATGACTAGCAAAACTCATGGTTCGCTGTCATTTGATCGGTTTAAGAAAAGCATAATTGCTCAAGAGTCAGGACATAAGTATTGGGAGGTTAACAAACGAACTGGTGCATTAGGTTTAGCTCAGATAATGCCGCAGAACCTAACAGGATGGGGGAAAAATGCTGGTAAAAAAAACCACGGTTGGGATTTCGAGGCACTCGGATATGACATAACGCCAAAGCAATTTATATCAAACCCTGAATTGCAGATGAAAATCATTGATTACAAGCTTAAACAGGTATTTGATAAATATGGTCCTGAGAGAGGGGCACGGGTGTGGTATTCAAACAACCCAAATCCTTCAGATAAAAAGCCAGCGCCAAATGAGCCAAGCCCCAACGAGTATTCCAACAAAATTCTTGAAAGAATGCAAAGCCCACAACAGAATGAGAGCAGTCAGGATTATCTTAAAAACCTGTTTGGTAAAAGTGAAGATAAGGGCAAAAGCAATCAGCCTGCATCAATGAATGTTTTAGTCAATACTGTTGTTCATCCGACTGGCGCAACCACAACAAGGGTTGAGACTCCGCAGGGGGTTAAGATCAGCCACAACCAGCCAGGTAATGGGTATTTAGCATAACCATTCACCAATAATAGCAAAAAGCCAAGAATTTTCGGTTCTTGGCTTTTTTGTTTCAAACTTAATAATATGGATAAAACAGATTAATGAGTCCTTAAGATACCAAGTTTTAGTCAAATTTCTAGGGTGACTTAGTAATGGGTATTAATGTATTCTAAATCGATAAGTCTGTTGTTATAAGATGTGAGCAGACAGGCTTTGTTCTTACATTTATTACGTTCTTCCAACCAGGAGTTTTGACCAACTTCAAGATACGCTTTTTGATCATTAGGGATTTTTTTATAGGCTTGTTTAACAGCTTTAGATATCTCTAAATCTTTTTGAGATAATTCATCATCGTTACAGATGAGCTTTTCAACGCTTGTTTTTGATTTTAAACATTTGGATGAGGATCGTTGATTTTGGATAGGTGGGGTATTCACTTTTTTGGATTTATTTTTACAAACTAATTTTTCAATTTCAGTTTCCACCTTTGTGCAATTCAATTTATCATCGCTCTGGGTGTCTATAGGCATAGAATTAGAGGACTGGTCGCAGTCTAAAGCATAAAGCCCAGCCCAACCTTGATTTCGGTATATGGTTTTTTTCCCTAGATACTCGCCATCATGGGAATATTGATCAATCTTAAAACCGATATTGTTTTTGGTTTGGATGTATACTAGTTTTGCGGTGTACTGTTTAGTGCGGAAATCTCTTTTGTTACCGATCTTAACTTGTAGATTTGATGGTGCAACCCAGCATTGGTTAGCAAGCAGGATATCCACCATTCTTGATAAACTTCCTGCGTTTGAGAAACTATTTTGATAAAGCGGATACATTTGTACAAGATAGTTTGGATCTTGGCAAACTAATGAATATGCTCTAATTGTCGAACATGTATTAGCATTTGCTAAAGTGATTTGGCTTAAAAGTAGCATAAATAATGGAATTTTTTTGAGCATACCTAAATGTCCGTTTTATTTTGTGTTAATAATATTTCATTCTGTATTTGGCTTTCATTAAAAAAATAATTAATTTGATAAAAGGTGCTTAAAAACACTTGTCAAACAGCGTAACCACAACGTCATCGTGGATATTTTACAATGCCATGAATATAATAGAGACTGAAATTGCAGATATTATTGCCAAAAGAGAGCAGTTGCCTCGGAAAGTCTTATCAGAGATAGCGGATGCAGCACTAAAACGTTTAGCAAAATATACAAAGTTTTAAAACCGACTTTTAAAAAGTCGGTTTTTTATTGGCTAAAGGAAAATAAAATGTTTGAAATTACTGAAATGACATCTCCACCCAAACCGGCTTTTTTTAAAGATTTACAACGTGCATCTTGGCGTAATATCTCATTTGGTGTGACATCTTCAACATTATCACTAGGTCGTAAAATCGCAGTACATGAATACCCTTATACAGATGGGGTTTATGCCGAGGATCTAGGTACGAGGGGCAAGGTATTTCATATCATGGGCTTCATTGTAGAAGGTGGTGGTGCATATGGTGGAAAAGGGACGTTAAAAGAACAAATAGAAGCATTTGAAAAAGCGGCATTACAATGGGGAGATGGGGAATTTATTCACCCTACACTAGGCATGTATCCCAAGATGCGCTTACAGAATTTAGAGATTGAGCAGGAGTTGCAAGGGCGTGTAGCTACACTTCGATTTAATCTAGTCGAGAATAATATTAACCCGACAATCTTTGTTGTGCTTGATACACCTAATGATACTAGGAAAAAAGTTGACATTGCAAAAAAGGCTTCAATTCTAGATGCTTTGATTAGCGTCAAAGGCTCGGTAAGAAGTCTTAGATCTGGAATTTTGTCTAAGGTGAATCAGTTTACAACAATGATCAGGCAGGTCACTTTCACTGCAACCAGCCTATTTTCAATGATCACAGGGTTGCCGGGTGAAATTGGTCGCTATATCGGTTCAGCAATATCTGATGCTAAAAAATTAAATAAAACGGTTTCCCAGCTAATTGGTATAGGCTCAGCAAGTCGTGTAAATGTTTTAAATAAGTTGGATGATTTATCCAGAGCTACTGCTGATGTGGATATCGAAAAAATTGTAAATGGAATTTCTGACACAATCACTGCTGTTTATAAAGCAAATCCAGATCCTGTACAGGCGATCAACGCTATGTTGCCACTAATAGCTATGCAACCCATGCCTGAGGGAACAGATGAAGCAAAAGGTTTTAATCTTTTAAATGATCTGATACATCGCATTGCTGTTATTTGTATTGCTGAATCAACAGCTAATAGGGTGTTTACTTCTTATGATGATGCTCAAACTACCCGGACATTTACCTGCAAGTTAATTGATAAGGAATTGGAAAAGGCAGGTGATCAAGGACTGGATAACACATACAACGCATTGATGGATCTAAGAACATCAGTTTCTAAGGATCTCACCAGACGTGGTGCAGATCTAGCACAGTTTGAGGATGTTGAAGCGGCTGCAAGCTTACCATCATTAGTTTGGGCACAAACACTTTATCAGGACACTGGGCGCGAAAAAGAGTTAGTGAAATCAGCAAACCCTATTCATCCAGCCTTTATGCCAATTAAATTTAAGGCCTTATCATCATGAATCAAGATGTAGTTAAGCTAAAAGTCATAAGTGGTACTGATCAATTGGAAATTACTGGGTGGACAAACTTAAGTATTACACGGGGCATTGAACGCATCCCAAATAGTTTTGATTTGCGGATGTCAGAGAAAATTCCTGATCTAGATTACATTGAGGTGATCGAGGGGAGTAAATGCCAGGTACTGATTGGCGATGAAGTTGTGGTAACAGGTTATATAGATCGTGTTATTCCTATAATCTCGGGTGAGCAGCATACCATTCAGATTGTTGGCCGTGGTCTTTGTCAGGATCTGGTTGATTGTTCTGCGGTTTATAAGGGTATGCAGTTTATGAATATGTCTGTTGAGTCTATTGCACGATCGCTCTGTGAAGATTTCCTTATTGGTGTTATTTCAGAAATTGAACCTGATCCTATCTCAACACAGAATATCAATTTCGGTGAAACATCCGCTGCAGTGATTGAGCGCATATGCCGTATTGCACAAGCACTTTATTATGAAGATGAATTTGGCAATCTTGTTTTGAGTCGTGAAAGAAATGATGTTGCAAGCGGAGTTTTAATGCAGGGCGTAAATGTTGAAAATGCAACTTATGTTAGAGGAATGGACCAGCGTTACTCTCATTATACAATCGTTTACCCAAATGCTCAGTTGACCCCTGATATTACAAATGGTATTTCATTCGGCCATTACACCCTTGAGGATAAGACAGTTCCGCGATATAGACCCCTATATATCATCCCTGAAGATGGTGATGCTGGTTTTTTAGTAGCTGAGAAACGTATTTTCTGGGAAGCAAAAAGGCGCTATGCACGAAGTTATATGTTGAGAGCTACAGTTACAAATTGGCGTGATTCAGATGAGAAGCTCTATAAACCTAACACTCAAATCAAGATCAATATTCCAAAACTAAAGCTTGAAAATGAAAACTGGTTGATCGGTGAAGTTACATATCGTATTGATGAAACAGGTACACGTTGTGATCTGTTGGTCATGCCAGTAGGTGCATTTTCTCTACAACCAATTGTTCCGTATCAAGGGTTACCGGTGGATGTGTTAAATGCAGCAGGAGCAGGTAAGCAATGATAGATAAAATTTTTCACGGTCTTATGAATCTGCTGAGTTCGGGTCGAGGCATTGTCTCAGATGACAGTAAGGAAGTGCAGTTAGTCCAAGTTCAATTTAATAATGAGGAAATCAAAGATGATATTCCGCGTTATACCGAATATGGTTTTCAGTCTTACCCGCCTGATGGTCACAATGCTTTAACTCTATTTTTTGGCGGCAATAAAAGCAGTGGTGTAGTTGTGGCAACCCATCACCCTAAAAGTCGAAAGCGAGGATTAAAGAAGGGTGAGGTGTGTATTTCCGATGACCAAGGTCAAGAAGTTTTTTTGAGTCGAAATGGCATAACTTTGATTGATAAGTCTGGGGCAATCATTAAATTAAATGGAGATGGTACAGGTTCAATTAGCAGCTCAAGCACATTCACAATAAACGGTGTTGAGTTTAAAGATGGAATTGCCAAAGGCGTTGATTTCCAGTCAAGTGGAAAATCAGGTCTCAATCACAAGCATACTGATTCTAGGGGTGGAGATACGTCACCTCCGCAGTAAATTTTCAATTAAAAACGCCTCATTAAGTGAGGCTTTTTTTATGGGTGATATTTAATGGCAGATATTCAAACAGTCTGGGATACAGTCACCGCTAGAGGTGAGTATCAAATTAAAGATGGTTCGCTGCTAGCTGGCAAAGATGTAGAAACTGCAGTCCTAATCAGCCTATTCACTGATCGCATAGCTGACATTAATGATGATTTACCAGATTCCACATCAACAACCCGTCATGACCGCCGTGGTTGGTGGGGTGACACAGGCCAACAATATCCAATTGGTTCCCGCCTATATCTATTGGAGCGTAGAAAAGCACCGTTACTTGTGGAGAAAGATGCTGTTAATTACGCGATTGAGGCACTGCAATGGATGATTGATGATTTGGTGGTTGCCAGATTCGATGTTAAGGCCATGTTTGTACAGCCCAACCAATTAAGGCTCACTGTTGATGCATTTCGGCAGGATGGTAGCGTCATAAGTAAAATTTCAGAGGATCTTTGGTAATGGCATTCAAGAGACCAACATTAACAGCACTAATTCAACGTGCTCTGCAAAATATCACATCAAGCCTACCACAGTCTGATGCACTTTTACGATTTTCCAACCTGAATGTATTGGGCACCACACTGGCTGGCATGAATCATCAGCAGTACGGCTATCTTGACTATATTGCATTGCAGGCAACACCTTACACAGCCACGGATGAATATCTTGCAGCCTGGGGTGCATTACGAGGGATATATCAAAAGGCAGCAACACAGGCAACCGGACCTGTTTCATTTAATGCTGTTGCTGGTTCAGAAATCGCTAACGGAACCACGATTATTCGTAGTGATGGCAAGCAATATACTGTTATCAACTCTATCTATGCTGCTGGAGTAGTCACTACAACCATTCAGGCGGTGGCGGATCCTGATGGTATTAATGGGGTAGATGGTAACTGTAGCGCAGATACTCAATTCGCATTAGGTCAATCTATATCCGGTGTTAATTCTTCAGGCACATCAGGTCTTATTACTGGTGGTGCCGATTTAGAGAGTGAGGCAGATTTTAAGGCCCGAGTGATTGCTGCATATCAATCTACACCCCAAGGCGGTGCAAAGAATGATTATGAAGAATGGGCAACTCAAGTTTCGATTGTCTCACGTGCTTGGTGTGTTCCTCTAATATATGGCCCTCCAACAGTTGGTGTGTATTTTTTAGTTGAACCAACTGCAGCAAATCCGCACGGGTTGCCACAAGGTACAAATGGGGTCGCTTCAAGTGAGTGGCGTGGTACACCAGCAACAGGTGATCAGCTTATTGTTGCGGATTATATTTACCCAAAGCGGCCCGTCACCGCACTTGTTCATTTACTTTCACCAACAATTGAAACGATCAATATGAACATTACCGGTGTTAGACCAATAGATCGAGCCGCCGTGACAGTTTCTCTACATGAGGCATTTTTAAATAATTCTGCACCAGGTAAGAAGGTGGTGCTCGCAAACTTATGGGCGGCTATCAACAAAGTGGATGGGACTGATGACTTTAAGATCATAACCCCTAATGACGACATCCCAGTTGCACCAAGTTCAATTGCAGTGCTCGGTAATATCACATGGAGTTAGTATGGCCGCATCAAAATACACGGTCTTTCAATACACATCGGCACTAAAAGCTTTATTACCTCGTGGACGTGTGTGGTCCCGTGAAAACACAGGCATTCAGCACGGTTTAATTGAAGGGCTTGCAAAATCATTTCAGCAGATGGACGAAGAAGCACAGCAGCTATTAGTCGATGCTTTTCCTGCAACAACCACTGCTTTAATTGATGAATGGAATGCAACACTTGGTTTACCTGACTTCTGTTTTGGTGCACCAGATAACATTGAACAAAACAGGCAATACATTGTCGCAAAACTGATTGCTGATGGTGGTCAGACTGTTAATTACTACAATTCAATTGCAGCATCTTTAGGACTTAACACTTTAATTCGTGAGTTTTCTATTGATCATTATGACGCTGATGCGCCACCCGGAATGATCAATCAACTTGAGGATTGGTGTCACACATGGAAAGTGGTAATTGACTCAAATAGCCCTGCATTGGTTGAGTTTAATGGTGATGAAACCACCATTAGAAACTCATCAGCTTTCAATGCCTTGTCATGCCTTTTGGGGCGATATAAACCAGCGCACACACAATTTTATATGACCGTTTTTGATTTTAATGAGCTTGGTAAAGATCCTGTTTTTGGATTCTCAGGTGCCACTGATTATGCAGAGCCATTTGGTCAAGGTCGGTTTTATCGTTAATTTTTGGAGTAAAAAATGTCACTTACTCAACCAGTATTGAATGCAGTAGCGTTTGCTGTGAATAGCGCCCATATAAATCAAATTCCAATTTCAACCACTGATCGAGGTGCCGCCTCGTTTCAAATGGGTTTTCCATACGAAACAATGGTAGATAAATTAGCAGGTGGTGTACCCCCAAATGGTGAAGATTTTAATGGGATTTTTAATTACTTATCTAAACACCAAGTTTGGTTAAATGCCGGTGGCACTTATAAATTTAATGGCCCACTGGCAGATGCACTAGGGGGATATCAGAAAGGCGCAATTCTTGCATCAAATGATGGTTTGCGCCTATATGTCTGTACAGTGGATGGCAACACAACGGACTTAAACAGTGACATGACGGGTTGGAAGTTGATAGGCACAAGCGAATTACAGACGCTTCTCGATACACTTCAAACCAATATTGATCAAGAAAGAGGTTGGCGTGAAACTGCAGATGCAGATCTCTTACAGCGGATAGGGTGGGAGAGCGATGCTCGCATTACAAATGACAATGCTTTGCAAGCAAATATTGATCAAGAAAGAGGTTGGCGTGAAACCGCCGATGCAGATTTATTGCAGCGAATTGGCTGGGAAAGTGATGCACGCATAACAGCAGATAACAATGAACGTGATGCTCGCATTTATAGTGACAATCTACTAAATGACAAAATTGATCTGAAGTTAGACAAGGCTGGAGGTACTATAACTGGATCACTAACAGTAAATAGTCAAATAACAACACCATCATTGTCATTAAGCACTTTCTCTACTTCGAATCCTGGATTCACAACACTTCCTAATGGTTTTATCATGCAGTTTGGGTTTGTATCTTATTCTGATATGACCCCAATGGACTCAGGGAATGCGTTTGAAAGATATGCACATGTAAACTTCCCAACAAACTTCCCAAATGCTTGTTTGTCTACACAGGCAACAATCTGCATTGGTCCAACCCAACTCGTATCTTATGACACTTGGGCGCAAGTAAAAGAGATTAGTCGGTTTGGTATGGACGTTTTAAATCAATCGAATGCAGGTGCATTAACACCACCACAGGGTATTTATTGGCAAGCTATTGGGTATTAAACAATGAAAAGCAATATACCAATGGGGCTTCGAGTCCCTATTTTTTTTAGTGACACTTCTGTGAATGGAAATAACCTTTCAGGCGGTTCAAGCTCAAGTTCTAGCAATTTATTGAAATTAACAGTTAATTACCCCACCGCAGTTTTAGGAAAAATAACCTCAGTTTCAGGTGGTGTGATTGACGTTTTAGGCAATAGCGTTGGTACTGTTTATGAGCCGGATCCTGCTAAAGCTTGGGGATTAGGTGCATTGTGGGCTATACGTTTTGTCTATGTTGATCAAAACAATTCTGCAAACAATTTCAATATAACGAAAACAGGTCGAGTTACTACTGACATTATCGTTAATGGCTGGCTTCTGTCTTCAAATATTGATGCAAGTAATATGCAAAATGGTACTTTAACTTCTACGTTTGTATTGTCATTTGATGAAGAAACGCCAGTACAAACAATTGAAAATTTATCAAAATTTGTCGGTGGTAAGAGTGTTGGGTCGCCCGCTTGGTATGGTGAAGATTCGCCATTTGGTGATGTTTTAGCTTATTTCGGTCAACCTAAATCTGTCGAGATTGCAATCTCAAATCTGATTAGTTGTGATGGAGCAACAAGCACATGTGAACTTCCAAATGATCCTGATGGTTCAGCATCTCTGATCACATCTATTGTCTTGAATGGTGTTAATTACCCGATTCATGAAGACACAGGTTCGTTTAATTTACCGCCTGACACGATCACAATTAGTTATAAGAGAAGGGAGAAACCTAACGAAGAAGGTGGATATCACTGGGGTTACTATATTGAAGTTGCGAACGCCGCTAGTGAAGACATGAGAGTTGAGCTTGTCGGTTATCAAAATGGTGTTGTTGAAGAGTATTGGGATGGTTCACAGAATACCAATCCCACTTTAGATTTCGTTGCTGGAGATTTACCAAAGGCGATCGTGTGTTTATCCCCTACAGGAAGCTAAAACATTACTTATCACAATCACCACCTTCGGGTGGTTTTTTATTTTCTAGAAGGTAGCTTATGAATGAAATTCGACCAACATTAATAATAGGCGATACACTTTTTGGAACATGGACTCAAGTAGACGAATCTGGAAACCCAGAAATTATTACACAAGAAATGCAATTCAGCAGCGCGATAAAACTCAATAATGTAAAACACCAAGTTCAATTACAAATACTTGATCAAAATCTTTATCCAGGTGAAATAGCATTTTTAGTGCAAACGTTGGGCTGGCAAAAAGGTGTTGCGGAAATGGACATTCTTGCTGTCTCTGGCATTTATAAAGGGCATTCTGAAAAGTATTGTTTTTTAGTGGTTGAGGGGGTGACTGATGCAATTTAAATTAACTTTTGGCCGCCTTCCAAATAATGGTGATGCTTTTGGCGCCGTTCAATCAGTGAATGGGAAAACGGGAGCAGTCACACTAGATGCAAACGATGTTGTTGCAGAGCCATTAGGGAGTATTGCTAATTTAAAATCTTATGTTGATGACCAAAATGCCCTAAAAGCCAACATCACTTATGTTGATTCTGAAGTTGATTCATTACAGATTGTTCTTGAAAATCTTGCAGATGAAGTTGATACAAAAGCCAATGCACAGGCTGTTAATCAAGCCTTGTCTCTAAAAGCTGATTTAGATGAATCAGGAAAAGTTCCAGCTTCTCAACTGCCATCTTATGTGGATGATGTGCTTGATGGCCGCTATGTAAATCCTAGCCAATTCAACGACCTTAATGGTAATCCCTACACACCTGAAACTGGGAAAATTTACGTTGATGTAGACACAAATAAGACTTACCGATGGAGTGGAATGCTTTATGTGGTAGTGGGTGGCGGGGGTGTAGCACTTGGAGAAACTTCATCAACAGCATACAGAGGGGATAGAGGTAAGATTGCATACGACCACAGCCAATCGCAGGGTAATCCACACAACTCGACTACAAGTGATATCCCAGAGGGTTTAAGGTTTTATTTTACAGATGCTAGAGTGCGATCAACTGCACTAACTGGATTGAATGCAACATCAGGTAGTATGCAGTCTACTGACACTTTAATTGAAGGTTTAAGTAAGGTTAAGTACACACTGGATAGCCTTCCAGTTCCTGCCGTTTGGGTATCAATAACATCAGTCGGAAGTGTGGCAACTAATGTTGTAAACAGAGATATACAGTTTGCAAAGATTAATGGCATGGTTTGGATTAGAGGTAGCTTTACACTGAATGGGGGCATTACAGCAAATACCCCATTTTTATTCATCACAAATAAAAACTACAAGATTGTAGCATTTAGACCTAACAGCTCAACAAAACAGTTAGCAGCTTTGCAGATGCATACCGACAATTTCACTATCCGACAAGCACTATATTTCTCTGATCACAATGTTACGTCTGATTATGAAGCGGAGACAGTTTCTCAAAGTATACAAACGGGATCTGCTGGTATTGGAGTAGCTGATGGTGTGATTGTAATTCAGCCCACCCCAATCGGAATTTCATATTTTTAATTTTTAACAAAACTTTTAGCGGCCATTGAGCCGTTTTTTTCATATCTGGAGTAAGTGAAATGTCTGAAACTTCGGCAGTAGAGGCAAGTGCTGTAGCAATAAGTCAGAAAATTACAGTTAGCAGTGGAGGGGTATCATTTTTGGGATTC
Organism: Acinetobacter sp. Ac_5812; assembly: GCF_013072695.1. GTDB lineage: Bacteria > Pseudomonadota > Gammaproteobacteria > Pseudomonadales > Moraxellaceae > Acinetobacter. The sequence goes on from NZ_LXUK01000012.1 coordinate 281,036, forward strand.
ATGGCAAAAGTTGATGTTTTTGCATGGGGTGGCTTAATCATTGCAGCACTCGGCCTCGGCATTCAATTGTTTTTTGCTGTACAGAAAAACCGCCGTGAAAAATTGGAACACGAGATGAGAACAACTGAATCTAAGTTACGTATTAAAAAATTGACTGAGGATTGTAGCAATGCAAAACAAGACTAAAATTGCAGCGGTTTTATTGGCAGCTTCGGCTGCTTTTTTTTCGACCGTAAAATTAGATGAGGGTTTTACTGCAAAACCGATTATCCCTGTGAAGGGGGATAGGCCGACTCAAGGTCATGGGGCAACGTTCAAGCCCGATGGTACTGCCGTCAAAATGTCTGATACAGCTATTACGCGAGCTACTGCAGATAAGTGGTTACGTCATGATGTGTCCAAGCGCGAAATCCCTTTTAAGAATGCATTGAAGGGCGTAAAGCTCTCGCAAACTGAATATGACGTGTATTTGGACTTTTCATATCAGTACGGCACAACAGCATTTGCGAATTCTTCAATGCTTCGCAACTTAAAAGCAGGCAATTATAAAGCTGCGTGCGACTCATTGCTGAAATACAAGTATGTGGCTAAGCGCGATTGTTCAATCCGCTCAAATCGCTGTTACGGCGTTTGGACACGGCAATTAGAGCGACATAAGAAATGTATGGAGGCACAGTGATGGCTGAATTTACTAAAGTAAGCAAAGTGTTGCTTGAGTCAAATGGCATTTACTTTATTGAATGCCCAGGTTGTAAAACCTTGCACCCTTTGCATGTTGGTCCACATCACAAAGTTCGATGGAATTTTGACGGGAATTTACAACAGCCAACTTTCTCGCCGTCTCTGATGGTTAATGGTGGCCATTCAAGCCAATGTCATTCTTTTATTCGTAATGGCCAGATTCAGTTCTTATCAGATTGTCACCATGCATTGGCAGGGCAAACTATTGAATTGCCAGAGGTGGAGGAGCTTTAAAAATGTGGATAGTCATGGCGGCAAAATTCTGGCGAGAGATCATTATTGGTTTTCTCGCCGTTTTTTTAATTACAGCTTTAGCTGTGCTCAATCATAAGTCTGGCCAACTTAAAGCGGCAGATCAAAAGTGTTTTGAGCAGATCCAGAAAATTGAACGTACGCAGGTTTTGGCTTTGGCCAAAGCGCAGGACAAAGTAAATAAAGCGAGTGCTGATTATGAAAAACTCAGGTCTGAACAAAGAACAGAAGTCGAAACAATTACACGTACAGTGCAAAAGATCGTTGAGCGTCCTGTTTATTTCAATCGCTGTATTGATGATGACGGCGTGCAGCAAATCAATAGCCTTATCGAAGCCGGTAATACCAGCTAACCTATTAGAGCCTTGTCCTAAATTTAGCTATCTGGAAGGCGGCACAGGCAAGAATGCATTGCTTTGGGCAGTTGATACATTGGCGAAAGGAAACGAGTGTGCAGCGCGGCATGCGGCATTGGCAAAGGCGGTTGAGTAAAAAAACAGTGGCAAGTTTTGGCTTGCCACCTTTTAATAATAAGTTCTTAAAGAGTGATTTGGGCTTAATAATAAATATAGAAACATTATGTCGTAGAGATGACACTTTCAAAATGCATTTTATTCCATTACCACGGCAAAGCCTTTAAGCTTGCGCTTGTTTAAAAACAAATAACGCTCAGCTGCAGTTTTGGTTTGGAACTCCATTGCACCTTCTTTCTTTTCTGAAAAAACATATTTTTGATTGTATATGCCACTTACATCGGAGTAATCCTGATGTTGTTCAAATAGATCAGTTTGAATATGAACATAGAGTTTACCAGTCTTTAGATAGTGAAGTCTCATAAGGCGAATCCATTTTGAAAAAGTTACAAATTCAAGTTTAATGTTAAATCCAACCAAAAATGTTTTCAAATTTAAAACTTGTGGATAAACAAAGAGGCGTTAATTTTTGATGCTTGGCTGAGTGTGTTTGGTCGGAAAATAAGCGGCTATAAATTTAATTTAATACCGAAGGACAATTAAAAAGTGTAGGGGAATGGTTCCGTAAAGGTCTGATTATATTGATGTTAGTTTTATAGTTTTAGAGTGTTTTTATAGGTTTAAAAAAGACACTATTTTTAATAAATTCAGTGTCTTGAACCGTTTAGGGCGCAATCTTGACATCGTAGAGGTCTCCAGTTCGAGTCTGGATATACCTACCAAGATTTATCAAGGACTTATAAGTAAATCAGCGGCTTATAGGTCTTTTTTTATGCCTGTTTGTTGCATTACATACTTGGAGTAATTGGAACTTATGGCTAAAAATGGCAATATTTTCAAGAATTCTGCGACAAATTTGCGATAAGATGAAAATACCGAAACCAATAAAAAGAGGGGCTTATAACGAGCTTATGTCTAAAAGCTATCTTCGGATTTCAGTTATTTTCAACTTTTAGTCTACCGATTTTATAATCAAAAAAGTATTAAACATCTTTTGAATAATGTTGATGCATTTTATTAAAAGAGTTGAACACCTTGGCTCTATTGTTTGATTTGGGCCAATATTTATGAGCCAATTTCATTATTATTCAAATATTTTAGCTGCCTGAAAATTGAAGCACTTAGCGTTTTTGGGCTTTGTGTTTTAGGTTAAATTATTGAAAACATTGAGGTTAGTACGGATTTATATAATATGTGAATAAAAGGAATACTTAACTTGGCGCATAGAAAAGCCCAGAAGGGCTTTTCTATGCTTTCATTTTAATGATAAAGAATGGCCTGATTTATTGCATGAATTACTTCATCAATATAATTCTCATCTTCGCTTTCAAGCGCTTGTAGCTCAGAAGCGGATGTTTTAAGAACCACATAGTATTTATGTTTAACTAAAAATCCAACACCAATAAGAATAAGACCGACTATTATCACAGCAGTTAAATTATTGCCTGAAATACCAGCGAGAAGAAAGATTACACCGCAAATCCACCACCCGAGTTTTGGCGCTTTCTTAAGCCTTTTATCTACAGAAGTGATATTACGGACAGCATACGTTTGATTGTTTACAATAAATCTTGCATTTGTAACACTTACATTACCACTTGAAAAAAGCGTTTGTTCTGGTTTTTGTACTGCTGACAATTTTTAGTACCCATTGTAAAGTTATGTAAGAATGTATTTTATTGAAAAAAATTAATCAAGCAAGGTTTTTAATAAACGACTTTTAAATCAACTTTATATTGATAGAAATATACCAAAATACCCAAGTATTAATGTAAATGATAATGACTGTTGCCTGACTCTTATACTGTGCTTCAATCTCTGATTTATTTAGTTATTTTAGTTCAATTTTAATTTATTGAGTAATCATTATGGACCAATTAAAAGTAGGCGATACTGTGGAGTTGGAATTAGCTCCTAACCCAATAACTATGATTACTATTCATGACGAAAAGACAGATGTGAATGGAAAGATTAAAAGGAGAAAAAGTGATAAATTTCGCTTACAGGCCATAATAATATTTGAAATGATGTTACTTTTTAATCTAAAAAATAGAACAGCTTCTTTTATTGAGAATAACTTTTCTTGAATATATAAGTAAGTGGGATTAGAGGGGAGTTTGAGAAGAATTCCTCATATGTATTAGAAAATAAAATACGATGCTCAACACTTTTTAGTGAAAGGCGCTGTAATTTTTGTGAGATATTTGGCCCTTGACTCACTCAGTGGTTGGTGCTAATTTAATCAATAAGGAAGTCATATACTATTTGGGATTTAAGAGAAATCTTGCCTAAATGAATAAAGATATGACAACCTGAACACACAGCTAACAACGAACGAAACGATTCAGGTCGTTTTTAAAAATGTTCAAGGTTGTAGAAAAGCCCGTTAATCGGGCTTTTTTAATGCCGATTATTTTTGGATAAAATTAAGCTATAGTGTGAAATAAAGATTGGGTCACAATAGGGGATAGTGATGCTGATGTTTATTGTTTTAGTCATTGCGATTGGCTTGGTTTTATTATTTTTCTTTGCAAAGAAAACAGATGCCACGTCAGATTCTTCAGATTATAGTCATCCATATTCATCAACAATCTCAAACTACGATTCAGTCCAGAATAATAATGATCAGCGTGTAGATGATTGTGGTTTTAATGCTGACTCGAGTTCTGACTCAAGCAGTTGTGATAGTGGTAATAATAATTAAAAAAGCTTGTACCCCTTGAGGGTAAGAGGTACAAGTTAAACCGAGTTTAAGGTAGGTCAAACCAGATCATTTGACTGTCTTGCAATGCAGTAATGGTTGCAGTTTCATCAAACAGTAGAGCATCACCTGCTTTAACCAAATGATCGGCAATCATGACTTCGCCTGAAATCACATGCACGTAGTTCACTTTTTTCTGTGCTGTAATCTCTAAATGTTGATCTTTCTCAATCACTGCAGTTTTCACTTCAGCATTTTGACGGATCGACATTGGCGCAGACGCATCACCAGCAATCAAGTGCCATTGGTTTGGATGATCTTTCGGATTGAGTTGAATTTGCTGATAAGTCGGTTCAGCATCTTGCACATTCGGTTGAATCCAAATCTGTAATAGATGCACCGCTTTATCATGCTTATTCATTTCACTGTGGGTTACGCCTGTACCCGCACTCATTAATTGCCATTCACCCGCATTGATCTGGCCTTCGTTACCCATGCTGTCTTTATGGGAAATGGTGCCATCAAGTACACAAGTTAGAATTTCCATGTTGTCATGGGGATGAGTACCGAAACCATTATGCGCAGCAACTGTATCGTCGTTAATCACGCGAAGCGCGCTGACGCCCATATATTTTGGGTCATACCAGCTTCCAAATGAAAAGCTATGGTAGGTATCTAACCAACCCGCTTTGACATGACCACGGTTTTCACTACGATGTAGATAAGCATTCATCTTTCATCTCCCAAATTATTGTGTTTTGCTTAATGCTTATATTATCGATTCATAATGACGATAAATAGTCTTTAAGTGCGACATATTGTTCTATAAATGCAATGATTCAATAATGGGTATTTTCTTGGATAAAATAAAAAAGGCTGAATAAAAATATTCAGCCTTTTCAAATGGGTAAATTAATTTACCCATCTTTTTATTTAGATTTGTTTTCCAATTGAGGAATTGCAGAGCCTTGGCCAACTGCAAGCAAACCTGTTTCTGTATAGATACCTAATTTTGCACGGGTATCGGTAATATCGAGGTTACGCATGGTTAACTGACCGATACGATCCATTGGCGTAAACATTGAATCACCTTTCTCCATCGTTAAACGCTCAGCTTCATACGTGAGGTTAGGAGATTCAGTATTCATGATGGTGTAGTCATTACCACGACGTAATTCTAAAGTCACCGTACCTGTAATCGCTTTAGCAACCCAACGCTGTGAAGTTTCACGAAGCATGAGCGCTTGTGAATCGAACCAACGGCCTTGGTAAAGTAAACGACCTAAACGTAAACCGTTAATGCGGTATTGTTCAATCGTATCTTCGTTATGAATACCCGTAACCAAACGCTCATAAGCGATATGTAACAAAGCCATACCCGGTGCTTCATAGATACCACGAGATTTCGCTTCGATGATACGGTTTTCGATTTGGTCAGACATCCCTAGACCATGACGACCACCGATACGGTTCGCTTCAAGAATGAATTCAACAGGATCTTCGATACGTTGACCATTCAGCGCAACTGGCATACCTTGTTCAAAAGTAATGCTCACTTCTTCTGGTTGGATTTCAACTTCGTCTTTCCAGAACGCAACGCCCATGATTGGGTCTACGATTTTAATACCAGCATTCAAGTATTCTAAATCTTTGGCTTCGTGTGTCGCGCCCAACATATTTGAGTCTGTTGAATATGCCTTTTCTTTTGACATTTTATAGTCAAAACCGTTGTCGATTAAGAATTGTGACATTTCGGCACGGCCGCCTAACTCATCAATAAAGGTTTGGTCTAACCACGGCTTATAGATTTTAAGCGCAGGGTTGGTCAATAAACCGTAACGATAGAAACGTTCAATATCGTTACCTTTATAAGTCGAACCGTCACCCCAAATATTGACGTCATCTTCTTTCATCGCGGTAACAAGCATTGTACCTGTCACTGCACGACCTAAAGGTGTGGTATTGAAGTAAGGAACACCGCCAGTGCTGATGTGGAACGCCCCACATTGAATCGCAGCAATACCTTCAAGCGCAAGTTGTAAACGACAATCTATTAATCGAGCTTTGACTGCGCCGTACTGTTCAGCTTTCTTTGGAATAGCATCATAGTCATCTTCATCAGGCTGACCCAGATTTGCAGTATATGCATAAGGCTCTGCGCCTTTCTGTTTCATCCATAATAAAGCTGCTGAAGTGTCTAAACCACCAGAGAAGGCAATCCCAACTTTTTTACCTACTGGTACATGCTGCAAGATCGTTGCATTATCAGTCATTGCTAGTCCTAACTATTTCGAAATAGGCACCCTAATACATCGGTGACCAAAGAGAATTTATACGCTCAGTACTATATCACTTTTCAAATCGATTTTTTTTGTGTTAGGAAAGGAATTCTTTTTTTTTCATTTGAAAAATAGATTAACATCGGAAAAATATAAAGTTTTACGATAAGTATTCAGCATAAGGTGTTAACAGGCGTCGAACTTTAAAAGGTCTTCAGTGAAAAGTAGGCAAATACCATTGATAAAAAGTATCTCATTTAAAGCGAATCATTTAAGCCAATAAATTGTTTCTCAATCGGTGTGAACACATGATCATGGCGTGCAATCAGATAAAGACCGATATCCCGATACTGTTCAGGCGTTTCACGGTAGTACTGAATGTTATATTTTCCAATCAAGGATTTGGCGATCATCGAAATGCCCATCCCTAATTGGGTAAAGTGAATTAGAGCTTCATGATCGTAAATATGGGTGAGTTCACCTTTTTTAAGCTTATAGTCCGCATAGATACTGTCTAAAGTGGTGGCATAACAGCATTGTTCGGAAGCCAGCAAGATATTTTGATGATTCAGACATTCTTCCAGACTGTCATGGTTGATCATGTTTTTACCAATAATCACCAGTTGATCTTCTGCCTTTTGAATATATTGCAGATTTTTATGTTTGGGATGTCCTAGGGCATAAGCGATATCCAAATTACCCGCTAAAATCTCGTCTTCAATATAACCTGTTGGGCCTGTTTTCATGGTAATCGAAAGGTCAGGGTAAGCTTCATAGAGCTGGCTAAAAGAGGGGTAGAAACGCATTCCACCTAAACTGGTATTGGTGCCAAAGCGTAAAACGCTTTCTTGTTGATAGATTTTATTTTCAGTTTCTTCCCAAGTGAAAATCATTTTTTTATATTGGGCATATAAATTCATGCCAGATTCAGTCAGTTCGACGCCTTTAGGCTTACGAATAAACAGTTGGCGCTTATAGTGATTTTCAATCTTTTTAATTTTTGCAGTCATATTAGACTGTAAATAATTGAGCTTATTTGCCGCTGCGGTAATACTTTTTAGCTCGGCTACAGTGACAAATGATCGGATATCACTAATATCAATATTCACGGCAAGTCCTCAATATTTCAGTTTAATGCGATAATCAAGGTTTGGCTGTAAAGCTATCACTTCATTAGGCATCAAAAAAAATGATGTATCTATTAAAACATAGCATTATTCATGATGTCATTTATTTTATACACTAAGCTTACTTTTTGTCGGTTGAGTACAACACGTGAATATTCGAGTCGTCAGTGCCATTGCATTGCTATGCTTGGTGTGGGGGTCTTTATGGGGTTTGGTTAAACATAGCCTACAAGTGTTTCCACCCTTCTTATTTATTTCTACTCGATTGATTTTAGCGGCATTGACATTAATGCTTGTACAACGGATTTTAAAAAAATCCATTTTACCTGAGCAGGATGAGTGGAAGCCCTTAATCATTTTAAGTGTATTGATCTGTTTTGGTTTCTATGCCACGCAGACCTTTGCCATGCAATTTGTTGATTCAGGTTTATCAGCAGTTTTGGTCTTTACCATGCCAATTTTTATTGGTGTCTTGGCACACTATTTTCTGAATGAGCGTTTAAATCGTCAGAAAATGACGGGGTTGGTGCTTGGCACATTTGGTTTAATCGCCATTCTGTGGCCTCAATTACATCATGTACATTTGAATATGTCATTGCTGGGGCAGGTGTTATTAATTGGTTCAGGATTTTTTTGGGCATTATCGACGGTTTACATCAAAAAGAATTTTGCCACATACGACAAAATTAAATTGACCATTTGGCAGCTTTTGCTAGGTGGAAGCTTAATGTTTGTTATGGCCTTATTGTTTGAGCCTGTAGATACTCAGGTTTGGTTAAATCCTGTGAATGAATCTGCGTTATTTTATATTGCAGTGGTAGGAACAGGTTTTGCATTTGTGCTTTGGAACTGGATTGTCAGTCAGGTGGATACCTTTGTGGCTTCGATTTCAATTATGTGTATCCCGATTCTGAGTCTATTTTTTGGTTCGTTGATCTGGCATGAGCCGCTGACCCTCAATATCCTGATTGGTGCCGCTTTTATCTGTATGGGTATTGTGATGAGTTCGCTTAAAATGAAGGTACAAAAAAATCCACTTGCGTATTCTGCCAATCAGCAGCATTAGTTCATTTATATAAGTATTTGATTGGGTCGATAATCAGCTTGCAAGCTGGATGCCTTGAATGATTTAAGCTTGCATCACATAAGCAGCCATATGGATATGGCTGTTTTTTATAAGTTCGGTTTTAATTGGTGTGCAACGATTTATATGCATCATCATGATGATTGTTGCTGTTTTAAGTTGAATTGACAATTTCAACCATTAAATTCTTATCTCGGGTCATCCCAAATCAATAAAAAAGTATTAAAGTACTATGCAACAAGTTGCAAAGCCAAAATTAAGAAGGAATATCATGACTAGCTATGCAAATATCTTAAAACCATTACATTTGGGTTTTACTACTATTAAAAACCGTGTGGTAATGGGTTCGATGCACTCCGGTTTAGAAGATCGTTTCTTTAACTATCCAAAGCTCGCTGCTTATTTTGGTGAGCGTGCAAAGGGTGGTGTCGGCTTAATCATCACAGGTGGTATTTCTCCAAACCGTCAAGGTTGGTTGTTGCCTGCTGGTGGCACTATGAATAGCTTGGCGGATATTCCTCATCATCGCTTAGTCACCCATGCAGTACATAAGCATGGCGCGAAGATTTTGATGCAAATCCTGCATTCTGGTCGCTATGGTTATCATCCGTTTTCAGTATCTTCTTCACCGATTCAAGCACCGATCAACCCATTTAAACCACGCCAAATGTCTGATTCTCAGATATTGGCGACCATTGAAGATTATGCACGTTGTGCCAGCTTGGCGAAAAAAGCAGGCTATGATGGCGTCGAAATCATGGGTTCAGAAGGTTATTTGATTAACCAGTTCTTAAGTAGCCATGTGAATAAGCGTACTGACCGTTGGGGCGGTGATATTGAAAATCGTATGCGTTTCCCCGTAGAGATTGTCAAAGCGATTCGCGCTAAAGTGGGTGAAAAATTCATTATTGCATTCCGTTTGTCTTTGCTGGATTTGGTACATGACGGTAATACTATGCAAGAAGTGATTGTGGTTGCCAAAGCATTAGAAAAAGCAGGGATTACGCTATTAAATACAGGGATTGGCTGGCATGAAGCCCGTGTTCCTACCATTGTGACTTCAGTACCACGTGCCGCATTTGTGGATTACACCGCAGCAGTAAAACAGCACGTATCTGTTCCTGTGATTGCATCGAATCGTATCAATATGCCTGATACTGCGGAAGAAATTATTGCTTCTGGTAAGGCCGATATGGTGCAAATGGCACGTCCATTCTTGGCCGATGCGTATTGGGTAAATAAAACCGCGACCAATCGTGTTGATGAAATTAATACCTGTATTGCATGTAACCAAGCGTGTTTAGATCATGCATTTAAGAATGAACGTGTTAGCTGTTTAGTCAATCCACAGGCTTGTCATGAAACAGAACTGGTTTATATCAAAACTAAAAAACCAAAACGTATCGCGGTTGTCGGTGGTGGTGTCGCTGGTATGTCTGCTGCCACGGTTGCTGCTAGTCGAGGTCACGCCGTAACTTTATTTGAAGCAAATAATGATGTTGGCGGTCAGTTTAATTTGGCTAAAGTTGTACCTGGTAAAGAAGAATTCCATGAGACAATTCGTTATTTTAAAGTACAACTCAAACAGACAGGTGTAGATGTCCGTTTAAATACACGTGTAAGTCGCGAGCAGTTAGAACGTGAAGGCTTTGATGAAGTAATTGTGGCAACAGGTGTTGTACCACGTGCATTAAAAATTCAAGGCAGTACCGCACCTCAAGTGTTGTCATATGCTGAAGTATTACGCGGCGCAGAAGTGGGCCATAAGGTCGCCGTGATTGGTGCAGGCGGGATTGGCTTTGATGTATCAGAGTTCCTGTTAAAACCACCACACCAACCTCAGCCGCAACCCTTAGCAGAATGGCAACGTGAGTGGGGTGTAGACCCAGATCCAAACTATATCTCTGAAGGTGGAATGCAACGCCCAGAAGTTGAAATTCCAGTACGTCAGATTTATTTAATACAGCGCAAAACTACACCACTTGGAATCGGTTTGGGTAAAACCTCTGGTTGGGTGCATCGAGCACAGTTGAAAAAGCATGCCGTACGTATGTTGCGTGGTGTGCAATATAAAGCGGTAACTGATGAAGGATTATGGGTAGAACATAATGGTCATGATCAGTTATTGCGTGTCGATACGATTGTGGTGTGTGCAGGGCAAGAGTCGGTGAAAGATCTCATGCCTAAAGACGGTGAGAATACGTCGGCGAACTACCATATTATTGGTGGTGCGAAGCTTGCAGCTGAGCTTGATGCCAAGCGTGCGATTAGAGATGGCGCTGAATTAGCCGCAAAACTCTAAAATTGATGAAACATTATGCATTTGAATACATTGCAATTAAATTTCTCTTGTATAAAGAGGGCAAGCTTTGTATTCTTACGCACATGGAAGCGTGGCAGAGCGGTTTAATGCACCGGTCTTGAAAACCGACGAGGGTGTGAGTCCTCCGTGAGTTCGAATCTCACCGCTTCCGCCAAATTCAAGTTTCTGACACTGTTTAACACGATATAAGTTTATGATTTATAAGGTTAAAGTTGGAGATTTACAATATAACAAGCCGTGACGCACTACGCCAATCGGTAGTTATAAAGTAGTAAAAAATGCAGTAAGATTATTTCTTACTGCATTTTTTTATGTCTGAATTATGGCAACTCGTGGAATAAACAAGCTTAGTGCTTTACAGGTTAAAAAAGCTAAACCTGATCCTGATAAGATGTATAAACTGTCAGATGGTGGAAACCTTTATCTGCGTATAGACCAGAGTGGTAGCAAGTATTGGATCTTCAATTACACACGTCCGTTCCTAGGCAAGCGTAACGATTTATCTTTAGGTACTTACCCAGAAGTTTCGTTAGACGACGCTCGTACTATTCGTGATGAATATAAGAAACTCATCAAGCAGGGTATTGATCCAGCAATGGAGCGGATTGAAACCAAGTCTCAGAAACAGAAAGAAGCAGAAAACACCTTTCGTATCGTCGCTGAAGCATGGCTGTATAAACGTGAGCTAGAGCAAAAACAAGATGAAGAGACGATCCGTCGTTTAAAGCATGATGTCTATCCATACGTTGGTGATTTAACCTTTCCACAGCTTACCTTAGAAATTCTTGAGATTAAGGTCTTTAAGCGCATTATTGAGCGTGGAGCTTTGTCTGTTGCCAAGCGCCTTAAATCAGACCTCAACCAAATCTTTAAATCTGCGCGTAAAAAAAAGCTCATCCAATATAATCCGATTGAAGATATTGAATTACCAAAACCACAGAGTGGAAATTTTGCAGCTGTGACAGAAGAGCAAGACCTAGCCCCAATGCTGAATAAAATTTGGAATTACTCTAAGCTTTATACACGTTGTTTGCTGACCACACAGGTAGCATTAAAAATCTCGGTCCTGACTTTTCAGCGACCTGGGGAGATTCGCAAGCTGAAAAAGGATTATTTCTATCGTGAGGAACGCTGCTTTAAATTTACAGCCAGTAAAACCAAGCAACTTCATATTGTGCCTCTGTCAGATCAAGCTTTTAACTTGATTGAGTCAATTATTGATCTGCATCCATACAGCGAATACATTTTCGTAGGGCGGGATGGTAAAACCTTTATTTCTGACAATACCATTAACTCCGCTTTAAAACGCTTGGGCTATGGTGGTGAACAGACAGCACATGGCTTTAGGGCAACTGCACGTACCATGCTGGATGAAATTCTGGAGCAGCGTGTGGACTTTATTGAGCACCAGTTAGCCCATAAAGTAAAAGACAATAATGGTACAGCCTACAACCGAACTAAGTTTCTGAATAATCGTAGGGAGATGATGCAGGAATGGGCTAACTATTTGGAATCATTGCTTGAATATAGTGAACTGAAGTGAGAAGAATGCTGATCTTGTAATTAAATTGCTAGGAAAAAATATTAAAGACAAGTCTAAGAGAAGCCAATTTTTTTCAAATTGGCTCTGTTTATTTTAAAGAAATGAGGTGTTTATGCATAAGTAATTAATTTTATATAATGACCATTGTCTTAAATAGCAGTTGTAATGAGTGCTGAGTGAGTAATTTTTTAAGCTATCTCTTCACAAGAGGATAAAAGACATTTTGCATATGCATATGCTCTAACTTTTACCCATGTTTCATTTATCATGAAACACTAAATTAATAGAAAAATAACGTGTAGGATGATTAGAACATAGTATTCAGATGGTAATAAGCTTAGAGAGTTTATATCAACATATTTATCTTTGAATTTAACAAAGATTATTGAAAGACTTATTAGTAAGGAGGCTAAGATAATTACTATAGCTGTGGTTTTAAAAGCTAATAGATTTCTGCTAAATCCACAATTCATATTTTCTTTAAGAATTAAAGGATATTTTTTACTATCTCTTGTTTTTTCTTTTAGGTAGTTAATTGCTGAAATATAGTATTGATCAGCATTAGCAGGATTAGACCTTTCAGCTCTTTCAGTAACATTTTTAAAATTTGATACTAGGGAAACTAGCTTTTCTCTATATCTTTGTTTTGTAAATTTATCAAGCTCATTGTTTGAATGGCGTAAAATAAGAGTTGTAGGGGCACCACCCCATTTAGTAAATAATGTCTGTTGAATTAAATTTCCTTTTGATGACATTTGGTTGGAAAAAAATTAACTACTCCACAAGTCAATAAGATTGTTAACAGAGAGCCTAATAGTGTTCTAAGTGGTTCAAACAGTATATATGCCGTTAATATAATTGGTAACACAATAAAGAGTGCAGGTCTTACTCGTGCAGAAAGTGAGTATTGATCAAAATAGTCGGATAGTTTCACTATATTTTCTCATTCTATAAAGTATATGTAGTTTCGGTAGGATGCAGGTTTTTTAGTATTAGGCGTTTAGATACTCCTATACAGGAATTCTAAAGACTTACTCTCGCACTCCCAAGGTTATCAGTAAAATTTATAGCTAACTTCAGGGATGGAGAAATTCAAAAAAGTCCAACAACGCATAACTTACTAACTAAAAGAAATCATTAAATTTTAATTGAAATATAAAAAATAGCTACCACTTACTATACAAGAATGGTTTTGGGGTTTTAAGTTGATTACAAGTTATGAGATAGAGTTTTTGCCTGTTGGAAATGGGGAAAAAAGTGGAGATTGCATACTTTTTCATTACGTTGAAGATAATGTAGAAAAAATCATTGCCTATGATGGTGGAACTCAAACATCTGGCAAAGCTATGGTTGAACATATTAAAAAATACTATGGTATGGATAAGATTGACTATCTTATCAATTCACATCCTGACGGTGATCATGTTTCTGGATTAACATATGTGCTGGAAAATATGAAAGTTGGTGAAGTTTGGATCCATCAACCGTGGAAATATAGTGCAGAGATTCTAGATCTATTTCATGATGGACGTATGACTGCAAATAGTCTTAGTGAACGTATGAAAACTAAATTGAGACTTGCACATCGTGTGTATGAACTAGCTATACAGCAATCTATTCCAGTGTATGAACCTTATGCAGGCGCACAAATTGGACCATTTACAGTTCTGTCTCCTGATGAAGATTGGTACAAAAATACATTAGTACCAGACTTTTCAAAAACTCCACCAAAAGCAAAAATGGTTTTTGAAAATATTATGGATGGCTTAGAAAATCTTGTTGAAACAGTTGCGAAGCTACTAGAGGAATCATGGACTGATGAGAATCTTCCTAATAACGTTCAAACTTCAGCAGAAAATAATAGTAGTGTAGTGCTATATGCAAATTTATTAGGACGCGGATTCGTACTTACTGGTGATAGTGGTGTCGAAGCTATTGATAGAGCTTGTATTTTTGCTGAACAAAACAATTTAAGACTGAAAGAGGATTTAAAGTTTGTTCAAGTACCACATCACGGTAGTCGGAGAAATGTATCTACTACTGTACTAAACCGTTTATTAGGTGAGCCGATCAATTTTGATGCGCATAATCTTATTTTAAATAAGACGGCATTTGTATCAGCATCCCAATCCTCTAAAAAGCATCCAAGAGATCGTGTTGTGAATGCTTTTATGCGTAGAGGGTTTAAAGTTATTGCAACTAAAGGAAGTACAAAACGACATTATAATGGAATGCCTGAACGAGCTGGCTGGGGTTCAGTAACCCCATTAGAGTTTTCCTATGAAGTAGATGATACTGATAATTAAGTTTTCTAAAATTAACTACAACAAAGCTTATGCAAAATCTCATGATTTAATTCGCGATAAAAAAACAGCCTGTCTATGACAGGCAGTTTTTTATACTGCTTAATTATTTTTCTGCTCAAGCCACTCATGGATCTGGCTTTCAGTCCAAGTCGGCATACTTGAGGTCAGGTATGTCGGTGCGGGAAAGTCTCCTCGACGTACCATCTTCCAAAAAGTAGATTCTGCAATATTTAACAAACCTTTGCTGGCAGACTTATTTGAGAGTCTTCTTCTGCGGCCACCACGATCCACATAGTCCTTTGCGGGACGTTCAGGATAGTTGACCAAATCTCTAACACGATAACGATGCTCTAGCATGGTATATGATTCCAGTAATAAATTGACATTTAAGTTATGAATCTAATTGGCTAGATCCTTTCTAACTTGCTATGCCACAATCATATCGATCCATGTCCATGATTTTAATAATTCTAGTTAAGTAAAGATTTACTATACTATAGTGATATAAAACGTATCTGATAAATAACAGAATAATTGAGGTGGAAGTTTTATGGCTTATGTAGATCAAAATGAATTATTTGTATTTGTTTTTGAGGTATGCCAAGGGTTTCTTAACTACTGTACGAAAGCTACATATGAGCATGATATCGAAGCACCCGATAGGGATGATTTGGGGCTAGCTTATTTGCAAGAGATTCAGAGGAATTTTAAGGAAGAGGAGTTACAACAAATTGTTGAACTCATGGAGCAGCCTATTATTGTTAAAAGATATAATAAAACGTATTCAAGTCATGACTTTTTAGAAGTTTTAAGTCTCATCTTTGAGCTGATAGAACAATTTGATGAGCTCTCAGATAAAGAGATAAAAAAAGCGTATAAAGAAATAATTATTCAGTATGCTGAGATGGATGTAGATATTCTTTTTAGCAAGAAAATTCATACTAGAATAAGAGGAGTGCGTGGAGCAAATAAACGGTATCAAAAGAACCTATATAAAAAGCATCAAGTGATTTTTGACTTTATGCTGAATAAAGCTCAAGCCCAAGGCAAATGGGATAATCTGAATACAGCTGTAGACAGTGTCTTACCAGAATTAGACCTTGTACTTAAGCAATTTGATAAAAAGTGGATAGAAACCCAATTAGAAGAAAAAATGAAAACTCTAGAAGAGCTTCAGCAAGAGTTCAAACAATTTAAAGTAAATCCGCCAAGCTACAAACTAGGTTCAGGCTTAATCATAACTGCAACTCGAGAGCAGACCTATATCAATAAAATTAGACAACTTAGAGTTACATGCCGAGAGCTTCAAAACGCCTTGCAGATTGATGACCCATCAATTTTGCTGAAGAAGCAGCTTCCATTTAATACAGCTTATCAGCCTGAAGTGATCAAAAATTTATTACGTAAACAACCTGACTTTCTCACTCAAATATTAGACATGCCAAAGTAATCTTGGCCTAAATACATTAGAAAACTGCAAACGGAAGTGAGGAGTTTAATAGCAGGGGGCTGCACATTTTTGTACAGATTTTTTTGATTAGGACTAGATAGGGCTCTGTTATTTTAGTTAAAACTCGTGTGATTCTATTTGAAAATAACTGTGATTAATAGGAAGTTGTAATGTAGTATTAAATTAAATTAGCCTTTGCTATGAAAGCATTTGAATAGGATTTATATGGATTTTCAAGAAAAAATTTCTAATGATGATTTTTTTAAGTTGATGAAACATCGAATCTTCTCATGCTATTCAAAACGTACTACCTCGACTTTGCGGGAAGGTATAATTTTCAAAGAAACCATAGATGCTTTAAAGCTGTTAGAGAACTTTGCTTTTGAGATTAAAGATAGTGTGTGGGAGAAAGATTCATTAGTTTTAAAATGTGTATACCCAGAGATTAAAAAGCAATTTAATGATCTACGTTTGAAAGCATATTTATTCCCACACCCCGAAATGTTCAATCATTTATTTTTTCAAAGTGTGTATGGGGCATATAGACTTTTTGATCAAATACTAGAGAGCGAAATTCGAAAAGACAATTCTCTTAATTCTTCCGCCCAGATGCAAAAAAAGATTGAATTGGTATATTTAAAGAGAGCATTTGTTGTAGATAAACCTAGGGGTGTCGACACTACGACTTTTGGAATTATGCTAGAACAGAATAAATTTCTTGAAGATTTATTGTGGGTGATTTCTCAAATTCAGAATCGAATTGATCGAGGTATCCATAGGCAGTTAGCACAAGAGGAAAATGTATTTAATAATTTCAATCAGCAGACGAGAGTTTTTGATGACTTATTACGAAAACATAAGTCTGTTTATGTGTTGGTGTTAGATATTTACTTTGAGAGCTTCTTCAAGTCATTATCAGAGCCGACTTCGGTATCAGGGGAGTTGAAAATACATCAGATTGAACAGATTCGTATGATTCTGGCCCAGCTTGCTCCCCTCCATGGGATCATTAAGATCGAGACCCATTTCAAAGAAGGGCTGAATTTACATTGTGTTTTAATGTTTGAACCTACTAAAGGTTTTTCAGAAAAAAATACAATAGAGATGTTAAGGCGGTATCTCCAACAGGTTATAGGAAATTTAAATCATATTGATATTCGAAATTGGAATACAGTAATCAAAAAAAATTATTCTAAAACTGCTGTAGGTCTTATCAGGGCCTCACAACCCAAGAATGTTGCAGCATTCAAATACTGGATCTTAAGCTTTTTCTATACGCTTGATTTACATATTGAGCCCTATTTGCCAAGGCAATTAAAAAATCATTTGGCTATTAACGCAAATTTAGACTTCTACATCAATGCGGTTGTGGCGCAGAGTGAGAATCAGAGTCGCAAGCATGACATTACCGTGGAGAATGCCTTAAAGGATTTAGAAAAAGCGAATAAAGCTTTGCAGAAAATAGTTCAGCCCTTTTTCTCAGAGAAAGATGAAAAAAATGTTTGGAACACTAAGAGCTTATCTAACGTAAGTAAAGGCTATATAGAAGCAGTAATGCACTACTATCGAGAGATTGAATCTGATGAGCAAAAGCTTCAATCTATGATGCATATTGAGATTTTTATTGAAACATTGATAACTGCCCAATTTAAGGCATTTGATCTAAATGATTCTTTAGATCAAGATCAACTGACAGTGCAGCTTTTACGTCGGGCAATAACTCGTCTTGGTCAGAGATTTCTTTTACTAGGAAAAATTCAGGTAGAAAATGAATACTTTATTAAAACAATACATTATTCAAAGCTGTACGAATCTGAGGCTTTTCAAATAAGTAAGCAAATTTTCACGCAAATCGTAAATGGGCATAATCCTAAAGAGATAGTTGTTTACACACAATCTTATGTATCTGCCTTGCGTAATACTTTTACACAAGATTATGTCTGTTATGACAGAAAGACAATTAAAGAAATGAGAACGGATGCGTACTGGAAATATAAAAAGCGAATAAATGCAGCGAATGTCTTGTTCAAAGAATTGATGAAACAAGATTGTTTAATTTATAGAATGACTGTTGAATTGATTCCAGAAGTTGGACATATTCCTCAAGCTGAGTTAGCTGTTTTGTGGACTGCTTTTTTACATCAAGCACAACGGGCAGAGCCCCTATCATGGAAGACAGGCTACTTTGGATTATGGAGTAAAAATAATGAAGGACATTTTTATGCTGATGTCTTTTTTGTGCTGGATCATCGAGCATTTGCTGATAAAAATTCGATACCTCGATTGTTAAATAAAAAGTGGTGTAACTTTGTAAAGGATAAAGCTCAGTCAAAGCTAAATTGGGATGAAAATCCTAAGTTTAAAATTTGTAAAGTAGAAGGCAAACCAATGATGCAGGCCAATAAGGAGTATTTTTTGGAGCACTTGCTTATTGAGTCAACCAATAAAGAAAGGAAGATAGATTTCTTAAAAAAAGTTATTCCAACTTTCTTAAGCCATAGTGTTTTTATAGAAAATACTATGGCAGCTGAAGAACATAGACAAGCAGAAACAGACTCAAAACTTTTGATAAAAAGTAGTATCGCTGCGACGAAGAAAAAGAGGGCTACATCCAACAAAAAACTGGAAAAAATTTCCAGCTCATCTTAAGTGAGCCATAAGAATGCAGATGAACCATAACGTAACTTAAGCTTGTAAGATTTATTATAGACTTCTGTGATATGTGGGAATGCATATAGTTTAAGTGCTCGTGTACTACGGTCTTTTACTTTATGGAATTTACTGGGTTATTAATATAATGAATATATCTCTTTAATATCTTAAGTAATATTGCTTTATTCATAATCAATTCATTACATATCATAAGTACATTCTGTAAAACTTCAATAACTTCCTAGTTGTATGTAGTTCAAAACAAACTAGGAAGCATCAATGAATACATCTACTCCTACTCTTAATGAATCTAAAGTATTAATGGATATAGATAACTTCATTACCTCTATGTCGTATAAGAGATACACTGAGCAAGGTTTTAAAGATGGTTTAATACAACTCACTACTCAATTTAAGGCAATCTATCAATCCCACTTACGATATGCCCAAAGTATTGAGACTTTTCATTCTTTGACGAAAGCTATTGATAAAATGTTGAATGGTGAAGATATCTCTGCTGTAAAGCATCTTAATCCTATGCAAATGTCTCGTTTATTAGAGTTGCTACATTACGGGAAGTTAAATTTTGCACTTGAGATGATAGGGTTAAAAGCCCAAGAGCAACGTAATCAGCGTAGTCTTCGCGAGTATCTACAACAACTAACTCAACATTACTCCAAACTATTATTTATTCGTATAGATTTGAGTGTTGAGCTTAAACATCAGCATACTGTAGATATTGAGCAATTTAATGCCTATCTACGCACTTTTATAAATAGAGTGCAAAACCAAGATACTTGTTTTAAAGGTCTACAAGGTTATGCATGGGCTTTAGAACAAGGCGCAACTAAGGGTTATCACTGTCATGTCTTACTGATCTATGATGGACATAAACACCAAAAAGATTTTGGTATGGCAATACAGGTTGGACAGTGCTGGAGTGAGATAACAGCGAACAAAGGTTATTACTTTATCTCTAACTCCCCTGAGTACAAGGAGCAATTTCAAAAAAAGGGTAAATTGGGAATTGGTATGATCCATAGGAATAAGCCTGAGCAAATTCAGAACGCCATCAATGCAGCTATGTATTTGGTAAATCCAGAAAAAGATAACCAACATCTTCGAGCTAGAACTCCAAGGATGCGTAGCTTTGGCAAAGGGCAGTACGAGCTTAATAAGCGTAGAGGGACTATTTAAGCTGAGTAAAAGCGTTCAACAGGAAAGATGGTAAGAAAGTAGGATGTGTAATGTATTACTGCAATACGCATCCTATGTAATAATAATTAATCTAATCAATACAGCTATCTTTGGGAGTTAGGAAGCTTTAAGCCGAATATACATATGATAAATTTGAGATGAGTCATTCGGTTTACGTTTATCTATTTCCAGATAATTTAAATTTTCTACTAATGCACTTAGTTTCTCATAGCCGTAACTACGAGGGTCAAAGGAAGGATCACTTTTAATCATATATCCGCCTACTCCAGATAGAGCAGCCCAGTCTGAATCTTTCGATGAAGCATTAATGGCAACTTTTAGTGCATCTTTTAACTTTTTATCTTTAGATAAGGTAACTTTTTTAGGTACTTTGGGCTGTTTCTGATCCTCTGTTTCAGTTGATGCTACTTCTTCAACTTTAGGTGTAAGATTTTCAACAAAAATAAATTGATCACATGCAACTATGAAGGCATTCGGAGTCTTTTTTTCTCCAAACCCATATACAACTAATCCATTTTCTCGAATTCTTGTTGCTAATCTTGTAAAGTCACTATCTGAAGAGATCAAGCAGAACCCATCTAAATGACTTTGATGCAGTAGGTCCATTGCATCAATGATTAGAGCAGAGTCGGTTGCATTTTTCCCTGATGTATAGCTGAATTGTTGGACTGGTTGAATTGCATGTTTATGTAATTCTTCTTTCCATGATTTTAAGTTTGGTTTAGTCCAATCACCATAGATTCTTTTGATGTGGGCTGTGCCAAAACGAGCGATTTCTTTTAGTAAGTTTTCACAAACAGAAGCTTGAGCATTGTCAGCATCGATCAAGACTGCAAGTTTTAAATTATTTGTTTCAGACATTGATTGATTTTCTATCAAGAAATTAATCAAATCTATAATGAAATAATAATAAATACAACAACTTGTTGTTTCTATTGTTTCAAATATATTTTTGTACTATGTTAATTTTATAAAATTAACATAGTCTGGATTAGAGTTTTATTGGCGTGCGCCTATTATCATAAAATCATTCTTCGGCAAGGGCTTGATAAGTAAGTTTGCCATGTGTGGTATACAAATAAACTTCTTTGATTTCTTCAGCAGTACACCCCTTTAAAACAAGTTTAAATACATCTCCGTAATAAGACACATTTGGAAATTTAGCTGTAAATGGTTCTAGACCAACGACTTTACAGTTTGGATTGTCCATTTCAACCTTATCAATGACATCGTTTACCTCAGAGACCACTTTCAAACGAGTGGTGTCATAAATGGTTTGTGTGACTACGATAAAGTTTGGAGGAGAACCAATAGGGCGGAACTTAACTTCTACAGCTTCACTTGGTAGCAGTTCGCGCTTAAGTTGAGGTGGGGGAATATCAGTATTATCAGCTCCTGTATAAATACTGTCTGGATCATAACGATCATGGGCAATTGCAGCAGCTTCGGCTTCCTGCTCTTTCAATTGCTGCTTGGAATCATCTTGGATAGGAGTATTAGTTGATTCGCTTGTAATATCTGGCGAGGAAGGTTCTGGTGTTTTATGACAGGCTGTTAGAGTCACTAGAATGACAGCCGTAATGAAGATCTGTTTCATGACAGAATTTCCTTTTAATTCGAGAATGGATGACACAAAGATTGCTTGTTTACTGAGAACTAAACTGGGTACGTTGGACGTACTTCAGAACAGCTATACCTTTGATGTACAACCATCTGTCATTAATATTCTCGGCATGATAATCAAAGACCTGATAAGCAAAGTCATCAATATCAATTAACCTCTGTTCCTTTAAATCCTTACCTTCTCGAATAAGGGCATTCAGATCACCGCTATAGATGTAATAACGTAATCGATCATCTTTAGGAATAATTTGCCATTCTCTGCTAATTGCCACAAAAGCATTGCAATTTACATTGCCTTCGCAGCGTTTAATTGTTGGAGCAGAGGAAGGCTCATTAATGAGTGACATGACTTTATTCATATCAGCATGACAAACTGAGGCGATGGATAAGCATGCTGTGACAGCACTGTATTGTAAAAATGCTTTGATTCGGTTGTTCATTAAATTAAATCCTGATTATTGTTGTTTATTGATTTTTAGAACGTGCAGACAGACAGCATTGCTACATTTCAGACATAGAAGTACTTCAATGACTAAAGTTTCATTGAGGAATTAGAAAAGTAAATGCCTGATCAGCGTTAAAAATGCTGTGATGCAGATCGCTTTAGTCTGTTAAATGATCTGTCTTATGTGGCGATGAGCCATGACAGAAAGGGAAAGGCGAAGAATATTTAGAAATATAAAAAACAGTCATGATTGACTCCTTTGGGTATAAAGAAGTTTCACCACATCACTGTCAAATAATGGTGGCGAAACGAAAAGGGGTTGACAGACTGATACCCAAAAAGATCAGCACACCCGAAGGTGTCCCCCTCCCGTTCCGCCGCAGAGGGGGAGACGCAGGGTCGCCCACCAAAAAGTTAGACTTTTTAGTGTGCTTTGGGTAAACGGTCTGTCAAAACCGACTGACCATGTGGGTCAGCAGGCCCATCATAATCATAACGATTTCATAGGTCAATTCGATTTGTCCTGATGTTCTGTATAACCCAGTAAAAAATGAACAGGCATACGATTCTAAATTATTTCAAATACATATTACTGAAATGAAGAAATGCCAAGCAGCATCGTAATGAGATCTGCAACAGCGTTTTAAACAGTCATTTCTAACATTGGAGAACGTCCATGTCGTATTTGGAAACAGAAGAAGAACCGTATAGTCCTCGCTTTCGCGAACCACAACCACCGCAACTCAGCCTAGCCAGTGCACCCACAACTTTGGCGATATTAGGCATGAACCTTGCCAAGTCGATAGGTTTTTCACCGATGTTGGGTGGTGTGGCAGGCGCAGCCTTAGGTGGTGTGATTTTAGTGCTGGCAGATCAAACCCGATCCAATATCAGCACACCTAAATACTGAGTATGCAATTAACAACAGAATTAAAGGACATATCTTATGGCACATTTAGTTGAAACAATGGCATTCACTGGACAAACCCCTTGGCATGGCTTAGGCAATCAACTGACACCAAACCAACCTTTAGAGGTTTGGGCACAGCAGGCAGGGATGGACTGGCGGATTGAATCGTCAGATGTCAGTTACATAGCTCAAAACCAACGTGGGCAAAGTATCATCATGCCCTTTGAAGAACAGCGAGTTTTATACCGTTCCGATACCCATGCACCGTTATCCGTAGTCAGCCAGCGCTTTCAGGAAGTCCAGCCAATGGAAATTCTGGAGTTCTATCGAGACTTAACTGAACAATCAGGTTTTGAACTGGAAACCGCAGGTGTACTCAAAGGCGGCAAGAAATTCTGGGCATTGGCAAAGACTGGACAAACAACTGCCTTAAAAGGAAAGGATGTGAGTAATGGCTATATTCTCTTGGCAACAGCCTGTGACGGCACATTGGCAACCACAGCTCAGTTCACATCCATTCGAGTGGTTTGTAACAACACTTTGGCGATCGCTTTACGTGGACAGCAAGGGAATACGGGTGTGGTAAAGGTTCCGCACAGCACCCGATTCAATGCAGAGAAAGTCAAACAGCAACTTGGTATCTCAGTTCGTGCATGGGATGAACACATGTATGAAATGAAACAATTGAGTCAGCGTAAAGTGACGCAGCAAGAAGCTGCCGCTTATTTTGATGCAGTGTTTAACAATACTAATTTAAGCATGGCTGAGCAGGATGAAAGTATCATTCAGTTCTATCGAAATGTTGCTATGCCGAGTCCAACCAACTCATCTCGATCAGACAATAAGACAGAACCGAATGGACGTGCCATGTCTAAGGTGATGACCATGTTTAACGGGCATGGACGTGGGGCAGAGCTGAGTTCAGCCAAAGATACGGCGTATGGATTATTATGCTCAATCACCGAGTTCTGTGATCATGAACGTCGTGCCATGAGTAGAGATCATCGTCTGGACTCTGCATGGTTCGGTATGGGAGCAGCCATTAAACAACGAGGACTTGAACAGGCATTGAGAATGGTGGCTTAAATCAAGGCATCTATTCAGTTTTAATTAAGCTTAACGTCCTAATCTAAAACTACGGTAACAACCGTAGCAAGCAAAGCAATACCCTTTTGGCCACTTCCTCAGATGTGGCTTTTTTTATGCCCGAAATTCAGCATTTACAATTTTACCGATACAGGAATATTCTCTATGAATAGTCATACCCAAATTCAGAACACTCTAAATCATCCACCGTTACAACCTTATCCCATCAAGATTGAAACTGAACATAAGGTTGAGGTGGGCACCCGAACCAAGAAAACGCCAAAGAAAACCAATCATCTACCTTCAGCAAAACGTCTTGCCAACACTAAAAAGCTGAACTACCAACAATGGATAGAAGTCAGAAAACAGGGCATTGGCAGCAGTGATGCAGCAACCGCATGTGGCCTCAATCCCTATATGTCGATGCTGGAATTATGGATGATCAAGACCGGTCGTATGCAGCAAAATATTGAAGATGAAAGTGCTGGCCATGCACCTTTATATTGGGGTAAGCAGCTGGAACCTCTAGTGGCCCAATACTACAGTATGCATACCAACCATAAAGTCCGTCGGGTTAATGCCGTGCTACAGCATTCTGACGAAGACAAACACTTTATGCTGGCTAACTTGGACTATGCCGTGGTGGGTAATGAAGAAGTCCAGATATTGGAGTGTAAAACAGTAGGTGAGTATGGTTCAAAACTATGGCGGGACGGTGTACCGCTGTATGTTTTATGCCAGGTACAACATCAACTGGCAGTCACAGGCAAACAAGCAGCGCATATCTGTGCCTTGATCTGTGGACATGAAACCCGGATCTTTAAGGTAACCCGCAGTGAAACGGTGATCAAATACATTGTGGATGCAGAGCGTTACTTCTGGGAATGTGTGGAAAAAGATGTACCACCTGATGTCGATGCATCTGATTCAGCAGCCAAAGCCTTACAGCTTTTATATCCAGCCCATATACCACTCAGTACGACGGATCTATCTGAGGATGTCACAGCCAATCAATGCTTTGAGCAATTACTGCAACAACGTCATTTGCTGGAGCAACACCAAAGAAGTTTTGATCAGTTGAAGCATCAAATCCAAATCAAGATGCAGGATTCAGAACGGGCCATATTTAAGGCCGGTTCAGTCACTTGGAAGAAGTCGAAAGATTCGATCAGCTTAGACAGTAAAGCCTTATTGCAGCAGCATCCAGAGTTTTTACAACAGTTCCCACAAAACAAACAGGGCACACGTAGATTCCAGATTTATACAGATGCTGATTAATCCAACCGAATTAGCCTAAGCAAATCTTCTGAACTTCCACATCACTTCCCCAAATCCCATTTCATCAAAAAAGCGCAAAACAGCCCCCGTCACCAGCAAGTACCGTGAAGTACTTACTGATGACTAAATGGACTGTTCTGCGCTGAATTTATGCATTTAAAAAATGTTTGCTTCTTACACATATCAAAGGGGCAACCGTAAAAAATTACCGTAGAGGAAAGCAACATGATTAAAGGTTTAGCAATCACGCCACCCGTATTAGGACGTATCAGTATCGGCAAGATCGTCGAGAAGAATGGCAAACGTATACCTGAAAAAGATGATCAATTTACCATTACCAGCCAGATCCAGAATAAGGATGGATGGGTGAAACACCCATTGGATGAACAATTACGTGCTAGGGCACAAAACCAGAAACTCAGAACCATTCCTGTCAGGATGATTTTTAATGATCCTGAACTCAACTTGCGAGCCGAGTACACCTTGTTTGATAGACAAACTGGTCGGCCAATTTGTACCGGTAATGGAGATACTTGTCAGCGACATGGACCAAATGGAGTTGAGCAGCATCCATGTCCATCACCTGATTTATGTCCTTTGGCCCAAGGTGGGCAGTGCAAGCCTTATGGCAGACTGTACGTCAACTTAGATGAGTCGGATGAGTTGGGTACATTCATTTTTAGAACCACAGGTTTTAATAGTATTCGTACTTTGGCAGCAAGGTTGCGTTACTACCATGCCGCATCAGGTGATCTACTTTCATGCCTGCCACTGCAACTCACTTTGAGAGGAAAAAGTACTACCCAAAGTTACCGTACCCCCATTTACTACGTGGACCTGACACTTCGGGATGGCGTTAATTTGCAAGAAGCAATTGTCTCAGCGAAACAGATTGAGGAACAAAGCAAGGCAGTAGGGTTTTATCAGGAGGCATTAGATTATATTGCACGACAGGGCTATGGAAATGCTAGCTTTGAGGTGGATGGTGAAGAGGGACTAGATATTGTTGAGGAGTTTTATACGGATGAAGCGAATACAGAGCAGCGTCAGCAATCTAATGATTTAACTCATGTGCAGGATATCCAGAAAGGGTTGCAGCAGTCGGTACAGGCTTTGAATTGATGAGGTGAGAGCAGTACATTTTTTATTATAGCGAGCTCTACTATTTGATTAAATTACTGCTCGCATCAATGATTAGGAGAATGAATCATGAATGTGCCAAAAAGATCAAGATTTCCAGATGAATCAATTATTCAAGATTATATAAGTATGAGAAATTACTGGTCTAAGCTGACCAATAATTTACCTAATGATGGACTCAATGTCTAAGAGGTATGATGAAAGTTTTCCTAAATCTATCAAACTTTCTGTAAATCAAATGGCCTGACTGGCTCGAAAGTTAAATGGTTGAATTGAGCCTAAACCTACTGAAAAATAAAAAGAGAGTATAAGGCTCTCTTTTTTAACTGAAAGAATTATCATAGCAGTTAAGTTATCAGGGCTTTTAAACAATGCGCAGCATGCTAAAATTAGTAAATTACTTCTAGAATATATTAACTTATGAAAGACTATTTAGGTTTTTTTGATGCTTATACATTAAAGGCGAGGTTTCTACCAGCTTTTTTAGCCACCTTACCGCTGATAGCTTTGATTGGATGTTACTTCAATTTAAATCAAGCTTTTGTGTCAAATGTTGTAGTTGGTGGTTTAGTTGTTTTTACTGCCATTTTTGTTTTATCTAACTTTGCAAGATCAAATGGTTTAAAGGTTCAAGAAAAACTATTGAAGAAATGGAAGGTTTTACCTACCACCCAATTTTTGAGACACAACGACTCAACTTTAAGTAAGCAAAGAAAGCAACAAATACATGCCAAGATTTCGGCTAAAACTTCTATTCTTCTTCCAACTGCTGTTGAGGAAAGTAATGATCCACAAGAAGCTGATTTACAATATGATGAAGCTGTAACTTGGATTAGAGAGAATACGAGAGGCAATGATTTCAATGTTTTATTAACTGATAATATTAATTATGGTTTTATCAGAAATTGTTTAGGGTTAAAGTTTTATGCAATTGGCATCTGTATATTAGTTCTATTGGTTTTTATTATTCTTTTTTTTCTTTTCTATCCTACAGATAGTTTTAGTAGAGAAGCTATTTTAGCATTTTTAAAGGTGCAAAAAATGGCTATTTGGCTTACGGTAGGATTAACATTAGTCATGTTGATTTTATGGATAGCTGTTGTAACAGAATTCAAAGTTACAAAAGCAGCTCACAAGTATGCTAACTCTTTATTAAATTCAACATATAAACTTTAATTTATAAGAGTGCGTTGCAGTGTGGAAGGAAACATATAACCCTTCAGGAAATGTTTTTCTTCCAACTATGATCATGAGAAAACCAACGAAATCATGAATACTTTCTTTGACTAGCTTTTTCATTGAGTTCTCATCTGTAGATGAAGGAAAGGGGATATCTTGTGGATGTGTATGCCAGTCCCCTAAGAAATGTAAACCTAACTTATAATTTTCTTTAATTTCTGCTTGCTCGGCTTTAGCATTAGGTACATACCCGAATCTTGTTCGCCAATCTTGCGGACGAGGGCCTGTAATACCGATTATTTTAGTTGTATTGTGACCATTATACGAACCGAATAGTTGGCCTCCTGCTTCTCTAGAAAAGCAGGATTTTTGCTTATATTTTTCTAAATGTTCTAAAACTTCTGGTGAGAACTCGACAAAACCTAAATTTTCAGGTAATTCAAATGTCATTTTATTGTATTTCATTTCTTTTTCTTACATTGATTGCAAATATTACAGTTGAAAAGAGCTGTTTTTTCATACTCGAAAGCTCCATTAAAACCATTAGGCCTATACTTTAAGTGTTCTTGACTCCATTCTCCATGATGTTCTTTAATTTGGGAGGTAGGGCCAGCATATACACGATGCACTGAATTCTTAACTTTGTGGGTTAAAAAATCAATTGATAGACGGGTAACTATGAATTCTGCTCGACTAGCATCCAATGGGCCATAAGGTTGAAAAAGTGTGCCACATGCTGGTTCTGTTTGCATATAACCGCCTTGATCCCATTTTGTTTCTGGATTTTTTAGGATACCATTTTCATCCAATATACATTTTAATGAAATTTCTTGATCAAGTATGGCAACAGCATGTGAAGCCACCCCATTTTCATCTAACCAGCCATAAATTATGGGTTGTGGGAGGGAATAACTGTCTTGCCAATCAGAGAGTTGCCCTTCAGCACTCCACTCACCCATACAAGATATAATAAGATTATTATCATTAATTATATTAGAATGCTCTTTGAATACTTGTTGCCAAGTTTTAGGATAGCTTTCTACTTTGAGATGAGGGTATTTTTTTCCTATTTCTAATTTTAATTCGTCAGATTTATATTTATTTGTTGAATTGATACCTAAAGCATGTCTACCTATATTTGAAGGAACTAAGATTTCAGGATCAATAAGAATTAAGTTACCAATACCAGACTGGGCAAGACGCATAGCAACCTGTGATCCTAATGAGCCACACCCCAAGATTAATACTTTTGCATTCTCAAGATACACTAAACTTCCATTTTGATCCCTACCATGTACCCATTGTGCATCAAGTCGTTGAACATCCTTATTCTTCAGCATTCCTCTTTTTCTTCGTAATAATAAGTTGATCCTTTGATTATATACTTTCTTTCTTCTGAAGCCATTGAGACTTTGTGCACTTAATTCTGTTGCAATAAGGCCTATCCCATTAGGTGACTGAGCACCTAATACAATTAATGCTTTTTCATTAAAAGGAATGTTTGAAAGAACTCTAATAATCTCATTTGAAGTATTACGTAATAGCTTTAAAAGGGCTCTTGGATTTTTAGGAAACGGTGGCGTTGGTGGCGTGCTCAGGAAACCAAAAACTCCAACTTTAATATCCGAAATATCAAAATAAATATTTTCATTTTTTAACCAAGATTCTATCTGTTCTATATTTTCTCCAACCAATTGATATTTTTTAGAGGTCCATATATAAGTTAAACGAGCGGTACGGTTATTAATATTTAATAGTGATTTAATCGCGATAGATTTATTCGAATGATCCCAGTAAGATAAAAATTCTTTACTAAATTCTTCTTTTATATAATTTTCATCATTTTGACATCGTTCTATTAACTCAATTGCGTTTAGAAGACATTGATGAATATTAGCTTCAATTTCAATTGTATTTAAAAGAGGTAAACACAAGAGTCCATTAGGTTCAACATGAGGCCATTTTAAGAAATTATCCGTATCTTTATATGCTATTCGGATAGGGGAGTAAGGAAAGTATTCATCTAATAAAATATGGAAATTGAATATTTGATTTGAGGTTTGCAAACTTATTGCCCACCCACAAATGAAAATCTTACCTGTGTAAGAAGAAAGTACTTTAGTTGCTAATGTCTTAACGACATTAGCATTAGCCTGTAACCATTTCCACAACAGCGTTTTGGATGAATCAAACGTACTTCCAGAACTTTGAAGCGATTTAAGCATATCTACGACCACTAGCTTTTTCTGTTTCTCTTGGTGTTACACCTGGTTCTGCACCGAAGAATCCTCCACTTTTCTTAGTACCTAATTGTGGCCCTGTTGAAGTAATTTCTATTGTTAGGACATCTTCTTTACATTCCTCAGCTACACATAGAAATTTTCCATTAACTCCATTTAAAATCTCCTCGTATTCTTCTTTTGCTCGAATACATGGAGGATCATTTTCATCATCTTGTATCGTTTTGCTACTTGCGATAATAAATGCTTGATTCTTAGCTTGTGCTAATGCTTGACGAGCATCTACATCTACCACTGCTTCACGTTTCTTTTCTGACCAACTATCATGCGATAAAGAATGCCATGAACAATGATGAGGAGAAAGTAATACATTGTACTCTAATCTTTCTTTTTTCAATGAGTTACGACGCCAAACTCGTTCCCAATTCTGTACTTCTGCGTCTCCTCCAACTAGAAATAAACCAGCTTCATTATTATCGTTTGCTTTTATGCTAAAACGAATAATAGTACTTGATCTATTTTTTCCAGTAAGTTCTTTAGCTTCTTCTTCATTAACTAAAAGAGGGGCAATTAACCAAGCAGTAAAGGTGTTATCAATAATTCCACAAATTTTTCTAATTTGATCATCTGTTTTAACTAAAATGTCCGAAATATCATTTGTTTTACCATCTTTATCTTCACCTAAAACTAGAATACGATCACCATCTTTAATTGAAGATTTATTAGTGGTTTGTTTGTAAAGATTAACTCTACGACGTGCTTCTTTCCACCAAGCATTTGCATCTTCACATAAACCAGTCTCACTAACCTCTTTCTTTCGACGGAAAATAATTGGGGATGACCACATTTCACGAATAATAATTTTTTCATTATCATCATTTTTCCAGTCATCTGGTTTGCCTAAATGGAAATGTCTTTCAACACCTCTACAGTGATCCTGATCAGGGTGAGTCAATAAAAATGCATCAACATATAGTCGACCTTCTGCATCTCTCTGAAGCTTTTCTTTTAATAAAGTTGCGACATCTACAATGTCTTCTTGATTTTCATCATCTGCAGATTTTCGAATGTTTACGTCAATGAGTATAGTCCGCCCACTTTCAAGTGTTACTAATACCATATCCCCGTTATCGACAGGGAAGAAGTCAATTTTAGCTGTCATGAGTTAAGTCACATTACTTAATTAATATTTAGTTTGTTTCACAAGTTTCAATAAATTTTATTTCTTGCTTAAAAAATGATTTGGAGGTTTTTATTTTTATTTCAAGGCCTTAATTGAAAATATAAATTTAAATATTATTAATTAAATTTAATCATTGTTATTAATTTTTTTAAATATATAGGTGGGCTTGTTTTGATTTAATTTATAGGAATTCTTATTAAGGGGGTATAAATGGCCATATTTTAATAACCTCTAAACCAATTTTTATATAAATTTGTATTAACTTAAAATCTTAATTGATCACGATAGTTGGCTCAAGCCTGCATCATTTCAATACGTTTATTTAAGTGTTTGGTACGATTGTAGAATTTTCTGTGCATATCTCTGACGTGATGAGCTAGTTGCTACTCAATCTACGCCATAGGGTATTGAAATAGTCCAAGCTAATGCTTTGAAATTATGTCCGCATGCTTATTTTATGTATAGCCTTAGCGATGTAATGCCTGATTAACTGTATTCTCTGACATTGGGCGTTATCATGAGGTGAGGGAGAGGAAACATCTTGATGAAGAGCTACGAGCCAAAGTATCAAATCAAAACCAAAAGCTAAGAATTATTCTTGTCCGCATGATCTTCAATAATCATGGGCTGAATATAAAGGCAAATTGCAATTTTATTTGACTGTCAAATAGATCGACTATTCCCCTTAGGAAACATAAAAACCAGCTAACAACTTGGACATAACGAAGTTGAGCAACACACTGATTTAACAGTAGATATTATTTCATCAAATCCTGAATATCTAGGTTCTAGAAGTAATTTTATAATATTAAAAGAAATATGTGATCTAAAAGCTACAAACCCTAAAATTCAAGAAATATTAGATAGAACATATTGATCAGTTTATTCAAGGACTTTAGAGTAAGTGAAACAAGTGGATTTAAATATTATTAATTTGTAATATCTTTTATATTTCCTTTCAAACAACTGTCTGAATAGTTGAATAGCCATCAATTTTCTCAGCATAAATATGGTTAACGTTGTTTTAAATTTCTTTTATAGTCACAATTTGGATAACGGTTACAAGCCATAAAGTCACCATATGGCCCTGTTCTTTTCCACATACGTCCCTGATTACATTTCGGGCATCGCCATTTTTCTGGAATATCATGGTTAATGGACGTATTTTCATCTTGAGGTATATGAATAAATTCCTTGATGCTTGAGTCTTTGGTAATTTCCTCTAGGAATACTGAATTACGTTCACCAATAAGAAAGACTTTCTCTTTTGCCCGAGTCAATGCAACATAGAACAGACGGCGTTCTTCAGCATAGGCATGTGTTTCTGGTTGTGGCAAGACTAAGTTGATAAGAGGGTCATCTTCTTTTTCAGAAGGGAATGCACTACTGCCAGTATTTAAACCTAAAAGAATCACATAGTCTGCCTGTAGGCCTTTGGATGAGTGGATGGTTTTAAACTCAATGCTGCAATTTCTAAGAAAGGGTTGAATACTGTCTAGATTTGGTTTGTGATGTCTGTAGCGACCTAAAATATAAATGGATTTCTTTTTCCCTGAACCTGAATTGGCATTATTAATTTCCATAATGGTTTTCATCAGGTACTCATTAATTTCCTGAGTCTTAGTTAAAAAGCTTATCTCAACCACTTTACTAATGGTCTTATCAACAGCATTGACGACTTTTTGAAGCTGGGACTTATTTTTTTGGATAAAGCCACTGGCGACATTCGCAATGCCCTGATTGGAACGGAATGTCTGGGTAAGCTGTGTCTGCTTGGTATAGCCAAAGACCTTTTCAAATTGAGTAAAAATACTGATGTCTGAGCCTGCAAAGCGGTATATGGCTTGCCAGTCGTCCCCAACACAAAAAAGTTTAGCTTCAGGCATCTGATTCAGTAAGGATAAAATGAGTCTGGCCCTAGCTTGTGAAGTATCTTGAAACTCATCCACGATAATAAGCTTGAAAGGGCTTTTATATCTATTTTCATTGATTAATTGGGCAGACTCAATCAGCAGGTCATCAAAGTCATGTTCTTTACTGGTTTTTAATAATTGATCATAGCGCTGGTAAACCTTAGAAAATAGCTGTAAAAAAAGACTCTCTCGTTGGCTAAGTGATGGTTTGGCTAATAGACTAGCAATATTTGCTTGATTAGATTTGTAATGACTTAAAAAACTGACATAAAGTTCATTAGTATCATATTCATAGATGGACTGTGCTTTAACGTTGATCTCGGCAAGACTACGCGGCTTAAAAATTTGTCCTCTTGATTTAAGCTCTTTTTCCAACTTCTGAAAGATGGAACCTGTAATAAACTCATGAAAGGTGGTAGTAATTAAATCCGACTTATATTGTTGATGGATTCCTGATTTCCATTTCATGTCTTCCAGATACTTTTGCCCAAAATGCGCAGGCGGTTTGCCATGCTGGTCTACAGCATAGTGTTCTAGATATAGGTTGATTTCAGGTAGGTAAAAGTCAGGCTTGTATTGGCGGTGGTGTTCATTCGCTGTGTCATGCTCGTAGTTTCTTTCGTACTGATAGGGAACCCCCTGACTGTATAACCAGTTTGCTATCGCTTTTTCACCATGTGATTTAACGATTTCTCCCTGATAAGTTTCAAAACCATCCTTGAACCTGTCAAATGAACGTCTGCGAGCCTTTTCCCATTCACTTTGAGTTTTAAATGCAAATGGTGATAAGGGAGGTCTTAGGTAGGCCGTTTTAAATAAAAGATATTTTGCCTGAAAGTCTGGATCTGTTTCGATCAGTTGTTGAATAATCTTATTCAACAGGGACTGCGGTTTTCCTGCATCATTGGAAACAGAGGGGCTTTTTCCAGTGGCCTTACCAATCACCTTTACGCCAAACTTATGGAAATTAAGTGCTTCAACACGAGTATTAAACTGGGCGAGAATGTCTTTTAATCGAAAGTTAATACGTTCACTGAGTTCCTCACCTGCATTTTTATTAAATGCGAGAACCAGAATCTCTTCAGGTTTGTAGAGTCCAGTTAAGAGGGCATAGCCCACCTTTCCAACAATCGTGGATGTTTTGCCTGAACCAGCCGCAGCAACCAATAGGTTACGGTCTTCAAAGATAATTGAGGAAATACGCTGTTCATCGGTTAGAGGCGTACTCTCTACCTGATCAAAGAACTGCTTAAATACCTTTAACTCACTTTCAACAAAACGCTTATTCTTTGCATCGATGGCATAGTTTGCTTCAACTGGCAATTCAATAAACTGTCGCAATTGCTCAAACAGGTTCTGTAGAGGCGGTTCAAATGCAAAAGAACTATCCCTTTGAATCAGGCTGTTAAATTGTTCAATAGAGACTTTTGATCTTTGTGATAAATCTGACCTAAACAGCTTGCTGAGGCGATGGGAGAGGTAAATGTTTTGCTGGATAAATTTGTGATATTCCAGTAAGTACGGTTTTAAGGTTTCTTTGATCTTTTCAGCGTTTCTTTTATTTCTCAGGAATTCCGCGTCATTACGGATTTCAGCTTGAAACTGTTCAGCCTGTGTATTGAACATACCCTTGAACTGAAAGTTTTGATCAATGGTCTTGAGCATTAAAGATGACCATATCCAGCCTTTCTGGATATGCGTTTCCAGTACCTGTTCAGGATTGAGCTTTACGGTTCTGGTATCCAGTTCAAGTACCAGCTCAGGAAATGTATAGCTGAGTCGCCATTTGCTGGAACCTGCAAAAATGAAACTGAGTAAACTTGGTCGGATATTCATATTGCCCTAAAATGTTTTTTTAATAATTGAAGATTTATAAGTGGTTATAAAGTTTACAGAAATTTTAGCTAATTGTTTTTATTTCTTTCACAACTACTCCTTGAATGTTTCATTTAATGCTTGCTGTACAGCATCCACGCGTGACTTACATGCCTTGTAAGCAGTCATTGACTCTTCCACAATCTTCATTAGGTTGTCGATGTCTGGTTCTTCCTGAGATTCCAGTAGGGCAGCATTCTTTTTTAACAGTTCATAACCCTCTTTAAAGCTTAACTCATTTTTACTCATGATTTGTTACCTCACTTACACTGGCATGAATATAGCCATCCTGCATCTCAATTGAAACAGTTGAACCGACCTGTTGTACAGAGCGAATAGCTTTATTTTGACTCCGTACAATAGCATAGCCCTTAGCAAGCACATTCTTTGGATTCTGCAATAAAGTTTCACGCACTAAGGACTCAATCTGAGTGGAGGCAAGCTTAAGCTGCTGCTGGGAAAAATATTGTGTTGTTGACTTAACCAAATCAAGATTTCTATTAGCTGTATTAATCTGATTCTGGGCATGAGTCTTGATGGTATTCATCAACTGATCATTTTGGCCCTGATATGCTGTGATTTGATGCTGTGACAGCAGTTTGATAGTTTGCAGGTAACCCATCACATCCTGAGAACGTTCTGAAATCACATTGCGAATACCTGTAATCACTTTACTTGGTGTATCAAAAGAACGATGGGCGATTTCATCCAGAATGGTTCGATCTTTTTCATGACCTATGCCCACCCAAATCGGCACTTTTCGTTTGCAGAGCAGGGCGGCAAGATCATAGTCATTTAAATAAGCTAAATCATTTACGGCACCACCACCACGAATGATCACAATGAGGTCAGGTGGAATAGCATAATCTTTAGCCCACTGGCGAAGTCCTGAACTTAAAGACTCCATAATGCTGTTTGCCGCAGTATTACCCTGAAATGTGGCTGTACAGTAAACAAAGTGGCAAACACCAGCTTTATTTAAGGCATCAGCATCTTTCCTAAAGTCACCCAATCCAGCAGCATTTTCTGGTGCAATCACTAGAACATTTTCAATATCAAAAGGAGCAGAAAGTGACTTGTTCAGATTCACCAAACCCTCGGTGCTTAGGCGGGAAAGAATCTGTTGATAGCGTTTGGCGATATCACCCAGCGTAAAGCTGGAGTCGATGTCCTCAATGTTGACTGAAAAGCCATATTGGGGATCAAAACGGGCTTTAATCCTAATCAGTACGTTTAAGTCTTTTGAAAGCTCAATGCCACTTTCACGCTCAAACTTAAGTACAATTTTTACGGCAGTGGATTTCCAGATCGTTGCTTTACAGCTTGCAATGACTTTATCTGTATCCTCTTCCTTTTCAGCCAACTCAAGGTAGTAGTGTCCGCCCTTGATACTAAGGTTTCGTATCTCAGCTTTTACCCAAACAGGTTCATCAAATGACAGGCGAATGATTTCCTGTACGGTTGATAAATAGTCACTTAGGGAAAATTGAGGTTCAGACATTATATAAGTCAAAAGAGCTGATGGTTTTATAGTATCAAAGTGAAAAGAACTTGAATATTGTGCTAAGAGGTTTTTAAAGAGATGAATCCAAATCAGAGTAGTAAAGCATTCCGATGATTTGACTCATGTTCAGGATATACAGAAAGGCTTGTAGCAGTCGGTGCAGGCTTTGAATTGATAGTAGCTAAATACATGAGCAAAGTTATAATTCAGATTTAAGCGACACTCAATGTCTCTAAATCTTAACTAGGAAGACTTTTTATTTAATTTAATGGTAGTGTTGGGTAATCCAATCATAGCGAGCTAAATACAATGAAAAGGGATTGGGATGTAATTCGTAGTCTGCTTATAGAGATAGAAGCGTTAACTTATTCAGATAGCTTTGATATCGATACTCATGCAATTGATAATCCGCAAGAAAAAATAAGATTAGAAATGGCAGACTTGTTACTCGCTAAAGGATTCTTTACTGGAGAACGGGTACCATATCTTGATGGTGGATTAGGTCTATATAGCTTACAGCTTACTTGGGATGGACATGAATTATTAGATACGCTTAGGGATCAGAATGTTTGGAATCGTATTAAAGAGATTTCTAAAGAAAAAGGTGTAGATATAACTTTTGAGTCTATTAAGGTCATGCTTGGTTTGGCTTTAACGAGTTTGTTAACTTAGAGCATTTTTAGCAAACAGATATATGGATTTTTGTATATATTAAAATTCGTATATAAAGGTGTTGTAAAATCTCAAAAGAGCTTAATTTGATGACAACTTCATCAAAAGGTGGAGCTAGTTTTTCTATATTGTTTTTTCATCAAGTTACTTAAAGCGTTAGGCCAGCGTTTCTTTATTTCGGATTTGCTTACTTAACAGGGTAAGCATAATCTACGGATAACGTATCGCGTTTGACTGATGAGTTGAATGTGACATTCGGTTCAGATTTTAGTGTAGCTGAACAATTGTTCTTTGATCTGGTTGACCTAGCCGCTATCGAAAATGAAGAAATTGTGTGTGAGGAGTAAATGCAAACTCTTTATATCGCTTCATTGAGTACTTATCTGGAGAGTTAATAGACTTGTTTCTTACCTGAATTGTAGGGAATGAGGAAACCTGTGATAAGGTCATGAGTATGGAAAAATTGCGTAAAAAGTTGCTAAGTGATTAGCGAAGCAAATTTATACACGGACGGAAAAAAGAAGGCTTTAAAATATTTCTAATAAAAATTTCACGTCAAATTGTACCGTTCTGTTGTGAGTATTTATAGACAGAATTGCACAGTTAATTTATGTTAGCATAAGACAAGGTCAAATGGGCATATAGAGGAGGGAATGTAATGTCAATGCGTATCGACACTAACACATTGAATTATTATGTTCAAAATGCCCAAATTTCTTTGAGTGTTTTAAGAGCGAAAATTAATAATTTAGATCAGTTTTTAAGTGGAGAAAAACAGCCAACTTTTAATCAGTTATCTGAAATAGCAAAAAAAATTAATGTTCCAACAGGTCTCTTATTACTGAATAAAACTCTTGATATTGACATCAAGCGATTGGACTTCAGGACACTAGAGTCAGATTCAATAGATGAAGCAAGTGAAGAGTTAAGAGATACCATTGCGGAAATGGAAGTCAAACAAGAATTTTTGAAGAATGAAATTACTGAAAATTTAGATTTTGTTGGTCAATTTTCTATTGATTCCAATTTCTTGGAGGTAGCTAAAAAAATACGTGATAAGCTAGAAATTCCTTTGTTTTTTCAGAATCAAGCTGATAATCCATTAAATTATCTACGTGATAAGATTAATGGTATAGGCGTATTTATTTTTTTTAATGGTAAAGTGAAAGACAATACATATCGTCCTCTTAGTGTGAAAGAGTTTCGAGGTTTTGTATTGCTTGACCATAAAGCACCTATAATTTTTATTAATCAAAAAGATACTAAGAATGGTCAGCTTTTTACATTAGTACATGAGTTAGTACATATTTTTGTAGGTACTGAAGAAATATTTAATATTGTTGATACTGGTGATTATCGATTTGATCGAACTGAAGCATTCATAAATAAAGTAACGGCAGAAATTTTAGTTCCTCAAGAGATTTTTTTGCAGCTCGATTCAACTGATAGTAATTTTTTAGCTAAAAAATTTAAAGTTAGTGAGTTTGTAATCGTTAGAAGATTATTGGATTTAAATAAAATAACCCGTCAAGAATATCAAAATCGCATTATTGAGCTTGAAAAGAACATTAAATATCTCTTACCCAGTGATTCTTCTGGCGGGAGTTATACGAATAATATTAGATTTAGAATTGATAATAAATTTTTCAAATATGTTATGAATGCTGTTAATCATGATCGTATTTCATATACGGATGCATTTAATATTGTAGGTGTTGGATTCAAAGGATATAAAATTTTGATGAATAGAGGTGGCAATGACTAAGTATCTATTGGACACTAATATTTATATCAATTTTTATGAAAGATATTATCTATTTGATTTTTTTCCAAGTTTTTGGCAGAAAATAAAACTAATCATCAATTCACAAGTAGTACTTCCTGATATTGTTGTTAATGAACATTATCAAGATGAAACTTTTAAAAAGTGGCTTGATGAAAACTTTATAGGAGCTTCTTGTAAATACAAGGATTATGCTGATTTATGGGGTGAGGTTATACAGCATATTGCAACACATGAATGTTATAGTGACAAGGCTTTAACCAATGATAAAAGTTGGGCACGTGAAAAAATAGCAGATGGATGGTTAGTCGCAATTGCAAAAAAAGATAATTTAGTGATTGTAACAAGTGAAACAAAAAATATTAATTTAAACAGAAATCAACCTACACAAAATCCTAAAGTTCCTGATATTGCTAATGATCTTGGTGTTCGCTGTATAGATATGAACACTTTTTTTCAAGAGATTGGTTTAAAAATTTAGAGATAATTTATTTATAAATAGTCAAATTAATATGCTGTTTTTAAAATAGTGTGGCTTTGTTGCACAAATCTATTCTTTAAGGTTTCTTCAGCAATATAATTTCCAGATGAAGAAGCTTGTTCCTAAAATCTACCGTACAACCAATTGGTCCTCGTATAACCAAGCTTTAATCAAGCGAGGAAATATTTCAATCTGGTTTGATCCCAAGACCCAATGGTATGCACAGCCACAAGGCAAGCATGGACAAAATCAAACTTATTCCGATACAGCGATTCAATGCTGTTTAATGATCAAATCTCTATTCCGTCTTTCTTTACATATGGTCACTGGCTTTGCTCAAAGCCTGATTAAACTCTGTGGTTTGAATTGGACAGCATCAGATTACTCCACCCTCTGTAGACGACAAAAGCATATTGATATTGCGATAAGCTATCAAAAAAGTCGTGATGGGTTAGACCTACTCGTCGACTCTACGGGGTTAAAATTTTTAGGTGAAGGCGAATGGAAGCATAAGAAACATCAGCCCGAATATCGTCGCCAATGGCGTATACTGCCTATTGGTATAGATGCTAAGACCCTTCAAATACGAGCAGTTCAGCTTACAACAAGTAATATCGATGAACAGATTGATTCAGTCTATACAGACGGGGCTTATGACACAAAACAATGCCGTCTGGTCATTGCAGATAGGAAAGCGTATGCAGTGAATCCACCTAGAAAAATGCAAAGCCTTGGAAATATAATAAAGTTCATTCGCGAGAGCGAAATGAATTACTTCGAACAGTTAAACGTTTCGGCAGGACACTATGGAAACAATGGTCAGGCTATCATCACCGAAGTTTAGTGGAAACAAAGATGCCTTGCATCAAATTATTTAGCGATAAACTCAGTGCTAGGAACTTTCAAAGCCAAGTCAATGAGGTACATGCAGGTATAGCCATTTTAAATAAATTTACAGAATTAGGCCAACCTCACACTCGAGTTGTGCCTTGAATTTGATAGGTTAGGGGGAAACCAGTCTATGAAATGTTTGTGCAACAAAGCAAGCTAAATATAGAATGTTTCGCCCATCTCCCTCAGCAATAGCAAGCGTATTACCATATATACGATAATTTTCACTAGCCTATTGTATAAATTTATTTGGTTCAGAACCATATAAGTGTATTGATTCACCATATCTTTGATCCCAAATATTTCTCATTGTAAAGACTCCTGCGTTCAAACATTCATGTTGTAAATTTTAACTCTTAAGAAATAGATAAATGTCATAATAAATTAATTGGTACTTTTAAATAGGTTTTTCCTTTTTCATCCCTAGGTGGCATTTGACCTGCACGAATATTGACCTGTACTGATGGTAGAATTAACCGCGGCATTGCGAGAGTTGCATCTCTTGCTAGCCTTTTTTCGATAAATTTTTCTCGTGTAGTATTCTTACTAATGTGAATATTATTTTGTTTTTGATCAGCTACAGTTGTTAAGTATGTATGCGAGCGATGGTCGGGTGGATAATCATGGCAAATATATATTTCTGTATCATTATTTAAGCGCAATATTTTTTTATTGAATCATAGAGTTGTCCAGCATCACCACCTGGGAAATCACATCGTGCTGTTCCGATATCTGGCATAAACAAAGTGTCACCGACGAAAGCTGCTCGCTCATTGATAATGTAAGCGATATCAGCGGGTGTATGCCCTGGTGTGTGCAAAATACGAATCTCCATTGAACCAATTTTCAAAATTTCATTTTCTTGGAATAAATGATCAAACTGGTTACCATTTGGTAAAAACTCTTTTTCAAGGTTGAATATATCTTTAAAAATTGCTTGAACTTCTTGAATATGAGCTCCTATACCGATTTTTGAATTTAGAGTATCTTTAAAAAAAGGTGCTGCTGATAAATGATCTGCGTGTGCATGAGTTTCTAATATCCACTCAACCTGAATATTCTCAAATTTCACAAAATCAAGAATTTTCTGAGCGCTAGTGGTTGAAGTCCGCCCTGACTTATAGTCAAAGTCAAGTACGGGATCAATGATGACCCCGACATAGTTCACAGCATCAAATACAACATAACTGAAAGTTTCACTATCATGATCTAAGAATGCTTTGACATTAAAAGATTTATTCATGTTTTATCCTCGATGTAGTTTGGGGCTGTGAACTGAAAAACTGATAAACTAAAGTGATTTAGTGCTGTAATACCAGTCTACATAATTATAACCTTCTGATTTGCGTGCTTCTGCTGCTTCCATAGTAGCTGGTGGTGGAACAATGACTTCTTGTCCAGGTTGCCAGTTTTCAGGAGTAGCTACTTTATTATTGTCAGAAGTTTGAAGTGCTTTTAGTACACGTAAGAACTCGTCAATGCTTCGCCCATTACTCATAGGGTAGTAAACCATCGCACGCATAATTCCTTCAGGATCAATAATAAAAGTTGCACGTACAGCGGCTGTGTCGCTTGCTCCTGGTTGTATCATGCCATATGCTTTTGCAACATCCATAGAAAGGTCTGCAATTATAGGAAATTCAATTTTGACACCAAAATTTTCTTCAATACTACGGGCCCAAGCTATGTGAGCGTGAACACTGTCAATTGAAAGACCTAATAATTCACAATTTAGTTCTTTAAATTGTTCAGCACGTGTAGCAAATCCCATAAATTCAGTAGTACAAACTGGGGTGAAATCTGCTGGATGTGAAAATAAAATCAACCATTTCCCTTTGTAGTCTTCAAGGCTTTTCATACCGTAAGTGGTTTTAGCATTAAAGTTTGGAGCTGGTTTATTTAATTGTGGGAACATTACAGTTTCATTTGTATTAGACATGATAGTCTCCTTTGATGATGGAATAACAACAATTAATTAATAGGAAGATTTTCATTCAACCAAGTTTGTATACCTCCTTGGACTGAAAATAATTTTGTAAATCCCATTTTTTGTAGACTTAAAGTTGCTAGGGCAGAGCGTCCTCCAGTCTTACAAATAATATAAATATCCTTTTGAGAAAGTTCCTTTAACGAAATGTCCTCATCACAGTGATGATTGACAAGAGGATGTTGAGCAATTTTCATTTCAAGTAGACCTCTTGGAAAATTGACTGATCTATCTATTGAGGCTTCTTGATATTCTTCCGGTTCACGAACATCTATAAGAATTAAGTCATTGTTTGTAGTCCAAATTTTATGAAAATCTTTAACACTAATTTCTTGAATGTGCTGTTTTGCATCTAGGATTAATTGATCGGCTGTTTTCATTTTTTTACCACTTAATGGAATATGTTTTTATAATATATATTTTTTAAATATATTATATAGAGTGTTGATTGTAATTTTTTTTATTTTAATCGTTTTTTTAGATAAGTTTTGATTTAATCATTAGCTCTGAAAAATAAGACTTTGTTTCATTTACGTTGGAAATTATGAGAACAAGACTGGTTAAATGGTATATATAATTTAATAGGTTAGCCTTAAAGTGAATGCAAAACATTTGAATTTTAGCGAAAAAATTTTAAGCAGTAATTAAAATTTTTTACACAATATTATTGACTATGGTTAGTAAATACAAAGTTTAACCTAACAAACAATGTTAAGAAGAGCCATCATCATACCTTATGTAGCGTTGATTAATTTTTATACAAAG
Organism: Acinetobacter sp. Ac_5812; assembly: GCF_013072695.1. GTDB lineage: Bacteria > Pseudomonadota > Gammaproteobacteria > Pseudomonadales > Moraxellaceae > Acinetobacter. The sequence goes on from NZ_LXUK01000012.1 coordinate 324,140, forward strand.
AAAGTTGCTCTTTACTTTATAAAACCAGGTTGGAATCATGTTTCATGTTTCATGTTTCATGTTTCATGTTTCATGTTTCATGTTTCATGTTTCATGTTTTAATTGAAACGTGAATTTGAAACAAAAATCTAAATTCAGAAAAAATTCAGTTGTAATATATAAAATAACTTATTGTTTTAAAATATTTTTATAATTTTAAACTTTATTGGCATTCTCTTTGCTGTGTCCTATACATGTTGCATTTTTTAACTTCTCATATGGGTATTTAAATTTGTTAGTTGAGTACTCTTCTATTAATTTTTATCGGGAGTTCTTATGAATCTAGGACTAACCGCCTTAGAATTGGCTCGAATCCAATTCGCCTTCACTGTATCTTTTCATATCATTTTTCCAGCCATATCGATTGGCTTAGCCAGTTTCTTAGCCGTCTTAGAATGGCGATGGCTAAAAACCAATGATCCTATTTATAAAGATCTATTTAAATACTGGGTCAAAATCTTTGCCGTCGCTTTTGGAATGGGCGTGGTGTCTGGTGTAGTCATGAGTTACCAGTTTGGCACAAACTGGAGTGAGTTTTCCCGATTCGCAGGTGGTGTAACTGGCCCCTTATTAGCATATGAGGTGCTCAGTGCTTTCTTCTTAGAGGCTGGCTTTCTTGGCATCATGTTATTTGGTTGGGGACGTGTCGGCAAAAAAGCACATTTCTTTGCCACCCTGATGGTCGCAGTCGGAACATGTATTTCTATGTTCTGGATTCTGTCATCAAATAGTTGGATGCAAACACCTCAAGGTTTCACCATCGAAAATGGCATTGTTGTTCCGCAAGATTGGTTTGCAATCGTCTTTAATCCATCATTTCCTTATCGCTTAGCACACATGGCAATTGCAGCCTTTATGGTTGCCGCACTCCTTGTTGCTTCAACAGCCGCTTGGCATTTGCTAAAAGGTCGACGTGATGAATTGGTCAAGAAATCATTTTCAATGGCTCTGTGGTTGATTCTGATTTTAGCACCACTACAGGTTTTCGTGGGTGATGCGCATGGTCTTAATACGCTAAAACACCAACCTGCCAAGCTTGCAGCAATGGAAGGTCATTGGGAAACCAATTACGACGAGGGAATGCCACTCTATCTATTTGGCATACCAGACATGCAGGAAGAACGTACCAAATATGCAATTGCAATTCCCAACTTGGGCAGTTTAATCCTAACCCATTCTATGGATGGTACGGTTAAAGGATTAAAAGATTTTGCGCCTGAAGATCGTCCTAACTCTACAATCGTTTTTTGGAGTTTCCGCATTATGGTCGGCTTAGGCATGCTGATGCTTTTGCTTGCAGCGATGGGTTTATGGCTCAGAAAAACAGGTAAGTTTTATGAAAACAAATGGTTTCATCGTTTCGCTTTGATTATGGGACCATCAGGATTTATTGCATTACTTGCAGGTTGGTTTACTACAGAAGTAGGTCGTCAGCCGTGGGTGGTTTACGGTGTCATGCGAACTAAAGATGCCTTATCACCGGTTTCGGCTGAACAAGTAGGTTTAACGCTGATTATTTTTGTAGTGGTGTACTGCATTGTATTTGGTGTGGGCATTTATTACATGCTGAAACTGATGCATAAAGGTCCAGAGTTTATTGATAGCAAAGCTGAACAAGTGGGTGGTGTCGGTCATTTTAAAACACCAATGCGTCCGTTAAGTGCAGCTGATGAAAAAATTGATGATCGTGATCAAGGAGCTTCATCATGATTGATTTATCTCTGATTTGGATTGTAATCATTGCCATTGGTGTTTTTATCTATATTGTACTTGATGGTTTTGACTTAGGTATCGGGATTCTTTTTCCGTTTATCAAAGATCAGCAAGAACGCGATGTCATGATGAATACTGTTGCTCCTGTTTGGGATGGCAACGAAACATGGATGGTTTTGGGTGGTGCAGGTTTATTTGCAGCTTTTCCAATGGTTTATGCAGCAGTTCTATCTGCTTTTTATATGCCTATCATTTTGATGGTCATTGCGCTGATATTCCGTGGTGTCGCTTTTGAGTTTCGTTTTAAAGCAAATCGTACGAAGCATTTGTGGGATGCTGCTTTTATTGGTGGATCTGTACTTTCTAGCTTTTTGCAAGGTGTCATCTTAGGTGCTTATATTCAAGGGATTCATATTGTTGATGGACGATATGCAGGCGGTGGCTTAGATTGGCTAACGCCATTCTCTCTTTTCACTGGGGTCGGTGTTGTCGTTGTGTACGCTGCACTTGGTTGTGGATGGTTGATTATGAAAACAGATGATCGACTACAAATCAGCATGTACAACCTGATGCCAAAATTGATTATCGGGCTATTGCTTATCTTTGCATCGGTCAGTATTTACACCCCATTAGCGCATCCAATGATAGCTGAACGTTGGTTTACGCAACCTCAAATTTTATATTTCAGCCCTGTACCGATTTTAGTTTTAGTCTTTACTTATTTAACGATTAAAGCATGTCAAAAACGACAAGAATCAATGCCATTTTTATACACCTTGGCGTTGGTATTCTTGGCATATACAGGTTTTTTAATCAGTATTTTTCCTTATATTATTCCACCTTCTGTCACCATTTGGGATGCAGCCGCACCAGCCAATAGTCAATTATTCGCGCTTATTGGTGCACTTATTTTGATTCCGATTATTATCATTTACACCATCATGGCGTATTGGGTATTCAGAGATAAAGTTCGGATTGGTGATGAAGGTTATCACTAGGAGTTACGGATATGAAATTATCACAAACACAATGGTTTATCTTGCTGTGGTTAGGTGGTTTCTTCGGGCTACTACTGATCGCAATGCTGTTTAGGCTTTTACTCAAACTTGCATATTAATTGCTAAGGAGAATCACAAAGTGTATTTTTGTGATTCTCTTTGTTTGAAATCTTTACTTTTAAACCTTGCGGTAGATTTTGTAAAAACTGTATTGAAAATCCATATTTATCTAATAGTAATTTGACTAAAGATAAGCCTAGACCATGACCAATATTTTGTGAAGATTTTCGCCAAAACCGTTGTGTCAGTAAACCAAGTTCAGCATCAGTCAAACCAAAACCTGAATCTGTAATCATTAAATCCCCTTTATCCATATACACTTGAATCGAGTCTGTAGATTGTGCATGTAAGTAAGCATTCTCAATCAGGTTTTTAAGTACAATTGCTAAAGTAGGATGAGGTAATCCGATAGTGGAGAGATTTTTCCAATCGATATCAAGATGTTCTTGTATGTCATTGTATTTCTGCCCAAGTTCAAAAATGACCTGTTGCAAAGTTTGGGAAACTTCTGTGGATTCCATCGAAACATGCTCTGGTTGTATTTCAGTTTTGCTCAGTAATAGCAGTTGTTCAAGTAATTGCTCATAACGCTGAATACTTGCTTCTGCCTGTTGGAGATTGAAATCAATTTTGCTTTGTGTTTGTCCAGACTTGTTCAGCATAAGCTGACTTAGTTGAACATTGGTCTTAATTGCGGTGAGTGGACTGCGTAACTCATGAGCAGCAAAGGCACTAAAGCTTTTTTCATTTTCCAGACTTTGGTGCAGATTCTGAATAAGTTCCAGTAAACCATCGACAAAGGGTTGAATTTCTTTGGGAATATTCTGTGTTTTTAATTCTATTAAATAGGTGGCCGCATCTGATAAATTCTGTTTTTTATGACCTAGGTGTTGTGCAATTTGGTCTAAAGGTTGAAACTCAACCCGAATAATCCATAGAATTAAAAAAATACATAAAATCAAAGTAATGATTAAAGGGATTAATACTGATTGTAAAATCTGTTTGAGTAATGAATAACGTAATTGTAATTTCTCCGCTGCAACAACCTGTATTTGTCCTTTTTGCAAGACATAGCTACGCCATTCCACCCCATTTTCCGACCATGTACTTAACCCTATTTTTCGTGTGCTTAGACTTTCAGGTGAACCCAATGTCTTGGCAATCACCTGATGGTTGGCTGAGATATTGGAACTAAATAATGACACCTGACAGGCAATCAAATTTGGGGTGCTATGGTCTTGTTGTACTGCATTAACAGTATTGGCAATCTCATCTACTGGGAGTTGCTGAATTAAACGGGCAACCATGTGGGCAGACGCAGAAAGGCGTTCATCCAATGTATCTTGCAGGCGTTTTTCCAGTTCAAAATAAAGCCAGCAAAATACCAGTGACCACAAGATAACAAAGACTGCTAAAATGGTGGAAACCAGGCGCCATTTTAAACTATAACTTTTCATGTACTTTGCTCTGGTACTTTAAGCATATAACCTACACCCCGAATGGTCTGAATTATATCAGGATGAATCTTTTGTCTAAGGTGATGGATATGTACATTCAGTGCATTGCTTTCAATACTGTCCTGATAGCCATAAATTTTATCAAATAGTTGTTCTGTTTTTAACACTTGATTGGGATAAAGCATAAAGGCTTCTAGCAAACTGTATTCCCGTCTGGAGAGCGTAAGAAGTTGTCCTTGATAATGTGCCTGTTGAGTGTCCTGATGAATCTCTAATTCGCCCATATGCAATATATTTGAGGAATATCCACGATTCCGCCTAGCCAAAGCATGAACTCTTGCAATCAGTTCATTTAGCTCAAACGGTTTGGTTAGGTAATCATCTGCACCTAAATTTAAGGCATCCACACATTGCTGGGTTTGATTACGTGCTGTGAGTACCAGAATAGGTACATGAATTTGATCTTTACGCCATGTATTTAATAGGTCAAGACCATCCTGATCAGGCAGACCCAAATCAAGTAAACATAGGTCTACTGCACTGTTACGAATGAAATAATCCGCAGCTTTGGCTGTATCAACATGCTCAACTGAAATATTCAGGTAATCGAGTGCAGCAACAATACTCTGGGCAATATAGGGGTCATCTTCAACAAGTACAACAAACATGGTATTTCCTCATCTAGCCTACCTATTTTACAAACAAAAACAGCCCTTAATGTTCTGTTAATTTTGCACCCTTGATAATGCTCTGAATGTTAAGTTTAGATAAGCTCGTATGTTGATGAAACCATTTATAGCGATTGCACTGGGTATGGCCACAGCATCGTTATATGCAAATCATGATTTTCTGCCACCAGGTCAAGCATTTAAATTTCAGGCAAGTTCTGTTTCTGACAAAACCGCCGAGTTAAAATGGGATATTGCTCCTCATTATTATTTATATCATGATCAGTTTAAGGTGAGTCTAGAGCAACAGAACTTAGCTTTAAATCTACCTAAAGGTCAGGAAAAAGATGATCCAACCTTTGGTGTAACCAATGTGCATCATAATCAGGTGCTGACGCAACTGGATGTAAAGCCAAATAGCCAATATACAGTCAGTTGGCAGGGCTGTTCAGAGGATGGCTTATGTTACCCCGTACAACGAACTACAATCACAACGGATGCTACAGGTCTACTTCCTCAACAGAATTCTGAGGCAAGACACTCTCATCTTGCAACTTTAGTCACTCAGGAAAATACGCCTGAGGTGAAGTCAGAATCTGAAAGTGAAACTAGCCAGCAATCTATTCAACCAGCGCAAGAGAAAATCAGTCCAGAACCCTCTTTAAATGTACAGCAAGATAGTACAGATAGTCCTCATCAAGACAAGCGACAAGATCAGGTCAAAGCTCAGCCACAAACGGCATCATTGAGTGATGACTGGAATAATGACCAATTCTTTTTAAACCTTTTGTCCAGTCAAAGTGTTGTTTTTAACATTATCCTGTTTCTAGGGTTAGGCATTCTGCTTGCCTTTTTACCTTGTTCATTACCTCTGATTCCAATTCTTTCAGGCATTTTGGTGCAGCGTAAAAAGGGTTATAAAGCCGCCATTATCGCATTGACCTTTGTCCTGAGTATGGCATTGGTTTATGGGGTGATGGGGATTGTGGTTTCACAAATTGGTTACGGTATTCAGCGCTGGTTTCAAAATCCTGTATTCATTGGCATATTTGCCCTGATGTTTATTGTATTTGCGTTGAACTTATTCGGTTTATATCAACTGTCCTTACCACAAGGTCTTTTACAGCGTTTAGATCAGATACAACAACGCCAAAAAGGGGGAACACTGTTGGGTGCTGGCATCATGGGAGCAGTTTCAGCCCTGATCGTTGGCCCTTGTATGAGTGCACCATTGGCAGGGGCTTTGCTCTATGTCTCTCATCTGGAACATAGCCTGCTTGGTGGTTTCTACCTGTTCTTGCTGGGTTTGGGGATTGGGATACCGCTATTTATTGCCAGTGTCTTTGGAGCTAAATATTTACCCAAGCCAGGTTTATGGATGGATCGGTTAAAGTATAGTTTTGGTTTTATCATGCTGGCAATGGCCGTCTATTTTGCTCGTCCTTTATTGCCTCTAACTTTGTACTATGTAGGACTTGCCTTAATTCTGATCGCAATGGCGGGATATTTACTGGCTATTTTGCGCCATATTGTTCACGTCCCTTATAAAGCTGCCGTTCTGGTCTTGGTCTGTATCTGTGCTGTGAGTGGGATCTGGCATGTGAATCAGGCGATTGCGAATGTGAATACCACTGAAAGCGAGACACTTCATTCATGGATTGTTGTTAAAAATCAGCAGGAACTGAATCAGGCATTAGCTACACATGCCAAAGATACTATTGTACTGGACGTTTACGCTGACTGGTGTGTTGCCTGCCAGCCGATTGAAAGAGAGCTTTTACCAAGAGCTGACGTTCAGGATGCATTAAAAAATGTAACCCGTATTAAACTGGATTTGACCCAGTATGAAGCTTCGCAAGACATCATTTTAAAACAATGGCAAATTCTTGGCCCACCAACGGTATTGTTTCTTGCACCTGACCAGAAAGAACAACGTGATCTTCGTCTCACAGGGACTTATACCGCATCACAATTAATTCAGAATATTCAAAAATTAAATGAGGAGAATCAACCTTGATTTCTTCCCAAGCACTACATCTAGGTATGTTCATGCTGCCGTGGTCATTATTGATATTACTGTCAGGACTTGTTGGCGTATGGTTCATTGGAAAATATTTTAAGCAACGTTATCAATGGGATGATTCAGCTTGGCAGTGCTATAAGGATTCTTTATGGACAGCAATATGGGTGGGCTTACTTGCCGCAAGAGTTGTATTTGTGCTGATTAATGCTGATCTGTATCTGGCTCATCCTGTTGATATTCTGAAAATTCAGGATAAAGGATTTAACCTTTATGCAGGCATCATTGCGGGTAGTGGCTGGTTTATCTGGAAAAATCACCTATTAAAAGTGCCTGTATTGGTCAGCAGTTTTCTATTGTTTATCACAATACAGTTTGTGGGAATCAATCTACTCAACCATTGGAATGCACAACAACACTATCCAGATTTAGCATTTAACGACCTTAAACTGCAACCACAATCTCTTACTCAATTTATGGGTAAACCTACTGTGGTGAATTTATGGGCGAGTTGGTGTCCGCCTTGCCATCGTGAAATGCCTGTGTTGTATCAGGCACAGCAAGATTATCCAGATGTTCAATTTGTCATGCTTAACCAAGGTGAAACACCTGAAGCGATTGTGTCCTATCTACATCGTTATCAATTGAATTTTAATAATGTCCTGTTTGATCCTTATGGGGAAATGCCTCAACACATGAATATGTATGGCTTACCCAGTACCTTGTTTTTTAATGCACAAGGACAACTTGTGGAACGTCATCTTGGTGAATTAAGCCAAGCCATGCTTAAGCAATACCTGCAAAAAATTACTCATCCATCAAATCAATAGAGGTGCAACTTGATGAACACTCATTTAAAGTTAATGTCTGGCTTAGTACTATCCCTGAGTGCTGCTCAGGCATTTGCCGCTGTACCGACCATTAAGCAGAAACTGGAAAAAGAGGGCTTTAGCTTTGTAAAACAGATCGAAGCCCCTGCACAAATGACGGGTTGGGCAGGACATATGCAACAGAACCCTGCAACAGTCTTTATCTCCAATGACCAGAAATATTACATTATTGGTGACTTACATAATGCCAAAGGAGATAACCTTACTGTTGATGCCCTAAATAAGCATGTTAAACAATCTGTATTGGATGATGTCTGGAAAAGTCTGGGTAAATCCGCTTATATTCAGGACGGTAATGTTAATGCACCCCGTATTATTTACGTGTTTTCAGATCCAAACTGTCCATACTGTCATATGTTCTGGGAAAAAGCCCGTCCTTATGTGAAATCAGGAAAAGTCCAGTTACGTCATATTCAAGTGGCAGTGATTCGCCCTGAAAGTAAAGGCCAAGCGGCAACTTTACTTGCTGCTGCAAATCCAGCCAAGGTTTTTGAAGAATTCAATGCGACCAAAGGGAAGCAGAAGTTAAAGGAGATGAAACCAATCCCAGCAAACATTGCTCAAAAAATTGAAAATAATGAGGAAATGATGACCAAGTATGGGTTTTATGCCACACCAGCCATGATCTGGAAAAATAGCAAAGGGCAAATGGAGACAGCCTCTGGACTACCAAAAGATTTGAAAGGGATTTTTGAATAACTTTATTGCACTTATTATAAACTATTATGTTTTCATATCTGAGGGCTTAGTCAACAACTAAATTTATATATGATTAAGCCCACATCTAAAATCATGTTACTTAAGGTTTTATTAACCTTTAGTTATGGTGGCTAATGGTATAACAGCAATAATATTGCTTACAAATGTCAGAGACAGTATATATGGGGGGGGTAGTTACTCATTCATTGGACTCCTGTAATTTTTGTAAAATGGCCTGACTTACATGACTTGACCATGCCGCAATCGTCATGGATGGTGGCGTACCTGTTGCTGCTGGTAGTGCACTACCATCGGTGATATAGAGGTTAGGATGTCCAAAAACTTCTCCGTGTCCATCCACTACGCCTTGTTCTTCGTTTATACCAACACATGCGCCACCTAAGGGGTGTACAGTCATGGGGACTTGAGGCAAAAACCATGCACGACGTTTCGATATGATTTTTAGTTGTCGGAGTGACTGGTAAAGACTTTTAAAAATAGGGCTTTTGCTTTGTTCAAATTGTAAAGATATATCGTGCTGCCCCCAACTTATGTTGCCATCAGCCGCATCTTGACCCATTCCCACCAAAATCAACCAATGTTTTAACTGGCGTTGTAGCATTGTAGGCAGTAATGGAATTTGCTGCAAAATATTCAAACCTGTCGCATATAAGAACGGCGCATCTGGTTGATGACCAACTTGAAAGCGTCCCATGCTCGGTGGTGACTGACGGAAATCTTGTGTATCTCGACCTGCACGCCACAATGCAAATACATCGCCATTACCGGAAAAGCCTTGACCAAGCGCGGATAACCCAGTCAGTCCACCTACCTGTCGTGAACGGAATAAAATACGCATGCTATTAATGACACCTGCGCCTAGTACCACAGTTTTGGTGACAAAAACTTTGTCTTGCTGTTTTTGGTGATCAACGCTATGCACATGATAATAGGCGCCAACGCGTCGTATCGTCAGGCACTCATGCTCAGCATAGACGGTTAATCCTTGGGATAATCGTGGCAATAACAGTTGCTCGTCTAGTCCAACTTTATGATTTGCAGCATCACCGAGCATACCGTGATTGCTGTATTCGCCTCTAAAACGAAAACCTAAAGCTGGCTGCTCACACTGTGTATTGAGTGATGGATACTCTGCCAGTGCTTGATCAATTTTATTGGGTGCAACAGTCATCTGCTCTAATGGCTGAGAGCCCATTTGTGCCAAAATCCAATTGTAATGTGGTGCCATTTGCTTGGCACTTAATCCAATTGCACGATTATCCCAATACTGTGGATCTGTTGGGCGCATATTCATAGACCAGTACACATGACTACCACCACCGACGCCAGCCGAGCAAAGTACGCTCATTTGCGGATGTAGACTTAGATCAAATAGTCCATGCCGATTAAGCATTTTAGGACCATTTAATAGACCAATGCTCACTTGACGTAAAAAATGGCTAGGCAGCTGCCGTCCATGTGGGAATGGTTGTAGTGTTACGCCTTGTTGGGGCAAATCCGACTGTCGATTCGACTCACTATCTCGCCAAGGGCCACGCTCCAATAAGCTAACTTTTTTTCCCGCATCAACCAAACGAGCAGCACAAACAGCACCACCAAAACCACTGCCAATCACTAAAATATCAGTCTTGATCATGTTTAATCCCCCTTGACACAAGGTTGATCTCGCCGCCACCATTCGCGCATACCACCCTGTAATTGACTGGCATTGAAATTCATTTTATTTAACTGACGAGTTGCAGGAATACTACGATGTGCCGACAAACAAATCGTTACCACAGGCCGAGTTGGATCTAGATTAAGTTTGGCAATATGTGCTGAGTTAAACTGTGTGATTGGCAAATTAATCGCACCTTTGATATGGCTCTGCCGAAACTCTAGTGCTGTTCTAACGTCTAAAATTTGTACATGATCTATGGTTTTATTAAGCTGTTTTACTGTGATTTCTGGTACTTTGCCAAAAGGCAACCAATTTAAAATATTCATTAGGGCTTCCTCAAATGACGGGTTTTTCGATAGCACAGTCGAATTGCTTCCCTTAGGTGTATTGCTGCTCTAAATAACGAATAATTGCTTTGGACTCGAACAACCCTGTACCTGTGTTTGGGTCGTATAAGTATGGAAATTGTACTTTACCAGTACGAGCGAGTAGTTCAGCGCGCTTAGTCCCTGCGATCGGCTGATATGTCCCTAGATTGGGGCGAAGCCATGGTAGCCCTTGGTCTGCAAGTTGTTGCTTGCCAGAGTTTCTCAACACATAAGCAATACTGAGTTCAGATAATTTTTCTCGTACTAGTCTAGAAAAAGGACTGGCTTCAAAACTAAATAATTCTAATGGCTGTACTACCGCCTTGGCAGCTGAGCTATTCTGATGTGCTTTAAGTCCTGCTTTGAGTCGCAAAGCAGTCGCCAATTGTGACTGACGTAAGCCCAAATTTTGAGGAGCTCGTAGTGTCTTTTCTGGCATATAAGTTTGAAATAAATAGTCGATAATTTGACGTGCGTCATACAGGTAGCGACTGGTGTTGGGATCATATAGAAAAGGAACTTGTGACTTGCCACCGAGTGCGGTTAGCCGATCCCAATAATGATTACTGCCTTTGGGGCAAGGATAAATCAAGACATCCAGATCTAATTGAGTTAATGCCTCACGAACAGGACGACAATAAGGACAGCCCTCAATATCATAAAACTCCAGTAGTTTGGCTGGTTGATCTAGACGAACAATGGCAGATAAGCCTTTCCCTCCACGAACACCAGATGCTAACGCCGAGGTCAGTAATGTCATCATGGCGCAACTCCTTTTGACACAGTTTTTGGGCTGCTTAAACTAAAGTACGCCACACAATAAAATTGATCATTGGCTAACCAGTTCATTCTAGCCAAAAACTGATTCTCGCCTAAAACGCGTACCTCACCTCGGATATGCCTTAACAATGACGGATTACTAACAACATTATAATCTAGCCAAAGACAGGGTTGCTGATCAACTAGGCTATCTTGTTCTAACATGGTGTATTGGCCAAATTGTTGCCCCCACAACCATAAATTGGCACCTGTATCGTCCACATTAAAAGCCTTTCCTTTCCAAGGGTTTATTGCTGCGCTGAGTACGGTGGCCACTGATTTTCGAACCAGTGTTGGCATTTTTTCTACTTTAATCAGTGCATAGAGCTTACCCACCCATGCGCGACCTGCAAGCTGATCGGATGTTGCACTGGGTAATGTCGAGAAATACTCTACCAGTTCTGATTGTTGCTTTAACACCAATTCAGATAACGGCAGCGCTGCTGTGGTCGCGTTTAACATTCCTAACACTCACTAAATAAGTTGTATAGTTAGTGTGCTTAAATGTTGATTGGCTGACAAACGATATAAATTATGTCTGCACATTAGAAAAACTAATTTAAATCTTGCAAGCGCTGTATAAGCCATGCCAAGAAAGTTTGAATGGCTTGCTCTTGTAAACGCCCTTGCTTGGTCACTGCATAAATTTCGCCATATCCTGAAATTGCAGGTCCAACAGCGACCAGCTGCTCATTTTTGATCGCAGTATTCTCAATTGGATACAAAGCGAGTGCCACACCAAGGTTGTTTGCAGCATCAATCGCAGCGGGGTAATCATCAACATAGATCGATTCATTTTTATCGGGTAAGGACAATCCTAAATAGTCAAACACCAATGTCCATGCTTCTGGTCTGGATGTCATATGAATTAAAGGGGCTTGAGTTAAGCGTTCAGGATGTGATTTTAAGTTGAGCTGAGAAGCAATTTTTGGCGCACATACAGGCTGAATATCGAGATCCACTAATTTTTGATGCTCACAACCAGACCATGGTGGCTGGCCAAAACGTATAGCAACATCTGCTGTATTATGTTGCAAGTCTATATATTTTAATGAAACATCAAACCTAAGCTCAATCTCAGGCCAAGCTTGTTGAAATGTGCGTAAATGAGGAAAAATAACCCGACTCGCCACGGGTGGCATACAGCTAATTTTCAGCACTGTACTGTTATATCTCTGCATGAGCTGAACTGTATGATCTTGAATCAACGATAATTGCGGCTGAATTTTTTGCCAGTACCATTGTCCTGCTTCAGTCAGCTTGAGTGACTGATGTTGGCGCTCGAACAACAAAATACTCAGATTGGCTTCAAGATTCTTAATTTGCTGGCTAACGGCTGAAGGAGTGACACATAATACTTCAGCAGCTTTTTTAAAACTTTTATACTCAGCAGCAATATTAAAAACCCATAAAGCATTAAATGAGTCAAATTTTTGATGTTGCACAGAAATCACACTTATCCTGTTTTGATTTAGTTACACAGAAATACTAAGTCTTTATTCACTCCTAATTTATTGATCTATAAGATAATAGTTTTTTGTTAACACAGTCTCTAGCCGAGTAATGGTACAGTAATGTTTTGTATATACATCATTTTCAACTATTTATATTTTAACAGATAAGCTTGTTATTTGATCATCTTAAATACAAGTTAAAAGTTGCGAATCAAATTTGATTATATTGCAAAACTTTGCCCAATCTTTCATTAATCCTTTACGTTTTTCAAGATATGCCCCACGCAAATAAGCAGCTTCAACCTCATCTAGTAGCTTATGTACTAATACATGCTCACAAACTTCACGTGGATATCCAGTCTTATCAACTGACTAGTCATGAAAAGTAGAGCGAAAACCATGTGTTGTAATTACTCGGTTTTGTTTAGGATCGATATAGCCTAAGCTATTTTCCTTCAATTTCTGTTGATGCATGAGCTTAATCAAAGCAGTTATTTACATATCAGAAAGCATGCTATCACTACGAGGTTCAGTGGAAATGTAACCTTATGATTGTGTATCAGACTGAAAAGATTTCAATAATTCACTGGTTGGCTCTCAAAGTGAAACCAGATTTTCTTTCTATATGTTTGTATTTTAATATATTAATTTCGTTTTAATATTGGTTGAGACGCAGTATATTAGTCTTAATTTCTATCTTATTGTGGTAATAGGAGTTCGAAAGACAGACTTTCTATAAAGCAGGAATCGAATTCTAAGATGTGTAAATATATGGGATTTAGTGCTGAAACAAAGAAAATGTGATGTAGTAAAAATAGTAGTAAAAAATTATATTTAAAATATTTAATTTTTTACTATCAATAATTTATATTTTTAATTCGACTGTCACCGCTTCCGCCAAATATCTAAATAAGCCCTTGTTTTTACAAGGGCTTATTTTTTATCTATGTGCTTACCCCTCAACCTACCCCTCATCAAACTTTGGATTGAGTCGAATGATTTAGTACTCCATAGGATACGAACAATGAGTAATGATCTGTACTTTCAGTGTAAGCTTTAAAGATCATAGCGTAATAAAGAAAGCCAAATTTCATACCTATTTTCGTTAATATTAGGATATATAGTTATCAACATCATCAACAATTTTAGGTTGGAGTGTTGAGACGGGTATTTTTGACTGTTTAGGTGTTTCATTCTTTTTTTCGATTTTTTTCCTGTTTTCTACTGGTCTTTTGTCAAAGTTTCTTTTATTCCATGTGCTTTGTATTTTTTCTAAAACCTTAGAATATGCTTTTGAATCAATAAAAAACCAAAAGTTTAATTGTAAAAGCACTAGTTCTTTTTTTTCTTCTAAGGTGATTGGTATATAAGGAAACTGTGTTTTTTTATCAAGGTAATTGTATAGCCATTCAATAAAGGTCTTATTTGATATCTTTTTATTGATAATGATATGTGATATTTTTTGTATTTCATCATAATATTCTATTATTACTTTTAAGTCATTAATAAATTCTAAAGATAGGGATATAAGTTCATGTTTACTAAAATTTAAAATAATTTCTTTACTAGCCTGAATGATGGGGTTTTTAAAAAAATCTTTATTTTGAAGTGAAGGGAGTTTCTGGTAGAGATCACACTTGTAATTGTAATCTCCAGACAAAAAATTATTTATTTCTAATCGAATTCCCCTTAAATTAGATATAGGATTTTGAGTAATAGCTAAATAAAAAATAGCAAAATTTTTATCATTATTTATTAGGGTTAATAACCTTTTTAATTCTAGGTCAAATACAATATCAACCTCCAATTTCATATACTCAATCAACTTTTGGAAAAAAAATTCTCGGTCCAATTCGGTTGATATATTTTGATGAATTAACCTTGTGAGGTTTGTTATTGTAATTTGCCTGACTTCTTTAAGAGAGGTTAGATTTTCTAGTTCTATCAGTATTTCTTCAAAATCTCTAATTGAGTGGCGACCTATGATGCGTTCTGCATGGCGGATTAGATGACCATGAATCCAAATGTTCATGACAGGATCATAGCTGTTGAGTTTCTTCTTGAACTGCTCTGAATAAGATGGTTTGGTCGTCATTTTTATATTGCTATACAGTGTCTAAATTGCTAATAGAGTAGTAAGAATTTTTTAAGAAAATGGTATGAAATTGGTTAGAGTAGCGTAACTTTTAAGTAAGAAATAAGTAAGAATTTATCTGGCCTGCCACTTATGAAACATGGGGGTTTCCCATCAAAAGAAGCTTTAAAGTGAAAAAATTTTCTCTTAAGCATATTTTTATATGCTCTTATGTCAGAAAAGTCAATCATGGTTTATCTGCATTATAATTGGTCGTGAAGAATTCCAGATACATTGAAATACATATCATCTCCATGAACACGCCTAGGTGTTCTATTTATTACAGGAGATAATTATATGTCAGTTCAATGCCCTTCGTGTCAATCGACACACATCAGTAGTAAAAATTATGGTCGTAAAATAGGAGGTACGGTAGGTACAACTGCTGGAACAGTGGGTGGTGTAACCACAGCTTTATCTACTGCTCAGGTGGGAGCAACGCTTGGTATGTTTGCAGGACCTGTTGGGTCAATCTTTGGTGCTCTTGCAGGTGCAGCAATTGGTGGCTTAGTGGGTGGAGTTGCAGGTTGTACTGCGGGTACAGCATTAGGAGAAATGGTTGATGAAAATATTCTGGATAACTTTCAGTGCCTAACGTGTGGTCATTGTTTCAACCATACAGCGCAATGATTCATATCCTTTATGCAATTCCTAGAGGATTGAACGATACTTCTATCTAATACATGACCAGCCCTTTTAGGGCTGGTCATGTTGTATAGCCAGTTTTAAGTTTTGGTTTGAAATGCTGCTTTGGAACAAGTCATTTACCTAAGCCTACCAATGCCATGTTAAAAAATGATTCCAATGCTAGTTGTTATAGAGGAGTACGCAGAATAGAGGATTCATAACTTTCCCAATACGAATCCCACTGTTGTAGTCCTTGAAATTGAAGCAATTTAATCTCAATGGAGAACCGCTATGAACAACTTGGCAACCACACATAATATAGAGCCTGTAGCTACAGTGAAGAAGATCATCCGTTTAAAACGAGTGATTGAGCTGACAGGACTTTCACGTTCCACCATATATGATCGGATTAATCCAAAGTCCAAACGTTATGACATCAGTTTTCCAAAGTCCATCAAGCTAGGGACATCACATCTCAGTACAGGAGCGGTGGGATGGATTGAATCAGAGGTTCAGGATTGGATTCAGCAACGTATCCAAGCCAGTCAATCAGCATAGCCATCTCATTATCACTGCATAATTCAACAGCAGTATTTGATCCCCACATTCTAAATTAAAAAATCCTCCAATGTAGTGTGATGTCTAGTGGTTAAGGCTATTCTCTTTAATCAATTCATAATGTAAAAGTACCCAAAGTATTCTGGTACTTATATTATTATTAATATACTACTACTCTAGTTACTATAATAAGACCATCTAGTTATTCTTATGAAGTAATCTTATATCTACTTATAAGCCAGCCTGTTTATAAATCAATTATATTAAATATAGTTGATGGAATAGTTGTGTCTGATAAAAAGTAGATTTTAATAGGAAAGAGTGGGCATCACGTTACTTGGTAATAACCGAGTAAACAAACATGATTAATCTATACAAGCAAGATCTGCTAAATCAATTAAGTGATGATGAATACCAACTTTGGTGTCATGATTTGGCTGTGATTAAGCGAGTGGTTACAATGATCACATCATTCAAATCATTTGAAGAAGTATTCCTCAATACAAAGAGTTATTACATTCCTGACTATTGGAAAGATGGAAATCTAAAATATGTAGATCATTACCAGCCCTATAGAAATTTGGCAGACTTAGCTGATAATTTTCTTTATGGCATCTCTGTAATGGATCGAGTTGAGAAGTATTATCCACTGGAATATTACCCCTTACACTTACGTGTGTTTATTGAGTGGATTGAGCGATATACCTTTGAACGTACGCAATATAATCCAAAAAACTTATCTAGGACTTTGGTAGAGCGATTGAATGACTGTATCTATGATATTCGTCAGGATATGAAGTCATTAAGGCATACAACTGAATTAAAAAGGATGAGAGAACAGAGTTTGCGGCAGAAAAGAAGTATGGAAAAGTACATTGATCAGCTACTGCTACGTTTTTCCCGTTTAATTGCAATAAGGGTTGACTTTGGTTATCGGGAGGATGCAGAGGCGAGCTATGAACTGATCAGCGAGCACCGTGAGAAACTGCTTCGCTATCTACGAGAAAGACATTGTGGCGATGCCTTTGCAGGCTTTATCTGGAAACTGGAATATGGGCTGAGAAAATCTTATCACCTCCACACAATGATTTTTCTGGATGGTTCCAAGGTACAGGAGAGCATTTCACATGGCAAACTGATTGGACAGCACTGGATTGATGAAATTACTGAGGGAGAGGGCGTTACCTACAACTGCAATGCCCATATGGATAAATATCAGCATTGTGGGCTAGGACGTGTGGACTATCATGATCGAAGAAAGGTTGAGAATTTGAAATATGCCTGTCGTTATTTGACTAAATATGATGAATTTCTCGAATTGGTTCATTATGGTTATCAGGCAGAGCAACACTATCATCAGGATGATCCCTTGAGTCAGCAGATCACTTCCAAGCTAGGTCGTGTATTTGGAACAGCAAGACTGCCACCTTATGTTCCACAGTTGGGACGACCAAGAACTAAGTAATTTATATCCAAAAAATAAAAGAGGATTAGGTATGATGCCTAATCCTCTTTTATCATCATAGGTCGAAATTTATTTGATAAAAGCTAATAATACAGCCCTTGCCTGATTAATTTCCTGAGCTTTGGTTTCCAATAGAGTACGAACAGCTTCAGGTAAAGTTTGATAAAGGTCAGGATGGAATTCTTTGATCTTTATTCGGAAAGCCTGTTGAATAATTTCCTCAGATAAAGTTGGTGCCGTGATTTCAAGTATTTCTTTAGCTCTTGTGATTTCATGTAAGTCAGATTGAGTATGAGCATTTTGATATTTCGCTTGTTGAGCATTCTTTTTGATCGTATCAAACATATACTCTATATCTTGATCTGAAACACCCAGTTTTTTAGCCAGTGGGGAAATGGTGTTATAAATTTTTGCAAACTGATAAGGATAAGCAAGATTAACGAGTTGAGCAGCTCTCATGACGAGCATAAGTCTAAGTTCAATTTTAGGGGCGTACTTCAACAATCGCTGTATTGCATCATTTATATTGGCGTGTTGTAAATGCTCAATATAATCTAGGATACGCTTTTGTTGATAAGGTGATTGCAATACATCTTCAGATAAAGAACGCATCAATAAATCAATATGTTGATCATTCCATTCTGTAGGTTCACAAAACGTAAAACTGGATAGGATATCAAGTACAATAAATGATAAATCTAGTTCAATGATGTGTTTATCCTGTTCAGTAACTTTTGAAAAATCATAGGTGGAATCAGAATCAGATTGGTGATTGCGTTGTGACTCATTGGATTGATGGAAAGATTGTTGTGGCTGATCTTGAGATTTGGACATATCCAGATAGCGTTGAAGTGTTGTACACAGCATCATCATGTCTTTTTTATTTATTTGTGATAATTCAATGATTTTATTGCCATTAAAATATAGATTAGTGGAAAATAGTGTACTCTCCCAACTTATCATTTTAATGTCTTTTAGAAAAGTTAAGCTAGGGTCTTCAAAAGCAGCTTTTACAATAATAAAATTTTCAGTGAGAACAAAACCATCTTTGGCACTCCCAAATACCGTATCATCAAATAACAAGACGATTTGTTCAGGTTGAAAAGACGTTGTTTGTCCTGCTCTGATTAAAGCAAGATGGACATAGGACTGTAGGGCATTTGTCAATTTCTTGGATGGAATATTTGGCTTCATAAAAAGCTGTGAACATTGCGCTAACTTTTGATAGTTCTCTGGTAACTTTAAAAATTCTTCCAGACGATTGTTCATGTGTAGCTGATCTCTTGAAAGTATATAAGGATGGATGTCAGTGGTTGTCTTGCTAATCAAAAATAGTCATCAATAAAAATTCCAATTGGCCACATAAACGCACGGCCAAGGTTATAACTAAACCCTCGATGGGCATGATCCCCAAAGAAATAGAAATAAATAACAGAGATGATTAAGCCAAGCACATAAACACCCAAAGCGATCTGTTTTGTATTGTTCATTTTGATACCTATAAAATAAATGGGATTAATAGATTGATATTTTAGGATTGTTTAGTGTGGCGCACATTTGTATACAGACTGGGTAAATACATCTCCAAAGTCGGCAGGCAGCATATTGGGGTTAGCAGCCGCATTAATATTTTGGTTCATCATTTTTTCTAATTTGTCTACGCCATAGTGATCTTCTAAAGCATCGTAAATACATGAACATGTTGAACGATCCATTCCACCAGATTGACAGCTTGATTTAAAACCTCGCTCGGCTTTACTTGAACAGCCTGTTATTGTGATTAATGCAATAACAGTAATAAAAGACAATATTTTCATGTATATAGCCCCTAAAAGAAATTGAGATGTTATTACAAAAATCATTATGTTGATTGCGAATGTGACTTTAACACTGGTGACGTATATAGATCAATAGTCAAAAATTAAAGGGTGAATACATTTATTAAACCTCGCCCTGAAATTAGAGAAATTCTTGCGTTAAACTTAAAGTTTCTACGTGCGGAGAGAGGTTTGTCTCAGGATGCACTAGCATTAGTTGCTGGATTGGATCGGACATTCATTGCTCATGTTGAGCGTTTAAAGAGAAATATTTCTTTGGATAACTTAGAAAAAATAGCTGTGGCACTAGATGTGCCCACAGCTACTTTGTTGGATGAAAATTTACGAAATCAAAAACTTTAATAAGAGTTTCAATTACTTTAGTTCTTTTAATAATATTATTCCATTAAAAATCAAATACATATTATCGCCATGAACATTCAACAACTTAACCTTAAATTAAGGAGAACATTCATGGCACATTTAGTTGAAACAATGGCATTTGTAGGACAAACCCCTTGGCATGGACTCGGTAATCAGTTAATACCGAATCAACCTTTAGAGGTCTGGGCAGAGCAGGCAGGCATGGATTGGCGGATTGAATCCTCAGATGTCAGTTACATGGCTCAGAATGAAAAGGGGCGAAGCATCATTATGCCGTTTGAAGAGCAAAGGGTTTTATATCGCTCGGATACCCATGCACCCCTAGCGGTAGTGAGCCAACGCTTTCAGGAAGTCCAGCCGATGGAGATTTTACATTTCTATCGTGACCTGACTGAACAATCAGGTTTTGAACTGGAAACCGCAGGGGTGCTGAAAGGCGGTAAGAAATTCTGGGCATTGGCTAAGACAGGACAAAGCGCAGCCTTGAAAGGCAAGGATGTCAGCAACGGCTACATTTTATTGGCAACCGCCTGTGATGGCACACTTGCCACAACAGCACAATTTACCTCAATCCGTGTGGTGTGTAACAACACGCTGGCGATTGCTTTTAGAGGACAAAATACTAGTGCAGGTGTGGTAAAAGTTCCGCATAGTACCCGATTTGATGCGGAGAAAGTCAAACAGCAACTCGGCATCTCGGTTCGTGCATGGGATGAACACATGTATGAAATGAAGCAACTGAGCCAGCGCAAGGTCACCCAACAGGAGGCAGCCGCCTACTTTGACGCAGTATTCAACAACACCAACCTGAGTACGGCAGAGCAGGATGAAAGCATCATTCAGTACTACCGCAATGCGGCGATGCCAAATCAGGGCATACCAGTCACATCCACAACCAACAAGGCTGACAATAAAACTGAACCCAATGGACGGGCCATGTCCAAGGTGATGACCATGTTCAATGGACATGGGCGAGGTGCGGAACTCAGCTCAGCTAAAGACACGGCTTATGGTTTACTATGCAGTATCACCGAGTTCTGTGACCATGAACGTCGAGCGATGAGTACCGACCACCGACTGGATTCTGCATGGTTTGGCGCTGGAGCAGCCATTAAACAACGAGGTTTGGAACAGGCATTGAGAATGGTTGGTTAAGAAAACCATACCATTCATTCAGTTTTATTTAAGCTCATCCATTTAGCCTAAGCATATGGTAAAACCGTATATGTACAGCAATACCCTTAGCCACATTCTCCAGATGTGGCTTTTTTATGCCCAAAATTCAGCTTTTACGATTTTACCCATATAGGAATAATTGCAATGAATAGCAATACTCAGATTCAAAACACCTTAAATCGTCCACCTTTACAACCCTATTTACCGAATCAAAACCAACCGACTCAACTAGTTGAAGTAGGCACCCGAAAACGAGACCGACCGAACAAACAGCCACGAAAAACCAAAGCCCCTGTAGCGAAACGTCTCGCTAATACTAAACAACTGAATTACCAACAATGGCTGGAAGTCAGAAAACAGGGCATTGGTAGCAGTGATGCAGCCACAGCATGTGGGCTTAATCCTTATATGTCGATGCTGGAACTTTGGATGATCAAGACAGGACGGATGCAGCAGAACATTGAGGATGAAAGTGCAGGTTACGCACCTTTATATTGGGGCAAGCAGCTTGAACCCTTGGTCGCTGAATACTACAGCATGCACACCAACAACAAGGTGCGTCGGGTCAATGCAGTGCTGCAACATCCAGATGAAGACAAACACTTTATGTTGGCGAACTTGGACTATGCAGTGGTGGGCAATGAAGAAGTTCAGATATTAGAGTGTAAAACCGTAGGGGAATACGGCTCAAAACTATGGCGAGATGGTGTACCACTGTATGTACTATGTCAGGTACAGCATCAACTCGCTGTGACTGGTAAACAAGCAGCACATATTTGTGCCTTGATCTGTGGGCATGAAACCAAAATCTATAAAGTGACTCGTAATGAAACGGTGATCCAGCACATCATTAATGCCGAACGACACTTCTGGCAATGTGTCGAAACAGGCATTCCACCGAGTGTCGATGCCTCTGAGTCGGCGGCCAAGGCCCTGCAACAGCTTTATCCTGAACAGGTGCCGTTACTGGTGGAAGACCTGACCCAGAATGAACAGGCCAACTACCTATTTAACCAGTTACTAGAGGAACGGCACAGGGTTGAACAGCACCAGCAGTATTTTGATGAACTGAAGCATCAACTGCAAATGCTGATGAAAGATGCAGAAAGGGCCGTGTTTATTGGAGGCTCGGTGACATGGAAAAAGGCACAGGACTCAATCAGCCTAGATAGCAAATCACTCCTTAAACAGCATCCTGAATATCTCCAGCAGTTCCCACAAACCAAGGCAGGAACACGAAGATTCCAGATTTATCCGAATGGTGGATAACGAATATCCCCAAACAAACTGATCCCATACCCAGCAGGTATGGGATTTTTTTATACCCAATTTTTAATTAAAGGAAATCATCATGATTAAAGGCTTAGCAATTACACCACCCGTTTTAGGTCGTATTAGTATCGGCAAGATTGTGGAAAAGAACGGCAAACGACTCCCTGAAAAGGATGACCAGTTTACCATTACCAGCCAAATCCAAAATAAGGATGGCTGGGTCAAACACCCACTGGATGAGCAACTACGTGCCAAAGCGCAAAACCAAAAACTCAGAACTATCCCAGTCCGTATGATCTTTAACGATCCTGAATTGAATCTACGGGCAGAGTACAGCCTGTTTGACCGCCAAACGGGACGATTAATCTGCTCAGGCAATGGGGAAGCCTGTCAGCGACTCGGACAGAACGGCATTGAACAACATTCATGCCCATCACCTGATTTATGTCCATTGGCTCAGGGTGGATTGTGTAAACCCTATGGCAGGTTGTATGTCAATTTAGATGAATCGGATGAGTTTGGTACATTTATCTTTAGAACTACAGGCTTTAATAGCATTCGAACTCTGGCAGCAAGGTTGAGTTATTACCATGCCGCATCAGGTGACTTACTTTCATGTTTACCGCTGCAACTTATTTTGAGGGGTAAGAGCACCACCCAAAGCTATCGTACCCCAATCTACTATGTGGATCTGACTTTACGGGATGGTGTGAATTTGCAGGAAGCGATTAGTTCAGCCAAGCAGATGGATGAGCAAAGCAAGGCAGCAGGGTTTTATCAGGAGGCCTTGGATCATGTGGCACGGCAGGGCTATGGCAATGCCAGCTTTGAGGTGGGAGGTGAGGAGGGACTGGATATCGTTGAGGAGTTTTATACGGAGGAAGCGAAATCTGAGCAACATCAACAGGCTCATGACTTGCCCCATGTTCAAGATATTCAGAAAGGGTTGCAGGGGAGTGTGCAGGCTTTGAATTAAATACTGTTGGAGGCTTTTAGTCTCCAACAGTATTATTGTTACATATTTTTTATTCAGAAAACTAGAACCACTTATTGAATTAATAAATATTACCTAAGTGTCGTTTATTTGGAGGATGGTAGTGCGCTAGACTCTTGTAACATTAATCCATTTATAACTTTTTGTTGTCTACTATCCTCATTACGCAGTTGTTTATCTTTGGAATGATGGTCATCTTTATTCCCATCAGCTTTGGTATCGCCATGGTTATGATCAGTAATATTACGTAATTCAGTATCATCTAAGGAGCGAATCGTTTTTGAAGTACTAGGTTCAGCCCAAGATATCGTATTAAAAAACATGAGAAATAATAAATTGTACTTCATCCATGAAGTCATAGCGTGATCCTTTTTTTACTCAATACCGACTACAGTGGTGATATAACCAGTGGCTAAAAGAATTGATAGACCTAATGACATTTCAAATATAATGGCATAGCCCAATTGTTTCGCAAATTTCGGGTCTTGTAAGCGAGGTGTGAAATACCATTTGTTAAAGGCTGCTAACAATAAAATACTTAGGGCAAATAAAATTTTAATAATAAATCCATGCCCATAAGGTGTATCGATTAGAGTACTAAAATCTTTAAAGAGTAATAAAGCAATGCTAAGACCACAAGCGATGAGTATTCCTACAATAAAGGCTGCTATTTGACCAAATAGATGCATACGTTCTTTGAGTGGTAAGCCATTAATTTTTTTGCTTGTTTTCCATAATGGATAAAGCGATCCCATCCATAAGGACATTACAAGTACATGTATTGATAATAAAGCTTGAGCGAATAATGGTAAATTCGTGACGTGTCCGAGTTGTGAAAAACTTAAAACGATTGGTATGAGCAGTATGGTAAAGATTGCCCCTTCAGTTTTGGAAATATTAATTGTCCCTTTGCTAAGTTTTACTATCATAAATAGGAGTAAAAGTGAAAAACTGATCGATCGAATGATATAGACATGCCCTGTAGGAGTATTGACTAGTATATTTATATAGTTGCTATCCCACATACCTGAAAGGCCAGTGTTGGCAAAACTTCCTATAAGAATGAAGAAGCCGAGAACACTTGAAAAAAGGCCTAAACCTGTACCAATAGTCATGTATTTTAGAATAGTCTCCTTGATTTCAACATAACGTCCAATTAAGAAATAGCAGAAAGCACCGCCAATAACAAATGCAATCCCTAAATATAAAATGACTTTAACCAACCATGTTGCATATATCCAAGTCTCAGGAATCATATTTTTCTCCCTTTATTATAGCAACATGCCAGCAAGCTGCTGGCATGTTGACTATTTTCACTCATTGTTATTTTGCCGATTTAATAGTGAAATTATATTCACCATTCATGTTATGACCATCGGTACCCATTGTGGTCCAAACCACCGTATATTTTCCTTTTTTTAGTTTAGGAACCACTACGTCAAATGATTTTTTCATATCATGAGTTACTTGGTAGTTCAAAGGGATGTCCTTACGTTGGGCATCAAGTAACTTAATGTTCATTAGCATGACTTCTTCACCAAAATTGAGTGTTATGTTTTTTGGTTGACTTGCTACAGAAGCATTGATCGCAGGAATTGCACTTTCAAGTTTCACGTGTGCAAATGCACTTGAAGCAGCAACAATTAGTGTTGCACCTACGAGAGTGTTACGTAGAGCTGACATTTTATTTTGGAAAATTTTCATTACTTCATCCTCTTTAAACTAATCTTGGGCTCAGTAATGACCGAATGAAATGTATCAATTGGTTGCTTGGTCATCACCTTTCTCATGCTTATTATTAAAGGATGAGAGAAACATCCCGATGACTTCAAAATTACATTTTTGTCATTTTAAAAATTAAAAAACCACAAGTGATACACTGACTTTAAATAAAACAATGATCATTAAACAAACTAATAAGAGGGAGTCTATTTCCATCTTAATGAAATTATTAATTTAAAAAATTAAATATGAAGGAGGTTTTTATGGACTATCACCATCATGAAAACAAAGTACTCAATAACAGACTTACTGACACTGTCTGTGGTATGGCCGTTACAGAAGCATCCAACTTTTCTGAAGAAGTTAAAAATAGAACTTTTTACTTTTGTAGTGAAAAATGCCACATAAAGTTTAAAAGTGATCCCCATTTTTATATTACTAAAGTTGAGAATGCAGTTACGTTAAAAGAACCACAAAAGAGGGATGGTGAGGATTCAAATGAAGTTAATCAACCTGTTAATGTCTTCACTATATACACTTGTCCAATGCATCCTGAAATTAGACAGAACCATGCGGGAAACTGTCCGATCTGTGGCATGTCGTTAGAGCCTTTACTTCCTGACTTAGATGACGCTGATGAAAACCCAGAACTCAAGAATTTTAAGCATAGATTTTGGTGGACCTTACCGCTAACCATTATTGTGGTTTTCTTAGCAATGTTTGGACATCAGTTGAATTGGTTTGAAATGAAGGTGCAAAGCTGGATTGAACTGGTACTGACTTTACCAATTGTTCTGTGGGCAGGAATGCCATTTTTTGTGAGATGTTGGCAGTCAATCCTGAATCAGAGTCCAAATATGTGGACCTTGATTGGAATTGGTACAGGAGCTGCTTTTATATACAGCCTTGTTGGAACAATAGTACCTCAAGTATTTCCAGACTCATTTGTATCTATGGGGCGTGTTGCTGTGTATTTTGAGGCGACCGCAGCGATTATTTCTCTCACATTGTTAGGTCAAGTGCTAGAGTTAAAAGCACGTTCCCAAACTTCAGCGGCAATTAAATCCCTACTTGGGCTAGCACCTAAAACAGCAAGAAAAATCAGTGTTGATGGTATAGAAGAAGATATTCCGCTATCTCATGTACACGTAGGCGATTTATTACGGATACGCCCGGGTGAAAAGGTTCCTGTTGATGGAATCATTACAGAAGGTTCAAGCTCTGTAGATGAGTCTATGTTAACTGGTGAACCTGTGCCTATTACAAAACGTGTGGGTGATCAAGTCATTGGTGCAACAATGAATATGAATGGTTCATTGTTGATGCGATCAGAAAAAGTTGGATCATCAACCGTACTTTCTCAAATCGTGCAAATGGTTGCTCAGGCGCAACGTTCAAAAGCACCTATGCAGCGGATGGCGGATCATGTTGCAGGACGATTTGTTATGGGGGTTATTGGCATTGCTGTTCTAACTTTTTTGGGGTGGGGATTATTGGGGCCCGAACCTAGTTGGGTTTATGGGTTAATCAATGCGGTAGCAGTTCTAATCATCGCATGCCCATGTGCTTTGGGATTAGCTACGCCAATGTCAATTATGGTAGCAACAGGGCGAGGTGCATCAAATGGAGTACTTTTTCGAGACGCTGCCGCAATAGAGAATCTACGTAAAATTGATACATTGATTATTGATAAAACAGGAACTTTGACAGAAGGACAACCATCATTCAATAAAGTAGTAGCCACGTCAGGATATGAAAAGAATGAAGTCCTCCGTTTAGCTGCGAGTTTAGATCAGGGCAGTGAGCATCCTTTAGCAAATGCAATTGTACGTGCCGCCCGTGAGCGAAATCTTACTTTAAGTAAACCAACTTCATTTGAATCAGGTTCAGGTATTGGTGTTAATGGAGAGATAAATGGGCAAAAATTAGCGCTAGGCAATGCGGCATTGATGAAGCAATTAGGGATATCTGTTAACACTCTTATTCCACAAGCAGAGGTATTAAGAGCTGAAGGTGCCAGTGTTATGTATTTGGCAGTTGATGGAAAGCTGGTAGGTTTTCTAGCAGTTTCGGATCCAATCAAAGCAAGTACTCCAGAGGCCCTTTTATCGTTGGAAGACTCCGGTTTAAGAATCATAATGGCAACAGGTGATGGGCTAACTACAGCAAAATCAGTTGGGGCTAAACTAGGAATTAGTGAAGTTTATGGTGAGGTTAAACCTGTTGATAAATTAGATTTAGTCAAAAAATTGCAAAAAGAAGGGAGAATTGTTGCTATGGCTGGTGATGGAATTAATGATGCACCAGCCTTGGCTCAAGCTGATATTGGAATCGCAATGGGCACGGGTACTGATGTAGCAATGAATAGTGCCCAAGTTACATTAGTAAAAGGTGACTTACGTGGTATTGAAATTGCTCGTTCTTTATCAGAGGCAACTGTTAAAAATATGAAACAAAACTTGATGTTTGCTTTCCTCTATAATGGATTAGGTATCCCTTTGGCTGCTGGCGTACTGTATCCATTTACTGGCTGGTTACTCTCGCCTATGATTGCTGCATTAGCAATGAGCCTGAGCTCAGCATCGGTAATTGGTAATGCCTTACGATTACGTCATCAAAAATAATCACGACTTACCACTCATTAGCGTAAGTTAATGAGTGGTAAGCATCATTAGAATGAGTGCTTAATAACCGAGATATCACTAATTTTTAAAGATAATTTTAAAAGAAATATGTCCCTCGTTATAAGTCGCTTGAATGGAAGCTCCATGCACATCAAGAATAGATTTGGTAATTGCTAAACCAAGGCCAGTACCTTCTTCAACTCTCTGTCTAGATACATCTGTTCGATAAAAACGATCGAATAACCGATTAAGTTGTTCTGATGATAGTGGGGAGCTTTCATTTTCAATGATGAATGTTGTTGTATCAAAGTTTTGTTGGCATGTGATTTTGATGACCGAATCTGATTTGCCATATTTAATTGCATTCGATAACAAGTTACTTAAAGCGCGGCGTAGCATTAAAGGATCACCTTTTATACTACCTGAACCACTCTGTTCGAGTGACATTCCCTTTTCAGCAGCGATAGCATCATAAAAATCAAATAATGCTGAAACTTCTTTAACTAAATTAACCTGTTGTAGGTTAGGTAAATGTAGACCATGTTCTGCTTTTGCCAAAAATAGCATATCAGAGACCATGCGAGCTAAATGCTCAAACTCTTCTAAATTTGAAAATAGAACTTCCTGATAAGTATTAATATTTCGACTACGAGATAAACATACTTGAGTTTGAGTCATCAAATTGTTAATAGGTGTTCTTATTTCATGAGCAAGATCAGATGAAAAATCTGAAAGTTTTTCTACTGCGGCTTTTAGCCGATCTAACATATCATTAAAAGCGACAGCCAGTGATTTAAGTTCGGTTGGAGTATTTTCGACTTCTAAACGTTCAGAAAGATGTTGGGCTGAGATACCCTCTGCTACTTTTGCCATTTGTTGTACTGGACGTAGTCCTCGCCATGCTGCGAACCACCCTAAGAACATTAAACAAATTGTACCCACAAATCCAATGTATAAAAGTTGACGTCTAAAGTCATTTAAGAAATGTAGATGCTCAGAGGTATCGATTCCAACAATAATCTGAGCTGATATAAACGAGTCATTATGATCAAAAGTCTTTTTATAAATTAAGCCACGATAAGTCTTATTTTTAATTTCCCATTCAAGCCATGGATCTTGTTTTGATTTGTTGAGTGCTCGGGGGTGAATTACTGATGGTGCTGAGCTAAAAATAACTTGACCTGTTGGACGTTCAATCTGAACAATCAGATCGTGATGTCCAATTAAGGCATCTTTTAAGTATAAATTTAGTTCTTGAGAGTTAGATGGGTTCTGTTCAAGTAGATTCTCTATAAGTTGAATTTTGCCTTCTAATTGAGTTCGGTCTTGAACTTCAAAATGATGCATTACGAGCTTGTGAATAACCAACCCCATAATCATTAAGATGATAACAGTAGAAAGAGAAAAGATGATTGCTATACGAAAGCTGATCGCATTAAACAATTTACGAGTCATCTTCTACCTCTAAAACATAACCCATTCCACGTATGTTCTGTATCAGCTTTGGGCTAAAATTACTGTCAATTTTACTTCTCAAACGTTTGATAGCGACTTCTACAACGTTGGTATCGCTATCAAAATTCATGTCCCATATTTGAGAGGCAATGAGCGTACGAGGTAATATTTCACCACGTCTACGCATAAATAATTCCATCAGAGCGAATTCTTTAGCTGTTAAGTCAATACGTTGCCCAGCGCGAGTGACGCGGCGTTTACGAAGATCAAGTTCAAGATCAGCAATTGTAATAAGGTTACTATCTTCTTTTTGTTGTCCCCGTCGGAGTAAGCTTTTAATTCGTGCTAATAACTCAGCAAAAGCAAAAGGCTTGACTAGATAATCATCAGCACCTAAATCCAAGCCTTTCACACGATCTTCAATTTGATCACGTGCTGAAAGAAAAAGAATAGGCATGGTTTTGCCACTTTTTCGGATATCATAAATGATATCCCAACCATCTAGCTTTGGAAGCATCACATCCAAAATGATAAGGTCATATTCTTCGGAAAGCGCTTGATGTTTACCAGATAATCCATCCGTTACCCAATCCGTAATATACCCAGCTTCAGATAGACCTTGTTTAAGGTAGTCACCGGTTTTTTGTTCATCTTCAACTAGTAAGATTCTCATTGATAAAAATCCCATATCACTCATTAAGAACATAATAACGTTATAAATACGTGATTCGTTGTAGATTACAAAAATGTCATTTTCATGTCACATAGATGTTTAGTGAAGGCCTTTAAGGTATTTACATAAAGTTAATTTTTGGAGCAAAACATGAAAACTCTATTCAGCCGTAGCTTAACTACTCTTGTATGTATTGGTACTTTAATTGTAGGAACTCAGTCTTGGGCAGCAGATGCAAAACAAGGAACTAATGTTGTGTCTGAAATTAAAGCTGATTCAAAGACGCAAGAGAAATGTCAAAAACCTTGTAATATGAAGAATGATGAGAAAACCCAACAGGATCATAGTCAGCATGAGCATGGCAATATGGCTGATATGTCTCAGATGGATCACTCTAAGATGATGAATATGGATCAGTCTAAAATGGGTAATATGGATCATTCAAATATGATGAACATGGACCACTCAAAGATGAACATGTCAAATACATCAAATAAATAACAAATACGATAAATGAAAAGATTGGGGAGATTAAAGCGAATAATTGGTTTGCTTGAGCTCCCCATCTTTATATTAGATAGGTGAAATAAATGTCTAAAAAATTAACGCATGTCCTTTTAATAGGAGTCGGTTTATTTTCATCAACTTGGGTTGTGGCAGCGGTTAAAGAATATGATTTAACAATCGCTGAGCAAACGGTGAATATCACAGGTAAGCCTTTAAAACGAATTACGGTCAACGGGAAATTTGTTGCACCTCTTCTTGAATTTGAGGAAGGTGATGATGCTATTATTCGTGTCCATAACAAGCTAAAAAAACAAGATTCTTCTATTCATTGGCATGGTTTAATTTTACCGGGCATCATGGATGGCGTACCCGGATTTAATCAGTTTGATGGTATTGCCCCTAGTAAGACCTATGAATATAAGTTTAAGGTACGCCAAAATGGTACCTATTGGTATCATTCGCATAGTAAAGGTCAAGAGCAAGAGGGCTTGTATGGTCCGTTAGTCATTTACCCAAAAAATAGGACACCTTTAACTGTAGCTGAGAAAACAGATAAGGATTATGTCGTATTACTTTCAGATTTTCATGATTCAACTAGTGATAAAATCATGAATAATCTAAAGAAAGAAGCTGACTATTATCAGAACCGTCGTGAAACTGTTTTTGATGTTTTTAAACAAATTAAAAAAGATGGTTTAAAAGCAACATGGCAAGACCGTTCGATGTGGAACCAGATGCGAATGCTCAAGACAGATATGTCTGATGTGACAAAATATACTTTTTTGATGAATGGTAAGACTCCAGAACAAAATTGGACTGGCAATTTTAAGATGGGTGAAAAAGTACGTCTTCGGTTTATTAATGCCTCAGCAATGTCATTCTTTGACGTCAGAATCCCTAACTTGAAAATGATGGTAGTCAGTGCAGATGGGCAACCAGTGAAACCTGTTCCGGTTGATGAATTCAGAATAGGGACGGCTGAAACGTATGATGTTATTGTAGAACCCAAACAATCAAATTATCAAATTGAAGCAGAATCAATTGATAGGAGTGGTTTTTCAGTTGGTTCCTTACATGATGAGAATACTCCTCCAATAAATCAAATCAAAATGCCGAAGTCACGTCCTCGTTCTTTATTAACTATGGAAGATATGGGGATGGGGCATGATATGTCTTCTATGGCGGGCATGAATCACGACATGTCTTCAATGAAAGGCATGGATCATGATATGTCGTCTATGACAGATAGCTCAAAAGATCAGTCAATGTCTGGAATGAACCATGACATGTCTTCAATGAAAGGTATGGATCACGATATGTCATCTATGACAGACAGCTCAAAAGATCAGTCAATGTCTGGAATGAACCATGACATGTCTTCAATGAAAGGTATGGATCACGATATGTCGTCTATGACAGACAGCTCAAAAGATCAATCTATGTCAGGTATGAACCATGGCATGCAAATGACTACATCTAATGCACCTACACAAGAAAAGAATGGTGATGTTGTATATGGCTGGGCAAATGCTTCAACACCTGTTGGTCAAAAAGCACTTCAATATAGTGACTTACAATCTTTAAAGCCTCAACCAGATACTCGTGCCCCTGAACGTGAAATGGAAATCCGTCTTGGTGGGAACATGGAGCGCTATATTTGGACAATTAATGGTAAGAAGTTTAATGAAACAGAACCATTCAAAGTGAAATACGGGGAACGTATACGCTTGAAATTTGTGAATGACAGTATGATGGCTCACCCAATGCACTTGCACGGTATGTTTATGCAGCTTGAAAATGGTCAAGATCCAAGTAATATGCCGAATAAACATACCATCATTGTGCCACCGGGGAAAACAGTTACAACTTTACTTACTGCTGATGAATTAGGTGAATGGGCTATCCACTGCCATTTGTTATATCACATGGCCGCTGGAATGATGAACAAACTCATTGTGGCAAGTGTAGATAGCAATGATGATGATACGAAAAGTATCGTTGCCCAACCTCAAACTAGCCATGAGGGAGTGAATCAACATGCACATCACTAAACAGTTATATTCAAAAACAATTTTATCTGTTGCTTTATTTAGTTTAGCAGGTATGGCATTTGCGAATGATAATTCGACTGAAAATTTAAATAAGAGTACGTCAAGTATGAATGTGCTTTTAAGAGAATCAGGCGGATTAGGCTATGTTGAACGTAATACTGATCAAAAGTCTTCAAACAGCAAAGAACTTGAAACTTTAGCTTTTAGCCAAAATCATAAAAAACATTTGAACGAGCATGGTGGGCAAATCTATCAAACAACTAAATTTTCCAATGAGTGGATAGTTGATAAAGATGGAAAGGGCAGCTTAGGTTCGAGTTTCGAGGCATTGATTGGAACAGATGAAAATCGAATGTTTGTTGAAGCTAATATGAATAAAGCGGAGAGTAATGACCCCAAATATGATGTATCAGCTCTTTACAGTAGAAATGTTGCAGCATTTTGGGATGTACAAGCTGGGGTAAGGTATAGTGAGGACAAAAATAACCGTAATAGTAATCGCATTGATGGCGTTATTGGATTATTAGGTCTTGCTCCTTATTTCTTTGAGACAAAAGCTTATCTTTATGGTGGTGAAAATAATTTTTGGGGAGCCAGTTTTGAGTTTGATCGAGATCTATTACTCACTCAAAAGCTAATTACTCAGCCATATATTGCAGCAGATATTGTGCTTAATGATAATTCAGATTTTGCTGCAAAGTCAGGTTTGTCTGAGTTAAAGACAGGTATAAAAACTCGTTACGAGATTAATAAGCGTATCAGACCATTTGTTGATGTCGCTTATCAATATGAAAAAGGGCAGAAATTAACGACTTTTCAAGAAGCTACAGATTCTGAAAAAGGGTGGTTATACGGGGCAGGTATTGAATTAGTTTTCTAAATATTTCATTAAGAATGAATAATGGTGATATTCCATTGTTCATTAGACCTCTTGCAAAAGTCAAAAAATAATCAGATGTAAGTATTGATTTTATTAAGTTTGATCAATTCTAAAATCATTGAAAATAGCACTTACGCAAGAGGTCTAATCTTAATTATTTTAAACTTACGGATAACCCTTCAAGTACTTTACAAGAGTTAATTTCCAAAAAACCAGAGCATTTACTTCTTAAATCAGAAAGTTGTTGCTTAAGCTGAATCTGTTTTTGGATATTTTGTTCTAATTGATGAATATGTTTATCAACTAAGATGTTAATAGAATTACAGTTTCCACAAGGTTTGTCTTTGTATGCTAATAAAATTTTAATTTCGTCCAAGCTCATATTCAAAGTTCGGCAATTAAGAATAAATAGAAGCCGCTCTAAGTGGTCCTTGTTATAAAGTCGATAATTAGCTTCCGAACGATTAGGGGCTAGTAATAAAGCTTCTTTTTCATAAAACCGTATTGTAACAACAGGGCAACCAGATAGCTGGGATAATTCACCAATTTTTAAGTTCATTTCAAGTCACCTAATCTATTGACTCTATAGTAGCTATAGGGATTTTAATATGCAATACGTGAAGATATGACTATAGGCACATCAATGAGTGGTTGCGGTTGTAATCAAGAAAGTTCTTGTGAAGACACTAAGCAAAAACAAAATGAATCAAAAACAGATTCTTGTAAAATTAAAGATTTAGCTACAGAAGAAAGTGAAAGTTCTTGTTGCGATAATGAGGTACAGCAAGAACCTAACCCTGATGAAAAAGATTCATGCGGTAGTAAGCAGTCGAATTCATGCTGTGGTTCAGATTCGATAACTTCACCTGAAAAGATTAGGGGGAGTGAAGATACAGCGACTTTCATCAGTGACTATAGCATCCCGAAAATGGATTGTTCCGCAGAGGAACAAATGGTTCGGATGACTTTATCTTCATTGGTAGATGTTAATAGCTTGGTTTTTGATTTGCCGAACCGGAACCTAAAAGTTCTGCATAATGGTGAAAGTAATGAAATCACTGCAAAACTTGAAGCTCTTGGATTTGGGGCAAAATTAAATAAAACTGAAGCTTATGAAAATAAAGAGCAAGCACAAGAAGCTAGTACTTTTCTGATTCCGAAGATGGATTGTTCGGCAGAAGAGCAAATGGTAAGAATGGCACTTTCTCCCTTGCATGAAGTTAAAGGTTTATCTTTTGATTTGGCACAAAGACGGTTAGTTGTTTTCCATACCAATGGGATTAATGAAATTACCACAAAACTTGAAGCCCTTGGCTTTGGTGCAAGGCTTGTGGAAACGGTAAAAGCTACGGAGGAATTGCCTGAAGCACCTGATCCAACTAAGCAGGCGGAAGTCCTAAAATTATTACTAACGATTAATGGTGTTCTTTTTTTTATTGAGTTCATAAGCGGAATCATAGCCGCATCGACGGGGCTTATTGCGGACTCTCTTGATATGTTTGCTGATGCAGCCGTTTACGGTATAGCACTTTACGCGGTAGGGAAAGCGGCTAAATACCAATTAAAAGCAGCTCATTTTGCAGGATGGATTCAACTTTTATTAGCTTTGATCGTTATTATTGATGTTGTCAGACGTTTCATGTTCGGTAGTGAACCAGAGTCAGATTTGATGATCATTATTGGCTTCTTAGCACTTATTGCCAATGTGACGTGCTTGTATCTCATTTCTGGGCATAAAGACGGCGGAGCCCATATGAAAGCGAGTTGGATCTTTTCAGCTAATGACGTAATAGTAAATATGGGGGTTATTTTAGCAGGCGTACTTGTCGCATGGACTGGTTCAGCTTACCCGGATTTGATTATTGGTATTCTTGTTTCACTGTTTGTACTGAATGGCGCTCGAAAAATTTTGGCGTTGAAATAGGGTGCAGACAATGAATTTATTTCAAGTAAAGCAAGATCAGACTGTAAAAATTATTGATCTTAAAAAGGGTGAACAGTATCAAGATAAAAATGATCCTGTTCTGGAGCGTTTAGAACTGCTGGGCTTTAGAGTAGGTGAATCCTTACAAGTGCTTGCGAAAGGGCTTTTTGGTGGTGATCCTGTGTTGGTTCAAATCGAAACCTCACGTTTCGCCTTAAGAAAAAATGAAGCAGAACGAATTTTTGTAGAGATTACCAATGGAAACTAAAAATATTGCACTTGTTGGTAATCCTAATTGCGGTAAAACATCACTTTTTAACACCCTCACAGGGACTCGTCAAAAAGTTGCAAATTATGCTGGGGTAACGGTAGAACGGAAAGAGGGATTTTTTAAACTACCTTCTGGTGATACCGTTCGAGTATTGGATTTGCCTGGGACTTACAGTTTAAAGCCAAGTAGTTTAGATGAAGAAGTAACTAGAGCAGTCTGTTTTGGCGAGTTAAAAGGTGAAGTTATACCTGATATTTTTGTATGTGTTGTGGATGCTACGAATCTTCATCTTCATTTAAGTCTTGTACTTGAAGTCAGAGCTTTAAACAGACCAATGTTACTTGTTCTTAACATGATGGATGAGGTTAGAAAACGTGGTATCTCGATTGACACATCAAAATTATCTCAGCTCTTAGGTATTCCTGTTGTTGAATCGATAGCTGTAAAGACAAAAGGGATTCAGGGTTTATTAACTCAGTTAGACCAAAAAAATTTGTTTGTTGCCCCTTATCATTCTGATCTGAGTCACTTTGACCAAATCAAATATATTACAAAACAAGTCATCTTGAAAAATGATAATGGTGATAAACGAACGGCTTTCTTGGACAAAATGTTCTTACATCCAGTTTTTGGATTATTAATATTGACCTTTACCATGTTTGTAATGTTTCAGGCTGTCTTTATTTGGGCTCAACCATTAATTTCCTTTGTTGAGGATTCGATTTCATGGTTTGGTGGGGCGATAGGACCTCTGATCACTCATCCACTTTTAAGAAGTTTGGTCGTTGATGGTGTAATTGCAGGTGCTGGTAGTGTACTCGCGTACATGCCTCAAATTCTGATCTTATTTTTCTTTATTTTAATTTTAGAAGAATCGGGATACTTACCTAGAGCTGCTTTTTTGTTAGATAAGCTGATGTCTAAAGCTGGTTTAAGTGGGCGTTCATTTATTCCACTACTTTCAAGCTTTGCTTGTGCAATTCCCGGAGTCATGGCGACTAGAAGTATTAGCTCTGAAAGAGATCGTTTAGCAACGATTATGATTGCACCTTTGATGACGTGTTCTGCACGATTACCTGTATATGCTTTGCTGATCGCTGCATTCATTCCAAACAAGTTGGTTTATGGTTGGCTCAGTTTACAAGGTCTAGTTCTGTTCGGGCTTTACATGTCAGGAATCGTATCCGCTTTATTGGTTTCTTTATTCCTAAAATTAGTAAGAAAAGATAAAACTGAAAGTATTTTCATTTTTGAATTACCTACATACCGTATTCCAGATGTTCGAAATGTAGCTTTGGGGCTTTATGATAGAGCGACTATATTCTTAAAAAGAGTCGGTGGAATTATTGTCGCACTGTCTATTCTATTATGGTTCTTGGTAACGTTCCCATTACCACCCGATAACCCAACAATGCCACCAATCAATTACAGTATAGCTGGGCAGTTAGGGCATTTGATTCATCCAATATTTGCTCCGATTGGATTTACTTGGGAAATTTGCATTGCTTTGATTCCTGCAATGGCAGCTCGTGAAGTGATTATTGCTGCATTAGGCGTGATTTATGCAATGTCTGGCGATGAGGATGCAGTTACCCAAACTCTATTATCTCAAATATCAGGTCCTGATGGATGGGGATTAGCAACAGGTATGTCACTATTGGTTTGGTTTATTTTTGCCCCACATTGTTTAGCGACATTAGCGACGATCCGAAGAGAAACAGGGAGTTGGAAACAACCAACCATAATGGCTGTTTATCTCTTTTCGTTGGCTTATCTATTCGCTTTTATCACTTATCAAGTTGTTAGTCGTTTAACGGTTAATTAAAGATGAGTATGACTGAAATCACGTCACAAATAGTGGTAAAGCGAGAGAAGTATGCCTAATACTCTACAAATGAATTCAACCAAAAAAATGTTTCAGTTTTATCCTCGCAATTTATTTTGGCTTGGGCTTTCCGTTCTTGCCATTGTTTTGGATCAATGGACAAAATGGATTGCCTTAGAAAAAATTTCTCACATAGATTTACCATGTCAGGATGGCGTAGAAAAAATTTGTGCTTATTCTGATTCTATTCAGGTCATTCCACAAATTCTTGATTGGACATTGGCATATAACCACGGCGCAGCGTTTAGCTTCTTATCTGATGCAGGTGGTTGGCAACGTTATTTGTTTACAGGTTTAGCTGGTATCTTTTCCCTGATCTTTATTTTTTGGCTGATGCGTATCCCAAAGAAATTAGTCATTTTACCTATTGCTATTTCGCTGATTTTAGGTGGTGCGATAGGTAATTTAATTAATCGAATGGTTTTGGGCTATGTGGTTGATTTTATACATATCTACTATGAGAAAATTTGGAGTTTTCCAGTATTTAATTTAGCAGATTGTTCGATTACTTTAGGCGTGATTTTTTTGCTGATTGATACGTTTTTTTTGGAAAAGAAGCGTAACCAAAGCACGGAGATGAACATGGTTAGCATTTTGAAGTAATCGCTTATATTAATTAGGGGTTGTTATTTCGCTAAGAATCTGTAAAACTGAAAAAGCTTAAATTTTGGTCATGACATTATGCACTGGTTAAAAACATGCCTTTCGCTGTTTTTATCATTTGCTATCCTCATCGTAGGATCGGCAGCAGCAGCTGCATCTGTACATAGTCCATGTTTAATGTCATCTCAAGATATGCAATCTATGCAAATGATGAATTCTGAAGATCATGAAAAAGCAAGTGCTATGCACATGGATTGTATGAAAGCTGAAGTAAAGATTAAGAAGCAATTACATGATCCATCATGTATGTCTAAGCAAGATTGTATTATGTCATTTTCTAAAATTGCATATACATCTACAGCACTAGGTGTTTTGCAATCTATGGTTTCTTCCCCTGTGGAACAGTCTGCTTTTTCTCCATTAAATCAAAATTTCACCTCATCTGATCCTTCCAATTTATGGAAACCCCCACGCTCTAATTAATTTGATGACTAATCATCATTCATAGAGTTTTCTATGGATGTTCTGCACGTGCGCGTGTACATCATTTTAGAGCTAAAAATATGAACTTTAATAAAGAAAAACTGTCCCTAAAATGGGGTGGATGCTCAATTGTGACGATCTGTTTTTTCTTGAGTTATGGTCATGCTTATGCCCAGCCATTGACTTTGGATACAGCGTTGAAGCTTGCTGAGCAATATGCACCTACTCTAAGAGCTAATAGCGCTCAGATTGAAGGCGCTGAGAATATGGTTTCAGCCTCTGGTATCTTACCCAATCCTAAACTGTTTGTGGGCCTCGATAACTACCCTGTATCAGGTGATGCTGCATGGTCTGTCACACAAGAGGGGATGACGATGCAAAAGATTGGCATCATGCAAGATTTTCCAAATCGTGCCAAAAGATTAGCTGAAGTTGAATTAGCAAAAGCTGAATTGGGTTCAGCAAATGCTCAAACAGAAATTCTGCGAATTGAGTTACGTCAAAAAGTAGCATCGGCATGGCTTAAACGTTTTTATCTTGAGCGTAAACTGGCGTTATATGATGACCTTCTTTCAGAAAATGGATTGCTATCCCAGATTACACAAACACAGGTTGCGTCTGGTCGAACCATGGTTGCTAATACAATTTCCCCTAGGCTGGACAAAACTATTTTACTTGATCAAAAAGATGATTTGCTTCGAGATATAAATAAGGCAAAACTAGAATTACACCGATTAATCAGTGAGGACTCTAGTGGTACAACTGAAATAGAAAGTTTGCCTACCCAAGAACCTATAATTAATTTTGATACATCACGTTTATATCATCATCTGCATCAACACCCTGAACTAAAAGCATTCCAAGCAGAAAAGCAAACTGTTGAAGCAAAGCTTAAGCAAGCCCAAGCCCTTCAAAAACCAGATTGGGGTATTGAGCTTGCCTATCAGCATCGTGCTCCTGAATTTGGAGATATGATTGGTGTACAACTGACAACAGAACTACCAATATTTTCAAAAAAACGTAGTGGTCCGCTCATTCAGGCAGCATTAGCTGAACAAAATCGGATTACAGCAGATCAGGAGATAAAATACCGCGACCATCTCACCATGTTAGATGAGGGGCTGTCGGATTTAAAAGCTCTTGAAAGACAAATCCAACGTACCGTTCAAAGTACACTTCCTTTGGCTAAAGAAAAAGTAACTTTACAGTTAGCAAGTTATCAGGCTGGTAAAGCCAATTTGTCAGATGTCATTGAGACACGACAAGCATTACTAAATCAGCGATTACGTCTCATCGATTTACAACAACAGCAAGCAATTATCAAAGCCCAGCTCTATTTTTCTTTTGTAGAACCCACCTTAAACCATGCTGAGGAGTCAAGATAATGTTAAAAAATAAATTGGCATTTGTAATTGCTGGCTTGATTGTGGGCAGCTTGGGAGTCGGTAGTGGGGTTGGATATTGGTATGCGCATCAAAATGATAAAAAGCAAACTGTAAGTGATCAGGCAACTGCTAATGTGTTGTACTGGTACGATCCAATGAAACCAGAACAGCATTTTGATAAGCCGGGGAAATCCCCTTTTATGGATATGCAATTAGTCCCTAAGTATGCGGATGAAAGTACTTCTGGAATAACTGATAGTGCAGGAGTAAAGATTGATCCAGCTCTTCAACAAAATCTAGCCATCCGTTATGCCACAGTCGAACAGGCTGTAATGGGCAATACCTTGTTAACCAATGGCATATTACAAGCGAATGAGCGACAGGTGGCAATTCTGCAAACACGGGCAAGCGGTTTTGTCCAACGTGTCTATGGTTATGCAGTCGGGGATATAGTTACTCAAGGGAGTCCGATTGCTGATATTTCCATCCCTGAATGGACTGGGGAACAGACTGAGTTTTTGGCCGTACTCAAAATAGGAGACCGTTCTCTTATTCAAGCAAGTCGACAACGCCTACAGCTTCTAGGAATCCCACCAAATGTGATCCATCAAGTCGAACGGACACATCAAGTACAGTCTAATATGACTTTGAGTGCTCCTTTGAGTGGATTCATTGACTCACTAGAAGTTCGTAGTGGAATGGCTTTAGCTATGGGGCAAACACTTGCCACCATTAAAGGCGTTAATCCAATTTGGTTAGAAGCAGCAGTGCCTGAAACGCAAATTGCTGGGATAAAGCGAGGAGATAAAATCGAAGCAACTTTTGCTGCGTACCCTCAAAAAGTGTCTGGCAAAGTCATTGATATTTTACCGACATTAGATACTACAAGCAGAACCATAAAAGTTCGTATTGAGTTACCTAATAGAGAGGGACAACTCAAGCCCGGAATGTTTGCTTCTGTCAAATTTTCCAACAATCCTCAAAGCAGTTTAGTTGTGCCAGAGCAAGCTGTTATACGTACAGGTACTCGTAATATTATTATTGTCGCACATGAAAAAGGGCGTTTCGAACCTGTTGTTGTACAGTTAGGACAGAGTGACGGAAATAAAATAGCAATTCTACAGGGTTTGAACGCTGGTCAGAAAATCGTGATTTCGGGACAATTCCTAATTGATTCTGAGGCCAATTTACAGGGTGTACTGGATAAGTTGAACACTGGACAATCGATTACATCATCTCAAGTGACTAAGGCATCAATATACCAAGGCATTGGTAAAGTGGAAAAAGTTACAGCTCAAGACATTACCATTTCACATCAGGCAATTGCTGAATTGGGTTGGGGGGCTATGACCATGAGCTTTAAACAACCAGTACAACCATTTACCCAAATTCAGCAAGGCGAGCAGGTCAGTTTTAGTTTTACACGTGTTGGGGATGCTTATGTTATTTCTGACATTTCCAAGATGTCTATGACATCTATGCAGAACTAAACGGGAGAACCATTATGATCGCCCGTATTATTCGTTTTTCAATTGCAAATCGAGTATTTGTCTTATTAGCTGCTGTAGTTCTTGCCGTTTGGGGAACTTGGGCTGTCAATAATACTCCGGTTGATGCTTTGCCAGATCTGTCTGATGTACAAGTGATTGTGCGAACTAATTTTCCCGGTCAAGCACCACAAATTGTTGAAAATCAGGTGACTTATCCTTTAACAACGACCATGTTATCAGTACCCGGTGTTAAAGCTGTTCGGGGCTATTCTTTTTTTGGTGATTCGTTTGTTTATGTCATTTTTGATGAACATACTGATCTTTATTGGGCACGTTCTCGTGTATTGGAATATCTCAATCAAATACAAGAAAGAATGCCTGCAAATGCAAAATCTTCATTAGGACCAGATGCTACAGGTGTTGGTTGGATCTACGAATATGCTTTGGTTGATCCAACAGGACAACATGATCTCTCACAACTGCGAAGCATACAAGATTGGTTTTTGAAGTATGAACTGAAGACAGTACCAAATGTGGCTGAGGTCGCCACAATTGGGGGGATGGTTAAACAATATCAAGTTGTTTTAGACCCAACCAAAATGGCAGCATTCGGTATTTCTCAGCGAAGCATAATTGAAGCAATTCAAAAGGCAAATCAGGAAACTGGCGGTTCAGTCCTAGAAATGGCTGAAACTGAATATATGGTGAGAGCTTCAGGTTATTTAAAAACATTAGAAGATTTTCGGCAGATTCCGTTACGTACAAACGATTTAGGTGTTCCAATCACTCTTGGAGATGTTGCAACGATTCAACTCGGTCCTGAAATGCGTCGTGGAATTACTGAACTCAATGGACAAGGGGAAACTGTTGGAGGTGTTGTGATTTTACGTGCTGGTA
Source organism: Acinetobacter sp. Ac_5812 (assembly GCF_013072695.1). Classification (GTDB taxonomy): domain Bacteria; phylum Pseudomonadota; class Gammaproteobacteria; order Pseudomonadales; family Moraxellaceae; genus Acinetobacter. Next base: position 366,283 of record NZ_LXUK01000012.1, read on the forward strand.
AAAATGCACGTGAAACCATTACTGCTGTAAAAGAAAAACTTGCTGAATTACAACAAAGTCTACCGAAAGGTGTACAAGTTGTTCCTGTATATGACCGCAGTCAATTGATTGATCGGGCGGTAGAGAATCTCAGCCATAAATTAATTGAAGAGTTTATTGTAGTGGCTTTGGTTTGTGGGCTATTCCTCTGGCATTTACGTTCAGCAATGGTTGCGATTGTTTCTTTGCCTTTGGGAATCTTGTCAGCCTTTTTATTGATGTATTATCAGGGACTAAATGCCAATATCATGTCATTGGGTGGGATTGCAATCGCGATTGGTGCTATGGTTGATGCATCTGTGGTTATGGTCGAAAACGCACATAAGCATATTGAAGCTTGGCAACATGAACATCCTGATCGAGTTTTAGAAATACAAGAGCGTTGGGACATCATTACACGTTCTGCCAGTGAGGTTGGGCCTGCTTTATTTTTCTGTTTACTCATCATTACTTTATCCTTTATTCCCATTTTTACTTTGCAAGCACAAGAAGGACGATTGTTCTCTCCATTGGCATTTACTAAAACTTATGCCATGGCTGCTGCTGCGGGGCTATCTATTACATTGATTCCAGTTTTGATGGGATACTGGATTCGCGGGAAGTTACCATCTGAACAACGGAATCCATTAAACCGGTTTCTCATCAAAATATACCATCCTATGTTAGATAAAGTCCTAGCTTATCCAAAGACAACGTTATTAGGTGCATTACTCATTTTTCTTATCAGTCTTTTTCCTTTAACGCAATTAGGCGGAGAGTTCCTGCCTAATATGGATGAAGGTGATTTACTGTATATGCCTTCAGCTTTACCGGGATTGTCCGCAGCAAAAGCTTCTGAATTACTTCAACAGACTGATCGAATGATTAAAACTGTTCCAGAGGTTGCCACTGTATTTGGTAAAGCTGGGAGAGCAGAGTCGGCTACAGATCCTGCACCTTTAGAAATGTTTGAAACCACGATTCAGTTTAAACCGCGATCTGAATGGCGTTCAGGTATGACATCCGACAAGTTGGTAAAAGAACTGGATAAAGCGGTTCAAGTACCGGGTTTAACAAATATCTGGGTGCCACCTATTCGTAACCGAATTGATATGTTGGCAACTGGGGTTAAAAGCCCAATCGGGATTAAGATTTCAGCAAATGATTTGCAAGATATTGATCGGGTTGCACAACAAATTGAACAGGTTGCCAAAAAGATACCCGGTGTTAGCTCAGCTTTAGCTGAACGACTCACTGGTGGGCGATATGTTGATATCGATATTAATCGAAAGCAAGCTGCACGTTATGGTCTTAATATCAACGATGTACAGCAAATTGTGTCATCAGCAATTGGTGGGGAGAATATTGGGGAAACTATTGAGGGATTAGCTAGATATCCTATTAATGTACGTTATCCACGAGAAATCCGAGATTCACTTGAAGCCTTAAGGAATTTACCAATTCTGACTGAATCAGGTCAGCAAATTGTTTTGAGTAGCATTGCCAATATTCAAATCACTGATGGCCCCCCAATGCTAAAAAGTGAGAATGCTCGCCCAAGTGGCTGGGTCTATGTTGATGTACAAGAGCGTGATTTAGCTTCTGTTGTTCAGGATTTGAAACGATCTATTGATGAACAAGTGAAACGCTCTGCGGGTATGAGTATTAGTTATTCAGGTCAATTTGAGTTTATGGAAAGAGCAAATGCTCGTCTAAAGGTGGTGATACCAATCACTTTGATGATCATTTTTCTATTGCTTTATTTGATTTTTAGACAAGTACAAGATGCTGCTCTGATTATGCTGACTCTACCATTCGCTTTAATCGGTGGTATTTGGGCAATGTATTTCAGTGGCTATAACTTTTCAATTGCCATAGCAGTAGGCTTTATTGCACTTGCGGGTGTTGCCGCAGAGTTTGGTGTGGTCATGTTGTTTTATTTAAAGCAAGCCATACAACAAACGCAGTCTTCTGAAAAATCCTTAACTGAACAACAGCTCAATGACGCACTTCGTACAGGGGCTGTTCTACGTGTTCGCCCAAAAGCGATGACTGTAGCTGTAATTTTAGCCGGGCTACTTCCTATTCTTTTGGGGACCGGAACAGGTTCTGAATTGATGAGCCGTATTGCTTTACCGATGGTTGGGGGCATGATTTCAGCTCCACTTTTATCAATGTTTGTTATTCCCGCTGCATATCAACTTTTAATCAAAAGAAAACTATCAAAATCTTGATAGTTTTCTTATTTCGTTCAAAGAGGTTTTATTATGTTTAAATTTATTAAAATTGTCGCTCTTGTTGGCACTGTTACTGCGTTAAGTGCATGTAGTAAAAATGAGGCGTCAGAGCAAAAGAAAGCGGAAGCGCCTATGGAGCAGATGAGTAAAGAATCATCTACAGCAACGACAACTCAAGCAGTTGGAGTGATTACGGCTATTGATACGAAAGAAAATATTTTGACACTCGATCATGAGGCAATTCCTGCGATTAAATGGCCTGCGATGACCATGGGCTTTAAAGTTGCTGATCCTGCATTATTGAATGGGCTTGCAGTAGGGCAAAAAGTTGATTTTGAATTAAAGGCTGAGGGAGAAACATACACAGTCGTAGCTGCTAAGTTAAAAAAATAGGATGATTTAGTAGATAGAATTTTGATAGTAATGAGGTTCTTTTCAAAAGAGCCTTATTCTCTAATAAAAAACAAAACATATGGTATTGCATATATATGGTAATTCGAATATAAAGATATTATAAATTATCAAAAGAGCTTAACTCAATGGCAACTTCATCAAATGTGAAGATTTATCACAACCCTGCTTGTGGGACATCTCGCAATACTTTGGCTTTGATCCGTAATACAGGGATTGAGCCAACTGTGATTGAATATCTCATTACACCACCTAGTCATGACGAATTAGTTAAATTGATTCAGGATGCAAAATTAACAGTAAGAGAGGCCATTCGCCAGAATGTAGATCCATATCGGGATTTAGACCTTGATCGTAGTGATTTAAGTGATGAGCAGTTACTTGGTTTTATGCTTGATCATCCAATATTGATTAATCGACCATTTGTTGTTACTGAATTAGGCACTCGCTTAAGCCGTCCCTCAGAAGTTGTCTTAGATATTCTACCATTACCTCAGAAGGGTGCCTTTACGAAAGAGGATGGTGAAAAAGTGATTGATGAAAATGGTCAACGAGTGAATTAAAAATTTTACTTTTTGTATATGATTATCCGTATATCCAAATAAGTGAATAGGAATTAAGAATGGACCAAGTTAATTTTTTTAAATGCTTATCAGATGAAACTCGACTCAATATCGTGACTTTAGTCGCTGAGAATAAAGAATTATGTGTTTGTGATTTGACTGAAAAGTTGCAACTGAGTCAGCCAAAGATTTCTAGGCATTTAGCGTTATTGCGTTCTTCTGGTCTCTTACAGGACAGAAGACAAAGTCAATGGGTGTATTACAGCATTAATCCGCAGTTACCAACGTGGTGCCATGACGTTCTGAATCTTTTGGTAAGCAGTCAAACCATAGTAAATAAAGATTCCCAAAATATCCAAATAAATAGCTATTGTGAGTAATAGAATATGAAATTTCTTTTTTTGTGTACTGGAAATAGTTGCCGTAGCATCCTCTCAGAAGTCCTTTTTAACAGTCGTGCGCCTGAAGGATGGAAAGCATACAGTGCAGGTAGTAAGCCATCAGGGCAAGTACATCCATTGACTATAGAAACTTTAGAAAATCTTGGTCTCTCAACAGATGGTTTGTGGAGTAAAACCATTGATGACTGCGAACAATATCAACCTGACGTCGTGATTACTGTTTGCGATTCAGCAGCTCAAGAAGCGTGTCCACTTTATTTAGGTGGAGCGATTAAGGCACATTGGGGCTTGGCTGATCCTTCACATTTAGATTTGCCGAAAGAAGAAAAATTAAAAGCATTCCAAGTTACTGTTGATCATATCAACCGCCGCTTAGACGCTTTATTGGCACTAGATACAACTCATATGTCTCGCCCAGATTTGATTGCAGCAATCAATCAAATTTCGCATATTGAATGAGAACATCATGGCTCAACAAAGATTATCTTTTCTAGATCGTAACCTCACTCTATGGATTTTTATCGCCATGGCATTGGGGATTGCGATAGGTGTGTTCTTTCCGCAAGCTTCCGTTACTTTAGACAAAATGAGTGTGGATTCCGTCAATATTCCAATTGCGATTGGTTTGATTCTGATGATGTATCCACCTTTAGCCAAAGTGGACTATGCTACTTTGCCACAAGTGTTTAAAGACAAGAAAACCTTAACTTTGTCTTTGGTGCAGAACTGGGTGATTGCGCCTGTATTAATGTTTGCATTAGCAATTATTTTTTTACATAGCTATCCAGAGTACATGACAGGCTTGATCCTGATCGGTTTGGCTCGCTGTATTGCAATGGTCTTGGTGTGGAATGGTTTAGCCTGTGGTGATAACCAATATGTAGCAGCGTTGGTGGCATTCAATAGTATTTTCCAGATTCTGTTTTTTAGTACCTATGCTTGGCTGTTCCTCACATTCTTGCCACCCTATTTCGGTATTGCAGGGCAAGTGATCAATGTTGATTTCTGGACGATTACCCATGCGGTGTTGGTTTACTTGGGGATTCCATTTCTTCTTGGTTTCTTGACTCGTTTGGTTTTGGTCAAAGCCAAAGGCTTAGATTGGTATCAAAATGTCTTTTTACCCAAGATCAGCCCACTCAGTTTATTGGCACTTCTTTTTACCATCGTGGCAATGTTTAGCCTAAAAGGTGGTGATGTAGTGAGCTTACCATTGGATGTTCTGCGTATCGCAATCCCACTCACGATTTATTTTATTGTGATGTTTTTCATCAGCTTCTTTATGAGTAAATGGATGGGCAATGACTATCCTAAAACCACAGCAATTTCTTTCACGGCTGCTGGTAATAACTTTGAGTTGGCTTTGGCTGTAGCGATTGCAACCTTTGGTTTGGCTTCACCTGTGGCATTTACCACCGTGATTGGTCCTTTAGTTGAAGTACCTGTATTGATCGCTTTAGTGAGTGTGTCTCTATGGCTCAGAAAAAAGTATTTTAAATCGGTGTAATTGTAATGAATCTTCCTAATGTTGATATGGAGCTACTTGAACAGCCAACTTTGGAAAAAGTTCAAGCTAAATCGTTAGATCATGCGCCACGTATTTTGTTGTTATATGGTTCTAACCGTGAGCGTTCGTATAGTCGTTTAGCCGTGATGGAAGCAGGTCGAATCTTGGAACAGTTTGGTGCTGAGGTTAAAATTTTTCATCCGAAAGGGCTACCTTTGCCAGAAGATGCGGATATGGAACACCCAAAAGCAAAAGAACTACATGAGCTTTTGGCATGGTCAGAGGGCATGGTGTGGTGTTCGCCTGAACGTCACGGTTCAATGAGTTCGATCTTTAAGTCACAGATAGATTGGATTCCATTGGCAGGTGGTGCGATTCGTGCCACTCAAGGAAAAACACTGGCACTAATGCAAGTCAGTGGTGGTTCGCAATCTTTCAATAGTGTCAATCAAATGCGTATTTTAGGGCGTTGGATGCGGATGATCACGATTCCGAATCAGTCTTCAATTCCAAAAGCATTTTTAGAGTTTGAAGAAGATGGGCGAATGAAAGCATCATCGTATTACGACCGTATCGTGGATGTGATGGAAGAGCTGTATAAATTCACCTTGCTGACACGGGGGCAAAGTCAGTATTTAACTGATCGTTATTCTGAGCGTAAAGAATCTGCTGAAGAATTATCAAAACGTGTTAATCAGCGAAGTTTGTAGAATGCTGGAGAAAATTAAATGCAAAATCAACATTCTCGTTTAATTATTTTAGGTTCGGGACCTGCGGGTTATAGTGCAGCCGTATATGCAGCTCGTGCCAACCTCAAACCAACATTGATTGCTGGACTACAATTAGGCGGGCAATTAACAACAACGACTGAAGTTGATAATTGGGTTGGCGATGCTGAGGGCTTAACTGGTTCTGTACTCATGGAGCGTATGCAGGCGCATGCAGAACGCTTTGGTACAGAAATGGTCTATGATCACATCAATGAGGCGGATCTCAAAACTCGCCCATTCGTACTCAAAGGTGACATGGGTGAATATACTTGTGATGCACTGATTATTGCAACAGGTGCAACGGCTCAATATCTAGGTCTTGAGTCAGAGGCAGCTTTCATGGGGCAGGGTGTGAGTGCCTGTGCAACCTGTGATGGTTTCTTCTATAAAAACCAAAATGTCATGGTGGTTGGTGGTGGTAACACTGCGGTTGAGGAAGCTTTATATCTGTCAAATATCGCTGCACATGTGACACTGGTACACCGTCGTGACAGTCTGCGTTCTGAAAAGATTTTGCAAGACCATCTTTTTGCCAAAGAAAAAGAGGGCAAAATCAGCATTATTTGGAACCATCAAGTTGATGAGGTTTTAGGTGACAACACAGGTGTAACGGCGGTACGTATTAAATCCACTCAAGATGCAAGTATCCAAGATGTTCAAGTGCAAGGCTTGTTTGTTGCGATTGGACATAAACCCAATACAGGAATGTTTGAAAGTCAATTGAACCTACGTGATGGCTATATCCAAGTCCAAAGTGGAACTACGGGTAATGCAACAGCTACATCTATCGAGGGTGTATTTGCTGCGGGTGATGTGGCAGACAGTATTTATCGTCAAGCGATTACCTCGGCTGGTTCGGGTTGTATGGCAGCATTGGATGCTGAAAAGTATTTAGACAATCAAGAATAATCAATACATTCACTGAAATAAATCAAGCTAACTCCACCTCTCATGGGTGGAGTTAGATTTTCTATATTGTTTTTTTATTTAGCTACTTATAGTGTTACGCCAGCGTTTCTCTATTTCGGATTCGCTTACTTAAAGCGAGTGTGGGATAAGTAAGCAGATCCTTTTTAGTAATTGGTATGCTCATTACAAATTCTTTTGGGAACATCAAATTAGTTGGATGGATGAGCAATTAAAATTCAGATTTATAAGAGATAAAATTCCTTTATCTCTTATTTTTATATTAAGTGTTTTTGTAATTGGGATTGTACTTTTTTGAGCTGTACCACATGGCTTCAGGCTATTTGTGCATGATATATGTTGCCCAATCAGCCATTAAGCCTTTACGTTTTTCTAAATAGCCTCCACGTAAATAAGAAGCTTCAACCTTATCTGGAAGTTTGTGTGCGAGAACATGTTCACACACTTCTCTACGGTAATCTGTTTTGTCTGCCGACCAATCACGGAAAGTAGACCGAAAGCCATGCGTTGTAATGACTCGGTTTTGTTTGGGATCAATATAGCCTAAGCCATTTTCTTTAAGCTTTTGCTCATGCAGTCGTTTGATTAGGGTCGTCAAAGACATATCAGAAAGCATCTCACCACTCCGTGGCGCAGGGAAGATGAAATCTTGAATTAGAGTATGATTTTGAATTGATTCAAGCAAACTTATCGCTTCTTTCGACAAAGGCACATGATGTTCCTTTTCTGCTTTCATACGTTCTTTAGGAATAATCCAGACTTTATTCTTAAAATCAATTTCCTGCCATTTCGCCCCAAAAATCTCACCAGAGCGACAGGCGGTTAAAATTGCAAATTCCAGAGCTTTTGGTGAAATTCCTTTTTTCTGTCTTAAGTGTTGGATAAACTCAGCAACCTGTTCATAGGGCAGGGATGGGTGAGGGCGTGATTCCTGCTTTAAATTACCTAATATAGGTTCAAGATTGCCTTTCCATTCGGCAGGGTTGTCACCCTCAAAATATCCCATTGCTTTGGCATAATCAAAAATGGTTTCTATACGACCACGGATACGTTTGGCTGTTTCGTTTTTCTCAACCCAAATAGGTCTTAAAACTTCAGCAATATCGGCTTTGGTAATGTTACTAATAGTAAGATTGCCCAAAGTTGGGTAAATATAAGTTTCTAGTGTTGATGACCATTGTCCAATATGTTTTTCATTTTTGAGTTCACGGGTTTTATTGGCAATAACAACTTTTGCACATTCCATGAATGTTTTGTTCCGTAGTTGCTGAACATGAAGCTTTGCAATCTGTTCCTGTTGATGGACAATTGGATCAATACCACTTCGTATTTGTAATTTTAATTCAGTGGCTTTAGCACGAGCTTCAGCTAAAGAAACTTCAGGGTATGGACCAATACCAATATCACGTCGATGAGGTTTTAATTTTCCATCTTTATCCAGATGTTTTCCCACCACCGCACGTAAAATCCAGACACGGGAAGTTCCTTCGACGTTTAAACAAAGACCATCAACACCACCTACGTGATATCGACCAGTCTCTTTAATTTTTGCTACACTAAGCGCAGATAGCTCTTTAGCTTTCTTTGGCATGTTATTGTCTACCCCTCAAATTACCCCTCATAAAATACTGGAAATAGTCGGATTAGACAAGACTGAGTTGGATGGGTGTAATTGTAATTAATTGAAAAATATTAATTTATAATATTGGATTGGACTTCTTAGGATTGGTGTTAGACGGACACCGCTTCCGCCAAATATCTAAAAGGGAATCAAATACATAGTTTGATTCCCTTTTTCTTTGGCACAATTTTGGCATTATTCGAAATTTTAGCGATCTCTTCTTTGTTCTTATCTGAATTAATCCACTTCGCAAAACGCTTCATGAGCATCACCAAACTATGCCCTAGCTGTGAAGCTACATAAACTGGATTGAGTCCATTCATTAAGCATACAGTCGCATAAGTATGACGAGTGTTATAGGCAGGGCGATAGCGGATGCCATTCGCTTTCAGTGCAGCCACAAACTTCTCACTCAATGATTTTTGCGTAGTAAATTCCTGACCTGTTTCATCACAGATAAAACATGCTCATATTTGAGATATGTTAAAGACCTAAGCTGTTGGAATGCCTCAAAAGCAAAATCATTTAAATCTACAATCAGGCCTTTTGGTTTTAGGCGTTTCTTGTTGAACGCATTCACATGACCTTAATTGATATGGAGATTTTTTATTCAAAATCTAATAGGTGCTGATTTAAAAAATTAATTATCTATCAACAGCTTTTTTTTATTTTCTTCATTTGGTTGAATATAAGAACAATCCTTTAAAACTTCGTGTTGTATGAGGTACTCGCTCGCCTGAACAATGGGATGGTATTCAATCTAGAATGTGGCTACAAGCTTAAAGCACAATAGAAAAGAGTCGTAAAATAAAGATGAGAGAATTTTACGCTTTTATCTCTATTTAAAATTGAAAAGTTAGGAATAAAAAGTTTATTCCTAACTTTAGAGTTTTTTACTTGTTAAGGTGTTTTTTATCATCATCAATCTGTACTCCTACAGTTTTTACTGCTGCTTTTAACTTATCCTCACTAACGCCTAACTCCAATGCTCTAATTCCCATGGTTCATGACAGTATATTTTAAAATGTTTAAGAAGGTCATTATTCAAGACTGGATAAATTTGAATTTTGAGTAAAATAAAATCCAAATAAAAACATGATGTTATTTTGTATGTATCTACTGATACCTCATCCATAAGAATTCGTTATATAAATCAACCACTTTTTAAGTTACTTTTTTTATTGCCATGTTTTCCCAGCATTTAAATGGGAAGATACAAAAGAGATCTATAACGGTCTCATTCAGTAAATTCAGTTTTTAGTCAACTTGCAGCTTTGTAATTTCAACCTTATTTTTATTGCTATGCATTATATGCTCGGCAGTGACGCATGCTGCATGCCTTCATTGCTAGTACAAGTTTGTCACGTGATCGTTTCTCTTGTAAAACGGTTCATCAGTTTTCGGGAAAGTCATCATATAATCATGGCTAAGTTTTAATTTTCTAAAGCTTGTCTAGACCTGTCATTCATTTAACTTTGCAAATAGTATGCGTTTGAGTGCACATTTTCTCATTATCATATAGACGATTTTTATTGACTTTAAACACTTCGCTAAAAAATTAAAATTATTTCATTCAATGATAGTAATGCATAGCAAGCTAACAATAGATTCTTATAAATCTAGTCAGAATCCCTTTGTTAAATCTGGTCGAAAATAAGAAGTATAATTTTTAACCATGAAGAGAGAAAAGTTGGACTCAGGAAAATTTAAAAAAGTAAATTGAAGTTTGTTATTAAATAAAATTCTATACAGGCTTTGAAAAGTAATTAAGTGAATATATTTATAAACAGTTAATATTATTAAAGAATATACCTGAAAAGTTAAGTTGATCTAAATAAAATAAACATCTTTTAATTCAACGAATTAATAATCGAAATTATGAATAATAAATAGAAAAAATGAATTGCTACCACACTAAACAAGCACTAATATCAAAGAAATTTTATCTATTTAACAAAAACACACAAATTAACAACAATCCGGGGTAGTGTCATGAGTAATAAAGAGTTTAATGCAAATACACAAGAGCAAATGTGGACAGTAGAGCAACTTGAACCAAAGCTTTTACTTTCAGCAGATTTGATGCCGGGAGTGCATGAAATATCAGGAAATATTGAAAAACCAGGTGAACAAAAACAATATGAATTTGTCGTCACCGAGAAAACTAAATTCTTCTTTGATGGCATCAATGGAGAAAAATTTAATTGGTCGTTAAAAGGTAAAGAGAAGGGGTTAAATTTCTCACCAATGTCTTTAGAAGTTGATGCACATAAATTTCTTGAGCTTTTACCAGATACATATCAATTAACAGTCGATGGTGAAGATGATAAGACCGGTGATTATTCTTTTCGGATTTTTGGTGAAAGTGCTGCACTTAATCTGAACTTGAATGAAACAACTGACCTAAAACTCATACCATCGACCCAAGCAGTACTATATAAAGTACAACTTGATCAGGGGGATCGTCTTTACTTTGATAGTCAAACGTCAGCAGTGACTTGGAGTGTGTTTGATTCAAATGCTAAGCTAATTATTAATAAATCAAATCTATCCAAAGGTTTTGAAGCAACTCAATCGGGTGCATACTGGTTATCAGTAGAAGGAAAAAATTCTCAAAATAATGTAAATAGTTCTTTTACGCTGTATTCAACCAAAGACTCAATAGATGTTTTAAAACTAAATGAAAAGCAAAAGGTTATATTTAATAAACCATATGAGTCTAAAAAATATACATTTGATTTAAATCAAGATCAATGGATTGCTTATGATCAGCTTACGCAAGGAATTCCAGATACAGAATGGTTGATTGAAGATAATACTGGACAGCTCATTTTTTCGAATAAACAAACTGAAAATGCAGAAGCAGCGCCTAAATTTTTGAAAGCAGGAAGTTATAATTTAGTATTTAATAGTCTAGCGAATATTCAGGGTGAGATTACTTTTGAGTTGAAAGATAGCTCAGTTTTAGAAGGGAATATAGATGAAAATAATCCTAATCTAACCGTAGGCATAGACAGTTCGAAATTTATCAAGATAAAAAATAAGGACAATGATAGCTTAGCCTTGATATTTGATAATTTAGTTGAAAACGTTGAATTAAAAAGAGAAGGAATAATCTCAAAGGAGGTATTCTTTTCAAACACTGGGGTGCAGTATTATAAAGTATATCTAACGAAAGATGATGTTGTTAAAGTTGAGAAAAAAAACAATTTATCCTTGTTAAGAATATTTGATGAAAATGGTGTTGAAGTAGCTAAATCAAATGGAAATAATCTTCAGTATTTTTCAGAAAAATCTGGATATTACTATTTAGGTGTAAGTTATTCTGAAAATGATAATTATATATATTTTGAAGAGGCTGAAAATTTAAAAGATAAAAAAGACAATATTATTTTTTCATATGTACCATATTTAAATAAGATTAAAGAAGTTGGTGATGCGGGCGGATCGATAGCAACTGCAAAAGAAATAAAACTTCAAGCCTATAATAGTTTAAAAGTAGAAGTTGGAAATAACAATACAAGTTATGCAGATGTTGATTTCTTTAAAATAAACGTAAATTCAGGTGATCAAATAAGTATTTCGACACCAAATGGACCCGCTATAGATGGTTATCTAAAGATATTCGATAAAAATGGAAATTTATTAAAATTAACAGATGACTCTCCATTAACATATGATTTTAACACGAAAGGAGATTATTACTTAGCTTTTGGTTCATATAGTAATCGTAATTATAATCCATTGGTGGAAAATAGTGCCGGGACAGGAGGGAGTAAAGGAGTAATAGACGTATATATTGATCTTAAAAAAGCTATGTCTTTACCAAAAGTATATTTGGTTGATAATCAAGGTGATTTAATATTAGAAGAAAATGTCACTCAGTTAGGACTTATAAAACAGAGAATAAATAAGGAACAAGAATATTTTCTCTGGGTAAAAATGCCAGAAACTAAGAAAAAAACGCTTTCATATAGTGTTGGACTTTCTAAAACAGTAAAACATGAAATTGATATTTTAGGAACAGTTGAGCAAGAATATAATTTTAACAGTATCTTAAAAAAATATGATATCAATTTGAATGTCAAAAAAGCGGGTACATATTTTATAAAAGCAGGTGTGAATTCTGGAGACTTTTCTTGGATGCTTAAGGGGTTTGGAATTGAAACGATAGAATCTAATATTAATGAAGCTGAAAATTTAGGTGCTTTAAAACCAATTTATTTGGCAGAAGGTATATATCAACTCACGGTTGAAAATTATGATGCTATTGGTAAATTTAATTTAGACTTTATTTCAACAGATACAATCTTAAATCTAGACTCGGGCTCAGAAATATTAATAAATAAACTAGAACCAAATGAAGCAGTTATCTATAAGATCGAATCAAAATATTTAGATGAGTATTTATTCAATGTAGATAAAAATAATCCGAGTCTAAATATTTCTATTTGGGATCAATATGGGAAACTTATAGTTGGTGATGTAAGTAATGATCTAAATTTATATCAAGATTATAAGCAAAGTAATCTTTATATATCAATAGTAAATAATAGTATAAGCGATACACTTCATGATATAAAATTTAAATATGTAAGAACAGAGCATACTCAGCCCATTGTCGTTGCTAAACCAATTTATTTAAATCAAGAAATCTTAGAGACTGCTGAGCAACTTCCACGAGATATCAAATATAGCTTTAATGCTGAACATGATGGCCTAGTTACTTTTGAATTAATTAACAATATTTATGAAACAGTAAGAATAGTTGGACCAGAAGGCGAAATTTTCTCTGGATTTTCTGGTGATGCTGACATAATACATGCTAAATGGCTTGTTTCAGGTCAATACTTTATAGAATTTAATAATAAGCTTGAAAATACACCATTTAATTTTAAAATTAATGATATAAATCAATATCCAGTTTTAGATCAAAATGTATTAAAAAATCTAAGTTTAAATGTGGATAATTCTTTTCAAATTTATCATTTTAATATGGTTGATGATTATGATTATTCATTAAAGTTTGATGGTGGTTATGGGGGTTTTAACTTTAAAATATTAAGTTTGGATGGGATTGAAATTGCTCGTGGTGGTGGGGAATTAAATAAGGTTGATCTTCTTAAAAAAGAATTGGTTGGTGATTATTTATTAATAATTGAAACTAATAACGAAGTGGATTTTAATTTTAATTTTATTTTAAATTCAAGTAAGAAAACATTGAACCTAAGTGAGGATAATAGTTTCAATTATAGGTTTGATCATTCTTATCAATACAAAGAAGTTGAAGTAGTTGTTGATGAGGCTGGTTTATATTTCTTTAATGCCTCGATTTTTAATGGTGGACATTGGACGCTTGTTGATAGTAATGGTGGAAATGAGTTTTTGCCTAATCCTTCTATGCCAAGCCGTTTGTCTGAAATGAAAGAGAATGCATTTAATGAAACTAGATCATTTTATTTAGGTAAAGGGGTTTATAGATTAATTCTTAACGGATCATCTAATAGTGATGCAAGAATTAAAATTGAAATAAAACAGGAAAAATATGTTTTAGAGCTTGGTTTATTGAATGGTGAGCTAGTTATACCTAGTATCAAAGCCAATGGAGGTGAATGGTTTAAGATTTCAGAAAATATTTATAAAGAATTTCTTCTAAAGTTGAAACAAGAAACACCTGATTTAAGTTTGAATTTCTTTGGTGAAAATGGTGATTTAATAAATAGTGGTTTAAATCCAAATGAAGTATTTAGTTTGGATTCGGATTGTAAATATATTTATGTGGTTGTGATTAATAGTGCTTCAGAAGAAAAGTTAAATGTGGTTTTTGAAATAAAAGATAAAAGAAGAACTGTGAATTTGAATGAGGACCTGCAATTTAAATATGATGATATTTTAGATAAATCTGATTTTGTATTTGATGTAATTGAATCTAGTTGGGTTACTTTTAGATTTGATTCAGGTGATTTTGAGGGTTTGAGTTTAAGTAAAGGATCTATTTCTATATTTGATGGTAGTGCTGAATACTTTAATCATAATGATGGATTCGGTTTGAAAACATTATGGTTGGAGCAAGGAACTTATGTTCTTAACTTTAGAAAACCCGAACCTAGATTTTTAAATGAAACAAGTTTGGAAGATGAACTTAATTGGTTTAAATTTTCTATTTCTACCAATGAAAATGTTGAAAACATAGAACTAAACAATAATGTTGAAATTGATTTTTCAAATACAGATGCGTATAGAGTTTATGAATTTAGTGTCGATCAATTTAAGGATTATAATTTAAGTCTGATTGAAGGAAGCAGTGTTGAATATGCATTGTATACAAGCAGTGGAATTCAAGTATTTAATGGTCAGCTCGATTTTGGTGGAAAAATAGAAAATATTGCTGAATTCAATCGATATTACGATTATAAAAATTATATTTTGGTTCTATGGAGTGAGCAGCAAAAAATTTCTATTCTCCTTGAGGAGGTTGATAGTACTTTACCAGAAATCCCAGTGGTTTCTACGACTTCAGTTGGAGAATCAGAACTTGTTATTTCAGGTGTGAGTAGTACTACTGAGAATTTTGAAAAAATATCCTTAAATATTGAACAGGATGGAATGTATTTTATTACCAATCTTAAGGATGATGGAAGATTATATTGGGGAATAGTAGGTGCATCTTTTATTTCAAATAATGATTTAGTGAACCAAGTTTACCTTAAGAAAGGGATATATAATCTTATTATTGTAAATCCGGGATTGGTTGAAATTGGTTATGAATTTAAGATATTACCAGTTTTAAAAATCAAAAGTGAAATTAATAAACAAGAAGAAACTGTTGTTGATTCATTGGCTGCTGGTGAAACAGTATTTTATAAGCTTACACTAGATCAAACAGATGAATTGTTTTTTAGAAATTTGAGTCAATATAATGACTTAAAAGTAAGTTTGTGGATGGAAGATGGTTCATTTACTGATTATTTTGGTGATTCTATAAAGCTTTTTGAAATTTATGGAGATGCTAAAAAACAAAAAGAGATCATATATTTAACAATTACAAATATTTCAGCTGAAAGTATCCAAAATTTTAACTTTATTGTTGAAGATAAAACAAAAAAAATTATTCTAAATGTTGATAATGTTTTTAATGTACAAGATGGTCAACAGTTTTTTTCTTTTAATTTTAATGTCGAAAATGATGGTTGGTATAGCCTGAATTACAATGGTTTAAATAATTATTCTGCTAATATTTATCAAGTTGTAAATGGATGTCGGTTGCCTGTAAGCCGCTCTTTATATACTGATGTAGATTTTTATAAATTAGAAAGCGGTAATTATGTTATTCAGTTTTATTACAATTATGTGCCAGCTTTTACTATGAGAAGTAGTCCATCTGATTTAGGAGGTGGTCGTAATTTAACAGTTAATATTTCGGATGTTGAAGAGCCGAAAAAAATATCTATAGAAAACCAAAATGTAGCAGCAAGTGAACATACACAAGTTTATGAGTTTCTTGTTGATCCAGATTTTAATTATTTTATTGATATTCCAGAGCTAAATGGTAGCGAAGTTAGTAATTTTACTTTTAAATTATTCGATGAATATGGTAGAGAGCTTGTCTATGAAAATTACTATGCTATGTGGAGGCTTCCATTAAATGAATTTGGTAAAAATTATTGGCTAGTTATTGAAAATAATAATCAGACAGAAATTTTATTCAATATTGTGAAGCAACCAAAGCAGATTCATTTGTCAGTCAATGCAAATGAAAATACTGCTTATGAACTTGATTTGTTAAATGATTATCAAGGGCAAAATATTATTTTAAATATAGAAAAGTCAGGAACGTATTTCTTTGAATTGCCAATCGATGAAAATTTGCAATGGGATTTAATCGGTCTTGGCCAACAAAATGGTTTCCCTAATAGAGAGTCTGTACTTTCACGTAGTGAGGAGTTTAATAGTAATAATGCTGTGCTAGCTTTCCATTTATCAGCGGGAACTTATAAACTCGTATTACGACCATCACAAGCGATGCATGTTGCATTTAATATTATTCCGGCAGCACAAGCTGTGAATGTATTAACCAATACGCATACTGTTATTGACCAATTAGCTGCTGGTGAGGTTAGGTTATTCCGTGTATATCAGGACTACTTTGCAGTTTATACTGATAATTATAATCAATTCTGGTTAAGTTTGATTTCTGAAAACCTTTATCTTGAATTTGATTTCTGGACGCAAAATGGTGAACGAATTTTCTTAGATTATGCTAATGAAAATGGAATTATTAAATTATTAAATACGCAACCTTACTATTATATTTCAGTAAAAAATAATGGCCCTGACGTTCAAGAGAATATTGAATTTATTGTCACCAAAGAAGAACATGTTGCTGAAGTCGAAACGATTCATTTAGACCAATTTGTTTCAATTGCTGGGAATGCGCTAAGTGACCAGTTAACATATGAATTTTCAACTACAGAAGATGGTTTTATCCGTTTTGATTTCAAACAGTTGGCTTATCAATATATAAAAATAACAGGTTCGGATGGTTTTATTTTTGAGGGAAGTCCTAGAACACTAAATAGTTTAACAGGGCAGTCTTTAGAAGCATTCTGGTTGAGAGCAGGCCAGTATAAGCTTGAGTTCAAAAATAAAATATTTGGAAAAAATTTAGAGTTTGTCGTTCAAAATCAGTCAAAGCTTGCCAGTATTATCGCTGATGAAACTGCCCTTGTAACTTTAGCGGCTAAAGGAGGGTATCAATTCTTTAACTTAACGTTAAACAATCAGAATGATACTGAATATTGGTTACATCATGTCATTACTAGTGGACAAAATTTATCCGCTTTACGATACACACTCTATAGTCAGGATGGAAAGAAACTTTCAAATGGTACTCTTTCGACGCTGTATCAAGCTTTAACTACACAGGGTCCAAATAGCCAATATATTTTATTGATTGAAAATTCTAGTAACTCTCAAATTGAATATCAACTTAATTTACTCAAGAAGCAAAACCCGCAACCACTAGTAATTGAGCTTAATAAAACTGTAAATGATCAGTTTTTGGGACTTGAGCAGCAGAAAAGCTATACTTTTACAATCAATGAGATGACTACACTGAAGTTGGAGCAGCTCTCATTAAATAGTTCAAGTAATAATTATAAGCTAGTAAATAGTAAGGGCTTAGAAGTTATTCTTAATAAGAATAATTACCTTCTCATTGCAGATACATACTATTTAACTGTAGTGAATGATAGTCAACCAAATGATCGTGCAAACCCATTTAGCTTTAAGACGGTTGCCGTGAACAAATCGATTGACTTGAATTTAAATATATTGACACAGATTTCATATAATCAAGGAATACCAGATAAGTTTTTGAAAATTTATTTGAGTGAAGATCGACTTTATGATTTGAGTAGAAATAATTATCAGCATGGGGGATTTATTATATATGATTTACAAGGTAATTATATAAAAACAATTGAGCCAAGTTATTATAATTATGGTGTTGGTTTTGAAGTTAACCAAACAGGTAATTATTTGATTCGACCTACTTCTTATTCAGATTATAGTGGAAGTATAAGTTTTACTTTGATAGATAAAGCTAAATATTTAAATCTTGCTGAAAGTGATTTTGTTAGTGGGATTTTAAATACTTATAATAGTCAGCAAAAGTATAAGATAAAAATTGAAAATCAATCTTTGTACAAAGTTAATGGGAATAATTCAAATATTGTTTTTTCAATTAAGAAAAAAGATGGGGCTGGTAATGTTTATGAAACTCAATTAAATGGAGGAGGCTATTTTTCTTTAGAGTCTGGTGAATATGAAATTACACTCTCTAATACTTCATCAAGTGCCAGTGGGTACTATTTACAGTTTTTGGATTTACTAAAGCCAAATGAAAATGAACTTCAACTGAATCAAAAAATTACAGTAAATTCAGCGAATGGTCAAAAAGCAAATATACAAAATTTGGATGGACAAGCAGGTGAAACTTGGCTCATTGATTTAAGAAATACTGGCTCAAATTACCATGATGTTCTTTGGGAGTTATATGACCCATCTGGAAATAGAGTTATTTCCTCTTCCCAATCAGGAGGTCAAGATAACTCTGTTAAATATACTTTAACACAATCAGGTCAATACACCTTGTTGATTTGGGGATATTCATCCAATTCAGCTAGAACAACTTCTGTCTTAGTTACTCAACCTGCTGAAGTTAAACAAACCCTTAATATTGGTGACCAGGTTTCAAGTCAAATAGTCAAAGCTGGAGATGTACATACATACACACTGAAATTGGATAAATCAACTGCTTTTATTATTGATGCTGTATTAGGCAATACCAATTTTAGTATTATTCGTGAAGATGGGACAGTAATTGATACAAATAACTATTCAATACAATATTTGACAGCGGGGAATTATCGTTTCGTATTTAGTGGTTATCGGTCTGATACACCTACTTATTCATTTAAGTTAGTTGACTATATTGCAAAGTCCTCAGTAGTGAATCTTGTTGAAAATATTAGCTCTGAATTAAAAGTTGGTGAGAATCTGGCCTTCATTGAATTGAATACAGAGCCAAGTCAAAAATATAGTTTAGATTTTACTACCAGTACGGGGCTTTCGTATCAGATTGTAGATGCATATGGGCGGATTTTAATCTCAGGCAATGATTATAATAACAGTAATACATTTATTGCACCTGACGGTCAAGCTTATTTGATCGTTAGAAGATCAAGCACAAGTACGGTTAATGCTTTCAACGTACAAGTGGTACCTGTTTTAAATACTGTGTCAGTATTACAGTCTAGTCAGACGGTAAGTGTATCTATGTCAAAACTTGCTGATCGGGCTGAGTATACTTTCAGTATGGCAAGCGAGGGGTGGTTGGTTCTAGAGAACATTGCTTCTAGCGACACTGGTATTACACTGGCTTTACGGAATCAAAATAACAGTCAAATTTTTAGTCATAACAACTTAACATTTGCGAATGGGCTTGCCAGAATTTATCTTGCAGCTGGACATTATACGCTCAGTGTAAACTCCAATAGTGATCAGGCCGCTGCATTACAATTTGATGCTCGTATTGATCAAACAGGTGCATATAGCAATGTAGGCCAAACACTCAATACTGCTCAAGAATTGTTCCTGAAAAACGGTCAAACTGAAATAAACCTGCTCCAACCAGCGACCAATCAGCCTTATCTCTACAGATTTATACTGACTCAGGGAGATACTTTTAATGCAATACTTTCTGAGGCTCAAGCAGGACAAATCCGTCTGCTAGATTCATCAGGAAACGAAGTCGTTAAAGGAGCAGCAGGTTCCATACAGCATAATGCAACTTTAACAGGTATTTATTATCTTGAACTTAAAAATAGCAGCGCTGGTACACAGCATATTACACTGAACCGCAGCAAAGGAAATCTGACTGAAAGCACGGATGTTGGCAATACGTTTGCTACAGCTAAAGAGTTGAGTTTTAAAGCGGATACGCAATTTAAAATTACGACCACAATTGGCGATGGTACTAATGCCAGTAAAGACGTTGACTTATATAAAATTATGTTGGTTGCTGGAGAGCATTTGAATATCTCCTCATACACCAATAGTAACTTCCTAACACGAATTTTTGATTCTGCTGGTAATGCAGTTTATTCTACTTCGTATGGCGGAGATGGTTATTATTATACAGCGATTACAACAGGTATTTATTATATTGGATTAAGTGGTAATCAAAATAATAGCTATAACCCGTTAACGGGTGAGAATGCTAAGGATGCCTATACAGGAAATAATACTGTTGTTTTAGGTCGTCAGTCAGGATTGATCCGCCCAATTACACAATTTTCTGAAAAAATTAATATACCAGAAAATATGACTTCTACGGAAAATTGGTCTGGAATTATCAATACAGGTTCATCTCAGGAATTTTATTTTGAAGTAAAGTCTGATGGCTTATATTATTTAGATCGTATCCAGTCAACTTATAATTCTTCATATAATTACGGCGTTTCTGTGTTGGATTCGCAATCAAGAGTTATTGGGACTGGTTTTAACGTTGCTTATTATTTAAAAGCTGGTGTATATAAATACATCGTCAATAATGCATCGTATGCAGAAAATTTCCAATTCAAATGGATGAATCTGTCAGCTCAAGCGACAGCGATCCAACAGGGTCAATCTGTAACTTTAAATTATTCAAAAAATGCAACAGCCAATCGTGTATACAAATTTTATGCAGAAGTTGGTCAAAATATACAGTTCAATAGTTTAGGACAAGTATCTGGTACTGTTCCTCCTTATAGGATTGTGAATGAATTTGGTCAAGCTGTTACTGAAAATAATTTGAGCTCATCATTAGATGGTTCATTGATTAGTCTGAAACATAGTGGATATTATTATATTGTTTTTGATGATACATCGAATGGATATAGTTCAGAATATTATCAATACTCTGGTTCGGTTTCGTTCCAAGTTGATAGTATTGATTTAAGAAATATTCCTCAGCTTCATTTAAATGACAAAAAATCTGGAATTTTAAATGCAGCTAGTCAAGAAGTTACCTATGATCTAAAAATAGATAAAAAATCGACAATACTCTTTGACCTCTTAACTGCGACAGATTCAAACCTTTTATTTACGATTATTGATCGTTCGGGGAATACAGTTTTTTCTGATTATTCAAATAATCTGATCAATAGCAGATTGTTATCATTAAATGCAGGTATTTATAGAGTTAAGGTTCAAACAGCTTCTTTTAGTCAGCAGGTCTATGGCTTTAAACTTCTAGATTTAACTCAGGCACAGCAACTCAGCAGTGGGCAAATTGTTGAAGATCGTCTTAAACCCGAAGGGGAGCTATCTGCATATCAGATTACAGCAAATGCTGGAGATCGTATATTTATCGATTTTGATGAGTTAATTGCACAAAGTTATAACTATTACAATGGACAATGGAAACAAAACTATACCACCCAATTGATCGTGATAGATCCATATGGTCGTCAGCAAGTCATTTCAAGAAATGATATCAATAATCTGGGCTCAGAGTTTGTTGTCACCGTTTCAGGTGTGTATACGATTCTATTTGATGAACTCAATCGTGATGATATTGAACTACCATTCCGTATGGCGGTATATGTTCATGCAGCCTCTAATCCAGTCGTTATTGATTTAGAAAACAATGCTTCGCGAGTTGATCTATCGATAAACGAGCTAAAAGTACGTAGTACGGATGGTGATACGATCAAATCAGGCAGTCAGTTGGAGATAAGCTGGACTGCAACAAATATCGGAAACAGTAATTCTTTTGGAGATTTTACTGATCGAGTTTTGATAAAAAATAAAAGTACAGGGGAAATTATCGCTGAGAGCTTAGTTTCATATTCTGAACAAAGTTCTGGTGCCCTTTTAATTAATCAATCTATTAACCGTACTGTACTTATTAAGTTACCAGAGGGCCGCCTTGGTGTTGGTGATTTTGAAGTCATTGTTGAAGCGGACTTCTATAATCAACAAAAGGAAACATCTGAATCGCGGAAAAACAATCAAGCTGTCATATCGTTTAGTAGTGAGTTTAGAAATTATCCTAATTTATCGGTAGATCACATCACATTGACACCAGCACATAATTGGCAGTCTGGTGATTCCGTTACATTAAATTGGGATGTTAAAAATTCTGGACAGGCGCCTGCATCTGGTTCATGGATAGAAAGAGTTGAAATAATTAATATTACGACAGGGTCGATTGTTGTAGCCCAAGATATTTTAATGTCTGCGCAAAGTTTAGCTCAGAATAGTGAAATCAAACGTCAATTCAATTTTGTTTGGCCATCGGATATTTATGCGATTGGACAGTTCTTGATAAAAGTTAAAGTCGACGCTTTAAATTCGATTCCTGAATTCAGTCAAGACGGTTCATTAGAGAATGATAACGAAGCTCGGATTGAGGTGATTGCTGGACCAGATTTAGTGGTTAAAAATTTACAATTTTTGCAATCAAAAATTCAGGCTGGAGATCTTGTCACCGTTTTATGGCAAGATGTTAACCAAGGAAGTGTGGCAACGCCTACAAATTATCAAGATCGACTGACTGTCCGTACAAAAAATCCAGATGGTAGCGCTGGTAAAGTGATATTAAATTTTGCCGTTGCATTTAATGGGCAGGATGCTTTGCCGATCATGGCTGGTGAGATACGTAATCGTAGTTTCAGCTTCACGATGCCTGAAGGTGTAGATGGTATTGGCCAATTTATTATTGAAGTTACTGCAGATAGTAATATTGCTGGGCAGGGTATTGTCTACGAAGTCAATTCTGTAGGTAATGCTGAAGCGAATAATAGCTTAGCCGCAACATTTAGTTCTACAGCGCAAACCTATGCAGATCTTAGAGTCTCGCAAGTTATTGTTCCAACAAATGTGGGTGCAGGAAATACAGCTAAAATTCAATGGACTGTAACAAACCGTGGTGATGAAGTCGCTGAAGGTCAATGGGTTGATCGTATTATTTTAAGCCGAGATGCGATTATTGGGAATGCCGATGATATTATTTTAGCAAACTATAATCGCGTCAAAAATCTAGCGGTTGGCGAAAGCTATCAACAGGATATCTCGCTTACAATCCCACCTCGTCTGCAAGGCAGTTACTATATTGCTGTAGTGACTGATGTTAATCAAAACATCAAAGAGCCAGATACCAGAGCAAATAATCAGGTGATTTCTGCTCAGTTTAATATCATAAAAACATATGCTGATCTGAGTCCTGAAATTGTTCAACTCCCGACAGTATTAGGTCGTAATGAATTAGGTCGTGTGAGTTGGAAAGTTTCCAATAATGGTAATTTGACAACAGATATTAATCGTTGGGTCGACACAGTTTATATGTCAACCAAGCCAACATTGGACTCAAGTGCAACGGTATTAGGTTCTGTTACGCGTACGGGTGCTTTGGCGGTTGGAGAGTCTTATCAGGCTTATCTTGATTTTTCATTAAATGGAAGCCTTGGACAGTATTATTTATTTGTTAAAACAGATAGTTATGGTGCTGCTTATGAGCCAGAGCACACGCAAAATAATATCGTTGTCTCTCAGCCGATTGTTTTGGAGGGAGAGAAATTACCCGATCTTCAAATTTCTGATGTTCAGGTTCAATCGCAATGGCAATCCGGGAACCAAGTAAAGCTCACATATACCTTAAATAATACTGGAACAGCAGATTTTACTGGTTTGGTCTATGACCGTGTTCGATTGATTAATAGCAATAACCCTAGCCAGATATATAATTTATCAATCTCTCCTGCCTCTTTTAATCGTGATGTTGCAAAAGGGGAAAAATTTGTTCAGGAAGTGTGGGTTAACGTACCGAATATTGCCTTAGGACAATGGAAGCTAGAGGTGGCTTCTGATGTTCATAATTACGTGCGTGAGTTAGATGCGGTTAGCCATACAGCAAATACTGTAATTGAAATGGTGAGCCCTGATCTTGTTGTTGGTAATTTGAAAACGACGGGAGTTCTACAAGGTGGTCAGAATATTGATATCTCATGGACAACCTACAATCAAGGGAGTGCAAAAGCTGCTCAGGTGAAGGATATTGTTTACCTATCACTTGATGATGCAATTGATGGTAGTGACATTAAAATTGGTGAAGTACTCCATACCGAAATCGGCAGCTCATCATCTATTTCATCTGTACTGAATTATAAAATTCCACAGCACTTATCTGGTCGTTGGCGTCTCATTATTGTTACTGATGCAAGTAATAAAAATGCTGAATATAATGCGGAAGATAATAATCAATACTCACAAAGTCTTGAAATTGCGAAGGCAGAATATGCTGATTTAGTTGTTAAAAATATCAGTGTACCAACTCAAACAATTGCTGATCCTGCAACCTTAAAAGTGGAATGGACTGTATCAAATATTGGCACTGGCGTTGGACTCAATACAACGTGGACAGATACGGTGATTTATTCTAGCGATGATATCCTAGGTAATTCAGATGATATTGTTTTAGCTAAAGTTATCCATGATGGAACACTTGAAAAAGACGCAAGTTATACTTCATCTGTTCAATATCGATTTGGTCCAAACTTTACTAAACATGGTTATATCTTTGTTCAAACAGATAGCTTAAAACAAGTTTGGGAAAATGATTTAGAGGCGAACAACACCGCAAAATCCGATCATATCGTTGACGTAATGCCAAAGGCTTACGCAGATTTACAGGTCAATAGTTTATCAATTGACAATACTCAGCAATTAATCAGTGGTTCAACAACCACGGTAAAATGGTCTGTTTCCAACCAAGGGATTGGTATTACAGATAAAGATACTTGGGTTGACCGTATTTGGTTAAGTAGTCAGGCTGATGGCAAAGGGCAAATCTGGGAATTGGGATCCATTCAACATTTGGGCTATTTAGCTGCAAACCAAAGTTATGAACATTCTTTGGCAATTACCCTACCAAATGGATTGTCTGGTACTTACTATATAAATATGAGTACAAATACAGGGAATAGTGTATTTGAGTTTATATATGGGGACAATAATCAGAAGTTAGGCTTAACGACCCAAGTCCAACTGGCAGAATATCCTGATCTTATTGTAGAAAATATCACACTTCCAGAAACTGCATATGAGGGGACGGAAGTAGAGTTTAGTTGGAGTGTCCGTAACCAAGCAGGTAAAAATGCAACAGGCAACTGGATTGATAGTGTTCGGTTAATTTCTTTAGATGGTAGTAAATCTCCAATCTATTTAGGAAATTATAGTTATACACAAGGCTTGGAAATCGGCAAAACCTATACTCGAACAGAAAAAGTAGGTCTACCTTCTCGTTTAGAGGGGGCATGGCGTTTAGAGGTGGTGACCAATGCCGATTTAGGCAAAAACACGAACAGTCAAATTTATGAACATGCAGCTGCACGTTTAAATAATCGTTTAATTTCTGATGATATCTTACGGGTGGATTTAAATCCTCGTCCAGATCTACGAGTTACGAAGATAGAGGCACCAGAAAAAATCATTGCTGGTGGCAAAGGCAGTGTCAAATTTACGGTCAGCAATGTGGGACCATTGGTTACCAGTAGTCAATGGAAGGACTCTGTTTACTTATCTCTTGATGGTAAGTTGAGTTCTGATGATATGTTGATTGGGCGCTATGATAGCGGATCAGCATTAGCTCCAACTCAAAGCTATACCACTATTACCGATGAATTTACCGTGCCATTACGTTATCGCGGTGATGTTTATATTATTGTCGTGTCTGATTCTGGCAACAGCATCGATGAATATCCAAACGAAAATAATAATATTCGAGTAGAAAAGCTCTATGTCGAGCCGACACCTTTTGCGGATATTGTGACCAGCGATGTGATTGCACCAGACCAAGCGAGTCATGGTAGTAAAATTACGGTTGATTATAAGGTAAGCAATAAAGGTTCTGCCAAGACACAGGGTGATCAAAGTAGTATTAATAGCTGGATCGATAGTGTTTGGTTGACGGTAGATAAGCGTCAACCAGATCCATCTAAAGGTGATAAAAAATTAGGTGATATCCGTCATACCGGGTTGCTTGAGGTTGGAGAAGACTATTTAGGGCAAATAACGGTCACAATACCTGAAGGGACGTATTCTGGTCGGTATTATATTACGGTCTGGAGTGATACCTATGATGCTATTTTAGAAGATACGCTTGCAACCAATATTAATTTGGATGATCCAACACAGGTTGATAATAACAACTATAAAGCAAGAGCAATTGATATTTTAGGTTTCTCACCACCAGACTTTACTGTAGTTGATATTCAAGCGCCAGTTCAGGCTGTTGCTGGGGGAAGTTATCAATTTAGCTATACCGTGAAGAACCGTGCCGATGAGTTTGAAGGCACTTGGACCGATGAAGTTTGGTTAGCTGATAATGCAGATCTCTCTAAAGCCACTATTCGTTGGAAACTCGGTGTTTTTAATCAAACTAGAAAGTTAGGTTACAACGAAACCTATACTGTAGAGCAGGTCATTCCTTTATTGGCTCCATCAGTGACAGGTTTACAGTTAGTTGTTCAAACCAATACCAAGCAACTGAAAGATATAAATGACAAGGTCAAACTAGAGAAAGTTCAAGAAAACAATACTGCTGCAGTGGCTTCACGTGTGACGGCCTTAGCATCTGATTTAGTTGCGACACAAGTTATTGTTGATCCACAAGTATTTTCTGGTGAGACGGTCAATGTTTCTTGGACTATCGAAAATAAAGGGGCGGATGTTTGGACTGGTACACGCTCGTGGATGGATTATATTGTTATTAGTGCATATCCAGAATATCGTCCAGAGTATTCTACACTGATTGGTTCTGTGGAACACTCCAATGCACAAGGATTAAAATCAGGGGCAAGCTACACCACGACAGGCCAATTCAGCATTCCTGCAGGCTATGATGGACAATACTATATTTATGTGTTCAGTGATGCAGCTTTAAGTCTTGGTGGTAAGCCATTTATTCCTTTGGATGCTCTCAATGGCGGAGATAATCAACATGTTTTAGAAGCTTATCAAAAAGCAGTATTTGAAAATAACCTCATACAAAATAATGTTATTTCAACGTCATTTAATGTTGTATATCGAGAGCCTGATTTAGTCATTCAGGATATCCAAATTTCCAACGCAAACCCGAATTCAGGTGAAACGGTTACGGTGACGTGGACTGTTAAAAATACGGGGACTCGTGATACACGAGTGAAGAGTTGGTATGATGGGGTTTATTTATCGATCGACAATACTCTGGATGCCTCTGACTATCCAGTCATAGATCGTGGTGAATATACCGAAATAACAGGTAAAGTGAGGTTGGTGGCTTTAGACGATGTTCTGAAAGTTGGGGAAACTTATACGAGATCAGCAACATTTACCGTACCTGCTGCAATTGGTGGTCATTTTAATCTGATTATTAAAACAGATACCAATTATTTCAATGCCGGTAAAACTTCAAATGATCGTCCATCTAGTATCCGTAAAAATCTAGATACCATCAAAAAACCAAATGGGTTAGATCAAGGAACGGTTTTAGAATTTAAAGATGAAGGTAATAACGAAAAATCGATTGCTCTAACAATCAACTTTGTCAGCCCACCTGATTTACAAGTAAGCACTGTAACTAGCCCAACTAGTGTGATTTCAGGTCAAAAAGTCGATATCTCATATATCGTAAAAAATCTTGGTGGAAAAACGCCATCAGATCAAGGTTCGTGGACAGACTTGATTTATTTGTCTACTGACCGAGTACTTGATTTAAATAAAGATAAACTTTTAGGCTTTGTGAATCATAGTGGCGGCTTAGCAGCAAATGCTGAGTACTCGGCATCAATTCAAGCCCAGATTTCAACTGAGATGAGCGGGACATATTATGTCTTCGTAGTGACAGATCCTGCTTATTATCGCGATGGAGCAACAGGTAGTGTTTTAGAGTTTGAAAATGATCTGAATAACACCCTTGCTGCCGAACAGCCATTACTCATTATTCAACCTGACCCTGTTGATTTACAAGTCAGCGATATTGTATTGCCAGCGCAAACGAAAACGGGTGAGAAGATTCGCGTTGAGTATATCGTTAAAAATGTCGCAGACTATCAAGCACATGGTCAGTGGTCTGATGCCGTTTATCTATCTCGAAATAATACTTGGGATAATCAGGATATTTTATTGGGGCGTTTCACTCATCAAGGTGGATTAGCAGCGCAGCAACAATATACAGGTTTCATTGAAGCGCTATTACCGACTGTTCAAGATGGCCAATGGTATATTGTTGTCCGTCCAGATATTTATAATGAAGTGTATGAGGGGAGCATTGTTTATACCGAAACAGGTTTAAATATTGCACCAGCAGAAGCAAATAATGAAGCTGCGTCAGCCTCAACATTTACGGTGACGGTACCTAAATTATTACTCAATACCAATACGGATTTGACACTCAGCAGTGGTGATCAGTATCTCTATAAACTTGAGGTTGGTTTAGGTGAAACTTTACGTGTACGTTTAGATTCGAGTGCGCTTAGTGGCTCGAATGAAATATACATTCGTTATGAAGGCGTACCGAGCACGGGGCAGTATGATTATGCCTATACTTTAGCCAATTCGCCTGACCAAGAATTATTGGTACCAACGACGAAAGCGGGTACTTATTATATTCTAGTGAAATCAAGCAATTCTGCTAAAAATACACCAGCAAAAATTATTGCAGAAACACTACCTTTATCGATTACGAAAGTCACACCAGATCAAGGTGGAACAGGGACGAATGATTATCGCTGGGTCACTATGGATATTTATGGGGCGCAGTTCTCGGCTGGTGCTTTAGTTAAACTGAGCCGTCCAGGTGTATTTGAAATAGAACCAGAGCGTTGGCAAGTACTTGATGCTACACATATCAGAGCTGTATTTGATCTTCGTCAAGTTCCACATGGCTTGTATGATATTGTAGTGACGAATCCGAATGGTGATCGAATTGTAGAGCCATATCGTTACTTGGTCGAGCGTGCCATCGAGCCTGATGTGACCATTGGCTTAGGTGGCGCGAGTCAAATTGCTCCAGGTGAGACGGGTAATTATAGTGTTTCTCTGCAAAGTCTCACCAACGTCGATACACCATATGTTCGTTTGGATATTGGTGCGGTGGAGATGGGCTATAATGAATCATTAATTGAAGGTTTAAATCTGCCTTTCATTATTTTTGGTTCAAATGTTGGTGGTCAACCTTCGGGTGTGATCCTTGGTGATCAGGCTAATACCCAACAATATGGCACCACACCAACCGATAAAAATAAACTGAATCAAATTGCTTGGGCGAATTTAGACGGCACATTAAATACCTCAGGTATTAACCTAGCACCCGGCTATGCTTTTGACGTCAATGCTTCAGGGTTCACTGGCTTTACTTTCAATATCAAAACCTATCCGGGTCTGAAAGAATGGATCAATATGGATTTTGAAGGGTTGCGTGAACAACTCTATATGATCCATCCTGATTGGAAAGCACAAGGTTTGCTGAACAATGGGGTTTATGATCTCAATAAAATTGCAGCTGGTTTAGCGACTCGCTTCTTGGATCCAGAAGAGCGTTTAACCAAAAACGAGCTTTTAGCCCTAGATTTCCGCTTTAATATTGCCGCTGCCGCCACACCAATTACACGTGCTGAATTTATTCAGGATCAAATCAAACATGCATTAAAAATGCGTGATGCGATTTTAAAAGACACGTCTGCCAATGTGAGTTTGAAAGCCTTGGCTGCGGATGAAACACAATGGGTGCAAGGTTGGCTTGCCGCCTTAGAAGAAGGCGGATTATTACGTCCTGAAAATCAGGCACCCGCAATTCGAGAGGGCGTTCAGGTTCTGAGCCTCACCGCAAACTTAGCAACAGGGATTCTGTTGGCCAAAGCGGGCGAAAATTATCAAACTAAAGCAAGTGTCTTGTCATTCTTTGAGCAAATGCAAAAATGGTATGGTGATACCTCGAAATGGGCGGGTGATCCGGAGGCGCTTAAAGCACAAATTGAGTATTATGAAGTACGCACAGGTGAAGATGGTGGTTTTGCATTAAGTCCAGTGCCTAAGAATATTAAGCCAGAAGATCTGATTTTAAATAGTGAAAACAATAAACACTTCATTAATTTTAATATTTTTGCAGGTGGTAAATCACAACTCGAATATTTACGTCATTTGGGCTTATTGGATGAAGACTTTAATCCTATTGGGGCACAGGCACTTGCCTTAACGCAATATCTAGAGCAAATTGCGGCTGTAAATACGGATGCTGTACATGTACAAGGTCCAACCGTGATGCCGCATACCGATGGTAAAAGCTATGTTCCGAGTGAAACTGCATTACCATTTATGATCAGCTTCCAGAATACATCTGAACAATCATTGCATCAAATTCGTCTAGTGACGGCAATTGATGAACAACTGGACCCATATACACTCCGTTTAACGGATATGAAGATTGGGGATATCAATATTCATGTTCCAGAAAATCGAAGCAGTTTTAGCAGTGATTTTGATTTCACTGGCAGTCTTGGTTTTATCTTGCGTGTAAGTGCAGGTATTGATGCAGAAAATCGCGTTGTTACTTGGTTGATTCAAGCCATTGATCCAAATACAGGCGAGCTTTCAATTCAGAACTTACACCGTTTATTAAAATTGGATGGAAATAGTAAAGGTTTTGTTGGGTATACTATTCAGTCGATTGAAACGGCGAAGTCGAATGAAGAGATTGAGACA
This sequence comes from Acinetobacter sp. Ac_5812, assembly GCF_013072695.1. Classification (GTDB taxonomy): domain Bacteria; phylum Pseudomonadota; class Gammaproteobacteria; order Pseudomonadales; family Moraxellaceae; genus Acinetobacter. The sequence goes on from NZ_LXUK01000012.1 coordinate 397,025, forward strand.
AAGGCGCGTATTTACCTCAATAATACCCCACCTGTAGATAGCCAAACCACATTATATGTTTTAGATAATCAACGCCCAGTAACAACGCTACAAGTTGTTTCACAGCAAAGTACAGATGCAAGCCAAGTTCATTACCAAGTACAGTGGTCTGCGCAAGATGATAGCAGTGGTATCAAACATGTTACCCTTTATGTTGCTGAAAATGGTGGTGATTTCAAAATCTGGCAAAAGCAATTGGTGCAAGCGAAAGGTGAGTTGCTGTTTATTGGAAAGGCGGGTGTTCAATATGAATTCTTGGCAGTGGCAACGGATATTGCAGGAAATCAAGAGGTCGCTAAAGTAACCAATTCAGTTTTACCTGATGATGGTTCTAGACAACAATTATTGACAGAAATAGGTAGCAATGAATCTCTACAGCAAACAACACAAATCCCTCAAGCAACACCAGATCGAAGTTATTTAAATAACGCTATTTTTGTCGAAGCGCAAAAAGGTTTAACGGGTCAAATTGATAAAAATCAAAGTACAGACCTAAACTCAATTTTATCGCCGTTTAGTCTCAATGCTTTTGCAAGTGGTTTTAATGCGAGTCAAGGTGAAGTCGGCGCAATGGCCATGGTCGAGTTGCCAGACCAGCGCATTCTGGTGAGTGCTGGTCAGTATCGTAATCAACTCTTTATTTATGCAACAGACGGCGGCACACAACAAAAACCACTCTATACCTTTGATCAACCGATTATGGATATGGCGATCGACTCAAAAGGTCAATTATGGGTATTGACGGGTCAAGAGCTCTGGTTACTGGATTACTCGACTGGCCAGATTATTGAGCGAATTAAAGGTCCTGCCAAAGAACCATTGACCCATGCTTTAGCTGTTGAACCAGAAACAGATCGAATTTATGTTTCATCTGGAAATGGGATTGAGATTTTTGATCTTCATGCGCCAGTAGGACAGCAATGGACGCACTTCTCTAATGCATTGGTCTCTGATTTAAGTTTTGCACCAGATGGCCGCTTATGGGCTGTCCGTTGGACAAGTTCGAATATTCTTTCTCATATTGGTAAAACCGATATCATTAGTTTACCGCTTACAGGTAAAACCAAAGGGCGGGCGGAGATTGAATACAGCTTAAATGGTTTAATTGATAGCTTAGTCTTTGGACAAAAAGGCACAGCATTTGAAGGCTTATTATTTGCTTCTGCCAATAACAGTCAACAATTCACCAGTAGTAGCAAATCACTGCTCAAACAAGACAATGCTGCTGTTTGGATGATCAGCTTAGCCAAACGTCAGGCCATTCAACTAGCGCAAGGTGGTTCTCGTGGTGAGTCCATTATTATCACTCATGATCAGCGAATCTTGGTGGCTCAAACCAATCGTATTGACGAGATTGCACTGATTAAAGCACCAACAGTGATTGCCAGCTCAATTCAGGATGGGGCATATTTACCTCTTCCGTTGAGTCATGCGACTTTAAGCTTTGATCAGGCGATGTGGTTGGGCAACAATGGCAGTGATAGCACAGATGTTGCAAGTGTATTGAATCCAGCGAACTATCGTATTGTCGGAATGGGTAAAAATATCAATCAAGTTCTGCTGCCTGAATCCGTGCACTGGGATAAAGCAACCAACAGCGTGACTTTGACTTTACCAAATATTGCAGCAGGTCAATGGCGACTTGAGGTCTCATCGAACTTACAAAGTGCGAAACAGACTCGTCTTGAGGGTGTTTATACCGCAGCATTTACTACAGTCACTGATTACAGCGCATTTGTTCACATTGAATTTGAAAAAACGCGTGCCGATCGTCTCAATGGGACGGTCAGTTATGATGTGAAACTGACCAATATTGGTCAGGATAGTATCCAAGGCCCATTATTATTGTTGCTTGATCCGGGTCACTACTTTAATGGTGGCATTGTTTCGGCAACACAAGGTCAAGGACTACAGAGTGAATTGTGGTTATTGGATATTGGTAGTTATTTACAAGCACATGGCGGCAGTTTAAAAGCTGGTGAAAGTTTAACGGGTATCACGGTCTCTGTGGTGAAAGCAGAAGACTTAACCGTGTCTAAAGATGCTGCACGTTTATTAAAATTCGATTTAGCACATCAGATTTATGCACTTCCTTATGATAATCAACCGCCAGTGATTCACTTTGATGAGACGAAGCTTAAGGCTAAAGTGAATGAAAGCTGGACTTTAGATTTAACCGCGATTGATCAAGATGGTAATCAGTTCTATTGGAGCATTGTTGAGGCACCTCAAGGTGTCAGTATTGATGCAACCACAACGGGACAACCTTCTGATCAAGGGTATCAAGCACATGCGCAACTTCGTTGGACAGCAACAACTCAAGATCGAGTGGATAGTGAGATCTTGTTGAAAGTTGTCGACAGTCGAGGAGGCGTTGCGCTTAAACGTCTCAAGCTTCAAGTGGATGGGGCAAATCATGTCCCTGTTATTGCCGCAATCAGAGATATTGTTTTAACAGAAGGTCAAAGCCTGAGCCAACAATTGTTAGCTACGGATGAAGACAGCGATAGTTTGAGCATGACGGTGCGTAATTTACCAGCGGGTGCCGAATTCGACGTTGCAACTGGAAAGTTGACATGGACACCTGCGTTTGACCAAGCGGGTTATTATGAAAATGTTGAGTTGGTCGTTTCAGATGCCAAACATGAAAGTCGTTACCAGTTTAATATTACGGTCAAGCAAGGATATGAAAAACCTGTGCTCTTGCCTGTGGCAGCACAGCAATTACGGGAAGGTGAACGTTTTAGTTTACAACTGGCAGGTAATCTACCTCATGGGCTGATGCAGTATTCTGGACAGGAAATCAAACTAAGCTATAGTGCAGAGTGGCTACCAAGTGGTGCTATCCTGAACAAAGAAACCGGATGGTTAGAATGGACCCCAGGTTATGCTCAGGCGGGTAACTATGAGATCCCAATTCGTTTAGTGGCAACTTATACCCCAACTAATGGGGGCATTCCTGTACGGACTATTGCAACTCAAACACTAATATTGGTGGTAAACAATGCCAATGCTGCGCCACAGTTCGAATCTAGCTCGATATGGACGGTATTGGAGGGGGCAAGTCTCCGTTTAAGTGTTTTTGCATTTGACCCGGATAACCCAGGCTTTGAACCCGCGTTTAAATCACACCCTCAAAGCCAGGCTGTTCAGATGTCTGATGTGCCTGTCTCGGTCACATATCAAGTGACAGGTTTACCTGAAGGTGCGACATTTGATCCTGAAACCTTGGAAATTTACTGGAATCCGACCTACCAACAGGCGGGTATTTATAAGGTAAAGGTCATTGCAACAGATGATGGCAATGGAACAGGTCAAGCACTGTCGACAGAGCGTACCTTTAGCATTAATGTGCTCAATGCAAACCGTACTCCAGAGATCGGTGCACTTGAAAGTGTAATTGTGGATAAAGGTGCTGTCATTGAGATTCCTGTCTCTGCAACGGATAAAGACGGTAATCCAATTGAATTACAAATTGAAGACTTACCAAACTTTGCCACCTATACCCAAGTCCAGTCTGGTAGTCATGTTAAAGGGGTGATTCGTTTTGCACCTCAAGCTGGACATCGTGGTGATTACACCATTACCGTAACCGCAAAAGACAATGGCGATGGTGATATTAATCAAGTTCAGATTGAGCGTAAGAGTTTTGTTGTGACGGTAAGAAGTTATAGCGAAGCACCTAGCCTCAGTGTGCCGACACGAAATGTCGCCGTGGTTGGGCAACAAATTCGTATTCCAGTCGCAGTAATTGATTTAGATCAAGATACCCTGAATTATATCGTGCAGGGTCTACCAACAGGTGCTCAACTTCTGCAAAGTACCACTTATGGTTATGCTGAAATTGTTTGGACTCCAACTGCGAGCCAAATTGGCCAATATGATTTAAGTGTCCAAGTTTCTGATCAGGGCTTACCACCTAAAGATTTAGGCTATGCCGTGCCTGAAGGCTTTGTTGCTGTACCGAATGTAGTAGCACAAGATATTCGTATTGTCGTGCGTGCAAATAATCTTGCACCAGAATTGCTTGATGTTCAGGTACAACAAGGTGGTAGCGTAGAACAGCAAGCTGATCAAATTATTCTGAAGGCCCAAGAAGGTCAGCAGTTGACATGGACGATGACGGTCAAGGATGCCGACTTAGATCAATTGTATTGGTCCTTTAGTGCCTTACCTCGAGGGGTCAATGTTACAACGCAAGCACTAGGGAATGGTCAAAGCCAGCTTGTATTTAAGTGGTTGCCATCCATGTTTGCTGCACAAAGCAGTTTAGGGACAACGCAATTAGGTCAATATAACTTTAGTGTTCGCGTGACGGATGGGAGTGCGCAGCTCAATCGTAATATTCAAATCCAAGTTGCCAATGTCAATCAACAGCCTGTATTTACCAGCGTACCATTACAACTGGTATATGAAGGTGAAACCCTTTCATTTAATTTATTGGCCCAAGATGGCGATAATGATGCGTTACGTTATCAGTTAGTACATGATGCGAATACACCAGCGGGCATCTATGTCGAGGCAACCACAGGTTATGTTGAATGGACACCTGCACAAGACACGGTAAATAATGCTTTAAGTGATCAGAAAGCGTTTGATCTTACTTTTATGGTGAGCGATGGTCAGCTTTCAGTACTTAAAACGGTTCAAGTCCGTGTATTGGATATTAATAAAGCACCTACCATTCAGAGCAGTAATCGAACACTATTGGTCGGCCAAGCGTTCCAATTAGATGTGCTGAAAGCTGCTCAAAATAGCCTAAGCGATAAACGTAATATCTATGTTTCAGATGTAGATGGTACAGTACAAACCCAAGCGCTTACGGTCAGTTTTGAACAGTTACCGCAAGGTGCTTACTACGATGCGACTTCAGGGCGTTTGTCATGGACACCAAGTGCGGGTCAAGTTGGAAAATTTGTATTCTATGCACGTATTTCAGATGGTTATGATACGGTCCGCCAAGCGATAACCTTCAATGTTGTTGCAGAGCAAAAAGCTTATCAACCTGACCTACATATCGAAACGACCCCAGCTATTCCTGTTGTTGCAGGACAAATTGTGACAGCAACAGTCCGAGCAGATAGCTTCAGTGCCATTGTGAATACTGTGATTGAAGTACGTGGTAGTGCATTAGGTACGGATCAATGGCAGGCAGTCACTTTAGATTCGACCGGTCGTATTAAACTGACTGGACAGCAACCAGGATTGATTGAAATTCGGGCGACAACTATTGATATTGATGGATTTAGTCAGCAACGAACTGAAACAATCCGAGTCAAAGATCCATCGGATAACGTCGCGCCTGTTTTAACATGGCAAGGCCAGCTGAGTGGTGCTGCAATCACTACAGCACCGATTGTGATTGAAAGCACGACTGAGCTGATGGCGTTTATCAAAGAACAGCAGTTGATGGGCTATAAGCTAGAAATAGCGCGTAACAGCACTGGGACATTACAATGGCAGAGCCTACAAGAGATTGCACTTAAAGCAGTACAAACTAATCAAAACCTCAATATTTTTGCTTTAAATCCAGCATTACTTGCGAATGGTGTTTATCAGTTACGTTTGACAGCGTGGGACCTCGTTGGTCGTGTTGAAGAACTTTATGCCAATATTGAAATTAGCAGCAGTGCAAAACAATTGAATCAAGCCAGTCATGTGGATGCAACGTTACAGCTTGGGTCACAAACACTTGATTTAGTTCGTTCAATTACCGCAGGTGTACAGGGCGATTTCTCTAACTGGAGCAGTGCATTATTTGATACTCAGTTGACACATAACCAACGGTTAACCAATAGTGTGGGCGGCGTTGCAGCATGGCAAATTGGAGCAAAAGTCTGGCTGCAAATTCCGCAAGCAATGACAGGTGCCCATGCAATACAAACGCAATATCTAAGCTTTAGCTTGAATTTACAGACCCAATATGTAAATGGGACAAGTACTGGTATTCGTCAACTCACCCCACAATTTAGTAATGACCAAGGCTGGCGTTTAACCGCACATACAGCATTTGACTTACATACAGATACGCTTGTTCAACAAGGACAAAGCTTATATAACGAAACGACAGGACTCGCATGGGCACCAAGCTATTTCAGCTTAACTGCACCAAATGGTACGCGTTATGTACTGGATCAAACTGGCAAAGTATTGTCTGTCACATTCACCAATGGTGAACAATGGTTGGTGAGCCAAAACAATATCGTATTGGTCGGTGGTCAAAGCTCACAAAGCATTGAGTTTAAACGTGACAGCCAAGGGCGTGTCAGCCAAGTGATCGGTCGAGATGCACAAGCGAAGGCGATCAGCTTGGTCTATAAATACAATCAATCGAATCAGCTGGAATTGGTGCGTAACCTGATTACAGGTGAAGTAGTTCAACGCTATAGTTATTCATCTACAGGCGAAGTCCGTCTGGAAAAAGCCACCGCTTATTTGGGTGCAAGTGTAGATTGGCTCAACCAAAACCAATCTTTACCGCAATGGCAGGGTGAGTTGACCAGTCAAACACAGTATTTTGATTTTGCGATTCGTGAGTCAGAATTGGCATCTACCATTAAAGCAATGGGTGCTACTGGTGCTGTGTTAGTGGCAATAGAAACACAAGGCAATGTTCAAGACATTGGTGTTGCAGATACAAGTATTGTGTCGCAACAGCGACATGGTGATCGTACCATTACCTTGGTTCGAATCACTTCGGCAGGCTTTAAACAGTTGGCTGTAAAAGGAACGGGTTCTGTTGCGGTTCGTTTATCTATAGTGGGCGATTTAAATCGTGATGGCTATGTCGATGGTTTAGATAGTGCGTTGTGGCAACAAGCACAAGCAGGGCAACAGCAATTTGATTTAAATGGTGATGGCGTTGTCAATAATACCGATTTACAAGTTCTCTATGCTAACTATGGTTGGAAATCAAACCAAGCACCAGTTAATGTGGTCGAACATGGCAAACAAGCTTTAAAAACGCATACAGATTTATCGGTCAGTGGTGCATTGGAGCAGATTGCAGTTGATCGTGAGGGGGATACGGTTTATTGGAATATTTTAGGTAATACACATGGTATTGCTCAACTTTCACCAAATGGTAAGAATCTTAGCTTTAAACCAGAAGCAGGCTTCTCAGGTTATGCGACAGTAACGCTACAAGCAGATGATGGTTATAGCAAAGGTCAGCCAATTGAACTGAAAATCTATGTGAGTGATGCCAAGTTAGTTTTAATTCATGTTGAACGTTTGGCGGCATTGGCGTTGGGTAATGGTGCAACCTTACAAGTCAAAGGTGATTTTGAAGATGAAAGTGGCGTTATCTTAACGGCTGATTATTTGCAATTTGTCAGTGATAACCCGAATGTGCTCACTGTAGATGGGCAAGGTAATATCACGACCAAGAAAGCTGGTATCGCAACAATTCATGTATCTGCTCGTGGTATTGAAGGGGTGAATGCAATTTCAGTCAGCTTATATGGTGATGAACCTGAGCTGGATGACAATGGCTTTGAAGTTGATGTTTATCCAAAAGCAGTAACCTTGCCACTCAATGGTGAGCGTCAACTTAAAGTGACCGATATTGATGGGAATAAGGTTTCAGCGGCTTCTGCTGGTACTAAATACTATATCAGCGATAGCAGTATTGCAGAGATTAGTGTTGATGGTCTGATTCATGCCAAAGCAACAGGTATTGCACAAGTTACTGTGATCAATAAAGGCCACCAATATACCTTTAGCCTGATTATCCAACAACCTGAAATTGGTTCTGCGGTCGTAGATGCCAAGAAAGGTGCTGTGGTTCAGGATGAACAGGGCAATATCTTAATGGTTGCGCCAGGTGCTGTAAAAGAAGGTACTGAAGTTTCGATCAAGGCTAAATCATTGGATGATGTGGGTATGCCATTGCCTGCACCTGATGTTTTAACTTCATTGGTTGCCTTTGATATTAATGTTGGCGATGAAAAAACGGGCTTGCCGTTACAACTAGCGATAAAAGTTCCACAGCAAGCTAGAAATCCAAAAACAGGCGAGATTGAGACCTTAAAAGCTGGAACAGAAGTTTTCTTTTTCAAAAAAGGCATTATTCGTGATGTAGATGGTTCTGAACACGAAACTTGGTGGTTGGTTGACAATGGTATTGTTGGTGATGATGGTGTTGCTAGAACATCAAGCCCACCTTATGACGGTGCAAACTGGAGCGGGTCTTACTTAGTATCATATTCAAATGTTGATCCAACGACAGGTGAAGCAACTGTTAGAGGGGTACATTATGAAAGATATATATGGGCAGCTAATGCAAGTCTTGCACTAGCAATTGGCGGAGCTGTCTATGGAAATCCTTATCTGTTAAGTTCTGCTGTAGGGTTGTTTGCAACTATGGCCAGTCCTGCTGTGATGTTGAGTTATACCATTGCAGGAGCTTATAAACAGGCGATTCCTAAAGAAGACTTTAAGTTAGCAAACTCAGAGATTACATTCCCTGATGTACCAAGTTCTCCGGTATCTGAACCAGTAATTACTAAATTGGAATATGATGCTGAGAATAGAAAATTGTCAATTACAGCTAAAAATTTCATTCCAGAAGGGCAATCAGCTAATAATTTTGAGATAAAAGTATGGCTCGTGCCAAGAGGTAGTCAAATTGATAAACCGACTAATAACACTATTGATCCTGATCGGGGACTGATTTGGCAAGGTTTCACTGTTACCCCAGCATCTTCTACTCTAGAACGGGTAACAATTGATCTGCCAAAAGGTGTCGCGTTATCTATGCATCTCATCTATATCGAACGAATTGCTAAAGCAAGTACAGATGGTGGGCAAGAACTTGTAGGACTACCTGTTGATAGTAATCCTATTCAGGCATGGAAGCTTGGCACAGAGGATGTAATTGTTACTACACCAAATTCAATTGATATATTCCGTGTAGATAAAGTTAAAAATACAACGACTCTAGTCAAAACTATTACAGACTATCAATTAGGAAATAGCCAGTCAGAAAAGACTGTAAAAATGCAGGGTCATGTTGCTGATCCAATTACTTATAATAATGATGGAACTTTAGCATTTATTATTAGTCGTAATGTTTTAACTGGTGATAAAATTCTAGTTTTAGATACTCAGACCCTTGAAATTGTACATGAGTTGGGTGTGTTTGGTGCTGGAGAAAATTTATCATCTTTAGTTATGGATAATAACTGGTTGTATATCACAACTGGTGGTTATTTCTCAGGTAGTGCAGGGCGATTAATCAGAATTAATGTTGATCCACTAGATAATAATTTTTTATTGCAGCAGCAAACGATTGACTTAGGATTTACACCTAAAAATGGTTTTTGGGATTCCGCGATTAATAATGGAAGTTATTTAGCTTTAACATCTCCAACTGCAAATTCAAGATATAACTATAGTTCATCTCTTTCTGGGGGGGATGTTTATATTGTTGATCTTAATGATATAAATGAGGATGGTGAATATGCAGGAAAAGTTGTTACGTTAAAAGAAGAAGACTTTTTAGTTAATGCGAATACTAAAGGTAAATTGCCTCAATATATATCTTCAGGGACAGGCAATGCTGAGTTTATTTTATCAAATACTCGTGATAGAAATAATGGTTTAGCGACTATTACCTTAAAGACAGATAAGAAAGGTAAACTTTTAGAAAGTGGAGCAGTTATAAAGAGTCATTCTTTATCGGCAGTACAAAAAAGTTATTCACCTTATAACCAATTCCGTCAGGAGGTACAATCAGCAGCTGGAAATGTAATTGTGCTCTACACGGATGAGAAAGGTGTTACGACAGAATATGCAATTGTCGCTGATGACTATAGCTTATTGGAAGATCCACTTTGGAATTGGGATAATAATTTCGGGGCAGGAAAGCAATCAGGGGGTAAGCTTGGAATTATTCGAGATCCATTTGGTAAACAGGGTTCACCTACTTTCCTTGGTTCAACAACGCCACTTGCCAGTCTAGGAATTATGCTAGTCCCAGGCTCTATCTCTCAATTAACAATAGATGCGAATGGGATGCTATATGGCAATGTATGGATGGATGAATATATTGATGATGGTCATGGTGGTGTCGCTGGTACACGATTAAATAAAAATTTATTTGTATGGAATGCAACAGCATTGATTGAAATGGCTGAAGTTGCATATGAAACAAATAAAGGAGACACTTCAAAACCATTTGATTTGAAAAAAGATGGTAATAAGTATACACAAATAGCGCCACCACAAATGCTTAAGGGCAACTCAACAAATGATTTGTTCGCATGGATTTATGGGATAGGAACATATGCTTCGACTACTCAAATAGCACATTTAAAGTCAACTGGTAATAAAGAAGATCTGAAATTCATCATGAGCCCATATAATGACTTGGGTAAAGAGGATAATGTCTATACGGGGGCATTAGGAATCTCACAAGCTGAAATTGCAAAGAAAATTAAGGCAGGTGATTTTAGCGCATTAGATGCAGGATTATATTACTTAAAATCAGGGCTTTATAATGGATGGGATTTCGCCACAATGGGATTTGTGGGGCGTTATGCTGAATTGCTTAAGAAAAATGAAAAGGGGGAAATAAGTGATAGTGATTTAATCCAAGCTGCAGGTGTTGATGCTTTTGGCTCAACTTTAGCAATGGCTCTTGGTGCCAGAATTGGTTTAGCAGCAGAAGCACGATTTGGAGCAGGTGCTAAGGCTATGCTAACAGAATCAATTACATATGCAGCTGTAGATACTGCTACACAAGCCTATATTTATAAAGTAACAGGTGGTAAGGCAGGCAATAATGATGAATATGCACTCTTAACTTCGGTTGGTATGGATATGGCTGTTGGAGCAGGCTTACATTTAGCGGGACGAGTCTTCTTAGGTGCTAAAACGATGTGGAAAACACCGACTGAAGCAAATCGTCTTGAATATAAGATTGTTATGCCAACAGCAAGAGCGGATATTGAAGCCAAATATTTATTTACTAAAGCAGATACAACTGGTCGGAGTTTAATATTAGGAGATGGAGGGAAATATACCTCGGCAATTTCTGGGAAAGAAATAGAAATTCCTAAAGCACGAACTATGACTTCACAACAGGCAACGGATTGGTTAGCTGCTCAAGCAAGAGAAATGAAAGCAATTATAGACAAGATTAAACAAATTGATCCGTCTATAAGTACAGAGAATCTTGCGATAGCTGCGGTACATATTCGAAATTCTTTTGTAAATGCAGCTCGTCAGTCTATAGCGGACACCCGTGTATTTGCAAAGTTAGAAGAGAATAGACCACTTTGGGATTATCGTTATAAAGAAAGTGAGTTAGCGAAACAGGGATATGGTGGTAATAAATTAAATCAAAAAATAATTGATGATGCATTAGATATAGAGGCGTTAAAGCTTGAAACTAAGCATATCCAATGTTTCCCCGCAGGAACATTGGTACATACGGATAAAGGTTTAGTACCGATTCAGGATATTAAAGTTGGAGATATGGTTTTATCACGTCCTGAGTGGGGTGGTAAAGATGCGCCAACCGAATATAAGCGTGTTTCAAGGGCATTTTGTTCGGGTGAAGATAATATTATTCAGTTACCTTATATATGTGAGTCTGAGCCTGAAGTTATAAAAGTTACCTACTTAACAGATTATCACCCTGTCTGGAATGAAATTAAACAAGAGTGGATACCTGCCATAAAACTAGAGGATGGCGACGAACTTTGCTTTATTGAAAATGAAAAGATTTTTTTTGTTTATGGAGCATCTAAAGTTTTTAATTTTAAAGATGATGGAAGTATTGGTTTTTGTAATCATTATTTACATAATTCACTTGGATATAGTGTTGGACATTCGTTTGTGTATAATGGAAAGCACTCTATAAAAACTGATTATTTGCAGAATAATGATTTATCTAATCAATATTCTAGATATATTGATGACTTTGAAAATTTTGATATAGAAAACAATGACTATCCTGATGATTTTGATGGAGTGACTAGGTTTAAAACAAAAGTATATAATATTGAAGTAGAAGACTTTCATACCTATTTTGTTGGTAATGAAGGACTTTGGGTACATAACTCAAACTGTTTTTATCAGTATGATCCTAATCTAAAATTAGGTAGTGCTCCAATACCTACAAATATTGTCGCCAGAGATACTTTAAGATCAGATGTTCTGCCTAATTTTGTACATTGGACTCCAGATATCAAAAATGTTAAGGAAATTTTTTCCAAACCATCTGATGGGGGAGTTTTCTTGAAACCTTCAAGCTTCAGAGAACAAGGAGGCGATTTTGAAAGAAAAGCTTGGGGAACAAGAACAGATGCAAATGTACCAGATAGTCATATGGAAATAGGTGTAGTATTTCAGCATCCATATAATCTATCTACAAATATAAATCCTAAAACAGTTAAAGAAAATTTTAGGATGTATGAGGGAGTAAAGGTTGATAAAAATGGTCTTTTAGAAGTCATAGATCGTAAGGATTATAATTGGGTAAATCAAACTGAGCGTTTTAGAAATGAATTTCAAATGCCAAAAATGATAGATGCTCTTTATAGAGATGCTTTAGGCTTATTCGCAAATACAGATAAAGTTAGTAAAGTAGTTTATTTGATTGATAGAAAACCATCTAATTTAGATGCACAAGGAAATAATAAAATTATCAATTTTTTTAATTCTGAAATTGTAGATAAACTTAAGTTACCAGATTTTGGAGGAATTAACGTCACAGAATTAAAAGATAAAGATGGAAATATCATTGTATCTAGACAAGAGATATTAAGTAAAATTAAGGATGCTTTTGATCAAGGTAAAATTAAGTTTACGGATGATTCTATTAATTATCAACTTGTTGCCTTTGAAGGAAATTCTACAACTACTATTACTCAAACAGAAATAGATACACTTCTACCAATTGCCAAAAATTATTGGTTAGAAGCAGGGGCATCCCAAAAAGTTCTTGATAGTGCACAGTTCCATATTGCGGACTTAGGTACAAATGTTGCAGCAATCACGGAAGGTGCGCAAATTACTTTAGATGCCACAGGCGCAGGCTGGGGGTGGTTTATTGATACTACGCCATTAGAAAGTAGTGAATTTACACTTGGTGGTAGTTTAAGCATGAAGGCCACAGAGGGTAGTTCCGCACATGGAAAACTAGACCTGCTTACTGTCTTGATTCATGAGTTAGGCCATGTACTTGGGCTTGATCCTCAATTACAAAATGATGTCATGACCCGTGTACTGGATACAGGCGAAAGACGTTTACCAAGTGCGGCTGATATTGCTTTCCTTAAAAATCGTCATAACGATGCTCCAATGGTGAATTCAACCTTAACGGTTCAATCTGCAGCATGGCAGACACCAAACTTGTTGAATGATCAATTTGCAGAAGTGATTGCGGGTAATCAAGTCAGTGGAAGCTGGTTTACTCAAGGTGAAATTATACTTTCAGGACAGGAGTTACAGCTTAAAGAAAGTAGTACTCAACATACCAATCTATCCCAAGCCTTTAAACTCGGGGCACAAGATCGAGTCCTTACATTTACGGTAAAAGATCAGCATCTAACAGACTATAACAATGGTCCAGATGATGCATTTGAGGTTGCGCTGCTTGATGCAAAAACAGGTGAAGCACTATTTAAAGTGAATGATCTGAGTCAATCAGATGCACTCTTTAACCTGCAAGCCAATGGTCAAAACTATTTGGCACAAGGAATTGAGCGAGTTATCAACAGTGATGGTAGCCAAACATTCTTTATCAACCTTGACCAAGCTTTAGTTGGCAGAGAAGTTCTATTATCTTTTGATTTACTTGGCTTTGGGGCAGCAGATAGTTCAGTCACGCTTAGCAATATCCGTTTAGTTGCTGAAGCATTGGCGATGAATGATCGCTACCAGTTCGATGAAGATACAACCCTCACGGGCAATGTGTTGGATAATGACTTACTGATTGGTAAATCAATTGAAAACGTGGTGCTCGTGGCTGCACCGCAACATGGTGAGTTGGTCCTGCTTGCCAATGGTGAATTTAGCTATGTACCGCATGCCAACTATTTTGGTGCGGATCAATTTAGCTACTACTTTGTCACTGTCGATGGGCAGCAGTCTAAAGTTGCGACTGTACAATTTGATATCAACCCAGTAAATGATGCACCGATTTTTAGCCAACAACCAAATTGGGAAATTATTGCAGGTGAACCACTGGTCTTAGATTTTGATAGCTACGTTAAAGATGTCGAAAGCAATCCAGTTACAGTACAAATCACCCAACAGCCACAATACGGCACAATTAGCTACGATGCTGTGACAGGTCACTATGTCTATTTGGTTGATAAGGATTTTGTGGGTGATGATACATTTACGGTTGTACTCAGCGATGGTACAGATTCTTCCCAACCTTATACCTTTAGTATTCATGTTTTGGCATCAAATACGGCACCTGTATTAAATACACAAGATATAGAGATCGATGAAGATCAAGCGGTGATCTTTGATCCATTGGCAAGTGCTTATGATGCAGATGGTGATGTACTTGGCGCGCATATAACGCTACAGCCGCTATATGGACGTTTAGAACAATTGGCGGATGGGCGTTATCAATACGTACCAAATGCCAATTACTTTGGTACAGACAGCTTTAGCTACTATGTCACAGATGGAAAAATGGATTCACAAGCGGTCAGCGTGACGATTCATATCAAAGCTGTGAATGATGCTCCGATGCTACAAGCACAAACGCTGATCACAGACGAAGATACAGCGGTCTTCATTGATTTACTGGCGACAGCACAGGATATAGAAGGCGATGTATTAAATGCCGTCATTGTGACGGAACCTGTCCATGGACAACTGGTACGATTGACGGATGGACGTTATCAATATGTGCCACATGCAAATTATTACGGTACGGATAGCTTTAGCTATTATGTGATTGATCATGCGCTAAACTCGCAGGTTGTAACCGTATCGATTACTGTAAATGCAGTAAATGATGCACCGACATTGTTTGCACAACAGATAGTGACGAATGAAGATAGTGCGGTAACGATAGATCTTCTTTCAACAGCTCAAGATGTAGAGCATGATATCTTAACGCTTGTACTAGTTTCACAACCTCTCAATGGTCAGTTGAAACCATTAGCAAATGGACAATATCAATATGTACCGAATGCCAACTACTTTGGTGCAGACAGCTTTAGTTACTATGTAACGGATGGTGAGCTTAAATCTCAGACGGTTGTGGTTGCTATTACGGTTAACTCTGTAAATGATGCCCCAACTGCAAACGCTCAAACTGTTCAAGGTTTAGAAGATCAAGTCCTGATTTTAAAATGGTCTGATTTTGCTGTGCTCGATACAGATGGCGATGTCTTAAGCATAGAAATTAGCGCTCTCCCTCAAACTGGTTTATTACAACAGTTTATCCATGACCAGTGGGAGTTAGTGAGTGTAGGCACACGTTTCAATCAAGCCGATTTTAATGCTGGGCATATTCGTTTTGTGCCAAGTTTGAATGAGGCCAGTGATCGTGCAATAGCGGGTATTGGTAATCAAAAAGCAATTTATGCACAAGTTGGTTATAAAGCTTTTGATGGACAGCTTTATAGTGCGATGACCTGGTTGAATATTGAAATTGAGGCTGTTGCAGATCAACCGATTCTAAATATTGGTTCGACTACTAATCAAGAAGTTCTGTTCCAGACCAGTTGGGAAACCGCAGTAAACCCAGACCTGACTTCAACCCTGATCGAACAGAATATGTTTGAGGGTTGGACATTACTTAAAGGATTGGATTGCAACCTGTTTGGTACAGATGGTTTTGAAATCTGGGGCAATGGCGACCGCATGGAGAATGCCTATGGCCAGCTTAAAACAGTTCAAGCAAAAGCTGGTAATGGCAATAACTGGTTAGAGCTCAATGATGCAGGCTTGTTCCAAGCTCAAACCTTGGGGATTGCGCGTAATGTACAAACTGAATTCGGGCGTAGCTATAATCTCAGTTTCGATTATGCAGGGCGTTTAGGCTTTAGCGAATGTTTTACCCAAATTGGTATTTATGTTGATGGTAAACGTATTGCGACTTATGCCAATACCAGTCCGAATGATCAGCTGAATTGGCAAAATATCCAATTTAGTTTTGTGGGTACGGGTAAACTGCAAAATATCCAAATTCGTATTGATGCACCATTGACACATTTAAGTGGGCGAGGTGCGATGATTGATAACATTGTACTTTCGACCAATAAGCCACTGAATCGAGGCAAAGAAGACTTGGCAATGCAGTTGTCTAGTATCTCAGCTCAGTTGCAGGACAAAGATGGTTCAGAACAGCTTAAACTTGCGATTGCAGGAATGCCATTAGGCAGTAAGTTAACTGATGGTTCACACCAGTTTGTGGTGACCGATCAGCATACGGTTGCTGACATCAGCACTTGGAATCTCAACACACTACAGTTCACACCACCTAAAGACTTTAGCGGTGAACTGAAGTTACAAGTGGTGGCAAGCAGTATTGAAAAATCTAATGCAAGTGTTGCGTCAGCGATTCATGAGTTAACGGTATATATCGAAGCTGTTGCAGATGCGCCAAGTTTAGAAACTCATCAATCACAAAATGCTTTAACGAGCCGTGAGATTTTCCATACTGAATGGGGAGGTGTTTATAATGCCATTCTCAATAAAAACCCGTCAGTGGTGTATGGCTGGAGTTTAGATGGTTGGATGACTCAAAAAGATCAGTTACTTAAACTCGATGCTTTTGAAGTATGGCACTCTGGCGATCAAATGAAGAATGCTGCGAATCAAAATATAAGCTTACAAGGCGCGGGTTCAAATGCTTGGATTCGTTTGAATGATGGTAAGGATACACTGTATCAGCAAACTGCGATTGAACGTCAGGTAAATACGGTCAACGGGACGACTTATACCTTAAGCTTTAATATGGCAGGCTTGTTAAGCCAAACTGCAAATATGGGGCGTGTCGGGGTATATGTTGACGGACAACAGATCGCTGTGTTTGACGCAGCGAGTGGACAAACCGCATTGAACTGGCAGGAGTATCAAATTAGCTTTGCGGGTAATGGATCTGACCGAACTATCCGTTTACAGCTTGAAGGAAATCAGAGTGGTCGTAGTGCCTTTATCAACGATATTCGTTTAGTTGAAACCTATACGTCAACTGCGAACCAAGTCTATGCTGTTGTCGGCCAGACTACGTATTTACCAATTATTGTGGCACGTAGTAATGATCTCGATGGCTCTGAGCGAATGAAATTAGAACTGACAGGTTTTAGTCAAGGTACGGTCGTGACGGATGGAACAAACTACATCACGATTAACTCAACTCAGCAGTGGATTGATATTAGTACATGGGATTGGGCGCAGTTACGCTTTGCAAGTAGCCGTAATCAAGATATGGCGATTCAAGTAAAAGCGACGGCAATCGAGCAGAGCAACCAGCATAGTGCGAGTAGTCTCAAGATGATTGCAGTGAAAATGTTGGATGGACAAGCGTGTATCAACCCTTGGCGATTGGTCAACGGTTTTGTATCGACATGGGTCAACCATATCGCATCGATCCCTTTGACGGTGAAAGCACAGTGGGCTTGTTCAATCCCATTGCTTTCAACTCAGTTAGAGTTGAGCATCTTACCAAAAGACGAAGATGAGGATCTGATTCTACTCCGTCAGGAAGAACAATCAGATGCATGGTTGAAATCTTTGGAACAAACTGCACAACAGAACTGGAAACAGTTGTTTTAATTGGAGCATTTGACCTCATACCTAAAAGATGGGTATGAGGTCTTCTAGAATTTAAAAAATCATTTAATTTAAGGGCAGTGGAATGTCATCAGGTGCAATTTATTTATGGGAACCTGAGATTTTTACAGCTCAGATTCCTTCGCTGAATGAATCTGAGCGCGTAGCGTATGAGTTATACCAACAGCATCGAGATACGCCTGCAGCGGGTAAAAAGCTGCAAGATTGGGCGGAATATATGGTTCAAAAAGTCACCAATTCTGACTACAGCGAATATTTTTCAAAGGAAGTTCAGCAGTGGTGCATTAATTTACAGCATGGTCTCACCGCTGAGCCATGTGCGATATTAGAATTAGAACATTTTGATATTGTTGCACAGGGCGATGCTTTGTACAGGGTATTTTATGAGGCTGTCCAGAATTCAGGGGTTGGTTTTTATGAACCACGCTTTTCAGTGTGGGGAGTCAGTCTTGTACAAGTCCCTGATCATGCAGTCACAGCTGTTTTAAGGTCTTTTCTAAAACCTCTGAGTGCTGAGCAGCAGTATTTTGAGCTAGACAAAATTGAAGCACCTCGCAATATAAAGAAAGCGGAAGAATTGTTTAAGTTATGGTGTTTACATCATCCTATTTTAAAAAATCTAGAGTTACATCGGTTTTATAGCAAATATGATTTTATTGAACCACGTTGGAATGAGCCTGATGCCGAAACTTCTATAAATAGTGGGATGCGATATTTTATATTTATTAATAAAAAACAAAATATTTTTTACCAATTAAAATTTTCTCTCAAGAGTTTAAGTAAATTTCCAAACATTGATTTGACTTTGGATCTTACAAATCATTTCTTAACAGAGGAAATGAAACATAAATTTGCGAAGAAACTTAAAATTAGAATAGATATACCAGATATTAGAAATAATAAAATAAAATCAGTTGGAACGAAATATCCATATGGATTAGACTTTGATTTTGTCCGTAGATGGGAAAATAGCTATGACATCAAAATATTTTTTCAGGAGTTTGATCGATTTATAAACTTTTTGCATCAGCATTTTGCAAATGGCAATTTAAGAAGTCTACAAACCTGGGCATATGGAGATGTTATTGATCATATTCTCGTGCAAATGCATTGGTCACAGGAGCTGATGATTATTGCACTTGGGTTAGATAAAGATTATCTCGAAAAACGCTATCAATATCATTGTGAAATTCTTCGTAATGAAAAAAAAGACTCTGAGCTTGATTATTTAAACAATAGTTATGCAGAATATAAAGTATTAATGATTCTTGTTGAAGAGGCGGGTACTGCATTACCTCCATATCAGAAAATAGTTGGTTAAAGTTTTTAGAAAAATAATCATTCTTGTGTAAGATGTATTTTTATAAATACATCTTACAACGAATCCCACTCGGGAATTTAACACTGCTACTTTTGATGGTTGCACCCGCACTAAATGTACCAGAGCTTGCATCAATGACCTGATCGACATGGTCAAGCTGAATGATTGCTACATATTTTTCAAATGGCGCTTCGGGAATCAATTTTAGCTTTTGCCCTTTTTTAACTGTATTAAAATACTTTAATGGAATAATTGCATTAATTTTAAATTGATCAGTTTGCGCAATTTTTAAAATTGGATTTTTCCCTTCAGTTGGATTTACCAGACTTCCAGCATAAATATATTGCTGTATCACGACGCCGTTAAAAGGACTATAAATGGTTCTACGATTTAAATCGGCCTGGCTTTGTTTGTATTCATATTCAGCCTGTTTAATATTTTCCTGTGCAGTCTGTAATTCTGAACGGGCTTGCTGTAGCTCACTATATGCATCGTCATAGGCTTGTTTTGAGACAAAATTTTCCGCCAGTAGTTGTTTCATACGATTTACTTTGCTTTCGGCATGTTCGATTTTAGAACGTGCCGTATTGGCTGAACCGCGTAATTGCGTTCGAAAATATGCAGTTTGCGTAGCAGATTTTTCTACACTTGATTCGATTTGTGCCAGAACTTGTCCTTTTTTAATTGGCGTACCGGCTTTAACCGGAATATTTTGCAAAATACCTGTAATCGGGCTGCGGATTTCAACAATTTGTGCAGGCTGTATCATACATGCAAAATTTAATGAATCTGCAAGCACTGAGGTAGAGCAGCTGAGGGTGGCGAAGAAAACAAGTGCGTATTTCATTTAATAAATTTTTCCAGCAAAGCCAATTTGAGAGTTTAACTTTTTATCTTGTTTAAACATTGAGATACGATTGCGATAAGCTCGTTTCTGACATTTCTTCTGCATATGTTTTACTGCAAGGCTTAAAAAATAGTGTCTAAGTAGATAAATGGGGATGAGATTGAGTAGATAGATCAACCCTTGGATATTTTGTTGCATGAGTTGATCTTCACCTGAAACATAGGCAACGCATGAGCCTTGATCTCCCTGACGTCCAGCTCGACCATAGAGTTGACGGTCAATACGAGCGGATTCATGAAATTCAGTTAAAATGACATGTAGACCACCAGCTTGTTTGGTTTCTGGGCGTAGCTTAATATCGGTACCACGCCCAGCCATGTTGGTCGCTACTGTAATTTTTCCGCTATGACCTGCTTCTGCAATGATGGCAGCTTCCTGTGCATCTTGGCGCGCATTTAACACAATATGCTCAATGTTGAGTTGCGTCAGGGCCTCGGAAATAGCTTCTGAGGCTTCGATACTACGTGTACCCACCAAAACAGAACGATTTGCATCTGCCATTGTTTTTGCATGCTGGGCAATAGCGATATATTTCTGTTGATTATTTTTAAAATAATGATGTTTAAATTGCTTACGCTTAGATGGAATATTTGGTGGGATTTGGCAAACTTTTAAGCGATAAATCATCCAGAGTTCTTTTGAAACTTCTAAACCAGTTCCTGTGAGCCCAGATAACAGTAAATATCGTCTAAAAAAACGCTGAAAGGTCATGCGCGCTAACGTATCTCGACCTTTAGTCAGTTCTACCTTTTCTTTTGCTTCAATCAGTTGGTGTAGACCTTGCTCCCAAGAACGATCAGCCATGATTCGTCCTGTGGATTCGTCTACAATCTGAATTTTATTGTCTTGAATAATGTAATGTTGGTCTTTATGGTAGAGGTGTAATGCCGTCAACGCTTGTTTAATCAGCAGCATTTTCCAAGCATGGTTATACCATATTGGGCGTACATTCTGAGGAAGTGGAATTTCTTTATTGACAGGGATTTTTTCAATATCAACATGATGCTCAGCTTCGAGTATTGAAAAATCAACGTCTGCAACAAGCTGCTGTGCTTGTTCAATTGCCCAGTGAATTATGGCTGCTTCAATAAGCCCTTCAGCTTCTTGAGAGATAACCATAGGGGTTTGAGCTTCATCAATAAATACGCTATCCGCTTCATCTACGATACAGAAGTGCAGTGCAGGAACAATCATCCCGTCGTCAGAAGTTTGTCCCGTTGCCAATGCACGTAAGTTTTCAATCTGGCGAGGTTGAGTACCTTTGCCTGAAATATGGTCTTTTAGATAATCAAATACAATTTCATTGGCACTCACATAGCAAATTTGCTTGTGATAATTTTCCTTTCTTTCTGGAATTTCCATTTCACCATAAATGGCAGCGCTACTCAGTTGAAAAAACTGAAATAAAGAACGTAATTCCTCTTCATCGCGTTGTGCTAAATATGCATTGGTCGTGAGGACATGAACAAAATTTCCTGTTGCCGCCATAATAGTTGCTGCCATACCAGCAACCAGCGTTTTACCTTCTCCAGTGGGCATTTCAGCAAGGCGGCCCGTTAGTAGAATATAGGCACCCATAAATTGAACAGGATGTGGGTAAATATTAAAAACACGGGAAATACCTTCTCCTACGCAAGCAAAAATTACAGCGATTGCGGTATCATGTGAGGGCCGTGTTGATAAGTCGTGAATGGCTTGTTGAAATTTTTGTATGAGCTGTTCTTGATCAAGCTGTTTTAATGCTTCTCGGTGCGGTGAAATTGCTTGAGCAAACTTTTGAATATGTGTTCTGGAAATTTTTTTTGCGGGAATCCAGCCTAAAAGGTTGGCAAAGAAAATTTCTAATTTATGCAATTCCTGATCTTTTTGTTCTACACGGGCAACGTTGGAGAGATGAAAAGGGCGCAATGAGAGGCTTTGAACCACCCGCAGATTAGACATAGAACTGCTCCAAAAATAATTGATGCAATTTTCTGATCCACTGCCATGCCAGTGGCGAATAACCTAAATCATAACGAACGTATGCGACATCCCCAAATACGGAAGAGTCCAAAGGTTGTGATAATTGAATATCGAGATCGAAATAGTTTTGTAAAGCTGTTGTGCCTTCCTGATCATTGGGGTCAACGGTGATGTTTCCTCCCGCCTGACTGCCTAATGCTGAGGAGAGAAGTTTCTTTTGTGTTTGTGGCGTACTTCGAATAATTTTGCCTGTATAAACCACATCAAAATGGTTTTTAAATCGGATTTCGATTCCTTTTAACCTTGTTTGAATCAAATCATAATCTTGTTGTAAAACGGCACTACGAACAATCTGGGCGGGTTGATTGATGACATAACCAATGATATCCCCGCGCTTGTAATATCTTTGATTGAGTTCAATGCTATCTTTAGCAAACCAGTGACCAGCAAGTGGACTATAGACTTGAAGTTGTTCAAATTTGGTCTGATATTGTTGGAGTTGCTGTACGGCACCTTGCTTTTGATACTCCAATTTACGTTGCTGTGATATATCATCAAGTGAAGCTTGTCTGAGTTTATAATCTAACTCTTCAACCTGTAGTTTTTGTAGTTCATATTTTTCGCTGAGTTCAGCATTAGAGAGTTGAAAAAGCATTTGGTTTTGCTGAATTTGATTGTTTTTTAAATTGATTGTTGCAATATGACCTGATTCATTGGCTCGAATGATTGACTCTTCAGGCATCCATACGATGGCCTGCTGAGTACTAAAATAAGGAAAGGGAAGAATAAAAAAAATCACGATAAGCGTGGCAAGAATTCCCCAGAAACGTCGGACAGCCTGATCACGAT
Organism: Acinetobacter sp. Ac_5812; assembly: GCF_013072695.1. Classification (GTDB taxonomy): domain Bacteria; phylum Pseudomonadota; class Gammaproteobacteria; order Pseudomonadales; family Moraxellaceae; genus Acinetobacter. The sequence goes on from NZ_LXUK01000012.1 coordinate 419,878, forward strand.
ATTTTGACAATGTCGCTCCTTGATAGATATGTTTAATGCCCTTATAGAGAGGTAAAACAATGGTCATAAATCCAGAAATAAAAGCCAGAATGACACCAAAGAAAAAATATTTCTGAGCCACAAACCAAATTAAGCTCACCATGATGGTGATACGGTAGATTGGAGAGATAAAGCCATAACTAATCAACCAAAATTTTTCATTTTCAGCTGCATAGGGAGGCTGCGCTGTTTTAGCACCCAAAAGATAATGGTCAGATAAATAAACCCAATATTTTGTTGCTCGACCTGCTAAATTGGGAATTTCAAGTAAATCAGACAAAATATAATAACCGTCATAGCGCATCAGTGGATTACCATTGACCAATACGGTGGAAACAGTCGCGATAAAGATGACGTTATAGGCAAAAGCATGAATGAGTCCAGATTCGGTGGAAACCCACAGGTAAATGGCAATTGCACCCAATAATAATTCTGTCAATATGCCTGCAATAGATACCGCAATTCTTTGCCACTTGGAAATAAAGTGATAGGACGAAGTGGCATCAACATATGGAATGGGAATAAATAGAATGAACATCAAGCCCATTTCTCGAACATTGCCATTCCATGCTTTTATAGCTAAACCATGAGCAAATTCATGAATTAATTTAACAATTGGGTAGGTAAACCAAAGAATTAACAGGTTACTTGTCGATAGCACACGATCTGACAAATTATTGGTTAAGCTTTGCCAATGTTCGGCAAGCAATAATAAGGCAGGGCATACGATCATCAACCATATGAGTAAGCCCCAAATGCTAAAAACTGATTGAGCGACTTTCTGTAATTTGTTAAATAACTGATCAGGATAAACCAACGGTATTTTGAGGCTCATCGGATTTAAGAAGGATTGCTTTAATTTATTGAATTTATGCTTCTTAAACCGCTTAAACATTTCCTCTGCATCAAAAGATACTTCAGTTTGTAGCAGGTCGTTGTTATAGAGCTGAGTCAGAAGCTGGACTAATTCATTTTGGCTAATTGCTCGATATTGTTTATTTAAATTAATATTTTGTTGTTCGATATATTCTGCTGCTTTATCCCAAATTTGTTCTACATTGGATTGGCCGTCTAATAAGGTAATGACATACCATGTTTCAGGGTTAACTCGCACAAACCGCTGCGACATGGGTTCAAACAACAGAAACCACGCACGACCTCTTAGCGTGCGTGGTAGAACCTCAATATTCTGGCGTAATTGGGGTCTAAGATGCCGCACCAGATGCCAATGTTCAGAGAATAAGCTTTGCATCGCTTTACCAGTTCGCCCAGATTTTTAATTTCATCCAGTTGATGAAATCTCGTGACCAGCGAAGCAGTAGGTTGGTTTTACCAACCGTAATTTTTCCAACACCTTGCATACCTGGGGTCAGAGCAGGGGGAGAATCTAACCAAGCAGCCTCAACTTTAAAGCCATTCACATTACTTTGAACAGAAGCGACTGGTATAATACGGGTAATACGAATCGGGAAAGTTTGATCTGGCAAACCTGTCAGTTTTAAATTTCCCTTTTGCTCTTTTTCAATCAAATGAATGTCTTTATCTGCAACATGTAAGATCACTTTATAGGCATCTTGTGATGCAATCTGGAAGAGTTCTTTACCATCTTCAACAGGTGTTCCAATTTGTTGAATCCAGTCTCCATCAATGACTGTTCCTGTTATTGGGGCGGATACTCGCGTTTGGTTGATCTTTCTTTGTAGTGTTTGGATTTTAGTTTCTTGTTGCTTAATTTGATTGGCGGCTAAACCACTATCTGTTAAATTTTGATCTGCCATTGCGACACGAAATTGATGCTGTGCCTGATCAAGTAAGCTCTGTTGTTCAGCAAATTGAATTTTTAAATCAGTATTATCGAGTTGAATCAAGGCTTGATCTTTTTGGACTTTATCTCCAGGACGAACAAATACTTTTTGTATAAAGCCCTGTGTCGGTGCAGGAATAATCCAACGAGTTTTACCTTCTACATTTAGGTTGGCAGTGACGAGTTTGTCGACAGGAATTAAGGTGATACAGAGTAAAAATAAAATGAGAAGGCTAGTGAGAATTTTCCAAGTATAGTGGCCATCCGAACTGTATTTTTTGAATAAATTACGACTAGATTGAAGGCTATGCCCAATTAAACTCTGTTCTGATTGATACCAATGTTGAAGCATCGGCTGGATTAAATCACTGTTACTTTTTAAATAGATACCCAACTCCGCTTGAGTATTCTGATGTTCAAGTGCACGGTCTTTTGCCACAAGTATCGCTTGGATCTTTCCTTGGTTAAAAATGGGGTAACCAAACCAATTATGCTCATGTAATTCATGTTGTAAAAATAAGGTTTGCAGCGCAATTTCATTTAATTTTTGCATATCGGCAGCGCCTTTTTCTGTCCAAGACAGCTCAGACGAGACGACCCATTTGACTTTATGCGTACCTTCGACCATTAAATAATTTAATTGAATGTTCGTATGCTGGGGAAACCGATGCCGAATATAACTTGTTGTTTGATTAATCCATTCTTGTGCGGCAACCCGAAATTGATCTTGATTCACGACATGAGCAAAAATCTCAAGTAACTGTTCTGCTTGAAAAGCATGCTGTAGTTTTTGGCTTTGCTGTTCGTAGAATAACCAGCCCATACTGGTACGTATTAGTTCCAGTGTGACTTCATTGATAGGAGGGGCTATTGATAAGCCAATAATGGATGATGTATTGGAATATGTTAATAAATAGCCAATGATGTAAGTCGACTCATTTTTTTGAATAACAACAGGCTTTTCTGCTGTTAATTGTAGTTTGAGCGATGCCCATAACTCATGTAGCTTCTGATCCTGAAAAGCATGCGTACCTAGATCGATTAAATTTTCAAAGCATATATCTAATACATTGACGTTTAAGCGTTTTAAGTTAAGTATCCAAATTTGAATAGAATTAGGTAAGTTATTCATTTTATTATCGAGCATGGTTATAACTTAATTCTGTAGAGTGAGTTGCGGTGTAGAAAATTTGATCAAGATCAAAGATTTCTTGTTCGATTAATGTGCCTGTCGTTATTTTTAACTTGAGATAATTTTGCCATGCTTCATACCATGCAGATACGCGTTCTTGTCTTGCTTCAAAATATTTGGCTTGCGCTTCTAAAACCTCAGCATTAACACGCATTCCTACCTCATACGCCCTTTTGTTGGCTATCCATGCTTTTTGAGATGAAGATTCAGCATCTTGCATGCCTTTAGTTTTTGAAATAGCAGACAGGGCGCTGAAAAAGTTATCCAGCATTTGGGCTTTCTGCTTTTGAGTCGTTAACAATAACTCATTCTTATTTTTTTCTAATGTCGCTTTTTGCTCTTTAATTTTGAAATAGTTTTCGGAATTATACATCGGAATGTTTAATTCAAGACCATATAAATAATCCAAGCCATTCTGTTTGTTGGTAAATGCAGAGTCTTGCGAGTCAAAATTTCGACTCATTTTTGCGGAAAAATTAAGTACAGGATATTTTTCAGCTTTGGATTGTTTTATTTCATTTTGAGATACTTTTAAGTTTAGTTCAGAGATTCGAATTTGATGATTGTTTGTCAGTAGAAATTGGTTATATAAGGATTGATCCCCATAAGATAATGGTGGCAGTGTTTCAACGGGAATCTTATTTTTAGTAAAAGCAACGTCATTAGTACCTATAAATTCAGCCAGAATACTTAATTCCTTATAGATCTCAAAATTGATACTTTGCTCTTGACTTTGTAAGGTTGAAAACTTGGCTTCTGCTTCCTTTAGATCGGTAATGGACACCATACCTTGATTAAAGTTTGCAATTGCCATTTGCTTTTGTTCTAGAACTAAAACTTTTTGTTGCTGTATCAGTTCAAGTTTAGACTTTAGGCTGAGTATTTTAAAATACTGATCTACAATATTTTGCAGTAACTCGTCATAGCTCACTTGGAATTGTTCTAAAGAAATTTCTTCCCCAATTTTGGCTGTTGAAATCGTTTCATCTTGAATTTTATTGTAAACAGGAATTGAAAACTGTATTGCATAATTACGTACACGGTAATCTATTTCACTTTGCCCTGGGCGTTTATTTTGTCCCATTTTTTCTTGAGCGCTGAAATTAATCTTAGCCTCTTTACTTGCTCGCGCCTGATTTAATTTTTGCTTGGCTATTTCCTTTTGCGCTTCAGCAATAGGTAAATGAGGAGAATATAGTTTTGCTTTCTGGAAGAGTATAAATAAATTATCAGCACATGCTTGCTGTGTAAACAAGATTGTCGTCATTGCACAGAGGAGACTTTGTGAAAAAAAATGTCGGTTTTTATTCATGATGTAATGATTTGTATGTTTTTGTAATTTTTGCATAAAAACAAAGAATTGAATAGAGGGCTTTAAAAAGATTTACTAAATTTGTGATCATGGATGAATTTCTATGATGGTTTCTTATCTTTGAATTAATTTGATAATTTAACTATTATAATTGTTTGTATAATCTTAGATTCTTTTAAAAATTAAATAGTTGCAGTCAGATAGCCTATTAAGTAATTTATTTGGTGGGAGTTGTCATTATTTTTATCAATTAGGGGGGTAATATCAAATTTCTGCAAGGAGTTATTCAGTTGTATAACTATCAGGTGAATAAGCAGTATCAAAAACTTATTAGAATAGGACAACTAGTTGCCTTTCTTTAAAGATCTGATTGATTTTTAATCAAATATGATATTTTCAAAATATCCATCTAACCTATTTTTAGTAACTTAAGTTAATAGCTATACCAATAAGTTTTTAATTTTGTAGATCAATATAGGGTGGAAAAAATTATTCTAAGAATAAAATTTAAATAAAACATAGTGTTATTGTGCTGGTTAAGTTGATGCCATTTGTACTAAAATTCTTATTTTTAAAAGACTTTGTCACAGATGAAATGAATAACATGCTCAATACAGTGAAGTGTTTGGTTCGACCTGAAAAGGAACGTCAGTATTTACCTGTCAAGTGTAAGAAGTGGATACGGATGTTTGGTTAAGAATAGTTGTCAGTCGCAGTCCAGTTGGCTTGGGGCTATCTAAGTTGTGTAGTAAAAAAGTATTTTAGAAATGCAGGCACTGTTTATCTGATATTCTGATTCTGGAGCCCATTAGAATAATGATAACCTATGAAAATAATCCATGTAGTTAATTTAAGCCTGATTCTTTCCATGGGGTTGTTTGCGATGCAGACCAATGCCAGTCTGTCAGAGGTTATGCTTCGAGAAAAGGTTCAGCAAAAAGCTCAGCAAATGCAAAACAGAATGCAGAAAGTCAAAGAAACATTTAAGCAGGGGCTGGGGAACTGGAACGCCACCTTGACTGCTGAAGATATTCAATATGATAATGGACACCAACAGCTCAGCAAACTGAAGCAGAAGCAGGGCTGTGATGTATTTCAGACGACGATAAATGAACTGGATAGCATATTTTCGGACTTGAAACACTTTTATGTTCAGAATGGTATTCAGCGTGAGGGTTTGCCTGATAGGCAAGAAATCATCAAAGATTTTCTTCGGAAACTGAATGACCCTAATTCTGAATTGAGTAATTTAGAACTGAGATGCAGTTTTCAGTAGTAGGAAATATTTTACTAGAGAAGATTATATGCTTAGAACAGCATGAATCCTGAGAATAAAAGCAATCTCAAACCTACATTGTCTACTTGAATATGGATGTATACCGATCCAATATCGGGTGCTTTATGTATGAAGCCCTTTTTAATTCTTGAGGGGGATTCAATTTATTTCTTAAAAAAATTGCACTTCGAATATGGTTGTAGGTGGGTTGGGTCATTTAGGGATTAGGATAAGCCGAGTAAAAATTTACGCAAATTTTACGCGGCCATTTTTTTAAGTTTATTAAAATACACTTTGCAATCATTCTTATGGATAGGTTAATGGGTTTCTTTAATACATCTGATCAAGACAATCATGTTCATAACCTGCTTCTTAATAAAAAAGACATACTGATGGGGGATAGCTTAGATGTGCTGGTCGAAAAATATGTCGGTGCATCGAAAGAAATACAGCAGATTATTGTTCAGATTCTTAAAGAGAGAGGGTATTCTTCACGAGAAATAGAGCATATGCTTAAAGAAAATAAATGACCAAAGTCTTGCCCTATAACAGTTAAAGAAAGCTCATTATGCAAAATACTACAAAAAAAGCAGCATTGCCTGCCACGGCGTTGGCAGCGCTTGGGGTGGTCTTTGGAGATATCGGAACAAGTCCTCTATATGCGTTAAAAGAATCTTTCCATGCTGCTCATGGTTTGGGGATTCAACCTGAAAATGTATTAGGTATTTTGTCTATTATCTTCTGGTGCTTAATGCTGATCATCAGTATTAAATACATCGCAATTGTCATGCGTGCAGACAATAATGGTGAGGGTGGGATCATGGCTTTATTGGCCTTGAACCTGCGTAAAGCGAAATTATCAGAAACAAAAAAGATCTATCTGATTGCAATTGGTTTTATCGGGGCATCTTTGTTCTTTGGCGATGGGATTATCACCCCAGCCATATCCGTTCTTTCCGCAGTTGAAGGCTTATCCATTGCTACCAATGTACTTGATCCCTTCATTGTGCCAATTGCGATTGTGATTGTGACCACGCTGTTTTTGATGCAGAAACATGGCACAGCCTTTGTCGGTAAGTTTTTTGGACCAATCACCTTAGTCTGGTTTTTGTCACTTGGCATTTTAGGGATTGCTAGTGTGATACAGACACCAGTTGTACTAGGGATGGTGAGTCCACATTGGGCAATACAGTTTATCTTTACTCATCCGGTTCAGTCTTTCTTTATTATGGGGGCCGTGGTGTTAACGGTCACGGGTGGGGAAGCGCTGTATGCTGATATGGGGCACTTTGGGCCACGTCCAATTCGTTTTGGATGGTTCAGTGTCGTGTTACCTTGCTTGGTTTTAAACTATGCAGGCCAAGGTGCATTATTACTACGAAATCCAACAGCGATTGAAAACCCATTCTATTTATTGGTGCCAAGTTGGGCGTTATATCCGATGATTATCTTGGCGACTATGGCGGCAGTGATTGCTTCACAAGCGGTTATTTCTGGAGTGTTTTCCTTGGCACGCCAAGCAATTCAATTGGGTTATTTACCAAGATTAGGGATTAAACATACCTCTGATTCAGAAGAAGGGCAGATTTATGTGCCTTTTCTAAACTGGCTATTGCTGATTGCAATTTTGATTCTGATTTTAATCTTTCAGACCAGTTCAAACCTTGCCAGTGCTTATGGTCTAGCTGTCACATTAACCATGCTGTGCGATACGATTTTGGTTGCAGTCTTTATTTACTATGCTTGGAAATGGAGCTTACCGAAGGTATTTTTGCTCATTATCCCATTTTTCATACTCGAGTCAGTTTTGGTTGCGGCTGCATCATTAAAAATATTCTCAGGTGGTTGGGTGCCATTATTAATTGGTGCTGTAGCAATGATCATACTCATGACTTGGAAGCGAGGTCGAGAGCTCACATTTGCTAAGCTTGAACATGACACATTGTCACTCGACTTATTCATAAGAAGTATTGGCGATAATGTACATCGTGTGCCAGGTGATGCGGTATTCCTAACGGGTACGCCGAATGTGGTTCCACATGCCATGTTGCATAATATTAAGCACAATAAAGTGTTACATGAGCGGAATATTCTGGTGACTGTGGTGATTGAAGATGTCCCTTATGTCCCGCAAGAAGAACGCATTGATGTTGAAACCTTAGATAATCATTTCTATCGGATTAAAATTTTCTATGGATTTAAAGATGAGCCGAATGTTCCACGCGCATTGGCTCAAGCCTATGAGCAGCTAGAGTTTGAATACGATTTGATGCAGATTAGCTTCTTTATCTCACGTGAACGTATCATGCATAGTGTCGGGGATGGCATGGCGCCTTGGCGGGAGCATTTATTTATTTCAATGCAACGTAATACCAGCCCAGTCAGTGATTTTTATCAAATCCCGACCAATCGTGTAGTGGAACTGGGGAGTCAGATTGAAATTTAACAATGTGTTCTAAGCGTTTTTTAGCTGTAATTGTTTTAGCAAAATTCAGACAGCCTTTGTGAATACAAGGGCTTTTTCTTGCTTGAGCTCTCCAATTATTATGGGGTCCTACATGGCCCTGACTGAATAACATGATATTCAAGATCAAAATGTCCAAGCATGATGTCTTCATTTCAGCTTCATTTAAGCAAAACGTTCTACTCTAAAGCCATAGTAAAGCCGAACAAGCATCGCTACACTTTTTACCACATCCTCAGATGTGGTTTTTTTTTGCTGTTTTGACTTTGTTTATATAGCTCGGTGCACATTACATTATCATGCTTAAATTAATCGGTGTATAAATTTTTTATTCCTTCTTATATTTTATTTTATAGTTAATTTTTTAAATTATGACGTGTAAATTACATTTTTGTCATATTTAAAATATAGATTAAATTTGAGATATACTTTTGAAATTAGAGTGATGTGATTTTTATTTCGGGTTTTATTTTTTTAAAGGCTGGGGTGTCTTTTTGGAAGTTTGGAAATGCTTTGGTTTAAAAAAATATTTTGTAAGGATGTTTTATTATTAAAGTTTAATTTTATATTAGCCATCTGGTTGGGTCTATTTTTAAACTTTTCGTTCTTTATAAAAATTCAAGATCTCACCCCTTATTCAGGTGTCAAAAGTTTTCTGTTTTTGATGGCTTCTATATTGGTGGTTATCTTTACATATAATTTTATATTTCAGATTTTTAACTGGCGTTGGTCAGCAAAACCCATTGCGATTTTTCTGATCTTAATTGGCGGATTTGCATCCTATACCGTAACTTCACTTGGTGTATGGATTACTTCTGATCAAATCCAGAACATGATGCAAACCAACTTTACAGAAGCACGAGATCTTTGGTCTTGGTATCTTTTGGTTTGGGTATTGGGAATGATCATTCTCCCTATTTTTGTTGTTGCTATGGTTAAAATTAGACTTGAAACCAAGCCTTTTATTTTTCAAATTACCAGAAAAATTCTAACTGCTGTTGTTTCTTTATCCATCGTCATCATTATGTTGTTTATTTTCTATGTCGATTTTGCCGCTATTTTTCGTGAAAATCGCAGCTTAAAAGGAATGATTTCACCACAAAATATGATTGCCTCTTTTGTTTCATATTACAAAAAGAAAGCGCCCAAAAAGAACCAACCCTTAATCATTTATGGTGAAGATGCAAGGCTTTTACAGCGCGAAAATGCATTACCCAAGCTGATGGTGCTTGTGGTGGGTGAAACAGCCAGAGCTGAAAATTTCTCTTTAAATGGATATAACAAACCTACCAATCCAGAAATGGCTCAACAGGACATCTTGAATTTCTCTAAAGTGAGTTCGTGTGGCACGGCAACAGCTGTTTCTGTTCCATGTATGTTTTCTGGAATGCCCCGTAAATCCTATGACGAACGATTAGCCATTCGTAGAGAAGGATTACTCGATATTGCGCAACGTGCTGGTTATCAGGTGACTTGGATTGAAAATAATTCAGGCTGTAAAGGTGTCTGCGATCGGGTTGAGATGTTTAAGATTGCAGAGCCGATTCAGAAAAAGTGGTGTAAAGGTGGGGAATGTTATGATGAGATTTTAATTGATAGTTTGAAATCCTATCTAGAATCTATTCCTCAGGGGGATACTCAGCCTCGTTTGCTTGTATTGCATCAATTAGGCAGTCATGGCCCAGCGTATTACAAGCGCGTCCCATCCCAATTTAAAGTTTTTAGGCCCACATGTGATACCAATGCCATTCAGGGGTGTAGTCGAGAAGCTTTGCTAAATACCTATGACAATACTTTATTATATACCGATTATGTATTGAGCCAACTTGTTGAAACTTTAAAATTAAATACACAGTTTGAAACAGGCTTATGGTATTTGTCTGATCATGGGGAATCCACGGGTGAAAGTGGTATGTATTTACATGGTGCACCTTATATGATTGCACCTGAACAGCAAACGCATATTCCGATGATCATGTGGTTTTCTACGCTTTGGAAACAGTCTAATCCAGAGCAGATAAAATGTTTGTCAGAACAAAAAAACAAACAATTGAGTCAGGATAATTTATTTCCAACCATGTTAAGTTTACTGAATATCAAAACGAAAGTTATCAATGCTGAAATAGATATGCTAGCAGCTTGTTCATATATAGATAATAATGTGAATTAAATAGATGGATATGTGTATTTTTGTGATGTGGTATTTATTTCAAGGATAAGTGTGTGGTAAAAATAACGGCTTCACGATATACATTCCTCCAGTGAAATATTTATATCGTCATCCCATTCATTTTTCGAAATGTTTGGGATTTTTTAAATGAGTCATCATTAAATCGGGGTTGATATCTGATTAAAGTATTTATTTTGATGGGTATATTAACTAGATTAGAAGTGACTGTAAGAGCTATAAGTTTAATGAAAAATTTTATTTTAACCAGTGCGGCTGCAATTGTAGCTATATGTTCTACACATAGCATGGCCGCAGATTTTATTGCTGGTAAAGATTATACCGTGGTTCAAAATCCAGTAAAAACATCAGCTCCCGCCAATACAATCGAAGTGAGAGAATTCTTTTGGTATGGATGTTCTTATTGCTTTAAATTAGAACCGCATATGCAGTCTTGGTTAAAGACCATTCCTAAAGATGTTTACTTTCTGCGTACACCAGCGGCAATGAATCCAATGTGGGAACAGGGTGCTCGTGCATATTACGTCAGTGAAGCGCTAGGTGTGCGTAAACGTACCCATCTACCATTATTTCACGTCAATTTTTCAGGTAAGCAACAGGTTTTACAAAAAGAAGCTTTTGCCAAGTTTTTTACTCAATATGGTATTCCTGAATCAAAATTTAACAGTACCTATGATTCTTTTGCAATTTCGGCAAAAATTGCAGAATCAAACCAATTGGCGCAAAAATATCAACTTACCGGCGTTCCAGCTGTTGTGGTAAATGGTAAATATATTGTCCAAGGTGGGGATAATAAAGTTATTCAAGTTGTTGAATATTTAGTGAATAAAGAGCGTAAGGCTCAGTAATTTTGGTGTATAAATCGATGGCAGACCTATAAAGTTTATGCCGTAAATCAATAGCGTAAGTAGGTGTTGTCAGTATGGTTGCGACAACACTTCTTCGTTCATGAAAGTGTTCAAGATTTAAAATAAAATGCCGAGATCAGTGCAGCATAATTTTATCGCGACATGGTCATCGTTTCTTAGGATTCATTATAGAACTGACTTCTTTACACTAGAAATTAATTCTCTTTGAAGGTCTCATTCAATGCTTGTTGCACAGCATCCACGCGTGATTTACACGCTTTGTAGGCTGTCATTGATTCTTCAACAATCTTCATCAGATTATCTATATCAGGCTCATCTTGCATTTCAAGTAGATCGGCATTCTTTTTTAATAGTTCGTAACCTTCCTTAAAGCTTAACTCTTTCTTAGTCATGATCAATTACCTCATTTACATTAGCATGGATATAGCCATCTTGCATTTCAATGGAAATTGTCGAATGCACCTGATGGATTGAGCGAACGGCTTTATTTTCACAACGGACAATGCCATAACCTTTTGCTAAAACATTTTTAGGATTTTGCAATAATGTTTCCCGCATTAAAGATTCAATATGTGCCGAAGCGGTTTTAAGTTGTTGTTTGGCAAAGTATTGCAGTGTTGATTTGGCAACTTGAAGGTGTAAATTACTGGCACTGATTTGATTCTCAGCCAGTGATTTGATGATATTCATCAGCTGATCATTTTGACTTTGATAGGCTGTAATCTGATGTTGAGACAGTAGTTTGATGGTTTGTAGATGAGTGACGACATCTTGTGAGCGTTCTGCAATCAGATTCCGAATTCCTGCAATGACTTTACTGGGTGTATCAAAGGAACGATGCGCAATCTCATCTAAAATGGTTCTGTCTTTTTCATGCCCAATTCCCACCCAGATAGGGACTTTGCGTTTACATAGCAAGGCAGCCAGATCATAGTCATTTAAATAAGCTAAATCGTTGACTGCACCACCACCGCGAATGATCACGATCAAATCTGGTGGTAAGGTATAATCTTTTGCCCATTGGCGTAGCCCTGAGCTTAAAGACTCCATAATACTGTGTGCGGCAGTATTCCCTTGAAAGGTTGCGGTGTGATAAACAAAATGACAGACACCAACTTGATGTAATGCATCGGCATCTTTTTTGAAATCACCTAAACCTGCTGCATTTTCTGGGGCTATCACCAGTACATTTTCAATATCAAATGGTGTTGGTAGTTGTTTATTCAGATGTACCAATCCTTCACTGCTTAATCTAGCTAAGATCTGCTGATAACGTTTTGCGATATCGCCCAAGGTAAAGCTTGAGTCGATATCTTCAATATTGACCGAAAAACCATATTGAGGATCAAAACGAGCCTTAATTTTAATCAGTACATTTAAATCTTTTGAGAGTTCAATACCACTTTCGCGCTCAAATTTAAGCACCATTTTAGCCGCAGTGAATTTCCAAATTGTGGCTTTACAGCTTGCGATGACTTTATCGGTATCTTGTTCTTTTTCAGCCAGTTCAAGATAGTAATGCCCACCTTTAATATTTAAATTCCGAATCTCGGCTTTGACCCATACTGGCTCATCAAAAGACAGGCGAATGACTTCCTGTACCGCTGAGAGATAATCGCTAAGAGAGAATTGAGGTTCGGACATTGGATTGAGTGATAAAGGGGACAGCACTATAGTAGCAAATAGAGTCAGCTGATAACAAATCAGGCCTAAGATGTTGAAATTTGTGCTTTAGGTCGGCAGATAACGCATCTACAGCGTATTCGTGTTGAATCTTGTAGATGCGAATGAGTCGTCATGCTTTAAAGAGATTTATTCCATTTCAAGACTTTAAATAATCCAAACATAAACATGATCCAAACCGGAATTAGAATTACAGACTCTTTAAAGCCTTGGGTCCACATGATGTACAGAATCATGACAATAAAGGCGAGAACCAGATAGTTGCTAAGTGGCGAGAACAAGGCTGGAAATTTTACAGTCTTGCTTTCTAATCGAACGGCACGCTTAAATTTTAAATGAGTAAAGCTAATAATCGCCCAGTTTAGAACCAAGGCAGCGACAGCCATATACATCAGATGGCTGAGCGCTTGTTCTGGCACAAAATAGTTCAGTAAGACACAGCCAAAAATCAAGATAGAAGAAAAAATCACTGCAGGCATTGGTACGCCTTGCTTGCTGACTTTGGCAAAAATCTTAGGCGCATTACCTTGTACCGCCAATCCAAACAACATACGGCTATTGGCATACATGCCGCTGTTATACACCGAGAGTGCTGCGGTCAGAATAATAAAATTGAGTAAATGCGCGGCCCAATCAATGCCCAATTGACTGAAAATCATCACGAAAGGACTCTTGTCTAAACCACCCAGATCAAGTTGATTCCAAGGAATCAATGACATGATGATTGCCAGCGATGCCACATAAAAAATCAAGATTCGGAAAATCACTTGATTAATTGCTTGAGGAATACTTTTTTCTGGATTTTCAGCTTCAGCTGCAGTCATACCGATCAATTCAATGCCGCCAAAGGCAAACATTAAAAAGGCCAGCATATAAAACAAGCCTGAGAAGCCATGTGGAAAAAAGCCACCGTGTTGCCATAAGTTAGTGAAACTTGCAGTCGAATCTGCTCCAGCGGTCAGTAATAGGTACAAACCAAACAGGATCATTGAAATGACAGCAACAACTTTGATAATGGCCAACCAGAATTCAGATTCGCCATAAAACTTCACATTGCCCAGATTTAAGCAGGTGACGACAATGAAGAAAAATAAAGTTGAGATCCATGCAGGTATATGTGGCCACCAATAATGGATATATTTGGCAATCGCTGTCAGCTCAGTCATTGCCACTAAAATATAAACCACCCAGTAATTCCAACCCGATAAGAAGCCAGCAAAGTTCCCCCAATATTTTTGTGAGAAATAGCTGAACGAACCTGCTACAGGTTCTTCTACAATCATTTCACCCATTTGTCGCATGATCAAAAATGCGATCAAACCGACAATGGCATAGCCCAAAATAATCGAAGGGCCTGCGGACTGAATTGCCTGAGCTGAACCTAAAAATAGGCCTGTACCCACAGCACCACCCATCGCAATCAATTGGATGTGGCGGTTTTTTAATCCACGTTTTAATTGGGGAGAGGAATTACTCAAAATACGCTGCGCTGAACAAAAAAGAAGTGATTGTAATGGATCGCGAGGGGATCGACTAGTTTGGGAAGAGGAATAGGCTGTGATTTTATAGACCTATTTAGGTGGGGATATTTTTTGATCAACCTTATTAGATAAATCATCTACTGGTATTGAAAATCATAGCCATATAGTGACTTAGTTATCTATTAATTTAAAAAACCACACATAATTATTCTTTTAATTAAAGTGTAATATTATTTATACACAATACATGCCTGTCTGTATTGTGTATAAAAAATGTAGAAAATGTATAAAAAATATTTAATCCTTCCTCTGATTCTACATTCAGGTCTTAGCTATGCAGAAGATCAGGTGAGTCAACAACAGACTAGAGATTATCTTTCGCAGAAACAGCAGATTGATCAATTAACACAATCCGCTGCACCTTTTATCCAGTTGCAACAGACGAATGTTGATTCAAGTTATCCTTGGTTACAAAAAGAACCGATATGTTTCGGCATCACGACTTTAGACGTTGATGTTCCAAGCACACATCCCAGTATAAAAACAGCAGATTTTAATCGTATCTTTAAAGAACTAAAGTATTCAGACAATAAAGTTCTAGGTCGATGTATTGGTGAAAAAGGGCTTTCAGGTCTTGTGAATTACATCAATGAGCGACTGGTGCAATTGGGTTATGTGTCAACTCAAGTCATCGTACCTGAACAGGATCTTGCCACAGGACATTTACGCTTAACTTTAATCCCTGGATTGATTGGGGAAATCCGACTTAAAAACAGTAAAAACCAAACTTTGAATTATCCTTTGCCCATGCATGCAGGCGATATTCTTAATATTCGTCAACTGGAACAAATTCTAGAAACCTTTGCCCGTTTACAAGGCATGCAGACCAGTTTTGATATCTTACCCAGCCAAAAAAGTGGTGAAGATGCAGGTTATAGCGATGTTGAGATTGTATGGGAGATTCAGGAGCGGAACTTTATCACTGCTGGATTGAATGATGCAGGCAGTAAAAGCTCTGGAAAATACCAAGGCTATGCCAGCTATGCTTTAGAAAACCCACTTAATTTTGCGGATAGCCTTTTTGTTTACTATACCAAGTCACTCAATGACTGGAATGCCGACCATACCGATTTTAATAATGTCTTTGTTTCCTACGAAATTCCTTATCAAAACTGGCTGTTTAATATCAATGCCAGTCAATATACCAATACCCAAGAACTAGAAGGCTTTGATCAGTGGTTTGATTATAAAACTATTAACAAGGATTTTAACTTCCAAGCACAACGCGAACTCAGCCGCAGTAAATCCTACCGTCTCTCAGGCTACGCACAACTGTACCGAAAATCGGCATCCAGTTTTATTGAAGATGTCGAAATTGAAGTACAACGCAAACGGACTGCAGGTTGGGAGCTTGGCAGCAAATACCAGCTACGCCTTGGACAGCAAACCATTAATGCTCAATTTAGCTACCGCAAGGGTACAGGCATCTTAGGGGCCAGCCAAACTGCTGAAGATATTACGGGTGAGGGTGATTCTCGCGCAGGGATTTGGAATGCTGCTGTTCAATATGCAGTGCCATGGCAGACCGCTAACAATAACTTTATGTATCAACTGAACTGGCAAGGACAGTGGAGTCCGCAGAAAGTGGTCAGTCAGGAGACTTTTAATATTGGTGGACGCTACAGCATTCGCGGTTATCGACCTGAGCAAAGCATCGTGGGCAGTAATGGACATTATTTACAACAGACTGTGCATTGGCTCAATCCCATTCCTAATTTCTCACTCTACGCAGGGCTAGATCAAGGGTTGGTGACAGGTGAAGGCACTCAATATTACTCCGACCGTTATCTATTAGGCAGCGTGGTGGGGCTAAGAACTCAATTCAAACATATCAATGGCGAGTTTTTCGTGGGTCGGGGGCTGGTTGCACCTCAGCATATCCAGAAAGACCTCATCACTGGTTTTAATCTCTCATTTAACTATTAAGCAAATCTATTCATAGAAATATAGGTATAAAGATGAATAAGCAATTTTACCGCACAAAATTTAACGCCAAACTCGGGACTTATGTCGCAGTATCTGAATTGGCAAAATCCCATCAGGGCGATACCTCCCCACGTATCAAAGCTTCAATCCACAATAATGATGTGACAGGCTCAGGCATTGCAGCAACTGGGCAACGAACCTTAAAACAATTGGTACTGGCGCTTTCAGCCTTGATGGCGATTAGTCCGATTTATGCCAATGTTGTGGTGAATAATAATGCAGCAGCTGCGCATAAAGCGACCGTGCTCAAAGAAGGCAATGCAGCCAATGTCTGGATTACGGCTCCTTCAGCATCAGGTGTGTCACGTAATAGCTATACCCAGTTTGATGTCAATCAAAATGGCGTGATCCTGAATAACTCACGCGGGGCAGCAACCAGCCAAATTACCAAAACATCCATTGCAGCGAACCCAAATCTGGCAAAAGGAGCTGCGACGACTATTGTGAATGAAGTGGTTTCAAGCAACCCAAGCTTATTACAGGGTAATCTTGAAGTCTTAGGATCACGAGCAAACGTGGTGATTGCCAACCCAACAGGCATAACAGTGAATGGTGGTGGGTTTATCAATGCCAATCAGGTCACGCTCTCTACAGGGGTACTGGGTTATAACAGTGATGGTTCAATTAAAGACCATACCGTTAAACAAGGTGCAATCACGATTAATCCAGATGCGAATAACAGAGGCTTAGGTGGCAATGCCAATAATCCTGTTGCATTAGAATTACTAGGTCGCTCCATTGTCATTAATGCACCAGTCAATGCCACAACCATTACTGCTGTTACAGGGGCAAACACAATTGCGACTGATACGGATGGATTTACTACAACGACAGGAACAGGGACAAAACCCACAGTTGCGATTGATGTCGCACAGTTGGGAGGGCTCTATGCAAATAGTATTTTTTTATATGCTAATGAAGCAGGGGTAGGGGTAAACAATGCGGGGATAATCCAAGCGCTAAATAATGTAGTGCTGAATAGTAATGGTAAAATTGAACATAAAGGGACAATCAGTTCAACTAGCAAAACTCAGGGGCTAGTGAGTATTAATACGACAGGTACAGGAGTTGCAGGAGACATCAACTCATCTGGAAGTATCAATAGTAATAGTATGATCAGTATTGATTCAGGTAACAACCTGAATGTAAATGCCAAAGAAATTATGGTCAACCTTGGAGGTGTTACAGCATCTCCATTATTGATCAATGTCAAAGGTAATTTAAATTTAGCTGCGAATAGCCGAATTTTTAATGATTCACAGAGTGGGGAGTTATATGTAGATGCAGCGAACATCAATTTAGCTACAAACTCTGGTCTTACAAGTAACCGTGCTTCCGCATATATCCAGTCGCAAAAGGATATCGTTACAGCCCAAGGTGCAAGATTAATTGCAGCACAGGATTTGAATGTGTCGGGTAAGGGCAAATTATCTTTAACAGGCAATACGCTGTATGCAACTTTAGGTTCTATCAACTTACAAACAGACTCATCTAATACCCAAGGTTTAATTGATATTCAAGCTGGTACTATCTATGCAGGAAAAGACTTAAATTTATACAGTACGGGCGATATTAACTTAAAAAATTTAGGTTTGGCTGTAGAAAATTCAGCGAGCCGGGTAAAGAATATCAAAGTCAATAGTGGGCAGAATTTAAAATGGGATAATACTGGTATTGCTTTGCCGCAGATTACTGGGAAAGTTCAATTAGATGCAGCAAATCAACTTGATTTAGTTGGCAGCACAATGTCCAATAAAGAAGACATCTCGCTACAAGCCAATAAGATCAATTTGGGTACAGCACTGAGTTCTCAAAAAAATATTAATATTACATCCAAAGTCAGTGATCTTAGCTTAAATACCGCCTTAACAGCACAGGGTGATATCAATGTTTCTGTGTTAGTTGGTGGTATCACGGTTAATAGCTTACAAGCCACATCGACTAGTGGAAAAATTTCAATACTAGCGAAGAAAGATTTATTAATTAACTCGCCACAGATGGTGGTTCCTAAATGGCCTACTGATCAGTTAACTACTAATGTAATAACTAAAATCAGTGGGCAAAATGGTATAGATTTAGGCTCTATTGGTGATGGTAGTGTATCGATCATAGCGAGTGGGTTAGAAGCAAAGCAAGGTGATATTCAGATCATTAGTGGTAATGGTTTGAATATATTACCTAATTATGATGTTCGAGTTAGTGCTGATGATTGGTATGAAACTCCAATTAGAAGCTCATTGAATGCACTCAGTATAGGGATTAACAATAAAAAAAGTGACTTAAGGATAGAAGAAGCTGATGTAATAACAACTTTGGGTAACTTGTCTTTAAATAGTGAGGGGAAAACAAAATTAAGAGCTGTTTCATTGAATTCTAAGGGAAATCTAGAGTTATCTTCTAAGGATAATTTAACATTGCAAGCAGTGACAGCTAACTCTGATAAACATATGGCATTGAATAGCCAAAAAAATATTTATCTGAATAGTGAACAAGGTTCTACAGCAACAGCAATCATTTGGGATTCTTATGGTTTACTTAATTTAAAGGCTGCTGGACTATTATCATTGAAAAGTAAAGGATCGCAAGCTCTTAATTACATCAATCTGAAGGGGGGGGCGATCAATATCGAGACAGAAGGAGCATTTAACGTAAATAAGGATGTTCAACTGGACTCATCAAGAAATATATTATTTAACCAAGAGGCCAATAAATTTTTAGCGAGTGATCCTGAATTAAAAAAAATACAAGGGAATCTTTCTATTCAGACAAATGATTCACTTATACTCGATCCAGAGAAAATTAAAATCCAAGGAGATAATAATATTGAATTTATTTCAAAAAAAGGTGATTTACAGTTATTAGGATATAGTGGTAATAACGGTAATGGTTCTGAGAAAAAAATTGTTCTTGGAGGTGCAGGAGATATTAATTTAGAAGGAAAAAAAGTAGAAGTTCAAGGGGCTTTTATTTCTGGTAGAAATATAAATGTTGTTTCTAGTGAGGGTGATATTAGTATTGATGGAGTTAAGAATAACTTTAATAATTATGTAAGTAAAAAATATAGCTCTGAATTATTTGAAAAAATTTTTAACTTGACAATGATCTTGTCAGGGACTGAAGTTTCCAAAAAATACAGTGCTTCAAAAATAAATCAAATGCAAGAAGAATTAGAGGATCTAAAAAGCGCCGCAAACTTTTTAGAAAATGGAACGAATGGATTCGAACATGCGGAAAGTACACTTAGAACAACTCTAGGTGATGGAAGTATTAATCTTATTTCTAAAAAGGGCATAAATATTACTGGAGCTGCGATCCAAGCTGGATATGCTGGGAAAGTAAATATTGAAGCTCAAGGTGTAAGTGATAAAATTTATAAGTCTACAGTCTTAAATAAGAATAACCAACCTGTGAGTATGAATGCCAGTATTATTATATCTGGACATAATGATTTTTATGATCAGGGGAGAGATACAGACCCTAACTATAAAGCAATTTCATATGTAAGCCCTACTACTATTGAAGGTGCTGATATAAAAATAATAACAGTAGGAAATAGCATAAGTGATAACCTTGTACTTCAAGGAGTGGGTATTTCTGCAAAAAATGATGTAAAGATTGAAACGAAAAAGAATATTTTATTTGATGTTGCACTTGAGCAAAGTTTTGATCGTTCTACGAAAGTTCAAAAGAAAAGATCGTGGGGTGGGTTAAAGAAAAAGACAATCACAACTGTAACAGAGAGTGAGCTACTAAAACCCGCTTCAGTTGATATTGAAGCAAAAAATATTTATATAGAAAGTAAAGAGATAAACCCACAAAATAGTATAGAAATTTATGGTGGTAGGCTCACAGCGGGTGGAGGAGTAATTTCAATTCGTTCAGGTGGAAATTTGAATTTTTATACAGCTCCAGAATCCTCCAAAACAACTGTTGATGTAAATAGTAAATCATCGGTTATGGGAATCAAATATAATAGTGCAAAGACAAATTCAACTTATGATGTAGTAACACAAATACCAACAAAATTAGTTGCTGATTATATTGGTACAAAATCAGGCTTTGATACGCGATTAGTAGGCACTGATTTTGAATATTTGAAAGCTGCAACTATAGAATCTGGAGGTAAGATTTTTATTGAACCTGCTATTACGAATATTTCTACTAAACTAAAAAAAGAGAGCAATTCAGTCGTATGGCAATCTATGCAAGACAAGGGTTCAATCACCGAAACAGCAAAACTTCCAAGTTTTAATGGGCCAGTTGCACCAACGTTTATTGCCAATGGTGGACTGACTGTACAAGTGCCAGTTATTTCTGGTCAGAATAATGATGTTCGTGCGGAAGTGATCAAACTTTCTAACCAGCCTGGTAATGAATATCTGAAAGATCTTATTGCCCGAAAAGATGTGAATTGGGAGGCGGTAAAACTTGCTCAAGAGAATTGGGATTATAAACAGCAAGGTTTGACAGGAGCTGGTGCTGCGATCATTGCTATTATCGTAGTAGCCGCGACTGCTGGTGCTGGAGCTACAGCCGTAGGTGCATTAGGTGGTACAGCATCTACTTTGGGTGGATCGGCAGTTGCAATGAGTCAGGCAGCAATTACGACTCTAGCGACACAAGCGAGTGTAAGCCTGATTAATAACGGAGGGGATATTACCAAAACTTTAAATGAGCTAGGTAGTAAAGAATCGGTAAGAGGTTTAGCCACAAGTATTGTAACTGCAGGTTTATTGAGCCAAGTAAGTACAGCTTTAAACCTTAAGCCTGATAGTACTTATTTTCCTGATCGTTTAATGAATAACTTTACAAGTTCTATTGGCTCAACTTTAGTACAGACAGCGATTAATGGTGGAAATTTACAAGATAATCTCCAAAAAGCCTTATTAGCTGGATTGGCAGGTGCGTTACAAGGTGAATTAGCGAGTCAAATTGGAAATAGTTTAGATAAAGTTGATCCTAATACATTTGAATATGTTCTTCATAAAGTTGCTCATGCTGCTGCTGGCTGTGTAGCAGCGGCTGCAACGAAAGCTAGTTGTGAAGCAGGCGCTATTGGGGCTGGTGTAGGAGAAATCGTTGCAGGATTAATGCCTGATCCAGCCAATGGCATCGAATACACAGATGCAGAAAAACTAAAAATCCGGAATATTGGTAAATTGGTTTCAGGCACTGTCGCAGCATATGCTGGTTATGATGTAAATACTGCTGCTAATAGTGCTGATACTGCAATTCAGAATAATTCTTTAGTTAAATTAGCAACCACGACTGGTAAAGTTTTAGTTAAGACTTTGGATGAGTTTAATGCATTAAGAAAAGCAGGAAAACAAGTTACAAAAGATGATATTGTGGCATCGCTAAAGAAACAGAGTGCCGATGAGCTGATAGGCATTGCAGATGATTTATTAGCAGTATTTGGTAGAGGTACCTCATCATTTGACCGTGCTTTAGCGGCAATAGACTTAATTGTTGGAACTGACTTAAAACCTGGTAAGGGAGATTCACTGAAACTTGCGAAGACTGAGCTTGATAAATTAAAAACAGATCGTTCTTTTGTTCAAACAGTTTACCAAAATAAAATTGATGTTATTACACGCAATAGATTGAATGGTAAGGAGTTTGAAACGAGCGCTGCTAGTAAGTTAGGAATACAACGTAATACTGATCGACAAATGATTACTGTTAAAACAGAAAAAGATGGACAGATCAATATTATTCCAGATGCTTTTGGGGATGGTGGTACATTAGTTGAGTTCAAAAATTTAAAGTATATTACTGATACAAAACAATTTAGAGGCTATGCAGCGACTAAAAAACCTGTGAAATTAGTGATTAATCCAGATACAAAATACTCAAGTACGATTGAGCAAACGATTAGAGAATCTAAAGGAACTATTTATACATTTGATCAAAAGACACAAGCTCTTAAAATATTAAAAGATTTCAGTTAAATTTAGGAACATCATCGATATGAAAATTAGTACTGCCATTCGTACAAATATTTATACTCATCAGAATTTAGCTGATCCAGAGAGTTTTTTCCGGCGCGTAAAGTTTAGGTGTGAAAATCACCCTGAATTAGTTCCCGAAAAATGTGGTTTTTGGGAGCCGTTTAAAATTAAATTCTCTCCAGACATCATTGAAACATTAATTCCTGATGACCGTGGTGGACAGGCTGGTAGCCTGTATTGGTCTAGAGCTAAGAAAACCAAAGCTTGGGGAGCCTTTAGTGTTCCTATGCATAGTAACATGCATGCTAATGAAGTAATTCATAGTGAGTTACAACAAACTGATCAAAATAAGCTAACCGAATATGTAAAAAAAGTTTGTCTAGAGTTTAATGCTGACTTAGCTATTATTGATATAGAGGTTAATGATACTTGGAGTCTTGCTAACCCACATATTGGTGGAGTTGAGCCAACAACGGATCAATTGCGTAATTGGCTACCTGATATGTATTGGGGAGTCGTATTTGGTAAGCCATATATTGATTTGTGGGGAGAGAAATTATTATTAGATGCACCAGCCTTTAAAGTTGAAAAATTATCAGAAGAATTAATTTTTATACAATTAACAGAAAGTATTAGTGATGTTGTAGAAAAAACTGAAGAAGTTCGAATTAAGCGTGAAGAAGTTAAGAGTTTTTTAAATAACTATGTATTTTATACGCCAGATAAAGGATACAGATCTGGTAATACTTTATGGTTTTTTTCAGGGAGATCTGAAAATGATCTAATTCGTATTCCAAAAGTAGAATATAGCACTAAAGTCTTTAATATACCGCATTTTAAACTTGAAAATTCAGTGCAACATGTTGAAAGTGATGATATTCAAAATGAACCTAAAAAATTAAATCAATCTAGACTCATTGACACAGATATGTGGAAGGTTGCTTTATCACAGGAATGGTTTGTACAAGCTTATCCTGAAGAAAAAGCCGACTTATCAACTGGAACAGTTGAAGAAATTAGATTTTTTTATCAGCTAGAGTATTATGATTCACCAATTGAAAAAGAGTTGTTTATTGGTGCATGGGATAGACCTGACCAAGGTAAAGAAACTCGTCAGGAGTATGCTGAATCTAGTATTCAAGATTTGATGGAAAGCTATCCGCAAGCGGTATCAGAATGGCAGACAGTAGAAAGTAAGATTGAACATTTTGAAGAATATTCAGTGGTTTATTTGGATCAAACAGACCAACAGGATTTCAACTCATTTCGTATTGCAATTAAATTAATTATCTTCGATAGTTACTTTGTTAAGCTGACTTTTATGGATTATTGGTGTAACGATTTGAATGAATCTAAACAAATCTCTGATCCAATTTTTAGTTCGTTTCAGGTTAAATAATTATTTATAATTTATATGATTTTAATTGGTAAGCTCTTGATAAAGTAAGAGCTTACTTACTTGTGCTTATGTTTTGATAAAATAAAGAAGACATTTATCATCCAAATTTCAGCAAAGCTTAGCAAATAATAATATTTCATGTGAAATTTCAATCAGCATAGACTCATCCAAAGATAAATAACAACAACGTATTTATCAAAAGAATCAATTTTTCATTCGGATGTTTTCTTTGGATTGGCAGTATATACAGAGTGTGCTGCCGCAGTTCTATGCGGCCACCCTCATGACCTTAAAAATCTCCTTCATTGGTATTGTGTTATCTATTTTATTGGGGCTGATCTGTAGTGTGATTAGCACTTATCAGGTTCGAGTACTGAATAAAATTGTCAAAGTCTATATCGAGGTTTCCCGCAATACACCTTTGCTCATTCAGTTATTTTTTCTGTACTACGGCTTGCCCAAGATTGGCATTAAACTCGATGGATTCACCTGCGGCGTAATTGGTCTAACTTTTCTAGGCGGTAGCTATATGGCAGAAGCCTTTCGTGCAGGCTTGCAGTCAGTTGCGCAAGGGCAGATTGATTCTGCCCGAAGTGTGGGATTAAACGCTGTTCAAGTTTTTCAGTATGTGGTGTTTCCGCAAGCATTGTCATTGTCTATTCCAGCCATTGGTGCGAACTGCTTATTTCTAATCAAAGAAAGCTCGATCTTGAGTGCCATTGCAGTGGTGGAACTTCTGTTTGTGACCAAAGACTTGATTGGGATGGATTACAAAACCACAGAGGCTCTATTTCTATTAATCATCGCCTATCTGATTATCTTGTTACCTGTTTCGGCACTAACAAGTTATCTGGAATACCGCAGTCGGAAGGTGAGCCATGGGACTTGAGTATTTATTTCAACCGAGCCATATCGAACGTTTGCTGTATGGTTTGTTGCAAACCATCGAAATTGCCTTTCTATCCGTGTTTTTATCCGCCATCTTCGGGACAATTTTTGGGGTGATCATGACCTCAAAAAATATGCTGGTTAAAATCCTGTGCCGTTTCTATCTGGAAACCATACGGATTGTGCCCATCCTCGTCCTTTTATTCGTTTTTTATTTTGGTTTTGCGACATGGTTTAACTGGCAGTTGTCATCGTTTTGGGTCTGTATTTTTGTATTTACCTTATGGGGAACTGCGGAAATGGGCGATCTGGTTCGCGCCTCGATTACTTCGATCGATCAGCATCAACGTGATTCTGCTTATACCGTAGGTTTAAATCATGTGCAGGCATTGATTTACGTGATTTTCCCGCAAAGCCTAAAAAGAGTGACACCTGGAGCATTGAATCTGTTTACCCGCATGATCAAAACCAGTTCATTGGCGGTACTGATCGGGATGGTGGAAGTTCTGAAAGTGGGGCAGCAGATTATTGAAAACTCATTATTGACCGTGCCAAGTGCATCACTGTGGATTTACGGTTTCATCTTTATTCTTTATTTCCTGATTTGTTATCCATTATCGCTTTTAGCAGCGCATTTAGAAAAAGTGTGGGAGAACGCATGACTTTGTTATCGATACAGCATTTACATAAGTTTTATAAACAAAGTCATATTTTGCATGGCATTGATTTGGAGGTACAACAAGGTGAAGTGGTGGTGATTTTGGGGCCATCTGGTTGTGGAAAAAGTACCTTGTTACGCTGTATCAACGGATTGGAACCGATTCAGGAGGGGGAGATTCATCTCAAAGATGTGGGTGTGCTGGGGCAGGATTTGCCATGGGATAACGTGCGCCAGCAGATCGGCATGGTGTTTCAGAACTATGAATTATTCAAGCATATGAATGTGATTGATAACATTTTGCTGGGCCCGCTAAAAGCACAAAAGCGTCTACGTGCGGAAGTAGAACAACTGGCAGATCAATTGTTACAGCGTGTGGGTTTGCTCGATCGTAAATACGATTATCCCTCCAATTTATCCGGTGGACAGAAGCAGCGGATTGCGATTGTTCGAGCTTTGGTGATGCAACCAAAAGTGATTTTACTGGATGAAATTACCGCAGCGCTTGACCCTGAAATGGTGCGGGAAGTCCTAGATGTGGTGCTGAAATTGGCACATGAAGGCATGACCATGCTGATCGTCACCCATGAAATGGGCTTTGCCCGTAAAGTAGCAGACCGCATTATTTTTATGGATAAGGGCAAGATCATTGAACAAAGCTCGCCAGAAGCATTTTTTCAGCATCCGCAGACGGAACGCGCCAGAACCTTTCTCAATATTTTGAATTATTAAAAACGATAAGAGGACTTTATGAGATTGAATTTAGCAGTTGGGCAATATGACCATTCTTCAAAAATAAAAATGTTTGGTTTGGGAATGGTCTGTGTATTGATGGCAGGCGTGTTGACGGGCTGTAATCAACCAACACCCTCTGAAGCCAAAGCTACGGCACACGATACTTCACTGGAACAGATTCGGAAAAATGGTGTCTTGCGGGTTGGTGTATTTGCGGACAATCCACCGTTTGGATATGTCGATAGTGCAGGCAAAAATCAGGGCTTTGATGTGGCACTGGCTAAGCGTGTCACTCAAGATCTACTTGGCGATGAAAATAAAATTCAGTTTGTGATTGCGGAAGCTGCCAATCGGGTTGAGTTTCTAAAATCAGGAAAAGTTGATGTGGTTTTTGCCAGTTTTTCAGTGACACCAGAACGGCAACAGGTGGTTGATTTTTCCGAACCTTATTTAAAAGCCTCCTTAGGGATTGTCTCACCCAAAGCCAAAGCCATTACCGATGTTAAAAGTCTTGAAGGCAAAACCTTAATTGTAAATAAGGGCTCAAGCTCGGAGATCTATTTCAGTAAAAACTATCCCAAAGTCAAATTGTTGAAATTTGGACAAAATACCGATGCTTTCAATGCGTTGATTGATGGTCGGGGGGATGCCATCTCCCAAGACAGTACCTACGCACTGGCATGGGCAGCCAAGAATCCGAATTATGTGGCGGGTATTCCTCAGATTGGCAATCAAGACTTTATTGCAGCAGGTGTGAAAAAGGGCAACACCCAATTGTTGAACTGGTTGAATGATGAAATCAAGCAGCTCAGGACGACAGGCGAGGTACAGAACATTTATGACCAAACCTTGAAACCGATCTACGGTGAAAAAGTGAATCCCAATATCTTTTTAGATGTTGATACCACGAAGCAATAACAGATTTTAAAACACAAAAAAGGTGAAATTATGCAAACAATAACATTTTCAAATATTCAAAAATTATTGCTGGCTTCTGTATTTAGTTTAGGACTGACAGCATGTAATAAAAATCCACAGACGACTGAAAAGCCCGCAGATACTTCAGCGCAGGTTTCCAGTATTGAACAGATCAAGAAAAACGGTGTGGTTCGTATTGGTGTATTTAGCGACAAGCCGCCGTTTGGTTATCTGGACGCACAAGGTAAAAATCAGGGCTTTGATGTGGAAATTGCCAAACATGTGGCCAAAGATTTATTGGGTGATGAAAATAAAGTTCAGTTTGTACTGACAGAAGCGGCCAATCGAGTGGAATATCTGAAAGCCAATAAAGTGGATATTATTTTTGCCAATTTCACTGTGACGCCTGAACGTGTGCAAGTGGTGGATTTTGCCAAACCCTATCTAAAAGTCGCTTTAGGTGTGGTCTCTCCTAAGAACAAACCAATTACTGATATTGCTCAGTTAAAAGATCAAACCTTATTAGTGAATAAAGGCACCACAGCGGATTCTTTCTTTAGTAAACAGCATCCTGAAATCAAACTGCAAAAGTATGAGCAAAATACTGAAACGTTTGATGCTTTAAAAGATGGTCGAGGCGTGGCCTTGGCCCATGACAATCTTCTAGTCTTAGCTTGGGCAAAAGAAAACCCAAATTATACCGTGGGGATCACCAATCTAGGTGAGCAGGATTTAATTGCACCCGCTGTTCAAAAAGGTAATAAAGAATTGCTGGATTGGTTAAATCAAGATTTGGAAAAACTCGCCAAACAAGGCGTGATCCATCAAGCCTATGAAAAAACTTTAAAACCTGTTTATGGTGATGGCATTCCTGCTAAAGATTTAATTATTGAATAATCATTTTCTATGATCTAAGGGCCAAGCGAGGTTGAATCTTGCTTGGCTTTTTTATAGCTGTAAATCGGTGTTTATTACAAAGTATAGACAGTGATCAAAAAACTGCCGATTAGAATAAAAAAAAACACAGAGAAAAAGCAGATGCAAAGTACAGAAATAGATTTTATTGTTAAAGACACCATGACTGCATTGGCGTTTTATGAGCGGGTTTTTGAGGTCGAAAGAATTGAAGTTGGTGATTTTGTCGTTGGACAAAATAGTGTGATTATGAGTATTCATGGCGTTCATTTTCATATGCTAGATGAAAACCCTGATTTCCAATTGCTTGCACCTACCCAAGAAAGCTATATCCCGATTTGGTTTAATATTACGGTCAATGATATCGAGCAAACCTTACAGCAAGCAGTTGATGCGGGTGCCGCGGTGATTCAAGCAGTGCAGGATATGCCTAAAATGGGCATCAAAAACGCGATGTTTAAAGATCCTTTTGGCTATATGTGGTTATTACATCAGGTGCTCGAAGTGGTTGACTATGAAACACGGGCTCAGTTATTGGCACAACAAGGCTTTCAGCGTAAATCCAGTTAGAGCAAATCAGTCAAATAAAGGCGATCTGATACAGCAAGCGATAAAGTGTATTCGTGCTTGCTGTACTTCAGCTATCTTATCTTTATTCTAAAAAGACTTGGTCAGACTAAACACTGCGGCGGTTTTAACACCTTTTTGATTGCTATCGGAATAACCTGTGTGGTCTAGGTCAGTTCCAATCGCAGCTAATTCAGCATTTAAGTTCATCGGTCTATAATTATAATTCGCTGCAATTTTCCAATCGAAGAAATGATCTTTGGCGGTTCCACCATAAATAGCTTGGCTGGCTTTGGAATAGCCTAAGCTTGCAACTGTAGCAAAGTTGGTTTGTGCAATCGGACTACTATATAAAAAGTTAAAATACCAATTATTGACATTTTCACCGACGTTTTGACGCGTTGCTTTTCCGCCGTATTGAGGGGTATAACTGATACTTGGTGTGAAGCTATCACTATCGTTCAAGACATTGCTTATGATCATTTTGAGATAGTATTCATTATAATTTAAATCACTTTTGCCGATGTAATTATAGCGCAACATACCGAGATCGAGAGTTGGTTGGAACTTAGCTAGATGAATCGGAATTGTGTAACCGATATAAGGATCTAGTTCCAAATGCGCTTCATCACCGAAATCGACATTTGATGCAAATGCCGCGGCATAAAATCCAGAGGAATGGTTTACAACAAAGTTTCCTTGTAATGCTGCATCATTTTTAGTCTGCGTTTGTCCACGCCAGCGATAGTCACTCGCCAAAGCAACATTCCCACTCAGATTGAAATTTGATCCAGTGGTCTGATCGGTTGCCAAAGCATAGCTTGAGCAGAACGTTGTTGTTAAAAGTAGTATATGATGCAAAGCTTTCATGACATCCCTAAATGATGAGTTAATTTAGATGTCATGAATATTATGATTTAATTGATTGATAAATAATAAAATTATCGTAAATTATGCGTAAAAAAAACATAAATTTTGACTGATGATCATATTATTTTGTAGCGTCCTGCACGCTATCTAAACTGATTGCACAACTTAAATAGAGTTGGATAGGTCTAGATAAATTGTATTGGTTAAAACATTGAAGTTTCAACGTTTTAACCTAAGTTTTTAGTGGTCTGTTAAACACAATCTGTCTGGCTTGATCGAATTTCTGGTTGAGAACTTGATATCCAGCTTTGTTTATCTGGAATAAATGACATCGCCCGTTCAGCCAAAGCCGTAATGGTTAGACTTGGATTTACACCCAGATTTGCACTGAGCATTGACCCATCAATCACATATAAATTTTTATAGTTAAAGATACGATTTTGACTATCAATTACACCTTGGTCTGGGGTAGAGGCAATAGCACAGCCTCCCATACAATGGGCGGTAAAGGGCACATTGAATAAGATTTCAGTGAGTGTCGTCATAGGTTGCCCATTAAACATTTTTGCGACTTTCTCAGTAAAAGTATTTGCTTGAGGGATGTAGACAGGCAGGGTTTGGCCTTCACTGGATAAAACCTTGCCAAAAGGCCACCACCAAAGACGTTTTAAGCGCATGTTGATTGAGGCATCTGCAGTTTGCATTACTAGGAAGATGAGGGTTTGCCGTGCGAAACCAATGGGATTACTCATTTTTAAGAAAATAAATGGATGGCAAATTAATGCCCATAACCAATAAAAAATACGTGTCCAACCTGGTTTTCCTTTGGCCATGTAGGTACACATCAAACCCATTGCATCTGAACCATTTTGATATCGGGTCGCTTCAATATGCGTGTCATGGTCAATATAAATACTTGAACCAATGGCAACACCTTTACTCATATCAATATCTTTTCCAAAAAAACGTACACCCAAGATAGATTCGGCATTGGTACGCACACGATTACCTAAATCAGCGGAAATATTGGGTAAAGAGCCTGATTGTTTTAAACGGAACAGCAGTTCTTGAGTTCCAAGTGATGAGGCCGAAAAAATGACATGACGAACCCGCCATGAACGGCGTTGTTTGTTGAACCATGAACTTGAACATTCCGTAATCACTTCATAACCCTCGCTACCATCAACCTTGCCATTTAAAGGTTTAACATCCACGACTTTGGTTTCTGCGTACACTTTTGCCCCATTTTTCTCTGCAAAATATAGATAGTTTTTATCGAGTGTATTTTTTGCATTGTGCTTGCACCCTGTCATACATCCACCGCAGGCGGTGCAGGTGGCTCGTTCGGGACCTGCACCATTGAAATAAGGATCTGGGTAGATTTTTCCACCTTCCTCACCTTGTGGCGGAAAGAAAGTAGCGACACGAGTAGGTTTAAAGGTGTGACCTACACCAACAGCCTCTCCCATTTGTTTTAACATATGGTCAGCTGGACCAAAAATTTTATTGTCAGTTACGCCGAGCATTCGTTCTGCTTCAGCATAGTGTTGCGGCATATCTTCTTTCCAGTTGGCTGCTTCAGCCCAAGAACCTTCATCCCAAATGTGCGTTGGTGGTATGAGGAGGGTATTGGCATAGGTGATTGAGCCTCCGCCCACGGCATTACCGCAAATGATGGTGACATGGCGAAAAAAACGCATATTGAAATAACCAAAAAGTTTCATGCCAGGTCGCCAAATCCAGCGACGGGTGTTCCAGTTAGTTTTTGCAAAATCTTCTGCTTGCCAGCGGCGTCCCATTTCCATGACGGCAACGGAATAGCCTTTTTCAGTTAGACGACAAGCAGAAACACTTCCACCAAATCCTGAACCGATAATGAGATAATCATAGTCATAATTGTTTGTTGTCATGCCGAGAACTCCTTTCAGGCAATATTTTGTATGTTCGGTCGTGCATATCATGCTTTATCTATTTTTACTTTATGCTGCTCCAAGTGTAGGGTCGATGTGAAATAGAGACAATCTGAGGTAATTTAGTGCCATTTTAGATTGGCTTTGTTTATCTTGACGAGAAGTTCATATTTGATTTTGAAAAGAATGATTATAATTTCCATGATAATATAAAGCTATTTTTAGCTTATTTGTTTTATAAACATACAGAATAAAATTATGCTTTGGAGGGGTGTGTTGTTTTGTATACAGAAATAAGTGGTTCTCATATTATTAATCTTATTGTTAAAATCATTATTTAATTATACTTATGCACAAGCGACTACCCGTACCTGAAAATCTTCCCTGTAGATTAACCGATGCTTTTTATCGTATTTATCAGCATTTACCGAAAGGTCATTTAAAAACGTTAGTTGAGTTGGATGATGCTCTGAATCAAGTGAATGCAAGTGATGTCTATGCTCTACAAAACTTCCCACAGAATAATTTTTCAGCATATGCAGGATGGGGTGTTGACTCCAAGCTGACTCAACATGCCAGCCAAAAAAATCCAGTTGTAGTAAAAGATTTGTATTTCTGGAAACAACAATTATATCGCTCTATTAACCCTTATAAATTGAATTTAGCTGGCTGCTTAACAAAGATACCTGAATTTACCAAACTTCCAGAAGGGATGGATGCAATTATTTTAGAAGAGGATAAGCGCTTAGATTTTTCTGATATTGAAAATGTAAAAGTAAAAACTCCTATTGCTGTCATGCATGGTGTTATTCAACAGAGTAGTGTATTTAAGCAAGGTGATTTAATTCTTGAAAAAAATAATAAGATTACACCTGAAAAATTAATTGCATTAAGACGTGCGGGAATTAAAACACTATCGATTTATCGACACCCTAAAATACTGATCGTGAATATGCATCCTTTTGATCAAGAGGATGAGATCAGTGAAGAATGTTTATATATCAAAGATCTGTTAAAAACTTGGGGATATCATCAGGTAGAAATTAAATCACACAAACCAGCACGTTATGATTGTGCTTTTGAAAATCTAAAAAAAGAAAATCATCCCGCATTAGATGAGAGATTGACTGCGGACTGGGAAGAACATCAGCAGTTTTTTGACCAGAAAATACCTGAATTTGACCTGATTTTGTGTTGGTCTCCTTTTAATAGATATTCTTCTGAACTTAAGCTTTCAAGGCTGCCTAATTTTTATCAGGGTATTGGTGAGAGTCCACTGAATACATGTTGTATTCCAGCCAACGAATTCCGAATTTTTAATAGTAATGACCGAAGTCCAAAGATCAGCCAAACTGTGCAACTGTATGATGAAAATGGCAATCATAAAGGATCTCGTGTAGAGATTACTGAAGATAGAACAACGATTATCAGCCTAGCAGGCGATATGCAAGATGTTGCCATGCTAATGCATATGTTTGTGAAATATATTTTAAATAAGCATATTCCCGATTTTTTTGACCATCTATATTTAAAAGGTAAAATCAATCAGCAAATCCAGCCTGACTTAAAGCATCGAAAGTTGTTGTGGGGTCGTTATCAAATGGAGGCAGATGGTCAATATGCGTTACAGTTGATTGAACAACATCCTTACCAGATAGACGCTTTCATTGCAGCCAATTGCATTATTATTCTGCCATTTGCAGAGCATCCGATTCCATCGGGTGAGGAACTTGATTTTATCAAAATAGATTAAATTGGATACTCAGTTGATATTGACTAGGCGCTGGACTATTCAATCCCGACAACAGTCGTAATAAAGGCTGTTGTCATTAAAATGATTCAGCCAAGCGACATTTCAAACAGGATGGCATAGCCCAGCTGTTTGGCAAATTGGGGCTGTTCTCCATGCGAAGTAAAGTTGCATTTATTGAAAGCAGTCAATCGTGATGCTGATCGAAAATCACAATCTAATCATAAAACCTTTTAGGTAGAGAATAATCTCTATGGATTGACCTTTAATACTTCAGTGCTTGCTGTGCTCAATACTGTACCCTCATTTGAGATGGGGATCATCAAGGGGACAGGCTGCCTTGTCGTTTTTTCAATCAGGATGGAATGAGGTTCATTGTTCTCAAAAAGAAATTGTTCCCCCCATTGGCGCAATGCCACCACGATTGGAAACAGCTGTTCGCCTTTGTCCGTCAGAATATATTCTTGATAGCTTGTGCCATCGGAAGCAGCACGTGTTTGCAGAATCTCAGCAGCAATTAATTTATGTAGTCTGTCTGAGAGAATGTTACGCGCGACATTGAGGCTTCGTTGCAGATCACCAAAGCGGTGTAGTCCATCCATTATATCGCGCACAATTAATAAGGACCAACGATCTCCAATCACTTCAACACTCCGTGCAACAGGGCAGAATTCTGGACTCGAAATTTTAGGGTTTGGCATCGCATTCTCAGCAGATTAAGATTGACCTAGTTGCATTTTAAAACTAGATCAATTAGGATTCAACTGGTTTTAATTTGAAACTGGTTTGGGTATATATATGAATATTCCCTGTAGGTCTTGTTTATCCAAAAAGGAAAAACATCTTTTAATTCAGTCAAAAAAATTGCCGACCAGTTTGGTGTGGCTATTTGCCATTGCTAGTGGTCTTAGTGTTGCCAATGTTTATTATGCGCAACCATTGCTTGCTGCAATTGCAACGGATTTGGCAATAAGTTATGCCGCTGTTGGTAGTGTCATTCTCGTGACTCAAATTGGTTGTGCGATCGCTTTAATGTTGTTAGTTCCATTGGGCGATCGAGCCGATCGCAGGCAGTTAATGCTATTACAGCTATTCGGATTGGTGCTTGCATTGACTGCTGTAAGCATCACTAAAACGGCTGTAGGCTTATTTGCAAGTATGTTTGCTGTTGGCATGTTAGGGACTGCCATGACGCAGGGGCTAATTGCCTATGCTGCAAGTGTTTCCGAACCACATGAGCGCGGATACGTCGTTGGCACAGCACAAAGTGGCGTGTTTATCGGATTGTTATTAGCACGTGTTTTTGCTGGCGGTGTTAGCGATTTGGCTGGATGGAGGAGCGTATATTTTTGTGCAGCAACACTGATGTTGATGCTTGCATTCCCACTTTGGAAATCCTTGCCAGTACGATCCAATACACAGAATACGTTGGGTTATCCTCGTTTGATTTTGTCGATGTTAAGTTTGCTTTATCACAATAAACTATTACAAATACGAGGCATATTGGCATTGCTGATGTTTGCAGTGTTTAATATTTTTTGGAGTGCACTGGCTTTATTGTTGAGTTCTCCTCCTTATCAGTATTCACATACCGCTATTGGTGCATTTGGTTTGGTTGGGGTACTGGGTGCTTTGATGGCGACAAAAGCTGGGCAATGGGCAGATCAAGGTTTTGCGCAAAGAACCAGTGGCTTTGCCTTGCTGATTATATTGTTGTCATGGGTTGCATTCGCTCAAATTGAATATTCAATTGTTGCGTTAATCATTGGTATTTTATTACTGGATTTGGGTGGGCAAGCTTTACATGTCACCAATCAAAGCATGATTTTCCAAACCCAACAAGACAACCAAAGCCGCTTGGTTGGACTATATATGTTGTTTTATGCGGCTGGGAGTGGTTTGGGAGCAATCAGCAGTACCCTGACGTATGCACGAGCTGGATGGCAAGGGGTGTGCGTGCTCGGTGCCTGCATCAGCATCATGGCTTTGTTATTTTGGTGGATCACGCGACATGCTAAACAAGACAGCATGTCTGTTTAACGCGCTTGAGTGAATCAGGGCTTTATTCAAATGGCCATGATTCACATCGAGTAGCAGTTCCATGTGATTTTATTCAATTCCGACAACTGTGGTGATATAGGCAGTGGTCATTAAAATCATGAAGCCGAGTGACATTTCAAACAAAATGGCATAGCCGAGTTGTTTTGCAAATTTAGCCTGTTGTAAACGTGGGCTAAAGTACCATTTGTTAAAAGCGGCCAACAGTAAAATGCCAATAACCAAGACGAGCTTAATGATAAAATCTTGTCCATAAGGTGTGGCGATGAGCACATCAAAATCCTTAAACAGGAGTAGTGCAATAGTGATACCGCATGCAATCAGAATACCGACGATAAATGCGGCAATCTGTCCAAATAAATGCATAGATTGTTTTAACGGTAGCCCACTGATAATGTGGCTGGTTTTCCAAAGCGGGTAGAGCGACCCCATCCAAACAGACATTAAAAGCACATGGATCGTCAATAAAAGCTGGGCGAAAGTGGAGAGGTTGGTGACATGGCCGAGTTGAGAAAAACTATAGGCGATCAGCAATACAGGGATCGGCCAAATGCATTTTTCAAACAGGCTAATTTCTGTTCTGTGCATTTTGAGTTTAAAAATCAGCAACGCCAGCAGTAATGCAAAGCTGATCATACGAAGCAGATGGGCATGTCCCGTCGCAGTGTTGATCAGAATGTTGATATAGTTCCAGTCAAACATGCCGAGCAGGCCTGTATTGGCAAAGCTTCCAACTAAAAACAAGAAACCCAGCGTACTGGACATAAAACCAAGGGCGGCCCCAATGGTGATGTAATTGACCATCCCTTTTTTGATTTCAGCATAGTGTCCGAGGAGGAAATAGCTGAATGCACCTCCAATGACAAAAGCAGTACTTAGATATAGGCTAATTTTTATTATCCAAGCGGCGAATATCCAATATTCAGGCATCATTTTTATTCCTAACACCGAGCAACTGGTCAAGGGATGAGATTGGCAAGTTGCTCATCTATTCCAAGTTTGATTTGGCTTATTTCAAAGTAAAACTATATTCACCGTTCATGTTGTGCCCATCTTTGCCCATGGTGCTCCAAAGTACGGTGTATTTACCTTTTTTCAGTGTAGGGATGGCAATATCAAAGGTTTTTTTCAGGTCATGGCTGACCTTGTAATTCAATGGAAGCTCTCGGCGCTGTTCATCTAAAACTTGAATCTTCATTAACATCACCTCATCACCAAAATTAAGGTTTAGATTTTTAGGCTGGGTTGAAACTGTGGTATTTGCTGCAGGTGTAGCACTGATCAAGCTGACATGAGCAAAAGCGGTTGATGTTGCAATCGTTAGGGTTGTACCGATGATCAGGTTGCGCAACATGATTTTACTGTTTTGCACAAAACTCATTTTTTATCCTCTTTTAAAGCATGATGTGGGACTGATGACACAATCGGCGCCATCAGCTTTCATCTTTATTATCCAAGTTGCATCAGTACTTCTGAGCAACAGGAAAATTACGTTTTTGTCATTTTGAGGGTTGTATGTTTGGCTTGAGACTGCGAATCAGAATAGGCAGCGCAAGTAAATAAATAATGACTACACTTAGCCAGATTGCACCCGGCCATTTGGATTGAAATTGAAAATACAGTGTAGAAAATAACAGTGGTGCAAACATGGAGGCCAAGCTGATTGTAGAGGCAATAATGCCTTGAAATTGGCCTTGTTGTTCTGGTGAAACTTTTTGCGAAGCCAAGGCTTGTAATGACGGGGTACCGATACTGCCTAAGGCGAAAAGTGGCATGATGATAAAAATGATCC
The DNA here is from genome assembly GCF_013072695.1 of Acinetobacter sp. Ac_5812. GTDB lineage: Bacteria > Pseudomonadota > Gammaproteobacteria > Pseudomonadales > Moraxellaceae > Acinetobacter. The sequence goes on from NZ_LXUK01000012.1 coordinate 456,643, forward strand.
AAGCTTGTTGAGCAAAAGCCATGATGGATAATGCAATACAAGAGCAACTTATTCCGATAAGGACGGTGTTTCGATCCCCAAATCGTCTGGAGGCATGTTGAGGAATAAAGGCTTGAACCAGCATTTGAGATAAACCAAAAGCAGCTAAAGATAGACCCACCCAAAAACCGTTCCATTGAAAGGTAGCATGTCCCCAAAGCGCCCAGCACACTGCATAAGCTTCACCTGTGCCACTCAAGATAAAAAAGGTGGCAATTAAGGGACGTATATTCGGGATTGATCGAAGCGAGGTAAAGGCTTTAAATGGATTCAGACTCGAAACAGCATTGTTTGAGAGCCCGGTTGTTTTTGACTCAGGCAATGCCCAATAGGCCAGTAAAAAGTTGAGACCTGAAAGAGTGGCTGCGATGATAAAGGGCAGCCTGAGCCAGTAGTCACCCAGCAAACCTCCAAGGATTGGTCCAATAATAAAACCTGCACCAAACATCGCGCTCATGAGCCCAAAGTATTTGGCACGTTGATCTGGTTTGGTTATATCAACAAGATAGGCGGAAGCAACTGACATATTGGCACTGCTCATGCCTGCAATGATTCGACCGATCAATAGCAGCACCAGACTATGTGAAAAGGTCAAGAAAGTGTAGTTGATTGTTGAACCTGCCAATGACAGCAGCAGAATCGGTCGCCGTCCAAATCGGTCACTCAATGCGCCGAGTACAGGTGAAAAGAGGAATTGCATGGCGGCATAGAGACTGCCGAGCAGACCAATGTATAATGCAGTCTGATGACTATGTGTAATATCTTGAAGTAAGGCGGGTAAGATTGGAAAAATCAGCCCGATGCCAATTGCATCTAAAGCAATGGTCGAAAAAATAATAAATAGAGAGCGATTCATAAAGCGTCCTATCGAAAAAGCAGGCACAGAAATACTGTGAGAACCTGTTAACGATGCCTGATAACAACTCAAGCCCTGATGAACGCTGACCGAATCTTAATGATTGGGATATGTGTTGATGTGATATTTTTCGCGAATGAAAAAATATCAACATCAATTTTTCGCGGTTTTTTTTATCGTAACAATGAAAACGAAGGAATCTAGCAAGTTCCAACGATGGCTAAAATTCTAGCACTTAAACGTGCAGAGAAACAAGATCATGTTGATCACTCAGAACTGCAGCAGGCCTGTTGCTATGCTGCAGTTATTGAGTGATGGATTATTTTTTAGTATTCGGCAAGAACGCAGTCATAAAACCTAATAAAGGCAGGAATGAGCAGAGTTTATAGACCCAAACAATACCATGAGTATCGGCCAAATGCCCCAGTCCCGCTGCCCCAATCCCGCCGATCCCGAACATCAGTCCAAACATCAAGCCAGCAACCATACCGACACGACCAGGCAAGGCTTCCTGAGCATACACCACCAAGGCAGAGAAAGCAGAGGATATGACTAAACCAATCACAATTGCTAGGATCGCTGTTCCAGTAAGACCAACATAAGGCAACATCAAGGCAAATGGTGCAACACCCAAGAAGGACACCCAAATCACAGCTTTACGACCGATCCGATCACCGATAGAGCCGCCCGCAAAAGTACCCAGTGCCACTGCGCCTAAAAATATAAATAGATACAGCTGAGAGGTTTGAATAGAAACATTAAAACGTTCAATCAGATAGAAAGTAAAATAATTGGTAATGGCCGCGATATAGATAAATTTGGCAAACATCAACACACAAATCACGGCCATGGCCTGAATCACTAGTTTACGGGTCAAGGTAGAAATGGCCGGTTGACTGGCAGCACGTTGTACAGGTGCTTGATTGACCACCCATTTGGTGACACGTAATAAAACGAAAATCGCCAAAGCAGCAACTAAAACAAAGAGGCCAATAGCACCTTGTCCATTTGGAATAATCACAGCCGCAGCCATTAATGGCCCAATCGCAGAACCGGTATTGCCGCCAACCTGAAACATCGATTGTGCTGTACCAAAACGTCCGCCAGACGCAGTACGGGCGATGCGAGAGGCTTCAGGATGAAAAGTCGATGAACCTACCCCAATCAGTGCAGCAGCAAATAATAAGCTGTGGAAGCTTGCTGCAATCGCCATCAAGCCAATGCCGATGAGTGTGGCTGCCATACCCATCGGCAATAAATAGGGTTTTGGATGTTTATCGGTATATAGCCCAATCCAAGGTTGTAATAAGGATGCGGTAATTTGATAGACCAAGGCAATCCAGCCGATTTGAGCAAAACTTAAGGAAAATTCGGCTTTTAACATCGGATAACTTGCAGTGACTACGGCTTGAATTGAATCATTTAATAGATGGGCAAAAGCAACTGCGCCGACAACACGTAACACGAATTTCTGCGGTTGATCATTGGGGGGAAATTGCTCTTGCGGAAATGCATTCTCAAGAGTGCCTGTATTGCTTGCCATGATTGCTCCAACACGTTATATCAGCTTGAAATGGTGCTGCTGAAAGAGGTTTGTTTTTCAGTGTTTTTATCCTAAACTGAATAGAAATCGGCCCACAATCATATTTGGGACAGATAGTGTCGAGTTCAGGCCATTTTTAAGGAAGGGCAATGCGTAATATTCAGGTCAACGATTATCAGGATGTGGCGCGTGAAGTGATGGCCACGGGCAATGATTATGCTGATGGTCATCTGCTGGCGAGTCATCGCCATCGTCGAGGTCAATGTCTGTATGCGATTACAGGGGTCGTAACGGTCATTACCGCTACTGGCAGTTGGGTGGTGCCACCGAAACGTGCACTTTGGATTCCAGCAGGGATTGACCATGAAGTACACATGGGTGGGATCACCAAAACCCGTAGTGCCTATATTCTCCCTGAAATCGCAAATGCGGCAGGCTTGCCAGCCTATTGTGCAGTGATCAACGTGTCCCCTTTATTGCATGAGCTATTATCGACCGCGGTTGATTTGCCTGTTGAATATGTGTTGGGTAGCCGAGATGATTATCTCATGCGATTAATCATTGCAGAAATTGCACTGATGCCTGAACTGCCTTTAAATGCGCCCTTGCCGCAAGAACCACGGTTAGCCGCCTTATGCCTGCAATTGTTAAAAGCACCTAACTTGGACGATGATCTTGATCAAATTGCAGCACAGGTTGGCATGAGCCGCCGTAACTTTACACGAATTTTTCGGCAGCAAACGGGGATGAGCTTTAGTAACTGGCGCCAGCAAGCCTGTTTACTCAATGCGTTGACCCGTATGGAGTTGGGGCAATCCATTACCTGCGTCGCAATCGAGTTGGGTTATAGCAGTAGCAGTGCTTTTACCGCAGCCTTTAAACGTTCTTTGGGTGTGGCGCCTCGTTTTTATATACAAGGAAAATAAACAAGGGATTGGCATAATTGTGTTAATTTGAATAACTGCATTTATTGCAGCTTCATCTCTCTTGATCGATAAAATATGATTTAAATGACAATATTATGATTTCATTATTAAAACGCTTGGCTTTATCTCATCAAGGTTTAGAAAAAAACAATCGATTTGGTGGGGGCTTATTTGGTACACAACAAGCCATTGAACATCTGGGCTATGTGCAAATTGATACCATTTCAGTGGTGGAACGCGCCCATCATCATGTGCTGTGGAGTCGAGTACCCAATTACCAATTGGGTCATTTAAATCAACTGGTACAAGATCAACTGATTTTTGAACATTGGGCCCATGCAGCATCCTATTTACCGATGCGGGATTATCGCTATGCCATGCCGTTAATGCATTCTATTCGTAATGGAGAAAGCCGTTATTTTTCAAGAGGTGATCAGAAACTGATGCATGAAATTCTGGCTCAGGTGAAAGCCGAAGGCAGAATCCGACTCAGAAATATGCAGAAGGAAAAACGGGAAGGATTAGCAAGCTGGTGGAATGCTGGACCGAGTCGCAAGGCAATTGAACAGTTATTCATGCAAGGTGATTTAATGATCTGTGAACGTAATGGCATGGAGAAGGTGTATGACCTGACCGAACGTTGTATACCGCAAGGTATTGATGTAAGCACACCGACTTTACAGGAATATGCACAGTATTTATTAGATACCACCATACGTGCCCATGGCGTATTTACCTGGAAGCAATTGCTGCATTTAAAAACCAATAAAGATTTACGTGACATCATGCGTAAACTCTTGGACGAACAGATTGATGCAGGTGTGATCAATATGATCAAGCTGGAAAGTGGGCAAACGGTTTATGTGGCCAGCGCCGTGTTGGAACATGAACCCAAGATTGAAGCGGAGGTTAAAATCTTATCTCCGTTTGATAATCTGGTGATTCATCGGGAACGTTTAAGTCGCTTATTTGACTTTGATTATCGCATTGAATGCTATGTACCTGCGGTCAAACGACAATATGGTTATTTTTGCTTACCGTTGCTTTATGCAGATGATTTTGTTGGACGAATCGACTGTAAAGTGCATCGTCGTGAACAAAGATTAGAAGTGATAAGTTTGCATTTAGAAGATGCCAATATGCGAAATCGAGATGAGTTTTTGCTTGCATTAGAACGAGAATTACAATGTTTCGCCCAATTTAATCAGTGTACAACTATTGACCTAGATAAGATCAAGATGCGATAGGGCGAGCCATCTAACGTCGATGCTCGCCGTTTTATTTTAGTCGTCACTTAGCGCTTTAGAATGCTGCGAGCCCTGTCTGGGCGCGACCTAAGATCAAGGCATGCACATCATGGGTGCCTTCATAGGTATTCACAACTTCAAGATTAACCAGATGACGGGCGACACCAAATTCATCACTGATTCCGTTTCCGCCCAACATATCTCGCGCCAAACGGGCAATCTCCAAGGCCTTACCACAGTTATTACGTTTAATCAGAGAGGTCGCTTCAACTGAGGCAATACCATCATCTTTCATTCGACCAAAACGAAGGGCAAGCTGTAGGCCGAGCGCAATTTCTGTTTGCATGTCGGCTAATTTTTTTTGAATCAGTTGGTTGGCAGCCAGTGGCTTGCCAAATTGCTTTCGATCCAGTGTGTATTGGCGTGCAGTATGCCAGCAAAACTCGGCTGCACCCATGGCGCCCCAAGCAATACCATAACGGGCACTGTTCAAGCAGGTGAAAGGGCCCTTTAAACCACGAACGTCTGGAAATGCATTTTCTTCAGGAACAAAGACTTGATCCATCACAATTTCACCTGTAATAGATGCTCTTAAGCCGACTTTACCGTGAATTGAAGGCGCAGAAAGCCCTTGCCAGCCTTTTTCTAAAATAAAGCCGCGAATCGGGCCGACATTGCCTTCAGGCGAAAGCTCTTTGGCCCACACCACAAATACATCCGCAATCGGACTGTTGGTAATCCACATCTTGGCGCCAGTTAAACGATAGCCACCTGCTACTTTTTTGGCGCGACAGGCCATACTGCCTGGATCTGAACCATGATCTGGTTCGGTTAGACCAAAGCAGCCAATCCATTCACCTGACGCAAGTTTGGGCAAGTATTTTTGCTTTTGCTGTTCAGTCCCGAATTCATGAATGGGAACCATCACCAACGAACTTTGCACACTGGCCATTGAGCGATAGCCCGAGTCCACGCGCTCAATTTCACGGGCAATCAGACCATAACTCACATAATTTAAGCCAGCACCGCCATATTGTTCTGGGATGGTGGGTCCGAGCAGGCCTAATTCACCCATTTCCTTAAAGATGTGCGGATCGGTTGTTTCATGACGGAATTGATCAAGTACCCGTGGCATTAACTGGTCTTGGCAGAAAGCATGGGCTGTATCACGAATCATGCGTTCTTCTTGACTTAGTTGTTGTTCAATTAAAAAAGGGTCATTCCACTGAAACTCGAGGCGGCTCATTGTTTATTCCTTGATCATTGTTTTTTGCAATTTCTTGTCAGTAGTTTTTTTAACTTGAGCGTTCAAGTGCATTCAAGTTAAGTAGAGATACTTTAACTTATTTGGGGAATGCATCAATTAAATTTCTATTCGATGCGTGCTCTATTCTGGGTTTATCGTCTATTGAATTTAGGGTTTGTTAGCTCTGGGATTTTTACAATGCGTCTGGATTAACATGCCATCAAACAGATGCGATACCGATCCAGAGCGATGTTGATTTTTAATCAGCTGACTGAGTAGATCTTTTCTTGAATATACTCAGTCAGTGAGGTATTAGATTTTAGCCTTTATTACTGAGCTCTTTTGATAGCTCATCCCAGCGTTGGTTTGCGACTTGCATGGCCTGCATTTTGATATGTCCAAAGCCACGCACTTCAGCAGGTAGTTCGGAAATCTGTTCTGCAATAGCCAAATTATAACTATTTGGCGATGAGATCAGGGTTTCAACAAAGGCGATGTAACGATCACGCCATGCTTGCTCTTGTTGACGCTCTTGCTGACGAGTAAATGGATCGAAGAAGCTTTCTCTTAGCCATTGTAAGCGTGCCAGCAACATCATTGGAAAGCGCATCCAGTAGCCAAAGATACGTTTACGGATCTTTTGATCGGTCCCCAAGGTCGGTGGTGCAAGATGATAGGAGAGACGGACACCACTTCCGAATTGTGATTCGATTGATTTTTTAAAGTTTGCACCTGTTAACAAGCGGGCAACCTCGTATTCATCTTTATAGGCCATGACTCGATACAGTTGGGTTGCAATGGTAGTTGCCAATGCTTCAGGTAGCAATTTAGCCACTTGTTCTAACAGCATTCTGTAGCGATCCGCATAGGCTTCATTCCAATAGCCTTGCAGACGCGTAGTACGGTCATCGATGAGTTCACTGAGTGTTTGCGGCGCATTGCTTTTTGGCAGACTGGCGAGTAAAGCAGTGACTAAGTTTGGATCGCTGGCGAGATGACAACCAATACGGAAGGCTTCAAGATTTTTGTCAATCGCCGTTCCATTCAGTTGAATGGCTTTTTCAATACTTTCACGTAACAGTGGAATTTGCCCTGATTGCCAAGCCATCCCCAAGAGCAGTTGATTGGCATAGATGGCATCACCTAAAACCTGTGTTGCAATGCGAGCAGCGGGTAGAGAGACCAGTTTCCCTTGTTGGACACGGCCGCGCAGACGATCGATTAAATCATTAATCGGTGCGTACCAGTCACGTTTGTTAATAAAGTCAGAGGTCGGTGAACCATCTTCATTGACGATCACCATTGCATCTTGTTTTAAGCGAGATAGTGCGGCATTGCTGCCCGCCACAATGGCATCGGCACCAATTAATAGATCACATTGATGTTCTGGAATTTTAGTTGAGGAAATTTGCGTATCATCTGCGGCAATTTGAATATAGGAATACACCGTACCGCCTTTTTGCGCCAGTCCCGCCATGTCCATGACACGGGTGGCTTTGCCTTCCAAATGGGCTGCCATCCCCAGTAAAGCACCGACAGTGACTACGCCTGTACCGCCAACACCACCGACCATAATACGATTCGGCATATCAACAAGTTGAGGAATGACGGGGCGTTCAGGCCAACCTGTCGCAAAACCTTCAAACTTGGCGGGGCGTTTCATATCACGGGTATGCACGGTGACAAAGCTTGGGCAGAAGCCTTCGACACAGGTGAAGTCTTTATTACAGCTGCTTTGATTGATCTGACGCTTGGTACCCAAAGCGGTTTCGACAGGTTCAATCGATAGGCAATTCGATTTTTTAGAACAATCACCGCAGCCTTCACAAATGTCACTATTGATATAAAGGCGTTCAGCTGGGTCAGGGTAAGCATCACGTTTACGGCGACGGCGTTTTTCACTGGCACAGGTTTGCACATAAATTAAAGCGGTGACACCCGAAATATCACGTAACTCACGTTGTACTGCATCAAGATCATTGCGATGGCGGATTTCGACATGTGGCGCAAGGTGCTCTTCAGCATGGATCAGCTCAGGTTCATCCGTGACAATCACTTGTTTTTTAATACCTTCTGCATCGAGCTGGCGAGTCAGTTGCGCGACACTGAGGTGTCCATCTACATGCTGACCACCAGTCATAGCGACCGCATCGTTATAGAGGATTTTATAGGTGATGTTGATATTGGCTGCAATGGCTTGTCGAATCGCGAGATAGCCTGAATGGAAGTAGGTACCATCACCGAGATTGGCAAAAATATGCTTTTCATTGGTGAAATGTGATGCACCCGCCCAACTGACACCCTCACCGCCCATTTGCGAGAAGGTTTCGGTGCCGCGATCTAGTGACACCGCAATATAGTGACAACCGATGCCACCCAGTGCACGACTACCTTCTGGTACGACTGTCGAGGTATTATGTGGACAACCGCTACAGAAATACGGTTTACGCTCGGCCAAATCTAGTACGCGGCGTGATTCTTGCTCAGCTTTATGCAGTAAATCGACACGACTCTGGATTTGCTGTCTTAAACTTTCAGGCAAATCTAACTGTAAAAACCGTGCTGTCAACATTTTGGCAATCGGTTCAGGTTGGAACTCGTAATGACCAATCAATGGAGCTTCCTCAAATGAGGTACTCCATTCACCTTTACCGTGAGGTGCTTTGCCGATCACATGTGGACGCTGTTCATCAGGTAGGGAATACAATTCGTCTTTAATTTGTGCTTCAAGAATTGGACGTTTTTCTTCGACCACAATCAGTTCTTGTAAACCTTCGGCAAATTCACGCAGACCTTGGGGTTCTAATGGCCAAATCAGTGCAACCTGATAAACCCGTAATCCCAGTTGTTGCGCGGTTTCATTTTCAATGCCGAGGATGCGCAAGGCTTCAATGGTATCGAGATAGCCTTTACCACTGGCTGCAATACCGATACGAGCATGCTCACACGGCCATGTGATCTGATTCAATTGATTGGCGCGGGCATAGGCCAACACCGCAGGTAAGCGATATTGATATAGCCGTTGTTCTTGTTGAATGCCATGATCTGGCCAGCGAATATGGATGCCGTCGGCGGGTAGCTCGATTTTGGGTAAAACAGGGGTGACACGATCGAGGTCAACAATGACCGAAGCCGAAGTTTCCACAATTTCACTGACCAGTTTCATTGAGGTCCATACACCAGCAAAACGTGACATGGCCACCGCGTGGACGCCGAGATCGAGAATGTGTTGCACCGAAGTTGGATAGAAAATTGGAATACCACAACCCATCATTACATGTTCAGATTGGTGGGGAACGGTAGACGATTTACAGGAATGATCATCCCCAAACAGGGCAACTACGCCACTATGTTCGGCAGTCCCTGCTAGGTTGGCATGGCGAAGTACATCGCCTGAACGGTCTACACCTGGACCTTTACCATACCACCATGCAGTAACACCATCATATTTGCCCTGACCTGCGAGGTTGGCTTGTTGTGTGCCCCAAATGGCAGTCGCCGCGAGGTCTTCATTGATACCGGGTTGAAAGACGACATTGTGATCTTTAAGTATGCCTCCAATTTGCCAAAGAAAATTATCATAGTTGCCGACAGGTGAACCACGATAACCCGAAATAAAACCAGCAGTGTGCAACCCATTCAGCTCATCACGGCGAGTCTGTGCCAGAGGTAAGCGAACCAGTGCTTGTATGCCTGTCATGTAGGCTGAACCGTGATCACTGATATATTTATCATCCAGTGATACATCTTTAGTAGCGATCATTTTTGGAGTAACTTTTGTCGCTATATTCATTTATGTCTCCTTAGAATTGTATGTAGTTTTGACTACTTTCTTTTTTCAACATCCGGTTGAATATTTGGAGTAAGTACATCTGAAGCAAAAGATTAAGTGGCTGCGTAATTAAAAAAACTGCTCAATCAATGTACATATTTGTCATTGTGGTTGATCCAGACTGGTGCAACAATGCGTAATTTAGAAAAAGATATTTACGTTATGCGCAAAAATCTTGATGGTGGATTGCTACATGCCATGCATGCCTTCCTGAAAGTGATTGATAGCGGGAGTTTCACGGCTGCCGCGGAGCAGATGGATCTCACAACAGCGCAGGTTTCTCGATTAATTAGTGAATTAGAAGGGCGTTTAGGTACAAAACTCCTACAACGCTCGACCAGACAGCATGCCTTGACTGAAATTGGTGCAAACTATGCCGAGCAGTGTCGCCAAGTACTGGCGATGGTCGAGGAATCCGAAGCACAAGCCATGGGTATGGCTGCCAAACCGCAGGGGCGGTTGCGGGTGCTGAGTATGGCCAGTTTTGGCCATCATTATCTGGCACCGATGATGGCGGAGTTTTGTCAAAGCTACCCTGAACTGACTGTTGAATATCGCACTTCGCAAAATGTACCTGATCTATTAGGCAAAGGGATTGATGTCAGTTTGTATCTCACCGAGTCATTAGCTGACTCAAGATTTGTCGCGCGTCGAATTGGTACGATTTTTTCGGTGTTATGCGCATCGCCTGCCTATCTGGAAAAGTATGGTGTACCTCAATCCTTGGATGATTTGCAAAAGCATGCCTGTTTACGTTTGGTCAATCCGTCAATTACGCCACAATGGCATCTGGTCAGTGAAAACAGCTGTTCTTATCAGATTGATATCACTGGGCCGTTAATTGCGGATACACCTGAATTGCTGCTGGATGTGGTACAGCAAGATATGGGCATTGCTTTATTGCCAACCTTTTCATCGATTGATGCAATTCGGGCAGGGCGATTGCGCCGTATTTTACCTGCTTGGCGATCACCTGATATTGGGGTGTATACCTTATTGCCATCTCGTCATTTTGTGGATGCAAAAACACGGGCATGGTTGGAATGGGTCGAACAGCATATTTCACCAAAAATACAGCAAGATACGGATTATTTTTTATAAGTAATTTGATAAAGGGTTAGAAAAAGAATAATAAGAATTAAAATTAAAAAATGCTTCTTTAGGAAGAGGCATTTTCTACAGAGAGGAATAATATATTTTTAAATAAATTGCATGAGGAATTTAATCTCAATTCTTAAATAGAACGAGATAAAGATGTGACCTGATCCGTTGTACAAGCTGAATTGAGTAAGTCTGTTGCCAAACGATAAGTGAATCCGAATCTAGATTTAACTAAGCACATTTTGTCTGCCAATACGCATTGGCATAATTCGATAAGCTTTTTCGGTTGAGTACATGACTAATATTTTGGCTGGCCTGCATCAGCTTTTCTAAATCAATGCCTGTTTCAAAGCCCATATGCGAGAGCAAATAGAACAGATCTTCGGTAGCGACATTGCCTGAAGCACCTTTGGCATAAGGGCAACCACCCAATCCAGCTAATGAAGAATCAAATACACGAATGCCTTGTTGTAAGGACTGATAAATATTGGCAATCGCCATGCCATAGGTATTGTGAAAATGTCCTGCCAAAATCTTACTGTCGAGTTCAGCTAGACAAGCTTGCCAGACTTTTGCGACACGATCTGGTGTGGCGGTCCCAATGGTTTCACCCAAAGAGACTTCATAGCAGCCCATGTCATACAGTCGTTTCACCACATTCGTCACTTGCTCAGGCGCAATCGCACCTTCATAGGGGCAATCCACGATACAAGAGACATATCCACGGACACGAATATTTTGTGCTTTGGCTGCACTCATGACATCGGCAAACTTTTCAAAGCTTTCATCAATCGAGCAATTAATATTTTTACGGGTAAAGCTTTCAGAAGCTGCGGTAAACACTGCAACTTCTTTGCATCCTACCGCTTGAGCAGTTTCAAAACCTTTGATGTTCGGTGTGAGCAAACTAAATTGCACATCGGTTGTCTGGGGCAGCTGCTTAAACAACTCATCGCTTTGCGCCATTTGCGGCACCCATTTGGCAGACACACAGGAACCGACCTCAATCGATTTCAAGCCAGCAGCAATCAAATCATGAATAAAATTCAGGCGTTGTTCGACGCTTAACGCCTGTTTTTCGTTTTGCAGACCGTCTCGGGGTCCAACCTCCACGATTTTGACAAATTCACTCATGCAACTTCCTCCTGTACAGGCTGAAATTCCACCAGTTCATCGCCAGCTTTGACCTGATCACCCACTTGAAAATAGGCATCCACAATTACGCCATCTTGCGGTGCTCGAATGGTGTATTCCATTTTCATGGCTTCAAGTGTCATCAGGATATCGTCTTTTTTCACGTTATGATTGGCACCGACCAAAACCTGAGTCACCACACCCGGCATGGGTGCTTTGAGGTGTCCTTGGTCTGCTTGGCTATCGTCCTGATGATAATTTTGGTGAATATAGCCAAATTTATGGCTTTGTCCGTTATGGAAGAGGGTGATGCCTTGCGGACTCTGGTTAAAAGACAATTTCTGTTGGGTACCATTCAGATGAATTACTGCTGTATGTGCATCCAGCAATTGTCCAGAAATCTGATAACTTTCGCCGTTATATTCAGCATTAAAACCATGCTCAGCCGAACTCAGCTTGATGTGAATGTTTTGGTCTAAATAGTTCAGTTTAATTTTTTGCTGGAACGCAATATTTAAACGCCATAACGCTTGTGCTTGCCATAATTGTTTTTGGCTAGCGCGATTGTTGTCGAGTTTACTCAGGAATTCGATAAAGGCGGTGCTGACCACCAACTCAGGCTTAATTTGCTCTGGATGGAACAAGAAATCATGTTCACGCTGAATCAGATTGGTATCCAGTTTGGCCTGTTTAAATGAATCACAACGAACAATCTTTTGCAGAAAGGCAATGTTGTTCCCTAGACCATCAACGTGGAATTGACTGAGTGCATGTTGCATTTGGATCAAAGCTGCTTCACGGTTTTTACCCCAAACGATCAATTTGGCAATCATTGGATCGTAATAGGTGGTGATTTCATCACCTTCTACAATGCCACTGTCGACCCGCACAAACTGGTTTTGCGTTGGGTAATGTAAATAGTCAATTTTGCCGATGGCAGGTAAGAAGCCTTTTTCGGGTTCTTCGGCATAAATACGTGCTTCAAGTGCATGACCATGAATCTGTAATTGATGTTGCAGTTTTGGTAGCGGTTCACCATCAGCGACACGCAGTTGCCACTCCACCAGATCTTCACCGGTAATCATTTCGGTGACAGGATGTTCGACTTGCAGGCGAGTGTTCATTTCCATGAAATAGGCGGTACCATCCTGTTCCACAATAAACTCGACTGTTCCTGCACCGACGTAATCCACTGCACGGGCAGCATCAATCGCAGCCTGACGCATGGCATCCAGTTTTTCAGCTGGCATTTGCGGTGCAGGAGCTTCTTCAAGTACTTTTTGATGACGACGTTGTACCGAACAATCACGTTCAAATAAATGTACATAGTTCCCGTGCGTATCGCCAAACACTTGTACTTCAATATGCCGAGGCTGAATCACATAGCGTTCAATCAATACATCGTCATTGCCAAAACTGGATTTGGCTTCACGTTTACACGAGGCTAAGGACTGTAAGAAATCTTCACTACGTTCAACCAAGCTCATACCTTTGCCACCACCGCCAGCACTGGCTTTGATCAGCACAGGATAGCCAATTGCATCGGCTTGTTGTTTTAAAAACTCGGCCTCTTGATTGGTTCCGTGATAACCCGGTGTTAATGGCACACCTGCTTTTTCCATCAAGGCTTTAGAGGTCGCTTTGAGACCCATGGCTAAAATCGCATCGACAGGTGGGCCAATAAAGCAAATATTATGTTGCTGGCAAGCGAGTGCAAACTGGTCATTCTCAGAGAGGAAACCATAACCTGGGTGAATCGCTTGGCTGCCTGTATCAATCGCCGCCTGAATAATACGATTTACCTGTAAATAACTTTGTGTGGCAGGGGATTGCCCAATATAAATCGCTTCATCCGCCATTTTGACATGTTGTGCATTGGCATCTGCATCAGAATAAACCGCAACCGTTGCAATACCAAGTTTTTTTGCGGTACGAATCACACGGCAGGCAATCTCGCCACGGTTCGCAATTAAAATCTTTTCAAACATGATGATCGTCCTTAATTGTTGTTATTCGAGTGTGAAACCCATGCAGGCTGTTGTTTATTTAAAAAGGCATTCAAACCTTCTTTGGCTTCGCTGCCTTGACGAACTTGAGCAATATGCTGTGCTGTCTGTTGCAGCAAGTCATTGTTCATGGTCTGGTTACTCACCATTTGAATCAATTGTTTTGATGCAGACTGAGCCTGCGGGCCACCGAGTAACAGTGCATCAATAATTTCTTGAACTTTCTGGTCTAAGTCTTCTGCATCTGCGACTTCATGAGCCAAGCCAATCTGTTTAGCTTCCCGTGCTGAGATCCGTTCCGCAGTTAAGAAATAACGCGAAGCCTGTCGTGCTCCAATCGCACCAATCACATAGGGACTGATGGTAGAGGGCGCAAGGCCAAGTCGAACTTCTGAGGTGGCAAATTTGGCATCAGTACTGGCGATACAAATATCACAAGCCGAGGCCAACCCCATGCCACCACCAAAGGCAATGCCATGCACACGCGCAAGTGTCGGTTGCTTTAAGGTCGCGAGTGCATTTAGCATTTGTGCAAGTTTGAGCGCGTCGGCTTCATTTTCTGCTGACGAAGCTTGACCTGCCTGTTTCATCCAGTTTAGGTCAGCACCTGCTGAAAAGCTTTTACCCCGTCCTGCCAAGACCACCACACGCACATCATCACGCGTATTTAAGCTGTTAAAGCAGGCATGTAATTCTTCAATCACCGTCGTATTAAACGCATTGTGCAGTTCTGGTCGGTTTAACCACACATAAGCCACTTGACCATGTTGTTCCAGTTGTAAAAATTGATAGCTCATAGACACCTCTTACATGCGGAACACGCCAAATTTGGTTGGCTGAATTGGTGCATTTAATGCGGCAGCAAGGCTTAGCCCCAGCACATGACGAGTTTGAGCAGGGTCAATCACGCCGTCATCCCAGAGACGGGAAGAGGCATAATACGGATGGCCTTGGTGCTCATATTGTTCACGAATCGGTTGTTTAAACTCATCTTCTTCCTGTGCTGACCACTGTGCACCTTTTTGCTCAATCTGATCACGTTTCAAGGTTGAGAGTACACTGGCAGCCTGTTCACCACCCATCACCGAAATACGAGAGTTTGGCCATGTCCATAAAAAGCGTGGCGAGTAAGCGCGGCCACACATGCCATAGTTGCCTGCACCAAAAGAACCCCCAATAATCAGAGTTAGTTTCGGTACATTGGCTGTGGCAACTGCCATCACCAATTTGGCACCATTTTTGGCAATGCCTTCATTTTCATATTGACGACCCACCATAAAGCCGGTGATGTTTTGGATAAATAACAATGGAATATTGCGTTGGGTACACAGCTCAATAAAATGTGCCCCTTTTTGCGCAGACTCGGAAAACAGAATGCCGTTATTGGCAATAATGCCAACTGGCATCCCGTAAAGCGAAGCAAAACCTGTAATCAGGGTCGAACCAAAACGGGCTTTAAATTCATCAAAACGTGATCCATCAACAATACGCGCAATCACTTCACGGACATCGAAAGGTTTACGTGCATCACTCGGGACAACGCCATAAAGTTCCGATGCATCAAATAGTGGTTCATCAATCTGTTTGTTTAATTCAGTTGGTTTTTTATTCAGATTGGCGACGATGTTACGGGCAATCGCAAGCGCATGTTCATCATTTTCAGCCAAATGATCGGCAACCCCTGACAGGCGGGTATGTACATCACCACCACCCAAATCTTCACTGCTAACTACTTCACCTGTTGCTGCTTTGACCAGTGGCGGGCCACCGAGGAAAATCGTACCTTGATTACGCACAATAATGGTTTCATCCGACATGGCTGGCACATATGCACCACCAGCGGTACAGCTGCCCATCACTACCGCAATTTGGGCGATACCTTGGCTCGACATCCGTGCTTGATTATAGAAAATACGGCCGAAATGATCGCGATCAGGAAACACCTCATCTTGCATCGGTAAGAATGCACCGCCTGAATCCACCAGATAAATACACGGCAAATGATTTTGCTCAGCAATTTCCTGCGCACGTAAATGCTTTTTCACCGTCAATGGATAATAGGTACCACCTTTGACGGTTGCATCGTTGGCGACGATCATGCAGGTCACACCATTGACCTGGCCAATCCCTGCGATCACGCCCGCAGCAGGAATGTCATCTTCATACACCTTATAAGCAGCCAACTGACCAATTTCTAAAAAAGCCGTGCCGACATCAATCAGTTGGTCAATACGGTCACGTGGTAAAAGTTTGCCTCTGGCCAAATGTTTTTGACGGGCATTTTCGCCACCACCTAAAGCTACTTTTTGAGCCACTTGTTTCAGATCGCTGACCAATGTTTGCATGGCGTGTTGATTGGTTTTGAAGTCTTCACTTCGAACATTAATTTTGCTGTGTAATTGGTTCATAAGCTGCATCCTGATTTATGGTTATTATTTGGTTTCATTAAACAGTTCGCGGCCAATCAGCATGCGGCGAATTTCTGAAGTTCCTGCACCAATTTCATAAAGTTTGGCATCACGCCATAAACGACCAGCCGAAAATTCATTGATATACCCATTGCCACCGAGGGTTTGAATGGTTTCACCTGCCATCCATGTGGCTTTTTCTGCTGCATATAGGATTGCACTGGCAGCATCTTTACGTAAGCTACGGTCATGGTCGGCTTTGTCACAGGCTGCACCAACCGCATAAACCAAGGCTTTACAAGCCAGCCAAGTGGAATACATATCGGCCAGTTTGCCTTGCATCAATTGAAATTCACCCAAGGCCTGACCAAATTGTTCACGTTCATGTAGGTAGGGAATCACTACATCTAGGCAGGCGTCCATAATGCCTAGCGGGCCAGCACTTAAAACCGCACGTTCATAGTCCAGACCACTCATCAGTACTTTGGCCCCGTTGCCAACACCACCGAGTACGTTTTCAGCAGGGACTTCAACATTGTCAAAAAATAGTGGATAGGTATTAGAACCGCGCATACCCAACTTATCTAGGTGCTTACCATGGCTAAAGCCCGGCATGTTTTTTTCGATCAGGAAGGCAGTCATGCCTTTGGCACCTGCATGTGGATCCGTTTTGGCATAAACAACGAGTACATCAGCATCACCGCCATTGGTGATCCACATTTTTGAACCATTGAGAACAAAATGATCGCCTTTTTGTTCAGCACGTAGTTTCATACTGACCACATCCGAACCTGCGTTGGGTTCAGACATGGCTAAAGCACCAACAAAGTCACCTGAAATCAGCTTGGGTAAATACTTTTGCTTTTGTTGCTCGCTACCATTGCGGTTAATCTGGTTAATACACAAGTTAGAATGTGCGCCGTAAGAAAGACCAATAGAGGCGGATGCACGCGAAATTTCTTGCAACACGATGATATGTGCTAGATAGCCTAGATTGGTGCCGCCATATTCTTCAGAAACGGTTAAGCCCATCAATCCCATATCGCCAAATTTCTTCCAAAGATGGGCAGGGAATTTATTGTCTTGATCAACTTGCTGAGCAATTGGTGCAATTTCTTTGGCACAAAATGCAGCAACTGAATCTTGTAGAGCAATTAACGTTTCATCTAGTCCAAAGTTCAAGCTACGTAGGTTCATTATGTTGTCATCCCAGTGATTATATTTGTTGTTCCATTAAGCGTTGTTGTGTGTGCTTATGAACTACCTTACAATGAATTTTTAAAAAAGTGAATAGAGATTCATAAAATGATTTACAATTCACTTTATTTGTTAGAGAATAAAATTTATGAGCTATAAACGATCAACTTTAATGCAGGAGCGGATGGAACAAAATCGCAAATCGATTTTGAGTTCAGCCAGAAAATTAATTTCAGAGGGAGGATTCAAAGACGCACAGATACAAACCATTGCTGAGCAAGCAGGAGTCTCAAGTGGTTTGGTTTATCGCTACTTTGACAATAAAAGTCAGGTACTGATTGAAGTCTTGTCAGAAGCCATCAACACCGAGTTGTTGGTGATTGATGCCATTACAGAAAGTGATCTGACCGCGCAACAGAAGTTGCATAAAGCAGTTGCAACCTTTGTCAAACGGGCCTTGAACAGTCCGCAGTTGGCCTATTCACTGATGTTTGAACCTGTGGATTCAAGTGTGGAACATGAGCGTTTTCGGGTAAAGCAGCTGATGAAACAAAGTATTAAAAAAATCCTTGCAGATGGAAATGCAAGTGGCGAGTTTGTTTTGGATGACTTAAACACAACCGCCATGTGTGTGGTCGGTGCGATGACCTATGTGGTGGTTGAACCTCTAGACCCTGCTCAAAATACCAAGTTTGATCAGACGCACAAAGACTATTTTTCTAAACAGATTGCTGACTTTTGTGTGGATGCAGTACAGAAAAAGTAGGGCAGACAGAACGGTTTAGCATCACAACAATAGGCAGTTTGAAGAGTAGTTGCAGTCACAACAATTAGATCAGGTAAGAACAGAATTAAAAAAGAATCAAGGAGAATGATTCAATGCAACACGTACGGTTAAGCTATGCCTCTGGAACCAGCTCGCAGCCCTTGTTGGGGATGACGATTGGAGATAAATTTGATCAAGCCTGCCAGCAATATGCTGAGCAAGAGGCGATTGTCAGTTCACATCAGAACCGACGCTTAAGCTACAAAGAACTACAGCATGAAGTGAATGCATTTGCCTGTAGTCTGCTCAAGCTGGGTTTGAAAAAAGGGGATCGCTTGGCGATCTGGTCGCCGAATTGTGCGGAATGGACCGTGACCCAATTTGCCGCGTTTAAAGCTGGCATTATTTTGGTGAATCTGAATACCGCCTATAAAAGTCATGAACTGGAATATGTACTCAATAAAGTCTCCTGCAAAGGCTTGATCATTGCCTCACAGTTCAAGACTACAGATTATCAAGAATTACTCACTAAGATTGCACCTGAGCTGACATCTAGTTCCGATGAAGTGCTCCATTCAGCCCGTTTACCACATTTAAAATATGTGATCAAAATTGATGAGCAGCAGCATACCGGCATCCATCGTTTTCGTGATTTGCTTGAAACACCGAATCAATCTCAGCTCGATGAGTTGCAGCGCTTAGCCAAACAATTGCAGTTTGATGAAACCATCAATATCCAATTTACCTCAGGCACAACAGGCAATCCGAAAGGAACCATGTTGACCCACCATAATATTCTGAATAATGGTTATTTTGTTGGTGAAGGGATTGGCTTAACGCCCCAAGATCGCGTCTGTATCTCAGTGCCTTTATTCCATTGTTTCGGCATGGTGATGGGCAATCTGGCCTGTATTACTCATGGTGCAACCATGGTTTATCCTGCGTCCGTGTTTAATCCGTTGGAAAGCTTAAAAACCATTGAGCAGGAAAAATGTACGGCGGCCTATGGTGTGCCGACCATGTTTATTGCCATTTTGGAACATGAGCAATTTGCCGAATTTGATTTGAGCAGTTTGCGTACCGGTATCATGGCAGGCAGTCCATGTCCGAGAGAAATCATGCAGCGTGTGATTGACCGCATGCATATGTCAGAAATTACCATCTGTTATGGTATGACCGAAACCTCTCCAGTCAGTATGCAAAGTTATATTGATGATTCAATTGATAAACGAGTCAGCACGGTGGGGCATGTTCATCCACATTTGGAAGTCAAAATTGTTGATTTAGAGGGTGAAATCGTTCCGCTAGGGACACTCGGTGAACTTTGTGTACGTGGTTATTCAGTCATGGCGGGGTATTGGGATGAGCCTGAAAAAACCAAAGAAGTCATCGACGCAGCGGGTTGGATGCACACGGGTGATATTGCTGAAATGGACGATGAAGGCTTTGTCAAAATCAAAGGCCGAATTAAAGATGTGGTCATTCGCGGGGGGGAAAATCTATTTCCAAAAGAAATCGAAGACTTTTTATATACCCATCCCGATGTCTGCGATGTGCAAGTGATTGGTTTGCCCGATATGCGTTATGGGGAGGAGCTCTGTGCCTGCATCATTTTACACGAGCATCATCAAAGCAATGAAGACAGTATCCGCAGTTTCTGCAAAGAGCATATTTCACATAATAAAGTGCCACGTTACGTTAAATTTTTTGCTGAGTTCCCGATGACCGCATCAGGCAAAGCACAGAAATTTAAATTGCAGGAAATCATGCGGGCAGAGCTGAATTTGACTGCTGAAATTTTTGATTAAAAACGTATTCCTCCTTTGTACATTGAGATTGAGGAGGAGCTTTGATGTCGTGGTTGTTATCTAAACATAGGATGTCAGGATCAAGAAATGAAGATTAGAAATGATTGGTCACGTGCGGAAATACAGGCTGTGTATGAGCAGCCTTTTTTAGATTTGCTGTTTCAGGCGCAACAGTTACATCGACAATATTTTGCTGCGAATACGATTCAGGTCAGTACTTTACTCTCTATTAAGACTGGCAAATGCCCCGAAGATTGCAAGTATTGTTCGCAATCAGCGCGTTATGATTCAAAACTGGAAGCAGAAAAACGCGTTGCGGTCGAGAAAGTCATTCAAGAGGCACAAAAATCCAAGGCTTCAGGCGCATCTCGTTTTTGTATGGGTGCCGCATGGCGCAATCCGCATGAGCGCGATATGCCTTATGTATTGGACATGGTGCGCGAGGTCAAAGCTTTAGGGTTGGAAACTTGTATGACCTTGGGCATGCTGAATGCCTCTCAGGCGGAGCGTTTAAAAGAGGCTGGTCTAGATTATTACAACCATAATCTGGATACCTCGCGTGAATATTATTCCCACATTATCAGTACCCGAACTTTTGATGATCGACTGGATACACTAGACCATGTTCGTCAGGCAGGGTTGAAAGTCTGTAGTGGTGGTATTGTCGGTTTAGGTGAAAGCCGAGAGGATCGGATTGGTCTTTTACATGAGTTAGCGACTTTGCCGCTACATCCAGAGTCTGTACCGATTAATATGCTGGTCCCGATAGAAGGGACACCTTTGGCTCAAGTAGAAAAACTGGATGTAACTGAATGGATTCGGACCATTGCGGTGGCACGACTGCTTATGCCGCAAAGTTACATTCGACTTTCGGCTGGGCGCGAAGCATTAACCGATTCCGATCAAGCCTTGGCTTTTGTGGCCGGTGCTAATTCTATCTTCTCTGGTGAAAAGTTGTTAACCACTGCCAATGCCGGTGAAAATCGTGACCAAGCTTTATTTCAAAAACTAGGCTTAAAAATAGAAGCAAGCAAACCTTCTATAAAGCAGTTATCAGTTGATGCGATGCTAACCGTTTAAAGCTTTTTAAAAGTAGAGGATCAAATGGCAAAAGATTTTAACAGTCAGAAAGTGGTGGAACGCTATGACGATCATATCCGTCGTCTGATTCCAGGTTATGCGCTGATGCATCAACAAGTCGATGCGATTTTACAGTCCGCTTTAAGTGCAGATGCACAGATTTTAATTGTCGGTTGTGGCACAGGCTATGAGCTTGAATATTTACTGAATAGGCATCCAACTTGGAGATTTACGGCAGTTGATCCTTCTTTAAGTATGTTGCAGAAAGCCCAAGCACTGATTCAGCAGCTTGGACAGTCAGAGCGTGTGCAATTCATTCATGGCGAAACAGCAGCATTGCCTACACAGCCAAAATTTGATGCAGCACTGTCGATCTTGGTTGCGCATTTTGTACCGCATGCGCTGAAATCAGATTTTTTTGCAGAGATTTCAAAGCGCTTAAGAGCCAAAGGACTTCTAATTACTTACGATCTAATGGCAGTTGAAGACCCTCTGCAATTTCAAGCCTTGCCATTGCTATGTCAAAGCAATGGCTTAAGTGTAGAACAGAGCCAAGCCATGATGGAGCGTTTGGGACAAGACTTTTTTACGCTCGCTTTTGACGATTATCAGCAACTGCTTCAGCGGACAGGTTTTGCACAGGTGCATTGTTTTAGCCAAGTTTTAATCTATCAGGGACTGATTGCCCAGAAAAAACAGGACGATATCTTGACCTCGGAACATTCTGGCAAGGTCGTTTTCGCTCAATAAGGAATTCAACAGAAAACAGCAATTTAATATTTTTAGTTTAAAAACCGTTTTTTAATAGTGGCCCATATCGCTGCTGCTAGGCTTCGCTGTCTTGAAAAAAAGTCAAAGTGAACGAAAGTAGATTGAAAATAGGAGGTGAAGATTAAATAAATCAATGGTTTGAGGTTTTTAGAATAAAAAATGTGATGTGGTACTTCTGTACGACAAAGGATAAAACACAAACAAAGAATGATCTTAAAACGGGTTTTAAGATCAGTTGAAAAGGAAATTGATTTCAATGAAAAATTTTATTTTAACGGTACAAAAAAGCATGTTGGCTGTGGGTGTTTTAACGGCCATGTCCTCTGCTTATTCGGGAACTGAAAGTACTGAAATTGCCCAGCTCCGACAGGAGGTTCAAGAGTTGCGAGCGATGCTGCAACAGTATGTAAAGCAGCCTGTTCCAGCCCAGTCGACGGCTCCAGTCACCGTAGCTGCTACACCGCAAGTGACTGAAACACAGGCGCCTAAACTGAATATCAGTAAAGCGGGAGCAGAAGTTAGTTTATATGGTTATATCCGGGCCGATGCCTCTTATCAGGCCAAAGGTGCATCGACCATGTATAACAATATCAGTGGCGTACCACTGGAACATACTGCCGAGGAAGCTCAACAAAAAGATCGTTTGCATTCAACGGTTAACGTCACCCGTTTAGGTTTGAATTTTAAAACGCCGACAGCCGCTGGCGATGTCGGTGGCAAGTTGGAAATGGATTTCTTTGGTGGCAGCACACGCGATCAATTCCGTATTCGCCATGCCTATTTAACCTTTGATAAATGGTTGATTGGTCAGACTTGGTCAACTTTTATTGCCCCTGAATACTATCCAGAAACGATTGATGCAGGGACTTATGTCGGTGGCGCATTACAACGCTCTCCGTTGATTCGTTATAGCGATAATCTATCAGCCAATACCAGTTTTGCTGTGGCGATTGAGGATCCAAAATACACCGCAACTTCAGACCCTGATAATGAAATGCGATTGCCTGCTTTAGTTGGGCGGTTGAACCATAAATTTGAAAATGGTTCCTTGTTGTCTGGCCGAACCTTTATGGCTGAGAAAAAAACCAGTAATGATGAAGAATGGGCATGGGGTGTGGGGCTCGGCGGTAAATACCAGTTAACACCACAAACCTTCTTGAAAGCCGATTATTACCATGTCAAAGGTGATGGCCGTTTCCTGCTTTGGACCAATAACAGCTATGTGATTGATGACAAAAATCATATTCATAGCAATGAATTCGATACTATTTCAGCAGGTTTAACTCATCAATTTAATTCACAGCTTCGTTCTACCTTGGGATACGGCTATATGAAAGCCAAGGATGACAACACCTTTGCCCAAATCCAGAAAACCAACCTGACTCAAAACAAAGAACTTTGGCAGGGCTGGATCAATGCCATGTACAACCCCTATAAACCGATTACCTTGGGGGTGGAGTATGTCTATGGCGAACGTGAAACCTTTGAGGGGCGTAAAGGGATTGATAACCGCTTCAATATGATGGCGAGTTACGATTTTTAATCAAGACCTTGAATAATCTGTTTTTTCTTTAGGGTGCAGTATGTCTTTTTAAAAATGAACAAGAATTTATCTCATAGAGGAGATGATTAAATGGCAACATCGACGTTGAATGTCAATGCAATTATTGACCACGCAAAATTTACCCCTTTTCACTGGAGCATTTTGCTTTGGTGCTTACTGATTATTATTTTTGACGGTTATGATCTGGTTATTTACGGCGTGGTTTTGCCTGTCTTGATGCAAGAGTGGTCACTCACAGCGGTACAGGCGGGTATGCTGGCCAGTACGGCTTTATGTGGGATGATGTTTGGTGCCATGCTATTCGGGGCTTTGGCAGATAAAATTGGCCGCAAAAAAGTAATTTTAATTTGTGTGACTTTCTTTAGTGGTTTTACTTTCTGGGGCGCATTTGCATCGACTCCGTTTGAGTTTGGTCTGTTACGCTTTTTAGCGGGTTTGGGGATTGGTGGCGTCATGCCAAATCTGGTGGCGTTAACCTCTGAATATGCCCCAAAGCGGATGCGCAGTACTTTGGTCGGGAGTATGTTTAGTGGCTATGCGATTGGCGGGATTATTTCCGCGTTATTAGGAAGCTATCTGGTGGAAAGCCAAGGTTGGCAAATCATGTTCTTGATTGCAGGCATTCCATTATTGCTATTACCGATTTTATGGAAATTCTTACCTGAGTCACTGACCTTTTTAGTAAAAAGTGGCAAGACCGCGCAAGCCCATGCCATTATCAAAAAAATTGCCCCAGAGCAGGCCTTAAGCCCTGAGACACGCTTATGCTTGAATGACGATAATTTAGGGACAGGCAGTTCTGCAAAAGCCTTATTTCAACAGGGTCGTGCTTTAAGTACTTTGATGTTCTGGCTGTTATTCTTTATGTGTTTGCTGATGGTCTATGCATTAAGTAGTTGGTTGCCGAAACTGATGCTGGCAGCAGGTTATTCATTGGGTAAAAGTATTTTATTCCTGCTAGCATTGAATGTGGGTGCCATGATCGGAGCAATTTTGGGTGGAATTCTCTCGGATAAATTCCATTTAAAACCCGTAATTTTAACCATGTTTATTGCAGGGGTGTTTGCACTGGTTGGTTTGGGCTATAACTCTCCAGCCTATATTTTATATGGTTTGGTGACGATCGCAGGGGCTGCAACCATTGGGACTTCAATCTTGCTATATAGTTATGTAGCACAATACTATCCATTGAGTGTACGCTCGACAGGGATTGGCTGTGCGTCTGCGGTTGGTCGAATCGGTGCCATTGTCGGGCCGATTCTAACAGGGATGCTGTTGACCTTAGGTCTGCCTCATAAGCTGAACTTTGTGATGATTGCTATTCCAGCCATTATTGCGATTTTTGCGGTGTTGGTGCTGAAACGTCATGAGTCAGATAGTGGCAGTAAAAGTACGGTCAATCCTGCGACAAATATTGCTGAAACAGGTGAAGCATAGCAGTGCATCATGATTGATAAAACAAAGTCGATGAGCACAGTTCATCGACTTTTGTCTTCAGTCTTTGCCTCAGTCAATGGCATGATTCGGGTTTTTAGGATTTCCATAAAGGTTTTTAAAATCATATTGTAGTTTTTGCCTTTATGGGTGATCAGGCAGATCGGGGTACTGTAATGCATCACGTCCTGCAAAATAGGCTGCATAAAACCATCTTCTACCCATTTTTTTGCATAATGATCGGGTAAAAAACCCAGAAACTTACCTGTTAAGATCAGAAAGGCGATGCCTTCACGGTCACTGGCAGTGGCCGAACAATCAAGCAGTTGGTGCAATTTCGCCGCTTCTGCTGTTGTTGCATAATTGGGTAATACTGCTTGCCAGTTTTTTAAATCCGCAGTGTGAATATCACCTAAATGTTGAAACAGCGGGTGATTTTTACCGCAGTAGAGCAAAGACTTTTCGCTATATAAATCAAAATAATCTAAGCCAGACAATGGGGTGACGAGGGGAATGGCACCTGCATGTAAGCGATTGTCTAAGACACGACATTCAATATCCGACAATGTGCTCATACTGATATTAATCAGCACTTCGGTATTTTCTTCGGCCAGCACAGCAAGTGTATTGGTGATATAGGCACTGGGCATGGTGACCAAGTTATTAATAATCCCAATATTAAACTCACCTTTGAGTTGATTATGCATTTGATTGATCTTGGCACGAAAGTCTTCAATCGAAGCATTCAACACTTCAATATATTCTAGAATTTCTCGGCCTTCATCGGTCAGGGCGAAGCCTGCTCTACCTCGTTGGCATAACCGAATTCCGAGCCGATTTTCTAGATCACTCATGTGCAGACTAATTGCTGAACGACTGATGCCAAGCATACTTTCCGCAGCGCTAAAGCTGTGGCAGTCACACACCGTTTTAAAAATTTTAAGAAGTTTTATATCAAAATCAGTCACTTGATTTAATTTTTTCGGTTTCATTTAGTTTTGCTTTTTTATATCTAAACTCAAGATAATTTGAATTTATCAAAACTATATCGCGCTGTACACTCCAACAATAACCCCAAAACAAGAAGAGTGATTATGTTTGATATCGACACCGCAAATGACCGTGATGATGCATTGGAAGCCAGTCCGTCAGAAGTCCCAATGCGCTTAAATTACCAAGCACATTGGATGCCGTTTACTGCCAACCGTAATTTTCATCAAGATCCACGCATCATCGTGGCGGCCAAAGGCTCATCTTTAATTGACAGTACAGGACGTGAGATTTATGACTCTCTGTCAGGTTTATGGACCTGCGGTGCAGGGCATAGCCTGCCTGAAATCCAGCAAGCAGTAACGCGCCAATTGGCAAAACTGGATTATTCACCAGCCTTCCAATTTGGACACCCATTGTCTTTTCAATTGGCTGAAAAAATTGTGCAGCACATGCCTGAAAAACTCCAGCATGTTTTCTTTACCGATTCGGGTTCTGAGTCAGCAGATACTGCGATCAAAATGGCGCGGGCGTATTGGCGGATTAAAGGTCAACCGAGCAAAACCAAGCTGATTGGGCGGGCGCGTGGCTACCATGGTGTCAACGTGGCAGGCACCAGCCTAGGCGGGATTGGTGGCAACCGTAAAATGTTTGGTCAATTGATGGATGTCGATCATTTACCGCATACCTTACAACCGCATCTAAGCTTTAGCAAAGGCTGTGCTGAAACAGGTGGAATTGAGCTGGCAGACGAAATGCTCAAACTGATTGAGCTACATGATGCATCCAATATCGCTGCCGTGATCGTTGAACCTGTTTCGGGTTCGGCAGGTTGTATTGTACCACCGACAGGTTATTTAAAACGTCTCAGAGAAATTTGTGATCAACACAATATCCTGCTGATTTTTGATGAGGTGATTACGGGCTTTGGCCGAATGGGTGCATGGACCGCAGCTGAATATTTTGGTGTGACGCCTGATTTACTCACATTTGCCAAACAAATTACCAATGGTGCCATTCCATTAGGGGGCGTTGTCGCAAGCCACGAAATTTATGATGCCTTTATGCAACAAGACTTGCCTGAACATGCGGTTGAGTTTACTCACGGTTATACCTATTCAGGGCATCCCGTTGGCTGTGCTGCTGCTTTAGCCACTTTAGATGTACTGGAACAACAGAACTTGATTACTCAATCTGCGGCTTTGGCCCCAAGTTTTGAAAAACTGATACATGAATTAAAAGGTGCACCGAATGTGATTGATATTCGCAATTGCGGTTTGATTGGGGCGTTACAACTGGCACCGCGTGAAGGAGATGCCACCATTCGTGGATTTGAAATTGGTATGAAGTTGTGGAAAGCCGGTTTCTATGTGCGTTTTGGCGGAGACACCATTCAGTTTGGCCCAATGTTCAATAGCACCGAAGCGCAATTATCAAGGTTGATCAATGCTGTGGGTGAAACCCTTTATCAAGTGAAATAAAGCTTGGGTGGGGACTTGCCAAAAGCAAATGGAAAATAAGACACAGAGACAAGGAATACAAATGAATAATTTAGAACATTTTAATGCCAATGCGTTCAGCGATACGGATTCAGCTCAAACACCAGCCACTCATTTGATTGGGCATTTTATCCAAGGTGGTTTGGTCACCAAGTCCAACCGAAAACAAGCGGTTTATAATCCTGCAACTGGTGAGATCAGCAAAGAAGTTGCCTTGGCGGATACACAGTTGGTGAATCAAGTGGTGCAGATTGCAGAGCAGGCATTCCCTGCATGGCGCGATACGCCGGTGATCAAACGGGCGCGGGTGATGTTTAAGTTCAAACAATTGCTTGAAGAAAATGTTGAAACCCTGTGTGAATTGATTGGGCAAGAGCATGGCAAGATTTGCCATGATGCCAAAGGTGAATTACAGCGTGGCATTGAAAATGTGGAATATGCCTGTGGTGCACCTGAGTTTTTAAAAGGCGAGTATTCTAAAAATGTTGGCCCAGATATTGATTCTTGGAGTGAGTTTCAACCTTTAGGTGTGGTTGCAGGCGTTACCCCTTTTAATTTCCCAGCAATGGTGCCGTTGTGGATGTTCCCAATGGCGATTGTGTGTGGTAATTGCTTTATTTTAAAACCCTCTGAGAAGGCGCCTTCAGCGGCACTCTATTTAGCTGAATTACTTAAACAGGCGGGCTTGCCCGATGGGGTGTTTAATGTGGTCAATGGCGACAAAGAAGCTGTCGATGCCTTACTACATCATTCTAAAATTCAAGCCATCAGTTTCGTCGGTTCAACACCAATCGCGGAATATATTTATCGAACAGCGACCTCGACAGGCAAACGCTGTCAGGCACTAGGTGGTGCAAAAAACCACGCCATCATTATGCCTGATGCGGATATTGATAATGTGGTGACCTCTTTACTGGGTGCTGCCTTTGGTTCATCGGGTGAACGTTGTATGGCCTTGTCCGTTGCGGTGGCCATTGGCGATGAAGTGGCTGATGTGGTGATTGCCAAGCTTAAACAAGAGATGCAGCAATTGAAGTTTGGACATTATGCCGATGCCAGTAATGACTTTGGACCGCTCATTTCGCAAGCACATAAAGATAAGGTACAAGCCTATATCCAAAGCGCCGAGCAACAAGGTGCTAAAATTGTGGTGGATGGACGTGATGCCAAAGCCGTCGGTTATGAACATGGATTCTTTGTCGGACCGACCTTGGTTGATCAAATCTCAGCCGAGATGACCAGCTATCAACAAGAAATTTTTGGGCCAGTATTACAGGTGATTCGCGTCGAAACGATGCAAGAAGCTATGCAACTGATCAATGATCATGAATATGGCAATGGCACCTGTATTTATACCCGAGATGGTGAGGCGGCGCGTTATTTTACCAATAATATCCAAGTGGGCATGGTTGGGGTGAATGTACCATTACCTGTACCGGTTGCTTATCACAGTTTTGGTGGCTGGAAACGTTCGCTGTTTGGAGATCTGTATGCCTATGGCCCAGATGGCGTGCGTTTTTATACACGACGTAAAACTATCACGCAACGTTGGCCATCTGCACAGATTCGTGAGGCGAAACAATTTGCTATGCCAACTTTAAATTAATTTTTGTTGGAGGGAAGACCGTTGGTTTTCCCTTTTTATTTTTGTAGGAATTGAAACATGTAATTAACGGTTTGATAAGTATTTTTAAGGAATAAAATATGAATAGTGATAAAACAACAAAATTAGGTGAAGGACTTTCGAATCGCCATGTCACGATGATCAGTATTGGTGGTGTTATTGGTGCAGGTTTATTTGTCGGTTCATCTGCGGCAATTGCCAAAGCAGGTCCCGCTGCGGTATTGGCTTATATTATTACCAGTATTCTGGTTTTTCTGGTGATGCGCATGCTCGGTGAGATGGCCGTAGCGCAACCAGATACAGGTTCATTTTCAACTTATGCACGCAAAGCAATCGGCCCTTGGGCTGGTTTTAGCGTAGGGTGGCTGTATTGGTGGTTTTGGGTGTTGGTGATCCCAATTGAAGCCATTGCAGGCGCCGAAATTTTACATGCTTGGTTTCCACAGGTATCCAGTGCCATTTACGCTTTTGCATTTATTATCTTACTCAGTTTGGCCAACTTCTTTAGTACCAAAAGTTTTGGTGAGTTTGAGTTTTGGTTTGCGCTGATTAAAGTGATTGCGATTCTCGTGTTTATTGTGATTGGTGCATCAGCCGTGTTTGGACTGTGGCCTTTAGCCAAAGATGTCAGCGGTGTAGGCAATCTCTTTTCCAATGGCGGCTTTATGCCACATGGTATGGGCGGTGTTCTGTCTGCGATTTTGATCTCGGCATTTTCCTTCTTTGGCATTGAAATTCTTTCGATTGCTGCGGCAGAGTCTAAAAATCCTGAAGAGAAAATCAAACGGGCAACCAATTTAGTCCTGTATCGGATTATCTTATTCTTCGTGGTTTCAATTTTTCTGGCGGTTGCCTTGGTGGATTGGCGTTCACCTGATTTACAAAAATTGGGTACTTTTCAGTATGTCTTGGTCAGTCTGAATATTCCTCAAACCAAGTTAATTATGGACACTGTAGTATTTATTGCAGTGGCGAGTTGCATGAATGCGGCTGTTTATACCTCTTCACGCATGCTATTTGCTTTAGGTGCCCGTCAAGAAGCACCAAAAATGGTCACGAAAATTAATGCCGCAGGTGTGCCAACCATCGCAGTATTTGCATCGACTTTGATCGGATTGATTTGTTGTGCGGTGAATTACTTATTTCCTGGACAGGTATTTGGATTTTTATTGTCAACCACCGGTTCGATTGCATTGGTGGTTTACTTGGTGATTGCAGTATCACAACTCCGTTTGCGCATTCAATTAGATAAAGTTGGGGCTGCTGTGCCTTTTAAAATGTGGTTATTTCCGTGGCTGACTTGGTTTGTGATTGTGGTGATCATGAGCGTGCTGGGCTATATGTTCCTGTCACCTCAATATAGCTATGAAACCACTTTATCTTTAAGTGTCACCTTCATTGTCGTGATCTGTGGACTGATCGTGACCCGAAAGAAGAAAAGTAATCGAACAGTCGCACTACATCTAGACTGATCAAACATCATCATAAGGCCTATGCTTTGAAGTTTAGGTCTTATTACTTTTATAGGAAAAATAGGAGCAGCCCGCGCATGAGAGCATGATGATGGCAATGCCCGTGATTTGATATAGATTGAGGTGTTCTTTTAAGATCAACCAACCTGCAAGGGCACTGACCGCAGGAGAGGCGCTCAGTAAAATTCCAAATACTTTCGGTTCGAGTTTTTTCATGGCAAAGATATCCAGTAAGAACGGAATGGTACTGGAAAGCAGCGATACCAAAACACAGAGCAGTAAAATCCAATAAGAATGAAATAGCTGATTCAGATCAGAAATACCAAAGGGTAGTGCAAATAGAGTTGCCACCAACATGCCAATCGCTACTGTATTGCTGCCGCCTTTTGCGACTTTCGTACCGAAAATGATATATAAGCCCCAACATAATGCTGCGGCAAGCGCATAAAACATGCCGATATAACTAAAATGCTGATTGCCACTGCCCAAAGGTAATAACATCAGACCGATAAATGACAAGACGCCCCAGAGTAAATCCTGTTTCTGTTTTGACATGACAATGGCAACGGTGAGTGGACCCAAGACTTCAATTGAAATGGCAATGCCAATCGACAAATGGGAAAAGGACTTATAGATCAAAAGATTCATGAGACTCAGAATCAGTCCATAAATGATCAGATTCTTCCATTCCATTTGAGGAGGAAAGCTGCGCCAAGGTTTGAAGATCATCCAGAGCAACAGCGCTGAAAAACTTAAACGAATCAGGGCAACCCCTTCAGCGCCAAAGATGGGAAATAGGGTTTTCGCAATCGCAGCCCCAATTTGTACTGATGCAAGTGATAGACATGCTGCAGCCAAGGCCAGTTCTTGTTTATTTTGAGCAGAAGCATGCATATCGATGACCCATAGAGTGATCATGAGATTTTAATTCTAGAACGATGATTAAATCGTGCTAATTGATTGAGCTGAAGGAGTGATTCACTCTATTATTGGAAAAATATGAGGAATTAATTCATGGCTGAGCTATCACTTGATCATTTTGATTATGCAATTTTAAGAATATTGCAGCAGGACAATAAAATTTCACATCGGCAGATTTCGGAGCAGATCGGGCTGTCTCAAGCATCGATACAACGGCGTATTGTTCGAATGGAACAGGAATCCATTATCGAAAAAAATTGTGCAGTACTGAATCCAAAGCGATTTGGAGAAAAGGTGACTTCGATTATTGAAGTGCGTCTTGCTGAAGATCGTTCTGTGGTGATGGATCGGGCTAAACAATACTTTGCAACAGTGGATGAAATTCAGCAATGCTATTTCGTCAATGGTGGGGTATCTTTTATCATCATTATGATTTCAAATAATTTATCGCATTTTGAAGCTTTGGTGAGAAAGCATTTTGCAGATAATCAAGATGTCAAAACCTATCGGACTTTAATCGTTTTAGATCGGGTCAAAGTCAGTTTAGATCTTTGCTTTTAGTTTGGAATATATCAATGAATAAGCTTCACTTGGTTTAGCGATGGCTCAAGAAAAGACGTACGCCCTAAACCAAGTGTTATTCTGCTCTAATCAACGGCTCTGGGGGAACAGCTCAAGACCGTTTTCAATCAGACATTGACGTAAAATACTAAAAGCAAAAGTCATATCCTGTTCCTGAACACAGGCAAATCCAAGCAATAGGCCCGATTGAATTGGGGTATCGACACCTGAATAATATTGTGACAATGGGCGAACATTGACCCCGCGCGAAAGTGCGAGTGCAGATATTTCAACATCATTGGCGTGATCAGGTAATTTGAGTACCAGATGCAGCCCCGCATCATGATTAAATTCATGGACAAACACATCGCCCAGATAACGGTGAATCAGTTCAATCAGAAATTTACGTCTTTTACTATACAGTAGGCGCATCCGTCGGATATGCGCTGCATAATGTCCTTCACGAATAAATTCGGCTAAGGCGCGTTGAGTAAGTAAGTGACCGCCTCGATACAGTTCAGCCGAAATCGTTCGTAAGGGCTGTACCAATTGTTTTGGAACCACCATATAGCCAATGCGCAAGGCGGGATAAATGGTTTTACTAAATGTTCCAATATAAATGACCGGTGGATTTTCTTCTAAACCCTGTAATGAAGGATAAGGCTGACCTGAAAAACGGAACTCACTGTCGTAGTCATCTTCAATAATCCAGCTGCCGTGCTGTTTAGCCAAATCCAGCAATTTTCTGCGTCTAGGTAAACTGAGATGAGAACCTAAAGGGTATTGATGAGACGGGGTGACGAAGATTAGGCGAGGTGGGGTAGACGAATGTTCTTCTGGAATAATGCCTTCGGCATCGACAGACATCGGAACAATATTGAGGCCGTTGATACGCAGAATATTCTTGGCACCCCAATAGCCCGGATTTTCAATCCAGACATGATCATTTAAATCACATAAAGCCCGTGACACCAGATCAACCGCCTGATGGATGCCTTCGGTAATAATAATCTGGTCTGTTTCACAATTGACTGAACGGGCAATGCGCAAATAATCCGCCAATGCATGGCGTAATTCCATACATCCTCCAGCATTGCTGTAGATCAAATTGGCAATTTCAGGCTGGCGACTGAGACGCGATTTGATCCGATTAAATTCGGCATGCGGAAATTCGGTGACATCAGGCGCACCGGGTACAAAGGCACCCCACTGATACGGGGATGCAGCGGCATGTTGCAGCAAACTTGCCCCACGATGAGAAAGCGTTCGTGCTGTATCTTCTTTGCTTGCAGCAGCATAGCTTGGTGCTGTGCTGACCTGAATATAGCTTTCAGGTAGTGTCTCTGAGACCCAAGTGCCTCGACCAGTATGAGCTTGAATATAACCTTCAGCACGTAATTGCTCATAGGCATTGAGGACAGTATTACGTGAAACGTGCAATTCATTGGCCAAATCACGTGATGCTGGAAGACGAGTATTGGGTGCAAGAATGCCTTCCAAAATGGCATCTCTTAAACAATGAAAAACCCGAGCGGGTAAAGTCCCTTCACTGGCCTGTTGTAAATGCTGTAACAGGTAGTCTCCTAACAGGGTACGCAATTGGCTCTCTCCTTTAGTCCAAAAGTGGCTCTCGTCTATTCCTTATAAAAGGTACACATTAAGTACCCAAAGAGCATTTTAACCTTGCTTCAGCCAGATGTGGTCATGAAGCAATTTAAATGCCCAAAAAGATGATTGTTTTGTCGTATAGAGGTAACAAAATGGATGCAAAGCATATTGCAATAAATGCTCGTAAACAGCAAGCAACGCCACGCGGGGTTGGCGTGATGTGCCAATGGTATGCCGAACGTGCGTGCAATGCGACTTTGTGGGACACGGAAGGAAACGAATATATTGATTTTGCTGGTGGAATTGCCGTTTTAAATACGGGGCATCGCCATCCAAAAGTCATTGCGGCTGTTGCTGAGCAACTGAATAAATTTACCCATACGGCGTATCAAATTGTACCGTATGAAAGTTATGTGTCTTTGGCTGAGCGAATCAATGCCCGTGCACCGATTGAAGGTCCTGCGAAAACCGCGTTTTTTACTACAGGTGCAGAAGCGGTTGAAAACGCAGTGAAGATTGCACGAGCAGCAACAGGCCGTCATGGCATTATCACTTTTGGTGGCGGTTTCCACGGCCGTACGTTTATGACTATGGCGATGACAGGCAAAACAGCTCCTTATAAACGTGACTTTGGTGTCATGACAGCAGGTGTATTCCATGCCCGTTATCCAGTTGCGTCTAAAGGAATCAGTGTTGAAGATGCACTGATTAGCTTAGAAGAAATTTTTAGTGAAGATATTGCGGCGCATGATGTGGCAGCTATTGTGCTCGAGCCTGTCCAAGGTGAGGGCGGATTCAACGTTGCACCAGTTGAATTTATGCAACAACTGCGCAAGATTTGTGATGAGCACGGCATTCTTTTAATTGCGGATGAAGTGCAAACCGGTTTTGCCCGTACTGGCCAATTGTTTGCCATGCAACATTATCCAGTTAAAGCCGATTTAATTACCATGGCGAAGAGCTTAGGCGGTGGTTTCCCACTGTCGGGTGTGGTTGGTCGTGCCGAAGTAATGGATGCACCGAATCCAGGTGGTTTAGGCGGTACTTATGCAGGTAACCCGCTTGCCATTGCTGCAGCCAATGCCGTGATTGATGTGATTGAAGAGGAGCAATTGTGTCAACGTGCCAATAGCTTGGGTGAAGAACTCGTGACCATGCTCAAAGCGGCACAAAAATATTCAAACGATATTATTGATATTCGTGCATTGGGTTCGATGGTGGCGGTTGAGTTTGGTGATCATGTCACGGGTCAACCGAAACCAGAAGTGGCGAAAGCCATTCAGCAATATGCGATGGATCAGGGCTTATTGCTTTTAACCTGTGGCAAGCATGGCAATGTAATTCGTTTCTTGTATCCATTGACGATTCCTGTGGTTCAGTTCAATCAAGCGCTGGTGATTATCCAAGATGCAATTGCAGCGCAACAGCCTGCACTGCAAAAGCTCGCAGGAGCTGAAGCATGATTGATATCAACTTGCAGGCGCTATTAAAGCATCCAGATATTCGTTTTGATGCAGCGCCAACTGAAGATTATTTTGTAGTGGACGATGCAGCGACAGGACAAGCTTTGGCTTGGGTCAAAGCCTCTGACCAAGCAGAGGTTGAAGCTGCGATTGCACGTTCAGCCATTGCTCAAGCCCAGTGGCAGCAGCAAACTGCTTTGGTGCGTGCTGATATTTTGTTGGCATGGCATCAGTTGATCTTGCAGCAACGTGAAGGCTTAGCCCAGATTCTCACGGCAGAACAGGGTAAGTCACTGGCGGAAGCGCGTGGAGAAATTGCTTATGCGGCTTCATTTATTCGTTGGTTTGCAGAGCAGGCGCGTCGTGTAGATGGTTCAGTATTAACGCCTGTTCAATCAGAACAGCGCTTGATTGTACTTAAGCAAGCGATTGGGGTCACCGCAGCGATTACGCCGTGGAATTTCCCAGCAGCGATGATCACCAGAAAAATTGCACCTGCTTTGGCGGTGGGGTGTTCGATGCTGGTTAAACCTGCGGAACAAACCCCATTAACCGCTTATGCTTTAGGGGTACTGGCAGAGCAGGCAGGCTTACCCGCTGATCTATTTATTTTAATCAGTGGTGATGCGGTTGCGGTCGGGCAAACCCTATGTGCCAGTGATACGGTGCGTAAACTCAGCTTTACCGGTTCAACCGATGTCGGTCGTATTCTGATGAAACAATGTGCGCCCACCATCAAAAAGCTTTCTTTAGAGCTGGGTGGCAATGCGCCTGTGATTATTTTTGATGATGCAGATGTTGAGCGTGCCGTACAAGGGATTATGGTCAGCAAGTTCCGTAACAGTGGTCAAACCTGTGTCTGTGCCAATCGGATCTATGTGCAAGCTGGGATTTATGACACGATTTGTGAGCGCTTAAAAATAGCAGTTGAACAGCAACTTCGTGTTGGTGACGGGCGTGAAGAAGGTGTAACCCAAGGCCCATTGATTGACCAAGATGCAGTTGAGAAAGTGCAATCCCATATTGCTGATGCGGTGAGTCAAGGTGCTTCAATTGTGGTCGGTGGTCAGCCGCATGCATTGGGGAAAACCTTCTTTGAACCGACCATCTTAAGAGATGTCACTCAGCAGATGAAAGTTGCCAAAGAAGAAACTTTTGGTCCATTAGCACCGTTGTTCCGTTTCAATGATGAAGCTGAAGCCGTTGCGATGGCCAATGACACCGAATTTGGCTTGGCGAGTTATATCTTTACCAAAGACATGGCACGCCAATGGCGCGTAGGCGAAGCATTGCAATATGGGATGGTCGGGGTGAATACAGGATTGATTTCTAATGAAGTCGCACCTTTTGGTGGAATTAAACAGTCTGGCTTAGGGCGTGAAGGTTCACAATTTGGGATTGAGGAATATCTGGAACTGAAATATATGTGTGTCGATATTTCTTAATGTAAATGGTTGATGGTCTGAACGAGCGTACTCCTTTCTTCAGACCTTTTTATCCATAAAGCACTTCAGAGATGAGGTGCTTTTTACTTGGAAAATTTTAACTAATTCTGGAAAGATCCATTCCATCTCGATATACGTTTTTATTGAAATGGTACCTATGTTTTCAGCCAAATTGGTTCTCGGTTTTATTGCAAAAGTACGGACAATAAAAATACAAAAATAATCATGGATAATGGAATAAAGGACTTATGAAAAAGAAACTGTTGTTGTGTGTGAGTGCTTCGATGATTGCTTTCAGTGTACATGCACAAATGCCGCAAGCAGATGTGATTGTGGTGAATGCAGATATTCGCACTTCAAACCCAGCAAAGCCTACAGCACAAGCTTTTGCCGTAAAAGACGGTAAGTTTTTGGCCGTTGGCAATAATGCATTTATCCAAAATTTGGCAAGTCCAAAGACGCAGGTGATTGATGCACAGGGTAAAACAGTCCTTCCTGGTTTGACCGATGCACATACCCATCTACTGGGTGGTTTAGAACTGTGGGAAGGTGTGGATTTGTTTGGTATCACGGATCGACAAGAATGGTTTAAATTGATTGCCAAACGCGATAAAGAACTCGCCAAAGATGCGTGGTTGGTCGGTGGACGTTGGGATGTCAGCGCGATGAAGGACAATCGCATGCCAACACGTCAGGAGCTGGATGCTATTGTTCCTGATCGACCTGTGGTGTTGCAAGATATTGATTATCATACTGTGTGGGTCAATACAAAGGCGATGCAATTGCTGGGGATTGATAAAAATACAAAAGCACCAGAAGGTGGTGAGATTGTCAAAGATCCCCAAACAGGTGAGCCGACAGGAATTTTTAAGGAAACGGCAGCCAATCAGCTGGTATTAGCAAGCCCGCAATATACAAAAGCATTACTCTCAGGCAAAGCGGCAATCCCCGTGGTTGAAAAAATCGTTGCCCATTTTAACAGCTTGGGAATCACCTCCGTGCATGATATGTGGGCTGAGCTCGCTACAGTATATCCAGCTTTGCTTGAGTCACCGAAACAGTTGCCGATGCGGATTCGTTTTGGATTAATGGCTGGGGAAGATCAGGCAACGCTGGCACAACTGCAAAGCTATGCCAAACAACGGGATCAGTTGAATCAACATTTTATCCAAAAAGAGCAGCAGTGGCAGAAAGGGCCACAGTTCCGTTTTGGTTATATGAAGTATTTTGTTGATGGTACGCTAATGAGCTATACCGCTGCACTGAATGAACCTTATGCAGATCGACACCATTTCAACATCGAGCCCATTACCTCACAGCCAAAATTGAATGACATCGTGAAAAATGCCAATGACGTGGGCTTTCCTGTGGCGATCCATGCCATTGGGGATAAAAGTGTCGATATGGCATTGAATGCAATTGAAAACAGCCCGAAACATCGCCAACTGCTGAATCGGATTGAACATATTGAAGTCACCACTAAAACGGCAATTCCTCGCTTTGCTGAATTAGGCGTTGTCGCTTCCATGCAGCCAGACCATGCGATTGCTGGTAATTATCAGGAGTCGCGTCTCGGTGAAGCACGAATGCCGTATAGCTATGCTTGGCAGTTGTTATTGAGTAGTGGTGCGTCGATGGTGTTGGGCAGCGACTGGCCAACGGCCCCTGAAAATCCAATGCTACAGTTAAGTGATGTCGTGTTCCGCGAATATAACGGCAAGACCCGTTATAGCGATAATGCCTTGAGTTTAGATGAAGCCTTGTATGCCTATACTCAAGCACCCGCCAATGTTGCAGGTTGGGGCAACGAAATTGGCAGCATTAGTGTAGGGAAATGGGCTGATTTTGTGGTTTTACAAGGGGCTTTGCAAACGCCATTAAATAAAGATATTAAGGATTGGAAAGTGGCTCAAACTTGGTTTGCAGGTGAAAAAGTTTATGACGGCAAGCTGAACAGTAAATAATAAATTGAGTGAAATAAGAAAAAGCCTGCGGGCTTTTTTTTATTTTTAGCCACTTGATTTTAAATCATGACTAAACGCATTTTGCTTAAAAAAAAATGGTTCCTATATTTTTATTTAAATTGGTTCTCGGTTTTATTTCAAAATTAAAGACAATGAAAATTCAAGAATAATCATGTACTAATGGAATAAGTGAATGATAAAAAATACAGTGATGTTAGCGATTTCGACATCGGCAATATTTTCAACAATCAATGTGCAAGCCGCAGAAACGAAAGCATTTAAAGATCAGTTTGCTGTGAGTGGTTCGCTGGCATTTCTAACGGAATACTACTGGCGCGGCACAACCCAGACGCAGGGTAAGCCTGCCGTTCAGGGGACCTTAAGAGCAGATCATGATTCAGGTTTATACGCACAGCTTTTTGCCTCGAATATACAACTCGATATCGGTAGCAGTATCGAGTTCGACTATTACCTTGGCTATGATTACCAATTCAATGATCACTTAAAGTTGAATCTACAATATTTGGATGTCAATTACCCCGGTGAAGATAAAACCTTACCACGGGTCGACTTTGAGGAGTATTCAATTGGGTTGTTTGCATCAGGGTTATTGAATCAACAAGATCAACTGAATCTCTCATTTTATTATTCACCAGACTACACTCTAGAAACAGGGAAGATGCTGCGTTATGAGGTCGGTTATCGCTATCCTGTCGCTGACCAATGGCATGCTTATGCACAGGCTGCCTATAACCAGTTCTCAAGTAACGAGGCTTATGAATTATTGTGGGCGACTGATGAAAAGAAACATTTTTATGATTATAAAGTAGGCGTCGATTTTAACTATCAGGATTTTATTTTTGATCTGTATTATGCCGATGCCAATGTGAATAAGGCCTTGAAAAATGCCGATTCAACTGTGGTGTTTAGCTTGACTAGAACATTCTAATTATTGCAATCAGTCTTATCGTTGATTCCAAGCTAGCCATTTTATAAAAATGGCTAAGACATACTCAGTCTGCAATTGATTGAGCTTGTTGAAAGCCAAATATTGCATGTTTATTTTATATAATGAACTTATGGCAAAGAAAAAGCCTCCATCATTTCGATGAGGGCTTTTTTTAAATTTGGAACAAGGAAGTAGACTCTAACTTAGTAAAATAGTTTAAATGTCTAGTTCTGGATCATATTAGCCAGCAAACCAAAGAGATTGTTGATCACATAAAGAGCTCAAGTTTTTAACTGGTCGGGTCTCTGCTCCAAGTTGGCCAAAGCCACCAGCAATATCTAACTCTTCACCTAAGGTAATTTTTTTACCTTTATAAGTTAAAGTGTGATTTTGATCATCCCACTGTGCAGACTGATCGGGAAAAATAATGAGCGTATCATTCACATAGAGACAGTTACCTTTGAGTTGTAAAGGTCCTTTTAACCGTGCAGAGGCAGAGAGTCCATTGGATGAATAACTCGGTATTTTTACAGCATTTAAGGATTCATTTTTTTCCTGCTCAGAGGGTAGTTGCCGTTGACATGCGACAAGTAGCCCGACAGTGGCAAGTATGAACAGTGTTTTATTGATAGACAAGTTGTGCTCCTAGATCGTTCAGATAACCCACACTGGTATAAACAACGGTATTTGTGATGGTTTCACCGCTATCTTTCCATGAGCATGAGGACTGAATACCAAAAGCTGTATTTAATGCAAACCATGGACCACCACTATCTCCACGTACGCAACGCAAAGTACCTAAGCCTGATGTATGGTTAGTGCCTGCTCCACTTTGAGTATTGCTAACGACTATATAGGTGTTACCACCGTTATGATTTGCTCCTGTAATTGATATTACCTCACCACAGCTTTGTATCAATGCTGAATTTGTTGGTGAAGTTTGTCCAAGGTGACAAACATAAGATCCCTTTACTGTTCCACTTTTTACTACTGTACTGGTTCTATTGCGTTTGCCTGTTAAAGCACGGGCAGGTGATGTTGTATCGGCGTAAAATTCTGGTACAGCCTGTTGGGCTGTGGTTGAACCTGCTTTCATAAAGGCAAGATCCATTGCAGTATCATTACGATACATACCTGTAACTGGTGAAATTGCATATTGAGTTCCATCTTTGTCTTTATAATTTAAAGGAGTTGATGAATTAATACAGTGACCAGCTGTAATTACACCGAGTTCACCTGTTGAGTTTCTTTTTGCTGTAAAGCCTGTCATACAATGATTGCTGCCAGAATTATTGACTAACCAAGAACCACCACGGGTTTTAGTCGGTTGAATCCCTGTTGGAATTTCAGATAATTCCACTTGCATATTAAGTAATTTTTCTAGGGCCAGTTGATCGATTTGTTTTAAGGATTTTACATAGATTAAGGCTTTTGCATTTTGCTCATCATCCACAATCATTTCGACGGTTGGATAGGCTTGTTTAATGGCTGAAAATGATTGTTTAAGTTGATTGACGCGTTGTTGCTTGGTATTTGTAGCTCCTTGAATCAAGCTAATCGGTGCACTTACACCACGTTCAATGGCTCTATATGCCGACTCAACTTCAGTTTCAGTTAAATTGGCGAGTTTCCTAACTTGGATACGCTCTTGAACATTTTCATTTTTTAAAAGTTTGATGCTGCTATCAGGTTTTCTTTCTAATTTAAAAATCTGTTGAGCATGGTTGTTACCTACAACATTTATTTTTAAACCAAAGTCTGAACCATTATCAAAATAAATGCCTGAAAGAACACTTTTATATTGATCATTTAAACTGGCGACTTGATTATTTGTATCATGCATAATTAATAATCTTCGCATCGCCTCATCTAAGGTGACGCCATAAGATGCTGCATAATATTTTGCATCAAACGCTAAGGTCTCTGCGACATTCATTACTGGTTTTGCAATATTATCTGCTGCGAGTGTATGGGTGGACATAAAGATAATCAAGAGGCTGCTTAATCGTTTATTAAATCTCAATTCCTTGTACTTAAATCTCATTGTTATCTCACTATAATTGTTTTGAGATTTGAAACTAGCATATGATTTTTTCTGATTTTAATCTTCGATATTTAGATTGTTTATCATAATTTTATTCAAGGTTTTGATGTTTTTATAAAAAATAGGCTTTTAAAAGAATTGTTTTATTGTGTAATTAAACATTTGATACGGTTTTAATTGTTTAAAAAGCTGATCATATTTTCGCCCAATGAGACCAGCATGTTTTACCTATAAAACAGAAAAATAAGGGTGGGAGCCAATTCAAATTTCAAGCTGATTTACAGTGGTTTAATAATAGGCAATTGAGCACTTTAAAAAATATAATTTTATCCTTTTTTGTGTTGTTTATTTAATTGAAAAATAATGCTTTTTAAAGTTTTTCTGAGTCGCTGTGAAATTGGTTCCTAAAGCAGTGCTGAAATTGGTACTCGTCTTTTCTTGAATTATTTATCAAAGTGGATGCTAAGGCGACTCTAAAGATATTTAAAAGGGATGTGCAAAACAATGAGAGTGAATGCAGAGCGATTATGGCAAATGCTCATGGAAATGGCAAAAATTGGTGTTACTGATCAGGGTGGCAATACCCGTTTAGCACTCAGTGATGAAGATATTGCAGGTCGAGCTTTATTGCTGGAATGGGCAGACAAAATCAATCTTTCCGTTCATTATGATGAAGTCGGAAATCTGATTTTACGCCGTGCAGGTCGAAATGAAAGTGCGTTACCGATTGTGATGGGGAGTCATCTCGATACACAACCTAAAGGCGGTCGCTTTGATGGAATTTATGGCGTGCTGGCAGGCATGGAAGTTTTACAGCGTTTAGCTGAAGAAAAAATAACTACGGAACATCCACTTGAACTTGTAGTTTGGATGAATGAAGAGGGTGCACGTTTTACCCCAGCGATGATGGGTTCTGCGGCTTTCGCGGGTGTTATTCCCAAGCAACAAATTTATGACAGCACAGATAAGCAAGGTGTTTCCGTTTTTGCGGAACTGGTGCGTACAGGTCAACTTGGTAATTACCCACTGGCTCGTCCATTCCAAGCCTATTACGAAGCCCATATCGAGCAAGGCCCAGTACTGGAAAAAAATGAGATTTCGATTGGTGTGGTGACGGGTGGACAAGCGATTCTCTGGTTAGATGTTGAAACCAAAGGTCGAGCAGCACACGCAGGCACCACGCCAATGAATCTGCGGAAAGACACCATGGTCGGTACGGCTGAAATGATTGTGGCTTTAGAGCAATGTATTTTGGAGCAATTCCCTGAAGGTCTGGTGACTTTTGGTGAAATACAAGTGGCGAATTCATCACGTAATACCATTCCTGGTCAGATTCAGT
This sequence comes from Acinetobacter sp. Ac_5812, assembly GCF_013072695.1. GTDB lineage: Bacteria > Pseudomonadota > Gammaproteobacteria > Pseudomonadales > Moraxellaceae > Acinetobacter. Next base: position 499,480 of record NZ_LXUK01000012.1, read on the forward strand.
GGACCATTGACTTACGCAATCCTGATGATGCCCAGCTCAAAGCGATGGAACAAGCAACGCACAAACTATTGCATTCACTCGCAGCACAACGAGATTTAGAGATCACTATTTCACAACATTGGTTAAGCCCAGCGACTTATTTTGATCGCACTTGTGTTGCAACCGTACAAGATGCGGTGGACAACTTGGGATATAGCAATCAGACCATCGTCAGTGGTGCAGGCCATGATGCAATTAATATTGCCAAACACTGCCCAACCACCATGATTTTTATTCCATGTATCAATGGGCTGAGCCATAACGAAGCAGAAGACATTTATGCGAATGACGCTGCACAAGGTGCCGATGTATTGCTGAATGCCATTCTAAATTACGACAAACAACATGCTGCGCAAGATTCATCAGCGCATGCAGCAACTATTTAACGATTATAGCCAAGAGCAAAATGTAGGAAATGCAGACTTCTAACAGAAGTACTGCGAATATTGAGGACGGACAACGATGAACTCTAAATTACCAGTAGAAATTGATATTCAAGATATCTGGCAAAAAGATAAAGACCATGTAATTCACCCATGGACCGATTTTTCGACATTTAAAGACGAAGGTTCTTTAATTATGTCTAAAGGTGAAAATGTCTATGTTTATGATGCACATGGCAATAAATATCTAGATGGTATCGGTGGCTTATGGTGTGTCAATGTCGGCTATGGACGTAAAGAAATTGCAGATGCGGTTGCTGAGCAAATTATGCAATTGCCTTATTACTCTCCATTTGGACATCAAACCACTGCACCAGCAGCAAAGTTGGCGGCCAAACTGGCAGAGTTAGCACCGGGTAACTTAAACCATGTGTTCTATGGTTGTGGTGGTTCGGTTGCCAATGATACCGCTGTGCGTTTGATTCATCATTATTTTTATCAAATTGGCAAGCCATCTAAGAAAAAGCTGATTGCACGTAAAGATGCGTATCACGGCAGTACTTATATCAGTATGACGTTGACTGGGATTGAAGCGGATCATGTGGGATTCGAAATCCACAATCAACTGGTTCATCATGTGTCATGCCCGAACCCGTATCGTAAGCCTGAATCTCAATCGATGGAAGATTTCTGTAATGAAAAAGTGCAGGAACTGGAAGATACGATTTTGGAGTTAGGCCCAGATAACGTTGCAGCATTCTTTGCTGAGCCGATTATGGGTGCAGGCGGTGTGATTGTTCCACCTGAAGGTTACCATGCCAAGACCTTAGCCGTGTGTAAGAAGTACAACGTGTTGTATGTGTCTGATGAAGTGGTGACTGCATTTGGTCGTTTGGGGCATATGTTTGCTTCAGAGGCGGTATTTGGCATCGTTCCAGACATCATTACCTGTGCCAAAGGTCTTTCTTCAGGTTACTTACCTTTAGGCGCGACTATTATCTCTGATGAGATTTATGATGCGATCAGTAAGCCACATCATGAAGGTGGTTTGTTAACTCATGGCTTCACTTATTCAGGTCATCCTGTGAGCTGTGTTGCTGCACTGAAAAATATTGAAATCATTGAAAAAGAAAATATTTGCGAGCATGTGCAAGACATGGGCGCTTATTTCGAAGAACAGTTAAAAACCTTGGCTGATCTTGAAATTGTCGGTGAAGTGCGCGGCAAAAAGTTCATGATGTGTATTGAAAACTTACGTAATAAACAAACCAAAGAGCTATTTGATCGCTCAGTGGGTGTTGGAAAACGTATTGCCAATCATTGTCAAAAATTAGGACTGATCGTGCGTCCGGTTGGTCACATGAATGTGTTGTCTCCACCACTGATCTTGACCCGTGAGCAAGTTGATTTTGCCGTGAAGACTTTACGTCATGCAATTCAAAACACCATTCAAGAACTGAAAGCCGAAGGGCATTTATAAACTGAAAGATCATTGTTTATTTCCTATCGCTTCAACTTGCCCTTAGGGGTGAGTTGAAAGTCTCAACCTAAAAATAGGGTGAGGTGAAATAAAAGACATGGACCGAGATGACTAAGTCATAAAGGTTTAGACCGTTGTGGAGTCGTTCTGAAGTAATTGCTGTCAGAGCACTTTAAATGGATGGATGAGCTGAAGGCGAGCAAGCAGATGAAGAATTATATCAATGGACAGTGGCTGGCAACCACAGGTACAGCGCAGATTGCGCTGATCAACCCGAATAATGAAGAGCAGATCCTTCATTATACTGCTGCTTCTACACACGATGTTGATGCGGCGGTCAATGCTGCCAATCAGGCGCTCGATGCGTGGAGTACGACCACGCCTCAACAACGAGCAGCATGGCTAAACAAAATCGCTGACCAGCTAGAAACTGAGAAAACTCGCCTGATTGAACTTTCGCATCGAAATAATGGAAAGTCATCTGAGCAGGCGCGGGTGGATGTTGAAAATAGTATCAAATGCTATCGTTATTATGCAGATTTAGTACAAAACATGGCGTTTAGTCAAACCACACAATGTGAAGATGGGACTGAACTGACCCATCAACAGAACCCTGTGGGTGTGGTTGCACTGATTACGCCGTGGAATTTTCCGTTAATTACCAGTGCATGGAAAATTGCGCCAGCGCTGGCAGCGGGTTGTAGCATTGTTTTTAAACCGTCTGAACTGGTGCCGTTACCTGAATATGCCTTTACTGAAATTTTAGATCAAATTCAGTTTCCTCAAGGAGTGTTTAACCTGATCCTTGGGGATGCTGTTGCAGCGCAACATTTAGTGCTGCATGCGGATGTACAAAAAGTCTCATTTACGGGCAGTACTGAAGTGGGAATTCATGTAATGCAGGCTGCTGCACCCTCTGTCAAACGTGTCACTTTGGAACTCGGTGGAAAATCACCGATTTTAATTCTGCAAGATGCCGATTTAGATGAAGCAGTCGATAAAGCTTTAGGTGGAATGTTCTATAACAGCGGTCAAATGTGTTCTGCAACATCACGCTTGTTGGTGCATCAATCTATTGCTAAGGCTTTCTATCAAAAATTGAAATTAGCTGTGGAGTCGATGCAGCTTGGCACGGACCTTATAGGACCCTTGGCGATGGGGCCGATGACCACAGAAAAGCAATTCAAGAAAGTGCATGAATATTTAAATATTGCGCAACAAGAGAAACTTCAATCCTTGATTGATCTAAATCAAATTGCTTTACCGCATAAAGGCTTCTTTATCAGGCCGTATGTTTTTATTAATGTGCCTACCGACAGCCGACTGTGGAAAGAAGAAATTTTTGGTCCAGTGATGTGCTGTCGTAGTTTTGCAACCGAAGATGAAGCAGTGCGTCTCGCCAATGATTCTGAGTTTGGCTTGGCTGCAACCATCATCACAGGCTCTGTGGAGCACGGTAAAAAAATTGCTAAACGCTTGCGTTCTGGTCATATCTGGATCAATTCACATCAAATGATTCAGCCTGGCTCATTGTGGGGTGGTTTTAAAAAGAGTGGCATTGGGCGTGAACTCGGTGAGTCTGGCATTCAAAGTTATTTAGAGGAAAACGTCATTACGATTTAACCCATTTTATACAGGTTATTGGATCGAGAAAGGGACTTCTCTTTTCAATACAACGCCGATTCGGTGAAAAAACAATGCACTAAATAAGAGTTTGCATTGATGTAGGAGAAATATGCATGGAAAGCGAGAATAATCGGAAAGGACTTTCACTTTGGCAAGTCGTTGTCATTGGCGTAGCCTATATGGCACCCGCAACGGTATTTGATACCTTTGGTATTATTTCCAGAGTGACAGAAGGACGTGTCCCACTGGCCTATGTTTTGGCGTTAATCGCCATGCTGTTAACGGCTTTCAGTTATGCTCGTTTTAGTAAATTATCGCCAAAATCAGGTTCTGCCTATACTTATACCACGGAGACCTGTGGCAAGACCGCTGGCTTTTTTGTGGGCTGGTGTTCTCTGATTGATTATCTGCTGATTCCGTTGGTCAATGTGCTATTGGCATCGTTTTACCTGAATGCATTAATGCCAGATATTTCCTATACCGGATGGGTACTTATCATGGTGGGGCTGTTAACCCTGATTAACAGTTTCCGCATCAATATTCTCGCCAATTTTAGCTTTGTATTTATTGCTGCCACGATTGCAATGATGTTGGTGTTTATCTTTTTGGTGGTCACAGGCATTGGTAATTCTCACGGCTATGGCAGTGTGATGACGCTCACACCACTGTTTAATGGTAATCCTGAATATCTGACTTTACTCACAGGCGTCTCACTGGTTTGTTTCTCATATTTAGGCTTTGATGCTGTTTCTACCTTGGCCCATGAAAGCAAGAATCCAACCAAGACCATTCCGCGCGCAATCATACTTACCACGGTATTGGGCGGGATTATCTTTATTACCGTCTCTTGGTTTGTGCAATTGTCTTTCCCATCCCTGGAACAGTTTAAAAATCCAGATGAAGCTTTACCTGAAATTGCATTGTATGTCGGTGGAGTGTTCTTCCAATCTGCCTTGTTGACGGTACAAATCATGAATGCATTTGCGTCAGGTTTGGCCTCGCATGCCAGCGCATCGCGGTTGCTGTATATCATGGGGCGCGATGGGGTATTTAACCAAAAAGTTTTTGGTTCGGTGAATGCCAGATTAGGCACACCTTTATATTCGATCTTTTTTGTCGGCATGATTTCTTTGTTGGCGATTGTCGTCGATTTAGCAACAGTGGTGAGTTTGGTGAGTTTTGGTGCCTTGATTGCCTTTACCATGGTGAACTTTTCGGTCTTTATGAAATTTTTCGTGATCCGCAAAGAACGAACTGGATTTAAAAATATTTTCTTTAATTTATTGCTGCCATTGGCCTCAGTGCTGTGTTTGTTAGGGTTGTGGTTACACCTCGAAAAATCAGCATTGCAGTTTGGTGGAATATGGCTCGTCACAGGTATCTTGCTACTACTCTATAAAAAAATGAGAAAGCAGCCGATCTCCTTTGGTGCAACCACCTAATCAAATCGAAGATTTGCTGAGTTAAAAAATTATTGCTAAGGATTTAAACGTTGTGGAAAAACAGGATATGCAACAGAAAATGAACACACCGAACCAAGATGGTTTTCAAATGCCGGGTGAATGGTCACCTCAAGAAGCTGTATGGATGATTTGGCCTTACCGTACTGATAACTGGCGCGCCAATGCTCAACCTGCTCAACAGGCTTTCGCTCAAGTTGCTGCGGCAATTACTCAAACCACACCTGTATTTATGGCAGTTCCATCCGCTGAAATGGATAAAGCACGTCAAGTGATGCCAGCACAAGTAACGTTGGTTGAAATGGAAAGTGATGATGCGTGGACGCGTGATACGGGGCCAAGTATTGTCAAGAATGCTGCAGGAGAGCGAAAAGGGATTAATTGGGTGTTTAATGCGTGGGGCGGAGAGAACGGTGGTCTGTATTTTCCATGGGACCAAGATCAATTAATTGCCCAAAAGATTTCAGCACGACATGATCTTGAAACCTATTCGACTTCTCTCATTTTGGAAGGTGGTGCTATTCATGTCGATGGCGAAGGCACGTTGTTGACGACTTCAGAGTGTTTGCTTAATCCAAACCGAAACCCAGATCTGACCCAGACTGAAATTGAAAATATTCTCACAGAATGTCTTGGTGTAAGCCATTTTATCTGGTTACCTGAGGGGGTGTTCAATGATGAAACCGATGGGCATGTCGATAATATGTGCTGCTTTGTTCGTCCTGGGGAAGTGGCATTGCATTGGACGGATGATCCTAATGATCCCCAATATCCACGATCTGCCGCGGCATTAACGGTGCTTGAAAATAGCAAAGACGCACAAGGGCGAAATTTAAAAGTATGGAAGTTACCTTCACCGGGGCCTTTATATGCCAGTGAAAATGAAACGATTGATGTTGAAAAGGGCAATGCGATTGAACGTTTTGAAGGTAATCGTTTAGCGGGATCATATGTGAACTATCTGATCAGTAATCGACAGATCATCTTTCCTTTATTAGATGAAAGAACGGATGAGGAAGCTAAAGAATTGTTCCAGCAAATGTATCCTGATTATTTAATTACTGGTGTTCCTGCACGAGAGATTTTATTAGGCGGTGGTAATATTCACTGTATTACCCAGCAGATCCCAGCATAAATGCATTCTAGACAGCTATCTGTTTGTAGCTGTCTAGAACACTCTAAGTTTCTATTCAATTGGGCTTAACTGGCGAGTTTTAAGGTAATCACACCCGTGACAATGACACCAACATAAAAAAACTTTTCAATGCTTTTCCGTTCACCCCAAAAGAAAATACCCATTAAAATGGTGCCGATCACACCGATACCGGTATAAACAGCATAGGAAATCGAGACATCAATAGTTTCCATTGCGAGATGTAATAAAAAAAGCGAAGAAGAAAGAGACAGAAGATAGAGTGGGATCGCCGTTCTGTATTTTTTATGAATCAGATCGCGAATACTTTTTACTACAAAAATCTCTAACAGCCCTGCAGCAATCAACAGCAACCAACCCATGAACTAGTCTCCAATTTGCTTTAATTTAACAACGCCAATGATGATCATCACAATTGCCAGCACTGAAATAAAATTCACTGGGTTTTCTATAACATAGGTGTCAAAAACAAAGGTGCCTAAGGTGCCGAGCACCACAAAAAAAACATAAGCATAAGAGGGCTTCATTCTTTTTGCTGCTAACAGTAAAAACAGGAAACTTCCGACAATAAAGAAAATCGTAAATGACCATTCAAATAAGTTTCGAGAATACTTCAGACCAATGGCCCAAAGTATTTCGAATGAACTCGCAATGAATAAATATAACCAAGCCATAAAAACTCACCGTAAGTAGATTAATGAACAAATAAGCAATCTAGATAGATGCTATTTGGGAATTTGTTGGGTAATGCAATGAATATTTCCGCCACCTAATAAGATTTCTCTCGCAGGCACGCCAGTAATTTGATAATCGGGATACATCTTGTGGAACAAAATATAGGCTTGATCATCGGTTCTTTCATCTAATAAAGGAAAGATAATCTGTTGATTACTGATCAGATAATTCACATAGGAGCCCGCTAAACGATTGCCCTCAAAGCGCTCAATGGCATTGCCTTTTTCAACATCAACCGTTTCATTTTCACTGGCATATAAAGGCCCTGGCGCGGGTAATTTCCAAACTTTCAGTTTTCTGCCTTTTGCATCGGTAACGGACTCAAGGATGTCTAATGCTTGCCTTGAACTTTCATATTGTGGATCATTAGGATCATCTGTCCAATGTAAGGCGACTTCGCCTGGACGGACGAAACAACACATGTTGTCGATATGCCCATCGGTTTCATCGTTATACACACCGAATGGCAACCAAATGAATTTCTCAATACCGAGTAAAGTGGAGAGTTCATGCTCAATCTGAGCCTGCGTCATTTCTGGATTCCGATTGGGATGGAGCAAACACTCGGCTGTTGTCAGTAATGTCCCTTCGCCATCCACATGAATCGCACCACCTTCTAACACCATGCCTGATTGATGTAATGGGATGGAATGAAATTGAGCAACTTGGTTGGCGACCTCAAGATCTTTATCCCAATTGGAATATAAGCCGCCATTTTCTCCCCCCCATGCATTAAAAACCCAATCGACAGCGACATTGTTTCCTGTATGATCTTGAACAATGGTTGGGCCTGTATCACGCATCCATGCATCATCACTCTCCATTTCAACTAAGGTGACATGTGCGGGAATCGTCGCTTTTGCTTTATCCATTTCAGCATGGGGAACAGCCATAAACACAGGTGTGCTTTGAGATATAGCTTCAGCAACTTTGGCAAAAGCTTGCTGTGCAGGTAATGCACCTAGTCTCCAGTTATCAGTACGATAAGGCCAAATCATCCAAACACATTGTTGTGGAGTCCATTCAGCGGGCATTTTATACATATGATTTTTCATTTGCTTAAACTTCATATCAGGTTTCATTGATCCGATATTAGTTCAGATATTTTGAATGTTAAATAAAGGAGCTATCAGTTTTTTTGAAATCTCAAGGTTTAAATGCTGGTTAAATTGCCAATTTAAAGAGAATTGAAAAATAAAATAAATAAAGATATGAATGAGTTGATGTGAGTTCGGTTAAGCATAAAAACAGAGTTTGTTTTCTAAGTAATGGAAAATAACTTATAAATAAATGGCCTAAACTGTATAAAAAATAAAGAAAATAGAACTATTTCCCTCTCACCCATATGGAGGGGGAGAACGCATTTACTGACAGAGCAGAAACAATGACGGCGGATTGTATACATTCATAATGTGTACAAAAAAACGATTTATCGGTTATCCAATCTGATTGTGGACTGAATAGCAGTTTGGATTGGATATTCTAGCATTATGATCAATATGTATATGTGGTCTATTTATGTTTATTGAATGGATTTTGAATTTTATATTTAACTCTAAAAATAAATTTATAATTTTGTCCTAATCTGTTTTTATTTTGCGTTTAATTTGTTAGATCGGCATTTAGAGGGTTTTATTATATAAAGAAAAGACTGTTTTGTTAATTTATTAGGTTTTTTATGTCCACTTCCTTGGGGTGATTTTTAATATGATCTTCCTTTTGCTCTAGAGAATTGATAGTGAAGAAATGGGTATGTAAGAACTGTGGTTTATATAAGAAAGTTATTCCAAGTAGTATTAAGTCAGGACGAAAAGTTTTTTTTATACATGACGCTGATAATATCGGTAAGCCAAATAAAATAATAAGTAAAGGGACAGTTGTTAGCCGTAATCAAGATGTTTTGATCATACTGAGTGAAGGCGTTTTGTTCATGATTAAAGACAGCGATGTCTATCCAGAAGATGCACCTGTATATTTTGTTTATAACATGTTTGGCACTTGCGAATGTTAAGCAGGTTATTTGCTTTATTTTAGTTAAAATTATGCTGCTTATATTGATAGGAATTGGCACAAAAAGTCAAAATAAAGATGCAACGTCAAGATAAATCATAGGTCATCTATATAATGATCAGGAAAGCGGTCCCGAAAATTATATAAATAAGCTGCTCATAGCGTGCTATTCAGGTTTTGATTTAAATCTGAGAGAAGTTGGCTTTTATATCACCTAGTTTTCGGGTGAGACGATGAGAAGGATGATGTGAATGCCAAAATTTGTTGTAATGAAACAAAGCTTTAATGCGCCAGTAGATCTTATTTTTCATCTTTTTTCTAAACACCAAACCTTTAATACGGTTTTATGGCCCTTGCAATCAGTTGTGATTAAAACCGCTACGGATGATCATAATACAGATGGTGTGGGTTCAATACGAAAGATGGGCTTCGGTGTATTTAAACCGATTCAAGAACAAATCATGAAAAGTTTGCCCAATCAGATGATTGAATATCAAATGCTAAAAAATTGCTTATTCAGTTATCATTTGGGTCGGTTGGAGTTTGAAGAATTAGATGGGCGTACACATTTGACCTATACCATCTGGTTAGAGAGCAAAGTCCCATTGCTTACAGAAATAACCTTGATGAAGTTGAAGACATCGGCAAACCATGGGCTAAAGAAAATTGCAGCTAAAATTAACCAGTTTCAAATTAAAGCCTTATAGTGAAGTGAGCATCTAATAAAAATAGAATACAACATAAGTTTGATCAGGGTAGGCTACAGTCACGGTAGGATAAGAAAATCAACAGATGTGGAGTGCTATTGTGTTCAAGGAGAAAGCAATGGATGTAATGGGTAAGACGATCATTATTACGGGGGCTTCAAGTGGAATCGGAGAAGAGGCTGCAATGCAACTGGCGCAAGCGGGAGCAACGGTTTGCTTGATTGCACGTCGTTTAGATGAGTTGCAACGCATTCAAAGCAATATTCAGGCACAAGGTGGACAAGTCTCCATTTACCCAGCAGATCTGACGGATGTAGAACAAGCGCAAAGCTGTATTGCTCAGATTTTAGCTGAACATCAGAACATTGATGTTTTAGTCAATAACGCAGCGCGTTCGATTCGACGCCCGATTCTTGAATCACTTGATCGTCTGCATGACTATACCCGTACCATGCAGATTAATTATTTTGCCGCAGTGAATATGACACTACACCTATTACCTCATTTCTTGGCTAACGGTTCTGGGCATATTGTCAATATTTCGACCATGTCTACACAAGTGCCGATTCCCTTATTCTCGGCTTATTTGGCCAGTAAATCTGCATTAGAATCTTTCTCGCGTTCCTTGTCGATGGAACTGAAAGGCAAAGGCATTGATGTCAGTATTGTATATTTTCCAATGGTCAGAACACCGATGTCATCTAAGACAGCAATTTACAAACATATGAAAATGTTGGATACACCTGCCGCTGCAGGCTGGATTGTGAAAGCGATTCAAGAAAAATCCTATCGTGTTAGCAGTAAATCAGGTCTGGTTGCCAATGCGTTATTAAATACAGCACCGACATGGATGATGAATCTGTCACGTCCTTTATTCGATGCAATGGACAAACGTTTAAAAAATAAATTAAAGACAGATCAAGCTTGATGATTGAAGTCTGAAAATCTGAAAAAAGCAGCTTTAGCTGCTTTTTTGTTATCCCTTAATAGATAAATTTAGAAATTTTATCTGCACTCTGAATCACTGTATCCGCAATTTCATTTCTAAAATAATGTTCATCATAACTGCCTAAAGGGCAACTGACAGAGAGTACCGCCGCCATTTGATGGGTAGATTGTTTAAAAATCGGTGCAGCACAGGCCGCCATATCGTGATTGTAATGCCCCCAACTGACCATGGAACGTTGAGTTTTGACAAAACTGAGGCGTTGTAACAGCTCCTTGAGGTTTTTAGGGGTGAGTTCTGAGAATGTATCCCATTGATTAAAGTTTTTATAACGGTCACGAATTTCCGTTTCGCTGAGATCGGCCAACATCATTTGTCCAATCACGGTGGCATGTGCGGGCCAGCGTGTGCCTAGGCCAATATTACTGGTAAAGGTGCCATTCGATTGAATGTTATTGATAAAGACAATATGCGTGCCTTCCAAAATGGATAAATGCACCGCCAGTTGGGTTTGATCACGCAGTTCTTTCATCAACGGCGTGGCTAAGTCTAATAAAGATTGTTTAGATAAACTATTAAAGCCGAGTTCCATCACCTTTGAATCGAGTGCATAGGTCTTTTGTGACGCCTTGCGTAGAAAGCCGCATGATTCCAGTGTGTAGATCAGTCGAAAGGCACTGGAACGGTTGACATCGAGAACTTCGGCAATTTCAGTAATGGTCATTTCTTGGGTTTGTTGATTAAAGGCTTGCAAAATTGCCAAGCCACGCACTAAGCCAGGGACTAAATAGCGATCATCATTTTTTGTCAGTTCAGATTCTTGAGAGTCTGTTTCAACGCTTGAATTCATCAGTTTAATTTTCCTACAAAAAACGCAAATCATAAAAATTTAATTTTCTTAGAATTCTATTCTAACTGCAAAGCATAACGAAAAGATAGTTTTATATATGAAACAAAATTTCCTAAGTAAAACGTAAAAGAATGTGTAATAAATATCAAATTAATGATTTTTAAAGATTTATATTGTTTGACATAAAAAACAGCATCGGAGTATTCTTTATTAAAGTTTGTTATATCAAATATTGTTTTATATATAAAACAAATGAGGATGCAAGGATGAGTTGGATCTCAGTTTGTCAGCAAGACGACGTGACCGAAGACGAGCCGAAAGCCATTGAAGTCGACGGTAAGAAAATTGGCGTATTTTTCATCGATGATCATTACTTTGCCATCGAGAATGTTTGCCCACATGCCTTTGCCTTGTTAACAGAAGGCTTTATCGAAGATCAAACAGTGGAATGTCCATTGCATGAGGCGATCTTTGATATCCAGACAGGTGAGTTGAAGAGTGGACCAGGATGCCGTGATTTGTGCACCTATCCCGTACGTGTTGAAGGGCAGGACGTTCAAATTCAACTATAAGTCTTATTTATAAGGATGGAATCTCATGGAAACATTTAATAGGAAGCTAGCGAACTGGATTCATGCCACGCCAGCGACTGAAGCAGGGATTAACAATATTCAGATACCAGGTCAGGCAGAGCTTCTGGTTTGGCAGACACGGTATAAAGCGCCAACGGCCTATGAGCAAGATTTTGTTCAGTACTTAATTAAAGCCTTTGCAGCAGGTGTAACAGAACTTGGTGATTTAGTGCAGTCTTTAAATCAACAAGGATTCCGTTGTGAATCTGGTGAGCTTTGGACTTCTGAAACCTTCTCAGAAGAAATGCAACGTTTAGGTTATTAATTCAAGGAAGAATAGTGATGAACGCAGCAGTATCAGTAACACCGAGTGTAGAAGAATATTTGGATTTGGGTTTACGTGACCAATGGCATCCAGTGCTGGCAAGCTGGGAAGTGGCAGCGAATCCTGTCGGGATTACCCGTTTAGGCGAAAATATCGTGGTTTGGCGTGATGCGGAAGGTCAGGTTCATGCCTTGGAAGATCGCTGTCCGCATCGTGGCGCACGTCTTTCTTTAGGTTGGAATCTGGGCAATCGTGTGGCTTGCTGGTATCACGGTGTTGAAGTTCGCCATGACGGCGTGGTGGAAGATGTGCCTGCGGTACATGACTGTCCAATGAAAGGCACGTCATGTGTCAAAAGCTATCCTGTGATTGAGCAACATGGTGCAATTTTCATGTGGTTCGGTATCGATGCCAATGAAGCACCTAAGCCGCTAGATTTTCCTGAACAACTGGCAAATGAAGAATGGAGTTCATTCTTATGTCAGGCGGACTGGAAAGTGAATCATCAGTATGCGATTGATAATGTGATGGACCCAATGCATGGTAGCTATTTGCATTGTACTTCGCATTCGATGGCAGAGGGCGACCGCACGGCAGAAATGAAACATCGTTCGACTGAGCATGGTTTTATTTTTGAAAAAGAAGGCCAAGTCGGTGTGAATTTTGACTGGGTTGAATATGCCAATACCGGTGCAAGCTGGTTACGTCTCTCAATCCCGTATCGTAAAGATTTTGGTCCAGGCGGTGAATTCTGGATTGTCGGTTATGCCACACCAATTGATGAAAAAAATACCCGTGTATTCTTCTGGCGCTGCCGTAAAGTCAGTGGCTGGCAACGCAATGTGTGGCGTTTCCTGTATCGTAACCATTTAGAAAAATTGCACTGGGATGTGTTGGAGCAAGATCGCATTATTTTAGAAAATCTTGCACCGAATGCCCGTCAACATGAATTTCTTTATCAGCATGATGTTGGTCTTTCTCGTTTACGCCGTTTAATGAAAAAAGAAGCGGAAAAACAGTTAAAGAAAATTGCAGCATTGAATACCTCAAATCGTATTGAAATGCAGGAACAAGTTCATGGTTAATGTCGCATTGTTGCAGGACAAAAAAGTCCTTGTCACAGGTGCGGCAAGAGGCTTGGGTCGAGACTTTGCACAGGCGATTGCGGAAGCAGGTGCGCATGTGGTGATGGCTGATATCTTGACTGATCTGGTGCAACAAGAAGCTGTTGCTTTGCAAGCACAAGGCTTAAAGGTTGATGCGGTAAGCATTGATCTGGCCAATGCCGACTCCATTCAGCAGGCCGTACAGCAAGCAGCTGAACGCATGGGCGGCATGGATGGTTTGGTGAATTGTGCGGCACTGGCAACCAATGTTGGCGGTAAAAGCATGATGGATTATGACGCTGACCTTTGGGATCGGGTCATGAGCATCAATGTCAAAGGCACGTGGTTGGTGACCAAGGCATGTGTGCCTTATCTAAAGCTGTCTCAGGCTGGCAAGATCATTAATGTCGCTTCGGATACCGCTTTATGGGGCGCACCGAATCTGATGGCTTATGTGGCGAGTAAAGGGGCATTGACTGCGATGACGCGTTCCATGGCCAGAGAGCTTGGGCCATTCAATATCTGTATTAACACGCTATCACCGGGTTTAACTCTGGTTGAAGCAACAGCGTATGTGCCGCAGGAACGTCATGATTTATACGTGAATGGGCGTGCGATTCAACGTCAGCAATTACCGCAGGATTTGAACGGAACAGCCCTTTATTTACTGTCAGAGTTGTCCTCATTCGTGACTGGACAAAATATCCCAGTAAATGGCGGTTTTGTCTTTAATTAAGGAGTCATTTCATGATTACAGGGATTGAGATTTTAAAGTTTGGCGTTGAAGATAGAGCTGCTTCGAATAAATTTTTAGCAGATTTTGGTCTCAAGCAAAGCCAGTCAGATATTGAAGGGACGGATCTTTATCAAACCCAAAATGGTAGCAAGATCTATTTATTTGATTGCGATGATCAGCGTCTACCCAAAGCGATTGAATCAGGTTCAACTTTACGAGAAGTGACTTGGGGTTTAGATGATACAGCACAGGATTTGGCAAATTTAGCATTAACACTAAATGATGTTGATGGCTATCAAGCCAGTGTTGATTTAGTGCAATGCATTGATCCGAATGGGATGACCATTCGTTTTCAAAAGAGCTTTACCCAAGAGTTACCTGCATTACAGACAGAAGGCATTAACCAATACGGCAATGTACAACGTATCAATGCAGCAAGCCCTGTGTATGACAAAGGACAACCTGTTGCGATTGGGCATGTGGTGTTTTTCACCCCAGATTTAGCAAAGACTGAAAATTTCTATCGTGAGAAACTTGGTTTCTTCTTATCAGATGCTTATCGCAATCGTGGCGCATTCTTACGCTGTCGCGGCAAAGGTTTCCACCACGACCTGTTCTTGCTTTCGGTGCCAAATAAACCTGCTGGACTCAATCATGTGGCATTCGTTGTGCGTGATATTCACGAGGTGATTGGTGGTGGATTGCACATGAACCGTTCTGATTGGTCAACCTTTATTGGTCCTGGACGTCATCCGATTTCTTCGGCTTATTTCTGGTATGTCAATTCACCTCTCGGTGGTGCGTTTGAGTATTACACCAATGATGATTATCTGACCGAAGAATGGCAGCCACGTATCGAAGAACATCGTCTGGAACTCTTTACAGAGTGGGCGATTGAAGGCGGTCTGGATGATCATACCCGTCGTCAGGTTAAACCTGCATAAGTACAGATCAGGCAGGGAGAACAAGCTATGGAAAGAATCGTAATTGTGGGTGCTGGGCAAGCCGCGGGTTGGGCGGTGAGTACCTTACGCCAAAATGGATATTCGGGTGAAATTCATGTGGTCTCCAATGAGGATCGGGTATTTTACGAACGTCCACCTTTATCCAAACAAGTATTGTCCAAAGAGGCTAGCTATGAAAGTTTGCATCTGTTTTCTTCAGAGCAGGTGCAGGACTTTAACATTCAATGGCATAAACCTGCGCTAGCAACCCAAGTGGATCGCCAGCGCAAGCAGGTGGTTCTGGAAAGTGGTCAGGTTTTAGCCTATGACAAATTGTTGATCGCAACGGGTAGTCGTGCCCGTGTTCCAGTCAATACATGGCAGTTTATTCCCAATGTGGTGACTTTACGTAATGTTCAGGATTGTGAACGTTTATCTGAGATCTTGCAGCATTCGCAAAAGTTAGCGGTGATTGGTGGTGGCTGGATCGGTCTTGAAATTGCAGCGACAGCGCGTAAACAAGGCAAAGAAGTTCATATTTTTGAATATGGCGATCGTCTTTGTGCACGTAGTGTTAGCCCTGATGTATCTGCTTTTCTAAAAAGCATGCATGAGCAACAAGGGACACAGATTCATTTAGACAGTAAAAATCTGCATTTGATTGAAGCAGGTCAGCAAAAAGTTGAAGTGGTCAATCATCCGAATGCAAGTGAGCTGTTTGATTGTGTGGTTGTAGGCACTGGTGCAGATATTGCCAAAGAACTGGGCGTCAATGCGGGTTTGGACGTCAAAGATGGCATTGTGGTGAATGGTTTTGGTCAAACCTCAGATCAGGACATTTATGCTGCAGGTGATGTTGCGATTCATCCAGGGCTTGGTTATTGCATCCAGTCTTGGGCCAATGCGCAGAATCAGGCGATTGCTGCTGCAAAATCGATGTTGGGTATTGAAACCGAATATAGCGATATTCCGTGGTTATGGTCAGATCAATATCACTTCAATATTCAGATCTTAGGCACTTATCAAGCTGAAAAAACTGCCCAGATCGTGGTTCGGAAAAGCGCAGATGATCAATGCAGTTATTTGTATCTGGATAATCAAAACCATTTACTCAATATGATCGCCATCAATGATTCCAAACTGGTCAAACTGGCAAAGCGCTGGATGCAGTCCAATACCGTGTTAGACCCAAACTTATTAGCAGACCCAGAATTTAATGTGATGAAATTAAAACCATAAACATTAAATCCGGTTCATGACTCAATCGAAGGAATGAAGTATGAGTAATGAAGAGAAAAGTGGATTAAAGCATTGGGTTCCTGCTTTTGTCCTGATGGTATGTGTCGTACTGGCATTCTTCGACAAAATTAGTATCGCAGTGTTATTTGCTGACCCGCACTTTCAAGGTGCGATGGGGATTGCAGAAGACAAGGCAAAACTCGGATGGTTGATGACCAGCTTCTTGCTGGCTTATGGCTTCTCTTCGGTGTTTTTAAGCTTTCTGGGCGATATTTTCAATCCGAAGAAAATGCTGTTTTGGAGCGTCGCATCATGGGGTTTGCTCATGTTTTGTATGGGTTTTACCACCAACTATACAGGCATGCTGATTTTACGAGTATTACTTGGTCTGGCTGAAGGACCCTTGTTTGCATTGGCCTATGCCATCGTCAAACAAACCTACACCGACCGCCAACAAGCACGTGCTTCGACCATGTTCCTGTTAGGCACACCGATTGGCGCATTTTTGGGTTTTCCAATTACCGCCGCGGTCTTAGCAAAGCATGATTGGCATACCACCTTCTTTGTAATGGCGGGTTTAACGGTGATCGCATTGCTTGCGATTGCATTCGGCTTGCGTAATTTACAACTCAAGAAAACCATTGAACTGGAATCGACCAGCAAACGTGTCAATTTCAAAGGCCATATTCATAACACTAAAGTACTCTTACAGAACCGTGCGTTTTGGTTGGTGTGTATTTTCAATATTGCACTTATGACCTATCTCTGGGGCTTAAACAGCTGGGTGCCTTCTTATCTGATTCAGGATAAGGGCTTTAATCTGAAAGAGTTTGGGGTTTATTCAAGCTTCCCATTCATTGCCATGCTGATTGGCGAAGTGATTGGTGCATTCCTTTCGGACAAATTAGGCCGCCGCGCTGTTCAGGTCTTCAGTGGCCTGTTGGTGGCAGGCATCTTTATGTATGTCATGGTGATTATGACTGACCCAATTCTGGTGATTGCTGCAATGTCTTTAAGCGCCATGGCTTGGGGCTTTGGGGTCGCCGCAGTATTCGCTTTACTTGCCCGTGTCACAACTGCCGATGTCGGTGCAACTGCGGGTGGAATTTTCAATGGAATGGGTAATTTTGCCAGCGCAATTGCGCCTGTTCTGATCGGCTACATCGTGATGCAAACCCACAGTTTTAATTTAGGAATTACCTTCTTGGCAGCCGTCGCTGTGATTGGATCGTTCTTCTTGCTTCCTTTATTAAAACGTTATTAATCAAACGATTTATCGAAAACCTAGGAGTTAAAACATGACTACTCAACAATTCGAATCATGGACACAACCTGAAGGTACAAATTTACAAGATTGGTTGAATACCCGAATCGCACGTTTTGAAACACGTAAATATGATTTTGATGCTTTGAAGTTCCAAGCGGACTACGACCCGAAATATCGCCGTGCACAAATGCGTTATATGGGGACTGGTGCAACAGGTGTGGTCAATGATGGCAATACAGTTCCAGCTGAAAACTTTACCTTCTCAACTATGGTATTACCTGCGCAGTGCGAAGGGCCTTTGCATATTCATCACGATGTTGAAGAAGTATTTTTCATGTTACGTGGCGAGATTGATCTGTTCATTGAACATAACGGTGAAAAGTTCGAGACCAGACTGAAAGAGCGTGATCTGATTTCAATTCCACCAGGTATTTACCGTGGCTTATTTAATCCAGGGCAGGAAGATGCCTTGATGTGTGTGATGTTAGGTGCTGGTAAACCGACTATTCCGAACTATCCACCTGAGCATCCGTTGTCGCAAATCAAACGTTAATTCGACAGATTAGAGCAAATACAAGGAAGGACATGATGACGCTGATTGAATCTTTAGCCAAATATCCAGTGAAAACCATTGCAGTGCATGGGCAGGTGCAAGCCTATCGTGAAGCAGGCCAAGGTCAGCCGTTGATTTTATTGCATGGGATTAGTTCGGGTTCAGCTTCTTGGATCAATCAGCTAGAAATACTCAGTCAGCACTTTCATGTCATTGCTTGGGATGCACCAGGCTATGGCTTATCTGACAACCTAGATACAGAACAACCGAATGCAACTGATTATGCAGAACGTATCTTGGGCCTGATGGATGTGTTGAACATTTCAAAAGCCATACTGATTGGTCATTCATTGGGTGCCTTACAAGCCAGTGCGTTTGCTCATCTTTATCCTGAACGGGTACAGACCTTAATCATTGCCAATGCAGCACAAGGCTACCAGCGTTCCGATGAAGAGACCAAAGCACAGGTCTATCAAAAGCGCCCGAATCTGTTGAAAAGCTTGGGCAATGCAGGCATGGCTGCCAGCCGTGGACCGCATTTGATTTATAAACAAGACGCTCAGGCACTGGCTTTGGTCAGTGCGGTGATGGGGCAACTGACATTAGAGGGTTTTACTCGAGCTTCTTATTTGTTGGCCTATGACGAAATTCGAAATTATTTAACAGAAATTACGGTTCCTTGTGTGGTGATTGCAGGTGACAAGGATGGCATTACGCCTGTGCAAGCAATCGAGGAATTAGCGGTAGAAATGCGATTGAGCCGATATCATCTCATTACAGATGCCGGTCATCTAAGTTATGTCGATCAAGCTGAACAGTTTAACGACATTGTTTTATCGGCACATTAAGACTTAAACGAGAGATATGGATATGAGCTTCCAAGTTGAAGGAAAAGTAGCAGTTGTCACAGGTGGCTCGTCAGGCATTGGTTTGGCTGCAGTCGAAATTTTAGTTGCAGAAGGTGCCAAGGTAGCGTGGTGTGGTCGAGATGAGCAGCGTCTGGCGGCATCAAAACTATCTATTTTAGAAAAATATCCGCATGCCAATATCTTCACCAGTATTTGCAATGTTTTAGATAAAGAAGATGTCAAACGCTTTGCACAACAGGTGAAGCAGAATCTGGGCAATGTTGACATGCTGATCAATAACGCAGGTCAGGGGCGTGTGTCTAATTTTGAAAATACCCAAGACGAAGACTGGATGAAAGAAATTGAACTGAAGTATTTCAGTGTATTACATCCAGTACGTGCCTTTTTAAATGATTTAAAACATTCAGCCTGTGGCTCGATTACCAATGTCAACTCGTTGCTGGCCCTGCAACCTGAACCGCACATGATTGCAACGTCATCTGCACGTGCGGCATTGCTGAATCTAACCCATTCACTGGCACATGAATTTACTCAGTACGGTGTTCGGGTCAATTCGATCCTGTTGGGCATGGTGGAATCAGCACAGTGGAAACGCCGTTTTGAAACCCGTTCAGACCCAAATGCAACATGGGAACAGTGGACAGGCAATATTGCCAAAAACCGTGGCATTCCCATGCAACGTTTAGGCAAGCCAGAAGAGCCAGCACGCGCCTTGGTGTTTTTAGCATCGCCTTTGGCATCGTATACCACAGGTTCGACACTGGACGTTTCTGGTGGATTTAACAAACATTTATAAGGTGTGCACATGAAACAGTTGATGATGATTGGTTTTGGCGCGATGGCGGCAGAAGTGTACGCCCACATGCCCCAAGACCTGCAACTTAAATGGATTGTGGTGCCTGCTCGCAGTGTCGAAAAAGTACAGGCGCAGGTTGCTGCTGATGTACAGGTGATTTCTTCAATCGATGAATGTCAGGGTACACCTGACTACGTGATTGAAGTGGCAGGTCAGGCTGCGGTGAAAGAACATGCACAAAAAGTCTTGGAAAAAGGCTGGACCATTGGCCTGATCTCAGTGGGCACTTTGGCCGATAACGAATTTTTAATTCAACTGAAAACCACTGCTGAACAACATGATGCACATCTGCACCTTTTAGCGGGTGCCATTGCCGGGATTGATGGCATCTCCGCAGCCAAAGAAGGTGGCTTAGAAAAGGTCACCTATAAGGGCTGTAAGAGTCCGAAAAGCTGGCGTGGTAGTTATGCCGAGCAATTGGTTGATTTAGAACACGTTAATGAAGCAACGGTTTTTTTCCGTGGTACAGCCAGAGAAGCAGCCTTGAAGTTTCCAGCCAATGCCAATGTGGCAGCCACAATTGCACTGGCAGGACTGGGTATGGATGACACCATGGTGGAACTGACGGTTGATCCAAATATCAACAAAAACAAGCACACCATTGTGGCAGAAGGTGTATTCGGTGAAATGACCATTGAACTGGTGGGTGTGCCGTTGGCAAGTAATCCAAAGACTTCAACCTTGGCTGCATTGAGTGTGATTCGCGCTTGCCGCAATAGTGTTGAAGCAATTCAGATTTAAAGGATTTGATCATGATCAAGGAAATTTATATCGCTGGTGAATGGCGATTAGGTAAAGGCGGGATGATTCAAAGTGTATTTCCAGCAGATCAATCGGTGAATGCGGAAATTTCAACGGCGAGTCTGGAAGATGTTAATGAAGCGATTGAAAAGGCTGATGCCGCTTGGCGTAAGGCCGAGTGGCGTAACAGCATGCCGCATGAACGGGCCCGTATTTTATATAAAGTGGCTGATATCATTGAAGCGCGTGTGGATGAACTTTCAAAGCTGCAAACCCGTGATAATGGTAAGCCCTTGGCTGAAACCCGTGCCTTGACCCTAAGTGCTGCGGCAACAGCGCGTTATGTAGCAGCAGCCTGCGAAACCTTGAATGACGAGTTGACCACGCAACGTGCCGCAGACTTTATGACTATGAGTGTGCATGAACCTGTAGGTGTAGTCGCTGCAATTACACCGTGGAACTCACCAATTGCCAGTGAAGTGCAAAAATTAGCACCTGCGCTTGCAGGTGGTAATGCCGTGATTCTAAAACCTGCGGAAGTGACTTCTTTGATTGCATTGGAACTCGCCAAAATTTTTGAAGAAGCAGGTTTACCGAAAGGTTTGCTCAGTGTATTGGTTGGACGCGGTTCGGTGATTGGTGATGCAATCGTAAAGCATCCTTTGGTGCGTAAGATTTCATTTACGGGGGGAACCACCACGGGTCGTCATTTGGCACATTTAGCAGCCGATAAACTGATCACAACATCTTTGGAGCTTGGTGGAAAGTCTCCAACGATTGTATTGCCAGATGCAGATATTGAACTAGCAGCCAAAGGTGTGGCTTACGGTATTTTCAGTTCAGCAGGACAAGCCTGTATTGCCGGTTCACGTTTGTTTGTACACAGCAGCATCTATGATCAATTTCTCAGTCGTCTGGTTGAAATCACCAAAGGCTTACGCGTTGGGCATCCTGAAACCGCAGGTGTACATCTCGGCTCTTTGATTAATCCGAAACATTTGGCTTCTGTCGATGACTATGTACAGCTCGCGAAACAAGAAGGTGGGCAAGTCCTAGTTGGTGGTCATGCCTTAACCGAAGGTGAGTTGGCCAAAGGTAGTTATTACTTGCCAACCATCATCACAGGTTTAAGTAATTCAGCACAAACCTGTCAGGAAGAGATTTTTGGCCCTGTGCTGGTGGTGATGAAATATGACGATGAACAAGATTTGCTTGCACAAGCCAATGACAGTTGTTTTGGTCTTGCCGCAGGCATCTGGACTGAAAACTATCGCAAGGCATGGCAAATTGCGCGTGCATTAGAAGTCGGTACGGTCTGGATCAATACCTATAAGAAATTCTCGATTTCTGCGCCATTTGGCGGCTTTAAAGAAAGTGGGATTGGGCGTGAAAAAGGTCGTTTAGGCATTTTGTCTTACATGCAACAAAAAAGCATCTATATGGGATTAAGCGAGCAGCCAAATCCTTGGGCGAATTAATACATTCATGGAATGAACAGTTTTTGAGGAATATAGCAATGACAGAACGTGTAAATGTCGGCGAAGCCATCGCCCGTGTTTTAGAAGCACACCAAGTAGACAGTATCTATGGGGTGATTTCGATCCATAACTTACCGATTGCCGATGCAGTCGGTCGCCGTGAAAAAATCCGTTTTGTAGCGGCACGCGGTGAAGCCGGTGCGGTCACGATGGCAGATGGTCACTCGCGTTTTAAAGGACTCGGTGTAGCGCTCACCAGTACGGGTGCGGGTGCAGGCAATGCAGTCGGTTCACTGATTGAAGCGATGAATGCAGGCAGTCCTGTATTGCATTTAACAGGGCAAGTTGAGCGTGAATATTTGGATCGTGATGCCAGCTTTATTCATGAAACCAAAGATCAGCTGACCTTCTTACGTGCATCGAGCAAAGCTGCATTTCGTATTACCAGCCCTGACAATGCGGTGGGTGTGATTCGTGAAGCGATTCGTGTAGCAACGACAGTACCAATGGGGCCAGTGAGTGTTGAGTTACCGATTGATGTGCAAGCAGCAGAAATCGATTTACCGTTGAACTTAGGGCCAGTAAAAGCCCTTGAATTGCCACAAGCTGAACAGATCGAAGTCGACTTAATCGTTGAGGAACTGAAAAAAGCCAAACGCCCCGTGTTCTGGATCGGTGGTGGGACGCTGAACAGTGTTGCGGAAGTTAAAGCCATCGCTGATCTCGGCATTCCTGTGGTGTCATCAACACATGCGCGTGGCGTATTGGCCGATGATCATCCACGTAGTCTAGGTGCATTCCATAACTCGGCTGGGGTTGAGCAGTTGCTTAAAGAGGCTGATCTATTGGTGGTGGTAGGGTCACGTTTACGCAGTAATGAAACCAAAACCTATTCCGTGCAGTTCCCTGACAATATTATTCAGATTGATGCCAATCCTGTGGCACAACAGCGTAATTACAAAGTTCGTAACTTCATCTGTGGCGATGCCAAAGATGTATTACAACGTGTATTGAAAGGCTTGCAAGGCGTATCCAAAGTTGATGCGGAATATGATGCAGCGGTGGTGAAAGCAAAACAGGCTGCGATTGATGCGCTACGTACTCAATTGGATCAATATGCCTTGATCTGTGATCATTTACGTGCCGCATTACCGCAAGACGGTATTTTTGTACGCGATATTACTATGTCAGGCAGTACCTGGGGCAGTCGTTTATTCCCAGTACAGGCACCGAATCAAAATATTCACTCTTTAGCAGGTGCGATTGGTTTGGGTCTAGCAACGGCAATTGGCGCGTCGATTGCTAATCCTGACAAGAAAGTGATTGGTTTGGTCGGTGATGGCGGTTTGATGCTAGGCATCGGCGAAATTGCAACCATGGCGCAAGAAAATACCAACATGGTGCTGATGATCATGAATGATGGTGGTTATGGTGTGATGCGTGGTATCCAGAAGAATTACTTCGGTGGTCGCCAGTATTTCAATGAATTGCATACCCCAGATTATAAAGTTCTAGGCGAAGCCATGGGTGTGAAGAGCTGGAAAGTGGGCAGCGCTGAGGAATTCAAGACCGTGATTCAGGAAGCCGTTGCATTCCAAGGGCCAAGTGTGATTGAGCTAGACATGCATTCAATTGGGCCATTGAACTTTGCCGGCCCACCACAGAAAAAATTGTATTAATCCCGCTGAGCATTGGCAGTCCGTACTGATGTGAAGACCGTTTTATGGGCAATTTTTTTTGCCCATAAAACAATAAAAACTATGTTTTACAGGTAAAACAAAAACAAGACCAACAGGATCGTTGGGATGAAGGGAAGTAGATATGAAAAAGACATCAATGGTCGCGATGCTTGCTGCACTGTATTTGGGTATGACATCCCATGCTTTTGCGCAAAGCTCAGCCCTCGAATGGAAAAGTGAAGATGGAACGGATTCGGTAAAATTGGGTGGCGTGGTGCGTTTGAACCAACGCTATGAAAATTGGGAGGGACCTAATGGTGGTTTTGGTAAACTTTATTTTGATATTTTCAGGGTCGATCTGAAAGGCAAATTTGACGATGCCTATTTTAATGCCAGTTATTTATTTCAAGATCAAGAGAAACGTTCGATTGAGAAAGCTTATGTTGGCTATAATCTCAATGAAAATAATAGTATAGAAGCTGGTTTTGTCTATAAGCCATTCACCATTTATCCTTATCCGCAAAATGGCTGGACTTATCATATTCCATTTTTCTTGGGCTATGGCAATAACATTGCACCAGGTTTGAACTGGAATTTTCACAACAAGGATTGGGATGTGAAACTCGGCTATTATCCGCAAATGTTGGAGACCAGCCTACGTTACTCGCCTGAAAGTGCCACCTATGATGACCTAACGGACAATGCATTTCCCACTCAGCAAGCCTATCAAAATGAAAAACGCCATCAATTTAACACCCGTATTGTACGTAAGTTAGAAACCGAGTTTGGTAAGCAAGAATTTGGTGTATCAGGGGCAATCGCGCAATTGCATAATAAAACGACTGATAAAAATGGTCAGTATTATGCGATCGGTTTGCACACCGATAATAATTACAAACGCTTTAATTTACAAAGCTCTGTGATTCATTATCAATATGATGCCAAAAATCCTGATGGGGTCAATAAAGACATCACCTTGATGGGCAATAATGGTTTTACCCCTGCCTATTTCATTGCTTCAGAAGCAACAGTGGCTAGCTTAAACTTGGCTTATACCTTACCTGTACAGGATATGGGCAAACTCAAAGCAATCCGTTTTTATAATGACTATAGTTATATGGACAAGAAACGTGATGATTGGTCAGATTCACAAATGAATACCACAGGGATGATGTTTATTGCTTCACCATTTATGCTTTGGGCTGATTATACTTGGGGTAAAAATGCCAATATTATTGGTGGGGCATCTAATGCAACGGGGTTCACCTCAGCGGTTTCTCCATATAGCGATCAATGGTTATACCGCATCAATTTAAATATTGGATTTAGTTTTTAAATTTCCAGTCAGTATTTTTCTAAAAGGAGTGAGTCATGTTGATGATTCGCTCTTTTTGCTTTTAAGCGGCTTTTAGTTGAGATGACTTTTGCGATATTCTGACGGCGTCTGATTTTCCCAGTGTTTAAAGGCACGGCTAAAGGCACTTTGTTCGGCATAGCCGAGTAACAGTGCAATTTCAGTGAGTGACAATTCGGATTTGACCAAATAGCTTTTCGCTAATTCTAAACGAATGCTTTTTACGAGATCACTATACTGCAGGTTATAACCGCTCAGCTTACGATAAAAGCTTCTTAACGACAGATTCATCTGCTTGGCAATATGCTCCGCCGAGGGTTCACCAATCTTGAGCATATTCACAATCAGTCGCTGTAAATCTTTTAAGAAAGTATCAGGATTTGGAATGCTCTTGAGTAATGCCTCTGCCTGTTGATCCAAAAGTTTTTTAAGATGCGGATCATGACTTGGAACAGGAAGATAAAGAATTTCGAGTGGTAGCCATAATTTTAAAACATCAGCATCAAAACTGACGGGGCAGCCATAGGCCTGTGGATAGGGTGTGGTATCCGCAGGCGCAACAGCCGAGAACTCAATCTTTAATGGTTGAATATTTGGTCGATGTAAAATCTTTCGGATGGTACTCAACACGCCTGAAAGCAGCACTTCATTGGAAAGCTGAGAATTTTTATGTACCACGGGCGTCCAACACATACAAAAACGATCTTCTTTCTGCACAATCGAAAATGAAGCAGAGTTTTGCAAAAGGGGTTGGAAATTCTTAAAACAATTCAAAAAGCTGAGTAGATTAGGGCTGGATAAGGCCAAGTAACCTAAAATATGAATATGGTGAGGTTCCGATAGTTCACCAATATAATGACCCAAAACAGGTGTTGGATGTTGCTGGTAGATTTCTTCGAGCAGATTCCACCATTTGTGTAATGGCATTCTTGGCTGATTGGCATACTGCTGCACAAGTTCATTGAGCTGATGATTCGAAATATTTTGTTGCTGAAGATACTTGTCGATGAGTTCTAACAGCACCGATGGAATACTTGGAATTTCAGTCATAATTACTCTACTAGTTTTGAAGTCAAATCCTTTAACCCAATTATAGATAAATCATCGTAGCGATAACGTTGTTGATTTACCTCTTTATCTTAGCTGATCCATTTCAAAGTTTTTGTATCATCAAGGGACAGAATCATGAGCTTTGATCTCAAAATCTCTCATTAATAATCAATAAAATAAGACATGATTTAAGCGTAGTTCATTCATTTGACTTTGGTTATTTCACGGTGGCATTCAAGGTCAAGCCTTTAGTGCTGAATCTTATTATTTTCCACAGATATGTTTTTCAATTCATTAAAAAAGGATTGAGAGATTCTACTGACAAGGTTTTATCAGTTTGGAGTGGGAAATGTCAGATTTAGATCGAGATACAGTTGTGGATGATTATTCACTGGATGTTGTGATTATTGGTGCTGGATTTTCAGGGATTGCAGCAGGAGTTAAACTTCAGCAAGAAAAAATCAATAATTTTATTATTATTGAAAAATCACATGAGGTCGGTGGTGTTTGGCGAGAGAATACCTATCCAGGTTGTGAGTGCGATGTACCATCTTCTATTTACTCCTATTCATTTGCACCTAATCCCAATTGGAGTCATGTTTTCGCAAAGCAGAAAGAGATACAGCAATATATTAAAGATGTCGCAAGACGTTTTAAAATGGATCAGCATATTCTATTCAATACAGAGCTGCATCAGGCTGCTTGGTCACAGGAACAGCAGGCTTGGCTGATTGAAACCAGTCATGGAAGATATAAGGCGAAATTTATTTTTTTTGCCACAGGTCCTTTAAGTGAACCGACCACACCTGATGTCATTGGCTTAGATCGTTTTCAAGGACATATTTTTCATTCTGCACAGTGGGATCATTCAGTTGACCTGAGCAACAAACGTGTTGCCGTGATTGGTACAGGTGCATCTGCAATTCAAATTATTCCTGCGATTCAGCCGATCGTGAAGCAGCTCTATGTTTTTCAGCGAACCGCACCGTGGGTAATTCCGAAGCCGAATATGGTGATGAATAACACCTCTAAAAATCTACAGCAAAAAATACCGTTTACCCTGAACTCCATTCGCAAATTGACCCATATTTCGATGGATATGTTTAGTTCAAGTGTCAATCAACCAAAGACTTTAGACGTATTAGGCAAAGGTTTGATTCATTGGATGCATTATCAGATTCAGGATCCTGTATTGCGTAACAAAGTGACGCCTACATTTACATTGGGCTGCAAACGGATTTTATTTTCAAATACCTACTATCCAGCACTGGCAGCCCAAAATGTGGAGCTGATCAATCAAGGAGTAAAGGAAATTACACCGAATGGAATTTTGGTTGATGGTCAAGAAGTTCAAGTCGATATCATCGTTTGGGGAACAGGGTTTGAAGTGGCAAAACCACCAATTGCCAAACGGATTGTGACTAAAAAGGGAATTTTGTTAGATGAGGTGTGGCAAAAAAATACGGTACAAGCCTACAAGGGCTGTGTTGTGAAAGATTTACCGAATGCATTTATGTTACTTGGACCCAATAGTATTAGTTATAATTCATTAATTACTGCAGCTGAAAATCAAATTGACTATGCACTTAAAGCAATTCGATTTGTCTTGGATAATCAATTAAGTAGTTTTGAAATCTCTACTTTTGCTGATGATCAATATAATCAAAAACTGCAAAATAAGTTGAATGGAACTGTATTTAATCAAGGTGGCTGTGCCAGTTATTATTTAGATGCTCAGCAAGTGAATGTTGCGAATTATCCGTGGACGATGCAGTACATGAAAAAAGATATGACAGAATTCGACAGCTATAGTTATCGCTTCCATCGCTAAAACTTAAAAAGCCTTATATAAATAAGGCTTTTTTATGTCTGTCTTTCTCTAAAATAAAAAAAGGCACATCATGTGCCTAAAAGAGGAAAGTGTCAGATATTAGCAGGCACGAAGTTTGGTTAAGGCTTTAACGGCAGGAGAGTGGTTTAACACCTGTAAGGCTTTGTTAGTATCACCTTCATAAAATGGGTGATAGTTGGGTTTAACCCAATGTCTTAAGCTAGAAATCATCGCGAAAAAACTGGGTACTTGTTTGCTACGGGCGTTTTCAATCGCTGTGTGCCTTAACGCCCGAATCAGTCCGTAGTTTTTATAAGGATCTGCACGTTGGTCTTGTTGCGCCAGTTTCTTAAAGCAATGATAAATGGCAAAGGTGAATAGAGGAGCAATAGCCAACATAATCGTTTGGCGTTGCAGATAGGCAAAGGCTTTGTTATTTTCGCCGCATAAATGCATATATAGATCGAACGCCACACTGCGGTGTTCAACTTCTTCAGCCAGATGCCAAATCATTAAATCCGCCATCATTTCATCAGCAGTTTTATTTTGCCATGGTTGGTCATCGAGACACCACGTGCCTAACATGGTGGTGAAGTGTTCAACCGCAGCAGCAATACCCACACGAATGGTTAGCCAACGATATTCTAGATTTTTGGAAAGGGCTAAACCAAATGGTGCTGTATTGATTTGTTTAAACATGCTGTCTAGAGAGAGAAGAAATTCATCAATCTCATAATCATAGTGGCGCAAATAGTCTTGAGCGACTTTATGAGCGGAGGCATGGTGCGCTTCTTGATGGACAAAACCTTTTACATCGGCACGTAGCTTTTCATCTTTGACGTAAGGCAAGGCTTCATTAAAAGAACGGCACATCCAAAGTTCACCCACAGGTAAAATTAAATGAACTGCATTAATTAAATGAGTGGCAAAAGGATTGTCATAGATCCAATGCTCGGGCGTATGGCTAAAATCGAATTGCACACGGCGTTGCTCAAGATAGTGATTTTCCAGTCGTTGTTTAGGATGCATGGTGTTCTCCCTCATTCACGGCATTGATAAAATAATGGCTGAGTTGCTCGGCATTCTGGGCTGGAATCCAATGCGTGGCATCTAGATAGATTTCTTGATATTGACCCGTAAAAAACTGTTTATTCAGCTGCGCACTTTTTTTGCCAACCGCAATATCTTTATTGCCCCAAATAAATAGGGTGGGGACTTTTACCTTTTTAAAGCTGGAGCCAATAGGCGCCAAAGGCATGCTGCGATACCAGTTAATGGCTGTACCGATCCGGTTTTCTTGAATGAAATGCTGCTGAAAATCTCTGATTTGTTCAGTATTCATCCCTGAATTTTTCAGCAATAACTGGCTCAGTGATTTGGCTCTTTTAAACAGCAGTTCAGGTATAAAAGGGAGTTGAAAAAAGCCAATATAGTAGGAGGTGAAAATTTGCGTACTGCTGAGCATGGATTTTAAAAACGCACCTGTATGTGGTACTGAAACCAAGGTCAAATGTTTGACTAGATTGGGATATTGTTGGGCCAATTCACAGGCTACAATTGAACCCCAATCATGACCTATCACATAGACGGGTTGCCCTAACAAATCGATGAAAGTTTTGACATCAGTAACCAGTTCCGCAATTGCATACTGAAAACGACCCTTGGGAGAGGCTGCTAAGCTGTAGCCACGTTGTTCAATGGCAAAGGTACGAAAGTTCTGCTGATTGAGAATGGTACTGGTGGCTTGCCAACTGTGTGCGGTTTCAGGAAAACCATGTAAAAGAATAACCGGTTTTCCATCGATTGGACCCGAATCAATCACATTAAAAATCAGGTTATTACGACAATACTGGCTGTATCGTTTTTCTGTCTGTTTTGCCATGCTGACCTACTTATCAAAGATGTCTATTTCAATTGATAGTAATCAGCGCTATAGGCATAGTCTTGACAGTAGAGGATGGAATTTAACTTGTTGTGCCATGGCATATATTTTTGGCGCATGCAGCATATGACTTGGCACTTAAAGACGGTTGATTGCAAGATTGAGCGGGTATTTCTGTTTAATCATTCGGCTTTGCTTTGTTCAAAGCGATGTTGCAGCACCGTGGTCATCTGCTGCAATAGAATTGCGACCAGTCCTTCTTTATCCCAAGCATAGATGGAAACGGTCATGGCTTGCGCCTTACCCAAAGGTAAATATTCCCGTACCCGATGACCTGTGGTGGTGGCGACGGGTAATAGTGATAAACCGAGACCTGTTTCAACCCCGACCAATACGCTGGCTAAACTGTTGCTGGTAAAGGCGATATAGCCATGTAGGCGCTCGCGCTCAATCCGTTCAAACATTTCATCACGATAGAGCCCACCTTGAGGGAAGGTCACCAAGGGTAAGGGATCAGACCAATCCCCGCCATGATCGATACTTTCAAACCAAGCCATTTCTTCGGGGAAACTGGCATGATGGTCTGAACTGGCCGCTGTTTCTTTAACGATCACAATATCAAGTTGTGCATTGCGATAACGTTCCATCAAATCACGGCTGAGTCCAGCGGTCACATCTAGCCGTACCGTACGGTGTTGTTTGCTAAAAGCACTTAAAGCCAAAGCCATATCTGTATTCATAATATCTTCTGGCAAACCAATACGAATGGGAATCGTACCTGAAGGATCACCCAAAACGGTTAGTGCTTCGTGTTGCAAGGCCAAAATCCGCCGTGCATAGCTAATCAGATATTCACCTGAATTGGTCAGTTGTAAGGGGCGCGAATTACGGTCAATCAAGCTCTTACCCACAGACTCTTCCAATCTAGCGAGTTGTTGGCTGATTGTGGATTGGGTCATATGCAAGCGCTCGGCAGCTAAGGTAAAGCTGCCTGCGTCAAAGATACTGACAAAGGCGCGGAGTAAACGTGGATCAAACATATCGAAATACTCAGAAAACCGAAGTTTGAAATGAGATTGAACTTTGTATTCATAATCTTAATACATTGGATTAAATAATTTAATTTTTAAATAGTAATAAAGCTGATTATCCTAAGCATAGATCTTATTTTTGATTCACTAATTTGGGCTGATTTATGGAGGGCTTTATGCACAAATCATTTCTGTCGGTTGTATGTGCGCTGGCTTTGACCGCATGTAGCCACGCAACTTCAGGAGATGCTATGCCAGACGACGCCTTACATAATGCGGCTGCGCGCAATGATGTGGCACAAATCCAACAATTGCTCGCTAAAAATATTCAGATTGATGCACGTGATGCGTCAGGTTCGACCGCTTTAATGCTTGCAACACGTGCCAATAATCTCGATGCCGCACAAGCCTTGATTAATGCAGGTGCGGATGTCAATGCCAAAGATCAAATTCAGGACAGCCCTTATCTTTATGCAGGGGCACGTGGCTATTTAAAAATATTAAAGCTGACCTTACAGCATGGTGCTGATTTGAAAAGTACCAACCGCTATGGTGGCACAGCCTTGATTCCTGCGGCTGAACGAGGTCATGTCGATACCGTACGGACACTGATTGAGGCAGGTGTTGATGTCGATCACATCAATAACTTGGGCTGGACCGCTTTATTAGAGGCGATCATTTTAGGTAATGGTAGTCAACCCTATCAGCAGATTGTTGATTTACTCATCGCAGCAGGGGCGAATGTCAATATTGCTGATGGCGATGGAATTACGCCGCTTGAGCATGCCCATGCACGTGGTTATACCACTATCGAAAAAGCTTTATTGCGTGCAGGCGCAAAAGCAACGTTATTGGAGCATTAAAAAAATGCAGCAGGATCATGATTTTCTGCGTCAGGCAATTGAACTGGCGTATCAAAATTGCAAGCAAGGTGGGCGGCCATTTGGTGCAGTCTTGGTGAAAGATGGCCAAGTGATTGCGTCAGGTGTAAATGAAATACTGAAAAGCAATGATCCAACAGCACACGCAGAACTCTTGGCCATACGCGCGGCAAGCCAACAATTAGGAACAGCTAATTTAGAAGGCTGTGCTGTATTTGCTAGTGGGCAGCCTTGCCCCATGTGTTTGGCAGCCATGCACATGGCGGGAATTAATCGTGTGATTTATGCACACTCCAATGATGATGCTGAGGCATATGGCTTATCGACAGCAGCAATTTATGCGGATTTAGCAAAACCCTTTGCAGAGCAGTCTATGATGATTCGCTATGTTCCTGTAAGAATTGAAGCCAAGCCAAATTTGTATGGCTATTGGAAGTCTATCTCATGATTGATATACGGTTAAAACCATGAGTGCGATCAAGCATCGATCATTGTTGATCTTCACCGTTGCTTTGGTTGGATTAAATCTTCGGCCATTTATGACTAGTGTCGGGCCGGTTGCCAATCAGATTCGTGCGACTACTGGTTTGAGTCTGCAAGGCATTGCTCTATTAACTCTGGTACCGATGTTATTGATGGGACTAATCGCCTTCGTTGGTCCAGTTCTGCAAAACCTGTTTGGTGAACGTCGCGCGATTGTTGGCGCATTGCTGATGATTTGCGCGGGCTGCGGTTTACGCTTTTTTACTGTACATGGCTGGGCTTTGATCTTCACCGCTGCCGTAATAGGTTTTGGCGTCGCTATGATCCAAGCAGCTTTCCCAAGTCTGATTAAAAGAGAGTTCCATGAACATCTGAGTCCGATGATGGGGCTTTATTCAGCCACGTTAATGGGCGGTGGAGCGCTTGGGGCATTGCTTGCACCCGTGGTGACAAATAGCAGTGGTGACTGGAAAATCGGGCTGGCTGTTTTTGTATTGCCTGCATTGCTGGCGTTGATCTTTGCAAGGTGTGTTTTGACTCAGACCGCACAGCAGCATAAAAAAATGCCTTCGGTGATGCGGTTGTTCAAGCAGCCAAGAACATGGTTGCTGATTTGCTGTTTTGGTTTAATCAATGGCGGCTATAGCTCGATTGTGGCTTGGCTTGCACCTGCTTTTCAAGCACACGGTTGGGCCGCAACGGCCAGTGGCAATCTGATGGCTGTGTTGACACTGAGTCAAGCAGGGGCCGCATTGCTGTTACCGTATTTATCCCGAAAACAGCGAGATCGTCGAATCTGGGTGGGATTAACGTTAATCTTGCAACTGATTGGCTTTTCAGGTTTGGCTTTTTGGGCAGATGCTTTGCCTTATCTCTGGGCAATCACCGTAGGAGCGGGTTTAGGGGGATGCTTTGCTTTGTTGATGATTGTGGTGCTTGACCATTTACCTGATCCTGCACATGCGGGACAACTTTCAGCCTTGATGCAAGGTGGTGGATTCCTACTGGCTGCTATCGCACCTTGGTGGGTTGCGGTATTACATGACATGACAGGGACTTATACTGCAGGATGGATCTGGCATTTATGTATGGTGGTGATTGTTGCAGGATTGATGATTCGGCTTAATCCACAACATTATGAGAAAGCGATCGATTTTTAGATGAGCAAAGCAAGTCAGCATATTGCTGTAATTGAGCTTGATAATAAAAAACACATCTTTTGATGTGTTTTTTATTAAACATAAGTGGAGAATTTTGACTGTATAAAATGACTTAAAGCAATTCAATATCGACATATTGCTGAATTAAATTGTCATCCAACATATGCACATAATCCAAAAACGCTACATTAAAACTGCCCACCGTTTGTGCATGGTCATAGGCCAATTTACCTGCAATGGCAAAATGAACATGTGAAGCGAGTGCAGCAATACTTGGGCTACTGACCGCATGATAGGCTGCGGTTAATGCACCTAGGGCACAACCTGTTGCGGTAATTTTAGGTTGTAAATAACAGCCACCATTGACTTGAATTACTGCATCGAGCTGTTTCGAGATAATAAAGTCTGATTCACCTGAAATCGCAATACATTCAGCATGTTGCAATAGGCTTTTCGCCTGCGCATAAACATCATGGCTATTTAAAGTACTATCTACACCTTTAGACTGGGTTTGGCTGCCAGCTAAAGAACTGATCTCAGAGGCATTACCACGGATAATACTCGGTTGGAACCTTAACAGTTGATTGACCGTTTCACTGCGCCACTTTAACACTGCCCCATAACCAACTGGGTCAAGTACCCAAGGCACCTGATGTTGTTGGGCTGTTTGAGCCGAAATCAACATCGCTTGGGTTTGTTCTGTGGTCGGTGTCCCGATATTGATACTTAAGGCAGCACTAATTTTGGTGAAATCTTCAGCTTCAAATGGATTATCAATCATGGCAGGTGAGGCACCTGCTGCAAGCAAGATATTCGCCACATAATTATTGGCAACGCTATTGGTCATACATTGCACTAAAGGTGTTTGTTGTTGTAAGGCATGCCAAGCCTCGATGACCTGATCAATCAATTGTTGTTTATGTGACATGAGATATCCAGAATAAAGTCTTTATTAACGAGTGAAATAATGGTCTTGATGCTTACATCGGCGACAAATCAATGACACATAATCTGTCGCATCATAATCCACGATCAAGTCATTTGAGCCGCAATACATACAACGTTTAACCGAGTAAAAACTTAAGCGAGGTTCGATTTTTCGCCAAGACTTCCAGACAGGCTGAATAAATATACTCTCGTCGTAACCCAAAAATTTAAACAGCAGGACTTCACTCATTTTACTAAATGGAATCATATAAGGCCTTGGCAACGTCGTGGTTTCCCAACGCTCGGTCAAAGCACGTTCACGATATTGTTCCAAAGTCTTTTTGAGCAAACTGGTGTTGATAAATTTATCATTTCTGGGTTGCAACGCATTTTGTTTATGTAAATATTCTAAAGCGGTTTGGATCAGGTAAAAAATCTGTCCTACAGCTAAGCCTTCCATCAAGCGGTAGCAAAAGGCTTGAAATGGTCGATTACCTGCAATTTGAATGCCCCAAGTCCGACAATAGAACTGCATAAACTGCACAATTTCTTGATAGAGTACAAGGTACAGCGCATCTTTGACTTCATCGGTATTTTTAAATGGAATCCCTTGACTCAGGTTTTCATAGAACCAGTGGCGTAATTGCTGAGTTACACTAAATAAGCTCGGGTCGGAATAACCATCTAGTCGGATGTTGAGATAGAAATGCTCAGTTTCTAAGCTCGTATCTTTTGGCTTAAACACGCCTAATTTAATTAATTCTTGAACTAAATGGTTCTGAAATAAGTAATTGGGGGTAAATTCGCGATATTTAATATTCTGCCAATGAATCAGTTCATCATGCTGTACATCCTCACGTGCATAGCTATCTAAAAGGCTCAATAAGAATAATTTATGTAAAAAACTAAGTTGATTCAGGCTATAAATCACTTCGTCTTTGATTTTATATTTGCGTTGTTCTTGCAAAATTGTTTGTTGGGTCTGTTTTTTCCGTAGAGCCGTACATTGAGCACAGTGACAATTCAGCTTGCTATCACTTTTAAAGACACGATGCTGGCAGTGGCTGCATTCGTGAAATTGAAATTCTTGGTTGTATTGCTCTGCTTCAACCCAAAACATAGAGGCTTGGCATAGAGGGCAATGGCTACTTTCATCTAACTGTTTTTGTAGAATCTGTAAATCCATTGATATTAAGCCTATAACCTTTAAATAGAGAATTATACATGCTGAATCCAAGGAGTGATGCAAAGATTATATACAGATAAAATTTAAGACTAAAATGAGACTTAATTGACTGAATTTTATATAAAAGATAATCCTACAACTTTGCTTTTTTTAAATTATGGTAAATTTCTGCGCCAATTAGAATCATAACTCAATATGAATTGAGCAAAGTAAAAGCAAAGGGGAAAACATGAATAATCGGATTTGGATACAAACTGTTGTTGGCGTAATGATGTGTTTGGGCAGTATTTTCACATATGCAGACTCAATCGAAGGGTATTGGAGAAGTATTGATGATCGAACCGGAGAACAACTGACCATCATTGAAATAAGAAAAGCCCCTGACAATACTTATCGTGGCAAAATTGTTTATATTTATCCCAATGCACAAGGTGTCGTGGTCACACATTGTGTGAATTGCCCGCCGCCATATACAGGGAAGCCGCGATTAGGCTTAGAAGTGTTAACAGGACTGATTGAGGACCCGAAAAAACCAGATAACTTTATCAATGGGCGGATTGTCGAAAGTAAAACCGGCAAAGTTTATAAAGGTAAAGCACGTTTAACGGCCGATGGAAAGCGTTTGCATATGCGTGGTTATGTCGGAATCTCAGCTTTAGGCCGTACTGTGGTGTGGATTCGCAAGGACAGTGCCAATCCCTAATCATTTATTTTTAATTATGTGAATTGCTTAAAATTTTGTTTGATTTTAAGCAATTAAATATGCTTTGGTTGTGTTGACTGTTTCTGTACATTCGCATAAAAATGAAGTGATAGACGGATCAATTTTGCATTACGGAGCGAATTATGCAAAAAAACTCACTCATGAAAGGAATCATGGGCATCTCTTTGGTTGTATTCACCACAACGAGCTTTGCTTCAACTCCTGAAGGATTTTGGAAAAGTATCGATGATCGTACAGGCGAGCAACTGTCAATCGTAGAAATTAAGAAAAAACCAGATAATACTTACACTGGGACTATCGTATATCGTTATCCCGTTTTAGGTGGCGGGACGGTACTGACCAATTGCGTGAAATGTCCTGAACCTTTTAAAAATAAACCGATTCAA
Organism: Acinetobacter sp. Ac_5812; assembly: GCF_013072695.1. GTDB lineage: Bacteria > Pseudomonadota > Gammaproteobacteria > Pseudomonadales > Moraxellaceae > Acinetobacter. Next base: position 536,129 of record NZ_LXUK01000012.1, read on the forward strand.
GGACTACAAATTGCGTGGGGATTGAAAGAAGACCCGAAGAATCCAAATCAATATATTGATGGTCGAGTACTAGAGCCTAAAACAGGTAATATCTATAAAGGAAAAGCACAACTGAGTTCGGATGGAAAACGTCTGCGTATGCGTGGTTATATGGGAATTTCGGCCTTGGGGCGTACCCAAGTCTGGATTCGTACCGATAGTGCCAATCCTTAAATAATAGTTGTTTTTTTAGAAAGCCTAAACGACTCGTTTGGGCTTTTTTATTTGAGCTAAAGAATGTATAAGACGCACTGAAATGAAGCAGCTAGATCAGCTACTTCTTATACAAATGAACGCTAGCGTACAGTGTAACTTGGATAAAAGTGTGATAATTTCCGTGCATTAAACCTATAAAGATGAATAGGTTACTTTTTTAAGACGGGGTTAATATGCTAAATCGTATGCTCATGAACGGAATCATGGGGCTGACTATCGCTTGTGCAAGCGCAACGACTTTCGCTGCATCGATTGAAGGCTACTGGAAAAGTATCGAAGAACGTACTGGTGAACAACTCTCAATCGTAGAAATCCGTAAGGGAAATGACGGCCGTTATCATGGGAAGATTGTCTATCGTTATTCAAACTCACATGGCATTGCGCTGACGAACTGCACTAAATGTGCAGCGCCAAATACCAATAAACCGATTCTTGGGCTGGAAATTTTATCGGGCTTTAGAGAAGATCCAAACAAACCTGATTCATATATTGATGGTCGTGTCCTCGAGCCGACTTCTGGTCGTGTCTATAAGGGCAAGGGTGTCGTGACTGGAGAAGGAAAACGTTTACGTATGCGTGGTTATATGGGCGTTTCAGCCCTCGGTCGTACTGTCGTTTGGTTACGTACCGATAACGCAACACCATAATCGAAAATAAAAAAACCTCGAATTGGCTTCGAGGTTTTTTTATGGTTAAAGTAAGTGATTAAACAGGGCATGGTAAGTTTTCGTCCTCCTGACCGATTTTTTTGGCTGCAATAAGTGCCTGGACTTTTTTACTCGGTAATTTCTCTTTACCAAGCGCATCATACGTATTCACAATGTTGGTCACTTCTAAGGTTGTCAGTTCAATTCCCTCTGCTGTTAAAAAAACGGAGATTACATGATGATCCACGCCAGCTTTAGCCAGATCATGGATTGCTTTGATATTTTCTAAACGATATAGATGTGCTTTTAATTCCATCGTCATAACCCTCACTTGTTTTATTGTATTGACCTAGATTGGCATATTAGGTTAAGCAATAACCGTGCACAAAATGTAAAACTCAGGAAAAAAATGTAAGTTGAGCGATAGAACGCAATTGGTTCTGTAGTTTTTATTTAAGATTGGAAAACGATGTTGTAATTTTGTCTAAATGATCGGGTAATTTGCAGATCAGATTTGAAAACCTGAAGAGTAAACCCAATAAAATTATTAAAACTGATACCGAGCCGTAAAGACAGGTTTTATAAGTTGGCGTATGATCTGATAGAGTCTCACCGATGCTTATGACAAAAGTGATTTGTCACAAGAATTTAGGCGAAACAAGGCATGATTTGTGCAACCGAATGACTTTAATCAAGAAGTCTTGCCAACAAGACCATCTAAACGACATGATGAAAGATAAGGAATACTGATGAATATTGCGGCACAACCTCCCGTACAAGCAGATCAAACCATTTACCTCAAAGATTATCAAAAGCCATCTTTTTTGGTCGAATCAATTAACTTAGATATTCAAGTCTATGATGATCATACGATTGTTGACTCAACCTTAGTGATGAAACGTCAAACGACTGGTGCTTTGGTGCTTTTGGGGCGTGATCTTGAATTGAAGTCGATTCAACTGAATGGGCAAATCCTGAGTGCAGCGCAATATGATTTAGATGATGAGCAATTGGTGATCACAGATGCACCAGATCAGGTCATTTTGCAAATTCAAGTGATCATTCATCCAGAATCGAACACGCAGCTTGAAGGTTTATATCAGGCGGGTGATTTATTCGTGACTCAGAATGAGCCTGAAGGTTTCCGTAAAATTACCTTCTATCCTGACCGTCCTGATGTATTGGCTGAATTTACCACGCGTGTAGAAGCAGATAAGAAATATCCAGTATTGCTCGCAAACGGGAACTTATTGGAAACAGGTGATGCAGGTAATGGCCGTCACTTTGCAATCTGGCAAGACCCAACCAAAAAGCCAAGCTATTTATTTGCTTGTGTGATTGGTGATTTGGCGGTATTGAAAGATCGTTACACTACGTCGGAAGGTCGTGATGTTGCGCTAGAAATTTATGCAATCGAAAAAGATATTCCGAAATGTCATATCGCGATGGAGGCTCTAAAGCACTCAATGCGTTGGGACGAAGAACACTATGGTCGCCCGTATGATCTCGATAACTATATGATTGTCGCCGTCAGTCAGTTCAACATGGGTGCGATGGAAAATAAAGGTTTAAATATCTTTAATACGTCTTGTGTACTTGCTGATGAAGAATACACCACTGATGCTGCGATTATGCGAGTTCAGTCAGTCATTGCACATGAATATTTTCATAACTGGACAGGCAACCGAATTACCTGTCGTGACTGGTTCCAATTGTGTTTAAAAGAAGGTTTAACGGTTTTCCGTGACCAGTCTTTCTCTGAGGATTTACAATCAGCAGCCGTACAACGGATTGATGATGTAGCGGTATTGAAATCGCATCAATTCCCAGAAGATGCTGGCCCCTTATCGCATCCGCCTCGTCCAGACCATTTTGTTGAAATCAACAACTTCTATACCGCGACAGTGTATGAGAAGGGTGCTGAAATCAACCGCATGATGGCAACTCTATTAGGTAAAGAAAAATACCGTAAAGGCACAGATGAATATTTCCTGCGTCATGATGGGCAAGCGGTTACAGTTGAAGATTGGGTTGCGGCATTGAGCGCAGGTTCAGGTGTTGATCTATCTAACTTCCTCACGTGGTATAACCAACCCGGTACACCAAAGTTAGAAGCTAAAGGTGAATATGATGCTGCTGCACAGACGTATCGTTTAAGCTTCAAACAAAGCTTGAAAGCACATCCAAAATATCCAAATCTCAAAGCAGTACCTATTCCGGTGGCTCTGGCATTATTTAATGCCAATACAGGTGAACAATATACCTTGCACAGCACTGATCTGTTTGTGAATGAGGTCAAAGATGGCGTGTATTTATTTGATCAAGATGAAGTAACAATTGAATTTACAGGAGTGACTGAGCAACCTGTAGCTTCGTTATTACGTAATTTCTCGGCACCTGTGAATTTAGTCTTTGATTATTCTAATGATGATCTTGCCTTCTTGATTCAGCACGAAACCAATGGCTTTAACCAATGGCAAGCGACACAAACCTTATTGGAACGTATTCTTTTAGAAGACCATAAGGTGGATACCTATATTCAGGCAATTAAAAATACCTTGCCAGACTTAGTGAATAAAGATCCGTTATTGGCATCGCGTTTATTTGATGTACCAAGTGAAAACTATTTAGGCAGTCGTATTGATCAAGACTATGAGCCTGAACTGATTCGTGAAAAGCGTGAAGCGGTGCTGGATCGTTTAGCACGTGATTTAGGTTCATTCTGGAAAGAGACTTATTTGGCCTTAGATCCAGACCAGCAAAAAGAGTTTTCTTTGGCGATGGGCGTACGTTCATTAAAAAATATCACTCTGAATATGTTGGCGCGTCAAGGCGATGAATCTGTATTTGAGTTGGCTTATGCACAATACCAACAAACGGGCAATATGTCTGAGCGTTTAGGTGCATTACGTGTTTTGGTCTGGAATGACGCGCCCCAAGCACAAGCGGCACTTGCAGATTTCTATAAACGTTTTAAAGATGAAGCTTTATCTTTAGATCAATGGTTTAGTATTCAAGCATCGAACCCGTGTGCAACAGCAGAAACCATTGAATATCTGACCAAGCACGCCGATTATGATTTGGGAACACCGAACCGTATCCGTGCCGTAAGTGGCGGTTTGGCGGCAAATCCAGTCAATACGTGGAGCTTTGGTGTCGATCATTTCATTGAGCTTGCCGCTTATCTGGATGAGAAAAACCCAATCTTAGGTTCGCGTTTATTACAAGTGCTATCACGTTGGTACACTTTGGCTGAACCACAACGTAGTCAGGTACAACAAGCCCTTAAAGCATTGCAACCTAAAGTAAAATCGAAAAATGTAGCAGAAACATTGAACAGTCTACTTAGTATTTAATTTAGTGATTGAATGAATAGGAAAAGGATGTCGTCAGACATCCTTTTTTATTTGACAATTAGTATTGTCAGAAATAGTATGGAAATCATTCGAATGTAAGGGATGACTGCAATGGAAATAAAAACAATCACACTACCAACACGTCAAATTGAAGTTGAAGTGTATGCGCCCACACAAAGCTCTGAAAAAACGCCTGCTATTTTATTGTTACATGAGTTATTCGGTATTCTCGATGTCTATCGTGAAGATGCCCAAGACTTGGCGGATCAGGGCTATTTGGTTTATGTACCTAATCTATTTAGTGGCGGTGCAGTTAAATATTGTATTCGTGCCATGGTGAGCAAAGCTGGCCGCATCAATGCTGCGGATAGTGAAGTTAATCAAGAAATTCATGTATTACTGGATGCTTTAAAGGCAGATCCTCGATCCAATGGTCGCTTAGGCATGTTAGGGCAGTGTTTAACGGGGGGCTATGTGATTCAGATGGCGAAGCGCGAAGATATGTTAGCGCCTGTGGTTTATCATCATTCTTTAGGTATTCAAGGTGCTGGTGTTCCAAACAAAGAATCTCTGGATGAGGTTCGTATTCTACAAGGACATTGGTCTACGGTTGATCCATTTTGCCCAGCGACCAAGCGTAATAAATTAATCCAGCAATTGGGTGATCGGGTAGAAGCTTATACTTATAATATGCCACATGGCTTCCGTAGCGTGAGTCGAGGATTGCCTGAAGCCCAAGTCGTGTGGCAGCGGACGCTTGATTTTTTTGAGCGAGAATTAAAACAAAACACAATATAAATCATTGGAAAAACAGCGTATTATTCAATTGAACTAAATTTCTACAATTAAAAAATGAGGGAAATATGTCTCATAAATATGAATATGCAGGCTTCTGGATACGTGTGGGTGCCGCCATTATTGATTCCATCATTGTGATTGTTGCCATGATTCCATTAACCATGATTTTTGGTGGCGGCAATACCACAGTTGCCTCTGATGGTTTTTCATCATTCCAATTTATGTCTACGGCAGATTGGATTTGGCAAATTTTCGCCGCAGTCTTTTATATTTTTTGCTGGATTAAATTTGCTGGTACACCAGGTAAGCGTCTGCTTCGATTAAAAGTGCTGGATGAAAAAACAGGTGAAAATGTGACTATTGGACAGGCTATCATTCGTTATATTGGTTATATCCCAGCAACATTAGTATTTTTTATTGGTTTAATCTGGGTGGCATTTGATGCGAAGAAGCAAGGCTGGCACGACAAAATGGCAAAAACTGTCGTAGTAAGAGAGCTTTAATTTAGCGCGAAATTTTATCATGTAATAAAAAATTCATACGATAGGGCTTGTGAATCAGTTCGCATGTCCTATAATGCCGTTGAGTTTATTCACGGAGATCCTAAATGGGAAGTTGTTCGAGGTTCGGGTTTAATAAGGGATTAAGCCAAAGCGAATACTGAGCAAGTGAGCTATTTAGGTCGGCTATCTTGCAATGAGATAGCTTTGCTAAAAATTATCTAAACCCTCCTATAAAATTTTGCTGTATCCACAAAATTTATTGTATTGACTGCATCCTGTTTAGTTTCTCACCTAAAATGGGGAGAAGCCTATGTTTTTTCACGCTTCCATTCAATGGCTTGCTATTGTTAACGTATTTATTTTATGTGGATTATTGCTGACTCAAAAGAGTAAGGCGGGTCCACTCATCAACACCGATGATGTCTCCATTACAGCAGCGCAGCAATGTCAGCTAGAAAGCACTTATAGTTATAACAAGGATGGAACTTGGTCTTATCAAGTTGTCCCTGCTTGTAATCTCAATCAAAATTTAGAAGTATCGTTGGGTTATCACTCCAGTAAAGATCAAGACCAGATTCATGGCTTTTCGGTTCAAGCGAAAAGCATTTTAAAGCCAATGGACAATGACTGGGCTGTTGCCAGTAGTTTACAGCTATCACGTGATGATGTTGCTCATCATGGAGATTTAAACTGGTTTTTGAATGTTCCTGTCAGTTTTCAACTCTTAGATCAACGTTTAGCTTTGGATACCAATCTCGGTTATCAACAGGCCGATGAGCGCCTAGTTCGCTGGGGAGTCGCTTCAACTTATACGCTGACCGAGCATGTCGGTGTAACAGTTGAAACGTATAATCAAGATCGCCAAGCGCCATTCTTCCAAACAGCATTACAATACAGTTTGATTCCCAATGTTCTGACTTTAGAAGCATCCTTTGGTGATCGCTTACATCGCCTAAAACAACATTGGTTTGGACTCGGCTTAAGTTATACGCCTTCATCCTAATTGTTTCAAATCTAGTTAATCTGTCATTAAAAACATTGATAATAAATAGGTGTAAGATGCAATTAAAATTTTTACAAAATGTTGATTTATCGAATATTGCTGACACGCTGGTCAGCTTATCCGTTGCTTTTATACTGGGTGCATTGATTGGCGTAGAGCGCCAGTATCGACAACGCACGGCTGGACTCAGAACCAATGTACTGGTTGCTGTCGGTGCTGCAATTTTTGTCGATATTGCGACCAATTTAACGGGTGCAGAAGGCGCAGTCCGCGTGATTGCCTATGTGGTTTCAGGGATCGGTTTCTTGGGTGCGGGTGTGATTATGCGCCAAGAAGGTAATATTCATGGTCTAAATACCGCAGCGACTCTCTGGTGCTCCGCAGCTGTGGGGGCTTCGGCTGGTTCAGACCTCATTATTGAAGCAATACTGGCAACTGGATTTATTTTGGCGGCAAATACGTTATTAAGACCCATTGTCCATGTCATTGACCGCCGTCCGATTGATGATGACACCGAAGTTTTACATGTCATCTATATTATTTGTGACCGTAGTCAGAGTAAGGTGGTGATGGATGAGTTGAATTTAACCTTGCAACACCATAATTATCCGGCCAAAGATATTGAAGTCACACCGTTTGGTGAAAAAGAGGTCGAGATTGAAGTCACTTTGATTGCAACCTCCATTGATGCAGAAGAAGCGCAGCATATTATTAATCATTTGAATGCCATGCCACAAATTAGACAGGCATTTTGGGATAAAAATACCATCAATTAAGCCTTGGAAATAGTTTCTATATCATGTAGTTGAGATAGATTGTCCCAAAAATGATATATAAAATGTCTATTGTTTCACATAAAATGAAGCCAGCTTGATAACAATGAGAACTGTATGAGTTCAGAAGCACATTCAATTAGCTTAATTGCACCCGTGGTTTTATTGGCTGCGGCAGTGATTGCAGTACCTATTTTTAAACGGATTGGCTTGGGTTCCGTCCTTGGTTATTTAATTGCAGGTCTGATTATTGGACCCTTTGGTTTTGCTTTTTTTCATGATTCGGCTTCGATCTTACACATTGCAGAACTTGGGATCGTGATGTACTTATTTGTGATTGGTCTGGAGATGCAGCCCTCACATTTATGGAGTTTAAGACGTGAAATCTTTGGACTAGGCACCTTGCAAATTGTTGCCTGTGCTTTGGCATTGACTGGCGTAGGTTTATTGTTTGGTTTTACTTGGCAAGTTGCCTTTATCGGTGCGGCGGGTTTTGTCCTGACTTCCACGGCTATTGTGATGCAACTGTTGGGCGATCGCGGTGATATCGCTCAGCCACAAGGGCAAAAGATTGTGGCCATTTTATTATTTGAAGATTTGTTGATTGTACCTTTACTGGCAATTGTTGCTTTTATGGCGCCGAACCATGTGGTGGAAAGTACTTCGACACGCTTGGAAAGTATCGGAATTGGTTTGATTGCGATTGCAGGTCTGATTGCCGCAGGGTATTGGTTGCTGAACCCATTATTTAGATTGCTTGCCGCGGCAAAAGCCCGAGAGGTGATGACTGCGGCAGCGCTGCTGGTGGTTTTAGGTGCCGCATTGTTGATGCAAGTCAGCGGTTTATCCATGGCGATGGGGGCTTTCTTGGCAGGGGTATTGTTATCTGAATCGACTTTTAGACATCAGATTGAAGCAGATATTGAACCTTTCCGTGGCTTATTATTGGGCTTGTTCTTCCTCGGTGTCGGGATGTCACTGGATTTATCGGTGGTTGCTCAGAATTGGCAACTGATTGTCAGCGGTGTTTTAGCGATGATGTTTGCTAAGGCCCTGATGATTTATATCGTGGCGCGTGTGACCAAGAGTCCGCATACTGAAGCTTTAGATCGTGCATTGTTGATGGCACAGGGTGGTGAATTTGCCTTTGTCCTGTTTGCAGCTGCAGTCAGTGCTCAGGTCATTGATAATTCAGTCAAATCGAATCTGACCGCGATTGTGGTGTTGTCCATGGTATTGACCCCGATTTTAGGCATTGTGTTTAAACGTTTTACCGAAACCAAAGATCAGATCAATTTAGACAATGTCAATATTGCTGAAGGCTTGAGTGGCAGTGTACTGATGATTGGCTTTGGTCGTTTTGGTCAAGTGACCAGTCAATTACTATTGGCAAGAGGAGTCGATGTCACCATTATTGACAATGACATCGACATGATTCAAAACGCAGAAAAGTTTGGTTTTAAAATCTATTATGGGGATGGCTGCCGTTTAGATATTCTGCATGCTTCGGGTGCATCTACAGCTCAAGCCATCGTCGTTTGCGTAGACAGTAAAGAAACCACCAATCGGATTGTCGAGTTGGTCACCCATGAATTTCCATTGGCTAAGCTGCTGGTTCGTTCTTATGATCGTGAACATTCACTCTATTTAGTCAAGCATAAAGTGGATTATATGATTCGAGAAACCTTCGAATCAGCGATCAAGTTTGGTGGGGTGATTTTACAAGAATTGGGTGTTGATGAAGATGAAGTTCAACGCATCAGTGATGAAATTCGTGATCGTGATGATGAGCGTTTTGAAACAGAGATCGCTGCGGATGATGTTTATGCAGGTGTAGGCTTACAATATACACATTCACATCCGCGTCCAACAGCGCCATTAATTCGTCCTAAAAAAGCAGCACGTATTTTAAATGATGAGGAAGCACAAAAGGATTTAGAGGAAAAGTAAGAACTGATTCTATTCTCCAATAAGCCTTAGTCAATCTAAGGCTTATTTTTTGCTTTAAATCTAAATAAGATCAGCACGAAGATACCCAATAACAAACCCCAAAACGCTGAGCCAATGCCCCAGAATTGGACACCTGAGGCACTACATAAAAAGGTGAGTAGCGCAGCTTCACGTTCTTCTACATTTGAAAAAGCGACTGCAATGTTATGGCTAATCGTTGCAAATAAGGCAATCCCTGCAAGCGCCACAATAAAGATTTGTGGGAATGACATCAGCAGGCTGACCAGCGTCGCAGCAAAAAGCCCCATTAAGATATAGAACAGACCACAGCTAATGCCTGCAATATAGCGTTTGCTTGGATCTGGATGCACTTGATCATCTAGACTTACCGCTGCACTGATTGCTGCTAAATTGATTGAGAAACAGCCGAAAGGCGCAAAAACAGTATGTGCAACACCAGTCCAACCGACCAACTGATTCACATGCGGGTGGTAGCCATAGCTTTTAATCATGGCAATCCCGGGCAAGTTTTGTGAGGTCATGTTGATCACAAACAGTGGCAAAGCTAGGCCTAAGACGGCAGACCAAGAAAAAGAGGGCTGCATCCATACCGGTTGGGTTAGTGACCATGTGATCGACTGGAGTTTAAAGTCGATAAATAGTGGGCAAATTGCTGCGCCTAAAATCACGGTCAGTACAATGCTATAACGTGGGAATAAGCGTTTTGAAACCAAATAGATCACAAGCATACTGAGAATAAAGCCAAGATGGCTTTCTAAGCTGCTAAAAATCTGAATACCAAATTTTAATAAGATTCCTGCCAGCATGGCACAGGTCAGACTTTGTGGAATATGTGCCAATAGTTTTTGGAAGATTCCTGAAAAACCAACAATTGCAATGGCAATACCACAGACCAAGAAAGCACCAATCGCTTCATACAAATCATAATGTCCAGTCGATGCAATGATCAGTGCAATCCCTGGCGTCGACCATGCGGTGGCAACGGGATATTTATATTTCCAAGATAGAATCAAACCCGAGAGACCAATGGCAAGTCCCAATGCCCAAAACCAAGAACTGATTTGAGCAGTATTGGCACCTAAAGATTGCGCACCTTGAATGACGAGGATGGCGGAAACACTAATCCCGATTAAGAAAGTAATAAAGCCAGCAAAAACTGCTGGAATTGAAAAATCTTGGAGGAGACGTTGCATCTATGCATCTATACTTGTTTAAAATTTGTTGAAAAGTATATCGTTAATGCGACTTAAATCGTAGTTCTAAAATGATTGGATAAATTGATCATTCGATCAATTTTATGCTTAGCTAAGCGTCGAAGTTGCCAATCTTAAACCGAAACCAAAGAATAAGATCCCAACCAGACAAATTCCCGCAGCTGCAATTTTATAGTTATGTCTGAAAAAGCCAGCCAGTTTAATTCCAGAGAAAATCAAGGCGGTTAAATAGCTAAAACTTACAATTTGCACAATCAATGCCAACACTAAAAAGCTTAATGCCGGATAGGCATAATCTGGTTCCACAAACTGCACAAAGAAAGAGAGGAAAAATAAGATTGCTTTCGGATTCAGTAAGCTGATACTGAGTGCCGTACGATAGGGATGAACTTGATCAAGTTTAGGTAAATCAGCTAGCTCGGCATGGTGAGGCGGCTTATTCCAAGTTTGATAAGCACCTTGTAATAATTTAAAACCTAAGTAGGCGAGATAACAAGCCCCTGTTAATTTAAGAATAATAAACAGGATCGGGAAGGCTTTGAGTAAGGATGCTGCACCTAATACTGTACACAGGATTAAAATAGAATCGCCTGTAAATACACCACAAGCTGCCGCGTAACCCGTACGAATGCCATAACGAGAAGCTACGGACATGACATAGAGAGAGTTCGGGCCAGGTAATAACACAATTAAGATTGTACCAATAATATAAGTGGTTAAATCTGTTATACCGAACACAGTGAACTCATTAAAAAACCGATTTTCGCTAATATAACAAAAATCGGTTTTTATTGGTGAAAAATCGACTAATTATGGTTTGATTTCAGCATCAATACCAAAAGACTGACGTAACAACAAACTAAGCTGATCACGGGCTTTGATAAAGCCATCAATACCCCCTTGTAGTAATTGGAAAGCCATCAAATCTTGCTCAAGTTCAGCTTTAAAACTCTCTTTGCTTTGTGCTGCACGTTCAATTTTTTCTGCGTGTTGCGCAAATTCAGCACTCAGTTGAGGTTCAACAAGCTGTTGGTCTTGTTCCAACTGAGCCAACAGATTTGGGGCAATTGTAAGTAAGTCACAACCTGCTAAACCAAGTACTTGTGCAGTACTGCGGAAGCTTGCACCCATCACTTGAGTCGGAATGGCATGCTGTTTGTAGTAATTATAAATCTTTTTCACAGACAGCACGCCTGGGTCTTTGGCAATTGGATATTGCTCGACACCTTCAGCTTTTTTATACCAATCTAGAATACGACCTACAAAAGGTGAGATCAGCGTGACTTTCGCATCAGCACAAGCCTGAGCTTGATGTAAACCGAATAACAAAGTGAGATTACATGGAATACCTTCAGCTTCAAGCACTTTTGCAGCTTGGATGCCTTCCCATGTAGACGCGATTTTAATCAGGATACGAGATTGCTCAATACCGTAACCTCGATAGAGCTGAGATAACTCACGTGCTTTGGCAATTGTCGCTTCCGTGTTGTAAGAAAGAGAAGCATCGACTTCGGTAGAAACACGACCATCGATCAATTTTAAAATTTCGACACCAAACTTCACAGTCAAAATATCAATAGTGCGTTCGATTAGTTCATCACGTTGATAGCCTTCCTGCTTAGCTTGAGTATAAGCATCTTCTATCAGTTCTCGGCTTTCTGGTTGTTCAGCTGCAGCTGTGATCAGAGATGGATTGGTTGTTGCATCAAGTGGACGAAATTTTTCAATCGCTTCTAGATCACTACTATCGGCAACAACGGTGGTTAAATTTTTTAATTGGTGTAATGCGTTCTGAGTCATTGAGATAGCGTTCTTACATAAACAATATTATTGGTAACTTCTGTTATAACACAATCTGGGTGAAAGCAAAGCCCTGCATTTGTTTGCAGAATTGTTCATCCTGTCTGTACTTGCAGTTATGTCTCATTTTTTTTGCGTTGCTGTCGGATATGATCAATTAAGTATTTTGCAGCAAGACCTAACTCACTTTCACGGCTCCAAACAAGATCGACGTAGTATTCAAATTTGGGCGTGAAGTCATACATTTCTAAAATCTTAAGCTTCTTTTTAAGCTCTGGATTCTCATTGAACATTTGTAATGGGAGAACGCCCCAACCTAAGTTACGAATAATCATCATACAAGCGGAATGATGATTATCAGTACGCCAATAGTCTTTTGAATAAAGCAATTCAGGCTTGATGCTATGATCACGGCTTGCAACTACAATTTGGCGTGTTTGTACGATTTGTTCAAAAGATACGTGATCGAGTTGTGCTAAAGAATGATTTTTAGCAATGACAGGAACAAGCGCCTCTCTTTTTAGTTCCACAAATTGTTCACGGCTATCTAATTGTTCACGTTCAAACATCAATGCAAGTTGTGCAGATTGATCGAGCAGCATCTGCAAGGCATCTTCTTGTGGAGCAGAAAAGATATTAATAGCCAGACTTGGAAACCGCTGCTCCAGTAAGGTGATATAGTCAGTCCAGTTGGTATACAGCAGCTCAGACACTACCACGATATTGAGAGTCGATTCCAAACCCGTACTCAAAGCATGCGCATGTTGTTTCCATTGATTTATTTCAATCAATAATTGTTGCGTCTTTTCGTACAGGACGATGGCTTCTGCTGTTGGAATGGGTTCACGTCCGACGCGTTCAAACAAATTAAGATTGAGGTCAATTTCTAAATTGGCAATCGACATGCTTACCGCAGAGGGAACCTTGCCTAATTTACGGGCTGCGGCAGAAAAAGAGCCTGTTTCAATCACGGTTTGAAACACGATGAGTTGTTCTTGATTAATATTCATCTGTCAAAAATACTGAAAGAATCTGATTGGATTAATCAAAATTATAAAAATAAAATAGCCTCCATCCAAATAAAAGAGTGTTATGAAATGTTGATTTCCAAAAGAAGACTCGTTCATGCAATTAGCTATGAAGTGATTTTATTGGTCATCATCGCAATTGCGTTAAGCTTTATTTTTAGTATGCCACTAGAAGTGACTGGGATTCTGGGTACGATCATGGCTGTAATTTCCGTATTCTGGAATATGATCTTTAACCATTACTTTGAAAAAGTGGAACATAAATATCAGTGGGAAAGAACCATTCCAGTCCGCATTCTGCATGCCATTGGGTTTGAAGGTGGTTTGATGCTGGCTACCATTCCAATTATTGCATATATGATGAAAATGAGCTTTATCGAGGCTTTAATTCTCGATTTCGGTTTGACCATGTGTATTTTGGTTTATACATTTATCTTCCAGTGGTGTTATGACCTTGTAGAAGGTCGTTATTTCCCAAATGCAAAACTTGCTTCTTCATGATGATGAAACAAAAGCATTCTTCGGAATTTTCTGAAGAATGCTTTTTTATGGTTTTAGAAAAAAAGGTTTGATTACAGTATTGATAAAGTCAGAACAATAAAGTTTATTTAATATTGTGTAAGAAAGTAGCAAACATAGTAAAAATAAATAGATATCACAACGCAAGATCGTAGGAGAATAACAATATGCCAAGTGTGCTGATCGAAGTCAGGCAGCAATATCCAGTCGCAGTTGAGCTGGAGATTATGGAAGCGGTGCATACTGCGCTTAGAGATGCGTTTAAAATCATGGCCAGTGATCGAAATGTGCGTTTAATTGTCCATGAAGCACATCGTTTTCAATGTCCGCCAGAAAAGGCAAAACCTGAATGTTATACCTTGATCAGTATTGATGCTTTTCTTGGACGTTCCTTAGATGCCAAGCGTCAGCTGTATAAATTGATTGTGCATAATCTTGAACCAATAGGCATTCCTAAAGATCATGTGAAAATTATGCTTCGAGAGTTGCCTTCGGAAAATTTTGGTGTTCGTGGTGGACAAGCAGCTTGTGATGTTAATTTAGGATTTAAGATTGATGTTTAGGACAAGGTTTAAAGAGGAAAGCTCGATCAGGGCTTTCTTTTATTTGAATATGAAAATAGCCTAAGTAGAGAAAAACTTAAAATTCAGCTTCACATGAAAACTAAGATCTACATTGTTAAAAGAAATATATACTTAGTCTTTAGAATTAAAGCACAGGGATTTTCATGACTTTTAAAGAACTCTTTGTCGAAATTTATTATGGTGATTATCCTAAAGAAATGGTCTTAAAAAGAATTAATGAGTATATAGAAAATAATGAAATTATAGAGGTTAAATTTTTTGAGCTACTGGATAGCGCAGTAGATCAGGAATCTTTACTGCTTCAATTGATTCAAACCACCGATTCTAGTTTTTCAGCAGACTCAGTTGAGGCTGAAATTTTAACGGCTCGTTATTTTCTAAATATTTTAGAGCATTATGAAAATGGTCAGATAAGACCTTTAGATTTATGCCGAATTTTTAACAATATCGAAATCGGTTTTATGGGGGCTCAGAGAAACCTCCCCCTAAACATCGCATATTATCCGTTATGGATGGGGAGTTTATATCATGCGTGTGATTGGTGTGATGAAACGTGGGCACTTGAAAACAGTCCTCATCTTGGCATCGAAGTAAAAAAGCAAATTCATATCATCAAAGACTGGTTGGCAAATCCTTCTTTTAAGTAACACTGCTACTTTGTGGAACCTTGATGTAATCTTTTATAAAGACAATTTTGCATTCAGGATGAGGCAAAAAATTGCTATTCACAAAAAACATCATGCTAAAATAGGGAACTTATCTTTTTAGATTGCATGATTTTCTCTATGTTTCAACAAGAAATTTCTCAATTAAACTTACAACAATTCAAAGCGGGTGAAAAACGCTGGATCGGTTCCTTACTTGGATCATCAGCAGCCCTATTATTCAAAGAAATTGCTACCCAAAATTCGAATCTATATGTCATTGTTGCCAGAAATAATCAACATCTTGCTCAGCTTGAGAGCGAACTCGAATTTTATGGCATCAAGCCCATTATTTTCCCGGATTGGGAAATTTTGCCTTATGACCGCTTGTCTCCGCATCAAGACATTGTTTCTGAGCGTTTGGCAATTTTATCGAATATGCCACAAAAAGGGATTTTACTGGTTTCAGCCAGCACTTTAGCGCAACGCGTTGCACCTTATTCGTGGGTCGTGGGCGAGCACTTTGATATTAAAGTGGGGCAGAAACTCGACCTTGAAGCGCAAAAGAAACAATTGGTTCAAGCAGGTTATCGCTTAGTTGACACAGTTTATGATCACGGTGAGTTTGCAGTTCGCGGTAGCATCATGGATATTTTTGCATCTGGACAAGATCAACCGATTCGAATTGACTTATTTGATGATGAAATTGACAGCCTAAAATTCTTTGACCCAGAAACACAAAGAACCACCGAATCCTTAAAAAACTTTACTGTTTTACCTGCAAAAGAATTTCCTCTGAAAGAGGGGCGTTCGACTTTTAGAGACCGTTATGCAGAAAGCTTCCCAACTGCAAATCCGAAGAAAAATCCGATTTATCAGGATGTATTAGAAGGAATTGCAACCCCGGGCTTAGAGTTTTATTTGCCATTATTCTTTGATAAGCAGGTGATGGAAGCACAAAGTATGCTGACGACATACTTACCAAAGAATTGCGTTGTCATTACAAATAGTGAAATTGAAGATGATTTTGTTCACTTCTGGAAAGAAGTGATGCGTCGTTATGAAGATCGACGCCATAACATTGATCAACCGATTCTACCGCCAGAAGACTTATTTTTAATGCCCAACCATGTTTTACAGGCATTAAATCAATTCCCTCGAATTTTGGCTTCAGCTGAAGCTTTCGATGCCAAGGCGGGTGTACTCAACATCACTGCTGAACAGCCACCTAAATTGGCTGTTGATCCGAAAAAAGAACAACCTTTTGAAGCAGTAAAACATTATATCGACCAAGCCAAGCATCCTGTTTTATTGGTGGCAGAGAGTGCGGGTCGTCGAGAAACGCT
This sequence comes from Acinetobacter sp. Ac_5812, assembly GCF_013072695.1. Lineage (GTDB taxonomy): Bacteria > Pseudomonadota > Gammaproteobacteria > Pseudomonadales > Moraxellaceae > Acinetobacter. The sequence goes on from NZ_LXUK01000012.1 coordinate 552,570, forward strand.
AAAAGATGCGCTGCGTGGTGTGTTGGGTGAAATTCAAAATGTAGATAGTTTTGCTCAATTCCAAAAAGATAAGTTACAGGTTGCGATTACCAGTGCTCCACTGGATCGAGGGTTGTTGCTGAGTAATCAGCTGTCGGTGATTTCGGAAAATCAACTTTATGAACACCGTGTGGTCCAGCGCCGCCGTAAGCGTCAGCAAGAAGTATCTGAAGAGTTCTTGATCCGTAGTTTAACCGAGCTGAGTATTGGTGCACCTGTCGTACATATCGATCATGGTGTAGGGCGTTACGCGGGTTTAATTACTCTAGAAATCGATGAGCAGGATCATGAGTTCTTGCAGCTTGATTATGCTGATGGCGCTAAAGTCTATGTGCCTGTAACCAATTTACACCTGATCAGCCGTTATAGTGGGGGTGATCCTGATTTAGCCCCATTGCATAAGTTGGGTACAGATACATGGAGTAAAGCGAAGCGGAAAGCTTTGGAGCAAATCCATGATGTTGCCGCAGAGTTATTGCATATTCAGGCCCGTCGTCAATCCAAACCTGGTTTTGCTTTTGAGCTTGATCATACCGGCTATATGCAATTCTCCAGTGGCTTTGCTTATGAAGAGACTTTAGACCAAGCCAACGCCATTGAAGCAACCATCCATGATATGCAGCTTGCGAAACCGATGGATCGTTTAGTTTGTGGTGATGTGGGCTTTGGTAAAACCGAAGTGGCGATGCGTGCAGCCTTTGTTGCGGTACAAAATAATAAGCAAGTTGCAGTTCTGGTGCCCACGACATTGTTAGCACAGCAACATTATGAATCTTTTAAAGACCGTTTTGCAGATACGGCAGTACGCATTGAAGTATTGTCTCGCTTTGGCAGCAATAAAACCCACCTAAAAATCATTGAAGATCTTGCCGAAGGCAAAGTCGATATCGTGGTGGGAACACATAAAATCCTGCAAGAAAACATCCAGTTCAAGAATCTTGGACTCATGGTTGTCGATGAGGAGCATCGTTTTGGTGTCCGTGATAAAGAACGGATTAAAGCCTTACGTGCCGATGTGGATATGTTGACCTTAACCGCGACGCCGATTCCACGTACCTTGAATATGGCATTTTCTGGGATGCGTGATCTCTCGATCATTGCAACGCCGCCCGCACGCCGTTTAGCAGTAAAAACTTTTGTACAAGAGCACACTGATGATTCTGTCAAAGAAGCGATTTTACGTGAGTTATTACGTGGTGGTCAGGTGTACTTGTTGCACAATGAGGTAGATACCATTGAGCGTGCTGCTGAAACCATTCGTCATTTAGTCCCAGAAGCACGGGTTGCTGTTGCACACGGACAAATGCGAGAACGTGAACTAGAGCAGGTGATGCAGCAGTTCTATCACAAAGAATATAACGTATTGGTCTGCTCAACCATTATTGAAACGGGTATTGATGTTCCGAATGCCAATACCATCATTATTGAGCGTGCAGATAAATTAGGGCTTGCGCAATTACATCAATTGCGTGGTCGTGTCGGACGTTCTCATCATCAAGCCTATGCCTATTTATTGGTTCCATCTATTAAGCATCTCAAAGGTGATGCTGAAAAACGTTTAGATGCTATTCAACGTGCTTCAACTTTGGGTGCTGGTTTTATGTTAGCAACTGAAGACTTAGAGATTCGAGGCGCGGGTGAATTACTTGGTGAACAGCAAAGTGGTTCAATGCAGGCGATTGGTTATAGCCTGTATATGGAAATGCTCGAAAAAGCGACCAAAGCCATTCAAAAAGGCAAAACACCTAATTTTGATGCGCCGTTGTCATTAACTGCTGAAATTAACTTGCATATGCCTGCGTTGATTCCAGATGATTACTTGGGTGATGTACATCAACGTTTGTTGTTCTATAAACGTATCAGTAATACCGATAGCCAAGAGAAGCTCGACAATATCCGTATGGAGTTGATTGATCGTTTTGGTATTCCTCCACAACCAGTGAAGCAATTGTTTAGTGTGCATCAGCTGCGTTTGCGTGCAGAGCAGTTGGGTATTACCAAAATTGACATCAATAGTAATGGGGGATATATCGAGTTTGCACCTGATACCCCCGTACAGGCGATCAGTATCATTCAACTGATGCAGAAAAATCCGACCTATTACCGAATGGAAGGCGGTCAACGCTTGAAAGTTATGGTGCAATTAGCAGAGTACGATAAACGGATTCAGTTTATTGTGGATTTGTTGAATAAGTTATTGAGTGAGTTAAATTGAGGCTTTTAAGCACTTGATTTGATGGTTAATTGAGCAAGTTCTGTTTTTTAGCAAATGCATTTCTGTTTTTGATCAGATGTTCATGCAATAAATGAGGAAAATCATTGTTATTTGTAATCAAACGGGTTACTAATAATATTCACATCAAAACTGATGTGATAGTATTGATCATCATTATTCTGCATCATTTATAAAGATATGTTTAGTTTGCATCCACAACTTGCTCAAGATACATTTTTTGTAGGCGACTTCCCGCTTTCAACATGTCGTTTAATGAATGATATGCAATTTCCTTGGTTGATCCTGATTCCGCGTGTTCCAGGTGTCACAGAATTATATGAATTAAGCCAAGCAGACCAAGAACAGTTTTTACGTGAATCGAGCTGGTTATCAAGTCAATTGTCACGTGTATTCCGTGCAGACAAGATGAATGTAGCCGCTTTAGGAAACGTTGTTCCGCAGCTTCATTTTCATCATGTGGTACGTTATCAAAATGATGTTGCATGGCCTAAGCCAGTGTGGGGAACACCAGCGGTGCCTTATAGCAATGAAGTACTTGCGCACATGCGTCAAACGTTAATGCTGGCATTGCGTGGACAGGGTGATATGCCATTTGATTGGCGTATGGACTGATCCAGAAAATAGAATAAATACAGTATTCTATAATAAAAAAAGGAGGATAGAGTGCCACTAGATAGGTTGATTGATAAAGAACCTAGACAGTTTGCTTATTTTCATCGTTTGATGGGATATTCGATTCTGTCACTAATTCTGGTAATTTATACATTTACCTCAACTAGTGCTAGCTATCAACTCTACCTTCTTCCTTTATTACTCATTTATTTTCTGTTTTGTCCCCGTTTAGAAAAATGGCTGCAATATAAATTTGATAAAAAAATAGAAAAAAATGTTCTTTTCGGCAATGAGGCTGTGATCATTGCGCTGGTTCTCGCTGCATTGCATCTGAGTTTAGTTCCCACCTTTACGATTCTATTTGGATTGCTGTATGTAGGATTGAACAATAAAATTTCTCTGCCAGTCTCCTGTTTAATCGGTTTGATTGGCGTCATTGTTTTCTATTTCAGTACTTTTGTCATTTTTGGCGCGGAAGAATATTTCGAACCAACTAATCCAGAATTAACAGTCGTTAGTTTGCTTGGTTTGATGATGTTTATCGTGATTGGTAACTATTACCAGCACCGTCGTTTGAATATTCTAGGTCAACAACGCCAGCATTATCATAATCAAATGACGCGTTATATTGCTTTTGCAAACCAGTTGAGTCGCTATGCGCCACTGCAGTTATGGCAGTCAATCATGCGTGGTGAGGCTGAGGCAAAAATTGAATATAAACGTAAAAAACTAACCATTTTCTTCTCGGATATTCAAGGCTTTACTGAGCTTTCTGAAACCCTAATTCCTGATGACTTAGCCTTCCTGCTGAATGATTATTTGAGTCATATGACTGAAATCGCAAAACAGTATGAAGCGACAGTCGACAAGTTTATGGGCGATGCGATTCTGATTTTCTTTGGTGACCCAAACTCGCAAGGCGTTGAACAAGATGCAAAATCTTGTGTAGAAATGGCCATTGCGATGCGTCAACAAATGAAATTGTTGCGTGAACGCTGGAAGAAAATGGGTTATCCGGCCTTGCATATTCGTATGGGCATCAGTACGGGTTATTGCCACGTCGGTAACTACGGTGCTTCACATCGTATGGCCTATACCATTGTTGGTCGTGACGTAAACTTGGCAGCACGTTTGCAGTCTGCTGCGGAAGTTGATGAAATTTTGATTGCAGATGATACTCATCAACTGATTAAAAATGAGTTTTTATGTGTACCGAAAGTGCCGATCTACTTAAAAGGGATTCAAGGGCCAGTTAAAACTTGGCAGGTGATGGAGAAATTCACAGGTAAGAAATCAGATACGCAAAAATGGTTTGATTTCGATTATAAAGGCTTTCATTTGGTCTTAAATCTGGAAGAAGTGCAGAACTATGAATATCCAGAATTGGTCGAAATTCTGGAGAACATGGTGCAGCGTATTAAGACCCAGCAAAAAATTACCAATGCGCAAGGCATTCCTAAACTGACTTTGGATGACGAAGTCAGATAATAATAAGCAGTATATCTAATTAGTTAATCAGTCGTTTTATGTGCATGAACTTCATATAAATGATCAAACTCAGCAGCTAGGGATGCCAATGTCGTGGCTTTAAGTTGTTGTGTCAGAATCTTTTGAGCATCTTGTATTGCATGATCTAAAGCGGCATTCACCACGCGTTCTACCAAACATTCTGGATTTTCCCTTTCATTTCCAATCGCAAAAATAGTGGGTTCACCCACAGCTTGATAAATATCCCAAAGCGTAATTTTCTCTAAATCACCTGTGAGTTGCCAACCACCGCCAGCGCCTTTTTCTGAATGTACAAAACCAGCTTTTTTTAGACCCGACATGGTTCGTCTAACCACCACAGGATTGGTGGAAAGCATCTGCGCGATTTCATCAGAGGTAAAGATCTTATTTTGTCTTGCCATGTGCAGTAATACATGAAGCATTCGCGAGAGTTTGCTGTCTGTACGCATTGAGTCCATAAGTAAAAAAGGAGTTAAGTTAAATGTAACATCAAAAGTTGCAAATTAAAATAAAAAGTATTAATGTAACTTTTAAAGTTACATATAGGGTTTATCTTATGCAGTACGATGTTGCAATTATTGGTGGGAGTTATGCAGGCTTGTCAGCAGCGATGCCATTGGCGAGGGCACGCAGAAAAGTAGTCATTATTGATGCTGGAGAGCGCAGAAATCGTTTTGCAGCGCATTCACATGGCTTCTTAACCCAAGACGGCAGTCGGGCCAGTGAGATTGTTCACATTGCAAAACAGCAGGTTTTGGCTTATCAGACTGTGGATTGGGAAGGAGGACGGGTGAAGCGTGTAGAAAAAGTTGATGGTGGCTTTGCTGTCTGTATTGATGCAATTCGGTTTATCACAGCAAAACGATTGATTATTGCCGCTGGAATCACGGATCAGCTTCCTGAAATTTCGGGGTTAGCTGAGCGTTGGGGCAAAAGCATTTTTCATTGTCCTTATTGTCATGGTTATGAGCTGAATCAAGGCAAGATCGGGATTATTGCTAGTTCTGAGCATGCAGCACATATGGCAATGATGTTGCCTGATTGGGGCGATACCACATTGTTCTTAAATGATTATCCTATAGCCGAGGAATTGCTTGATCAATTAGCCACTCGAGGTGTCCGCGTAGAAAAACGATTGATTCAAGAAATCATCGGACACAGCGATGTTTTACTCGCAGATGGTTCTGTTATTCAGTTGGCTGGTATTTTTGCAACCACAAAATGTAGCATCGCTCAGGACTGGATTTTCAAGTTGGGTTGTGAGATTGAACAGAATGCGATGGGTGAGGCAATAAAGACCAATGCTATGAAGGAAACATCAGTGACAGGTATTTTTGCCTGCGGTGATGTTGCTCGTTTAGGCGGTTCAGTGTCGTTTGCAGTTGGTGACGGCAGCATGGCAGGCGCTGCAGCGCATCGATCTTTAATTTTCGCTTAGCAAATAAAAAAGCTAGAGATTGACTCTAGCTTTTTATGTCTGAGAAAATCAGTTGAATTAATGATTTTCCGAAGCATGGTTGATGGTGTATTTAGGAATTTCGATTTCTAAATCTTCATCAACAATCTCTACTTGGCAAGATAGGCGAGAATCTGGCTCTAAACCCCATGCACGGTCAAGCAAATCTGCTTCAACGTCATTCATTTCCTCAAGGCTATCAAAGCCCTTACGCACAACTACGTGACAAGTGGTGCAGGCTGCTGACATGTCACAAGCATGTTCAATTTTAATGCCATTTTTTAATAAACTTTGGCATAAATTGGCGTTATGTTCGACTTCAAATTCTGCACCTTCAGGGCAAATTTGTGCATGAGGAAGAACTTTAATACGTGGCATATTGATCACCTATACCTTTAGTTTGAGTTTGACCAATCTTCAAGTTTCGTACCTTTTAAGGCATGGTCAATATGTCGGTTCATACGAAGCGCAGCAAAGGCATCGCTATGAATTTTAAGCTGTTGAACAGCGTGTTCAATCGCTGCAAGCTCATCTGTCTTAAGACGGGCTTTTAACGCTTCAGCAGCAAGAATTAAGTCGCGAGCCTGTTGCTGAGAGAGTAAATCAGTATCTGCTTTTAAGGCTTGCTCCAATGCTTCTAGCTCACGTTGTGCCTCTACTTTGGTTTCTTGCAAATGACGAAGATGTTTGTCTTCTTCGGCATATTGAAAGCCTTCTACCAGTAAGCGTTCAGTATCCGCTGATGATAGACCATATGAGGGTTTAATATCGATTTGCGCTTGAACACCAGAGGTGGTTTCTTTAGCTGAGACTGTCAATAAACCATCGGCATCGACTTGGAAAGTCACTTCAATACGTGCTTGACCTGCAGTCATTGGTGGGATGCCATGTAATACAAAGCGGCCCAATGAACGGCAATGCTCAACCAGATCACGTTCACCTTGAACCACATGGATCAACATCGCGGTTTGACCATCTTGATAAGTGGTAAATTCTTGACGGCGTGCCACAGGAATCGCTGTATTACGTGAAATCAGGCGTTCAACCAAACCGCCCATGGTTTCAAGGCCAAGAGAGAGCGGGGTCACATCAAGGAGTAAAGAACCATCTTGGCTATTGCCAATGAGCTGGTTTGCAGTAATTGATGCGCCAATCGCAACCACTTCATCTGGGTTGATGGTGCAAAGTGGTTCACGTTCAAATAATTCACGAACTGCTTTCTGTACTGCATAAGAGCGCGTAGAACCGCCAACAAGAACCACATGTTCAATGTCATCGAGTTCAAGCTTAGCATCGCGTAATACACGTTTGCAGACACTCATGGTTTTATCGAGTGCAACTTGAATAATGGATTCAAAAGTTGAACGATCTAAAGTGAGTCGATCATCCAATAGTTTTAATTCAGCAGAATCATGGTCTGTTAAATGTTCTTTGGCTTGACGTGCGGCCATGATGAAGACAGCATATTCTTCGTCGCTTAAGGTCTCGATATTGAGCTGTTTTTTCGTCCATTTTACGATTAAGCGATCAAGATCATCACCACCAAGTGCAGTATGTCCACCTGTTGCCAGAACTTCAAAGACACCTTGTGAGAAACGTAAAATCGATACGTCGAAGGTACCACCGCCTAAGTCGTAAATGACATAGTTGCGATCCGTGCTGAGATTGGTGTCTTGATCCAATCCATAAGCTACAGCAGCAGCAGTAGGTTCGTTAAGTAAACGTAGAACATTTAAGCCCGCAAGCTGTGCAGCATCACGTGTAGCTTGGCGTTGTGCTTCATCAAAATAGGCAGGCACAGTAATCACCGCACCATTCACAGGATTGCTTAAACTTGCTTCAGCACGATCTTTTAACTGTTTTAAAATTTCAGCAGAAATTTCGACTGGTGTTTTACGACCAGCAGCGGTTTCAAATGCAGGCATTTCATTTTCCGCACCAACGAGAGTGTATGGATGCTGGAATTTGATATCTGCTTGTGAGCGACCCATAAAGCGTTTTACTGAAACAACTGTATTTTTAGGATCAGTCAGCATAAAAGGTTTAGCTTCATAGCCAAACGTCGTTGCATCCTTTGCGTAATGAACAATAGACGGCAATAATACTCGGTCTTTGTCATCTTGTAGGACTTTCGGTTTTCCCGATAGCACTGTCGCCACTAAAGAGTGGGTTGTCCCTAAGTCAATGCCGATCGCAATACGATGTTGATGCGGGGCAGTAGCTTGACCAGGTTCAGCAATTTGCAAAAGCGCCATGCGTGCGGTATCCCTTGAAAATAATCGGTAACAGCGGATTAAAAATCATCATCGAGGTCGAAGCTTTCTTCTTCGTCCAACATGCGATCTTCAGCTTTATCAATATCATTCATAACACGTTGGAAAAAACGTAGTTTACGAACAGTATCACGTGCTTCTGCCCAGTCTTCGTCAGCAAAATCAATTTTAAATTCGCGAACTAGACCATCGATCCACTGTTGAATTTCAACTTTTAACGTATTGAGTTGCTCTGTAGATGTTGCTTCATCCAATTGTTCACGCATTTCGAGTGCAGATTGCAAAAATTCAAAATCACTAATGGATTGGTCCAAATGATGATCTTGTTTTTTTAAGGCAAGCAGGTACGCAGCACGGCTATCAACTTGTGAAAGTACTTTAAATGCTTGATTGATTTCGCTCGACTTGATCAATGCCTGATCTTTGTCAGTGGCTTTATCTGGGTGATATTGCTGTTGCAAACTTAAAAACTGTTTTTTTAAAGCTGCTAAATCTATATCGAGTGCTTCGGGTAATTGGAACAACTCAAAATGATTCATGGGAGATGAATTCCGCTATTGATAAATACGTTAAAACAGTGCGGAACACACTGTTTTGACGAAAAGAAAGAGGGGTGTTGCCAGTTAAACAGTAAATGATTCACCGCAACCACATTCACCTTTTTGATTTGGGTTATTAAACTCAAAGCCTTCGTTCAGACCATTTTTGACATAATCCATCTCTAAACCATTGAGATAAACTAAGCTTTTCGGGTCAACAAATACTTTAACACCGAGTTGTTCAAATACTTGGTCATGCGTGTCGACATCATCGACAAACTCAAGTACATAAGCCAACCCAGAACAACCCGAAGTTTTCACGCCAATACGAATGCCTTCACCCTTACCACGATTTTGCAGGTAATTGCTGATGTGACTCGCAGCATTTTCAGTTAAATGGATCATGAAAACTCCAATGTTATTTCGTTCATCAATTAAGCTTTCGCTTTCTTGCCACGATAGTCTTCAATCGCAGCTTTAATTGCATCTTCAGCCAATACAGAGCAGTGTACTTTTACTGGTGGAAGTGCAAGCTCAGTCGCGATATCAATATTCTTGATTGATTGAGCTTCATCAAGTGTTTTGCCTTTTAACCATTCGGTTACAAGAGAGCTTGATGCAATTGCAGAACCACAGCCATAAGTTTTGAAGCGAGCTTCTTCAATTACGCCATTGTCGTCGACTTGAATTTGTAAACGCATCACGTCGCCACACGCTGGTGCACCGACCATACCTGTACCTACGTTTTCTGCATTTTTGTCTAAAACACCAACATTACGAGGGTTTTCGTAATGATCAATTACTTTTTCGCTATAAGCCATGTTGCTTCTCCAAACCTCGGGGTCAGCCTAATATTAATATGAGGGTAAAAACACGTTTTTCAATTGAGGGTTCAATGAATTAGTGTTCAGCCCATTCAACTGTTGAAAGGTCGATACCTTCTTTGTACATATCCCAAAGCGGAGAAAGTTCACGCAATTTCTCAACTGCAGCTTTGGTAATTGTTAACACGTGATCAATATCAGCTTCAGTTGTGTATTTACCAAAACTGAAACGGATTGAACTGTGTGCTAACTCATCAGATAAACCTAAAGCACGTAAAACGTATGAAGGCTCTAAAGTTGCAGATGTACATGCTGAACCGCTTGAAACAGCAACATCTTTCAGTGCCATCATCAGTGATTCACCTTCAACAAAGTTGAAGCTGACATTTAGATAGTTTGCAACGTTTTGAGTTGGGTGGCCATTCAAGAACACTTGTTCAAGGTCTTGTAAACCATTCCAAAGCTTGTCGCGTAATTTACGGATACGCTCTTGCTCTGCTTGCATAGTTTTGCCAGCAATTTCAAAAGCCTCACCCATACCAACAATTTGGTGTGTCGCTAAAGTACCAGAACGCATACCACGCTCATGACCACCACCGTGCATTTGTGCTTTTAAGCGAACACGTGGGCTACGGCGAACAAAAAGTGCACCAATACCTTTAGGACCATAAATTTTGTGACCAGAGAAACTCATCAAGTCGACTTTCATCGTTGAAAGATCAATTTCAACTTTACCAGCTGCTTGAGCAGCATCGACATGGAAGAATGTTTTATTGGCACGAGTTAGTTCACCAATTGCAGCAACGTCTGTTACGGTACCGATTTCATTGTTCACCATCATGAGGGATACAAGAATGGTATCAGGGCGTAAAGCTGCTTTAACCATCTCAGGTGTAATTAAACCTGTACGTGGTTCTGGCTCTAAATATGTAATTTCGAAACCTTGTTCTTCAAGCTCACGGCAAGGATCTAACACAGCTTTGTGTTCGATTTTACTTGTAATGATGTGTTTGCCTTTTGAGCCGTAGAATTGAGCAATCCCTTTTAATGCAAGGTTGTCAGATTCAGTCGCACCTGAAGTCCAAACGATTTCACGAGGGTCTGCTTTGATTAGGTTTGCAACTTGTTCACGCGCATACTCAGCTTTTTCTTCGGCTTGCCAACCATAAGCATGTGAACGTGACGCAGGGTTACCAAAAGTCCCTTCGAACGTTAAACACTCCACCATACGTTCTGCAACTTCAGGCAGTACAGGAGTGGTTGCTGCGTAATCAAGATAAATTGGACGTTTCATGTCAAATACCTGTAACCGATAGAAGGGCTGAATCTAAGCTTGGTGAATTTTGGCGTAGAGCAACAGTTTGAACGTTGTCACGCGCAATTAAATCAGCAAGCGTGATTTTTGCGAGATAATCGGCAATATGGTGGGAGAGTTCTTGCCATAAGTCGTGCGTTAAACACATTGCGCCATTCTGGCAGTTGCCTTTGTGGTCACAACGAGTTGCATCAACAGTTTCATTTACAGCTTCGATGATTTCTAGCACGGTGATTTCACTTGCAGTGCGCGCAAGGTGATAGCCACCATTTGCACCACGAACGCTTGAAACTAACCCATGACGTTTAAGTTTTGCGAATAACTGTTCTAAATAAGCGACTGAAATGGATTGGCGAGCTGCTATTTCCGCAAGCGTGATCGTTTGTTCAGTTGGCTGCAAAGCTAAATCAAGTAGAGCAGTCACTGCGTAACGACCGCGAGTTGTAAGACGCATGATTCGGTACACATGGTTAGACTAGATATGTAAATTTTATGAATTCCGACTAAAATAGTCAAGTTTTAAATTGTCATTATCAGTGTGAAAAGTAAAATATATTGGAATTATTGTATCCACGTATTATATACAAAATAGGCGATGAAAATAAAGCTCAATACTGCAAAGCTGATATTGATCAAGCGCTGGCGTTTTTGTAGGCGGTGAATACGGTTTTGATATTGTTTTACTTCAACCAGCAAAGTGTTGATTTCAGAGCGCTGCTGATCAATTTTATCTAAGAGAGGGGCAATGCGTTGTTGAGATGCAACGGCTTCAGCTTCATCGTTAAATAGATTTAACCATTGTTTCCAGTTTGCCAGAATACTGGAGAGCGTTAGATGTGGAAGTAAATCTAAAAACTCTTCAGCGAGTACGGCATCACCAAGGATACGCATATTGCTAATGCTACGCTGATTGTTAAACACAAAAATCTTAATCAGATCGATGAGTGTGCTATTAATCTCTAAATCGATGTTCCGATCCAGTGCTTTCATATCGAACAACAGACCTTTTTCGGTAAATTGGATATAAAAGTCAAAGAACGGAATGTAGCTATTGATCCGAATCGTCATCTTTTTATCGATGAGCTTTTTTGCTTGCAAGCGCAATCCCGCATCATGCGTAAGGACGAAGGAGAAAAAAGTTTCTAAAACAATGATGACAATGTTTAGCAACAAATGGGGATGTTTATGTCTTTGTTGCGTATCACTCATAGATCTCTTTTTCCTTACCAATAACGTTAAAACAATAAAATCTGTAAACTTTGAGTATCCTTACTCAATTGTTAAAAATAATTTACATGACTTTATTGCTTTGTAGAACAGTTTTTTAAAACGATCAAGTCTTAACTTTGATATTATAAAAACATTTTTATGGTTAAATACGACATACTGTTTGTAAAGAGCTTAGGAGTAATGGTCAATGGATAACTCAAACATAGAAAATCCTAACGAAGAAGCTGAAGTAAAAACTAAGCCAAAATCAAAGAGTTCTAAAAAATCTGCACTGGATTTCAAAAAATATACACAACAAATTTGGCTTGCTGGTTTGGGTGCTTTTTCACGTGCTGAAGAAGAAGGAAATAAATTGTTTGACTCACTGGTCAAGGTCGGTGAAGAGCTTGAGTCGAAAACAGTCGATTTTGCAGACAATACTGTAGGTAAGGTCACAGAGAAAGCCAAAGAGTCTGTAACAGATACCAAAGACAAAGTTGAAAAGATTTTAGATACGGGCGTGAATCACTCTTTGAATCGTATTGGCTTAGTGACGCCGAAGGATCTTCAGCATATCGAACAGCTGCTTGTGCAGTTGCATATCAAAGTGGATGCTTTGATTGAAGAAAATAATCAATTGAAGGCCAAATTGAATAAAAAGTAAAAAAAATGCAGGTAACTGGTCCGTTTATGTCGTTTTTCAGTATTTATTTTAATTAAAAGGTCTTTCTAGTATTGCGTTCTCCCCCAAAGCATTGCTATAAAGGCGTCATGGCCTTTTAAACTATAGCCTTGGATCTTAACAAACGATATTAAGAGGATATTTTTTATCATGAATAAATCAGAATTAATTGATGCGATTGCTGAAAAAGGGGGAGTGTCTAAATCGGATGCTGGTAAGGCACTCGATGCGACAATTGCATCAATCACTGAAGCACTTAAAAAAGGTGACACGGTTACTTTAGTTGGTTTCGGTACTTTCAGCGTGAAAGAACGTGCTGCTCGTACTGGTCGTAACCCTAAGACTGGTGAAGAACTTCAAATCAAAGCAAGCAAAGTACCTAGCTTCAAAGCTGGTAAGGGTTTAAAAGATTCGGTTGCGTAATCTTTTTAAATCAATAAACGCACCATTTAGGGTGCGTTTTTTATTTATTGAATGAAAAAGTTAATTTGATCTTTATTCTCCATTCATTCGTCTTTGTTTTTCAGTTAAAATTGCCCCGAAATAAAATATTGGAATTCTTATGGAATCGTTTCGTACTCTCATTAAGGGTTGGTTGGGTAAAGTCCTGCTCGTTTTGTTTTTGACCCCTTTAGCACTTGTAGGGATTGAAGGATATTTTAGTGGTAGCAATAAAGCAGACGTTGCGAAATCGGTAAACGGTCAAGATATTTCTAATAAAGAATTAGAAAGTGCCACCAAGAACTATAAAGACCAATATTTATCTTTGGTCAAGGGTGATGAATCACTTTTAAATTTACCTGTTATTCAAGAAAAAGCATTAGATGCACTGATTGCACGTAGCTTATTACAGCAACAAGCTGAAAAGTTAGGTATGACTTTAAGTGATGTACAGCTTGAGCAAATGTTAGCTCAGCAGCCAAGCTTCCAAGAAAATGGACAGTTTTCACAAAAATTATATGAAAACTATTTACGTTCAGTGGGTATGACGAATCAGGCGTTGATTGCGAGCTTGCGTCAAGACCATGCACTTAAAATGATTTCAACATCATTAATGGATTATGCATTGGTGAGCAAGTCTGATGTACAGCAGTTAGCTAATTTGCAAACTGAACAACGTACTTTGCACTTGGCAAGTATTAAGTTAGATGATTATAAAAAAGGCGTGACTGTATCGAATCAAGAAATTGCTGACTATTACAACAAGCATAAAAACGAGTTTAAGCAAGTTGCTAGTGTTGATGTTGATTATGTCGTACTTACACCAGCATTATTGCCGAAAGCAAACCTTGCGGTAACTGAGGCTGATTTACAGCAAGCTTATACTGCATTTGTGGACAAGCAACAAAAAGATGTAAAGCGTGAAGTTAAGCATATCTTAATTACCACGGACGCGCGTGATGACGCGGCTGCTCAAAAGCTTGCGAATGAAGTTTACGCTAAAATTCAAGCAGGTGAGTCATTTGCTCAAGCAGCAGCTCAGTACTCTGAAGACCCAAGCTCTAAAGCAAATGGCGGTTTAGTTGAAGCCTATGCACCTGGTGTATTCTCAGCTGACTTTGATAATGCGGTTACGGCATTGAAAAATGGCCAGATTTCTAAACCTGTTAAAACACAATATGGTTATCACATCATTGAAGCCAATGCACCAGTTGCCAATATTCCTTCATTTGAGGCTGAAAAAGCACGTTTAACGGCTGAGGTTGAAAAATCTAAGGCAGCGAATTTATTCAGCGATACAGTGAATAACTTAAACGAAATGGTTGTCGGTGGCGATTCACTTGATGTTGTTGCGCAAGAAGTGAAAGGTGCACGTATTGAATCTGCGAATGCTGTAACCTTAACAACCGATAATCCATATTTAAGTGATTTGAGCGTTAAAGCAAAATTGTTCAATGATGATGTGAAAAACGGTGATCGTAATGCATCTTCAAATATTCAAATGGCGAATGGTGATACGATTTGGATCAAAGTACGTAATTACCATGCAGCAGGTATAAAACCTTTAAACGAAGCAACTGCTGATGTCAAAGCGAAAGTAATTGAAGCAAAAGCATATAAAGCAGCTCAAGCGAAAATTGCAACAATCCTTGCTGACTTTAAAACTCAGCCAGCTGCTCAGGTGGTTGCTAAATCTCAAGTCACTTTTGAAAATGCAGGCACATTCGCTCGTTCACAAGGTTTAAAACGTCCTATTGAACGTGCAGCATTCAGTATTCCTGCACCAAGCAAAGATGGTTTATGGTCTGCAACGACTGCCAAATTGCCAAATGAACTTGTGATCGTTGCAGTTTCAAATGTGAATAGCAGCGTAGCAAGTACTTTACCAGCAGAACAGTTACAAGAGTTGAATAAGCTTTATCAACAGTTCCGTGGTCAGCAGGTCTTGGAAGACTATACTGAATACTTAAAATCACAAGCAAAGATCAAATAAGTTTGTTCTAAGCATAAAAAAGCCAGTTTGTTTAAACTGGCTTTTTTATTGGAGGCGATAAACTATTTTTTCTGAATAAATTTAGCTTCTTCAGATTGAGGGTATTGGCTGAGCAGCTTGCTTTTATATTGATTTGCTAAAGCAGTGTTTTTGTCTACTTCTTTGGCAATACTATAGAGCTGATAAACCGCACGAGACGCTTTAGCAGAATTTGGATAGCGTGTTGCTACAATATTATAGTTCTGTTTGGCAGCTTTATAGTCTACAGGCTCAACGGCCAAGTAAAATTCAGCTAACCAAAAATATGCATTACCAACATAAATACCATTCGGATGGTTTTTAATGAAGTTTTGCATTGGTTGAATGGCTTTTTTTGCACCGCCTTGTTTATAGGCATCAAGTGCAACGGTATAGGCTGCTTTTTCTAACTCGATTTGATTGGTGGTATTGCTGGTTGTCGCTGTATTGGGTTGTGGTTGGGAAGTAGGTTGTTGTGCTGTTTGTTGCTGCTGTGCTGGAGCAATTGGTGCAATCGTTGGTGCTGCAGCTTCTGTATTGGCTGTTGCGGTTGTAGCAGTTCCGTCTTGGGCTTCAGGGTTTTCTTCTGGTGGATCAATTTTTTGCGAAAGCAGTTCTAAGCGTTGATCAAGATCAGTATAGCGATTGCTAAGCTCTTTCTTTAATTGCTCTATCGCATTGTCATGTTCTTCAAGTTGACCACGTAACTTGCGAATTTCCTCTTCAAGTTTTTGGTTCTTTTGCATGATCTCCCAGTTCAAGCTTGGAGAACCTGCAACAACATTATTGGCTTGTTGTTGGCTTAAAGCGCGCGATTCAATAGGAACATTGGCATATAAATGTGCACTGCTGAGTAGGGCAATAAAAAGTACGGAATGCTTTTTTAGCATAAAAATTCATCCATAAGTTGAAATATAAAGCTGTGGTCGAACAAGTCTTCATCTTTTACTTGCAACACACCAGATATAGATTTTTGATTAAGCCATTAAAACAGCAACTCATTTAAATGCAATAAGCATTTACAATCTTCAAGCACTTTTGAAGGGAATTGGTTGGTTATTGTTTAATGTTTAAACACAACTAAAATAAATAGATAACAAATATATAGAGATTGATGAGGAATTAGGCAGTTGAGTTGAAAACTCACTGAAAAACAGAGACAAGGCTTGCAACTCAGATAAAAATCTCTATACTTTGTCAGGCAATGGTAGCCCTGCTGGTAGCTTCGCAATTGTACTCTACGAACCCCGCCAGGACCGGAAGGTAGCAACGGTAGTAGAACTATGATGTGCCGAAGTCATGCTGGTAGGGCTGCCACCATTTATTCTTCTTCGCTCGTTCGAGCAATCGCTTTCATAATTACCCCCATATCAAAACCACGATATTGTAAAAATCGAACTTGTTTTGCTTTGATTTTAGGGTCAGTTGCGACTTCTTCTCCAAATTTTTTGACCTTAAGCTGATAAGCTTGATCGAGCCAGTCTACTTCTTGAAGTTCTTCAGTAATCAGCTCCGCATCCAGTTGCTTTGCTTTGAGTGCCTGTTTGATTCGTTGTAAGCCTTTGCCTTTTCTGATTTGACTGGCGAGCGTCAGTTCAGCGACACGTTGATCACTCTGATAGTTCTGTTGTGCTAATTCTTCGACAAGGTTGGCCACTTCATCTAGATTGATTGCATAGAGATTTAGTTTGGTGATTAATTCAGCTTTTGAATAATCACGGCGCGTGAGCAGGGCAAAAGCATAGGAACGTAATCGTTGTCCAGTCAGTGTTTTAGGTTTCTCGGTTTGGTCTGAATTAAACATGCCTTCCTCATTAAAAAACGCCCCGAAGGGCGTTTCAGTTTAGCTTTCTAAGAAATCGGGTTCTTCTTCTTCAACATTTGTATTTTCAGTTGGTTTATTCTTGGTGAGAAGTTGTTCACGAATGATTTTTTCAATTTCTTGAGCCATCAATGGATTCTCTTCAAAATGACGAATCACATTATTTTTACCTTGCCCAATTTTGTTACCTTGGTATGAATACCAAGCACCTGCTTTTTGAACGATATCTTGTTGAACGGCTAGATCAACGAGTTCGCCCAATTGGTTGGTACCTCGACCATACATGATCTGGAAGACCGCTTCTTTGAACGGAGGCGCCATTTTGTTTTTAACAACTTTGACGCGTGTTTCGTTACCTGTAATTTCATCGCCTTCTTTTACTGCACCGATACGACGAATATCTAAACGTACAGATGCATAGAATTTAAGTGCATTACCACCAGTCGTTGTTTCTGGGCTACCAAACATGACACCAATCTTCATACGGATTTGGTTAATGAAGATCACCATACAGTTTGAACGTTTTGCATTACCTGTGATCTTACGCAGCGCCTGACTCATCAAACGCGCTTGTAAGCCCATGTGTGAATCACCCATTTCGCCTTCAATTTCAGCTTTAGGTGTCAATGCAGCAACGGAGTCGACAACGATGAGGTCAATTGCACCTGAACGAACCAACATGTCAGCAATTTCTAATGCTTGTTCACCGTGGTCGGGTTGTGAAACCAATAGGTTGTCAATATCTACACCAAGCTTACGTGCATATTCAGGATCTAAAGCATGCTCTGCATCGATAAATGCACATGTGCCACCATTCTTTTGACATTGTGCAATCGCTTGCAATGTCATGGTGGTTTTACCTGAAGATTCAGGACCGTAAATTTCAACAATACGACCCTTAGGTAATCCGCCAATCCCTAATGCGATATCTAATGTTAAAGAACCCGTAGAAACAGCTTCAACTGCTAATACAGTGTTATCGCCTAAGCGCATCACGGTATTTTTACCAAATTGCTTTTCAATCTGACCTAAGGCAGCTTGTAGCGCTTTACTTTTATTATCATCCATCTCAAAACCTCAAAACTTTATTTCTTAACGACTAACCCAAGTGGATGTATTGAATCTCAACTTGTTGGGACTTGAGTATAGTGGCAGATTCTAGTTGTTTATTCTACATCTGATCTGTGTCTATGCGACACGAGATGACGCATCCAAAAATAGAAAATATTCATCCGATCTATTCATCATGATAAGACCAGGATTGGACATTTTCTTGTTTAAAACGATTGATATCACGACGATCTTTTTTACTTGGTCGGTGATCAGGTCGGGCTAGATTATGCAATTTTCGTTGTGAGGCATGCAACTCTCTGCGAGTAATACTTTCTGCGGTTTCTTCATAAAGCAGTTGCGCCATCGGTGCACCACCACGGATGGCGGAAAGTGCTTTCACGACCACAGTTTTTTTATCGAGACCCTGTTGAATGGTGAGTTCCATTCCAACACGCACATCTCTAGAAACTTTGACGCGATCATTGTTGTGATGGACTTTGCCACCTTCAATCGCAGCTTTGGCAATTGAGCGTGTTTTAAAAAAACGAGCTGCCCAAAGCCATTTATCAATGCGCATGGCATCCATGCTTTCTGCTTCATGCTGTTTTGGCATCTGTTACCTGTTGGTTGGTTTCAAGATAATCAAAAAGTTCGGTTAAATGATCAAGTGCAGGGTATGGCAGCTCAGTTGTATCTCTCGCAGCTTTGCTACTAGAGGGCTGTAGAATACTGAATAACTGGCGGATACCAAAGTTTTCTGCACCTTTGAGCACGGCAACTGTGTCGTCAATAAATACTGCTTGTGCGGGATCAAATGGGTGCAACTGTTGTAGCTTTTGCCAAAAAGCGACTTCTTCTTTGGCATGCCCTAATTCTTCGCTACTGATCATAAGTTCAAAATAGGGGCTCAGTTCTACATTTTCAAGTTTGAGTTGTAAGCCTGCACGATCTGCATTGGTCAATAACCAACAGCGATAACCTTGGGCATTGAGTTGCTGCAAGAGTTGATGGCAGCCGACACGAGCACGAATTTTTTCGCGGTGCTCGTACTGTAGTTGCAATACATCAACTCCAACTTTAGCCGTCCAGTACGCCGAAGAATACCAAGATAGTGTATGCTTATGTTGTTGGTAGAATTGAAACAGTGTTTGTTGGCTTTGCTCCAGCGTACATTGATGTACTTGAGCGTGTCGTTCAGGCAAACAATGATTCCAAATAAAATCATCAAAGGCTAAATCGAGTAAGGTGCCGTCCATGTCAAACATGGCGATTGGTTGCTGCTGTAAATCTGAATATGACATAAGGTTGGTCTATGTTTATTAAAACGCTTGCCCCACAAGATCAGTTAATTTCACAACTTGTTCCGATCATGGCGCAGGCAAGTAAAATATTGTGGGAAGAATACCAAAGTTATTGTGCAGGTTGCGAGTTTAATATTCAGGAAAAAAGTGATGATTCACCAGTTACCCAAGCAGATTTAAAAGTAAATCATTTTTTATTAAAGCACTTAGCGACAGTTACGCCACAATTACCCGTATTGTCTGAAGAAAGTGATTATTCAGCGCGCGCGGCATGGCAGCGCTGTTGGATGCTTGATCCACTGGATGGGACTAAAGAGTTTATTCACGAGCGTGACGAGTTCACGATTAATCTGAGTTTGATTGACGGTCACCAGACCATATTTGCGATTATTGCTGTGCCATGTGAGCAGGTGATGTACATCGGACATACCTCGCAATTACCGTATAAATATGGTTTTAGTCGACAAGAATGGTTCCAATATCAGCTTGAAGAGCATGATCTGACGGCTCCGCTACAAATTGGTTTAAGCCATAACAGTAAAAATCCAAAGTATAAAAACTTTATCGAGCCAATCTTGCAGAATCGTCAGGTGGAACGTCGTGAGGCAGGCAGTGCTTATAAGTTTTGTATGATGCTGGAAGGGGAAATTGATATTTACCCTCGTTTCCATCCAACTTCAGAATGGGATACTAGTTCGGGGCAAGCCCTACTAGAAAGTATAGGAGGTGGTCTGATGACTTTGGATCAAAAACCATTTCTATATAATCAGCGTGAAACGGTTTTAAATGGCGGCTTTATCGCTTATCGAGATCAGCATTGCAAAAATATTGCATATGATGCGCTTAGTCGTTCTGGCATTTTAGATTGAGTGTTATCTGGCTCATGCTATAGTGAGTTAAATTAAAGCCTGTATGTGAATATGACTCTGCATTTATTGCCTAAAAGTATGTTTGAAGCAATTGATTTACTTCCAGATGCTTCTACACCTGTGACTTTGTTTACGCGTCATTCTTTGCGCGAATTGGTGAATGGACAAGGTTTGGCTGGTTATGATCTACAGTTGACTGAGCAGGGACGAGATTTGGCGTATGCTTGGGGACAATATTTAATTCAAAATACCGATCGGGCGATTCAGCATTGTATTTCCAGCCCGATTCAGCGTTGTGTAGATACAGCAGCCCTAATGATTGAAGGGGCGGATGAAACACGCAAAGCCGTGAATACTCATCAGATTGAAATTGTTGAACAGCGTTTATTGGTTGAGCCAGGTAGCTTTGTTTTAGACATACAACAGGCAGCCCCTTATTTCCGTAAACAAGGTGCATTAGGTTTTATTAATAGCTTCGTTAATAATGCTTTGCCAGGGATGAAACATCCCATTACGGGCGTATTTGATGTATTGGAGTTGCTTTATCATACCCATCCTACACAACAGAATGGTTTAAGTTTGGCTGTAAGTCATGACACGATTCTTGCTGCAATTGTTGCGGTGATCTCAGGTAAAAATCAAATTGAACAAACGGATTGGCCTGACATGATGGAGGGTTTGTTTGTATGGTTTGAGGGTGAGGACTTTGCGGAAAGTCAATTAAAATGGATTTGGCGTGGTAAGCGGCAAGCGTTAGAAATAAAGCAGTTTTTGAATCGCTAGTTCTAATCGATCATAGAAATGTTGCTTTGAAATATTAAAATCAAATCGGATAGTCACTCAGCTAATCAATAGAGTTCGATTGCTGTTGATGTGAATCCAAACAGATCATTTGGATTCAGATATCAACATGATTGGATTAAAGTCTGATTAAACACATTTTCCAATTTTTTGTCCTTCGATCGTACTGAGATTTGTTTGCAACTTAGTTGAAGTTGAACAGTGAATATTCCCTGAAATTATAGACTTATCTAAACTTAATGTTGTCGCAGCTTGTGCAATATGTATATCACCACTGACACTTGAGTTGATTAATTTGATTGCTTTTGCTTGCTTAGCTTGAATGCTGCCTTGGATAGACGAGCTATTTAAAATCAAACTGCCACCTTTCCCGATATTTACATCACCTTCAATTGACGAATTGTTGAGTGTGCAATGTGCACCTGCGGGAACAGTGAGAGCACTGACCGTGTTGTTCTCGATCGTATTTGTGCAGCTTGCAGCAAAACTGAGACTACTGCATGAAAAAAGTGCGACTGCGATGATCAACTTCCCATTCTTATTCATTTGGCTCTCCAGTTTTGTAGATTGATTGTTGCTCAAAACTTAAATTTAAATGAATTCTATATGCCTGAAATAGGTCGTTTGAGTGAGGGAAATGTAGTGCTGGTGGAGGATTTATGTTCAATTTAGAAATCTAAATAAAATTGAATTAGATTAAAAGTGTAATAAATCCAGTATTTTTTGTTTTTGCGATAAATTAATTTCCTTCCTGCTATTTAAGTTGTTAGTATATGTAAATACATGATTTATATTAATTTTAACCAATTAACTTAATTTTTCATTAACGATAATTTATCAAGTTTTTCTTGGGGAAGTGTGATGCAATTACAACTTAAACATTTAACGGTTTGTTTGTTATCGGCCATGCTCGTCGCTTGCGGTAGTGGTGGTGCAGATCATTCCAATGCAACAAATAATACTGAGCCGCCAAAAAATGAACATGGTGCAGGAGGAAATACCAACCTTACACCTGGTGATGGAACCAACGAGCTACCAGGAGATGGAACGCCAGAAACACCAAATAATGGTTCGGGGACTACTGTACCCGAACTCCCGAATGGCGGTAATACAAGTTCAGGAGGCATTACACCAGAAGTGCCTAATACCGGTAATAATGGTTCAGGAACGACAACTCCTGAAACACCGAATAATGGTAATAACAGTTCAGGGACGACAACACCTGAAACGCCAAATGGTGGTAATACTGGTTCGGGTGGCGTTACGCCAGAAGTGCCTAATACTGGCAATAATGGTTCAGAAAATACAACACCTGAAACACCGAACAATGGCAATAATGGTTCGGGTAACACAACACCAGAAACACCGAACCAAGGTGGGGGTGGAAATACAGAAACACCGTCTATTCCACCTGTGGTAGAAAAGTATCCAGAACCTCGTAAAAATAAAATAGATGAATCGGTGCTTGGTTTTTATGATTACGATAAGCTTGGACTGCCACGTCTACTGCGTAATGATTTAAATGGCAGTTTTGCTGCAATGCTGCAATTTGCACAAAGTCATGTGGTCAATCCTAAGAATAATGAAAAAGACTCAATGCCGCGTCTAACAACAGAAAAAGATGCCTTGTTGTTGGTGACACCATTGGCAGAAATGGGTGATCTACAGAAGCTACATGTCGAAATTTATCAAGGTAATCAACTGCTTAGAATGGTTAAATTGAAAGAGCCGTCAAGAATTGCAGCCTCTGATCAATCAAATACTGATGGGCGTCCGCCTGTGAGTTACTCTAAAAGAGCATGGACGGTTGCTTTAAAATGGAGTGAAATTCGTGCCGGTTTACATCTTCGCGTGGTTGATCCGCTGAATAATCGTAGTGGAGATTTAACTGCGGACAATATTGATTTGGCTGCACCAGGTGAGCTGGTGGTACAAAATATCCGTTTGGGCTTATTAACCGATCCGCCGAAGTCAACAGGCCACTATATGTTGCTTGAACCTGCCAAGGCGGGGACAGATTATTTTCAGACCATTCCTGCTGCACGTATGATCGTCACCAAATATGAGGATTTAAAGCTGAATAAAGTCATGGTCGCAAGTGGTGTGATCTACGACTCGGCAAGTGCAACCACAGGTGATGTCTATAGTGGTGATATGCGTGAAAATACGGCTAAATCGACTTTTGGTGTGGGTATTAATTTAGCCAATTGGGGCATCACCAGTGCTTCAATGGCGAGCCAAGAACAACCACAAATCACGCAAAGTGTGGTGGCCCATTATGCACGCGGCAAATATAGTAACGGTGAGGCAACCCATGGGCTAAGCGGCGGTAATGGCATGCTGACCTTGATTGACTCTGTCGGTAATGAGTTTAGTCATGAAATTGGCCATCATTATGGGCTGGGGCATTATCCAGGTTCTGTTGGGGATAATATGTTCTGGGCAGCGCATCATGCAGATAGTGGCTGGGGCTATATTGCGTTTAGAAATAAAATGCGCGGTAATCTCAATTGGACGACGACCAACTTAGGAGATGGTGCAAATGGTGTACCGAATTTTCTGAATAAATATGCTTATGGTTGGGATGCGATGTCTGGTGGTGCGACGGCAAGTAGCATTTCTAAATATACTCATTACACCGGCTATAGTATCTATTTAAAAATTCAGCCTGCATTTGACCGTTATGTTTGGGATGCAACTTCTCCAACGGGTTATAAAAAATGGAATGCAATAACTCGTGTGATGGAAGTTGCTCAGCCTAAAACACCAAACTCAAGTAATGTTTGGTATAACCGTGCTGATGGTAATTACTTGAAACCAAAAATGTTTGGTGTGCCAGTCTATACCATCTTGGGTGGATATGATCCAGAGGCGCAGGTTGGCTTGGTTTATCCTGCTGCGAAAGGTAACTGGGGTAATGTATTTGATCTACCACAAGCCAATCCAAATGCAGTAACAGCAAGTTGTTGGCTGAATGTGCAGTTTGCCAGTGCGAGTCAAAATATTGCTTTAGCACCGCAACGAATGAACTCGAATAGCAACGCCAATAAGTTCCATGTCAACCTTGCGCAAAGTGAAGCACCGCAGCAAGTGAATTTGTATTGTAAAAAGGCCAATCAAGCAGCAGTGCTACTTTCAAGTACATCTATTCCTGTGAGTACAGTGGCTCTAGCACCTGCAGTTGAAATTGGTAAGGAAGCAGAATACTCAGCTCTTAGAGCGATTGAGTTGCCTCAATTAGAGCAGGCCTTAGTCGAGAATAAAAACAAGCCAGTTGTAAATCTTTCGACAGATGCAAAGTTACTATTTGATTCATATAGAACTTTTAAAGATCAACTATCGCCTGATGCTCAAAATGAGATGGTGCGTTATACCCAGCAGCAAATTAAACTTTATCGACTCAATCGCTGGATCAATGTCTATCGTTCAGATTTGACCAATTTAAATGCCGATGCATTAAGTGCATTCCATGCTTTTGTTGAGAAGTTAGAACTCAAAGGTGATTTGAATTTTGCATCAAGTACTAGTTTATTAAACAGAACAAATTGTTTAAAAGCTGAGAAGTTGGCGAATGGTGATTTAAATGCATTTATTAGTGGATCAACAGGCTGTGTTAGTGATGACTCAGAGAAATGGATTTATGATGCATTGGGTAAAATCCATAACAAGCAATATATAGATCAGTGCTTAACGACTACAGCGGGCAATGTGATCAATCTGACGCCTTGCAGCAGTGTAAGTAGTCAAGTGTGGGAACTTGATACGACTGCGCAGGCGATTAAGCAATCGAATCAGTGCTTCGACTTGGAGGGTGGTTACTTAACCAATAATCGCGCACGTCTAATTCGCTATCGTTGTACCAGTGGTGCCAATCAAAAATGGACGATTCCAGTCGTAAATAACAGCCTCGTTCTTGCTGGTTTGTCTGCGAAGAATCTGGTATTGGCGACTAAGCTTTTACAATCTAGTCCTTAATGATTTGAGTGTTTTATCTCAACGTCATAAATTGATGATATGAAGTCCTTCGGGACTTCATATTTTTTTATGCAGAATATTTTCTTAGAAAGTTGAAAAAAATAATAAAAGTGCACTTTTAAAATATAGAAATTTTCGTCATGATAGGCTTATAAAAAGAGAAACTTGACGCATAATTGGATAAAAAGATGTTATTAAACACGATTTACTTATGGGAGCCTGAGGTTTTTACAGGTAAAGTCCCTTCAGAAGATGATTCACATCAAGTTGCTTTTGAATTGCATCAACAATATCGCCATATCTCTAGTCATGGTAGAACTTTGCAAGCCTGGTTGAATTTGTTTAGCAACAAGATTTGTGATCCGCAATACCAATCTTATTTTTCTGAACAGACACAACAATGGGTGCAAGGGATTAAGACCAAGTTTGCTCAAGGATTGTGTGCCAGTGTGCAAGTAGATGTTCTAGCAAATGAAGCACAAAATGATGCGGTCTATCGAGTCTTTTATGAGGCCGCGCATGAAACAGGAATTGGCTTCTATGAGTCGAATTATAATGTGTGGGGAGTTGGTGAGTTACAATCTCCTGAAAATGCGGTTTCAAATCTGTTGCAGCCATATTTGTTAGAACCTTTAAAAATCAAAGTGACTGAATCAATTTCTGAGCCTAAGAAGCAATTCAATCATTTCCAAATACCACAAAGCATGCCTGAAGCGGAACTTCTGATTAGTCAATGGTTTGAACAGCAAAGTTATGCCCAGCATTTAAAGTTGGATGTATTTAATGTTGCGCATGATTTTATTTCAAATTGGGGCAATATCGGACGGCCTGAATTGGCGTTGGATACAGGCTATCGTTGTTTTTTACTCACCCACAGGCAGCTTGGTATTTTCTATCAGTTGAAAATGGTACTTAGAAAATTAACGGTCAGTCCAATGCTGTCTTTTGCGATGGATTTTACCGATCGTTTTATTCCTGATCAATTGCAAGAGCAGCTATCTGAACGCTTGATTTTTCGTCTACGTTCGATGGATATACATAAAAACACGGGGCAGAAAAATAATGTAGAACCGAGTTTTGCATTGATGGGACGTTGGGATACGCAAACAGATATTCAGGATTTTTTTACTAATTTGGATGCTTATATCAATTTTATTTTTTCAAATCTGGGGCAAGGTCGGTTAGACGTATTACAGGCATGGGCTTACGGTGATATGCTAGCAGATCTTAAAATTGATTTAGATTTTCGTTTTGAGTTGATGATGATTGCATTAAGCCAAGATCAGTTGTATTTGCAAGAACGCTATCAACAGCATAAGGCTTTATTGATGCAGACCAACGCACGAGCGAGCGATTTGGGCTTGTTGGAGGAGAGTTATATATTGTGCCAGAAGCTGCTCAAGATCGTGACAGAGGCGGGAACAGGCTTGCAACCTTATATAAAAAATTAAAGGCAATAAAAAAGCCCGAAAATTCGGGCTTTTTTATGTGCATCAAATTAGTTAGCTAATGCTTTAACTTGAGCGTTCAAGCGGCTCTTGTGACGAGCAGCTTTATTTTTGTGGATGATGCCTTTATCAGCCATACGGTCGATTACAGGTACAGCTGTTTTATAAGCTTCTGTAGCAACAGCATAATCACCAGCAGCGATCGCATTTACAGTACGTTTGATATAAGTACGAACCATAGAACGTAAGCTTGCGTTGTGTTTACGTGCTTTAACGTTTTGACGAGCACGTTTTTTAGCTTGAGCAGAGTTTGCCACTCGTGCACTCCTTGAAAATAAGTTGGTCTGGGCGGGCTGAAGTTAAAACCAATAAAACATTAGCAACATTCACCAGCCCGTAAACAAGTGCCATATTTTGAGGAAACTAAGCCGCGAAGTCAAGTCTTGTGATACTTTTAAGTACATTTAACAGGTGAAAATCGTGCAAGAAAACGTTACATTAGCCTTAGATATTGATTGGAATAAATAAAAATGAAAATAGGTGATAAAAAGGCAATCGTCATCGGTGCGACAGGTTTGGTTGGTCAAGCACTCATTGATGAGTTACAACATTCGGATGACTTTAATGCGATTACCGTCGTTGTAAGAAAAAAATCAGATACATTAAAAACTTACAGTAAAGTTAATCAGCTTGTTTTAGAGGATTTCTTATTACTTAATGATGAAGATGTCAGTACTTATACACATGCATTCAGCTGCTTGGGAAGCACTATAAAACAAGCGGGATCGAAAGAGGCATTTTACGCGATTGATTATGAAATTAATGCCCATTTTGCTGATTTAGTTCAGGATAAAAATATTCATTTATTAGTGGTCAGTGCGTTGGGAGCGAATGCTAATTCACCAGTTTTCTATAATAAAGTAAAAGGTGAACTGGAAAATTATCTCAAAAGCCTGTCAATTTATAAGCTATCAATTTTCCAGCCTTCACTTCTAATTGGAAAACGCAGTGAAGTTCGCTTGCTAGAAGATCTGGCACAGACCGCATATAAACTGCTCGAAAAAGCGTGGACCAGACCGTTTAAACTAAAACCTGTAACAGCTGAGCAATTGGCGCATACTATGCGGGTCGCAGCACAAACTCAATCTGCCGCATTCAAATGCTATGACAATTTAAGTATACAACAAAGCAAATAATGGAGAATTTCAGTGACAACGATCCCTTTTGTAACTTGTGATTTATTAGATGATAACGCTGAAAAAGATTTGCAAGTGGTCACACCGTCCTTAGATGGCAAATTTTTTAAAAGTTATGGTGCGCGTAAAACTTTTGGTGGGCAAGTCGTCACTGTAAAGTGTTTTGAAGATAACTCCCGTGTAAAAGAACTCTTAGCCACCGATGGTACAGGTAAAGTCTTAGTTGTTGATGGTGGTGCTTCAATGCGTTGTGCCTTAATGGGCGATTTAATTGCGGAGTCTGCGGTGAAGCATCACTGGAATGGTGTGGTGATTTATGGCTGTGTGCGTGATGTCGATGCGATTGCAGAATTGGATTTAGGCGTACATGCATTGGCTGCAATCCCGCAAAAAAGTAATCGTAAAGGCATAGGTGAAGTGGATATCACGTTGTATTTTGGCGGTGTAACCATCAATTCTGGCGATTATATCTATGCAGATAATAATGGCATTGTGATTGCAAAAGAAAAACTAACTGACTGTTAAAAGGATAACGCGATGCTAAAAATGGTGAGCCATCAATTCAAGGTTTTACAATCTGTGTGTGCAACGCTGATAGAAGGTGGGCGAGGTGTTTCTGGAACGCCATTTCCCAACCAACCTGAAAAAGCACTTAAGCTTTATGAATTCGAAGGTTCTCCATTTTGCCGCCGTGTCCGTGAAGTAATCACCTTGTTGAATTTGGATGTGGAAATCTATCCATGTCCAAAAGGTGGTCAAAAATACCGTCAAATCGTGAAAGCAAAAGGTGGCAGAAGACAGTTTCCATTCTTGATTGATGAAAATACGGGTGATCAGTTGTATGAGTCACAGCAGATTATTCATCATCTGTTTAAGCATTATGGGAAAACGGGTCAAACACCGAAAAAGTTTAGTCATTATCCAAAACTTCCTTATGTCTCTGCGTTGGCGACCGTGGCGAATGCAGCGCGTGGTGTGTGGATTAATCCACAGATTGTTGAGCGTCCAGCGCCAACTCAACTATTAGAACTTTGGAGCTTTGAGGCAAGTCCTTATACACGTTTGGTGCGTGAAGTACTGACTGAGTTGGAATTGCCATACATTCTGCATAATGTGCCGAAAGAGCGCTGGCAGGATATGGGGCCTGCAATTTTGCGTTTAAAACCGGGACAATATATTCCGTTGCCTAATGGTAAGCGTGAAAAGATTGTTGAACTGATGGGTCGTGATATTCAAGTTCCGTATTTGATTGATCCCAATACCGGCGTGAAAATGTTTGAGTCGGCTAAAATTGTGGAATACCTCAAAAAACAGTACGGCCAATAAATTGCGAGAAAGCATCTTTTAGAAGATGCTTTTTTTATATGTGTAGTCTAGCGGTTGCTTCAATGGTTGGTTTAGCGGTTTAATAGGCTTGAAATAGTCAGATGATCAATCCCAAAATGTTAAGCCAACTGAGCAATCTATTCAAAAGTTCTAAAGAAACACCTGAACAGTTATTTTTAAAAGAACATACTTTGGCATTTGATGCAGAGCAGGGCGCGATTTTAAATGGTGTGGTGTTGAATGGCTTGAGCGTTCGTTTGGAATATTTTTCTAATCGAAAATTAGATCGATTTGATGATTTAGAAAAGCTATTTCGGATTGCACCACAAATTAATGAAAAGATCGATTTGGAAATACATTCACAACGTTTTGTTGAACGATTGGGCAACACTGAGGAAAATCTAAAAGAGTTGAAGCAAGCGATTAAAGTGTTAAACGACTATTATGTGAATTTTAAACGGGCGCGGTAAAATGTTAGAATGAGTAATAATAACGGAAAAGTATAAAATATCTGTTTAAGTCTAAATTATTTAATGTAACTTTAAAAGGATGAATGGGTGTGAATTTTATAGATACAACTATACAGGCAGCTTATATACAAGGTGTTTTAGGTTTTTTAGGAGCATTAATCGGTGCGATTGTGCTAATAATTTCTATAAGGATTACCGCTAGGAATACTTTGAATGCTCACAAATTAGAAAAATTGGCAGAAGCTAAAAGAGATATGTATGTAGAGTTAATTGGTGAATGGCATAAGTATATAAACATCATTTATAGTTATAAGCTAAAGGAAGAACAAGATTTTTATAATGATTTACTCAAAGCTCATCTTGATTTAAATGCTATTTTGCACAAAAGTAGTTTTATTTCTATACCAGAAATTAAACTAGAGTTAATAGAAGCAGTCACAAGTTTAAGTATTAAATTTCAAAAAATAGTTCCATTAACTTCTTATTGGTTTATTTATAATCAAGATGTATCGAATGAAATGAGAAAGAAGAAGATGGATGTTGAACTTGAAATTTTAAGAACTATGAAAAGTACAGCTGAAAAATTTCTAAATTTAGAAATTGCTTTACGTAAAGAACTTGGAGTGAAAAATGATCTTTCAATTGAGGAAAAAATTCGTAAATTATCTATACGGAATGCTGAGTTAGCTGAAAGATGTATAGAACAACAAAATTCTTGATTTAAAACGGAGTGTTATAAATAAAAAAGCTGAATCAAATGATTCAGCTTTTTTATGGGCAGATGAACAATTATTTTTCAATAATCGCCGTTACACCTTGACCACCAGCAGCACAGATCGAAACAAGAATACGACCTGAACCTTTTTCATTTAAGATTTTCGCAGCAGTTGCGATGATACGACCACCTGTTGCAGCGAATGGGTGACCCGCAGCTAAAGAAGAACCTTTAATGTTCAGCTTGCTACGATCAATTGAACCTAAAGGTGCATCTAGGCCTAAACGCTCTTTACAGAATTTTTCATCTTCCCAAGCTTTCAAGGTAGAAAGAACTTGTGATGCAAATGCTTCGTGAATTTCATAGTAGTCGAAATCTTGAAGTTTAAGGCCAGCACGCTCAAGCATACGTGGAACTGCATAGGCAGGTGCCATCAATAAGCCTTCTTTCTTACCCACGAAATCAACCGCAGCAGTTTCAGAGAAAGTGAGGTATGCAAGCACTTCGTGACCATTTGCTTTCGCCCATTCTTCTGAAGCTAAAAGTACACATGAAGCACCATCAGTCAATGGAGTCGAGTTACCCGCTGTCATGGTTGCAGCTTCACCTTTACCAAATGCAGGTTTTAATTTTGCTAATTTCTCAGCAGTAGAGTCAGCACGTAAGTTGTTATCACGGCTTAAGCCTAAGAATGGTGTGATTAAGTCATCGAAGAAACCCTCTTCGTATGCTTTTGCCATTTTTTGGTGAGAAGAAGCAGCAAGAATATCTTGTTCTTCACGTGGAATACCCCACTCAAGCGCAGTGATTGCTTGATGGTCGCCCATCGATAAACCTGTACGTGGTTCACCATTTTTAGGTGCATCCATAAGGTCTTTTACATTAATTTTTGCTAAAGCTTTTAAACGGTCTTTACCTGTTTTTGCAATGTTAAGCTCTAATAATGCTTTACGTAAGCCATCACCGAAAGCGATTGGTGCATCAGAAGTAGTATCAACACCACCAGCAACACCCACTTCGATTTGACCTAAAGCGATTTTGTTTGCAACCAAGAACGCTGCTTGTAAGCCAGTACCACATGCTTGCTGAATGTCATAAGCAGGTGTTTCTGGTGCAAGTTGAGTATTTAAAACACACTCACGTGTCATGTTGAAGTCACGGCTGTGCTTTAATACCGCACCCGCAACCACTTCACCTAGGCGTTGACCTTGCAGGTTGAAGCGCTCAACCAAACCGTTTAACGCAGCTGTAAACATGTCGATGTTAGAGGCTGTGAAATAAGCGCCGTTAGAGCGAGCGAAAGGAATACGGTTACCGCCGATAATGGCAACACGGCGCACAGTGTTTTGGCTCATGGTTTTATCCTGTTGAACAGAAGGTTTGGTTGTTTTAGCTGTAGCTGCTTTCGTCGTTGTAGTAGAAGAAGCAGTACTTTTTGTACTACTCGTACTGCGACTTGGCGTACGTGTACGAGTTGTTTTTGGTGTCGTACTTGCTGCTTTAGAAGCTGTGCTTGCAGTTTTACGTGAAGTAGAAGCTGCTTTTGATGTATTTGACACAGTCTCAGTAGCAGAAGTCTCGACTGCTGGATTTTCTTGAGTTGTTTTGCTCATAAGGCTTTTCCAAGCATAATTGCGATATTCTTGGTACAAACATACCATATTTCCAATACTGCTGTATTGACTAGAATGACGCTTGAGACCACATTCGGGTCAAGACATCTAGACATGAACTCAAGTATGATTTGCTATGAGTCAATCAGACATTGATTTCATGCCATATCCCAACATGATTCATGTGTTTGTAACAAATTCATTTGTATGAGAGATAATAACCATGACTGATCAATACCAAGCATTTACACAATCACCTTTAGGTAAATTTGTTGTAAAAAATTTAGGTTTACCGTCGCCAGTTTCGCTAGACCGTTTTGAAAGTGCTCAACCTGTTGTGAATGGTGCGGTATTGCTTGGCGCAGCACCTTCAAGTACGGTTTCTGCTGCGATTGCTCAAGTTTTGAGTAATATTCATGCCGATAGCTATGTTGGCAATAATGTTGAATTGCAACAAACTGCTGCAAAAGTAGGTTTAAATCTTCGTCCTCTTAATGCAGATGACAAAGAATCTAAATTTAAAGCGGTTGTATTTGATGCTTCTGGTATCCAAGATTCTGAACAGTTAAAAGAGTTGTACAACTTCTTTAATCCAATCGCACGCCAAATCTCAAGTTCAGGCCGTGTGATCGTGATTGGTACCACACCTGAAACTGCCAAAACCGTAAAACAAGCGATTGCACAACGCGCACTTGAAGGTTTTATCAAGTCTGTTGGTAAAGAGTTCAAAAAAGGTATTACTGCACAAGTGGTCTATGTTGATCAAGGTGCAGAAGCAAACCTTGAATCAACTTTACGTTTCTTGATTTCTCCACGTTCTGCTTATGTATCAGGTCAGGTGATCCGTGTTTCTATAGCAGATGTGCTCGATTTGGACTGGGCGAAGCCACTTGCGGGTAAAACAGCATTAGTGACTGGCGCGAGTCGTGGTATTGGTGAAGCGATTGCTCATGTATTGGCGCGTGATGGCGCACATGTGATTTGCTTAGATGTTCCACAACAACAAGCCGATCTTGAGCGTGTTGCTGGTTCAATTGGTGGTTCAGTATTGGCAATTGACATTACTGCTGCGGATGCCGGTGAAAAAATCAAAACTGCCGCAGCAAAACAAGGTGGTGTAGACGTTATTGTTCATAACGCTGGAATTACCCGTGACAAAACTTTGGCAAACATGAAGCCAGAGCTTTGGGATCTTGTAATTAACATTAACTTGTCTGCCATTGAGCGTGTTAACGATTACTTACTTTCTCATGATGGTTTAAATGCAAATGGCCGTATCGTTTGTGTATCATCAATCAGTGGTATCGCGGGTAACCTTGGTCAAACCAACTATGCTGTGTCAAAAGCAGGTGTGATTGGTTTGGTTAAATTTACTGCGCCGACATTAAAGAATGGTATTACCATCAATGCTGTTGCACCTGGTTTCATCGAAACACAAATGACTGCTGCGATTCCATTCGCGATTCGTGAAGCAGGTCGTCGTATGAATTCAATGAACCAAGGTGGTTTACCTGTAGATGTGGCAGAAGCAATTGCTTGGTATGCGTCAACGGGTTCAACTGGCGTAACAGGTAACGTTGTTCGTGTCTGCGGTCAAAGCTTGTTAGGTGCGTAAGAACTTAAAGCTATAAAATCTCCCCTAACCCCTCTTTAAAAGAGGGGAATTCCTAAAAATTAAAACCTGTATAATTTGTGGAAGCTCCCTCCTTTATAAAAGGAGGGTTGGGGAGGATTCCTAAAATATAAAAGGTTTATTATGAATACACGTCATTTTAGTCAGTTGCCAAAACCTTATTTAGCTTATCCAAAAGTCATTCAAGGTCTCATTTTCAAAAAGCCAAAAGGTGAGAAGGTCCTGCCACAAGTTGAATATGTGGTGGATACACTTAAGATTGATAGCAAACATTTAGAAAGCTATAACGAGATTTGTGGTTTTAAACATGATGGTTTCGTACCTGCGATTTATTTAGCAGTTTTGTCGCAAAGTCTGCAAATGCACATGATGACCAGCGAAGCGTTCCCATTCCCAATCTTGGGTTTGGTGCATATTCGTAATCAGATCAAGCAAACTCGCAAAATTGCTGTAAATGAGCAAATTACGCTGTCTTGTAAATTTGGTGAGTTGAAACCGCACGACAAAGGCTTACAGTTTGATTTCATTACTACTGCCAAAGTGGGGGGTGAAGTGGTGGTGGAAAGTTTAACCACTTATTTATCCCGCCAAAAAACAGAGAATAAAGCGACTGAAAAAGCCAAAGAGTCTCAAGAGCCAGCTTATCAACCACAGGCAGAATGGAATATTTCTGAAAATACCGGCCGTCGTTATGCGGTGATTTCTGGTGACTTCAACTTGATCCATATTCATGCTGTGACTGCAAAAGCATTTGGCTTTAAACAGGCGATTGCACATGGGATGTGGAGCAAGGCAAAAGCTTTGGCGAGCATTGAGCTTCCAGCAGCGTATGAAGCAGATGTCTGGTTTAAACTGCCAATGTATTTACCTTCAACGATTGAGTTTTTAACTGCGGTTGAATCAAAGCAAACAGATTTTTTAATCCGTAATGTGAAATCTAAAAAGCCGCATGTCACTGGCACAGTAAAAGCACTTTAATACGCTAGTATTTGTTAAATTATCCCTGTTGTTCGCAACAGGGAGACTATAAAAACATAAATATCATAAGGAATTGAGCTTTGATTAAAGAAATTCTATTTGCCGATACACATCATTATCATGGTAGTGTTGATGAACGCTTTATAGACTTGGCTAGCCAATTTAGCCGTCTACAAGATGCGCGGAGCCAACAAGGTGGTGCTGCATTGGTGGTGTATTTCCAAGGTCAAAAAGTGGTTGATATTTTTACGGGTAAAAAATCTCAACAAGAAGATTGGCAGTCCAATACCTTGGCGATGTGTTACTCAACGGGTAAAGGTATTCTTGCAACACTTGCCCATATATTGGTCAGTGAAGGTGTGCTGGATTATGAGCAGCCCATTGCCCATTACTGGCCTGAGTTCGCTCAAAATGGCAAAGCCAATATTACGTTACGACATGTTTTATCGCATCAAAGCGGTCTATTTGATATTCGCAATAGCATTGAAACAGCAACAGAAATGCTGGACTGGCCGCATATGTTAGAGGTTATGGCAGCAGCGACACCACGTTTTGCAGCAGGACAAAGTTTTGCTTATCAGCCTTTGACCTATGGTTGGATTTTGGGTGGTGTGCTTGAGAAAGCAGCCAAGCAGCCTTTAAGTTGGCTGATGCAACGTTATCTGGTGCAACCGCTTGAGCTGGATGGCGCGTATTTTGGTACACCCGCTTCAGAATTGGGTCGAGTGGCTCGTTTATTGGAAAAACCAAAAGCACCATTAACAAGTGCACCACAAAGCAAGAAAAACAATGCTCCACGTAAAGCATCTTTGTCAGAAAGATTATTAGAGCTTTCAGGTCAAAACCCACAGGATTTTCAGGATGCTATGATCCCAAAAGGGATGCGCAATTTTAGTTTCTACAGTGATGAAGGATTGCAAGCCGTCATTCCTGCGGCCAATGGCGTATTTACTGCGGATAGTTTGGCAAAAGTCTATGCCATGCTAGCCAATCAAGGACAATGGCAAGGGCAGCAACTGATTCGTCCAGAGGTATTTAAGCAACTCAGTACGGTGCAAAGTAAAGCGCGTGATCGAGTGATGCCGATTCCAATGCATTGGCGTTTGGGATACCACCGTATTTTAACGATGGGCAAACGTGCACCACATGGCTTTGGACATGTGGGCTTTAATGGTTCAGGTGCATGGTGTGATTTTGATCGTGAACTGAGTTTTGCTTATACGCATAATTTTAATGTGACCTCAGCAACAGGGGATTATCGTCTGTGGGGCTTGAGTCAAGAAACCATACGCTGTGCAGATGAACGATTAACAGGTCGCAAAGGCTGGTTTTAATTTGCCTTAATTTGATAGGGTGGAATATGGTAAATCACTGCTTCATATTTCTTTTCAGTTTTATGCGCAGCCACTGTTCCACCTAAAAATTCAGCTAGTTTACGACTTGATTGATTATCCACTGCAACAGGATATAAGAAATATTGGGCGGAGAGATGTAAAGAAGCCCATTTGAATACTTTAAACAAGGCTTCTTTTGCAAAGCCTTGATTGTGACAATCTTCTCGAATCCATAATCCTAATTCGGGTGTTGGGGTGTCTAAATGATGCACGCCAATCAGACCAATAAAACGCTGATTTTCTTTATCGCGTAACACAAAATGGCGATCAGTATGGTTGGTTTCGGCGATTAGCCATTGCTGCCCAATTTTTTCTTGTGTTGCGAAGTTTTGAGCAGGTTCCCAAGCCATATAACGGGTTAATGTTGTTGTCACACAAGGGTAGATATCAACAAGATCATCCATTTGAAATACAAATAAATCAAGTCTTGCTGTATGTAATAGTGCTCGCTTCATTGTTTACTCAGTTTGATTTTTTAAATAGTTCTGCTTGAATAATGGCTTCGGTGTGGCGTTTAAAATCGTTTTCATTTAAGCCCACCAAACCTAACTTATAAATGCCTTCTAGACCACAAACAAATGCGATGAGCCGCCATGCAATGTCATGGCTATTCGTGTCAAATTGAAACTCGCCGTGTGCTTGGCCTTCATCAATCATACGGACAATAGAATGGTGCCAATCCTGCATGGCAATATTATAGGCCAGTTTGATTTCTTGATCTTGGTCGATTAAAACTTCTGCTTCGTTCCAAAGGCGTAAATAAGGTTGGATTTGTTCAATATTCTCACACCCGAGATATAAAGAGAGACGCTGTAGATAATTGGCAGTCTTGACCTGATTTTCAATTTCGTCCAATTGCTGCATTAGCTTAATAAAAGCTTCAGCTTTAAGATGTGAGTTAGAGGCAAAGTGATGATGGACTTGTCCTGTTGATGTTTGGGCTTCAGTGGCGATGCGGCGAACCGTCATCGCGGAAAAACCTTCGTTTAATGCAACCTGCATGGCGGCTTGCAAAATCATTTCACGACGTTGTTCACGGTTTAAATAAGCCATTCTTTCTCTAGCACCTTTCAGCATATACAAATCAGAAACAAACTCACTTAAATCCGAAAGTTGGACAAGTGTTCAATTTTGGTTATAATAACGCCAATTTGAACAGTTGTCCAATTTAGAGGCATTTATGTCACGCAAGTGGTTAATTCTTGCAATTGTTGTATTGATCTATATCCCTGTCGCGATTGATGCAACCATTTTACACGTGGCGACTCCCACTTTGAGTGAGTCGCTTTCTTCCTCAGCCAACGAGCTGTTATGGATCATTGATATTTATTCATTGGTCATGGCTGGGCTGATTTTACCGATGGGTGCCTTAGGGGATCGTATCGGTTATAAACGCCTGATGATCATTGGTGCGGTCTTATTTGGTCTTGCCTCATTGGCAGCCGCATTTTCACCAACCGCATTGGCATTGATTGCTTCACGCGCTTTATTGGCCGTGGGTGGGGCAATGATTCTGCCCGCAACCTTGTCGGCAGTCCGTAATACTTTCCTTGATGAAAAACAGCGTAACTTCGCTTTAGGGATCTGGGCAACAGTCGGTGGTGGTGGTGCAGCGTTTGGTCCATTACTCGGTGGCTTTTTGCTTGAGCATTTCCACTGGGGCTCAGTCTTCCTGATTAATGTGCCTATCATGATCACCGTGGTGGTATTGGCTGCATTTTTGATTCCAAAACAAACAGGTCAGCCAAAGCAAAACTTGAATTTATTGCAGGCCTTGGTCTTGGTGATCGCCATCTTGAGTATGATCTATGCAGTGAAATCGGTGATGCATGGTTTTAGCGTGTGGTCGGTTCTGATCTTTGCCGTCGGATTTAGTTTGTTGGTTGGCTTTATTCGTCAGCAGTTGACTTCGAAATCACCAATGATTGATATTCAATTGTTTAAACATCCTGTCATTGCGACTGGCGTGGTCATGGCGATTGTATCAATGATGGCTTTGGTGGGATTTGAGCTGTTGGTTTCGCAAGAGCTGCAATTTGTGTATCAGCTTTCGCCATTGGCTGCTGGGGCATTTATTTTACCGTTCATGATTGCGATTAGTTTAGGTGGTCCAATTGCCAGTCTGTTGGTGAACCGTTTTGGTCTACGTTCTGTCGCATCGCTTGGTATGCTGATGAGTGCGATGAGTCTGTGGGGCTTGGCCAATACCGACTTTATGCAAGCACAAATCCACGCATGGGCATGGATGGTGTTATTAGGTTTGAGTGTGGAAATTGCCTTGCTGTCTTCAACTTCAGCAATTATGTCCTCCGTTCCACCAAGTAAAGCGACAGCTGCGGGTGCGATTGAAGGGATGGCATACGAGTTAGGTGCAGGTTTAGGCATTGCATTTTTTGGTCTGATGTTGTCATGGTTCTATGCCAACTCGATTGTGATTCCAAGCGATGTACCGAATAACATGTTGCAGCAAGCAAGTAGTTCAATTGGCGAAGCGATTCAAGCGGCGAAACAATTACAGCCAACAATTGCTGAACATTTGATTCAAGCTGCAAAACAGGCCTTTAGCCAATCGCATCGTTCCGTACTGAATGTGGCTGCACTCTTGTTCTTGATTCTGTCGATTTTTATTTGGTTTGCTTTACCAAAGCGAGTCACTGTAGTCGAAGAATAATCACTGACCCTGATCTAAACTGAGTTTAGGTCAGGGTGTTTTTTAAGGCGCACTTATTCCAAACTGACGTAAGATCTTACACAATTGAATCATGGGTAAGCCCATCAAGGTGGTTTGATCATCACCGATCATTTTTTCAAATAAGCTAATCCCCAAGCTTTCACATTTAAAACTACCCGCACAATGTAAGGGCTGGTCAATTTCGATGTAACGTTTAATTTCAGCCAAAGTCAGTTGACGAAATTCGACTTGGTAATGTTCGACCAATGTGTGTTCAAAGCCAGATTGCAGATGTTGAACGCTGAGTGCGGTACTAAAAAATACAGTTCGACCAGAATTTTCCTGTAATTGTTGAATGGCATTTTCAACCCTCAGCGGCTTGCCAATAAAATCATAGGGGGCATGTTCACGCCAAGCCACTTGATCCGAGCCAATGATAATCGCATTTGGATATTGTTCTGCAATGACACGGGCTTTTTCATAGGCCAGTCGCTTGGCTAAATCATCAGCATGTACTTCACCATCTGCTGACTCATCAATATCAGGTGAAACACAGCGATAATCGAGCCTTAAACGATCCATGAGATCTTTGCGAGTTTGGCTGCTGGATGCCAAAATCAATTCAGGTTGACGCATTAGACCGCATATTCCACAAGAATATTCAAGGGAACATAATGCAGAACAGCATTATGGCAAGCATTCAACTTAATCGGTGGCGCTTGTCCTGCTTGATAAGCTTCAACCCAACGCGTAACACAGATACACCAGAAGTCACCCGGTTTGAGACCAGGAAAGCCAACCTCGGGTAAAGGGGTGATCAGGTCGTTGCCGACTTTTTGTGAGAAATTTAAAAACTCAGAGGTCATTTGTGCACACATCGTATGCTGACCCAAATCGGTGACCGCCGTATGGCAAAAGCCATTACGAAAATACCCAGTGATTGGGTCATAACAACAGCTGGCTAAAGGTTCGCCAAGTACGTTTAAACGATTAATTTTTGGATCTGGATGAATTGACATAATAATAGAAAGATTTAGTGACGGTGATTATCATAATCAAAACTGAAGCTTTCGGCAGCTTTTCTGCAAAAAAACTCACCTTTATTTCAGAGAATCATTTAAAATTACGCCGTTTTTAAAATCAACTAGAGAGCCATCCATGAATTTTCAGCGCATGACTGATCTTGATTTAGCAGGTAAACGTGTCCTTATTCGTGAAGACTTAAACGTTCCTGTAAAAAATGGGGAAATTACCAGTGATGCACGTTTACGTGCTGCATTGCCAACTATTAAAGCGGCTTTAGAAAAAGGCGCGGCAGTGATGGTATTTTCTCATCTTGGTCGTCCTGTAGAAGGTGAGCCAAAACCAGAACAATCACTTGCACCGGTTGCTGCTTATTTAAGCAAAGCATTGGGTCAAGATGTTAAATTATTCACAGATTATTTAGATGGCGTTGAAGTCGCTGCGGGTCAAGTTGTGTTACTTGAAAACGTTCGTTTCAACCACGGCGAAAAGAAAAATAACCAAGAGCTTGCGAAGAAATACGCTGCGTTATGTGATGTATTCGTGATGGATGCATTCGGTACAGCACATCGCGCAGAAGCATCAACTGAAGGCGCAGCACGTTTTGCGCCAATCGCCGCTGCGGGTCCTTTATTGGCAGCAGAGTTAGATGCGCTTGGTCGTGCAATGCAAACACCAGAAAAACCAATGGTTGCAATTGTTGCAGGCTCTAAAGTATCAACTAAACTTGATGTGTTGACTTCATTGTCTACAATCTGTGATCAATTGATCGTGGGTGGTGGTATTGCCAATACCTTCTTGGCTGCAGCTGGTTTTAATGTCGGTAAATCACTTTACGAAGCGGATTTGGTTGAAACTGCAAAACAAATTGCTGCAAAAGTGAGTGTTCCATTACCTACAGATGTTGTAGTTGCAGATGCAAGCCAAATCAACTTTGAAGATTTCCTTGGTTCATTGGCAAGTGCACAAGCTGTTGTAAAAAACGTGGCTGATGTAACTGATACCGATATGATTTTGGATGTTGGCCCTGAAACGGCTAAAGCATTTGCAGACATCTTAAAAACGTCTAAAACAATTCTTTGGAATGGCCCAGTGGGTGTGTTTGAAGTCGATCAATTCGGTGAAGGAACCAAAACACTTTCATTGGCGATTGCTGAATCTGCTGGTTTCTCGATTGCGGGTGGTGGTGATACATTGGCTGCAATTGATAAATATCAAGTTGCTGATCAAATTGGTTATATCTCAACGGGTGGTGGGGCATTCTTAGAGTTCGTAGAAGGCAAAACTTTACCTGCTGTTGCGGTATTGCTTGAGCGTGCTTAACCAAGATTTAATCTGCTGATTAATCAAATAAATACCTAAAAAGAGTCGATTTAAATCGGCTCTTTTTACTTTTGCACAACGTTACAGTCATGAAAATGTCATATATCTGAAATATGATTGTCACAAGTTAACCAAGTAACTGTGGAAAGCCGTGATGAAATTTAAATTAACCCTTGCCGCTCTAATTATTGCTCCAATCATGCTGACTGCATGTGCAAAGAAAGAAGAAGCGAAAAATGCTGAACAGCAAGACCAAACAGCTGCTGCTGTATCAACACAGACATCCCCAGAGCAACAAGCTGCAATTGATGCGATTGATAAACCGAATTTAGATGAAAATAATACTGATGTTGCCGAACAAGCTGCTGCATCTGAAGTCGCTGCGAGCGAAGCGCACTAAGTGATAAAAGTGAAAAAAAGCCGATGTTTCAACATCGGCTTTTTTGTATTTATGAATTAGCCTTACAGTAGAAGGTAAGCGTGGTTTGATAATCATCATCACGGGCAAGTG
Source organism: Acinetobacter sp. Ac_5812 (assembly GCF_013072695.1). Lineage (GTDB taxonomy): Bacteria > Pseudomonadota > Gammaproteobacteria > Pseudomonadales > Moraxellaceae > Acinetobacter. The sequence goes on from NZ_LXUK01000012.1 coordinate 593,838, forward strand.
AAGTATTTTTACCAGTGAAAGTACCAATCACACCTGCGGCAGCTTCAACCATCTTTCCAGTTTGCTCATCCACTACACCTTTGAGTACCCCTTGATACGCGGTTTTTTCATCAACTACGACAGGTGAGGTGTTACGGGTACAAGTTTTCTGTGCAGCACTTACAGCATTGTTTTTTGCAATCAGATTGGTTTTACCTACGCCAGTGACTTCATATTGATTATTTTCTTTTTGAATGGCTAAGGTATTGGTTGGTGTAGATGCACATGCTGTCAATCCGAGTGCCAAGCCACCAACTAAACTCATGATTAAGGTTTTTTTCATTACTTGTTCTCAAGTCGTTACATAATTGTATTATTGGAACATAGAATTTCTGAGCGCTTTTGCAGGTTATGTACAGTTTGTGCAGACACTCTGTAAATTTTCTCAAATGAATGATGAGTTTAGCGATGATGATATTTGTTATTTACGAACGAAATTCAATATAGATGTCTGTGGCAAGCATGAATTAAGCATAGTGGAAATCATTCAGATTATGCTAATCTAGCGCCATCCTTGTGTTAGTTAGATTCATTTCAATGACGGACTCAAATATAGAGACAATTCATCAAAATATTCATCAACGTCAATCTATTGGGCAACTGATTGAGCCTGCACCAAATACAGAACAACTCGAAAAAGCAGTGCAAGCTGCATTGACTGCGCCTGATCATCATCGTTTAAAACCAACGCGATTTTTGGTTATCACCCCAGAGTTACGCGCGGCTTTTGGTGAGCAATTAGCGAGTGCTTTAGCCGATTTAGGTGAGACAGATCCTGCTCAACTTGATCGAGTGAAACAACATCCATTTCGTGCGCCTTTGTTGGTTTTAGCTTTAACCACGATTCAAGATCATCCTAAAGTTCCACACTTTGAACAGATTTTAAGTACAGGCGCTGCAATTCAAAACTTCTTGCTCTCTTTACAAGCACAAGGCTTTGCAACCATGTGGCGTTCTGGGGCTGTGGTTGAATCGAATTGGTTGAAACAGCAATTGGGATTAAAACAACAGGATCTTATTTCTGGAATTATTTATATCGGAACAGCAGCAAAAGCGATTGCACCAAGAGCAGAAATAAACAGTCAAGATTTTGTAAAAGTATGGCAAGTAACCTAAGCTTTGTTTTGCATGATTAAAGAAAGAAATTCGTTTCAGGATAAAAAATGACAGAGTTAAATTTTAGTGATTTAGTTGAGCCAGTTGCCGTAGATCAGAAAACAGCATTAAGAATTACGGTCTTGGGCGGTGGTAGTTTTGGCACAGCGATGGCAAATTTAGCGACCAGAAATGGTTGCGATACCATGATTTGGATTCGTGATGCTGCTGTTGCAGAAGAAATTAATCAAACGCATATCAATAAACGCTATTTACCTGATTATCCACTTGAACATGGATTGCGTGCAGTAGCTGACTTAGAGCTTGCTGTACGGGATCGTGACATTATTCTGGTGGCGATTCCAAGCCATTCTTTCCGTGATGTGCTCAAACAGATTGCGCCGTTTATTACTTCTCAGGCTGTGGTTTCATTGACCAAAGGGATTGAAGCAAAAACCTTTAGTTTTATGAGTGATATTATTCGCACAGAATTACCTGAAGTGCCGTATGGTGTGCTATCTGGTCCTAACCTTGCCAAAGAAATCATGGCAGGTATGCCTTCAGGAACGGTCATTGCCAGTGAGTCCGAATTGGTTCGTTATGCCGTGCAACATGCTTTGCATAGTGCTTTATTCCGCGTGTTTGGTAGCGACGATGTGCATGGTGTTGAACTGGGTGGTGCCTTAAAAAATATTTATGCAGTTGCCATGGGGATGGGTGGGGCTTATAAGATTGGTGAAAATACCAAAAGTATGATTCTGACTCGTGCGTTGGCTGAAATGAGTCGTTTTGCAGTAAAGCAAGGCGCCAATCCATTAACCTTTTTGGGTCTGTCCGGCGTAGGTGATTTATTTGCCACCTGTAACAGTCCATTAAGTCGTAACTATCAGATTGGTTTTGCACTGGGTTCTGGTAAAACACTGGATCAAGCGACCAAAGAGCTCGGTCAGACGGCAGAGGGGATTAATACCATTGTTCAGGTACGAACCAAAGCGGAAGAGCTAGATGTGTATATGCCAATTACCAATGCACTGTACGAAGTGATTTTTGAAGGTGCGCCGCCAATGACGATTGCGTTGTCTTTGATGAAAAATGGTCATCGTAGTGATGTGGAATTTGTTTTACCTCATCATGAAGTCTAATCAAAAAACTGTCATCTATTCGCGTTATGATACAGCTATAAAAAATAAGGTCGTTTTATGCAGTTAACTTTAGTTCGTCACGGTGAAGCCTCTCCAGCCATCAATGGAAATGATATGCAGCGTCCATTAACAGTGCGTGGACATCAACAAGCTGAGCAAACAGGACATTTCTTAAAGGATGTGATTCAACCAGAAATCTTTGTGGTGAGCCCTTTATTACGTGCGCAGGAAACTTTAGCCCATATCAAAGCACATTTTCACGGTATTCCAGTTTTAATTTGCGATAAGATTAAACCTGATGATGATGCCAAAGATGCGATTGAATGGTTATCTAAATTACCGTATGAGTCGATTGCAGTGGTGTGTCATATGAATGTTGTGGCACATATTGAAGAGCAATTGACACACGAAGGCTTTAATCCGTTTGCATTGGCAGAAGCACGTATTTATGATCAAGTTGTGATCGCGAATGGTTTGTCGACGCAAAAGAATCGTTTTACACCAACATTATAATTTTATATATCCGCAATAGGATAAAAGGGTACTGAACACCGATGCTGTATATATGGATGCCCGAAACCAATGGAACATGGTATTGGTCGGCAGGGGAAAATTGGTTGCAGGCACAAAGTCTTGAACAGTTGATTCAGGACTTGCAAGAGCATCATGGTAAAGAGGCTGTGGTTTATTTTCCAAGCCGAAATGCGCAATTATTACAACAACCCATGACCAAGGCACATTACAAACAATTGGGACAGGAAGGCGTTAAATACCTCTTGGAAGAGTTTGTCACCTTGCCAATTGATCAAATGAAAGTAGTTCATCATTTTCAAAATGATCAGCTCAATATCTTGGGTGTGGCGCAATATTCGATTGAAACATGGCAACATGCACTCAGTCTTTTGCCGATCCAGATTACAGCATTCTTGCCTGACTTTTTGATTGCACCTGAACCAGAACTGAATCAAGTGGTATTACTCAATCTGTATGATCACCTCTTGATTAGAGAAAATACATGGTCTGGAAACTCTGTTGATGATTTAGGATTGTTCCTGGAGTTTCAGACAGCAGAAACCCAGTATAAATTTGCGAATTTAAATGCTGGTCAGTTAGAGAGTCTCGCAACTGCATCGAGTAAAGATCAGCGCACTGAATTTAGTTATCAATTTGAACCGTTGTTAAGACCTAAACAGCATCCTTTCAATGTTTTACCTAAAGCTAAAAATGCTGAAACACAATGGTCAGGATATTGGAAAGCTGCGGCTGCCGTATTGTTAGCTGTCATTGTTGTACAGCTCGGTTATGACGCGTTGCGTTGGTCGAAGCTGAAAAAAGTTGCTGATCAAACTGCAAGCCAAGCGATTGAGCAATATAAATATTGGTTCGGTGAGAATAGTCGTGTTACCGAACAAAATATTAAAAGCCAGTTTGAAAGCCAATTACGTATGAGCCAACTTGGTGATACGCAAGCACTTTCGCTGTTAAGCCGTGTTGGACCAATTTTGATGCAAAAACAAATCGTTGCTCAGCAGGTGAGTTATGATGCCGCAACTTTGGCTATGTCACTCAAAGCAAAATCTGCGGATGATTTACAAGGATTAACTCAACAATTAAACCAACAAGGTTTCCAAGCTGAATTAGGCAATGTTCAGGCGGATACAGTTGGCGCAATTGGGGTGGTAAAAGTAAAATAATGAAAGCATTAACACGATTACAAAATAGCTTTGATCAGAAAATTGAAGCATTAAATGAATATCTACAAGGCTTATCTGTCCGTGAACGGGTAATGGTGATTTTTACCACCATTTTTGTCATTGTGACCGTGACTGGTTTTGCTTTGTGGAAAACGCATGCATTGGCAGATCAACAACAAAAACGGTTAAATGAATTAAAAGATCTAACTGTGTGGATGCAGAGCAATGCGGCGACAATGAAACCTGCAAATGATGTGGGATTGACCGTAGCAGATAAAATACAGCGAACGGCCCAACAACAAGGTTTGGCTGTTTCTTCACAGCAAAATGGTGAGCAGATTCAGCTTGTTGCAGAACATCAGAATTATGCTGTGCTGGCTAACTTTTTGATGCAGTTGTCTCAAATGGGGATCAGCATTCAAAAAATGGATATGGTGTCAAACAACAATCAGATTAAATTAACTGCAACAGTACAATAGCAATAGATTTATTTTATGGTGTATGGATTTCCCTTGTAAATTTTATATTTATTTTAAAAATAGAGTGTTTATTTAATAAAATTAACACTCTATTTTTTTATCTAGTGGTTGAGTTGTTAATTGAAAAGTTGTTTTTTTTAAGTAAAATTCATGGAATATTTTTTGTTATTTTTAGATTAAATTAAAAAAATCCAAGTGAATAAGCAATGTTAATTGCTTTTGAGCGACTATCTACGGATAGTTTTCCATAAATATTTCTTAAATGTGCTTCAATCGTGTAACGTGATAACCCCAATTCATTGGCAATATCTTGATTGTTTAAGCCTTGGGTTACTAGTTCTAAAATCTCTAATTCTCGAGTAGATAATGTTTCTGTTAAACTAGATCTCCTTTGTAATGGTTTAATCTCTGTTGATAAAATAATTTGAATAAGAAAAGGATCGATCGGTAGTCCGCCTTTCAAAATTTGTTTAATTGACATGGAAACTTCAAAATCATCACGTTCTTTCAGAAGATAGCCTGTAGCACCAGCTTGGATCGCAGTTAGAACAGCTTCTTTGGTATTTAATGCTGATATAACTAAAATTGGAATAGTAGTATTTTTTTGCCTCAATGTTTTTATTAGTTTTGTTCCATCTCCATTAGATAAATTTAGATCAACTAATGCAAAAGAAACTTTTTTGTTCTTCGCAATTAATAAAGATTGATGGAGATTTTCTGAAAAAATCAAATCAGTTTTTTGGTAATTAAGTTCTATTAATATATTTTTTAATCTTTCTTTAATTTTAATATCGTTTTCTGCAATTAATACTGGCGCAGGCAAGGGGGAGCTGAAAACAGAAGTTTCCCAGAATTTTTCTATTTCCCTCTCTTCTTCAATCATAATATTTTCTTTTTCTAAAAATTAATTATGATTATAGGCGTGAAATATTTATTTTCTACAAATATTATTAAATATTTTTTTATGTTAAGAAATTTTTAAAAGTGTTTTATTGGTGCTGTTTTAATTGTTGTGGTGACAAGCTTAATTAATATTAAGCTTGTCTAAAATAATTTGTGAAAAGTAATTAGCAGATGCCGACTACAGTTCCACTCCATAAGGCTTGATTATTTACATAGAGTGTAATTTTTAAGCCTGTTGGAATTCCCCAAGTTGTACAAACATCGCCACATACACGTAAACTTGCATTGGCAGGAATACTAATTGGTACACCCACACAAACGTTACCAAAGACTGGAAAATCAAAACATACATCGCCATTTCGATAAGATGCGCCAACGCAAGCACTTAGACTTAAGGCTTCTACGTTGGTACTTTTAAGTTGGCTTTGTACTGATTCAATTGTATTTGTTGATTTAACATTGGGTGATTGCAGTTGATTGCTGCCTTCACCATTAAAACCAACTTTTGTATAGTCTGGAACAACTTGTGGATCACATTGACATCCGCTCATTATTTTACTTCCTTTATTTAATCGTTATAAAAGTGATAGTTCGTACTCTATGGCTGGTCCGAATTTCGCCCCATTTTTTCTCGTGGTTTCTGGTATCCACAATAAATCTCGATACGATTAAAGAAAGATCGTATTAAAATTTAAATTTTTTGATTATTGGCGTGAAGGATAGATGCCTTCTAAACTAATGATGTAATACAAAGCCAAATATGGGTTTGTAATGTCGACAGGCTGACTAAGACCGGTAACAGAGGTCGTTTGTTGAGGAATGGCGACTTGTGCCGTTCCACTCGTTGGCTTCATATTCACCAATTGAGTTGTGCTTTGAGTAAACGTGTCATATAAACTCCCTGTGCTTGTATCATTGGCATTTGCCCAAAGGGCATTGGTGGGGTCACTGGTACTTCCACCTAGAGAGCTAGCTTGTGGGGTTAAAGAGACTGCTGCATTGACGTTTTGAGGTGCAATAACATGGTTATGTGCAGGTAAATTGTTGATGGTCAATGTTGTACTTTGGCTGCCTGCTGCTTGACCGAGTTGAAAACTATTATTTACTCCGAGTGCAAAACGACCACCTAAGTTTGGTAAAGCAAAATTGCTGACACCATTCCCTCCATAAGTCGTACCTAACAAGCTGAATAGTGCTTGATTTTGAGCAATCGGCAGTAATTGTCCATTACAGGCTGCCCAACCCCTTGGAACGAAGTTGTACGGAACGAGTATAATTTCCCCAAGATATGGATCTGCGCTCATATGTTTCCCCTTTTGTTTTTTAGACATGTTGTTGGTGTTTTTGTTGTTTTAATTTAATGAAATTTCTTTTTGGGCGAGTATCCCCAAAACATCGTATTTTGATTTAATGTTCTTAAATTTTCGATTGATTGATTTTCGGTAGCTATAGATCGTTTCTATGCTTAGATTTAATTGTAATGAAATGTCGATACTGCAAAGATCTTGAGCTAAGAGTTGGGCGATTGTACGTTCTCTTGGTGAGAGAGTGTCTAGAAACTGAAAATAGTATGGGGAAAATTGAATTAAACTTGCTCGATGGTGAATATTAAGCTTTTGATAAATATTTTCTTGATGGGTAGTAACGGTTCGTTCACTGATATGAAGTTTTTTTGCTATTTCTTTGATACGGTAGCCATGTACCAACATTTAAAAAAATCTGGCATTCGCGTTTGCTTAATTGATCTATAGTCTTCATTTTGAATCCTTTTGTATTATAACCTTAGGAAAAGAAAGTTGCTCCGTGGAGTCGAGTTATTAAAGATAAATTAAGATGTTTTGACATCATTGAAATTTGTTATTTAGACGATTTTTTGAAGGTTTTTTAATTTTTCTACCAAATTTCAATGATTCATTTGTGCGAAAAATGTTCTCTAATTTATGTGTTTATATTCACAAAATGCAGGGAATAATATGAATACTATCTTTAAAAAAATTTGGAGTAGATCTCTAGGGTGTATGGTCGTTGTATCTGAAAATGCAAACAGCGAACGCAAAGTAAATAGAACAGGTCATGTTGTAAAAAAATCAGACATTGTTACCAATTTTGAATGCAAAAAGAATTTTAATTTAAAGCCAATTGTTGTTGCTTTGGGGGTATGTACTGCAACTTTGATCACTCAGCAGGTATACGCTGAACAAGTCATTACGTGTGGGGCAAAAGGCGCGAATACAAATCCAGGTATAGCCGCGACAACGCATGGTAACTCTATTGTTAACCAACAATATTGGGGTGCGATCAATTGTTATAATAATTCACCGATTTCTGACGATAAAATTTTAAATGATGATTTTGATGTCACCGTGAATGCTGACATGCTAAAAGTTGGAGCTGGAGGTATTACCTCTAAAGGTTCATTAAGTGGTTCAGCTGGGAATGGAACAATTTCTTTTAATAATAATAAAATTACAAATTTGGCGAATGGAACAGCTACAAATGATGCAGCTAATTTTGGCCAATTAAACTCATTAGCTGGTGTTTTTGGCGGGGGGGCTGGTTTTAGTGGAGGGGTATTCACTGGGCCGACTTACACAATTCAGGGATCAAACTATACCAATATTGGTAGTGCCTTTACGGCTGTAAATACGAAGTTGACTAGTTTACAAAGTCAGATTGATGCAATACCGACTGGGGCTGGTGCGGATGGTAAAAGTGCTTATGAATTAGCAGTCGCTGGTGGATATGTAGGTTCGCAAAGTCAATGGATTGCATCACTTAAGGGGGATAAAGGCGATAAAGGTGACAAAGGTGATGTCGGTGCAACAGGTGCTCAGGGCGTGAAGGGTGATACTGGTGCTACAGGAGCGCAAGGTGCTCAAGGAACCCAAGGTGTCCAAGGCGATAAGGGTGACAAAGGTGATGTCGGTGCAACAGGTGTTCAGGGCGTGAAGGGTGATACTGGTGCTACAGGAGCGCAAGGTGCTCAAGGAACCCAAGGTGTCCAAGGGGATAAGGGTGACAAAGGCGATGTCGGTGCAACAGGTGCTCAGGGTGTGAAAGGTGATACTGGTGCTACGGGAGCGCAAGGTGCTCAAGGAACCCAAGGTGATAAGGGTGACAAAGGCGATGTTGGTGCAACAGGTGCTCAGGGTGTGAAAGGTGATACGGGTGCTCAAGGAACTCAAGGTGATAAGGGTGACAAAGGCGATGTTGGTGCAACAGGTGCTCAGGGTGTGAAAGGTGATACGGGTGTTACGGGAGCGCAAGGTGCTCAAGGAACCCAAGGTGATAAGGGTGACAAAGGCGATGTTGGTGCAACAGGTGCTCAGGGTGTGAAAGGTGATACGGGTGCTCAAGGAACTCAAGGTATCCAAGGTGATAAGGGTGACAAAGGCGATGTTGGTGCAACAGGTGCTCAGGGTGTGAAAGGTGATACGGGTGTTCAAGGAACTCAAGGTATCCAAGGTGATAAGGGTGACAAAGGCGATGTTGGTGCAACAGGTGCTCAGGGTGTGAAAGGTGATACCGGTGCTACAGGAGCGCAAGGTGCTCAAGGAACCCAAGGTGTTCAAGGCGATAAGGGTGACAAAGGCGATGTTGGTGCAACAGGCGCACAAGGTGTGAAAGGTGATACTGGTGCTACAGGAGCGCAAGGTGCTCAAGGAACCCAAGGCGATAAGGGTGACAAAGGCGATGTCGGTGCGACAGGTGCTCAAGGTGTAAAAGGTGATACCGGTGCTCAAGGCATCCAAGGCGATAAGGGTGACAAAGGCGATGTCGGTGCGACAGGTGCTCAGGGTGTGAAAGGTGATACCGGTGCTACGGGAGCGCAAGGTG